>NZ_CP095100.1:0-2626360 GCF_025561465.1 Staphylococcus simulans
ATGTCAAAAGAAGAAATTTGGGAAAAAGTTCTTGAATTAGCTAAAAGCGAATTGGCAGAAGTCAGTTACTCAACTTGGTTTGAGCCTCCAAAAACAAAGCTGATCGACATCGAAGATTCTGAAGCGATTATTTTAGTCGAAGATAACTTCATTCAAAATTTTCTAAAGAAGCAATACATGGATATTGTAGAAAATTTATTCGAAAAAGCGATTGGAACGCCGCTTAAACCTCGATTTGTCATTCAAAGCGATTTAACAGCTGATAAAAAACTTAAAGACGATCAAAAAGACAAACAACCAGAAAAAGAAACGGAAACTCCTGGTTTCCTAAGCAGCAGCGAAGATCAATTTAACGCACACAACACATTCGAAACTTTTGTTATCGGACCTGGGAACCGCTTCCCTCATGCTGCAAGTCTTGCAGTCGCGGAAGCACCCGCAAAAGCTTACAACCCGCTCTTCATCTACGGAGGCGTAGGTTTAGGCAAAACTCACTTGATGCATGCTATCGGTCATTATGTTCTACAAAATAATAAAGATGCGAAAGTTATCTACACATCAAGTGAAAAATTCACGAATGAATTTATTAAATCTATTCGTGATAACGAAACGGAACAATTCCGTGAAAAATACAGAAACATTGATGTTCTATTGATTGATGATATTCAATTCATTCAAAACAAAGAACAAACACAAGAAGAATTCTTCCATACTTTCAATGACTTACACCAAGCAGAAAAACAAATTGTGATTTCAAGTGACCGACCACCAAAAGAAATTTCGAAATTAGAAGATCGCCTGCGTTCACGCTTCGAATGGGGCTTGATCGTTGATATCACACCGCCCGATTATGAAACAAGAATGGCTATTCTGCAGAAAAAATTAGAGGAAGAAGATGTGGATATTCCATTAGAATCTTTAACCTATATCGCAAATCAAATTCAGTCGAACATTCGTGAATTAGAAGGTGCATTAACACGTGTCATCGCCTATTCAAGATTACAAGGTGAACCGATTACGACTGAACTGACTGCTGAAGCACTAAAAGATATTATTCAAACACCGAAATCTAAGAAAATTACAATTCAAGATATTCAAAAAGTAGTCGGTCAATATTACAATGTGCGCCAAGAAGATTTCATTGCGAAAAAACGTACGAAATCCATTGCCTATCCGCGTCAAATCGCGATGTATCTATCACGTGAACTTACAGATTTCTCCCTTCCTAAAATCGGAGAAGAGTTCGGGGGACGTGATCATACAACTGTGATTCATGCTCATAGAACAATACGGGTAGATATGGAAAAAGATCCGATTTTCAAACAAGAAGTTGAAAATTTGGAGAAAGAAATTCGAAATCAGTAAACATTTAAATAATTTTACTAGCAATTCGGGTAAAAATAAGTGAGAAATCGAAGCTGTTATAATACAGCGAACTAAATCGTCATTGTGGACAATGTGTAAAAGTTGTACACACCATACACAGTTTATCCACATGTGTATAACTTTGTGTGACAAGGTTTTAACTCGGTTATCCACTTATCCACAGCCCCTACTACTATTACTACGGTTTTAAAACCTATATAATTAAGTTATAAACGACTGGAAGGAGTTTAAAATTTATGATGGAATTCACGATTAAAAGAGACTATTTCATAAATCAATTAAATGACACATTAAAAGCCATTTCACCAAGAACAACATTGCCGATCTTAACGGGTATCAAAATCGATGCAAAAGAAGAAGGCATTATTTTAACAGGTTCAGATTCTGAGATTTCAATTGAAATTTCAATCCCTAAAGAAGTTGACGGAGAAGAGATTGTAACGATTACTGAAACAGGATCCGTTGTACTTCCTGGTCGTTTCTTTGTAGATATTATTAAAAAATTACCAGGCAAAGATGTGAAGTTATCAACAAATGAGCAATTCCAAACATTGATTACTTCAGGTCATTCAGAGTTCAACTTGAGCGGCTTAGACCCAGATCAATATCCATTATTACCTCAAGTTTCTCAAGATGACGCAATTCAATTACCAATTAAAGTACTTAAAAACGTGATTGCACAAACAAACTTCGCAGTGTCCACCTCAGAAACACGGCCAGTTTTAACTGGTGTGAACTGGTTGATTCAAGATAATGAATTAATATGCACTGCAACAGACTCACACCGTTTAGCAGTTCGTAAACTTAAACTAGAAGACGAAGACATTGATAATAAAAATGTCATCATTCCAGGTAAAGCTTTAGCTGAACTTAATAAAATTGTCACTGATTCAGAAGATGACATTAATATCTTCTTCGCATCTAACCAAGTGTTATTTAAAGTCGGCAACATCAATTTCATTTCAAGATTGCTTGAAGGACATTATCCAGATACATCTCGTTTGTTCCCAGAGAACTACGAAACAAAAATTGAAATGAGCAACAGTGATTTCTATCACGCAATTGATCGTGCGTCATTACTTGCGCGTGAAGGCGGTAATAACGTAATCAAATTAAGCACTGGCAATCAAGAAGTCGAACTTTCTTCTACATCACCAGAAATCGGTACGGTAAAAGAAGATGTTGATGCAAACAGTGTGGAAGGCAGCAGCTTGAAAATCTCATTCAACTCTAAGTACATGATGGATGCTTTAAAAGCAATCGATAATGACGAAGTAGAAGTTGAATTCTTCGGTACGATGAAACCATTCACATTAAAGCCAAAAGATGACGATTCAGTTGTGCAATTAATCTTGCCAATCAGAACATACTAATCTCAAAAACAAAAGGTGACATTCACTTTAAAAAACGGAAATCCTCTTTGCAGGGTTTCCGTTTTTTATGGCAGATTCAAAATAACAACGTGAAATTCATTTTAAAGTGTCTCAGATGTCGCTGAATGCACTTTAAAATTATTTAGGATAAAAATATCGATGCGCTTAAAATGTTCAATGTCACCTTTTAAAATGCGAAAAATGAGTGTTAAAGACGCTGAAAAATTCAAAATATGAGATTAACGTGAAAAAATGATGAGAAAACGCTAGATTTCAACCGCTCAAACATGAAATTTATTACGAAAAAAGGTATAATATATTAATGACCTTATAAAGAAATGGAGTGAGTGTGTTGACTGAAAAAATCATGGTTGAAGGTGACATTACTTTAGGACAATTCCTGAAAACTGAAGGCATTATTGAATCAGGTGGACAGGCAAAATGGTTTTTAAAAGATTTCGAAGTTTTCTTAAACGGTGAGCGTGAAACACGTCGTGGTAAAAAACTCGAAGATGGCGATCAAATTGAAATACCTGAAGTGGGTTCTTTTGTAATTGCTCATCAAGGTGACCAATGAAATTAAATGCACTCCAACTTGAAAATTATCGCAATTATGAAGAAGTCGCATTGGATTGCCATCCAGATGTGAATATTTTGATTGGTGAAAATGCGCAAGGCAAAACTAATTTATTAGAATCCATTTACACACTTGCATTAGCGAAAAGCCATCGAACTTCAAATGATAAAGAGCTCATACGCTTTGGGGCTGAGTATGCTAAAATAGAAGGTGAGCTGAGTTATCGACATGGGAAGATGCCATTGACCATGTTTATAACTAAAAAAGGCAAAAAGGTTAAAGTAAATCATTTAGAACAACATCGTCTGACACAATATATCGGACACTTGAATGTTGTTCTTTTTGCCCCAGAGGACCTGAATATTGTCAAAGGATCACCGCAAGTCAGACGCCGCTTTATTGATATGGAGCTAGGTCAGATGTCTGCGGTTTACCTGAATGATTTGTCTCAATATCAACGGATTTTGAAACAAAAGAACAATTACTTAAAACAGCTTCAGATTAAGCAGAAAACAGACCGCACAATGCTTGAGGTATTAAATCAGCAGTTTGCGGAGTATGCGCTTAAAGTCACTTTGAAGCGTGCGCACTTTATCGAGGAATTAGAAGTGCTTGCACAACCGATTCATGCCAGCATTACAGACAACAGAGAAAGCTTAGAGGTTAAATATCGTCCGAGCTTGAAGTTGTCTGATACTGAGGATGAAGCGGCTTTGTTTGAAGAAGTGCAGCAATTGATGGCTGACAATATGGACAGAGAAATAGAACGCGGCGTGGCCCTTTATGGTCCGCACCGTGATGATTTAGGTTTTAACGTTAATGGGATGGATGCTCAGACTTATGGCTCACAAGGTCAACAGCGGACATCTGCATTATCAATTAAGCTGGCTGAGATTGAACTGATTAACAAAGAAGTCGGCGAATACCCTATCTTATTGCTTGATGATGTGCTGAGTGAATTAGATGACTCTCGTCAGACTCACCTGCTGAGTACAATTCAAGATAAGGTGCAGACATTTGTGACTACAACGTCTGTAGAAGGTATTGATCATGAAATTATGAAACATGCAAAACTTTACCGAATCAATCAAGGTGAAATTATCAAGTGATAGAAAGTGAAGGTGGAAGCATTGTCAGATGTGAACAACACGGAAGATTATGGTGCTGGACAAATACAGGTATTAGAAGGACTTGAAGCCGTTCGTAAACGTCCAGGTATGTATATCGGATCGACTTCAGAAAGAGGTCTGCACCATCTTGTATGGGAAATTGTAGATAATAGTATTGACGAAGCATTGGCTGGCTATGCTGATACAATCGAAGTCATTATCGAGAAAGATAACTGGATTCGTGTAACAGATAACGGCCGTGGTATTCCAGTTGATATTCAAGAAAAAATGG
The DNA here is from genome assembly GCF_025561465.1 of Staphylococcus simulans. Lineage (NCBI taxonomy): Bacteria > Bacillati > Bacillota > Bacilli > Caryophanales > Staphylococcaceae > Staphylococcus > Staphylococcus simulans. The sequence goes on from NZ_CP095100.1 coordinate 4,738, forward strand.
GCCGTCCAGCAGTTGAGGTTATCTTAACTGTATTGCATGCCGGCGGTAAATTCGGCGGTGGCGGATACAAAGTATCAGGCGGTCTGCATGGTGTAGGATCTTCAGTTGTTAACGCACTTTCTGAAACATTAGAAGTGTTTGTACACCGTAATAATAAAATTTATAACCAAGCGTATAAACGCGGGGTTCCTCAATATGATTTGAAAGTGGTTGGCGAAACAGAACATACAGGAACTGAAATCCGCTTTAAAGCTGACCCTGAAATCTTTACTGAAACAACAACGTATCAGTATGAATTGCTTCAAAAACGTATTCGTGAGTTGGCTTTCTTAAACAAAGGCATTCAGCTTACTTTACGTGATGAACGCGGTGAAGAAGTAAAAGAAGACTCATATCACTATGAAGGCGGTATTAAATCTTACGTTGAGTTAATCAACGAGAATAAAGAGCCTTTATTTGATGAGCCGGTTTACTTACATGACCGTAAAGATGACGTGGAAGTAGAAATTGCATTGCAATACAACAGCGGTTTCTCAACAAACTTATTATCTTATGCGAACAATATCCATACTTACGAAGGCGGTACACATGAAGATGGCTTTAAACGTGCGTTAACACGTGTATTGAACAGTTATGGTATTCAACAAGGCATTATGAAAGATGATAAAGAGCGTTTATCTGGTGAAGATACACGTGAAGGTTTAACAGCGGTTGTCTCAATTAAGCACAGCAACCCTCAATTCGAAGGACAAACAAAAACAAAACTCGGCAACTCTGAAGTTCGTCAAATCGTAGACAGACTCTTCACAGAGGATATGGAGCGTTTCTTGTTAGAACATCCACAAGTTGCTCGTATTATTGTCGAAAAAGGCATGATGGCTTCTCGTGCACGTATCGCAGCTAAAAAAGCACGTGAAGTAACTCGTAGAAAATCAGCATTAGAAGTTTCAAGCTTACCAGGTAAATTAGCTGACTGTTCAAGTAAAAACCCTGAAGAGAGTGAAATCTTCATCGTCGAAGGTGACTCTGCCGGGGGGTCTACAAAACTTGGTCGTGATTCAAGAACACAAGCGATTTTACCGCTACGTGGTAAGATCTTGAACGTTGAAAAATCACGTTTAGACAGAATCTTAAATAATAATGAAATCCGTTCTATGATTACTGCATTCGGTACCGGTATCGGAGAAGAATTCGATATTTCGAAAGCACGTTATCACAAAATCGTTATCATGACAGATGCCGATGTGGATGGTGCGCATATCAGAACACTGTTATTGACATTCTTCTATCGCTTCATGCGTCCGTTGATTGAAGCGGGTTATGTATACATTGCACAACCGCCTTTATTCAAATTGACACAAGGTAAACAGAAATACTATGTCTTTAACGAACGTGAATTAGAGAAATTGAAATCTGAATTGAAACCGACACCGAAATGGTCTATTGCCCGTTATAAAGGTTTAGGTGAAATGGATGCAGATCAATTATGGGAAACAACAATGAATCCAGAGCATCGTTCAATGTTACAAGTGACATTAGAAGATGCGATTGAAGCGGATTTAACTTTCGAAATGTTAATGGGCGATGTTGTAGAAAACCGTCGTCAATTCATCGAAGAAAATGCGGTTTACGCGAACTTGGATTTCTAATTTTGGAAGCTATGAATCAGCGAAACAGCTACGGAATTAATAACTTAAGGAGGCAATCTTGATGGCTGAATATCCTGAATCAAGAATAATTGAACGAAATATTAGTAACGAGATGCGTGAATCGTTCTTAGACTATGCGATGAGTGTTATCGTATCTCGTGCTTTGCCAGACGTCAGAGATGGTTTGAAACCGGTACATCGTCGTATTTTGTACGGGTTGAATGAACAAGGGATGACGCCTGATAAACCGTATAAGAAATCCGCACGTATCGTAGGTGACGTAATGGGTAAATACCACCCTCACGGTGACTCATCTATCTATGAAGCCATGGTACGTATGGCTCAGGATTTCAGCTATCGTTATCCTCTTGTAGACGGCCAAGGTAACTTCGGTTCCATGGATGGCGATGGTGCAGCTGCAATGCGTTATACAGAAGCACGTATGACAAAACTTGCGACTGAATTATTAAGAGATATCAATAAAGACACAATCAACTTTATCGATAACTATGATGGTACGGAAAGAGAGCCGGAAGTCTTACCGGCACGTTTCCCTAACCTCTTAGTGAACGGTGCTGCAGGTATCGCGGTAGGTATGGCGACGAACATTCCACCTCACAACATGACAGAAGTCATCAATGGTGTATTAAGTTTAAGTCATAATCCTGATATCACAATTGCAGAATTGATGGAAGACATTACTGGACCGGACTTCCCGACTGCTGGTTTAATTTTAGGTAAGAGCGGTATCCGTCGTGCTTATGAAACAGGACGTGGATCTATTCAAATGCGTGCACGTGCTGAAATTGAAGAACGCGGCGGCGGTCGTCAACGTATCGTTGTGACTGAAATTCCGTTCCAAGTCAACAAAGCGCGTATGATTGAGAAAATCGCAGAATTAGTACGTGACAAGAAAATTGATGGTATTACAGACTTACGTGATGAAACAAGTTTACGTACTGGCGTACGTGTCGTAATCGATGTCCGTAAAGATGCGAATGCGAGTGTTATTCTAAATAATTTATACAAACAAACACCACTTCAAGCTTCATTCGGTGTAAACATGATTGCCTTAATCAATGGCAGACCGAAATTAATTAATTTAAAAGAAGCATTGGTCGAATACTTAGAACATCAAAAAGTAGTCGTACGTAGACGTACAGAATACAACTTGAAAAAAGCTGAAGACCGTGCACATATCTTAGAAGGTTTACGTATTGCGTTAGACCATATTGATGAAATCATCACAACAATCCGTGAATCTGATACAGATAAAGTAGCAATGGAACGTTTACAAGAACGCTTCAAATTATCTGAGCGTCAAGCACAAGCTATCTTAGATATGCGTTTAAGACGTTTAACAGGTTTAGAAAGAGATAAAATTGAATCTGAATATAACGACTTAATTGCATACATTGAAGAATTAAGAGCGATTCTTGCTGACGAAGAAAAATTATTACAACTTGTTCGTGACGAATTAATCGAAGTCAGAGAACGATATGGTGATGAACGTCGTACTGAAATTCAACTTGGCGGTTTAGACCATATTGAAGATGAAGACTTAATTCCTGAAGAACAAATTGTAATCACATTAAGTCATAATAACTACATCAAACGTTTACCTGTTTCTACGTACCGTGCACAAAATCGTGGCGGTCGCGGTGTGCAAGGTATGAATACATTAGAAGAAGACTTCGTGAGTCAAATTGTCACATTGAGTACCCACGACCATGTATTGTTCTTTACGAACCAAGGACGTGTCTACAAACTTAAAGGGTACGAGGTGCCGGAACTCTCACGTCAGTCTAAAGGTATTCCAGTTATCAACGCAATTGAGCTTGAAAATGATGAAGTCATCAGTACGATGATTGCGGTGAAAGATTTAGAGAAAGAAGATGCCTTCTTAATCTTCGCAACGAAACACGGTATCGTGAAACGTTCATCTCTAAGCAACTTCTCACACATCAATAGAAACGGTAAGATTGCGATCAACTTCAGAGATGAAGATGAACTCGTAGCAGTACGTCTTACAGATGGCTCAAAAGATGTCTTACTTGGTACATCACGTGCATCACTTATCCGCTTCAAAGAATCACTCTTACGTCCACTTGGCCGAACAGCTGCCGGCGTAAAAGGTATCACTTTACGTGAAGGTGATGAAGTCATCGGACTCGCAGTCGCAAATGGCGATAGTGAAGATGAAGTATTAGTAGTCACTGAAAATGGTTACGGTAAACGTACACCACTTGAAGAATACCGTGTGTCTAACCGTGGCGGTAAAGGTATCAAAACAGCTACGATTACTGAGAAAAACGGTGATATCGTCTGCATCACAACAGTAACAGGCGAAGAGGACTTAATGATTGTCACAAACCATGGTGTGATTATCCGTATCGATGTCGGCGACATTTCACAAAACGGACGTTCAGCACAAGGGGTAAGATTAATCCGCTTGAGCGATGAACAATTTGTTTCTACGGTTGCGAAAGTTCAAGAAGAACCAGAAGATGAATTAGAAGGTACTTCTGAAGATGAAACAGAACCAGGTGAAAATGGTCCAACACCAACAATCAGTGAACAAGTCGTAGAATCAGAAGATGATGACCGTACAATTCATACAGAAGAATTAGATGAAACTGTAGAAGAAGACGGTGAACGCACTGAATTAAGACAAGACTTCATGGATCGCGTGAACGAAGATATTGAAAGCGCAGATTCAGAAGATGAAGATAACGAAGAAGAATAATTTAAGTGAATAGATAAAATAAAAGCTTTCTGCAAAACCACTAGGTTAAGCAGAAAGCTTTTTTATTACTCTTAATAGATTAAGTTTAATTTTCTTTTTCTTCTAAACGCTTCATCGCATATGGGATTTCTGCGATTAAGTTTGATGGCGGAACAACGTACATTTCTTTAGATAAGTGTTCACCAATATAACTATGCACATATGTCGCAGTTTTAACCGCATAATCAAAGTCGTCAAACTGACCGATAAAACTTGTGATAATACCTGATAATGTATCACCCATACCGCCAGTAGCCATAGCTGGTGTACCAATCTCTAATTTGTACGTGTTATCTTTTAAATAGATTTCTGTGCCATGTTGTTTTAAGACAACTGCAGAGTGTATTTGATCTACAGCTTCACGGTTACGTTCATAAGTTTGTTCCTCAATTGGAATGCCGCTTAATCTTTCCCATTCCATTTGGTGTGGTGTGAACACAACATTTTGACACTTAGGTACTTCCACTTTTAATTTACTCATAATTGTAATCGCATCACCATCAATAATCAGGTTCTGATGCGGTTGGATATTTTGAAGCAAGAATGTCATCGCATTATTGCCTTTAAAGTCTAAACCAAGTCCAGGGCCGATTAAAATACTGTCTGATGTTTCAATAAGTTTTGTTAACATCTTCGTATCATTAATGTCCACGACCATCGCTTCAGGACAGCGTGAGTGCAAAGCCGCATGATTCGTCGGGTGTGTTGCAACTGTAATCAAACCGCTTCCGCTATACACACATGCACGTGCAGCCATAATAATTGCGCCGCCTAAATTTGCGTTTCCGCCAATTAATAAGATTCTGCCGTAATCTCCTTTGTGCGTCTCATCTTTTCGTTTTGGAATCGTAACATCTGTTAAAATTTCCACCATAATCCCTCCATAACCCATTCATTTTACACTTAAGCTTCATACAATGGAGCTTTAGGTTTTCGATGTATTTGATTATTTATAAAATTTAAGCACACCCATATCATTGGAGTGAGCCTTTCATACCTGTAATGTTGATTGTTTCTCAATGCATTACAACATCTTATACCTATCGTTTAGGTAAGTCAACACTTTCATTGCGAAGACTTATTGAACGTTTTGTAAAGTCTTGTGCGCGTAAGGATGAACGGTTGAAGATTACCTTTGTTTAACTCATATTGTCTGGCTGGATAGAAAACTGTTATTTAAATTTAGCGTGCTAAACTAGTGACGTATTAACACGCTACGGCTTTGGCAGAATCTATTGTCCTTCTAAAAATGTAAGCGTATACTTGGGATAATTGTATACATTTATTTTCTGAGGGGGTAATTCAATTGACACTAGAATTAAACGGAGCATCGCTCACAATTGAAGATATAAAAAAATTTTTACACCAGCAAGATAAGGTAACAATCTCATCTGATGCGATGGAACGCGTTAAACAAAGTCGTGCCATTGTAGAAGATATTATTAAAAATAAAGAAACGATTTACGGAATTACAACAGGCTTCGGCTTGTTTAGTGATGTCTTAATCGATCCACAGCAATATAATCAACTTCAAGTGAACTTGATTCGTTCACATGCTTGCGGTACAGGTGATCCGTTTTCTCATGATGTTGCACTTGTGATGATGATTTTACGTTTGAATACAATGTTGAAAGGTCATTCAGGTGTCACAACTGATTTAGTTGATCAATTAGTTTATTTTATTAATGAACGTATTATTCCGATTATTCCACAACAAGGTTCATTAGGCGCTTCAGGTGACTTAGCACCTCTATCTCATCTTGCGTTAGCTTTAATTGGAGAAGGCAAAGTCTTTTATCAACAAGAAGAAAAAGAGAGTATTGAGGTCTTACATGAATTAGGTCGTGAACCGTTAGCGTTATCTGCCAAAGAAGGTTTGGCGTTGATTAACGGGACACAAGCTATGACAGCACAAGGTGTCATCAGCTGGATTGAAGCGGAAGCGTTAGCTTATCAATCAGAATGGATTGCATCGTTAACACATCAAGCGTTAAACGGTATTACGGATGCGTATCGTCCTGAAGTACATGATGCGCGTAATTTCCCTGAACAAAGTGCAGTCGCAGATCGTATGTTGTATTGGTTAGAGGATTCTCAGTTAACGACGACACAAGGTGAAATCAGAGTTCAAGATGCGTATACGTTACGTTGTATTCCGCAAGTTCATGGCGCAAGCTTTGAAACATTGAAATTTGTGAAACAACAATTAGAACGTGAAATGAATGCGGCGAATGATAATCCGTTAATCTTCCATGAAGGTGATGAAACATTAGTTATTTCAGGCGGCAACTTCCATGGTCAACCTGTTGCATATGCGTTAGACTTCTTGAAAATTGCGGTAAGTGAACTTGCGAATATCGCAGAACGTCGTTTAGAACGTTTAGTAAATCCACAATTGAATGGTGGTTTACCTGCTTTCTTAAGTCCTGAACCAGGCTTACAAAGTGGTGCGATGATTATGCAGTATGCGGCAGCGAGTTTAGTATCAGAAAATAAAACATTGGCGCATCCTGCGAGTGTGGATTCTATCCCTTCATCTGCGAACCAAGAAGATCATGTCTCTATGGGTACAATTGGTTCAAGACATGGCTATCAAATTGTGGATAATGCGCGTAGAGTGTTATCGATTGAATTAATTATTGCGCTGCAAGCGGTGGAATTAAAAGGTATTGATCAATTATCGCCACGCTCACTTGAGAAATATGAGACGTTAAGAAATATTACGCCATCCATTACAGAAGACCGTCAATTCCATCATGATATCACGCAAGTATCGCGTTATTTACAGCAAGCAGCGTATACTGATGCAGAATGCAAATAACATGAATTTTTCTTGAATTCAGAAAAATTTTATATTTGAGTTGCAATTCAAATAACTATTTGCTATAGTGAAGTTAAGTTCATAAGACATTGTTCGCAGGATAAGTAATCCTAGTTATTAATTCCAGAGAGCTTATGGTTGGTGTGAATAAGCAATTAAGACTACGTGACGAATCTACCTGCATTTGAGAGAACAACCGGTTTAACCGTTATTTTAGAGAGAGTGCAGTGTGCATCAATTAATTTGATACATACTGTTAAATAGGGTGGCAACACGTAATACCACGTCCCTTGTAGGGGCGTGGTATTTTTTTATTCTTTTTTCAGCTGCTCTAATTATATTATTAATTTGAATTTAAATACCCCGACACTTATTTTGAAAGGATGACTGACACATGTTAGATATTAAATTGTTTAGAAACGAAACGGATCGCTTGAAAGAGAAAGTAAGATTACGCGGAATGGACCCACAAATCGTGGACAAAGTATTAGAACTTGATGGTAAACGCCGTGAGTTAATCGGTAAAGCAGAAGAAATGAAAGCTGAACGTAACCGAGTAAGCGGTGAAATCGCTGAGAAAAAACGCAACCAAGAAAATGCGGATGATGTCATTAAACAAATGAGAGAACTTGGCGATAAAATCAAAGACATCGATACTGAGTTAAACGAAGTGGATGATGACTTACATTATAAATTATCTACAATCCCTAATATCATGCATGATGATGTGCCAGAAGGCGAAACTGATGAAGAAAACATCGAAGTGAAAAAATGGGGTACGCCTCGTGAATTCGACTTCGAAGCGAAAGCACACTGGGATTTAGTTGAAGAATTAGGTATGGCAGATTTCGAACGTGCTGCACGTGTATCTGGTGCGCGTTTCGTCTTCTTAACAAATGAAGGTGCACAGTTAGAACGTGCATTAATGAACTACATGTTAACAAAACATACAACACAGCACGGCTATACTGAAATGATGGTACCACAACTTGTGAATGCAAATTCTATGTATGGTACAGGTCAACTTCCAAAATTCGAAGAAGACTTATTCAAGATTGAAAAAGAAGGACTTTACATGATTCCTACTGCGGAAGTACCGTTAACTAACTTCTACCGCGAAGAAGTCTTGTCTGCAGATAAATTGCCAGGCAAGTTCACTGGACAGTCAGCTTGCTTCAGAAGTGAAGCGGGTTCTGCCGGACGTGACACACGTGGCTTAATCCGTTTACACCAATTCGATAAAGTTGAGTTGGTACGTTTTGAAAAACCTGAAGATTCTTGGGATGCATTAGAACAGTTAACAAGCGACGCAGAAGCAATCTTAGAAGAACTTGAATTACCATATCGTCGTGTCATTCTTTGTACTGGCGACTTAGGTTTCAGTTCAAGTAAAACATATGACTTAGAAGTTTGGCTTCCAAGTTATCAAGATTACAAAGAAATCAGCTCATGCTCTAACATGACAGATTTCCAAGCACGTCGTGCTAACATTCGTTTCAAACGCGACAAAGATGCTAAACCAGAATTAGTTCATACATTGAACGGAAGCGGCTTAGCAGTAGGTCGTACGTTTGCAGCAATTGTTGAAAATTACCAAAACGCTGATGGATCAATTACGATTCCAAAAGCATTGGTACCGTTCATGGGCGGAAAAGAAAAAATCGGCCCTGCAACAAAATAAATGGGATCATCGAGTAGTTGGAAAACGAATTAAGATGATCCAACCTCGTTCCAATATATATATTTACCTACCACATGGACGCTATGCCTTACCAACATAGCGTCCTCTTTTTATATGGAAAATTAATATTTCCCGTCTTGTTATTTCCTGAAACACAAAGAAAAACCGACTACCCTCTAAGGATAATCGGTTGAAATAGAATAGTTTGAAAGTGTTTCTGTTAAAGAGTTTGTAGACGAATGGATGTCTTACTTCAGACAAGCGTCAGTCTAACTTTATCACTCTTGGTTTTGTGTTTCTGATTGCTCAGCGGTATCAACATATAGAAATGCGATGACACTCATAATACTTAGTGTCACAAATGCACAACCTAATGGAATCAGAAAATTTCCTGCGTTTAAAAAGATGAGACCTGTAATGCTCATTTTAATTAAGGCATGCAAGACGAAACATAAAATGCTTGTGAAGAACAGCGCAAGACTGCTTCCAGCTAAGAAAACTTTCTGCATACTTCTGGTACTCCTTCTTCGTTTAAATCTTTTTTTATCACTCTCATTATAACGTGGTTTGCAATATATTACGATAGCGTTTTCGGGAATTAATAAAAATTTAACAAATGGATAGAGTCCAAGTCTTTCTTATTTAGTTAAGAGAGTGATTGAATCAAACTAAAAATGAAGATGATTAGAGTTGATGCGGTAGTGAGTAATAAAGCGATGGTCGTCATTTTTTGATTTCTTACTTGCTTAGGTTTTTTCGTTTCAATAAATAAAATGATCATCGCTGCAATTAATAACAAACCTACAATAGAATATGTAACGATACTTCCAGCTGTCATAAAATCTCCTCCATAGTTGTTATAATATAAATACTTTATTTATTATATACCTCACTTTTCTGAAGGGAAACATTATAAAATATTGGGTATAGTTGATAAGATACAACTGAAGAAATTGAACTTTATCTATGCTGTTAAAAACATGTAGCAAGCTAGTGATATCAAGTAGGTGATTCTTGCCAACTATGTTAAAATAATTCTTATAGTTACTAAAGTATAGGAGTGGCGAATTTGTTTGCAAAAATAGACCTGAAGGCGACGCTACTTGCAACATTGGCATTGCTGATTATTGTGGCAGTCACCTGTGTTATACCGGTTGCCGGACTCATCTTATTTTTTATTGCAACGGTGCCTGGTATTATTCTATGGCATAAGTCTATTATGTCTTTCGGTATTGCCGCACTGATTACAGTTATTTTAACTGTCCTGTTCGGAAGTGAGGGTGTACTGAGTTATATCATCTTCATTTTGATTTTGAGTTTGATAGTAGGGCAATTATTAAAAGAACGTACATCGAAAGAACGTATACTCTATATCGCAACTACATATATGAGTATCATCAGTTTGGCAGGCTTTATGCTGCTTCAAGTCTTCGATAAACTTCCGCTTTCACAAGTGCTTGTGAAACCATTTAAAGATCAAATGTATCAAGCAATGGCAATGAGTGGGCTAGATGCTTCTTCACGTAGTGTGTTAGAAGAAGGTTTTAGACAATTAGCAGTTCAATTACCTAGTTATACGATTATCGTTATTTTTATTATGATACTCATTAACTTGATTGTATCGTTTCCGATTTTACGTAAGTTTAAAATAGCAACCCCAGTGTTTAAACCGTTATATGCATGGCAATTTAAACGTGTACTCGCATACATTTACTTTATAGTATTGCTTTGTGTCATGTTCGCAACGCAACCTGGCACGTTCCAAAGTATCGTTTTAAATATGCAAGTTATCTTATCATTCATTATGTTCATCCAAGGTTTAAGTTTCATTGCTTACTTTGCGAAAGCGAAACGTATGCCGGTAGGTGTGGGCATTTTATTAATGGTTATAGGATTTTTACTGACACCTGTGATACCGATTATCGGCTTACTGGGTGTTGTAGATATTACATTCAATTTAAAACGATTTATTAAAAAATGATTTGAGGTGACAGAATGAATCGTCAATCTACGAAGAAAGCACTGTTTATTCCTTTCTTGCTTATGGTATTAACTGCAATCGCATTAGTTGTTGTTTGGTTTATCTTTAACCAATTGATTGCTGGTATCGCAACTGCAGTCTTACTTGTGATGATTATTATCAGTGCATTTGCGTTTCGTAATGCATTCATACGATTAGATCAATATGTAGATGATTTAAGCGGACAGATATCAGCTGGCAATAGTATCGCGATTAAAAGTTTGCCAATTGGCATCATTGTTCTTGATGAGAATGAAGATGTAGAATGGATGAACCATTTCATGTCTGAACGATTGGATCGTAATGTTATCTCAGATCCGATAAATGAAGTGTACCCGAACATTCTGAAACAATTAGAGAAGACGCAAGAGATTGAAATTACAGATGGCAATTATCATTATCGTGTGCGTTATTCAGAAGATGAACACGTCTTATATTTCTTTGATATTACCGAAGAAGTACACACGTATGAATTATATGAAGAATCGAAGCCGGTTATCGCAACCTTATTCCTTGATAACTACGATGAAATCACACAAAATATGAACGATACACAACGTTCTGAAATCAACTCTATGGTCACACGTGTCATCAGTCGTTGGGCTTCTGAGTATGATATCTATTTCAAGCGTTATAGTTCAGACCAATTCGTAGCGTATTTAAACCGTCGTATTCTTGACCAATTAGAAGAATCAAATTTCGACTTGTTACGAAACCTACGTGAAAAGAGTGTAGGTTACCGCGCACAATTGACATTAAGTATTGGTGTCGGTGAAGGTTCAGAGAACTTGATTGACTTAGGGGAATTATCACAATCAGGTTTAGACTTAGCCCTTGGCCGTGGTGGTGACCAAGTCGCAATCAAACATATCAATGGTAATGTAAGATTTTATGGCGGTAAGACTGACCCAATGGAAAAACGTACACGTGTGCGTGCGCGTGTTATCTCACATGCTTTAAAAGATATATTGATGGAAGGCGACAAAGTTATCATTATGGGACATAAACGTCCTGACTTAGACGCAATCGGTGCAGCTATCGGTGTTTCACGCTTTGCCATGATGAATAACTTAGATGCTTATGTTGTATTAAATGAAGAAGATATCGATCCGACATTACGTCGTGTGATGGATGAAATTGATAAGAAACCAGAATTAAAAGAACGTTTCATCACATCAGATGATGCGTGGGATATTATGACATCGAAAACGACATTAGTTGTTGTTGATACACATAAACCAGAAATGGTATTAGATGAGAACATTTTAAATAAAGCAAACCGTAAAGTCGTAATCGACCATCACCGTCGTGGTGAAAGCTTTATTTCTCATCCATTATTGGTATATATGGAACCTTATGCCAGCTCTACAGCTGAGCTTGTGACGGAACTCCTTGAATACCAACCGACAGAACAACGTCTGACAAGATTAGAATCAACGATTATGTATGCAGGTATTATTGTCGATACGCGTAACTTCACATTACGTACAGGTTCAAGAACCTTTGATGCGGCAAGTTACTTAAGAGCACATGGTGCAGATACGATTTTGACGCAGCATTTCTTAAAAGATGATATTGATACGTACATTAATCGTTCAGAACTTATCCGTACTGTGAAACTGCAAAGCAATGGTATTGCGGTGGCACACGGATCTAATGATAAAATCTATCACCCTGTTACAGTTGCACAAGCTGCAGACGAATTGTTAAGTTTAGATGGTGTAGAGGCCTCTTATGTAGTGGCTAGACGAGAAGATGACTTAGTGGGTATTTCAGCCCGTTCACTTAGGTCTATCAACGTCCAACTGACAATGGAAGCTTTAGGTGGCGGTGGACATTTAACAAATGCTGCCACGCAAATTAAAGGTGTAACAGTAGATGAAGCAGTAGAACAATTACAACAAGCAATAGATGAACAAATTAGTAGGAGTGAAGGACAATGAAAGTAATTTTCACACAAGATGTTAAAGGTAAAGGTAAGAAAGGCGAAGTTAAAGACGTACCTGTAGGCTACGCACAAAACTTCTTATTCAAGAAAAATGTTGCAGTAGAAGCAACACCAGGTAACTTGAAACAATTAGAACTTAAAAACAAACGTGCTGAAGAAGAAAGAGAACAAGAAATCGAAGATGCGAAAGCATTAGCAAAACGTCTTGAAGACATCGAAGTAGAAGTCACAGCTAAATCAGGTGAAGGCGGCAAATTATTCGGTTCTGTCAGCACAAAACAAATTGCACAAGCCTTACAAAAACAACACGATATCAAAATTGATAAACGTAAAATGGACTTACCTAACGGTATCCATGCCTTAGGTTATACAAATGTACCAGTAAAATTAGACAAAAAAGTCGATGGTACAATCCGTGTTCACACTGTTGAACAAAAATAAGCAATGAAATAATTAGAGGTGTAATCAAAAAATGGATGGAATGTATGAACAAAACCAGATGCCGCATAACAACGAAGCTGAGCAATCTGTCTTAGGTGCCATTATTATTGATCCACAGCTCATGGGGGAAACTCAGGGAGTCTTACTTCCTGAGTCCTTTTATAGAGGCGCTCACCAACACATCTTCCGTGCGATGATGCACCTCTTTGAGGAAAATAGTGAAATAGATGTCGTAACCTTAATGGACCAGCTGACATCTGAAGGGACATTGAGTGAAGCGGGTGGCCCGCAATATCTTGCGGAGCTCGCAAGCAATGTGCCGACGACAAGAAATATTGAGTACTATCGCGAGATTGTTTATAAATTAGCTGCGAAACGTAATTTGATTCGTGTCGCAGATCAAATCGCGAAAGACGGTTATGATTCAGAACTTGATTTAGATGATATTTTAAGTGATGCAGAGCGTAAGATTTTAGAACTCGCATCTACGAGAGAATCTGAAGGGTTTAAAGATATCAGAGACGTCTTAGGACAAGTCTATGAGAATGCTGAAGAGTTAGACCAAAATAGTGGTCAAACGCCAGGTATCCCGACAGGCTATCGTGATTTAGACCAGATGACTGCAGGCTTTAACCGAAATGATTTAATCATTTTAGCTGCACGTCCTTCGGTAGGTAAGACTGCCTTCGCATTGAATATTGCGCAAAAAGTTGCGACACATGAAAGCAATTATACAGTCGGTATTTTCTCGCTAGAGATGGGCGCAGACCAATTAGCAACACGTATGATTTGTAGTTCAGGAAATGTAGACTCGAACCGTTTACGTACTGGGACGATGACAGATGAAGACTGGAATCGTTTCACAGTGGCAGTCGGTAAGTTATCTAAAACGAAAATCTTTATTGATGATACACCGGGTATCAGAATTACAGATTTACGTTCTAAGTGTCGTCGACTCAAACAAGAGCATGGTTTAGACATGATTGTGATCGACTACTTGCAGTTGATTATGGGAAGCGGTTCTCGTATGTCTGATAACCGTCAACAAGAAGTATCTGAAATCTCAAGAACGTTAAAAGCGATTGCACGTGAATTAGAATGTCCGGTTATTGCACTGAGTCAGTTATCTCGTGGTGTTGAACAACGACAAGATAAACGCCCAATGATGAGTGACATTCGTGAATCAGGTTCTATCGAGCAAGATGCGGATATCGTTGCTTTCTTATATCGTGATGATTACTATAATCGTGAAGACGGTGAAGAAGATGACGATGGCGGCATGGAACCTGTCACAAATGATGATAATGGTGAAATTGAAGTCATTATTGCGAAGCAGCGTAACGGCCCGACAGGAACTGTTAAATTGCACTTCATGAAGCAATACAACAAATTCACGGACATTGATTATGCACATGCAGATATGATGTAAAAATTAAAAATGAAAGCATAGATGAATTTAAAAGACCAAACGCGCGTTTTGGTCTTTTTTTAATGGGAAATTAGAAAAAATAAGGCGAGATAGAAACGAATTTAAAAATATTTTTACGTACAATAAACTAGTATTATGTTTGAATGTACGGTTTTAAGTCGATTTAAAAGGGTTATTTTGTCAATAAGTATGTGTAATATAAAGTGTAATAAACGGTATAAAACATTGGTATTAAAGGGTTTGTATTACTTTTTCGGAAGTTTGAGTGTTCACTGAACTGCCAAAAATCTGTAATATTTAATGTTCGTTTTCTATTTGCATTACACGCTTACAATTGATAGAATATTGAATGGTTAATTGAGAATAACTTGGAGGTGCTCTTATGTCATCAATCGTAGTTGTTGGGACACAATGGGGAGACGAAGGTAAAGGTAAAATCACAGACTTTTTAGCAGAACAAGCGGACGTTATTGCACGTTTTTCAGGCGGAAATAACGCAGGACATACAATCAAATTCGGCGGAGAAACTTATAAATTACACTTAGTGCCATCAGGCATTTTCTATCAAGATAAACTATCTGTTATCGGTAACGGTGTTGTAGTTGATCCGGTTGCATTATTAAAAGAGTTGGACGCATTAAATGAACGCGGCATTCCAACAAATAATTTGCGTATTTCAAATCGTGCACAGGTTATTTTGCCTTACCACTTATTACAAGATGAGTATGAAGAACGTCTTCGTGGTGATAACAAAATCGGTACGACTAAGAAAGGTATCGGCCCAGCATACGTTGATAAAGCACAAAGAATCGGTATCCGTATGGCGGATTTATTAGACAAAGAAACATTCGAACGCTTATTAAAAGCAAATCTTGAACACAAAGCAGCATACTTTAAAGGTATGTTTAATGAAGAAGCACCAGCTTTCGAAGATATCTTCGAAGAATACTATGCAGCTGGTCAACGCTTAAAAGAATATGTAACAGACACACCTAAATTATTAGATGATGCACTTGTAGCTAATGAACGTGTATTATTCGAAGGTGCACAAGGGGTTATGTTAGACATCGACCATGGTACATACCCATTCGTTACATCAAGTAACCCGATTGCTGGTAACGTTACTGTCGGCGGCGGTATCGGACCAACATCAGTATCTAAAGTAATCGGTGTATGTAAAGCGTATACGTCACGTGTAGGTGATGGTCCATTCTCTACTGAATTATTCGATGAAGATGGTCATCATATCCGTGAAGTAGGTCGTGAATATGGTACAACTACAGGACGTCCACGTCGTGTCGGCTGGTTCGACTCAGTGGTATTACGTCATTCACGTCGTGTAAGTGGTATTACTGACTTATCTATCAACTCAATCGACGTTTTAACTGGTTTAGATACAGTTAAAATCTGTGTTGCGTATGAGTTAGATGGTGAAGAAATCACTGAATACCCAGCAAACTTAAACGCGTTGAACCGTTGTAAACCAATTTACGAAGAATTACCAGGTTGGTCTGAAGATATTACAGGCGTACAATCATTAGAAGAATTACCAGATAACGCACGTCGTTACTTAGAACGTATTTCTGAGTTATGTAACGTAGGTATCTCAATCTTCTCTGTAGGTCCAGACCGTACACAAACAAATATGTTAAAACCTTTATGGTCATAATTTAAAAATAATAAGTTGTAATTACAGCAACTTAAAATAAATGATATAGAAAAATGCAATGCGGGTATGAACCTGCATTGCATTTTTTGTATTCATAAAGCTTATGATGAAGTTTAATGAATTTTTTTCTTACGATGGTGTCCGCCACGTACTTCAGAAACATTACCGAAGGATAAGAAGGCGTTCGGATCGATTTGAATAACGACTTCTTTTAATTTCGCTTCCTCAACACGTGTGATGACCGTGAAGACGACTTTACGCGGATCGCCTGTATAGGCACCCTCTGCGTGTAAGTACGTCACACCACGCCCTAAACGGTCGTTAATCGCTTCTCCAATTTCTTTATACTCATCACTGATAATCCAGACCGCTTTTGATTCATCTAAACCGATTAAAATTAAATCAATCATTTTAAAAGCGATGAAATAAGCGACAACACTGTACATGGCACTTTCCCATGTGAATACAAAACCAGCGACTGCGAAAATAAAGAAGTTGAAGATCATCACGATTTCACCGACTGAAAATGGCAGACGGTTATGCACGAGAATGGACATAATTTCTGTTCCATCCATACTACCGCCGGCACGGATGACTAAACCGACACCGATACCGACAATGGCACCACCGAAGATGGTGATAAGTAAAGGTTCTCTAACGACTGCAGGAATATCATGGAGCAACATAGTTCCGATAGATAAGACAGTAATCGCATAAAGCGTAGATACCGCAAATGTTTTACCGATCTGTTTATAACCTAAGAAGAAAAACGGTAAGTTAAGAATAAAGATAAACACACCGAGTGATAAACCTGTTAGATGAGATAAGATAATCGAAACACCGACGATCCCGCCATCTAACAATTTATTTGGAACTAAGAAGAGTTCAAGTCCTACTGCCGTAAGCATTGAACCTATCGTTAAGAAAAGGATACGTATAATAATTTGTGTGAGAGACAGTTTTTTCTCTTTCTTTGTATGACCCCCAGAGTGCGTGGATTGATTCATAATTTGCCTCCTAAAATGGGTTATGTAAAAATTATACAAAAAAACTTTAAAAATTGCTTGTGTTTTTTTAAAGAGCTGTGCTATAATCTATCTTGTGCTTGAAAAACGGCTCCTTGGTCAAGCGGTTAAGACACCGCCCTTTCACGGCGGTAACACGGGTTCGAGTCCCGTAGGAGTCACCATTTTAGGTCTCGTAGTGTAGCGGTTAACACGCCTGCCTGTCACGCAGGAGATCGCGGGTTCGATTCCCGTCGAGACCGTACAATGCTCATCCAATAGGGTGGGCATTTTTATTTTGTCTTTTTCTTGTTTTATGTTTAAGATAGTTAGTTTTATAATTAGATAACGTGCTATTAAAAAACAAAATCAAGGTATAAAATGTAATGAAATGTTACAATAGCATAAACATGCATGAATCCTCTCTTTTAGACATCCCCATTTCTGCAATCCACATAAAATTTACAATACCTTCACATAATGTCTTTTACCCGAAAAAATAGATAGTCAATAATAGAATTAATTTGGTATGAAAAATAGAATTGGCGTGCTAGAAATGGTAAATTATATAGTAGATACTTATGTCTAAATAAAATTATTCATGTACGATTATGATTAGAAATGAGGTTTAGGATTATGGCGAGAAAAGTAGTTGTAGTAGACGATGAAAAACCTATTGCTGATATTCTAGAATTTAACTTGAAAAAAGAGGGTTATGAAGTCTTTTGTGCATATGACGGAAATGATGCGATTGACTTAATTTATGAAGAAGAACCAGACATCGTACTCTTAGATATTATGCTTCCAGGCAGAGATGGTATGGAAGTCTGCCGTGAAGTACGTAAGAAATATGAAATGCCGATTATTATGTTGACGGCAAAAGACTCAGAAATTGATAAGGTGCTTGGTTTAGAACTAGGTGCGGATGACTATGTGACGAAACCTTTCAGCACACGTGAATTGATTGCACGTGTGAAAGCGAACTTACGTCGTCAATATACACAACCGCAAGAAGCAAATAATGCGCCGAACGAAATTAAAATTAAAGATATTGTCATCTACCCAGATGCGTATTCTATTAAGAAACGCGGCAAAGATATTGAATTGACACATCGTGAATTTGAATTGTTCCATTATTTAGCGAACCATATGGGACAAGTTATGACACGTGAACACTTACTGCAAACGGTATGGGGCTATGATTACTTCGGTGACGTACGTACGGTCGATGTTACAATCCGTCGTTTAAGAGAAAAAATCGAAGATGATCCGTCACATCCAGAATATATCGTGACACGCCGCGGTGTCGGATACTTCTTGCAGCAGCACGACTGAGGCCATAGGATATGAAATGGCTTAAACAATTTCAGTCCCTTCACACGAAGCTCGTGATTGTTTATGTCTTGTTAATTATTATTGGGATGCAGATTATTGGTTTATATTTTACCAATAACTTAGAACGTGAATTAACACAGACATTCAAAAACAATATTTCGCAGTATGCGAAACAAATAGAGATTAACGTGGAGAAGGTCAATGAAGAAGACAAATCAGTCAATACGCAAAAAGAGATTCAAGAATTACTTAATGAATATGCGAACCGCCAAGAAATTGAACAAATCAACTATATTGATAAAGATCAAATTATAGTCGCGTCGACGAAACAATCTTCTAACAGTATCATTAATCAAAAAGCCAATGATACCTCTATTCAAAAGGCACTTTCATTAGGACAAGCGAATGACCATACGATGCTGAAAGACTATGGTAAAGGTAAACAGCGTGTATGGATCTATAACTTGCCTGTGAAGTCGTCTAAAGGTGTCATCGGTGATATTTATATTGAAGCGGATATCGATAGTGTTTATGACCAATTAAACAACTTTAACCAAATCTTCATTGTAGGTACTGCGATTTCTTTATTTATCACAGGATTACTCGGATTCTTCATTGCGCGTACGATTACTAAACCGATTACGGATATGCGTAACCAAACGGTTGAAATGTCAAAAGGTAATTATACGCAACGTGTAAAAATCTATGGTAATGATGAAATCGGTGAACTGGCATTAGCCTTCAACAACTTGTCAAAACGTGTACAAGAAGCACAAGCGAATACGGAAAGTGAGAAACGTCGTTTGGACTCAGTTATCACACATATGAGTGATGGGGTCATTGCGACGGACAGACGTGGACGTGTGCGTATTGTGAACGATATGGCATTGAAGATGTTAGGTATGTCTAAAGAAGATGTTATGGGTTACAACATGCTGGGTGTCTTAGATTTAGAAGATGAATTCGCGTTAGATGAGATGCAGGAAAATAATAATAGCTTCTTGTTAGATATTAATGAAGCGGAAGGTATTATTGCGCGTGTCAGCTTCAGTACAATTGTACAAGACACAGGCTTTGTGACAGGTTACATTGCGGTGTTACATGATGTAACAGAACAACAACAAGTAGAACAAGAACGTCGTGAATTCGTTGCGAATGTTTCACATGAGTTGCGTACGCCGTTAACTTCTATGAACAGTTATTTAGAAGCTTTAGAAGAAGGCGCTTGGCAAGATCCTGAAATTGCGCCGCAGTTCTTATCTGTAACAAGAGAAGAAACGGTACGTATGATTCGCTTGGTTAATGACTTATTGAATTTATCACGTATGGATAATGATACAGAACAAATCACTAAAGAAATTGTGGACTTTAATATGTTCATTAATAAAATCATCAACCGTCATGAGATGGCTTCAAAAGATGTAACGTTTGTGCGTGACATTCCTGATGAAACTATCTTTGCGGAAATTGATCCGGATAAGATGACGCAAGTGTTTGATAACGTCATTACGAATGCGATGAAATACTCACGCGGCAGCAAGCGTGTTGAGTTTCACGTGAAACCGAATCCATTGTATAACCGTATGACGATTCGTATTAAAGATAATGGTATTGGTATTCCGATTAATAAAGTGGATAAAATCTTTGATCGTTTCTTCCGTGTAGATAAAGCACGTACACGTAAGATGGGCGGTACAGGTTTAGGTCTTGCGATTTCAAAAGAAATTGTGGAAGCACATAACGGACGTATTTGGGCAAATAGTGTCGAGGGACAAGGTACCTCAATCTTCATCACATTACCGTGTGAAGTTATAGAAGATGGTGATTGGGATGAGGCATAAAGAAGCAGCAAAATCCGTGATTCTCACACTTTTAGTCTTAATGAGTATTGTGCTGACATATTTAATGTGGAACTTCTCACCAGACCTTGCGAATCTTGAAAGCCAAGATAATAAGAAAACAAATCAGAATACCATCGGTAAAGCGAATTCAGAACCTATGGCGAGTGTTATTTCGCCGTATCAAGTGGTGTATTCGAATGATGATAAGTTCACAGGTGCTTTAGAAACCCGTACGATTAACCGTAATATTGTGAAGGTATTAAAGAATCAAGAGGTTGAAGATGCTCATGAAGTCTATCATGCGCATAACCTATTTATTCCAGAACTCAGTGATAACTTCTTGGTGTTAGACTTTGCGTATGATATGCCTTTATCTATGTATTTGGGTCAAGTCTTGAATATGGATGCGAAGGTCTCAAATAAGTATGAGTTCAATCGTTTATTGATTGATGCAGAGCAAAAGGATACAGCAGTCATTTACGCCATCAGCAGTGATCATCACCGTGTGATGCGTATGACAACATCTATTCCAAGCAACAAGGTTAATGACTTAGTAGGTAAAATCAAACCGAATTTAATACCATTCGCAGATATTATTACGAATAGAAATACAATTGATGCGGCAACGCATATCTTTGCGCCTGAAAAGCCGCAACATTTAAAAACGTACCGTACGATTTTTAATCACATTAGTGTGGAAACGATGAATTCTATACTCTTTAATGATTCTGTAGTGGTGCGTAGTACGAAAAGCGGTAATACGACTTACAACAATAATACAGGTGTCGCAACATATGATTCTAAAAATGAACTCTATCGTTATATGAACTTATCTGAAGATGAATCAAAATCTAAGAATATGTTAGAAACGATTCCTAGTACATTCGACTTTATTAACGCACATGGTGGTTTTACAGATGATTTCCGCCTCTTTGATACGGATGATGAGTCTGGTGAGTTAACTTATCAAATGTTTTTAAATGGTGTACCTGTATTTAACGAAAATAACTTAAGTACCATCCAAGTGGCTTGGGGTGAGAAAGGTATTTTCAGTTATGGACGCTCTTTATTAAAAAGCAATATCACCATTGATAGCGGTGAAGAAAAGGAAAAACTCCCTGGCGCAGAAACAGTACGTTCTAACTTAGCGAATAATCCATCCATCGACTTTAAGAAAATAACGAATATCACGATTGGTTATACGATGAAAGATCGAGAAGAAGATGACATGGAAGTTCAGCGTAATAGTGAGTATGTACCACAGTGGTATGTGCAGTATGATGGTGAATGGTATGCTTACGAGAATGGAGGGCTTAAGTCATGAATTGGAAGTACGCAAAGACACTCTTCATTTTCGTGTTCCTCATCATCAATATTATGTTAGCTGTGATGTATGTGAATAAAATCAATAAATCTTACATTAATGATGCTGAAGGGAATAATGAAGTCAACTTCAGACAAGAAGAAATCAGTATTCCTAAAGAATTACCAGATGTCAGAGGATTGAAAGTTCAACTAGTCACAGGTCGTTCTAAAGATTTCACGAATTACGCGAAATCAAAAGACGAAGTTAAAACAGAAGATGATGGTAAAATCGCACAAGGTAACATCAGCCCACCAATCAGCGTCAGCAATGATCAAGTAACCAGCCTTAAAATGTACATGAAGAAAAATATTTATAAAGGTGAAGATTACCAATTATTTAGTACGGATGATAACGAAGAAACGTTCGAACAAACTTTTAATGGTTTACCGATTATGAACAATGATAAAGCAATGTTGAAGTTTAAAATTAATGATGACGAAGAAGCGAGCAGTTATCGCCAAACAGCGCTCCATGAGCTCAGTACTTCAAAAGGTGAAAATAACGAAGCACAACATGTCATCAGTGCGCGTAATGCGATTGAAGCTTTATACTTCAACCGTTATTTAAAACGTAATGACGCAGTCACTAATATTCGTTTAGGATACTATTCAGTAGTGAGAGAAACCAATGTTCAAGTTCTCCAAGCAAGTTGGGAGATTAAAGTTAATCACGCTGGCAGTACCAAAACGAAAACGTACTATGTTGAAGCGACTTCAAAAAATCCGAAGATTATTGTGAGATAACCAACAATATAAAATAAGCAAAGAGGAGTATCATGAGATCAATCTGATGGTAGTCCTCTTATACATAGGATGTTCAATGTGTGAAACAATTTCAGATGATATGGTGGGCAGCTGTATCAATTAGGTGTACAATAGATAAGTAAAAATTAAAAAAGATGAGGGACGGCACTGTTCGGCCACTCAAACGGCAGTATGACCAAGCCGTATCTTTAACAAACAGCTCATAATTTGAGATAATAATTAAAATGTATCCGGATGTCCAAAATAAATAGAAACAGTTAGAAACTTAGAAAGGGTGAATCGCTTGATACGTATGAGCGTACTTGCGAGTGGTAGTACAGGCAATGCCACTTATGTAGAAAGTGATAAAGGAAGCCTGCTCGTTGATGCTGGATTAACTGGCAAGAAGATGGAAGAACTCTTCAGTAAGATTGATAAAAATATTCAAGATTTAAATGGGATTTTAGTCACGCATGAACACATTGACCATATTAAAGGATTAGGTGTTCTTACGCGTAAATATAAATTACCGATTTATGCCAACGAAAAAACTTGGCAAGCGATTGAAAAGAAAGACAGCAAGATTCCAATGGATCAAAAATTCATTTTCAATCCATATGAAACACACTCATTAGCTGGATTTGATATTGAATCATTCAATGTGTCACATGATGCGATTGATCCGCAATTCTATATTTTCCATAATAACTACAAAAAATTTACGATGATTACAGACACAGGCTATGTTTCAGATCGTATGAAAGGTATGATCAGAGGCAGTGATGCCTTCATGTTTGAAAGTAACCACGATGTAGATATGTTGCGCATGTGTCGTTACCCTTGGAAAACCAAACAACGTATCTTAGGAGACATGGGGCACGTCTCAAATGAAGATGCAGCTATGGCAATGTGTGATGTCATTACAGGCAACACGAAACGTATTTATCTTTCTCACTTATCACAAGATAACAATATGAAAGACTTAGCGCGTATGAGTGTAGGACAAGTCTTAAATCATCATGATATTGATACAAATAAAGAAGTTCTACTATGCGATACAGATAAAGCAGAACCTACACCGATTTATACAATATAAATAAGTTTGAGACAGCCAATGAAGCGAACCACTTCATTGGCTGTTTTTTTACGAAGAAAAGTAAAAAAACACGCAAAAGTCATCACAAAAAACGGAAAAAGTGTAGATAAAACTTAGGGAGAAAATGTATAATTTCTAAGGTAGTGTGCACGTAGGGTAGTTATTCACAATTTTGTGTAAAGAAAGCGTAAAACTGTGAATAACTATGTAAGACTGACCTCAAAGTTATGCACAAAATGAGGATAAGTTACCCACATTTGTGCACAATCCACAGAGAAATACCCACATTATTAACAGAGTTATCCACATATCTACAAGTTAACCACAGAAATGTGGGTAAAATACACAAGAATAGCAGTGAATTTATATACATAAACCACTTATTAAGACAGTAAGCTGTGAATAGGTGGATAACCTGTGGATAACTCGAATAACTATTCAGATATAAGGAGAATGTGATGAAGATAACTGTACTTGCGGTAGGCAAATTAAAAGAAAAATACTGGAAACAAGCCATTGCAGAATACCAAAAACGTTTAGGTGCTTATACAAAGATAGAAATCATCGAAGTTCCTGATGAAAAAGCACCAGAAAATATGAGCGATAAAGAAATAGAACAAGTGAAACAAAAAGAAGGACAACGGCTGTTAGCGAAAGTAAAACCACAATCTACAGTCATTACATTAGAGATTAAAGGTAACATGTTAACATCAGAGGGATTAGCCAAAAATCTTCAACAACGTATGGTTCAAGGTCAAAGCGACTTCACTTTCATCATCGGAGGATCAAACGGCCTGCATCAAGACGTCCTAGACAGAAGTAATTACGCCTTATCCTTCAGCAAAATGACCTTCCCTCACCAAATGATGCGTGTCATCTTACTTGAACAAGTATATAGAGCATTCAAGATCATGCGTGGGGAAGCTTATCATAAGTGATACGGTTTTAAGTTATAAACTCAAGTATATGAGGTGTTTGATATTTAAATGGAGATGATTATGATACTTACACTTGATTCGGAAACTAATAAGAAGGTTGTAAGTAATCTTGTATTAGAAGGCATGACGCATACTAAAGAACAGCAACAATCACTTTTAGGTGCTATCAACAATAAAGAAGAAAATAATAATGAGCTAATTAGACAAATAGCTTATCATGGAAAAATAAATAATAATTGAACTGAAATAATGAAAAACTAAGCAGGGTTGAGAATTTATGATCTCAATTCTGCTTTTGCTATATTTACTTTTATTAAAAGTTTATCCATAGAAAAGAAGCGAACCACAAATGCAGTCCGCTTCACCCCAATCATCTATCTCACATATTCAAATATACCTGCAGCACCCATTCCTGCACCAATACACATAGAGACCATGCCGTATTTTGATTCTGGTCGTTTCTTCATTTCTGAGAGTAAGCGTGCTGTTAAAATAGCACCAGTTGCTCCGAGAGGGTGACCTAAGGAAATGGCGCCTCCGTTCACATTGGTAATCTCAGTATTTAAGTTTGTTTCTCTGATAGACGCAAGGGTTTGTGAGGCAAAGGCTTCGTTTAACTCAATTAAGTCCATATCATCTAGTGTTAGATTAGTAAGAGATAATACTTCTGGAATGGCATAAGCAGGGCCTATACCCATAACTTTCGGGTCGACACCGACCGCTTTAAAGCCGACGAATTTTGCGATAGGTGTAACGCCTAAGGCCTTCACTTTCTCTCCTGACATTAAGACCACAAATCCTGTCCCATCTGAGATAGGTGCAGAAGTTCCTGCAGTGACAGTCCCGTCTCTTTTAAAGACTGTCGGTAATGTGGCTAATACTTCCTCGTTTGTATCAGGTCGAATAAATTCATCTTGATCGAATATCTTTTGACTGACTTTAGGACCTTGTTCTGTATAGGAAACGGTATTGACTTCAATCGGAATAATTTCATCATCGAATTTGCCTTCAGATTTTGCTTGTGCAGCACGGCGATGGCTTTCGACAGCGTATTGATCTTGGTCTTCTCTAGATACTTGGTATTGATCTGCGACGTTTTCTGCAGTTAGTCCCATTGGATAAGACACCCCGAGGTCTTCATTTTGGAGTGTGGGATTGTTCGTCGGTTCATTACCACCCATAGGCACAGCGCCCATGAATTCAATACCTCCTGCGACCAGCACATCACCTTGATCGGCTATAATTTCATTTGCAGCTGTCGCAATGGTTTGAAGTCCTGAAGAACAATAACGATTTATAGTTTGACCGGGTACTGTATCTGGCAATCCTGCACGTAGTGCGATAGTACGTGCGATATTCATGCCTTGTAAGCCTTCTGGGAATGCACAACCGACAATTACATCTTCTACCATGTCAGGTTTGAAATCCCCGTCTACATGTTCTAAGACACCTTTTAATACTTTTGCGGCAACATCATCTGGTCTTTCATGGACGAAAGCGCCACGCTTTGCTTTGGCGACTGCGGAACGTCCATAAGCTACAATATATGCTTCTCTCATGCTCATCACCCTTCCTTAATCAATTCAACTTTTAATTACGTAATGGTTTTCCTGTTTCAAGCATGTGACTGATACGTTCATAAGTCTTTTCTGTTTTTAAGAGTTCAATGAAGTTCGCTTTTTCTAATGTTTGAATGTAACGCTGATTCACGAACGTATTGCGTGGTAAATCGCCACCAGCTAACACTGTCGCAATACGCAAGGCGATATTGTAATCGTGCGGACTGATGAAATGACCCTTAACTTGAGCATCTAGTTGGCCTTCTGCATTCGCTTTAAAGTCTTCACCTAATGCAATATATTGGCGCTTAGGTGTTGGAATATAATTGGTTTCTGCTTCGTACTGTGCACGTTTCAATGCAATTTCAACACGCTTTTCTTTATTGAAAATCACAGTGTCTGTCTCACGTAAATAACCTAAGCGGATTGCTTCATACGCATTTGTAGAAACTTTCGCAAATCCAATATTCATTAATACTTTAGACATGCTAGTTTGTTTGTCATCTGTTTTATGTGACGTACTTAAGATACGGTCAGCCATTTCAGCTAAGCCGCCGCCGCTTGGTAATAAACCAACGCCAGCTTCAACTAATCCGATATATGTTTCACTTGCGGCCACGACAAATGGAGAGTATAAGACAAGTTCACAACCGCCGCCTAAAGCACGGCCATGTACTGCAGTGACAATAGGTTTCAAACTGTATTTTAAACGGTTGAACGTATAATGCAGCTTTTCAATGGCTTCTGAAATTTCTTTATCAATTCTATCTTCTTCATAAGCTTGTTTCATTTGGTAGAGATTCGCACCGACACTAAAGTTATTGCCATCAGCATAAATGACCATACTAGAATAATCTTCTTGTTCTAAGAGGTCTATCGCTTCAGCTAAGTCATCATTAAAGTCATTGGAAATGACATTATTTTTACTTTGCAGCTTCAATAATAGCTGATTACTATTAGCAATGGAGAGTTTTGAATCTTGGTGATTCCAAATCTCAGAATCTACAAATTCTGAAACAGGTGTGACATTTTCGATACTCTCACCTTCTTGGTAGAAGTGATCTGTGATGTCATCAATCCAATCTGGCAAGTCTCCAAGTTCATCTTTCATACGTGTCTTCACGCGGTTGAATCCCATTAAATCCCAAAGTTGGAACGGACCAAGTTTCCAGTTGAATCCCCATACTAAAGCACGGTCGATATCTCTGAAATCTTTAGTAGCTTTAGGGACGTTTTGTGCCGCATAGTAAAAGTTATTACGCAATGTTTCCCATAAGAATTGTCCTGCTGGGTCATCCGTTTCAAAAATTACATCTAAATTATGCTTCAAATCCTTATTGAATTCTGCCAAGATAGGCAATTTAGGTGGTTCAACCGGAAGATAATCACCCGATTCTGGATCAAAGACAAGACGCTGTTTCTTCTCTGTATCTTTTTTATAGAATCCTTGTTTAGTTTTACGTCCTAATGCGCCTGCCTCATATAATTTTTGAGGCAACTTCGCTTCTTTGAAGTATGATGCTTCTTCTGGTACTTGTTGTAAGCCGTTAATTACAGATACAGCAATATCTAGTCCCACTAAATCAGTTAAAGCGTAAGTACCTGTTTTAGGACGCCCGATGACCTTACCTGTTAGAGCATCCACTTCTGGAATGGAAAATCCTTGTTGTTCTGCACGATACATCACGTCATTCATAGAATGTGTTCCAACACGGTTTGCGACAAAGCCTGGCACATCATTTGCGATGACGACACCTTTACCTAAAACATCTTGCGCAAAAGCGCTGACTTCCTCAATCGCTTGCTTACGTGTCGTTTTACTTGGTATTACTTCAACCAGCTTCATAATGCGTGGCGGGTTAAAGAAATGAAGACCGAAGAAACGAGCTTTATCTTCTGCATTAAATGTTTGAGCAATCGCATTGATTGGAATACCTGAGGTGTTCGTCGCAAATAGTGCATCATTCTTCGCATATTCAGTTACGGCTTGCCAGACTTGATGTTTGATTGCTAAGTCTTCTTTGACGGCTTCCAGGTATAAATCAGCATCATCATGTTCTAAATCATCATGAAAGTTACCGTACGTTAAATGACCAGCCGACTCTAAGTTAAAGAGTAGGGGACGCTTTTTATCTGTAATCGTTTCATAGGCTTTTCTTGAAATTTTATTCGGATCATTTTCATCTATTACAATATCTAAGAGTTTGACTTTTAAGCCTGCATTGACGAGCATTGCGGCAAGTTGGGCACCCATTGTACCAGCACCTAAGACTGTTACTTTTCTGATTGTCATAATGCATTCCTCCTGTTTAAAGTGATTTACTTTATTCAACTGCATGTATTAGACAAAGGCTGATTCTCCAGTTAAAGCACGACCAATCACTAACGCATTGATTTCGTGCGTACCTTCATAAGTGTAGACAGCTTCTGCGTCTGAGAAGAAGCGGGCAATATCATATTCACCAGCGAGAATACCGTTACCGCCTGTAATACCGCGGCCCATTGCGGCAGATTCTCTAAAGCGTAACGCATTCATCATCTTCGCGGCAGACGTCGCAACTTCATCATATTCTCCGTGCTCTTGCATCCGCGCAAGTTCTGCACACATTGCCATTGCTTGTGCGAGATTCCCTTGTATTAACGCAATCTTTTCTTGTACGAGCTGATATTGACTGATAGGGCGACCGAATTGTTTACGTTGCTTCACATAATCCAAAGTCGCACGTAATGTACCTGCAATACCGCCTGTTGCCATATAGGCAACACCTGCACGTGTTGAGTAAAGAATTTTCGCGATGTCTTTAAAGCTATTAATATTTTGGAGACGATCGGCTTCACTGACTTCTACATCTTTTAATGTAATCAAGGCATTCGGCACGATACGTAAGGCGATTTTATGTTGTAAGACTTCAATATCAACACCTTCTTGCTCTGGACGTACGACAAAGCATGCAGGTTTGCCTGTTTCTTTGTTGATTGCGAATACTGGCATAACATCTGCGACATTCGCACCGCCAATCCACTTCTTAGAGCCATTGATAATCCATTTATCACCATGTTTTTCGGCTCCTGTTTCTAAACCACCTGCCACATCGGAACCATGATCAGGTTCTGTGAGTGCGAAGCAAGTACGTAATTCATGTGATTGTAATTTTGGAACGTATTTTGCGACTTGTTCTTTACTGCCTCCGAATAAGAAACTGTTATGACCTAAACCTTGATGGACACCTAATAATGTGACGAGTGAGACATCAAAGCGTGCGAGCACGTAAGACATAAAGAATTGGAAGAGTTGACTTGTCGTTTTTGCGTTTTCTCGTCCCTCAAAAAGCAAGGGGTTAGAGAAGTATTGTAATTTCCCCATATCTTCAAAGAACCCTTCTGGAATGGTTGCTTCTGTCCAGTGTTGATTAATGTCCTTGCGATACTTGCTTTCTAATAAGTCATCTAATTGTTTTAAGAATTGGACTTCTCCCTCTGTTAATCCCTTTGAAATGCTCATAATGTCTTCTGGAAATAGTTCTTTTAACACTTGTTCTTTATTGCTCATAGTAAAATCCCCCTTAGTTTGAAGAGCAGCTGTATGACTGATTGTAGTGTGCATTGTCTCTTGTGTAATTTTTACTGATTCGCTTTTAATTGTGCTTGTGCTATTTCATTCATCATTTCTGAGATTGTAATTTTGTCTGGTTTCTGAGTCGTATTTAAAGGCATGGTATCAACAGATTTATAAAGCTTTGGCACTTTATAAGCTGCTAATGTTTCTCGCATGTGAGTGTCTAATTGTGCTTCAAAATCAGATGGTTGTTCGCGTAAAATCACAGCTGCTCCTATCGATTCTCCAAATTTCGGATCATTGTAGCCGACAACAACACAGCGGTCGACAAGCGGATGTTGTGCGAGCACTGTTTCAACTTCAGAAGGCAAGACGTTTTCACCGCCTGTAATGATAAGTTCTTTCTTGCGGTCTACGATATAAATATCGCCATCTTCATCTTGTTTAGCTAAGTCACCTGTTAATAAATAACCATCTTGAATTATTTCGGCAGTTTTGTCTGGTTTATTCCAATAACCTGGTGTGATGTTTCGGGCTTTCACTGAGAGTTCACCGATTTCACCAGGTGCCACATCATTGTGGTCATCATCTAAGATGCGTGCATCCACAAACATGACTGCTTTACCGATACTCATTGGTTTGACACGCGCGTTATCTGGTGTATTGACTAAAACTAGTGGTGCTTCGGTCAAACCATACCCATTGATAATATTAATACCATATTGTTTGAAAGCTTCTTGAATACTAGGAAGTGGGTGAGAACCGCCTTGAATGACATACTTAATAGCTCTGAAATCTTCAGGGTTGAAGTTGTCTTGACGAATGGTGCTGTAATACATTGTTGGAATTAAGATGAGGAAATCTGGTTGATAGGTCGAAATGAATTCATTTAACATTTGCCCTTCAAAGTAACGTTGAATCACCAATGTAGAACCGGCCATCATAGCAGGAAGGACAGTATCATTCAGTCCTAATACATGAAACATTGGTGTCGCGATAATGGTTGTGAAATCTGAGTTGAGGCGATAAGTGAGCTGAATATTGGCACCGTTATTCATAAAGGATTCATATGAGAACATGACACCTTTAGGATCACCTGTGGTGCCACTTGTATAAATCAGTGCTGCAATATCATCTGGTTCTACTGAAACTGATTTAAATGCGTGCGGATGTTCTGGGTTTACCACATCATCATACGCTTTGGAGTCAATATCCATATGAAGTAGATGTGGGTCAACCATTGATAGTGAAGAGACATGCTTTTTGGCATAAAAGAGCAGTTTTAAGCCTGAATCTTGTATAATCTTGTCGATTTCTTTCGGACTTAGGCGCCAGTTTAGCGGTAAGAAAATAACACCTGTTTTAAATGAAGCGGCCATTAAGTCAAGAATTGCGACATCATTAGGCGCAAAGATACCGACAACATCTCCACGTTGCATACCTTGTTCAATCAAATGGTTGGCTAAGTTTTCGGCACGAATATTTAATTCTTGATAAGACCATTCTGTGCCTTTAAATGGGTCGATAATTGCAGGTTTTTCTTCATCAAAGTCTGATCTTGTTTTAATCCAATCGAAATTCATAGGTAGAACCCCCTTTGTTTATCTACGAACTACTGAATTGATTGTGTTAATAATCCCCATTGTGCGCTGTAAATCGTAGGATCTATGGTTTTCACATCTTTAGTAATTAAAGGTCTGAATCCCATTTGTGCAATGACATCTTGTTCTAAATTAAGACCAGGTGCTATTTCAATCAGGGTTAAACCCTCATCTCTCAATTCAAAAACAGCACGATCTGTTACGATGAATACTTCTTGATGTAACGTTTTGGCATAAGCTGCATTAAAGTCGATATTACTGACTTTTTGGACAAACTTTTGTGCCGTACCTTGGTGTTCGACTTCTAAATGGCCATCCACAATATTTAGTTGACTTCTAGCAACTAATTGACCAGAAAAAATAATACGTTGAACGGATTGGCTAATGTCGATAAAACCGCCACATCCATTCATTTTTTGATCAAAGTAGGAGACATTGACGTTTCCATATTGATCAATCTCTGCGAAGCTGAGGCAAGCAATTGAAACACCCCCGTTATAAATAAAGTCCCACGTTTGGTCATGGCGCATGCGAAAATCAACATCCGCATTCATACCAAAATGTTTACCGCTGCCAAGAAACCCTCCGAAAATACCAATATCTTGTATAGGTTGAACAAGATGTTCTGCTTGTTCTTCATATAACAGATTAGAGAGTTCATTGTTGATACCAAAACCAATACTAATCGTATCGCCTCTAGTTAAAAACTGTGCCGTACGACGTAAAATCGTTTTGCGTGTATTGAACGGCAGTGGCAAATCGATAGGCTGTGTCATTGGTGCTTCTCCTGAATACACAGGGTCATAATAAGTTTGTATAAGTTGTCGATGGTGTTTAGACGCACCGGCAACATAGACATAATCGACAAGTGAACCAGGTATAAAGACGTGATTAGGGTTTACTTTTGTACGTTTTATAATTGATTTCACCTGAACAATGATAGTACCATGGTTGGACTTTGTGTTAAGTGCAATGCTGTAGGCTTCAGTTAAATAAGCTTCTTCTGTGACATAGATATTGCCATCTTCATCTGCATAAGTTCCGCGTAAAAAGGCAACATCTACGGCAGGTAAATGATAATGCAAATAAATTTCATCTTGAATCTTGACCAGTGATACGAGGTCTTTAATCGTACGCTGATTGATACGCCCACCTTGATATCTTGGATCTACATGTGTGTGTAAGCCAATTTTTGTGATGATCCCAGGTTGAAGGGTGTTCGTTTGGCGATAATGCGTCGCAATAATACCTTGTGGCAGAAAATAAGCTTCCAGCTCATTATTACGAATCGCTTCAGCTGTTTTAGGCGAGGCTGTCATGATACTCATGATGATACGTGAAATCATTCCTCTTTCAACAAAATCATCCAAATCAGGTTCTAACCCTAAACTGCTGATGTCGTTTGCAATGATGAAGGTTAAATCTTTGGGTGAACCTGTTTCGTCATAGGTTTCTAGCAAATTAAGTAAAAGTTCTGCGGCAAGATTAGAAACAGATAAACCGGCTACCCCGATAATTTGGCCATCTGACACGATGTGTTTTAAACCTTGCCATGTGATTTGCTCCATAAAAAGACCCCTTTTCTTTTTATTTTACAACTCCCCTTTATCGATAATGTAAACCCTTACAAAAAATATAACATAGGACCAAAAAATGTAAAAATAAAAAGTCTTTAAATTCTGAAAATTGTTTTAATTAAAAGTGAAATGATTGAAAGGATTAGAGTAATTTTACACAAAAAATGCAGCTAATCCTAATAATAAAATGAAAGTATTTCATGAATCTGATTTAAAACAACATTTTCTTCGAAATGTAGTTTATACATACATAGCCATTTGTTTGAGGATATGAATGCTGTTTAGTGCTTGGTAAACTTATAGCGTAGTTAAAACTACTATGTAGATTAAGCTACACTATATATTCTACTGGGAGGGAAAATGATATGGCAAAATTTTTATATAAAATTGGTACTTTTACAGCAAAACATAAATGGCTCTCTATCGTTTTATGGATTGCGGTTTTAGCCGCATTAGTAATTACAATGGCAGTTAAACCCCCGCAATTTGAAAATGATATTAAGATGACGGGTATGAAGTCTATAGAAACAAACCAAAAGATTGAAAAGGAATTTAAGGTAGATAATGAAAAGGCTGGTATTAGAGTCGTTCTGAAATCCGATGATAAAAAAGGAATTATGAAACCTGAAGTCATGAAAGATGTTCAGAAAACCTTAAATGATATTAAAAAAGAAGATAAACAAGTAGAAAGTGTTACAGATCCTTATAAGTATCAACAAATAAGTGAAGATCAAACAACAGCTTTCGCTGATGTTCAATATAAAGTCAGTGCTGCAGCGATGGATGTGAAAAGCATTGATAAAGTCAAAGATCAGGTAAGTGAACTTAAAGATAAACATCATATTCAAACAGAATTAACAGGAACAGGGATGGCAGCCGCAACTGAAATGGGTGGCGCATCTGAATTAATCGGTATTGCGGTCGCATTCATTGTATTGTTAATTACATTCGGTTCATTTATCGCAGCAGGATTACCGATTGTGACAGCAGTCTTAGGACTTTTAACAAGTGTAGGTATTATTGGATTGCTGACGCACTTCACTGCAATTCCTAATGTGACGTTGACATTGGCAGTGATGATAGGACTCGCAGTAGGTATAGATTATGCACTCTTTATTTTATTCCGCTATCGTCAAATTATTAAAAAAGAACCTGACGTAATTAAAGCGATTGGTCTCGCAATTGGTACAGCTGGCGGTGCAGTTGTCTTTGCAGGTGTTACAGTAATTATTGCAGTTTGTGGTTTAGGTTTAGTAGGTATTGGATTCTTAAGTATTATGGGATATATGTCTGCGATCAGTGTGTTATTTGCGGTGATTAGTGCATTAACACTTGTTCCAGCATTAATCAGTGTCTTCCATAAACGTATTCAACCTAAAGCTAAGAAAAAAGTGAATCAATCAGCAGATACATTCTGGTCTAAATTAGTGGTAGGTAAACCTATTATTGCAGTGATTTTAGGTCTCGTACTTTTAGGTGCTGCATCTATTCCAGTGACGCATATGCGTTTAGGTATTCCAGATGATGGTGTGAAACCACCGCATGCAACAGAGAAAAAAGCATATGACATTATGAGTGATAAGTTCGGTGAAGGTTTCAACGGACAAATTCCGATGTTAATCAATGTCAAAAATAAAAAAGATCAACCTGAAGAATTACAAAAAGATTTACAGCAAGTGATGAAAGACGTCAATGGAATGAAAAATGTAAGTATTGTAGCTCCTCCAATGATGTCTAAGAGTAATGACTATGCATTAATGACTATTATTCCTAAACATGGTCCGCAATCAGAAAAAACAGATGTATTAGTAAAAGACTTAAGAGACTATCATGATAAAGCGAAAAGTAAATATGGCTTTGATACAGAAATTTCAGGACAAAACGTGATTAATATCGATATGTCTAAGAAATTAAATGATGCGATTCCTGTCTTTGCTAGTATCATTGTGGCACTCGCATTTATCTTACTCATGGTTGTATTCCGTTCATTACTTATTCCGTTAAAAGCAGTTTTAGGATTCATTTTATCACTAACTGCTACACTTGGTTTCACAACCTTTATTATGCAGGATGGCTTCTTAAATCAACTGTTTGGTGTACACGAAACAGCACCTGTGCTTGCTTTCTTGCCTGTTATTGTTATTGGTATCTTGTTCGGTTTAGCAATGGACTACGAAGTGTTCTTAATGTCTCGTGTACATGAAGAATATAGCCGTACAAAAGACAACAAGCATTCAATCAAAGTAGGTATTAAAGAAAGTGGCCCAGTTATCATAGCGGCTGCACTGATTATGTTCAGTGTATTCATGGCATTTGTAACGCAAGAAGATGTCATGATTAAGACAATGGGTATTGCGTTAGCGTTTGGTGTACTGTTTGATGCGTTTGTCGTTAGGTTAATGATTATTCCAGCCCTCACAGTGTTATTTGGTAAAGCATCATGGTACTTACCAAAATGGTTGAAACGTATTCTTCCAAAAGTAGATATAGAAGGACATGCCTTAGAATCAATGATGCCGCGTCAAGACTACGTAGTAGATCAAAAAGGACATGAGACAAAGCAGTGACGTTATAAATAAAATAATGATTCAATTACTATTTCATAACCATGAATAGAAACCTCATTAATTCGGTTGATGAGATAACTTAACGGTTATCTCTCAATCGAATTTTTTATTAATTAACACTCCATTTTTCTGGAACATTTTAACTACTAAAAATAGTCAATTAAATCTTTAAAAATATATTGCTATACCTAGTTAAAAAGGATATGCTTATGAGGAAATAAGGGTGTGCCCATTTCATAGATAGAAATAAGGGGATGAGGTCTGATGAATCAAGGATTCTCAATGGGTAAATATGTATACAGTTTTATATTAATTTTAATGTTGATGGGTTGCGTGTTCGTGATTCAAAATAACAGTGCACACGCGTCACAAACGAATCAAGAGATCGAGGGACAAGTTAATCAGAGAGTAGCTGTTACAACTGATAAAGAAGCGGCTATAGGAAGCGAAGAACAGGTTACAAACCACTCACAGAATGAGTCACAACTTTCTACACAAAATAGCGTTGAAGCTACACATTCTCCAGTAATGCCAAAGCAGCAGACAGAGTTAAAACAACCTCAAGTTGTATCAACTGAAGCGGTACAAACACCTCCGATTGTACCTAATAAACCACTTCAAAAAACATCTAATGTAATCACAAAACAGAATACTAAAGTATCGCCACCAGTTAAAAGTATTAAAAAAGCAGCTCCAGTTAAAACTCAATCAGTTAAACCAATAAAAGCAGTACCTTCAAACGTTAAACAAACAAAGGCTAAAACAACTTTTACGAGTCCGAAAGGTCTCAAACCACAACACTTATCTAGCTCAGTGAAAAAACCTAAACCAACTGTTAAAAAAGTTGCTAAAAAAGCACCTGTAACTAAAAAATCAAAAGTAGTGTCAAAATCTAAAATAGTAAAAGCAAAGCCAAAAGCAAACACTAAATCAAAACCAAAAGCTAAAACAGTAAGTAAGAAAAAGGCACCAGTTGTTTCTAAAAAGAAAGCATCAGCAGTGCCAAAGAAAAAAGTTCAATTGTTATCTACAACAGTAAAGAAAGCACCTGTTAAAAAGAAAACAGTAGTAGTCACAACGAAACCTAAAGCAGCTCCAAAGCCAGTACCTAAGGTTGCGCCTAAGACGAAATCTCCAGTAAGCAATTACTATAATCAAGCACCAAAACTTTGGCCAAAAGGGATACCTGGTAGTGAGAATGTTCGAGACTTCGGGCAGACTACCTATGCCTCAGGTATTAATGATGCATTAAAAATTATGAAAGCCTCTGGTAATAAAGGGGTAACGATTAATCATACAACAGCTAAAGCAGCTAATATTGCGACGATATTTAACTACAATCCAACGACTAAAAAGCTGACTTATGGCACAGGTACCGCAATTGGAAAACATATAATTCTAACTGCGAATCATGTGGTCAACGATTCACAAGCACGTAAACCGATGACACCTTCAAAAGTACAAAACTTGAGAATAGATTTATTGCGAGAAGGTTCGAAAGTAGCGCGTACTGTTACCGTTACAGGTGTTAAGATGCTTCAATATGGAGACGTTGCTTTGTTGTATACGAAAGAAGATTTATCTCAATATATGACCGTACGTAAAATCGCACCAGAAGCCTCAATTACGAAAATCAAAGCGAATACACCTATCCATATGTATCATTATGGTTTACCAGCTGGAAAATTTAAAAATGATCCAATGGGTACGATGTATCATTCAACTGGTAAATACTCTATGATGGCACGTAATGTGAATCCTATTGGTTATTATCAGATGATGGCTGAACCTGGTTCTTCAGGTGGGGCAGTATTAAATAGTAAAAATGAAGTATTAGGTGTACATGCTTTCAGAATTGCTTCTGGAGAATATCAAAAGTATAACCTGAATACGATGGCAGAATTAAGAGGTAAACTACGTCAGGAAGTTATCAAGAACATTAAATAAAGAGTTTTGTCATAAACGACTATTCACTTATTAGACAATATTAGCGATTGTTTTAATAATGAATAGTCGTTTTTTTATTTTTAATGATGCCAGTTATGTAGTTTTTACTATAAACAAAGAATTTATGAAAAATACGGGGTCTATTAAGTGTTTCGTGTAACTGTGAGGGTAAAATATATAATAGGATTATTTTTAAGGGGATTAAATGGAACTATTATTTATACATCATTGATATACAAATAAATACCCTTAGGGGCATTTGACTTATATCGATGTATCTTTTAATATACCCCTAGAGGTATTTTTGAGAAGTTGATCTAGAACAGTCATCAATTATTAAATAAAGGAACGTGTTAAAGATGGCTCAACATTATAAAGTGGTCATTATAGGTGGCGGTACAGCTGGTATCACAGTGGCAGCGCGACTTTTAAGACAGAGAAAAGATTTAAAAGGACAAATCGCAATTGTTGATCCTGCGTCAGATCATTATTATCAACCTTTATGGACGTTAGTAGGCGCAGGGGCATCAAAATTAGAATCCACACGTAAAAGTATGAAACAAGTACTTCCTAAGGGTGTTGATTGGATTAAACAAGCTGTTCAACAATTTAATCCAAAAGAGAATCGCATCCAACTAGATAATGAGAAACAAGTCAGTTATGACTATTTAGTGGTATGTCCAGGCTTACAAGTGAATTGGTCTGATGTGAAAGGACTTAAAGAAAATATCGGCAAAAATGGTGTGTGCTCTAACTATGCACCACAATATGCGAAAGAAACATGGAATCAATTGTCTAATTTTAAAGGCGGAAATGCGATATTCACCCATCCGAATACAGCGGTTAAATGTGGTGGGGCACCTATGAAAATTATGTTTTTAGCTGAGGATTACTTCAGAAAACATAATATGCGCAATCAAGCGAATGTTATCTTTGAGACCGCAAAACCTGCGATGTTCGAAGTGGATAAATATAAAAAGCCTTTAGAACGTATTGTTGAAGAAAGAGGCATTAATGTAGATTATCAACACCACTTAATCGCAATTGATGGCGAACAAAGAAAAGCAACTTTTGAAAACTTACAAACAGGTGAGACTAAAACATTAGATTATGAGATGTTACATGTCACACCGCCCATGGGACCTTTAGATGTCGTTAAAAACAGTGCGCTAGCAGATGATGCAGGTTGGGTAGATATCGACCCTACGACAATGCAGCACAAGACATACAACAATGTCTTTTCGTTAGGTGATGCTTCTAACTCACCAACATCTAAAACAGGTGCCGCAATTAGAAAACAAGCACCAGTTGTTGTGAATAACTTACTACAAGTGATGAGTCAAGAAATGCTGACACATCATTATGATGGTTATACTTCATGCCCAATCGTGACAAGTTATAATACGATGATGTTAGCTGAGTTTGATTATAATAAAAAACCAAGAGAAACGATGCCATTTAACCAAGCTAAAGAACGTAGAAGTATGTATATCTTGAAGAAAGATATACTACCAAGAATGTACTGGTATGGTATGTTAAAAGGCTTAATGTAAGCAGTTGT
Source organism: Staphylococcus simulans (assembly GCF_025561465.1). NCBI lineage: Bacteria > Bacillati > Bacillota > Bacilli > Caryophanales > Staphylococcaceae > Staphylococcus > Staphylococcus simulans. Next base: position 43,872 of record NZ_CP095100.1, read on the forward strand.
GAAAAGTTCATGTCGAACCTTTTATATTAAACCAGAAAAAGAGGGTGGGACGTCTTGTCTCACCCTCTTAATTTTATACAAAGTTTCGTTTATATTTTTTGTGCCATTCTTTTTCAAAGCAGTGTTCATCGTTGTTATAAGCAATGACTTTATTGTAGAGATAGAAGTATGTTTCATCACACCACATCTCACTGATTGTTTCAACTCTTGTATCGATATCATCATCTTTAACAATGACATCCCATGTACATTTAACATAAGCAGATAATGGATCATCTTCTACAATCACAAAGTCATTATAGTTTTCTGTACCATACGTAATGTTTAAATGTGGTAGGTTTCTTAAGCCCTCATCTGAGTAATCGGCTAACACCCACTTGTCTTCTGTTAATGCTTTAATAATATTTCTTGTTCTGCTGCCTTCTCTGATAACTTCTTTTTCTAGTGGTTCGGCTGTTTCTGAATGTGGATAATTTAAAGTAACTGCTTTGAAGTCATTCACATAAGGCACTTCGATTTTTGAGTTTGTTAAATCAACATCTAAGTTCACAATTTCTGCAGAAGGCCAAACTTGAGGCCAATAGGTTGGTGACATTGAAACTTCTAGTTGATGTCCTTTCGGTAAGTGATAACCGATTACATCTAATGGGAACTCAACATCTATATATTCGTGAATTGGTAAGGATTCTGGGAATTCATGACTCTTATGATGATTGATGTTGAACTGTCCTCTTGTGATTAAAGTCTTCTTACCATTAGGGTGTACGTCTGAAAGTCTGACATGGATATTGGCTTGTGGTTTATCTGATTTCACACGTAATTTTGCGATAGGCATGCCAATGATATTGATATCGTTATCGAGATGATTAAGTAGTACTGTTGTAGCCAAAGCATTATCAATTGTTTGATCATCCGGTAGATCGCCTTCTTGACCAAATGGACAAAAGACGCCTGAATAAAGGCCGTGATGTTGGCGGTTTAATAATCTGACTGGGCCTTCTAAATCATGTAAGATATCCTGATAATTGACTTGTTCTTGTAGTAAATCTAACCATTTACCATCACGGTATGAATAAGAGGTTTGAGGTTCTACTGAATCTTGAAGATATACTAAGAATTCATCTTGATGTGTTGTATCTTTAGTTGAGCCCATCCATTTATCTAACCATTCTAATACTTCTTGAAGATAACCTATTTGAGGGCCAGGTATCGCAAGATCAGGGAACTCGTGTGCCCAAGGACCGACAATGGCCTTTTTAGGTACATTTAAGTTATTCATTAAACGAAAGACAGCGTTTGGATATGCATCTGCCCAACCGCTCATTGTAAGAACTGGAATTTGAATATCAGAGTAATTCTCATTGACTGAACCATGTTTCCAGTAACTGTCTCTTGTTTGATGTTCTACCCATTTTTCTACAAATGGCGGTGTATTTTCTAATCTATCTAGCCACATATCATACCATCTATCACCGACAAATTTAGGGAATGGAGGACGAGCATTATACGCAAACATCGTAGACGCCCACCACAACATGTCTGAAGCCATCATTGTGCCGCCGCGATAATGAACATCATCTGCGTACCTGTCATCTGTCGAACATAATGTGATGATAGTCTTTAAGGCTTCGGGTTGTCTTGCGGCAATCTGCAAACCATTGAAACCGCCCCATGATTTACCAATCATCGCGACAGAACCATTAGACCAAGGTTGTTTCGCAATCCATTCAATGACTTCTACACCATCATCTTGTTCGATTTTTGGATACTCATCCTCAATGATACCTTCTGAATCTCCAGTACCTCTAATATCTACTCTGATCGCAGTATAACCATGTCCTGCGAAGTATTTATGCCTAATTTCATCTCTTAAAGCAGTGAAATCATCTTTTCTGTATGGTAAATATTCTAATACCGTTCCTTTATTCACACCTTCCATAACAGGTGACCAAATTTTAGCTGAAAGCTTTGTGCCATCTGACATGGTAATCCATGTATGATGTGTGATTTCGACCTCATAAGGCATATCTTTCAAAATGTTAATCTTATTATAATCTACATCAAAAACGCCCATTTATTATGAATCCTCCTTATTTTAGCCATTTAAAACAATCTCTTTATCACTTTTGAATCATATCTATTCTCAGTCATAGAGTTTATAACGTCAAACTTATGCATTAGTTGTAATAAAGGAAGGTAAAATAAAAAAGGATTGAGCAATCACACTCAATCCTCGTTTATTAAGGTAAAGTCACATGTATTTCATCGAACTTATCATTCATCATGCCATCCCAAAATTCTACTGTACCATTTTGATTAACTATGAAAGTATAAGAGCCATGTCCTGATTTATTATTCGCAGGAATTTTCCACATTCCGCCATCTTGCATAATTAGTTCTGGTTGTTGAAACTTAATTTTTGAAGCGTCTCCGCCTTCACTTTGATTAATGGCAGCGATTAGATAATCGAAGACATTATCTCTGTTCACTTGTAAATCAGAGAATTCTTCTTTATTAGCAGTACCACTACCTGAACCGCCACTATTTTTAACAGTTTCACTTCCGTCAGTAGCTTGTACTTCTTGTTGATTACTTGTCGATTCATCTGACTGACCTATGTTTTCAGTGTTATTAGACTCAGCTTCTAACTCATCATTTTCTTCACCTTGTTTTAATTGTGCTTCTAATTTCTTTTTCTCTAATTCGACTTCTTGATATTTGTTGTATCCAAAGAAACCTACAGCACCTATGATTCCGAGTACTAATACGACGGATAAAATTACTAAAAGCTTATTCATATGTTAGTTCCCCTTATTATATGTGTATTACGTTAGATTATTGACTTTCCGCTTCCATCGCATTTGTTCTTCTATCTCTTTGTTCAACTTCATCATTCGTAAGCGTACTTGGATCACGTTCCATTAATTGTGAATTGTCACCAGAAATGTCTGCGCCTGGCTCAGGAATTTCTCCTCTGGCAGCTTTTTCATACATTTCTTTTTGTTTTGCATACTCAGCATCTGGATCATAAGAGCTGCTTGGTGATTCTGATGTGTTTTTAGAAGATGCTTGGTTATTATTGTTTTGATTTTGTGCAGGTTGAGTTTCTTTTACAGGTGCTTGAGGTGCTTGGGAAGTGGTAGTATCGTTTTGTGTTTGGTCATATGCTTCTTGTGTATTACTTTCTTCACTATTCACTGCTTCAGTGTTATTTTCGTCGTCTTCTTGTTCTTTTTTCTTTTGTTTCTCTTTTGTTTTTTTCTCTTTTTCTTCAGCTACTTTAGTTTCTTCTTTTTTCAGTTCCAAATCTTTATAACTGCCATACGCAAAGACAATCGCAATGCCTAATGCAGCTACAAGTGCTATAATTCCTAAACTAACAAAAATCTTTTTCAATACACTATCTCCCATCTTTAACGTTGTTATTAATAGAATAATCTATTTAACAAACCTTTCATAGAACTTTTTTAATAAATAGAGAACCTTTTAGTTTTATGTAATAAAGTTAGAGTTGCTAAATTGAAATAACTAATAAAGTAGATATTTCTCTTTATTAAGATGCATGGAAATAAGTGGATAAATCCGCTTAAATAACTTAGGAAAAGCGATACTTAAATTGAAAGTGTTGATGATATAATAAATGAATAAATTAGAAGTTGTGCTTATAAATGGCATAGCTAACTAAAGGAAGCTTTAAATATAGATAAAGAAAACATCAAGGAGCAGCTGAATGAATAATGATGAACAAGCATTAATGGAATTTCTGAAAGACATTGATTCTTTAAAAGAAATTGAAAAGTATTCCAACCAGTTTAATTTGTTTGAAATACTTGGTGTTGTGAACACCGAAATACGTCACAGTAATATGTTAGCTTGGTTATTGAATCCAAATGAGATTCATGGGCTTGACGATGCCTTTATTAAAAGTTTAATTCGAGCTTATATTGAATGTTCAGAGTCTAAAAAAGATCAACAAACAATCTTTAATTTATTATTAAATGACTTTGAGGACGCGAAAGTATTAAGAGAGTGGAATAACATTGACTTACTAGTCGTGTCAGAACAAAATCAAACGCTTATTGTGATTGAAAACAAGATATGGAGTAAAGAATCTAAGCATCAATTGAAGAAGTATCAAGATAAGGTGGAACAATTCTATAGCGGTTATGAGAAATTATTTATATTCTTAACACCACACGGTGAAGAAGCTAGTAATGTTGAGGTATGGTCCAATATCTCTTATAACCAAATCATTGAATGTATCGATGAAACTATGGTGAATAAAAAAGCAATGATGAACCCACAAGCAGTAGATTTTATTGAACAGTATATTGATATTTTAAGGAGGCATATCGTGGGAGACGAAGCATTAGAAAAAATTTGTGGTGAGATTTATGCCAAACATAAGAGAGCATTGGATTTAATCTATGAATATAAACCAGATACATTAAGTGAAATCTCTAAAATGTTGCAAGAGTATATACCTGAACATGAAAACTTAATCTTAGATCAAAGCAGTAAAGGTTATATTAGATTTACTACTAAAAATTTAGAACGTATTATGCCTAAAAACAACACTGAAATCCCTTGGACCGATAGTGGTAGAATCCTTCTATTTGAGATTAAGAATAATAGTCATTTCACAGGGATCACTTTATTGATTGGTCCAGGAGAAAATGAAGTAAGGACAGATATGCTTAATATTGCACTTCAACATAGTAAGGTATTTAAAGTCTTCAGAAAAAAATTAACACGTAAACATCACACAATTTACTCTAAGAATTTTTATACACATTCTAATGAAGGCGTAATGAGTCATGAAGAAGTGCTAGAAAAAGTTAAACAAGCGTTCGATAAGTTTCTTAAGAGCGATTTAAATAAATTAGAAGAGAAGTTAATAGAAGGCTATATGAATAATGAGAAAGCCACAGTCGATAATGTTTGAAAACCATCATAATATTATCTTCTTATATTATGTTAAAGTTAAATTAGGATAATTATTAAGGGAAACAAGAAAGGTGTTCTCTGTATATGGAAGACATTTCACTAATAATCTTTATAGGTATTACCGTATTCTTCGCAACGTTGATTAGCTCTACAATAACTAATCAATGTTTTGGCTCAAAATCATGGCCTGTAAAGATAGTGTTGAACTTTGTGATATTCTTAGTTATTTATCTTGTAGCATTTGGTATTTATTATTTATTGAAGTATTGATATTTTGAAAGAAAAAACTCTGCAGTACACTGGTTAAGTCAGCGATACTGCAGAGTTTTATTATGTGTATAGCTTTAAAGTTTATGACTATACAATCTTATTTCTCTTTCCATTTGTCTACTTTATCTCGATTGTTTTCAATCCATTCGCTTGTTGCTTTTTCTGGATCTTTACCATCTTCAATTTCTAACATAATAGATTCCATATCTTTTACATCCCATTTGAAATTGTCTAGGATTTTATAGGCTTCTGGCATATCTTTTTTTAATCCTTTACGTGTCATCGTATGGATGCTTTCAGCTCTACCCATAGTTCCTTTTGGATCATCTAGATATTTTAAGTCGTAACGTTGGAAAATCCAGTATGGACTCCAACCTGTAATCACGATTTCATCTTTATTTTGAACAGCTCGTTTTAATTGTGCGTTCATTGCACCTGTAGAAGAGATGACTTGTTCCCAACCTTTTAAGTTAGGGTATGATTTGATTGTTTTGTCTGTGGCCTTAACAATCCCGGCACCTGGTTCGATACCTGTTATTTTTTTCTTAGCTTGATTGTCTAAATCTTCTATAGAGTCTACATCCATGTATGAAGGAACGACAAGTCCAAGCTTAGCTTTACCGTCAATATGTGGCCCTAAGTCATCTAAATCGTCTTTGAATTCTTTATATTGTGCTTCATGTGTGACAGGAAGCCATGGTCCAGTCATAGCATCCGCTTCTCCTTTAGCTACAGCTTCCCAAACCACAGGGATATCTAAAGATGTTGTATTAACTGTGTAACCTTCTTCTTCTAGCACTTGTTTCATCACGTTTGTTGAAACAATTTGATCATCTTGTTGCGCATAAGCTAACGTGATTGTACCTTTGTTTGAAGATTTAGTTGGTGAGAAGAAAATAGAAAGCAAAATAATAATTAAAGCAATAAGTGCAATAATGCCTGTGATAATCCATTTTTTCTTGTTACTCATTCTAGTGTTTTTAGGACGATTTAAAGCTTGAGTGAAGCGGTCGATAATAATAGCAAGGACTACAATTCCAATACCGAACACAAAACCGTTACCGACTTCTGAACGTTGTACAGCAGCTAAAACACCTTGCCCAAGTCCAGGTGTCCCAATCATAGAAGCAATAACTACCATAGAAAGTGTTAACATAATCGTTTGGTTAATACCTGCGAATATGTTTTCTTTTGCCATAGGTAAATCAAGTTTAAATAATCTTTGCCAAGCAGTAGAACCGAATGAATTAGATGTTTCCACTAACTCTGTAGAGATAGAACGAATCCCTAAGTTCGTCATTCTGACCGTTGGTGGCAATGCGAAGATAACAGATGCAAAAACCCCTGGTACCATACCGATACCAAAGAATGCGACAGCAGGGATGAGGTATACAAACCCAGGCATTGTCTGCATAAGGTCTAATATAGGTTTGATAATTTTTTCTACTGTATCACTTTTAGACATCAGGATACCTAAAGGTACTCCGATAATAACAGCGACTAAACTGGAAATAATGACCAAAGTGATTGTGTTCATTAAATCGGTCCACATATCTTGGTTATAAATAAACAGTAAGCCGACTAAAGTGAATGCGGCAAAGCCCCACTTACGTTTGAATACAAAGAAAGCTGCGATGACTAAGATAGCCATCATAACAAAAGGAGGAATAGCTGTTAGAATCATAGTCATGAAGTTCATCACTGCTTCTCCAGCAATCCTTAACACTGTAAATAAACCTGACAGATGATCAGTCAGCCAATCTACGATAGCGTCAATCCATTCTGCAAAAGGTAATTGTTTCATTGAAAAGTTAAGCATCTGCATTCACCTCTTCTTTCTCAGAATCAGAAGAAGTATCTGTTCCCACAGTGATATTTTTAGTGCTCATTGCCCCAATAACACTACCTCTGACCACGACACCAATCACACGTTCATTCTCTTTATTTACTACTGCAAGCGGTGCAGGGGAGTTATAAATAATATTGAAAATATCGCTAACGAACATGTCTTTATTAATTTTTTGAACGTTATCATTCGTAACATCCTTTAAAGATAGACCTTTCTCTCTGGCTTCTAATGCACTTTCAGCAGAGATACTACCTTTTAGTTTACGGTTACGATCAATGGCTAGCAGCATGCTGACTTCTTCTTGACGCATACGTTGTAAGGCTACGTTAGGGCCTTCTGTTTCAACATTAATCGTAAGTGGTGGTTCCATAATATTTTCTGCAGTCAGTACTTTAGAACGGTCAACATCTTCCGTAAATTCTTTGACGAAGTCATTGGCTGGATTTGTTAAAATTTCTTCACCAGTACCAATTTGCATAATTTTTCCATCACGCATTAAAGCAATACGGTCACCAATACGTAAAGCTTCATTCAAATCATGGGTGATAAAGATAATAATTTTCTTTACTTTTCGCTGTAGTTCGAGTAAATCATTTTGCATATCTCGACGGATAAGAGGGTCAAGTGCTGAGAAAGCTTCATCCATCAATAATATTTCAGAATCATTTGCGAGTGCACGTGCTAGACCTACACGTTGCTGCATTCCGCCAGAAAGCTGATTAGGATATTGATCCTTAAATGAAAGTAATCCAGTATCTTCTAGAGCTTTTTCTGCTTGTTTACGGCGTTTTTCTTTTTCTACACCCCGTATTTCTAATCCATATTCTGCATTTTCTAATACAGTACGTTTAGGAAATAAGCCGAAGTTTTGGAAAACCATATTGACTTTAGTCCGACGCACCTCGCGTAATTCATTTTTAGACATTTTTGATACATCATCTTCATTTATGTACACGCTTCCTGAAGTAGGTTCAATCAAACGATTAATCAAGCGGACTAATGTAGACTTACCACTACCGGAGAGTCCCATAATCACAAATATTTCTCCGTCCTCTACATCAAAGCTTGCATCGTAAACACCAACAGTGGCACCTGTCTTTTCTAAAATTTCTTGCTTGGAATCTCCGTTTTTAACCATTTTAAGTGCCTTTTGACTATTTCTGCCAAAGACTTTGGTCAAGTTCCTTACACGAACTCTGCTCAAAGTTAATCTCCTCCATTTTAAAAATCATTTTCTTATTTAATATTACCATATTAATTAGATGAAACAACTTTCTTAGTGGTACAAATAAATAAAAATAAACAATAATATACTTGAATATTTTTTGCTTATATAGTAAGAAAGCACTGTATAAGGCTGATTAAATCAGTTATACAGTGCTTTTAAAGCTTATTTTCTTAATTCATTATTTTATCTTCCTACAGTCCAACCGCCATCTACATTAAGTTCAGCGCCTTGGACATAAGCTGCTTCATCAGAGGCAAGGAAGACTGCAGCTGATGCGAGGTCTTCTGGTTTACCTGCACGTTGAGCTGGAATATCTTTTGTACGTTGTTCATCAACACCCTCTGTCATAGGTGTTTCGATAAATCCTGGTGACAAGAGATTTGCGCGGATACCTTTGTGACCGAAGTCATAGGCTAGTTGTTTAGTGAAACCAGCAATCGCATGTTTTGTAGTGACATACGTACTGCCGCCGACACCTGCCATAGATGAACCTTGTGAACCTACGTTGATGATGACACCGCTATTATTATCTAAGAATATCGGTAAGACAGCGTGTGTGAATAGGTAAGCACCTTTTACGTTGACGCCCATTAATAAATCAAATGTGTCTTCGTCTGTTTCTAAAGCATCTTTATAACCATCATGAACACCAGCACCATTGTATAAGATATCAATTGTGCCGAATTGATCTTTGATTGTTTTAACCGCTTCCTCCACCGAATCTTTAGACGTCACATCTACGCCTAACGCTAGACCTGTGCCGCCATTATCTTCAATCGCTTTGAGCACTTTTTCGCCTTTCTCTTTATGACGATTGACAATCACAACTTTAGCGCCTTCAGCAGCGAATCGTTTTGCGACAGCTTCTCCAATACCTGAAGACCCTCCAGTAATGATTGCGACTTTATTATCTAATTTACCCAAAGTAAATCACCTTTCTTTAAAATATACAGTATATCTATCTTAAGATATGACCGACTTAATATCATCAAAACAGCTTAGCTGATATATTCTATGTGTCACGATTCAGATATCTAAATTTCATAGTTTAATCTTCTTTAGGAATAAAGACTTCAGCTTCACTATTTTCAGGATAATAGTAACCGTTTGGGATGGTTTGAAGCTCGATTAAGCTGCCCCATGGTGCTTTAATGTAAATAGTTTCGTTTCCGACAGAATCTTCATAGCGTGTATTCTCATGCGGTTCAGAAACAGGTTCGCCACCTGCTTCCACCATACGCTCGAGTGCTTCTTCAAAATCGTCGACATAAAAAGAAAGGTGCGTAAACCCAATATCTTGAAGCGCAGCGGGTGCTTGTTGATGCGCATGGACAAACTCAAACATTTCAATATTTGGGCCATTACCGAAAACCATCATACGCTTTTTAATGATTTTAGCGCCTGACTCAAGATCTAAGAAACGCTCTACATCATTACCGCCACGAGGTTGATCCATTTCTGTTTGACTATCGTAAGCCACCTTACCGTCTAAAGCTTCTTTGAAAAACCGTGTTGCCGCTTCAATATCCGGCACAGTTAAACCGATATGATTAATCCCTCTTGTAATCGCCATTTTAATCACTTCTTTCTTAATCTATCTCTCTATTTGTAGTATTACCTGACTTGTGTCTATTATGCTTAAAGTATTCAATAAATATATAAATGACAGTAAAAGTATGTTTGTAAAATTATTAGTTGACGTTCATCATCCATATTAACATAATCATAAATATTTATAGTGATTAACGATTTATAAAGCTTTTCAAACCATAAAACGCAGGTCATTTTAAATAACCTGCGTGTAAATTAACGTTCAAATTTTAAAATACTGATTGCCAGTCCGATTAAGATGACACCGACGATATAGTCAAATACCATTTTGAAAGTAGGTTGATTGAAGAGTTTCTTGATATGTGTGAATAAGAAACTGCATATGAAAAACCAAATAAAGACCAGTGCGATAAAGAGTGCCGATAGGGCGATAATTTTTAATGAACCTTCGCTTTTAGTCACAAACTGCGGCAAGATAGATATGTAAAAGAGAATTGCTTTAGGGTTTAAAATCGTGCTCATAAAGCCTTGTCTAAACGATTTAAACAAACTGATGTGTCTGATAGGGTAAGTTGATGATGTAGTAATATGGCTTGCCTTACGTGCGTTTAAGATAGTTTTCAAACCTAAGTAAGCAATATAAACGGCACCAAGAAACTTAATCGTGATGAACGCATAATATGAGCTCGTTAAGATAAAGATTAAACCAAGTGCAGCAATCGCAGAGTAGACGACATGTGCAGAAGAAATACCTAATGCAGCCATTACGCCATTTTTAGTACTGCCTTTCATTGTATTCGTAGCCACAATGAAGAAATCAGGGCCAGGAATAACGATAATAAGCAATGAAATTAAAATGAAACTGATCAATGAATCCATAATCGAGCACTCCCTTTAAAATTGTAATGCCTCTATCTTAGCATGACTTATCACGCTATGAGACCGGAAATTTAAAATAGTATCAGAACATAAAAAAGATGAATGACATTATGGGTGCTAATATCATTCATCTCAAGTTGGGTTAGGTTATGGTTTATTTTAAGATAGTAGTTTTGGTTGGTTTATTTAGTGTTCGTATGGAATAAAGTCTAATGGCATCGGTGTTGCGAAACCAAGCATGATAAAGTCTTCGTCTCCTGTATTCGTCATACCGTGTGCTTCGCCAGGTAATGATACAATGATGTCGCCCGCTTTGATAGTTCTTTCCTGACCGCCGTTTGTATAGAATGTGCCTTCGCCTTGTGTCACAATCCATACATCATCTGCGTTTTGGTGGGTATGACATTGTAGAGATTGACCTGGTTTCATGCACCAAACGGCACCAGCTGAATGTTCAGATTGATAAAAGACTGTCTTTTGTGCTGCTTCCTCAGAGAAGCGTGGTAGATCTTTCATGTTAAAAAAGCGTTGGTGTGTGTCGACCATTGATTATCACTCCTATTTATTTACAATATAATCCGGTGTGTCACCTGTGAGCGCTTTGACAACGTTACCTGCGGCAATTTCAGCCATCATATCACGTGCTTCAAATGTCGCATTTCCGATATGTGGTGTAATGACCACGTTATCCATAGATTTTAGTTCTTCAGTAATTTCTGGTTCGAATTCGAAGACGTCTAATGCGGCACCTTCGATTAAACCATCTTGTAAAGCTTTAACTAATTCAGCTTCATATACGATTGGACCTCTAGATGCATTAATCAAGTACGCTGTTGGTTTCATTTTTTTAATTTCGTTATAATCAATCATGTGACGCATGCTTTCGTTATAAGAACAGTTGATTGCGACGAAGTCAGCTTCTTTCAACAGTTCATCTTGTGATACATAGCGTGCACCAAGTTCTTGTTCTTTCTCTTCATGTCGAGATGGACCAGAATAAAGAATATCCATATCGAAACCTTTTGCGCGGCGAGCAACTGCTGAACCGATTTCACCTAGTCCGATGATACCGATAGTTTTGCCTGAGACTTCACGTCCGCGGAAGAAGAGTGGAGACCAGCCGTTGAAGCCTTTTGTACGGCATAACTGATCGCCTTCAGGGATGCGGCGTGCTACCGCTAATAAAATACCCATTGTCAGGTCAGCTGTTGCGTTAGTTGAAGCAATCGGGGTATTAGTAACATCGATACCACGTGCTCTAGCTGCTTGAATATCAATGTTGTTGAACCCCGCACCATAGTTTGCGATAATTTTTAAGTTCGGTGCAGCTTCAATAACTTTTTCACTTACATTTGTAGATAATAAACTGATTAAGCCTTCGGCATCTTTAATACGTTCAATCAATTCATCTTCAGTGATTAATTTGTCCCCAGTGTACATATCTACTTCAAAATGTTCTTTAAGTTGATTTAATCCCGCCTCTGGAATCGCACCTGCTACTAATACTTTTGTCATATTCAATCGCTCCTTTTAATTACTTTGTGAAAACTTTCACAATCTTTATCTATAGCTTATCATGGAATCAGAATATTAGAAGTGCATAAAGTGCTAAACTCACACCTCTATTTTGTGCGAAATGAACAAAAGTGCTACATAATCAGATGAAACCACTAAAAGATGTATTAAAATCGTAAAAAAGTATAGCACTCACTATGTCATAGATTCGATATGATGAAAGGGAACACCAATCATTTTTAGTACAAACAAAGACATACTGATCATGAAATGACTAAAATGAGGAGCAGACAACATGAAAAAGACTTTGTATTTAATCAGACACGGACAAACGTTATTTAATAAGAAACATCAGATTCAAGGTGCTTCAGATTCACCGTTAACAGAACTAGGAAAACAACAAGCTGCACAAGCGAAGCTGTATTTCGATCAATTAAACCTGACAGATTATGAATTATTCTCTTCTACACAAGAACGTGCCTCTGACACGTTAGAAATTTTATTTCCAAATGAACCTTATACAAGATTAAAAGGGATTAAAGAATGGAATTATGGATTGTTTGAAGGAGAGCCGGAATTATTGAATCCGCCACATCAAAATGGCGTAGTTGATTTTGGTTCATTCTTTGCGGCTTATGGCGGAGAAACGATGGAAGAAGTTCAAACACGTACTGTGAAGACATTACATCGCGTATTAAAAGAGACGACGCATCGTAATGTAGTAGCAGCGAGTCATGGTGATATCTTATTCTTATTTGCGCATTATTGTTTGCCGATAGAAGCGGTAAAACAAATAAAGATAACGAATTGTTGTATTTTAAAATTTGAATATGAGGATGAAACTTTTACATTTGTAGAAGCGATTCATCCTGCTTAATCCAAAGAAAAAAGGGTTGGACGACTCCATCAGAAGTGTCCAACCCTTACTATTTTAGGTTTGCTATTCATCTATTTTAAAATTTTTATTCAGGTTTTAAGTCTAAAGTACCCATTTCTTCGCGTAATTCATAAATTTTATCTGGTGTTACGTCTTCGCCAAGTGGATCTACAACTTTCAATGTTGAGAATGTGCTCACAACTTGGCCACGAATCATTTTAAGGTATTCTTGTCTTAATTCATGTTGTTCTTGTTTTTCTGAAGTGCTCAATACCATTTCTTTTTCTTTATTAGCAAGTTCATTAATTCTATCTAAAATTTTCATATTATTATTGTTCCTCCTTGATTTCGTTTGGTGGGAAATGTGGAATCACATAATCGCCCAATTCTTTCATAATATCTTGGTACGTTCTTTCATGTGTGACTAATTTCAACATGATATGGTTTGTACCAATACGTTCATATGCTTTTAATACATTGATTAAAGTATTTCTGCCTAATCTATAGCCACCCTTAATGGGTTTGATTTTTTCATTTGGATCTTTTGATAAATCTAATGCGAGTGGATGCATGAATGGTTTGAATACATCATTATCATGCCAAGCTTGTAGTAAAGCTTTCTGCTTTTGGAATTCTTGGGGATAAAACATCCAACCATCCATATTTTCTTTAATCCAGTCTAAATCTTGTTTCGCATTTCCCGTCGCAAAAATCGGGATATGGTGATGTTTTGGTAAAACTTGCAGACCAGAATCCTCATATAGCTCAAAGATTGAGTTTGAAATGTTTGGAGAATGGTCTTGCCACAGTGCATTCAAAGAAGAAACAGCATCTCTGAAATGATTATGCAAATTCTTCTCCTCGACTTTGAAAGCTGGAAACTCGAAAGAACGGTCTCCAGTTGCCAGTCCCATTAAAAATCTCTCGTTTGACACCAAGTCAAGAGTAGCGGCTGCTTTAGCAACGTGAATTGGATGACGTAATGTCGCAACAATACTAGCTGTTCCGAGAGCAATTTTATTCGTTTTAGCACTGAGGTAAGTTAAAAATACAAACGGATCGTAGTTTGTCGTTACTGGACCTAAGTGTGGACTATATAATGGGTTATCTCGCACAAATAGGCTTGTAAATCCAAGTTCTTCAGCATACTGCGCTAATTCTGCTTGTTGATCAAACGACAATGCGATTTTTTCAGAGTTATCAAAAGGAATGCTTAAACCTAAGGTTAAATGACCCTTTTGAAACGTCCGCTTGAAACCATTGTGTTGTTCGATTGTTGTCACGTCTATCCCTCCTAACTTGATTAATCTGACAAACTTTAGTTCTTCTAACCAAGTTGTCTACAATTATTCTACGACGTATACACAACTAACACAAACCTTATGCTCACGAGGTTTATCGATTTAGTCAAAAAAGGTCAAAAACGTTGATTTGACGCGGTTTTAAAATAAAAAATAAAAATAAAGCGTACAACTTTTAAGGGGTTTTTTAACAATTATGACGATGTGAACGAAATTAAATTTCTGAATATCAACATTGTTAAAACTGATCAGCAGTGAACATTTTAATTGTGAGCTATGATTAATCAATTCCAAATCAGTGAATAAATAGAGAGAGGTGAAGCGTAATGAAAAAAATTCTAATAGCAGTCACAAACACATCAAAATATCCAGATTTACCACGTCCAACAGGTGCTTGGCTTGGAGAAGTTGTACACTTTGCGGACGAGTTCTATAAAGCAGGTTATGAAATTGATTATGTAAGTCCTAAAGGTGGCTTTGTGCCCATTGATCCCGCAAGTTTACAAGAAGACTTCATGTCTGATGTAGATTGGAAGTATTATACAGATCATCAATTCATGACACAGTTAAATGAATCATTGAAACCAGAAGAAGTAAATCCAGATGATTATGAAGTGATTTATTACGCAGGCGGTCATGGTGTTGTATGGGACTTTGAAAAAGATAAAGGTCTCATTGAATTAGCTGAGAAAATCTATTCTAACGATGGCTATGTCACAGCTGTATGTCATGGTCCAGCAGGTTTATTAAACATTAAAGATAATGGCCAAAACTTAATTAAAGGTAAGAAAGTCGCAGGCTTCTCTAACAGTGAAGAATCACAAATGGGTGTCACAGATAACTTACCTTATTTATTAGAAGATGCCTTAATTGATAAAGGCGCAAGCTATGAGAAAGGTGACGACTGGTCAAACTTTGTAGTCTCAGACGGTCGATTAATCACAGGTCAAAACCCTCAATCAGCCCAACAAGTTGCGTTAGATACGCTGAAAGCTTTAGGAAAATAAAAATGAATGAAGACTGTCCGTTATTAAGGACGTCTAAATTAAGATAAACAAAACCCTCTGAGTATGAAGTTTATGCTCAGAGGGTTGCTTAATATTATGAGATTAACCACTTGGATTAATCTATTTTATTGAGTTCGTTGATGACATGTTTCATATCATCATGAATGACTAAATCTGCGTCACTGTCATAAGGTGTCACATCTTTATTAATGATGACAAGATTTTCACCTTCAAAATTTGAGATTAAACCAGAGGCAGGTTGTACAACGAGCGATGAACCTAAGACAACGAGTGTATCGGCTTGTTTGATTTTGCTGATGGCGCTCATAATTGTCATTTGGTCTAACATTTCGCCATATAAGACGATATCTGGTCTGATTGGACTGCCGTCTTGTTCACTGTTACGTAAATGATGGTCGATGACGTAAGGTTTTGAATACTCATCGTTAGGGTTGTTGATGCTGTAGAAGCGGTTTAAAGTACCGTGTAGCTCATCTACATTTTCACTGCCTGCATCTGAATGCAAACCATCAATATTTTGTGTGATAACACCGAGTGAACGATTTTCTTTTTCTAACTGTGCAATCCATTCATGCACATTATTCGGTTTTTTATCCGCAAATAATAAATACTCATGACAGAAGTCCATAAAGCCTACAGGATTATCTTGTAAGTAGTCATGACTTAATAAATATTCCGGGGATAAACCTTTTTCTGCGACAGCTTCATATAAACCGCCGACAGAACGGAAATCTGGAATACCACTCGCAACAGAAATACCTGCACCTGTGAAAAAGACGATTTTATTCGAACTGTCAATAATCTCTTTTAATTGCTCAATTTTAGCATTCACACTGATCACTCCATTAACTATTCAATACATCTCGTGTATTGATCTACTCATATTAATTCTAAGATTAAGGGGATGTTTAAGCAAGTTTCCATAGTGTGAAAACATAAGCAATTATTAATGTAAGTATATATTAAGAAATCATATAAAAAGTGAGTTTCCTCTTTGAATGATAGGTGTAAACTAATATAATGATAACTGTATAGTGATGAGGAAAGGTGAAGTGAATGAAAAAAGAGAGATACCCTGATTTAAATCATAAAAATAAATTAAGCCATTCATTTAAGTTTTCAAGTGCTGTTGTATTGTTAAGTACGACATTATTAAGTTATAACTTAACGTCTGCACCTACTGTGGTTGCGGAAGATCAGACAGATGTCAAAGCTACACAAAATTCTAATACTACAACACTCAAGTCGCGTATAGAAGCAGCGAAAAAAGAAATCGATCGTATTAAAACAATGAATGACAGTGACAAAACTAAATTCAAAACAGATATCAGTAAGGCTGAGCGTGTATCACAAATAGACGCAATCTTAAAAGATGTGAAAGAGAAAGAAGCGCAACTTAAAGAAGAGAAAGCAACTTCTGATTTAGAGAAAGATAATAAAACACAATCCAATACATCTACTCAAAATGATGAACAATCAGCTTCACTATTAAAAGAAGACGCAAATCGTTCTGAGACACAACCTGAACCTAATACTACTCAAGGAACGGAAGATACTGCTGTGTCAGATCGATTAGAAAAGGTGCGTGAAGATTTAAATCAAGCTTCACAACAAGCACAATCAAGTGATTCAAACCCTTCATCACAAGTGGCAGATGCGCAATTAAATCAGGAAAAAGCCAATCAAAGTATTGATGCATTTATCTTAGATTTAGAAGCACTTTCTCATAAAGTTGATAATGGGAAACTAAATGATGGTGAAGCGAATCACTCTGACAATGAGGAAACTAAAGCGAACGAAGAGAATACACAAGCTTCACAAGCATTGAGTACGCTTAGACATGATATTGACCGTGTGACGACTGCACGAGAAACAACGAAACAAGATTTAGATCAATATGTCCAAAATAAAGAAGCGAATCTGCAAACGTTAGAAAACAGATTAGCTGAACGCAGCGAAATTTCACAAGATAAAGCACAGCAGTTAAAAGATGAAATTGAGAAAACAAAAAGCAGTCTGAAACAACAAGATGCGATTATCTCAGATCATTTAAAATCAGCGTCTGACAAAAAACAAGCTGTTAAAGATATTATTGGCAGCACTGTAGATGAACAACGTGCACAACAACTTATTGACCGCATCGATACAAAAGGTAAAACAGATGCGCAAATTGCGAGCCAAGTGTTGAGTCAATTAGACGGACTCGGTTCATTCACAAGTGACAGCTTGCTTCAATCTATGTTTGATAAAGCGGATGATAAAGAAGCATTAATTCAAACACTGTTATCGACGAAATTTGATAAGAACGAAGCGGCAGATATGGCACGTCAAATTATGGCGAAACGTCCAGATAGTGCTGAACTCGTTCAACTATTAAAACAACGCTACGGTTCAGATGTTTCAGCGGATGAGATTATCGGCAACGTGATTGACCAAGCACATAATAAACGCCAAGCGATTGAAACGATTTTAGCCACAAAATTCAATGATGCGAAAGCACGTGCATTGGCGAATGTGATTGCGAAAAAAGACGATGCGAAAGCTGAATTGTTAAGTGTCCTCAAATCAGGACTTGATCAACCGCTTAACGATTTACTTCAAGCGGACCGTGATATCATGCGATTAAAATCAGATATCCGTCATATCTTTGAACCGTTAAAAGACACGCCAAGCTTGCTAGATCAGTCTAACGGTAGTCTACTAGATAAAGGCTTATTAGGTGGTAAATCTGGTTTATTCGGTGGACCAAGTTTATTAGACAAGTTAGCGAATGGTGGCAGCGTATTAGATGGTATCCCTGATATTCCGAACCCATCACAAGGTCGCGCATTATCATTAGGCAGTTCATCTGATGATTTCTTAAGTGGACTATTTGATGACGAAGGTAACTTTGATTTACCAGCCACAGGTGAAATAGTGAAGAAATCTGCTTTACCATTAGGTGTTGCGTTAATTATCATCGGCGGCGGTCTTACATGGTTTGTGAAACGTCGTAAAGCGAAACAATCTTAATCAATTATAATCGAGTTAAAACAAATACGCTCCATTCAAAACCAATTTCTTGGTTCTTTGAATGGAGCGTTACTTTTGTATTATTTATCTTGTCCTTCAATATAACTTAATTCTGAAGCATCCTCTGCGTCGATTGTTCTATACGAAATCACACCTAAACCTTGAACGTTAGATTCAGAAATCACAATCGAACCATCACCGTTTACTTTTTCTACGAAAGCAACATGACCATAGATACTGTCTGCACCTTGTTGGCCAGCCTCAAAGACTACTGCAGTATGTGCTTTAGGTGTAGAAGAGACGTGGTAACCTTTACGTTCTGCACGGTTATTCCAATTACGTGCGTCACCTAAATCACCGCTGATTGTTTTGTTGAATTGCGGCATACGATTATAGACATACCATGTACATTGACCGTGTGGATAAGGCATATTGTCTGTAGTTTCCGCAAACGGTTTGAAGTCGCCTTCATGATCTTCATCGCTTGGTTGATAGTCTGCAAGGTCTGGCATTGTTTGCTTATCAAAGCGCGTTAAATCATAATGCTTAATCAAACTATTTAATTTATCTGCGTAGCGTGTATCTGTCGCATACGTACGTGATAAATGTCTTGTCGCATCACGATACGTGGCTGCTTCACTTTTCCAAGTCGGTTGATAAATTGTGGGATTGCCGTCGATGCCGTTTTTGATTAAGTCTGCATAATCTTCAAGCGATTCTTTTTCACTTGGGTAACTGCGGAAGGCGGCTGAAATTTGATACATACTGCTTCCACTGTCTTCCAATGTATTGAAGTTTGCGGAATGCCCTTTATAAGCCCCTTTAATTCCGAACAAGTTATAATGCGGTGCACGCGCTAATGTACTGTTGCCTGAATCAGACTCTAAAATTGCTTGCGCAATCATCACAGAGGCATAGATATCTTCATCTTGGCCGACGTCATGGGCATCTTTCGCAATCGTTTTAATAAAGTCTCGTGTGTCTTTATTTTCAGTTACTGCGATGTCACCAGATTCACTGTTATCGCTTGAGAGATTTGGTAATAATTCAAATGTCGCAGTTGTTCTGATATCTGAACGGTTTAGACCATCTTCAAAAGATTGTGCTGGTTTTTTCTTATTTTCCAATTGTGCTTTTGAAGGTAATTGTGGGTTAGAAGCATTGCTTGTGTCGTTCTGATTCGATTCTTGTTTGGATGTATCTTCAGATGATTGATTAGATTTGTTGTCATTTTGTTTTTGTGCGTCATAATCTGCTTTATTTTGTTTCGCGTCTTCACTGTATTGATCCAAAATAGATTCTAAGACACGGTCATCTGCTTTAGAAGATGTGTCATCTGTATCTTCTTTAGATTCTGATTGTGTTGAACCAGTTGTGTTTTGGTTATCAGCTGTATCTTCATTGTTTGAATTTGTTTCTGTTTCTTTAGCTTGTGTTGATTGATTAGCGTCATCAGTTTGTTTTGGGTGTGCTGAGTCTTTGTTTTCTGTTGGTTGTTCAGTATCTGCTTGATTATTGTTTGTGACATTGTTGCTGGCTTCATCTAGTTTATTAAAGATATCTTGGTCATCTTGAGAAGCTTCAGGTGTTGTATTTGAAGATGTGTCAGATGACTGTTCTTGGTTAGAAGGTGTATCTTCTTTAGGTGTTGTTTCGTTTGATGTAGTTGTACTGTCTTCTGATTGTTTGTCTGTTTCAATTGGTGTTTCTTCAGACGGTGTTTTTGTTTGTGGCTGACCTTGATAATAGGTTTCATTTTTATTGTCTAAAGCTTGTTCATTGCTAGCGTTAGAGTCGCTTGTCTCTTGATTGGTATCCGTAATTTCAGAACGGTTTGAATAACTTGGGAAGAGACGGTTGAATAGGCTTTCGAAGCGGCTAGATGAATCTCGCTTCGGTGTAGATTTGAAGAAGTCTAATGTATGTGCGTCATAATCTGATTCAACCTCATTTCGTGTTGTGTTATTTGAAGGTGTTGAAGATGTATCTTTTGATTGTGTATTTGTTTCAGACTCTGACTCAACGTCATCTTTCTCATCTGATTTTAGAGATGTGTCTGAATCAGATGATTGCGTTTTGGATGCTTTATGTGGTTTAGATGTTTCTTTTTGATTTTCTTGTGTGTCCTGTTTAGTGTTTGAGGCACGGTCTGAAGATGATGCATCAGACTGTGAAGGTGCCGTGACTTTATCTGTTGTTTCTGCTTGTACATCACTTAAAGGGAAAGATGGAACTAACAATGAAGTAGAAAGCATACAGACCAATAGTTTTTGTTTCTTCATGGAAATACCTCTCTTAAAATATATTAGTTTACTGTGTACAAACGGATGTTTGACTTGGTACACTAAAAGCAGTATTATGACTAGTTGTTGATAGTTGTTAACTTTTAAAGAGTGACCCTATTAATGAGGCCATTATATCAATTTATTCAAGAGAAACAAACAGTAATTTGAAATTAATGTGAAACCAAAATAGATATAAAAATTTTAGAGGTGTACAAATGAAGAACGCGATACAGCTGTTCCTGATGGATTTAAAGAAAATTATCAAGCACCCGTCCGTTTTAGTGATTTTAGGCGGAATAGCGATATTGCCGTCCTTTTACGCATGGTTCAACTTAGATGCGACTTGGGATCCTTACGGTAATACCAAAAATATTAAAATCGCAGTTGTCAATGAAGATAATGGCGATAAAGTCCGAGGCAAACAAATCAATGTCGGGGACACTATTGTCGATAACTTGAAAAAAGATGACCACTTTGACTGGGAGTTTGTCAGTCGGAAAAAAGCAGACCATGATTTGAAAATGGGTAAATATTACGCCGCAATGTACATACCAGACAAGTTTACACACGAAATTACTGGCACACTGAGAAAAGACCCGCAACAAGCGAACGTTGAATACAAAGTGAACCAGAAATTAAACGCGATTGCGCCGAAAATGACAGATGCGGGAACGAGTGCAATTGTTCAAAAAGCGAATGAACAGTTTAATGAAACAGTGACAAAAGCATTGTTAGATGAAGCCAATCGTTTAGGTGTGAAACTTGAGGAAGAAATACCAACGATTAATAAAATTCAAAAAGCAGTGAAGACTGCGAATGATTCAGTACCGAAAATTAATGAATTTGCGAAAAAGATTCTGTATCTTGACCAAAACCAAGATCAATTAGATGAATACGCAGATAAATTCCGAGGTTTAAATCAATATAAAGGAGATATCTTAGACGCGCAGGATAAATTAAACGCAGTGAATTCAGCCATTCCAGCATTGAATGAACGTGCGAAGTTAATCTTAGCGTTAAATGAATATTTACCGAATATAGAGCGTGCCTTAGATGTTGCTTCAAATGATGTACCGCAAGCTTTCCCACGTATTAATCGTGGTGTAGACATTGCTAGTAATGGTGTTACAGCTGGCAAACAAGGTTTAAATGAAGCACAAGGTTACTTATCAGCGGTAAAACAACGTGTAGGCAGTTACCAACAAGTGATTGATAATGCACAAGAAGTCGATCAAAATGTGCAAAATGAATTAAACGAAAGAGCACAAACTGCACCGCAAAGTACAACAAATAATGGACGTTTCTCTGGAATACGTACTTCACAAATGAGTACTAATGGTGAGGATTCAAATAACACGGATACGATTAATCCAAATGATGCGAATGCGATGGAGTCTTCATTATCAAAAGTACTCTTATCACTTTCTCAACAAACAGAACAACAATCAGAAGCGAGCCAACAAGATTTAGCAGCGCTAGAAGAAGTAACTTATGGTATTTTAGCGTCTGACAAACCTCAAGAATTTGAAAGTACGTTAGATAACTTGATTGAACGTCTGCAAGTGACAAGCAAGACCAACCAACAACTGATTGATATCTTGTCTGAACTAGAAAATCGTGAACATGTTGACTTATCTAAAGAAATTCAAACCCTAGAAGCAGCAAATAACAGAGTCAATCATGTGATTAAGCTCCAAAATCAATTGAGAGATGCCTTGAAACAAGGTAGTTCTGGTAAAGCTGAAGCAGTAAAATTATTAAAAGAAATTCCGAATGTTAATGATGCATTAAGTGATTTAAGAAACTATATTAAATCAGACTTGAATCAACGCTTAATCAATGTGTCACAAGACATTATGTCTGTCTTGAATACAGGAGAGGCAAAACTTTCTACCGTTCAATCTAAGCTGAATACGATTCAACAAGTGATTGATGAAGGCCAATCTATTTTAGATGTCGCAGGTGATCGTATTGAGACAATCCAAAGTGTCTTACCGCAATTAGAACAACGTTACTTAAATGCGGTAGCGACTGCACAACGTTATTATCCGCAGTTTCAACAAGGTGTGGAACGTGCTGCATCATTCGTGAGAAATGACTTGCCTGGTTTAGAACAACAACTTGCGGACACTACCGCAACTGTTAATGCGAATCTGCCGACACTGTTTGATCGTTATGACCGTATTGTGCAATTGTTAGATAAAAATCAACCACAAGCGAAAGAAGATTTGCATAAGTTAGCTGAATTTATCAGAAACGACTTGCCGGATCTTGAGAAAGGTTTAGCGAAAGCTAATAAGCTCTTTGATGAAGTGGAAGATGATGACGCAGTAGATAAGTTAGTGGATTTACTGAAAAATGACTTGAAGAAACAAGCAGATGTCATTGCGAATCCGATTAAGATTCATGAAAAAGATATCTTCCCAGTCAAAGACTACGGTTCAGCAAGTACACCATTCTACACAGCATTGTCTATTTGGGTTGGTGCGTTATTGATGGTGAGCTTATTGACGACAGATAATAAGCATGTTGCGGACTTGCCGGGTATTACTACTAGAGAAACTTACTTAGGAAAACTTGGTCTGTTTTATATTATCGGTATTCTTCAATCGTTAATTGTCTCTATTGGAGATATTGTGATTTTGAAAGCCCAAGTTGAACATGTGGCGTGGTTTATCGGGTTATCTGTGATTATTTCACTCGTCTTTGTGACGATTGTTTATACACTGGTATCATTACTTGGAAACCCTGGTAAAGCCTTAGCGATTATCTTGTTAGTCCTACAAATCGCAGGTGGGGGCGGTACGTTCCCAATTGAAGTTACACCGCATTTCTTCCAAGCGATTCATCCATACTTGCCGTTTGCGTATGCGATTGATGTGATGAGAGAAGCGGTCGGTGGCTTTGTGCCTGAAATTTTAACCAAAAAACTAGTGATTCTTCTGATCTTCGGCATCGCATTCTTTATTATCGGTATTATCTTTAAACCAATCACAGATCCGATTATGAGAAAAGTGTCAGAGAAAGCAGAAGAAAGTGATGTCTTAGAATAAGATAAAACAATATACACACAGTAAATAGGAGACTTGAAGTCAGCTTTGATTTCAGGTCTCTTTTTATACTTTTGTTTATCTTAAAGAACGCAACACTTTATATGAATTAACAAATTATTTACTTAAAATTAATTTGAGATATTCAATTGGTTGTGGGTATAATGACCCTAACAAATAAGGGGGAGGCATACGATGGAGAATCAATCGAATCAAATTATTGAAAGCTATAAACAATTTTGGATTCGCTTTTTAGATGTGAAGGGACGTTCAGATCGAGCGGATTATTGGCATCCATTTTGGATTAACTTTTTAATTTCAACTGTGTTAGGGGCACTTTCAGGAGGCTTATTAAGTAGTATCTTTGGCATTGCGATTATCATCCCATCTTTCACTGTGATGGTTAGACGTTTACATGATACAAACCGTACAATGTTATTTGCGATTATTTCATATATCAGCGGTTTTATTGCTTCAGTTGGAACACTTGTTTTCTTCTTTGGCGTTGTCTTGGCAGCGAATGCGAGCGAAGGTTGGGTACTAGGTGCCACAGCATTCGCAGGTGTCTTCGGTATTGTGGTTGCTGGTTTAGTTACACTTTATATCATCTACTTATTGGTACTGCCAGGGGACAAAGCACCGAATAATTACGGTGATGGCGGAAGTAGTAAAGTTGTTTCAAATAATCCATTAGCACAAGATGCAGAAGTTGAATAACAAACGGTTAATTTGAATATATTTATTGAACAAAAACTAAGAAGCTCTGAAAGATATCATTCATTAGATTTCCTTCAGAGCTTCTATCTATTTTTAATCAAGTGTTATTTAAACTGGTTGTGTTTTAAGATTATGATTAATGGCGTAAATCAATAACCATACGGCCGTTGATTTTACCTTCTTCCATTTCTTTGAAGATATCTTGAACATCTTCCATTGGACGTAATTGTGTTTTTGGTACGACTAGACCTTCAGCACCAAATTGGAAAGCTTCTTTTAAGTCTTCACGTGTACCTACTAGTGAACCTACAACACGAATACCGTCTAATACCAAACGTGGAATTGATAAGTCCATAGATTCTGTTGGTAAGCCGACTGCGACTACAGTACCGCCAGCACGTACAGATTCAACAGCTGCGTTGAAGGCTTGTTTAGCAACCGCTGTAACAACTGCCGCATGTGCACCGTCTACATGTTCTTGAATGTATTTTGCGACATCCACTTCTTTAGGGTTTAAAGTGACATCTGCATCGTATTGTTTCGCAAATTCAAGTTGACTGTCATTGATATCGACTGCGATAACTTTCGCATTAAATACTTTTTTCGCATATTGCAAAGCTAGGTTTCCAAGTCCACCTAAACCGAATAAGACAAGCCATTCACCAGCGCGTACGCCTGATTCTTTAATTGCTTTGTATGTTGTGACACCTGCACATGTGATACTGCTGGCAGCTTCTGATGATAAACCATCTGGAACTTTAACAGAATAGTCTGCAGTAACGATACATTCTTGTGCCATACCGCCATCTACAGAATAACCAGCGTTTTTAACTTCACGACATAGTGTTTCACGACCTGTAGTACAATATTCACAGTGGCCACATCCTTCAAAGAACCATGCCACACTTGCACGATCTCCTACTTTTAAGCTTGTAACACCTTCAGCGACTTCTTTTACAATACCGATACCTTCATGACCTAAAATAGTGCCAGTCACATCGCCGAAATCAGCATGGGCAACATGTAAGTCTGTATGACACACACCACAACATTCCATGTCTAATAATGCTTCACCGTATTTCAAAGGGCGTAATGTTCTCTCAGTAACTTGGGGTTGATGATCTTTACCTACTACAATTGCTTTCATTTAGAAAACCTCCTTACTTAATCAATACTATTATATTAATATTGAGAGCAATAAGGTTATCGTAAATAAGGCTAATTTAGTAACTTTTATATAAGTATTTAAGCGTTAAAGATAGTGCTCTGAGACATATCTACTAAGCATGTTAGCCATAATATTTGAAGATCTCAGTAATATTAAATGTAAGGCATCATCTAAGCTGATAATATCTCCTTCTCTAATGTCGTTGAGGTTATCTTCAGCCATGTCTTCAGCCTTAACAGTTAAATTTTTATTTAAATCCAGTGGATAATCTAAAGCGGTCAACAACGTCAATAGCTTAGTTAGGCTTGCGGGGTTGTTGCGCGCATTACCGTTTTTAGAAATAAGAATTTCTGGTTTGAAACGTGTGAATAAATAAGGATTACATGACGGGTATTTTAAAACTGTATAAGCTGTTGTATCTACACCATCTAGAGAACCTTTATTTAAAAGATAATCAATAAGTAACTTAGCTTGATGGAATCGATTACCTCTCGCTTTAAGCAAGGTTACGATATAGACAGTCTCACCATCATAGATTAAAAGACATAGGTTTTTTATAAAGCCCACAGTTCCAGTTTTGCCGCCTAAAATATCGTAATATTGATTCAGTTTTTCATTATCTACTCTTGTTGTGAGATCCATACGTCTTGCATTAGGACCCTTAACCCAGAATGAATAATGCTTCTTCTTCCAAATTCTAACAATATCCACATTCGCACTCGCATGTAGTGTTAACAATGACAGATCATAACTCGTTGATAGTTGATACTTTTCCGTTAAACCCGTAGGATTTTTAAACATAGAACGAGACATACTAATACTAGCTGCTTTTTCATTCATCTTCTCAACAAACATTTGAATTGTCTTTGGCTTTTCCACACTGATGCTCCTTTGTTGTAATTATCAATATATTACTATTGTATATCAATCAAAGGAGAATTAGTTGTGTATATAAAAGTTGTAGAAAATTTGTTACAAGTGATACTTAGTCAAAATAAGGACAGTCGTAAGTTAAATGATATTATGATTTTAAGGTCTTATCTTTGTAGATTGCATAACGTCTTACTAATTCAATTGTCATCATCCATACTACATGACCAAATAATTCAGATAGATGTTCGTCAAATGGTTGATCCCAAGGTGCTGGAACAGTTTGAATAACAGGCATAATCAATAAATGGAAAGCTACCCATATAAAGACGCCGAATAGAGCGCCATAACCTGCATAAACAATTGGATGTTTTTTAGCTAAATAAATATAAATTATTGCAATCACAATAGAGAAACTATAGTGAACGATAAAGCTGACCCACGGTAACATTTGTTCTGAAAATTGATAGGTTTGGTGTGTAAAATCTTGCGAAAATCCAAATTGCTGCAATAACTGTTGGGGTGGGTTAGTAGCATTTCTTTCTGGAGTACGAGGTGGAAACATGACTTCCCAACCTAATTTGACAATTCCTGATAATAATCCTGCAATGACCGCAGTGTAGATAAATTGAAATGTAGAACTTGTTTTTTCTTGATGCATAAAATTCTCCTCCTTAACAATAATCTTATATTAGCATGTTAAGGTTGTGTATAATATAACAAATTCAAGAAAGTTGAAGATCAATTAGCAGGATAAGAAATTGTGCTTAATATAAAAGATAGGAATTTTTATTAAAGTGCTTTAAACTAAATATAATAAATAGGAGGTGGTTTCTATGATTGAAAGACAGATTAAATTAATACAACTTTTTATTAATAATGCAGAACAGTATCTTACGTCTGACGACATAGCCACTTTCTTGAATGTATCGAATCGTACCACGAGAAATGATATTAAAGCAGTGAATACAAACTTTATGAAAGATTTAATAGTAAGTGTAAAATCAAGAGGTTATCAAATCAGCACTAAGCAATATACTATTAAAGAAATTGAAAAACGACTCGAAGAATATACAGATAGGGACCATAAAATACTAGTAACTTTAGGTTATCAACTATTGATGAATAATACTCAATTAACATTACATCAATTAGAAAAAATGTATCATCTGACTAAGAAAGAATTACTTGATTATATTGGACGTATTCATGCCTGGTGTGAAAAGTTTGATGTAGCTATCAATGTTAAGCCCCGTAAAGGTATAGAAGTAGTAGGAAGTCAGACTAACCTAAACAATGCCACACTTCATTTAAATCAGCTTTCTACACGTAATCATCGTGTAGAGTCACTTATATTAGACGAGTTACCTAGAGCGCATGTAGATACAATCACACAAATTATAAAACGCAATCTCAATGACTTTGACATTAAAACTTCAGATATTCAAGTTGAACAGTTATTGATTCATTTGATTTTAATTATGAAGAGAAGCTTTACAGAGAATATCAACGGGGGATTAAATGAAGAAGCGTTATTAATTTCAAAGAAAATTATTGAAGAAATAAACCTTAAGTTAGGTTACACTTTGAATTTACAAGTGACTAAACTGTTCTCGTTTTTTATCAGCTATCACTTTAATAAGTTCGACTTAGGTGTGCAACAACTATTTATAGAAAGCTATATTAACCGAATGATTGAACGTATGGAAGAACGAGTAGGCGTACACTTTACGCAAGACCAAGTACTGAAAGAGAACCTCTATTCCCATTTTGGACGGACGTATTTAAGAATTATGAAAGAAGTTTACCTTAACAATCCACTGACTAAAGAAATTAAAGCACTATATCCGTTCATTTTTAACGTACTTTATGATATTGGGCAACAAATGACAGAAGAAGCGGGTGTAGAATTAACTGAGGATGAGATTGCCTTTCTGACAATACATTTTCAATCTTCAATTGACCGTAATGAACAACACCATTTAAATGTGGTAATTGCTTGTTATTATGGAATTGGTATCTCTCAATTACTTGCTACAAAAGTTTCGAAGTTAAGTGAGCATATTAAAGTTAAAGATACGATTAGATTGGAAGATATCGATCATTATGATTTCACAGGAATTGATATGCTCATCACAACCCATGATATTACTATTGATCAACTTGCAAAAGATGTAGAGTTACTTCAGGTGTCACCGCTTTTAAACGATGATGATAAGCATCAATTAGAAACCTTTATGGCCAAAAAGTTAAAACCAGCTATGAAGTCAGATGAGTTTTCAGGTGTGAACTTTATAGTTGAAACAGAAGGTGAAAAAACATTTAATACTGCTTCTATATTTGAAAAAGCGCAAGACATATTGAGTAATAATCATGCTGTATTAGAAGGGTACATCGAAAGTGCTTTAGAACGTGAGAGAATGTCTTCAACCTATATAGGAAATCAAGTTGCTATACCGCATGGCAATCCTGAGAAAGTATTAAAGTCTCATGTCATTGTTTTTAAAAGCACTAAAGGTTTCTATTGGAAAGAGCATCAAGTTAAATTAGCTTTCTTTTTAGCAACGACTAAACAAGATATTCAGCTTACAAAACGTATTATCCAAACTATCGCGCAACTGGATGAAAAAACTATAGATGAGCTTATGTATCTTGAATCACAACCATTTAAAACTAAATTAATGAAAATGATTAAAGGATAATTGCCACTAGTAACGGTAATTATCTTTTTTTATGTCTTAGTGTTAGCGCTTACACTTTAACTAAGGAGCGTGATTCACATGAAAATATTAGCGATTACGTCTTGTCCAAATGGTATCGCTCACACATATATGGCTCAAGAAAAATTAGAGCAAGCAGCTAAAGAGATGGGTGTAGATATCAAAGTTGAGACACAAGGCGGCGTGGGTGCAGAAAATGTATTAACAGCAAAAGAAATTAAAGAAGCAGACGGTATTATTATTGCGGCAGATAGACAAGTAGACTTATCACGTTTTAACGGTAAACGTTTAATTAACGAAAATGTCAGAGAAGGCATACATCATCCAAAAGAATTAATACAACGCATCATCGATCAAGATGCACGTATTTATCATCATGAAGGTGCTTCAGAAGATGACAGTTATGAAGAAGAAGAGAAGAAGAGCGGCGTACAAATGATTTACCAACACTTGATGAATGGTGTGTCATTTATGGTGCCTTTCATCGTCGTTGGTGGATTATTGATTGCCATTGCCTTAACGCTTGGCGGTGAACCTTCAGCTAAAGGTTTAGTCATTCCAGATGATTCATTTTGGAAATCTATAGAGAAAATCGGAGCATTGTCATTTAGCTTTATGGTACCAATACTAGCAGGTTATATCGCCTATAGTATTGCAGATAAACCAGGACTCGTACCAGGTATGATTGGCGGTGCTATTGCAGCAGACGGAAGTTTCTATGGCAGTGAAGCTGGTGCAGGATTCCTAGGCGGTATCGTTGCTGGTTTCATCGCTGGTTATGTTGCGAAATGGATTAAAAACGTCAAAGTGCCTAAAGCTATGGCACCAATTATGCCGATTATCATTATTCCAATTTTAGCTTCATTAGTAGTTGGATTAATCTTTGTCTTTATTATTGGTGCTCCAATTTCAGGTGTATTTACAGCTTTAACTGGTTGGTTAAAAGGTATGCAAGGCGCGAACATTGTTGTCCTCGCACTCATTATTGGTGCCATGATTGCATTTGATATGGGTGGTCCAGTTAACAAAGTAGCTTTCTTATTCGGTTCAGCATTAATTGCTGAAGGTAACTATGCAGTAATGGGTATGGTAGCGGTTGCGGTATGTACGCCTCCAATTGGTTTAGGATTAGCAACATTTATTCAAAAACGTAAATTTAATAACTCAGAACAAGAGATGGGTAAAGCGTCATTCACAATGGGGTTATTCGGTATTACTGAAGGCGCGATTCCATTCGCTGCGCAAGATCCACTTCGTATCATTCCAGCAAATATGATTGGTGCTATGGTAGCAGCAGCTATCGCAGCTATAGGTGGCGTAGGAGACAGAGTAGCTCACGGCGGTCCTATTGTTGCAGTACTTGGTGGCATTGAGCACGTATTGTGGTTCTTCGTTGCAGTTATTATCGGTAGCTTAATCACAACAGCAACAGTTTTATTATTCAAGAAAAATGCACCGACTGCTGTACTTGAAGGAGAAGGTGTAACAACAGAACTTTCTGATAAACAAGATCCGCAAACAAATATAACTCAAACACAAACAGAACCGGTATACGCAGACACAAATACAAACGAAACACAAGAAACAAAAGAAGGTACTGTTTTCCATAAAAGCCTAATCGAATTAATTAACAGTGAAATGAAACGTGATGATGTGATTGATCGACTTATCACAGAACTAAAAAACCAAAACTATGTTGAAGACTTTGCTCAAGTAAAATCCTCTGTATTAAAACGTGAATCTGAATCTACGACAGCTATCGGTATGAACGTAGCCATCCCACATGCGAAATCAGATGCAGTCAAACAACCTGTAGTTGCAGTATTACAAAATAAAAACGGTATTGAGTGGGAAAGTTTAGATGGCTCATTACCTAAGATCGTGTTCTTAATTGTCGTACCTAACAACAGTAATGATACACATCTAAAATTATTACAACGATTATCTAAGACTCTTATGGACGATGAAACACGTGAAAAATTAATCACTGCAGAAGACAAAGAGACAATTTACGACATACTAAAAGCAATATAAAGGATGATAACGTATGGTATTATTTCTAAAACCAGTATTTCAAGAACGTATTTGGGGAGGCACAGCATTAAAACAATTTAATTACGACATTCCAAATGATTTAACAGGTGAATGTTGGGCAATTTCAGCCCTGCCACACGGCTCAAATGTGATTGAGAATGGTGAGCATCAAGGTAAAACGTTAGAACAAGTGTGGAATGAAGATAGAGCATTGTTTGGAAATGACCAAAAAGACGAGTTTCCACTTTTAACAAAAATTTTAGATGCGAATGATAAATTATCTGTTCAAGTTCATCCAGATGATGCATACGCGAAAGCACATGAAGGCGGCTATGGTAAGACTGAGTGCTGGTATATTTTAGACGCTAAAGAAGATGCAGAAATTATATATGGTGTTAATGTAGATAATCAAGAAGATTTAGAGCGTATGATAGATAATAAAGAATTCGAAGGTTTATTCCATAAAGAAAAAGTAAAACCTGGTGATTTCTATTATGTACCAGCAGGTACTGTTCATGCGATTGGCGCAGGGATATTAATTTTAGAAACACAACAATCATCGGATACAACGTATCGTATTTATGACTATGACCGTAAAGATAAGCATGGTAATACACGTGAATTACATCTTGAACAAAGTAAGGCAGTCATCGATGTAAACCAAACAAATCCAAATACAAAACCAATTCACGAAACACGCGATGGGCAAGCATTTACACAATTTGTATCAAATGAATTCTTCACTGTAGAGAAATGGGATATTCAGGGTGAATTGATTTTCAAAAAGCCGTATGAGTATTGTTTGATCTCTGTGATTGAAGGAAGCGGAGAAGTAATTGTAGATGGCCAATCAAACACTATAGACAAAGGTACACATTTTGTCATAACTTCAGAAGATTTAGATATCACATTCAAAGGTGATATGAGTATTATAGTAAGTCATTCATAAATATTTGTATGAACTAATGAAGAGTTGAGACAGTTTTGGCTGTTTCAGCTCTTTTTTTACTTCGCGAGAAAAAATATTACATTCAAAAATTATAAAGTAATTTATAGATAAAGATGGTATAATATCCAAGAGTAAAGAACCTTGCATGAAATAAAGAGAAGTATGTGAAGCCGCCTCGAGCCTTAAATGGAGTTATCGGGGAGGTGATAGTATGGATATTACGCTAATAGAAATTCATTTGAATTTTGAAAATGTATGTTCCGTTGTTTTAGTGACTTTTTTGCTAAAAGCAGCTATCAATAAGATGGCAAAAAAATAACTTCTGTACTAACCACGATTAAGTACAGAAGTTAACTAACCATTTAGGTTCGTTAGAGTTTCACAACCCTGATTGTGAGCCTTTACTCGGAGCTAAGTAAGTTCCAGCTTACTTAGCTCTTTTTATTACATTTTTATCATATCAATATTGTACAAGATAAGTCAAATGAAAATATATACACGGTACCCTAATATGATTGAGTCTCTAGTAGAGTGCATTATAAAAGTCTAATAGTTGCTGTCTAAATTGGATCAATTAAAAACCACCTCGAACCTTTAATAAAGCAATCGAGGTGGTTTTATCTAACTTGTTTTAATAATAATTAAAAGCGTACGTTCCATTGTTACAGTCACGTACGCACTAAAAAGCAGCTATCAATAAGATGGAAAAAATAACTTCTGTACTAACGGACAATTAAGTACAGAAGTTAACTAACCATTTAGGTTCGTTAGAGTTTCACAAGATCCATTGTGAGCCTTTATTAAAAGCTAAGTAAGTGACAGCTTACTTAGCTCTTTATATCGCATTTATATAATATAACAGTATCACAATACAAGTCGATAAAAATATAAAATAATTTTTACATATTGATATGAGCGTCGGCTTGAACATATGGTTAAAATAGCTTCGAAGTGGTAAAACTCAATGCGTTAAGTTTCTTTATTGAATCTTAAGTTGATAAAATTGAGACGTAACATTTTTGGAATACTGAATAATTTTTTGTTTGTGAAGGTAAGAGAGATGGAGGAATGGAAATGAGCAAAAAATTTATTAACGCATCGATTTATAAACATGATGATGCATCTGAAATCTTAGTAGAGAACGGCAAGTTTGTGGCGTTCGGTAATGATTTAGGTGACGCTGATGAAGTCATCGATTTACAAGGGCGTTTAGTGCTACCACCTTATGTAGATTCACACTTGCATTTAGATTACTACTTTACAGGACAAGATCCTAAAATCAAAAACGAATCAGGTACGCTATTTGAAGCGATTGATTTATGGAATGATTATAAAAAAGGTACGACAAAAGAAGAAATGAAAGAACGTATGCGTAAAGCAGTCAATGATGTCGCAAGCTACGGAACACAATATATCCGTGCACAAACAGACTGTACAGACCCTAACTTAACAGGGATTAAAGCGGCAATTGAAGTCAGAGACGAATTGAAAGACAATATCACAATTCAAGTAGTCGCATTCCCACAAAATGGTATGTATTCATTCGAAGAAGACGGTAAAACAGGCCGCGACTTAGTAGAAGAAGCATTGAAACTAGGTGCTGACTGTGTCGGAGGTATTCCACATAACGAATGGAGTCCTGAAGACGGTGCAGAATCAGTGAAAGAAATCGTACGTCTTGCGATTAAATATGACAAATTGATTGATGTACACTGTGATGAAACAGATGATGCAGAAGCACGTTATCTTGAACAATTGAACGCAGAAGCAATGAAACAAGGATATGGTCCTTATACGACAGCTTCTCACACTTGTTCATTCGGTTCAGCAGATGATGCGTATGCATTCCGTATGATGGGCTTATTCCGTCAATCTGGCTTGAACTTTGTTTCATGCCCGACAGAGAACTTATTCTTGCAAGGACGTCAAGATACGTATCCTAAGCGACGTGGTTTAACACGCGTAAAAGAATTTGTAGATAACGATATTAACGTCGCATTTGGTCAAGACTCTATCGTAGACCTATGGTATCCAGCAGGTTCAGGTAACTTGATGAATATCTTAGATAATGGTCTGCATGCGACACAATTAATGCGTGAACAAGACTTCCCACGCAACTTTGATTTAATCACTTACAACGGTGCACAATTAATGCGCATTGAAGATGAATACGGTTTAGATGAAGGCAAACCCGCTAACTTTATCGTAGTAGATGCGCCAACAGTATTTGAAGCACAAAGACGTCGCTCAGACTGCCTAGCGTCTGTACGTCATGGTGAATACTTGTTCAAGAAAGCATTACCTAAATATGAAACAGAACTAGATGTTACACGTAAAACAAAATAAAAATAGATTCGAAAAAATGAGCGGAACCTGTGAGATTCTGCTCATTTTTACATATAGAATGATTATTTACGTCGTTTCATAATAATATAGATGATTGCAGTCAGTAATATGACGCCGCCTATCATGACAAGCGCACCTAAAATCAAAGTACCCCATTGCGTTACTGGCTCAACTTCAACAGAAGGTGCATGATAACCTTTAAGGAATTTTCTAGGATAGTCTACTTTTAATTGTTCATCTTCAATAATTTTCAAGTCATATTTAGCTTTGTCTTTAGGCACCAAATCATATAAATCTTTTTTTACTTCATACGTCTTACCATCAATTTCATGTTCACCTTTAGAGATAACTTTACGGTATTCATAGTTTTTGAAAGCTTCTTCCGTTAAAGCATTCGCAAGCTTTTGGCGTGCATGTTTCGCAGCTTCATTAGGATAAGGCTGTACGTTCATAATGACTGTGTTGATACGTAGATTTTTTTGTTTAGCTGTTAATACTAAATTGTAGCCATTTTCACTCGTACCTGTTTTTAGACCATCAGCATTTACAATTTTTAATGCATCTGGACCATGCGGTAACGATAAGTTTGTATTTTTTAGTGTTTTACCATACTGTTTGTCGGTTTCTAACTTTGAGTAATTGAGTACCTCAGGATACTGTTTCAAGATTGCTTGAGAAAGTATTGCCATGTCTTGTGCTGTACTTTGAGAAGTTGTTTCACTTTTATAAGCCTTTGGGATAAATTGATGAATCAATTGGTTATTCGCACCACTTGGATTAGTAAAATGTGTATGATGCATCCCTAATTGTTTCGCTGTGTGGTTCATGCGGTCTGTGAATTTAGAAATATCACCATCCACATGGTGTGCAAGTACTAATGTCGCAGCGTTACTAGACTCTAACATGGCTTGTTTCAACAATTGGTCTACAGTATAGGTTTGTTTATTTTTTAAAGGAAATGTCGTCAAATTCGGGAGTTGAGACATTTGTTCATAAGTTGGTGTGATTTTAACTTTATCTGACAGGTGAGCGTCACCTTGTTTGATGTCTTCTAATATTAAGTATATGGTCATCAACTTTGCGGTAGAAGCAGGGTCGATGTTACGTGTGCCGTGATAATCATACAAAATTTGTCCCTGTTCGGTAGTCACATAGGCACTTTTAGGATCAAACTGTTTTTGAATCGTTTGATGGTTTTCTTTCGCAACGTCTATTGGCGTCCGTTCAGCGTGAGCGGTAGGTGCAATCAGTATATTCATTAAGAACATAACTGACACAATGATGCTTATAACTCTTTTCACAATGTATGGCCATCCTTTTATAAGATAATATACTCTCACGTTACTATAAGAGAATACTGTATTCAACAAGATTTAAATAAGATTTATTAATAAAGCATAAACTTAATAAAACTACACTTCTAACTCTTTTATAAACAAGTCAAGAAGTGTAGTTAATATGATGATTAACCTAAAGTATAGAACGGATTATCCGAAATATTCGGACCGCCTTTTAAAATCGCACGGTTTAATTCAATGACTTCACCATTATGGTTTAACGTAAATTCACCTTTAATAATAATTTGGTTATCTTTGCCGATTGAGATTTCTGTGTGTTCGTGATGTTCATTTGGTTTACCGTCTTTACGATGATATTCCAACGCACCGCTTGGACAACGTTCTACGACTTCTGCGATTTGATCAGCTGTCGCATTCGCAGGGTCAATCCAAGGGCGTTTCTTTGTATCAAAAACTTGTGGTAATCCTTTCACACATTCAGCTGCATGGATACAACGCGCCGGTTCAAAAGAGACATCAATTGTTTCGCTAGTATAAGTCTTTCTCATTTTATCACTCCTCATATTATGCCAAATACTTAAGTTCAATATAGCACACAAATAAGTTGTTTAAAATTAATATCACTCGTTATACTATAGAGAATTATAGTAAGTATTGTAAGATAAATTAATATTCTTGCTTTTAAGAGGTGCACAAGGTAATATCAAATTAATAAAAAGAGGGAAGTGATCTCAATGACAGAAGTAAAACACGGACACAATAAATTTTATGTGGGCCAAGATGAAAATAACTATCAAGCACAGATGACATATGTCCCAACAGGTCCAAACTTATTTATTATTGATCATACAGAAGTATCAGAAGCATTACGCGGCCAACGTGTAGGCTATGCGATGGTAGAAGCAGCAGTCAATTATGCGAGAGAAAATAATATGAAAATCGTTCCATTATGTCCATTTGCGAAAAGTGTCTTTGATAAAACACCAGAATATGCGGATGTATTAAAGAGCTAACACATTCTATACACACGACTTATGATAACAAGCAGACTTCTTCTTTAGAGAGGTCTGTTTTTTTTGTCTTAATCATTGAATATAAAAAAATGAAAGCGTCGACATTTTGAGTAAACCAGTTTATGATATGGATGAGAATGATAAATGGGTTTACTAATTTATGTAAAGGACTGAACAACAATGAACAACAACTTAGTATTTAATACCTTAGTATTTCAAGCAAAAATTAACAGTGGTTTGAAGCAAGTTGAACTTTTTGATGATATTTTATCTTTAGGTTTCAATAACATTGAACCTAGAAGAGAGTACTTTGTGGACATCGACAAAGAAATTCCTGAGATGCGTAAAGCAGCGGAGAGTAAAAACATTACGCTATTTTATAGCGTGCCAGATTATATATTTTTAGATGACGGTGAATTAAACCCTAAAATTTTCGAATATTTTGAAGAAGCTAAACGTCTTAATGTGGCTAACGTAAAGATGTCGATTGGAAATTATCGACATTTTAGTCAATTAAAACAACTGAATTTTATTAATGATCAACCATTTAACTTTACGGTTGAAAATGATCAAACACAACAGTCAGGAACGATTAATAAGATTAATCAATTCTTACAAGATGCTAAAAAAGCTAAATTAAATATAGGTTATACATTTGATTTGGGTAATTTCCGATATGTTCAAGAAAGTGAAGTTGATGCGGCTGACACATTAGGTTCATATGTTACCTATATTCACTTGAAAAACCTAGCAGAACAAGACGGTAAGTTTATCGTTATATCCTTAGATAAAGGTATTATTGATTGGAAATCAGTAGTTGAAAAACTACCAACAGGGCTACCAATAGGTCTTGAATATCCTTCAAGCGATGTTGATGAAGTATTAAAAGACAAGCAGTCAATTGAAGTGTTAGAAAATGAAAGAAAGTAGCGATGAAAAGTTTGCTTATGCAAGTATGAGTTCATCACAATCGCATTCTTTACATGCAAAACATCATTGATATTTCAAAAGACAAATAAAAGCTGAGACAAAGTATGCTTTAATACATGTCTCAGCTTTTCATTTATTTATTATAGCTTTTCAATATGTCCTTGAATGACGCTCGCATGTCCTGTGTGTGCAGTACCTTCTTTACGTTCAATATCTCGTTTTTCTAGACTATGGATTTTAACAGGAAGGTCTTCAAGATAACCTTTGATTTCATCTACTTCATAAAGCATGGCTTTGTTTGGTGGGCCACCTGTTTTATTTTCGAGTTGTTCTGTTGAATAAAGTTCAAAGTAACTATGACCTTCTGATTTTAAAGGTTTGATTAAGTTGTTGAACATCCCGCGTTTACCTTCTGGAGGAACATGTCCGAAGATATTCACGCTATAATCATAGGCATTTTCTGCAGTTAAATCAGACGCAGTGATATCACCATAGTTCGCATCGACTGTAACACCTGCTTCTTCCGCAAGTTTCAATTCTTTCTCAATGCCGACTTTAGATAAATCATACGTTGTGACATCATAGCCTAATGTCGCAAGATAAACTGCGTTACGTCCTTCACCTTCAGCTAACATCAATACTTTTTTTGGTGCATCTACTTTTTCTGAAAAGACACTTTTAACATATTGATTCGCTTCTTTACCATAAATATATGTGTCGGAATCAAATTTTTCATCCCAATGATTCATGGTGATGCCTCCTCTCTTTAACCTCAGTACTAGTCTAAAAAGATTAAAAGATTTAGGCAATCAAAACGAACTGAGTGTTCATTTATCTATCTAAGAAATAAAATTTATGAAAAGTTAAAGTTGTAATCTGTGTTTTTTAATACCGAAATGGTTTAAAGTAACTTTTTTAGTTGTTTTTAATTATCTTTTTTCACATTAAAAAAGATAATGCGAAAAATTTTGTTATATTTTTAATGTATCATGTTATAATTTATGAGAAATAGAGGTGAGGGATATGAGGAAGAACATCCTGTGGTTGTTTCCTGTAGTGATACTAGGATGGTTTTGGAAACGTCTCTTAAAACAACGCCATCAAGCATTTTCAGAAGTGGATATTGAAACACCTGAAGATGTAAAAGAGACGCAAGGGATGAATGATGAAGAAATTTAGTTGAAGGGAGTCATCTAAATAGTGCTTGAAAAAATCAGATATAAATTAACTAGACAATTTATGATTCGTGACATTATTAAAGAACTAGGGACTATTATTTTTAAATGCAGTCACGAAAATTTCATCTATTTTAATACACGCAACTTTTCGATTACTTTAGACGAACAAGAAATTACGTTCGACATCTTATCACATCAAAAAAATGAATTAATCGTCGCAATTAAAAGCGACTTTATTACACATGCTGAACCTGCACAAACGATAAAATTCTATTACGGTCAAAAAGCCCTATGGCTGACACGTGCACCGGAATTAAGACGTACATACTATATGGATCACGGTATTTTCGAACTGATTGTTAATCAATCTATTACGATTAAACCAGTTAAAACAGGCTTCAAGTTTGTGAACGAAGCTTTACCTATCGCGTTAACAAGCGCAGGTCCTGACACAATTGAAGTTTCGAGTTCAACACCCATAGACAGTGTGTTTTTAATTAACGATCAAAATATGAAAGTACTAGATCTTAGAGATAACAAGATTAACTACACGTATATCCAAGATTGTTTGAAAAAAGAAAATTATAAAGTACATGTGATACAAGGGACGACGATGTATCCAGCTAAAATTGAATCTCCAGAAATCGTGCATCATTACTTTATGGAATATGACTGGACGGATGAACAACTCTCGATTGATCGTATGTATTACGCAGTAGACCAAGTTTATATGACTCAGTTAATGAACACAGAAGATATCAATCTTTCATTCTTCATCAAAGGCAGCTTTGATGAGATGGATAAAATCCGAGTAGGTTTAATTGATGTCGATTACGAAAACGCAGTTTACTTACCGACACAAGTGATGATGGGTAATAAAGTCACAGTTAAATTAGCTTTAGATCATTTAGAAACAACGATTAAGAAGAAATTATTTATTGAGATTAATGGTCATTGTTATTTACTACAAGGTAAAACAAGACCGTTTGATGCCTTACATCAAATCGATCATGAAATTTACCAGCTTCAAATCCGCAATCGATACGGTTTAACCATTACACACCGTAAACCTAAATTTAAATTAGGGATTAATCAAGTGGCAGAAGAGAGTTTGAATATGTACTTCCAGCCACATCCGCTATATCAACATTGCAGATATTATTTAACCTTTGAAGAACGTATCTCAGGCAATCAATATCATTTACCGATTGCGAGAGGCGTTTATGATATCTCAATTGATTATGACCAATTGAATACGTTATTGACAGAAAATAAATCGATTATCGATGTCTTCATCACAATTTATGATGAAGATACATTAATCAGAAAAGAAAAAATCAAATACCGTCAAGGGGTCTATAAGAAAGACGGCATCCATACGTTAAAAACAGTAGAAGAGAATGGTCTTACGACGTTCTTTATGTTGACATTGACGCCATTTAAAAACATTAAATTTGAAACGTTTACGATGACAGAACGTCAACTTCAAATTTTAAATGACCATAATCATAAAGATCCGAATATCTGGATGGTCGGAGAACGTACGGATACAGCACAAGAAAGCGGCATTCAGCTCTTTGAGTGGCTTTACGAACATGCGGAAGCGGATGTTTATTACGTCATTGATGGCGAATCTAAAGACTACGAAAAAATCAAAGATATGGAGAATGTCTTAGTCTTTGGTTCAGATGAACATTTACGTATCGCCCCACAAGCGAAAGTGGTCATGAGTACACATGATATCGAAAATATTATGCCATATAAAGCAGCACCACAATTCTTCGGTTATGATGAAACGATTAAAATCTTCTTACAACACGGAGTTCTCGGTAGAAAGAATGTTGAATATCATAAGAAATTCTATGATGACCCATTCGATTTATTCAACGTCTCTAGCCATCATGAGAAATACGATATCGTAGTTGATGAAATGGGCTATGAACCTGAAGAAATCGCAGTGACTGGCTTAGCACGTTATGATAGATTGCCGCTAGAACCTAAACCACAAATGAAGAAAGTCTTAATTATGCCGACATGGCGTGATTGGTTGAACAGTAATGAAGCCTTTGAAAAAAGTGAATACTTAAGACGTTATATCAGTTTCTTGAACAATCCTGAATTAAAAGCTTTAAGTGAACAATATGGTGTAGAAATCAACTTCTATCCGCACTATAGAGCACAACAATTCTTCCAAGATTACTTAAGTGAACATGAATTGAAACATGTGAACTTTATAGAGCTTGGGACGAAAACTGTTCAAGACTTATTGATTGAACATGATTTACTGATTACAGACTTCAGTACAGTCAGCACGGACTTTAACTATATGGATAAACCTGTGATTTTCTATCACTTTGATGTGAACAAGTTCTTTAGAAAAGGCATTCTAAGACCGATTAATGAAACATTTATCGGTGATATTACGTATTCAGAAAATGAATTAATCAGTAAAATTACCGACAAAGTAAAACACAATGAACCGCAACACTATGACCGTAGCTTGATTTTCGACCATATCGATCATCAGAACTGTGCACGTATCTATCACAGTATTTGCGAGGAACTTAAAAAACAAGACGCTCAAAATGCGAGTCATATAAAATCATAGTATTTTAAACAACAGCCTGTATTGTATGTCGCAATATAGGCTGTTTGTATTGAATTGAACTCTACAAACGAAATCAGAGATGATATGATGAAAGAGATAAAAAGGTGGCACATTTGCGTAAGCGAGTCTGTCAACGTAAGGGGATTAAGCACTAATGAAGAAAGTTTCAATTAAAGATGTCGCAAAAGAAGCAGGTGTATCCTTAACCACGGTTTCGCACATTTTAAATCATAAACAAGAACGCTTTTCGCAAGCGACAATTGATAAAGTGTTAACAGCTAAAGATAAATTAGGTTATATTCCAAATAAAAATGCCCAACAATTAAGAGGACATACGATTAAATTAATCGGGGTTTTAGTCCCCAGTTTAACGAACCCTTTCTTCTCAGCGATTATGCAGAGTATGGAACAACATAAGCCGGACTATGTGGATTTATTCTTCTTAAGTACTTCAGGTGACCATCTAGAACATAACATCAAGCATTTAGTTGAAAGAGGCATGGACGGTTTAGTCATTGCGCGATTAATCGATCAACCTGAAAGTATGAATAATTATTTAGAGAGACACAATGTTCCTTATGTCGTGTTAGACCAAAGTGAAGATAATGGGTATACCGATATCATCCGAACAGATGAACAAACAGGCGGTGCTTTAGCGGCAGCACATCTTATTGATTTAAATCATCAACATATTGCCATTGTACAACCGTATGAAATGATGTCGAATATGCAGGCACGTGTGAAAGGTTTTGAAGATTACTGCGAATCCCATGATGTTCAAAAACCGTTAAAGATAGAAACAGAACTATCACCTTCAGGCGGTAAACAAATCGTTGATCAAATCATTGATAGTCAAGTGACTGCGGTTTTTGCGATTAACGATGAAATGGCCATCGGGCTGATACGCGGCTTAAATGAGCGTGGAAAAACTGTGCCTGAAGAGATTTCAGTCGTAGGTTATGACAACATCAGTTTCTCGCAATATATGACACCGGCATTAACGACAGTAGCCCAACCCATTGCGTTAATTGGGGAAACAGCACTGAGATTAATCGTGAAGAAAATTACGGAGACTGATCAAGGGGTTGAACGTATTGAATTGCCGAATGAACTCGTGGTCAGAGAAACAACACAACAATTAAATCAATAATCATCCATCAAAGACGGGGCGCTTATTCCTTGATAAGTGTACTCGTTTTTTATTGTGTCGAAAATCTTAAATCTATATGAAAACGTATACAAAATAAATGAAAAGTGCTAGTATGTGAGTAAAGTAAAACGTTTTACTAAATCCACTTAGAAAAAAATAGAGGTGTTATTCATGAATCTAGTCGCTTTACTTATTGGTTTAGGTCCATTGCTTGGTTGGGGTTTATTCCCGACGATTGCGTCAAAGTTCGGAGGTAAACCGGTCCATCAAATTATCGGAACGACGGTAGGGACATTAATCTTTGCGTTAGTCTTTGCGGGATTGACAGCCCAACACTTCCCGACAGGTATGAACTTAATGTTTGCGTTGCTTTCTGGGGCAGGTTGGTGTTTCGGCCAAATTTTAACATTCAAAGCCTTTGAACTCATCGGTTCTTCAAGAGCAATGCCAGTCACAACAGCTTTCCAATTGCTTGGTGCTTCATTATGGGGTGTTTTTGCGTTAGGTAACTGGCCAGGACTAAGCAATAAAATTATCGGTTTTGTGGCGTTAATTGTGATTTTAATCGGTGCACGTATGACAGTATGGAGTGAACATCCTGAGGAACAAAACAGCGGTAACTTAAAGAAAGCAGTGGTTATCTTGCTGATTGGTGAAATTGGATATTGGCTATATTCAGCTGCACCACAAGCGACAGATATCGGAGGAAAAGCAGCCTTCTTACCTCAAGCTATGGGTATGGTTCTCGTCGCAGTGATCTATGGTTTAACAATGATGAAGAAAGACAATCCATTTAAGAATAAGATTACATGGCTTCAAATCATTTCAGGTTTCTTCTTCGCATTTGCGGCGTTAACTTACTTAATTTCAGCACAACCAGATATGAACGGTCTTGCGACAGGCTTTATTTTATCTCAAACGTCAGTGGTTCTTGCGACGTTAACAGGTATTTATTTCTTAAATCAACGTAAGACGAAGAAAGAAATGTTGATTACGATGGTTGGTTTAGTGTTAATTTTAGCTGCCGCAACAGTCACAGTCTTTATTAAATAATTTTGGAGGGAATAGAAATGAAGAAAACCCCTGTATTAAATAGTCATGTTTCACAAGCCATTGCGACAATCGGCCACTTTGATTTATTAACCATTAATGATGCGGGTATGCCGATTCCAAATGATGCACGTAGAATTGATTTAGCGGTCACAAAAGAGTTGCCACGCTTTATTGATGTGCTAGAAACAGTCTTAACAGAAATGAAGATTCAAAAAATCTATTTAGCTGAAGAAATTAAAACACATAACCCAGCGCAGCTAAAACAAATTAAAGCACTGTTAGAGGATGATGTAGAGATTGAATTTATTCCACATACAGAAATGAAAGCCTACTTAAGTCATCCATTAAATAAAGGCAATATACGTACAGGTGAAATCACACCATTTTCAAATATTATTTTAGAATCTAATGTGACATTTTAAGCGAGGAGAGATACAGTATGACGAATAAAGTAGTAATTTTAGGTTCAACGAATGTGGATCAGTTCTTAACTGTTGAGCGTTATGCGAAACCTGGTGAAACCTTGCATGTCAAAGAAGGACAAAAG
Source organism: Staphylococcus simulans (assembly GCF_025561465.1). Classification (NCBI taxonomy): domain Bacteria; kingdom Bacillati; phylum Bacillota; class Bacilli; order Caryophanales; family Staphylococcaceae; genus Staphylococcus; species Staphylococcus simulans. The sequence goes on from NZ_CP095100.1 coordinate 88,245, forward strand.
AAATACGGCGGGGGTAAAGGTGCGAATCAAGCGATTGCGACAGCACGTATGAACGCAGATACCACGTTTATTTCAAAAGTCGGTAAAGATGGTTTAGCTGACTTTATGTTTGAAGGTTTCAAAGAAGCAGGAATGAATACCGAGTATATTACAGAATCAGAAACAGCAGATACGGGCCAAGCATTTATTACAGTAGATAAAGACGGCAGTAATACCATCTACGTCTATGGCGGTGCGAACATGGATATTACACCTGAAGATGTGGCACAAGCAGAAGCAGTGATTAAAGAAGCGGATTATGTAGTGGCACAATTAGAAGTCCCTGTACCGGCGATTATCCGTGCGTTTGAAATTGCGCGTAAGCATGGTATTACAACGATTTTAAATCCAGCGCCAGCGAGCGAATTACCTGAAGAATTATTAGGGCTTATAGATGTGATTATTCCGAATGAGTTTGAAGCGGAAATCTTATCTGGTATTCCAGTGACGGATGAAAAATCAATGGCTCAAAACGCAGACTATTTCTTAAGCTTAGGAATTAAAGTGGTATTAATTACTATCGGTGCACAAGGAACATATTACGCAGTCAAAGGCAACTCTGGCTTAGTCAAAGCATATAAAGTTGATGTTGTGGATACAACAGCAGCCGGAGATACTTTTATTGGCGCATTTGTCAGTGCGTTTGACGTGAAACAAATGAATTTAGAAACTGCGATTGATTTTGCGAATAAAGCAGCATCTTATACAGTTCAAAAAGCAGGGGCGCAAATCTCTATCCCATTCGCAAAAGACATTGAATATTAAACGAACTTCAAAAACCTATCCATATATGCGAGGATAGGTTTTTTTCATTGTCTGAGATTAATCTTATGCATGATGAGGGAGATCCAACTGATTAAAAGCACAGGCAATAACGTTAAATTCAAAGCTTCGATATTCAAGATATGAAACAGCGTATGGATGTCGACTTCTAATTTAATTCTAGATAATGACTGTGTCATCACTTGATAGAGTGTGAGATAGACTAATAACCATTGGATGAAATATTCAACGACAGTTAAGGTCCATACATCATTGAACCAACGTTTGATGAAATAACGAAGTAAGAAAAATTCAATAATTCCACTTGTTAAAATCATTAAGAGTCCCGTTATGAATAAATCATTACCCAAGTCAATGACAGCGCTTATTAATAAGATAATAGATACGCCTAGCAGTAAAGCAATAAAAGCGGTCAAGATTAAGAGTGTACTTAAGAGTGCTGTTTGTAGAAATGCGTTTTTCTTTTTACCGAGATTAGCCAAATAGTCAATAGCTAAAAACATGATAAGTACTAAGATGATGTTAAATAGCGTCATAGATGTCACGTCCTTTGATTAATGAAGTTAAAAAATAATATTTGCGGTAGATATCCGATTGTGAGAAAATTAAATAGATAAACTATACTAATTATATAATGGAGAACAACTTATGGAAAATCAATTTACACAACATTATAAGGGAAGTTGGCTTAAGTTTTCACTCTTATCCATCTTGATGATGCTAGGTGGCGGGTTGTTTGCGGGGCCTTTTTATTTAATGGTCAGAAATCATCCCCTTCAAGAAGTCATTCTACTTCCTGTCCCATTTATATTTTCAATATTAATTCTCTTTTGGTATGTACATAACAGAGAGCACCTTCCGTTAAGTTCAGTCGGTATTTACCGTACATATGCTTTTAGAAAGCTAGGTATCGGAGGCTTATTCGGCTTTATCGTCTTCTCTGTAGTGATTTTAATTTTAGTGTTATTTGGAAATATTTCAATTGTCGGTAATACGCTGAATCAAACGGTGTTATTAGGTATCGGTTTAGCATTTATTGGATTTTGTATTCAAGCAAGCGCAGAAGAACTTTTGATGCGTGGATATCTCCAAACACGTTTAACACAGCGATATGGTGATCGTTTTGCGATTGTGTGTTCAGCAGTGGTCTTCACCTTACTCCATGGAATGAACCCTAATATTTCCATTGTCGGTGTTACGAATATATTCTTAGTCGGTATTGTCTTGTCTTTAATCTACAGAATCGACGGTACGATTTGGACAGTTGCTGGGTTCCATATTATATGGAACTTCGTACAAGGTTGTATTTATGGGATTAATGTCAGTGGAAATGAACTGAATTTCAGTTTGTTTAAAACGAAATATCATACGGATAACATACTGACTGGCGGTACGATGGGTATCGAAGGCAGTATTATTTTGACAGTGTTGTTTATCGTGCTGATTATTAATTTGGCGAAGCGGCTCAAAGTAAACTTTTAACTTAATACAAATGAAATTAGTCTTTTTCATCCTCTTTCATGTGAGTATCTCATTAATGAAAGAGGATTTTTTTTATTTATTTTCAAAAGAAATCCTTTAGTGACAAGGCTTTAAAGCGTATTGATATGAAGCAAATCAAAAAATTTAAAAAAAGTTGAGCTTAGGGGTTTACAAATTTTAAAACGCCACTTATAATTTAGTTAAGTTAACTAAACTAATTAAATAAAACAAGGAAAAGGTAGGCGGTTATTATGCTTAAAAATAAATCGAAAAAATTTAAAATAGGAATTACACTTTTAATTATTGGAGCAGCGATGTACGGTGTTGCAGCACTTATCGGATTCTTACCGATTGCGTTAAAACTTAAAGGAATTATTATCGGCAGTGTCTTAGTATTTGGAGAAGTTAATATTTTAGTATCAATCGTATTGCTTGGTAAACAAGTCGTTAAAAAATACAAAAGCAAATTAAACCCGAAAAACTGGTTCAAGAAAAAAGAAACTGTAGTCACAGAAGCAACTGAAGTGAACGTTGAGAACGCAACAGAAGCCCCTTATAATGAAACACAAGCAGATCAAACAACAGTTATTGAATTAAAAACAGTGAAAAAAGGAAGTCGTAAACATGACACAATCAAACCTAACGCAAATTGAACATGTCGCTCAGGAAATCACCAAAATTAACGAAGAGATTGCGATAGAATACATGCAGCAAGAACGAGAGTATTCACATTTTAAATTAAACAATCAGCAACATGTGATTATGACCATCTTAGTAGAAAACCAAGATATGAAACCAAGTGAATTAGCACAACGTTTAGATGTCTCTAAAAGTGCCATCAGCCAACAACTTCAAAAGTTGAAACAAAAAGATTATATCTATCTGTATAAAGATGACCATGATAAACGTTCATCCATCATTGGTCTAGGTGAAAAAGGACTAGAATATAAAGAGAGTATTAATGATTATATTCATGATTTTAGTAAAAAATGCGCAGATACTTTCTCATATGAAGAGCTTGTAGAAATCAGAAACGCATTAATAAAGTTACAAAAAATCATTTAATTTATAGATTCTAAAAGGCAACTTCCAATTGGAGGTTGTCTTTTTTATTGGGGTGATATCTGAAAATTATGAATTCACATTGACAATTCCGACGGTCTCACTATAATTAAAATTATTCAACAACAGGAGGCAGACATCATGAAAACGATAGGTATTTCCGCAAATATATTAACGGATCAAGCAGGAATGTTTCCAGGCTATAAGCGTTGTTATGTCAATCAGGATTATATCCGCTCGATTGTGAAACAAGGCGCTGTGCCGATGGTTATTCCTATAACAGATAACGATGACATTATAGAAGCACAAATCAGACAAGTAGATGCTTTACTCTTAAGCGGGGGACAAGATGTCAGTCCACAACTATACAATGAAGACCCGCAAGACAAATTAGGTGAAACATTACTTGCGAGAGATGTGTTTGATTTTAAATTGATAGAGAAAGCGAAAGAACGCTTTATACCAATTCTAGGGATTTGTCGTGGTGCACAAGTCTTAAATGTTTTCCACGGTGGTTCTTTATTCCAAGATACGTCATATCGTCAAATACAATCACTCAGACATTGGCAACCAACAAACCCGACTGAGAAGACACATGAAATCAGAGTCTTTCCGAACACACGTCTAAGTGCGTTATTTCCTGAAGGTCGATTCTATGTGAACTCTTTCCATCACCAAGTCGTTAATCAACTCGCAGAAGGCTTCAGAGTCATGGCACAATCTAATGATGGGGTGATTGAAGCCTTTGAATCAGAATCATATCCATATATGGTCGGTATTCAGTGGCACCCTGAAATGTTGTGGCATGAAAACAGTATGGATGCTTTATTTAAAGATTTTGTGGATCAAATTGAAAGAAGATGACAACATGAAAAAACTAGGATTTTGGTCTATTGTCCTTTTAGCGATTAACTCTATTATCGGTTCAGGTATTTTCTTATCACCTGGAGCGGTTATTCAAAAAGCAGGTAAGTATACTTTAGTAGTTTATGTCGCCGCTGCAATCTTTGCGGCAGTATTAGCGATTACTTTCGCAGCCGCAGCGAAATATGTGAATAAAAGCGGGGCATCTTATGCTTATGCCACAGCAGCATTTGGTGAGAATGTAGGTTTCTATGTAGGGATTACACGCTTTGTTGCGGCAAGTATTGCTTGGGGTGTGATTGCGACTGCAGTTGTAAAAACGACACTCGCAATTTTCGGCGGTAATGCCCAAGATTTTGTATCAGTGACTATAGGCTTATTAATTTTGATGGTGATTTTACTATTAATGAATGTGACAGGGAATAAAGTATTCGCCTTTTTCAACAACTTAGCCACTATCGGTAAACTCGCAGCCTTGATCACAACCATTATTGTTGGTTTTATCATCGTGATGATGACTGGTCATTCTCACTTTAATGATATTAATCAATTAGTCGATGTTTCTCAGTTAAACACATCAACCTTTGTGATGGCAGTCATTGCGGCGTTCTATGCCTTCGTAGGTTTTGAAAGTGTCGCAAGTGGTGCGGAGGATATGAAAGCACCAGAAAAGAATTTACCACGTGCGATTCCATTAGCGATTTTAATTATCGCAGTGATTTATATTAGTATTATTGCGGTCATTATGATGATTAACCCAACCGCAGTCTTAACCAGCAAACACGTGGTATCTTTAGTGACTGTGTTTAAATCACCTGTCATTTCGAATATCATCTTATATGGTGCTTTAATCTCTATGGTAGGTATCAGTATTGCGGGATCATTCTCAACACCAAGAATTTTAGAAGCGATTGCGAATGAAAACCAAGTACCCGCATGGTTTAAACAAAGAACGAAATATGATTTTCCGTTCAATGCGTTCATTACGACATTTTTGGTCGCATTAATTATTCCGATGGCCTTTCAATATAATATGGTCAGTATCATCGTATTAAGTTCTGTTTCACGTTTTGTTCAATTCATTGTAGTCCCTATTGGTGTCATCATGTTTTATTATAATCGTGAACGTGGGGAGATATTGCCGAATGTTTATAAAAACAAATTCACAGATGTGGTTTTACCAGTTATTGGATTGGTTTTAACAGTTATTCTACTTGTGAAGTTTGATTGGAAAGGCCAATTCTCTATTGCGACTCCACATCATATTGAGCCAAACTACTTCGCGATTACTGCGATGGTCATCGGTTATGTTGTCTTACCACTTGTCTTATTGATTGCAAAACAACGACGTAAACAAGCATAAAAAGAGTAGAGAGTTTTAAAGGGGGTTAGACATGAGAACCTATGCGGATAAAGAAGCGCTTAAAGCAGAGATATTAAAAACTTATAAAAAGTATATTGATGAATTCGATGAAATACCCGAAGATTTGAAGGATTTAAAAATTGATGAGGTGGATAGAACACCTGCAGAGAATCTAGCCTATCAAGTGGGGTGGACGACACTGATATTAAAATGGGAATCAGACGAACTTAAAGGGAAAGAAGTTAAAACGCCTACTGAAACATTTAAATGGAATCAACTAGGAGCACTTTATCAATGGTTTAATGATATGTATGCTGGTTTAACCATTGAAGAACTGACATCTCGACTTAATGACAACGTAGATGCGATATGTGAGATGATAGACGCAATGGGTAATGCAGTGTTATTTGAACCTCATATGCGCAAATGGGCTGACGGAGCAACCAAGAAAGCCGTGTGGGAAGTCTACAAGTTTATTCATATTAATACTGTAGCGCCATTTGGAACATTTAGAACTAAGATTCGGAAGTGGAAGCGTATTGTTTTAAAATAGTTAGTCTTTATTTGATAGTTTGATAAATGACGTTACTTTCAATGATTCCCACATTGTCATGTTGATGAAAGATAGACGTCAGTTTTCGGTAGTAAAGCGTAAGATTTTGTATCAGTTCAATGCGTTCATTACGGCATGTTTAGTCGCATTAATTATTTCGATGGCTTTTCACTATAATATGGTCAGTATCATTGTATTAGGTTCTGTTTCACGTTTCATTCAATTTATTGTAGTCCCTATAGGTGTCATAATGTTTTATTACAGGCGTGAACGTGGCGAGACTTTGTCTAATGTATGTAAAAATAAATATAAACAGACACTATCTTCTTTTGAATCATCAGGGAAGATAGTGTTTTTGTAGGTATATGAAACTTTTTCTTTCATTAGGGTAATTAAAATACAAAATAAGAAAGAGAAAGGAGCGTACACTATGGCGATACGTTGTATATATGTGACACCAGATCATGAAGTTATTGCGACAGATAAAGTTGAAAAAGTGCCAAAAGAAAGTGTGTTTACTTGGTATGATTGTATCCAGCCGACGAAAGAAGAAACGCATTTTCTCGCAACAACATTTGAATTGAATATTCAAGAGATTACAGCTTCTATATATACATTAAGACGGCCGAACCTCTACCATGATGCTCAAAATGATGTTGAACATTTATTGATGCATGCGATAGATGGAAAGGACTTTGAAGCGGAACCATTAGGGATTACGATAGATGGTAATCATGTGATTACGGTTCATGATGCTGAACTTCAAACGGTGACACAGTTGTTTGATGCTGTTAAGACAAATAAAGTAAAACGAGATGCTGGATTAATCGCATTGAAGTTATTGAACGGGATTGTAGAGTCTTATTTCTCTTATGTCAATGCGATTGAAGATCAGGTGTTTTCTTTTCAATACGAAGAAGAGAATCGTAAACAACGACGTGCATTTATGAAGCAAGTGTATGAGATACGGTCTGAGATTATTAAGTTGAAGCGGATATTACTGCCGATGGAACAAATGGTCAATGCGATTCAGACATTAGATATTTATGACAGCGGTCAAGATAAAGCACGTTTGTATCATCAAATTTATAACCATTTGAAACATCAAAATGCAACATTAGAATCTTGTGAAGCATTGACGGATGATATTAAAGACAATAATCAGTCTTATCACTCAAGTCGTATTAATTCAGTGATTAATGTGCTGACAATTATTTCATCCATCTTCTTCCCGTTATCTTTCTTAGCGGGTTGGTATGGCATGAATTTCACAAACATGCCAGAGCTGCATGGTCAGTACAACTACTTTATTTTCATCGCATTTTCTATCATTATCGTAGTGGTATTGTTGTTAATCTTTAAGAAGAAAAAGTGGTTCTAACTATAAAATGCCTTTGAAGACATCATATTGTCCTCAAAGGCATTTTTAATATTGATAATGGTATCAGTCATTATTTAATCGCTTGATAAATGACGTCATCTACAATGATTTCTACATTATCGTGGTTGTGAAGGATAGACGCAGGTAAATCTTCTGTAGTTTCACCGTTAACGAGTCGTTGTATCGCATCGATTTTCTTATCTCCGAATGCGAGTAAGATAATACGTTTTGCGCGCATGATAGAAGAAAGGCCCATAGACAGTGCTTGTTTCGGTACATCTTCTGAGTGTTTGAAATGGACACTGTTCGCATGCATCGTAGAAGGTGTAAGGTCTACGACTCTTGTTTGGCTATCGAAAGGCGTACCGGGTTCGTTGAAACCGATATGACCATTTTCACCGATACCTAAAATTTGGATGTCAGGTTGACCGACAGCTTTAAGCGCATCTTCGTAATGTTTTGCTTCTTGATCTAAGTCTTCAGCTACACCGCTAGGAATATAGATATTGTCTTCATTCCATTGTTCATTTTGGTTAAAGAAACGTTGATGCATGTACGCATAATAGCTATGCAGATCTTTTGGACCTGCACCAACGTATTCATCTAAGTTGAACGTTCTGACACCACTGACATCGACGTGATTCGCATTTAATAAATCTGAGAGCTGAGTATATAAATCTGTCATCGTCGAGCCTGTAGCTAGTCCTAAGACAGCGTCAGGGCGTGCTTTAATTTGTTTCAAGAATTCGATTGCGACATATTGACTGGCAAGTTGTTTATTTCTTAAGTTGTAGAGTTGCATTTCTAATCCTCCAAGTAGTATGACTATTCTTTTACGGCGTTAATAAAACGTTCTGTAATTTGTTTCGGACGTGTAATCGCACCGCCGACAACCGTACAGTGTACACCTAAATCACTGACTGCTTTATACATTTCTGGTGTAATCACATTACCTTCAGCGATGACTTTCGCATTTACTTGATCTAAGACTTCCCTTAAGAATGCGAAGTTGTTTTCATATAGGATATGACCTTGAGTATAGTCTGTATATCCGCGTAATGTTGTACCTACGTAATCAAAGCCAAGCTCATCCGCATGTTTTGCTTCTTCAATTGTAGAGATATCAGCCATGATTTCAACGTTTGGTGCTTTTTCACGAATATAAGCAACAAGTTCTTCTAACGTTTCTTTCGGACGTTCTTGTTTTGTCGCATCTAGCGCGATGACCTCACATTTACTTTCAATCAGTTCATCGACTTCTTTTGAAGTCGCAGTAATATATACTTTTGAACCTGGATAATCTCTTTTAACGATACCGATAACAGGTAACGGTACTTCTTCTTTAATTGCGATGATATCTTCTTTACTGTTTGCGCGAATACCGACTGCACCGGCTTGGTACGCAGCAAGTGCCATTTTTGACATAATAAATGATGAATGTAACGGTTCATCAGGCAAAGCCTGACAAGAAACTATTAAACCTTGTGGTAACATAAGCACACACTCCAAAATATTGTTAATTTGTAAATATAGTAGTTCAAAGGTTGTCGGTTAAGTTACTCATATCATAACACGATGAAATTTATATTCAATTCTTTACTATCATTTGAAAAAGATTTTCATATATAATAGAGTAAATGTAATACCTTAAGGGGAGTGAAGAGGCATGAAGTTTGAAAATCGTGTTCAACGTAGCCGCCATTTACTGACTAAAATGGATAAGAAGATTATTGAGTTTATCCGTACCAATGAATTAGATGATCGTTTCTCAACGATTAATTCTTTAGCACATGCGATAGGCACCTCTCCGGCTACTATTACTAGATTTAGTAATAAGTTGGAATATCATAATTTCCAAGATATGAAATTCAATTTACAACATGAAAAATCAGAGAAAGTTGTGGAGAATGCACCTTTAGTTCAATTGATACACCGTTATCATCAAAATATTATTCAACAAACGGGAGAGTTTATCTCAGAAGAGAAGATTAAACGGTTTGCGCATTACTTAAAGACCAGCAGACAAGTCAGTTATGCAGGACTAGGAAGTTCTGGCTTAACTGCGAGTGAGTTTTATTACCGTACGATGCGTATGGGTATTCGAGGTAATGTCTCAACGGATGCGCATCAAATGAAAATTTCAGCTTCATTGTTATCTTCACAAGATATGTTTGTCGGTATTTCTAATAGCGGTGAAACTCAAGAATTGGCAGATGCGGCTAAGATTGCACATGAACAAGGTGCCTTTGTGGCTGTGGTCACTAATTATAAAGGCAGTCTGATTACGAAACATGCAGACTTAGTTTTGATTACTTCTGCGAAGTCGAACGTCAATGATGCACGCTTTATTAATACACAAACTGCGACTACATTCTTGATGGACATAATCTGTTACTTATTATTGAACAATGATTATATGAATCAACTTTATCAACGTACACGTCGCACAGTATTAGAGAAAGGCGAAGACAAGTAAGGCTAACGGTTGTCTGCAGTAAGACATACGGAACACTAAATAAACCGCGTACTATCAAGGGTTTTAAGACCTTCTGAGATAGTGCGCGGTTTTTCTTTAACCTTCGGTAATTGCGCCAAATAACGCAGCGTGATTTTCAGTTTTTGTTGTTTGGATAGGTGCGTGTCCATAGTTTGGTGGCAAGAATTGATTGATTTTAGGTTCAATGTATTGGATAAGATTTTCACCTTGTGAAGAGATACCGCCGCCGATTAAAATCAAGCCTGGATCATAAATGATTTGAATTTGAGCGATGCCTTCAGCGACATAAGTTGCCCATTCTTCTAAGATAGCTTGTGCCTGTTTATCATTTGTTTGTGCAAGTTCAAATAACTTCGGTACGTCAGTACCATATTGAAAATCTCGTTCTTGCATCAAAGCTTTGAGGGCTGACGTTGAAGCACGTTGTTCAAACGTTTTTTGATCAGTGTCTCGATATAATAAATAGCCGATTTCATTCGCACGATAACGTGCACCACCATAAACACCTAATTGTTGATTATAAAATGCACCGCCGATGCCTGTGCCTAAAGTTAAACAAAAAATATTATCCTCTTCATAATCATTGAGTGATAATTCTCCAAGTAGGGCTGCATCCACATCATTGTGTACGGTCATTGATGAATATAAGTCTTTTAAAGAACGACGAAAATTCGTACCATCAAAGTTTTTAATAGTTGGACCAGTATAAACAATTTCTCCTAATTCTGAATCGACAACACCTGCACTGGAAATGCCGATATGGGGTTTATCTAGCTTATGTTTGGTGATAAGTTCATGTGCTAATTGATACACTTCATCGATAATCAGTGTCTGCACATTATCGGGTGTTGAGATTTTCTTATAATCTTTAATTTCTTGATTTTCATTGATGAGGGCTGCCTTGATGTTTGTGCCTCCGATATCTATTGCGATCTGGTTCATAAGATGATTCCTCCTCTGCTTCCACTTCATTATATATAGAGCATACTTCAACTAGGAAGTGTAAATCCAATTTTGAAAATTATTTTCATTATTTTGTCCATATTTTGTTACAATCTTTCAAAACCAGTTGTGTAGGGTTATGATAGCGTTTACAATTGAAAGTGTAAATATAGTATAAACAAGGGACATTGTTGGATGTTTAGGATAGCCATTGTGCTATTAATACTTAACTTGGAGGATTTAGATATGGAAGAAAAATTAAAAGGCTTATATGCTGCGTTACTTGTTCCATTTGATGAACAAGGACAAGTGAAAGAAGAAGGCCTCAAACAAATAGCGAGAAACGCGATTGAACATGAAAAATTAGACGGTTTATATGTCAATGGCAGCTCTGGTGAAAACTTCTTAATCAACACAGAACAGAAAAAACAAATCTTCAGACTTGCGAAAGAAGCAGTCGGCGATGATGTGAAATTAATCGCACAAGTAGGCTCATTAGATTTAAATGAAGCGATTGAATTAGGTAAATACGCGACTGAACTTGGTTATGATGCCATTTCAGCAGTAACACCTTTCTATTATCCTTTCTCATTCGAAGAGATTAAACAATATTACTTCGATTTAATCGAAGCAACTCAAAATAATATGATTATTTATGCGATTCCTGATTTAACAGGTGTCAACATCAGTATCGAACAATTCGGTGAGTTGTTCAATCACGAGAAAATTGTTGGTGTGAAATATACTGCGCCAAACTTCTTCTTATTAGAACGTATCAGAAAAGCATATCCAGACAAACTGATCTTATCAGGGTTTGATGAAATGTTAGTTCAAGCTGCGATTTCAGGCGTGGATGGTGCCATCGGTTCTACTTATAATGTGAACGGTGTGCGTGCACGTCAAATCTTCGATTTAGCTAAAGAAGGCAAAATTGATGAAGCTTACCAAATTCAACATGATACAAATGACATTATTGAAGGTGTTTTAAGCATGGGCTTATACCCAACACTTAAAGAGATCTTAAAATCACGTGGTATCGACGGCGGTGTGCCGAAACGTCCATTTGCGCCTTTCAATGAATCAAACAGAGAAGCGTTAAATAATCTTATTGATAAATACAACTTGTAATACCGACATAATACGTTAAGGGGTGTTGTTTATGCAACAAGTGGGTTTTGGCACATGGAACTGGGTAGCGGTCATTACCTATCTAGTAGTCATGTTAATAATTGGAGCGTACTTTACTAAGCGCGCAGGTCAAAGCACAGATAGTTTCTTTACAGCCAGTGGACGCCTTCCTTCGTGGGCCATCGGTTTCTCAATCTATGCAACGACGTTAAGTGCGATTACATTTATGTCTACACCAGAAAAAGCATTTTTAACTGACTGGTCGTATATCGCAGGGAATATCGCGATTGTCGCAATTATCCCGGCTTTAATCGCATTCTACGTACCGTTTTTCAAGAAGCTTCGCGTAACGTCAGCTTACGAATATCTTGAAGCACGTTTCGGACCAAGTGTCCGTGTTCTCGGTTCATTACTCTTCGTAGTGTTCCACTTAGGTCGTATCGCAATCGTTATTTACTTACCGACACTTGCGATTACAGCCGTTACTGACATTAATCCTTATTTAGTCGCAAGTTTAGTAGGGATTTTATGTATTCTTTATACTTTCCTCGGCGGTTTCGAAGGGGTGGTATGGAGTGACTTTATCCAAGGTGTTATCCTTTTAGGCGGTGCCCTCATGATTATCGTAATTGGTGCGATGGAAATCAAAGGCGGTTTCGGCACAATTCTTCATGATGCATTAGCTGAGAAAAAGTTATTGAGTGTCGATAACTGGAAGTTGAATACAACAGCGGCAGCCTTGCCGATCATCTTCCTAGGAAACATCTTTAACAACTTACATCAATATACAGCCAGTCAAGATGTAGTACAACGTTATCAAGCATCAGACTCTATTGATGAAACGAAAAAATCATTATGGATTAACGGTTTATTAGCGTTAATCTCAGCGCCGATCTTCTATGGTATGGGTACAATGATGTATTCATTCTATGAACACGAAGCAGCGTTACCACAAGATTTCAACACGTCTTCAGTGGTACCATTCTTTATCTTGACTCAAATGCCGCCATTTGTAGGTGGATTATTAATCGCAGCTATCTTTGCGGCAGCGCAATCTACGATTTCTTCAAGTTTGAACTCGATTTCTGCGTGTATTTCTGAAGATATTAAAGATCGTTTCTTCAGTAAAGGTACAGATAAAGGCAACGTTCGCTTTGCACGTTGGACAATCATTATCGCAGGTTTATTAAGCTATGGTATTGCGATTTACTTAATCGCTGCGGATTCTAACAACTTATGGGATTTATTCTTATTAGTTACTGGATTATTCGGTGTACCTTTAGCAGGTATCTTTGCGGTTGGTATCTTCACAAAACGTGCGAATACATTCGGTGTCTTAGTCGGATTATTCACAGGTGTTATTGTCGCTTACCTATTAAAAGGTATCGGTGGCGCGAACTCACCATTCTATGTATCAATTATTTCATTCTTCATCGCATTCTTATTCGGATACATTGTGAGTCTGTTCGTACCTGCTAAATATACGAAAGATATTACAGGTTTAACAATTTACGACAAAGATAAACCATCTACGTATATTTCCAAAACAAGACAATAAGCTGAAACAATCAAATAGATAAACAAAACAACCTTATATAAACATAAAAAAGTGATGCGTACACAAAGTATGCATCACTTTCTTTCGTTATAACTTAAACTTGAAAGATATTATTAAAGGCTTCAGCCATTGTAGGGTGTGTATAAATATTGTTGGCTAATACTTCTGCTGGGATGTTTTGATCAATCGCTAGTTTAACAAGGTTGATAATTTCCTCAGAGTTACGACAATACAGTGTCGCACCAAGTACTAAACCTGATTGTGCATCTATGACTGCTTTCAACATACCACGTGCATCATTATTTACTTTATGACGTGGGATATTCTTAACCGCAAGATTTGTTTCGTGTACTTCATAACCTGCAGCTTGTGCTTCATCTTTAGTCATACCGACACGAGAGAAAGGTGGGTTAATGAACATAGAATATGGTACCACGCCGCGATTTTCTGTCGTACGTTTACCTTCACCAAAGATATTGTCTTTAATAATTCTGAAGTCATCGAGTGAGATATATGTGAATTGTAAGCCACCAGTAACGTCACCTGCTGCATAAATGTTTGGTACAGCTGTTTGTAGGTGTTCGTTAACTTCTATTTCACCGCGTTTGCCGACTTCGATATCTGTATGGTCTAAACCAAGGTCTGAAGTATTTGGATGACGACCTGTCGCAAGTAAAACAGCATCTGCTTCAAATTCGCCTTGTGATGTATGCACAATTGTACTGCGTTCTTGATCTTCAAAGCGTTGTGTTTCTACATTATAGACAATGTTCACACCATCTTGAATCAAATCTTCTTCAATAAGTTCAACAATTTCACGGTCTTCTTTTGGCAACAATGTATCGTGATGTACAAACATTGTCACTTTAACGCCGAAGCGTGCGAAGAGTGACGCAAATTCTAATGCGATATAACCTGCACCGACAATCACTAAATGTTCAGGTTTAAATGGTAAGTCCATAATTCCTGCAGAATCATAAAGGTGTTTTGAGTCTCCAATACCTTCTATGTTTGGGATAACCGGTGTAGAACCTGTATTGATTAAAATATCTTCAGCAGTTAAGACATCTAATTCTTGTCCTGCTTCATCTAATAATACGATTTCTTTATTAGATTTAAATTGCGCTGTAGCATTAATCACATCAATCCCTGGTGTATCTGCCAACATGTGATAGTTTTTGTTGTTTAATGCGTCTACAACTTCACGTTTACGATCAAACGCACTCGCAAAAGAACTGCCTTCTAAACTATCATGTATTAATGTTTTTGACGGAATACATCCGACGTTGATACATGTACCGCCATACATTTTCTGATCTTTCTCTATCATTGCGACGGCTTTACCTTCACTCGCCGCAAACTTAGCTAACGTTTTACCTGCTTTACCAAATCCAATAATCACTAAATCATAATGTGTCATGAAATCTTCCTCCAAATTCTTAAATTGCTGTTAATGTTTCACGTAAAACTTCTTCAATTGTGAAACCACGATAATACTGCATCAGCAGTTCGTGTTCCTTCGCATGATGTTTAGCCATAGTATTCCCGATTTTTCGAGAAATCTCACAATGACTGGCAGAATTTCCTGTAAAAAGACGACCTTGTGTCCGTTCAGCAGTAAATAATTGAAACAAATCTGCTAAATCAGCTTTGGCTGTTTTAACATTAGCTTGATAGCCACCATATTTACCGCGAACTGTATCAATATAGCCTTGTTCCATTAACTTTCCTGTCACACGCCGTAATTGTACGGGATTAATACAAACTAACTCAGACAAAGCTTTACTTGAGAAACGTTCATCTGCATGTTTCGTTAAGAAAGCCAGCACATGTACCGCAATATTAAATTCTAAGTTCACCGTGTTCACCTTCTTAATGTAACTATTATAATTACATTTAACAATATTTTGAGAGAAAAATAAACAGTTTTGCTCATAATGGTTTATCAATGGGGTAAGACAGGTAATTATTCATAATAATAAAGTGAGTTATTTGATAAATAACATAGAAGATTGTGTAATGGACAAAGATTGTCCACTTATAACTGTATATTGAACTGTAGGAGATGGTAAACATGGATAAATCAACAAGAGTCTTGAATATCTTCACACGTTTGTTGAATGGGGAAACAGTTAGAAAATCAGATCTCTCTGATTTTGGGAATGTAAGTACGAAGTCGATTCAAAGGGATATTAGAACGATTAATGATTTTTTCTATGAAAGTGAATATTGGAATAATAGAAATACTGAGGTAGTACATAAAAAGGGCGGCTATGAATTAATCACGCATTCTAACAGTTTAAGCGGTTTAGCACTGTTAGGGCTTATGGTAAAAATTAAAAGCTTAACACCTATCTTGCATGTAGATGTGTATAACTTATTCAGAAGAGAAATACAGGGCATGCGTATTGAAGATAGAAAAGTTTTAAGTGAAATGTTGGATCATTTCAATAACCGGGATGAAACATTTCCAGGTGAAACTCTAATGTTAATCGAAAAAGCGATTAGTCAAAAATACTTAGTATGGATGAAATTCAAAGGACGTAATATTGAAGTGAAACCATTATCAACGATGTACATGCATTATGACTATTGGTTTACTTATGAATATGAAAAAACAGTTTATACCGAGCGCGTCCGCCTGATTGAAAATTTTATGGTTTCCAATCATAAGTTTGATGAAGTCAAAAGCAAAGAACTCGTCACGGTTGAAATTGATGAATCGAAAATGGCATTGTTCCGCCAACAATATAAGATTGTTGAGGTACTAGACCGTACGCAGGACGGAAAAATCATAGTGAAAGTCGCTTGTACGGAATTAGATGCATACTATATTGCTTATCAAATGGCACCTTTAGCACGTATTTTAGAACCTCAAAAGTACATTGATAGTTTTATTGAGCGTATTAATCAAATCAAAAGTTGCTATGAGTAAACAAAAACAAAGGTAAGTAAACGGTAAGCAAGAAAGTTAAATAAAATGAAGATTTAAAAGTTATTATTTTGGAAAAACAAAAAAATTGCATTACTGGACAATAATTGACCACCTAGATGTGTATAGTAAGATTTATTAAGTTTTTATTAGGATTGATTGAAGTATACAGAAAGGTGGAACATTGATGAATTTACAAGAGAAAAGTTTTATTGAATCACAAATCGCAAGCAAAGCAAAACAACCTGCGATTGCTTATGTATTATGGTTTTTCTTTGGAAGCTTAGGAGGACACCGTTTCTATTTCGGTAAAACGGGATCAGCTATTGGGATGATTGCATTAACATTATTAACAGCTTGGTTTACATTTGGTATTCCAACGTTGATTTGGGTGATTGTGGATGCGTTCTTAATTCCAGGTTGGGTTGAAGCAGATAAAACAAGAGTAAGAAGAGAAGCAGAGAACGAAATACAATTGATGCAAGGTAGCCATTCATAAGTTATCTTTTATGGACAAGACAGCTACATAAAAGAAAAAAATAGAGTTAATAGACAAATGCCCCCTTACACACGGTAGAGTGAGGGGGTGTTTTTATATAAGTATGCTTGAAGAAAGATTCCATACTTGAATAACTAAATTGTTTTTTTAGTGCGATGTAATCTTTCTTCAATGACATCAATACGCATTTCGATAATATCTTTTTCTGCTTTAAGTACTTTAAGGTGTGCTTCTAAAACATCTGAAATCTGTGCTTTATTCTCGTTAAGTTGTTCAACGTAATACTTAATTTTCTTGAGTGGCATATTGAGTAAACTTAAGCATTGAATTAAGCTGATAATTTCTATGTCTGTTTCAGAATATACACGTTGATTATTTGCATTTCTTTCAATATTCAACAATAAACCATGCTTTTCATAATAACGCAATTTACTCTTAGAGATATGTTTCATCTCAGAAACTTCTTGAATGGAGTACTTTTTCAAACAAATCACTTCCCTTAAACCATAGTTTAACCTGTAGTCTATTGTATAGAAAATATATATGAGGTGAAAGTATGGAAAACTTTACTGATATTCTAAATAGTAGAAAGTCTGTAAAAGGGTTCGATCCGGAGTTTAAAATTTCAAAAGAAGAAATGAATGAGATATTGGAAAAAGCTGCGACAGCACCTTCTTCAGTGAATATGCAGCCATGGAGAGTTGCTGTGGTTGAAAGTGATGAAGCTAAAGCGAAATTAAGACCACTCGTTCAATTCAATACGAACCAGAACGACACATCCTCTGCGATGCTCGTTATCTTTGGCGACTTGCAATGCTATGAGAATGCAGAATATATCTATGATAGTGCAGTTGAAAAAGGTATGATGCCACAAGAAGTCAGAGACCAAATCCTGCCACTCGCAAAGAACGGTTATAAAAGTTTAACGCGAGAACAAATGAGTGACATTGTCAAAATCGATAGTAGTTTAATGGCTATGCAATTGATGTTAATTGCGAAACAACATGGTTATGATACGAATCCGATTGGTGGATTTGAAGCAGATCAAATTGGTGAAGTCCTAGGTTATCCATTAGAACGTTATGTACCTGTAATGATCATCGCAATTGGTAAACAAGCTAAAGCACCACGTGATTCATTTAGAATGCCAAATGAAAAATTTGTTGAGTTCCAATAAGAAGTATAAGCTGTCAGTGTAAAAACTGGCAGTTTTTTTGTTATGTATGATCTATATAAAAGGAAGCGGATCAACCATTGGTCGATCCATTGCTTCCCATCATGCTATGTTCGTAAGACATGATGAACAGTTGCAACGAAGACATCTTTTGAATAAAAGTGCCTTTTATTGCCTCTGGGAGAGAAAGGCTTGATAACACCATCCTCTATCCACTCTTCGAGCAGACCTTGAGGATAGCCAGCCTCCACCAATTCGTCTTCGTCAGTAATAAGTTGATCCCAAGCGAAATTAATATCCTCAAGATCTACTGCACTATCAGAAGCTTCAAATTGTTCCACTATATCACCCTTTCTGCATCGATATAAGTATGGATTATAGGGCTTAGCGGAAGAGGCCTGTTTGCACAAATCTCTCCAATATACGGATACCCATTTTTATTATTATTAATTTGAAAATAACCTTTTCATTTAAAATTCTACTTATAATTATATTGTTTTAGTTTTGAAATAAGGTTTGACTAGTGTGGCTATTTCTTCAACTTTAGTTGTATAATCCTCATCATTTTTAGTAACTGATTCAATAACAATACCTAAAACTGCACTCGTTAAGAAAACTAAGATAGTTTGAACTGAGATGTTGTGCATTTGTAAGTAAGCATGATTAAGTTTAGGCTCTACTAGTTCAGTAATGACAGAACCTAGTCGTGTAAGAAATAGATTAGAGACTGGACTTTTATAAAGTTTTATAAAAACAACCTTATTTTTATGAATAAAGTTAAAGCCATTCAGTATGCCTTGTTTGAAGTTTTCAGGCGTACTTTCTGAAGCGGCTTGGCGCATTGCTTGGGTATAGTCATTCATAATTTCATCTATTACTTCAAATTTGTCTGAAAAATGATTGTAGAATGTACGTCTACTAATACTTGTTTGTTCGCAAATCATAGTTACAGTGATGGTTTCAAAGGAGTGTGTATCTAAGAGGCCTAATAAAGTAGATTTAATTTGTTCCATTGTATACTTTGTTCTTTTATCCATGTTTATCCTCTTTCTGCACAAATTGTATATAAGTGTGCAGAACTTTCGAGTAAAGTTCTGCTTTAGAATTCATTCCTTCATATAACCAGTCTATAGTTGAGATTACAAGTTTTCATTATAACGTAATTTCAAAAGAAAAAGGGAGGAATTCATAATGAAAGCAGCCGTTTGGTATGGCGAAAAAGATATTAGAGTTCAAGAGAGACAATTAAAAGAACTGAGCAGTGATGATGTCAAAGTGAAAGTGGCTTGGGCAGGTATTTGCGGTTCAGACTTGCACGCTTATTTGCATCCAGACTCAGTACCGATGGAGAGAGGAACTGTGCTTGGACATGAATTTTCAGGTGTAGTAGAAGAAGTAGGTTCAGATGTTACAGAGCTTAAAAAAGGCGATCGTGTTTGTATTTATCCGATGATGTTCGAAGATCAAGAGAATGCATTATATGAACGCTTTGTTACTTTAGATGCGGTTGGTGCACAGATTGATGGAGGATTTGCTGAATATACAATCATTCCACAGAATTCTGTATTCAAAGTACCAGAAGAGTTATCATTAGAACGAGCAGCATTGGTAGAGCCGGCATCTGTTGCGTATCAAGCTGTTAAAGATGCTGGAATTGAAGAAGGAGATATTGTGACTGTCTATGGTGCTGGGCCAATCGGTCTCTTCTCTATTGCGGCCGCAAAAGCACAAGGCGCAAAGCAAGTAATCGCAATTGATATTGCTGAAGAACGTTTGAAAATAGCTGAAGCAATGGGTGCAGATACAACGATTGATTCTACAAAAACAAATCCAGTAGAGACCATTAGAAAAATGTATCCAGAAGGTGCAGATGTAAGTATAGAAGCAGCCGGTGTGGCAGATACATTTACACAATCTATTCAATCTACACGTGTAAGAGGCACAGTCATGATTGTAAGTTTCCACACGCAAAGTTTAGAATTCAACGTACCGCAAAACTTATTGTTTACGGGCGTAAATATTATGGGTTCTGTTGGATATGGTAATGACACATACAATCAAGTTATGAATGAATTAGCTTCCGGTGCATTAGCGTCAGAACCTATCATTACTAGCAAAATTACTTTAGACCATATTAAAGAAGATGGTTTTGAAAAATTGATTCAAGATAAGTCGCAAGAAAAAATCTTAATCCAACTCAATACGATAGACTAAGTTCCTATTTATATAGTAGTAAGTTCAAAGGAGGATGAGCATGTAATGCTTGTGCTCCTTTTTAATTAGTCTAAAATAATACATAAACGTTCAATAAAGAGGAAGGATCAAACAAATGAAAATAGGAGTCATTTCAGATTTACATATCGATCGCCCTTCTGATTATACTGAAGCACAATATACAGAACATTTATCGCAGCTTGTTAAACAAGAACAATTAGATTTGTTAGTGATTGCTGGAGATATTTCGAATGATCATCAACAATCATATATCTTCATCCAACAAATGGAAGTATTAACAGGTATAGATGTACGTTTTATTCCGGGCAATCATGATTATTGGTCAACAGATGGTACGTCTACACAAGTGATTCATGATTTCTTTATGAGTAAGCCGGAACAATTGATGGGCAATCCTTACATTATTAATGATGAATGGGCAATTGTCGGAAATAGCGGTTGGTATGACTATAGTTATGCAAATCCTAAATATAGTCTGGATTATTTAGAGCGCAGACGCTTTAAAGGTGCAACGTGGCAAGATAAAGTCCATGTTGATTGGGGAATGCCAGATAGAGAAGTGTCTCGTAAAGCAGCTGAACTGGCAGAAGCGGATATGAAAAAGGTTCAAGGTAGAAATATTATTTTGATTACACATGTGGTGACGGACCCTAGTTTTAAAGTGCCAATGCCGCATCGTATTTTTGATTACTTCAACGCATTTATCGGAACTTCTGATTTTATGAAGTTATATCAAGACTATCCCATACGCTATAGTTTGATGGGACATGTTCATTTCAGAGGAAGTATCACAAAGGATAATATCCATTATAGTTGTGTTTCATTAGGCTACTTCAGAGAGTGGCGGACAAAAGATATTGATAAAGAAATGCGTCATGCATTACAGGTGATAGAAATATAAAGGAGATTATCATCATGAATGAACTGTTCGGTTTCATATGGAACATTTTAAAAATCATTGTGTTTGGTGTTTATTTTATAGTAGCAGTTGGAGCAATGCTGAAGTTGTATCTGAAATTGATAGATTTTTATAAGACGCATTTAAGTCGAGTGTTTCTTGGAAGAGAAAATAGTGATAGTACAAGATGGTTGGTTTTAATTATTTCTATTACTTTAGCGTTTCTTTCCTTTATCTTAATGACATATATTATTGCGAAAGTTATAGGTAATGGCGTACTTTTCCTATTCTTTTTAGCTGGTTTGTATTTTGTATTTCGATATTATCAACAAAGTAAAGAAAACAATAAGAGTATGTAGTTAGTGTGATGGAGGGTGGAAGAGAAGCGGTTTTGAAATTGAAAATGTAAGGAAAACCCAGGGGTTATAAGGCTTTTGCGCACAAGAATCATTATTAAAATATCCGGAAATCAAGGGTTTCAAACATTTCAATTTAGTAATAAAGAGATAACAAGGGAAAAGAAGAACGACGTTTTAACCCCGTCTTCACAGTACTTACAAGGTAGTAATATTTCAGTAACTATATTACATGCAAAATACATTTGTTTACAAAACAATTATACGCCTTTATTTAGTGTACTTCCCGTGTTACCTTTAGTCTTGTAATTTTGATTGAGAGAAAAACGAAAAACGTATTAACGAATCAATAAAATTTTTAAGGACGGGAGTTTACATGATGAATAAATTAGTAACAGCTACTATTGTAGGTTTGGGAGTTTCTTCAGTAGGATTTATCAGTCACCACGCAGACGCAGCTGAAAATAACCAAGTTGCACCGCAACAAACACAACAAGCACAACAGACAGCAGATCAGACTAAAGGTTATTCATATGGATCATACTTCACGAAAGATACACAAGGTAATTACCACCACACATTAGATGGCAATTGGGACCAATCAATGTTTGATAATAAAGAATATCAATTCACTATCGTAGATGAAGCAGGGGCAACACACTATTTCTATTTCCCACAAAGTTTATTAAACCCTAGCTACCAATACGATGACAATAACTATTCAGCAAATGCATCAAATTCAGATGTCCAAGCAAATGGTTATGACGTAAATGAAGCACCATCAGCAGAAGATATCGCAAACAATCCAAACAAAGCTTCAGAAAATAACGCAACTTATAACAACAATACATCAAACGCACAATACGAAAACACATATAACCAATCACAAGATAATACAACATATGCACCTGCACAAAACGCTACATCTGATGCAGGTACAGCACAAAATGTTGAAGCTACACAAGCACCAGCACCACAAACAACACAAGCTAATGCTGCAGCTCAAGGACAACAAGGTGGCGGCTCAACACAAGGTTCTGACCAAGCAGCACAAACATCTGGTGACAGTGCACCTTCTAACCAAGCAGACGGTGCAACAGCACAAGATGCAGGTTGGTTAACTAAACATCCTAAGATCCAACCATATGGTCAATATCACGGTGGCGGCGCTCACTATGGTGTAGACTATGGTATGCCTGAAAACACACCTGTTTACTCATTAACAGACGGTACAGTAACACAAGCTGGCTGGAGTAACTATGGTGGCGGTAACCAAGTTACAATCCAAGAGAAAAACAGCAATAACTATCAATGGTATATGCACATGAACAGCTTAAATGTACAACAAGGACAAGATGTTAGTGCTGGTGACCAAATCGGTCTATCAGGTAGCACTGGTAACTCAACTGCACCACACTTACACTTCCAACGCATGCAAGGTGGCGTAGGTAACCAATACAGTGTGAACCCAGACAGCTACATCAACAGCAGAGCATAATTATTAACTTATAGTTCGATATCATTAATCATATTTTATAACCTTTTCACGTTATCTCTGAAGCTTATTCGGAGATAACGTTTTTTATTTGTTTTAGTTCCGATTGAAGCTTTTTTTATTTGATAAATGCGTAACTACAGGGAGTATAAGGAGGTGTTAAGTATAAAAAATGTACTAAGGGGGTAGAGAGAAATAGAAAGAGGGGATGTTAGTTATGAAAACAAGAGCAGCGGTATTATATGAAATGGGAAGTGAGCAGCCTTATAGTCAATCGCAACCACTGAAAGTTGAAGAACTTGAACTAGACGAACCTCGTGCACACGAAGTACTTATAAAAATTCATGCTGCGGGTCTATGTCATTCGGATTTATCAGTGATTAATGGCAGTCGCCCTAGACCTATGCCAATGGCGTTGGGACATGAAGCTGCTGGAGAAGTTATACAAACTGGCAGTGATGTGCTTGGCTTCGAAAAAGGAGACCATGTCGTTTGCGTCTTCATACCAAGTTGCGGACATTGTATCCCGTGTCGTGAAGGAAGACCAGCATTGTGTGAGAACGGTGCAGAATCGAATGAAAAAGGTGAAATGTTAGAGGGTGGTATTCGTTTATCTAACAACCAAGGTGAAGTTCACCATCACTTAGGGGTTTCAGGCTTCGCAGAATACGCAGTTGTCTCTGAAAACTCAATCGTCAAAATAGACAAAGAGATTCCGTTTGAACGTGCGGCAGTCTTTGGTTGTGCAGTAATTACAGGAATAGGTGCTGTTATGAACACAGCGCAAATCAGACCAGGCAGTAACGTCGCGATTGTTGGACTCGGTGGTATTGGTTTAAATGCTATTATTGGAGCTAGACTTGCAGGCGCTAATGAGATTATTGCTTTGGATATTAATGAAAACAAATTTGATATTGCTAAAGAATTAGGCGCGACAGCAGTATTTAATTCTAAAGATGAAGATATAGTAGATAAAATAAAATCATATGTGGATGGCGGTGTAGAATATGCATTTGAAACAGCAGGAGTCACACTAGCAATGGAAACTGCATACGCTATTACTAAACGTGGAGGCACAACTGTTACGACAGGATTGCCAGATCCAAGTCAACAATTCGCCTTTCCACAAGTAACGCTAGCTGCTGAAGAAAGAACAATTAAAGGATCTTATGTTGGCAGTTGTGTTCCAGATAGAGATATACCACGTTTTACTAATCTTTATCAAAAAGGACGTTTAAATATCGATCCATTAATAAGTAAAACATTAACTTTAGATGAGATTAATGAAGGATTTGACGAACTCGCAAATGGTGATGCGGGACGTATCATTATTAAAATGAACTAGTCATCGTATTATGTTTTACGTGAAACTTTGAAGTACTTCAGGGTAACTGAGGTACTTTTTTAGTTTTCTTTAACAACTTTACAGTTTCTTAAAACGTTTTATGTAGAAAATTATCAAAGTTTTAAATATAATTGAATTGTGAAAAAGATTTATCGGAGGAAGGAATATGGGGAAATACTGTACAACATGTAAAAATGCGTTACAGTCTAGTGAAGCTTTTTGTACTCAATGTGGTACACCAAGTCAATTTTCTCGTTCGGAGGTCATACATCAACAAAAAGATCATGGCAGAATTAAAACTTTCATTTGGTGTAGTGTACTCGTATTAGTATTCTTAGCTCTGGTCGCTGGACTATTCTATGGTGTGTTGGCATTTTGGTCGAATCAAGTTGGTAAAGCACAACCTAGAGCGTCACATTTACCACCTACGCATAAAGTAGAGATTGATGTGAACTCACCAATGTTCAGTCAAGGTTATATGCATGCGCCTAATACAGAGGGGTATGAAGGTTTTGAAATAGGGGAAACCAAAAGTGCGATAGAGAGAGAATATGGTCGTGCAGAAGGTGCTAAAACAATTGATGGCAAGAAAGCTGAATTATATGGCAATATCGGTGTCAGTTATAATTCAAACAATCAAGTCAGTCATGTGTTTGTAGTACCTGGAAAAATGACAAAAGATGACTTCACAGATTTTCATAATGGGCCTGATGAAATTTCAAATGGCAATTGGTATTACGATACAGATAAAGCCAACGGCTTTTCAATCAAAGTCTATACTTCAAAACATGATATAGAAGCCATTGAAAACATCATGCAGAGATAGATTCAAAACAGTAGAAGTACGAAATAGTACATAAGATAAAGCGCCTGAACAAAGAGTTCATGGCGCTTTTTTAGCATTAAAGGTCAGACTGACGTTTGTCTGAAGTAAGAGATACGGACGTCTTATAAACCTCGATTTATCGCGATTTGTAAGTATGTATCTTTAAAAGGGCAGTACTAATTTTTTGAATGATGGTTTGAATGATAAAAGCAATAATAAGATACAAAAAGTTCCACTTACCTTATCGCAAGTGGAACTTTTTGTATCTATATGAAACCCATTTGGGTGTTATGCAAATTGTGATATTAATCAATTCATTGTATTGTGCTTACTTTTTACGTTTGATACCGATTTGACGACCAAGTTCTTTAGGTTGGTCTAATCCTTCTTTTTCTACTAGTTCAGCATCTTGTTCAATAT
Organism: Staphylococcus simulans; assembly: GCF_025561465.1. Classification (NCBI taxonomy): domain Bacteria; kingdom Bacillati; phylum Bacillota; class Bacilli; order Caryophanales; family Staphylococcaceae; genus Staphylococcus; species Staphylococcus simulans. The sequence continues at coordinate 114,077 of NZ_CP095100.1, forward strand.
TTTGTGCGATGTCTTCAGGGAAGGGTGCTGGGCGACCTGAGTTTGTATCAATGCCCATTAACATGACTTCGTATGTGGCACATACATCTTGTGCTTGATCATACAGTGTCATGAATGCATGAAGACGTTTCGCATCATGATCGACAAGTTGTACAGTCACCGTCAAATTTTCATCTTTGTTAACTTCTTTTTGATACGTTTCATGATTTTCTAAAGTGAAGACTGTGTAATGGCGGCGCTCGATTTCAGTTTCGCTTAAACCTAAGTAAGCGAGATATTCATCTGCCGCATTACTGAAGACGCGGTTGTATTCTGCGTCATTCATATGATTATTATGATCGAGCCATTCGTCTTTTACTGTCACTTGATACGTAAAGAGTTGTGTCATGAATTTATACCCCCTGTGATTGAGGTTGACGTTTCTTCATACCTGGTGTTTCAGTTGGCCAATATTCTTGCGCAAGTTTTTTCACTTTCACTAAGAATTCATTACGTTTTTGGTCAAGTTCTGACATTGTGTAACCTTGTGAACTTGTTTCGCATCCTTCTACAACTGCGTTGTATAAATCAGTTGTTAATTCTGGCGCAACTAATTTAGTCCAAGGTTTCTTAAGTGCTGGACCGAATTGTTTCAACATGTGACGCATACCGCCATTACCACCAGCTAAGTGGAATGTCATGAATGGACCATATTGTGCGTAGCGTAAGCCTGCTGCGTGAGTGAAGGCTTTATCTACTTCTTCAGTAGTTGCGATACCTTCATTAACGATGTGTAATGATTCACGCCATAAAGCTTCCATAAGACGGTCCGCAATGTGTCCTTCGATTTCGTTACGGACATGTAGGACGTCCATACCGATACCTTCATAAAGTTCTTCAGCTTTTACAACTGTGTCTTCTGCAGTTTCTTTACCTGGTACAATTTCAACTAACGGTAAGATATAAACAGGGTGGAAAGGATGTGCTACAACTAAACGCTCTGGATGTTTTAATCCTTCTTGCAGTTCAGTTGGCATAATACCTGAAGTACTTGAACCGATAATTGCGTCAGGGCGTGCGTAAGTGTCGATTTCTTTTAAGACACTTGCTTTGATTTCTTCAACTTCTGGTACATTTTCTTGAATCAAGTCTGCATCTTTCACTGCTTCATCTAAGTGTGGTGTGAAAGTCAGATTATCTAAAGATGCACCTTCTGCTAATCCCATTTCTTCAGCGTATGGCCAATTTTGTTTGATTTGTGCCATCATTGCTTCTTGTGCGCCTTCACCTGGGTCAGTTGCGATCACTTCGTGACCATGCGCAAGCATGCGAGTGATCCAGCCACTGCCGATAACGCCTGTTCCTACTACTGCAAATTTCATTTTAATTGTCTCCTTTTGGCTGAGTTAAATTGTATTTTTCACGCGCTTCTTGCGGTGTCATAGGTTCCATATCTAAACCTTTTAAGATTTCTACTGCTTTTTCTACTAGTTCTTCGTTTGTCGCTTTAACACCTTTTGATAAATAGATGTTATCTTCTAAGCCGACACGTACGTTGCCGCCGCGTTTCGCAGCTTCTTCTACTGTTGGCAACTGCATTTTACCGATACCGAATGCTGACCAATGAGCATTTTCTGGTAAACGTGTTTTGAAGTATTCAATCGTTTCTGCATCATTGTCTGCACCCCATGGAATACCTAGGCAGAATTGATACATTGGTTCGCCTTCGATTAAACCTTCAGAAACTAATTGATTCGCAAAACGGATATGACCGCTATCGAAACATTCTAATTCAGGTTTTACACCTGCATCTTTGATTAATTGTGCTTGACGGCGTAACCAATCTGTCGGACTGATATAAACCATATCTCCGAAGTTGACACTACCGCAATCTAATGTACAAATTTCTGGTAATAATTCTCCAACTGGCTCATGACGTTCATCTGGTGTTTGGATATCTGAACCTTCTCCAGCTTGGTAAGGGTTCTGCATATCTGGGATGAAGTCGCCACCGCCGCCTGCAGTAATATTAATCACAATATCTTCATCTGCTTCACGGATTAAACGTACTGCTTCTCTATATAATTCAACATCATGGCTTACGCCACCTGTTTCTGGATCTCTTGCATGAATATGTGCCACTGTTGCGCCTGCACGTGCACATTTAATTGCGGCATCCGCAATCTCTTCAGGTGTTACGGGTACATGTTTATTTTTTTCTGTTGTGTCGCCAGCGCCTGTAATTGCTGCTGTTAACATTACTTTTTTCATGGACTATTTATCCCTCCGAGTTTCAGTTATTTTTTTCAACGGTTGTTAGTGTACCAACTGGACGGTTTTATTTCAACCCCTTTGTTTAAGAAAAATAAAAAAAGAGAGTCTCTTTTTTGTAAGAGCCTCTCATGACAAGGGTTGTACCTCTATTTATTTGTTGCTTAATTCTTTTAAACGATCTAAGACAGCTTCTCGCATGTCTTCGTCGATAGATGTTAAACCGAAAATTTCAGATAGCCATAAGCCATCTACAGCTAAACGATAAATCGTCGCATCCACTGCGTCTAAACCATCCGATTCAATATGGTTTTGCCAATCTTGGTAGGTTTCTTGTAGGGGACCGAGTAAATTACGATCATTACCTTGTGCTGCTAGAATGGCAGAAGTCACAGCTTTGTTTTCTTTACGATGTTCACGTGTTGCCTCAATAAAGGCATGGAGCCATTTACTTTCTTTTTCGTTATCAATATAATGATTAACATTTTCTTTATAAAGTTCATTCGCATGGTCCACTAGACCTTGAATTAAGGCTTGTTTGGTATTGAAGTGATAGAGGAGTCCGCCTTTACTCACTTCTGCACGTTGTGCTACGGCATCAAGTGTTAAGGCACTGACACCTTGTTCATTCACAATATCGGCTGCTGCTCGTAATAACATCTCTCGCTTTTGATTCTTAGCCATTATTTCACCACTTTCTATATAGCTAGGTAGTTTTAACGCTTCACTATTAATTTTAGCGTAAAACTTCACAGAAACAAGTTTAACCCTGAGTTATTGATTTAAATAGGGGGTTACACCTATATGGACGCTTATTTTATACCCTGATACCTATATGTATAAATAAAAAACCAAGCTCTATATCAGAACTTGGCATCTATTTAAAAGATTAATTGAATGACTGCGATGATTATTAATATACTGATAATCCATTTTTGAACAACACTTGGTAATTTCTTACCAATCATTAAACCAATTGGTGCGAAGATAATACTACCGATGACTAAAGGAATCGCATCTGCGATAGGAATAAAGCCTTGGAAGAGTTTAATCACAAAGGAACCGATAGATGAGATAAATGCGATAACGATACTATTTGCGACGACGGTATTCATCGGTAATTTAAAGAATACGAGCAAGACTGGAATAATCATGAACGAGCCACCTGCACCAACAATACCAGAAATGGCCCCGATACCAATGCCGAATAAGATGAGTAACATACGGTTTAAGTGCGGTGTGCCTTCTTGCGGTTTCACTTTAATGAATAATAACACCAACGCAAGAATTGCGACCACGATATAAACAATATTTACTGCAGTCGTACTGAACCATTGTGTAAAGAAAGCACCGACTGTACTCCCAATTAGTGTGCTAGCACCCATGTACAGTACGAGTTTTAATGAGAATTCTGGATTGCTTTTCGCTTTAATCGAACCGCTGAGTGTACTGAAGAATACTTGGCTGGATGCGAGTCCTGAAGCGAGATAAGGCGTGTAAGTATGAAGGCCTAAAAGGCTCGGAATGATTAGAATAGCGGGATAGATAATAATTGCGCCACCTATACCGACCATTCCAGAAACTAAACCGCCAAATACCCCGATAAGGAGCATCGTAATTAAAGTCACGATATCCATTATTTACTTTTCACAAGCAAGTTGATTGCTTCTTCAATTAAGGCTTGTGAATCTTCGTTATTATCTTCTGCTGCTTTAACGCATTCTACTAAATTTTCGCTGACAATTACTGCCATTAAGCGTTGTAATGCGCTTTTAGAAGAACTTAATTGTGTAATAACATCCTTACAATCTTTATCTTCTTCCATCATTTTCACGACGCCATTCAATTGTCCTTGTAAACGTTTAATACGATTAATCATTTTTTGATCATAATTCATTCATAATACCCCCATATTAAGACTGAGTAGTTTTATTGTAGTTGGAAAAAGAATTTTTGTCAAATACCCCCTAGGGCATTTGACATTTATCCTGAAAGGTTTTAAGATACCCCTATAGGTATTTTTGAAAGGGAGGCAACACGGGAGTATATGAAAACACAACACATTAATGAATTCAGTAATCAAGATTTTGAACGTTTAGCAAAAGATGGACAATTAATCGATGTCAGAACACCTGAAGAATACGCAGACGGGCACATTAAAGGTGCGGAATTATATCCAGTCGATCAAATAGAACAGTTCGATAAGAAGAAAGATAAAACGTACTATATTTATTGTAGAAGCGGTAAACGCAGTCTAAAAGCTGCAGAGTATCTAGACAAACAAGGTTATGACGTTGTAAATCTAGATGGCGGTTATGTGGCTTATAGTGAAGGTGACGATAATACAGAAGTTAAAGAAAGTACAGAAACGAAAGTAAAAGATAACCGCAAACAATTAAACTACAGTGGCTTACAATGTCCTGGTCCTATCATGAACTTAAGCCAAGAAATGAAACAACTTAAACCAGGTGATCAAGTTGAAGCAACAGTTACTGACCCAGGTTTCTACAGTGACATTCAAAGCTGGGTGAAACAAACAGGTAATACCCTAGTACGTATTAACCAAGATGACGAAAAAGTCACAGCAATTATTCAAAAAGAAGAACCAAAAGCAATGGAAGTTTCACATTCCGCAAACGGTACAACAATCGTGTTATTCAGCGGAGAACTTGATAAAGCATTAGCTGCGTTGATTATCGCAAATGGTGCGAAAGCAGCAGGTCGTGACGTTTCAATCTTCTTCACATTCTGGGGATTAAATGCGTTGAAGAAAGAAAATCCAGCGAACGTGAAGAAAAAAGGTATCGCAAAAATGTTCGATATGATGTTGCCGAAAACACCAGTGAAAATGCCGTTATCTAAAATGAATATGTTCGGCTTAGGCAACTTAATGATGCGTTATGTCATGAAAAAGAAAAATGTGGATTCTCTTCCAGCATTGTTAGATAAAGCAATCGAACAAGATATTAAATTGATTGCGTGCACAATGAGTATGGATGTCATGGGCATTGAAAAAGAAGAATTACGTGACGAAGTGTCATACGGCGGTGTAGGCAGCTATATCGGTGACACACAAAACGCAAGCCATAACTTATTTATCTAAAGAGAGACAAAACACAAATAAGTAAAGGAGTTTTAGAATGTTTTTCAAACAATTTTATGATAATAAATTATCACAAGCCTCTTATTTAATCGGTTGTCAACGTACAGGAGAAGCAATGATTATCGATCCAGTACGTGACTTATCTAAATATATTGAAGTCGCAGATGATGAAGGCTTCACAATTACTAAAGCAGCTGAAACACACATTCACGCTGACTTCGCATCTGGTATCCGTGATGCAGCTGAACGCTTAAACGCACAAGTGTATGTCTCAGCTGAAGGCGGAGAACAATTCGGCTACAAAAATATGCCTGAAAACACAACATTTGTGAAAGGCCATGATCATATTGATGTAGGTAACATTGATATTGAAGTGTTATTCACACCAGGTCATACACCAGAAAGTATCAGTTTCTTACTCACTGATAAAGGCGGTGGCTCTTCAGTACCGATGGGTCTCTTTACTGGCGACTTCATCTTCGTAGGCGATATCGGTCGTCCAGACCTATTAGAAAAAGCAGCACAAGTTGAAGGCACAACTGAAAAAGGTGCGAAACAAATGTATGATTCTATTCAATCAGTGAGTGAATTACCAGACTATATCCAAATCTGGCCCGGTCATGGTGCAGGCAGTCCTTGTGGTAAATCACTAGGTGCTGTTCCAACATCTACACTCGGTTATGAACGTGTAAATAACTGGGCATTCAATGTGAATGATAAAGAAGCATTCGTGAAACAACTCACTTCAGAACAACCTGATCCACCACATCATTTCGGTCATATGAAATATATCAACCAAATGGGAACAGACTTATATACACCATATGATGTATATCCAAGTCTAGATTCAGACCGCCTTGCATTCGACGTACGTTCACGCTCAGCGTATCATGGTGGTCATGAATACGGCACAATCAATATTCCATTTGATAAAGGCTTCATTAACCAAATCGGTTGGTATCTTGACTACGACAAAGACATCGATTTAATCGGTGACCGCGACTTAGTACAACAAGCGGCTTACCAACTTCAATTAATCGGTTATGACCGTGTCGCAGGTTACCGTTTACCGAAATATGATGTTATGACACCTTCTGTACACAGTGCAGACATGACAGGTAAAGAAGAAAATGTATTAGACGTACGTACAAATGATGAATGGGATGCAGGTCATCTTGACCAAGCGAAACACATCAAACACGGTAAATTACTAGATGCGGATGTTCCATTTGATAAAGACGCGCCAATCTATGTACATTGCCAATCAGGTGTACGTAGTTCAATCGCAGTCGGTATCTTAGAAAATAAAGGCTTCACAGATGTGATCAACGTAAGAGAAGGCTACCAAGCAATTCCTGATTCTCTTAAAAAATAAGTAATCGTTAAATAGGTAAAATCTAGTCTAACCGAGCACTCATTTCAGGGTGTTCGGTTTTTTCGTTGTTTTGACAGAGATAAAAGAGACTTGTAAGATAGATTAAAGTAAATAATGAAGAAAGAGTGAAGATTATGTCTCAAAAACGCAACGATTTATTAGCAGTCGCAGAACAATTGTTTTATGAATATGGATTCAACGGTGTCGGATTGAAACAGATTATTCAAGAAGCGAACGTTGCGACAATGACATTGTATAATCACTTTGATTCAAAAGAGAAGTTAGTAGAAGCGGTTTTAAAACAACGTGAAGCGCGCTATTGGGAATATTTAGATGAGTATACAAAAATTAAACAAGTACAACCTCTAACCTGTATTGTGAAAGCTCATTGTAAGTGGCTGAAAGATTATTCTTATAAAGGTGATATGTTCTTAAGAGCGATTGAAGATTACGCTGAAAGTAATCAAGACATTGTTTCTATTGCTAGAGGACATAAACAACGTTTATTAGATTATTTAGAGCACCTCACTGCAGAACAAGGATTAGAAGATCAAGAAGCATTAGCGATTCAATATGCATTACTATTAGAAGGCACAACTTCTATGACCGCATTAGTCGGTGTGGATAAAGCAACAGATCACTCATTACGTATTGCGGAGATGTATTTAAGGGAAGCAGCATACAAATAGAATTTAAAAAGATAAGACTTCAGCATTTAAAAAATGCTGATTTTCTTTTACACTAAAATAGAATGAACGTTATATCTAAAAGGAGAGGAGTTTATGAGGTTTTCTAAGCTGGTTATACCTGGTATTTTAATGATAGCTGTGACATATGGGCTGGGTCGGTTCAGCTTTGGTTTGTTTTTACCAGATATTTCACAAGATTTAAGTCTGACACCGACACAGGCTGGTTTAATTTCATCACTGTTCTATTTATCTTATTGTTTCTCCATTATCTTTGCGACATTTAAAACTGATAAAGTCGGGCCGAAAAATATGATTATGGCCGCAGGTTTATCAGTATTAATCGGACTTATTTTAATTGGTATCTCACCTAATTTAATGATTCTTGCCTTAGGTGTGTTATTTGCGGGTGCTAGTACAGGATTCGTCTCACCACCTTATGGTTATGTGATTTCATTATGGATTAAATTAGAGGAACAAAGTAAAGCGAACACTTGGATTAACTCAGGTACAAGTATTGGTTTGATGCTTGCTGGAGTCACTGCAATGATCGCATTTTTAGATTGGAGAACGATGTATCTCTCTTATGCAGTACTCGCGCTTATTATGTTGGTGTGGAACTTTATAATTATTCCAAGTTTAAATCAACCTCTTGAAATTTATACAGGTTCATTTAATTTATTAGATGTTAAAAATGGCAGTCGTATTGCTTTAGCTTCTACCTTGCTAGGTATTGCGACTGCACCATTTTGGACATTCTCTAAATCTTTCGTTCAAGCCACAGATCTTTATACAAACTTTCAACTCTCTATTTTCTGGATTTTAATTGGGGTCTTCGGCATTATTGGAGGTGTTTCAGGCAACATCATTGAGCAAAAAGGCATACGTTTTGCTTATAATTTAGGTGTGATTGCGATTTCTGCCGCATCCATTTTACTCGCACTTGCGCAGTTGTTATGGATTACACCTTTTATTGCCTCTTCTTTATTTGGCATTAGCTATATTTTCTTAACAGGTGTACTAATGGTTTGGGGCATTCGTGTCTATGTTAGAAATGCGTCAATCGGTATCGGCATTCCTTTCTTACTCCTGGCAGTCGGACAAGTAATCGGTTCTATCCTAGCAGGACCACTAATTGTTTTCCTAAACTACAAAGCAACCTTTGTTGTATTTGGTTTAATCAGTTTAAGCGCGCTATGGATTTATCCTAAATTTAAACTCAAAGATAACCCAGTGCCAAAAGCAGAATACAGTAAATTGCAAGAAGATAATAAACATGTGTTGAAGGATTTTGAGGAAGAATAAATATTTAGAAAAAACCTGCATCTATTGAAAAGTAGATGCAGGTTTTTTGCAAATTAATAAAAATAGTGTTATAATAAATAAGTTAAGTCTATCTATGTAATCAAGTCTAATCTTTGATATATTGTATGATTAGTAAACCGACATTTACAATTATACATCAAAATATACGATAAGTAAATGGCTAATAAAAATTAAAGGATGATGTATAATTGACATTATTATGTGAAAAATTAGGACATACCCCGTCTGAAGTTGATTATTTAAATATTTCTGTTAAAGAAGATATGCTTCAATTTGTAGACCCTAATCTTATTGATTTGGTTTCAGAAAGAGAAACTGGAAAAATTGGTGCTTTAGCAAAACAAGCAAAAAAGCAAATTGATAATTTTTTTGAAAGGATTTTCGAAGTATACAGAGATGATTTGGCAAATGGTGAAAAAAGGAAAGAATTTATGGGGTTATTTTCTCACTTTTCGGAACCTCATCACATAGGGCTAGGATTTTCGCAAGAAGGAAATACAGGAAAAGGGACTACAGCCAAAGAATTTGTCGACATATTTATGAATAGAGATATCATTTCTATAATATTAAATGAAGATGGATTATCAATTCCGCAAAAGACTCCGCTGATTAAAAGCTTTGGTGATGATAAGTTATCCGATTTAACCACAAATATAATTATGAATGTTATAATTGAATTCAATAGGCATTTAATTAAGTTATATCCTGAATTGCAATCTTATCAAACTGAAGAAAGTGAGAAATATTATTATTATTCTGACGGTTCATGGAAAGAAGATGAGTTTCAACCGTTTCTTTTTGATAATAGGAAAACGTTGCTAATTCCTAAATTATTTACTACTTATAATCAAACGTCTAGCCTTGATTTAATTATAAGAGTATACATTGTAGAAGAAATTGATAAATTACAAAAAGAAAACAGTACTTCTAAAAGAATGACTAAAAAAGAATATACAAAAACATATATTTCAGGAAACCGAATAGACAATATTACGAAAATATTTTTAAATACCTCTCAAAGGTCTCATGAGAAATTTAAAAGTGAACTAAGGTTAAAATCTAATTACAGACGTAAAAAACATAAAGAAGATTAATAAGTTATTACAGTACATAGAATAGACTTAATTTATTAATTGTTCGATTATGTTTATGGTTGATTTAGAGAAGATATTACCTTTTGTTAACCTTATTATAAGGATCCCATAGAGCTGGATTTTGAAGTGACTCCAAAAGCTAAATTTAAAAAATTTGACTATTGGGTACATATCATTTTCTCTCTATGGGATATCTTTATAGATCGAGAATATTAATTTGAATATTTTTAACTTAACCACGGATTATAAAAGCGACTGCCATTCACAAAGAAGAGTGAGAGAGAAACAGAGACAATTAAAACAGCAATAATTAGAATCACATAGTCAGATGTTCTGAATGGTTCACTCACATACCAAGTTCGTTTGTTTTTCGTACCGAATTGTCTGATTTCCATTGCTGTACTGATGGTATCGATGCGTTCAATACTTGTAAATATTAACGGCGTTGCGATATTAATGACACCTTTAATTCGCTTGAACAAATTGGCTTTCTTACTCATATCAAAGCCACGTGCTTGTTGAGCTTGAGAGATATTAAAGTAAGTTTCTTGAATGTCTGGAATGTAACGTAATGCTAATGCAATGGCGTAACTGATTTTATAGTTCACGCCGATTTTATTTAAGCTCGATGCGAAATGACTCGGGTGTGTAGTCAATAAAAAAACGAGTGCGAGCGGTACTGTACAAATGTATTTCAAAAACAGGTTGAATAGATAGAACAATTCTTGTGCTGTTAAGTTAAAACGTCCGATGCCTTCCCAAATAACTGTGTTACTTTTATAAAGACGAACACCATATGTAGGATCGAATAAATACACCGCTATAATATTAATGATTGTAAAAAAGGCAATAAATTTAACTACAAAACTGATTTGTTTCCATTTGATACCTGAAATTTTAAAAATAACTAATGAGACAATACTTGTGATAAATAAAAAGCGCGTATCATAAGTCGTCATCGCTGCAATGCTGACCAATAACAAGAATACAAGTTTTACAGTCGCATTCACACGATGAATAGGACTATCCCCTTCTTGATAACCTAAAATTTGATGGTTATTCATGATGATTCACCTTCTTTTCATCATTAATAAATCGTCGGACTAATGTTTGGGGTGAAGTGAGATTTATCATATTGGCCAATGTATAAAGTGATGTCTTACGTAATGCAGCGCTCTCTCTGATTTTGGCATCAGCTAAAATATTAACAGGTGTATCGTCTGCAATGATTGTGCCGTGCGAAAGAACTAGAGAACGGTTTGTGTATTCTGTCATGAGATGCATATCATGTGTAATTATGATAATTGTTTTACCCGCTTCATTCAGTTCTTTTAAGAACTCCATCATTTCTGTATAATGACGTAAATCTTGGCCAGCTGTAGGCTCGTCTAAAATAATAATTGATGGGTCTAAGGCTAAAATTGAAGCAATTGTCACACGTTTTTTCTGACCGTAACTTAATGCAGAGATGGGCCAATTTCTAAATGGATAAAGACCGCAAACTTTTAAGACATTATGTACAATATTTGTGATTTTTTCTTCATCCAAGTGACGTAGTCTTAATCCCAAAGCTACTTCATCAAAAATCATTTTTTGAGAAATCATGTGATTGGGGTTTTGCATAACATAACCTATTTTTTGTGCACGTTCACTAATAGACATTTTATTTAGGTTTTGTTGTTTGAACTGCATTGTTCCTTTCACTTCTAAAAAGCCGCAAATTGCCTTTGCCAAGCTTGACTTACCTGCGCCATTATGACCGATAATACTTAACATTTCACCTTCATAAAGGGTAGTGGATATATTGTTAATTATTTGATAATTGCCAATTGAACTTGAAACATCAGTCAAATTTAGAATAGGTTCAAGCGCATAATCAATTTCATTATCTGATACATCTTGAGCAATCCATTGATTGAGCTCATTAATAATTTGTGACGAATTTAATGTATGAATATTGGCTAAATGATTGATTTGATTTAAAGGTACATTTGCGTATTTTAAAGCTGTGATATAGAGTGGTTCTCTAATGCCAGCTTTTGATAAAGTATCACTTTGAAGTAATTGGTCAGGTTTGATATTTGCGATAATTTTACCCTCTTCAAATAAGATAACGCGATCAAATGTCTCATCTAATGTTTCTTCTAAACGATGTTCTACGATTAATATCGTTTTGTCTCCACTTTGATGAATAGATTCAATGATTTCCAATGTTTCTTGACCAGCTTTTGGATCAAGGTTAGCGAGTGGTTCATCAAAGACAAGAATAGAAGAAGGATGTACCAATACGCCACCTAAAGCAACACGTTGTTTTTGACCACCTGACAAATCCTGGGGACGTTTATCCAAATGATTGAACATATTTACTTCTTTAGCACGTTGAGCAACAGCTTGTTGCATTTGTGACTGCGGAACTGCATTATTCTCTAAAATAAATGCGATATCTTCCGCTGCCGTTAATCCGATGAATTGGTCATCAGTGTCTTGTAATACAGTGCCTACACGATTAGAGCGTTCAAGAAACGAATCATTTTCAACAATGACACCATTTACTTGGATTTTTCCGTTGAGTTTGCCGTCCAATTTGTAAGGAATAAGTCCGTTGATGCAGTTGATAAAAGTAGATTTACCACTGCCAGAAGCACCGACAACCAGTACTTTTTCACCTTGGTTAATTGTGACGTTAATATTTTCTAATGTAGGATAGGCTTGGCTATGATATTGAAAGCTGACATTTTCAAATGAAATGATAGGTTGTGCCATGTCGCATTCCTTTCTGTAATTGTAATATGTATGGAGGGCCGAAGCCCAATGTGTGAGGCTTATTCTTTATATAAGCTGCCTTTTTTCACTTTTGTTGCTACATATCCTTTTAGTAATAGAGTACCGATAATTCCTACTGAAATAATATTAAGAGAAGCGGAGATAATACCTTGTGTAAATACTTTGTTTGCTGGTTCGCTGTAAATGACGATATCTAAAATAGGTGCAATAACTGCCCAACAAAAGATATTTCCAACAATTTGTGTGATGTTGAAAAAGATAATGTCTTTTACATTAAATTTGCCGCTCTCGATACTCAATTTTCGGCCGATAAATCCGTAAATTAATCCGATAATACCTGAACAAACTACCCAACTCCACCAAGCACTTCCATACATTGTGAAGTCTTTGATTGCGTGGCCGATTAAACCTATTAATAAACCAGCTAAAGGGCCGAAAATTGCTGAAATCAATGCTAAAAATGCATATGCAGTCTCAAGGTTTGTATTTGGAAAACCTGTAGGAATAACGACAAATCTTCCCAAAATTACAAAGACTGCGGCACCTATACCAATAGCTACGATTGTTTTAACTGAAATACCTTCTTTTTTCATAGTGTTGTTTCACCTCTAAATTATTCTAAATCCGGTCCTTTGGTTATTTCGATACGCCAGTCATTTCCTGTGCCAATATGATAGAGTTTAGAAAATGAATTTTGGTTGACCGCAACGCCTATATTAACGAGTGAGTTAATGTAAACTAAAGGTTCACCAATGTTGACGTCCGCAAAAGAACGTACGAATTTCATGATGTTTTGATAGACTTTGTTCTCACGGTTATAAATGGTCACAATCAAGTTATCTCCATGGTGTATATCATTCTCTTTAAAGTAAGAAAGTGGAATGTTGGTCCATAGAGAGCCGAAGCGGATATCTAAGACATCAATATAACCGATGAGTGTATCGCCTTCTTGTCTAGAATCGTTGATTGGAAGTTGTTTGATTGAGTCTAAATCAATAGACTGGCCTAAATCTTCAAATTCAATTTGACCGGCAGCTAAGCGTGCACCATTATAGGCATAAATATCACGACCATGGAAAGTATGACTTTCTTCAGAATGCGGTAAACGACTTTTTACTTCATCTATCGCAATGACTGATTCAATGCCTTCATAATGCAGTATATGTGTCAGTGAACCGTTATCTGGTGTAATGATATAGTGACCTGTTTTGGTCAAGCAGGCAATACTTCTGCGATCACTGCCTACACCAGGGTCGACGACAGAAACAAAGACTGTGCCTTTTGGCCAGTATTTCACAGTTTGGTAGAGACGATAGGAAGCCACCCAAATATCATAAGGTGGAATGTCATGTGTTAAATCACTGATGAAGATATTGTCACTGACCATACGTGCAACACCTTTCATTGCGCTGACTGCACCGTCTTCTATACCAAAATCTGATTGTAAAATTAAGTTGTTACTCATCTTTATTCTCTCCTCTAATGTGTGATTCTTCAGATGACGGATTTATTATTTAAAAAATCTGAAAACTTTAAACGTATGCCTATATTATGCTCTTTTCATATGAAAGTCAATATCCTTTTAAAATACTAGGAATTCAATATAAAAATATGCTTAGTATTTAAATTTTCTCAGATTTAAAACTGAGGAGGCGTTTAACTTTAATTGGTAATATTAATTTTAGTAGTATGTATAGGCTCAATAAAAAATCGATGAAAACACTTAAGGTTTTCACCGACCTTTTATTTGAGACTTGATTTATTACTTGTTTTTTAACTAGTTTACATATCGCCGATAGATAAATATTTCGTTTCTAAATATGGCTGAATACCTTCAATGCCGCCTTCTCTGCCATAACCACTTTCTTTCATACCACCGAATGGGGCATGTGCAGCAGAAGGGCCGCCATCGTTCCATCCAATAACACCATAATCTAGATTATTATAGATGTAGAAACCAGTTTTATAATTATTAGTAAAGAAATAAGCAGCTAAACCGAATTCAGTGTCATTCGCCATTTTGATTGCGTCATCTAAATCAGCATAAGCCATAACAGGCGCTACAGGACCAAATGTTTCTTTATGCATAATTTCCATATCTTGATTCGCATTTGAAATGACGACTGGTTTTAAGAAATTGCCGCCTAGTGATTCAATTTCATCTAATGAACGAGATAATTGTCCGCCTTTAGCTTCTGCATCTTTAATTTGATGAACGACTTTATCTACTCCATCTTGGTTAATTAAGGGGCCAACGTCTACTCCTTTATCTAAACCGTTACCTACTTTTAATTCATGTACTTTTTGTATTAATTTATCTACATACGTATCGACAATATCCTCATGTACATAAATACGGTTGGCACAAATACATGTTTGACCAGCATTTCTGAATTTAGTTGCGATTGTTTGAGCGACAGCATCATCAATATTTGCGTCTTTGTGCACAATTACGGGTGCTAGACCACCGAGTTCCATAGTGACATTCTTAACAGAACTAGCAGCGCCTTCAATCAATTTCTTGCCGACAGGTGTAGAACCTGTAAAGGTAATCTTTTGAATGATTGGACTTTCAGTAAAAATACGTCCAGCATCTTTACCAGATATAATAACGTATTGAATAGCGTCTTTTGGGATGCCTGCTTCATGTGCTAGTTCTACTAAACGGATTGTAGTCAGTGGTGTTTGTACCGCTGGTTTACATACAATCGTACAACCTGCAGCTAAAGCAGGTGCCATTTTACGAGTAATCATAGCTGCAGGGAAGTTCCAAGGTGTAATCGCACCGACAACTCCGACTGGGAAAGATTGAACAATAATCTTTTTTGATGCGGAATTTGCTGGGATTGTACGCCCATATAGACGTTTTGCTTCTTCTGCATACCAATCAACGTAGGAACGTGCATAATCAACTTCACCTAGAGCTTCTTTTAAAGGCTTACCGCCTTCTTTTGTAATCAGTTCAGCGAGTTCCTCTTTATGTTCATCAATTAATTTTGACCAAGCCCATAGTTTCTCAGAACGTGTGTGGGCATCTACTTCACGCCAAGATAGAAAGGCATCATGTGCTTTTTCTATTTGTTTATTCACTGTAGCTTCATCCGTATACTCAAGTGTTTCAATCACTTCATTCGTTGCTGGGTTCAAAACTTCTAATTTTGTCATTTTCTATCACCTTATTTTTCCTTTTTTGTATATAATATAAAATCGCTGCAATTCCATACCAAACAAAGACAATTAGCCATTCAGAAGGCCATATTAATGATGATGGCATTCCTGGCAAGTAAATAATGATGAACGATAAACTTAAAATAATTGCGATGACACCTATTGCTTTACCATTCTTGATTTTATAAGGTCGTTTTAAATCTGGTGCTGCTTTTCTTAACTTTAAGAAAGAGAGTGCAACCAATAAATAACCAATTACTACTCCAATACCCCCAGCGTCCACAATCCACACTAAAGCGGGATGAAAATAATAGGGTGATTTACTTAGGCGCATTCCCCCAAACATTGCCACCAAGTTTAAGAATCAGTTATATGATTTTACCTAAACTATTGGAAAACAATAGAATTTGTAAACACCCTCAGAAAAGCCGACAAATGATTAAAATTGAAAAATTCATATTCCAATATAAACAAAATAAAAAAGCTATCAATCCGGAAAAGATGATAGCTTCTTCTTTTTATTAAAAGAATTAGTAGTACCTCGATTTTGCACTAAAACTTTTAAAAGTTATTTTATTTGCGATGTAACATAGGCTTTGAAGCTTTCAGCTTCATCTTGTTTGAAATCAGTTAATTTAAATGTGCCAATTTCAAATGTCAGACTTAATGTGTTTTCTGTGAGTTCAATCGCTTTAATTTCATTGTATGCGATGTTTCGATAATAGAACTCTCCAGCCATATCTACGTTTAAAATCAAACGTTCATTCGTGGCGATGTAAGCTGCTTCAAAGATTTTAATTTCACCGTTCATTGGATAACCCATTTTGCCTAATACTGAAGCTTGTTGTGACTCGGTTGGAAATAGGTCATTTGGGTTCACTTTATCTAATATCATAAATAAGCTACCTCTTCTTTATATATTGCCTAGGAAATAATCGGCTTAGTCTTCAGCATTTAAATCAATACTGTTAATGTCGATACCCATTGCTTTTGCGACACCTTTACCATACTCAGGATCTGCTTTATAGCAATGACGGATATGACGTTCTTTTACTTCTAATGTTACGCCTTCCATTTCATTTGCTGTGTTTTGGAAGATGCGTTCTTGTTGTTCAGGTGTTTGTAGTCTGAACAATTTACCTGGTTGTTCGAAGTAGTTATCGTCATCTTCACGGTAGTCGTATTCATAAGCTGGACCATCTACGACATCCATTGGTGGACGTTTGTAACCTGGTTGGCTTTCCATTGCGCCTGTGCTGTTAGGGTAGTAATGTGTTTTACCGCCTTGGTTGCCATCTAAGAAGCGACCTTGACCATCGCGTGCGAATGGACATAAGTTTTCAACGCCTACACCTTTAGGTTGGTTGACTGGAATTTGCCAGTGGTTAACACCTAAACGGTAACGTTGAGCATCTCCATAAGAGAATAAGCGACCTTGCAACATTTTGTCTGGTGAGAAGTCGATACCAGGCACAATGTTAGTTGGTGCGAATGCTGCTTGTTCAACATCCATGAAGTAGTTGTCAGGGTTGCGGTTTAATTCGAACTCACCGACTTCAATTAATGGATATTCATCTTTAAACCAAACTTTAGTTAGGTCGAATGGATTGTCTTTGTGGTTACGTGCTTGTTCTTCTGTCATGACTTGAATGTACATTTTCCATTTAGGGAAGTTGCCTTCTTCGATAGCTTCGAATAAGTCACGTTGAGATGATTCACGATCTTTCGCAATCACTTGTTCTGCTTCTTCTGGTGAGAAGTTTTCAATACCTTGTTGTGTACGGAAGTGGAATTTCACCCATACACGTTCGTTATCTTTATTTAATAAAGAATACGTATGTGAGCCGAAACCGTGCATGTGTCTATAGCCACGAGGAATACCACGGTCAGACATTAAGATTGTCACTTGATGTAATGCTTCAGGTAATGAAGTCCAGAAGTCCCAGTTGTTTTGTGCACTACGCATGTTTGTACGTGGGTCACGTTTCACTGCGTGGTTTAAGCTTGGGAATAATTTAGGATCTCTGAAGAAGAAGACAGGTGTATTGTTACCTACAAGGTCCCAGTTACCTTCATCTGTATAGAATTTTAATGCGAAGCCACGGATGTCACGTTCAGCATCAGCTGCACCGCGTTCACCAGCTACTGTAGAGAAACGTGCAAACATAGGTGTTTGTTTGCCGACTTCTGCGAAGATGCTCGCATCTGTGTATTGTGTAATATCATTAGTTACTGTAAATGTCCCGAATGCACCTGAACCTTTAGCGTGCATACGTCGTTCAGGGATAACTTCACGATCGAAGTGTGCTAATAATTCTAAGAAATATACGTCTTGCATTAGTAATGGGCCACGTGGACCAGCTGTTGCTGAGTTTTCACGATCTCCTACGGGATGGCCGAAAAGACCTGTTAATTTTGATTTGTCTTTACTCATATTCAACTCTCCTTATTTAGAATGATTCTAATCTATCTATATTGATTGTAGCATGACGCATTAAAAAACTGATAAAGAATAGCACTCTTTCTTTGAAAAAATTAATAACTGTTCTTGAAGAATTTGTGAACTCTTTATAAAAGTCGTTTCAATGAATTAAAACGGAGTACAATATAAATGTAAGCATTAAATCAAGGAGGGTTTTAAAATGACTTATAATTTTGAAGACCAAGGTAACAAACCAGTAGTAGATAATATCGAAGGTATGACATTGGAAAATGAAAACTACCGTACTACCATTTGGACTGGTTCAAATATTCAAGTTACATTAATGGCAATTCAACCAGGAGATGACATCGGTTTAGAAATCCACCATGGTATTGAACAATTCCTACGTGTTGAACAAGGTAAAGGTTTATGCCAAATGGGTCCTACAGAAGACAATTTGAATTTCGAAAAAGAAGTCAACCCTGACGATGCGATTATCGTTCCTGCAGATACATGGCATAACGTCACAAACAAAGGTGACGAACCATTAAAACTTTACTCAATCTACGGTGGTCCAGACCATAAATTCGGTACTGTACACAAAACACACCAAGATGCAGAAAATGATCCGAACGAACATTAATAACACACATCATCATATATAAGGAAAACGACATTTCTTGAAAGAGGAGTGTCGTTTTTTAATTTGAATTTCGAGAATGAAAGAGAGTTTGATAGTATAAAGATAAATCTATTGTTATGTATTGAGGAGCTGCTGAAATGAAACAGAAAGTATTAAATCTCATGGGTACACGAATTACTTTACAGATTGAACACCCTAAAGCAGAAGTACTATTAAATCATGCTGAAGAGATGTTGAAAGACTATGAAAAACGCTTTAGCGCAAATGATAATAAATCAGATTTAATGCACGTAAATCAAAATGCGGGCATTAAACCTGTACAAGTAGATGAAGATTTATTTGAATTGATTGCACAGGCACATGCGGTCAGTCTGTCTTCTGATTCTAAGTTTAATCTGACGATTGGGCCATTAGTTAAATTATGGAAAATCGGCTTTAAAGATGCTCAATTACCAAATGAATCTGATATTCAAGAGCGTTTACAAAAAATCCAACCAGAAAATGTAGTATTAGATCATGAAGCGTATACGGTTTATTTAAAAGTATCTGGTATGGAAATTGATTTAGGCGCCATTGCGAAAGGTTACTTTGCGGATAGATTAAAAGATTACTTTGTCTCACAAGGTGTACAAACAGGCATTATTGATTTAGGTGGTAATGTCTTAACCATTGGCCGTCCTTTAGATAAAGATAAGTGGACAGTCGGAATTCAACAACCTGATTCTGAACGTGGAGGATTAGTAGGTGTTGTGGAAATCGCAGGTCAATCTGTAGTGACTTCTGGTATTTATGAACGATACTTCTATAAAAATGGCAAACTGTATCATCATATTTTAGATTCAAAAACAGGTTATCCAGTAGAAGGGGACATTGCTAGTATAACGATTGTTTCTGATCAATCTATTGATGGAGAGATTTGGACAACTGTATGTTTTGCGATGTCGATTGATCAAGCGATTACGGTGTTGAATGAAATTCCTGGTATTGAAGCAGTGATTATCAGTAAAGATGGTGAAGTCTTCACAACACAGCGTATGACGCATCTCACTTTGATTTGATTTTACATAGATATTAAATTATACCGAAATGTAAAAGGAAAGTTGAATATAATTTAATAAACATATAGAAGTGTGTTACTCATGTACATTATAATGAACACAAGAAAATAATTGTGAGGTAATTATAAACATGAAATATTGTACAAACTGTGGGAAACCTTTAGCACCAGATGAACACTATTGCACAAATTGCGGTAAAGAAAACAGAGATTATCATGAATTTTCACGTTCTAAAATTCTACACGAGCGTACATCAGTTTCACCTTGGAAAGTCATCGGTTGGAGTCTGTTAGGCTTAGTTATCTTAGCTTTAATCATAGGCGGCGCTTATCTTGCTTTTTATTTCTATAGCGGAGGTTCAGGAAACCACCAGCAAAGCGCAAATAATCATGAACAAGCAACGCATCATAACTTGCCAGACACAGATAAAATCTCAGTCAATGTGAATTCAACGGAGTTTAGTCAAAACTTTATGAAATCATCGAATACGCATGGCTATAAAGGCTTTGAAATTGGTCAATCTAAATCAGATGTACAAAGTACGTTCGGCAAATCAGAAGGTACAAAAGAAGTTCTTGGAAACAAAGTTGAATTATATGGCGATATGGGTGTCAGCTATGATAATGACAATAAAATTGATCATGTCTTTGTGATTCCATCTCATATGTCTGAAACTGAGTTTACAAGTTTTCATAACGCACCTGATATAAATCATGGAAGTATTTGGTATTACGATACGCTGAAAGATAATGGATTCAGTATTAAGGTATATACAAAAGACAATATGATTGAAGCCATTGAAAATATTCCGCAAATTTAATGAATCATAATTATTAATTTAACCGGGGGTGGGTTGATTGAGTCATTTAGTACAAAATACCTTATCAGCTTGGGCGCTCATTGAAACATTGCAACCAGGTGAAGTTGAGGGTATTGATGATTATTTAGATAAGAAAATTTTTGAAGCACAGTATAAACAAAAAGTGATGCATAACTTTGAAGTATTCAAGCCTATATGGGAAGAAGATGATTATAAATTAAAAGAGTACGCAGCTAAACAAGGGCAATTACAATTTCAAATGTATCGCCATTGTTTTAAGTTTGCGGAAATTGAGAAAGCATTGCGTCAAATGTTTAAAGAGGAAGAAGTTTATAACGAAAGCCAAAAGGATTGCTATGGCTACACTTTCATGGTAGACAAACAAGGTAATGTCTTAACAGACACCATTTATGTTCCAATGCTTATGAGCGCAATGAAGGGTCTCAAAAAGAATCAAAATGCTGATATAGAATCAGAATATGAACATAATATGGAACGCTTTAGATTAGAGTGTGAAGGTATTTTAGGTGATAATCCATTAACAGAAGCACGTTTAAATAAAATGGACAAATTGTATACGAAGTATTTTGAGCGCTATGAAACGCAGTATTCTAGATTCTTTAAACATGCAATCGCAATCAGATATGTTACGCCAGAAGAAGAAATGGATGAATTAAACAGCTTTTTCTTAAGTGATATTGAAGCAGCTAAAGCTTCTCCAAACGCAACATTAACACAGTACATAGAAGGGGTTGCTGATACAGAGAAGACTGAAATAGATGAAAACAGAGCGTTGATTGAAGAAATATTACAACCTAAATATTATCCTGACGGTAGATGGCCTTCTCTAGTTGAACACCGTCTCTCATTGATGCAACAAGTTGCGGTAAATCGTATCACAAGTGGTACTAGTAAGGTGAATTCAGTTAATGGACCACCAGGAACTGGAAAAACCACTTTGCTCAAAGATATTTTTGCACATAACATCGTGGAAAGAGCGAAAGAGATGATAAAGCTTTCTAGTCCATATAAAGCTTTTGATAAGCGAAAGATACATGAAACAGATAGATTTGATACGCACTTCCTTAATGAAAATATTGCTCAATTTAAAATGGTTGTGGCCTCAAGTAACAATGGTGCAGTAGAAAATATTACCAAAGACTTACCAAAAGTAGACGAGATAATTCGTAAAGACGGCGATTCTAAATTTCCAGAATATGAACGTGCTTATCAAGATGAAGCAGAAAAATTAGCAGGGTTCGCTAATATTACTGAGAAAATCATCGAGGAACCTGCTTGGGGAATGTTCTCAGTTGCACTTGGTAAAAAGAAAAATATCGATCTTGCAAATAAGTATGCCGTCATCAGTAAAGAAGAGGGTTTAACCAGCTATTTAAGTGAACAAAAAGAAAACACTGTAAAGATTGGAAAGAAGCTAAAAAAGCATTTAAACAAACATTAGATAAAATTAATGAGCTAAAAACAGAGATTGAAAAAGGAGTTCAGTTAAATGCTCATTATCAAAATGCTGAATCCAAAGTTCGCCAATTAGAGAAAGAAAGTGTTCAAAATGCCAGAATTGTTGAAAAGTTAAATGAAGAACTTAATCGATTAAAAACTTTAAAAGTGGAAGTTGATAAAGAATTAGATGAAAGTTCGGATGAAATTAAATTGCTAAATCATACGATGGATCAAGAGAAAAACAAAGGGCTTTTCGGTAAAGTGGCACAATTGTTTAATGGTGACAATCAAACTTCTTCTAATCATAATTTAAGCGAAAAAGCGGCAAAGTTGATGGATGAGAGAGAACAACTTAAAGCCAAGCGTAAAGATATTAAAGAAAAAGAAACAGAGTTCGAAAAACATAAACGTGATGCAGAAGGACGTCTTAAGGAAGATGAGAAAACGTTAGAAAAATTAAAAGCTGACTTACAGAAATTTAGCGAATTCAAAAAACAACATGATAATGTTCAATTTTCGGATGATGCATTCTGGGCAAAAGCTAATTATGATGAGAGACAAGAGAAAGTATTGAATACGTCAGATGAACTCCAATTCTACAGAGGCCTCTTGTTTATACAAGCAATGGTACTGCATAAAATTTTGTTAATCTTGAACTATAAATCTGTACAGTCAGGGCTATGGGACTTTGTGAAACGTCATGAATATATTAAAGATAAGTATGAAAAAGTAGAGAATGCTTGGAATATATTACATTTAGTTTATCCAGTAGTGAGTACAACGTTTGCAAGCTTTAGAAATATGTATCGTGATATGTCGAAAGATTTTATTGATTATTTATATATCGATGAAGCAGGACAAGCTGTACCACAAGCGGCAGTCGGTGCCTTACAGCGTTCTCGAAACGTTGTTGCAGTGGGAGACCCGATACAAATTGAACCTGTAGTTACGCTAGATCCGTATCTTATTAATTCTGTACGTAAAGCTTATAATGTGCCAGAACGACTCGTGAGTGTGGAAGCTTCTGTTCAAAGTCTCGCAGATAATGCGAATGCTTATGGTTATTGGAAAGGTACTGACACTGATGAAAAAGAATGGATTGGTATTCCGTTGTGGGTACACAGAAGATGCTTAAATCCAATGTTTGATATTAGTAATATTATCGCTTATGAAGAAAAAATGGTGTTGCCGCCTTATATTAAGAAAAAACCAGGACAGGCTGCTTGGCTAGATATCAAGGGTAAAGCAGGTCCAAAGCAATATGTTAAAGAACAAGGTGAAGTAGTTGTTCAGCATTTATTAGAAGATTGGAAGCAAGCCAAAGCAAGTGGTGAGGAAATACCAAGTGTGTTTGTGATTTCACCCTTTACTAAAGTGAAAAGTGAAATTCAAAAGGCAGTAAGTAATCGTTTGAAAGATAGCTTTGATATGACTTGGAGAGAAGCGAGAAGTTGGGCTAATAAATCTATCGGTACTGTGCATACGTTCCAAGGGAAAGAAGCGGATAAGGTTTATTTTGTGACAGGAACAGATGAAACACAAAACGGCGCAATTCAATGGTCGTGTCAAAAACCTAATTTAATTAATGTTGCGGTAACACGTGCGAAGAAAGCATTTGTTATTGTAGGTGACAAAGAGAGAATCAGTAAACTCGAAAATTATGATGTTGTCGCAAATAATGTAGATTAATCATGCTTTGTTAATATAACAAATATTAAAATAATATATATTGGATATTTAGTAACGCTCCTCTATAGCTCGATTTAATATGTAGTGATAGAGGAGCCTTGTTATATCAAGGGATAGGGAGATTGACGATTATTTCTCTATATTTATTTCAGCAAGAAATATACAAATAAATATAGATGGAAATTTTAAAAGTGTGAAAGCTATGTAAAACTTATTTAAATATCTCTTTGTTAACTATTTCACAAACTTTCTTTCTATGTTATACTTTCAGTGAATCAAAGGTAAATATAAAAAATGAATCACTTGATACTCGTTAACTTCTCATATGCCAGGTATGAGAAAAAATTTTGCGGTATCATGTGAAAATATTCACAAAGGAGAAGAGGGTATGACAAAGTCATTATTTGAAAAGGTTAAATTAGCTTCAGGAGCTGAATTAGATAATAGGATTACAATGGCACCTATGACCATCCAATCAGCTTACTTTGATGGATCAGTAACGGCAGAGATGATTGATTACTATAAACACCGCTCTGGTAAAGTGGGTGCGATTATTGTAGAAAGTTGTTTCGTAATGGACAACGGCCGTGGCTTCCCAGGTGCTATCGGCATAGATACAGATGAAAAGATTCCAGGTTTAAAACGTTTAGCAGATGCGATTCACGAAAATGGATCTAAAGCAATTTTACAGTTATATCACGCAGGGAGAATGGCTGATCCTAAATTAAACGGGGGTGCGACTCCAATTTCAGCGAGTCCGGTTGCGGCGCTTCGTCCAAATGCGGCAGTACCTCGTGAAATGACAGCATTACAAGTTGAAGATATGATTCACCAATTCGGTGAAGCAACAAGAAGAGCAATTGAAGCGGGCTATGATGGTGTTGAAATTCATGGTGCGAACACATACCTCTTACAACAATTCTTCTCACCTCACAGTAACCGTAGAACAGATGAGTGGGGCGGAAGCAGACAAAAACGTACGAATTTCCCAATGGCTGTCTTGAAAGAAGTACAAAAAGCAGCAAAAGATAATGGCGCTGAAAACTTCATTATCGGTTACCGTTTCTCACCAGAAGAATTAGAAGAACCAGGTATCCGTTTTGACGATACAATGTATCTTTTAAATACTTTAGCAGAAGCACATCCAGATTATTTCCATATTTCTGCGAACAGTTATAAACGTACATCTATTGTAGATACAGCGGATAAAGAACCATTAATTTCAAAATATTTAAAACTTCAAAGCGATACGTTAGCTGACATTCCAATTATGGGTGTAGGTAGTATTGGTCAACGTGAAGATGCTGAAGAAGCATTAGAACTTGGTTATGACTTAGTCAGCGTAGGTAAAGCTTATTTAGTTGAGCCACATTGGGCTGAAAAGATTGAAAAGAATGAAAAAGTTGAAGATTTCGTAGATATTCATGATCAACGTTTATTACACATTCCATCTCCGTTATGGAAAGTAATGGACTTCATGATTGTCGATAAAGAAGAAGAACAACGTAAATATGAACGCTTAAAAGCGTTACAAAATAAAAAGGTTAAATATAACCCAGGTACGTATGAAGTCTTCGCGCAAGGACACAATGCGAACTTACCAATGAAAGTTGTGTTCTCTGAAGATGAAATCGTGTCTATTGAAGTAGATGACAGTAATGAATCAGAAGGTATCGCAAACCCAGCGTTTGAACGTTTACCTAATGAAATCATTAATGGTCAAACATTGAACGTAGATGTGATTTCTGGTGCGACAGTGACGTGTGAAGCGGTTATTGAAGGTGTGGCAGAAGCGATTAAACAAGCAGGCGAAAATCCAGACATCTTACGTGCGCGTCCAAAACCAGTTGTAGAATGGTCAGACGAAACTATCGAAGAAACAACAGATGTTGTAGTCATCGGTACAGGTGGTGCTGGTTTAAGTGCAGCAGCTTCAGTCTTAGAACAAGGCAAAGAAGTGATTATGCTTGAGAAATTCGCAGCTATTGGCGGTAACACAATCCGTACAGGTGGCCAAGTGAACGCGCCTGAACCTTCATGGCAAAATACATTCCCATCATTACATGGTGAACAAGAAACACTAGAAGCGTTAATGAACCATGATGAAAATGACATTGAAGAAGAATACCTTGAAGACTTCCGTACATTGAAACAACAAATCAAAGAATATTTAGAAACACAAAAAGAAGGACAAGATTACTTGTTCGACTCTATTGAATTACACCGTATCCAAACGTACCTTGGCGGACGTCGTGCGGATAGAAACGGTAAAGTCATCACAGGTCAATATGACTTAGTTAAGACATTAACAGACAATGTCTTAGAATCAGTGAAATGGTTAACTGAAAAAGGCGTACACTTCGATAGAACAATTGTAGATATGCCTGTAGGTGCTTTATGGAGACGTGGACATAAACCAATGAAAGCTCAAGGTTTAGAGTTCATTGAATCACTAAGTGACTATGTTCGTAAGAACCATGGTCAAATCATGACTGAAACAACAGCGGATCGTCTGATTAAAGAAGACGGTAAAATTGTCGGTGTAGAAGCAACGAAACATAATGGTGCTAAAGTTAGAATCCATACTCGTTATGGTGTTGTTATCGCCGCAGGCGGATTCGGTGCGAATACACAAATGATTCAACAATATAACACATATTGGGATAACATTCCTGATGATATTAAAACAACAAACTCACCAGCAATCACAGGTGACGGTATTAAATTAGGTGTTCAAGTAGGTGCTGACTTAGTCGGCATGGGCTTCTCACAAATGATGCCGATTTCTGACCCTAAAACAGGTGCATTATTCACAGGCTTAATTGTGACACCATCTAACTTCGTCTTCGTCAACAAAGACGGTGACCGTTTCGTTAACGAATTTGAAAGCCGTGACGTCTTATCTAAAGCAGCATTAGACCAAAAAGATGGCTTGTTCTACATCATTGCTGATGAAAATATTAAAGAACTTGCGATGAACACATCTCAAGAAAAAATTGATAAAGAAATTGAAGAAAAAGTGCTTTATAAAGCAGATACGCTTGAAGATTTAGCAAGACAATTAAATATAGACCCAGACCACTTTGTGAAAACAATAGAACGTTATAACGACTTTGTGGATAAAGGTCATGATGATGACTTCAGTAAGAACGCATTCGATCTTAAGATTGAACGTGCACCGTTCTACGCTACACCACGTAAACCAGCAGTTCACCATACAATGGGCGGTCTGAAAATCGATACAACTGCACAAGTCATTGATATCGACAACAACCCAATTAAAGGTTTATACGCAGCAGGTGAAGTTGCGGGCGGTATCCACGCGGGTAACCGTTTAGGTGGTAACGCACTTGCGGACATCTTCACTTATGGTCGTATCGCAGGTCAAAGCATTATTAAAAATCACTAAATGAGGAGGAACAAGTAATGGCACAAAATAAGAAACAACATCAAGCATTTAAACCGGGTACACAGCTCATCGTTGCGATTATCTTATCCATCCTCACGTATTGGTTATTCGCGCAATCCTTCTTGAACATCGCGCCACATGTTCAAAAAGATTACAACATTGATATGACTGTCGTGAATATCGCAGTAAGTTTAACTTCACTGTTCACAGGTATCTTCATTGTTGTAGCAGGTGGCTTAGCGGATAAGCTAGGTCGTGTGAAAATGACACGTGTCGGAATTATCTTGAGTATTGTCGGATCTATTTCCGTCATTATCTCAAGCATTCCTGCACTGTTGATTATCGGCCGTGTCTTACAAGGTTTATCAGCCGCATGTTTAATGCCGGCAACGATTGCGATTATTAATCAGTTCTATCATGACGAAGAACGTCAAAAAGCGTTAAGTTTCTGGTCATTCGGATCATATGGCGGAACAGGTATCGCGTCATTCTTCGCAGGACTTGTCGCAACATTCTTTGGATGGAAGTGGATTTTCGTATTATCAATTATCCTATCATTCGTCGCACTCTACTTATTTAGAGGAGTTCCAGAATCAAAAGAGCCTGGCGCTAAAAATATGAAGTTCGACGTTGTAGGGATTACTATCTTCTTAATTATGATGTTAAGTATCAACGTAGTTACAACACAAGGAACAAGATTAGGTTGGTTGAACCCGATTACTTTAACACTCGATGCGATTTTCGTTATTTCAGTCTTTGTCTTCTACTTCTATGAAAGACAAAAACATCAACCGTTTATCGACTTCAGTGTATTTTCTAATAAAACGTATATCGGTACAGTATCAGCGAACTTCTTGTTAAACACAGTTATCGGATCACTCGCATTATTTAATATCTATGCACAAGCAGGATTAGGTTTCTCAGGATTAAAAGCAGGTTTCGTGACAATCACTTACTTAATCGGAAGCTTATCTATGATTCGTATTGGTGAACGTTACTTACAGCGTAAAGGACCAAGATTCCCAATGCTTGCAGGACCGATTTCTATCGCAGTAGGTATACTGCTTATCTCAACAGTATTCTTACCAGACGTAGTTTATATCATCGTTTCAGTCATCGGATTCTTATTCATTGGACTCGGACTTGGTTTCTTCGCGACACCAGTTCTTGATACAGCATTAACGAGTGTTCCAGCTGAAAAAGTAGGGGTTGCCTCAGGTATCATTAAAATGTCATCAACACTCGGTGCCGCATTCGGTATCGCAATCCTGACAACAGTCTACTCATCACTCGCACCAAACCATACACCAGAATTCTCAGCAGGTATTGCCTTCGTTGTAGGTGCAGCCGTAATGCTTAGCGCATTCGTCGCATCCTTTGTGACAATACCGAAAGGAAAAATGGAGAAACAATAAAATAATATGACACAAGAACTGCTAATCTATACAGGTTAGTGGTTCTTTTTAATGCGAATAACTCAATTTTATACGGCCGTCATACTCACTTCAGACAAGCGTGAGACTGCCTTGTATGGTTGAGTTTATTCGTTTATAAATATTGTTGTTAAGTGGACATGCACTGTCCTAATCATATGGTTTAATAGAGCTAATTGATTAGGCTTTTAGTATCGATTATAAAAACAAAGTGATAGGATGAGGCAAAATTGGATAACAATAAATTTGAAGAAACTATTTTAAAGCATGCTGTTTTAGATCATGATGAATTTTTGGACAAATATAACCCATGGCAAACTAAGCGAGGTAAAAAAGTTATACAAAACTTTGCTGATATTATAAATGGGAAAACACCATCTGATGAAACTAATGAAGAGAATTTTTCTTGGTTAGCTATAGAAGAGGATTTTGAAAATGAGTTTTTGTCAGATAAAATACGTGAATTTAAAATTCCGGCAAATATTGATTTCGGATTACCAAATCATGTAAAAGGTGATATAGATAACTCGAATTTGTTTATTTGTTTAACGAACCCAAATATTCAAGTTGAAGATAAACATGCTGTTAGAGCACATAATACTACTAAGAACTATAAATATTTCATAGAGTCTTTAACTCACTACTTTGATATTTTTAATTCTGATGCAGATGTAAGTTCAAAAAAAGAAAACTTTCCTAGTGAAGCTGAAGTGAGTAAACATATCATTGACTTCAATGAAAATATTTTAAAGACTGAGTTCAAATCACTTATAAACGCAAATTTGAATGGTGAAGCTGCTCAAATATTACAAAACAAGACTGTTTTTGCACAACACTATTATTACTTAGGCAAATACTTTTATCCTTTATTTGGTGAATATAATAAGGAAACCACTTTTGTTAAACTTCAGCGTAAACTCTCTGAAAGATTAACAAATGAAGACGTTGATGAGTTAGAAGAAAAATTAAAAAATGCTTCTATTTGTAATGTTGAATCATTTCCATTTCGTTCAGGGAACCCTCAACTAGGAGATGGCAAAGGGAATTTTGGCAGAGAGTTATTGAGTTATAAAAATAATACAATTTTATTTAGTGCACGTATTATTTTGAGAAGAATAGCATTAAGCTTAAAAGAAAACTCTAAAGAAAAAGAAACTCCGGCATTTATTTTCAGAAGGTTTAATAGAGCTTGGAAGAATCAAATAATTGAAGTCTTGAAAAAGGATTATGAAGTCAATAATGATGAAATCAACGAGTATATAAATTGGCTTGAGAAATATTATTTCTATACTTTTGGGAAACGAAATGTTAATAATACGAGTTCTGCACTTATATCTGAAAATATACAAAAGCAAGATAAACCAATAGGTAAAAAAGTTAAAGAACTCAAATACAAAGCAAATGCCATTATTTTCACTAAAAATTAACGGTAAAAATCATCAATAAAAAACTGCATGCCCTTAATTTCAAGGTCATGCAGCTTTAATAGTTCTATAAAGTTATTTTCCGTAGCCAGAGTCGATTTCTTCGCCGTCTTCATCATATTTAGTGACGTATTTGTCTGGTTCAATGATGTAAGATCCGGCAAGGTCACCGTCTTTATCTGTGAATGAGAATCCCCAGTCGTCTCCATCTTTTTCTGGTTCTTTATATGTGTAAGTGTCTGTATCAAGAGTGCTGCCTTCGAATGATTCTACAACATCGATGACGTTTTCACGTGTGACTTTTTCGTCTGAGCTTTCGTCATCATCGTCATCTTTGCTCATTTCTTTTTCTAATGCTTTATCGATTTGTTTATCGATGGCATCGTCATCGAAAGAAAGTTTTACTGTTTCTGGGCTTTCTGAATCTCCTTCGAATTTCACTACTTGTTTGTCTGATGTGAAGTTCTTACCTTCAACATCAGCTACTGCGTAGACTTCAACTTTCTCATCAGGTGGGTATGGACCATAATCTGTAGAAGAGTCGAAGTCATGTGGTTTGTTGTTGATGTAAAGTGTTGTATCTTCTTCGTTAATACTGTAATTATCTAACTCAACATTGAATTTGATTTGATCAAAGTTTGAGTGAGCAAGACTAGAATGTTGTGATGCATAGATTTGAAGTTGTCCTTTATAGTCTTTGTCGTTAACTTTCTTCGTAGCTTTTAACTCATAAAGACCAAGTGGGAACGAGCCGATATGACCATTACTATCTACTTTGTGTTTCTTGCCTTCGTATTCATAAGTAATTGTGCCACCGTCTGAAATATCATCCATACTAATAGAGTAGTTTGGAATATCGAATTTATAATCATCAAAGAAGAGCCATTTCTTTCCGTCTTGGTCGATGTTCATAATTGTTTCGCTATCATATTTAACAGTATCGCTATACTTATGATTGCGTTTCATGCTTTCGCCTTTTTCTTTGACTTCATTACCGACAGTTTTATAAAGCTTACCGCCTTCTAAGATATCAAGAAAAGCTTTAGCCTCATCTTTACTTAGCTTTTTACCGTCTGACGTGACATACTTTTTAACTTTATTTGGGTCTTTATCTTTAATCGCGTCTGCGACTTGATCTGCTTGATGTGTGACACTTGCTTGTTGTTTACCAACAAAGAAGAGTATCAGTAAAACAATAATGATTGCGGCAATAATACCGATGATTACCCACATCTTTTTAGATTGTGGTTGGCGTGGTGCTGAGTGATAGTTTTGATTAGAGCGCTTAGGTGTTTGATTCGTGGGTGTTCCGCATTGTGGGCAAACTTTCTGTCCCTCTTTAAGTTTGTGTCCGCAATTACGACAGAACTTCACTAGAAACCACCTCCAAATCTAAACAAGTCTTCAAGCATACTTCCAAAGATATCTACAAATGTATTTCGAAGCATTTCACCGTAGATTGATAGTACGATAAATTGAACGACAATATAGATGATGATACCGAAGAATACTGGAATACGTAATGTATGATAGCTAGAGTATTTCGTGATGAGATAAACGGCTGATGCATAGAAGCTGACAATTCCTAGTAATAATAGGAATGAACCGATTGAATAAATTTCCCCTCGTAGTAACAGTAATCCTAAAATGAAGAAAATGAATGAGAAAGTATTAATGAATACAAAGTCAGACAAAATCTTCGCAAAACTGATGTTATCTTTAACTACCAGGCGTGTCACACCAGCAAGTAATCCATAAGAAATAACTAAGAATAACAGAATACCGAAGAATGATTTTGTGACAATACCTGATTTCGTAACGCCATATCCAATGTAGTTAACTTCGCTTGGAACGAAGATAGCTAAAACAATCAGTGTCAAAATTAAAAATACTGCAGAGAGTATGCCGATAAATTTAAGTGAGAAAGATTTAGTACCTGCAATCACACTGTCGTGTGATTTGAAGAGTTGTGAAAAGAAACTCGTCCCTTCGTGTTTAATTTCATTCGCATGTTGATTGAATTTTTCTTTGTCGAAACTAGGTTGTTGATTAGAGTGTGTTGGTTCATTTTCATTGTGGTTATGTAATGCTTGAGATGATTCTGATTCAGTAGAATCGTGTGAGGAAACAGCTGATACTTTAGTTAAATCGATTCCGCATTCTCCGCAGAAACGATCCCCTTGTTCAACAGGTGCTCCGCATTTTGGACATTTCATGTTAATCCCCCTTAACTTTTAATTAAATATAAAAAATAATACACAACATTTTGTGTGATTAATGTCATAGTAGCATACTCATTTTTTAATATCTATAACACAATTAAAGTTATTGAAATAATTTTCAAAAAAGACAAAAAATGTACTATAAATTCAAATAACAAGATGTATAATTGAAGTACATTATCAAGTTGTGAAAACTGTAAAGGTGATAGTTTGTACTTAAAATAACGGCATCTATGTCATCTGAATATAGAAAGGAGTTTAACTTTGAAGTACTGTACAAATTGTGGAAAGAAATTAGAACCTGATGAACTATTCTGTACAAATTGCGGTGCAAAAGTGCCACAAAAAGACAGGCGTGATGCAGCACAATCAAAACCTACAAACGAAACACACAGCATACAGTCATCTAAAAAGAAATTATCAAAAGGTTGGATTATCGTGATTAGTCTTATTATCCTCGTTTTGGTTGCTGCGTTGATTTTCGCTATCTCTCACTTTATGAGTATCCGTGAAGATAACGACAAAAAAGCCGCACAAAACGATACAACACAAGAACAAGCAACAACATCAAAACAAGAAACAAAAACAGTTAAAGTTGAAGTTAACTCAGATGACTTCAGCGCTAACTTTATGAATGCAGATAACTCTTCAGGTTATAAAGGATTCCATATTGGAGATACTAAGAAAACGATTGAAAAGAAATATGGAGAACCAGAAGAAAGTCTAGATATTAACGGTCATGACGCTAATAAATATGGAAATATTGCCGTAAGTTATGACAACGACAACAAAGTAGATCATGTCTTCGTTGTACCTTCTAACGTCACAACAAGAGAGTTCACTGATTTCCATAACGTACCGAATGAAAAACGTGGTGATACTTGGTACTACGACAAAAACAAAGACAATGACTACACCATCAAAGTCTATACAAATGGACAATACATTAAAGCTATTGAAAACATTGATCAAATATAAATAAAAGGAGTTTAGGCAACTTGAGAAGTAAGCCTAGACTCCTTTTATATTGCTAAAAAATAAATATAACTAATAGCGGAAATACCAAAACGAGATTAACTAAATTTATAAAAATACTTGTAATAAATGATGTATTCAAGTTACTTTCTTTTCGAAAACGTATGGCACCAAAGATAGAAAAAACTAATGTGATTAGAGAATAAATAAAAAAGAAAGTTACAGCGTTAAAACCCCAGCAGATATAGTATTTGTTAGAAAAAATACGAATAACAAAAGTGATAATATTAGATAATTAATAATGTTCAAGCACCAGAGCAATAGTTGTATTATCATCATTCCTTTCAAAATGATTCGCGAATACATTGTCTTTTTAATTATTAATAATTATATAAAATTTCCGGTTGATTATCAATGGTTAACAGAATGGATTCAATAGATTGAATTAACTATTAACAAATATTCCGAAAAGTTCGTTGTATAAAGAAGAATTATCATGAATTTTATTGAGTCTTATACTACTCAAAGCATAGTTCTTTTACTTGATAGTCGTTGCGGTGATGCTAAAATACCATTAATTTAGTGACAATATGTAAACGTTTACAAATTTGTATTGACAGCTTTGAAAAGTAACTATATGATTTAAAGTAATCGATTACATTTTAGTAAATGAAAGGAATATGACTATGGCTGAATTAAAATTAGAACATATCAAAAAAATTTATGACAACCACAACACAGTAGTGAAAGATTTCAATCTTCACATTAAAGACAAAGAATTTATTGTTTTTGTCGGGCCTTCTGGATGTGGAAAATCCACAACATTAAGGATGATTGCAGGGCTTGAATCAATTACTGGAGGCAACTTTTTCATTGACGATACGCGTATGAACGATGTTGAACCTAAGAACAGAAATATCGCTATGGTATTCCAAAATTATGCACTGTATCCACACATGACAGTATTTGAAAATATGGCATTTGGTTTAAAACTACGTAAAGTAAATAAAAAAGAAATTGAAAAACGTGTTAACGAAGCTGCAGAAATTCTGGGTTTAGAAGAATATTTAAATCGAAAACCAAAAGCTCTTTCTGGTGGGCAACGCCAACGTGTTGCTTTAGGTAGAGCAATTGTTCGTGATGCCAAAGTCTTCTTGATGGATGAACCACTATCTAACTTGGATGCAAAATTACGTGTTCAAATGCGTACAGAAATTTTAAAACTTCATAAACGTTTAGATACAACTACTATTTATGTAACACATGATCAAACTGAAGCATTAACTATGGCGACACGTATTGTAGTTTTAAAAGATGGAGACATTATGCAAGTTGGAACGCCAAGAGAAATATATGATACTCCTGAAAATATTTTTGTTGCACAATTCATAGGATCACCGGCAATGAACATTCTTGATGCACAGGTTACTTCTAAAGGTTTGAAAATTGGTAAGATTCATTTTAAGTTAGACAATAAAAAATTCGAAAATTTAAAAAAATATGGTTATGAAAATAAGACTGTATCAATAGGCATACGTGCAGAGGATATTCATGATGAACCTATTTTCATCAAATCATCCCCAGAAACTTCTTTTACCACTGAAGTTATAGTATCAGAGTTACTAGGTTCTGAAATTATGGTTCATAGCTTATTAGAAGGTTTTGAAATTATTGCGAAACTAGATTCTAGGACTAAATTAGATGCTAATGAAAAAATTGAATTAGCTTTCGATTTAAATAAAAGTCACTTTTTTGATAAAGAAACTGGTAAACGTATTATTTAAAAGGAGGCGGCGACAATGAAGAAAATTGTTAGATTTACAGCATTTGTAATTATAATGGTCGTCTTGCTTAGTGCTTGTGGACCGAATCGTACACAAAAAGAAATTGATCAGGCTTTAAAAAGTGATGAAAGTAAGAAAAAACCAGAAGAGCTTACTATGTGGGTAGATGGAGACAAACAAATTGCTTTTTATAAAAAAATTACAGCTGATTATACAAAGAAAACAGGTATAAAGGTGAAGTTGGTTAACGTAGGACAAAATGATCAATTAGAAAATATTTCACTTGATGCACCTGCGGGCAAAGGTCCAGACTTATTCTTTCTTGCTCATGATAATACGGGAAGTGCTTACTTACAAGGGTTAGCGGCAGAACTTAAGTTTTCTGAAAAGCAGTTGGAAGGTTATAACAAAGATGCGCTACGCGCTCTGAATTATGATCATAAACAATTGGCTTTACCATCTATCGTAGAAACAACAGCACTTTTTTACAATAAAAAATTTGTAAAAGAAGCACCTCGAACTTTAGAAGAAGTTGAAGATAATGCAGAAAAATATACGGATCATGAAAAGAAACAATATGGGTTTATTTTCGATGCAAAAAACTTCTATTTTAACTATCCTTTTTTATTTGATAATGATGATTATATTTTTAAAAAGAATGAGAACCACTACAACATAAATCAATTAGGTTTAAATAGTAAAAGTGTCATAAAAAATGGAGGGCGACTTCAAGAGTGGTACAAAAGAGGTTATATACCTAAAGCAGCAACACATGACGTTATGATTGGACTATTTAAAGATGGCAAAGTAGGTCAATTTGTAACTGGGCCATGGAATTTAAATGAATATCAAGAAGTGTTAGGTAAAGATTTAGGGGTAACTACTTTACCGACAGATAACGGAGAAAAAATGAGACCATTTCTTGGTGTCAGAGGCTGGTATTTATCAGAATATAGTCAATCCAAATATTGGGCTAAAGATTTGATGCTTTATATAACTAGTAAGGATACATTACAGAAATATACAGATGAGATGAGTGAGATTACGGGACGTACCGACGTGAAGTCATCAAATCCCAATTTAAAGGTATTTGAAGAACAAGCAAAGAATGCAGAACCTATGCCTAATATTCCAGAAATGCAACAAGTTTGGGAACCGATGGGTAATGCGAGTATCTTTATTTCTAACGGTAAAGATTCGAAAAAATCACTAGACGAGGCCACTAAAGATATTAAACAAAACATAGAAATTCTTCATCCAGAAGATAACTGAAGTAGAAAGGAGCATTAATATGAAAAAACGAAACCCTAAGTTGGCTGCTCTATTATCGATTATTCCCGGAATAGGTCAATTTTACAACAAAAGACCTATTAAAGGGATGATATTTCTTATATTTTTCATCAGCTTTATTTCAGTGTTTTATCAATTTTTTAACGTTGGATTTTGGGGGCTATTTACATTAGGAACAATCCCAAAGTTAGATGATTCACGTGTATTATTAGCACAAGGTATCATATCAATGATGTTGATTGCATTTGCGTTATTACTATATGTAGTAAATATAATAGATGCTTATAGAAATACAGAACGTTATAATCGTAACGAAGAAATAACGGATCCTAGAGCAAGACGTATTGCAACGTGGGATAAAACTTTCCCGTATATATTAATTTCTCCAGGAACATTTTTATTGGTATTTGTAGTAGTATTTCCTTTGATATTTATGGGCTTTGTAGCTTTTACTAATTATAATTTATATAATTCTCCCCCTCGTCATACATTAGAGTGGGTAGGACTTGATAACTTTAAAACACTTTTTACTATAGGAATTTGGCGTAAGACATTTTTCAGTGTTATTACATGGACTATAGTTTGGACATTGGTTGCAACTACTTTACAAATTGTTTTAGGTTTATTCTTAGCAATATTAGTTAATCATCCGATTGTTAAATTTAAAAAGTTAATTCGTACTGTACTTATTTTACCTTGGGCTGTTCCTGCGTTTGTTACAATTTTAATTTTTGCAGCAATATTTAATGATGAGTTTGGTGCAATTAATAATGATATTTTACAACCGCTATTTGGAATTGCCCCAGCCTGGCTTAGTGATCCGTTTTGGACAAAAATTGCTTTAATTGCTATTCAAGTTTGGTTAGGATTTCCATTTGTTTTTGCACTATTTACTGGTGTATTGCAAAGTATTTCGCCAGATTGGTATGAAGCAGCTGATATGGATGGTGCCTCAAGTTGGCAAAAATTTAAAAATATTACCTTCCCGCACGTTATATTTGCAACTGCTCCGCTGTTAATCATGCAATATGCTGGAAACTTTAATAACTTTAATTTGATATATCTATTTAACAAAGGCGGACCACCAGTACCAGGACAAAACGCAGGTAGTACTGATATTCTTATTTCATGGGTATATAATCTAACTTTTGAATTTAATAACTTTAATATGGGTGCTGTTGTTTCTCTCATCATAGGATTCATTGTTGCCATTGTAGCATTCTTGCAATTTAGAAAAACAAGCACATTTAAAGATGAGGGGGGCATTTAACATGAGTAAAAAGAAAAATATTTTAAAAGCAATTGGTATTTATACCTTCCTTGTGTTAATGTTTGTGATTATTTTATATCCGTTGTTATGGACATTTGGAATTTCATTGAATCCAGGTACTAATCTATATGGAGCGAAAATGATACCTGATAATGCAACTTTTAAAAATTATATATACTTATTAACAGATCCAAACAGCCAATACTTAACTTGGTATAAAAATACATTGATTGTAGCTTCTGCTAATGCTTTATTTAGTGTTGTATTTGTAACATTAACTTCATATGCTTTTTCGAGATATCGTTTTGTAGGCCGTAAGTATGGACTAATTACATTTTTAATCTTACAAATGTTTCCAGTACTGATGGCAATGGTTGCTATTTATATTTTACTAAATACAGTTGGTTTATTAGATTCACTATTTGGATTGACATTAGTATATATTGGTGGTTCTATCCCTATGAATGCATTTTTAGTAAAAGGCTACTTTGATACAATTCCAAAAGAGTTAGATGAATCAGCGAAGATAGATGGAGCTGGTCATATGCGAATCTTTTTGCAAATTATGTTACCTTTAGCAAAGCCAATTCTTGCAGTGGTCGCACTATTCAACTTTATGGGACCTTTTATGGACTTTATTTTACCTAAAATTTTATTACGAAGTCCTGAAAAGTTTACACTAGCTGTAGGATTATTTAACTTTATTAACGATAAATACGCAAACAACTTTACAGTATTTGCGGCTGGCGCAATTATGATCGCAGTGCCAATAGCAATAGTATTTTTATTCTTGCAAAGATATTTAGTCTCAGGATTAACAGCCGGTGCTACAAAAGGATAAATTCAACTTATAAAAATATAAGAAAGCCTGTCAGCAGTCATAAAAGATAGCTGACAGGCTTTTTATTATAATAGATTTTAAATTATGACAACAAACGCTTCATAAGGTTTTATATTATCTATATCAATTTCAGTATCATAATTGTGCAATTTCAAATTACCTTTGTTTAATTCAAGATCAGTCTTTAAATGAGCGGTTTGGTTTGTTAGATTACCGATAATGACTGCAGTTTTATTATTTAATGTGCGAGTATATGCAAAAACGTTTGGATTTTCTGAATCAATTAAGTTGAATTCTCCATACGTAAAGATGTCATCAGATTTTTTTAGTTGAATCAAATCTTTATAAAATTGCAACACAGAATTACCATCTGATTCTTGTTGTTCAACGTTAATTGAAGTGTAATTAGGGTTCACGGGGAACCAAGGTTCTACATTAGAAAAGCCGGCATAAGCTTCATTACTCCATTGCATTGGAGTTCGAGAATTGTCCCTGTTTTCCATTCGATGTTTTTCTAACAAGGCATCAGTATCGCCACCATCTTCTTTAACCATTCGATATTCATTCTTAACAGATACATCGTTGAACTGTTCTATACTTGTAAAAGGAAAGTTCGTCATTCCAATTTCTTGCCCTTGATAGATAAAAGGTGTTCCTTGTTGTAAGAAGTAAACTGCAGCATGACTTGTTGCTGATTGATACCAATACTTTTCATCGTCTCCCCATGTAGACACACGACGTGGTTGGTCATGATTTTCAATGAATAGAGCATTCCATCCAGTATTTTCGAGTTGTTTTTGCCAACGATTCAATACTTTTTTATACGCTCTAACATCAAAATGTGATTTTCCTGTATTCCATAAACCTAAATGTTCAAATTGGAAAATCATATTAAATT
Source organism: Staphylococcus simulans (assembly GCF_025561465.1). Taxonomy (NCBI): domain Bacteria; kingdom Bacillati; phylum Bacillota; class Bacilli; order Caryophanales; family Staphylococcaceae; genus Staphylococcus; species Staphylococcus simulans. The sequence continues at coordinate 153,502 of NZ_CP095100.1, forward strand.
TCCCATTTTTTCTTCCAACCCATTCATCAGCATTATCAGGATTCACACCATTTGCTTCACCGACAGTCATAATGTCATACTTGCTTAACGATTCATCTTTAACTTGCTGCAACCAATCTTGAAGGCCATGACGATTTGTAGCTGCATTAAATACAGGAGCATATTTTTTATCTGGAGGAATAGGTAAATCTCCCATTTCCCAGGTTTTTTTAACATGAGAAATTGCATCCACACGGAAGCCATCAATTCCTTTATCGAACCACCAGTTCATCATATCTATAACTGCTTTTCGTACTTCAGGGTTTTCCCAGTTTAAATCAGGTTGTTTAACGCTAAATAAATGGAAGTAATATTGACCTGTTTTTTCATCATATTCCCAAGTTGACCCATTAAAAATACTTTCCCAATTATTAGGTTCAGAACCATCCTCTTTTGGGTCTGCCCAGTAGTACCAATCACGTTTAGGACTATCCTTACTTGAACGCGATTCAATAAACCAAGGATGTTCATCTGAAGTATGGTTTACTACAAGGTCTAAAATTAGTTTCATTCCTTTTTGATGGACCTTATCTAGGAGTTCATCAAAATCTTTCATAGTCCCAAATTCTTCCATAATAGCATGATAATCACTGATATCATAACCATTATCATCGTTAGGGGAAGCATACATCGGACTTAACCAAATAACGTCAATTCCTAATTCTTTTAAATAATCTAATTTTTGAATTAAACCACGTAAATCGCCAATCCCGTCATTGTTGGAATCGTTGAAACTGCGAGGGTAAACTTGGTATGCGACTGCTTCTTTCCACCATTGTCGATCTTTTATTTCTGTCATAACTTTCTCTCCTTATCATTTTGTTTCTAGTTGTTTAAAACAGGAAAATCTTTAGTGTGCTTTAATACTTAAGTTTAATCATTTGAAGATAGAGAAACAATCATCAAATGTAATCGATTACATTTAAAATATAGCAAGTTTTAATGGTTTTGTAAACGATTACATTTAAATTGATTATGTTATATAATATGTTTGATTAATCTAACTCAGATAGTATTTAAAAAATTGCTCCGCCCATTTAGTGCTAATGAAGAGAGTATACTAGTATAGCAACTTTTTCTGATTTAGGTTATATTTTTTACAAAGGTATACGAATTACACAAGGGGGATTCAAGAATGACAAATGTAAAAGACGTTGCTAAACTTGCAGAAGTGTCAACAGCAACTGTTTCAAGAGTACTAACTAATACAGGCAATGTGTCTGAAAAAAATAGAAAAAAAGTCTTAGATGCTGTAGAAAAATTAAAATATTATCCTAATAGCATTGGAAGACAGTTAAGAAAAATGGAAACTAAAACTATATTAGTTGTAGTACCTGATATAACCAATTCATTTTTCTCAAACATTTTAAGAGGTATTGAAAATAGAGCGGGAGAAAAAGGATATCAAGTTCTTTTGGGTGACACTCAAAATAAAAAAGCGGATGACTATTTTAAATACCTTTATGAGAAGCAAGTAGATGGTATGATTTTATTAACTTCAAAATTGAGTTTAGGAACTCTTAAAGATATTTATGATAAATTTCCAGTAGTGTTAGCATGTGAAACAATAACAGGGTTAGATATCCCCACAGTATCGATTAATAATATTGAAGCTGCAGAAACAGTTACAGATTATCTGATTGATTTAGGACATAAAAAAATATTACATGCAACAGGACCATTGGATGGTATTTTAGGAAAAAACCGTTTGTTAGGCTTTGAAAACAAGATGAGACAGTATAATTATTCGATTTCTAGAGATAGTTATATTGAAGGAGATTTTTCTTTGGAATCAGGATATAGAATTGGGAAGCAAATTCTAAAAATGAGGGAAAAACCTACAGCAGTTTTTGCAGCTAATGATGAAATGGCAATAGGTATAATTAAGATTTTAAAAAAACATAAAATATGCGTACCGGAAGATATTTCTGTTGTGGGATTTGATAATATTAAATTAGCTGAAATAGTTGATCCGGAACTAACAACATACTCGCAACCTAATTATGAAATTGGAGAAAAAGCGATGAAATTGTTATTAGAGATTATTGAGAAAAAAGAAATAGAAGAAAAAAGCATCATTTTGAATGGAGAGTTAGTCGAAAGAAAATCAACGGTGTCGAATTAGAAATGTAATCGTTTACAAAAACGCTTTCATATGGTAGTATCTATAAGTAATCGATTACATATTAAATAAAGGCTACTACATAATATAAACATTTAGTAAAACAACAGTCTTGAAAGTAATCGCATATTTTCAAGACTGTTGTTTTTTTGAGGAGGATTAAGATGAAAAGTGCAGATGATTTAACTTGTGCAAGTAATACTGAGGGAGACGATAAAACTTTGGCAGATAAGTTGAGCTTGCCTATATTAAAGAAAAGTATTATTTTTGCAATGACTTTTGGATTTTTTGGAGTGAATATGGCATTTTCTTTGCAATCAGCTATGATGGCGAGAATTTTCCAAACATTAGGAGCTAATCCTAATAAACTTGGATGGTTCTTTATTTTGCCTCCGTTAGCTGGTTTGATTATACAGCCTTTAATCGGCTTTTACTCAGATCGAACATGGACAAGGTTTGGAAGAAGAATGCCTTATTTGTTGATAGCAGGGCCTATTGGAGCTATCACTCTTGTGTTACTACCGAATTCAGGCTCTTTTGGGTTTGGATATGCATCGTTAGCTGCTTTATTATTTGGAGCTATTATGACTCTTTTTATGGATTTAACTGCAAATGCTTGTATGCAGCCATATAAAATGGTGATAGGTGATATGGTTCCTGAGAAGCAAAGAGATATGGCTTGGTCTTGGCAACAAATCTTTTCAAATATGGGAGGAATTATAGCAACTTTATTGCCTTTCTTATTAACACTTTGGGGTGTATCCAATGTCGCTCCTAAAGGCGAAGTGCCATTGACAGTGAAAATTGCATACTACATTGCGGCAGCTGTTTTATTAATTTCCACTGTTTGGACAGTACGTTCTGTAAATGAATATAACCCTAAATTACATTCACGTTATCATGGAATAGAGGAAAAAAGAGATCGTAAAAACTCATTGAATTTATGGCAATTGCTTTTAAAAGCACCTAAACAATTTTGGCAAGTGTCTTTAGTTCAATTCTTTACTTGGTTTGCCATTATGTATTTATGGACATATACACCAGGAGCTATCGCTAATAATGTCTGGGGTACTACAGACCCTTCATCAGCAGGGTATCAAGAAGCAGGAAACTGGTATGGTGTGTTAACAGGTGTACAATTTGTGGCTTCTATTTTATTTGGGATAATAGCTGCGTATGCCAAACCTCACCAAAGAAAAATGGTATTAAGGTTTGGGTTGATAATGGGAGCTATTGGGTTTATGTCTATATTCTTTATTCATTCACAATGGCTATTAATTTTATCATTCTGTTTGATTGGAATTAACAATCTCACAATGAATACACAAACATTTACACTATTAACTGAAAATACAGATGGCAAGAATGCAGGTGCCTATTTGGGATTGTTTAACTGCGCTATTTGTCTTCCACAAATAATTGCTTCTTTAGCTAGTTTTGCATTATTCCCATTATTTGGAGAATCGATGCCGAATATGCTGTTGTTTGCTGGTGTAATGTTATTGATTGCAGCAGTATGTGTAAGCTTTATTGATTCAAAATATAAAAAACCAATAACAAAAGCTTAGAAAAGGAGAATAGCTATGAGTTTGAAAATAGGTATTATAGGATGCGGTGGAATTGCAAATGGTAAGCATTTACCGAGCTTATCTAAAATAGAAGAAGTTGAGATTGTAGCATTTTGTGATATTGAGATTGAAAAAGCTGAATATGCAGCTGAAGTATATGGAGTAGAAAATGCTAAAGTATATAAAGATTATAAAGAACTGTTGAATGATAATTCTATTGAGGTAATACATGTTTGCACTCCCAATAATTCACACAAAGAAATTACTGTAGCTGCGTTGGATGCTAAAAAGCATGTGATGTGTGAAAAACCAATGGCTAAAACGACTAAAGATGCTAAAGAAATGATTGATGCCGCAGAAAGAAATAATAGAAAACTAACAATTGGATATCAAAATCGCTTTAGGACAGACAGTCAGTATTTACACAAAGTTGCTGAAAGAGGTGACTTAGGAGAAATATATTTTGGCAAAGCACAAGCAATTCGTAGGAGGGCAGTTCCTACATGGGGTGTTTTTTTAGATGAAGAGCAACAGGGCGGTGGTCCTTTAATAGATATTGGAACACATGCTTTAGATTTAACACTATGGATGATGAGTAATTATGAGCCCGAATCCGTTATGGGAACTACTTTCCATAAACTAGGAAAGAAGGAAAATGCTGCTAATGCGTGGGGACCATGGAATACTAAAGAATTCAAAGTAGAAGATTCTGCATTTGGTTTTATCAAGATGAAGAACGGTGCAACAATTATTTTAGAATCTAGCTGGGCACTAAACAGTTTAGAAGTTGATGAAGCAAAATGTACGTTGTCTGGTACTGAAGCTGGTGCAGATATGAAAGATGGTTTAAGAATAAACGGAGAGGATATGGGAGAGCTTTACACTTCTTATATTGAACTTGATAATCCAGGAGTAGATTTTTACGAGAGCGATAAAGTTGATGAAGCACTTGAAGAAGCACGTACTTGGATTAATAGTATTACCAACGATACTGAAGTAGTAGTTAAACCACAAGAAGCATTGGTAGTCACTCAAATTTTAGAGGCTATTTATGAATCGGCAAAGACAGGTAAAGCAGTGTATTTCTAATCACTAGAAATAAATTGAAGTCAGAAGGTGTAGGAATGACAAAGAGACTAAAGGTAGGAATTATTGGCTGTGGTGGTATTGCTCAAAGTAGGCATATACCAATTTTGAAAAAAATGAATGATGTTGTAGATTTAACTGCAGTATTTGATGTTAATTTAGTGCTAGCCAATAAGGTTGCTGTTGAAAATAGTATTGAATTTGTAGCACAGGATAAAAGTGACCTATGGGATAAAGTGGATGCAGTATTTATATGCACGCCCAATAAATTTCATGCAGAATTGAGTGTCGCAGCTTTAAATGCAGGGGTTCATGTTTTTTGTGAAAAGCCAATGGCAATCAATTCGCAAGAATGCGATCAAATGATTGAAGCAGCAAAGGTAGCTGATAAATTGTTAGCTATTGGTTACCATTATAGGTTTACTGAAGCTGCAATGACTGCAAAGCGGGCGATAAAAGAAGGGGTGGTCGGAGAACCTTTAGTAACTAGAGTACAAGCTATGCGACGTAGAAAAGTGCCGGGATGGGGTGTTTTTACTAATAAAACACTTCAGGGTGGAGGCAGTCTAATTGACTATGGTTGTCACTTGCTTGATTTATCATTATGGCTATTGAATGATGCAAGACCAGTAGAAGTAACTGGACGTACATATAATAGGCTTAGTAAAACACCAAATCAAATTAACGACTGGGGGCATTTTGATAGCGAAACATTTGATGTTGATGATCATGTTACAAGTTATATCACATTTGAGGATGGGTCTTCATTGCAATTTGAATGTTCATGGTCAGCAAACATTAAAGAAGACACTATGCACTTAAGCATGTCAGGTGTTTCCGGTGGATTAAGTTTATATCCATTTGAAATCTATCAACCTCGCTTTGGTACCTTCTTTACTCAAAAAGCATATGCTGAACATGATGAATATCAAGCATCACAAAGACAAGCAATAAATTTTGTGAATAGTTGTTTAGGAAAAGAAACGTTAGTTGTTCAGCCAGAACAGGCCAGACAAATTAATGTATTGGTAGATGCGATTTACAGAAGCAATCAAGAACAACATAGTATCCAATTATAAAGAAAGGATGTTTATTTATGAAAGTTGGAGTTTTCACAGTTTTATTTTATGACAGAAATTTTGAAGAAATGTTAGATTACGTTGCAAATGCAGGGTTAAAAATGGTTGAAATTGGTACAGGTGGTAATCCGGGAGATAAATTCTGTAACTTAGATGAAATGCTTGAAAATGAAAAGAAACGTAAGGAATTTTTAAATAAGATTCACAGTAGAGGATTAGAAATTAGCGGTTATAGTTGTCACAACAATCCTATATCCCCAAATCCTGAAAAAGCTCGAGAAGCGGATGAAACTTTACGTAAAACAATTGAGTTAGCTGCATTGACAAATGTTCCAGTTGTTAATACTTTCTCAGGCATAGCAGGGTCAGATGAAACAGCTAAATATCCAAATTGGCCTGTTACACCATGGCCTACAGCCTATTCAGATATTTATAATTGGCAATGGGAAGAAAAGTTAATTCCTTATTGGAAAGATTTAGCAGAATATGCAAAAGAGAAAGATGTTAGAATCGCAATCGAATTGCATGCGGGATTCTTAGTACACACACCATATACATTGTTAAAACTGCGCAATGCAACAAATGAATATATTGGAGCTAATTTGGATCCAAGTCACTTATGGTGGCAAGGAATTGATCCAATTGCAGCAATTAAAATTTTAGGTAGAGAAAATGCTATACATCATTTCCACGCTAAAGATACTTATATTGATCAAGAAAATGTAAATATGTATGGTTTAACTGATATGCAACCTTATGCTGAAGTGGCAACGCGCGCTTGGACTTTCCGTACGGTTGGTTATGGCCATAGCCCTCATTTATGGGGAGACATTATTAGTGCATTGAGAATAAACGGATATGATTATGTTGTGAGTATCGAACATGAAGATCCTATTATGTCGGTTGAGGAAGGCTTTCAAAAAGCTGCTCAAACTTTAAATTCTGTTAATATTGGCGAAAATTCTGGAGATGTTTGGTGGGCATAATCAAATTAATCGCCATATAACATTAAAAAAATAGACAAGCTGTGAAGTAGGTATTTCTACTGACACAGCTTGTTTTTTATTCAAAAATCAATTTAGAAAGAGATTCAGTTATTTTTGATGTTTAGTTGAACGTCTTTTTCTTAAGAATATAATAGAGGCAAGAAGACTAATTGCACCAATGATTCCAGTGTTTAGAGTATTTTTTCCTGTTTTTGGCAATTGACTTCTGTCTGCTTTTTTCACATCTTTTGATTTGTTTGTTATAAGTTTTGTTTTAGCGATTGGTGATTCTTTTCTTGGATTTTCAGCATTACTTCTCTCATTATTATCACTGACAAAAGTTTTTGATGATTTTTCAATATTTTCGATAGGAGTTTTATTTTGTTTATCTAGAGATTTTTCTGAATCTAAAGTGCCAATTTTAATCTGTTTATTAACTGGGTTAATAGTTTCAACATTAATTAATTCAGAAGTAGTCATAGGAGCCGGGTTTATTGTATTTTGTAAATGTAAGCCTTTACATTTATACTAGGATACATTAAAATAAGAATCAGTTTTAACTTAAACGTTTAAGGAAGTAATCAATATGAACAATAATCCAACACTTCACGACGTCGCAAAAGCAGCAGGTGTTTCTGTAGCGACCGTTTCAAATGTGATGAATGGTAAAAAAGGACAAGTCAGCGAAAAAACGAAAGCGAAAGTAGAAGCAGCTGTTGAGTCGCTGGGTTATCAACCAAATACGTATGCTCGTCAGTTGAAAAGCGGCCAGAGTAACTTGGTTGCCTTTATTGTCCCTGACCAAAACCCATTCTTTACGGATATTTTGAACGGTTTAACTACAGTGTGTTTAGAACACAACTTGCAAGTGATTGTGATTTCGTCAGAAGAAAGTGAACAACGACAAAATGAATTGATAGATTTATTTGTGAAACAACGTGTCAATGCGATTGTGTTAGCACCTGTTTCGTCGCACCTGACATTAAAAGATGAATGGAAAAAGGCACCGATTGTGACAGTAGACAGAACGATAGAAACAAGTGATGTGCCAAGTGTCACAGTAAATAACCAAGCAGCGGGTTACCAAGCAACTAAACACTTATTGGAGTTAGGCCACACGTCTATTGCGATTTTATTGGCAAATCCTAAGATCAGTACAACTACCCATAGACAAGCAGGATATGAACAAGCGTTAATGGATAACCAGTTAACAGTTGATGCGCGTTTAATGAGTTTTAGTGATGATAAATTGGGGACTGAGGCTCAGATAAGAAGCGGGTATCTTGCGACTAAGCAATGGCTGACTTCAAAAGATGCACCAAGTGCGTTAATCGCAACGAACTATTTATTGATGATCGGTGCGTTACAAGCCTTTAAAGAACTGGATATTCAAATCGGCAAAGACATTTCATTTATCGGTTTTGATAATAGTCATTGGAACGAAATATATTCACCGGCCATTACGGTCGTAGAACAACCAGCAAGTAAACTCGGTGAATGTGCAGCGCAATTAATCATTGAAATGAACAACGATGAACCTGCAACTTCGGTAGAGTTATCGACGCATTTAGTCATAAGAGCATCGTGCGCTAAGAAAAATGAACGCTAGTTCGTTCTTTTTTCTTAACGTCAAACTTAAACGTTTAAGTTAGTTATAAATGAGGGGGAAATCTATAATGACGATAGAGAAAAATAGAAAGTTATGGATGGGAATACCGACAGTTGTATTCTTAGGTATTATCGCAATCTTTATTTTTATGACAGGAGACGGTATTGAACAAGCCTTCTTGTCTAAATACATCGTAGACATTGGATTCAGCAAAAGCCAAGCATCATTAGTCTTTGCGGTATATGGTGTGATGGTAGTAGTAGGTTCATGGTTAGCGGCAGTCTTATCTGACGTATATGGACCAAGAAAAGTAATGACAAGCGGTGTTGTATTATGGATTGTCTTCCATGTACTCTTCTTGACGTTTGGTTTGCAAGTTGAAAATTACAACATGATGTTATTGACGTACGGTATCAGAGGTATCGCATATCCATTATTCTTATACGGTTTCTTAGTATGGGTGACATACATTACAAATAAAGCACGTCTTGCGACTGCAATCGGTTGGTTCTGGGCGATGTTCTCAGTAGGTATGGGTGTTGTAGGTTCATACTTACCAAGTTTCACAATTCCATATATGGGCTTCATGGGAACACTGTGGCTATCTATCGTATGGATTATGATTGGCGGTATTATTGCTTATATCGCAGTAGGTAAAGACAATGTGAAACCTAACGCAGATTTAGCAGTAAGTGATCGTTATAAGAAGGTGCTTAAAGATATCGGTGTGGTTTATAAGAACCCTGAAATTATTAAAGTATTCATTGTAAGAATTATTAACCAACTATCACTCTTTGGATTAGTGATTATCTTCCCAGTTTTATTTACAGATGAAATCGGCTTTACGATGCAGCAATGGTTATGGATCTGGGGTACAATGCACGTCACTTGTATTGTTGGTGACGTATTCTGGGGTATTACTGCAGACAAAATCGGTTGGAAACGCCAAGTCATGTGGTTCGGTTGTGTCGGTTGCGGTATCACAACACTGACATTCTATTACTTACCGATGATTAGCGGAGACGTATTCTTGATCGGCGTATTATGTGCTGTATTATTCGGTATTACACAATCAGCATTCGTTCCGATTTTCGCGATTTTCACAGCGTTAGAACCAAATCATATTGGTGCAACATTATCTTCACATAACTTAGCAGCTGGTTTAAGTAACTTCTTACCATCTGTGATTGCGACAGTATTATTACCAGTCTTCAATGAAATCGGTGTGGTATGGGCATTCGCATTATTATACTTCTTTGGTGCTGTATTGACGTACTTCATCAAAGTACATCAACCAGGATTAAAAGAAAAACCGCGCAAAGTGATCCAACCTAAACCGGATAATGTAAATATTTAAAAAGGCAGATGAAACATATTGAAACCACTTGTTTTAGGTATAGATTTAGGAACAAGCTCAGTTAAAGTGATTGCGGTTGACCAACAAGGTTCGATTGTGACATCAAGCAGTGAACCTATCAGTATTTCACAACCGCAAAATGGTTATAGTGAACAAAACCCAGATGAATGGGTACAAGCAACAAAACAAGCAATTCAAACACTGACAAATCAGTTAAATGACAGTCAGTACCAAATAGAAGGTATGTCTTTCTCGGGCCAAATGCATGGCTTAGTATTATTAGATAAAGACAATCATCCTATTCGTCCAGCTATCTTGTGGAACGATACTAGAAATACTGAACAATGTGATGAAATCAAAGCGCATTTCGGAGACAAGTTACTGGGCAATCCCATTTTAGAAGGCTTTACGTTACCAAAATTATTATGGGTGAAAGCACATGAACCACAACACTTTGAGAAAGCTGAAACATTCATTCTTCCAAAGGATTATGTCAGATATGCATTAACTGGCAAGGTTCAAATGGAGAAATCTGATGCATCCGGTACACTGCTTTACAACAGTGAAAGTGAAACGTGGGATAAAGAAACAAGCACGTACTATGAGATTAAACATTTACTTCCAGAACTCGTTAATTCAACAGATGTAGTGGGTGAAGTAACTGAAACAGTAGCGCAAGAATTAAACTTACCAACTTCAACAAAAGTGATTGCGGGTGGCGCTGACAATGCATGTGGTGCACTCGGTGCCGGTATTATCGGTGAAGGAGATGCGATGTGCAGTATCGGTACGTCTGGTGTAGTACTCGTTTGTCAGAAAGATTATAGTGATTATCAAAATAATATTCACTATTTTAAACATGTCACACCGGATATCTCTTATGCGATGGGGGTTACACTTGCTGCAGGCTTCAGTTTAGATTGGTATAAGCGTAATTTCTATGCAGAACAAAGTTTTGAGGACATTACAAAAGATGCGGAAAGCTCCTCGCCAGGTGCGAATGGTTTAGTATTCACGCCATACTTAATGGGAGAACGTACACCGCATGGCGATGCGAAAATTAGAGGCAGCTTTATCGGTATCAGTGGTAAACAAACACGTGCAGATTTCTCACGTGCAGTGGTTGAAGGCATCACGTATTCGCTTTATGAATCATTAGATTATATCAGACAGTTTTATCCAGCGATTCACACCATCACTTCAATTGGCGGCGGTGCTAAAAGTGATTTCTGGTTACAACTTCAAGCAGATGTCTTCAACTTAGAAGTTAAGAAATTAAAACACGAAGAAGGACCAAGTATGGGAGCAGCAGTTCTAGCTGCTTATGGAATCGGTTGGTTCGATTCATTAAAAGACTGTGTTGAAACCTTTATTCAATACGACACGACATTCAAACCAAATACACAAAAACATAAAATTTATGAACGTTACTTCAAAGTGTATCAAGACGTTTATCAAAATACGAAACAGATGACAGCGGATCTGTTATCAATTCAACAAAATCACGGGGGTTATACAGATGACAAATAATATTCCTGAAACAATGCAGATAGCTTTATTAAATAAACCATTCGATATTGAAATCAAAGAAGTCGATGTACCTAAATTAGGACCGAAGGAAGTCTTAGTTAAAATGATGGCGGTGGGTGTTTGCGGTTCTGACGTCCATTACTACGAACATGGTAAAATCGGTGATTTCATTGTCAAAGAACCATTAATCTTAGGCCACGAATGTGCCGGTATGGTTGCGGCAGTTGGTGAAGATGTGACGAAGTTTTCAGTAGGTGACAGAGTCGCGGTAGAACCAGGTGTACCATGTGGTAAATGTGAACAATGTCAAAAAGGGCAATACAACTTATGCCAAGATGTTGAGTTTCTAGCAACACCACCGATTGATGGTGCATTCGCACAGTACATTGCACATCCAGAAGACTTCTTATTCCCAATTCCAGATTCATTATCTTATGAACAAGCATCATTAAACGAACCATTCTCAGTAGGTATTCAAGCTTGTAAACGTGCAGGTGTTCAACCAGGTTCAACAGTCGTAATTACAGGTATGGGTCCAGTTGGTTTAATGGCGGTTGTGGCAGCTAAAGCATTTGGTGCGACACGTATCATCGTGACTGACTTAGCAGATATTCGTTTAGAAGAAGCGTTAAAACTTGGTGCGACTGAAACAATTAATATTTCTAAAGAAGATCCAGTAGAACGTATCCAAGAAATTACAAACGGTAAAGGTGCAGACTATGCCTTTGAAACAGCAGGTCATCCAGCAGCACTACAATCAGCTGTACAATCTCTAGCAGTAGGCGGCAGCTTATCTATCGTTGGCCTACCACAACAAGAGGAAATTGCCTTAAACATTCCATTCATTGGTAACCGTGAATTAAATATTTATGGTGTCTTCCGTTACGCAAACACTTACCCAATGGGTATTGAAATGTTAAACAATACAGACGCAGATTTAGACTCAATGTTCACAGATTCATATGAACTTAAAGATACAAAAGCAGCATTAGAAAGAGCACTCAACAACAAACAAGGTTCATTAAAAGTGATGGTTTATCCTAACGGTTTCTTAGACTAATATATAGATCAAATAGCCTCGTCCAAAAAAGCGGACGAGGCTATTTTTATAACTATCTGTCTTCATCATTATTCTTCACAAAAAACCTTAATATTACTGCCAGCACTAATAATACTATAGTTACAACAGCTTTAATGAATGTGCTGATAGGCAAGAATAAAACAATCAAAATTATAACGAATCCTATGAGATAAAGTGTTTCTTTCTTTTTGGTATTCAAGTGGCATTCACCTCAGTAGTTTTATTTTTCAAAGATAGGTGCACAGGCGCCTACAATTGTTGCGATACCGAAGAAATCTAATAAAGCTTCTTTAACATCTGGTCCAGCCGCTTTTGCAGCTTGTGCTGCGGCGTTCTTAACAGCGCTTTGTTTACTATGACCAAGTTTTCTTAACTGTTTATATGCTCCAGACATCTTCTTAACAAACGTTAATGTGCCCCCGGCAGCTTTTAAAGCAGACTTTACTTTTGCGATTTTAGCAGGTGTAAAATTAGTGACAAGTGCATATCCTATTGCTCCTGTACAAGCTGCATAATTACTGACACTTGCTCCGTAAGTTTGAACACCTACTCCTTGTTCATTTAAGTAGTTTTCAATTGCGGGTTTTCCTTCATTAATAACAGAGTCTGGCATGTGTTCAATAGCAGATAATGTCCTAGTTAAACCTTCCATATCTAATTCTTCATTAGTATAAAGGCTTGAGGATTCGTTTTCACTAGATATTTGTTCAACAGCATCTACAAAAGTTTGACTTGTTACACTGAATAATACAGTTAAAGCAGAAAGTGAGAAAGCAACTTTTTTATAATTCATGGTTAGGCCTCCGTTTATTAGCAAACATCCCTAACATCCCATTCCAATAATATCACTTAAATAATAACAATATATAAATTTACTATTAATTCAATAAAAATTAACATAAATATATATAATGTAAATATCAACTTTTTAACATAAGAAGATAGAAGGAGTAGTAAGAATTGTTGTGAGTTAGCAGAGAGAGCCAGCTACTTTATTAGAAATCATTATATTATAGGGCATGAACCTTTAATAGAAATGCTAAATTTTTAAACTGAAACATTATTTCTTGTTTTTTTGTAAATAATATATCAAAACGTTTGATATTGTGTAATACTAAAAAAGAAGATTAGTGTTTAGGAGATGGTATAAATGGTAGAAATTATTTCAGCAATCATCGGGGCTATTACAACATGTGTCATTACAATTTATGGTATTAATTTGCAGTTTGAAAAACAAAAGCGAGAACAAGAAGTGGCTTATAGAAATGATTTAGTCAGTATGCTAGATATTTTGGTGTTTCAAGTAGCCAAAATAAGAAATAACCAACTTACATTTGATATGTCGAATTTAAATAGACAAACGACTAATGAAATATTAAGTGAGGTTGCAGATGATTATAATGCGTATGATATGCATCTACAAAACTTGGTCTTAATGATGAGTCATCATATAGACGAATCTAATAAAGATATACAAGAAATTATGAAAATTAATCAAGATTTAGTTGATAAATATAGAAAATTTGATAAGAGTGCCAAAATATATAAAAATCAATACGATCAACCAAGCTGCGACAAAAATATAGTTGTAAGATCAAAAATCAATTTAGATGTAACTGTTGGAGAGTTCATTGATGGTATAACTAAATTTGGTTTAGAGCGATATAGTCATAAGCTTTATAGACCTGCATTGATAAAGGTATTAGATAAAAATGATGGCGATAAATATAAGCAATATAACGCAAAGAAATATGATAAAGAATAAAAACTGATAACATAAAAAATACCGTATAAAGTTTTCACTTTTTAAGTGTCTGCTTTATACGGTGTTTTTCAAAATGTTAAATCATTGCCTTTCATTTACTCTGCTTTCTTCCGCTTCTTCACCATCTTCATTATCAATGGATATGTTAATGAAAGTACTGTCATAATCGTCAACACAATACTGATCGGTGACCCGAAGAAAATATCGAACACATTATTATTGCTGGTAATTAAGCTCTTACGGAAGTTCTGTTCCATATCTGATCCGACAATAGCTGCCAAGATGAGCGGAGCCATCGGGAAGTCTAAAAGTTTCAAGCCTAAGCCTAATAAACCAAAGATTAATAAAATATAGAAATCTACAACACTATAACCTAAAGTGTATGTACCTAAGTAAGCTAACACTAAAATAATTGGATAAAGTACTTTAGGCGGTGTACGTAAAATCTTAAGTAACACGCCTATGAGTGCGATGTTGATAATCACTAAGAAAATATTACCGATAAACATACTGTTAATAAGTGTCCAAATGGTTTCTGGTTCATTTTCAAAGAGTAAGGGGCCAGGTTGTAAACCTAACATAATAACCGCACCTAAAATAACAGCGGTTGTTCCTGAACCAGGTACACCCATTGTAAGTAATGGAATCAGTGCACCGACTGAAGCAGCGTTGTTAGACGCCTCAGGTGCCGCAACCCCTTCAATCGCACCTTTACCAAAGTCTTTACCATTCTTGTTCACTTGCCGCTCAGTAGAGTAACTCAACATAGAAGCGATAGAACCACCAGCACCTGGTAAGACACCAATGACGAATCCAATTGGACTTTGTCTTAACATAGTCCACCATGTCCGCTTCCAATCCGTCTTAGTCAACTTCATTGATCCTAATTTCGCATCAGGCGGCTTCAATGCTTCTAGATGCATATAGTTATACAGCACTTCAGCCACCGCATAGACACCGATAATCACAACTAAGAAGTTAATCCCTTCACTTAGGTGTGGAATATCGAAGGTGAAGCGGTAAACGCTTGTTTGTAAATCTACGCCGACTGTACTGACCATGAGTCCAATCGCAGTAGCGATAAAACCTTTGACCATTTTACCGATAGATAATGAGACAATCGTCGATAATGTAAATAAGAATAGTACAAAGTATTCACGTGGTCCGAATTGAAGCGAGAAATCTGATAGCGGTTTGGCGAGTAAAATAAACCCGACAACTGCCACAATACCGCCGATGAGTGAAGCGACTGCGGAAATCGTTAAAGCTTTGCCCGCTTCCCCATTTTTAGTCATAGGATATCCATCGAAAGTAGCCGCAATCGCAGAACCATCACCTGGTGTATTCAGTAAAATAGAACTACGCGATCCCCCATACATCGCGCCATAATAAATCGCAATCATTAAAATCAAGGCACTGACAGGTTCCATACCGAATGTCACAGGAATTAACACTGCGACTGCGGTTGCTGGACCTAACCCTGGCAGCATGCCTACAATTGTCCCTAAAAATCCGCCGATTAACACCCATAATAAATTCATAGGATGAAAGGCAGTTGTGAGACCTTCTAAGAACGTATTGATATCTCCCATATTGCTCCCCCTTGTCTTATGGTAAACTCACATCTAATAATTGAGAGAAGGTATACCATGTAATCCCTGAAAATACGAGCGCCACAATGATATTTTGAAGCCAGTGTTTCACTCCATTGATTAAAAACAATACGCCTCCTAAGAAGAGGATTGTTGAAATCAAGAAACCTAAGCGTTCAAAAATCAATGCGTAAATAATAATCATTGCCACTGTTGCGCCTAAGCGTATTAAGGTTTTCTTTTGAAGTAACAAGTCTAGAATTTCAAAATGCTCATGTCTTTTTTTATATTCTTGGAAGAAATAAATCACACTCATCACAATCAATAACACTGAAATGAGTAGCGGAAAGTACATTGGACTGTTTGGATCACCAATGCGTGAACGTTGTACATTCAGCGTTAAAACTAAATAGATGATGCCTAATAACGTAAGTAAAATAGGCGGCATTAAACGAGCCATACAATTCCCCCTTAGAAACCAGCATCTTTAATCAGCTGATCATATTTTTTGCGTTGCTCTTTTAAGAATTTTTCAGATTCAGCACTATCTTTATAGAAGTTATCCCAATCATTGTTTTTGCGTAATTCTTGCCATTGTTTAGAATGTACGACTTTACGCATGGTCTTATCCCAATAAGCACGTTCTTCTTTTGTCATATCTTTCGTCCCCATGACACCGCGCCAATGAGGGAACACCATATCGACACCTTGTTCTTGCCAAGTCGGCACATCCTTAATGCCTTCAAGTCGTTCATCAGATGACACTGCCAACATTTTCAGTTTATGTACTTGATGTTGCTCTTTAACTTCTGATACTGCTGTAGAAGCGACATCTACATGACCGCCAAGTAGGGCAGTTTGTAAATCTCCGCCACTCTTATACACTAAGAAATCAAGTTTATCGACATCTACACCGTATTGTTTCGCTGCTTGTACGAATGCAAGGTGGTCGTTATTTCCTAAACCAGGTGCGACACCGATTGTCAGTGATTTCGGATCTTTCTTGAGCTTTTCCATCACTTCTTTACCAGAGTTCAAATTAGATTTATTTGATGCGGTTAAACTAATCCATTCAGTCGCAAGAATCGCAATAGGAGTGAAGTCATCATCTCCAAGGTCACTCAACCCTAATTCTTTATTAGATAGTAATAGGCTTGAGTTAATGGCGATCGTATTTGGCGAACGTGATTTTAAGTATTGCCAACCGACTTCACCACCGCCTCCAGGCTTATTCACAACTGTAATGTTTTGATTTGTCAGCTTTTCATCTAACATGACTTTCTGAATTGCGCGTGCAGTGGTGTCCCAGCCACCGCCTGGTGAAGCGGGTGCTATAATCTCAACAGTTTCATCAGGAAACGTATTGGATTTTGCGGTTTTCTTATCATCAGATTTACCGCAGCTCGCTAAAATAACTGTCATGGCTAACACGAAGTACCCCAATCTTCGCATAAAAATCCCCCTTTGTTTAAAAATATTCAATTTTACGATAATTTATCACAATTTTCAAAATTTAACAATGATTGTTAGATGTAATTATTATATAAATAACTAAGGGTATAAATTATAAAATATATATTGGAATCTGTGAAAATAAATGAAAACTTGAGGTTATCATCTTTAAGTGTCTGTAGGACTGATATTAAATTCTCAAAAAGTTTCGTAATAAAAATTAAATAATGATGTGAATGTTTTTAATGATGAATTGTGATTATGTTCTGTTTATGGTTTAATGAAACAAACGCTTATATGAAACAAGCGGGAAGGGGATTATTAATTTCACATGAAAACCAGGAAAGAAAAACATAGAAATATAGTTTATTTCACTTCGGTAGGGATTATCCTGCTGGCGACTTTAGTTGCGGGCATTTTCCCGAAACTATTCGGAAAATATGCGCAGAGTACGTATGATGTCATTGCAGGGGCATTTGGATGGCTCTTCTTAGTCATTATTGTCGTACTGGATATTTTCTTAATCGCTTTAGCCGTTTCACGATACGGCCGCTTCAAACTCGGCGCAGATGACTCTGAACCAGAATTCTCATTCATGTCTTGGATTGGGATGTTATTCTCAGCAGGACTTGGTGTTGGGATTGTCTTCTGGGGTGTAGCAGAACCGCTGACACACTTCTTACATGCGCCGTTCCCAGGTGTTAAAGATCAATCTGCAGAATCTGCACGTTTAGCTATGGGATATACCTTCTTCCACTGGGGTATCTCACAATGGTCTATCTTCGCAATGGCAGGTTTAACAGTAGCGTACTTCCAATTCCGTAAGAAACGTAACGGATTAATTTCTACAGCTATGGAACCGGTCTTTGGCGAGGCTTATCCAAGACCTTTACGTAACTTGATCGATATTCTCGCAATTATTGCGACAGTGATGGGGATTGCGACATCTATCGGTTTAGGTATTATGCAAATCAGTGGTGGATTAAATCATGTCTTTGATGTACCGAATACGAATGTGACTAAAGTTGCGATTACAGTCATTATGGTATGTATCTTCTTAGGATCAGCACTTACAGGTTTAAACCGAGGTGTTAAATGGTTGAGTAATATCAATATCGGACTTGGGGCAATCTTATTGATATTCATCTTAATCTTTGGTGATTTAAAATTCGTGTTAGAATCTTATACACTTGCGATTTCAGATTACTTAACACACTTTATTCAATATAGTTTACGTATCAATCCATACACAGGTGATAACAGTTGGGTTCAACAATGGACAGTCTTCTACTGGGCATGGGTCATTGCTTGGTCACCATTTATCGGTGGTTTCGTTGCCCGTGTATCACGTGGACGTACAATTCGTGAATTCGTCATTGGTGTATTAATCATTCCACCATTAATTTCATTCACTTGGATTGCTGGATTTGGTGGTACGGCATTAAAAATTGCATTAACACAAAATACAGGTATCGAGAAAATTGTAGATAAAGATTATTCAGTCGCATTATTCGAGTTGTTGAAACAATTCCCAATTTCAGATATCACAAGTATTCTAGCCATTGCCTTAATCTTTATCTTTATTGTGACAAGTGCCGACTCTACAACACACATTGTCGCAAGTATGGCGACAGGCGGGGTTGATAACCCTAACGTAAAAGATAAAGTTATTTGGGGCTTATTAATCGGTGCGATTTCAGTCACAATGACTATTGCAGGTGGTTTAACAAGTTTACAAACTGCTTCACTTGTGACAGGCTTACCATTCTCTATCATCTTAGTGTTGATGATCTTTGCGATTATGGGTGCCTTACGTCGAGAACCGACAAAACACTTCCAGATGTCATATATTGATGACGAAAAAGACTTCTCTATTCCATTAGAGAAACGTGAGAAAGAAATTCAAAAAGAACAAGAAGCGCAAGAACAAGCGCGACAAGAAGAACAAGAGAACCAACATAAAGAAGATTAAAATATCGAGATAAAGTGATAGCCGCTTCGCACGATGGGTGTGTGAAGCGGCTATTATTTATTGTATAATTTAAATAACTATTACATATGATAATTAAAAGAGCATTCACCTAATCAGAAAGAAATGTATGCTTAATCAGGTGAAAGGAGTTAGAGAAAGAGAGAAGTACAACCATGATTAAAACGTTAAAAATCATCGCTTTTATTTTTTCAATTAGTTATTTAACCCTATTTATTACCAAGTTTGTTTACCAACCCATTTTAAGTGAAAAGATTGAAGGTTTCGCAGAATTAATCATTATAATACTGGTTCTGGTAATTGCGGTAAGTGAGAAATTAAGTAAAAAAAGACAAAGCATAAAACGTTTCGCGACATCACGAGGCGTTTTATGCTTTTTGTTTATTCTGATAATGACTGATCCCATAAGCAATTAATATCACCCATAATAAAATATCAAAAGGATGAAGCAATGTCTGAAGGATAGACTTATGCTCAATAAATATACTATCTAGTATCTTAACGATTTGAAGTAGAATCATCGCAATAATGACATAATACAAAGGCTTTCGCTTAACGGTACAGTAAATAATGAAGCTTAAGACAACTATGGGAATAAGGATAACGCTCAATGTATAAATCATATGTTATGCATACCTTTCTTTATCTAAACTTATAAATAGCATCGTATTTGATTTATGAATACAATCACATACTCAGATATTTAACTTAGACATATATTGTCATCTTCATAAAAATATTTGTAAAAATTGCAAGTACATTTACATGTAAGTGTATTGAATTTGGTTATAAAAATAAAGAATTTTATTATGTCATAATGTAAAATAAATTGAACCATAATATAATAAATGCATGAGAAAGTTGAATAGATGGTGGCAAATCTAATTTAAAGGAGGTGATGCCTATAGTATCGCTGAATTTAGAAAGGAAATGCTTTATGAGTGTATTTGAAGCTATAAGTATAATGATTGCGTTCTGTGATTTGCAGTTCACAATTCTAGTATTTATCTTTTTGTACATTTCTAATAGAAAAAAATAAACCATCTACAAACTTTGACAAGTCAGATGGTTTATTTTTTAACCTTCAATGTGTCACCGTCTTTGAAACGGTCTCAAAGAGTCGTGTACGAGCACTGCTCTTTTTTAATATATTTATATTATCGCACAACATAAATGAGAAGTACAATTGAAATAGTATTGCTACTGGCATTTGGTGAATTTATACTAAATCTAGTCTCTACTATTACGAAATTTGTTGAAAAAAGAGATAAAAAATAAACCATCTTTCTGCTTTGACTAAGGAAATGGCTTATTTTAAAAATTTTCTATGGCACCGTCTTTTAACGGGCTCAAAGAGTGTACTAGCACGATTATTTTATAACATAAATTTATTATAAACACAATAATAAACAGTGTGTAACAACTATTTCTAGCTAAACATTTCACAATCTTGTGACAAATAAAGAAATGTGGTTCAATTAAGAAAACGCTTTCATAAAGTTGTCACATCTTGAACTACAGGGAGAGAGATAGAAAAAGGGGGATTGTGAAATGATTACGTTTATTATTTCTATCATTTTACTAATTATTGGTTATTTCACTTATGGAAAGTACATTGATAAGATGTTTGGACCGAAAACAGGGAGACCGACACCAGCACATCATCAACGAGATAATGTTGACTTTGTACCGATGAAGACATCGTCTAACTCGTTAATTCAGTTACTGAATATTGCTGGGGTAGGTCCAATCTTCGGACCAATTATGGGGGCATTGTATGGACCGGTCGCATTTTTATGGATTGTTTTAGGATGTATTTTCGCAGGAGCCGTTCATGATTATTTAACAGGTATGATTTCTATTCGAAACAAAGGGGCTCATCTACCTGAACTTGCGAGTAAATTCTTAGGGAAGGTCATGAAGCACTTCGTTAATATCTTCTCGATTTTATTGTTGCTGCTTACGGGAACAGTATTCGTGACGAGTCCAGCGTTATTGCTTCATAACATGATGGACGGTCGTATTGCGTTAGGTGTTATTATCTTCGTTATTTTTGTTTACTACATTCTTTCAACGATTTTGCCGATTGATAAAATTATTGGACGTGTTTATCCAGTCTTTGGAGCGTTATTGTTAATCAGTGCGGTCGCAATGGGCTTTCGTTTAATTCAAACAGGCGCACCGATTCCAGAGTTAAGTTTAAAAAATATGCACCCTGACGGCGCACCGATTTTCCCACTGTTATTCTTTACGATTACATGTGGCGCATTATCAGGTTTCCATGCGACACAAACACCGATTATTTCACGTACTGCGAACAATGAAAAGAATGGCCGCTTTATCTTCTATGGCATGATGGTTGCAGAAGGAGTTATCGCGATGATCTGGGCAGCAGCAGGTATGAGTTTATTTAATGGTTATCAAGGCTTGCAAGGAGTGCTTGCGAAAGGGGAAGCAGCACTTGTTGTGAGTGAGGCATCTCACTTATTGCTTGGTTCTGTTTTAGGTACAATTGCGGTGTTAGGTGTGATTGTCTTACCTATCACAAGTGGTGATACATCATTTAGAAGTGCACGTATGATTATTGCGGATTACTTGAATGTCAATCAACGTTCTCTAGTTAAACGTATTATCGTTGCAGCACCGCTGTTTATTATCAGTTTCGGCTTAACACAAATTGATTTCACAATTCTATGGCGCTACTTCTCATGGGCAAACCAAACAACAGCAGTGGTCGCATTATGGGTCGGCGCGATGTATCTGTTGCTAGCTAAGAAGAACTTCTGGGTAGCAGCTGTACCTGCGACATTCATGACGTGGAATATCTTTGTCTATATCTTAAGTCAGAAGATTGGTTTCGGTTTAAATTTAACGCTTAGCTATTATTTAGGTGCTGTCTTAACATTAATTTGGATTGCTTATTTCATTTATCAATACAAGAAAGTGACAGCAGGTGTGAAATTTGAGTTAGATCATCCAATCGTGTCACAGCGAGATGCGACAGTCTAACAAGGTGTCTTAAATAGATTAGTTCAACCCGTACGTTAAAGCACGTGCGGGTTTTTTATTGTACTGAATTTAGAAAGGACATGCCCATGAGTGTATTTGAAGTTATAAGTATAATGATTGCGTTCTGTGGTTTGTAGTTCGCAATTCTAGTATTTATTTTTTAGCCTTCAATGTGTCACCGTCTTTGAAACGGTCTCTAAAGCATCGTGTACCAGCACGGTGCTTTTTATTTTCATCTATATTATGACACAATTTAAATATAGACATAAAAAAAGATGGGTACTGAATACCCATCGTGTTTTGAATAATTATTGGTGGACAGTTTCTTTAAAGTTTTCTAAACGGCGTTCTTTTTCCTCATCACTGAGATTGTGTTTCGCTACATAGCGATTACGTTCGTGCTCTGCACATTCTTTACAGCAAGCACCTAAATAACGGTGTTCGTTTTCTTCTGATACTAAGATTTGTTTATTACATTCAGGGTTACTGCAGTTGATATAACGTTCGCATGGTGTACCATCGAACCATTCTTTGCCAATCACTGTTTTTTCTACTTGGTTAACGTCTACACTGATACGTTCATCGAAGACGTACATTTTACCGTCCCATAATTCACCTTGTGTTTCAGGGTCTTTACCGTACGTTGCGATACCGCCTTCTAATTGTGCAACATCTTCAAAGCCTTCTTTAAGTAAGAAGCCTGAGAATTTTTCACAACGGATACCGCCGGTACAATAAGTGACAATTTTCTTATCCATGAACATATCTTTATTGTCTCTGATCCATTGCGGTAAATCACGGAAACGTGTAATGTTTGGACGAACTGCACCACGGAAATGACCTAAATCAAACTCATAGTCATTACGTGCGTCTAAGACGATAGTATCTTCATCATCTAAAGCTTCTCTGAATTCTTTAGGTGATAAATATTTACCTGTTGTCTCACGTGGGTCGATATCATGTTCTAAATCAAGTGCTACGATTTCATGTCTTGGACGTACATGCATTTTCTTAAATGCATGACCTTCTGCTTCATCAATCTTGAATGTGATATCTTTGAAGCGTTCATCTGCACGCATATGTGCAATATAAGCGTCTGTGTCTTCTTTTGTTCCTGATAACGTACCATTAATCCCTTCAGTAGAGACTAAAATACGACCTTTTAAATTGTGCGCTTTACAGAACTCTAAGTGTTCTGCCGCATACGTTTCTGGGTCATCTATAGTGACATATTTATAATATAACAATACTCTATAATCCATATTATGATACTCCTCAATCTTTCTATCTATTTCTCATTATAAAGGAAAAAGCTAAAACCTAAATGATGCATTAGACCTATTTTTTTACCGATAAGTATTATTTTCCACTGTAATAGCTTAACAAATCATTGTAAATATGCAATAAGTTTGTTTGTGAACTTAAATTCGATTAATGGTTATGAACGATATGGATGGCTAATATAACTATGAACACCAAAATTCTAAACAAAGGAGCAATTGTATGAATATTGATAGTTATATCGCAAAGTTCCTTATGGAAGATCATGAAGATCTTAAACAAAAACAGCAGATGATTGAAGTCTTTAATAAAGAGTTTACGAAAGAAAAATTAGAGCGTTTAACTTATGAAGATTATGTATTGGGAAAAGATAATTATAATGCTTATAGCTATTGGCTGGAGTATAAACTGCATAGTATAGGATCAATTAAAGGCGGAGCGGTAACTAAACATGGTGTTTGGTTCAGTAAAAAGGAAAATAAATTGAAGTGGACTAAATGGTTTGAACAATCTGGCTACGAACCTATTGAACTGGTGAAAGATTTATTATTAAAACTTAGAAATCATGGAGACCATATGAGCTTTGAAGAAATAGAAAAAGAACCTGGCTCAACAACACTGAAATATAAATCATTATACTTATTTTATCCGGATAGGTTTCTTCCAATGTTTTCTGAGTTTTTATACGATTATTATTTAAAGAAAAACGGTATTTCCATTGAAAATATGAAAGGTCTAGGTCAAAAGCAAGATGCGCTACTGAAATGGAAAAGTTCATATGAATTACTCGATAAAATGTCTCCTGCAGTATTTACAAAGTTTCTGTATTATTATTTTGGTAAACCTAGGAAAGAAAAAGATAATAGTAATAAGGTCTGGATAGATGGTGGAATCATAAATGAAGGTGTGCAAGAAAAATGTTTAGAACATTTGAAATCTAGTTATAAGGTGAATGAAAATCCACAAATACAAAATCGAAGTCCAATAAGAACAGGTAAGAACGCTGCGCCGTATAAACCAGATTATGACAGTATTAATCAGAGGCGTTCTTTAATAGGTGAAACCGGCGAAAGAAAAGTGATGCAATATGAAAAGGACAGATTGAAAAACAGCCAATTCAGTGAGAGTATTAAGCATGTTTCAAAAGATAATGATGGTGAGGGTTATGATATCATGTCTTTTGAAGAGAATGGAGATCCTCGTTATATAGAAGTTAAGACAACTACAAGCATAAATAATGCGGATTTTTATTTAACCAGAAACGAACTAGAAACTATGGAAAAGCATGAAAATTATTGGGTCTATGTGGTAACTGGTATTTATCAAGATGAGCCTGTCATTAGTCCATTCGAAAAATCAAAGCTAAAAGAATTAGAGTTAGTTCCAGTTTTATTTAAGGCTGCTATCACCTTGTAGAGCTTCACTACATTTGTTTTTCACACAAACGGGTATAATAACTATATATAGAACTTTAAATGAGGTGAGATACATGGCAGAGATTAAACATGGCAACAATAAATTTTATGTTGGTGATGAAACGAAACCAGATGCAGAAATGGATTATACAATGAACGACGATGTGATGACGATTACGTATACAGGTGTAGATCCAAAGTTACGTGGACAAGGTGTCGGTAATCAATTAGTCCATGCCGGTTTAGAGTATGCGAAAGAAAATGACTTAAAAATTGATGCACAATGCTGGTTCGCAAAAGCATTCATTGAAAATACAGATGACAAAGATATTTTGGTAAATAAATAATAATGAGCGTATAAAAGAGGCGCGTTAGTCTGAGGACTAGCGCGCTTGTTTTATGTGTTAAAGATGTGTTTTGTATAACGGAAATAGACCCACACGATGACACATCCCGCAAAGATGATTTCAATCATCGCAAGGATTCCAAGCATTTCCTGGGAAATACCAGGGAGGTCTAATTGTGTATAAAGATGATACGTTGAGGCAGCAGTAACAGCCCATGGGAAAGTCAGTGCAGCATATGCGGGTTTGAATCGTTTCTCAATGATTTGAGGCAAGAAGATAACTGAGAACACAAATAGAAATTGCGCAATGACGAAATAAAACAGAATATAGCTGACTGATAAACTTTCAGTATAAGATAGATATGCATTTAAACATAATGATGCAGGTGCACTAATAATGACCGCCATCGGTAATTGATCTTTCGGATAATAATGCCACATTCTTTCAAGTAAAATAAACGCTAAAAGAATCCAGAATAGAATAGAACTGAAATCTATCGCAAAGATACCAATTTTAGCGTAAAACGATGAAGCCGTCTCACCAATCACGCCGATACCGACAAACATCACAAACCAACTCGTATTTGGATATGTGCGGTGTTTTATAATGAAATAAACGATAAACCAGATCATTAAGATGATATGTAGTAATACAGCGCTTAACCAGAAACTTGTGAGTATTAGGTTATTAATATGGAATTGTGATTTTAAAATTGAAGCGAGTGTCATGAACCCCATAGGTAATGCAGGCATAATCGCAAAAGTATTACTGTCCTTTAATTCTAAGCCTAATGCTTTTGGAAAGCGTATCAACTTAATAAAAAATAAAACCAGGCAAATACTACCTAGAGTAGTTGCTAATAAACCTAGCCAAGCTAAGTGGATTTGAAATAAAATGTGACTAAAAGTAAATGTACCTAAAGCTAAACCGCAAATCGCGGCAGGTACGTTTTGAATCATGGATTTAAACATATATGTAGCCTGCCTATTCTCTCTCTTTGTATGTTCAAAGTATAGCACTGCTTATATGATTAAGAAACAGAGTGAAATGTAGATGATTTGAAAAGATAACAAAATAGAGAGAACCTTTTGAGTCCTCTCTATTGAGATTAATGTCCTTGCCCTTGTGGTTGTTGCGCAGGTTGGGCTGGTTTTTGTTGTTGAACAGGTTGTGGCTCTGGTTGCGGTTTCGATTGTGCTTGTTGGGGTTGTGGTTTTGATTCTGGATGTGATCCGCCACCTTCGCCAGGTTTATATTCTTTTGTTTCTTCTTTTTCTTGTTTAGGTTCAGGTTTTTCTTCAGGTTGAGGTGCTTGGTAGATATGTACAGTTGATTGTTGGACCTCATGATGTACTTGTTCCTCTACCACAGGTTCTTCTGGCGCTTCTTGCTTATGTTCTTTTTTCTCTTTTTTCTCAGTTTTTTTCTCTTTTTGTTTTTCTTTATTTTCATAGTATTTCGCAGCATCTACTTGATCGCTGCTGTGATGCTTATATTTATCATAAGCAATCATTCCAGTGACAATGACAGCTGTCACAAGCAATGCAGTGACAACGACTGCTAGAATACGTTTGATAGCTTGAAACATGATGTTGGCTCCCTATATCTATAGTTTTATCTTGGTGCTTGGTGTATATCTTCATTCTAAGTTTATAGAATTGCCTTACGCTTTTCCACTCTTTTTATATTAAATGAACGTTACAATATTAAAATGAATAGAGATTAAGTAGATATTTGTCATTGTTAAATCATTCGTTGTGTTTAGAAAGAGAAGTTAGTGGTATAACTTTTATACCAACTTATTTGAAAGTGAGGAGATAGTATGGCAGAGATTAAACATGGACACAATAAATTCTATGTAGGCGATTCAGAAGAAAATCCAGATGCAGAAATGACATATGTACCGACAGGCAAAGATAAAATTATTATCGATCATACAGGTGTAGATGAAAGTTTACGTGGACAAGGTATTGCGAAGCAGTTAGTTGAAGCGGGTGTGAATTATGCACGAGAAAATGATATTAAAATTTTAGCCACTTGCCCATTCGCTAAACAAGTATTAGAAGAGACACCGGAGTATCATGACGTCTTACTAAAAGGTTAGTCTTAGGTATGTCTTAAAAATCCTGTAATGACAAGGGTTAGTGTGTTTGAGGCAAGTGTAAAGAAGCGCTGAGATATGACGTCCCAGCGCTTCATTTTAATTCAGTTTTATCTTGATTCCAGTTGGCGAATATTACATATAATCTTTAGATTTTCTAACTTAAATTTCTTCTAATTGACTTTCGATTTGTTCACGTTTGTGTTCTAAGAAGTCAGGTAATGCGAGTTTGCTGCCTAGATCTTTAACATCTGTGTCGACCGTAAAACCAGGTGTTTCTGTTGCGAATTCATATAAAATTTTGTTGTTACGATAGTAGATAGATTTAAAGAAATAACGGTCAATAATACCTGAAGTACTGCCAGGCAATTGTTCTAATTTATCTAATAATGTTTCTAAAGCTTCATCAGTTGGCACACTCACTGCAATATGATGTACATAACCACGTCCAGGTTTTACACTTTGACCTTGTTCTTCAACTAAGACAAAGTCTGTATAACGTCCATTCGGATTTAATGTATAGACATTATCATCGCCAAAGTGTGCGTGATAACCTAATGTGTTGGTTAGAAAGTCGATAGTAGGTTGTAAATTGCGTAAATGTAATTCTACAGGTCCCATTCCTAAAATTTGAACTTCTTGAGGCACATCTGTATAAGGATTCGCATGCCAAGCGCTAGGAACTGCGTTGTCACCATTGACCATAAGTATTAGTTTTAAGCCATCAGGATCTTCGAAAGCTAATGCTTGTTGTCTAAGGTATGTGATAGCTTCTGTTTCAACTTGATTCTCGTTCAGACGTTCTTTGAAATAACCTAATGCTGCTTCATTAGGTACGAGTAATACTAATCGTTCAATACTATTGGTACCTGAATGATGTTTTCCTAACATTTTCATTTCAAAGAAAGTTAACAAAGTACCTGGTGCACCTGTTTCATCCCCATAGAATAAGTGGTACATCGATGGATTATCTTGGTTCACAGATTTTTCAATTAAGCGTAAACCTAAAACCTCTGTATAAAATTGTTTATTTTCACGCGCATCTTTTGTGTACATTGAGATATGATGATGTCCTGTAATCAGCGTCATACTATCCCTCCTATTTATCTAGTATACTTTTTATACTTATATCATAACCGTTCCTTTAACATAAAGAAAGTTTTATGTTTCTTTGTATAAATTTACCCCAACTTTTGACAAAACACGCAAACCTTAAGTTTTTGCTTTGAGGATAATCGTGTTATCGGGCATAATAGAAGCAAATACCTAAGAGAAATAGATGGGGTGAAACGATGAACTTGGTGAAAATATCGCTGCTGATTGCGTTAATGTGCTTGTTAGCATTGATTGAAATGATAGTCGCATCAACCATAGGACTAAACTATATCGTGGCTGTACTCATCACGATAGTTATGGTGGTATGCATCGTATTAATCATACTCGAGATATTTAAAGGTAGAAGGAAACAATAGATAGCTAAAGAGGAACCTGATCCAGCCAGTTTGCGTATGCATCCGTCTAGGTCAGGTTATTTTTTATGGGAAAATAGCGAAAACACTCGTAAATGTAACAGTGTTATGTTACATTATGATTAGGAGGATAATTATGAAAGAACAATTAATCAGCAAAAAAGACTTATTAACAGAATGTGGCATTACTTACGGCCAATTGTATCGTTGGAAACGTAAACACTTAATTCCAGATGAATGGTTCATTCGTAAATCTACTTTTACAGGTCAAGAAACGTTCTTACCTAAAGCCAAAGTCATTAAAAGAATCGAAGATATTCAACGTTATAAACATGACTATGTCTTAGATGATATGGTCAAAATGTTCGCAGATGACGGTTATGAACCAGAAATTGAATACAAAGATAATGACACTTTGATTCAATCATGGGCAGGTTTCTTTTATCGCGAAGTCGGTAAAGTCTTGTTAGAACAATATCCGCAAGATCAAGCGGTTTATGTGGGTACTATTTTAGATGAAGTAGTAACACGCAGTATTGTCTCAATGGAAGAAGCACAAGATTTACAGGCGTTTTTACTAGAATATAGTGAAAATGATAAAGAAGCAGAATTATATATCTGCCGTAAATTCGGAATCACGTTTTATTTGCTGATTGAACAAAATACGCCGATTAAAATCGATGATAGCGTAAGAGTCTTAGAAACAATTAACATCCAAAACCTATTTAAGAAAGAAGTGTAAACATCATGAGTCAGTCCATCAAAGGCATGGGTAAGAAGCAATTAGAAGACAGTGAATATGACGCGATTACTTTATTGGGAGAAGTTCAATTTCCTTTTGAAACCAGTGTCAATAACATTAAAATGACGGGTGAAATTACCGCATCAGACCAAGTCAATGTAAACAAAATCAAACTGATAGGTAATTTCACTGGTCGTAAAAATGTACATGTAACAACAGCTTCTATTATCGGTGAAGTTGAAGTAGAAGAAGATTTAACATTTGAATTACTTAAAGTGACAGGAACTGTTGATGTCAAAGGTCATTTAAACGGTAAAAGATTAAAACTTCTCGGGGTACTTGAAACAGAAGGTAATTGCGAAGTAGATGAACTTGAAATCGATGGTCAAGTTAAAGTCGAAGGAATGTTGAATGCAGATACTGTTGACGTACATGTGCGACAAGATAGTTATGTTCGCGAAATTGGGGGCAATGTGATTCACATACGCAAACACGATGGGGAAAAGAAGAATTTTAAGTATATAACTGTCATGACTTCTCAGTCAGATTCTGCATACTTAACTGCTGAGGTTATTGAAGGGGATCGTATAGAAGTCAACCGTGTTAAAGCGAAAGTCATTCGTGGAGATCATATTATCTTACATGAAGATGTAAAAGTTGAAACGGTTGAATATACAAAGACCTTAGAATGCGCCCAAGCAGCACAAATCGGTAAAATTACGAAACTATAAATTGTATTTTTAGACGTATTCTTCCTTAAAATATCAGAATAATTAGATTGTTGTTACTATTGTTTTAATTTTGTGCTAAAATTAATCTTTATTCTTAAGCTAATCGTTGAAAAACGGTTAGTTTTTTATATACAGGGGGGAATATTATGGGATTTTCTGCTGAACCAATTTTAATTTGGTTCGTCATTGGTTATGGGGTATTGATGGTTGCATTAGGTTTTGTGTATTCAAAGAAAGTAGAGAGTAATGAGGACTTTATTCTCGCAGGTAAATCACTCGGGCCAGTCGTATTAATGGGGACATTACTTGCGACATGGGTCGGTAGTGGTTCTGTCACAGGCGGTCAAAACTCGCTGGCTTATAGTTTTGGATTATGGCCGGCAGTCGGCTATGCGATTCCGAGTATCATCGGAATAGGGACAATTTTTATTATTAGTTCGAAAGTCAGAAACTATGGAAAATATACTGTAGCTGAGATATTAGAGATGAAATATGGAAAGGTCGCAAGTTACTTTGCGGCAGTCATTATCATTTTAGCATTTGTAGGGATTGTCTCGTATCAATATCAAGGACTTGGCTATGTATTACATGTTTCAACAGGTATTTCAGTAGAACTCGGCACTATTATTGCGGCAGTGATTATTATTTTACTTGCGACTATGGGCGGTTTGATGTCAGTCGCACCAACAGATGCGTTAAGTGCATTCTTAATTACAATTGCGTTGATTATCGCAGTACCTGTCGCAATTGCGGTCGGTGGCGGCTGGGATACTATTTTGTCGAATGTACCGAAAACACATTTGAAACCAATGGGAACATTAACTTTTGTTCAAATTTTAGGTTTCTATATTCCAATGTTGTTCTTACTGTTAGGTGATCAGAATATTTATCAACGACTGGCGTCATCTCGTGATAATAAAGTGACACGTATCGGTACGATTGGGTGGATTGTCGGTTTATTAATCGTGACACCACTTATTTCATTGCTCGCATTTATTTCTCGTTCGATTTTCCCGAAAATTGAACCAGGAATGGCTTTGATTGCGTTAACGAGTCAATTGCCGATTGTGATTGGCGGTGTGCTCATTGCAGCACTTACTGCGTTTATTACTACTACAGGAAATTCATATTTATTATCTGCTGCGACAAGTGTCATTTATGACTTGTTCGGGGATAACTTTAAGTATAAGCATGAAAATAAGATGTTATTGATGACAAGAATTCTTGTACCGATTTTAGGTGTGATCGCATTCTTATTAACAATGTACTTCCCATCAGTGTTATCTGTTCAAATGTACGCTTATACCGTATACGGTGCAGGAATTACACCGGCATTATTAGCAGTGTTTATTTATCCGAAAGTCACGAAAGCAGGAGGCCTTGCTTCAATGGCAGTCGGTTTAGTAACAACACTGATTTGGGAACTTGGTTTTGTTCAAAGTACAGGTATTAACTCTGCGTTAATTTCTGTGCCGCTGGCGATTATTGTGTTAGTAGTTGTGACATTATTTACTTCTAAAGGAGGCAACCAACGTGAACTTGAAACAACGTCTTGATGCATTTAGAGAAACGATGAAACAACAAGACATCGATTTAAGTATTGTAATGAATTTTGAGAATCAAATGTATTTTACTGGCTTTAAAGCTGTCATTTATTCGCGTCCGATTATTTTATTTATTTCCCAGGAAAACATTGAAGTAATTGCGCCGAAATTAGAAGAAGCGCATTTCAGAGATAAAACGGGTATTCAAGATATCTATACGTATACTGAAATTCCAGTCACAGATGATGTTCCGACGCATTATCAAACAGTCTTTAATGACTTATTAGAAAAATATCAAAATGTCTCAACGATTGGGATTGAAACAGGCTTCTTACCCACACAATTTTATTTAGATATTGTGAGTCATAACTTTAAAGTGAAAGATATCGGTCAAGCATTAGTAGAACAACGAACTTATAAATATGAAGATGAACAACAAGCTATTAGAGAGAGTGGAGAAATTGTCAGTCAAGCCGTGGCGCAAACGATTGAACATGCGAAAGCAGGTTTGACTGAAATGGATATCGATAACTTTGGAAACAGTTATTTATTCGACACGATTTCTCAAAACTATCCAGATGCGGAATTTGGATTTTTTGTAATGTCACCTTCAGGTATCAAACGTTCTACAATGCCACATACATTCTCTAATACGAAACAAATTCAACAAGGTGATGTGATTGTACATAGCCGTCAATTAGAGTTGAATGGATATCGTGCAGAATGTGAACGTACTTTCTTTGTTGGCGAGCCTACTGATGAACAGCGCCATGCATTTGAAGCGATGGTTGAAGCGCATAAAGCTGCGTTAGACTTTATTGAAGTGGGTGTAACCGCAAATGCGGTCGATCAAGTCGCAAGAACAATTCTTGAAGCGGAAGGTTATGGTGACTATATCAGTCATAGAACAGGTCATGGTATAGGTATTGGACAACATGAAGAACCCTCATTGCGCTTTGATAATGAGCTAGAGTTAAAAGAAGGCATGGTCTTTTGTGTAGAACCAGGTATTTATATTCCAGGCGTCGGCGGCTTCAGACATTCTGATACGGTTATCTTGAAAAAAGAAGGAACAGAAGTTGTCACAAACTATCCGCATGACTTAGAAGATTTGATTAAATAAACAATGCATAATTAAAAACCTGTGCTATCGTGTGATGGCACAGGTTTTTCAAGTTTCAATGATTATTTGCTTCGTTCTCGTAATAATAGACCAAGTAATGAAAATGAAAAGACCGCAAAGACAATGTTCATAATAGATAATACTTCAATAATGACGATGTCTTTACCTAAACGTTCAAACGCTCTGTTTTGAAGTTCTTGGTCTGTTGTGAAGCTGTCTTCACTAATACGTGGGTCTTCAGTTAAATCTTCTTTCATTCTTTGTTTTACAAAAGGCATTGTAACATCCTCCTTTGTTAGTAGTTACATTCCCTTTTGATAACCAGACAAAACTTTACTTACTGAATCGCTTCCTTGTTTAATGCACGATAACTGATCCAGCTGCTGATGAGACCGATAATTAAAATAGCTGTCGCAAATAACAATGCTGCATTATAATTGCCGGAATCTCCAATAAGATAGCCAGACACAAACGGCGCAATCATTTGGCCGATACTGTAAATAACAGTTAATGTAGCGATAAAGTTAGACTTACCGCCTGTCTGAAGCATCAACATTTGCCCCTTAGACATGAAGAGTGTTGTTAGACCTAAGAATGTACTGCCGAAAATTAACGAGCTGATGATTAAGCTGACAATATGGTGTGAAAACACTGGTAAAGCGACACTGATGATTTGTAGACCAAATGCCATATAAGTTGCTTTACTATAATCCATTTTCTCCGCAATCATTGACCATACTACTGTAGAAGGGATAGCCCCTAAGCCGACAAACATCCAACTGAGTGCTGCATATTCAGAGAAAGCAGGGATTGATTTAATGATTGCGACTAAGAAAGTTCCGGTAATAATATAGCCTGCCCCTTCACAGAAATAAGCAATAGAGAACCAGCGCATAAATGTTTTGTTGAGACGGAAGGGTGTCTTAGAAGTCGCTTTATGATGCGCTTCAACATTAATATCTGGGTTTTCTCGCATAAAGAAAATAACCAATAAACTTAACGCTAATGAAAAGAGCCCAAGGATAATCCAAGTCATTTTCCATGAGTTGACGTCTGTGTAGAAGAAGACAAAAATACTGCTTGAAAAGAGCCCGATACCAACAGCGCTATAGAGTAAACCTGAAATACCTTCTTTATGTGCTTGTCTTAATGCTTCTAATACGACGTTAGAAGCTAAGACAAAGACTGTTCCGCTTGTGAGTCCTGCGATTAAACGCAATATGGACCATAAAATGAAATTTGAGGTAAACCCCATAAAAATTGTAGAAAGCACGTTTAATACTAAATAAATTTTCACATCGACGACTTTACTTTTAATAATCCAAAACATCGGAATAATCGCTCCGATTAAATAACCGAGATAGTTAATCGTCGCAAGTAAACCAGCCCCTTTACCATCCATGTGTTCTGCTTGCTGCATAAACGGTAAGATAGGTGTATAGGCAAATCGACCGATGGCCATTACAATAAATAATGATGCCATCCCGAGTAATAACTGACGATGTGCGTGTTGTGACATGGCATTCACCCCTGAAATTTGATAGATGACCTCATTATACGCCTCAATATACTTTAATAATAATGATGATTCTTGATGTTTAACATAAGTAAAAGTTATCATGCTTATAAAAAATAGACCACTTTCTATTGAAAGCAGTCTATCTATAGTTAAAGTAGGGTTGTTAATCCAGTTTATTATTTCTTGTCTTCTTTTTTATCGTCTTTGTTATCTTTCTTATCTCCGCCTAATTGATCTTTAGCGAATTCTTTACCTTTTTCAATATACTCATCTTTATGTTCGTTTAAGTGATCTTGACCTTTTTTCTTAATATCATCAAAGTTCATAATCAAATTCCTCCTTAAAAATTAAGTACAGTTATGTGTTACCCCACGTATAGAACGTGAAACATATTAAGCGTAATTCTTTTTTAATTATCGTACACTGCCTAATTTTATTATAGATTTTAAGCTTATAGCATTTAAAATTCTTCTTTAAAGGGAATTACATTATTAAGTATTAAAGGAGGAGACAGATTATGGATTATACAACACTTGGTAATTCAGGATTAGTCGTTTCGAAATATGCGTTAGGTTCTGTTCCATTCTCCGCAACGAATGGTTTTGAAAATGCGGGTGGTGTAACAGAGAAAGAAGCGGCATACTTTATAGACTATGCTTTAGAGCAAGGTATTAACCAATTTGATACAGCAAACCTTTATGCGAAAGGTGATGCAGAAATTGCGTTAGGAAAAGCAATCAGACATCACAGAGATGAAATGGTCATCAGTACCAAAACAGGATTCCCATATAACGATATCGCAAATAATGTCGGTGCATCTCGTTTAAATATAGAGCGTTCGATCGACCATTCTTTAAAACGTTTAGGTACAGATTACGTTGATTTATATTACATTCATACATGGGATGGACAAGTTCCGGTAGAAGAAACAATTCAAACGATGAATGATTTAATTCGTAAAGGTAAAATTCGTTATTGGGGTGTATCTAACTATAGTGGTTGGAATTTAGCCAAGACCTATACACTGGCGGTAGAAAATAATATGGCACCGCCGATTGCGCAACAAATCTATTACACGCCTGAATCAAGAGAAGCGGAATATGAATTGTTGCCTGCAGGTACAGAATTAGGTGTCGGCAATAGTATCTGGTCGCCTTTAGGTGAAGGATTACTTACAGGTAAGATTACCCGTGATAAAAAAGGCGAACCCAATACCCGTCAAGGTGATGGATGGGCTGAGCCTTATGTAAAAGATCATGAGTTGTTCTATCGTTTAATTGAACTTGTACAAGAAATAGCACACGCACACAATGCGACAGTGCCACAAGTGATTTTAGCTTGGCTGAGAGAACGTCCAAACGTGGATTCAATTGTATTAGCTGCACGTAATCAAGCACAATTGAAAGAGAATATTACATCTTATAATCTGAAACTTACAAAAGAAGAACATCAAATGATTACGGATTTAACACAGCCACAACCGATTTATCCACTATGGCATCGTGCGATGAATTCAGCAGCACGTGGTTCTGAAGCTGAAAAAGTATATTTAGAAGAATATAACCGTTTAATGAATCATAGCGATACGTTACTTTAAATCAGTGAAGTGCTGTAATTTAAAAAAGAATTTTAAGAAACAAACATTTATATTTATTGAAAATGTAAAAGATGTTGAAGATTTTAAGTAGACTATGGACGTATAACTCATGTATTAGTATACTAATGATAATTGTAAGCTTATAAAATTTTTAACAATACTAAAGAGATAGGGGGAGGGTTTTATATGATCAAACGAACAGGTGAGCATGTCTTAACATGGATTGGTGTCGGAATCGGTGCGTTAATCGTATTATTTGTGGCTTTAATGGTTCCATTAATGCAAAGTGATGACTTTGTAGCAGGTATGCAGCAAAGTGATGCCAGCTTAACGTATGAAGAAATCTCACAAGTAGCTTCAGGTATGCAAGTACTCGGTACTTTCGTATTAGTGGCTAATGTAATTGCGGTGATTTTAGCTATTGTTGGCGGAATCTTTATCAGCAAGAAAGCAAAAGCAGCAGCTATCTTATTATTAATCGCAGGTATCGTGGCATTATTATGTAACTGGATTTCAGCGATTCTTTGGATTATCGCATCTATCATGTTATTCAGCAGAAAACCAAAAGCAGCTTCATTAACTCAAGATGGTTACTATAACTATGATAAAGCGAATGAATTCGCACAAGAACGTTCACATGAACGTACAAGAGAAGAAGATCCATATAAATACTAATTCAATCAATATTTAAGCCGTCTCATACAGAGGCGGCTTATTTTCATTTAAAATGAAATTATTGATTCTAATACCATAAATTTTTCTCGAAGCGCAGAATGAAAACGACTAAGAAGATGAAGATAGTGTGACCTATCATCCAAACAATATAATCAATCCAGTGAAATTGGTAGATTGGGTTAATAGACCAAGTAATAAGTGAAGGATAGATAACGGCGAATAATACGATTATAATCAGAATACCTGCTGGATAGACGTAAGAGTCCCGGATGGCTTGAAAGACGACATAAATCATTGTGGTAAAGACAATATGTAAGATGAATTTAAGCCCAAAGCTCACATCAAAAAAGCCTGGCACAAAATCCACATTTAATAATAAACTTGCGAGATGATGGGTATAAAATAAATCGGTCAGGCTGAATAAGCCGAATAAAAAGACAGATAAAATTAAAATGGACATTGCGTGGTACAGTACTTTCATAAATGACGCCATCCTTTATTAAGAGGTAAGTTTTATTGAGCGTATCATACTTTTAGTAGATTTAGAAAAGTTAAAGTGAGAATAACGTCAGTAATATAAATGTTTATTAGGTGGCATATAACTTAAAAAATTGGCAACCTATTAAACATGTGGCAACGCTGGAAGTAAGGAATACATACACAGACTTCCAGTTGCACGACACACATTGACTTTGAATATGATATAGTAACGTTAATTATTTACACCTACCGATAATTAGAAAAAGAAGTGAAGTAATCTGTACAGCGCAAGTCCTAAAACAACTAATAGAACGATGAGTCTGGGTTTGGTAAAGAGTACACTTCTCTTTGGTTTTTCTTCTTTATCAGGATCATAGTTTCTTAATTCTTCTTCTATTTCCTGATTAATCTCATCTAGACTTTTATCTTTCTCTGTGGTCATTGCTGAAAGCCTCCTGTAAATTGTTAAGATTATCTATACAATAAACCATAAGGTTGAAGCAATGCAAAACTATTACTTTTTGGAGGTCATCATGTATACATTAGAAACGATTGCACAAATCTTAGATACAGAACTATTTGATGCACAAGGAAAGGAACAAAATTCTATTGATGATTTTGAATATCAAATGCTGCATGTTAAGTCAGAATCAACCGCATTCATCTCTATCAGTGAAGCATCATGGAAACAATATTTAAAGAAATCAAAAGTGATGAAAGATGGTAATGCGCAAATCCCAAAAGATGTTTCAAAGATTGGTTTGATTATTACTGAAACCTATGTAGAAGATTTAGCACATCAAATTCCGCAAATTGTAGTGAGAAATGCGATTAAAGCTATGAAAATATTAGCCTTACATATTCGAAAACATTATCATAATCCAGTCATTGCGTTGACAGGCTCCATGGGTAAAAGCTCGACACGCTTAATGTTAAGTGCGGCATTACAACCTTATAAAGTCCAACAAAATAGAGGGAACAGTAATACACGTAGTGCCATTTATTTGCATATGTGTAAATTAGCGTCTAATCCAGATATTGCGGTTTTCGAAACGTCTTTAAATGCGTTAAATAATCGTGGAAATATGGCTGAAGTATTGAAACCGCAAATTGCGATTGTCACAGGAATCGGCTCTGCACATCTATCCACTATTGGTTCAACGGAAGAAATTGTAGCTTTCAAATCAAGGATTTTTGCGGGATTAAATCAAGACGGTATCGCGATTTATAATGGTGACACACTCCATCAAAATGAGCTGAAACAAGCTGCATCAATTCATACTAAACATGTATTTCGTTATAGTACTGAAGATAATTCGGCAGACATTTATACGACACAAATCAAACCTGTGAAAAAAGCAGTAGAAGTGACAACGAATGATGGTTATCAATTTGAAGTGCCTTCTGTCAGTAAGGGCATGGTTGAGAATGCTTTGGCAGTATTATTAACGTTGAAACATTTGAAAGTTGATGTAAAGCAACACTTGAAACAGTTAGCGCAAACTCAACTTTTTAAGAAGGTCTTAGAATTCAGACCTGTGAAAAGTCTGCATGAAGAAGCTACGGTACTTGATGATACGCATAATGCTTCTTTGCCTGCAATGTTGAATGCGATTGATGCGTTTAA
The DNA here is from genome assembly GCF_025561465.1 of Staphylococcus simulans. Taxonomy (NCBI): domain Bacteria; kingdom Bacillati; phylum Bacillota; class Bacilli; order Caryophanales; family Staphylococcaceae; genus Staphylococcus; species Staphylococcus simulans. The sequence goes on from NZ_CP095100.1 coordinate 192,418, forward strand.
TTCACAAGCGCCATTCTTTAAAGGACATAAAATTATTGCGTTAGGTCAAATCAGTGATTTAGGTGAGCAGACTGACCGCGTGCATGCTGAATTAGTGCCTGCCTTAGAACAGTCTGAAGCGGATTATATTTTATGTATGGATCAACCATTACGTAAAGTAGTGAATAAAGTTAAAGGTAAATATATTACGTGGTATCACAATAAAGATTTAATGTTGAAAGATTTATGTTATTTGATTAATCAAGATGCTTTAGTGTTGATGAAATCTTCTGTAACTCAAACAGAGTTTCCCAAAGTCGCAAGTCAGCTTCAAAATGCTTTACTGCATTATGAGAGAAGTGGGGACGAAGAGAAGCATTTTGAAGCGGCTGCTAGCCAAGGGCGCGCATATCTTATTTATAATTTAGAAACTGATCAGATTGAAACGCAATCTAATCGTTATGGTTCAGCCACAATAGAAGGTTTGACACCGATTATTTACTACCTAGATGCAAAACAACGAGAAGTTCAAAATTATACGGTTACTCTCAAACAATGGCCTACAAACAATGACACTTACTATGAAGGTATGCAGCTTTCGTGGAGGGATCTAGTAGAAGCCATGAATGACACACCACATCCATCGTTAGTCTATCAATTAGCACATGAACTGTATCCAACGCATCAAGCAAGAAAAAGACATGTGCAAGAATTGGTTAAACAATTAAAAATGTCTGATTCTGTAGCGATTAACTTAACAGGGCGTTTCAGAATGAAAGAGCGTCAAACGTTCAGTGTAGATGACTTACTCGCCTTATTAAAATATGGACAAAACCAATTATTTGAGAATGATAAAGGTGGAATAGTCATTGGTGAATACGGTCGTCATGGCATTATAAAAGAAGGTAAGCAAGTTATTATTTTCACAGGATTTGAAAGTGAAGATGAAGCAAAATCATATTTATCAAGAAAAGTCTGAGGTTAATTTTGTCTGGGGTTAGCCTTAGACTTTTTATTTTATTCTCAAAATGGATTTTGAATTAAAATGTGATTTATGACAAAACTATATTAGTTTTAAAATAATCGGTAGGTAATTTATAAAAAAAGATGAGTTCTATATAAATATAAATCTAACCAATTGCATGGGATTAATCAAACTTGGACAAAATGTGTCTGAAAAATAAAAAAATTGTCAAATTAATGCAAAATTGTTTATTTATTGCTCACTTGTGTAACATAATAGGGTAAGGCCTTACAAAAATAAGTAGGAGGGATTTCTTGAATAATCAAGACTTTTTCAACAAACGCAATCGTTATTCAATTCGTAAAATCACTGTAGGGGCTGCCTCAGTTATTGTAGGGGCAACATTATTTGCGAATGCGAATGACGCACAAGCCGCAGAAAATACTACAAGCGGTGAGACAACGAACGTCACTACAACTACAGAGTCAACACCACAAGAACAAACTCCGACAACTGAAACAAAAACACAAAGCACAACGACAAATGAAACAACAGCTACACAAGATCAAACACCAGCTCAAGATACATCAGCAACAAATACAACTGATGCAAAAGCAGAGCAAACTGTAGCAGGGGAACAAGCACCAACTAATTCTACCCAACAGTCGACAGAGACAACTGCACCAAAAGCAGATGCACCAGCAACTACAGAAACAAAAACACCAACAAATGAAACAACTGCAGATACAACTGCGACTGAACAAAATACAACAGCTAAAGAACAAGCACCAAAAACTGATGCTCAAACAACAACAGATACAAATACAGCAAACACAACTACGACTGAGCCGAAAACAACTGAAACAAATACTGACCAAACAGTTGATAAGCAAACATCAACAACAAATACATCAGCACAACAAGAATCACAATCAACTCAAGATGCACAACCAACACAGGAAAATGCATTGAATGCTTCAACACCTGTTGCGCCAGTTGAAGCTCCAACAACAGGCACAAATGAAACAACAACAACTGGTGATACAGCTGCACAAAATGCAACAGCACCAGCTAATGAAACAACAACGCAACAAGCGCAATCTGTTGAACCACAACAAGATGCACAAACAACTGCACAAGCACCAGTATCAGATGCTGAACAACCAGCATATGATCCAAATGCAGCGCAATTATCTGATGCAAACGCTACTACAGCAGCAACAGTAGGTGACACTTCAAATACAGCTGATCCAGCAGATTTGAATAAATCAGTACAAGATTACTCAAATCAAAAAGATAGTTCTGAAGTACTTGCAGCACCAACAAATACAACTGCAACACGTTCAACTGAACAACCTACACAAGAAGGAGCTGCACAAACATTTGCACTAGCGCAAGCAGCACCGACTGGCAACAATGTTGATGGAGACGTAACAGCTTCAAATATTCAAATCGGTCCAAACTCAATTCAAGCGAACGATAGTGAATCAACATATATGTCAGCTGATTTAGCAATTGCTGACAGTGTTCAAGCTGGAGACTACTTCAATGTTCAATTCCCAGAGTACTTGAACTACTACGGAAACAGTACACCAAGCAGTTCTAAAATTCCTGACTTGATGAATGGTACTGAAGTAGTTGCAACAGGCGCATTTAATCCTGATTCAAACTCACTAACATACACATTCTCTGATTATGTTAATAATCATGATAATGTAACAGGTCATTTTGAAATTCCATTATATGCGGATAGACAAGCTGCGCCAACAGACGGCACATACCCAGTAGAAACAAATGTAGCTGGTGAAACATACAGTACTGATATTGATATCAATTACAGAACTTCAGATTCACCATACCCATCAAACGTAGATAGCTTTATCACTACAACTGATAGAAACACTGGTGAATATAGACAAATTGTATATGTAAACCCACAAGGTAAACAATCGTATAATGCGACAGTGAACTTATACAATTATTGGCCAGATACAGCTGACGGCACACCAGCTCAAAGTTCAGCACAATTAAATCCAGATGTGACAAACTTCAAGATTTACGAAGTGAGAAATGGTGAACAACTGAACCCAAGTTTCTACGTAGATGAAAACAATCCAAACTTGGTAGACGTTACAAATAATCCAGATGCGATTTACAACTTCAACCCACAATATTCAGTAGATGAAAATGGTGGAGAAGTTCTATCACTAGATTTCCAAGACTTAACTTCAAACGGAAGTCGCTATATTATTGTTTTAGATAGCGTGGCTCAAGACGGTTCACGTGAACAAATCAAAACAAGATCAGAAATGATTTCAGATGCGACAAATGATGGCCAAGGTCATACTTACTACACATGGGATAACTACAACGTTTACAATAGTGGTTCTGGTGAAGCAGACGGTGACGATACAGACGCAGATGCAGACGCAGACGCAGATGCCGACGCGGATGCAGATGCTGACGCCGACGCGGATGCTGACGCAGATGCCGACGCAGACGCAGATGCAGATGCAGATGCCGACGCGGATGCCGACGCTGACGCAGATGCCGATGCCGACGCAGACGCAGATGCCGATGCCGACGCCGATGCTGATGCAGACGCAGATGCCGACGCAGACGCCGATGCTGATGCAGATGCTGATGCCGATGCAGACGCAGACGCAGATGCAGATGCCGATGCAGACGCAGACGCCGATGCTGATGCCGACGCAGATTCAGATGCCGACGCAGATTCAGATGCCGATGCTGACGCAGATGCTGATGCCGATGCAGACGCCGATGCCGATGCCGACGCAGACGCAGACGCGGATGCCGACGCAGATGCAGATGCAGATGCTGACGCCGATGCCGATGCCGATGCCGATGCCGACGCAGATGCCGATGCAGATGCCGACGCCGATGCTGATACTGACGCCGATGCCGATGCAGATGCAGACGCCGATGCCGATGCTGACGCAGATGCCGATGCCGATGCCGACGCCGATGCTGACGCCGATGCAGATGCAGATGCCGACGCCGATGCTGATGCCGATGCCGATGCCGACGCAGACGCAGATTCAGACGCAGATTCAGACGCCGATGCAGACGCAGATGCCGACGCTGACGCCGATGCCGATGCAGATGCTGATGCCGACGCAGATGCCGATGCTGACGCCGATGCTGACGCTGACGCAGATGCAGACGCGGATGCCGATGCTGATGCCGACGCAGACGCAGATTCAGATTACCCTGTTGAACCAAATGAACCAGGCAATCCAGATGAACCAGGACACCCTGGCACTCCAGAACAAGGTACTACACAAGGTTCAAATGGTGAACAACCAGCACAAGCTGAAGGTCATGGCGATAAAGAATTACCTGACACAGGTGAAGAGAATAATAATAAAGAAGCTACATTATTCGGTGGCTTATTCGCAGCACTAGGTTCTGCATTATTATTCGGACGCCGTAAGAAAAATAAAGAACAATAATTCTATTTAAATAGTGGGCTGGACTTTGTTCCGGCCCATTTATACATACTGAATGAGAAGGGGTTTGGACATGACAATTAACAACGAGATTGAACAAGTTTTACAAAAAGCAGATCAACAGCTATTAGGTAAAGATTATGTGTTTGTTAGTTTAGGTAATCCCAATATGAAAGCTTCTGTAAAATTGATTAAGCAGTCACGTAATCTTAAAAGAGATATTACGAAACAATATGAACAGTTTAAAAAGAAAGCTGGTAAGTATCCTAAGTGGGTTAAAATTGATTTTGTTTATCGTACGAAAGAAGTTGTCTTTGAAGATGTTAAAAGAGATTTAGAAGAGACACGTCGAAACTATATTGATTACGGAATTGCTTGTGATAAGAATTGGAATTTAACTTTCATGGCAGAAGAAATTAATATTAATGCCTTTGTCAGACCGACTAAAGATAAAAAGTCTTTCTTCTTATCTGAGGATAATATCAATAACTATTTGAAGAAATATACAAAACATAAACAATTCTATAGACATCAAGATTATATGGGTAAGCCGATTAAAAAGTTTTATACAAAGGGTTACTTTATTGAAAATCATGAGGTTTATGAACTAGCCGCAGAGGGCCGTGAAAAAGGATTACGTCATGTTGAAGATTTGTCACAAGAAATTGATAAAATGTTGGAAACTTCGACAGATTATCTTGCGAATGAGTTACAACCAAGCGGTCAATTTATCTATGGTTATTTTCCACACTTCGATAAGAAAATCAGTTTCTATAATAATTTGAGACATGCTTCTTCAACTTATGCGCTAATGGAAGGATTACATTACTTAAACAAAGATATCACTATTGCTGAAAAAGCGATTGATTACTTAATCGACAATTACTTATACAAGCAAGGAGAAGTCGCACATATATTTGATGACACCAAAAATATTAATGAAATTAAACTAGGTCAAAATGCGGCATTTGTTTTTGCGATTTGTGAGTATCTAAAAATAAAACCAGGTAACCAGAAGTATTTAGAAGCTGCACAACAAGTGGCAGAAGGTATGGTTTCAATGATTGACAGTGAAACAGCTGAAACTGTACATGTCTTACAATATCCTAGTCTAGAAGTTAAAGAAAAGTTCCGTGTGATTTATTATGATGGTGAAGCTGCGTTAGGATTATTACGACTTTATCAAGTTGATCAGAATGAAAAATGGTTAGAAACAGTACGTCATATGTTTGAACGATTCATTTCACAAAGTTACTGGAAGAACCATGATCATTGGTTAGGTTATTGTACGAATGAATTAATCCAAATTGCGCCTGAAGCGAAATATATAGAATTTGGAATTAGAAATGTTTCTAGTTATTTAGACTACATTAAGAATCGTATTACAACTTTCCCAACATTCATGGAGATGTTGATGGCAACGTATCATATTGTACGTAAAGCCAGAGAAAAAGGTTTTGGGGAAATCGTAAATCGATTGATTAACGTAGATGATTTAATGACAACGATTCATAAACGTGCAGATTATCAGCGTACAGGATACTTCTATCCAGAACTTGCGATGTACTTTAAAAATCCACAACGTATTCTTGGTTCGTTCTTTATCAAACACCATGGTTATCGTGTACGCATTGATGATATCGAACACTATATTTCTGGTTACGTCCAATACCAAAAAGTCTTTAAATAATGACATATAAAACAGGCCATGAACAAAATTACGAGTTCATGGCCTGTTTTATTATGAAAATAATTCATCCACTGTAACTTTAAACTGTTTAGCGATTTTAAAAGCTAAGCTTAAAGAAGGATCATACTTATTATTTTCAATCGCATTAATCGTTTGTCTCGAAACATTGACACTTTTACTTAGTGCTTCTTGAGACATCCCATTTTGTTTGCGATACAATTTTATTTTGTTTTTCATAACTCTCACCCTTTGTAGGTGTATTTTCTCATCACTCTATGTCTATTATGAATACTTTCGTTTAACGATTACATAATTATAAACTAAACTTCCCATTATAATAACTAAAAAGACAGCTTCAGGATATTTCGAGATAAAACTATGTGCACTGACTAAACCAAGCGTACGATTTAGAAAGGCGAATGTAATGAGAAGAATAGTAATGATAAAAGTCTTTGCGAGTACTTCTAAAATAATTTTAGTTTGACGTTCGTCATAATGAGACTCAGTTTGAACATCTACTGCTTCTGAAGGCATATAATTTTTTAAGAAGCCTCTCCAAGCAAATGCGAAAGCAACTAAGGTTACAATAGGGATGATAATTTTAAGTAATATCATGATGTCCCTCCTGAAATGTAAAGTTTATTTGACATTTTTAGAATACTGCTGCGCTTAAATAATGTCAAGTATGTTTTACATTTCGTATAAAAAAACAGAGCCGAATGGCCCTGTTTTAAATTCCTAAATGTTCTTTAAATGTGTGTCCTGTATAGTTTTTTCGGTAAAGTCCGCGTTTTTGTAATTCTGGAACAATCATATGCACAAAATCATCTAAGCTATCCGGCAAGGTAGGAGGCATTAAGTTGAAACCATCTGCCACACCTTCTTTGAACCAATGTTCCATTTCATCCACAATTTCTTCAGGTGTTCCAATCAATGTTAAATGACCACCACCTGCATTTAAATACCCCAATAACTCTCGTACAGTGGGATCTGTATCTCTGATAATCTCAAGGACTGTTTCATAACGACCTACAGGCCCAGTAAATTCAGAGACAGGAGGTAAGTTTGGGACTTTGTCATCTAAATCCCAACTATGACAATCTTGTTGGACAAAGAAACTGAGTTGATTTAGCGCTGTTTCAATCGGTAGTTGATTATCAAGCGCCGCTTTTTTCTCTAAAGCTGCTTCATAGGTTTCTGCGACATAAGTCACCAGACCTGGGAAGACTTTGAGGTTGCGGTCAGTCTGACCGGTACGTTTGATTTCATCATCTAAGCGTTGTCTGAACTGTTTTGCTTGTTTGATATTCCAAGAAACAGAGTAAACTGCATCTGCATATTTAACTGCGAGTGCCACGCCTTGTTTAGATGCGCCAGCCTGCATTGCGACAGGTTTACCTTGTGGACTTGCGGGTGTAGATAAAGGGCCGCGAACTTGGAAGTGTTCTCCTTGATGATTGAAAGGTTCTATTGCTTTTGAATCAATCAGTTGATTGTATTTACGATCGTGTTTAAAATCATTGGTTTGCCATGACTCGAAGAGATGATTCATGACTTCCGCAAATTCATCTGCTTTTTGGTATCGTGCTGTATGATCAGGCAGACCTTCCATACTGTGATTTTGTGCTTCAATATCCGTCATAGATGTGACTAAATTCCAACCGACACGACCGCCAGTGATATGGTCCAAACTTAATAGCTGACGTGCAGCCGTATAAGGGTTAGAAAATGTGCTGGAAATCGTTGAGACTAACCCGACATGTTTTGTGACCTGCGAAATTGCAGTTAAATTGACAATAGGGTCAAACCAGAACGCAGGCATCGTGGTGTCATTATTTGCGGGGAAGGATTGGTTATCCGCGAAAAACACCGCGTCAAAATAACCGCGTTCTGCGATTTGAGCTAAATCTTGATAATACTCGATGGTGCCGATACGTTCGACACTTGAATCAGGCATCAGCCATGCGGCTTGATGATGGCCGCATCCATATAATAAAACGCCAATGTGCAGTTGTTTTTCTTTCTGCGTAGGCATGTTATTCACCTCGTGTTTAATATTGTTACTTAGTTCATTGTTAATCCGCCGTCAACAGTGATGTTTTGGCCTGTAATACCGTCTGCTTGTTCTGAAACAAGATAAGCCACCATGTTTGCGACATCTTGCGGTGTTGTCACCTTACGTAGTGGTGTACTTTGCGCAATCAAGTCAAAGACTTCAGGTGTAGTAACTGAGCTAGCGTCCGTTGTTTTAAGCAATCCGCCTGAAACAACATTCGCATTAATACCATATTGGCCAAGCTCTGCTGCAATGTTACGTGTGAAACCAATTAATGCAGCTTTCGCTGTTGTATATTCATGATAAGGAACAACAGGATTTTGGTATAAATTTGTGCCGATAGATACAACACTGCCACGTTGATTTTCAATAAATTGAGGTACCACACTTTGTACAACGTTGAATGCAGCTTTTAATGTGCCATCGATTTGATTTTGATAATCTGACCAGTCCATATCTTTAAATGATTTTTGTGTTGTCGGATCAAATTTGAAACCAATCAATGCGTTGTTCACTACACCATCAATACGACCGAATGTTTCTGTTCCTTCTTTGACTAAACGCTCTACAGCTTCACGGTCAGTAACGTCTGCTTGAATTGCGACAGCACGGTTATTATCAATTTCTTGAGCCAATGCTTCGGCAGCTTCCTTACTTTGGTTGTAGTTAATAATAACGTTAAAACCTTGTTCGCCTAATGTACGGCTGATTACAGCACCTAAGCCACGTCCGCCGCCTGTTACTAAAATTGTTCTTGCCATTTAAATCGCCCCTTTAGTTAAATTAAGACATAAAAAAACACACAACCTATCTAGAGCTGTGCGTATCAGAGCGAGTTGAAAGTATAGACTCAGACATTCTTAGCCATACTTTCTTAGTTATGTACTCACACTTTCCTACGCTAGTTTCAGCTAGATCAGGTTCAAAGGGTCTGAAGCCATGCTTCATCTCAGTTATAAAACGCCCCTAGTGCATTTATATTTGTCATTAACCTTAATCTATCGACTTTCTAGATGTAAGTCAAGGAAGGGCGATAAGAAAGGATTTAGTGAAAAAATAACAGCATACATGTTATGATAAACAAGAATACAAATAACAGGGTCTCCCTACAGAATTGGAGTGAGTTATATGTTCTGGTTAGGTATGTCATTCCCTTTATTAGCCATTATTTTCATTGTCTTCTCTGTGCGTGAAGAAAAGAAACGTAAATTGAAAAAACAAGAAAAAGAAGCTAGATGGGAAGCACAAAAACAAAAAGAAGCGAAAGCTAAAGAAGAACAAGCGGCTAAAACTCAAGAAACTGAAAATCAACAACCACAAGATGTTAAAGCACTTGAACAACAACAAGAACATCGAGAAGTAACAGCTGAAGAAGAAGCACAACGTGTTGAAGCAAAAGCAGCCGCGAATGCACCACACGAAGAAGATAAACCTTCTTCATAATTGAATCATGATGAATTGAAAGCTGACCGAAAGTATAACCGGTCAGCTTTTTCATTATGTTTCTATTTACTTCAAATACACAACGATACTAAATTTTCCCGACTAATGATTCAGAAATAGGCTATACTATATAAAATAAGAAAATTCAGATAATTAATAGTGGGAAAGAGGAATGTGTATGACAGAAAATACAAAGGAAAATTCAAAAGATTCATCTTCAAAATTTCAATTAAAAACACCTCATACGTATGCATTGTTAATGATAATTATCGCCATTGCTTGCGTCTTGACGTATATTATTCCAGCAGGGGAATATAAACGCGTAGATAAAGGGGGACAAACGTTAGTAGTCCCAGGTTCATATCATAGTATTGAACAACACGGGGTGTCATTTTTAGATTTATTCCGTGCAGTACCTGAAGGTTTACTGACAGGAGGAGAAATTGTCTTTTATATCTTTTTAGTTGGTGGTGCTTTCGGTATTGTACATAGAACAGGCGCATTTGAAAACGGGATTAACCAAGCGATTAAAACATTAGGTTCTTCGCGCATCTTAATGATTCCATTAACTATGATTGTGTTCTCTATTTTAGGCTTTTCAATTGGTTTAGCAGAAGAAACCATTATCTTTGTGCCGATCGGTGTAATTATTGCGAGAACCCTAGGTTATGATGCGATGACAGGAGCCGCGATGGTGATTTTAGGTGCCGCAAGTGGATTTATTGGAGGTATGTTGAATCCATTTACAGTCGGTGTTGCGCAAACCGTTGCTGAACTTCCCATGTTCTCAGGTTGGGGGTTACGTTCCATCATTTATATATTCATTCTAGCCGCAGCGATCGGTTCGGTAATGCTTTATGCTAGAAAAGTGAAACGTAATCCAAAGAAAAGTGTCGTTTATGCTTTAGAACAAGAAGAAGGTCAAAGTCATAAAGCTATAGAATATGAACGCTTTACCAAACGTCAAGCCTTCGCATTAAGTATTATTGCGTTAACTATTGTGTTTAACGTCTATGGTATCTTTCGTTATGAATGGTCTTTTAATCAAATGAGCGCAAACTTTGTTTTGGCAGGTTTGCTTGCAGGGTTTGTCAATGACTTAGGTATGAATGGTACCTTTGATGCTTTTATTGAAGGAATGAAAGACATTTTATTTGGCGCAATGATTGTCGGTTTTGCGAAAGGCATTGTCGTTATTTTAGAACAAGGTAAAATTATTGATTCTATTATTCATGGAATGACTACACTACTCAATGATGTCCCATCGTCTATTGTGATTATTGTGATGTTTATCTTCCAGTTTTTCCTTAACTTCTTCATTCCATCTGGTTCAGGACAAGCATTGACTACAATGCCTTTGATGGTGCCGATTTCAGACTTGCTAGATATTAATCGCCAACTTACGGTGCTTGCTTTCCAATATGGTGATTCCATCAGCAATGTGCTGTTTCCGACTTCTGCCATTTTAATGGGTGCACTCGCAGTTGCGAAAATTTCATACGTACAGTGGTTGAAATTCGCTTGGAAATTGATTCTGCTGTGGGTTATTATTTGTGCAATTGCCATGTCCATCGCATTGCTTGTCGGCTATTAGGGAATACTAACTCTGTTCAAAGTTAAAACATGAGGAGGAAGTGTCCTTGAATCAACACGAGAAAGAGAAATTATGGCGTGAATATAAATATGAAGTCATGTGGCATAGCCAAGCACACTATAACCAAATCAGATCAGTTATGAAAGATAATGTAGAAGGTGAGGTATTACAACGCTTGATTGATGAAGCATTAGCCCTCCCTCCGTCTAAAGGTGCCGTCATTAATACGTTTGATCATATGTGGGGCTATTTTAAGAAAGAAGCGGATGATACTGAAAAAAATCGACACCAAACATTGAAAGCGGACTTCGAATCAGAGAAAACAACATCTGATGAACTCTTGTCATTTATCTATACACTTGCGACTAAATATCAAAGTAAGTACTTATTAAATTCTTCAATTTTGAAGAATGCATGACAGAAAATCAGAAGTATTAAAAAATTTGAGAAAAGTGGTAGGTTATTAAATGACTTTTATCTGATTTTCGCTTAACATGTAACACAAGTTTCAAATTAAATCAGATTTGGTTAACTGAATAACTTAACTTATTATTAAAATTTCAAATAGAGGGTAATTGACTCTAGTAGGAATAATGACAGCAAGGTGTGAAATGTTATGGAACAATTAATAAATGATGATTACGAATACTGCAGAAAGATAATGGAAGAGTACTCAAAAACCTTCTCTTATGCGTTTAATAGTCTGCCTGAACAAGAACGTAAAGCAGTGTGGGCGATTTATGCAGTATGTCGCATGATAGATGACAGTATAGATGAATATGAAGATCCAAAACGCTTAGATGCGATTCGTGAAGATTTAGAACACATCTACGATGGAGATTCTGAAAATGTGAACTTTAATAGTAACGCATCTGTGATGCGTGCGTTTCGTCATACATTAAAATCTTATCCTGTTCCATTACATGCCTTTAAAACATTAATGGATTACGTGGAAAGCGATTTGACTATGACAGCATTAGAAACAGATGAAGAGCTAGAAGCCTATTGTTACGGCGTGGCAGGTACGATTGGTGAATTACTGACACCTGTACTTGCTTATGAACAATATTATGAGACAGCAGATAAAATCGGTATAGAACTTGGTAAAGCCCTACAAATCACAAATATTTTACGTGATGTCGGTGAAGACTTTGAAAATAACCGTATCTATTTAAGCGCAAATCGCTTAAAAGAATATAATGTTGATTTAAAAGCAGTATATGAAGACGGTGTGACACAAAATTATATTGATTTATGGGAAAGTTACGCCAAAGATGCGGATGCTATGTATCATAATGCATTAAGTCATTTAGATTACTTCCACGAAGATGCACGCCCCATTATTGAAGTTGCAGCTCAAGCGTATCGTGAAATCCTTGAAGTTGTACGTAAAAAGCATTATTCATTGCACCAACGTGCATATGTCAGTCGCTTGAAAAAAGGTCAAATTTACCGTCGTGTCATGAAATCATACAAATAACTTTAAACTTAAAACAATAAACTATAAACAAAACCAGCATGTGATGTTTCAAACAGGCATGCTGGTTTTGTCATGTTTATAGCTTAATTAAATTCTACATATTGCGGTCCATCTTCTGAATCGCTATTCATTAATTTAATAGATCTTGGAATAGCTCTAATGACACAAAGTTTAGGGTCTTCTTTAGAATCAAAGAACGATTTATCTTGTTCGTCCCAAATCCAATCTAATACATCTGGATCTTCAGTGACTTCTAAGTCTGCATAGATTTCTAAGAAACTATGGTTTTTCGTATCATCATAGCCTAATAAAATATGCGCAACAGGATTTTGTTCGATTTCTTCAATCTTTACTGAGTCTGTACTAGTTTTCGTATATAAATCAAATTCTTGGTCATAGAAAATCATATATCGGCTATCTGGCTTATTGTCATAGGAAGTTGAAAGTACACCAATACGTGATGCTTTCATAATATCTTTAATCTTTTTTAAGACAACTTGTCTATCCATAGTATTCACCTCTTTCTTTATATTTACCCGTATGCGTTGGCAATAAAAGTTGTGTCAGGTATAACTCATCCTTTATGCATATTGTAAATGTCGCTATAATGAAGATGAAAAAAGAAGGAGGAATCATGGAATGGTACGAAAAATTGTGATTGCACCAGATTCATTTAAAGAAACTTTAACAGCGGCTGAAGCGGCACAAGCCATAGAATTAGGACTACAGGAAGTCTTGCCTGAAACGGTCATCTATGACAAAGTACCGATGGCTGATGGTGGTGAAGGAACGATGCAGTCGCTCCATGATGCCTTAGGCGGAACAATGAAACCTGTAAAAGCGACAGACGCTTTAGGCCGAATTATCGATGCACAATATTCATATGTTGAACAAAATAAAACGGCTATTATTGAACTCGCAGAAGCTTCTGGTATAGAAACAATCGAACTCAAACATCGTAATCCGCTTGTGACTTCTACATACGGTACAGGGCAATTGATTTTAAGCGCACTAAATCAAGGTGCACAAAAAATTATTCTCGGTATTGGCGGAAGTGCGACCAATGATGGCGGAACAGGTATGATGAAAGCACTTGGCGTAAAATTCCTTGATGAGAAAGGTGGCAACTTACCTGAAGGTGGTGCCGCTCTAATCAACCTTGCGCAAATTAATATTTCTAATTTAGACAAACGGCTGAAAAACGTAACTTTTGAAGTAGTCTGTGATGTTGATAACCCATTACTTGGACCCACAGGTGCTACTCATACGTACGCTAAACAAAAAGGCGCTTCACCAAAAGATATTGAACAACTTGAACAAGCTTTAACACATTACAATCAAGTGTTAACAGAAACGTTTCAACATGATTATTCTAATGTGCCAGGAGCAGGGGCTGCAGGTGGTACGGGTATTGCGTTAGTTGCTTTTTTAGCTGCAGAACTTTCTCGAGGTATCGATATTGTTTTACATGAAACACAGTTAAAAGCACGTCTGAAAGATGCTGATATTTGTATTACCGGCGAAGGTAAAATCGATCGACAGACAATTTATGGGAAAACGCCGATTGGTGTTGCGAAAACAGCTCAACAATTTAACATACCTGTTATTGCGTTATGCGGCGTAACTGGAGAAGGCTATGAAGCTGTTAAAACACATGGGATTGATCACGTCTTCAGTGTGACTGGCCTAGATGACAGACCACCAAACGACCATGCTTCAATCAGTAAAGCAGAAGCACTTGCACATCCATTTCGTTATTTAAAAGCACTCGCACAAGATGCGGCACATAGATTAGAATTAGGGAAGAACGTCTAAATAGTTAGACGTTCTTTTTTCTTCAAAAAAATCAACTTCATTTTTGGTAGTTAATACTATAGCGTTCATTGCTTAGGGTGTTTAAAACGTCCGACTATCCAAGCAATCAATGCTAATAACATTACACAAATAAAAAGAACGATATTGATATAACTTTTTATTATCTGATCAGGATTAAACAAGCTATTAAGTAACAATATTCCTGTCAGTATGATTAATAGATATTGAACGATGACATAGCGTTTCTTCATATTCAATCAGCACCTCTCTCTTTATATGAGTGATTAACTTTAAAATTAGAATAACATAAAATTATTAAAATATGATTTAATAATTGAAGCGAGTGTGTAATGAATCATCTACCTTGTTTGAGTCATTTGAAATGAAGTCGATTTAAGTAAACATTATGAAAGCTTGTATATTTAAGAGTGAAAAGAAAAAGAGAAAAAATGTGTATTTTATTGTTGACAATCATCAACAATAGGTTTAATATTAGAAAACGTACACAGGGTGTACTATTTAAAATAACAAATCAATAATGGAAAATAAATGCGTAAAAGTGTTGGGGTATCAAGCTTTTACGTTTTAAAAAGTATCATAGTACATGGGGTGTACTATAAAGGAGAAGGAGTTACTTATGTTTAATGAGTTAAAATTTATCAAAAATAATAAGATGTTAATTGTTGCGTTGATTGCGATAGGCTTATTACCTCTGATTTATGTAGCATTATTTGTGGGGTCAATTTGGAATCCATATGATAAGACAGACCAATTGAAAATATCTATTGTTAATGAAGATAAAGCAGCAACACTTCAAGGCAAGAAAATCAATATTGGAGACGAAGTCGTATCGAAACTTAAAGATAATAAAAAATTCGATTTCCAAGAAGTATCTAAAGACACAGCGAAAAAACAATTAAAGAACGGCAAAGCTATCGGAACAATTATTATTCCAGAAGATGCATCTAAAAATGCGACAACATTATTAAATAAAAATCCAAAGAAAATTGAATTAGAAACACAAGTGAACCCAGGTTCAAGTTATACAGGCAGTCAAGCGGCACAAAAAGCGATTGATACTGTAACCAAATCGATTCGCAATACAGTGCGTGCAGAATACTTAGATGAATTATTTGCGGCTAATAAACAATCTAAACAAGGTTATACAGATACATCGAAGGCTTTAGGACAAATGTCTCAAGCAGAAGGACAATTAATTAATGGTAATGAACAGGTGACTGCAGGTTTAAAACAAATGGCACCTATGGCAGGCGCACAAGGTGAACAGTTAGTTCAAGGTAATGAACAAGTGACACAAGGCTTACAACAGCTTCAACAAAATAATGAACAACTTAAACAAAAAATTGATCAAGCAGTAGAAAAACAAACGAATGTCCATTTTGAAAATGAAAATGAACAAGCATTGAATGATATTGAGAAAGTAACAGAAAACAATATTACTAAAGCAGATTACTATGGCGAAACAGTTTTACCTTATATGGCAAGTGTAGGTTTATTTGTAGGTGCTGTATCTTTTGCGGCAATTTATCCATTAACTAAAACATTACGTCAAGATGTCGCACCATGGAAACAATGGTTAGGTAAAGTGTTCTTATATGTCTTACAAGGTTCATTCAGTGCCATCATGTTAAGTCTATGGGTGAAATTCGGACTCGGTTTAGATATTGAAAACATAGGTAAGTTCTTAACAGTCATGTTCTTATGGGCGATTGCGGCAATCGCAGTAACTTCTTTACTCGTATTATTATTAGATCGTGTCGGTTTATTCTTAGCGATGTTATTGTTAGTACTGCAATTAAGCTCAAGTGAAGGAATGTTCCCGATTGAAATGTCAGCCGCATTCTTCCGATTCATCCACCCATTCTCACCGATGTCTTACGCGATTCAAGGTTTCCGTGAAGCCATCTTTACGAATGCAGGCCACTTTACTTTCGGTTTTGTAGCCGCAATCCTTTCTGGTATTGCGTTAGGTGCGGTGTTGATTCAATATCTAGTATTAATCTGGTTTAACAAACGTGGCAAACCACTATTCCAAATGAAATTCAACTAATGATAAAATGTGAGTGAAGCGCAATAAGTTGGAGGGACAATCATGAATGACGAAATGAAAGAAGCATTAACTAGATTTGATTTGAGTTTAATGAATATCAATAAATACATTTCAGATATGCTTCAAGAAACAGGATTGAAACATATGATTTCACGAGAGCAATTAGAAGCTTTAATTATGATCCGTTCTCATCGCAGATTAACGATTAATGAACTTGCTGACTTACAAGATATCTTTAAAACTGCAGCTTCTAAACGTATTCATAAACTAGAAAAAATGGGGCTGGTACAACAAGCAGCTTCAGATAATAAGCGTATTAAATTAATGGAAATGACTGATGAGGGTATTCAATTTTTAGAAGAAGTCAAAGAAAAAATGGCTTGGATTGTCAGTGAATGTTTAAAAGGACATTTCAGTACTGAGGAAATTGTACAGTTTGTAGATAAACTTCAAGCCATTGAACAAACATTGAAAAAACGTTAAATGAATAACGTAAGGTTAAGCACCGCTACACGATAGAGAGTGAAGCGGTGCTTTTATTTACGCTCAATGCATAAGCAACGTGGGAAGGCGGGTATAGAAGGATAACATTCATGTAAGAGATAAACGTTATAAGTACGAAGGAGTTGGAAAATATGTCAGAAACAATGAAGGCTATGGCTGTTCGAAAGTATGGGAAACAACCTGTTGAGATGATTGATTTACCTGTACCAGAGCCTGGTCCTGAAGAGGTCCTAGTACGTGTGAAAGCTGCCAGTGTGAATCCAGTAGATTTTAAAACACGTGATGGTGATTTAAAAGCAGTCGTTAAACATAAATTTCCGCTAGTACTCGGCAATGATTTGGCAGGCGTTGTGGAGAAAGTAGGGAAAGACGTTAGAAACTTTAAAGTCGGAGATAAGGTATACGGCCGACCTGGCAAAAATAATATGGGGACATTTGCGCAGTATTTTGCGATTAATCAGTATGATATTGCGTTGATGCCGAAGAACTTAGATTTTGTGGAAGCGGCGAGTATTCCGCTAGTTGGTTTAACGAGCTATCAGGCTTTCCATGAAATCATGCATCTTAAAGCAGGAGATAAAGTGTTGGTTGAAGCGGGTTCAGGCGGTATTGGTACCTTTGCGATTCAATTAGGCCGTGTGATGGGCTTACATGTCGCGACGACTGTCAGTGAAAAAGGTGAATCCTTAGTTCGATCACTCGGCGCAGATGAAATTATTAATTATAAACAACAAAATTTCTGGGATGTCTTATCTAATTATGATGGGGTCTTTGATACGTTAGGTGGCAAAAACTTAGAAAAAGCCTTTACGATATTAAAACCAGGCGGATCTATTGCCTCACTAGTCGGACCGCCGACTATGAAATTCGCAGATACCTGGCATTTAAATTTAGCAAAACGTGCAGGTATTTGGTATTTGTCTCGTCATGTTCGTAAGCTTGCGAAAGCACATCATGTGTATTATGAATTCTTCTTAATGCATCCGAGTGATGCGCAATTACGTACAATTACGAACCTTATTGAAGAAGGCGAAATCAAACCTGTCATTGATAAGGTCTATCCATTCCATGATACGCAACGTGCACTCGATTATTCAGAACAAGGTCATGCGAAAGGTAAGATTGTGATTAAAGTAGAAGATTAATTGATAGATAACTCAATAACAAAAGGAGCATCCATTAAGGTGCTCCTTTTGTGTATACATATAGAATATTTAAATCAATCATAGGTCACTACATTAATAATAAACCGATAATAATCGCGATACTTGCGGTTCCGTTATTTAACGCATGGACCATGTAACTGTCCCAAAGATTGCGACGGCGTTGATAAGCAAGATAGAAACAAGCACCCATTCCCATATAAAGTAAGAAACCTACGATGTTGGTGCTGGCATGGTTGATTGAAAAAATAGCTGAAGAAATCAGCATCGGCAACCAGAATGAGAATCTAGAGAAAATCGTTTCTTTGAAAATACCTCTGAAGGTGATTTCTTCTAAAAATGGTCCGACAAATGTCAGATGGAACACGAATAAGATGAGTGCAATCACAATCATCGGATTTGTGAAGTCCTGTAGATGTTGAACTTGTTTTAACAGTAATTCATCATTTTCTGAACCTTGTTCACCAAAAACCACTGCCATGACGACAACACATAGTGCTGTCCAAATACGTGTGGCGATGAAATATAGAATATTCCAGGCAATGTCTACAAAACCAAGGGGTTTTAAACTTTCATAACCTTTTTTACGGTAATACCAGACGAGTAACCAGATAACTAGTGCTGACCAAATGACGTAGCCTACAATAATACCTGTGAATGCGAGCGGATTACCATGGGGATTCATAGCGACAAATCCGATTAAAAACATTGCGACAAGTGTGGGTGTCGTACATAAAAACATAAAGACAATCCATAAGATAATGTTGAGCCAACGTCTGCCTTTTGGACGTATGTTGTCAGGATGAGATCGCTTTGATTTTTTTCTGTTTGGTTCATGTGTTTCGTTAGGTGTTATGTAATGTTCAGGGTTGGTTGGTTCATCGGTGTAGTAAATATAATCGTCATTTTGTTTAGACATGATGTGACTCCTCTCTTCATTTTAGAGTTCATAATTTCAGTCTATCATACGTTATTAAAAGACAGTGCATTATATCGTAAGTGATGTGATTTCATTCCTAATTGTTAAGTGCGTTATATTGCGTGTTGACAGTGAGAATGAATATCACTTATCATAAAAGTGTAACAAGTTACGCTTATTCGTTTTAAGCAAATAATTCATAAACATAATGTTTTAGTTTTTGTGTGAGATAGTTTAAGATAAATAAGTAAATCATTACGTCTTAAGTCATCAGATGACCGGACATTTAATTTGAGGAAGGTGGTTAAGAAATGAGTCAAGCAGAATCAAAAAACGTTATTTTGATTGGTGCAGGGGTATTAAGCACCACTTTTGGTTCATTTTTAAAAGAAATTCAACCTGACTGGAACATCAAGTTATTTGAACGCTTAGATGGTCCTGGGTTGGAAAGTTCTTATGATACAAGTAATGCTGGCACTGGGCATGCGGCATTATGTGAGTTGAACTATACGGTTGAACAGCCAGATGGTTCAATTGATGTGGAAAAAGCGAAAGAAATTAATGAACAGTTTGAGATTTCAAAACAGTTCTGGTCACATTTAGTGAAAACGAATGCGATTGAAAACCCACGTGAGTTCATCACGCCATTACCACACATCAGTTTCGTTCAAGGTGTGAAAAATGTTCAATTCTTGAAGAAACGTTATGAAGCATTGAAAAATTTACCGATGTTCTCTGACATTGAGTACACTGAAGATCGTAATAAACTTGCGCAATGGATGCCTTTAATGATGGAAGGCCGTTCTCCACACTTAGCGATTGCGGCAAGTAAGATTGATAAAGGAACAGACGTTAACTTTGGTGAGTTAACACGTAAATTAGCTTCAAACTTAGAAACACATGACAATGCAGAACTTTTCTATCGTCATGAAGTCGTTGGCTTCCAACAACGTGCTGATAAGAAATGGGAAGTAGAAGTACGTAACTTAGATACTGACAATGTTGAAACACATGTGGCAGACTATATCTTTATCGGTGCTGGTGGTGCCGCAATCCCATTACTTCAAAAAACACGTATTGAAGAAAGTAAAAACTTAGGCGGTTTCCCAATCAGTGGTGCATTCTTAGTATGTAACAAACCGGAAATCGTACAACAACACGATGCGAAAGTTTACGGTAAAGAGCCGCCAGGCACACCACCAATGACGGTACCACATTTAGACCGTCGTTATGTACGTGGAAAAGAAAGTTTATTATTCGGACCATTCGCAGCAATCGGACCTAAATTCTTGAAACACGGTTCAAACTTAGACTTATTCCGTTCATTGAATCGTGATAACTTATTAACAATGGCAGCTGCTGGGGTTAAAAACTTATCACTTGTTAAATATTCAATCCAACAAATGTTGATGAAAAAAGAAGACCGTATGAAAGAATTACGTCGTTTCGTACCAGATGCGAAAGACGAAGATTGGGATTTACACATTGCAGGTAAACGTGTTCAAGTAATCAAAGATACACAAGAACATGGTCGCGGCTTTATCCAATTCGGTACAGAAGTCGTTCACTCTAAAGACCACACTGTAGTCGCAATGTTAGGTGAATCACCAGGGGCTTCAACTTCAGTATCAGTCGCATTAGAAATCATTGAACAAAACTTCCCTGACTACCTAGAACAATGGTCAGGCAAATTAAAAGAAATGATTCCATCTTATGGCGAATCATTAATTGAGGATACGAAGTTATTAAACAAAGTACGTAAAGCATCAGCGGATACTTTGAAATTAAATGAAAAATAAGCAATAACACAATAAAACAGTGCTTCCTTAAAGTAGGAGGTACTGCTTTTTTATACATAAGTATGGATTTCATAGTGGTATTGGATAGATAAGAGACAGACTGAGGTTTGTCTGAGGTGAGTAGAAGGGATGTCTAAAATTTATTGGCAGCACATTGTTGGAATTGTGTAGATTCCAGTTGGAATAAGCATAAGAAAACCATGTTTCATAACTGAGATGAAACATGGTTTTCCTATACCATTTATATATTTCATTTGATTAATACTCTAATAGAGTAAAGTAGATGTGCAGACTAAATAAGTTTCAAATGCTTTTGCTTAAGTTGTATGAAGGTGTTCAATTGATTCAGTAGAATATGTGACAGTAAATTCTGGATGATATTTATTGATATAGTATTTTGTTGCGCGTTCATGATCATTATTTTGATAGCTGTGTAAAAATGAAATCACAATTGCTTCTACGCCTTCAGTTTTAAAGTTGCGTATAATGTCTTCTACTTCATCGAAATCAAGACCATTAAGAATCTTGCCTTGATAGTTAATATGTTCTGAAACTTCTCTTCTTAAGTGACGTTGTATGAGAGGGATTGATTGTTGTAGCTGTGTGTTAAATAACTTTGGTTGAATGTCGCAAGTAGTTTTTAAAATTTTTTGGATACCTTCTGTAACAATGATGCCTGTTTTAACACGCTTATTTTTTGTTAATGCCTGAATAGCTGTTGCTGTATGATTGATAAACTCTCGGATGGCTTCTAAATGTAGTTGGCTTTGGTTAAGTAGTTTAACTATATCTTGATCACAGTGCTTTAATGTGTCCCTTGTCTTTCCTAAAATTAAATCTCTGTTATTATTTGATGCGTCTGATTCTGTTCTGGTGTCGCCTATACTTTTGGCTGTGCGCATAATAATAATGCTCCTTTCAGTTTTAGAAGTTCATCTATTTTAGGTACTACAACACATGATACTGTCATAAAAGATGTTGCGTTACTTTTGAGATAGTAAGTAACCATCTATTACTGTGCAATGCTCAATGACAGTATTTGTGTAATCCGGTTATATATTACCACAGTGTAAAATATTTTCAATTAGAATTCTGAATATTACAATTACTTTAAGTTTGTTAAGGGTTGAAATGAGGGCATTTTAGAAGGATAAATAAATTATATTAGAATTTGATTACAACTAGAAAACGCTGTCAAACGAAAAATTTTTGAAATTTTTTTTAGATTTCGCTGTAACCGTTGGTATTTAAGTGACGAACGCAGATAAAAAAATGTCTAAAATGGGCGAGAAAGTGGCTTTTTTGCCGACTTAAATTTGCGTAAAAATATCATTGTGTTAAGCTAAGAAACATCTTTGCTAAAAAGTTAAAAGCAATTTTTTGCAAGGGATAAAGGATTTCAGGTTAATATTTTAGTTAACTCAAATGTTCTTAATCTAAAAAGTAGGGTATATGAAAATATCTTAGTTAAAAAAAGCGGTATAAATACTATTTGATACAACGTTACATAAACAAAGGCATTTGCTTACGAAACTTGGGAGAATTGTTTTAGCTGCTTTTTTGAATAGATTAAGTACTTCATTAGGGGTAAGTATGTGGGGACATACTTTTAGAAGTTGTGCGCAATGAGTTAATTAAAATAAGATTTCAGGGTGAATGGGGAGTTATTCAAAGTCATCTTGGCTTTGTAACTTTGATTTAGATTCTGAACCTTGTCATTGCTATGCCTAAGAACGATCCGTACATTTTATTCCAAATAATTTGAAAGGATGTTTATTTTAGACATGTTTACTTTAGGAGCAACACTGAGACAACAGGTACACCCAGACTGGCAAACGTATATCATGATTGCTTTGTATTTCTTAATCTTATTAGTCATCGGCTACTATGGTTATAAGAAAGCAACAGGAAATGTCAGTGAATACATGCTGGGCGGCCGTAGCATTGGGCCATACGTAACGGCACTCTCCGCAGGGGCATCCGACATGAGTGGTTGGATGATCATGGGACTACCCGGTGAGGTCTATACTACTGGACTTTCAGCTGCGTGGCTTGCGATTGGTTTAACACTTGGTGCATATATCAACTACTTCGTAGTAGCACCGAGATTACGTGTATATACAGAACAAGCTGGTGATGCAATTACGTTGCCAGACTTCTTCAAGAATCGTCTTGCTGACCATTCTAACTTGATTAAAATTATTTCAGGAGGCATTATCGTCGTATTCTTTACCCTATACACACATGCGGGTATGGTATCAGGCGGTAAACTCTTCGACAGTGCATTCGGATTGGATTATCGTTTAGGATTAATCTTAATTTCAGTTATCGTTATCGCGTATACATTCTTTGGTGGATACTTAGCAGTATCACTGACTGACTTCTTCCAAGGTGTGATTATGCTGATTGCGATGATTATGGTTCCGATTGTCGCATTACTTAAATTAAATGGATTAGACACATTCAATACAGTAACAGATTTAAAACCGACAAACTTAGATTTATTCAAAGGGACAACAATTGTCGGAATTATCTCATTCTTCGCATGGGGCTTAGGTTACTTCGGTCAACCTCATATCATCGTGCGTTTCATGAGTATTAAAACTGTTAAACAATTAAGAACAGCACGTCGTTTTGGTATCGGCTGGATGGCTGTCAGCTTAATTGGAGCAGTATTCGTGGGCTTAATCGGTATCGCGTTTATTCAAGATAAAGGCGTTGAATTAAAAGACCCAGAAACATTATTTATTTTAATGAGTCAAATTTTATTCCACCCATTAGTCGGCGGTTTCTTACTCGCTGCAATCTTGGCTGCGATTATGAGTACAATTTCTTCTCAATTACTTGTAACATCAAGCTCATTGACTGAAGACTTCTACAAATTAATCCGTGGTGAAGAAGCTGCGAAGAAACATCAAAAAGAATTCTTATTAGTAGGTCGTTTATCAGTATTAGTTGTTGCGATTATTTCTATCGCAATTGCTTGGTCACCAAACGACACAATTTTAAACCTAGTAGGTAATGCATGGGCAGGTTTCGGTGCCGCATTCGGTCCACTTGTTGTAATGTCACTTTACTGGAAAGGTTTAAGTCGTACAGGTGCAATCAGTGGTATGATCGCTGGTGCAGTTGTTGTAATTTTATGGATTGTCTTCGCAAAACCATTAGGTGAAACAAATGACTTCTTCAACTTATATGAAATCATCCCTGGTGTGATTGCCAGTGTGTTAGTAACAATCATTGTTTCTAAATTCACGAAGAAACCGGATATAGACGTTTCAGGTGATATTGACCGTGTTAAAGCGGTAGTTAAAAAAGAAATGAGCTAAGTTACTATCATGCTTTAACTAGGATATGAAAGAACACTAATAATCTAATTGAATAGTAGAGAGATAGAGAAGCCTCTGAAGTGGCACACAAGTCACTTCAGAGGCTTTATTTTTGATTGCTATAACCCAGGAAATAAAAAGTATATTTTCTCTTTCCTTCATCCTTATAACATGAAAACATCCCCGCCGAATGACAGGGATGTAAGGTGTATTGCTTTTATTTTTTATTATATTTTTCGATTTCTGCTTCACGTAATTCAACACGACGGATTTTACCTGAATTAGTTTTTGGTAATTCTTCAACAAATTCAATCGCACGTGGATATTTATAAGGTGCGACATCGTATTTGACATAATTTTGAAGTTCTTTCACTAAGTCATCACTTGGTTCATAGCCATCTTGTAAGATAATGAAGGCTTTTACGATATTACCACGTAATTCATGTGGGCTTGCGACCACTGCACATTCTTTAACTGCAGGGTGTTTCGTTAATGAATCTTCCACTTCGAATGGTCCGATTGTGTAACCAGAGCTGATAATGATATCGTCTTTACGGCCTTCGAACCAGAAGTAGCCATCTTCATCAACTTTAGCTAAGTCGCCTGACATGAAATAGTTGCCGACGATACGTTCTTGTGTACGTTCAGGCTCTTTGAAGTAACCTTTGAACAATGCAGGTAAATCGACTGGAACAGCGATATTGCCGACTTCTCCGACTTCAGCTAAGTTACCTTCATCATCAATAATAGTGACTTCACTGCCAGGGATAGCTTTACCCATAGAACCAGGTTTACCTTTAACATCTTTTAATAAACCGATCACTAAAGTACTTTCTGTTTGACCGTAACCGTCACGTACTGTGATATCGAAAGTATCTTGGAATTTCTCAACAACTTCTTGGTTTAAAGGTTCTCCGGCTGATACAGCGTCATGAAGATGAGATAGGTCATAACTACCTAAATCTTGGAGTTTGGCCATAATACGGTACTCAGTCGGCGTACAGCAAAGTACGTTGATTTTGTATTTTTCGAGTAATTCTAAATAGACTGTGCCGTTGAAGCGACCATTAAACACAAAGGCTGTTGCGCCGGATGTCATTGTAGATAGGAATGGACTCCATACCCATTTTTGCCAACCAGGTGCGGCAGTGGCCCATACAATGTCACCTTCACTGATGTTCAACCAATGTTTCGGTGCCATCTGCATATGTGCGTAACCCCAGCCATGTGAGTGTACAACAGCTTTAGGATTGCCTGTTGTACCTGATGTATAAGGTAAGAAAGCGACGTCATCACGTTTTGTCGGTGTGATGTCTAATTCCTCACTCATTTCTTTTTTGCCTTCTTCGACATTAATCCAATCTTCTTTAGTATCCCCAATAATGAATTTTGTTAAGTCATCATATTCTTTTACGCCTTCAAATTCATCTGCCCCTGACGCAATAGACAAGACTGCATCGACTTCACCGTGTGTAATACGGTACTGCAAGTCTTTCGTTCTTAACATTTCAGATGCTGGGATTAAAGCGACACCTAATTTCAATGCCGCAATATAAACTTCATAGGTTTCAATACTGCGTTCCATTTTAATGAGTAATGTATCGCCTTTACGCAAACCATGTTGTTTAAATAAATTACCAATGCGATTTGCGCTGCGAATTAATTCATCATAAGTTACTTCTGTTGTTCCACCTGCATTATCTTCAAAGATGATCGCAACTTTTGATTTATCTTTTGCGTACTTCTCAATCTCAGAGACAATATTGAAATCTTCAGGTGCCACTAAATGGGGTTTATTCATTCTTTTACTCCTCCTAACACTAAAAGCACGTTCTGTTATTTTATTTTGAAAATAGAATACCACTCCATTCTATCAATCCTCAACTTATAAGATAAGCGAAGCGGTTTAAATTATTAAGGAAAACGTTTTCTTTTAAAAATTAATTCTACTTAAAGAATAGAAATACTTGTTATAATGAAACTGAATCAAACTATAGAAAGCAGGTATCAAGATGAAATCCATTCTTTTATTGGGCCAATCCAATATGGCAGGCAGAGGCTTTCTAAATGAAGTTCCAGCCATTATTAATGAACATATCAATGTCTTGCGAAATGGCAGATGGCAAATGATGGGTGAACCGATTCACGCTGATAGACATTTAGCAGGTGTCGGTTTGGCGAGTGCGTTTGCGCAAGCTTGGTCAATCGACCATCCCAATGAATCTATCGGCTTAATCCCTTGTGCTGAAGGCGGCAGCGCTATTTCAGAATGGCAACCCGGAAGTGTACTCATGCGCCATGCACTTTCTGAAGCTCGTTTTGCGCAAGAAACGAGTGAAATTATCGGTATCTTATGGCACCAAGGTGAAAACGACTGTAATCAGGATTTATATCAAGTGTATCAATCACAATTAAAAAATGTGATTGCACATGTCAGAAAGGAACTTGATCTGCCTCATGTACCTTTCGTCATAGGTGGGTTAGATCATTTAACACATGCAGAAGGTTTCAGTCGTACTTTGACACAACATGCAGAAATCAACCATATTTTACAAACTATGCCGCAACAAGTGCCAGACACATACTTTGTCACTTCAAAAGGGTTAACAATGAATCCAGACGGTATTCATTTTAATGCACAATCATTAAGAAGATTCGGCTTGCGTTATTATGAAGTGTTTAAAACGTTAACGTCATTATACGAACCGTTAAAAGACGAAGCGACATGTGTTGAAGCCTTATATGAACGTCCGCTATCTAAAAATGAACAAATGCGCGTTGAATATGAAAAGTTAGCGACAGGTCAAATATCATTTGAAACGTTTAGCGAACGTCTTAAATCATAGAAAACAGAATGCACCCTCGTGTCATCAACACGAGGGTGTTAAACTATCCGTTATTAGATTTCTAAAAATTCAAATATTTTTTATGCTAAGTTCGTATCGTTAGGCAAAGTGGCTTTCTTTTTTCTAGCTTTTACACCTTCACGTTTGTCTTTCGGCAACTTCACAATCTTATATCCTGTGTATGCGAAGATAATAGAAATGATTGGTACTAAGAAGTTTAAGAATGCGAATGGCGCATACTGCATTACGCCGACACCTAATGTTGATGCGATAAACACACCACATGTGTTCCATGGTACGAAGACAGAAGTCAGTGTACCGCCATCCTCTAACGCACGTGATAAGTTCTTAGGATGTAAACCTTTATCCGCAAAAGTTTGTGCATACATACGTCCTGGTACAATAATAGAAATATATTGTTCAGAACAAGTGAAGTTTGTACCGATACAAGATAGAATCACTGATGTTAATAATGAACCTGTATTCTTTGCCCAACGTAAGATGATGCTAATGAGTGAATCTAACATACCTGAATATTCTAAGACACCACCGAATGTCATTGCGACGAGTGTCAGTGAAATTGTATAGAACATAGATTCTAAACCACCACGGTTAAATAACTCATCCACCATCTTATTGCCTGACTCCATTGTATAACCTGTTTGAAGTGCAGTCAGTGCTTCTGTTAAAGAACCGCCTTGTACAAAAATTTGTGCGAAGAATCCTAAGATAATACCAGCACAAATGGCAGGAATGGCAGGTACTTTAAACATTACTAATACAATAACAGCTAAAGGAATTAACAATAACCAAGGTGAAATCACAAATTCATTCTGCATCGTTGATAGAATTTTCTCAATATTTTTAGCGTCGAAATTACGATTACCATACTGCATCCCAATAATAAAGAATGCGATGAGTGAAATCACAAGTGCTGGGATTGTTGTATAAGTCATATGTTTAATATGTTCGAATAAATCTACTTTCGTTAATCCTGATGCTAAGTTTGTTGTATCAGAGAGTGGACTCATTTTATCTCCAAAATATGAGCCTGAGATGACAGCGCCTGCTACCATACCTGGGTTGATTCCCATACTCATTCCAATCCCCATTGAAGCAACCCCCACAGTTGCCATGGTAGACCAAGAACTTCCGATTGCTAATGCGACAATACCACACAGTAAGACGACTACTGCTAAGAAGAAACGTGGATCAATCAACTGTAGACCATAATAAATCATTGTCGCAACGACACCGCTGCCAATCCATGATCCGATAATCAATCCGACTAAAATAATGATGACAATCGCAGGTAAAGCATGTCTGATCCCCTTATACATCATCTGCTCGACATCGTCGAACTTATAGCCATGCAACATTGTAACCCCGATAGCCACTGCTGTCCCAATCATCAGTGGAATATGTGGTTCTTTCTTTAATACTGCGACTGTAAATAACATGACCGCTATCATTAACCCCAATGTAAATAATGACGGCCAAATTCCTATGGCTTTTGGTTTCTTTTCATTTTGTGCTTGTTGTTCTACGTTTTGCCCATTTTTCTCTTCTCCTTGCATATATAAACCAGCCCCTTTTTATATCTTTAGTGTCATAATACATAAAAATGAAATCGCTTTCAACAAACAATTGACAGACAAAATGCTTAAATTCACCCTCTTTTTGTCTTTTCTGAAAATACAATGTCATTTCAGAAAGTGCTACAAAGTAAGTCATACCAACTGTTTTGATAATTCTGACAACTTAAATTACACATTCATTTTACCGATAATTTAAGTATCGAAAAAAATTAAAAAAATTTAAAATGCAGTTGCGAAATCGTCGATTAACGCAGCAGCATTTTAATGAAGTGAATCACAGGAGATATGTCATTAGTTATTACTACCCCTAAATTATAAATTTAAAGCAAATTGCATAAAAATGTAGGATAAAATGTTAAGGTTAAACTAGCTTGAGAAAATTAACTGTGTTAAAAAAGCCATGCTAAATTTTATTTTGCTCAATTGCTTTACCGGATTTAATATTTAATTAAGATTATAATGTTTTCACAAAAAATATGATTAAATTATTTCAAGAAGGTTACACTGTTACTAAAGGGATTAATAAGTATGGATAAGCTTAAAGCGGAAATTAAGTGAACTTAGGAAAGGAGATAATTATATAGAAAGAGCGATAAAAAGAGGTGTTGTAGAATGAGAAAGATAAAGAATCCGATATTGATTTCAGCGAGTGTGGTTTCGATAGCTATGGTTAGTTTGTTGACATTATCTCCAGTAACGTTCAGTGCTTCAGATAAATATCAATCGATGACGCAACTGCAACAGGCTACACAAGAGGGTAAAGATTGGACGATCAAAACAAGTAAGGGCACAAATGATACACTTATCGTTGCACCCCATGGCGGTGGTATTGAACCAGGTACAAGTGAAATCGCATATGAAATTGCGAATAAAAATAATGCGAGTTATTACACATTTAAAGGTATTCGCCCAATAAATAATAAAGAACTGCATGTCACATCCGCAAATTATGATGAACCTAAAGCACAAGCCATGGTTCATGAGTCGAAAAAGACAGTGACTATTCATAAAACAGCACGTTCTGGTAATGATATCTATGTAGGAGGACGAGATGATGCTTTACGAGAACGCATCACTACGTCGTTAAGATCAGAAGGTTTTGATGTCACAGAAGCGACAGGTAATATTGCAGGGCGTAATTTAAATAATATTACGAATCAAAACCAACAAAAAGCAGGGGTACAAATTGAGTTGAATAATCAATTTGCGAACCAATTCTTTAAAAATAGCGATGCATCTCGTCCAAGCCGTGAAAATCCGGCAAATTGGACAGACCGTATGTCTGCATTCACTGACAGTATTAATAGCGCTTTGAATGAGTCTTAAAAAGTTAATGAATATGTATAAAGAAGCAGCGGCACCTTTTAGGCCGCTGCTTCTTTAGTGAATCATTCGATATTAAATGAAGTTATTTAGTTTTATGACGAACAAACCGAGTAAAGCCGATAGCCAGAATCAGTCCAATACCACTAAGGATTAAAAGTGGATAAAGATAAGGTGGTGTGTAAGAAAGCTGAATGTGTTTTTGACCTTTTTTAACAGGAATGACTGTTTCAATACCATTACCTTTTTT
The DNA here is from genome assembly GCF_025561465.1 of Staphylococcus simulans. Classification (NCBI taxonomy): domain Bacteria; kingdom Bacillati; phylum Bacillota; class Bacilli; order Caryophanales; family Staphylococcaceae; genus Staphylococcus; species Staphylococcus simulans. Next base: position 222,711 of record NZ_CP095100.1, read on the forward strand.
CACTTCTGCTTCTTTACCATCAATTGTCGCATGCATACCTTTTTCATAAGGTGTCGGGATGACTAAATAACCATGATCTTGTGGTTGTTTTGTAAAGGTATAGCCGTGAGATGTAGGTTTGATTTTGACACGGTCAACTGAGCGTGATGCAGTTTTCAATGCTTGATAATCTTCACCGTAGACACCTTTAAGTTTATAACGGTAATTTCCTTTAGGTAAGTTTAATCGCACTTTATCATCGGCTTTGATACGAATAGTTAATGGATTAACCACACGACGATAAGAGTAACCGAGTGAACTGCGGTTTTGCGTGAATTCATTTAGTTTAACTCGGTGTGGTTTATCTGGTGACTGTAACTCAAGTTCAATTTCAAAATATAAATCTTTATATTTATCAGTCATTGATTTTGGAAGGGTATAATCAATACCGCCATTTTTCTCTTTAACTTTTAAGGTTTCGTCTGTTTTATTCCAACGCGCATCATCAGCTTCTTCCTGGATTTGGTCTTTGTAGTTGATGTTATGTTCTGTTTTGTGAGTCGCTGGCGTAGCGTCATCTAAGACGACACCTTTTAACATCGCATGTTCTTTCTCAATTGGTGTTTTTAATTTTTTATTATCATAGACTTTATCTGTGATGTGAGTAGCAGGGTAATCAATCGTTGATGCTGAATGTTCGTATTTATTTTTCTTTCCTTTAATTGTGGATTGCGGTTCAAAACCATAAGGGCGGTTGTGGTCGATTGGGTTTTTGAAGCGGTCTTGTACGTTCCACAATGCCATTAAGTTAGCGCGATTACCTAAAAAGCGATAGTTACTATTTTTATCAATCGGCTGTGCAATCTGCATTGTTTTATCATAGTAATTTAAAATATCTCCATTAAACAGACTAGAGTATAGTGCGATTCCTCTAAAGCCATAAATTAAAGGCGAATTTTGTGCAGGGAACGAGAGATATTCAATACGACTGAATGGATCTTTCTCTCGTTGCAACTGATCAAATTTATGTTGCAGTTTAGCATTGTTGTAATTGTCTTCTTTCATAGAAGCAATCGGACGTTCATAAATAGACATATGTGTATCATGATAATTTTGTATCATTACCAATTGTTGAATGAATACCAGTAAAACAATTGCGATGTAGGTGGCTTTTCGCTTCAACAAGTGTGGTTGATACAAACAAATAAATAGGAAAATCATTAATACCAGTGTGACCCACATCCATGTATTATTACCGTCGTATTGTGTATACATATATAACATGACAACGACACAGCCAAGGGCTGTGTATAGGTATTGCTTGATAGATACTTCAGAAAGATGAAGTAAGAATAATGCAATCAAGACACTGGATGAAAGTCCTAAAATGTACACCCATCTGCGTGCAGGCAATGAAAAGCCATTAAAGAAACTATCGAAATAAGGGGTTAGTGACCCTATCAGCATTATCCAAGTTAAAATCGCAAATAAGCGATAGAAATAATGCTTATATAATCTAAACGCAAATAAGGTGATGAATGTCAGTGTTGAAATTGTGATGTAAAAGCCGTCAGAAAACATATGATATTTTTCTTTGAAATCAATGAGTAACGATAACGTTAAGTTGGGATTGATTTGACGGTCATTAGCCATGACAGCTGAAACGCCTGTATAAAAACCGAGACTTGCGATCATTAAACTGAGTACTGCCGCAATAATTAAAAGATAAAGTTTCTGTACGCGTTGAACAATGTCTTTATGGTACGGCCAAATAATGCGATATAAAGTATAAAAGCTTAGAATAATAAACTCATAATAACTGAAGTAAAAATTAGAGAATAACGTGACTGCAATCGCAAAGATAAATAAACCGATTTTGCGTGCTTGAAAGAAACGTTCTAAGCCTAATAACGATAACGGCAACAAGATTAGTACGTCACCATAAAATGACCAGGTAAAGTTAAAGTAAATCGTCACAACAGAAATTGCATACATTAACGTTGCAAGTATGACGAAGAAACGGTTGGAATTAAGGTATCTAAAGAAATAGATACTTGTTAAGACTGTGAATACTACACGAATATAACTCAAGAAAATCTGGTTGGCAGCCCAAAATTGTATACTGTGCGCAGGCAGATTAAAGAGTTGTTCACCAATATAGACGATACCGAAGTATAGCAATAATAAAGGTGACGTTGCGTAGTAATAAGATAAGCCTTTTGTATAATCTCCGCCTAAGCCGAATGAAACATCATAAAAACTTCTGAAGTGTGTGTATTGATGATATAAATACTTTTGGAAAGGAACTAACTGTGAAAACCCATCGCCTTTACTAATGAACGCAATGCCTTTTGCCGCATTCATAAAGAAAGGAATAAAAACTAGTGTAGTTAGTGCAATACTCAAGAGTAAAATCAATAGAAAACGTTTGAGCATTGGATGATCGCGTCGCATTATGTTCAGCCTCCTTTAGTCAATAGATTTTTAAAGAAATGAGGACTGAGATAACTTTTATGTCGTCATCTCAGTCCCTTGTTTGTGATGGGTTTAACCTTACAATTGATACAGCAATAAATTCACACTATCTTACTTCAACATCATGTCCTGTTTCTGTTTTCTTGTCTTTCTTGAAGTAAGTTGCACCTTGGAAACTGCCGAAGTTTGGATTGTCTGCGCTGTTTTTAGGATTGTAACCTAAGTCTTTAATCGTCTTAAGGTCTTGGTCGCTCATGCCGTCTTCATAATAGACATCTTTGCCGTCATTATAGAAGCGCGGCTTATCAATTGTTTCTTGCAGTGAATCTTTACCGCGTAAGTAATTAGATAAGTTTTCTTGCATAAGAGTCGGTACTTTATTGCCGCCTGGTGTACCGCCGCCGAAGTAATAATCTTTACCAACCACAATGGTAGGTGAGATGAATGAACGCGGTGATTTATGTTTGTCACCGTGGTTATCACTATCTGGTGAATCTGAGAAACGTTTTAAAGCATTGTTCATAAAGAAACCTTGTTTCGTATAAGCGCCAGAACCGAAGAAGTTGTTGAGTGTGTTTGTTGAGCTTGTCATGCGGCCTTGTTTATCAACAACTACAAAGTGTGAACCAGCTGTATTCACTTGTCCTTGTAAACCGAATTGATTTTTAATGTTCTTGTACTTTTCAGCACGTTTTAATAAATAATGATCTCCTGTATGTTTAGTGTCATTTTTTGCTTGATCATTGATTAAATATCTATTTTTAAAGTTTACATTTCTTGCTTCGATAACACTTTCAATAAAGTCATTTCGTTTTTCTTCACCTAAGTTGCCATTGATAGACTGATCAATTTTCAGACCTTGAAGTGTCAGCATACCGCTGGTTGGGTTAGGTGATGTATAGACTTGGTTATTCAGATAGTTAGTTGAAAGTGGTTGTTTCGTTTGTGTTTTATAGTCAGTGAAATCTTTCTCGCTTAAATGACTCCCGCTTTGTTTAGCAATGCTTGGTCCTTGTGTTTTATAGAAATAATCTGGACCGTGATCTCTAATCCCTTTTAATGTTTTAGCTAAAGCTTCTTGTTTAACGACGTCGCCATTTTGTACGACTTGGTCCTCTTTTTTAAAGAAAGGTGAGTTGTTATCTAAGTTCCCACTATATTTAGAAAGGAGTTTTGCAAGGTCAGTGTTGACTTGGAATCCGTCCTCAGCAAGTGGAATAACATAGTTTAAGATTTTCTTTTCACTCATATGACCTTCTTTTTCGTGCATGTCATGCATACCTTGAACAAAACCAGGTACACCGACTTCGTCGCCTTTTTGATAGTTATAGCCAGAAACTGTGTTGTAGTCATAGACAGTAGGTTTGGACCCCTTTTTTCCATCATACGTCAATGACGTACCTTCACCGCCGAGTCCTGCAGCGTAAGGTTCAGTAACTGCTAAAGTATAAGCAACACCGTAAGCTGCGTCGGCTGAGTTTCCGCCTTCTTGAATAATTTTATTTCCGACAGCTCTCGCAATTTTATTGTTCGTTGCGACACCATATTTCTTTTTAGCGTCTTTATGATTTTGAGAGGCTAATTTATTTTCATAAAGTTCATCTTTATCGACTTGGTCTTCTTTATTTACAAAGTAGAAGACAGTAGATACCAGCAATGTGATGATAAATATAACTGTCAGTACCTTTTTACTATAAATGTTCATGGAAGGTATGACCTCCATTGAAAGACACGTGTTTTTCAGTTTTTAAATCATGTTTTTCATATTTATCTAAAGGTTCATTCGCATTGCTGAGAATAATCATTAAGAAAATGCTGGCGATGATCAATACAATAGCCGCATATAATAAGTAATTCTTAATTTTCATAATAGTAGCCTCCTTTAGTATCTTTAAGTTTGATGGATGGGTGAGAAATACGATTTTTTAGTTTTGTTTTTTCTATGACGTTCATATTATCTTTGGTGATTTTATCTCCGGAAGTCTTAATCGGTGTAATCATGAAGTCACTGCGATTTCCATCCCATGATTGTTGAACCGCTAAGCCTTTTTTATTCTCAGATAAGAAATCATCTGAAGTGACATTACCTAAACTGTAGAAGATTGGTGTATTTTGATGTTCTTCAATTTTTTGAATCACTGTATTATGGCCTAAGACCACATCAGCACCTGCTTCTGCTAGGGCGTGACCGTAAGTCTTCTGACGGCTTGTGACATGTGGTTCATCTGGAATACCCCAGTCTACATTGACAACAACCATGTCATTTTCTTCTTTAAGTTTTTTAACTAATGGAACAAAGATTTTCGGATCTAAAGCGATAGATGTTGTGGCTTTATTCGCATTCGTATATTTTGAGTTGATGTCTGTAAATGACACAGTCGCAATTTTCTTACCATGAATCGTCTTATGAGATACTTTACTGTTTAATGGGTTTGAACCATTACCGGTTAAAAAGTTATAACCGTATTTTTGATTGGCTTGTTTTTCAATTTGTTTCATGTCTGCGAGGTCTACTGCGTTGTTGGTCAAATTAAGATTCGTAAAGCCAAGTGATTTCATAAATGCGATATTATCTAAGTTCTTTTTGACGTTCTTAGATGGATTTTTAGATACGCGATTGATATTCAAGCTGGTTGAAGCATAATCACTTTCTTTAATGATGCTGTGAATGGGGTCGAACATATCATCTAAGTCACTTTGTCTGATGTATTTATTCAAATTGACATTACCGAAGTAAGCTAAGTGAATATCATCTTTATGTTTAGCGAAGACATCGACCTTATGTGTTTTAGCAGTGGCCATGAGCGTTATGAGTAGTATCAGCGCAACGATAGACACAACTAACATGTATTTAGAATTATGCTTCTTTTGATTTTTGGATTTCTTTAAAATCCAATTCTCTATATTGAAACGTTGCTTGTTAGCCATACTCTAACTCCTTCTTATTTGATAAAGCTATATGCGAATAACACGACGTACGTGATACAAGTCAGCAGCATACATGAAGCTAACGTAGTGATTGTACCTTGTTTTTGAATGGTATTCGCGATAATGCCTGGAATGACAATACCGATACCGGATATCTGCACGACCTCAAAGGGGGTCAGTGGATATATCAAGTCAAAAACGAATTTTATAATCATGCCGGTTAAAATCATTGCGGCGAACTTTCTACGTCCATAAAGTAAAGCAACTTTACTAATACCGTGTGCCACAATGAAGTATGTCAGACAGCTGATAATCAGTACTGACAGCAACATAATAGGTTGATCAAATATTAAAGCTAAATAACCAGGTACTACGAGCCCTGCAGGATTGATACCGAATTTCTCAGCGAATATCAAGCTGAGTACGATACCTACAAATAATGAGAAATACAGCTCTGAACCTACCAAAATTAATCCATCCCTTCTAATAAATTCACGACTTTCTTGCCGTTACCATGAATATTACCGACACAAAAAACTAGTGCCGATTTGGATTCCTCATAGATTGCTTGTTCTACTTCTTCGAAAGGTCTTCCTTCAAAGTTCAAGTATTTTTTATCTGGTTGAGATTTCATGACTTCTGTCACAAGCTGCGTACTCTTGCCGACACAAATCAACGTGTCGAAGTCTACGTCAGTAATGAAATCTTCAGCAAAGAGTTTTGTTCTATCTAAACGGTCACCACGACAATTCAAAATAATGACTTTCTTTTCATAGGGATATTTGTAGTCGATTACTTTTTGGAGAATCGCTTTAGATGACTGAGGTTCGTTTGCGGCGAAGGCATTAACGAAGATGTTCTTAGTATCGTTCTTATGATAGTAGTGTATATGTACTGCGCCACTATCAGGCGGTGCGTTCAACATACCTTCAATTGCGACATCTGGATTGGCGCCGATTGCTTTTGCGACACCCATCGCAATCGCGACATTGTCAGGGAAGACGATATAGTCGAATTTTCTAAGTAAATCTTCTTCAACTTTATCTCTGTCCACGACAATCGTTTCAGTGTTGCGTTTATCTGCGACTTTCTTAAAGAAGTCTGTGTAATCGTCTTTCATGATGACAAGTTTTCCGTTATAAGGAATTGTTGCGGTAAATGCTTCTGCCACTTCATCTAATGTCGGACCTAAAGTTTCCATATGGTCTTCCATGACATTGACAATGACACCCACATTCGCCTTTAACAGCTTTTCTTGAAAGACGATTTGATAGTCTGGATTGACGGCCATACATTCATTGACGATGGCTTTACCTTTGTTGTCGATGACATTCTGCAAAATATCCTTTTGCTCTCCGATGTTCGGGCCTTGAGGTTTACGAACGACTGGATACTCTTCTTCATCAAACCAATACAGCATTCGGGCATCAGTTCCTGTTGTTTTACCAATAACTTGGTAGTTATCTTCTCGTAAGATGCCGTAGATTAATCGAGTAATGGTGGACTTACCGCGAATACCGTTAATGTTGATACGTATCGGGATCTGTTTGATACGTTTTCTATGTACATGCATTTCACGAATGCCAAGTACTAAAATCAATGCGGAAAATATGATTACTAATAACAAAATTTTCACCTCGTTTTTTTATCCCCGAACAGATTGACATATCAAATATTAAAAAAATCTAATTTTACTAAAATGTAAGAATGTTTATTATTTGTTAGAAAAATGTAATAGATTTTAGTTAAAACCTATCAATTAGCATTAAATAATTAAAATGTCATAATATACAGGCAAATGTGACAATTTTATAACAGGCACTATAAAAACTCAGGAAAAAGTTGATAGGTCTCACTTTATAAAGGTCTCCATTATTGTTTAACAACGGTAATATTTGTAATCTATGTAATATTCTTAATTATTACCATTAAAATCTAAAAAATAGTTTATATGTATCAATTTATAATTACACGAAAACGGAACTATTTTAAATGTATCAAGCTTAATGTGGCGATGTATGGTATAGAAAATTTTGTAAGTTGGAGATGGCATTTACCATTGAAAATGGAAAGTTTATGGAAATTAACTACTATTTAAGTAAGATAATCTTATGGGAATTGATTTTGAACAGACCAGCTTAGAACGAATTATTGAAAAGCTTATCGCATATATGTAAGGTAACTCGGGAAAAGATTATTAACGATATAGAAGAGAGAAGGAAGAAAAAATGGAAACGATTTTGGTTGAAGAACACTATATACTGACAGATGTACAAGAAAAGGTGAGGAATTTAGTTTCGAAAGATCCTAAAGGTGTTCCGTTAGAAACAATGCTTTCAGCTTTAGAAGAAAAGACTGACTTTCATGGTGAAGATGATCTAGACCAACATAAAACACGTATGAAATTTATGAATGACAATAACGTACGTATGCAGGTTTTATCTTATGGTAAAGAAGCACCTTCACTCTTAACAGGACAGGCAGGAATTGAATTATGTCAGTTATGTAATGATGTGTTAGGAGAGTATGTGGACTTACGTCCGACACGTTTTCAAGGCTTGGCGGTATTGCCGATTAATGAACCAGAAGCAGCAGCACAAGAATTAAGAAGAAGTGTAAAAGAACTAGGGCTTAAAGGTGCGTTGATTGCAGGAAGAGGAGAAGACGGTACGTTCTTGGATCATCCAAAGTACGAGGGGATATTTGAAGCAGCTGCAGAATTAGATGTACCACTTTACTTACATCCAGCACCGATTAAGTCTGAAGTCTACCAAGCTTATTATAATAGCTCAAGCTATGATGACGTTACTGCATCAATATTTGCGTCATTTGGATATGGCTGGCATATGGAGACAGGGGTTCATGCGGTAAGATTAGTACTTTCAGGATTATTAGACCGTTATCCGAATCTACAAATCATCCTCGGCCATTGGGGAGAATTTGTGCCGTTCTTCTTAGAGCGTATGGATCAAGCAATCATATCAGAACATTTAAAACAACCTATCAGTATGTATTTTAAAAATAACTTCTACATCACGCCGAGTGGGATGTTATCGAGACCTCAATTTGAAATGATACGTCACTATTTCGATATTGATCGTATCTTATATGCATCGGATTACCCGTATATAAAACCAGAGGGATTAACGACATTCTTAGATGAATTGAATCTCACACCAACAGAACAAGCTAAAATTGCTTATCAAAATGCGGAACGTTTATTTAATGTTGATACAGAGCAAGATTAAATAAACTGCATTATGTTATATAATGCAAAAATAAGTACAATAAGTTTGAACATTTGATGAAAAGATCAGGTAAAGTTGATTTGGTTTGACGTGAAACATTCAGGTATTTATTGTCTATGAAACAAAGTATACTTGACAAATCAAGTATAATAAAAAAGCGTTTGAATTTACGTAAATAATGACGTCTATATTTCGTAAAGATATAAGTAGAGCCTCTATTTCTGACAGGCTCTACTTTTTATGTTCGTCTATAATAATTTAAAGTTATACTTATTTGTTTTAATCAAATAATTTAAGATTAATGATAAACATATTTAAGATTTAGAAAGGTTATTGATAATTTAAGGAAAACGTTTGCTTACGATAAGGTTGTAATGACAGTATTGTTAAAATACAACTTGTGAGCGATTGTATGTTTTAAACATACAATGTTTTATAATATGTACAATTAAATATTTCGATTTGCTATTATGATATTAATGTGAGGCAAGAGAAACTTCGTAACAACTAGGAGGTCTTTGATTAGAAATGAAAGAAAAAGCAATATTAAAATCGCTTCATGTATGTTTAGGTATCAATGTTAAAGCATACGATTCTAATCTGAATGAGATACAGGAGTATACATCGAAGAAAATGATAAGCCCGCAATATAACGAACTAGATCTTATTAAATCTGTTGAAGATGAAAAGAAAAGGCATAATTACTATATTTTAACAGGTGCCATGAATGAAGTATTTCTACTTCATAACTTTGAGGACAAGCATTATCTGTTTGGTCCGTTTAATGTCCATTGTTTACCACCGGACGACTTCTTTACACACTTTTTAAAACAACAAAACATCAGCATTAAATTTAAAAAGGCAATCAATGATTATGCACCAGAAATAAAGCTCTATTCCTTAGAAGACATTAGAGACATTATTAAATTAGTGCACTATCTTTTTACATTAGATCGTCAATCAGACCCGACTTTTGAGCCCATACATAGCTATGTAGAAAAGTTGCAGAAAATGTTAGACGACGCTGGATTAGAAAAATTGTTTTTTATTGAAAACGAAAAAGAAAAGAATAAATTAAAGTATGAAAAGCAAGTGATGGATTTAGTGAGAGAAGGTTCTATAACAAAGTTGAAGAAATCTCTATCAGATTTGGAAGGAGGAATCATGCCAACAAGTAAAAGAGATTCTATTCGTAGCGAGAAGAATTATTCGATTATCGTTTTTGAAAAATTATCACAACTCGCAATAGAATCAGGCATGGATGTATTAGAAGCAACCCGCACGAGAGACCAAATGATTATTGACAATGAAGCCGCTAAAAACTTTTCGGAAATTATGAAAGTCAGAAATGGCGCTATCGTATTTTTCACTCAAAAAATAGGTGAAATCGTGGATGAAGAGCTCTCCCCATTTTTATCTTCAATTCTCAACTATATCAACCAGAATCTTTACAATGAAATCACGATAGAGTCGATTGCTAAAGAATTTAACATTAGCCAAACGACCTTAAATTTAAACTTTAAAAATGAACTTGGTATGACAGTTAAAAAGTATATTACTAAGTCAAAACTAGAAGATGCTAAGAAGTTACTAGATCGTAACTTAAACATCAGTGAAATCTCCCAAATGTTAGGTTATGCAGATTCTTCTCATTTCTGTAAGAAATTTAAAAAAGAATTTGAAATGACACCTACACAGTACAGAAGAAACAAAAAAGTATAATATCACAAAAATATGTAAAGTGATAAGTACCCTTTCTATTATTTAATACAATATTTTAATACTCTAATTAAATATAATCACATTAAGCCGTCTGATTTGTTATTGTTTCCTACTCATTTTGTGAGTCCCCAGGGATGAAGAAAGTCTGTCTATTTCAAACACTAGTTCTTCTCCAACGTTCTACAGGAACAATACAGATTGGTTCGGCTTAATTTTTATACCTAATTAGGGATAAAAGCATTGAACGGCTTAAATAGAGAGAGGAGAAACACATGAATAAACAACTAAATAATTTTGAGGCAAAGCACCGTAACAAATATGCAATCCGCCGATTTTCGGTTGGTACAGCATCCATTATTGTAGGTGCTACCTTAATATTCGGTCTTGGTCACGAAGCAAAAGCAGCAGAGGAGATAACGACATCAAACCAGGCTAAAGATTCAACATCAGTACAGCCAGATGAGCCTGCGAAAAATGCAGGGGCACCAGATGCTCAGCCGGCAAACATTGATAACACTGAAAATCAATTAAATAATGACACACTAAAAGATCCGATTAAAAATGACACACTAATAGACAACAAAGCAGATACAAAACAACAACTAGAGAATACCTCTAAAGAACCTAAAGTATCACAACCAACTACAGAATCAACACCTACTAAACAAAAAAATCCTATTGAAGAAAAAACACCACTTACAGAATCAGCACCAACAATTAATGAAGCACCAGAAACAGGTGTACAACCTGAAAACAATCCACAAAAATTTGAAGAATCAGCAGAAGAAAAACAATTAATTAAACCTGTAGAAGCACCTCAAACATTAACTGCATCACAACCTGTTAATCCGGTTGTTGAAACAAGGGGCGGAGAAGCGGATATTACACCGCAAAAAACTCCAGTAGTAACGGCAGACTTATTAAAGCAATCATCTCAAAATAAAGATAAGGACACTATTGAAGCTACAGCACAAAACGCACAAATATTACGAGGAGCAGCTTATACTGCTGAAGATTTGAAAGATGTAGCAACAGATCAAAAGGGTTCAAACGTTAATGACTTAGTTACAGTTTCAAACCCACAAATTAGCGAAACAAAAATTGACCCTAACCAAGGTGGCAATTTCCGTTTAACAGCGGATTATAAAGTAGATGACAAAGTTAAAGGTGGAGATTACTTCACAGTACAAATGCCTGAATACGCGACATTCAACGGCGATTTACATTATAAAAACGCAGAAGATAAAGCATATACAGTATTAGCCACACCAACGGGTATGATTGTTGCGGTAGGTGTATATGATACAAATACTAAACTTCTCAAATACACATTTACAGATTGGGTTAATGATAAACAAAATATTTCTGGCAAATTCGACTTAACACAATTTACTGACAGGGATAAAGCTACAAAAAAAGGTGTATATACTTTGAACTATGATTTAGCCGGAGAAAAGTATAACCCGCAAATCACATATGATTATGACGCTCATGATAAAGGCTTATATCCAGCTTCTGTTGATACTGTAATTACAAGTGTAGATGCCTTACAAAAAACAAATGATTTCCAACAAGTGATTTATGTTAATCCAATGGATAATAATCTAGCTTCAGCTATATTAAGAATAGGACCCAAGGATAAGGATAGTAATGCATTATTAAAAATTGATGATACACAACTTCGTATTTATAAAGTGCCTAATAAAGCAGATTTAACAGACAGCTATGCATTTGATGTTTCTAAATATCCAGATTTAACATCAAATTATCGTGTGGACACAGATAATCATGGTAATTTATTGGTGAACTTTGGGGCTATTAGCGATTCTTATGTCGTAGTTGTTGACTCAAAATTTGACCCGACACTCAGTTCTAACTTAACAACAAGATCTATATTATATGCCAGGGATTATAATGGTAGGGAAGCTACTTATTACTATGACACTAATGTAGTGACTCAATATAGTGATGGAACTGGTGACGGTGTACTTGAAAACTACAAAATTGGAGATTATGTATGGGAAGATATTAATCAAAATGGTATTCAAGAATCTACTGAAAAATCAATTGAAGGCGTAAAAGTTATTTTAAAAGATAAGGCAGGTCAAATACTTCAAACAGCAGTTACAGATAAATATGGTAACTACTTATTTAATAACCTTAAAAATGGTGAGTATGTTGTTGTATTTGAAACACCAGATGGCTATGTTCCAACAACTAAAGAATCAGGAAACAATCGTGAAAAGGACTCTGATGGATTGATTTCATATGTAACGATTAATGGAGAAGATGATTATACGATAGATTCTGGATTCTTTAAACCAGTAGTAGCGACATATAATTTAGGTGACTATGTCTGGGAAGACAGCAATAAAGATGGTATCCAAAACTTAAATGAAGTAGGAATTGCTGGAGTAACGGTCACATTAACAAAACCAGATGGTACAAAAGTAACGACAGTTACAGACGAAAAAGGTAAATATAAATTTACAGACTTAGAAAATGGTGAATACCAAGTAGATTTCGAAACACCAAAAGGTTATAAATCTACATTAATTGAGCAAGGAAATTCTAGAGCGCTTGACTCAGAAGGCACATCAGCCACAGTGAAAATCAATAATGCAGATGATTACACAATTGACAGTGGATTCTACAAACCAACAGTTGAGCCGACACCAGTTCCAGCAACATACAACTTAGGTGACTATGTCTGGGAAGACAGCAACAAAGACGGTATCCAAAACTCAAATGAAGTAGGTATTGCAGGTGTAACAGTCACATTAACTAAACCGGATGGTACAAAAGTAACGACAGTTACAGACGAAAAAGGTAAGTATAAATTTACAGATTTAGAAAATGGCGAATACCAGGTAGATTTCGAAACACCAGAAGGTTATAAATCTACATTGATTGAACAAGGAGAGTCTAGAGCGCTTGATTCAGAAGGTACGTCAGCTACAGTGAAGATCAACAATGCAGATGATTACACAATTGACAGTGGATTCTACAAACCAACGGTAGAACCAACACCAGTGCCAGCGACTTACTCAATCGGAGATAAAGTATGGGAAGATAGTAATAAAGACGGTGTCCAAAATTCAAACGAAAAAGGCATTTCAGGCGTAACAGTAACTTTAACTAAGCCGGACGGCAGCACAGAAACAACAGTGACAGACGACAACGGTATTTACCACTTCACAGGATTACCAAATGGCGAATACACAGTAACGTTCGATACACCGAAAGGCTATGAACCAACTAAAGTGAATGTAGGAGACAAAGCATTAGACTCGGACGGTCAAACAGTCAAAGTCGTGGTAGATAATGCGGATGATTTCACAATCGACAGTGGTTTCTACAAACCGACGGTTGAGCCGACACCAGTGCCAGGAACATACTCAATCGGAGATAAAGTCTGGGAAGACAGCAGTAAAGACGGTGTTCAAAACTCAAACGAAAAAGGCATTTCAGGCGTAACAGTAACTTTAACTAAGCCGGACGGCAGCACAGAAACAACAGTGACAGACGACAACGGTATTTACCACTTCACAGGATTACCAAATGGCGAATACACAGTAACGTTCGATACACCGAAAGGCTATGAACCAACTAAAGTGAATGTAGGAGACAAAGCATTAGACTCAGACGGTCAAACAGTCAAAGTCGTAATCGACAATGCAGATAATTACACAATCGACAGCGGATTCTACAAACCGACGGTTGAGCCGACACCAGTTCCAGCAACATACACTATCGGAGATAAAGTGTGGGAAGACAGCAACAAAGATGGTGTTCAAAACTCAAATGAAAAAGGCATTTCAGGCGTAACAGTTACTTTAACTAAGCCAGACGGCAGCACAGAAACAACAGTGACAGATGAAAACGGTATTTATCAATTTACTGGATTATACAATGGTGAATACACAGTAACATTCGACACACCGAAAGGTTACGAAGCAACTAAAGTGAATGTAGGAGACAAAGCATTAGACTCAGACGGTAGAACAGCCAAAGTCGTGGTAGATAATGCGGATGATTACACAATCGACAGTGGCTTCTATAAACCAGTAGTAGAACCGACACCAGTTCCAGCAACATACACTATCGGAGATAAAGTATGGGAAGACAGCAACAAAGATGGTGTTCAAAACTCAAATGAAAAAGGCATTTCAGGCGTAACAGTTACTTTAACTAAGCCAGACGGCAGCACAGAAACAACAGTGACAGATGAAAACGGTATTTATCAATTTACTGGATTATACAATGGTGAATACACAGTAACATTCGACACACCGAAAGGTTATGAAGCAACTAAAGTGAATGTAGGAGACAAAGCATTAGACTCAGACGGTAGAACAGTTAAAGTCGTTGTAGATAATGCGGATGATTTCACAATCGACAGTGGCTTCTATAAACCAGTAGTAGAACCTGAAAAACCAATCACACCTGAGAAACCGGAAGAACCAAAAGTTCCTGAAAAACCAGAGAAGCCGGAAGTACCAGAAGTGCCAGAGAAACCAGAAGTACCTGAAGTACCAGAAAAACCAGAGGTACCAGAGAAACCGGAAGTACCTAACACGCCAGAAAAACCTGAAAAACCAAATAAACCAGAAGTACCAACTACACCAGAACAACCATCAGAACCTGGTCAACCTACACCACCTAAAGCACCAAAAGATGATGTAGCCCCTCATAAAGTAGTTAAATCTGAAAAACAACCGGAAAAAGCTCCAAAAGTTTCTAAAGATGAAGCTTTACCAGAAACAGGTGAAGAAGGTACAAATGCAGGTTTAATTGGAACATTATTCGCGGCATTAGGTAGTGTATTCTTATTTAATCGTCGTAAGAAAGAAACAAAAGATCATAAATAATGTATCGCAGTAATACTTTGAATAGGTTTTAATGCATAAGTAATGCCTCCTTAAGCTCACATCATGTGAATGCTTTTGGAGGCATTTTTTTATTCTAAGTCATAAATTTCTTCGTATCTTACTTCTGTTGCTTGTGGTAACCAAGGCTTGCCTGACATAAAGCCAACGTGAGCACCTTCAAATTCTGTGTTCATTAGTTCATCCATAGATTTTCTTTGCCAATCTCTTTCTCGTTTTCTTCGAAACTTTTCATCTTCACCCATTTCAAAACGGTAGAGCCATTCAGGAATAAACTTTTTGGGTTTACGTTTCTTAGTTCCAGTGTATTCATTGAGTTCAATAGTGATTGCTCTTTTCTCATAATAGTAAGTGTCATTAAGAAAGATTAAATCAAAGGAGAAGGGTTCAGGTAAGGGGATGCCGAGTTCTTTATACTTTGCTAGGGCGAAGCCTAAGCAATCTTCAGGAGATAGGAGTTCGATTGGAGGAAGTACTTCATGTAGTGATTCTACATCGAAATCTACAAAGAAGTATTGGCCTTCAAGCTTCGGATCATTTTTATAAAATATTGCGACGTATGTGACTTTCATTATCTCAAGTCCTCTCTATATTTATTGTGACGCAGCTTAATTTGAGTAATAAACATAGTAGATGTTATTACTTAGAAATTAGTATAAAAAAAGGAAGTCGACGGCACAATCGACTTCCTTTACCTATTTAGTAAACTTGTATTTATAAGTTAAATAATACCTTGTATCTTCAACACAATATGAGCTACGACGGCTGAACCGATATATGTACTCATTAGAATGACCATACCTACAACGATTGTTTTCCATCCTAACTTCGCAAAGTCAGTCCAAGAATTGCCGATTGAAATACCAGCATATGCAACAACTGGTGTAGCTAAAGCCATTAATTCTACATTGTGTGTCCAACTTACAATATAAGGTGCCGTCGGCATACCAGGAATTGTAAGTACTAATCCAAGTACACCAATATAAGCAATACTAGGAATATTAAGAGGGATGAGCTGTTGAAGAATCATACCGATCAAAGCGATTCCCATTAACGCAAGAACACCTGGAACAGCTTTTGAAGGCATAATGTCTTGGCCAATCCAGTTACTAATTAACGCAATAAGTCCCACAACAACAAGCGTCAAAGACCAGTTGATAATATTAGACGTGAGTTTCATGTATATCCCTCTTTCCTTTTGTACTTTTTTGTAGTCTAGCTTTAACCTTCATAACACCATTGTAGTAACGAATTGTTAATGGTAATGCGATTAAGATACCCATATATAATCCAGTTACTGATGTTAATAAGTTACTGACTCCTGAAAATGCTTTAATATCACTAGCGTAGCTTGGGAACATTTCAATAATAGGACCAACTGCGGCAGCTGACATAACGCCACTACCAACACCAGTCGCCATTGCGTAAGCTAATGGATGTAAAGGTATGATGGATGCGATCAAACCTGAAAAGATACTAAAGAATATCGCACCGAAAATTGTTCCGAAGATATACATAGACATGACACCACGCCATTCTGGAGATTCAATACCGAACTTTTCTGTAATCAACGCCATGTTTGCTTCTCTACCAATAGAGTGTGTCATACCGATAGCCTCACGACGTAGTCCAAGCATAATTGCCAACGGCAAAGAAAGAAAAATCGTACCTAAGTTACCAAGCTCTTGTAAAACTAATGCTGGGCCTGCCGCGATAATTTTAGGAAGTGCAGGTCCTGCTTCAGTACCAAATTTCGCAATTAAAATAGCAACAGAAATAAATACCATAGGCTCTGAGTGTTTGGCTTGTTTCTTACCAACCAAAGGAGTGAAATAAGCTAATAAACCTAAGACAACTCCATAAACTACAGGTAATAATAAAATAGACGTAACCCCTAATGGAATATCGAATGGGCCAATTAATTCACAAATCACAACAATGGCTAATACTAAGACATGTAATCGCCAATCTTTCCAGTAGTGTTGTCTTCGATTCATAGTTATCTCCTCCTATAATAATTATTGTAATAATCAGAAAATTGTGTGAATGAACTCATTGTAACGTTAAACATATAGAAAGTGAAGAGGTAAATGACACTTATTTTGCTTTTTTGGTAAACAAAATGTAGAGCAAAAGCATGTATAATTTGTATGTTCGCATTTCCATGCTGATAAATGTATAGAAAAAGGAGAGTAGTTTATGAGTGATAAAAATAAATGTGAGAGGTAGGCGTTCATATTGTAGAAATTGAAGCAGGTTTTAAATCAATCGTTCTAAAAATAAAGAAAAGAAGGACAACAAATGAATACAACATCAAAAAATAGAAATAAGAATGTAATGGATCGATCTACAAAAGAGGAAATAAATGTTCAGAGTATCGAATGTATAAAAAATTGGAGAACGTGTGATGAGAAGGAAAAAGAGTATTGGGCAAACAAGTTCATTATGCTGAATCATCATACTGTTGATAAAGTGGTTGAACAAAATATATTACAGATAAAAGAAACGATTTTAGAAAAGCAAGATTTAATATCGTATGGATATGAAGGATTGCTCAATATAATGGAAAAGTTTAATTTAGATAATGAAAGCTCTTTTCAATATGATAAGTATTTCAGAGTTCAGTATTATGTCAGAAAGAATATAGATGATCACAAATCTTCATATAAAATTTCCACGTTTGAAAAAGAACAGATAAATTATATGAATCGTTTAATGTCGCAAAATCACTTTCTGGATGAAGATAAGTTAGATGCATTGTTGAGGGAGAAGATTGGGATTTCTGAAAAGCAATTATTCAACTTAAAAAAGTTCATGGGAATGTGTGTTTATAACCAAATATCATTAGATGAAGAAATGGATAATCTTAAAGAAGATGAATTCATTGATAATAAACTGAGGTTTATTGAAAGAGAAACTGAAAATAGCGTAGAGGAAATAGTTATAATTAATCAATTTATTGAATACATGGTAAATCAAGCTAAAGAAGTTTTGCCTACGGATAGATATTTTATAGTATTCACTAGATATTTAGGGATAGATGGAAAAGAACCAGAAGAATTAAAAAACATAGCTAAACTAGTAGAAACAAGCTATAGATATACTGTAGTTATAAAGAACAGTTCAATTTCAAAGATGAAGTTTGCTGCGAGAAGAGGAGAAATTTCTAATTGGTTTAAAGAAGAATAGTGGAATATTGTTTTATGAATGAGTAGGTAGATTTTTAAGTATTAAATAAGCCCTGAACTTCTATACGAGTTATAGAGATTCAAGGCTTATTTTTATTGGGATTTTTTAAAATAATTTCAATTGTGAAAAAGTATCTTCATCTTTATGTTCGTCTTCTATTTTTTCAATTTGATTACCGATACGTGTGATTAATGGAACAACTAATGCATTGCCCATGCAAAAGAAACGCATTCTATCCGGCATTGTAGCAGTCCAATTATCAGGGAAACCATTTAATCTTTCGGCTTCAATAGGTGTTAGTGTGCGATACTGATTATTAATTTTTAAAAAATGAGTGCTTCGGTTAACTGAACCTTCGCTGGTAAGCATAGTTCGAGCTGGTAGGTCTAAAGAATCTGTTTCTGACATGCCACCTTCACTAAAATAATATTCATGTCCAGTTTTTGAAGTTCTTAGTATTTTTTTAGGGCCACGAAGATATTGAAACTTTTCTATTTTTTCATCAGTAATACCATAATCTTTGACATCTTCTTCTAATATCTCTCCTAATGTAACTGATTTTTCATATATAGGGATTGTATCAATTGTTAATACTTTTCCATTTTGCATAACTCCTGAATTATGGAATTGGAAAGTGAATTGGTCAGAAATATCAACGATATCTTTAGAAACATTTGTTTCATTAACTCGTTTTTTATTTGGGTAATCCTCAATTGGAAATGCTTTAGCGAACAACCCTTCTTTATAAATAATGTTTTCTAAGGAATGTTTAGCTAAACTTTGTGCATATGATAAATCTCTTTTATAACCAAAAATAAATACTCTGCGACGTCTTTGAGCATTGCCATAATCAGCAGCATTGATAACACGCCATTCAATGTTGTAACCTAGTTCGTTTAAAGTGGATAGCATAACACCAAAATCTCTACCACGCTGTTTAGAAGGTGATTTAAGTAGTCTATCAACATTTTCTAGTAATAGATACTTGGGCATAGTATTTTGTATAAAACGGACAATCTGCCAGAATAAAACACCTTTTTTACCTTGAATTCCAAGTTCACCATTTAAACTACGTGCTACTGAGTAATCTTGGCAAGGGAAGCCTCCTACAATCATATCGACTTGGGTATCTTCCATTTCTTTATCTGTGACTTCTGCAATATCCTCATTACTGTGGACGCCTTTATCGAAATGACTTACGTAACAATCAAATGCATGCTGCACTTTTTTTGAGGGTTCCCATTGGTTAGCCCAAATAATATCAAATTGCTTTTCTTTTGTGTTTTCTAATCCAATGCGAAAGCCGCCGACGCCAGCAAATAATTCAGCAACTTTGATTTGTGTCATTTTAAAGCGCTCCTTCATAAATATATAATGAAATTATTATAACATAATAGCGAACGATCGTTCTATAATCCTTATTACACCATACATAACTTTATACAACATCTTGCAATTGCTCAGCAATATAGTCGTTGTTAAGCCAAAAACATTGTTTTGTCATCCAATCCCTGGAATATGCAGTATGATTATCAGGTCTGTTTGTCCATTTAGCAGGTACAGGCAATTGATCGGCGTAAGGTCCATGAGCAGAATAATCGCGTCTTGTTGTATGGGGTCTGACATGACATATAAGTTTGTCCTTTAATGTTATAAAGTTATTGGTGATTTTATAGCCATCCTTTGTCGATTTACTTTCAACAGCAGTTAATTCTACACCATTATTCAATTTATCGACAGTATCTTGCCATACATGACGAACAGGTCCGTCAATATCTTCTTCAGGCATACTAAAGAACTTTATCCCTTTAAATACAGTTTGATTTCCATCATCTTTGAAAACAATGAATAAGAAGCGAGCTTGACGTAGGAAGTTGTTCCAAGAAGCGGTTGGCGTGCCTGCTTCATCTTCCCACTGTTCTTTAGCAAGTTCTTTAAAATTAAAAGCAGGGAATGACATGCTTTCTTTATTTTTATTGTTCTTATCAAACTGAATAGTTTTAACTATAATCATTGCTTTTTCGAACTCCTCAACATTTTTAAATACTTCACTACTTTTAGCATTTCCATTGAGATTTAGAATACGTGCAGCAATTTGATAATTAGCACTTTTAGCGTTAGTTTCAATGTTGAAGATTTCTTTTAGCTCTTCTTTTGTTTTGCCTATATAAGGTTCAAAACGTTCCTTCACAATAGTTTCAATAGATTTTTCTTGTACTATATCGAAATCTGTAATAATAGATTCTGATTTTTCATCGCCAAAAATATATTTTCTAAGCAGTGATGTAATGTAACCAGTTTTGAAGGAGAAAGCTCTTTGTTTTGCCATCATTTCTGAATTCGGTTGTGTTCTTAAAGAATTTTTATTTTCTCCTTTAGTACATGGTGATAGATATTGGAAATAACGTTCACTTAATTCATGTGCACGTCCTTCTGAAATAAATTTATGTACGAGCTCCCAGTCTTGTTTTATAATCTCTAAATCTTTCTTGTTATTGGCAAGTTCAAATAAAGCAGTTTCTTTAAATTTCCAATCTGCTTTAGGTTTATCGGCTTCTTTCTCATAGAAACCTAATTGAATGCTCTTATTTTTAGCCATAAATTTACTGCTTTCAAATTCTTCATTCAACAAGTCATTGTAGTTAATGATATTTAATACTAGTCGTTCAGCGGCACTGTATTGTCCGCTTTTCAGCTTTTTAAAAGGAGTAGCTTTTAATTCTACTCCTGCTTCTGCCATATCCGGTAGACTTAAATTATCTTTTTCTTTGCCGAACCAATTTTCAAATGCATCTCCAAAGCTGCTTTTTGTACTAGTAACTATACCATCTCTACTTAGTTCTTTTAGCGTCTTGCCAACTATTTCATTAGCTCTTTTTTGAATCTTTTCTTTTGTATCATATCTTTCACTCACTTACACTCAACCCATTCTTTATTCTCATTTTCAGTTAATATTTTCAAGCTATTTTTCTCAATATAAAACTTATATTCAGTCACTTTTTGCAGTATTTCCTTTGGACATACCAAGTTTAAAGGCTTCTCACTTAGATGGTGTGAGAGAACCCAATAAGGGCTATCTTCGCCGCCAATACGTAACTTGGCTCTGGACTTTTTATGATGTAAAGCTTGTTTTGCTTCTTTAGCTTTTTCTAAAAAATTATCAACATTAATACCATAAAGTGTATCTAATAATGCACGTAATTTCTCCTTTTTTATTGAATAAGCTTCAATTTTTTTAATGTTTTCAAATGTAATGCCTTCTTTTGGGTCATGCGTTTCACCCCAACACAACAAATAGCAATCTGTTTTACTATATTGTTGGCCATAGAGCCATCCATCTTTAGATACATTGTTGCCATTAAAAAAAGAAATTTCTAAAGCAAAAGTAGAGAGTTTTTTATTGAAATAATTATTTGCAGCTTTTTCATCAATATTGATACGGGTATTGTTTTTATATGTAATTGTTAAGTCTACCCCTTTATATTGATCATCTTTATTCTCAGAGAAATGATTTCTAAAAATATCTTGAATAGCGTTAAAACGATTTGGAAGTTCACTATAAAAGTAACTGTCTAAAAACTTAGCAATTTCTTGTTCATCAACTAAATCTTGATCAATTCGACTTTCTACCATATTTATCCCCTCCGTTACAATTTACCCTTCATGTTTAGTATCTCGAAAGTACGAAGATAATTCAACTGAGAAATTAATGAAAATTAATAAAGTTATTGAAATAAAGTTGACAAATGTTTTTGTGTAAATATAATCAAAATAACAACTGCATTTTAAAAATGTAGTAAAAATATTTAAAAGGCTGAGATGACTATTGGAAGATAAGCACGATAAGTTTGTGAGACTAGCTGAACAAAGAACAAATGGCGCTATAAATAAAATACGTTTGCTTTCAAATTTAGCAAACACAAATAATTATGCGTACGAAAAATCAGAAGTGAAAGAAATATTTAGAGCTATAGAGAAAGAATTAAAAATAGCTGAAAAAGCATTTGAGAAAGAATTTAATAATAAAAAAGAGTTTCAATTTAAAAGAAAGAGGTAGAGTATATGCTTAGATGGAGATTTCCTCATGGAATAAATTTAACGCCTACAGGTCATAATAATACAGCTATAGAGATGTTTTTAGATAATATAGTTGATTCATTAACTAGAGAAGTTTTGCAAAATTCATTGGATGCTCACAATGAAAATGTTAGTAAACCTGTAAAAGTTACAATTGAAAAATTAAAGATAAAAACAAATGAAATACCTGGTATCTCAGCTGTAGAGAATGCTTTGGAAGAAGCAAAAAAAATGTGGGAAGAATTAGAAAACGAAGATACCATTAAATATTTATCAGAGTTTGAAGAAACTATATCTAATGAACATATCGACATACTAAAAATAAGTGATTATAATACTACAGGCTTAAATGAAAAAAGCTATAACTCTTTAATAGTTGGAAATGGATATTCACAAAAGAACAGTGAGGATTCAGCTGGGAGCAAAGGTATAGGAAAAGCAGCGCCGTTCGCTGCCTCAAAATTAAGAATGGTTTTTTATAATACAGTCCCAACAAAAAATAGAGAAAAGTCAGCTGGAATTATGAATTTTGTTTCTTTTTATAAAGATAAAAAAAGAAATGATATTACTCAAGAAAGAAGTACGTATGCTGAAAAAAATCAAAATTATATTGATGGACAAACAGTTTTTAATAGCATTAAAAGAGATAAAAATGAGTTTGGCACAGACTTGTTTGTTTTAGGTCTAAAAGATTTTAATTGGAAAGAAAGTGTTTTATTATCCACTGTTAATAATTTTTTGCTTTCGATTTTTGAAGGAGACTTAGAAGTTGTAGCTTTTGGTGTGGTTCTTAACAAAGATACTCTTCATGATGTTTTGGAAAAACTAAAAGAATATAAGATGGTCAGAAAAGAGAAAATAGATTTTGAAAATACTTTGAAATATTATGATGTATTAACAAATAAAGAGACGATTTCGTTTGAATTTGATGAACGCTTTGACAAGTATGAATTTATTGAAAAATCTAGTGATGGTTTGTTGAAACTTTTAAAACATGAACCAGCTAATAGATCAGTATTACAAACGAGAAAAGCTGGAATGAAAATATATGAAAGAAAAAACATTAATGGGCATATCAACTTTACTGGAGTTTTTCAAGCTAAAGGAAGTAGATTGAATGCTTTCTTAAAAGAAATGGAAAATGCCAACCATGATAAATGGAGCCCAGATCGTTTGATAAAAGGTAAGAAAAAAATAGCTGAAAATTTACTTAAAGATTTATTTCAGTGGTATAAAGAAGTTGTTAAAGCAAGCTATGAACTAGAGAGTAGCGATGAAGTAGAAGCTTTTGGAGTAAAAGATTTATTACCAATGCGAGATAATGAAGAAAAGAATCAAGAGAAAATAGATTCAGGTATACAAAATAAAGTAGAGAGTTTTAAATTAGTTAAAAAAGATAAAAAATCCTCTGTAAATGATGGGGATAAAAAAGAAGATGTATTTAAAAAAATCGCTGATGAAATAGACGGAGGTAAAGGAGATAGTTCTGGACTTGGAAGTGATAGAAAAGGACAGGGCGGTGGAGGTAATCCTGACCAAACTCATGGCACTGGTGTGGATGAAGGAGATAACGGGGGAAATGAAAAAAAAGTGATCGGACAACGAGAAATAAATATTGGTACACTTGGAAAAGTAAAAGTAAAAGTGGTTGAAATAGACTCATCATTAGGAGAATACAAATTTATTTGTATCCCATTTAAAAGTTTCAACAATATAAAAATCTCACTTGATTATATAGGGGCAGATGGAGATGCCTTTAAACTAGACATTATAAATGTTGCTTCTAATGATGTGTCTACAAATTTAGTGGGCAATGATATTTACTTGGAAGATATCAGAAAAGACAAGCCTATTGTCATTGAATTTAAAACAAGAAATAAATTGAGAATGAAAATGGGGGCATCGATATATGAAATTAAAAACTGATTTATTTCCATATCCTGTTCTTTATAAGGAACTAGACGACTACGTTTCAAATAGTAGTTTTACAACTGAAATAAAACCAATGTTGACTGAAGATAATAGTATTAATTTGCATGTAGAATTTAATCTAACTAATAATGAAATAAAAAGAAGGATTGAAAAGGGAGATTTTTCATACGCTGTTCATGTAGAATGTGGTCTTACTAGCTTTAGAAAACTATATATTGTTGATGGAATAGAAAACACTATTGATATTACGCTTTCGAACAGACTTATTAGTGACAAAGTTGAAATAAATACAATGATTATCACTAATCGTCAAGTTAATAATTATCATAATAAAGATTTCAACCCATTATACTACAGTCAAGACTATGTTGTCCCCCAATTAAGCAAGGGAGAAATCATAGCTCATGATACTGTAAGTGAAATGAATATTAAGTTTAAAAACAGAGAAAATCCTAATGCAAAATCAATGATTAGAGTTTCAGCTAAAAACGAGGAGTATATGTCTGTCAATTTAGAAGGAGATTATATTCAAATATACCTACCTAAAAAAGCTCATATTGCTTACAAAGCACTTTCGAAATCAAATGAAGTTAATAAAAATCTATTATTAGTCACAATTGTACAGCCTACTCTCATGTATATTATAGACCAATTGGCATCAAATAAACTAATAGTAGAGGATTTACAGTGGTATAGCGCGCTTAAAAACATTTTAGAAAATAAAGGATATGACATCTATAATCTAGAAAATATTGATTCGCTAAAAATATCACAAGAATTATTAGAAAAGCCGATGGAAAATGCATTGTATGACTTTTACGAGTGGGGGAATGAAGATGTGTGATATAAAATATGTAACTGATGATTTTTTAGATGAGTTCAAAACTAATTTTGAAGAAAAATATTTAGAGTTTTATAAAAATAATGATTATGAAAGTATTAAAGAAGTTTTTACTAATTCTCAAAATGTTATAAAGAGCGAAAAAAACTTTAAATATATACCTTTAAAAATCAGTGAGGATAATGATGGACTCAATGTTGAAAATATTAAAAGAATAAGAAAAAGTCTTGGTTTTTTGACACCTTCAGAAGCATCGAATGAAAAGCTTTGGGTTGCTTTAGAAAACACTGATTTCTTAGATTTTCATTTGCATCAGTTTGGGTTTGTAAAGGAACAAAAAATTGATAATACAATCAAAGCTAGAACAATATTTACTCAAGGCAGAAAAAGATCTTTATTTATGAACAATTTATCTATGTTATGGTGGTTAGGTTATTATACCTTTGATGATGAATCGGATTCTCCTTATTATTATACAGAGTACTTTTTGGAAAGTGCTAATAGAGGAGATATATTAACATACATGTCTAGTAATATCGTTTCCAACAAAGAAATTGTTCTTGGTACGTTACAAGCTGTCAAAGAACTTGAAGATGAAAACAAAATGAAATTAAATAGATATACTTTTACAAATTCTAATAAGATTTTAAATCAAATAGGCGGAGTAAGGATTATTGATACATTATCAAGAAGAGAAGTAAAAGAAATTCTGGTTGAAAATTTATTGGACACAAAGAATATAAAAAAATGAAATAAAAAACAACAAACCCACTATACTCTGATTATGGGTTTGTTGTTTTATAACATGAATTAATTACTTAAGACTTTCATTATCTCTTTCGCAATAGCGTTAACGGCTGGTACACAAACAGAGTTGCCGAACTGTTTATAAGCTTGAGAGTTAGAAACTGGAATTATAAAGTCTTCTGGAAACCCTTGTAATCTTGCTGCTTCTCTAGGGGTTATTTTACGGGGGTTTTTATTTTTTTGCTTTATTAGTATTTCACTTCCATCTTTATAATATCTGGCAGATAGAGTGTTTGTATATGCACTTTCACTATTGAAAATTGAGAAACCAAATCCATTTCCTTTAGCTTTATGCCCTTTTTTTCTTCTTTGATGCCCTTCCCAAAGTTTATCTGAAATTGTAAATTTATCATCTACATTTTGTTCCAAAATATCGCCAACTCTTGTGCTAGTTTGAAATGGTTGAGGAAATTTGAAATCTTTATAGTTTTTTATAGATTTCTTATCAAATCCGACTATATAAATTCGTTCTCGGTTTTGAGGAACTCCAAAGTCTCTGGCTTTAAATAAAACACTTTGTACTTCATAATCTAATTCTGATAGTGTATTACAAATAGTTTTAAAGGTTTTTCCTTTATCATGTCCTCTTAAATTTTTAACATTTTCTAGTAAAAATGCTTTCGGTCGTTTATCCTTAATAATTCTAGCTACATCAAAAAATAATGTACCTCTTGTATCTTCAAAACCTAAACGTTTTCCAGCTTGAGAAAAAGCTTGACAAGGGAACCCTGCAACTAAAATGTCATGGCTTGGAATTTCTGATGAATCTATTTTTGTTATATCACCTTTGGGGTATTCACCAAAGTTAGCACGATAAGTTTTTTGAGAAAATTTATCCCATTCGCTTGAAAAAACACACTTTGTTAAACCGGTTAATTGGAAACCTAATCTTGTTCCTCCTATTCCAGCGAATAGGTCAATCATTGTAAATTTAGCATCATCCATGTTCTCATAAGGAATATTCGTCATATTTTCAAAGTATTCCATTATATATAAAAATTCTATATCAGAAGGCGTTGTTTCTCCCTTTTCCCACCTTCGAATTGTACGATCGCCATATTTAGGCATATTTAAAGAGTCAGCTAATTCTTTTTGTGTCATATTAAACATTATACGTTTTTCTTTAATAGCATTTCCCTTTTTTAGTGGAACACTATTATTTTGTTTTGTTAAACTTAAATTGGTCATTACTTTTCAACTCTTTTTTGTGTTTTTAAAAGGACTAATTGTCCTATAATTAACACATTAAAGGTATGGAGTTATATTGTCAAGCAAAGGAGAGATAAAAATGTCTTATAGTATAAAAGAAATTATAGAAAAGCAGACGAAAAAAGTAGAAGAATATAATAAACAAAAAGTAGTGTTAACAGAATTTTTTAAAGCCAAATATCTGGAGACGATGAAAAATAGCGGAACTATTCAGTTTTTCGATGCTTACTCAATTGTTACTAATAACAAGAATTTAAAGATATATATTCCTAATCAGTGGTTCTATTTAGCATATCTCGGAGCTCCACTGGTAAAAGCCATAATCAATTTAAGAGAAACTTTAAAAGAAAAATCTAAATTAAACAACAAAGAATTTAATGAGTTTGTCGTTTACGCAAAGAAACATGGGAAAATTTTAAACGAAGAAACTTTCAATATAATGACAGAAGGCATGAATGCTAACGAAAAAGAAGAAGCTAGAGTTTTTTTAACTGATTATACGTATTGGTTAGGAGGAAAAGGTTTAGAAAGAGGAGATTATTATAGATCATCAGTTTTAGATTTAGTACAAGTAGTTAATGTTTCTGCTGATTATATAGCAGATATCGCCAAAAATTTAGTCTATAATTTTCCAGATATAGGCAATAATGTAGAAAAGTATTTTATTTTAGAGGATGAAATTGAAGAACCTGTAATTATTAAAGACTCTGAAGAATTATTTAAAGAATGGATACGAAATCATAAAGATAACCATACATCACTTATAAGATATGTTGGAACTCTAAATACTTTTGTGAGATGTGTAAATGAGGAACTGATTGAAAAAGATTATACGCCAATGGATATTTGGGAGAACCCAGTCAAATTTGCGACTGAATTTTCTTTAGATGATATCATAAAAATAGCACAATTATTAGAACATAAAAGCTCTTTTATTCCAAAAACAAGATCAGGCTCTACTTTGAAAACTATTTATAAAGTGTTTCTAGAGTGGGCAAATAATAACGAGGATGAATTGAATAAAATTCTTTATCCCAAAGAGTTAATAAATAAAACTCGTCAATGCATATATTTTGGAGCGCCAGGAACAGGTAAAAGTTATCAATTAAATAAAGAAAGTATCCTGTTTGGAGATAATGTGGAGAGAGTCACATTTCATCCATATACAACATATGGAGATTTTGTAGGTACATATAAACCAGTCACTGTTAAAACTTCTTTAAGAGATAGTTATGGAAATGAAGTATACGATGAAAATAAAGTAAAAGTACTTGACGAAAAGATTACTTATAAATTTGTAGAAGGACCATTAATTAAACAATTATTGCATGCGTTATTAAATCCCGATGAACCTTATTTATTAATCATCGAAGAGTTGAATAGAGCAAATGTATCTGCAGTTTTTGGTGATATGTTTCAACTTTTAGATAGAAACAATATGGAAGAAAGTGAATATCCAATAAACATAAGTGTTGATTTACAAAAGTATATCGAGGAACTCAACGTTGATAATTATGAGTATTTAACACAAAAAATTAAAAATGGGTTGGTTTTTCCAAGTAATTTATATATATGGGCATCAATGAATAATGCTGATCAAGGTGTTATGCCATTAGATACAGCTTTTAAACGAAGATGGGATTATAAGTATTTTGGAATAAATAATGCATTTGATAAAATTGAGTTTTCTAAATATGGAAAAATTAATTTGCCAAACCAAAAGAAAGTTACATGGGATAATATGCGAAGATTTATAAATGATAGATTAACCAGCATCAACGTTCCGGAAGACAGGTTATTAGGACCGTATTTTATATCCAAAAATCTTTTAGAGAAATCAGATGTTGACGTAACTAATGCGTTTGAAACTAAAGTGCTTATGTATTTATTTGAAGATATAGGTATTCATAATAGATCAAAGATATTTAATGTTGAATATTTAAGATTGTCAAATATTCTGGAAGAATTCAGAAGAAAAGGAGAAGAAATTTTTTATCAATGTTCCGAGTTAAATAGTAATATTATAAATCCTTCTCCGATTAATGGAAAAGATTTTAAAGACGAGAATTATTCAAATGAATAGGTGAAATAATGTGTATAAACCAACCATATTAAAAGAAAATAAAAAGTATAACGCTTTAGAACTTTTACTTAAATTCAATTTGAAGAACAAAGATGAATTAACGCAATTACTAATTACTTTAAGAGAATACGGATACTTGAACATGTATGTCAAAAATGAAAACTCAATAGTTAAACGTACTAGCATTGAAAAAGTTTTTATGCTATCCGCATGGGATGATATAAATCAAAGAGTGAGATTCGACTTTAATTTAGTTGGGTTATTGATATTGCCTAATAATACATGTATCATATCATATCCTAAATATATTTCAGATTTCAACATCGAATTGGATATAAAGAACAACTATAAAAAATTCAAACAAATAATGAAGGTAATTGAAAAATATAAACACAAAAATGCACAAGATGTTTTTGGTATTGATACTATAAATAATATACAGAATGATAATATAGGAGTTCAACTTAGTATATTGAAACGATTTTATGAGATGGGCTTGTTTCATAAAGAAGTAGACATTATTAGTAGTGGAGAAGAAGGACAAATTTTATGGAATAATACAATTAGTAATATTACGCCTTTTATTGTAGGTCAGACACCTGTCTATCTCGACTTTTATACGCAAAAAATTCAAGAAGACTCATTAAATATTATCAGACTTATTCACAGTATTATAATCACTGAAATTTCGAGCGAATTTAAAAATATTTTAGAGGTAATAGGATATTATCCTGTTATTATGACAGAAAAGTCTTTTGATGATATTGGCGGTAAAGATTATGCTTATAATTTAGTGGAAAAAGAACTACGCAGTCAATATGTTACTAAAAACAAGGAATTGTTAAAGGAATTGTTATGTTATATAAAACAAGTAAAATATCATACCCATAATGAAGTTAAATTTTACGGAACATCATCTTTCAACTTAGTATGGGAAGATGTATGTAGAGCTGTTTACCATAATCATCTTGAATACACTTTTGAAAAATTAGGGATTTTAAACCCTGGAAAAAATTCTTCTAACCAAATAACAATGAAAGAATATATTGAAAAACCACAATGGCTTATGCCTGACGATACATTTATAAATGCGAATTCAACATTAGAACTTGACGTATTAAACATCCAAAATGGGGAGTTTAATATATATGACGCTAAGTATTATAATGTTTATTTTGAAAATGGCCGAATACAAGGTCAACCTGGGGTATCTGATATAACTAAGCAGTACTTATATCAATTATTATTTAAAGATGTAATCAAACATAATGAATTAGTTCCTTCAAATAATTTCATTATACCTAAAGATGAGTTGGAAAATGACAATGAACTATATACTGTATCAAAAATGAATATGTTCCATGATTTAGAAGAAAATTTAAGAGAAATAAACGTCATTGCAAGAGACTGTCAAAATATCTATAAAGAATATCTAGATATGTGATAGTTACTTATTATATTTAAAATTCATACAGATACATCTTTTAAAAGTTGTATCTGTTTTGTTTTATGTCCATTTATTGTTTTCCTATTCACTGACACTTATAATTATCTTAAACAGGTATGTAGTATTTTATTACTACAATATTAATGGTGTATTAGGTGATTAAAATGAATAGGAAAAGAAAGTCGATAATTAAACAAATAAAGTATTCAATGGAGGATTTAAATCATTTTGTGGACGTATGGGAAGGTTCTGAGGATTCAAAGTATCTGTTGAAGTATCCTACGGTTTATATCATTAATGATGATAAGCAAAAGGGTTTTAAGGTGTATGTAGGGGAGACAGCTGATATTAAGGAGCGTACTTCTCAGCATTTATTGACGGATGCGAAGACAGTACCTTATTGGGCAGATTTTTCGTTGTCGTTAACGTCGACTATGTATGTGATTGGTCATCGCTATTTCAATAAATCTCTAACGTTAGATGTGGAGAATCGTTTGATGCAGTATTTATCAAGTGTTGATAGCATTGAATACATCTATAATAAGAGAGCAAACCAACAAAACGATTATTATACAGCTGATCAATTAGACGATATCTTTACGGATATTTGGAAGAAGTTGAATAAAGAGAATAATATTTTGTTCCCAGTAGAAAGTATTATTAGAGATTCAGCGATATTCAAAGCTTCCCCGTTTCATAAATTGACTCAGGAACAAAATAAAGCTAAAGAAGCGATAACGGGTAAGATTAAAGTAGCGTTACATAATAACTTAGAAGAACAGCTGGTGTTGGTAGAAGGTGAAGCGGGTTCAGGTAAAACTGTATTAATGAGCAGCTTATTCTTTGATTTAAAACGTATGTTGTTAGAAGAAAATGATAACCAACCTTTAAGTGTGTATTTGTTAGTCAATCATGATGAACAATTAAAAGTTTATCAAGAAATTGCGAAGAAATTAGGGTTGTATGATCCAAAGAATAAAAAACAAGCGATAGTAAACAAACCTACCAGCTTTATTAATCAGCGCAGTACCGAGGATAAAGTAGATGTAATCATTGTAGATGAAGCGCACTTATTATGGACACAAGGTAAGCAATCTTACCGTGGACAAAACCAACTGAAAGATTTAATTGCCCGAGCAAAAGTAGTTATTGCGGTATTTGATAGAAACCAAATCTTAAGTACTGAACAAGTGATAGAAGCAGACCAGTTAGAAAAATTGGTGTCAGAAACTAAAGCAAATAACAATCACATACATCTTAATAATCAAATGCGCATCAATAGTAATGAAGATACTGTAGATTGGATTCGTCGCCTCATAGATAAACAAACCATTGATAATATTCCTGAAGATGATAAGTATGATATTAAAATATTTGATCAACCTAAGCAGCTAGAACAAGCAATACGAAATAAAGCTAAATCTCAAGACTCTGGTATTTCACGTTTACTCGCAACGTATGACTGGAAGTATAATAGTAAAGCACCTGAAGAAGCGGATTATTGGCGTGTACGCATTGGTGAATGGAGCATGCCTTGGAACAGTCAACTCAAAGTTAGTAAACGAGAAAAATCTTTATCTTGGCCTGAACAAAGTCAAACTATTGATGAAGTAGGTTCAACATTTACCGTACAAGGCTTCGATTTAAATTATGCAGGTGTGATTATTGGTCCATCTGTTAAATTTAGAGATGGTAAAATTATTTTTGACGGTTCAGAGAGTTATAATCAAAAAGCAACTAGAAATAGAACACTCTCAGATAACACTAAAGCTAAATTCACAGAAGAATTGCTTAAGAATGAATTAAACGTCTTATTAACACGCGGCGTCAACGGCTTATATATTTACGCAGTAGATGAAGCTTTACAAAATGAACTTAAACGTGCCGCTAATGGAGGTATAGACCATGAATAATACAGAACAACTCATCCAAGAAATTAATGATTTTCGTAATGCGAGAAACTGGAGACCTTATCATAATGAAAAAGATCTCGCAATTTCTTTATCACTTGAAGCATCTGAACTTTTAGAACTGTATCAGTGGAAACAGCCTGAAGAAGTCAACGAGACAAAGCGTGAGCGTATCGCTGAAGAGTTGGCAGATGTCCTGATATACAGTTATATGATTGCGGATAACTTAGAGATGAATATTGATGATATTATCCGCGAAAAGTTGAAGAAAAATGCGATTAAGTATCCAGTAGAGAAAGCTAAAGATTCAAATAAAAAATATACAGAGTTATAACATGTGAGGACTGCTTATCGCAGTCCTTTAATTATTTAATAGAGCTCTCTGTTTTTAAGCTTTATTCGCTTAAAGAAGTTGTTGAACTCCAAATGTTTCATAAAACAAGAAATCGTCAGCTCTGCTGATTCTGGGCTCGCATAAACATAAGGGCATTCACTCATTTTCTTAACTTCTTTATTGATACGTTCTGCGCTATTACTTGTCAGTACATAGTTGTAGTTAGGTGCGACAGGTATTGTCAGATACGTAAAGCAGCTTTCAAAGTATTGATTTAATAAATTTATACCTTCCTCAAAACTTGGATAGTCTTTCGTTATTTTTTCTAATTCTTTTTTGATTTCGACATTGACTTGATATTCAGTATTAGGCTCGAATAGTGCAGCTACCAGTTGACGTGCTTGTTTCGCAACGTCTTTTGGCGGTTTAGCATAGTCATCAGTATTTAAGACACGTTCAAAAGCTTCATTTAACGTAATTCTCATAGATCTAGAACATACTTGATATTTCATCGTTGGAAAATGTTCTGAACATATTTTCATTAAAGTAGGTGATAGGTCAGCAGAAATCATTAAAGGCGGGTTCATCCCACGATTTTTCAATTCATTGAAGAGTTGTGTCCAAACCACATTTTCTTCTTCAAAAGAAACAGTCAAAGTTAAAATATCTCTATATCCATATTCATTGATGCCAGTGATTGTATAGAGTTTCGCAAAGTCAATATGCGCACCGTCAAATACAGGGAGTTGAAGGGTATGAGCATGAATAAAGTGATAGTGAGTACGATCAAGCATGCGTTTGCGCCATGTATTTGTTTTAAGACTCAATACACTTTTTAACTGAGAGATGTGAGATTCAGTGATGGAGTGTCCCCAAAAATAATAGAGCGCATTATGAATTGAACCTTGTGTTAAACCATGAACATGATTTTCTAGCAATGAAATACACATCGCTGCTTCAGGTAATGCATAACTTAAGACAACAGAAGGTTCGAATTCAGTGAACAGACGTTTAGGAAAGTTGATATCCAGTTGCCCCATTTTAAGACGATAACCTTGTTGGTAAGCCTCAGTAGTTAAGTTTGAGATAGGGATATAATTGTCACGTAATATTTTTACTACGTTGAGTGGATATTCATGATGAAGATGTTGTGTTAAAGAAATCAACTCTTTCTTTGAATCAATATCCATGTTGCTTTCTTTGATTTCAGAAACTAAGTTTGAAATAGGGTAGGTCATGTGCGATTCTTTATGAAATTGAGTCATGAAAATATTCTCCTGTCTGGATGTCATTGAATTAATAATGTGTAAGCTAAATTGAAAATAAATTAATTTATAGTCATGTAGAGCTTATTCATAAGTGCGCACCTGTCAGTTGGAAGTAAAGATTGAAGTTATGAATTGTGATACTCGTAAATTCATGTATAGGGAGTATGTATTGGATAAAATGTGGCATATTAAAATTTCCTTTCTCTGATGTCTAGAATTAATATGGTTTGGAAAATAACTGCGATAATCTTAAACAAGATTGAGTTATATTATGTATCAATTGCGTGTTTCTAAGTTGTTCAGTTAGTTTGTAAATCAATTAGAATGTTACTTGAAAATAAAACTACAATGTCGACTAAAGGGAAAATAATGTGTGATATTAACGTAAGAGGAAATGGTATTG
Organism: Staphylococcus simulans; assembly: GCF_025561465.1. NCBI lineage: Bacteria > Bacillati > Bacillota > Bacilli > Caryophanales > Staphylococcaceae > Staphylococcus > Staphylococcus simulans. Next base: position 257,452 of record NZ_CP095100.1, read on the forward strand.
AACGCTATGAAATAAAGTGAGTGGGATATAGCGTTATATCAAAGTGATGTACCTCAAAGAGAGGTAATGAGATAGTTGAATTATAAAGTGCTTTTTAATTTTTGTAAACACCTTTTTCGATAAAATAATAAAACAGTTTGATAATACTGAATTTCAAACAATGAAAAAGGACTTAGAATATAAACAGAGAGAATGTTTGAATGCCTTTAAATAGCTGCTTAATATGATTTTAAAACGGTTGATGTATTTAATGAGAAGCTAACCATTCTTTTGATTAATTGAATATATTGCAAACGATAAGAAGATGTATGTTTTTATCAGAAATTAAAGCGTGGTTACATTCATTTAAAATTTAAAATATTAGATTGACAATAGAAATAGGGGAGTGCTAAGATTTTAGCATGTAGTCTTTCCGAGAAGCTACATAACCGTTTCTAGCATGAGACTAGACATTCTATTCTGATTGGGCTGGATCATAAAGTTATCTTTATGATCTGGCCTTTTTGCTTTGTTAGAAACAAAAAACCGCCCAAAAAGGGCGGGTCATCAAGTTGTGAATTTAAAAGTTGCGCTTCAAAACAAAAAAGAAAATGACAGCATCTTTGTCTTGCTTTGAAGACAAGAAAAAGTATATAGGATAACTTTTGATAAGTAAAGAACTTTTATTAAAAAAATCACGATGATATTTTACTTCATATATAGCGAAAAAATTATCGTAAACCACAAAGGTTTTTTCAACACTAAAACTCGAAAAACACAAATTCAAGATTTTTTTGATATTGCTAAATTACTTTAATCGTTGTTGTGGTGCGGTTTTAGAAAAATAACATTTTTTACTTTATGATAGTGATAACCACCAAGAAATTGTATGAAACCGTAATGATTGTAAAAAAATCTATAAAAATTTTAAGATTTTTCTTGACTATCAAAAAACATGATGCTAATATTTAGCCATGCACAAGACAAACACCTCTCAAAAAAGGAATCCAACTTTGATACAAATTGAGAGAAAAACAGGCCAAAGTCCAATTTGTATTTGCAGCTGTGAAAGGTGCGCGTACTGTGCAAGATTGAATTGCTGAGTTTATAAATAGAGATCGAACTTCATGAAGGTTTAACAGCACAGTAATTCAATTGACCTGACCGATTAGGTTTGTAGCTGGTAAAAAAATAACTAACGAAAGGCAATCTTTCGCATAACGGTTATATTATTTCTGGTTAGAAATCCAGTTAGACAAACATCGGTATTAGAAATTCACTCCTTCTTTAAGGATACAACTATTATTTACAAGTTCGTATCACAATGAGATATAGAAAATTTGTAATACAAAATTCGAGAGAAAAAGAAAATGAATTTTTATTTGAGACATAGAGAGAGAAATCGTCACAAATAGGATGCGTAAAAAAGTTAGTGTCCCTATTATTATTAAACACCATATCGGTGGGTTTAAATTGATGCAGTATGAGAAAAAGAGAATTACTGCAGCGGTTTAAACCACAGCTTTAAAATCAAGTAGAATTTTTTAAGATATGTTGGATGCGTATCATTAAAAATCATTAAATTTAATATTTTTTTATCATTCATAAGTGTGGAGGCTTATCGTAATTGTTTGCGATGAGCCTCTTTTATTTATACATAAATTTGTTATTCGTCAATGTAATAAAATATTACTTGTTCAGCGATCCATTTACTATCACTTTTTTTACTGGATAGATACACTAATTTTACTGTTTTGCTAAAAAATCATGAGTTTCTTCCTATTATAAATGTAAAAGCAGAGACCTATTCAGATCTCTGCTTCAGAATACCTATTTAATTTTGTTTTAATTATGAGTAGATTAATACTTGTGTTACTAACATTGCACCACCGAATACAAGTACGAATACTACAACTGGCCATACGAATCGGAACCAGTGTGAGTATCTCATATCCAACATTTGTAATGTTGCCATTACAAGTCCTGTAGGTGCTAAGAATAACATTGCGTATTGTCCGAATTGATAAGCAGTTACAATAACAAATCTTGGAATGCCAACAGTATCTGCTAGCGGTGCGAAAATCGGCATAGACAGTACTGCTAGACCAGAAGATGATGGTACGATAAATCCTAGGAAGAAGAAGATAATCAATAAGATAATAATGAATATCGGACCACTCACATGAGATACGATGTCAGATGAGAATTTCAAGATTGTATCTGAAATTAACCCTTCATTCATAACTAAGTTAATACCACGCGCCAAACCGATGATTAATGATACACCTACTAAACTAGAAGCACCATTAATAAAGGCATCGACTGTTCCTTTTTCTCCTAATCCTTGTTTACCCATACCTGCAATGAACATGATAATAATCGTTACAGATAAGAACATTGCGGCCATGACTGGGAACCACCAACCTTGAGTCATTACACCCCAAACCATAAGTGGGAATGGGATAACGAACAAGATTAAAATGATTTTCTTACGCCAAGTGAATTGATCCGCATGTGCATCTTTACCCATAACAGACCATTGTTCATTGAATTTCTCACGGTCTTCATAAGAGTAAGAAGCTTTTGGATTCTTTTTGATTTTTTGTGTATACCAATATAAATAACCAATAACAAAGATTGCACCAATGATACAACCTGCGATACGCCAATATAGCCCTTCAGTGAAGGCAATACCTGCAGCGTTAGAGGCGATAACTACTGAGAATGGGTTAATTGTTGAGAAGGTTGTTCCGACGGAACTGGCCAAGAATATGGCCCCTACACAGACAATTGAGTCATAACCCATTGCTATGAATATTGGCACCAGTATTGGATAGAAGGCGACGGCCTCTTCTTCAATACCACACAAGGTTCCTCCAAGTACCATCAGGATAGAAACCATGAAGATGAGCATAAACTCATGACCTTTAGTCTTTTTCGTTAACGCAAGTAATCCAGATTCAAATGAACCACTGGCACTTACAACACCAATCAGTCCACCGAGTACAAAGATGAATACCATAATATCAACGGCTTCGATTGTTCCGTGAACCATTGCGCTTGTAATTTGGTCAGGTCCTGCTGGATTTTGTTTTAATCTTTCGTAAGTATCTGGGATAGAAATAGGTTTATTAATTGCGCCGGATTCAAACTGTTCTATGTTGATTTTGACGCCCATTTTATCTAATTCTTCTTGGGTTCCCGGCACTTTCTTAATTTCTTTATGAGGGTTTTCAATTTTTAATTGATCAGACCCTGGTTCATAAGATAATTTAGAATACGCACCCGCTGGAATCAGCCATGTCGCAATAACAGCAACGATTGTTAAAATGAACAAAATGGCAAAGGCACCAGGCATACGAAGTTTAAATTTTTTCTTCTTTTTAGGGGGCTCTGTTGATTCTTTAGCAGCATCCATTTGATTTGCATGATCCATTATAATCATCTCCTTATAAGCAAGGGAATCTCAAAAATGCAGTTATCATATTCGAATGTCAGATAAAAAAGACAAGATACATTTTATTCAGCCCATACGCTTTATTTATATATTGGTTCCAGCTTCAAATGTCATAGAGACTATCGATAGATATATAGACTTTGACATTCTTCGGCTGTTAAATTTATATTCAAAAGCTATCCAACGCAGGACTTAAAAAAGTTATCAAAGATTAAAGTGTAAGAATACTCTTTATTTTTGCGTAAAATTTTTTTGAATCAGCGAGATCCGCTCATTCAAAATTCTGTGTATGATAGGACTTGAATATAAATTATGTAACAAAATATTTATAAAAGGCCTGAACAAGTTGTAACAAATGTGAGATTGTTCAAGCATGTTCAGGCACTTTTTATAATCAATATATCTGTCATGATTCACTATCTATTGAGCATTACCTACCATCAATAGCGAATTATTTTGTAATCACTGTACCCACTTTGCCTTCTAATGCAGCATCTAGATTTTCTAGAGAAGTAATGAGTACTTCGCCTTCTGGGTTCTTTTCAATGAATTGAAGAGATGCTTCAACTTTAGGTAACATACTACCTTTAGCGAATTGACCTTCTTCAATATATTTTTCCATATCAGCAGTAGTGACTTTAGTTAATTTTTCTTCGTTTTCTTTACCGAAGTTGATGAAGATATAATCGACTGCAGTTAAAATGATTAACTTATCAGATTTGATGTGTGCCGCAAGAATCGCACTTGATTTATCTTTGTCGATTACTGCGTCTACACCGTGTAAGTCGCCGCGGTCGTCTTTAACAACAGGGATACCGCCGCCACCACCAGCAATAACGAGTGATCCGTTATTGATTAAATCTTCAATACTTGGTAGCTCAACAATTTCAATTGGCTGTGGAGAAGGGACTACACGACGGTAGCCACGACCAGAATCTTCTACGAATGTGTATTTACGTTCTTTAGCAATTGTATCTGCTAAATCTTTGTCATAGAATTTACCAATTGGTTTTGTTGGATTTTCAAATGCTGGGTCTTCTTTAGAAACCACTGTTTGTGTGACTAAAGTCACAACAGGTTTCTTAATATCTAAATTGTGTAGTTCGTTTTGTAAACTTTGTTGTAGTTGATAACCAATGTACGCCTGACTCATTGCACCACATTCTGGGAATGGGAAGGCTGGACCTTGATCATGTTCTGCCGCAAAGTTTAATCCTAGGTTGATACTGCCGACTTGCGGACCGTTGCCGTGACTGATGACTACTTCGTGGCCTTTTTGAATCAATGCTACAAGTGATTTTGATGTGTTTTCCACTAGCTTTAATTGTTCTTGTGGGGAATTGCCTAAGGCATTTCCTCCTAATGCTACTACGATTTTAGCCATACTTTGTGTCCTCCTTATCCAATATCTCCTAGAGTCGCAACCATCACAGCTTTGATAGTGTGCATACGGTTTTCAGCTTCTTGGAATACAACAGAGTGTTTGCCTTCGAAGACTTCATCTGTAACTTCCATTTCTTTTAAGCCGTGTTTATCAAAGATTTGTTTACCGATTGTTGTGTCAGTGTTGTGGAAAGAAGGTAAGCAGTGTTCGAAGATAACACGTGGGTTACCTGTTTTTTCGATCATGTCTTGGTTTACTTGGTAAGGTTTCAATAATTTGATACGTTCTTCCCAAACTTCGTCTGGCTCACCCATAGATACCCATACGTCTGTGTAAAGTACGTCTGAACCTTTAACACCTTTATCAATGTCGTCTGTTACTAAGATTTCGCCGCCGTTTTCTTCAGCGATTTCTTTACAACGGTTCAATAATTCATCCGTAGGATTCAATTCTTTAGGGCAAACAAGGTTGAAACGCATACCCATGATTGCTGCACCTTGCATCAACGCATTCGCAACGTTGTTGCGACCATCGCCTACGTAAGTGAAGTTGATTTCGTGATAAGGTTTTTTCAATACTTCTTTAGCTGTTAGGAAGTCAGCTAATACTTGTGTTGGGTGATCTTCGTCAGTTAAACCGTTCCATACCGGCACGCCTGATTCTTCAGCTAATGTTTCAACAGTACGTTGAGAGAATCCGCGATATTCGATGCCGTCATACATGCCGCCTAAAACGCGTGCTGTATCTGCTGCTGTTTCTTTTTTGCCCATTTGAGAACCAGTTGGTCCAAGGTAAGTAGTGCTTGCACCTTGGTCAGCTGCCGCAACTTCAAATGCGCAACGAGTACGAGTTGAGTCTTTTTCGAAAATTAATGCAATGTTTTTTCCTTTAAGTGTTTGTTGCTCAATACCTGCGTATTTTGCACGTTTTAAATCTTCTGATAAGTTCAGTAGGAACTCCATCTCTTTCTGTGAAAAATCTAATAATGTTAGGAAATGTCTATTTCTTAAGTTTTGCATTCTAATACAACTCCTCTATGTGATTGATTTCACATTAATTGTAAACGCTTTCTATTGGTTTCGTCAATGAAATTTTGCACAATTATTTAGTTATAACTTTAAATTTGTCTGAGAAGTTAACGTTATGCATAAGGTGTCTTTAAAGGTGCATTTTTAGCGATAACAAAAAGAAAAATATTCATTTATTTGTATGAATATATGACTCGCTTTTATTTGTATTACCTATTCCGTGTAAGTTAACCCTTTTTTGTTCAAAATCAACAAAAATTAATAGAAAGAAAATCGCTGAATTCCTATACTTTCAGCATTTTAAACGTGGAAATAAAAAATATTTCACATGAGCTTAACAAAAACTTAAAAATAGATTGATTTTGGTTAAAAGTAATATAAGATAGTGTTATATAAGAAAATAAATGTCTCCATTAGACATCTATGATACTTACAACTAAGACAGAGCGGAGAGATATCAATGAAAAAACTTTGGTTAATTGTAATCAGTGCATTATTTTTATTAGCGGGCTGTTTCGGTTTGAAATCACATGATCAATCAGACGAAACAATTAAAAAAGGTAAAGCCACTGATCAAATGCAGACATTCAAAATTGGACAAATAGTAGATGCCGATGGTGTGGATGTTCAAGTTATCAAAGCGGAATACATTAATAACTACAGTGATATTGATGCACCAAAGAACGGGAAAGCATTACAAGTAACTTTGAAATTTAAAAATAATAATAAACCAAAAGTGGTTGTGGATTCTAGCGCATTCGCAATGACGATTAGAGGAGAAACGTATCCAGACTGGGTTGGCGGTAATCATTCAGAAGGAAGTTTCACGCATCAACTCAGTCATGGAAAAACTGCAGTAGAATCTTTGACGTTCGATGTACCAGACGCTAAAGTCTATACATTAGAAATGGATGCGCAGTTTAAAAAGAAAAATGTTAAAGGTAAATGGAACATCCACCAAGCAATGATTAAAAAAGGTGACAGTCAAAACGATACAAATAAAGCAGCAGCATCTGATACTAAAGAGAAAAGTTCTGAAAAATCATCTAAAGAAAAAGACTATCCTTATTCTGCAGATGAATATAATGCGTTAGTTGATTTATACAATGCCTTCACAAAAGGTGAACGTATGAACCATGTCACACGTGGAGTTACGAACAAAGAATACAATGATTTAGCTGATCGTGTAGATAAATTGCTAGAAGATTATGGAGAAGAGCTTGATGCTGCCTATCAAAAAGCAGTAAAAGAAGAAGAGGCTGAATGGCAAAAAAATCAAGACCGTATCAATAAAGAGTTTGAAGCAGAAATGAAACGCCAAGATGAAGTCAATGCGCGTGAAGAAGCACAACGACGCAAACATGAAGAGGCGGAACAACGTGCTTATGAAGCTCAAGTACAACGTCAAAATGAACAAGCTGCACGTGAAGCTGAAGCGCAAAAACAACAAAATACGAACAATCAATCTCAAGATGATTCACAATAATTGAAAAAGCTGCCTATGGCGGCTTTTTTATATTTATACATAGTATTAATTTGAATTACCTATACTCTAAAGTATTAATTAAAAAATATTCACTAAACCTTCATAAATATTCGAAAAAAGATTGCTTTTACTTAAAAGTATTATAAAATATTCCTATAAAGACAATTTGATGATAAATGCATTGAAATGTCATCGTTTCACAACCAAATACAGAGCGGAGAGAGAAAGATGAAAAGACTTTGGTTTTTGATGATTAGTGTATTATTTTTATTAGTTGCCTGCAGTGGCGCAAAGTCTGAAGAAAAGACAGAAGGTACAGAAGCAAGAGGTAAAGCAACAGAAGAAATGAAAACATTCAGAGTAGGACAAATCGTTGATGCTGACGGTGTAGATGTTCGAGTAGTTAAAGCAGAGTATGTAAATGATTATGAAGATTACGAAGCACCTAATAACGGTAAAGTATTAAAAGTGACATTAAAATTTAAAAACAATAACAGCGATCAAGTACTTGTAGATTCTAGCTCATTTACAATGAACGTCAGAGGAGAAACGTATCCAGATTGGATTGGCGGAGATGGTACAGACGGTATTTTCTCTCATCAATTAAACCAAGGTAAAACTGCGACAGGCACTTTAACATTTGATGTTTCAGAAGCCAAAGTCTATACCTTAGAAATGGACACGTATTTTAAAACTGCAAATGTTAAAGCGAAATGGAACCTTCATCAAGCAATGATTAAAGATGGCAGTTATAATGAAGCTGACAGCCAATCGGATACGAAGAAAGATAAATCAAAAGCTGAAGACGATAGCGAGGATTATCCATACACAGCAGAAGAATACAATGCGTTAGTAGATGAATATAACGCATTAACAGATGGAGAAAGAATGAACCACGTCACACGTGGTGTCACAAATAAAGAATACAACGATTTAGCAGCACGTATTGATAAACTTTATGATGAATTAGAAGCAGAATGGGATAAAGAATATCAAAAGCAACTTGAACGTGAAGATGCAGAATGGCAAAAAAATCAAGATCGCATCGATAAAGAATTCGAAGCAGAGATGAAGCGCCAAGATGAAATAGATGCACGAGAAGAAGCACAAAGACAAAAACAAGAAGAAGCTGATCAACGTGCCTATGAAGCAGAAATGAAACGTCAAGACGAACAAGCAGCACGTGAGGCACAAGAACAAGCGAAATTAGATGCAGAACTTCAAAAACAAGAAGAAGCAGCAGATCAAGCGATGTTAGAAGAGTAGATAGAAATAAATTTTAGTTTTAAAGGTGAGTTATAAAAATGGATGAATTAAGATATGAAAAACCTAGAAACCGTATCGCAGAAATTGTATTAGGCATTGTCGGCAGTATATTTGGGATTATTGGTGGGATTTCCACATTAATGGTCGCAAGTGCGAATGAAGCTGTCGGAAATGCTGGAAGCAGTGATATCTATACGTTAGGTATTATCGTTATATTGATGAGTATAGCGACATTCATAATTAGTTGTTTAATTAAGAGAAAGCGTGTATTAATGAGTATCTTGCTCATTATCGCAGGTGTACTAGACTTTTTCTTAATTGGTATCTATGGAATCATCGCAGGTATTTTAATCTTAGCTGCGGGTGTCTTAGCGTTATTACGTAAATAATGCAGTTATAATCAGCATATGCATGTGTTGTTATGTGTTGAAAACAGTTATTTTAAGAATAAAGATAATTATATTTCTCAAGCAGAATGGGTTAAGTTATGGCAAAAAGCACTTAAGGTTAATTACAAACCTGTAGCAAATATTAAAGCGATCAAGCCAAATAAAAAAGGCGATTCAGATATACAAGCAGCAATCAAAGAGACAGCAAAATATTCGGTGAAGTCATCAGATTTTTTAACAGGAAACAAAGAAAAAGATACAGAAATTGTGAGTGATTTAGAACAAGGTTTGTACAGAAAACGTATTTTGAGTTATGAGGGTCTCTTGAAGAAAAAGCTTATTCAATTACTGCAATTTGGAATTTCGAAAAGCAAAATTACTTCTTAAAAAATTTACAGCACTAGCTACAAAGTTAGTGCTTTTTATTTTGAAAAATGTTAAAAAAGGGTGGGTACAATTTGGGTACAGGCACAAGATACAGGGGTACATTAAGGGTACACACACAATTTGTAGGGGTACATTTGGGGTATATTTGCAAAAAAATGCATACATCGAGAAAAACGCTATAACTCTTGAAATGTCTGGCTTCGCCAGACCATACATTTTTAAATGTATGCATATTTCCCTTATGCTCTTATAAGAAAATTAGCCCCAAATCGAAATTTTGATATTTTTTACAGAAGTTTGCCCCTGCTGGAACTAAAAACTGAGTTACTTTTTGAGTGATTTTATGCAAAATTTTAGTTTGCATGTAAATGGGCAGTGTTTAAAATTCGCCACTGGTTTCGATTGATCTTTTGCGATTTGGAATCACAATATATTTATTTAGCTCTCATTTACGTTTTAAGAGCCAATAAAGAATTTTGGATACAAAACTATATAAATATCTTACGAAACTTCAAAATTCCCCTTAAAATTAAAAATAAAAGCATTGAAAGTTTTTGTTAGTCTTGCGATAAACTTTGTTAAAAAGAATGGAGATATATTCATGAAATTTAGAGAAGCCTTAGAGAATTTTTTATCTAGTAAGTATGTCTATGTAGTCTTGGTAATTTTAGTTATCTATCAAATTTTTATGTTGTTCAAATAAAAAAATCTTTAAGAGAAACAGCATGCACAAAAATAAATCAAGCTTTTATGCCGAGAAAATTTATTGATCAATGAGAAGAACCCTTAACTAAACTTGTAGACGAATGTCGGCATAGCGTGAGCTATTAAGCCGACCATTCGACAAGTTTTGGGTTTGTTAAGGGTTCAGAGGCTCGTTGTCAATAAAGCAATTGGAATTAAGTAATAAAAAACGTGTCTTAATGGGTGTTTTACTTGTTATAGGAGGCGTACTAAACTTTATTTTCATTGGTTTATTCGGAATTTTATCTGGTATTTTAATACTTGTTGCAGGTGTTTTAGCATTAGTACGTAAATAAGAAGAGTGATTGGGAGCTGCCGCATTGGCAGCTTTTTAATTGTTGAAAAAGGAGACAATTGGAGATTTTACAACAGAGATTTCTAATAGGTTTGAGTTATGCTATACTATTTTAATCATTGTAGGAAAGAAGGGCGCGCATGCTGTTTTTATTTTTACTGGGTTTAGTTGCAGGGATGGTGGTTCCTGTACAAACTTCTATTAATACAAAACTAATACGCTATACACATTCATCATTCTATTCTTCAGCAATCTCATTTTCAGTCGGCGCTCTATTTTTATTCATTGTAAACTTGATTATTGCACCTGGACATTTCACACCAAGTTTCTTTTCTGGTCAATCATTTAATTATACGTGGTTCGTTGGAGGTCTATTAGGTGTCTTATTCTTAACAGGAAATCTATTACTGTTTCCAAGGCTAGGTGCGTCATTGACAGTCATTATAACCATTGCTGGGCAAATTATTATGGGTGTGATGATTGATACCTTTGGTTGGTTAGGAGCTAAAATAGAACCATTCACATTCTTAAAGCTGATTGGTGTCTTATTGTTATTTATTGGCATCATTGTGATGAATTATGTTAAACATCAACCTAAAGAAGAAAAAGCTAATAAAGTCTTACCGTGGTTAGTCATAGGATTTATCTTTGGGTTTGCACCACCGATTCAAACTGCGATCAATAGTCAGTTGGGACAACAAGTACATAGTTCGTTATTTGCGTCATTAATTTCATTCTCTGTAGGGGCAATCGCATTAATTATCATTACAGCGTTTGTAAATCGTTCATTTAAATTATCAACTTATGAACCAGAAGTAGGTAAAATCAAACCAGTTTATTTTATTGGTGGGGTACTTGGTGTGGTATTTGTCACAGCGAATATCGTTTTAATGCCACATTTAGGTGCTGCATTGACGACTATCGTCGGAATGCTGGGCCAAATGTTAATGGGTGTCATAATTGATCACTTCGGCATTTTAGGTGCGAAGAAAAACAAGATTAATGTACGTAAGATTTTAGGAATCATATGTATCTTCATAGGCATCGTCTTACTAAGATTCTTCTAAATTCATATTAAAAAGAACGTTTTTACGACAGGTAGAAACGTTCTTTTTATTATATAAATATAGCCCAGGAAATAACTTCCCGGGCCAATTCATCATGCTTATTTTTTCTTATTCTTCTTAGAAATGACTTTCGTGTTTTTAGGTTTATCTTCTTTTTTCTCTTGTTCGCGCTTAATACGTGCTACTTCTTCATCCGCAACTTTACTGTAGTATCTGTTCGCAAAGAACATTTGAACAATCATAAAGATGGCACTGACTGACCAATAAAGACCTAATGCTGCAGCTGAAGTGAATGAGATATAAATGATGAAGATAGGTGAGATAATCATCATCATGTAACCCATTTGACGTTGTTCTTTCGGCATATTTTCAATGCTGACAAGTGATTGTAAGAAGTAAAGGGCACCGGCGATGATTGTAATCCAAACATCAGGTTCTGTCAGTTTGAACCATAAGAAGTGAGGATGATCTGTGATACCGCCATGTGAAGGCCATTTTAATGAGACATATAAACCAAAGAGTACAGGCATTTGAATTAAGATTGGCAGACAGCCAAGCATACTCTTCATTGGATTCATGTCGTACTTTTTATAAACATCCATTAATTCTTGTTGTGCTTCCATTTTTTCTTCTTGTGTACGTGCACGTTTAACTTTTTCTTGTACTTCTTTCATCTCAGGTTTCGCAATATCCATAACCTTACGCATGATTTGACCGTTCTTAGTTTGGCTTAACATAAACGGCAACATAACTAAGCGAATGGCTAATACAATAACGATAATTGCGAGACCATAGTTATCGTTTAAATTATGACCAAGCCAATGTAGTAAATTGTCCATTGGTTTTGCGAAAGTATTAAAGAAGAAACCATTGCGGTTTTCACTCTTTGAATAATCGCAACCTGCGAGCAGTACTGTAGATAACGTCAATAACAGTATGTATTTTATTTTCATCTTTCTCTGCCTTTCTCTTTTTTATTGAAAATAATTAAGCATCGTATCGAAGTCATTGAAAAAGCAACCGCTTAACAAGGGTTGCGAAAAAAGGACAACAATTGCTTATACACTTACAAGATACAATCCTAACATAGAACCTGTATCGATTAAAGAAGAGAAAAGATAAAACTACATAGCTAAAAACAATACGATAAACAATGGCAAAACAAAGTGAATAATTAACTAATCTGCTGCTTTTTCATTTTTCAACGTATTGATAGAAAGAGACCATAAAACGATATTTAAGATCATCACAATAAATAATGCGACAACTGTATATAGAAGATCAAAAGTTATAGTCATCGGCAAGGTTTCAAACAACACATAATAAACTAACCCGCCAATAATGACCTGCCCCACAATGTTTAAGAGCTTTCCAATATTAGATTCAACAAATTGAAGTAATAAAGAGGGCAAAGATAACACACTAAAAACAACATAACTAACGAGTGTTATTTCTCCTAAAGCTATCGCAGACGTATCAGTTAAATTTGAAAGTGTAACTGAATCTAAAAACTTTATCGCAGCGATAAACGCAAAGATAAAAATAACGAAGCCAATTACTTCTTCAATAAGTAGTGCCAAAAATGAGCTGACAATATTCTTTTCTGGTTTCTCAAATCGCTCATAAATATATTCAATGACAAAATTCAATAGTATCGAAACAACAACCAAGATAATAAAGACAGTCGGAAGTTTACCTGTAAATAACTGGCTTAAGAATTCTACACCTAAATCCCAATAAACTTTCATGATTTTAAGCTCCTCTTTCTCTTTATGTAATGAGTATATAGATAAAATACAATAAAAATCAACTGTCATTTTATAACTTTTAAATTAAAAAAGAGAGGTATGTCTAGATTGATTAAATGATGAAGAATGTTGTGAGGACAAGGAACAAAGCACCCGAGTTAGTCTAACGTTTGTGTGAGGTTAGACTGAAGTTAGGGGAGGAAACGGTATGCCATGCGCAAAAAATGTATGTGTTATAATGTGTAGTGGTTAATTGTGAAAATAAAATGATTATAAAAGAAATTAATGTGGGGGTTGTAATGAAAAAGTTTAAATATTTAATGGGGATGGTTTTAACAAGTGTCCTTATACTTGCTGGATGTGGGTTACCTGGCTTAGATGGCGGTCCAGGTAAAAACGTTAAGATTACTGCACTCGCAACAAGTGAATCACAAATTATGGCACATATGATTCGCCTACAAATTGAACATGATACGAAAGGGAAAGTAAAACCAACCATTATTAACAACTTAGGCTCAGCTACTATTCAACATAACGCCTTATTGAATGGAGATGCGCAAATTTCTTCTACGCGTTATACAGGTACAGATTTAGTAGGAGCGTTAAATCAACAACCTATTACTGACACCAAGAAGGCTATGGATGTTGTTCAAAAAGGCTTTACGAAACAATATGATCAAACGTTCTTTGATACGTATGGTTTTGAAAATACATTCGCCTTCATGGTGACACAAGAAGTGGCTGACAAGTATCATCTTGAAACAGTTTCGGATTTAAAGAAACATAAAGACGAGTTGCGTTTAGGTACAGATTCTACTTGGATTAAACGTGCTGGCGATGGTTACCCGGCTTTCACTAAAGCCTATGGATTCAAATTTAAAAGTATCCGACCTATGCAAATCGGCTTAGTATATGATGCTGTAAAAAACAATAAATTAGATGTGGCTCTAGGTTATACTACAGATGGCCGTATTTCAGCTTATAACTTGAAAGTATTAAAAGATGACCGTAAATTCTTCCCGCCATATGACGCAAGTCCACTTGCGAAGAACGACTTCCTAAGAAAGAACCCTAAAATTAAACATTCATTAGAAAAACTTCAAGGCAAGGTCTCTACGAAAACAATGCAAGAGTTAAATTATCAATCAGACGGCAAACAACAAGAGCCGGCCGTAGTCGCAGAAAGGTTCCTCAAAAAACACAACTATTTCGAAAATAAATAGTTATCAATTTGTCTTGTGTTAGGACCATGTTATACTTACAAAAATTGGAGGTAGATTATGGCTAAAATTAACCAAAGACAAGTGAGACAAATTGTGCGTTTAGTCACACGTATTGTACGTCAGATCATGCGTTCTAGAAATAATAAACGTTATTAATATAAAGAAGCAGCACTTTCTCAAATTAGAAGAGAAGGTGCTGCTTTTGTTTATCCTTAAATTGAAGCGTATGGATACGCATGTAGTTAAATTTATGAGCGATCTTCTGATGAGTGTCTCTTAGATGCGGCATGTAAAATCTTAGTATGTTCTTCATTAGGTGAGAGTGTTAATCCTAACGCTTTACGCTCTCTATTCGCATCTTTATAGAATGAAAGCGTCATTAAGATAACAACCACACTGAATGGTAAAGCTGAGATAATCGCCGCAGATTGTAGAGCGTCTAATCCTGTTTCGCCTCCGGCAAGCAGTAATACATACGCGATCGCAGAAAGCGCAAGTCCCCATACAATTTTTACGAATCCTGCTGGACGTAATGTACCAAATGCCGTCTGCATACCTAAAACGAATGTTGCTGAATCGGCAGAAGTAATAAAGAATGATCCAATTAATGCGAGTGCGATAATGGATAAGACACTGCCTATCGGCAATTCATTAAAGATACCGAATAATTGTGTTTCAGGTGGCATTTTAAAGATTTCAGTATGTTCTTGTCCAACACTGATACCTGTTAAACCGAATACGCTGAACCAGAAAATACTGACAATTGTCGGCACTAGTAAGACTGCCATAACGAATTCTCTGATAGAGCGTCCTTTAGAGATACGGGCGATAAAGATACCGACGAACGGACTCCAACTCATCCACCAGCCCCAATAATAAACTGTCCATGTCTGCATCCAGTCATGTTTTTGTTGGTTTAATGGTGCGGTGTCTAAACTGTTAAAGATTAAAGTATTTAAGTAATCACCAGTCGCAGAAGTCATCATGTCTAAGATGAGTAAAGTTGGACCAATGACTAATAAAATCGCAAAGAGAATCGCAGCTAAAATCATATTCAAGTTACTTAAATATTGAATTCCTTTGCTTAAACCACTCCATGCACTGTATAAGAAAAGTACAGTTACGACTGCGATAATAATACCTTGAACTAACTTGTTATTTGGAATACCAAATAAATAATTCAAGCCACCATTGATCTGCATCGCGCCAACACCAAGTGATACCGCTACACCGATAATTGTCGCAAATACTGCTAAAACATCGACAATGGTACCTGGTAAACCGTCCACACGTTTACCTAAAAGTGGTCGTAATGTTTTAGAAATAAGACCGACTTCGCCTTTTCTGAATTGGAAATAAGCGAGTGATAACGCTACGATGCCGTAAACAGCCCAAGGGTGAAAGCCATAGTGTAAGAAACTCGCACGTAATGAATCTGCGAGTGCTGCTTTCGATTCTGCAGAAGCTGTAGGAGGAGTTAAATAATGTGATACAGGCTCAGAAGCCCCATAGAATACTAAGCCAATCCCCATACCAGCACTAAATAACATTGTTAACCAAGAGATTGTATGGAACTCAGGTTTGTCTGTAGGTTTACCTAGCTTTAATTTGCCGATTGGACTAAAAACTAAGAAAATACAGAAAACCAATATGAAAGAAAAGACGAGCATATAATACCAACCGAAAGTTTCTGTAATCCACGCCCCAAGTGCACCAGAAACCTTGCCGAATTGGTTAGGGAAAATTGCGCCGATTAATACTAATAAACCTACAAGTATAGACGCATAAGTAAATACGGGTGAAAACATCTTGTTTGTCTCTTTATGAGTCGTCTTCAAAACTGCAACATCCTTTCTGATTTGAGTATTGAAAAAAAGCAAAGACGGTATTCATGCTATCATACCTAGGAAATAATTCAACTTCTTGAAAATCGTAGCTTAAAAAGTGAAAAAATCATTGTAAATTCAAAAAAAGGGGCATTTTTTGAATTTATATCCAACTTAAGGTGGGTAAAAAAACTGGTATGTAAGAAAAAAAGAGGGTGAAGATGTATTATAAAAATTTGAAAAAATATTTTACATGTTTGGGGAACAAAATTTAGAAAATGAATATCAAAATCGACAAGAAGCATTTACAACGTTTTTAACAAATATTGAAATTTATCCCATCAGAGACCAAAAACAATGTCAGACTGTAAGCTATCCATTGTTTATTTGTATGAGCAAAGCTTTAGCACATAAAATGGAAGGTGTTCTTTTAAATTCAAATAAAATATTAAAACTATCACACAATGGAGGTGATAGTGATGCTAGATGTTGTGGCTGTATTGGTTAAACAAATGATTGCGCAATTTATTTCAGGTGGCAAACAAGATGTTAAATAGTCATGCTTTATTCAGCATGATAATTGAATGCGTCGACTTGTGTTTATAAACAAGCCGGCGTATTTTTGTATATTGTGTCGATATAGGTTAGATTAAAGATAAGCAGTAAAAATATTGAATCAAATCTAATTAGGAGGAACTTGTAGTGACACAATTATTTACAGATCGTTTATATGAACGCGTTGAGCCAATTTGGGCATCTTACATGGAACATCCATTTATTAAAGGGTTAGCTGACGGCTCTTTGGATGAAGAGAAATTCAAACATTGGTTGAAACAAGATTACATTTATTTAATTGAGTATTCTCGTTTGTTTGCGATTGGTGCCGCGAAAGCCATTGATTTAGATATGATGTCGACGTATGCGCAATTATTAGATGGCACAATGAATACAGAAATGAACTTGCATCGTGGTTATGCGAAGGAATTTGGTATTAGTGAAGCGGAATTAGAAGCTACTGAACCTGCAGAAACTACAACAGCTTATACAAGTTATATGTTGAACATGGCACAAATCGGCGGCGTAGAAAATGTGATTGCCGCAATTTTAACTTGTACATGGAGTTACAACTATATTGGTTTGAAATTGGCAGAACAAGATGCTGCGAAAGATCATCCATTATATCGAAAATGGGTAGATATGTATTCATCTGAGGAGTTTACACAATTTAAGAAAGACTGTGTTGAACTGATGAATAAAGTGACAGAAGGACGTTCAGAAGCGGACTTAAAACGACTAGAAGATATTGTCGTACGCACAAGTTATTATGAATATAAATTCTGGGATATGGCAGAAAACTTAAGCACTTGGGATGTGCCGGTAAAATAGAATGATTGAAGATTCAAGTTGTTGCCTTTAAGCTTAGGTAAGCAATGTATATTGAGGAGGCAAAGAATTGAATAAAAAAGAACTCATGAACTTAGCTTCAACACCTGTGAATGCACCGACATATTCAAGAGTGGATGTTCATTTCAGAAATAGAGAATTTTTAAACATTGTGTATCGCACGGATATTGAGAAACTAAAGGAAGTCGTACCTGAACCGCTAAAAGTGACAAGTGACTTAATCAAATTTGAAGTCATTGATATGCCTGATAGTACAGGCCTTGGTTCATATACAGAATGCGGACAAGTGATTCCAGTAGAATACAATGGAGAAGAAGGCGAGTTCTACTTATCCATGTATTTAAACAATCAACCTGCGATTGCATTAGGCAGAGAGCTTTCAACATTTCCAAAGAAATACGGAGAACCAAGACTATATGTCGATAACGATACATTAGTAGGTACATTAGATTATCATTCATTACGCGTTGCACAAGCAACGATGACCTATAAATACCATCCGATTGAAACAGAAGAAGCGAAACAACTTATTACCAAACCAAGCTTCATGTTGAAACAATTACCAAATTACGATGGGACACCAAGAATACTTGAAATGACACGTTCTCAAATTACAGATATTCAAATTAAAGAAGCATTCCGTGGTGATGCGCGTCTACAATTATTTGAACATGTGAATGCGCCGCTCGCAGATTTCCCGGTCAAAGAAATTGTCGATGCACAACATATTTTGGCAGACTTAAGACTCGGCCGTCCGGAAGTCATTCATGATTATTTAAAAGAATCATAAGTATTTCAGGAGAAACAAGCTTTGATGTTTGTTTCTCTTTTTTTTAAACAAATAGACAGAATATGTCTTTTTTGTAAAGAATGAATACAGTTGTATTCCACTCAGGTATACTAAATATTAAGTATGATAGTCATTATAAAGAGAGAGTAGGGACATAATGAACAAAATTAAATATTTAGGTACTGGACTCTTAGCAGCGTCGTTATTATTAACTGCTTGTGGGCAAAAAGAAGAAAAACAAACATCATCTGACCAAGAAAAGACAGAACATCAATCAGAAGAACAATCTACACATGAAGATCATCAAAAAAGTGAAGAAAACAACGAGAAACATTTAGGTTCAAAAGCATCTGAATCTAAACACAATGCATTTAGTCACTTGAATCCTAATAGTGATGAATATCTTGCGCGTGTATGGTTAGCCGCATTACCAAGCTATCGAAGCGCAAATCCGGCAGATATCTCTATTAGTCATGATGATTTGTCAGGAAAGATTATGTATGGACCAGGGTCGATTAGATATGAACAAGGTGTTCAAAGTTTGTTAGGTACACCTACTGCTGCGGGATATGTTGTTTATAAAAATAACGGAGATGGTACGATTACAATTTATCCCGTACCGAGTCATTTCCAAGATCATCGTTGGCAAGAAGAAGATTATAGTCGCGAGGAATCTCAACGTATTATGAATAGCGGAGAAGTGGTACCGTTGTATGATGGGAATGAAGAAGCGGTGCGTCTAGTTGAAAGTTATATTGGTGCGACACCACCTGGAATTGATGAGGATGATGAAGAGTCAGAAGAAACGGTGACACGTGAAAATGTGATTGATAAAGTTGAAGAATATGAAGGTCATCAATTAGATACAAGCCGTTATACTTTCAAAGAACCAGAACGTCGTGATGATGGGGGTTGGGGCTTCTCAATTTTAGACAAACAAGGTAATTTAGTCGGTTCATATATCATTGATTCAGACGGTGATGTGACAAAATATGATGAACATGGCGACGAAGTTTAATATATTGAAAAAGAACTTGATTCGACAGCTTTCATGTGTTGAATCAAGTTCTTTTATCGTTAATATTATGCTTCACTTTGTTTATTTGATGCATAGTCATAAAGTTTAATAATCGTTTTAAATTTCGCATCTTCGAGCTTTGTTTTCTTATTTCTTAAATCTTGAACAGTTTGATAGGGAACACCTGAAGCTTTTGAGATTTTATAGCCGCTTTCAGCTTCAAATAATTTTTCAATATCTTCTTTAATTTGTTGGATGACTGTCATAGTTAAGCTCCTTTTATTTTTTTGTGTCGCGAATTGAATGTAAGTGTAATTCTACTTACTTCACTGACAGTGTATCACGGTATAATGTGTTATCCAATTAAAATTAGAAGGTAAAAGGTTGAATGAGGTGTAAGGTTTGAGTTGAAAAATCCCCTATAAAGCTTGTACTTTTCAGTATTGGCTTTATAGGGGATTTACGATTGTGTTGTCTTATATCGCTTTATCTTCGGTATTGATTGAAATCAATGACGTTACCTGAAGATTTATGATTTTGTTCTTGTGTTTTTGTTTGAGGTTTACTGTGCAGTTCTTTTAAGAACTGATCCAACTCTTCTTGAGATGTGACTTTACCATCTATAATCGCATTCATAACTTTCGCATCGTCACTATCTTGATTTAAGTCGAACATTTCTTTAAACATTTCACGCATGTCTTCATCTTTGCCCGCTTCCACAAACGCAGAAATCGCAGTATCGATATCTTCATCTTCATTAATCGGCAGGCTATTCAATTTTTGATACTTTTCAATTTCTTCTAATAATTCACGATCCGCTTCATCAAGGAAGTCTAATGGATTCAAATCATTCTCTTCGAAGTAGTCCTCTAAATCTTCAAAGATATCCATCGGCATATAAAGTATTTCATAGTCATCTTGCACTTGAATGAAGAAAGTTTTCATACTTAAGGCATCAAGATGCGTGTAAGGAATAACGTTGCTTTCTTCAGCGATGAAGTACGCAATTAAATTCAATTCTTTTTGCGTGAGACGTTTGAA
Organism: Staphylococcus simulans; assembly: GCF_025561465.1. Classification (NCBI taxonomy): domain Bacteria; kingdom Bacillati; phylum Bacillota; class Bacilli; order Caryophanales; family Staphylococcaceae; genus Staphylococcus; species Staphylococcus simulans. The sequence continues at coordinate 277,984 of NZ_CP095100.1, forward strand.
CATTAATGAAGTTTTGTTTGTAAATTTATCTTGAATTAAATCAACGATGTCACTTTTGCTTCCTTTAGAAAAGCCGGTAATTTTAAATTCACGACAGATTTGTTTTAATTCTTCAGTATTGTATCTCTCTAGTAAGTCAGCAAGTTGGAAATCTTCATAATCTCTACGTGCTTGTGTTATTTCACGCATTTCATGAATGGCTTCTTCTTCATCATCATCTAATGGTGGGATAGAGTCATATTTATGGTTGAGTACGTGGCTATTGAAGTTGTTTAAAAACTCAGTTTCTACAAAATAAGAGTTTTTCTCAATTTCATAAACGAAATCTGTTCTTCTTAATATTTTTAATTCATCGGCTTTGTCTTCTGAAATGATTGTGACTTCAGGATGATACTTCAAGATAGATTCTAAGACTTGTCTTTCTTTTAACGTCGTATACTTTCCATAATCCGTACAGATTTCTTGAACAGACATTTTCTCTGCATCATCTATTTTATAATCAGCATTATGGAATTCGATGGCTTCGGCTAATTCGATATATTTATGTTTTTGTTCTTCCAAGTAATTCATGTGCGTCACCCCGTGCATTGTAAGATTGTATTATATCTATTCTATACCAATCTTTCCCTTAAAACGAATATTTTAAAGATTAAATGGATTGATCTTTAATTATAGAAATTCTACATAGGATTCAACACCAAGTTGTGATACATTAAACTAAATAACAATATGAAGGAGTACCGCAATGGATACGACAGCTTTGATTTATGTCATTATTATTTTTATCAGCTTTATCGTCACAAACTTGATTTCGAATCGCTTCATTAAAAACCGTTCTAATACAGGTTTATACTTGTTGAAACGTGTCGGTATTTTCATGGGTGTATATCTGGTCTTATTTAGTATTTATTTTATCTTGTTCAAACCGGAAATTTAAAGTAAAGGTATGCGTTGAATATAGATCCAACTTATATGTTTATATATGTAAAAAGTCAGGCGTGTTGCCTGACTTTCATTGTTTAAAGCTGTTTAGTTGTATATTAAACAGGGCGTACTGTAATTTCATTCACATTGACATGACTAGGTTGTGTTAACGCATAGACTACCGCATTTGCGATATCTTTAGGTTCTAACATTTTACGTGAACCCCAATCTGTATCACTAGTCATAGCTGTGTCGACCATACCTGGTGAAATGCTGGTAGAACGAATGCCTGTTTTTGCGAGTTCTTTTTCTAAACCTTGTGTAATCGCATGGACAGCTGCTTTTGTGGCGCTGTATAACGCGCTTGATTTTGTCACTTCAAAGCCCGAAATTGAAGCGATGTTAACGATATGACCGCTTTGCTGTTGTTGGAAGTGCGGCATAACCGCATTGATTGCGTATAATGTACCTTTAAGGTTTACATCAATCATATCGTCCCAAGCTTGTACTTCACCTTCTGTAATCGCAGACGATTTCATTTGACCTGCACTGTTGACTAAAATATCGACTTTCCCGAATTCTTCTACAGCTTGTTGTACTGCACGATCAATATCTTCACGGTTTGTGACATCAGCGCTGATAATTTCATAGTTTTTTGCGCCTGCTTTACGTAATTCAGTTGAAACTTGGTCTAGTTTCTTTTCATCACGAGCAACAAGCACTACAGTTGCGCCTTCATTTGAAAGCTTTAAGGCAATGCCTTTCCCGATACCGCTGCTTGCGCCTGTAATGACTGCCACTTTCTTATTCAATTCTGTCATAAGTAAATCCGCCTTTCTCTCTCTTATTTACACTTATATTGTTTTATTCCCTTTTTCTACTTAAGGTAAAGATAATAGCCGACATCTTCAGTATATACAAGGCGACTTATGAATGCGAAAATTGAAGCAAAATGATAGAATATTAACGGCTTTTCTCATCCTTTCAGCAATATTGCATCAAAAATGTAAACGTTTTCTAAATGACTGATGAAACACGACGGAATTTGGTATACAATGGGATTACATTTAAAATTTAGTGCAATTTCAGCAGAGTGGGCTGCTGGGAATTGAAGTAATACATGATAAGCAGAGAAATAGAGAGAGGGGAACTATAATGTTATTGCTTACGATTCTTCAATTCATTATCAACATCTTAATTGCGCTTGTCGTAATAGGACTGTTGGTGACTGGATTAGTATTGTTATTTAGAGATAAACGGCAACAACAACACAGTGTGTTGCGTAACTATCCTGTGTTGGCGCGTGTACGTTATTTCTTCGAAAAGATCGGACCAGAGTTGCGTCAATATTTATTCTCAGAGGACACGAAAGGGAAACCATTTTCACGTAGTCAATATACAGACATCGTGAAAGCTGGTAAATACAAATCACGTATGACGAGCTTCGGAACGCAGACAGATTATGAAACAGGCTTTTTTATTCAAAACACGATGTTTCCAAAACAAGCAGCGGAAATGCGTATTGATCAATCGACATTAATTTCAACGTTTGTCTATAAGGTTGATAACGAACGCTTATTTGATCGAGAAGAACATCGAGACCCTGAAAAGGTTGACCCTTATTATCTGTCAGATGAGGATGCGATTGTTTTAGGAGAAGATTTAAAATATCCATATAAAGTGAAACGTTTAGTCGGACAATCTGGTATGAGTTACGGTGCACTAGGTAAAAATGCGATTACCGCATTATCTATGGGATTAGGACGTGCAGGTACATGGATGAATACCGGTGAAGGCGGCTTATCTGACCACCATCGTAAAGGCGGCGGCGATATTATCTTCCAAATCGGACCTGGTTTATTCGGTGTACGTAAAGCCAATGGTGAGTTTGACTTAGAGAAGTTTAAACAAAAGGCAGCTATCGACCAAGTGAAAGCCTTTGAAGTGAAGTTAGCACAAGGGGCTAAAACACGTGGTGGTCATATGGAAGGTGCGAAGGTAACAGAAGAAATTGCGAAAATCAGAAGTGTTGAACCTGGTAAAACGATTAATTCACCGAATCGCTTTGAATTCATTCATAATTACGATGATTTATTAGATTGGATTATGGATTTGAAAGAAGCAGCACAAAAACCAGTGGGCTTCAAAATTGTCGTGAGTCATGTTGATGAAATTGAAGCCCTAGTCAGAACGATGAAACAACGTCAACAATATCCAAGCTTCATCACAATTGATGGTGGTGAAGGGGGTACAGGTGCGACGTATCAAGAATTACAAGATAGCGTCGGCTTACCATTATTCACAGCCTTACCAATTGTGACAGGCATGTTAGAGAAGTATGGTATTCGCGATAAAATGAAAATCTTCGCATCAGGTAAATTGGTGACACCTGATAAAATTGCGATTGCGCTCGGTCTCGGTGCAGACTTAGTCAATGTCGCACGTGGTATGATGATCAGTGTCGGCTGTATTATGAGTCAACAATGCCACTTGAACACATGTCCAGTCGGTGTGGCGACGACAAATCCTAAGTTAGAACGTGGTTTGTTTGTGAACGAAAAGAACTATCGTGTCACAAATTACATCACAAGTTTACATGAAGGATTATTCAACTTAGCAGCGGCTGTCGGTGTCGAAAGTCCGACAGAAATTACGCAAGATCATTTAATCCTTAAAAATCCGAACGGCAACTTACAGTCGATTTATGATTATAAATTAAAATTAGTCGATACAAATCAAAAAGTATCTGTATAAATGTTATTCAAGCTCTCACTTTGATGCGTGAGAGCTTTTTTTAATGTCTATAATTAGTTGTTGATGTCGAGTTAAGCTACAAAACACCCATGATGTAGATAGAATAGCTGGTTTTGGTGTGGGATAATTTTCAATGCGACATTCATCAAGTATAAGTAAACAGTTCATTTAAGCGCTGTGTTTTTACGCACATTTAAACAACAATTAAATGTAATTCAACTTTAGTGTGGTATGATTTAGTGCGTTATAAACATAGGTTGAGAAAATAGAGGAAGAAAAGGAAGAGGAGATGAAGTATGACACTCAAAACCAAATTATGGATGATTTTTACAATGTTGCTTGGTGGGTTCTTTGGAATTTTGAATGAAACCTTACTTGCGACAGCGTTACCAAGTATTATGAAAGATTTTAATATTGAATATACACAAGTTCAGTGGCTGACAACAGGATTCTTACTGACAAACGGTATTGTGATTCCATTGTCAGCGATGGTAATTCAGCGCTTTAGTACACGACAAGTGTTCCTGACATCCATTTTAATCTTTTTAGCAGGTACACTGGTTGCGGGCTTTAGTCTGAACTTCACTGTATTATTAATTGCGCGTATTATACAAGCACTAGGTTCAGGTATTATGATGCCGTTAATGATGACAACGATTTTAGATGTCTTTGAACCTCAAGAACGTGGTAAATATATGGGGATTTTCGGTTTAGTGATTGGCTTAGCACCGGCCATTGGTCCAACGTTATCAGGATATATAGTTGAGTATTCACACTGGCGTTCATTATTCCACGTAGTAACACCGATTGCGGCAATCACATTCCTAATGAGTTTGAAACTTATTAAGAACGTAGGTACGACAAGTAAAGTACCAATTGATATTTTATCTATTGCCTTATCTGTTGTAGGGTTTGGCGGATTATTATATGGTACAAGTTCTATCGCACGTGACGGTTGGAATGACCCGGTTGTTCTAACAACGATTATTGGCGGCATTGTGTTAGTGGTACTCTTTATCATCAGACAATTACGTTTAGAAACACCATTGCTGGATTTCAGAGTGTTTAAACAAGGTCAATTTGCGGTCGGCATTGTTATTATGGCCTTTACAATGATTGCGATGATTGGTTCTGAAACGGTATTACCGATCTTTATTCAAAATATTATGGGCAAACCTGCTTTAGAATCTGGCTTAGCGTTATTACCAGGTGCGATTGTGATGGGGATTATGTCTGTAGTATCAGGTATCCTTTATGAGAAATTCGGCGCTAAAATTTTAGCCTTTATCGGTATGGGTATCGTGGTTGTGACGACAACTTATTTCGTCTTTATGGACGCTAAAACATCGTTAGTAATGTTAACAACAGTGTATGCGATTCGTATGATCGGTATTGCGTTAGGTTTAATGCCTTTAATGACACATACGATGAACGAATTACCGCAGAAAATGAATGCGCATGGTTCTTCTATGACGAACACTATGCAACAAATTTCAGCTTCTATCGGTACAGCGATTCTCTTTACAATTATGAGTCACTTCGCGAAAATCTTTAAACCAGATATGGCAGATTATCAAGGACTTAAACCAGAAGTGATGCAAGCGCAAATTGCACAAGATGCGATGTTGAACGGTTATCACGCAGCATTCTGGTTTACAGTAATTATTGCGGTTATCGCATTCTTAAGTGTGTTCTTATTAAAAAGCCAAAAGAAAGTGAAACATCCTAAAACTCAAGAATCAAATACAACTGCATAATACAAAGTCACTAAATAAAAATCAGCATCTCCGCTATGGAAGTGCTGATTTTTTCTGTTCTAAAATTCTTTTAAAGCAGCTGAATAACATGGTCATGATAGTGTGGGTGTGGGTAACAGGTGTACAATTGAATGTTCTTTAACACATGATTAAGTATTTTTGATAAACTAGTAGAAATACCATTTTTTAAACAAAGGGGATGTTTATACATGGCAAATTTACAAAATGTGGAACCAGAAGCATTAAGACAAATGATACGTAATAAAGAAGTAACGGGGCATACAAGTGGAATGGCTAAGGGGTACATTCAAGCGAATGTGGTTATTCTACCTTCAAAATATGCTTATGATTTCTTGAAATTCTGTTTTAAAAATCCAAAAACGTGTCCGTTATTAGATGTATCTGAAGTAGGGGAAGTTAATTTTTCAAAATATGGTAAAAATGCGGATATCACGACAGAAGTAGGGGCTTATCGTGTATATGAAAATGGTGAATTAATAGAGACACCGTCTGATATCAAGCATCGATTTAATGACGATATGGTCAGCTTTTTAATTGGATGTAGTTTTACGTTTGAACATGCGTTGTTAGAAGCGGGTATTCCATTACGTCATCTAGAAGAAGGACATAACGTACCGATGTATATTACAAATATACCTGCTGAACCTGCGGGTCGTTTTGACGGCAATATTACTGTAAGTATGCGTCCGATGACTATGAAAGATGCGATTCGTGCGACTGAGATTACGACACACTTTAAAAATGTTCACGGCACGCCTATCCATATCGGAGACCCTTCAGCAATCGGTATCAAAGATTTAAATCAAACAGACTTTGGGGAGCCGGTACAAATAAAAGAAAATGAAGTCCCGGTCTTTTGGGGATGTGGTGTGACACCGCAATCTGTAGCTTTAGACGCTAAGCCTGAATTGATCATCACACATGCGCCTGGACATATGTTTATTACAGATGTTAAGGATAGTGAACTAAGTGATTGAGGTGTGATTTTTGCACACTAAACGTTAATTTCATTTAAAAAAGACGTGATATAAATAATTAAATCTAATAGAGGAGGCAACGCTGATGGTTAAACGTGTTTCAATAAATACAAAAGTTTTGAACGCCTATATCAATGAATCTAGCCTCCCTCTCTCTGCAATTCAAAAGAAAGTTGAAAAGATAGAAAACATCACGCGCGGAGAGGTACAACCAGCTTTTAACCAACTCGTTACAATTGCAAAAACAATTCACGTTCCAGCAGTTTTATTAGTGCTAAATGAAAAAATAAACCTTCCAAAAGAGAAGTTAGAATTTCGGGTAATCAGCTCTAATGATATAGGGGCTAAAAGTGAAGAACTTAAAGCAACCATTCAAGAGATAAAATGAAAAAATATATTCTTGACTCCAATATTTATATTAACTTTTATGACCGCTATTATAAGTATGATTATTTTCCAAGCTTTTGGAAAAATTTACCTTCAATCCTAAATAAACAAGTGATTATTCCTAATATTGTTTTAAAAGAAAACTATCAAGATCCTTGGTTTAAAAAGTGGCTAACTAACAATTATAGTTGTGAAACTTTAAATCATAGTGATTACTTTGACGAGTGGCAATTCATTTTAACGTATATACAAGAAAGTGACTTTTATAAAAATGATGCAATTTCTCGAATGGAAAAAGGATGGAGAGATGTAAGTATTGCCGACCCTTGGTTAATCGCAATCGCTAAAAGAGAAGGCTATACTATAGTGACTAACGAAAATAGAAATGTTAACTTATCCACTTCTCAACCTAGTAAAGCATCAAAAATTCCATATATATATGTGATGACTTGAATATTGAATGTATCGATATGAATCAATTTTTTAAAGAAATTAGTTTGAGTATATAAATCACCTTGGCGAAAGCCAGGGTTTTTTTATGCCTGCATTAACACTCACTTCATGCTTCCCTCATAGTAAATTTTAAAATAATAGAATTATTTTACGATATAAAAGTGATTATACAAATTGTGACATTTTAGGTTTAACATTATAGATTATGTTTGTCACAAATGACATGTAAGCGTTTACTATAAAAGGATGACAAATTACTAAAATATTCTGATTATGTTTAAAAATAGAATTATTTATAAAACGTCTAATAATTAGTTTGCCTTTATTGTATATAAGTGTTAAATTAAATGTGAAAATATTCACAAGGAGAGATGAACATGGAAATCGGTATCATTAAAGAACTTAAACCAGGTGAAGGACGTGTGGCTTGCACCCCAGAAAATGTGAAGAAACTTGTATTAGATGGACACCGTGTCCTTGTTGAACATAATGCAGGTGCAGGCTCTGGATTTGATGACGCACAATATGAGAAAGCAGGCGGCTTTATTGTGAATCATGAAGAAGCATGGCAAGCGAATTTGATTGTCAAAGTAAAAGAACCGGATGCGAAAGAATTCCATTTTTTCAAACCAGGACAAGTCATTTGGGGCTTCCAACATTTAGCATCATCTAAAGAAACCGTAGAGGCAATGCAAGAAGCGGGTGTTACCGCAATCGGCGGCGAAACGATTGTGAAAGATGGACAAGCACCTTTACTTGCGCCGATGAGTGCCATTGCTGGACGACGTTCTATGTTGATGGGCGCATATTATTTAGAAAAGCAACATCAAGGTGAAGGTATATTGATTTCAGGTATTGATGCGATTGACGGTATTCCTTCTGGTAAAGTCGTTATCTTCGGCGGCGGATCAGCTGCGGTCAATGCGGCTACAATTGGCCTAGGCTTACAAGCATCAGTTTCAATTATCGAATTAAATGATGACCGTATCTCATGGCTTAAAGATCACTTCAAAGGTCAAGACGTTACAGTTATTAAATCTAATGAAGAAAACCTCGCAAAAGAAATTAAGACAGCGGATGTCTTTATTTCAACAATTCTTATCCCCGGTTCTAAACCACCAAAACTCGTTACACGTGACATGATTCAATCTATGAAAGAAGGTTCAGTCGTTGTAGATATTGCGATTGACCAAGGCGGTACAGTTGAAGGTATCCGTCCAACTACGATTGACAATCCAGTTTATGTTGAAGACGGTGTAGTCTTCTATGCAGTACCAAACCAACCCGGTGCTGTACCACGTACTTCTACTATGGCACTTGCTTTAGGCAATATCGAATACTTACAAGAAATCAGCAATAAAGGCATCGAACAAGCGATTAAAGATAATCCTGTACTTGCGACAGGTGTCAATATTTATAAAGGTCATGTGACGAATGAAGGACTTGCACAATCTCATGACTTATCCTATGAGGAGTTAAACAAATTAATGAATTAAGCGAAATAATTACCCTATATAAAGAGAAATGGAGAGAGCGAAATGACAGTAAACAGTACAGTAATGCAAACGGAGAAATATTGTAATATTCAAGACATTAAAGAAGCGAAAATGATGATTCGTGATTACGTGCGTAAAACACCGCTAATCCAATCCATGTTCTTAAGTAATGATATCACTGGCGGAGATGTTTATTTGAAATTAGAAAACATGCAGTTCACGGGTTCATTCAAATATCGTGGTGCCTTGAATAAAATTTTACATCTGACAGAAGAACAAAAAGAAAAAGGTATCATTACTGCGTCAGCTGGGAACCATGCACAAGGACTTGCGCTGACCGGTAAGTTATTAGGTATCAAAGCGACTGTGATTATGCCAGAAGAAGCACCTATCGCTAAACAAGAAGCTACCAGAGGTTATGGTGCAGAAGTCATATTGAAAGGAGAGACATTCAATGATTCTCGCCTCTATATGGAACAGCTTGCGAAAGAAACGGGCAAAACGATTGTTCATCCTTACGATGACAATGAAGTAATGGCTGGACAAGGCACAATCGGACTTGAAATTTTAGACAGTATTTGGAACGTCAACACGGTGATTGTACCTGTTGGTGGTGGCGGTTTGATTTCAGGTGTTGCGACCGCATTAAAATCATTCAACCCGTCTATCCATGTCATTGGCGTACAAGCAGAGAATGTGCATGGTATGGCAGAATCTGTGAAACAAGGTAAGATTACGTCACAATTTACTGCACATACCATTGCGGACGGTACAGAAGTCGCAATTCCAGGTGAAAAAACATATGAAGTCGCAGATAAATTAGTTGATGAATTTATCTTAGTGACTGAAGATGAGATTTCTAATGCGATGCGTCACTTAATGCAACGCGCAAAAATTATCACAGAAGGAGCCGGTGCGTTACCGACAGCAGCAATTCTAAGCGGTAAAATTGATCCGAAATGGTTGAAAAACAAAACAACAGTCGCACTCGTGTCTGGTGGAAACGTCGATTTAACACGCGTGTCACATATTATTGATACATTACTCGAACCTGCCGATACTAGTGAAGGTGTAGTAGGTTAACCGAAATAAGACAGAACGGAGGTAAACCTGATGAGTAGTGATAAAGCCTTAAAGAAAAATATAGGTTTCTTTGCTGCACTTTCTCTCGTTATGGGTTCGGTAATCGGTGCTGGCGTCTTCTTCAAAGTTTCCAGTGTCACTGAAGTGACCGGCTCAACGAGTATGGCAATGTTAGTTTGGTTCCTTGGAGGTCTCATTACCATTTGTGCAGGTTTAACAGGTGCTGAGTTAGCAGCTGCCATTCCTGAAACAGGAGGTCTGACAAAATATATCGAATATACGTATGGCAACTTCTGGGGATTCTTATCTGGATGGGCACAAGGGTTCATCTATTTTCCCGCAAACGTAGCCGCACTGGCGATTATATTCGGTACGCAAATTATCAACTTGTTTCATCTTAACATTATTTATTTAGTGCCTATCGCTGTTATGAGTGCGTTAACATTGTTGTTAATCAACTTATTAGGATCAAAGGCAGGCGGATTACTCCAATCTATTACGTTGGTAATTAAATTAATCCCAATTGCGATGATTGTATTATTCGGCTTCTTCCAAAGCAGCGAAGTATCATTCTCTTTATTCCCAGTGGTGAATGGTACAAGTTCTGGTTGGTTTGAAGCGATTGGAAGCGGCTTGCTTGCGACAATGTTCGCATACGACGGATGGATTCATGTCGGTAATATTGCCGGGGAAATGAAAAATCCTAAGAAAGATTTACCTGGCGCAATTGCTTTAGGTATTGGCTTGATTATGGTTGTGTATTTATTAATCAACGCAACGTTCTTAATGACCTTGCCGATTGAACATATCGTAGGTAACTTAAATGCCGCAAGTGATGCTTCATCTATTCTATTCGGCGCAAGCGGCGGCAAGATTATCACTATCGGTATTTTGATTTCTGTGTACGGTACCATGAACGGTTATACGATGACAGGCATGAGGATTCCTTATGCGATGGCACAAATCGATCAATTACCATTTAAACGCGCATTCTTAAGCTTAACGCCATCAGATACACCTTGGTTAGGCGGTGTCATTCAATTGGTTATCGCTACAATAATGATGTTGTTAGGTGCGTTTGATACGATTACGAACATGTTGATTTTCGTTATTTGGACATTCTATTGTATGGCTTTCCTAGCGGTCATACTTTTACGCAAACGAGAACCTGAATTACAACGACCTTACCGTGTGCCGTTGTACCCAGTGATTCCAATCATTGCCTTAGCGGCAGGTATATTCGTATTAATTAACACATTAATTACACAACCTGTACTGGCAATCATCGGGATTGTCGTGACCTTAGCAGGAATTCCAATTTATTATTATAAGAAAGCACAAGTAAAGTCATAAGCTAGTATTCTAAAATTCATTCACCCTCTATATTTATACCTTTCAAATTAAAGAAGGAAGTCTTTCATGGTCAGCGTCATGAAGTGACTTCCTTTTTTTGTTTTAATATGAGTTTGTGTTAAAGAGTTCTATCGTGCAGTAGCATCGAGTTCTGCTTGGCTATGACCACGTAACTTCCATAGCGGTAAATAATATGCAAGCTTTTTCAAATGACGTTTGACTTCTAAATTGTTGAATCTGCGAACTTCAGGTTCTAGTGCTAGTTCCTCTATAATATGATCCAGTTGTGTTATGTCTGTGTGTTTTTTTAACGGTTGCAGAACGATAATGTCCATTAAAAATTCTTTCATGTCATCATCTTTAAAAAGCTTTAAAAAGAACTTGAGAGCGTTACGAATATTTTTATTTGTGTTTAATGTATCAAGTTCTCCAGCTGTTAACAGTGCTTCATAGCTAGTCGGAACGAAATAACTGATATCTTCAAAGTGTGCAAGGATATCTGGATATTCTTCTTCAATTAAAGGATGGATATAGTAATCGTTGTCACTGACTAAAATATCTTTTAAATGATCTGCTGCCATTGTTTTGATTTCTGTTTCACTTTTAGCTTCGTTGAAGAAGCGGTTGAATAAAGTGGTCGCAAATTGGTAAGGCACAACGCCATAAAGGTTTAATAACACCGCGAAAAATTCAAATTCAGATGAAAGCTGTTCTTCTTGAGCAAGTAATCGCTCTAGCTTTGCTTCTAAATTTATCGCTTCGTCTTCATCTGTGGCAGTATAATGTGATGTATCCACTTCAGTTGTTTCTTTTACAGTTCCCTTTGTTGAATCTTGGTATAACACTTGGTCTTCAGGACGAACATAATCTAAAGGATTCATCTTATGTGTGTTAAAGAAATCCTTGATTTGTTTCATTGTATTTGCAGGGATAAAGTAAATTGTATTTAAGCGATCAGTATCAATCAGCCAGAAATCAGTATTTAAGTCTTCGGCTATGCTTTTTGGAATACTATTACGATTTTCTAATATGAAATAAGCAAGCAGCTGATAAGCTTCTTTTGAATACCCGACAATAAAATTGTCAGGCGACTCAAAAAACGCTTGTTCTACTAAATGAATGATATGCTTTTTCGGTCCTTTAGAAAATCCTTTGATTTTATGAGTACGACAAATCTCTTTTAATTGATTAACTGTAAAGTTTACATCTAAGAATTCTGAGAGTGTCATATTATCTTTTGCACGTCTGCCAGATTCCACCCAGTATTTAATACTATTTTGATCTTTGGCTGTTTGTGCTAACTCAGGGAATTTTGTTGGAGAACCATTTAAAATATAGTAATTGTAGTTGTTCAGAAATTCAGTATCGATATAATTTAAGTTTTTTTGTATTGGCAATAAATAATGTGTTTGTGCTAAAAGCTGCATATGTTGCGCATCTTTTTCCTCAATAAAAGTCATATATTCAGACGTTTTTATTGAGCGTTCTATGATTTGACGTTCTTTTTGACTCATATGTTTAACAAATAGTTGATATAACATCGCTTCAACATTTTTGGTTTTAAATATATCATGAGATAACGTTGAAGCATCTTCATACTTCATTAATACTTCTATAATTTCTGAAAGCGAACCTTCAATACGTAAATGAGTTGGGAGTGACATAGCTTCCACCTTTTCTATTAATTATACATAGTATCATTTTACTGAAAACAACCCAAGATGAACAGAACTGTTTGATTGTAAATTTTTATAAACTTTGTATTAAAATTATCTTCAAAAACAAAAAGTGTTTTGTTTAAAATGAAACGGGAAACTCATAATTAGGACTTAATATATAGGAGGTTATTTGTGTGGCTAAAAACAAAAAGCAAGAACAATTAGACCAATTCAGAAAAAGTCATGAAGGCGAGCCGATGACGACGAATAATGGAACAAAAGTCAGTGAAGATGAATTAACACTCACAGCAGGTGAAAGAGGACCGAGTTTATTAGAAGATTTCCATTTCCGTGAGAAAATTATGCATTTTGACCATGAACGTATTCCTGAACGTGTCGTTCACGCACGTGGTTTTGGTGCACATGGTGAATTCCAAGTTTATGAAGATTTATCTGAGTATACTTCAGCAGACTTCCTCACAAATCCTGACAAAGTGACACCTGTCTTTGTACGTATTTCAACGGTACAAGGTTCAAAAGGTTCACCAGATACAGTCAGAGACGTACGTGGCTTTGCGACGAAATTCTATACAGATGAAGGTATCTTTGACTTAGTAGGTAACGATATTCCTGTATTCTTCGTTCAAGACGCAATCAAATTCCCTGATTTAATTCATGCGGTTAAACCTGAACCCGATACAGAAACACCACAAGGTGGTACAGCACACGATACATTCTGGGACTTCTTCGCAGAAAATCCAGAAACTTCACATACTGCAGTATGGGCAATGAGTGACCGTGGTATTCCTAAGAATATTAGACAAATTGAAGGCTTCGGTGTACATACGTACCGTTTAGTCAATGCACAAGGTGAAGCATTCTTCGTGAAATTCCATTGGAGACCAGTTCACGGATTAGAATCTCTTGTATGGGATGAAGCGCAAATCTTACAAGGTAAAGATATCGATTTCCACCGTAAAGATTTACATGAATCAATTGAAAAAGGTGACTATCCAGCTTGGGAACTTGGTTTACAAATCTTAAGAGAAGACCAAGAATTCGACTTTGATTTCGACTTATTAGATCCGACAAAAATTTGGCCAGAAGATGAAGTGCCAGTTAAAGTCGTTGGTAAAATGACATTGAACCGAAACGTAGATAATGTCTTTGATGAAATCGAACAAGTCGCATTCCACCCAGGTCATGTCGTACCAGGTATCGATTTCTCAAATGACCCATTACTACAAGGACGTCTATTCTCTTACACAGATACACAAATCTCACGTTTAGGCGGACCAAACTTCAACCAAATTCCAATCAACCGTCCTGTGAATAAAGTACGTAACAACCAACGTGATGCGATGCATCAAATGAACATTCATGAAGGTCAAACGTCTTATCATAAGAATGCTTTAGAAGGCAATTGCCCATTCACAAGTTCAAAAGCAGAAGGCGGTTATGTACACTATCCTGAAAAAGTAGAAGGACACAAAATCCGTAAACGCAGTGACAGTTTCAAAGATTACTATTCACAAGCGAAACTATATCTGAACAGTTTAACAAAACCTGAATTTGACCATACAGTGGATGGCTTCTCATTTGAAATCGGTAAATGTAAAAGCATGGATGTGCGTCAACGTGCAGTGAATCAATTAAATAAAATTGATCGTGAATTAGCTGAACGTGTCGCAGACAATGTGGGTGTACAAGTACCAGAAGAAAATGAAGAAGTAAAATCAGATAAGAAAGACAGTCAATTGACTATGGAAAAATATGACCGTCCATTACCAGGTCACTCAGTGGCAGTATTAGTGAACGGTGATATTGACGCAGAAACATTGAAAAATTATGCGAAAACATTCGCAGAGCATGGTTTAAACTATGCGTTTGTCGGCAAGCAACAAAAAGACTTGTCTGATGATATCTCAATCAATGAAACGTATGATACAGCGCATGCGACATTATTCGACAGCTTAGTCATCTTGTCAGATGGTAATGGTTTAATTCCAGATGCTGAAGAGTTTGCGGCGTTATCTTATAAGCATAAGAAACCAATTATCTTTAATGAAGCGGCTTCTAAAGACTTACAAGATGGTAAAGTGAAATTAGATGCGCCTGGTATCTTTGTATCAGATGATCCACAAACAATTGTGAAAGCATTTGATCAAGTACGTTATTGGGATAGAGCATAGTATTCAGTATTTAAAGCCTTGGCTACGTGCCAGGGCTTTTTTTCATACATATTTATAAGTTGTTATTTTAGAAAATTGTATTCACTAAACTTTCATATTTTAGTAATTTTGACTTACCAAATTGTGACGCAATCGTGATAAACTGGACTATGTTATCTTTTTCACAATATAGAGATACTAAAGTGAGGAGTTAAAATGTTTCTATTTATCACAGAAATTATTATCATGATTCTGGCCATACTGATGGGGTTACGGCTGGCAGGTGCACTGGGTTGCGGTATCTTCGCAATTGTGGCACAGCTGATCATGATTTTTATCTTTGGTCTGCCGCCAGGTTCAGCACCTGTTACAGCGGTATTGATTATTTTATCCATTGGGATTGCGGGTGGAACCTTACAAGCTACAGGTGGTATTGATTACTTAGTTTACCTTGCTTCTAAAGTGATTGAGCGCTATCCGAAATCTATCATCTTTATCGCACCCATGATTGTCTTTATCTTTGTCTTCGGTATCGGGACAACAAATATTGCCTTATCACTAGAACCGATTATCGCTAAAACTGCGACACGTGCAGGGATTCAACCGAAACGTCCATTAACAGTATCTGTGTTAACGGCTAACTTAGCATTATTATGTAGTCCAGCAGCTTCTGCGACGGCTTATATTATTGCGACATTGGCAGTGACAGGTGTCACGATGGGCAAATACCTATCTATCGTTATGCCGACAGCGATTATTAGTATGTTAGCACTGAGTGTTTATTGTACAGTAGTCGGAAGACGTCGTAAGATGAATCCTAGCCAATTTGCGACAGATATTATGGAAGATATTGAAGCACAGCCGCTACAAACGAAATTTTCGCCTCGTGTGAAATTAGGTGTTTTGGTCTTTTTATTAGGGGTTGGGTTAATTTTAATGTTCGGTATTTTCTCAGATTTAGTACCGACATTTAAAGTCAATGGAGAAACAGTTAAACTTGAAACGACTGAAATTGTGCAGCTCTTTATGTATATGAGTGCCGCAATCAACTTAGTCTTAGTTAAATTAAATACGAGAGATATTTTGGATAGTCATATTACACAATCTGCGATTGGGGCATTATTCGCAGTACTTGGACCTGGTTGGCTTGGTGCGACGATTTTCACAGCCCCAGGCAATAAAAAAATTATGACAGAACAAATCGGCGGTGTGATTCAACAAGTGCCTTGGCTTGTAATTATATTAGTCTCACTCGTTACGATTGTGGTGATTTCACAATCAGCGACAGCATCTATTATGTTGCCGATTCTGATGAGTATGGGTGTGCCGCCGATGTACTTTATTGCGATGGCGCAAACTTTAAATGTTAACTTCGTCATTCCAGCACAACCAACGTTATTATTTGCGGTAGATTTAGATGAAACGAAACAAACGAAACCAACCAGCTTTATATTACCTGGCTTCTTTGCGATTACAGTTTCTGTGATTGTCGGATTTAGTATTAAAGCATTGCTTGGTTATTAATTCATAAAAGAAACGTCCTCCAATTTGAGTATTTTTCAAAGTGGAGGACGTTTTTGTATCATTTATTTCCATAAATTCATAACCGCATAACTGCGTATTGGACGCCAAGCTTCAGCGAGAGCTAACCGGCCTTTTGAAGTTTCGGCTTCTTCTGAATCAGGATATAAAGCTTTCATAGCTTTGATGACCCCAATGTCAGATTCTAAGAAGGCATCGGGATATCCTAAAGCACGCATACCGATCGCATGTGCAGTCCAAGGGCCGATCCCTTTGATAGCTAATAAACGTTTCATTTCAACTTCAATTTGAGTCATGATTTCTGTATCTATCTGTTTATCTTTCCATATTGGGTAAGGTTTGAGCTGAATTTCTCCATTAACTAATGCACGAGCAATGGCTTCAATGGTTGAAGCACGTCTGCCTGTAATACCAAGTGGTCCTAAAATATCGCTGATACCTTTACCGCCTTCTAGACTATTAGCTTTACCTGCCGCAATGAGTGTCTCTGCAGGTGGGAAGAAAGCAGATAAACCAGGTAAATCTAAGACAAAGGGAGTTCCTAAGGCATGAACTAAACGACCGGCTAGCGTCGTCGCAGCTTGTACCGTAATTTGTTGTCCTAATACTGTACGTACACTGACCTCAAAACCATCAAAGCCTCCTGGCATTCTGGTGCTTGAATCCATCCATGAAGCCGTCAACACTTCTCTTGATGCTTGTGGAGGATAATCTAAATCGAAGAGATGACGTATGCGTGTAATGATTTGAGATAACACAGGATAGAGGCTCGCACTGAATGTGAGTGCTAAAGCATTTTGTTCATCATCTTGTGTAACCGCAATCCAACCTTTAAATGTGTGTGATTCAGATCGAAGTAGTGCTGTACGGTAATACGTATCATCACATACAGACTCCACACCTGGAATTGACCGTCGATCTAAGAATTGAAGTAGTGTTTCAAATGCATAGGGTGGTTGGTAATAAAGGTGAAGGTGTAAGGTTTGATGATACCAACTGTCATCGACTTCTGTCAGGTTATATTCTGGTAATTGATAATAGAAATGTGTGAGTGTAGTCAATTTTAGCCGCATAATCATTCTCCTAAATAACGTATTATTCTTCTATACCCATATACACAAGTGAATTAAAGGTGTGTTGTTTCATCAATAAATGCGTGATGAAATCAATTTTCGCTAGATTTTAAATAGAAACAGGAATTTCATTGCCAACTATCAACGATTTCGTTAAGCTAGAATAGTGATGATAGTTTATTATTTTTGTTCATGAAATGTATAAAATAATTATAACTGTTGATTTATGATGAAGGGATGACGATAAAATTGATGAAACGCGTGCTGACTATAGCTGCAGCGAGTACATTGATCCTTACAGCATGCGGTAATAATGATTCAACTTCAAAGAATGACAACAAGTCCGCAGAACACCAACAATCAGAGAAGCATAACGATAATAAAAATAAAATTAAATACCCTAAAGAAGGGGTTAAAGGGATTTATGTGACACCTGGGACACTTCAAGGTGAACGTTTTGATGAATTAATCAAAATGATTAACGATACAGATTTGAACGCCATGGTGATTGATGTCAAAGATGACACAGGTAATATTACAATGGACTTGAATTCGGATAATAAATTGATTCAAAAGAATACAACGGAAATGGTCAATCTTAAAAAATTAATGAAGACGTTAGAGAAGAATAATGTCTATCCGATTGCCAGAGTTGTAACGTTTAAAGATGCACGTGCAGCAGAAGCACATCCAGATTGGTCATTTAAAGAGAAGAATGGCGAAGTTTGGGAAAGTGATGGCGGTGATAAATTCTTAAATCCATTCAAAAAAGAAGTCAGAGATTATAATATTGATGTCGCAAAAGCAGCAGCAAAGGCTGGATTTAGAGAAGTACAATTCGACTATGTACGCTTCCCAGAAGGCTTTGAAAATATGGACAAAGATTTAGTATATTCTAATGGTAAATATAAAGGCGATGATATGGATAATACACAACAACGTGTTGATAGTATTAGGCAGTTCTTAAAATCAGCGCGTAAAGAAATTCATCCTTTAGATGCGCAAATCTCTGCAGACGTCTTTGGTTACTCTGCGACAGTAGAAGAAGCACCGGGTATTGGTCAAAGTTTCCCTAAAATTGCGGAGAATGTAGATGTGATTTCTTCTATGATATATCCATCACATTGGAGCCCCGGTGACTTTGGGATTGAGCATCCTGACTTAGAACCTTATAACACAGTAGACAAGTACTTAGAGAAAGAATCAGATGTATTGAAGAAAGCAGACCATAAACCGAAAACACGTCCTTGGCTGCAAGATTTCACTGCGAGTTATTTAGGTGCAGGGAATTATAAGAGTTATGATGCAGAAGCGGTTTCTGATCAAATTCAAGCGTTACGTGATCACGGTATCAATGAATTCTTACTTTGGGATGCTTCAAATGAATATACTCAAGGTGTGAACTATTCACCGGAAAAGAGTGAAAAAGCTAAAGAAAAAGAAAATGAAGATAAGCAAGAGAAAGAAGATAAACAAGACAAAAAAGATCATCAATAAAATTAAAGAACTGGACTTTCTTTTAATGGAAGGTTCAGTTCTATTTATGCTAATTTAAGAAACTGATGATGAATATTTCTTATACATAAAATTAATAACTATGAGATGTGCGTAGAAAAGTCATATAGATTATTTCGAGATAGTATACACGAATTAAAGAGAAATTTTAAGAACATATTAATTTGTGATACAAAATATTGTCAAAAATTGAGGCTGAAAATGGATTAATTAGAAATTTGAGTGAAATTAGATGTGCAAACACGAACAAATTCACTAAAAATTAAGTTTTGCTATACTAAATGGTACAAAACTTTGCTATAATGAGTCGAATGTGAGAGAAAAACAAACATTTTGAAACATTATTATTTTATGTACAAAAGTACTAAACGGAGGACATCATGAAAAAATCAGGCAACAAGCGTTTAGACTTCTTACCGAATATTCATAATAAATATTCAATTCGTAAGTTTACAGTCGGTACAGCTTCTATTTTACTTGGAACTACTTTATTGTTCGGCGCAAGCCGTGACGCAGAAGCAGCAGAAACAGATGCACAACAAGCAGAGGAACCTGCCGAACACGGAGCAGATCAAGCAGCTCCAGCTGAGGCACCTGTTGTAAACCAAGAAACTCAAACGCAACAAACAACACCAGAAGTTTCAACAGCACAGCCAGCAAACGAATCAAATCAAGCAGCTGCAACATCAGAAGCAAAACCTTCCGATAATACAGCACAAGTAGCACCTACAAATAAAGAAAGTGTTCAAGCAGAAAAAGTAGAAAAAGCTGAGGCAACTTCACAAACTGAATCGACGCCTAAAGCTGACACAACGACAAAAGAAACAGCACCATCTAATGAAGTAAAAACTACAGAAACAGCACAAGTAAACACTGTTCCTGAAAGTACAGTAGATTACTCAAGCTTAAACGATGGCGCAAAAGCACCTGTTGAATTTGTAGAACAATATTTACACTCATCAGATAAAGAAGGATTAGTCCGTAATCTATTATCTGAAACATATAAGGCACAAGATGTAGAAGGCATCTTAAGTAAGTTAAATGTTGATTATAATGCAGTATCAGCAGAAGATTTATTCCAAGATATCCTACGTGCAGGCATTGAGTATGCCAATGAACAAACATCTAAATATACAGTGTATGCGGTGCGTGCAGCACTTGATTCTACAGATGATACAGTGAACGATCCAGATACGACATCAAACTTAGATATTCCAAAAAATGCTTCAACACCTGAAGCAATTGGTGCGCTGAAAGCTAGTGCTTCAATTGATCCAGATAGAGGAATCATCATTACAGGTTACGGTAAAACTTATATTGGTCAAAAAGATGCACACTATGAATTTATTGCTAAACCAGATAGAGCACACAATTTAATGAACTTTGAGGTTAAATACTTCACAGATCCAGTCGGTACTGGACCATATCATACATTTGATTTAGGTGGTTTTACTTTTGGAGAAGGTTTCCAATTACCAGCAAATCAAGCACCTATCATAGGTACGTGGGCAGTAGTAGGCACTACGGTACCATTAAATAACAAAGCTGAAATAAAATTTGGGACAATTAAACCTGGTTATCCAGCGGGTTACGCTTTAGAAGGCAGACCATCGATTAATAGTGACGTATTTGCAAAAAATGGATATGGCCAAATTAAATTTAGTTTGCCAGTAAAAAACTGGAACGGCGACTTAAGTATTAACGGTTATCTTATGATGTATCCAAGTGGGGGCAGTTACAACTCAACACCAAACCCATATTCAACACAAAACTATTTTAATAAAAATATGGAAGTTGTTTTAGATGGTAATATCGACTTTAACATCAAACAAAAAGTTCAAACAATTGAGACTTCTATACCTTATGGTACGACATATGTATTAACTAAAGATGTACCGCTTGGAGAGCAAGTTACACTCAAAAGAGGGATCAAAGGGGTAGAAGAAAAGACTCAAACAACTTGGATGTATAAAAATATTGAATTAGGTACTAATATCACAGGTACTCGAGTTGCAACTCCGCCTGTTGATGAAATAGTCGGATTAGGGGTTTTCGATCCGAATGCAAATCAAAATGCAACGGTTTTACCACCAATTTTAGATCCTAAATTGTCAGGTACAAATCAAGTAACAGGTGAAACTACACCAAATGCTAATGTAACTATTACAGTTGGTTTGACTCAATATCAAACAACTGCTGATGGCAACGGTAAGTTTACACAAACATTAAATGTACCGTTAAAAGAGGGAGAAGTTATTTCAGCGACTGCCACATTAAACGGTAAAACAAGTTTACCAGGTAAAACCATCGTTCCTAGAGATGGACGTACACCTGAACTTGCTTATTCTAGCTTGAAAACAGAACAAAATGGTCAACCAGGTACTTTAGTAACAATTACTAATAAAGCAACTGGTGAAAAACTTGGTGAATTCTTTGTTCCAGATGGTGCGAAAGGTGAAAAAGGCGACAAAGGTGACAAGGGGGACAAAGGAGCCAAAGGTGATAAAGGTCTTCAAGGTCTACCAGGATTAGATGGATTAGACGGTAGAGATGGTTTAGATGGTAGAAATGGTCAAGATGGAAAATCTGTATTTATTAGGACAGCAGTGCAAAATCCAAACGGGGATACAGTTATTACTTTTAGTGATGGAAGAGTAGTAACTATTCCAAAAGGTGATAAAGGTGAAAAAGGTGATCCAGGCACTAGTATAACTATAGACAAAATTAATACATTACCAGATGGTACTAAAGAAGTCATTTTCAGCGATGGAAAATCTATTATTCTTCCAAAAGGTGATAAGGGAGATAAAGGCGATAAAGGTGATTCATTAAGAGTAAATAGTTATACAATAACTCCTGAAGGAACCATTGTTAAGTTTAGTGATGGATTTGAAGCACTAATTCCATCTGGGCCAAAAGGTGATACGGGTGCCACAGGTGCAACTGGAGCAACAGGTGCGAAAGGTGAAGATGGCAAATCTATCACAATCACATCAACAGAACCGCAAGCGAACGGTGATATCAAAGTCAACTTCAGTGACGGTAAATCCATCGTAGTACCAAAAGGTGCAAAAGGCGATAAAGGAGAAGATGCTGCACCGTTAACAGTTGTTAACGAAACAAAAGACGCAAACGGTAACACAGTGGTGCATTTCAGTGATGGCAAAACCGCTACAATCTCTAAAGGCGATACTGGCGCAACAGGTGCTGCAGGTAAAGACGCCGCACCATTAACAGTGACTGGCGAAGCTAAAGATGGCCAAGGCAATACTGTTGTTAGCTTCAGTGATGGATCACATGTAACCATTTCTAAAGGAGATAAAGGTGACACTGGAGCCCAAGGAGCTAAGGGAGACAAAGGTGATACAGGAGCAACAGGTGCAACCGGAGCACAGGGTGCGAAAGGTGAAGATGGTAAATCAATCACAATCACATCAACAGAACCACAAGCGAATGGTGATATCAAAGTCAACTTTAGCGATGGAAAATCCATCGTAGTACCAAAAGGTGCTAAGGGAGATAAAGGTGAAGATGCTGCGCCGTTAACTGTTGTCAATGAAACAAAAGATGCTGCTGGTAACACAGTCGTACATTTCAGCGATGGTAAAACCGCTACAATTTCTAAAGGTGATACAGGTGCAACTGGTGCTGCAGGTAAAGACGCCGCACCATTAACAGTGACTGGTGAAACAAAAGATGTAGCTGGCAACACAGTAGTACACTTCAGTGACGGTTCACAAGCCACAATTTCTAAAGGTGACAAAGGTGATACGGGTGCCACAGGTGCAACCGGAGCACAGGGTGCGAAAGGTGAAGATGGTAAATCAATCACAATCACATCAACAGAACCACAAGCGAATGGTGATATCAAAGTCAACTTCAGTGACGGTAAATCCATCGTAGTACCAAAAGGTGCTAAGGGAGATAAAGGTAAAGATGCTGCACCGTTAACAGTTGTCAATGAAACAAAAGACGCTGCTGGTAACACAGTGGTCCACTTCAGCGACGGTAAAACAGCCACAATCTCTAAGGGAGATAAAGGTGATACGGGTGCACAAGGCGCGAAAGGTGAAACAGGCGCAACAGGAGCCGCAGGTAAAGACGCCGCACCATTGACAGTGACTGGTGAAACTAAAGATGGTCAAGGTAATACTGTCGTTAACTTTAGTGATGGATCACATGTAACGATTTCTAAAGGGGACAAAGGTGATACTGGAGCCCAAGGAGCTAAGGGTGACAAAGGTGATACAGGAGCAACAGGTGCAACTGGCGCACAAGGTGCGAAAGGTGAAGATGGCAAATCTATCACAATCACATCAACAGAACCACAAGCGAATGGTGATATCAAAGTCAACTTCAGTGACGGTAAATCCATCGTAGTACCAAAAGGTGCTAAGGGAGATAAAGGAGAAGATGCAGCGCCGTTAACTGTTGTCAATGAAACAAAAGACGCTGCTGGTAACACAGTGGTCCACTTCAGCGACGGTAAAACAGCAACAATCTCTAAAGGAGATAAAGGTGAAACAGGCGCAACAGGAGCCGCAGGTAAAGACGCCGCACCATTAACAGTGACTGGCGAAGCTAAAGATGGCCAAGGCAATACTGTTGTTAACTTCAGTGATGGATCACATGTAACGATTTCTAAAGGGGACAAAGGTGATACTGGAGCCCAAGGAGCTAAGGGTGACAAAGGTGAAACAGGCGCAACAGGAGCCGCAGGTAAAGATGCTGCACCATTGACAGTAACTTCATCTGAAAAAGATGGTCAAGGTAATACATTAGTTCACTTTAGTGATGGCTCTACAATTACTGTAGATAAAGGTGACCGTGGAGAAACAGGAGCTCAAGGTGCTAAAGGAGATCCGGGTAAAGACGGTACATCTATTGGAATTGATAAAATCGAAACATTAGCTGACGGTACAACAAAAGTAACCTTTACTGATGGAAAATCATTCGAACTTCCTAAAGGTCAAGACGGTACTTCAGTTACAATTACTGAAACTAAAACACTTCCTAATGGAAATAAAGAAGTAACATTCTCAGATGGTAAGAAACTTGAAATTCCTAAAGGCGATAAAGGGGACACAGGCGCAACAGGTGCCGCAGGTAAAGATGCCGCACCGTTAACAGTGACTGGTGAAATTAAAGATGCGCAAGGCAATACAATTGTGAACTTCAGTGATGGTTCTCACGCAACAATCTCTAAAGGGGACAAAGGTGATACTGGGGCACAAGGTGCAACTGGTGAAACAGGTGCTAAAGGCGAAAAAGGTGATTCAATTTCAATCACAAGTATCACACCACAAGCCAATGGTGATACAAAAGTAGTCTTCTCAGACGGTAAAGAATTAACAATTCCTAAGGGTGCGAAAGGTGACAAGGGTGATACAGGCGCAGCAGGTGCGGATGCTAAACCTCTTACAGTCACAGAAACAACAAAAGACCCTGAAGGTAATACAGTGATCCATTTCAGCGATGGTCAAACAGCAACTGTTTCTAAAGGAGATAAAGGTGACGTAGGTGCAGCTGGTAAAGACGCCGCACCATTAACAGTCACAAAAACTGATAAAGATGCAGCTGGAAATACTGTTGTACACTTTAGTGATGGTTCACAAGCCGTTATTTCTAAAGGAGACAAAGGTGATACGGGTGCACAAGGTGCGACTGGTGAAACAGGTGCTACTGGGGCTACTGGTAAGAAAGGTGAAAAAGGTGATTCAATTTCAATCACAAGTATCACACCACAAGCCAATGGTGATACAAAAGTAGTCTTCTCAGATGGTAAAGAATTAACAATTCCAAAAGGTGCGAAAGGTGACACAGGTGCAGCCGGCGCAGACGCTAAACCACTTACAGTAACTAGCACAACTAAAGATGCTGATGGTAATACAGTCATCCACTTCAGTGATGGTCAAACAGCGACTGTTTCTAAAGGGGACAAAGGTGAAACTGGTGCCACTGGTGAAAAAGGTGCAGATGGTACTTCAGTTACTATCACAAACACTGAAACAACACCAACTGGAGATACAAAAGTTACATTCAGTGATGGACATGTTATCACAATTCCAAAAGGTAAAGATGGTCAATCTGTAACTGTAGAAAGTTCTGCTCCGGATAAAGACGGCAACACAGTTGTACACTTTAGTGATGGCAGCAACGTTACTATCCCTAAAGGAGATAAAGGTGATGCAGGTGCAGCTGGTAAAGATGCAGCGCCATTAACAGTCACAAAAACTGATAAAGATGCAGCTGGCAATACAGTCGTTCACTTCAGTGACGGTTCACAAGCAGTCATCTCTAAAGGAGATAAAGGCGATACAGGTGCGACAGGCGCAACTGGTGCTACTGGTGAAAAAGGCGAATCTGTTTCAATTAAGAGTATCGAACCACAAGCGAACGGTGATACAAAAGTCATCTTCTCAGATGATAAAGAATTAACAATTCCTAAAGGTGCGAAAGGTGACACAGGTGCAGCTGGTAAAGACGCTGAACCACTTACAGTAACTAGCACAACTAAAGATCCTGAAGGCAACACAGTTATCCACTTCAGCGACGGCCAAACAGCAACTGTCTCTAAAGGGGATAAAGGTGAAACAGGCGCAGCTGGAGCGAATGGTAAAGACGCAGCACCATTAACAGTAACTGGCGAAACTAAAGATGCGGCTGGCAATACAGTCGTTCACTTTAGTGATAACTCAACAGCGACTATCTCTAAAGGAGATAAAGGCGATACAGGTGCGACAGGTGAAAAAGGTGAATCTGTTTCAATTAAGAGTATCGAACCACAAGCCAATGGCGATACAAAAGTAGTCTTCTCAGATGGCAAAGAATTAACAATTCCTAAAGGTGAAAAAGGCGATACAGGCGCAGCTGGCGCAGACGCTAAACCACTCACAGTTACAGAAACTACTAAAGATGAAGCGGGTAACACAGTTATTCACTTCAGTGATGGTCAAACAGCAACAGTCTCTAAAGGAGATAAAGGTGATACTGGTGCGAAAGGTGATACAGGTGCAGCTGGTAAAGATGGTACGTCTATCACAATCGCAAGTATCGAACCACAAGCAAACGGAGATACAAAAGTGACTTTCTCTGATGGTCAATCTATCACAGTGCCAAAAGGTAAAGATGGTACATCAGTGACAATCACAAAAACTGAAACATTACCAAATGGTAATAAACAAGTGACATTCTCAGACGGTAAAACACTTGAAATTCCTAAAGGAGATAAAGGTGATACTGGTGCGAAAGGTGATACAGGTGCAGCTGGTAAAGATGGTACGTCTATCACAATCGCAAGTATCGAACCACAAGCAAACGGAGATACAAAAGTGACTTTCTCTGATGGTCAATCTATCACAGTGCCAAAAGGTAAAGATGGTACATCAGTGACAATCACAAAAACTGAAACATTACCAAATGGTAATAAACAAGTGACATTCTCAGACGGTAAAACACTTGAAATTCCTAAAGGGGATAAAGGTGATACAGGTGCTTCAGGTGAAAAAGGCGCAGACGGTACTTCAGTGACTGTTCAAAGCTCTGAACAAACACCAGATGGCACAAAAGTTACATTTAGTGATGGTAAATCAATTACAGTTCCTAACGGTAAAGATGGCGCATCTATTACAGTAAAATCATCTGAACCAAATGCGGATGGTGATACAGTTGTAACATTCAGTGATGGTTCACAAGTTGTGGTTCCTAAAGGCGAGAAAGGCGACACAGGTGCTCAAGGTGAAGCTGGTAAAGATGGTGCTTCAATCACTATCACAGGTACAGAAACTACACCTGAAGGTAATACGAAAGTTAACTTCTCAGATGGTCACTCTATTACAATCAACAAAGGCGACAAAGGTGAAACTGGCGCAGCCGGTGTAGATGGTAAAGATGGTAAATCAATCACAATTACTTCAAGTAAAGTGCTTGATAATGGTGATAATGAAGTAACATTCTCAGATGGAACTAAGATTACAATCCCTAAAGGCGCGAAAGGTGATGCAGGTGACTCAATCACAGTTCAAGGCACAAAACCTTTAGAAAATGGCGATATCGAAGTAACATTCTCAGATGGCACAAAAGTGACTATTCCAAAAGGTGCTAAAGGGGACAAAGGTGAAACTGGTGCACAAGGTGAAAAAGGCGCAGATGCTGCACCGTTAACTGTTCAAAGTACTGAAAAAGATAAAGATGGCAACACAGTCATCCACTTCAGCGATGGCGGAACTGCGACAATCTCTAAAGGAGATAAAGGTGACGCTGGTGAAAAAGGTGCAGACGGTACTTCAGTAACTGTTGATCAAATCAATAAATTACCAAATGGTGATTCTGAAGTTGTCTTCAGCGATGGTAAAAAAGTAACAATCCCTAAAGGCGACAAAGGTGATGCCGGACAAGATGCTAAACCTCTTACAGTTACAGGTTCTGAAAAAGATGCGGATGGCAATACCGTGATTCGCTTCAGCGACGGTAGCACTGCCACTGTTTCTAAAGGCGACAAAGGTGACACAGGCGCAGCGGGTGCTGACGGAAAAGATGGTACATCTATCACAATCACAAGTGTGACACCACAAGAAAACGGCGATACAAAAGTTGTCTTCTCTGATGGCAAAGAAGTAACAATTCCTAAAGGTGCCAAAGGTGATACAGGTGCAGCTGGTAAAGATGCAGCACCATTAACAGTCACTGAAACAACAAAAGATGATGTTGGTAATACAGTCGTTCACTTCAGTGATGGTTCACAAGCTGTCATTTCTAAAGGGGATAAAGGTGATACTGGCGCAACCGGCGCAAACGGTAAAGATGGTCAATCTATTACAGTTCAAAACGTTGCTCCAGATAAAGATGGCAATACAGAAGTCACATTCTCAGACGGATCTAAAGTTGTCATTCCGAAAGCTAAAGACGGCGTAGATGGTAAAGACGGTAAAGCAATCACAATTACCGCTACTGAAACAACACCAGAAGGTAATTCGAAAGTGACATTCTCTGATGGTACATCTATCACGATTGCGAAAGGTGAAAAAGGCGACAAAGGTGAAGCTGGTAAAGACGCAGCCCCACTTACAGTCACTGGTACATCTCAAGATCCTGACGGTAATACAATCTTAGACTTCAGCGATGGTTCACATGCGACAATTCCAAAAGCCAAAGATGGTGTGAATGGTAAAGATGGTCAATCAATCACAATCACTGAAACAGCTGTTCAACCAGATGGTTCAACAAAACTTACATTCAGTGATGGTCATGATGTCATCATTCCTAAAGGTGAAAAAGGAGATAAAGGTGACCCAGGTACTTCAATCACAATTACAAGTACTGAAACAACACCAGAAGGCGCTACAAAAGTTACATTCTCTGACGGTAAAGTCATCACAATTCCTAAAGGTGCTGATGGTCAATCTGTAACGGTAGATAGTTCAAAACCTGATGCAGATGGCAACACAGTTGTGACATTCTCAGATGGTAAAACAGTCACAATTCCAAAAGGAGATAAAGGTGATACAGGTGCAGCTGGTAAAGACGCGGCTCCATTAACAATCACAGGTTCAACACAAACACCAGAAGGCAATACTGAAGTGACATTCAGCGACGGTTCTAAAGTTGTCATCCCGAAAGCAAAAGACGGCGTGGATGGTAAAGATGGTCAATCAATTACAGTCACTGGTAGCGAAGTTCAACCTGACGGTTCTACAAAAGTCACATTCAGTGATGGACGTGAAATTGTGATTCCTAAAGGAGAAAAAGGCGACAAAGGTGATGCAGGTCAAGATGGTAAATCTATTACTGTAGAAAACTCTGCTCCTGATGCAGATGGTAATACAGTGGTTAACTTCTCAGACGGATCTAAAGTCGTGATTCCGAAAGCTAAAGACGGCGTGGATGGTAAAGACGGAAAATCTATTACAGTCCAAAGCACTGAAAAAACACCAGAGGGCGATACGAAAGTCACATTCTCAGATGGTACTACAGTCACAATCGCAAAAGGTGAAAAAGGTGACACAGGTGCAGCTGGTGTTGATGGACAAAATGGTAAAGACGGTCAATCTATTACTGTACAAAGTGTTCAACCTGATAAAGATGGCAATACAGAAGTGACCTTCTCAGACGGATCTAAAGTTGTCATTCCGAAAGCGAAAGATGGCGTAAATGGTACGGATGGTAAATCAGTTACAGTTACAGGAACTGCTGTTCAACCAGACGGATCAACGAAAGTGACATTCAGTGATGGCCATGAAGTCATTATTCCTAAAGGAGAAAAAGGCGATAAAGGTGACGCTGGACAAAATGGTGCAGATGGTCAATCAATCACAGTCGCTAAAGTAGAACCGCAACCAGATGGTTCAACTAAAGTAATATTTAGTGACGGTAAAGAAGTTACTATTCCTAAAGGAGAAAAAGGAGATGCTGGGGCTCAAGGTGAAGCAGGTAAAGATGCAACACCATTAACAGTTACAGGATCTACACAAACTCCAGATGGTAACACTGAAGTGACATTCTCAGACGGCACTAAAGTTGTGATTCCTAAAGGTGCGAAAGGTGATAAAGGCGATACTGGTGAAACAGGTGCCGCAGGTCAATCAATTACAGTTCAAGGCACTGAAAAAACACCAGAAGGCGATACAAAAGTAACATTCTCAGATGGTACTACAGTCACAATCGCAAAAGGTGAAAAAGGTGACACAGGTGCACAAGGCGCCGCAGGACAAGATGGTAAAGATGGCCAATCAATTACAGTCGCAAAAGTAGAACCACAAGAAAATGGTGATACAAAAGTTACATTTAGTGATGGTAAAGAAGTTACTATTCCTAAAGGTGAAAAAGGCGATAAAGGTGATACTGGTGCGAATGGTACAGATGGAACATCCGTGACAGTTAAATCTTCTGAAGTTCAACCAGATGGCAGCACGAAAGTTGTCTTCTCAGATGGCCATGAAGTAACAATCCCTAAAGCACAAGACGGTAAATCAATTACAGTTGATAAAACTGTCCCTGATGCTGAAGGTAATATTGTTGTGACATTCTCAGATGGTTCATCAGTCACAATTCCAAAAGGTGCGAAAGGTGATACTGGTGCACAAGGTGAAGCAGGTAAAGATGCGACACCATTAACAGTTACAGGTTCAACGCAAACACCTGATGGCAATACTGAAGTGACATTCAGTGACGGATCTAAAGTCGTTATTCCAAAAGCGAAAGATGGCGCAGACGGTAAGTCTATTACGGTTCAAGGCACTGAAAAAACACCAGAAGGCGATATTAAAGTAACGTTCTCAGATGGTACTTCAATCACAATCGCAAAAGGCGATAAAGGTGACGCAGGTGCACAAGGTGAAGCAGGTCAAAACGGTGCGGACGGTAAATCAATTACGGTTCAAAGTGTTCAACCTGATAAAGATGGCAACACAGAAATCACATTCAATGATGGATCTAAAGTTGTTATTCCAAAAGCGAAAGACGGCGCAGACGGTAAGTCAATCACTATTACTGAAACAGCTGTTCAACCAGATGGTTCAACAAAAGTAACATTCAGCGATGGTCACGAAGTTGTTATCCCTAAAGGAGAAAAAGGCGATGCTGGACAAAATGGTGCAGACGGTAAATCAGTCACAGTCGCAAAAGTAGAGCCACAACCAAATGGCGACACAAAAGTCACATTTAGTGATGGTAAAGAACTTACTATTCCTAAAGGAGAAAAAGGCGACAAGGGTGATACTGGTGCGAATGGTGCAGACGGTCAATCCGTGACAGTTCAATCTTCTGAAGTCCAACCAGATGGCAGCACGAAAGTAGTCTTCTCAGACGGACATGAAGTGACTATTCCAAAAGCACAAGATGGTAAATCAATTACAGTTGAAAAAACTGAACCAGATGCGGATGGTAATACAGTTGTGACATTTAGTGATGGCTCAACAGTCACAATACCTAAAGGTGCGAAAGGTGATACTGGAGCACAAGGTGAAGCAGGTCAAAATGGTGTAGACGGCAAATCAATCACAATTACTGAAACAGCTATTCAACCAGACGGATCAACAAAAGTGACATTCAGCGATGGTCACGAAGTTGTTATCCCTAAAGGCGAAAAAGGCGATGCTGGACAAAATGGTGCAGACGGTCAATCAGTTACAGTCGCAAAAGTAGAGCCACAACCAAATGGTGATACGAAAGTCACATTTAGTGATGGTAAAGAACTTACTATTCCTAAAGGAGAAAAAGGTGACGCAGGTGCGAATGGTCAATCTGTAACTGTTCAATCAACAGCTCCAGATGCGGATGGTAACACAGTTATCACATTCAGCGATGGTACTAAAGTTGTTGTTCCTAAAGGTGCGAAAGGTGATAAAGGTGACACTGGAGAAGCGGGTCAAAACGGCTTAAATGGTCAATCTATCACAGTTCAAGGCACAGAAAAAACACCAGAAGGCGATACAAAAGTCACATTCTCTGATGGCACTACAGTCACAATCGCAAAAGGCGATAAAGGAGATAAAGGTGATTCAGTCACAGTCGCGAAAGTAGAACCACAACCAAATGGTGATACAAAAGTTACATTCTCTGACGGTAAAGAAGTTACAATTCCTAAAGGCGAAAAAGGCGACAAAGGTGATACTGGAGCACAAGGTGAAGCGGGTCAAAATGGCACAGATGCGAAACCATTAACAATCACAGGCTCTACACAAACACCTGATGGTAATACTGAAGTGACATTCAGCGATGGTACAAAAGTCACAATTCCAAAAGCACAAGATGGTAAATCAATTACAGTTGAAAAAACTGAACCAGACGCTGATGGCAATACAGTTGTGACATTCTCTGATGGCAGCACAATCACTATTCCAAAAGGAACAAAAGGTGATAAAGGCGATACTGGAGAAACAGGTGCTGCAGGTCAATCAGTTACAGTTGCGAAAGTAGAACCGCAACCAAACGGCGATACAAAAGTAACGTTCTCAGATGGTAAAGAAGTTGTGATTCCTAAAGGAGAAAAAGGCGACAAAGGTGATACTGGTGCACAAGGTGAAGCTGGACAAAATGGTGCGGACGGTAAATCAATTACTGTTCAAAGTACAACGCCTGACGCTGACGGTAATACAGTAGTGACTTTCTCTGACGGTTCAAAAGTTGTACTTCCAAAAGCCAAAGACGGTAAAGATGGTACATCAGTTACAGTTCAAAGCACAGAAACAACACCAGAAGGTAATACGAAAGTCACATTCTCTGATGGACATGAAATCACAATCGCAAAAGGCGATAAAGGTGCTAAAGGCGATTCAGTTACAGTTGCGAAAGTAGAACCGCAACCAAATGGTGATACAAAAGTTACATTCTCTGACGGTAAAGAAATTGTCATTCCTAAAGGAGAAAAAGGTGACCCAGGTAAAGACGGTGTAGATGGTAAAGATGCAGCACCATTAACAGTTACAAGCACTGAAAAAGATGCGGACGGCAACACTGTTATTCACTTCAGTGATGGTGGTACAGCAGTTATCTCTAAAGGCGATAAAGGTGCAGATGGTCAATCTATTACAGTTCAAAACGTTGTGCCAGATAAAGATGGTAATACAGAAGTAACGTTCTCAGATGGCTCTAAAGTGACAATTCCTAAAGCGAAAGATGGCGTAGATGGTAAGTCAGTTACTATTACTGGTAACGAAACATTACCAAGCGGTGATATCAAAGTTACATTCAGTGATGGACATGAAATCATCATTCCTAAAGGCGCTAAAGGAGATGCAGGCGCATCAGTTACTGTAGTTAAAACAACGAAAGATCCAGATGGCAACACTGTAGTTAACTTCAGTGATGGCAGCAGCGTCACAATCCCTAAAGGAGATAAAGGCGACAAAGGTGCAGACGGTACATCAGTGACTATTACAGGCACAGAAGTACAACCTGACGGTTCAACTAAAGTAACGTTCTCAGATGGTCGTGAAATCAACATTCCTAAAGGATTAGACGGTAAATCTGTCACAATTACTAAAGCTGAACCAGATGCTGATGGCAACACAGTGATTGACTTCAGTGATGGTTCGAAAGTTACTGTGCCGAAAGGTAAAGATGGTGTAGACGGTAAATCAATTACTATCACAAATACTGAAAACTTACCTAATGGCGATGTTAAAGTGACATTCAGCGATGGACACGAAGTTGTAATACCTAAAGGTGCTAAAGGTGAAGATGGACAATCTATCACAATTACTTCTTCTACAGTTCAACCAGATGGTAATACGAAAGTAGTCTTCAGCGATGGACATGAAATTGTCGTTCCAAAAGGCCAAGATGGTAAATCAATCTCTATTACTTCAACAACGAAAGATCCTAATGGAAATACAGTTGTAGAATTTAGCGATGGTACTTCAGTTACAATCTCAAAAGGAGATAAAGGTGACCAAGGTTTACCTGGTAAAGACGGTGCAGACGGAAAATCAGTTACAGTAACAGGTCAAACAATCGACCCTGATGGCAATACAAAAGTAACATTCAGTGACGGCAACACAATCACAGTACCGAAAGGCAAAGACGGCACTTCAGTTACAGTTAAAGGTACAAGCCAAGATCCAAATGGTAATACAGTAATCGAATTCAGTGATGGCTCTAAAGTAACTGTTCAACGCGGTAAAGATGGCCGTGATGGAAAAGACGGTAAATCAATCACAGTGACAGGTCAAACAATCGATCCGAACGGCAACACAGTAGTGACATTCAGTGACGGTAATTCAATTACAGTACCAAAAGGCAAAGACGGCATTTCAGTTACAGTCAAAGATTCACATCCAGATGCAGATGGTAATACAGTAATCGAATTCAGTGATGGCTCTAAAGTAACTGTTCAACGCGGTAAAGATGGCCGTGATGGAAAAGACGGTAAATCAATCACAGTAACGGGTCAAACAATCGATCCGAATGGCAACACAGTAGTGACATTCAGCGATGGTAATTCAATTACAGTACCGAAAGGCAAAGACGGCATTTCAGTTACAGTCAAAGGTACAAGCCAAGATCCAAACGGTAATACAGTAATTGAATTCAGTGATGGCTCTAAAGTAACTGTTCAACGCGGTAAAGATGGCCGTGACGGAAAAGACGGTAAATCAATCACGGTGACAGGCCAAACAATCGATCCGAATGGTAATACAGTAGTGACATTCAGTGATGGCAACTCAATTACAGTACCGAAAGGCAAAGACGGCATTTCAGTTACAGTCAAAGGTACAAGCCAAGATCCAAATGGTAATACAGTGATTGAATTTAGTGATGGATCAAGAATCACTATTCAAAAAGGAAATGATGGTAGAGACGGTCGAGATGGACGTGACGGCAGAGATGGTCGCGATGGCAGAGATGCTCAAACAACACAACCGATATATATCATCAATAACTACATTGATAATGATAATACGAATGTGATTATCTTTAGCGATGGTCAACGTGTTGATATTCCTTGTGATGCGAACGGTAACGCGGTTGTGATTATTGGATATAATCATGATGTGAAAGGCAATGTAATATTACAATGTGCAGATAATACAAGAATTATCGTACCTTGCAGAAAACCAGACACACCAAAAGTGACAATTCCAATGATTCCATTGGTTCCAGCACAACACAATACTGTGACACCACCAGTACCGACACCAGTGCCAACACCGACACCGGTACCAGTACCAAATACGGTACCAGTACCGAATACAGTACCAGTACCGAATACAGTACCGGTGCCAAATACAGTACCAGTACCAAATACAGTACCAGTACCGAATACGGTACCAGTACCAAATACAGTACCAGTACCAAATACAACACCAGATACAGTTACACCAAGTGGAAACAATGGTACACCAACATCGGATACTCATGGTTATACTGGATTCATTAATGTAAATAATGATCATGGTCATAAATTCGTAGGTAAACAAACTACGCATAAAGTGGTTTATCATAATGTAGAACAACCACAACCAAAAGTAACAACAAAACCTAAACAAACAGCTAAAGCTTTACCTGAAACAGGTTCAGGCGATACAGCAGCATTAGTTTATGGTGCAATTATGGCTGGTTTAGGTGCAACAACAGTACTTGGATCAAGACGTCGTAAAGAAGAAGAATAAGATTAAGTTCTAAGTATGTAAGAACCGGGCTTCGGCCTGGTTCTTTTTATTGCGAGTAATGTAATCGCTTTCTTATTTTAGATTTTTTGAATTGAATAAATTTATCTAAATTTCTGAAAAATAATGTTGACTTTTTCTGTCAGACTTTGTAATATATGGAATATAAATGAATTGAATAAAACTATCTTATCCAGAGAGGCGGAGGGACAGGCCCTGCGAAGCCTCGGCAACAGGATTAATTATGAAGATTAATTACTGTGCCAATTCCTACAGTAGAACACTGTGAAGATGAGACGAGCCGATATATGTATCCCGAGGACTTGTTTCATTAGTCCTCGGGAGTTTCTTTTTATAGAGTTATCTCAAAATAGTTAACATTCATTTATTTCAAATTATTAAGGGGGATTTACCTATGATTGAGTTCAAGGATGTCAATAAAACATTCCGTAAACGCTCAACGGAAATTCAGGCTTTGAAAGATGTCAGCTTTACTGTAGAACGCCAAGAAATATTC
Source organism: Staphylococcus simulans (assembly GCF_025561465.1). NCBI lineage: Bacteria > Bacillati > Bacillota > Bacilli > Caryophanales > Staphylococcaceae > Staphylococcus > Staphylococcus simulans. The sequence continues at coordinate 313,771 of NZ_CP095100.1, forward strand.
GGTGTCATCGGGTATAGCGGTGCTGGTAAAAGTACGTTAATCCGATTAGTCAATAAGCTTGAAAATGTGACATCAGGAAACATTATTGTGGATGGTCATGACATCAATCAATACAGCAAAAAAGAATTGCGTAAAGTGAAGAAAAATATAGGCATGATTTTCCAGCATTTCAATTTATTAAATTCTAAGACAGTATTCAATAATGTTGCGATGCCGCTCATCCTTGAAGGCAAGGAAAAGTCATACATAAAAGAGAAAGTTGACGAAATGCTTGAGTTCGTAGGTCTAGGAGATAAAGGTTCACAGTATCCTAATGAGTTATCGGGTGGTCAAAAACAAAGAGTTGCGATTGCGAGAGCTTTGGTTACTGATCCTAAAATCTTGTTATGTGATGAAGCAACAAGTGCTTTAGACCCAGCAACAACAGATTCAATCTTGCGATTGTTGAAGAAGGTCAATCGAACATTTGACGTTACCATTTTATTGATTACCCATGAAATGGGCGTGATTCAACAAATCTGCGATAAAGTTGCGGTTATGGAGCAAGGCAGTGTCATCGAAATCGGCAGTGTATTAGAGGTGTTCAGTCATCCTAAGACGAAAACTGCGAAAAGCTTCGTTTCTACAGTTATCAGTACAGATATTAGTGATAAGATGATTCATCAATTACCAACTGACGCAGATTATGTGGACGTCAAAGTTTATCTAGAAGGTTCACAAATTGGATTGTCAGTGATTCAAACATTAATTAAAGACTTCAATTTAGATGTGAATGTTATTTATGCATCGATGTCAGATATTCAAGATACTTCAGTCGGTTATTTAACACTTCGTATCAAAGGATCAAATGAAAGTAAGCAACGTGCATTTGATTATATGAAACAAAGTCATATTGAATTTGAGGAGGTCGTATAACATGCTTGGATCTACATTAGATTCGTCTCAATTAATGGAGGCGTTATATCAAACGTTATTGATGGTCTCTATTTCATTAGTAATCGGTTCTTTAATCGGTATTCCGCTTGGTGTACTACTTGTAGTCACTAAGAAAGATGGTATATGGGAAAATGTGGTGATTTATCATATTCTCAACCCTGTCATCAACGTATTGCGTTCGGTACCCTTCATTATTTTATTAATTGCGATTGTGCCATTCACAAAATTAGTGGTAGGTACATCAATTGGGACAGCCGCTGCAATCGTACCGTTAACAGTTTATGTCGCACCTTATATTGCGAGATTGGTTGAAAACTCATTATTAGAAGTGAATTCAGGTGTGATTGAAGCAGCAAATGCGATGGGTGCATCACCGCTTCAAATCATCCGTTACTTCTTATTACCTGAAGCATTAGGTTCATTGATTTTAGCATTAACAACAGCAATTATCGGTTTAATCGGAGCAACTGCCATGGCCGGCGCTGTCGGCGGAGGCGGTATTGGTGACCTGGCACTTGCTTATGGTTATCAACGTTTCGACACAATCGTCATTGTGATTACAGTAGTCATTTTAGTTATTATGGTTCAGCTGATTCAATCTTTAGGGAATGTCTTGGCTAAGAAAATTCGTAGAAATTAAACAAGTAAAGGGGAAGTCATTGAATGAAGAAATTATTAGTATTAGCAATCGCATTTGTGGTTCTTTTAGCTGCATGCGGTAAGAAAGATGATAGTAAAACAGTTACAGTCGGTGTAGCATCTAACGAAACAAAAGTATGGGATAAAGTTGCAGAACTTGCGAAAAAAGATGGTATTACAGTGAAAGTTAAACAATTCTCTGATTACAATGTACCAAACAAGGCGCTAAACGATGGGGATATCGAAATGAACGCATTCCAACACTTTGCATTCTTAGATCAATATGAAAAAGCGAATAAAGGTACAAAAATCACACCGATTCGTACGACAGTATTTGCGCCATTAGGTATCTATTCTAAAAAGATTAAAGACATTAAAGACTTAAAAGACGGTGCGAAAGTTATCATTCCAAACGATGTTTCTAACCAAGCACGTGCATTAAAATTATTAGAAAAAGCAGGTTACATCAAACTTTCTAAAGACTTCGGTTTAAAAGGCGGCATTAAAGATATCGAAGAAAACAAAAAGAATTTAGATATCAAAGCAGTAGATGCACAACAAACAGCACGTGCATTAGATGATGTAGATATTTCAGTTATCAACAACGGCGTAGCAACTAAAGCAGGTTTAGATGCGAAGAAAGATCCAATCTACTTAGAAAAAGATGATACAAAAGCATCACAACCATACATCAACATTATCGCAGTAAACTCTAAAGACAAAGACGATAAAACATTGAAAAAAGTTGCGGCACTTTATCATTCTAAAGAAGCTCAAAAAGCTTTAAAAGAAGAAGTTAAAGATGGCGAAATCGTGGTTGATTTAAAACAAGATGAAATCAAAAAAATTCAAGACAGCTTAAAATAATAACACAACTATCATTTAAATGGCCGGCAAATCTTCTAGGTTTGTCGGCTAATTTTATGTGACGAATGCAGATTTCATCAACTTGTATGTATTATCAGTCCGGCAAAGTGTGGGTGCTGACAAAAGGGGGTAAAGAGTTAGTGCTAGAAAATCACATTCACTTAGGAGTGATTATCGATGGAAGTATTATATTATGGAGACCATGAAGAACAATTAATTGATGTTTATGCATCAAATGATAAAAATGGAGAACATGCTGATAAATGGATTGTGTTAGTTCATGGTGGTTATTGGCGCCAAAAATTTGATCGTTCTTTAAATGATAAAATGATTGAAGTTTTAACAAATAAAGGCTACAATGTCGCAAATGTTGAATATCGTCGTGGAGAACATAAATGGCCTATACCAGAAGAGGACGTTAAAAAAGCAGTTCAAACATTTAGAAATTCTGAATTTGTAGGTGAAGGTCAATCATTGATTCTTATAGGACATTCAGTGGGTGGACAACTCGTATTGAATAATGAAGATGAAGCGGATAGAATTGTCGCATTATCACCTGTCACTGATGTACCGTATACAAAAGCGAAGGAATTAGGACGAAACGCAGCAGAAGAATATTTTGGTGATGTTTCAGAAGATATATTATATGCGGCATCACCCATTTCACGTTTGCCATTGAATACTAAAACATTAATCATTCATGGTTTTGATGATACACAAGTAGAGATTGATACAACGATTGATTATGTGACAAAAAATACTGAAAACACGATTGATTTATATGCATTTTCAAGTTTAGCTCATATGGATAACATTGAACCTGAAGGCAGACACTTTGACTTGATGTTAGAATGGGTTGATCAAGAACAAGAAAATGAAGAGAATTAAATAACTCTAAGGAAACTATAATAGTAAAACACATTGGGAATGGAGCAATCCATTCCTTTTTTATATTGTAACGTTATTTGTATGTCTAAAATTCATAGAAAAGCATATTTAATTCTCTTTCTGAGAGATAACTAAATTTAGATATGCGTTAACTAGTTTGGGTGAAATTATAACGTTTTTTTATAAAATAACATAAGGAAAACGAACCAAAAAATTGTTACGTACAATTAGATAAGTGTTATAATTTATTTGGTGCTATGTATGATGATAAGAAGAATACGAATCTGTAATTTTCAAAGAGAGCAAGAAGGGGTGAAAGGGATTATTCTTGTTATTATTTTGCATGCCTAAATTAAAATTAAGGAGTGTCTAGGTTGAAAGACGAACACACATCTAAGAACAAAGCATCTTTCCAACCGGATAGAAAAAACAAATATTCTATTCGTAAATTCACTGTAGGTACTGCTTCTATTCTAGTAGGAGCTATCTTATTATTCGGGGTGAATACACAAGATGCGAAAGCAGCTGAAACATCAACCACATCTACAGTTAACGCAACAACACCAGACAAAGACACTAATGTTGAAGTGAATCATGCAGATGCAGTTGTTAATGAAACTGCAGTAACTACATCATCTGAAATAACAACACCAGATGAAACTAAAGAAGTACCGAAAACAGAAGTTGAATCACTACCAACAAAAGCTAGTAATGATTCAACAGAAAAAGCAACTTCTGATCATCAAGAAGTTGTAGATCCAACAGTCGAAAAAGAAGCGACTGCAGCTCCAAAATCACAAGAAGTTTCAACAGAAACAGCTCCGTTTGAGACAAACACAACAGTTCAAAAAGTAGCTGAAACACCTAAAGTAGAAGTACCTCAATCTATTTTAGGCATTCAACAAGTTCAAGATTTGAATACAGCTGCTGAATTTTATGCACAATCTTCAGGCGTCTCTATAGAAGAAGCGCAGACTTTAATTCAAGAATTGAATTTAGACAGTCAAGCCACACCCGAAGAAATTCAACAAGCTTTACTTTATCAATTATCCCATGAATATGAAACTTGGTATAAACCTGCTGTACGTGAAGATTTGACTACAGAAGCAGAACAAGTGGCAGATAATCCAGACTTTGTAAAATATGCGGTAACACTTCCGATTGAACCGATAATTATTGATGCAGATGCGATTAAAAACGGTTATGTCCGTTCAGGTTCAGATGAATTAAGTAAAACTAACTTAATTTCCGGTCGTGCTTGGATGGCGGACCAAGGTATCCCATCTGTAGGTACAAATGGTTTAGCACCTGTACCTGTCAATACACCGGTTTATTTACAATGGATGGACAAAGATGGATCAATTTCACCAATTTATCGTGCATATACACATAATAAAAATCGTGATGACAGTGCACAAGATGGTCCAGGTGCCTTTGCCTTTGACTTAAGACAAGGTTGGACAGATGCGACAGGTAAACACCATGTATATAAAGCTTTTAAAGGACAAAAATATCGTTTTGCTATTCCAGATTTTACATTACCTAATGGCAACAAAGCGACAATGTTACGACAAGCCGGTGGATTCTATCCAGGTGTATTTGTAGACACATTTACTGATAACAATATGGGGCAAACTCCAGTAGTAGGTAAAAACATTGGCCGTACAGGTATTTTTATGGCTGAAGTGCCAGTCGGTAATTATATGACGAAACCTAAAAATCAATGGATTACAAGCGAAGGTAACCATAGTTATCCAGAACTATTAGCTGTTGATGGTTATAATGTCGTTCGTGGTAAAGTTTGGATAGAAAGCTCAGGTGGAGATAGAGCCAACTCAGCAACTGGTCCTAACTATAACCCAAATTTAGGAGATAGAGTCGCAGCGGGTTATAAAGTTGTATTAAGTTCATTAACTTCACAAGGTGCAGCAGCTTATAGAAATGAAGTACAACGTGTACCTGTACATGAACGTGCTGCAGCTGCGAAAAGATTATTAACTGCGCATCCAGAATATATTTCAGCTACTGTTGTTTCAGTGGTTGATGGAAATGGGGTTTACGCAGCTAAATTTCCTAATGGTACTTTGGATGTAGATCATATTTATGGTTTTGTGCTAAATACTAAAGGTAAACTCGTCCAAACGTATTCAGGATTTACCTCACCAGAATTTAGAAAAGCGAACCAAAATATCTCTTTCGTACCAATTTCAGCACCTTATTCAGGGGTTCAACAATGGGCGAATGTGAACTTTGCGGTAGTATTGAGTCCATCGGATACCATTGATCTTCATACTGTACCGTATAATGCGACAGACAACCCAGCAGCACCAGGCAGTCGTGTTAATGTTAAATTGCCTAATGGTGATGTACCACCAATGCCTACACACATCGAATGGAGAGATCCTAGCGGACAAACAGTGCATAGAGCTCCGGACTTTACAACGCCAAAACGAGGAGAACAAGTAAGTGGATTTACGATTCCTAAAGAGGCTCAGGAAGGTGATATTTATACTGCAGTACTTGTTTCTGGTGGTAACGATATCGCTGGTTCATCTGTAATTGTTCATATAACAGAAGCTAATAAATATCCACCAAAAGCGCAAACAGTTACTAAAGAATTCGGACAACCAGCAACTGAAGAAGATGTTATGAGTCATGTCACATTCCCTAAATATCCGACTCATCTTAAAAAACCTACAATAACAATAGATCATCCTGATAAATTACCTGATGGAAATACGCCTGGTAAAGTTCTAGTACCTGTTACTGTTACGTATCCAGATGGTTCTGTTGCGCACGTTAATGTACCAGTAGTCACAAAAGCACAGTCTGATAAAGACAAATATACGCCAACTGCAGGCTCAGTTGAAAAAGACTTCGGTCATAAAGCAACACCTGGTGAAATCACAGGAAAAGTATCTGTACCAGACTTCCCAACTGGAGGTAATCAACCAACTTATACAGTGGATGAAACAACAATTCCAGATGGCCAAACACCAGGAACAGTGAATGTACCGGTGACTGTACATTATCCTGATAATTCTTCAGAAGTTATTGAAGTTCCGGTTACTACAAAAGTACAACCTGATAACGATAAATATCAACCGACAACTGAAGCAATCCATAAACCATTTGGTCAAAAAACAGATGAAAATGAAGTGAAATCAAAAGTTTCTGTACCTAATTTCCCAGGAAATGGTAATCAACCGACTTATACAGTAGATACTTCAACAATTCCAGATGGTCAAACACCAGGAACAGTAAATGTACCAGTGACTGTACAATATCCAGATGGTACAAGTGAAGTAGTAAATGTACCTGTTATTACAGGACCAAAAGATTCAGATACGTACCAACCAACTACAGGAGAAATTACAAAACCATACGGTCAAGCAACAACAGAACAAGAAGTAAAAGATAAAGTCACAGTACCGAATTTCCCTAAAGACAAAGGCACACCAACAATCACAGTTGACACAAGCAAGTTGCCAAATGGTCAAACAAGCGGTGAGTTCCAAGTCCCTGTCACAGTGACTTATCCTGACAAAACAACGGACACAGTGAATGTCAAAGTGACAGTAGGAGTTCAACCTGATAATGATAAATATCAACCAACAGCAGGAGAAATTACAAAACCGTATGGTACACCAACAACATCAAATGATGTAACAGGAAAAGTAAGTGTTCCAAACTTCCCTAAAACAGGTGCACAACCAGTCATTACTGTTGATACAAACAATTTACCAAACGGTCAAACAAGTGGCGTATTCCAAGTCCCAGTCACAGTAACATATCCAGATAAAACAACAGATACAGTGAATGTGAAAGTGACAGTCGGACCGAAAGACTCAGATACGTACCAACCAACAACAGGTTCAATCACAAAACCATACGGTCAAGCAACAACTGAACAAGAAGTAAAAGATAAAGTCGCAGTGCCGAATTTCCCTAAAGACAAAGGCACACCAACAATCACTGTTGATACAAACAACTTACCAAACGGTCAAACAAGCGGTGAGTTCCAAGTCCCAGTTACAGTGACTTATCCTGACAAAACAACAGATACAGTGAATGTGAAAGTGACAGTCGGACCGAAAGACTCAGATACGTACCAACCAACAACAGGTTCAATCACAAAACCATATGGTCAAGGTACAACAGAACAAGAAGTAAAAGATAAAGTCGCAGTGCCGAATTTCCCTAAAGAAAAAGGCACACCAACAATCACAGTTGATACAAGCAAGTTGCCAAACGGTCAAACAAGCGGTGAGTTCCAAGTCCCAGTCACAGTAACATATCCAGATAAAACAACAGATACAGTGAATGTGAAAGTGACAGTCGGACCGAAAGACTCAGATACGTACCAACCAACAACAGGTTCAATCACAAAACCATATGGTCAAGGTACAACAGAACAAGAAGTGAAAGATAAAGTCACAGTACCAGACTTCCCTAAAGACAAAGGTACACCGACAATCAAAGTCGATAATCCGGCACAAATTCCAAATGGTCAAACACCGGGAGAAGTAGAAGTTCCAGCCACAGTAACTTATCCGGATAAAACAACAGATATTGTTAACGTGAAAGTGACAACAGGACCAAAAGATTCAGACACGTATGAACCGACTACAGGAGAGATTAAAAAACCATACGGTACACCTACAACTGAAGAAGATATAAAAGGAAAAGTAAGTGTTCCGGACTTCCCTAAAGAAGGCGATCAACCAGTTATTACTGTGGACACAAGTAAAGTGCCTGATGGTCAAACAAGTGGTGAATTTGAAGTTCCAGTTACAGTCACATATCCAGACAAAACAACAGACGTTGTGAAAGTTAAAGTAACAGTTGGACCAAAAGATTCAGTTACGTATGAACCTATAACACAACCAATAGTAAAACCTTTTGGTACACCGACTACAGCGGATGAAGTTAAAGGAAATGTTACAATTCCAAACTTCCCTAAAGAAGGTACTCAACCAGTTATTACTATCGATGACGAAACAAAAGTACCAAATGGTCAAACACCTGGCGTATTTGATGTTCCTGTAACAGTCACTTACCCAGATAAAACAACTGATAAAGTCACAGTTAAAGTTACAGTCGGCGAACAACCGGATAACGTGAAATATGATCCTAAAGCCGGAGAAATCGTTAAACACTTTGGTGAAAAAGCAACACCAGATGAAGTGAAATCAAAAGTGACCGTTCCAGGTTACCCAGAAAATGGTCAACCATATACAGTGACAATAGATGAAACAAAAATTCCAGATGGTCAAACGCCAGGAGAAGTAGAAGTTCCAGTCACAGTGACATATCCAGATAAAACAACAGATATTGTCAATGTAAAAGTTACAACTGGACCGAAAGATTCAGATACGTATGAACCAACAACACAACCAATCACAAAACCATTTGGTCAAGGCACAACAGAACAAGAAGTGAAAGACAAAGTCACAGTACCAAACTTCCCAGCGGATAAAGGTACACCAGTAGTAACAGTGGATGATCCAACGAAATTGCCTGATGGAAATACTCACGGAGTATTCGATGTCCCAGTGACAGTCACTTATCCAGATAAAACAACAGACAAAGTAACAGTTAAAGTGACCGTAGGGGAACAACCGCAAAAAGATATATATGAACCGACAACAGGAGAAATCACAAAACCATACGGAACTCCAACTACTGAAGACGAAGTAAAAGGCAAAGTAAGCATTCCAGACTTCCCTAAAGAAGGAAACCAACCAGTAATAACGGTTGACACAACGAAAATTCCTAATGGTCAAACAAGCGGTGAGTTCGAAGTCCCAGTCACAGTGACTTATCCAGATAAAACAACAGATACAGTGAATGTAAAAGTTACTGTTGGACCAAAAGATTCAGACACTTATGAACCAACAGTTCAACCAATCACAAAACCATACGGTCAGGGCACAACAGAACAAGAAGTGAAAGATAAAGTTACAGTACCAAACTTCCCGGTGGATAAAGGTACACCAGTAGTAACAGTAGATGATCCAACGAAATTGCCTGATGGAAATACTCACGGAGTATTCGATGTCCCAGTTACTGTTACTTATCCGGATAAAACAACAGATAAAGTAACAGTTAAAGTCACTGTAGGCGATCAACCTCAAAAAGATATATATGAACCGACTGCGGGAGAAATCGTAAAACCGTACGGAACTCCAACTACTGAAGACGAAGTAAAAGGTAAAGTAAGCGTTCCAGATTTCCCTAAAGAAGGAGACCAACCAGTTATTACGGTTGACACAACTAAAATACCTGACGGTCAAACACCAGGTGAATTCGAAGTTCCAGCGACAGTCACATATCCGGATAAAACAACAGACACAGTTAATGTGAAAGTAACAGTAGGACAAAAAGATTCAGACACTTATGAACCGGTAACACAATCAATCACTAAACCATACGGTCAAGGCACAACAGAACAAGAAGTGAAAGATAAAGTGACAGTACCAAACTTCCCAGCGGATAAAGGTACACCAGTAGTAACAGTGGATGATCCAACTAAGGTTCCAAACGGTCAAACACCGGGTGAATTCGAAGTTCCAGTGACAGTCACATATCCAGATGGCACAAAAGATCACGTAACAGTCAAAGTTACAGTGACTCCACAGCCGCAAAATGATAAATATGAACCGACTGCAGGAGAAATCACAAAACCATACGGAACTCCAACTACAGCGGATGAAGTCAAAGGCAAAGTAAGCATTCCAGATTTCCCTAAAGAAGGAGACCAACCAGTTATTACGGTTGACACAACTAAAGTCCCTGACGGTAACATAAGTGGAGAATTCGAAGTTCCAGTAACAATCACTTATCCGGATAAAACAACAGATGTTGTGAAAGTTAAAGTAACAGTAGGTCCGAAAGACGCTGATACTTATGAACCGAAATTTGAAAATATCACAAAACCATACGGTCAAGGCACAACAGAACAAGAAGTGAAAGATAAAGTGACAGTACCTAACTTCCCAGTAGATAAAGGTACACCAGTAGTGACAGTGGAAGATCCAACTAATTTACCTGATGGAAATACTCATGGGGTATTTGATGTGCCGGTTACAGTCACTTATCCAGATGGTACAAAAGACCATGTAGTAGTTAAAGTTACTGTAGGCGATCAACCAGATAATGTGAAATACGATCCTAAAGCAGGAGAGGTAACTAAACATTATGGTGAAACAACAACACCTGATGAAGTAAAAGGAAAAGTTACTGTTCCAGGATATCCAGAAAACGTCCAACCATTCACAGTGACAGTAGATGAAACAAAAATTCCTGACGGTAAAACAAGCGGTGAGTTTGAAGTGCCAGTCACAGTCACTTATCCAGACGGTACGAAAGATCATGTGGTAGTGAAAGTCACAGTGACTCCACAACCGCAAAATGATAAATATGAACCGACTGCAGGAGAAATCACAAAACCATATGGCACAGCAACTACTGAAGATGAAGTCAAAGGTAAAGTAAGTGTTCCGGATTTCCCTAAAGAGGGCGACCAACCTGTAATCACAGTGGATACAACAAAAGTACCTGACGGTAAAACAAGCGGCGAGTTCGAAGTTCCAGTCACAGTGACTTATCCAGATAAAACAACGGATACAGTGAATGTGAAAGTAACAGTCGGTCCAAAAGATTCAGACACTTATGAACCAACTGTCCAACCGATTGAAAAACCATTTGGTCAAGGTACAACTGAAGGTGAAGTGAAAGGCAAAGTGACAGTACCGAACTTCCCAGCAGATAAAGGAACACCAGTAGTAACAGTGGATGACCCAACTAAAATTCCGAACGGTCAAACACCAGGTGAATTCGATGTGCCAGTAACGGTGACATATCCAGACGGTACAAGAGATCATGTAACAGTCAAAGTTACAGTGACTCCACAACCGCAAAATGATAAATATGAACCGACTGCAGGAGAAATCACAAAACCATATGGCAGCGCGACTACTGAAGATGAAGTCAAAGGCAAAGTAAGCGTTCCAGATTTCCCTAAAGAAGGAGATCAACCAGTTATTACTGTAGATACAACGAAAGTACCTGACGGTAAAACAAGCGGCGAGTTCGAAGTTCCAGTCACAGTGACTTATCCGGATAAAACAACGGATACAGTGAATGTAAAAGTTACGGTCGGTCCAAAAGACTCCGATACTTATGAACCAACGACTCAACCAATCACAAAACCATTTGGTCAAGGTACAACTGAACAAGAAGTCAAAGACAAAGTCACAGTACCAAACTTCCCAGCTGACAAAGGAACACCGATAGTAACAGTTGACGATTCAACAAAAGTACCTAATGGTCAAACACCGGGCACATTCGATGTCCCAGTGACAGTCACTTATCCAGACGGCACAAAAGATTACGTAACGGTTAAAGTTACAGTGAATCCGCAACCACAAAACGAAAAATATGAACCGACTGCGGGAGAAATCACAAAACCATATGGCACACCAACTACTCCAGAAGAAGTTAAAGAAAAAGTAAGTGTTCCAGACTTCCCTAAAGATGGTGGCAAAGTTGTTGTTACAATTGATGACCCAACAACAGTACCTAGTGGAAACGCATCAGGAGTCTTTGAAGTACCAGTAACGGTGACATATCCAGACGGCACAAAAGATCATGTAACAGTTAAAATTGTTGTAACACCACAACCAGAAAACGCTAAATATGAACCAGTGTCTAAAGATATTGAAAAACCATATAATCAACCAACAACTGTAAACGAAATCGTAAACCAAGTAACTGTCCCTGATTACCCAACAACAGGTAATCAACCAAAAGTTACTGTAGATAACCCAGCATTAATCCCTGACGGCAAAGTTCCAGGTGAATATGAAGTACCAGTAACGGTGACATATCCAGATGGCACAAAAGATCATGTAACAGTTAAAGTTGTTGTAACACCACAACCAGAAAATGATAAATATGAACCAGTATCTAAAGATATTGAAAAACCATATAATCAACCAACAACTGTAAACGAAATCGTAAATCAAGTAACTGTTCCTGATTACCCAACAACAGGTGATCAACCAAAAGTTACTGTAGATAACCCAACGCTAATCCCTGATGGCAAAGTTCCAGGTGAATATGAAGTACCAGTAACAGTCACTTATCCAGACGGTACAAAAGATCATGTATCTGTGAAAGTAACAGTAGGTCCGAAAGATTCAGATGTCTTTGAACCAGTAGCTGGAAAAGTTGAAAAACCATATGGTACACCAACTACAATTGAAGATGTTGTTTCTAAAGTAACTGTACCAGGCTATTCTAAAGTGGATAATCCTTATAAAGTTACTGTAGACAATCCATCTGTATTACCTAATGGAAACACACCAGGTGTATATGATGTTCCAGTTACAGTGACATACCCAGATGGTTCGACTGACCACGTAACAGTTAAAGTTACGGTTAATCCACAACCAGAAAATGATAAATATGAACCAGTATCTAAAGATATTGAAAAACCATATAATCACCCAACAACTGTAAACGAAATCACAAACCAAGTAACTGTTCCAGGTTACCCTGATACTGAAAATCCATATAAAGTTACAGTGGATAATCCAACATTAATCCCAAGTGGTTCAATTTCAGGTGTGTATGATGTACCAGTAACAGTCACTTATCCAGACGGCACAAAAGATCACGTATCTGTGAAAGTGACAGTAGGTCCGAAAGCTTCAGATGTCTTTGAACCAGTTGCTGGAAAAGTTGAAAAACCATATGGTACACCAACTACAATTGAAGATGTTACTTCTAAAGTAATCGTACCTGGTTATTCAAAAGTGGATAATCCTTATAAAGTTACGGTAGATAACCCATCTGTTTTACCTAATGGAAACACATCAGGTGTATACGATGTTCCAGTTACAGTGACTTACCCAGATGGTTCGACTGACCATATTATTGTGAAAGTAGTCGTTGGTCCAAAAGATTCAGATACGTATGAACCGACAACTCAACCAATTGAAAAACCGTATGGCAGTCATACAACGATTGATGAAATTGTAGGTAAAGTAACTGTTCCAGGTTACCCTGATACTGAAAAACCATATAAAGTTACAGTGGATAATCCAACATTAATCCCAAGTGGTTCAATTCCAGGTGTGTATGATGTCCCAGTAACAGTCACTTATCCAGATGGCACAACTGACCATATAAATGTCACAATCACTGTTTATCCGCAACCAGATGCTGATATATACAATCCTGGATATAACGATGTCCAAGTGAACCCTGAAGAATCTATTGAAATTCCTCAAGTCAAAGACGATGTTCCAACTGGCACACGCTTTGAAATTCCGAGTGAATCAGGAATAGATAAAGATTGGACAGTTACAGTAAATCCTGATACTGGTAAAATTACAGTTACAGTACCAGAAGATGCTGCTGAAGGAGATGTTGTTACAGTTATAGTTAAAGTGACATATCCAGATGGTTCAACAGAAAATGTTACTGTTGATGTCACAGTACATGATTCAATTGCACCAGAAGCACCAGTTGTGAACCCGATTGAAGCAGGAGACAGAACTGTCACAGGAACTGGAAAAGAACCAGGTTCAACTGTAACAGTGACATTCCCAGACGGATCTACTGTAACAACTAAAGTAGATAAAGATGGTAATTGGAAAGTAGATGTTCCTGAAGCTGTAACATTGAAAGATGGAGACAATGTGAAAGCAGTAATTACTGATGAAGCAGGCAATGTTTCAAAAGAAACAGTAACACCAGTTAAAGATACAGTTGCACCAGAAGCACCAGTTGTTAATGTAATTCATGCTGGAGATAAAGTAGTCACAGGTACTGCTGAACCAGGTACAACAGTTACTGTAACGTTCCCTAATGGCACAGTAGTTACAGTCAAAGTTGGACAAGATGGCACATGGTCAGTGGATGTTCCTTCTGATGTAATGTTGAAAGATGGAGATAAAGTAACTGTAGTTGCTACTGATGAAGCAGGTAATATTTCTAAATCATCAACTGCAATCGTAGTAGGCGACAAAGAAGTTGTACCTGCTCCGAATAAAGAAAAAATTAATACACCAGAATCTGGTGGAACAAACACAATTGATACGAACACAACTGATGGAAACAATAAATCTTCTAAAGTTGGAGTATCAACAGTGAAAGATGAATCTTCAAATAAAACAGCTGACAAATCAAAAGCAAAATCAACTGCTAAAGCTTTACCAGATACAGGTAAAGACACTGTTAATAGCGGCGTATTATTTGGCGGATTATTCGCAGCCCTAGGTTCAATCTTGTTATTCAGAAGACGTCGTAATCACGATGACAATAAATAAAACTAAATCATAAGTAGTTTTTAGACCGTACACTTTATTGGGTACGGTCTTTTTTATGCATATAGGGAAATCCCCGATTTTGTAATTTAGTACAATTGAATTTAGAAAAAAGTATTCAAGTTTTACGATTAATAAGCTATGATAAACAAAGTTAACTCTCATAAGAGCCCCTTTTTAATTCCTAACACAAACATTTTCTAGTTTGTTTTGACACTTTTAATTCACTTCTAACTATCACTTTTTAATTCATTTTTTAGACACCTTTTTCTTAATTTTATACTTGATAGGAGAATCAATGATGGACTATACCTACAATATTTTTACTTCGTCCGTATGTAATTTTGACTTAATGCACGACAACCAATATATTACTGTGTACTTTGTGATAAGTGGTTTGGCTAAAGTAACTATTGATGAGATCGAATTAGAATATGGAACTGGCGATATATTTGTCACAACCCCAGAAATGAAATACTCACAGATCCAAAGTATCGATGGCAGTATTGTTTGCCTCTCTATCAATAAAGTACACTTCAATAAATATTATTTAAGAAATGCGCGTAACATCACTAAAACAGACCAAACACAGCTTAGTATGAAAAAAGCGTTTATGAACTATATTCGTTTTATGTATGAAGAAGATTTATTTATGGCTGATATCAATATCATTAAACTCATTAATTATTTGCATATATACTACAGCGAAAGTGAAAGCTATGTTTTTAATTTCACTACAAATGAGAATGTGTTAAAAGCTGTTTCACACGTTAATCATAATTTTAAAGCACCATTAAAGTTAAGCGATGTCGCGCAAGTACTTTATGTAAACAGTAGTTTTCTTTCGAGAAAGTTCAAAGAGGAGATGCAGATAGGTTTTAATGAATATGTAAGACGACTCAAGCTATATAAATTAGCAGAAGAATTACTCATCCGCGGTAATGAAAATGAGTTATGGAAAGAATATAATTTTGCGAGTTATCGTACATATTTAAAAAACTTTAAAAACCAATTTCACATGAGTCCCAAAGAATTTATCAACCAAGCTCAATATTATAAACGGGCAGAAAATATGATATCTGAATTGATTTATAGAGAAGCTTTGTCCTATTTAGAAACAGTAAACAACTAAAAATTTAAGGGATATTCATCGCTTGCACTTTTTTTACTTTTGACATGCACTTTTTTTACTATTCCTTTGATGTCTATTTATTTTCGAAAAAAATCAGTTAATATAAATTTTGTTCTCTTAAAAAGAGGATGTAAGCAAATGATTTTTAGAAAAGAACACTCAGCATATAGACACAGACACATCGGAGGAACAACAATGAAACAACCCAATCGTAGACTTGATTTTTTGCCTAATAAGCAAAACAAGTACTCTATCCGTAAATTCACGGTAGGAACCGCTTCTATCCTTGTAGGAGCAACACTCATGTTTGGCCTCAGTCATGACGCCCAAGCAGCAGAAGAACAAACATCTAGTACAGACACCACTCAAACTCAGTCTGAATCACCAAATCCTAACTCAGACACAACGTCTCAACCAACCCAAGAGACAAAAACAACAGCAGTCGTTACACCACCTGTAACAACAGAAGCTCCTGCCTCTGAAAATACTGCACCTCATAATCCAGAATTAAACCAAACAACATCAGAAGCACCGACAACTATAGAACAAGCACCACAACCAGAAGAAACAAATCCAACAGCAAAAGACACAACTCCAGAATCAACACCAACGATTGACCCAACATCAGAATCAAATCCAACGATTCATACACGCGCAAAGCGTTCATTAGACACAGAACCACCAGTTGAACAAGTTGAAGCACCCGTTAATAATGAAACGTACAATGGAAAAATCATTGATTATACTGGTAGCGATTTAGTGAAGAAAGTAGCGAATCCCGGCGTTGAAACAGCGCCTTCAGAAATCAACTTCTCACCTAAATTTGTAGATGGCAGAAGTAAGTCATATGCGTTTATCGTTAAGAAAGACAAAACAGTTCAAAAACATCTGACTACAGCAAATGGCCACGGTAATATTCACGCCTACTTTGGCGATTATATTACTTTAAATAAAGATAACTCTGAAGCTTATGTTTATTTCAGCAGCTTAGGTGTTGCAGACGGACACTCAGTAGATGCATTAGCACACATCGTTGTTAACACAGCTAAATCGAGTGATGTGAATCAAACAAGATACTTCTTAACGTCCGGCACAGATTTACTATCAATGGTTTCATTAGCTGGTGGAGGATCAACAGCGACTTTAAACTTTTTAAAGAACACTGATCAAACAGTCATCGACAAACTTTATAACTCCGTTTCAACTAACGATACAATCACACATGTATTAGATGAGCTAAATAAAATTAAAGGTGATGCAGAGCGTGTTAACGGCTTATTTAACATTTATGATTTAGATGACTATCGCACAAATTTAGATACAAGAAAATCTGTTACTTTTAATCGTGATCAAATAGAAAAACTATATGTTAGCAGTAAAGAAAGACATGTTGCTTCTTCAAATCTTGAATTAAAAGATGGAAAAGTGATTATTTCATCAGGTCAGCATCCTTATGGAGAGAAATACGGATTCCCAAATAGAGTAACGGTTTCTTATTTAAACCAAAGTGAGATTACTTACTCTATGACAGGACAAAATGCCAGTGGACCAGCATTCCATCCAGAAGGTTTATTGTTAGTACCGATTCAACCTTTTTCAACAAAAGATAACCCAAACTCAAAAGGTGATGGCGCAATTACGTTACTCCAATATCTACCTGACAGAAAAGTAACACAGCCTGAAACATTGCCTACAAAGCTAGAAATCAAAGCAGTATTTCCTGATGGTGTTAAAGCGTCATTAACTCCGACAAACTATTTTACTGGTTTAACTCAAGATAAATTAAATGAGTTAACAATTGTACCCGGTACAAACGGTGTTGCTAAACCAGAATATTTTAAACAACAAGCATTTTACAACAAAAGTTATGAATTACCAGTTAGTTTAGAACACCAATTAACAACTGAAGAT
Organism: Staphylococcus simulans; assembly: GCF_025561465.1. Taxonomy (NCBI): domain Bacteria; kingdom Bacillati; phylum Bacillota; class Bacilli; order Caryophanales; family Staphylococcaceae; genus Staphylococcus; species Staphylococcus simulans. Next base: position 331,480 of record NZ_CP095100.1, read on the forward strand.
ATAAAAAATGACAGTACTAAATGGCAATCTTTACAAAAGTATTATGATGCTGATAAAGGTGTTATCGAAGTTCCTGTAACTTGGTCATTTGATAATGGCGTTAACAAGTGGGAGCACTTAGATACTGATAATGATATGATTGCCTTAAAAGTATCAGATGCACTTAAAAATGAAATAGATAATAAAACTAAAGCTGATGCAACTGCATCCATTGAAGAAGCTAAAATCGCAGATAAAGAAGCCAAAGCGAAATTACAACAAGCGATTGGTGATTCACTGGTAAGTGAAACAGAATATAATAATTTAACAAACGCTAAAACGAATGGTGAATCTAAAAAGAATACTGCTCAAGAAAAAGTGAATATGCTTCCAGAACGTTTAAGAACAGAGTTACAAGAAGAGCTTAATAAATTAGATGGTATAAACCTTCCTGAAATTAATGATCGTAATAACAATAATATTTTAGATGAACAAGATAAATTAATTGAAGAAGCAAAGGCTTTGTTAAAAGAAGCGAAAGATGCAGAAGATAAAGCAAAAACAACATTACAGCAAGCTAATGTAAACGATGCGATTTCTCCAGAAGAACATAACAATTTATCAGCATTACAACAAGATTTTACAGCAAAGAAAAAAGCAGCAGAAGCAAAGATTAGAGCTGTACATGAAAATCATCAGTCACCTTTAATTAATCAATTAAATCAACTTGTTGGTATCACAGTACCTGAAGTGAATGATAATGATAACAACGGAAAACCAGATACAGAAGATAAGAAAGAACAACAAGCATCAGCTTTGAAAAATGCGGAGGATTTAGTTAGCAAAGCAGAAGAAGCGGATAACACAGCTCAGATACAATTACAAAAAGCTAATGAAGACAAGCTGATTAAACCTCAAGAACATACTGATTTAACTGCCGCAAAAGAAAATGCAGACACAACAAAATCAACAGCAGATACAGCAGTTAAAGCATTACCACAAGAGATGCAAGATTCATTATTAGAAAGACTTGAGAAATTAAAAGGTATTCAAGTGCCAAATATCAATGACCGTAACAACAATAATATTTCAGATGGTCAAGATGCATTAATTGTTGAAGCAGAAGCTTCGTTAAAAGAAGCAAAAGATGCAGAAGATAAAGCCAAATCTACTTTAGAAGAAGCCAATGCTAATAATGCGATTACACCAGAAGAACATAATAATTTAGCATCACTTCAACAAGAATTTGAAGATAAGAAGCAAAAAGCTAAAGAAAAAATTGCAACGATTGATGTGCAGTATCAAACACCATTAACAGAAAAGTTAAACCAACTTGTTGGTATTAAGGTACCAGATGCAAATGATACAAATAAAAACGGCAAACCAGATGCTGAAGATGCTAAAGAACAACAATCGATTGCATTAAGAAATGCAACAGATCTTGTTGAAAAAGCAGAAGCATCTGATCAAGCAGCGCAAACAAAATTACACCAAGTGAAAGAAGATCAATTAGTTAAGCCAGAAGAACATACTCATTTAACTGCTGCAAAAGAAGATGCACATTCAACAAAATCAACAGCGGATGCAGCAGTTAAAGCCTTACCTCAAGAGATACAAACACCATTATTAGAAAGATTAGCTAAGTTAGATGGAATTGAAGTTCCTGTAATTAACGACCACAATAACAACAACATTCCAGACGAACAAGACGCATTAATCGCAGAGGCACAAGATTTATTAGCCGCAGTTAAAGCAGCAGATCAAAAAGCAAACGAAGAATTAACTAAAGCTGAAGCTGATAAAGCCATCAATCAACAAGAGCACGACAACCTAGAAAACTTACAACAAGATTTTACAACGAAGAAACAAGCAGCTAGCGATAAAATTAACCAGATTGAAGAGAAATATCGTGGTGATTTGCCGACACAACTTGAAGCATTAAAAGGAATTACAGTTCCTGCTGTTAATGACACAAATAGTAATGGTAAACCAGATGATCAAGATGCAAAAGAACAACAAGATGCAGCATTGAAAAACGCAGAAGATTTAGTTAAGAAAGCAGAAGCCGCAGACCAAGCAGCACAAACACAATTACAACAAGCCAATGCAGATAACTTAATTAAAGCTCAAGAACATCAAGATTTAACTGTCTCAAAAGAAAATGCAGATACAATAAAAACAACAGCAGATAAAGCAGTTAAAGCCTTACCATCAGAAGTACAAACACCATTATTAGAAAGATTGGCTAAGTTAAAAGGTATTACGGTACCAGGCATTAATGATAACAATGAAAACAACATCCCTGATGAACAAGATGCGTTGATTGAAGCGGCTAAACTTTCTATTAAAGCAGTTGAAGCAGCGGATAAATTAGCTAACGAAGAATTGGTTAAAGCTAATGATGACAAAGTTATTAATCAACAAGAACATGACAACTTAGATGAGCTACAACAAGATTTCACAACGAAGAAACAAGCAGCTAACGATAAAATCAATGCGATTGATGTACAGTATCGTGGAGAATTACCAACACAACTAGCAGCGTTAAACGGTATTGTTGTACCAGAAGTAAATGATAAAGATAATAATGGTAAAACAGACGATGTTGATAAAGCTGAACTAGAAGCATTGCTTAAAGAAGCACAAGTATCTTTAGACAAAGCAAAAGCAGCAGATTTAGCAGCGAAACATAACTTAACAGACGCAACACAAGATAAGCTGATTAATCCGAAAGAACATCAAGATTTAACAGAAGCTCAGAAAACAGCTGTTTCAACAAAAGCAGAAGCAACAGAAAAAGTGAATGCATTACCTGAAGCATTACGTGCACCTTTAGAGCAAGAACTAGCAAAATTAGATGGTATTCGTGTTCCAGACATCAATGACAATAACAACAATATGATTCCAGATACTCAAGATGCTTTAGTTAAAGCAGCAGAGGCAGCAATTGAAAAAGCAACAGTAGTTGATGATTTGGCAAAATCTGAATTAACAAAAGCAAACGAGAATCAAGCTATTTTACCAGAAGAACATCAGACACTACAAAACTTACAACATGATTTTGAACAAAAGAAAGCAACAGCACAACAAGCATTAGACGCAGTTGATCCAGCATATCAAGGTGTATTGCCTGGGAAATTAAAAGCATTAACAGGTATTGATGTACCAGAAGTGAATGATGCTAATAGTAATGATGTAGCTGATGATAAAGAGGCTGAACTCAGAAAACTTGTACAAAAAGTTATAGAAACAGATAAAGCAGCAAAAGCAGCGATTTTAGCGATACAAGATGATGGATTAGTTAATCCAGACGAAATCGAATCATTAAGATCTTTCAAACTTGCTGCATATGAATCTAAAATGAATGCCTTTACCGATGTTCATAATCTCTCAGAGGGAACGCCTTTAAAAGCAGAGTTACTGAGCGTTTTAAGACAATACCCTGATTTAATTGTTCCACCAGTAAATGACAACAATGCAAATGATATTCCAGATTCAGAAGATTTATTAATACGCTTTGCCGGAGATGCATTGAAAGAGGCACAAGCAGCAGATACATCAACAAAAGAAATGTTAGCTGAAGCACTAAAACCAAATGAATTAATTGATGAAACAGAACACCAAGCATTAGTAGCAGCACAAGCTAACTTTGAACAAAAGAAAGCATTAGCAAATGAAAAAATTAATGCGATTCAAGAAGCATACCGCAAAGACCTGCCAAAACAACTTGCGGCATTAACAGGTATTACTGTACCAGAAGTGAATGACGAGGATAAAAACGGGATTCGTGATGACGTAGATCAAGCCATTCATAAAGCGAAAGAAGCGGTAGAAGCAGCAAAAGCAGCTTATAACAATGCATTGACGCAAATGGATGATATTCAAAAAGATAATATCACTACACCAGAAGAAAGCACAGATTTAGCCAAAGCAATTTCATTAGCAGAGGACAAAAAAGCAGCAGCACAAACGTTAGTAGACGCATTATTTTCAGAACATGCAAAACAAACATTACAAACCGAACTCGATGAATTAACACCAATCGGGCCACCACAAGTCAACGATGAAAATCAAAATGGTGTGCCGGATAAAGAAGATAGCTTATTTGATGAGGCAGCCAAAGCTTATGAAGCAGCAAAAAATGCAGAAACAGTAGCACAAACAGCATTAGAAGAAGTTCAAGCAGATGGTGTGGTAAACCCTGATGAACAAGCACAATTAAAAGCGTTACAAGAAGAATTTAAACAAAAGAAAGCATTAGCTGAAGAAAAGCTTGAAGCAGTTGAGAGTAAATACAGACAAGATTTGCCTGAAAAAGTACAAGCGTTAACAGGAATTTCAATTCCATCTGTGAATGATAAAAATCAAAATGGTATTCGTGATGATATTGATACATTAATAGACAAGGCACAACAATTAATCAATGCGACTAAAGATATGGCGCAAGCAGCACAAGCTAAAGCAGATGAGGCATTAGTAGACGGTTTAATCAATCCTAGTGAATTAGAAGTTCTAAGCGGTGCTAAAAATTTAGTAGAAGCTAATAAAGCTGCGGCGCAAGCAGCAATTGATGCTTTACCAATGGCATATCAAAAAGACTTGCAGTTACAATTAGATGCGATTAATGAAATTACTTTACCAACTGTCAATGATCAAGATAATAACCACATTGATGATCATACAGATGCATTGAAAGCAGCTGTTCAAGACTTAGTTGATGAAGCAAAACGTGCACATGAATCATCACAACAACAACTAGAGTCAATTCAACAAGATCAATTAGTCACACCAAAAGAACAGTCAGAATTAATTAACCAAGTCAACTATACGAAGACAGCGAAACACTATGCTCAAAAAGCAGTGGATATGATTGATGAAAACTTAAGACCGGAATTCCAACCACAATTAGATGCGTTAAAAGCAATCGATATCCCAGAAGTGAATGATAAAAATGCAAATGGTATCGATGATAACCAAGATCAATTGATGAGTGATGCATTACAAGCAATTAAGGCAGCAGAAGCAGCAGAAAAAGTTGCGAAAGCAGGATTAGAAACAGCTCAGGACAATGGTGTTATCAACGACGATGAACATGATATGTTATCAAATCTTCAAAAAGCATTCTTAGCACAGAAAAATATTGCTAAAGATAAAATTGCTTTAGTTGATGATGCACTAAAAGGTGAACTTCTAAAAATGCTTGATGCTTTAAAAGGTATTGCAGTACCAGCAGTCAATGATCACAACCATAATGATGTAGATGATACGTTAGATCAAACACTTCAAGATTTAATAAATGCAGTAAAAGCTGCACATGAAACAGCACAAGGTGATTTAATAAAAGCGAATGCAGATTACTTAATTACACCACAAGAACAAGACACATTGATTGAATCACAAAATCATGCATCAAAACTAAAAGAACAAGCAACTGAGACGATTCAACAAAGTAAGATTCCAGCAGCAGTTAAAGATGAATTACTGAATGCTTTAGCGCAAATGCAAGCTATCTCAATTCCAGACATCAATGACCAAAATGCTAATGGTATTGCAGATGATATTGATACATTATTAAAACAAGCAGAAGCACGTGTGGCACAAGCTGAAAAAATGAATCAAGAGGTACAATCTGAACTTGATACAGCAAATGAAAATGGCTTGATTACACCACAAGAACATCAAAACTTATCACAACATCAAGCATTGTTTGAAGGTGCTAAAGATTCAGCACAACAAATTGTGAAGCAATTACCAGCAGCTTATCAATCACCATTTGAAGTACGTTTAAAACAACTTCAAGGCATCACAGTTCCAAACATCAATGATCAAAATGCCAATAATATTTCAGATGCAGATGATGCTGCATTAGCTGAAGCAACAGAGTTTGTCAGAGTGGCACAAGCAATGGATGCTAAACTACAGGAAAAACTAGCAACGAATACAGCAGATGGTTTAGTTACACCAAGCGAATATAAACAATTAGCTCAATTACAAGCAATTTACGAAGATGTGAAAGCACAAGCAAAAGAAAAGGTAAATCAATTACCATTAACATTGCAAGGTAATCTTCCAAAAGATTTAGCGTTGCTCAAAGGTATTACATTACCGCAGATTAATGATCAAAATGAAAATGGTATTGATGATAATGTAGATGTATTAATCAATGAAGCGAGAGATGCGGTGAAAGTAGCACAGTCAGCTGATGAGCATGCTCAAATATTATTTGATTCTACAGTTTCCGACAACTTAATCACACCACAAGAACAAACATTACTAAAATCAGCACAAGAAGAAGCACAAACATTAAAAACATCAGCAGAGACAAAAGTAAACGCACTGCCAAGTGAATTAAAAGGCAATTTACCAGCGTTATTAGCACAACTGCAAGGTATTGACATCCCGGAAATCAATGACGCTAATGCGAATGGTACAAACGACATCCAAGATCAATGGTTAAATGATGCCGAAGCCGCTGTGAAAGCAGCAGAACTTGCGGATAAAGCAGCTCAATCAGCATGGAACATGGCAGTTTCCGACAACTTAATCACACCACAAGAACAAACATTACTAAAATCTGCACAAGAAGAAGCGCAAATATTAAAAACATCAGCAGAGAGAAAAGTAAACGTATTACCAAGTGAACTAAAAGGCAATTTACCAGCGTTATTAGCACAATTACAAGGCATCGACATCCCAGAAATCAATGACGCTAATGCGAATGGTACAAACGACATCCAAGATCAATGGTTAAATGAAGCAGAAGCAGCGTTGAAGGAAGCAATATCAACAAATAATACAGCACACATTGAACTTGAAAAAGTACTTTCAGATCATCATGTACAGACAGAAGAACAAGAAGCATTAACGATTGTTCAAGAAAAAGTAAAGACAACAAAAGAATTAGCACAATCAGCAATAGCTCAGTTACCAAGTGAATTAAAAGGCAACTTGATTTCAGAGTTAAACAACATAGAAAATATTGAAATTCCAGCAGTAACTGAAGATAAATCTACAACTTCTCTTGAAACAATTTCCAATGAAGTAGTATCGGAAAAGTCTGTTACAACAACTACACAACAAGAAGAAATACACCTAGAAAATGCAGATGAAATTTCTCTTAACCAGATAGTTTCTGAAACAACTTCATCAGTTGATTTGAATACTGAGAGTGAAGTTAAACAAGAAGTCAAAACAGAAGGTACAAACAAACAACTAGAGCATACAACAGAAGAGAAAGCATCATCTGAAAGCGCGTCTATAGAGGTAGAACATCAAACCGAAATAACACAAAAACATCAAACGTCTAAAGATAACAATGCTTCTGATGAATCAACAAATGAACATCAAGATACTACTCGAACTTCTAATGGACATATACATCAATATGATAAAGAAAGTTCATCACAAACATTAAGTCACACAGCAACTAGAACTACACATCCAGAACAAACAGTTTCTTCTAAACAACAAAAAGCTTTACCAAATACAGGTCAGTCACAATCTAACAGCATCCTTGTAGGCGGATTAGCCACATTGATTGGCGTCGCATTCTTAGTAAGCAGTCGTCGTAGAAAAAATTAATATTTAAACAAAAGTCGTACTCGTAGGGAGTGCGGCTTTTTTGACAGCGTATTATTTTTTATATCTTAATATCAGCTATATCTTTACCGTTTCGTCTAAATACTCGTAATAAGTGAGACAAAGTAGTCTCGCCATAAAAAGAACCCCATTCTAAGATGATAGAGTGGGGTTTAGTGATGTAGTCTAATATTTGTTAAGCGTATGATAATAACTTAGTGAAATTTTTACGTTAAGTTAATAAAAAAGGATGAGACACCGTTTAGTATCTCATCCTTTATCGTAGCGGAGAAAGAGGGATTCGAACCCCCGCGAGCCGTTAAGCCCCTGTCGGTTTTCAAGACCGATCCCTTCAGCCGGACTTGGGTATTTCTCCATAGCTTTTTAACACAAGATTTATTATATAGGAGAATGTGTAACGCGTCAATAATTTTTTTAATGAAATCCACAGAAATCATAAAGTAATTTTACATATACTTAAAGAATGGACTAAAGGCTTTCTGGTTGAATAAAACAGATAAAAATATAACATTTTAGCACAAAAACTTACAATAAAGCATTCGATTTTCTGAACATTTAGTTTATTATAAATAGGTGTAGTCTTATTTTGGATAATTTCATCAGTTATGAAATGTATCTACCTCAATCATCACTTCTTTTACACTTCTATTTTACTGCTTGCTTTTCTATGGATATTTAGAAGAACTCATTCACATTATCATTTTATTTTATTAGGGGGGTATATTTTTGGATTACAGTTACAATATTTTTCAAGGTTGGTCTTGTATAAAAGATAATTCGAAAAGCGAGGAGTACGTTAATATTTATTTAGTTTTATCAGGTACAGTCTTCGTTAAAAAAGGGGCACAGCACTTTACCTATAAAACAGGAGATCTTTTTGTTCAAAAACCACATTTCACAAATATGGAAGTGGAAATAAAAGAAGGGAAAGTTGTCTGCTTATCAATTCATTATGTGTATTTTAAGCCGGCTTGTTTAAAAGAAATCAATCATGTTGAAAGCAATTTTGAAATCCACCATATCATTAAAAATGATTATATCCAGGCTTTACGTTATGTATGTGAAACAAACTTTGTGAAAGCGAATGCGACCATTGTTCGACTGGTAAGATACTTACGTGTTTACTTGGAAAACTTCGACATCTACTTATTCAATATGACTAATAACCCGACAATCAACCACATTATTGAGTACATCAATCATCATTCAGATGAAGCGTTAAAGTTAACAACTATCGCTGAAAGTTTTGATTTAAATATCAGTTATTTATCACGTGTATTTAAAGATGCAGCACGTGTTAACTACAATGATTACGTACAACAAGTGAAAATCTTTAACGTGGCAGAATATCTATTAATTAATGGTGAAGATAATCAAAAAACCAAAGAAGTTTGGAAAAGATATTCATACTCTAGTAAACGTTCTTTCCTCAACAATTTTAAGAAACAATTTAATATGGTGCCCATGGAGTATGTGGCTCGGTCTCAAAAAAGACGTATTAAAAATAATGAACGTTCTCAAAAAGTGTATGATGAAGTTTTGAAATTCATGAATGGCTAATTCTTATAAAGCGTGTACTCCTGTACCGCTTTTTTATTTTGAGTGACGCAAATCTAAATTAGTATTCAATCTAATAAAATCTTAATCTTATTTTGCGACTGATAGGGTATAAGTTACTAACTTAGTGTATAAATCAAACCTATGGGGGAATTAACATGAAAATCAATATCGCAGATGCTTTAACTAAAAGATTGGGCAAGTTAGAAGGTAACTTTAAACACTACGCAGATGATATGACGTATTTAACTTTAGTGTCAGGTATAGATAAGTCATTAAAAGATTTATTAGGAATTCAAGTTTTGCGTCAAGCACAGTCAGAAACTGTCGCTAGAGAGATGTCACGTTTAGATTTAGCAGTTCTAGATCAAAATGAAATGACAGATATGGTAAAACTAAGAACGGTTTATGTACATGATTTTGAACCAAGCGCTAGCGGCCAAGCAGGTCATGCGGTATCAACAATTCAACGTGATTTTACTGAACATTTAAAGAAAATGACAAACCCGCCTAAATCTTGGGTTTACAATGTTTCTGACCAAACAAAATTCCATTATGCGGCAGTCTATATCGATGTAAAAACCAAGAAAGACTTTGAATTACCAGAAACTAAAAGCGCATTTTTAAAACAATATCCAGAGTTGAAAGATGCTGATTTAATTTATAAAAGTATACAAAACCATCAACAAGAACGTGATCATTCTATTGAAGAAATTGTAGAAGAACCTATACAAACTAACGTAATAGAACCTGCGTTAACAGAACATACTGATTTACAATCTCGTCAAAGTGATGTTCAAGCTATCTATAAAGGTGAATATAAAGACTTCCAAGTAACCGTTTATTTACAGGTCTTAGAATTGGGTTACCATCTAGATGAAGAGCAAAATGAAGAATTAGAAACAACACTCACTACAGATGACAAAGGCGAAGTCATCGCAGTAGGAGAACTAGAAGAAGAATTCACTGCAGTAAAAGAAGAACCAACAAAGGCAGATAAAGCGTCTTCAGAAAATGAATCTTCTGGAGATGACAAGTCCGCACCAGAGTCATCTGAAGAGAAAGAAGAGAAACAAGAAGATAAAGAAAAAGTAGAATCAAAAGACAAGAAAGACAAAGATAAAAAAGGAAAAGGTAAGAAAGACGACAAAGACAACAAAGATAAGAAATCTAAGAAGAAAGGTAAAAAGAAAGACGATAAAAAAGAAGATTCAAAAGACAAGAAGAAAAAGGATAAAAAGAAAAAAGACAAAAAGAAGAAAAAGAAATAATGTTGTTTAAATAAGGTAAGATATGAAAATCCACCTTCAAAGCCAAGCGTGTTTGAAGGTGGATTGATTTTTGTATTTGAGAATAATCTTTAAGCTGGGATTTCAGCTTTTTTATCTGAATGTTTACGTACAAACGCAGCTACAATCACTGAAATAATACCGAAAGTCATAAAGCCGATGAACATCCATACGGTAGTGTTAAGTTCAATAGGATGATGCATATAAATAATTTGTCTTAAGGTTGTCGCATAGTTAGAGAATGGATTCCAACCTGCGATATAGTCGCGATAAAATTTAGGCAACATTTCTTTTGGCGTAGTGACCAATTGCATACTGAAGAACATCAATAAGAAGAAAATTGGTACGCTCTTCATGCCTAACCAAGTCATTGTACCTAAAATCAAACCGATGAAACCTAAGAATGCTAACATCACAAAGCATGCGACACGGTTTGGATGGTCAAAGTGGAAACCTTGAACGCCTGACATAAAGTAAATGTATCCAAAGCTTCCGATAAACGCTGTGAGGACAGCCACAACAATTTGACTCAATGCCGCAATAACACGCTGACTACGTTGAATTAAATGACTAGTTCTAAACGCAAAGAATAATAAAATTGAGCTGACAATAGATCCCATCCAAACTGGCATAAACATTAAGAATGGCGCATTACCATTGGCTTGGTGATCTTTCACCTTATCAACAGACACTGCTTTGGTTTCAACAGGTTGAATTAAACTTTCAATCTCTTTAGCTGGAATAGAGACATTTTGTTTATTTAGAATGTTTAAGCCTTGTTTCATGACTTTTTGGTTTAAATTCGTGCTGATCCCATTAAAAACTTTGTTTGCTATTTGAGAGCCTTGTAAACCAGAACCTTCACTTACAATTGTTTTTAAATGTGCAGCTTGTGGTTTTACTTGTTCTAATCCAGATTGTTTCATTTTTTCCGCCATTTGCTGTGCAACTTGTGGTGGAATCTCTCCAGATTTTACTTTGTCTTCCATTTCTTGTTGTTTTGCTTTCATAACAGTTGCTTGTGTTTTGCTTAAGGCGTGTTTTGAGAAATCCTTTTCTAAGACAATGATTCCGTAATATTTTTGGTTGAATAATCCTGATCTAGCTTTATCCTCACTGGATACAGCTTTCCATTGAATGGCCTCTGATTTATTTTTTAGTAAATGGTCTTCTAAATTTTTTCCGATATTAATAGATTTACTTTGAATAGATGTACCCTCATCTAAATTCACAATCGCTAGTGGCAAGTCTTTTGGTTTTGAGTTATATGCTGGATAGAATGCGACTGATAATAACATCATAATTAAAACTAATACGATAGGCGCAATCCAAAGTAGTTTATTTTTTAAAATGTTCATTTTTTTCACTCCTTATGATTTATTGAACATAGTGTTGATTTATCATTACTTTGATTATTATAATTGGTAATGAAATAGATGCAATGACCAATTTAATGCATCGTGTTCGTTAATCAACACATTGTTGATAATTGTTCATTAAAGAATAAGGAAGTGTTCATTTATGGCTGTAGACCGACGTGTTCGTAAAACACAAAGCGCGATTAAAAAGGCTTTTATTCAATTACTTAAACAAAAAGACTTAGATCATATTACTATTCATGACATTACAGAAGCCGCAGATATTAATAGAGGAACTTTTTATCTGCATTATGAAGATAAATATGATTTATTAGAAAAGATGGAAGATGAATATGCGAATGTGCTTTATGATAAAACACGTATTTTTGAAAGTATGAAAACAATTGAATCTATTGATAAGTTCTATGAAGTCTTTTCTAATCAAGTGTTAAGAAATGTGATCACTCATGTTTATAATAATTTAGAGTTTTATCAAGTTATTTTAACAATAGAAAGACAAAGTCAAATAGAGGAACGAATCTCTGAAATGATTTTAGAGAACATGAAATTACGAATGAATCCAAAAGGAGATATAGCTGGTATTCCTGTGATGTATTTCCATAGTTATGTCAGTGGATCAATGTTGAGTGTGATTAAATATTGGGTTCAAGACGAACAGCGTGTGGATATAGATACATTAATTCAATATATTTCTAAGATTGTATTTAATGGGCCATTGCGATTATTAGCTACTGATCAATAGCATGATGTATTGTATGGAATCTTGTTTTAGATGAACCGCAATTTAATTGAAAGTGGGCTATAAATTTGGTAAGCTTTAGTTGTATTAAAATAGCCCTCAGTCTTACAGGACTGAAGGCTAGAGTAAAGGCTCACAACGCACAATTGTGATTACCAAACGAACCGAATGAGAGACTAGTTATGTTGCTGCATAGCTAGTCTTTTTTGTCGTTCTTGCTGATAATAAACTTGATGGCTGTTGCTAAAAGTGTCACTTGCACAATTGAAGAAAAGTTAATCGTGAGTTCATGGATTATAATGTCCATCCATATCACCTCACTTTCTTGCAGTTCAAGGCACGTGAGGTACTCACAATATAGTAGAACGACCTTTACTCATGAATTAAGTTTAGCATTTTACGGACGCGTTTTCAAAGAAAAAGCGAACAAACGTTCGATTAATTTTGAAGAGTAAGAAGGATATTTAAAGATGATGTAAAAAATCCTCTGCCTTAATTTGAAGACAGAGGATTATCTATATGCTTTAGATAAATAAATTATGTTTGGCATGTTCTGTATCGCCGATATATGTGCCAACACCGCCGATTTGGACATCATCACGCAATTCTTCACGTTTGATACCCATGACATCCATACTCATAGTACATGCGATTAGTTTTATATCATTTTCGATTGCTTTATCGATTAAAGCAGGTAATGAATCGACGTTCTTTTGTTTCATTAAGAGTTTCATCATAAAGCGTCCTAAACCGAACATATTCATTTTAGATAACGGCATACTTTCTGGACTTTTTGGCAACATGAAATCAAAGAGTTTTTCTAATCCTTTTTTCTGCACTTTAGGCGCATCTGTACGTTTTAATGCGTTCAATCCCCAGAAAGTAAAGAAGATAGAAACCTCACGACCTGCTGCACGTGCGCCATTCGCAATGATTAAAGCAGCTAAAGCTTTATCAAGTTCACCGCTGAATAAGACAATCGTTGTGCCATTATTTGATTCGTGGACAGACATAGCTTGATCAGAAGCTTCACCTTTTTCGATGATAGCTGTGACTTTTGAATCATCTGTTTTTAAATCAATTAAGTGATGACCCGTTTGTTTTGCCCAACTTTGTATATCACTCGCAAAGCCTAAATCCGTAACAATCACTTCAACTTGTTCGCCAGGTTGTATTTGTTTGATGGCTTGGCTTAAATTCACGATAGGACCTGGACATTGTAAACCACTGTAGTTTAATTGTTTGCGTTCTGGTTTAATTGTTTTCTCAGAGGCAGTGACTTCGGTCTGCTCCTGCTTACTTGTAGTTTGATGTTGTGGTTGTGCTTCTTGTTGAGAAAGATATGCTTCATAACCGCCGTTTAAATTAATCACATCAAAACCGCTGTCACTTAACATTTGGCTGGCTTGTTGACTGCGTCCGCCTTTTTGACAATAAATGTAATACGTTTTGCCTTGGTCTAATGGAAATTTCGTATTTAACGTTGAAAGTGGATAATTTAACGCATCTTCAATATGACCAGCTTCATATTCATCAGCTTCTCTTACATCAATTAGTTGATCTTGTGCCCCCATAGCTTGTAAGTCTTCGTCAGTTAAGTCTGTGATTTGAACAGTTTTAAATCGAACCATTCGATCATCTCCCTTTTGTTCTATATTGATGTCATTGTACAAAGAATAAAGACAAATTGCACAAGTTTCTATTTGATTGAACCAAGCTTAAAAGAAAAATCAGTGCTTTAGGTCTGTTATAAGACTTGCTATAATAAAGTTAATTATCAGAAAACAACATTTTGAAATAAAGGACTGTGAACCATGACTGCACATAATAACGACTATGATCATCTCTTGTTCTATTTTGCCTATAAAACATTTATTCATACCGCAGATGAAATTATTGAGAAGAAAGGAATGCGCCGCCAACACCATCGCTTCTTATTCTTTATCGATAAAGTGCCTGGGATTACCATCAGAGATTTACTAAGAAGTATGGAAATCTCTAAACAAGGCAGTCATCAAACGTTGAAAAAATTAAAAGATGAAGGTTTAGTTGTCGAAAGAAAATCTAAAATAGATGGCAGAGTCAAAGAACTCTTTGCGACTGATAAAGGTCATGCATTGGTTACAGAAATCAATAAAGCACAAAATGATTTACTTCAAAGTATTAAAGCTGAAGTCGGAAATGATTGGAATGCGATGATGGAAGAACTAGCAAGTAAACGTCCAGGATTCCAAGAAGTAAAATATTTAAAAGGGGAGTTCAAGGAATAACCTTGAATACGCTCTCTGTAGAGTACCGTCTTGAAACATTCAAGGCGGTATTTTTTTATATGGTTGCAGATATTTCAGTTAAGTCAACTTACTTGACCTAATATATATGGAAGCGTTATCCTAGAATTGTATAAGAGAAAGAGAAAAAGGTGGAATGAATATGAATAAACGTGTTGGAGAGTATTTAATGGACTGCCTGAGTACTGCAGGCGTAGATAAAGTATTTGGTGTACCTGGAGATTTCAACTTAGCTTTCTTAGACGATATTATCAGCCGTGATGATATTGAATGGATTGGTAATACAAATGAATTAAACGCAAGTTATGCGGCAGACGGTTATGCACGCATGAATGGTTTAAGCGCAATGGTGACTACATTTGGTGTAGGTGAATTATCAGCGGTCAATGGTATCGCAGGTTCTTATGCAGAACGTATTCCAGTAGTCGCAATTACAGGCGCACCGACACGCAGTGTAGAACAAGCAGGTAAATATGTTCACCACTCACTTGGTGAAGGTGAATTCGATAACTACCGCAAAATGTTCCAAGAAATTACAACAGCACAAGGTTATATCACACCTGAAAATGCACAAGAAGAAATTCCGCGTCTGATCAATGAAGCATTAGCCGAGAAAAGACCGGTACATTTACACTTACCGATTGATGTCGCAATGACAGAAATTGAAGTGAAAGATGCTTATCAATTACCAGAATTTAAAGCACAAGATGTCTCAAACTATATTGAGATGGTTAAAAATAAATTAAACAGTGCGTCTCAACCTGTAATTATTGCAGGACATGAAATCAATAGTTTCAAACTGCATGACAAACTAGAACAATTTGTAAATCAAACACACATTCCAGTTGCGCAATTGTCATTAGGTAAAGGTGCCTTCAATGAAGAAAATCCTTACTATATGGGCATTTATGACGGCTCAATCGCAGAAGAAAATATTAGAAATTATGTTGATAACAGTGATGCAATTTTAAATATTGGTGCGAAATTAACAGACTCTGCCACAGCAGGTTTCTCATATGAATTTGATATTGATGATGTCGTGATGTTGAATCAACACAATTTCAAAATGAATGACACAGAAGATCAAGATGTGACATTACCAGATTTATTAGAAGGTCTGTTAGAGATGGACTATGTGAATGATGCAGATTACCCACAATATAAACGTCCAGAAGCGGGTCAATATGAATTAACGAATGAACCATTAACACAAGAAACGTACTTCGATATGATGCAAGACTTTATCGCACCTGATGATGTGATTCTAGCCGAACAAGGAACATCATTCTTTGGTGCATATGACTTAGCGTTATATCAAGCGAATAAGTTTATTGGTCAACCTTTATGGGGCTCAATTGGTTACACATTACCAGCAACATTAGGTACACAAATTGCTGATCCAAATCGTCGTAACTTATTATTAATCGGTGACGGTTCACTTCAATTAACAGTTCAAAGTATTTCTACAATGATTCGTGAGAAATTAAAACCAGTATTGTTTGTCATCAATAATGATGGCTATACAGTAGAGCGTAAGATTCATGGTGAAAATGAACCATATAACGACATCTTTATGTGGGACTACAAAGCCTTACCAGCAGTCTTCGGCGCTAAAGATGATGTGAAAATCCATGATGTTTCAACAAGTGAAGAGTTGAAACAAGCCTTTGAAACTATTAAAGCTTATCCAGAAATGATGCACTTTGTAGAAGTGAAAATGGCAATGCACGACGCACCGCATAAATTAGAAGCTATTGGTAAAGCTTTCGCAAAACAAAATAGCTAAAGATAATTTGAAAAATAATACACATAAAAATGAATGAAGTGATTCGCACTTTCATTTAAAATCCCTGACGTTTAAAGTCGGGGATTTTTTTTATGAGAGCTTTTGATAAATGTAATTTTAAATCACTAAAAATTGACGATTCTAGAGGATGTTTTCAGTTTTTCTAAAAAAATATTTATTCGTATAAAATGTATATTAATGCATAAAAATGGGTGGTTAAGTTCGTTCAATTCGTTAAATTTAAACTTAACATAGGGATATAAGCGATTAGGACGCTTGAATTACTAATCTGAAATATATATTTATTCATTTTTGCCAACATATTCTTCTGTATGAATTTGCATTATTATAAATAATTCGTTAATGTCTTTATGTAACATAAGAAATGGGGAGTTGGAAAAATAAAAAGAGAAGTAGAATTTGATTTTTATGTTTTCAACGACAATTAATCAATATAGGGAGTGCAAAAACATTGCAAAAAGCTAAAAAGCAAAACAAAGCTAAAAAGTCCCAAATTATGGACTGGACAACGTTTTATGGTACTGTCGCTATTTTATTAATTGCTGTCATTCCGATGATGGCATTTCCTAAAGCGAGTCAAAAAGTAATCACTGACATTAACGAAGCAGTATCCAATTCGCTAGGTGCAGTTTATTTATCACTGGGCTTAATTGTTTTAGGTTTCGTACTGTACATAGCATTTGGCAAATACGGAAACGTAACTCTGGGGAGAGCAAGTGATAAACCGGAATTCGGTAACTTTACTTGGGCAGCAATGCTGTTCTGTGCCGGTATCGGTTCAGATATTTTATACTGGGGCGTTATTGAATGGGCCTTCTATTTCCAAGTACCGCCACATGGCGAGAAAGGTATGACAGATGCTGCCTTAGAATATGCCACAATGTATGGTATGTTCCACTGGGGTCCAATTGCTTGGGCAATTTATGTTTTACCAGCTTTACCGATCGGTTACTTAGTTTTCGTGAAGAAAAAACCAGTTTATAAAATCAGTCAGGCTTGTCGACCGATTTTAAAAGGACAAACTGAAAAATTACCAGGTAAAATTGTCGATATCTTATTTATTTTCGGTTTACTTGGCGGTGCAGCTACATCACTTGGATTAGGTGTGCCAATGATTTCAGCTGGTATTGAACGTTTAACAGGTATTGATGGACAAAGTATGGTGTTACGTTCAGCGATTTTAATTACAATTACGGTTATTTTCGCAGTCAGCTCTTATACAGGACTGAAAAAAGGGATTCAACGTTTAAGTGACGTGAACGTTTGGTTGTCATTTATTCTATTAGGATTTGTCTTTATTGTAGGTCCAACTGTATTCATCATGGAAACAACAGTTACAGGCTTTGGGAATATGTTAAAGAATTTCTTCCAAATGGCTACATGGTTAGAACCATTTGGCGGTATTGACGGACGTAAGGAAACAAACTTCCCGCAACAATGGACAATTTTCTATTGGTCATGGTGGATCGTTTATGCGCCGTTTATCGGACTCTTTATCGCACGTATTTCTAAAGGTCGTACGTTAAAAGAAGTCATCTTAGGTACGATTATTTACGGTACATTAGGTTGTGTCTTATTCTTTGGTATCTTTGGTAACTATGCAGTGTATCTTCAAATTACACATCAATTCGATGTTGTATCATTCTTGAATGCACATGGTACGGAAGCAGCCATTGTTGAAGTCATTCACCAACTACCGTTCCATAATATTATTGTCGTTCTATTCTTGATTTCAGCGTTCTTATTCTTAGCAACGACGTTCGACTCAGGTTCATATATTCTTGCTTCAGCATCTCAAAAGAAAGTAATTGGTGAACCATTACGTGCGAACCGTTTATTCTGGGCATTTGCGTTATGTTTATTACCATTCTCATTAATGCTAGTCGGTGGTCAACGTGCGCTGGATGTTCTGAAGACAGCTTCAATTCTAGCCAGTGTGCCGCTCATTGTGATTTTCGTCTTTATGATGATATCGTTTATTATCACCTTATCTAGAGACCGCGTTAAATTACAATTACGTGCCGCACGATTAAGAGAAGCAGAACATCGTTCCTTGAAGATTAATCAGATTGCGGAAGAACGTGAAGAGGAACAACACGCACAAAGATCTTAACGATTTATAAGTAGAATTACTTTTAAAGATAAAAAATGAATGAAAATGAAGTAGAAATAAAAAATGGCACGCATTCCAAATCTGGAGTGCGTGCCATTTTTATATCGATAAGTTATGGAAAGTGTATTATACATCTTTCGGGTCAGGAATTGGGAAATATTTAAAGATTTCGCCAGTACGGATGGCTTCATTAATTTGAGAAAGCCATTCGTAATAGATACGAGAATGTTCGAGTTGTGCATTGACGCGTTGTGCATAGTCATAAGTTGCTTCGTCGACATCATCTGATTCTAGAACGTGTTGAATAATTTGTTCTGCTTCATCAAGAGATGCCATATTGACGTTTATTTCACGACTGAATTTCACATCGAAGAAGTGTCTAAAGAATACAAAGAAGTCTTTCTCAGCAACAAAGTGTTGTTTACGACTGCCGCGTGTAAATTGTTGTTTTACTAAGTCATACTCTTGTAGACGTTTCACGCCTGTACTCATACTTGGCTTACTCATCTGCAACTTCTCGCGCATTTGATCCAAGGTCATATTATCTTCAAATACCATAGTCCCGTAAAGGTTGCCGACACTACGATTAATGCCGTACAAATCCATTGTTTCGCCAATCGCGTTAATCACTAAATCTTTAGCTTCTTCGATGGCTTGTTCATGTTGATTTGAACTTGTCATACTTAAACCTCCGTCCACTACATTTATATTCATTTTAGAGTTATTTCCCGCATTCGTCCAATGTTGAATCATGAATAGTATATCAAAGTACAGGATTATCTTTAACTTGCTATGCAGTGTGTTATATAAAAAGTGTGTTTGACACTTTCTCTTTATTCATGCTAACATAAACTTTGTAAAATTCGTTAAATAAAAATTTAACAAAGTTAACGGGGGTCTAAATGATGGAACTTGTAAAGCGTTTATCTCACCAACAATACATTGATGGTGAGTGGATAGACAGTGCGAACCAAGCCACACGTGAAATAATCAATCCTTATAATCAAAAAGTTATATTCGAAGTATCAGAAGCAACAGCTGAAGATGCAGAACGTGCAGTAAAAGCAGCAAGACGTGCTTTTGATCAAGGTGACTATGCGAATGAAACAAGTGAAGTCAAAGGACAAAAAGTCAGAGCAATTGCTGACAAGATTAAAGAAAATCGTGAAGAACTTGCGAAACTAGAAACGTTAGATACTGGTAAAACGTACGAAGAATCACTTGCAGATATGGATGACATCCATAACGTCTTTATGTATTTTGCGGGGTTAGCTGATAAAGACGGCGGTGAAATGATTAATTCACCAATTCCAGGTACAGAAAGTAAAGTTGTGAAAGAACCAGTCGGTGTGGTTACACAAATTACACCTTGGAACTATCCTTTACTACAAGCATCATGGAAAATTGCGCCAGCCTTAGCTACAGGTTGTTCATTAGTGATGAAACCTAGTGAAATCACACCATTGACAACTATTCGTGTATTCGAATTGATGGAAGAAGTCGGTTTCCCTAAAGGTGTTATTAATTTAGTATTAGGTGCCGGTTCAGTTGTAGGTGATGTTTTATCAGGTTCACCAGAAGTAGACTTAGTGTCATTTACAGGTGGTATCCAAACTGGTAAACACATTATGAAACAAGCAGCAAATCATGTAACAAATGTCGCATTAGAACTTGGCGGTAAAAATCCTAACGTCATTTTTGAAGATGCTGACTTTGATTTAGCAGTTGATCAAGCGCTAAACGGCGGCTATTTCCATGCAGGTCAAGTATGTTCAGCAGGTTCACGTATCATTGTTCAAAACTCAATTAAAGATAAGTTCGAAGAAGCGTTGATTAAACGCGTGAAAAATATTCGTCTTGGTAATGGGTTTGATGAAGATACTGAAGTGGGTCCATTAATCTCAGCGGAACATTTAGCAAAAGTTGAAGGTTATATGGATGTTGCGAAAGAAGAAGGCGCAACGATTGCGACAGGCGGTAAACGTCCTGATCGTGATGACTTGAAAGATGGCTTCTTCTTTGAACCAACAGTGATTACAGATTGTGATACGTCAATGCGTATTGTACAAGAAGAAGTATTCGGACCTGTTGTGACAGTTGAAGGGTTTGAAGATGAAGCGGATGCGATTCGTTTAGCGAACGATTCAATTTATGGTTTAGCAGGTGCAGTGTTCTCTAAAGACATCGGCAAAGCGCAACGTGTCGCAAGCCGATTACGTATGGGTACAGTTTGGATTAATGATTTCCATCCTTACTTCGCACAAGCACCTTGGGGCGGCTATAAACAATCAGGTATCGGTCGTGAATTAGGTAAAGAAGGTTTAGAAGAGTACTTAGTTTCTAAACACATTTTAACGAACTATCATCCAGAACCAGTGAATTGGTTTAAAGGCTAATGTATTTTAAATAAAGCGAGAATACAGGTGAAATAATTTTCGCCTCTCTGTTCTCGCTCTCTTTTTGGACAAATTAAGATAAATCGAGCATAACCATTTTCTATAGGAGGAAGACATAAATGAGTAAATCTTATGATTATGATTATATTATTATCGGCGGGGGCAGTGCCGGTTCAGTTTTAGGTAATCGTTTAAGTGTAGACAAGAACAATGAGGTATTAGTATTAGAAGCAGGACGCAGCGACTATTTTTGGGATTTATTTATTCAAATGCCAGCAGCATTAATGTATCCATCAGGAAATCGTTTCTACGACTGGATTTATGCGACAAATAACGAACCACATATGGGCGGTCGTCAAGTTGCACACGCACGCGGTAAAGTATTAGGCGGTTCAAGTTCAATCAACGGTATGATTTATCAACGTGGTAACCCGATGGACTATGAAAAATGGGGTTCACCAAAAGGTATGGAAACTTGGGATTACGCACATTGCTTACCATACTTCAAACGTTTAGAAACAACATTCGGTGCAGAACAAGATGACGAATATCGTGGTCATCATGGTCCGATTAAATTAAAACGTGGACCAGCGAAAAACCCATTATTCCAAGCGTTCTTTGATGCAGGTGTGCAAGCAGGCTACAATAAAACACCTGATGTGAACGGTTTCCGTCAAGAAGGTTTCGGACCTTTCGACAGCCAAGTTCATAATGGTCGTCGTGTATCAGCTTCACGCGCTTACTTACATCCAGTAATGAAACGTAAAAATTTACATGTTAAAACACGTGCGTTTGTGACGAAATTAAACTTTGAAGGTAATAAGGTTACAGGCGTGACATTTAAACGTAATGGTAAATTGCATACGGTTACCGCAAAAGAAGTTATCTTATCAGGTGGTGCGTTCAATACACCACAATTACTTCAATTATCAGGTATCGGTGATTCTGAACACTTGAAATCATTAGGTATTGAACCACGTATTCATTTACCTGGTGTCGGTGAAAACTTCGAAGACCACTTAGAAGTGTACATTCAACATGCAGCATCTCAACCTGTGTCAGAACAACCAAGTTTAAATCCATTAAAAATGCCATTTATCGGTTTACAATGGATCTTCAGCCGTACAGGACCAGCCGCAACGAACCACTTTGAAGGTGGCGGATTCGTACGTTCAAACGATGATGTGAAGTATCCAAACTTGATGTTCCACTTCTTACCGTTAGCGGTACGTTATGATGGCGAGAAAGCAGAAACAAAACATGGTTTCCAAGTACACGTTGGACCAATGTATTCTAACTCTCGCGGCAGCTTGAAGATTAAATCAACAGACCCATTTGAACATCCTGACTTTGTGTTCAACTATCTTTCAACAGAAGAAGATAAACGTGAATGGGTAGAAGCTATTCGTGTTGCACGTAATATCTTATCTCAACCTGCACTTGCACCGTATAACGATGGAGAAATTTCCCCAGGACCAGAAGTTCAAACAGATGAAGAAATTTTAGATTGGGTACGCCGCGACGCTGAAACAGCATTACATCCTTCATGTAGTGCGAAAATGGGACCTGCTTCAGACCCAATGGCCGTTGTAGACCCATTAACAATGAAAGTACATGGCATGGAAAACTTACGTGTTGTTGATGCATCAGTCATGCCTACAACAACAAACGGTAATATTCATGCGCCTGTCTTAATGATTGCGGAAAAAGCTGCAGATATTATTTTAGGCAATGATCCAATGAAACCAGAATATATGGATTATTATGTACATGGTAAACATGATAAAAATGCAGGAACAGTTCAATAATTAACGTTTTAAAAGGAGTCTTCAAATAGTGGAGGACTCCTTTTTTTATATACTTTTAGAAAGTCTGTTTATTGCCATACGATGATGCAAAATTATAAATGTTTAAGTTTTGATACATAGGGATAAGAGAAACGTAACGAGGAAGTGTACAAAAGTAAATTTCATGTTAAAAATATTTATCAAAATAAAAAAAGTGTGAAACTTTTGAAATTTACTAAAATAGTTATAGACACTTCTTGAAATTTCAGTATAATTAACTCAATTAGCAATTTTTAAACGAAACTAAATGTTGAACAAGCGAAACAAAGGTTTGGAGAAAACGAGGAGGAATTTTTTCTATGAAAAAATTAGATTTTCTTCCGAATAGACGGAACAAGTATTCTATACGTAAATTTACCGTAGGAACAGCTTCGATTCTATTAGGAACAATGTTGATTTTAGGAGTAAACGATGAAGCCAGAGCAGCTGAAAACAGCACATCTGATTCATCAGGCAGCAGCTCAAGCAGCTCGACGGGAAGTGGCGACACTTCAACAACTGAGTCAACTACAGAAACTACACCGACACAAGAGACACAAACAAATACGCCAGAAACAACGACGAATACGACAGAAACAGCACCACAAGTTGATACCTCTCCACCACAAGAACCGGCTCAAAATACAACTGAAACAACAGAAACACCTGCGACATCCACGCCATCTGGTGAGACGTCTGCGCCAACAACTGACCCTGCGTCAGCACCAGATACGACTACAGAACAAGATTCAACACCTTCTAATCAAGAATCTTCAACACCAACATCTTCAGAAACACCAACACCTTCACAGCCATCATCAAGTGAATCATCTCAAACACAAAGTACTCCTGATACTAAGACAACACCTTCAACAGACGCACCTTCATCATCAAACGACACTTCATCAGACTCTCAAACAACACCATCAAATGATACATCATCAGAATCTCAAGCGGCACCATCAAATGATACATCAAATCCAGATACATCAACAGGAACGTCAGATGCACCATCAACAACTGATAATAACACTACAAATAGTACAGCTAATGATACTTCTACGCCAAATTCAACGAATGACACAACGATTTCATCTATTGAATCACCAACACCGACATTGTCTCAAGATTTATCACAAACATTGGATAGCAGTACAGATAAAGAAAGTGCTTTAACAGATTATTTAGCAACTGAAGAAAATTTATCACCTGAAGCAGCACAACAAGTGGTAGATGGTATGGCAGTAGATGCGAATACTGCGACAGATGAAGAAATCGCAGGTGCTTTATTGACTTCTTATTTACTGAATACATCGAGCGCACCTGGCAGTGATCCTGTGGGTGAATTACCATTAACAACATCTACACAATCATCAACGACATCAAGTTCAACAAGTATTTCACCGACGTTTCGTATGATGGCATTTTCAGCATATGCAGCACCAGCACCAGCGACACAAGTCAGCACGTGGGATCAGTTTATTGCGGCGTTAAATGACAAAACAGTCTCTAATATTCAATTGACTGGCAATATCACAGGTACAAGCTCACCGAACCTTCAAACTTCAACAGGACGCTCTGTGACGATTGATGGTGGCGGTTATACGTTGAATACGGGAACGAATATTATTAACGCCCCAGCAACATCAGGCAGTTGGAATATGACGTATCAAAATATGAATATTACAACAGGCAATACAGGTGGTTTAGTAAACTTCGGCGCAAGTACGACGACTAACAACACTATCTCGTTCAATAACGTCAAACATACTGGCAGTAACTTGGTGAGCAGTACACTCGCAAACCAAAACGTGAATGTTAATATTAGCGGCAACTTCAGTTCAATTAGTAATGACAGTACTTTAAACCGTTCAAACATTGGTGCGAAGAATATCAATATTGCGGCAGATGCGACAGTTAATATTACACGTACTGGTTTAGGTAACGCACTGCAAGTCGTTGATGGCGGTGTAATTACAACAGGTACGAATTCAAATATTACAATGAACGTTTCGCCAACCAACCCATGGGGCACAACGAACGGCACAACTGCATTCCAAGTCGGTAATGGTGGCTCTGTGTTAATCGGTGATGGTTCGACATTAAATATTACAGGTCAAAATATTTTTGACTTTGCGAATGATGGCACGCTTTACACAGGTGCGAATTCTACAATCAATATCAGTCAAAAAGGTAACGGTAACATTGTAGATATGGGGACTGGCAGTACTTTCGAAGTTGGCCAATACTCTAAATTCATCGCATATTCCGATGGACACCGTGCGGGTGATTACTCAAACAACAACTTGATAGGATTAGATGGTAACTCTCAAATTTTAATTGATGAGTACGCGACATTATTCTTAGATGCGAAAAACCATCAATGGAATCCAGATACTAAGACACAAGTCGGCGCTTATAATGACTTAGTTAACATTAATGCGACAGGTACGCAAAGTGCATTATTATGGGTGAAAGATAATGCGACATTAGACTTGCGTACAGATAACCGTGACTATTACGCGGAAGTTTTATCGATTCCTTTAGGCGGTACAAGTCAAAACCGCCAATTTATCTTTGATAATGCGAACTATATCAACTTCCAAAAGAATAGTATTGTCACAAGTGGTCAAAGTACAAATGGCAGTAAGCCGAACTTGATTTATATGGATCCTGGCTCTCCAGGCTATATGAAGTGGAATGGCTCTTATATTGTTAAAACTTGGAATGCGACACACTTTAGTGATCCAAATCAAAGTGCAGATGCGGATACAGTTTGGTCTGACGTCGTAGATTTACAAGCAGCACAAAAAGGTTTCTCTACAGGTACACCAACTTATAATACAGCAGAATCTACAAGTGCCAGCTCAACACCTTCAGGTACAAGCAGTAAAGACTTAAGTACTTTAAATTTAAATACGATTCAAAGAATTGTGTTAATCAGTAATAACTCAGTCAACCCTGAAGCTGTGCCGGCGCAAACAACAGTAGAAACAATTGAGCCAAGCACAAGTTATCAAGCTGTTTCAGACCCGACAAAACCGCTTGGTACTGAAACGATTGTGGTAGAAGGTGTACCAGGTTCACAAACTGTAACAACAGAACCAGGTAAAGATACTATTGTGAACGTGACACAACAGCCAACAAACGAAGTTATAGGTGTGAATAATGTACAAGCGACGACAACAACTATTCCTTACAACACACAATATGTCGGTGTAAACCAACCAACAGATTATACAAACGTGCGTACACAAGGCCAAGCAGGATCAACAACAACGACAACGACTTATACGGTTGACCCAGCAACAGGTCAATTATCTAATCCAGTGACTACTACATCGACAGTTCAACCTGTAACACAAGTCATTGAAAAAGGAACAGTTCAAACAACAACAGCAGATGTACCATATGAAACGATTTATAGAGAAAATCCAAACTTACCTCAAGGTACACAAAACGTTATACAACAAGGGGTAACGGGTCAAACACAAACGACAACGACTTATACAGTGAACCAGACAACAGGTGCATTAGAAAATCCGACAAAATCAACAACGACATTAACACAAAAGCAAGATCAAATTATTGAAGTAGGATCAGGTGTGACAACATCAACAACTTCACCGATTCCATCAGGTACGACATATGTTGCAGATCCAAACCCTGATGCAGGAGTTGGAGACCAAACAGTTGTGACGCAAGGTCAAGATGGTGTCGCAACAACAGTAAAAGAACCTGGTCAAGAAGCAGTTACAACAACGACAACACCAGCTGTTGATGAAGTCATCAGTGTGGATAATGTTGATACTAACGTGACACCGATTCAATATAATACGGTGTATCGTTATAACCCGGATTTAGCAGTAGGAACAACGAATACGTTAGTTCAAGAGGGACAAAATGGTTCGACAACGACTACAACAACGTATGATGTAGATACGACAACAGGTGCATTATCTAACCCGCAAACTGTGACAAATACAATCAATCCAGTTGACCAAGTCTATGAATATGGACCAGTTGCAGGCGATACAGTGTATCAAGTCGACCCGAACTTACCATACAACCAAACAAATACAGTGCCAGGCACGCCAGGGGATCCGAACGATCCAAACAACTTGCCGACGGACACAATTGTTTATGTTGGTAATGTCAGCACATCAACAACACCAATTATTCATAGTACGGAATACATTGGTGTGAATGAACCTACGACGTATAGAAATGTAGTGGCTGAAGGCAGTGATGGTTCAACAACAACGACAACAACATATGAGGTCAATCCTCAAACAGGTGAATTGATTAATCCGCAAACTAATACAGAAACAGTGCCTGCAGAAAATCGCGTAATTGAAAAAGGGACAGTCCAAGTTACAACAGCAGAAGTACCATATGAAACGACTTATAGAGAAAACCCAGATTTACCACAAGGCACAGAAAATGTGTTGCAAGAAGGTGTGGTAGGTCAAACACAAACAACAACAACTTATACAATCAACAGCACAACAGGTGAATTAGAAAGTCCCGTTTCAAATACAGATACTTTAGTACAAGCACAAGACCGTATTATTGAAGTGGGTACAGGTACGACGTCTGTCACAACTACACCAATTCCAGCGACAACGGTTTACCAAGCGAACCCTGACAAAGATTCAGGTACAGGTGACCAAATTGTGGTTGTTGAAGGTCAAGATGGTGTGTCAACAACAGTGAAAGAACCAGGTCAAGAAGCGGTTACAACGACAACCACACCAGCGGTTAATGAAGTCATCGGTGTAGATAATGTTGATTCAGCGACAGCACCGATTCCATATGAAACAATCAACCGTTATAACCCAACATTACCTGTTGGTTCACAAAATGTAGTCGTTCAAGAAGGACAAGAGGGTACCGCAACGACAATCAAGACATATGAAGTTGACCCGGCAACAGGTGCGTTATCTAATCCGGTGACAACGGAAGAAGTGTCTCCATCAACACCGCGTATCGTAGAATACGGACCAGTTGAAGGTAATACGGTTTATCAAGTCGACCCGAACTTGCCATATA
Source organism: Staphylococcus simulans (assembly GCF_025561465.1). Lineage (NCBI taxonomy): Bacteria > Bacillati > Bacillota > Bacilli > Caryophanales > Staphylococcaceae > Staphylococcus > Staphylococcus simulans. The sequence goes on from NZ_CP095100.1 coordinate 359,504, forward strand.
ACCAAACAAATACAGTACCAGGTACACCTGGAGATCCAAATAATCCGAATAACTTACCAACGGATACTATTGTGTATGTCGGTAATGTCAATACAACAAATGAAACATTACCTTATGACACGCAATATGTAGGTGTTAATCAACCGACAGATTATACAAATGTACAAACAGCGGGACAAAATGGTGTGACGACAACGACAACAACTTATGAAGTCGATCCAAATACGGGTACATTGATTAATCCATCTATTTCAACACAAACGACACAACCTGTGACAGAAGTGGTTGAAAAAGGAACAGTACAAGTTGCGACAACACCAGTACAATATGAAACGATTTATCAAGAAAATGCTAATTTACCTGTAGGCGTTCAAAATGAAATCCAACCAGGTGTGGTTGGGGAAACAACAACGACAACAACGTATACAGTGAATCCTGAAACAGGTGCATTAGAAAATCCGTCATCAACAGATGCGACAACAGTTCAAAAACAAGACCGTATTATTGAAGTCGGTACAGGTACAACTGTTGTGACTACAGATCCGATAGCGCCGACAACGGTTTATGAAGCAAACCCTAATCCAGATGCGGGCACAGGTGATTACACAGTAATAACACCTGGACAAGCAGGTGAAACGACAACTACGAAAGAACCTGGTCAAGAGCCAGTCACTGAAATTACGACACAACCTGTGAATGAAGTCATTGGTGTGGATAACGTAGATACAACAACAGAAACAATTCCGTACCAAACAGAAACACGTTATAACCCGAACTTGCCAGTAGGCAGTACAGATGTAGTGGCACAACCAGGTCAAGATGGTGTGATTACGACAACGACAACGTATGACGTAGATACAACGACAGGACAACTGTCTAATCCACAAGTGTCAACAGAGACAACACAACCTGTGACACAAATTATCGAATATGGTCCGGTTGCCGGAGAAACGATTTATCAAGCAGACCCGAACCTGCCATATAATGAAACAACGACGGTTGAAGGTACGCCTGGCGATCCGAATGACCCGAATAATCTGCCTACAAACACAGTGATTAAAGTAGGTAATACAACACATGAACTCGCAACATTACCTTATGACACGCAATATGTAGGTGTGAGTCAACCGACAGATTATACAAATGTCAGAACAGAAGGACAAGAAGGTTCAACAGCTACGACAACGACGTATACAGTGGACCCAGATACAGGTGCGTTATCAAATCCGGTCACTTCTGTTCAAACGATTGGACCAGTTACACAAGTGGTTGAAAAAGGAACGGTTCAAACGACAACAGCGGATGTCCCATATGAAACGATTTATAGAGAAAACCCAGATTTACCACAAGGCACACAAAATGTGGTACAACAAGGCGTAGTTGGTCAGACACAAACAACGACAACGTATACGATAAATCCAGAAACAGGTGCGTTAGAAAGTCCAACATCTGACACAATAACTACGATTTACAAACAAGACCAAATTATTGAAGTAGGTACAGGCGTAACGACATCTACAACGTCACCGATTTTACCGACAACAACTTACCAAGCGAACCCTGATGCAGACCCTGGCACAGGAGACCAAGTTATCTTAGTGCCTGGTCAAGAAGGTGTTGCGACAACGGTAAAAGAGCTGGGTAAAGAAGCGGTCACTACAACGACTACAGAACCGGTAAATGAAGTGATTGGCGTGGATAACGTGGATACTACAACGAGCACGACAGCTTATGATACGATTACACGTTATAATCCGAACTTGCCGACAGGCAGTACAAATGTAGTTGTTCAACAAGGTCAAGATGGCGTTACAACAACGACAACTACGTATGAAGTAGACCCGACAACAGGCCAATTATTAAATCCGCAAGTAGAAACAAACACAACAGAACCAGTGAGTCAGATTGTGGAATATGGTCCTGTCGCAGGCAATGTCGTATATCAACCTGACAGTAATGTACCTTATAATCAAACTAATACTATTGAAGGTACACCTGGGGATCCAAATGATCCGAATAACTTACCGACAGATACAGTTGTCAAAGTGGGTAATGTGCAAACGGATGTGACGACACAACCATATGAAACAACATATGTAGGTGTGAGTCAGTCGACAGATTACACAAATGTTCAAACACAAGGTCAAGACGGTACAACGATTACCACAACAACGTATCAAGTGGATCCAAACACAGGTTCACTATCAAACCCTGTGACTGCAGTTCAAACGATTGCGCCAGTGACACAAGTGGTTGAAAAAGGAACAGTTCAAACAACAACAGCGGATGTCCCATATGAAACGATTTACAAAGAAAATCCGGATTTACCACAAGGTACACAAAATGAAGTTCAAACAGGTATTACAGGTCAAACACAAACAACAACGACTTACACAGTGAACACACAAACAGGTGCACTAGAAAGTCCAGTTGAAAACACAACGACATTAGTTGAAAAGCAAGACCGCATTATTGAAGTGGGTACAGGCGTAACAACGTCTACGACAACACCAATCCCACCTGAAACAACTTATCAAGCAAATCCTGATAATGATCCAGGTGTCGGCGAACAAACGATTATTACACAAGGTCAATCTGGTGTATCAACGACAGTTAAAGAACCTGGGCAAGAGGCAGTTACGACAACGACAACAGAACCTGTGACGGAAGTCATTGGCGTAGATAATGTGGATGTGACACAACAAGATATTCCGTATAACACGATTGAACGTTATAATCCGAATTTACCAGTGGGTACAACGAATTCAGTGGCACAAGAAGGGCAAACGGGTCTTAAAACAACAACGACAACGTATGAAGTTGACCCAGATACAGGCGCATTATTAAATCCTGCGATTAATACAACAGAAACTGCGCCAGTAGATCGTATTATTGAATATGGTCCAGTGGCAGGAGAAGTAATTTATCAACCGGATCCAAGCTTACCAGTAGGCCAACAAACGACTACTGAAGGTGTACCAGGAGATCCAAACGATCCAAATAACTTACCGACAGATACGGTTGTTAAAGTAGGTAATGTCGATACTGCGACAACAATCTTACCGCACGATGTGACATACGTGGCAGTAGATCAACCGACAGATTATAAGAATGTCGCAACAACAGGTGTTGATGGTTCAACGACTACTACAACAACGTATCAAGTGGATCCAAATACAGGTGTGTTAAGCAATTCGACATCAGTTAATCAAACAACAGAACCTGTGACAGAAGTTGTGGAAATCGGTACACAACAAGTCACTACAGCTGAAGTACCTTATACAACGATTTATAGAGAGAACCCAGACCTTGCGGAAGGCACACAAAATGAACTTCAAGCAGGTGTCATTGGACAGACACAAACGACAACAACTTATAGCGTGAATCCAGAAACTGGAGAGTTATACAATCCAGTTGCGAATACAGTAACGCTGACTGAAAAACAAGATCGTATTGTAGAAGTCGGCACTGGCGTGACAGTAACAGACACGACAGTGATTCCGCCGACGACAACGTATGAAGCAGCACCGAACCCAGATGCAGGTGTCGGTAACACGACAGTGATTACAGAAGGTGTACCAGGTGAATCAACAACAACGAAAGCACCAGGACAAGATCCAGTTACTGAAACAACAACACCGCCTGTCAACGAAGTGATTGGTGTTGATAATGTAGACACAACAACAGATACGATTCCATTTGAAACGCAATATGTGGCAGTAGATCAACCTATCGGCTATGAAAATGTGGCGACATCAGGTCAAAATGGTACAACAACGACAACAACAACGTATCAAGTCGACCCGAATACAGGTGCATTGATTTCTCCAGAAACAACAACAACGACAGAACAACCAGTGGCACAAGTGATTGAAATCGGTACAAAACAAGTGACAACAAACGATATTCCATTTAATACAACGTATGTCGATAATCCGAACTTGCCAGTAGGAACTGAAAACGAAGTCCAAGCAGGTATTGTGGGACAAGAAGAAATCACAACAACATATACTGTAAATCAGACAACAGGCGCACTTGAAAATCCAGTGTCTGTGACAACAACACAAGTTGAAAAACAAGATCGTATTATTGAACGTGGTACAGGTGTCACAACAACTGAAGTGACAGAGCTGCCACCGAAAACAATCTATGTTGCGGATTCAGATAGTGATGCAGGTGTGGGCGGTACGACTGTTCTTACGCCAGGACAAGCAGGTTCAACAACGACAACGACTGAACCAGGTCAAACACCTGTCACAGAGACAGTTCCTGCTGTAGACCAAGTTGTAGGTGTTGATAACGTAGATACAAGCACAACAGATGTTCCGTTTGAAACACAATATGTCGGTGTGAACCAGCCTGTGGGTTATGAAAATGTTGCAACGACAGGTCAAAACGGTACAGAAACAACGACAACAACGTATGATGTGAATCCGGAAACTGGAGCGTTGACGAACCCTCAAGTTTCAACAACATCAACACCAGCTACTGCACAAGTTGTGGAAATTGGTACAACGCAAGTTGAAACTAACGATGTGAATTACGAAACAATTTATAGAGAAAATCCAGACTTGCCTGCAGGTACACAAAATGAAATTCAAGCAGGTATTACAGGACAAACTCAAACAACAACAACTTATACAGTAAATGCGCAAACAGGTGCGTTAGAAAATCCAACTTCAAATACAGTAACAACAAAAGAAGTACAAAACCGTATTGTTGAAGTCGGTACAGGTGTAACGACACAAACTACGACACCAATCGCACCAACAACAAGTTACACCGCAAACCCTGATACAGCGCAGCCAATCGGAGAACAAACAGTGATCACAGAAGGTGTGCCAGGTGAATCGACAACAACGAAAGCACCAGGACAAGAGCCTGTTACTGAAACAACAACGCAACCTGTGAATGAAGTCATTGGTGTAAACAATGTGACACAAACAGAAACGGATGTACCATATGAAACAATTATCCGTTATAATCCGAATCTGCCAGTCGGCACAACGGATTATGTAGCACAAACAGGACAAAATGGTTCAACTATTTCTACAACAACTTATGAAGTTGATACAAACACAGGTGCATTGATTAATCCGAACACACAAACAACAACAATTGATCCAATAAATCAAATTGTAGAATACGGACCAGTTGCTGGCGGTACAACATATCAAGCAGACCCGACATTACCAGCAGGTCAAACAAGTACAGTACCAGGTCAACCAGGAGATCCGAATAATCTGCCGACGGATACTGTGGTAAAAGTGGGCAACATGACAACAGAAACAAGCCCAGTTCCTTATAACACGCAATATGTAGGTGTTAGTGAACCGACAACGTATACAAATGTTCAAACACCAGGTCAAAATGGTACTGAGACAACTACGACAACATATACTGTGAACCCAGAAACAGGTGCACTTGAAAGTCCAGCAACTACAACAACGACAATCCCTTCAACAACTGAAGTGATTGAAAAAGGTACAGTACAAGTTGTAAATACGGATATTCCTTACGACACAGTATATAGAGAAAATCCAGATTTACCTGTAGGTACACAAAATGAAATTCAAGCAGGTAGCGTTGGCACATCACAAACAACAACAACTTACCAAGTAAATGGTCAAACAGGTGCGTTAGAAAATCCAACGTCAGAAACAACAATTCTATCTGGTGCACAAACACGCATAATTGAAGTAGGTGTCGGCACAACTGTTACGACAACAGATGTGATTGAGCCTAAGACAAACTATGTCGCAAATCCAGATGCAGACCCAGGCACAGGTGATCAAACAGTCATCACACCAGGTGAGCCAGGTGAATCGACAACAACGAAAGCACCAGGTCAAGAGCCTGTCACTGAAACAACAACACCAGCTGTTGATGAAGTGATTGGTGTAGACAATGTGGATACGACAACACAAACAATTCCGTACGAAACCATCATCCGTTATAATCCTGATTTACCTGTCGGTACAGTGAATCAAGTGGTACAAGAAGGTCAAGACGGTACGACAACAACGACAACGACATATGATGTAGACAGCACAACAGGTACATTGTCTAATCCGCAAGTAACACAAAGCACAACAGCACCTATCAATAAAATTGTAGAATATGGTCCAGTTGAAGGTACGATTGTGTATCAACCAGATACGAATCTGCCATATGGTGAAACAGAAACAATTCCAGGTACGCCAGGCGACCCGAATGATCCGAATAACCTACCGACTGAAACAGTAGTGAAAGTGGGTAACCAAGTTACAACAACGGATGCGTTGCCATATGACACGCAATATGTTCCAACAACTGAACCGGTAGGCTATGAAAATGTGAAAGTCGCAGGTCAAGATGGTACATCTACAACGACAACAGTGTATGATGTGGATCCAACAACAGGTACATTAAGCAATCCAGCAGTGACGACAAATACAACACCGGCTGTCACACAAGTTGTTGAAAAAGGCACAACACAAGTCACAACAAGTGCTGTACCATATGAAACGGTTTATGTAGAAAATCCTAATTTACCTGAAGGTGCACAAAATGTGCTTCAAGAAGGTTCAGCAGGTCAAACACAAACAACGACAGTTTATTCACTCAATGCGGAAACAGGTGCTTTAGAAAACCCAGTTTCTTCTACAGTGACAACACAAGAAGCAATCAATCGTATTATTGAAGTCGGTACAGGCGTAACGACAACAACGACAACACCGATTGCGCCGACTACGTCATACGAAGCTAATCCAGATTATACGCAACCTGTCGGAACACAAACTGTGACAGTTCCTGGTCAAGCAGGGGAATCAACGACAACGAAAGCACCAGGACAAGAAGCGGTTACGGAAACAACGATTCCTGCAGTGAATGAAATTATTGGTGTGAATAACGTAGAACGTACAGAAACAACCATTCCATACGAAACAATCGTACGTTATAACCCAAGCCTTCCTGTAGGTACAACAGATTATGTCGCACAAGAAGGTACGAACGGTACAACGACAACGACAACAACGTATGAGGTAGATAATCAAACAGGTGCGTTAACGAATCCACAAACACAAACGACAACAGTAGATGCGGTGAATCGTATTGTGGAATATGGACCGGTAGAAGGCGGCATCATTTATCAACCAGATGCGACGTTGCCTGCAGGCCAAACATCTACAACACCAGGTACACCTGGAGATCCAAACGACCCAGATAACTTACCGACAGATACTATTGTGAAAGTCGGCAATACAACAACCGAAACAACTCAAGTACCTTATGAAACGAAATATGTAGGTGTTGATGCACCAACAACTTATACGAATGTACAAACACCTGGTCAAACAGGTACAGAAACAACAACAACAACGTATAGCGTGAATCCTTCAACGGGTGCTTTAAGTAACCCGCAAATCACGACAACATCAACACCAGCTGTTGATGAAGTGATTGAAAAAGGTACGACACAAGTCACAACAGCTGACGTTCCTTACAATGTGGTTTACAAAGAAAATCCTAATCTACCTCAAGGTACAGAAAATATACTGCAAGCAGGTATCACAGGACAAACGCAAACAACAGTAACGTATACGGTGAATCCGCAAACAGGCGAGCTAGAAAATCCATTATCAACAGATCAAGTGCTAGTAGAAAAACAAGACTTGATTATTGAAGTGGGTGTCGGCACAACATCAACGACAACAACAGAAATTCCGCCAGAAACAACGTACGTTGCGAACCCTGATCCAGACGCAGGTACAGGTGATACACAAGTGGTGACACCAGGCGTACCGGGCGAGTCAACGACAACGAAAGCACCTGGACAAGAAGCGGTGACAGAAGTTACTACACCAGCGGTTAATGAAGTGATTGGTGTAGACAATGTGGATACGACAACGCAAACGATTCCGTATGAAACAATCATCCGTTACAATCCAGACTTACCTGTCGGTACAACAGATTATGTTGCGCAAGAAGGTCAAAATGGAGTCACTACAACGACAACAACGTATGAGGTGGACAGTCAAACTGGTGCGTTGACGAATCCTCAGACTGAAACACAAACAACAAATCCAGTGCAACGTATTGTGGAATATGGACCAGTAGAAGGCGGTGTGGTCTACCAACCAGATTCAAGTGTGCCATATGGCGAAACAGTAACTGTTCCAGGTACACCAGGTGACCCGAATGATCCAAATAATCCACCGACAGAGACGGTCGTTAAAGTTGGTAATATGACAACAGATACAACACCAGTTGCGTATGACACGCAATATGTACCGACAACTCAACCAGTGGGCTACGAAAATATTACGACACCAGGTCAAGACGGAGTAGTAACGACAACAACGATTTATCAAGTGGACAAGACAACAGGTACATTGATTAATCCAGAAGTAACATCAATCAAGACACCACCTGTCACACAAATTGTAGAAAAAGGTACAACACAAACATCAACGAACGATGTACCATACGAAACAGTGTATATCGAGAACCCTAACTTGCCTCAAGGCACACAAAACGAGTTACAGGCAGGTGTTACAGGTCAAACGACAACGACTGTGACGTATACGTTGAACCCACAAACAGGTGCGTTAGAAAATCCGACAGAAGTGACAACTACTGATATTGCGAAACAAGACAGAATCATTGAAGTCGGCAGCGGTACAACAACATCTACGACAACACCGATTGCGCCGCAAACTTCATATGAAGCGAACCCAGATGTATCACAACCAATTGGTACACAAACAGTGATTACAGAAGGACAACCAGGTGAATCTACAACAACGAAAGAACCGGGTCAAGAAGCGGTAACAGAAGTGACAACACCAGCAGTGAATGAGGTTATCGGTGTCAACAACGTAGAACAAACAACAGAAACGATTCCGTATGACACGATTGTCAGATATAATCCGAATCTGCCAGTCGGCACAACGGACCATGTCGCACAAGAAGGTCAAAACGGTGTTACTACGAAGACAACAACGTATGAAGTAGATGCGACAACGGGTGCGTTGATTAACCCGACAACGAATACTGAGACAACCAACCCAGTGCAACGTATTGTGGAATATGGACCAGCTGCAGGCCAAGTGGTTTACCAACCGGACCCGAACTTACCAGCAGGTGAAACAAGAACAGTGGAAGGTCAACCAGGTGATCCGAATGACCCAGATAATCCACCGACAAACACAGTCGTTTATGTAGGTAATGTCGTAACTGATTCAACATCAGTACCATACGATACGCAATATATCAGTACAGATGAGCCTATCGGTTATGAAAGTGTCGTAACACCAGGTCAAGACGGTACGACAACTACAACGACAACGTATGAAGTGGATCCGACGACAGGCGCATTAGTAAATCCAACAACATCAACTGAAACAACATCACCGACACCGCAAATTGTCGCAAAAGGTACAACTCAAACAACAACGAATGATGTACCATTCGAAACAATTTATCAAGAAAATCCTAACTTACCGCAAGGTACTCAAAATGAAGTACAAGCAGGTATCACAGGTCAAACTGAAACAACAACGACGTACACAGTTAATCCAGAAACTGGTGCACTTGAAAATCCATCAACTGTCACAACAACTGTGACACCGGCACAAAATAGAGTGATTGAAATCGGAGTCGGCACAACCGCAACGACAACAACAGAAATACCGCCGTCAACTTCATATGAAGCGAATCCAGATCCATCACAACCAATCGGTACACAGACAGTGACAACAGAAGGACAACCAGGTATTGAAACAACAACGAAAGTACCAGGGCAACCTGCGACATCAGAAATTACAACACCACCAGTCAATGAAGTGGTAGGTGTGAACAACGTTGAACAAACAACAACACCTATACCATTTGAAACAATTATCAGATACAATCCTGATTTACCAGTCGGTACAGTTAATCATGTGGCACAAGAAGGTCAAAACGGCGTAACTACAACGACAACAACGTACGAAGTAGACAAAACAACAGGCGCTTTATTGAATCCGACAACAACAGAATCTGTCACAACACCGCCAGTTGGCCGTGTGATTGAATATGGACCTGTCGCACCATCTACAACGTACCGTCCAAATCCAGACTTGCCAGTTGGCGAGACACAAGTGATAGAAGAAGGTACGCCAGGAGATCCGAATGACCCGAATAATCTGCCGAAAGACAGAGTGATCAGTGTCGGCACGAAAGTGGTCACAACGACAGATATCCCATATGACACAATCTACCAAGACAATCCGAACTTACCAGCAGGTACAGAATATGAAGTACAGCCAGGTAAAACAGGTCAAACACAAACAACAACAGTTTACGGCGTAGATCCGAAAACAGGTGAACTCATCAATCCAGATACAACAACAATTACACTGGTTGAAAAGGTAGACAGAATTGTTGAAAGAGGAACTGGCACAGTACCAGTTGACCCAGAAGATCCGGGTACAACACCAGAAGAACCAGAACAACCTGAAGATCCGGGCACAACACCAGAGGAACCAGAACAACCTGAAGATCCAGGCACAACACCAGAAGATCCAGGTACAACACCGGAAGAGCCACAAGAGCCGGAAAATCCTGAGAAACCAACACCAGAAGTTCCAGAAACGCCAGGCACACCAGAACAGCCTGAAAATCCAACGCAACCAGAAAAACCAGAAGAGCCTGAAACAGAAGTGCCAAATGAACCAAGCGAACCAAATCAACCAGAACAACCAACAACACCAAGTACACCTGAGACACCATCACAACCGACATCACCAGAAGTTACTGTGCCATCTGAAGATAAAGATGGAGTAACGCCACCACATGTACCATCTGAACCTGAAACTAATGATGGTACAACAGTAACGACTGAAGGTGAACAAGATGTACCAGCTCAGTCAGAAGCTGAAGGTAAACAACTAACAAAAGCAGATAAGCAACAAACTGCTAAAGATAAAGACTTACCTGATACAGGTCAAGATGATGTGAAGAAAACATTATTCGGCACATTGTTCGCTGGTTTAGGTGCTTGGTTACTCTTTGGCAAACGTCGTAAGAAAGATAATGAAGAGAAATAAGTATTAAATTTAAAAACTGAATAAGTAAGATGAGACGTCCTTTGAAAGTTCAAGGGCGTCTTTTTTATGGTTTTTTATTTCTGAAATGGTAAAGGCGAGATTGTGTTAATTGTATGTAAAGAATGTTAAGTAAGTGTTGATTTTATAATTAGTTTATTAATGGTATGTAATTCTAAATTTAGGATTGTTAAATAATAATTTTAATTACGAATATTGATTGAATACTTTTTACTTAGTGGATTATACTGTTACTAAATTGGAACATAATATCTAATTAGAATATTTGCGATGTGTGATGAAATGGCAGAAATCTTTTCGGATGGAAGCGATAAACAAAAAACCATTTGGATATTTGGCAGATATTCTAAAGTATTATTTCTTGGCATCATAGTGAGAGATAATCGTTAAAGATAAAGGAGAAGATAGCTATGCAAATACCATTTAGTCCGCCTAAAATTTCTGAAGAGGCCATCGAAAGTGTTGTGGAAACTTTAAGATGCGGTTGGATTACGACAGGGCCTAAAACGAAAGCATTTGAGGAAGCGTTAACTGACTATATGGGGACAGAAGGTACAGTCGCAATGAACTCAGCAACGGCTGCTTTAGAAATGACATTACGTTTATTAGGTATCGGCGAAGGGGACGAAGTCATCACTTCTGCTTATACATACACCGCTTCAGCCTCAGTCATCGCCCACGTCGGCGCTAAAATTGTATTAGTAGACACGCAAAAAGACTCCTTAGAAATGGATTACACACAACTCGAAGATAAAATTACAGAAAACACAAAAGCCATTATTCCTGTGGATATTGCAGGTCAATTATGCGATTACGATCGATTATTTGAAATTGCACGTCGTAAACAAGCACTTTTCCACACGGAAAATCCTGTGCACGCTTTATTAAATCGTATTGCGATTATTAATGATGGTGCCCATTCATTCGGCGCGACCAAAGGGGAAAACAAAAGCGGCAGTTTCGCAGACTTTACCACGTTCTCTTTCCATGCGGTAAAAAATCTGACGACTGCTGAAGGCGGGGCAGTTACATGGACGAAAGATTACGAAGCACATGGTTTTGATTTACAGAAACTATACAAAACTTCTATTCTGCACGGTCAAAGTAAAGATGCCTTATCTAAAATGCAGAAAGGCAACTGGGAATACGACATCTCAGAATTAGGTTACAAATTCAATATGACAGATATCAATGCGGCCATTGGTTTGGATCAACTCAATCATTATGATGAAAACTTAGCACGCCGTAAAGAAGTGGTACGTTTATATGATGAAAATTTAAACTCAGATGTTATCAAGACGCTAAAACACTTTGATAATGATAAAGAATCCAGCTGTCACTTATATATCACGTGGATTAAAGGGGCAACAGAAGAACAACGTAATGCGATTATTGAACATTTGGCGGATGAAGGTATTGCGACAAATGTGCATTATAAACCGTTACCGATGTTTTCAGCGTACCAAGAATACGGCTTTGACATTAAAGATTTCCCGAATGCGTATGCGCATTATGTGAACGAATTGACATTACCGCTCTATCCGCAGTTAACTGATGAACAAGTAGAATACATTATTAAACAAGTGAATGAAGCAGTCGGCGGGGTGCTGGTATGAAGAAGGTCTTAATTCTAGGTGTGGCACCTGTACAAGCTGAAGCTATTGAGAAATTAAAAGAGATGGGTTACGAAACACATGCGTTGGCTATGAAAAAAGATGGTCCTGGTGCTGACAGTGCAGATCATTTTGAAGAGATTAATATTATAGATGAAGCGGCAGTCATCGCTTATATCAAACAACATCATATTGATGCTGTTTATTCAGTAGGCTCAGATTTGGCTATGCCAGTTGCGAATAAAATCTCAGAAGCCTTAGATTTACCACACTTTGTCAGTTATGACACAGCATATGCATGTAATCACAAAGATGTAATGCGTGCACAAACCAAAGGGATTACAGGTTCTGTCCCTTTTGAAATCACAAAAGATGTGAACCATCAAACAGAAATTGACTACCCAGTCTTTGTGAAACCGACAGATGGTCAAGGACAACGTGGCATTACTTTAGTGACACAAGCTGCTGATTTACCAGAAGCGATTGCTTATGCGGTGGATCAGTCTAGAGAAGGCGCAGCAATTATTGAACGCTATATCGATGGTTATGAAATTTCAGTGAATGGCTATGTTGTAGATGGCGAATTGCAATTTACCTTAGTATCGATGCGTGAAACGTGGCCGCAACATCCAGGTTTAATCCATAAACATATTATCGACCCTGATTATGATTATCCTATGGCTTCTATTGAAGCAGCGATTGCAGCACACTTAGAGACCCTGAAAATTCAAAACGGTCCTGTGTATGCGCAAGTAAAAGTAATGAATCACGAAGCATTTATTATTGAAATTACGCCACGCTTTGATGGTTGTCATATGCATAAATTGATTCAATATTATAATCATGATGACTTATTAGAGAAAACGTTCAAGCATCTTCTAGAAGAACAAGCCCCTACATTTACGGAGGCGACAACGACACAACCAGTAGTCTTAGAATTTATGTGTGAGACACCGAAACAACCGATTGATTATTATCAATTCAAAGTACCAGATCATACTTTAGAAAGCTATCGTTATTACCAACAAGGAGAATTCATCAGACCTGTTAACGGTGTGTATGACAAAGTGGGCTTTTATATTTATCCGCTGATGAAGGAGGAAGATTAAATGGCCTTTAGAATTACAGGCGGCACAGGATTGCTTGGTCGCTATCTGACTGCTTTATTAGAAGATAAAGCTATTGATTATACAGTTTTATCACGTCGTCAAAATACAGAAGATGCGCATCAAGTTCAAACCGATTACAGCGAGGCTTCTTTGGAGATGATATTTCAAGAAGATGATGTCATTGTTCATCTGGCAGGTAATAGAGGACCAAAGAAAAACATCAGCAGTTATACAGAAGAAGTACAGATGGCACAACATGTGTTTGAAGCGGCGCTTGAACAAAAATGTAAAAAAGTAATCGTGGCTTCTTCTATTTCTGTATATGATGATACTTCTACATTGCCTTGGCAGGAAGAAGACGCAGTGAGTGATGTGCCGAAGTCTTTATATGGTTTGAATAAACGTTATATTGAACAGCTGGCTGCGTATTATCGTAAGCATTATCAGTTGGATATAGTGTGTTTACGTTTCTCTCATTTATTTGGCGCACATGAGAAAAATAACTATATGATTAATTATTTTATGCGCTTAGCTTTGTTAGGGAAGCCCTTAACAGTAATGGGTGAGAGTGATGTATCACGTGAATTTTTATATACGAAAGATGCGGCAAATGCGATTTGGCAAGCGTCACAGCATCCAAACACTTCCTTAATTCAAAACATTAAAGGCAGTGAAACGTTAACGAACCTAGAAGTGGCGCAACATATCAATCAAGTGTTCGGCAATCCGACTGACATTCAACGTCAAGATGAAGATGTGCCGGATTATTTTGAACCTTCTTATATGGATGGTGCACGAGCACAACAAGAAATTGATTTTGTCCCTCAATATCAGTTTATAGATGCATTACAAGAAATTTATCGAGAAATGGAGGGGCTGCGTGATGAGTTACCGGAAAAATATTAAGCGTTTGTTAGATGTGTTGTTATTTGTAGCGTTGTTGCCGGTGTTATTAATTGTAGCTTTGCCTGTTAGTATAATGATTAAGAGAGAAGATAAAGGCAGTATCTTATATAATGGACAACGTTTAGGTGTCGGTATGTTGCCTTTTGAAATGCATAAGTTTCGTACAATGAAAGAAAACGCACAAGACATTCGTAATGCGGATGGCAGTACGTTCAATAGTGATCAAGACCCGCGTGTGACAAATATCGGTCGTGTGTTACGTCAAACAAGTATTGATGAATTACCGCAATTGCTGAACGTATTAAAAGGTGACATGAGCTTTGTTGGACCGCGTCCGAGTCCGCTTGGCAATACACATCGTTATCCGGATTACTATAAAACAAAGTTTCATGTGAAACCTGGTATTACGGGTTTAACACAAGCTTTGTTGCGAAATAGTGCTTCGATGGAAGAACGTATGCGTTTAGATGCTTTCTATGCGGCGAATGTCAGCTTTAAAATGGATGCATTTGTGATTTATAAAACGATTTCAACGGTGTTATTACGAAAAAATATTAATCAGAAGTAAGAGAGGAATAGCACTTATGAAGAAAGAACTGATTTTGTTGACGAATTACTTTCCTTACTATAAAGGAGAGGAATATTTAGAAGAAGAAATCAAATATTTGGCAGAAGCCTTTGATCACATTGTGATTGTTCCGACAATGGTCAGTCAGAAGATGAAAGTGACAAGAGAAGTACCGGATGTTGCGACAGTCATCGACTTGCCTTTCCCGCAAGGACTAAAAGATAAGGCCATCAACTTCTTAAAAACAGGGCCAAATATTTTATTAAGTCAACCGCGTTTACGCAGTATCGGTGAAAATGCAGGTTCCTTAAATCCTTATAAGTGGATGTACAACTTGTATTTTGAATCGAGAACAGATGCGATTTATCAAGACCTAGTACACTCACATTTATTACCGGAAAATGATGGCTATACGCAGCTTTATATTTATAGTTATTGGTTTTATATCACTGCGAACCTCGGCAGAAAATTAAAATATGATTATTATGGTGATGATTCTATCCCATTTATTTCTAGAGGACATGGTTATGATGTCAATGATTATATTAAACCGTTTAGCTTCTTGCCGATGCGTCAAGCAATGTTGAAACATGTGGATGTGTTATACCCAGTGTCTGATACGAGTTCGAACTATTTAAGCAACAAGTTCCCGAAATATGCGGATAAAATTGAAACCAGACGTCTCGGTGTAGGTGAAGGCAATTATCAAGTTTCATTACGTCAGCCGCCTTTATTTGTCAGCTGTTCAACGATTCGTAAATTAAAGCGTTTAGATGTCATTATTGATGCGTTAGCACAATTGAATGAACAAGGTTATGATTTCAAATGGGTACATATCGGTGATGGTCCAGATGCGCAAAAAATTGAAGCATTGGCAAAAGAGAAATTAAAGCCGTCTCAATATGAATTGATTGGACGTTTGCCGAACAAAGACGTCAGAAAATGGTATCATGAGCATAACCCGACGTTATTTTTAAACACTTCTGAATCAGAGGGTGTACCAGTCTCTGTCATGGAAGCGATGGCGAATGCGATTCCTGTTGTAGCTTCAGATGTCGGAGGTACAGCTGAAATTGTACAAACAGATGTAAATGGTACTTTAATCAGTGACGCACTTAAGCCAGAAGAGGCAGCACGTGCGATTGAATATTTCATAAATCTTTCAGATGAAGCTTATCAAGGCTATGCGAAAGGTGCTTACCAAACTTGGCAGACGCTCTGTGATTCTGAAAGTCTTTATACTGAATTTGCGCATGAACTTGCACAACCTTAAGCGTTCAACTCAGTATATTGCTAGACACCTATGACACAACCAGACGAAAGCGTGTAATACGCAAGAAACGACAAATAAGTAACGAATGAGTAAGTAGGTGGAAGTTTGACCAAGTTATTAAGATGGTGTGTGCTGATGATTGCGGTGATATTGCTTACTATCGGCATTATCTTTTCGAATATTACCTTGTTATTTAGTGCACTCTTATTATTTTTCCTGAACAATCTGATATATGGACTAGAAGCGTTCAACCAGCGGGTCATCTTCTTTATGTTCAATGTGACTTTCTTTGTCTTTTTAATGGGCAGAATGGTTGTCAGCAAACTGTTCCATTATCATGAAAAGGATTTTAAACTGCTGGGAACGTATTTTACAGATCAAGCCACAATATTTAATATTTTAATCTTATTAAGTTTAAGTTTGTTTTGTCTCTTTTTAGGATTTGCGATGTTAGATCGCACGGTTCAACAAGGGTTTAAACAGTTTCAGCCTATTGAGACGACATATAAACAAAATATCCGAATCATCAGTTTAGGTATCTTTACGATTGCGATTATTTTTAAGTTGATGTATTTGGCAGAAGCGGTTCAAGCTTCACAATCACAAGGGTATTATGCCTATTTCTCTAGTTTTAAATCGAATTTACCAGGTGTGTTTGTGTTGATTAGTCGAATGTTCCCAGTCGCATTCTTTGTATATCTCGCAACATTGCCTGCACAAAAGAAAGCATGGCTGCCGATACTTGCTTATTTATTTGTAGATGGGCTTTCTGTATTAACCGGATCTCGTTCTGACTTTATGTTAGATGTGCTCATCTTGTTTATTTATTTCTGTTATCGCAATATTTTAGCGAAGCAGACAGGTACGCAAGCATGGTTCGGTAAAAAGACAATTATTGCGGGCATTATTTCAGCACCGATTTTATTAGCGTTGATGAATTTTGTCGGTAATAACCGAGGCGGAGAAAAGACTGACGGTGGTTTCTTTGATGCACTGTTATCATTTTTCTTCTCACAAGGTATCAGTGTCAATGTCATTGGTTATACCATCGAGAAGGCGAAAGAAATCCCGGATAAAATCTATTCTATTGGACCGTTAACAGAGTATGCCGTTTACAATATTTGGGGCAATTTAACTGGAGGGCAAGGCGGATGGTCTGGCCAATCGGTTGAACGTGCTTTAGAAGGGTATCAGTACTCGCATACAATGTCTTATGTCATTATGAAAGACTTGTATCTTAAAGGTGTAGGTTATGGTTCAAGTTTCGTTGCTGAAACTTATCATGATTTCGGTTATGTCGGCATGATGTTCGGCAGTATTGTCATTGGTTTACTAATTGCGTTATTTACGAGAATGTTGACCGCAAAACATATTTTAGTGATTGCGGCAGCTTTAATCATGGCACGAATGATGTTATTTATTCCACGTGCTAGTACAATCGCGTTTATTATTGATACTTTTTCACCAGCGAATATTTTCACAGTGCTTGTGATTTTCGGATTAGAACGTGTGATGCGTTCTTACTTTGAACGCAAGCGCAACCAACATAAACAGGAGTTATGAGTATGAATCAAAGAAGAGCTGGCGCCATCTTATCCTACATATCCATATTTGGTAATATTCTAGTGGCGATTTTATATACACCGTTCTTCATCAGAACGCTCGGCACTTCTGAATATGGGTTGTATAATTTGGTTTTATCCTTTTTAGTTTATTTGAACATTATGGATTTAGCGTTCGGTAACACGATCGCCAAATACTTATCACAAAACAGAGTCAAAGGTTCAAAGGCACAAGAGGCACGTATCTTAGGTAATATCTTAAATATTTACTTTTTGTGTTCCTTATTAGTCGGTCTGATGGGCTTGGTTTTGTATTTGAATGCTGAAGCGGTATTCGGCAATGCATTAGCACCTCAACAATTATCAGAACTGAAATTGATGTTGATTTTTATCATTATCAATATCATGATTTCATTTTATCCAGGTATTTTTAACGGTATTTTACAAGCGTATGAATACTTTGTGATTGCGAAGAGTATGTTGCTGATCCGAGTGATTATGCCTTCTATCATTGCGACACCGTTCTTATTGATGGGATTTGGCGCAGTTACGATTATATTGATTACGTTAATTGTCAATTTTGCGTGTCTGTTCTTAGGCATGATTTTATGTCGACGTCATGTATCGATACGCTTTGATTGGAAAGGTGCATTATCGTTTAATCACTTAAAGCAACAGAAACAATTGAACGTGTATTTAGGTTTAGTTTTGTTTTCTATAGCGATTGAACAATTGACGTTAAATTCTGGTCAAATGATTTTAGGTGCGATTAACGGAACGGTTGCGGTTGCGATTTATGTCATCGCTGTACAGTTCGTAAAAATCTTCCAACAGTTTGCGACTTCTATTAATAATGTGACCTTCCCAGGATTCTCAATGTTAGTGGTAGAAGGTGCAAGTAATGAACGTTTACTTCAACAGATGGTACGCATCAGTCGTATTCAATTGATTGTATTATCGTTTATCTTATCCGGTTTTGTGATTTTCGGTGAGAACTTTATTGTGATTTGGGCAGGACAAGATTTCAGACCTGCGTATCTTATGACAGTAATTTTAATGTTTACAATTACTTTCCAACTATCACAGTTGCCGGCAGTCAGCATTATTCAAGCACATAATCGTCAAACGTTTCGTTTTATGGCTTTAGCAATTACCTTAGTATTAGCCATGATCAGTGCGGTCATTTTAGCACCGAAGTATAGTGGTTACGGTGTTTCACTTTCTATCGCAGCGTTCAGCTTTATCGGCTATACACTGATTATGAATGTATATTATCACCGTAAAATCGGTTTGAATATGTATCGTTTCTGGTTTGAGATGAGTAAAATATGGTTGCCGATGATAATCTCTACAGTCATTTACTATTTTATTTATCAATGGATTGCGCAACTCTTAGGTAAAGGGTTAGTCGTGCTAGGTATAAATATTATCGTTTATGTTATTTTGTATTCTGTCGTGTTGTGGACAGTCATTATGAACCAAAGCGAGCGACAAATGGGTATGCAAGTAATACAGCGCTTTAAACGTGCGTAAATATAACTGTGAAAATGTTAAAAAGAATAAATACAAACAAAGACGCTATTCAGTCAGAAAAACCTGAACAGCGTCTTTGTTTACTTTTTCAGTAAAGTGAGACATACATCTATTAAATGCAGGTGATACACACTATAAATCAGGCCAGAAATAAAGACAGCCAATGTTACAGCGAAGAGTGCAGTTTGAATCCATGAGCGCTTCATAATCGTAATAGCTTTAGTTTTAGCATTCCAAATAAAGTTGAAGCGGTTGAAATAAATCACGAACAGCACAATCAAGGTATAAAAGATAGATGATATCAATATCATTTGAATTAAGCCGGGTAATATCATGCGATCGGATAATTGTATAAGACTTTGAATTTTAGAGATAAAATCTTGTGGTTTCGTTTCTCCGAATAAATCGAACCACCAATCTGTAAATTTGATTAAGAAACTGCCGAGAAACATAAGTAATAATAATGTACATGCATTCAAAGTAGTCAGCCAAGCACGACGACCTGGCACAGCAGTGAATGTTAAACGATGCATTAAAATAGCGTGAACTACTAATAAAGCGATACCTATACCACAGGCGAGCACACCATATTCTATTGCGAAAAATGTGTGGTACATATTCGTCTTTAAGGCATTAGGTTTTCCTAGAAATAGTAACAATAAGCCAATGATGAAGCCGTTGATAAAGAGTGTATAAAAAACAAACGTACTCAAACAAACTAAAATACGTCGATTACGACGAATCAATATTAAATCTAATAGGGTAAATAACAGTCCAATTGTTAGATACAAGATGATTTGAATCATGATGATAAGTGTTCTCCTTCTTAAAGGTGATAAATCACGTTGTGTTAATAATTAATAATTTTACTATTGAAGTCATAAATTGTCAGTAAAAAAATGAAGTGAGTGAAAATATTATTAAATGACGTATGTTTGACGAGGTATAAAATGGTATGTTTTCTAATTATAGATTATGATGACAATCATATAATTAAAGTGTATTATATGCTTAACACAACAAGGAGAACAACATCATGAGGATTATTAAGGAACACCCATATTGTTTTGTATATGGATTATTAGTGCTTTTTTATTTTGTTTTTGCGGCGATTGTTCCGCTTGCGCAAGATGACTGGGGTTGGTATATACATGGCTACAACCAATGGTTCAATGAACATTTTAAAAATTTAAACGGTCGATATTTCGGTAATATTTTAGAAATTTTAGCAGTGAGAAGTCTGTTATTACGCATGGTAGTGTATGCGCTAGTTTCATTCTCCATACTTTGGATAGTATTGAAATTCGCAGATAAAACTAAAAGTACAGCTTATATATTAATCGCGTTTATAATGTTACTGCTAATGCCCGCTTCAATCTTCAAACAAACCTATGCGTGGTATGCAGGATTTAATAACTATGTCACAAGTGCCTTATGTGCATTAGTAGTTTTATTATTTGTTTTAAAAACACTGCATAATCAAGAAAGAAAAACACAATGGTCACAACGTATTGAATTAGTATGTTTCTATATCGTATGTATTGCCGGACAGTTATTTATGGAGAATGTCACACTTTATAATATTGCGATTACCGGTTTAGGGTTACTTGTATATTTAGTAATTTATCGCAAAATCAACTTGAAATTATTGATAGGATTCTGTTTAACATGGATAGGCGCGATTATTATGTTTACAAATCCTAACTACATGAATATTTTAGCGGGTAATAGTTCATATCAACAAGTCGGTTCTAGTACCTCGATGTATGATAAAGTCATTCAAACGTTATTAAAAATCATTCCGTATTATGGCTACTTCCAATGCGCCATATTTTTAAGTGTTTTAGCTGTGGTTCTACTCATTGTTTTATATCGCAGTCCGAAATTTTTAAGTTTGTCACTAGTGTATAAAGTGATGATAACGGTAGCTTTAGCATTCTTTACTGTTTATAAATACTTTGTCTATGAACCTTTTGATTTAGATGCGATGAAACACATTCCGTGGGTTGCTGGTCTGAATTTCTTAGCGTGTTTGATCTATTTCTGTGCAGTCGCAGTAGGTCTCTATTTTATTGGTTTATCTAAGAAGTCATTATTGACGACATACTTTAATTTAGCTTCGATTGTGATTGCGACCATGCCTTTATTAGTCGTTGCGCCTGTCGGACCAAGAAATTTCTACTTTATGTATGTGTTATGGTTGATTATTTTATTAATTGTACTTAAACAGTTGCCTTTACCTGAAAGACGTACCAGTCTCATTGCGGGTAGTATCGCACTAGTCGCAGTAATCGTGTTTATGAGTGCTTTTTCATTTATGAGTTATGCGAATACACAGAGGGTTGCGAAAATAAAAGAAGAAGCAGCACATGTCTCTAAAGATGACGTTATTATTGTAGAAATGTTGCCATTTGATGTGTATACCCAACATTCCTCACCATGGTCGGTAAGAACACAGAGAGTATTTAAACAATACTTTGGTATACCTCAAGAAGCACGATTAAAATTCGTACCTTATGGTCAAAAATATTTACAACCGAAAGTACAGAAGAAAAATAAATAAAATCACAAAAAAATCAGAACAACTTCCAATCGTGAAGCTGTTCTGATTTTTTTAGTTTTAAAGTATTTTCCAACGCTATTCTGACTTAACTTTAATGTTGAGTAATTGATTGAACATCTTGTCCAGCGAATCAGGATTATCAATCGCATTTGAATAGTCGGCACAAAGTTTATGTTCATCGTAAGTCCAATCACCGATAGCGGTAATTGCTGATTCAAAGACACGAGCAACTACTTTGATCGGAGGGTTGCCAGGGACTTCGATAATATCTGCATTGTCTATGATGTCTTGACGTATTTTTTGGATGAAGATTGCGGTCACAGTTTCCATAAATTGTTGATCATGACGTTGTTTGATATCAATTTTTTCAATAGGTTTATCAAAGAAAGAGCTTAAAGCTTTAAAAGGTGCTTCAATACGCTCTCGAATATCCTTTTCGAAATAATCTTTAGTCAAATTCGTAATTAAGTAAGATAACAAGTCATATTTATCGTAAAAGTGTTTATAGAATGTCGTACGGTGAACTAATGCTTTATCACATATCATATTAACTGTAATGGCAGAGAATAATTTTTCGCTTAATAAGTTGAACAAGGATTCGGATAAAGCACGTTTTGTTTTAATCACACGTAAATCATTGGGATTCATGTTTGGCACATCTCCTTTTGTTAAATATATATGATAACAACTCGATTTCAGTATAGAACTATCAGTATAAATAAACTACTATGTAGATTAAACTATACTGTATGTTTGGTGGAGAGGCAAATATTTTAACTTGAGTATGAATAAATTTAATTTTTCTGTTTTACTTATTGTTTAAAGTGTAAATATAGAAATGATATAATTTTTTCTAACAAATTTTATGAAATGGGGTTTAGGGTTGATTTATACTGTTACATCAACTTTGCCTCCGAATCATGGAGGAAGAACGAAAGCATTGTTGAAGCGAATTCAATTTATTGACGACACATTAGGTATTAAACAAACTATTTTAACGACCAACTACAATATTGAGTACCCAGAAGTATTGGCTGATTTTAGAGAAAAAGGTATCTTAAACGAAGGTACACAAGTCATTAATCTCTATGATTGGCTTTCTGGCTATAATCTATTTAACATTCCAAAGTCGACTTTTAAGAAAGAAAAGAAATATAAAGCACAACCTGTGACGCTTTCTGATTACACAACACGTACGAATAAAAAAGGGGACGTCGTACGTTATTATGACAAGACTGATGAAACATATTTACTGTATCGTAAATTTTATGAGGATTCAGAAGTAGTCCACTTTGAAGATGTGATGACGCCTGGAGTTAAACATAAAGTCATCCGTTATGAATACAACACTTATGGTTATCTGCATAAGAAGACTTACTATGCAGCACGTAAAAACATGAAGTTGAGTGAGACGATGTATGATTTAGAGGGAAATGTGTATTGTCAAAAATGGTTTGAAGAAAATAAGCAAGGCAAACCAGAAGCGACGTCCATTTTGATATATCGCGAGGGACGTGTGGTAAGAAGTTTTACGCACGATAAAGCATTGTTTGCGTATTTTTATAATGAGATATTTAAAGATGGAGATATTGTGTTTAATGATGCACGTTTATTAGATGAACCATTAATTGACAATCAACATGCGATTAAACCTGTCATTGTCTTCCATAGTTCTCACTTATCCGGTGATAATATTAAAGGTTCATATCGCTTTGCGATAGATCATCACAAGCAAGTTTCGGCGTATATTGTGCTGACAACTCAACAAAAACAAGATATTTTAGCACAATCAGATATTCCAGAACAAAAAATTCAAGTCATTCCGCATTTCATTAAACCCAGTACGTTACCTGAACAAGAACGTAAAAATCAGTTTGTGTATTTAGGCAGGTTCTCAAAAGAGAAACGTATTGATCACATTGTGAAGGCATTTAAGTTATTTAAAGCTAAAGATTATGAGACGAAACTGAAATTATATGGCGGTGTTTCTGACTCACAAGAAGATGAACTTAAAGATTTAATTTCTAAAGAAGGTCTGTCAGAAGATGTAGACATCGAATCCTTTACTAATCATCCACAAGAAGTTTTCCGTGAATCACGTGCTTCTATTTTAGCAAGTACACATGAAGGATTCGGATTATCTATGATGGAAAGTATCAATGAAGGTTGTCCGGTTCTTGCGTATGATATTCGTTATGGGCCAAATGAAATCATTGAAGCGGGTGAGAATGGGTATTTAATACCTACAGGTGATATCGAGGCTTTAGCACAGGCGATGGAGCGTATCATCAACCATCCATTGAAGCATGTGCACACACGTCAATCATTAACACCAAAAGCCGCACAACATCATTTCGAACAGTTATTTAAAACGTTAATATAAATAGAGTAATACACCTTTTATTATTTTTCCAAATTAGTAAGACGATGATAAAAAAGTAGATTTAGTATATAATTGTTACGGTTTCTTATTTGGTTTGCTGAGAAATTAGCAGTACAATAAGAAAATGTGGAAAACAGAGATATAAAAAGTAAGGAGATCACAATCATGAATGAATTAACAGTCATTATCACATACTACAACTCAGAAGATTATATTCAAGCTTGTATCGAAAGCTTGAAGCAACAACGCAATCAAGATTTTAATGTGATTATAGTCAACGATGGATCAACAGATGGTTCTCAAGCACTTTTAGAAGACACCTTAAAAAACTATGATAAAAAGGTTGAAGTGATTAACTTTGAACAAAACCAAGGGCATGCGCATGCGCGTAACGTCGCAATGTCACATGTAGAAACACCGTATTTTATGTTTTTAGATGCGGATGATGAATTAGCTTCTTATGCGATTCAATTCTATTTAAAAACAGTGAATGGTCTAGATGCCTTAATTGCACCGATTAATAAGTTTACACTCAATCAACCCCAATACATCGATCAGAATAAAATTAGATTGGAATATATGAACGCTGAGACAAACCCTAATTCATTCTTAAGAAAAAATACGGCTTGTAACATTTTATTTAAAACAGCAATCGTACAAGCGCATCAACTTCAATTCGATGAGGCATTGAAAACGTATGTCGACAATTCTTTCGTAGTGGATTATCTGACATATGCAGAACGCTTTGTGCGTATTTTAGGTTTCCCGTTCTATTTCAGAGGAGAGGTTTATGATCCTTTTGAAACAGAACAACTGACACAACAAGCGTTCGACCAATTATTTGAAGATTACGCTGATGCTTATCTGCATACCGTGCAGAAAGTGAAAAATAAAAAAGTCCGTCAATTTATGACGCATAAAATGGCAAGTATGATTCGTAACGGTTTTGACCCTGCGAATAAACAAAATGCTTACCACTATGCACAACATCAAGACACACTTATTCAATTAGCTCAAAAATTGAAATGGCATCTCTTACAAGAAACAGATGGCGGTTCATTGTTTAAAGTAGAAATGTTGGCGTTAATGTTTAATCAACCTGACGCCGCAATTGCGATCAACAAATACAGAGGTATGTTACGTCATGTGAAGAATGTTGTGATGCGTAATAAAAATAAAAACCGTTCTATGTATCAGTTAACAGATGCGCCAGAAAATGTTTCTAACAAAACAATTGTTTTTGAGACATTCGGCGGTAAAAACTATAGTGATAGTCCAAAATACATTTATGAATATATGCAGAAATATTATCCGTACTATAACTATATCTGGGTATTAAAGAACCCGGCTAAAACTTATGTTCCAGGTAATGCGACTAAAGTGAAAAAAGGTTCGAAAGCTTATTATGAAGCTTATTCAAAAGCACATTACTGGGTTACGAACGCCCGCACGCCGCTTTATATCAATAAGAAAGAGAATCAAACGTATATTCAAACATGGCATGGTACGCCGTTGAAACGTTTGGCGAATGATATGAAAGTGGTACGTATGCCAGGGACAACAACGCCCGCATATAAACGTAATTTCAGAGAAGAGACAGAACGTTGGGATTATTTAGTATCACCGAACCGTTATTCTACTGAAATTTTTGAATCGGCCTTTTGGATGGATAGAGACCGTGTCTTAGAAATCGGTTATCCAAGAAATGATGTGCTTGTTAATCGTCAAAATGATACTGAGTATCTTAAAGATATTCGAGAGAAGCTTAATATTCCTAAAGATAAGAAAGTCATTACTTATGCACCGACATGGCGTGATGATGAGTTTATTAAAAAAGGACAATACTTATTCAATCTTAAAATCGACTTAGATAATTTATATAAACAATTAGGTGATGACTATGTCATTTTATTACGTATGCATTATCTGATTGCGAATGCTTTAGATTTATCTGGTTATGAAAACTTTGCGATAGATGTATCTGATTATGATGATGTCTCAGAAATCTTCTTGATTTCAGATGCATTGATTACAGATTATTCATCTGTGATGTTCGACTATGGTATTTTAAAACGTCCACAGTTCTTCTTTGCGTATGATATTGAGAAATACGGTAAAGGTTTACGTGGCTTCTATATGGATTACCATAATGATTTACCAGGACCTATTTTCACAGATGCGCACAAACTTGCTGAAAGCTTAAAAGACTTACCGAAAGTACAAGCAGAATATCAAGATAAGATTGATGCATTCTACAATCGTTTCTGCAGTATTGAAAACGGTAAAGCATCAGAATATATCGGTGAATTGATTCATCAAGGTATTGAAGAAAAAGAATAATACGTTAACACGCAAAAGTAGCCTTTAAAGAGACTGTTTTTGCGTGTTTTTCTTTTAACAGGCTATAGTAAGAGAGAGGTGAACATTATGGGACAAACCAAACAAAAGGTGATTTATACTATCGGTCATTCTGATCATGATAAAGAAACATTTCTTGAAATGTTGAAACAATATCATGTTGAAGTCTTAATGGATATCAGAGCCTTTACGAAGAGCCGTAAACATCCGCAATTTAAAGACGACAATATGAAGTCATGGTTGAAAGAAGCGGGGATTGAGTATCAAACTGACCAATTTCTAGGTGGGCGCAGACAACCCAGTGAAACAGTGGGACGTACTTTGAATAGTGGTTGGCAAAATGAATCTTTCCATAACTATGCGGACTATACTTTAACAGACGACTTCAAAGAAGGGATTAAAAGATTAACAGAAACAGCCCAAAACCAAACGACAGCTTACATGTGTTCAGAACATCATCCAGCACGTTGTCATCGTCTGATTGTCAGTAATTATTTAGCTGCACATGGTTGGGACGTGTATCATATTATGCAGAATAATAAAGGTGACATTATTGCACAACCACATAAGTTAGGACAATGGGGTGCGATGCCAATTATTGAAGATGATGGGGAAGTAGTATATCCGAAAAAAACAGATTGACATATATAAATGAATGGGGTGTTTCTTTTATGAATCAGAACAACATATTGAATCGACAACAAGTTAGAAGAAAATGAACAGACAGGCCGTGCCTGTCTATTTTTTATGAAAAAAATAAAAAATTGCTGCAATTGTGTGGCAATCTTTTATAAAAAATGAGATCCTGCTTATAAGTAATGAAATATTGATATGAGCGGAGGATACATATGAAAAAGTTAGTCAGAGTCGTAGGTGCAGTGATTGAACATCAAGGTAACATTTTATGTGCACAACGCAGTGAACAAATGAGCTTACCGTTATTATGGGAATTTCCGGGCGGTAAAATTGAACAATGTGAAACAGATATTGAAGCGTTAAAACGTGAAATTCAAGAAGAAATGAAATGTGATTTAGCAGTGGGTGAGAAAGTCACGACGACTACACATGAATATGATTTTGCGATTATCGAGCTGACAACGTATCGTTGTACTTTACAAGAAACGATGCCGACATTAACTGAACATAGTCAAATTAAATGGTTAGCCCCTAAAGCGTTACACCAATTAGAGTGGGCACCGGCAGATATTCCGGCAGTCGACTTGCTTGTTGAACAAGGGTAATGCCTATGGAACATTTAATTGAAGACTTAACCCAGTCGCTTCATAAAGGCTTTATTGATCGTTCTATTGTGCATCAAGGGCACCATGTGCCGAAATTGTTGCTGAATAATCAAGAAGAAAATGTGCTCGCAACGCTCATCGATGAACTAGAGAAATGTCAGTCCTTTATGATTTCGGTTGCTTTTATTACGCCGAGCGGTCTCCAAAGTCTGAAGTCACATTTATATGATATGGCACAACGTGGTGTTAAAGGTAAAATATTAACTTCCAATTATCTAGGTTTCAACTCCCCAAAAGTGTATGAAGAGCTGATGAAGTTAGACAATGTTGAAGTCCGTGTAACAGATGTCTCAGGCTTTCATGCGAAAGGTTATATTTTTGATCATGACGCCTATTCTACGTTAGTTGTGGGGAGTTCGAATTTAACTTCTAATGCTTTGAAAGTTAATTATGAACATAATATTTTATTATCTTCTCATCAAAATGGTGATTTAGTCCATAAAGTGAAAGACCAATTCGATGGGTTATGGGAAGAGAGCACTCCTTTAACAGAAGCTTGGATTGAAGCGTATCGTGAGGTTTATCAACCACAAATGACACAACGGTTGTTTGAAGAAAGTCAGAAACAAACGTTGTTGGAAAATAAAATACATGAAGCGGTTAAAATTGAACCGAATTTAATGCAGGTAGAAGCGTTAAAAGGTTTGGCAGAGATGCGTGCACAAGTTGAAAATAAAGCATTGATTATTTCTGCGACAGGGACAGGTAAGACGATTATGTCTGCGTTAGATGTCCGTGCATTTAAACCTAAACGTTTTTTATTTGTTGTGCATAGTGAAACCATCTTAAATGATGCATTGGCAGCTTATCGTAAAGTGTTGGCAGATGAAAATGAAGCGGACTTTGCGAAGTTGACGGGGACTGAGAAGAATTTGGATGAGAAGTATCTATTCGCGACTGTACAAACAATGTCGAAGCCTGACATTTATCAACAGTTTGACCCAGCAGCTTTTGATTATATTGTCTTTGATGAAGCACATCGTTCAGCAGCACAAAGTTATCAAAATATCTTCCATTACTTTCAACCGAAATTTATGTTAGGGATGACCGCAACACCTGAACGAAGTGATGATCTCAGTGTCTTCGCGCAATTTAATCATAATGTTGCTTATGAAATTCGACTTCAGAAGGCATTAGAAAGTGATATTTTATGTCCATTCCATTATTTTGGTGTCTCAGATTATATTCAAGAAGGCCAAGTTGTGGATGATAACACACAAGACTTAAAATTCTTAGCGTCTAATGACCGTGTGAAATATATTTTAGAGAAAACGGATTATTATGGTTATTCTGGTGATGAATTAAAAGGGCTAATCTTTGTCAGTCGTAAAAAAGAAGCACAAGCTTTAGCACAAAAGTTAAATGCCGAAGGCATACCCACACAAGCTTTAACAGGTTCAGATTCACAAAAACAGCGTAACGAAGTGATTCAACAGTTAAAAGACGGCAGATTAAATTATATTATCACCGTAGATTTGTTTAACGAAGGAATTGATATTCCTGAAATCAATCAAGTGGTGATGTTACGGAGCACACAATCAAGTATTATCTTTGTACAACAATTAGGACGTGGTCTTCGTAAGAGTGCGAATAAAGATTTTGTGACAGTCATTTATTTCATTGGAAACTATAAAAATAACTATATGATTCCGATAGCACTGTCAGGTGACCATTCCCATAATAAAGATAGTTATCGAAAATTTATTTCAGACTATGCGCCATTAAAAGGCGTTTCAACAATTAATTTTGAAGCAGTTGCTCAAAAGAGAATTTTTGATTCGATTCAATCTGCGACTTTAAATAAGAAAGCTATGATTTTACAAGCATTCAATGAAGTGAAAGCACGCATTGGTCGCACGCCAAGTTTAATGGATTTCATTCATCAACATTCGATTGATCCAGAAGTGATTCTTTCGAAGTATGGGAATTATGAACAATTTCTAGTGGAGAAAACAGATATTACGACAAGAATCTCTGAAAATGCCTCTAAGAATTTGACGTTCATTTCTCAAGAATTAGCGAAAGGTTTGAAGAATACCGATTATTTAGCACTAGAGTTGTTGATGAGCCAAGATGAAAGTTTTGAACGTTTAGTTGAAAAACTTCAACATAGAGATAGTGAAATTGAAGAAGCGGATGTGCGTACCAGTTTGAAGGTATTAGATGAAACATTCTTCAGCAAGAATATAGATAAAAGATATGGCACACCGATGGTTGAATGGGATAAAGAGACTAATCTTATCGGTCTTACTAAACCGTTTAAAATGAACTTGAAAAATGAAGCCTTTCGTCATCACGTCCATGATTTGATCGAAGTAGCCCAATATAAACATAAGCATGTCTATCAAAATCAAAATGACTTTATCTTGTATGAACGTTATTCGAGAAAAGATTTTGTGAAAGTGATGAACTGGGATAAAGATGAGTCTGCAGTTATTAACGGTTATAAACAAAAACATCATACATTGCCAATTTTCATTACGTATCACAAAAGTGAAGATATCAGCGACAATACAGCGTATGAAGATCAATTCATTAATCAAAATAAGCTGAAATGGTTCACGCGTTCACCAAGAAAGTTAAGTTCTGATGAAGTTCAAAAAGTAATGCGACACCAAGAACTCAATACTCCAATGTATCTTTTCGTGAAGAAAGAAGACGGTGAAGGAACAGACTTCTATTATTTAGGTAAAGCACGCTTTATGCCGGGTACTGCAGTACAAACGAAGATGCCGGATGGCAAAGATGTAGTCACAATGCATCTTGCTTTAGATACGCCGGTTCGAGATGATATTTACCGTTATTTAGTTGAGAAATAAATTGATTGCCTGACTCGAAAATGAGTCAGGTTTTTTGTGATATATAGGTCAGAATAGAGATGAATCAGTCTTTTTGACCATAGATTTGCTTGTATGCGCATAGATGCATATAATCTTGATTAAACACATGACAACGATTCACTATTAAGAGGAATGAGGAGGATAATATGGCGGAAAGGATTCTGGTGATTGGCAGCCCTGGCACAGGAAAATCAACATTTGCTAAACAGTTAAGTCAGAAAATGAATATTCCAGTCTTTCATTTAGATAAACTATTTTGGAAAAATGATCATGAAACAATTAATCAAGAAGAGTTTATAAAACAAATCGAAAAAGTAATTGCTGAAAATGAATCTTGGATAATAGATGGGAATTATAGAGACACTTTTAAAACAAGCAGAACTTGTCATTTGGTTGAAAGCACCACGTTGGAAATGTATTTTGAATGTGGTTAAACGTTATTTTAGATTATTAAAGAATGAGGATACTGGCGGCAATCCAAAGTCACTGCGATTCGAATTTATAAAATATATTTGGGACTTTCCAAGCAATCATTTTCCTTCTATGATTCAAGCTAAAACAAATAGTTTAAATCGAGTGAAATGGATTGAATTAAATGGGTTTAAAGAAATTAATCGTTTTATGCGGGAAAGTGAAGTTAAAATAAACCACTCGTCCAAATAATTATTTTGGACAAGTGGCGGTAGTTAACGCAAATAAAAAAGCGAACCTCAATGGGAGATTCGCTTTTATCAAATACTTGTAATTATGCTTTGTTTACTGATGCGTCGTAGATTGTATCAATCGCATCTTGTAATTTATTGTTAAATTCTTCATCTGATTGGTTAACGTTCAAGTCAGTTACTAATGCACGAGAGAAGCTTGCGATTAAGCCATCGTTTTCTTTTAAGATTTTGTTTGCTTCTTCACGGCTGTAACCACCAGATAATGCAACAACACGTACCACTTGAGGGTGTTCGATAAGTTCTTTATAAGTGTTTGCTTTTGTTGGAATTGTTAATTTCAACATAACATTTTGATCTTTATTTAAGTTGTCTAACTCAGCTTTGATTGCTGCTGCTAAGTTTTCTTCGATTGCTTCTTTATCTTCTGCGTGAATGTTAACTTCTGGTTCGATAATTGGTACTAAACCAGCCGCAATGATTTCTTTAGCAACTTCGAATTGTTGTTTAACAACTTTTTCGATACCTTCTTTGTTGTTTTCTAAAATGTTAGAACGCATTTTTGTACCGAAGATATGACGTTCGTTTGCGCGTTTCAATAATTCATCTAAATCTGGAATAGGTTTCATTAATTGAACGCCTTCATTTTGGTCAGCTAATCCTTTGTCGACTTTCAAGAATGGTACGACACCTTTGCTTGCTAGGAAGTCACCAGTGTATTGTCCTTCAATTTCACGATCCATTGTTTGCTCGAATAGGATTGCTCCTAGGATTTTGTCTCCGTTGAAAGCAGGTGAAGTAATGATGCGTGTACGCATTTCGTGTACAAGGTCAAACATTTCATCATCGTTTGAGTATTCATTTTCTTCAATTCCGTAAGCTTTAAGCGCTTTAGGAGTACTACCACCGCTTTGGTCTAATGCTGCGATAAATCCTTTACCATTTTTAATTTTGTCAAATTGTTCTTGGTTCATTTATTGACACTCCTCTTTCCGCATTTTGCTATATCTCTTTCATCTCTAGTATGGTAAAAATGAAGTGATTTCGCAAATAGTTTAACTCATAAATGTAAAATAAATCACAAACGGAATTTTAGATGGAGTATTGGCTTGAAACTAGGACATTAAACGTCTTGTTAGTATTCATTTGAAACTAAAATACGTTACAATAGTGTGAAAGGGATTTGTTGAAAGGGTGAAGACGGTGAGCAGAATAGAAACGTTATTTGTAGGCGGTGTGGAAACAGTAGGGCATCCGCACGCCGTTAATAAACTGGATCAGCAGTGGATGACTGCTGCGTATAAGAAAGCCATGCCGATACCTGTCTTTCTGACTAAAAGCGGTTTGGAAGGTGATGATGTGGGAGATAAGAAACATCACGGCGGACCAGAAAAAGCATTATTTGCGTATAGTGTCATTCATTATGATAAATGGGCAGAAGAATATCCAGATGCAGAATTCAAAGCCGGGACAAATGGTGAAAATGTATCTGTCACAGATATGGATGAAACGACGGTATGTATCGGAGATATTTATCGTGTCGGTGAAGCGTTAGTACAAGTCTCACAACCACGCAGACCTTGTTGGAAACCAGGCAGACGGGTGAAATGGATTGACTTCGGACAACGTATTCAAGATACAGGGCGTACAGGTTGGTACTTCAGAGTGCTTGAGGAAGGTCGTATTCAACAAGGCGATGTGTTTGAGTTAGTAGAACGCCCATGTGAAACATGGACAATTGCGAAGATGAATGATGTATTATATCATCATACAGACCATCCGCAACTGATGCGTCAGCTAATGGATAATGACTATACACCGCCGTCTTGGAAAGAAGAGTTAAGTCAATTGCTTGAAGGAGAAGCGGTGGATCATACACCGAGACTCTATGGTCCGAACATTTAAAAAAATACTTATTGTAATAAAAATAAAAGACACATGCGCCGAAATGGCGACATGTGTCTTTCTTATTCATCTTATCTTATTGTCTGTCAGCCTCATGGCTGCGAAGGGGAGAAAACAGCCATGAGTGATTTATGACAGATTAACCTTTTACTTTTGTGGCAATGATTGGATAGGATTATTTAATCCAGTGTCGTTGCACGTTAACATCTTCAATATCGGTTTATTATTTTTATTATGTGCAACATTCATATGCCAAGTGTTTGTATGGACATCAAGCATCATTCATTGAGGAGGGTATAACTCAACGTAGATGGATGTGCCTGGTTTAATTTTCAGTTGTAGGTTTATCGATCACATGCAAATGGGCTGTATGTTTGTATGCGAATTTTATCATTTGTATGATGGGTATTCGATTTTTTTAGTATTGATTAGACCATCCAAGGACGGTTATGCGTATTTTGTTGTTTCGGTTTGTTTGGGAGTTTATCGTGCGAAACAACTTTTGGTTCTTGACCAGATTCAATTCTTCTTTTTAAATTTGAATCAATCTTTGAAGTATTGAATGGGACGAAGACGCGTTTTGCGTCTTGATTGCAGTCAGGGCAAACTGCATAATCATGATTTTCATTCATAGATTGATTTAGCGTAAATTCACCGTGTTTTGCGCATGCATAAGTGTAATTGGGCATTACTCATCAGGCTCCAAATTTGGAATGATATCATCTCTGAAGATTTCACGAGGTATTGCAATTGTACAACAAGCGTTTGGAACATCCACGATACCAGCAACTGTACCTTGGACGGGCGCTGTTCCAAGTAACATATAAGCTTGTTCACCTGTAAAGCCTCGTGTTTTTAAGAATTCAATCGCGTTTAAACAAGCGTTGCGATAAGCGGTATTCGCATTTAAATACTCTTGTTTTCCGCTGAACTCATCTACTGAAATACCTTCGAATACAATATAATCTGTATAGTTCGGCATTACAGGTCCTGGTTTGAAGGCTGGGTTCTTTTTAATTTGATATTTTTCCATGCCATTTTTAATCACATTGACGCGTAAATCAATCCAACCAGGCATTTCGATACCGCCGCAGAATGTAATTTCACCATCACCTTGTGAGAAATGCAGATCGCCGACAGATAACTTTGCACCGTCGACAAAGACTGGGAAATAAATGCGGGAACCTTTCGATAAGTTTTTGATATCGCAGTTACCGCCGTTTTCTCTAGGAGGAACGGTTCTGGCACCTTCTTTAGCGACGCGGTCGAAATCTTTTCCTTCTAAAGTGCCAAGCACTACAGCATCCGTATCAGGTAAATTTGCTAATACCGGCTCTCTGTTCGGATCTGTATCTACCAATGCTTGTTCACGTCGGTTCCATTCATCCAACATTTCTTGGGAAGGCGCAACCCCAATCAATCCTGGGTGAATCAATCCGACAAATTCTACACCAGGTACATGACGACTTGTCGCATAAATACCATTGAAATCCCAAATCGATTTTTGGGCATTCGGATAATGGTCGACGAGGAAACTGCCACCGTTTGTAACGTCGAAAATTCCGTTAAAGCCCCATTCGTGTTCTGGGAATGCGCCGATATCTAAGATGTCGACGACGAGTAAGTCGCCAGGCTCAACACCGTTGACATATACGGGACCACTCAGTACATGTACACGGTTCAAGTTGACATACTTGATATCGCTTGGGTCGTCATTGTTTGAGACTTGACCATCGGTCCAGTCTAAACATTCCATCCTAAATGATTCCCCGGGTTCAACTGAAAATGCAGCCGGAATGTCCGGGTGCCATCGGTTGTGTCCGGGATGTGCTTGCTGATCCATTTTCTTATTCAAATCCACACTAAATAATTTCTTAGGCATATGCCTACCCCCTTGCCGAAATAATTTGTGACTGAAGATTCTGACTAGAAATAGTATTCCTCAAAAAGTTACATTTTAAACTCGTTTTCTGAATTTTTGTGAAAAATATTGATTTTTTGTTAAAAAGTTACAATTTGTGAAATAATAGAAAGGATGACTATAAAAAGAAGGTGACGAAATGCGTAAAGGATTACGTTTGGTTTTAGGAGGTCTATTCAGCCTAGCAGGAGTCATGCACTTTGTGCGTTCTGATGCTTTTACTCGCATCGTTCCGAAGTATTTACCCTTACGTAAAACAGCAGTAATTGTAACAGGTATTGTTGAACTAATCATTGGTGGCGTTCTATTCTGGAAACGCCCAAGCCGAGCATTTAAACGAGGTATCAATGCTTTTTTAATTTCGGTATTTCCAGCTAATATTTATATGGCACGCAAACAATTGCCGTTAGGCGATTATCAACCACCTAAGTGGGCTTTATACAGCCGCTTGCCATTGCAATTTGTCTTAATGGCATTCATTCGCAAACTATAAATAATATAAAAATAAAGCTTCTCCTTGTTTTGAAAATTAAACAAGAAGAAGCTTTTTTTAGTCTTTAATGATTCAATTAAAGAAGTCGACTGACTGCTTGTGCCACTTGTTTAGGTGACTGTGGATTTTGGCCTGTTACAAGTCGTCCATCTGTTTCAACTTCAGGTGTGAAAGGTAACATGGCTTTTTGATAATCTGCGCCACGACGTTTAATTTCATCTTCTAACATGAATGGAACAAGTTTTTTACGATTTGCGAGCAATTCTTCTGTATTAGAAAAGCCTGTCATTTGTTTTTGGTCAATGAAGTATCTGCCATTATTGTCTTTAACGTTTAATAACGCTGCGATACCATGACATACAGCTGCCACAATACCGTTGTGACCATAAACTTCATTAATCGCATTTTGAATGTATTTATTATTAGGGAAATCAAACATTACCCCATGGCCGCCAGTGAAGTAGATAACATCGTATTTTGATGGATCTGCTTCTTTAATCGATTTAGAGTATTTTAATTGTGTCATAAATTTTTCATCATCATAATAACGTTTTGTCACTTTATCTAAAAAGACAGGGTTCAAGCTAACTGGGTCTATTGGCGTTTCGCCGCCTTCAACACTGAAAATGTCGATTTCGTAGTTGCCGTCGTTAAAATAATCATAAAAGTGAACAAGTTCACCTAACCAAAGTCCTGTTGGTTTTGAAAATTCACCGAAATGATCTGTACTTGTGTTGACTATCATAATTTTTTTCATACTTTAACCTTCTTTCTATGGAAAAGCCCACTTCTTCTTAAATACCCTGTTTAAGCATTAAATACTGTTTTAATTCCTTCATCGTAAGAAGTGATGTGGAATTCTGGGAAACGTTGCTTAAATTTATCTGAATTGAAAATATTATTGTATTTATATCTTGGTAGTAATTCCATCAGTTCTTTGACTTGATCATTGAATAAGCTGCCAATTTTAAAGCCCCACATTGGTAAGACATGGTAGCCGATTTTTTGATTGAGTACTGCTTCTGTTTTTTTGATGAGCTTCTCATAAGTCAGACTGCCGGCTACTGGTAAATGCCATGTTTGGCCATAAGCGTCTGGTGTATTGCCAAGTAACGCTAGCGCACGACTTGCATCTGGTGTCCAAATTAAAGTACGCAACACTGAAGCACTGACAGGAATAATCGCTTTTTTGCCAGCTTTAATACGATTGAATACTAAAGTATTGGTAATACTTTGTGTTTTATCAGGACCATAGAATTCAGGTGCACGACCAATTACCACTTGTAAATTTTGTTCATTCATCGCTTTGAGGACCATTTCAGCCATCT
Organism: Staphylococcus simulans; assembly: GCF_025561465.1. NCBI lineage: Bacteria > Bacillati > Bacillota > Bacilli > Caryophanales > Staphylococcaceae > Staphylococcus > Staphylococcus simulans. The sequence continues at coordinate 396,912 of NZ_CP095100.1, forward strand.
GTGCACGGACCACTGATTTGCGTCCTACAGGTACAAATGGGCTAGATTCTGTTTGTACATTTGCGTTTTTTTCATACATGTATGTGTTATCGAAGAAAGCCAGTTTAGCATTGGTTTCAAGGCAAGCTTTAATAACATTTTTCATCATGACAGGGAAGCGTTGTTCCCACATTTCAGAATTGGCAGGCAAGCCAACTGCGAAATAAACAACATCACTGCCTTCAATCGCATGGTATGCTTCTGCGTAGTTCATTAAATCTGCGGCAACGAGTTCATCACTATCATGAATTTTTTTAGGTTTTCTGCCGACTAAACGAATGTCTTTTGTGTAATTTTTATAAAGTTCTCTTGCAATTTCGTGGCCGATTTGGCCATTACTTCCTAGAACAGTTTGCATGCTTTATCACTCCAAATTTGTGTGTTTATTTTACTTTTTCCTTATGTTCAAGTTCGTAAACATAGTTGGTAAAAAATTAAGCAGTGACTTCTAAAATATCAACTGCTCCTTAAATGATCATCTAAGTAAAATTTATTTTACCTTGCTCAATGTGAAATAGGAATTGATATGCTCACAACAACTTAATTTTTTTCAGAACAATTAACAAGGGTAATGTAAGCGCTTAACTAATTGCGGTTCTAAGTCTTATATGAATTTGTTTAATTATGATGTTCACACAATCGTAACGAAATAAAATAAAAATATGTGTTTTTCATTTACTCCAAGTAAAAAATAGGATATTCTGTTTGTGAAATAATTCACAAAGTAATTCAGAAGCATTCATGTCGAGGAGGAAATAGAAATGACTACATCTACTCAAAATGAGAAACAACCAACAGAAGTACAACCTGAAATTAATCCCACGCAACAAATGATTGATGCACTTGCAGAAAATGGACAACATGCATTACGTGAATTAGCAAAGCTTGATCAAACACAAATTGATCACATTGTTCATGCGATGGCAATGGCAGCTGTAGACAAACATATGGAACTTGCGAAAGCTGCCTATGAAGAAACAGGCCGTGGTATTTATGAAGATAAAGCTATCAAGAATCTATATGCATCAGAATATATCTGGCAATCTATCAAATACAATAAAACGATTGGTGTCATTGATGAAGATGAACAACGCGGTTTGACGTATGTAGCTTCACCTGTCGGTGTAGTATGTGGTGTAACACCGACAACGAACCCGACTTCTACAACAATTTTTAAAGCAATTATCGCAATTAAAACAGGTAACCCGATTATCTTCGCTTTCCATCCAAGTGCACAACAATCTTCTGCACTTGTGGCGAAAGTCATTTATGAAGCAGCACTCAAAGCAGGAGCACCAGAACATATTATTCAATGGATTGAACATCCATCATTAGAAGCAACTAAATTATTAATGAACCATGACAAAGTGGCATTAGTACTTGCGACAGGTGGTGCAGGTATGGTGAAATCTGCGTATTCAACAGGTAAGCCAGCATTAGGTGTAGGACCAGGTAACGTACCGGCATATATCGAAAAGTCTGCGAAAATCAAACGTGCAGTCAATGATGTCATTGTATCTAAGACTTTTGATAACGGCATGATTTGTGCTTCTGAACAAGGTGTCATTGTAGATAAAGAAATCTATGATGAAGTGAAAAAAGAATTTGAAGCACATCAATGTTATGTAGTGAAGAAAAAAGAATTATCTAAATTAGAAAGTATCGTGATGCGTGAAGATCGTTGTGCAGTCAATGCAGATATCGTAGGTAAACCAGCCACTGAAATTGCGGCATCAGTCGGAATCAAAGTGCCTGAAGGTACGAAAATGTTAATTGCGGAACTTGAAGGTGTAGGACCAGATTATCCGTTATCTCGTGAAAAATTATCTCCAGTACTCGCAATGGTGAAAGCAGAAAACCGTGAACATGGCTTAGAATTATGTGAAGGTATGCTTAATTTAGGCGGCTTAGGTCATACTGCAGTCGTGCATACAGAAGATGAAGCTTTACAAAGAGAATTCGGTATTCGCATGAATGCTTGTCGTGTGTTAGTCAACTCTCCATCAGCTGAAGGTGGTATCGGTAATATCTATAATGAAATGATTCCATCATTGACATTAGGTTGCGGCTCTTATGGACATAACTCAGTTTCTCATAACGTTTCAGCTGTCGATTTAATCAATATAAAAACAATCGCTAAAAGGAGAAATAATATGCAATGGTTCAAACTTCCACCTAAAATTTTCTTTGAGAAAAACTCACTTATGTATTTAACGCAAATGAAAGAAGTTGAACGTGTTGTAATCGTGACAGACGAAGGCATGGTAAACCTTGGTTATGCGAAACGTGTACAAGAAGTACTAGCACGACGTAATGATGCACCTGATGTGCGTATCTTTAGCGATGTTGAACCCAACCCATCAACTAACACTGTCTATAAAGGTTTAGAGTTAATGGTTGAATTCCAACCGGATACAATTATCGCAATCGGCGGCGGATCTGTTATGGATGCGGCGAAAGGTATGTGGGCATTCTTCGAACACCCAGATTTATCATTCTTCGGTGCGAAACAAAAATTCTTAGACATTCGTAAACGTGCTTATAAAATTATGCCAGCACAACGTGCGAAAATGGTTTGTATTCCAACCACTTCAGGTACAGGTTCAGAAGTTACACCATTTGCGGTTATCACAGATAGTGATACACATGTCAAATATCCATTAGCAGATTATGCCTTGACGCCAGATGTAGCTATCGTAGATTCACAATTTGTATTAAGTGTGCCGAGAGGGGTCACTGCTGATACAGGTATGGATGTGTTAACACACGCAATTGAATCTTATGTATCCGTAATGGCGAGTGATTATACACGTGGCTTAAGCTTACAAGCGATTAAAATTGTTTTCGATGATTTAAAAGCTTCAGCGAATGATGGAGATCCAGATGCAAGAGAACGTATGCATAACGCTTCAACACTTGCAGGTATGGCGTTTGCTAATGCATTCTTAGGAATCAGTCACTCAATTGCACATAAAATCGGTGGAGAATACAACATTCCGCATGGTCGTACGAATGCGATTTTATTACCGCATGTCATCAGATATAATGCGAAAGATCCACAAAAACATGCGATGTTCCCTAAATATGATTACTTCAGAGCAGATCAAGATTATGCAGATATTGCAAAATTCTTAGGCTTAAAAGGTAAAACAACAGAAGATTTAGTGGAAGCTTTGGCAGATGCTGTTTATGAATTAGGTCAAAGCGTAGGTATCGAAATGAATCTTAAAGCACAAGGTTTAACACAAGAAGTATTAGATAAAACAGTAGACCGTATGGCTGAACTTGCATACGAAGACCAATGTACAACTGCTAACCCGAAAGAACCATTAATCAGTGAACTAAAAGATATTATCATCACTGCTTATGATTATCAAAAATAAGTCGCTATGACTTTTCCAAATGACTAAAATTCAATCATCCATTCAAAACACGTCCTTGATGTAAGGGGCGTGTTTTTTGATACATAGAAAAAGACCGATGCTTTTGACATCGGTCTTAAAGTGAATACTTTATTGTTCGTTTTGTTTGTTAATCCAGTCTGTAGATAAATCCATTGCTGCACGTGTCGCATTTGTTTTGTCTAAATCGTTAACCATCACAAAGTCATGGATTGTACCTTGCATACGTGCATGTGTCACATCATTACCAGCTTCTCTTAATTTGTGTGCATAAGCTTCGCCTTCATCACGTAATACGTCAGCTTCAGCGTTAATAATCATCGCTTTTGGTAAGTCTTTTAATTCTTCTAATGATGCACGTAATGGTGAAGCAGTAATTTCTGCGCGTTCATTTTCATCTGTTGTATATTGATCCCAGAACCACTGCATACCTTCTTTAGTTAAATAGTAACCTTCCGCAAATTCATTATAAGAATCTGTGTCAAACGCAGCATTTGTTACAGGGTAATAAAGTAATTGTTGATGGATTGGTAAGCCATTACGTTGTTTTGTCATTAAAGTCATTACAGCTGACATATTACCGCCGACTGAATCACCCGCAACTGTTAAACGGTTTAAATCTAAGTTTTTATCCTCTGCGACATCTTTTAATTGTTGTAAGACATCGTAGTTTTGTTCAATTGCTGTCGGATATTTCGCTTCAGGTGATAAATCATAATCAGGGAATACAACGACTGAATTTGTACGTACCGCAAGTTCTCTGACAAGTTTATCATGTGTATGCGGGCTTCCGAATACCCAACCTGCACCATGAATATAATAAATCACTGGTAACTTTTCTTGATTTCCTTTTGGACGAATGAATCGAACAGGAACTTCGCCATAAGATTTTGTTTCAAATGTTGTATCTTCAATATCTACATCATATTTTTTAATATCTGATGATTGTACATCTTCTAATAATTTTCGACCTTCTTCTGGAGGTAACTCATATATACGTGGATGTGGGTCATTGGCTTTCGCAAAGTCAAGTGCTGCTTGTTCTAAAATAATTTTTTGAGTCATAATCAAGCTCCTTCATATATAGAATGTCTCTTTCTCTGGTAAAAGTATACCACTATGTTTACGAACTTAAACATAGATATGCTCAAAAAATGTTATTTTTGTAAATCATCTTCAAGAGAAGCAGTTAAAGCCTTTAACCAATCCAGTGTCGGACCTAGGTCAGAGCGATAGTAACGTTCAAGTCCTTTTTGTTCAACAGAAAGTATTCCTGCATCTAACATCAACTTTAAATGATGTGAAACTGCAGGGCGTGAGATGGTTACTAGTTCAGTTAGTTGATTTACAGTTAAAGGTCCTTTTTTACATAACAGTACTAATAGTTCTTGGCGTCGTCCATCTTGTAAGATGTTTAAAATCGGTGTGCCTTCATTAAAAAGTTGAAGTGTTTCTTTAATCATAGTCGGCCTCTTTTCTAGCATTAATGTGATATTACTGCCTATTGTAGCACGTCTATAAGGTGTAGTGGAGGTTTGAAAATAAAATTATTTTTGAACTTTCGTTACAAAAATACATATATTCAAGATTGATATTGTAATAGTATTACAACTGTGTGATAATGTAAGCGATTACACATAGTTGATTGCTTAATTTGATTCTCAGTCTTACATGCTAAAAAGCAGTTGATTTAAATGAAAATAAAACTTTTAAAAGAGGTGGTTGGATTGGACTTAGGGTTTTCTGTCTATTTAGGAGAAGCGTTTGACGAAACATATATCGACAAAATGTTGAATCATGGATTTCGATATATATTTACATCACTTCAAATTCCAGAAGATGACCAAGATACGTATTTGACGCGGTTAAAACAGTTAGCCGTAATAAATGGGAACCGTGCACAAATTATTGCTGATGTGAATGGACAAACACTGCGTCAACTAGGTTTGTCTTTGAGTGAACCAGAATCGATTCGTGATGCGGGTATTGATATTGTTCGTTTGGATGAAGCGGTCGATATAAATAGTTTGGCAGAGTATGTAGAAGCAAAATATTCAGTGATGTTGAATGCGAGCACAGATGCATTTCAAATTCTACGTGAGCTGAGTGATCGCGCAATTTCTCAAGAGAATATCTTAGTTGCACATAATTATTATCCTAGACCTGATACAGGCTTGGAACGTACTTTCTTTCAACATATAAACGAGCGATTAAAAGGAGCATTTCCTGAAATTCAAATCATGGCGTTTGTCCCTGGTACTCAATTAAGAGGACCTATCTATCGCGGTTTACCAACACTAGAAGACCATCGTCAGTATCATCCATTAGCCGCAGCAGTCGAGCTGGAAGAGGATTTGTGTGATATTGCTTGTGTGGGAGACAGTCAAATTGACGATTTTATGATTCATCAATTCGATACGTATTTCAGATTAAACCGTGTTGTTTTACGAACAAATTTAAGCTCAGACAGTAAATATTTAGGGACTTATCATAATCGACCAGATGTCGCACGTGATGTTGTGAGAGCCATTGAAGCACGAAAAACATTTACTGAAGAAGTATCGCCGCATAATGTAGTAGAACGTCGTAAAGGTGCTGTGACGATAGACAATGCATTATATGGTCGTTATATGAATGAACTTCAAATTGTAAGGTGTGATTTACCTAAGGATGAAGCGGTCAATGTATTAGGTTATGTCGACGCCCGTGATTTAAATTGTATAAATATGATTGGGTCGAATACCGCATTTGAATTCGTTTCAGTTGAGGAGGAAAGTCATGGACATTAATAAAATGACAACTGAGCAACGTAATGAGAAAACGATGCATCTAGATGAATTAAGCACTGAAGATTTTGTTGCTTTGATGAACCAAGAAGATCAAACCGTAGCACAAGCGATTGCGAAAGAAAATACGTCTATTGCACGTGTGATTGATATTGTTATTGAAGGATTTAAGCAAGGCGGCAGATTGATTTATATGGGTGCAGGTACGAGCGGCAGGCTAGGTGTGTTAGATGCTGCTGAGTGTGTACCGACTTTCGGTGTGACTCGAAATGATGTGATTGGTTTAATCGCGGGTGGTGCTAAAGCAATGACTGAAGCTGTAGAAGGTGCTGAAGATAGTAAAACACTTGGCAAACAAGATTTAAAGCACCTTAAACTTAATGAAACTGATACAGTGATCGGATTAGCAGCGAGTGGCAGAACGCCTTATGTCATTGGCGGTCTAGAGTACGCGAATACGATAGGTGCGAACACAGCAGCGATTGCTTGTAATAAAAATACAGCGATTGGTGCAGTTGCGGATATTGCGATTGAAATAGAGGTGGGTCCTGAAATTCTGACAGGTTCTACACGCTTGAAGTCTGGAACAGCACAAAAGTTAGTGTTGAATATGATATCAACTGGCGCAATGGTCGGTATCGGTAAAGTTTATGAAAACTTAATGGTAGATGTTCAACCGACAAATGAAAAATTGAGAAGACGTGCGTTAAATATCATTTCAGAAGTGGCTAATACTTCAGAATCTGAGAGTAAAAAGTTATTTCATGACAGTAACGGTCATGTGAAAGCGGCAATTGTTATGGGATTACATGATATTACGTATGAAGAAGCTGTTGAACGTTTAGAAAAAGCGAATGGTTTTATCAGAAAAACATGAGGAGCTGAACAACAATGTCAAAAGAAAAAAAGATTGCCCAGGAAATATTAAATAATGTTGGCGACAAAGCAAATTTAGAACGTGTGATTCATTGTATGACACGTGTACGTATGGATATTATTGATTACTCTAAAGTGAATCTAGAAGGACTCAAAGCAATAGACGGTGTCATGGGAGTAGTAGAAGACGAAACACTACAAGTTATTGTAGGCCCAGGTACTGTCAATAAGGTCGCACATGAAATGAGCGAAATGATTGGCACACCATTAGGTGAAAAAATCGTTCATCATGAACCTTCGCAACAAACAGATAAAGAACATGTAGAATCAGAAGCACAACTCTTTAAAAGTCAGATGAAGGAAAAACAGAAAAAGTCTAAATGGAAAAAAGTACTGAGAGTCATCGCGAATATTTTTGTACCTTTAATTCCGGCATTTGTTGGTGCAGGATTAATCGGCGGTATAGCGGCAGTGCTGACGAACCTATTGTCTGCTGGTTATATTGAAGGTGCGATGTGGAAGCAGTTGACTTTAGCCTTTGATATTATCAAAAGTGGTTTGCTAGCATACTTAGTCATCTATGTAGGGATTAATGCGGCTAGAGAATTTGGCGCAACTCCAGGACTCGGCGGTGTGATTGGTGGTACTACCATGTTGACAGGCATGACACCTGAACAACCATTGCATAATATCTTTAACGGTGAAGCATTAGCGCCTGGACAAGGTGGGGTTATTGGTGTCATCTTTGCGGTTTGGTTACTATCAATTGTTGAAAAACGTCTGCATAAAATTATTCCGAATGCGGTGGATATTATTGTAACACCTACGATTACCTTATTAATTATGGGACTTGCGACGATATTCTTAATTATGCCGATAGCGGGTGTAATCTCAGAAGGTCTATTAGGTATTATTAACTGGGTGCTAGATATCGGCGGCGCATTTAGCGGCTTTATCCTTGGTGCGACATTCTTGCCATTAGTTATGTTTGGTTTGCATCAAGTTTTAACACCGATTCATATAGAAATGATCAACCAAGATCATGCAACTTTCTTATTACCGATTCTTGCGATGGCTGGTGCAGGTCAAGTTGGTGCGGCATTAGCACTTTGGGTAAGATGCCGTAAGAACAAAAAGATTATTCGCTTATTAAAAGGTGCATTACCTGCAGGAATATTAGGTATTGGAGAACCTTTAATTTATGGTGTGACTTTACCATTAGGCCGTCCATTCATTACAGCATGTATTGGTGGAGGTATCGGCGGTGCTGTTATCGGTGGTATCGGACACATTGGTGCTGTTGCGATTGGACCGAGTGGTTTATCATTGATTCCTTTAATTTATGACAATATGTATTTAGGCTACATTGCAGGAATATTAGCTGCATATGCGGGAGGATTTATCGCAACATACTTCTTCGGAACAACAAAAGAAATGACTGCACCTCAAGATGTTGAAGAAGAGGTGTAAAACATATGGGAAATGAACAACTATTAATTTATATTGAAGAACAGATGGAACAACTGACTAAAAACGAACAACAAGTGGCACGATATTTGATTGAAGCACCGGAAGCGGTATTAGAAATGAGTGCACAAGCGTTAGGTAAAGAAACGCAAACAAGTTCAGCTACTGTTATCCGCTGTGTGCGTAAATTAGGATTCAAAGGGCTAGTGGATTTGAAGTTAGCCATTTCGAGTTATTTACCTAATCATCAGGCTAGTGTGTATCAAGAAATGGAGCAAGATGAACCTGCTAATGAAATTAAAAGTAAACTGTTCAATCGAGCAGCGTATACTCTGAAAACAACAGAAACTTTATTAGATGATCAAACGTTAGAAACGATTGCTGAAAAATTAAGACAATGTAAGAAGTTAGTTGTGTTTGGAGTAGGCGCAAGTCATATTGTGGCAGAAGATATCTTTCAAAAATTTACAAGAGCTGGCATGAATGTTGTTCATAGTTCGGATGCACACATTATCGCTACAACGCTAGCTGGAAGTAACAATGAAGGTACTTTAATGATAGGTATCTCAAATTCAGGCCAAAACCGAGAAACATTAAAGTTAGCGCAAGTCGCGCGCCATTATCATGTTCCGGTTATCGGTATGACCAGTCGAAAAGATTCAGAACTCGCCAATGAAGCGGATGAGTGTTTGTTCCATGACGCAAGTTCAGATCGTAGTTTACGATTAGCCGCAACAAGTTCGTTAATCGCAAAGCTTATCACTGTAGACACTTTATTCTACACATATCTTGCGAAAGACTATACAAATCATATCGCACATTTAAGTCAGACAAGAGATGCAGTTGATTTATATGTTGATGGAGATTGAGGTATGATGATAGTAATGATGGAGTTAAAGGAATGAGAGAAATGTATGCTTTAGAAACAAATAATGCAATCATTCGTTATGACATGATGGGACATGGACCGATTTTGTTATGTATTCCTGGCGCTAGCGGAATCAATGATAGTTATTTGGATTTAGCACATAAGCTAGAAGATCATTTTACTGTTGTCTTACCTGATAGACGAGGTTATGGAGCAAGTGAATTGTTAACGGCTTTACCAAGTTCTATCGCAAACACCAAAGATACGTATTGTTTAACCATGGATGTTGAAGATATTAAAACATTAATACAAACGCTTAGTAATCATCCTGTTTATCTTTTTGCGACAGACACAGGTGCTGTGCCTGCATTAGAATTTGCGTGTATGTATCCAGAATTGGTTAAGACATTACTTGTTCATGAGCCTTTAAATACTTCTGTACTTCCAAACAGAGAAGATTATGTGCCGCAAACTGAACAAATCGCACGTACTGCAATGATTGAAGGAGTGCCGGCTGCAATGCGTCAGTATGAACGTTTGATTAATCCTTCGCACTCAGATATGCAGGTATTAGTAGAGAATACGATTGCTCCTTGCGCGGTTTGTTCACCGAGTACTTCACAAATACGCAGTAGTGAATCAACAAACATTTGGCTTCAATATGAACTGCGGCAATATATCAATTATCAAATTGATATAGAAACTTTGAAGGCCAAAGATGTTTCAATCAAGTTCTTACAAGGTGAACAATCGAAAGAATCGCTAGGGTATGAAGCGGCTAAATATTTTGCGCATAGCTTAAATGCAAATCTGTTTCAAGTTACAGGTGGACATTACGGTTATGCACAACAACCTAAACAATTTGCGAAAGCTGTTAAGAAGATACTGCGTTCATAATGATAGAGTTCAAGACCTTCGTTATATGAAGGTCTTTTTATTATGACCTGTGATTTTAACTCTTAGAGTGTTATAATACATTCAAATTTATTTTTGAATGAGGTGACAAAGTGATACAGACCGCTTTGACTGCAGTCATACTTTATACAGCGACTGCTTTAGATTTATTAGTGATTTTGTTGATTTATTTCGCACGTGCACAAACCAAACGTGAGTATCGTGATATTTATATTGGACAGTTTTTAGGATCAGGTGCCTTAATTGTCATCAGTTTGTTTTTTGCGTTTGTCTTACACTATGTACCTGAGAAATGGATGTTAGGTTTATTAGGTATCATCCCTCTATATTTAGGAATCAAAGTGGCATTATTTGATGATTGTGAAGGGGAAGCACGTGCCAAGAGAGAGTTGGATAAAAAAGGACTGTCCAAATTAGTTGGTATTGTTGCGCTTGTTACCCTAGCAAGCTGTGGAGCAGATAATATCGGTTTATTTGTACCGTACTTTGTCGGTTTGACTTTAGCGCAAGTTATTGTGACATTAATTGTATTTGTAATCATGATTTTCTTATTGGTATTCTCTGCACAAAAATTAGCAAAAGTTCCGGGTATTGGTGAAACTGTGGAGAAATATAATCGATGGATTATGGCAATTATCTATATTGGCTTAGGTTTATACATTTTGATTGAAAACAAAACTATACAAACATTGTTAAGCTTTGTTTCATAGAAAGGATGGGGGATAGGTGTCTAATGAACAATGTGACATCATGTATGTGCATGAAGATAAAGTAAAAAATGCTTCTAACTTCTTAAATGAAACACACACTATTAAGGCAATGAATACTTTAAACGCAATAGGTGATAAAAAGAAATTAACGATTTTATTTGCGTTGCTTGAAGAAGAGAAACTGTTTGTTTGCGACATTGCGAAATTGCTTCAAATGAGTATTGCCTCTACTTCTCATCATTTACGCATACTCTATAAAAAAGAAGTTATAGATTTCCGAAAAGAAGGGAAAATGGCGTATTATTTCATCAAAGATCCTCAAGTTGATAAATTGCTGCGCTTTATGTTGACAGAAGTAGAAAACGAAAATAGTTAAATATATAAATAACTGTTGTGAATCAATTTTGCAGAATGATAGCACAACAGTTATTTAAAAATATACAACGCTATTTATTTTGTCTTTTACGATTAGTGTTATAAATGATAGAAGCAATTGCCACATAAATTAATGGACCGACAATTAAAATAATAGAAGCCATGTTTGCTTGGATATAAAATTTAAATAATAGAAAACCTAAAAAGGCAACCATTAAATACACAGGTATCATGAAGGGTTTCCAGAACATTGAGTCATTCATATTTAATGTACACACCTTTCTATTAGGGAGTATGTAGAAAAAAGAGGCGGATTTAACTCTGCCTCTTGTTTATGTTTTCAAGTTATAGCCCTAATTGCAACCAACGTTTTCGCGCAAAGAAAAGTACGACGAAGTTGATCGCAAAGAGTAAAAGGAAATAAACAATCAGTAATGTAATATCGTAAGAAGTCAGTGCTAAGGTATCTCCATTCAATGTAGCATCAACGTTAGGATACATGACATTGCTTGCTTCAAAAGGCGCAAGGATGCCGAAGATGGTTGGATTAAGCATTACTAAGACAATAGAAATAACCCAATAGATTAGACTGACAATAACACTGATTAAAATTTTGGAAATTAAAATACTGATTGTTCCAATGATTAAGATATACTGCAAGATTAATAAAGAAAACATGATGATTAAAAAGAAATAATGCGAGAAATTACCAAACATCAAAGAAATGGCAGTGATGCCAATACATACAAATACAAAGCATTCTAAGAAAATGACAAACATCTTTTTGTAAAAGAAGGTGAAGTCTGTATTTCCTAATAACTTATAAAATAAGATGTTTTGATCTGCATACTCTTTATTGAAGTAATAAGCGATGATGAATGAAAAGAGTATGAATCCAGTTTCTACCGCAATCGTATATGTGTTGAAGAAATATTCACCATATGACAAGCTTTGACCATCATTCATAAAGGTGGTTAAGCCATAACCTAAAACGAATAGTAATAAAAAAAGCGAACCAAGAATCAGTGTTATTTTGTTAAACGCTGTTTTTCTTAACTCTAACCTCATTTTGTACACCTCAAGTTTTTAGAAACAAATGTATTCATCGACAACTGCTTCTTTAGAATCATATTCTTCAATCGTCAGGTCTTTAAATAAAAAGTACTTACCAGGTAGGTATGTTAAATCTTTTGCGCTATGTGTAATATTGATAATTACTTTTTCAGGATTATCCGAAATATAGTTATTAAAGAAAGTATAGAAGTCGTGAACTGTTGTTTCATCTAAGTCTTTTGTGATCTCATCTAAAATGATGATAGGTTTGTCTTCTGATAGAAAACTTAATAGCTTCAGCTTTTCTTGTTGTCCTTTGTTTAATTTTCGAATAGGGATGTGATCAGGAATAGTTTCAATCCCTAACAAGTCACCCAAGTAATCGATTTTGACGGTACAAATAAAATAACTCTTGAGTAATTGAATGAGAAAATCTTTAGTGATATCTCTTGGAATACATGATGCATTACTAATCAAAGTTGTGTTTTCTGTAATCTCTGGGCGCATATGACCGCTGTGATTAAGTACGAAATCTTTAGCTAATTGAGACTTGCCAACCTCATTTCTGCCAATAATGTGATTGATTTCACCTTTGTGAAATACCAAGTCAGTCGGCTGTAATAGGATTTTGCTTTTGATACGCAATACATACTGTTTGATTTCCATTTAACTCGGCTCCCTCGCTAAAATTGTAAAGTTTTCGAGTGATACTATTTAACAAGTTTTAACAAAATTTTTAGGAATTCTTAAATATAGCGTATCATAAATATCAAATCATTATAATTTGTATTTTGGTAATAATTTGTGAATTTTTTGTCATGCGTGAGAAAATTACAAAAAATAATTCGCTTACAAGACATACTGCTTATTTCATTTGATACTTAATTGGAGGTTAAAGCGTTTTGTATAGAAGTATTGATTTTAAGCGGTTTTAAGAGGTTCGGATGTCTGAACGCAGACAACCGTCAGGCTACCGTATGGGGTATAAGTAAATAAAAAAAGAAACCAAGATGTCATTGCATCTTGATTTCAATAGTTAGTTATTATCAGAACGTTCTTTGATTAGGGCTTTTCTCATTTGTTGTCTAGAACCATACGTACTTTCTCGTACCAGTTCTTCGTTACGCATACCTGCACCAATGGCACCAGCAATTGTTGAAAGAGAAGCTGCGAACCATGCGATAGACAGATAAAGAGTAAATGTGGCAGGATGTCCGAGTTCTAAAGTCTTTCCTAAGAAAGGTGCTGGTAATAATACAGAAGCCGCAATCAAATATATTGTAAAGAGTGTTACATAATAAATAATGACTGACGTTGTCAGTGTGGTCAGAGTTGTTAAATTATACAACCGCGTAATACGTTTATTAATACTGAAGCGTTCACTTTCCCATAAGTTATGCGCTAAGATAATCCATAAAATCATACCGAAAATCGCAAAGAGGGACATGACTGTTAATCTCCATGTGGTAAAGGTATTACTTAAAGACCACATGGTGGAGAAGATTAAACCGGATGCGCCGGTTGTAAATGCGATTGCGATTACACTATTCATACTTTGCATTAATCTTAATGGGTTATTCGCAAAGGTCATTCCACTGAGTAAACGGAAGTAACCAGATGTTTTAGATGCGACAATATAACGGATATGCATTGTATGTGTATCATCAGTGTAAGTACGGATTTTTCTTAGTTTTGAGAAAGGAAATATTTCTCGATAGGTTGCTTGATGATTTTCATCTTCATTGTTTTGATTTGGGTTGTCACTGAAAAATAGATTGATTTCATGAATAATCGTCAGCACTGTTCTTTCTAGACGTTTGGTAACAGGGCGCCAACCATAAGCAGGAATTGAAATAATACTTGCTCCGTTTTCTTCGTTGATATCAACAGCGATGACTGACTCATTATCATGAAGTAATGGTAAGTCAGTTAAACTGATAATATAGTTCCAGTTATAACGATCTAAGTAGTCTTCGGTTTTTTGATAGGCTTGGTCTGCATCTTCTGCAGATCCTGTTAACGCATCAACAATGACTTCAATTTTCCATTCGTATTGAGATGAAATGTAGTCATTTAATAAACCGGGTAATGTGTCTACTAATTTATGCGAAAGTTTATTCGCAATACCAGGTGAAGCGATAATGCCTACGACAAGTTGTTCCATATATTTACAGCCTCCTTTCTTTAATTGTTTTGATTGTTATCATTATTATCTTTTTGGTGTGATTCTGATGAATAGTAATTAGAAGCTTCCCATTCTTTTGCTTCTTCATAGCGTGCACGTTGACGATAAGAGTAAGTCATAGCACGAATTTTCTTTTCGTTTTCGACAGATGCGCCTAAAGCACCTGCTAAGAAACCAAGTGATGTCACAAACCATACAAGGTACAAGAACTGTCCGAGTGTACGCTGGCCTTCATTAATCGTCTGCATGTTATATAAATCATTCGGCACGAATAAAGCGACACTGATTGTAAGCAGTAAGAATAAGATGAGATAGCTGAATACAATAATAATCAATAGAGTTAAGACCGTTGTTACATTGTAAACTGTTCGATAAGTTTTAGTTGTTAACGAAGTTTCATGTTCCCATAACGAGTGTGCATACATAATCCAAAGGGTCATTCCGCCAATGGCTAGTGTCGTCATAAAGATAAATCTTAAGTTAGTATATTCAATACTTAATTGCCATGGGGTAGAGAAAATGGTTAAGTATGTAGCTGTCGCAAAGGAAATAGAAATAATCTTTTTGAAGTTTGGAATTTCTTTAAGCGGTTGATTGGCTCTGGTCATTCCAGCTAATAATAAAATCCAACTTATAATAAGTGGGTTTAAAATAAACTTGGTTGTTGTTTTGGAGTGGGAGGTATCATCTCCGGCTTCTTGATCATCTTGCGTTTCCATATCATTTTCTTGTTTATCATCGAATATATTTCTAATGGGCTTTACACGTGTAAATAATAAAAGATTTAATTTTTTTGTTTGATAATCCTCATTCGATTGATGTAAATATATAATTTCCGCAAAATAAAGCAGACATTGTTTCAATTTACGTTTCACACCAAATAAACCTAAAGCCGGAATTGAGATTAATCCAGTAGCCATAGGTTCATCTAAATTACCTACTATTACTTTACGTTGTTCGACAATGGGTAAGTCTGTCACAACAATCGCATAGTCCCATTTATGATGGGTTTTAAGAGATTGAGCTGCGTCTAAACTTTTGTTGACGTCTTCAGCAGAACCAATTAATGGGTCAGAAACACATTCGAAAGTCCATTTGATATCTTCTTTCAATTTACTATTTAGTGAAGTAGGCATTTGTTCAGCTAGTGTCTCTGATAAATCCATAGGAAACCCTGGAGCAGCAATGATTCCTACTTTAATCTCACTCATAAATTGCCTCCTTTCTCTCTATAAAGTTATGAACAAAATTAATTTTGAAATCATTTATAATTACATAATTAATAAGTTCCCGCAATGACAAGAAACAAAACTTATTAAAAAGACGAATTTGATAAGGATTACATAGTGGAAAAGTAGCTTCTAATGTATAATATATATAAAGAATAAAGTATCGGGAGGTATACATCATGAAACGACATCATTTATTGCTTGGACTGCTTTGTTCAACTCTACTTTTAGCAAGTTGTGGCCATAGAGAAAACAACGAAAAACAAGCAGACCAAAAACAAGAAGAAACAACCGACACTCAATCACAAGACCAATCACCTAAAGAGAAAAAACAAACACATACGACGTACCACACTAAACAAGATATAAAAATAGAAGTGCATGAAGCGGAGAAAAAAGATAAAGCGCATGCTGACACTGATACAAATAAGAATGTACAAGCTAAACAAACGCAACAAGAAGCTGATAAAGCAACAACTGAAAAAGATGCTCAATCCTCAGATTCATCAAAGAAAAATGAAGAACCAAATTTAGAAAGAGATAGCGGTAAAGTTAAAGGGCCTGAGGCTCTTGCACCTGGTCCTGAAGCAGATATGGATAGAAAACATATCGCGATGATGTTGTTAGACCCTAAATTAAACAAAACTTACGTTAATGCTAAAGATTTAAAACAAAAAACGTATAAAACAGATGACGGTCAACAAGTGCGCATTCCAAACTATGTACTTTTCCAATCTCTAGAAGTACCGCAAGTTGAAAATGGTCCTGAAGGCATGCAGTATTATTTTGTAACACATACAAAAGATCCTGACAAGAAAACAGTAATCGGTGTATCTGATAATGAAATCGTTATTGGTAAATCAACAATCAGTTCTGAAGATGCAGTATCTCAAAAAGTAAAATTAGATTATAATCAATTCATTCAAGAAGAAGAGACACAAGTCTTTAAAGTGAAAGAACTTGAACAGTTGAAACTCGATTCAAATGAAATCATTGCGCTAACACGACATATCTATCAAGCAACACCGCACACATTACAGTTTGTCCCTGAGAATTGAGGCGTAAAAGATGAAACAACTTAGAATGATACTCACAATGACCTTGAGTCTACTTTTATTAGCCGCATGTGGAACACAATCACAAGAAGATAAACAAACTTCTAAGTCATCAGAACAGAAAACCGAGACAAAAGAAACAAACGCTAAACAAGACAAAGTAACATCAGAAACAAAAAATAATAATCAAACCAATACTTCAAAAGAAAGTACAGAGAATCAAAAAGAAGAACCGCAAACACAAAAAGGACCTTTAACAGAACAAGAGATTAAACACAATGTAGCATTGATGATATTGAACCCGAATTTTGATCAAAAATATATCACAGGGCAAGAAGTGTTAGAAGGTAAATATTCAGGTAGAACAGATGATGGTAAAATACATCATTTCAAAGTAAATGAAGTCCATTTGATTCAGCCAGAAAGTGAAATGAAATTAATTCATGCGCCAACAGATATGGTTTATTATATATTTGACCCGCGTTCTGGACCATATTCTGTTTTAGTTGGTATTTCGCATGAAAAAGTTATAGTATGGGGAACGCAAACATATTATGCAGATTATAATCAAGAGATTGAAAATGGGTTCATGAAAGAATATAAGGTTGCAGATTTGAAAAAATTAAATATTCCTAAGTCACAAATACAAGCGGTAGAAAGTAAAATCATGATAGGTAATAATGAACAACAACCTATTATTCGATTAGACTAATAAGAAGAAGTGAGCTTTGGCTCGCTTCTTTTTTATGCTTTTTAACAAATAAACGATTTTAAATTTTTTGAAAAAATGAGACTTCGTTACTTTAATGTTACTTAAATATGAATTATAATGATTAAGTATCATTAATTTAATGTGGCAATATTTTGTTAATTAGAAAGGAGTGGGCTTTTCATGGAATGTGTGTTACCGATTAAAGATAAATCGGACATTGAAGCGATGTATGAAACGTTACGTGAACATAACCAGCGTGATTATTTGTTGTTTCGTTTAGCGATACATACAGGTTTAAGAATTAGTACGTTAATTCATTTAAAAGGACTAGATGTTTTAACACAAGATGAGCATTGTCAGGCTGTGATTAATGTTTGGCGACAACCTGGGATATCTGAAATTAATGTGCCGTTGCCTCAATCATTATGTGAGGAATTGGATGAATTTATGAAAGATAAAGGAATTGGTCATGACGATTATCTATTTCGTTCTATGAAAACAAAGCGTCCGCTCTCTCGCCAACAAGCGTATCGTATTATTCATGATGCTGCTGTTCAAAATGGACTCTCTCAAGTCGGTCTTCAATCTTTACGTAAAACTTTTGCTTATCATGCGTACCAATCGGGTACACCGCTTACAGTGATACAAAAATACCTCGGTCATCAGACTTTATCTGAGACCCTCAAATTTATAGATGTTCCGCAACAAAACCGCACGATTACGATTCAATTAGATCTTTAATTTTTATTTTTTAGATATGACTTTAACTCAACTATAGAAAGGAGTCTCACTTCTTATGAGCCTTATTTGGCTGTTTGTCTTTATTATTGTTGTGATGTTGTTCGTACTCATGACAAACCTGCCGAATCGTTCTGCACGACCAGCGTCAGCATCAGAACAAGCACAACAAGAAATTACGCATAACACAGGTCGGTACAGAACAACTATAAGCAGACAAGCTGGATGGATAGCGTTAAGTGCGCCCGTTATTAGCGCAATTTATTTTATAACCATGATTCCACGCATCGCCGCCAATCAACTGGTTATGGTTTCATTGCTGTGGATGCCGTCAATCGATGTAAATTTTGCGTTCAGATTAGATGGCTTGTCTTTAATCTTTGCCTTGTTAATCACTTTAATTGGTACAGGTGTTGTATTATATGCGAATGCATACCTATCAAAAGCACATGATGATTTGCCAAGGTTCTACGTGTATTTATTAATGTTCATGTTTGCGATGTTAGGCGTTGTGCTAGCAAATAATACCATACTGCTGTACGTATTTTGGGAGTTAACGAGTATTGCGTCTTTCTTATTAATTGCTTATTGGTATAACCGACCAACAAGTCAGGCAGGCGCAATGAAATCATTCTTAATCACTGTCTTTGGCGGCATGTTTATGATGGTTGGGTTTGTTATTTTATTTAACATTACCGGTACAAATACTATTTCTGAATTAGTGCAGATTCCCGTTCGCCAAACGATGTATGAATCTCCTTGGTTCCCACTTGCGGTTGTCTTTATTTTATTAGGTGCCTTTACGAAATCGGCACAATTTCCATTTCATATCTGGTTGCCAGATGCGATGGAAGCACCGACACCTGTCAGTGCTTATCTGCACTCTGCGACAATGGTTAAAGCCGGATTATACTTACTATTTCGTTTTACACCGATATTAGGTTATGAGCCATGGGTAGCTTATATTGTTATCACAATTGGTATTATCACTTTAATGGTCGGCTCTTTTGTGGCAGTTGGACAACGTGACTTAAAAGGGTTGCTTGCTTATTCCACAATTAGTCAACTCGGCATGATTATGTCGATGGTCGGCTTTGGATTTTTAGCATATAGTCACCAAGCACAAGGGTTCCAAGCCTTTTATGTTGCGAGTTTATTTGCGGGACTGTTTCATTTAATCAACCATGCGCTCTTTAAGAGTGTGCTCTTTATGGGTGTTGGTATTGTAGATCATGAAACAGGCACACGTGATTTATCGCGTTTAGGCGGTTTACGTAAACTCTTGCCAGTCACAACTGTGATGATGACCATCAGCGCAATGGCGATGGCAGGTCTCCCGTTATTTAATGGTTTCTTATCAAAGGAAATGTTCTTTGCGACATTGGTCAGCGCGAAAAAACTTACGATGTATGACCAAGTCTTTGTTTCTGTGATGTTGATTGTTGGTGTGGTTGCCAGTCTCTTTACGTTCATTTACAGCTTACGTTTAGTCAAAGATACTTTCTTTGGCCCGTTACACAAAGAGGGCTTACCGCAAGTACCTGAACATGAGCCAGTAGGACTGTATATTGCGCCGGCAGTGATTACACTCGGTATGCCATTATTCTTTATTATCCCGAACGTCTTAGGGCGATATTTAATCGGTCCTGCCTTACGTGATATCGGACATTCAGATAAAGTGGCACCATTTATTCCGCACATTGCCGCATGGCACGGTTTAAGCCCTGAGTTATGGATTACCTTAACGATTTATGTCGTGGGTATTTTACTCTTATGGCGTTCACGTTGGATGAATGTTTACAACAAGTTACCAGAGTTTCTATCCATCAACAGTATCTATCGCGGTATGTTAAGCGGAAGTGAGCGTTTTAGTAGAAGCGGGATGCAGTTGATGATGAATAACCGATTAAATCAATACTTACATGTGATTTATTTCTTATTCTTCGGTATGTTGGCTTATGGTTTTATTCGCGTCGGTTGGATACCTGTTGAAGGTTTCAAAGTGAAGCCGATTACGTGGTTTGAAATTTTAGTCACTGCCAATATTGCTTTCTTATCTGTTGCATTAGTGTTCTTACGTGAACGTATGGCGATGATTATTATTAACGGTGTTATCGGTTATACGATTGCGATTGTCTTTGTCTTAATGAGAGCGCCAGACTTGGCGATGACACAGTTAGTGATTGAAACGATTACGACTATCTTATTCTTATTAGTCTTTTATCATTTACCGAACGTACGACGAGATAAAGTACATGTCGGGAAAGAAGCGGTCAAGCTATCTATTGCTTTATTAATGTCGCTCTTTGTCGTGACATTTGTGATTATTGCACAACAAGAACAAGCGTTTAATAAGATTTCAAGTTTCTATGAACATAGTGATAAATTGGCAGGTTCTAAAAATATTGTCAACGCAATTCTCGGAGACTTCAGAGCACTAGATACCATGTTAGAAGGCATTGTCATTATGATAGTGGGTCTCGGTATCTATTCCTTAATTAAATTCAAAATCAGAAAGGGTGATTCAGATGCACGAAAATGACATTGTATTAGAAACGATTTCTAAAGTAGCAGTTTTCATTATTTTGACCTTCGGTTCTTATATTTTCTTAGCGGGTCATGATAATCCAGGTGGCGGCTTTATCGGCGGTTTAGTTTTCAGTTCAGCGTTTATCCTGATGTTTCTAGCCTTTGATGTGGAAAAGGTCATTCGTTCACTGCCGCTGGATTTCAGAGCAGTTACGATTACAGGTTCTTTATTATCCATTGCTACCGCAATCGTGCCAATGTTTTTTGGACACCCTTTATTGTCACATGAGGATGTTTACGTCACATTGCCTTACTTAGAGAAAGTGCATCTTTCAAGTGTGACATTGTTTGAATTCGGTATTTTATTAACAGTCGTCGGTTCAGTTACGACAATTATGCTTGCGATAAGTGGTGATAAAAGTTGAACGTCATACTTATTATAATTATTGGTATTTTAACTTTTGCAGGCACGTATATGATTTTATCGAAAAACTTAATTCGGATTGTTTTAGGTACTGCCATTTATACACACGTCGCAAACTTAGTCATTTTAGCGATGAGCGGCTTTGATGGTACAAAAGTACCGATTATTAACGATGAAGGCAGTAATTATGTAGATCCCTTACCACAAGCGTTGATTTTAACCGCAATTGTCATTGGATTTGCGGTTTCCGCATTCTTACTTGTCTTAGTCTATCGTACTTATAAAGTGACACGGGTAAACCGAATTGAAGCGTTACGCGGTGAGGATGATGATGTCGATGAATAATATGATGTTAATCCCACTGTTGTTGCCTTTAGTCACAGGATTAATTTTATTCTTCTTTAAAGAACGTTTAATGGTTACGAGACGTATCGCGATTACGATTCAAATCATCAACACAGCAGTTTCAGCTTATTTATTAGCGTATGTTTATCAACATCAACCGCTAGTAATCAATTTTGGTGATTGGCAGCCGCCATTCGGCATTCAATTTGTCGGCGATACTTTAAGTATTTTCTTTGTCACAATTGCCAACTTAGTGGTTACTTGTGTTATTTATTTCGGTTTTGGTAAGCGTGAACATCTTGCGAACCGTTATTTCTTACCATCCTTTATTTTATTTATGCTGACAGGTGTCAACGGCAGTTTCTTAACTGCTGATATTTTCAACTTGTACGTGATGTTTGAAATTATGTTGATTGCGTCGTTCGTCTTATTAACACTTGGTCAAACACTAGAGCAATTACGTGCGAGTGTCATTTATGTCGTAATGAACGTTGTCAGTTCTTGGTTCTTCCTTATCGGTGTCGCTTATTTATATGGCACACTCGGCACATTGAACTTCGGTCATTTAGCGATGCGGATAAGTGAAAGTGACCAACCGCCGATGATGACAATGATTGCGATTATTATGATCTTCGTGTTCGGCGGTAAAGCAGCTTTAGTCATGTTTATGTGGCTGCCTAAAGCCTATGCCGCATTAAATACTGAATTAGCTGCGTTATTTGCGGGATTGATGACAAAGGTTGGTGTGTATGCGTTAATTCGTGTCATGGTGTTGTTATTTGATCAACAGCCTGATATTACACATCAACTCATGTATTATATGGCAATCATTACGATGATTATTGGTGCTATCGGTGTACTGGGTTATGAAGATGTGAAGAAAATAGCTGCTTATCAAGTTATCTTGTCTATCGGCTTCTCAGTCATGGGTATCAGTACCTTGAATCAAGCAGGTGTGACAGGTGCGATTTTCTATGCCGGTCATGACATGATTATTAAGACCTTATTATTCTTAGTCATGGGTGTCTTTGTTGTCTTAACAGGTTGCCGAAGTTATAAACAAATGGGCGGTTTGATTCATACGCATCCGTCATTAGGTATTATTTTATTTATTGTCACATTATCTATTGGCGGCGTACCGCCATTCAGTGGATTTCCTGGGAAATTACTGATTATACAAGGTGCACTCGCTGAAGGGTATGTGGTCGGTGTCGCACTGATGATTATCACCAGCTTGATTGCGATGTATAGTTTATTGAAAGTCTTTTTCTATATGTATTTCGGTAGAGAAGAGATGCCTGTAGTCCAACGACAACCAATCTTGCCGCATAAGTTGATCGCGATGATTTTATTAACAGTTGCGACTATCCTGATGGGGCTTTGTGCCGAATGGATTTTAGATGTCGCACATCATGCGGCTGAATTTAATATAAATCCTAGTGACTATATCAAATCAGTTATCCCAAATGTGGAGGTGGAATAATGTTAGCCCAACTAACCCTGAATATTTTAATTGCTGTATTATGGACGCTCTTTCAAGACGAAGATAAATTCCACTTGTCTACATTTATTGCGGGATATCTGATTGGTATTGCGATTGTATATTTAATCCATCGATTCTTCTTTAAACGTGTCTTCTACTTAAAGAAAGTCTGGATTATTTCTAAATTCATTTTGATTTATAATATGCAGCTGTTGATATCGAGTTTATCAACCATCAACTATATCTTATTTAAATCACATGACATGAACCCAGGTTTATTAATTTATGAAACGTCATTGAAAAGAGACTGGGCGATTACTTTACTGACCTTGTTAATTATGTTGACACCAGGCTCGCTCGTACTCAGGGTATCACCTGATGGCAGTCGTTTCTTTATTCATGCGATCGATGTTTCTGAAAAAGACAAAGCAGTTTTAACCAAGCAGATTAAGAAATATGAACGTTTGATATGGGAGGTGCTCAAATGATTGAAATGGTCATAGATTGGATGATACGGAGTGCTTTAGTCATTTACGGTATTGCGGTGATTATCGCTTTGATACGTGTGATTAAAGGACCGACAACACCTAATAGGGTGGTCGCATTTGATAGTATTGGTGCGATGATTATCTCTATTGTAGGCTTACTCAGTATCGTCTTAAACACCTTAACTTTCTTAGATGCGAGCTTAATTATCGCTATCCTCGCATTCTTGAGTACCATTGGTATCTCACGCTTCGTAGAAGGAGGACGAATCTTTGATAATAAACGAAATCGTTAGTTTATTCGCAGCTGTCCTTATCTTGTTGGGATCTATTGTCGCTCTCATTAGTGCCATCGGTATTTTAAAGTTTGATGATATCTTCTTGCGTGCACACGCCGCAACGAAAAGTTCGACCTTATCTGTGTTGTTTTCATTAATTGGTGTATTTATATATTTCTGGTTTACACGTGATTATTTCAGTGTCAGAACGCTATTAACGATCTTATTCTTATACATGACGTCACCAGTCGCTGGGCAAATGATTGTACGTACGGCTTATAACGTTGGTTCGTATATGTATATGAAAGACAACACCCAAAAAGGGGCTTCTTTGAATATTGCTTATAATAAAAGAGAAGCTAAGAAAAACAGAAAGTTACGGGCTGAACGCAGACGAAAAGCAACAGAAGCGTTCACAAAAGGTGAGCATCAGCCGACAATTCGTTATAAAAAGAAAGATGACTAATCTAATACGCACGCTATAGTGAATTTCTAAACTATGGCGTGCGTATTTTTAGTTTAGCCAACCTCAATACTGTTTTGTCGTAGAGTTCCAAAATAGAAAGTGTCTAGATGTTTATAATCCAATAATTGTTCCAGAATCATGGTATATAGACACCACTTTGTACAATGTTATTTAAAATTTTAAAAGTATTGAACAATCATATATGCAAACGTACGCAAATGGAGTATAATCAGTTTGACAGATTATTCAGATTAATTTATAACCTATTGACTTTGTGAATGTATTCACATAATATATTAGATAGGATATGAATTACTCTACTATACAACTTTTAGAATTGAGGGAGTAATTATGACAAAAATTAAATTTTTTGGTACACGTGATTATGAAAAAGATGTAGCTTTGAACTGGGCTAAAGAGAATGATGTTGAAGTTTCATTCTCAAATGACTTCTTAAGCTATGATACTTTGGATCAGCTTGAAGGGTTTGACGGCGTTACAACAATGCAATTCGGCAAACTTGAAAAAGAAGCTTACCCTAAATTAGAAGCAATGGGCATCAAACAAGTCGCACAACGTACTGCAGGTTTTGACATGTATGATTTAGAATTAGCGAAAAAACACGGTATTATTATCTCAAACGTGCCTAGCTATTCTCCTGAAACAATTGCGGAATACTCAGTAGCTGCTGCATTAAATCTTGTACGTAGATTCCCACGTATTGAAAAACGTGTTCAAGACTATGACTTTACTTGGGATGCGACAATTATGGCAAGACCAGTAAAAGACATGACAGTCGCAATTATCGGTACAGGACGTATCGGCGCATTAACTGGTAACCTTTTCGCAGGCTTCGGTGCTAAAATTGTAGGTTATGATTTATATCCAAATGATTCATTAGATTTCTTAGAATATAAAGATACGATTGAAGAAGCAGTTAAAGATGCGGACATCGTTTCTTTACACATGCCAGGTTCTGCAGACAACCACCACATTTTCAATAAAGAAATGTTTGCGAAATTCAAAGATGGCGCAATCTTAGTTAACGCAGCACGTGGTGCAGTTGTAGATACAGAAGCATTAATCGATGCGGTCAATGAAGGTAAATTAACAGGCGCAGCTGTCGACACTTACGAGTTCGAAATGCCTTACTTCACATTTGACTTTACTGGTAAAGAACTTGAAGATGAAACATTCAAAAAATTAATCGAAAATGACAGAATTCAATTAACACCACATATCGCATTCTTCTCTGATGAAGCGGTACGTAACTTAGTTGAAGGCGGATTAAACGCTGCACTTAATGTCATCAAAACAGGCGATACACCAACACGCTTGAACTAATTATTGTGAGTCGAAGTTATTTTATATAAAGGAAGTCGGATCAGCTCAACTGATCCGGCTTTTTAATTTGTTTCATTTACACAAAAAACAGGTGAAGACTTCAAATCTCCACCTGTTTGATGTGTTGTGTATTAATGTTTAATGCGATTTAAGCCACGGTTTTTAAAGCCGCCGACTTTATATGCGATAAATAATAAGATTAACCAGAATGGTGAGAAGTATAAGGCTACTCTTGTATCTTCAGCTAAGAATAAAATCGCGATGACAATAACGAAGAAGACAAGGGTACTATATGAACCAACTACACCAAAGAAGTTTTTAAATTTTGAAGCAGCATGTAATTCAGGATGTGCTTTACGATATTTGATATAACAAACTAAAATGATTGTCCAAATAAAGATAAAGAAAATTGTTGCGACTGTAGTTACGACTGTGAATACAGTATCTGGAATAACATAGTTCAATAATGCTGCTAAGAATAAGACAACCCCTGAGAAAATCAATGCATTGTATGGGACCCCGTGACGATTGGCTTTACCTAAAGCTTTAGGTGCGCTGTCTGAAACAGCTAAACCATAAACCATACGACTGTTACTGAATAATCCGCTGTTTGCGGCACTAGATGCTGAAGTTAATACCACAAAGTTTACGATACCCGCAGCAGCTGGAATACCGGCTAATACGAATAAGTTAACGAATGGACTTTCTTTAGGATCTAATTTATCCCATGGAGTGATACTCATAATAACCATTAAGCTTAAAACATAAAAGATGATGATACGAATACCGACGCTGTTGATGGCTTTCGGTAAGTTCTTTTCTGGATCTTTTGTTTCACGTGCAGTAACACCGACTAATTCAATCCCTACGAAACTAAATACTGCCATTTGGAAAGCAAGTAAAAAGCCCATAACCCCATTAGGGAAGAATCCGCCGTGAGAGTAAAGGTTGCTGAAACCACTTTGAATGTGGTTAGGTGATGAGAATCCAGTAAAGATTAAATAAAGACCAATGACAATTAAGAATAAAATCGCAATAACTTTAATGATCGCAAACCAGAATTCGATTTCCCCATAAGCTTTAACGGTCATTAAGTTTAGTGCGAGTAGTAAGATAACTGTGATAATCGCTGTTAAGTAAGGTGGGAAAGACGGCCACCAGAAATTAATATATTTGGTTACAGCTGTGATGTCCGCAATACCTGTAGCTACCCAACAAAACCAGTATGTCCAACCTGTAAAGAAACCAGCCATATGGCCTAAATAATCTTCCGCAATATCAATAAATGAATTGTATTGACTGTTTGATAAAAGAAGTTCACCTAATGCACGCATCATAATGAACAAGAAGAACCCGATAATGATGTAGGCCAAAAGAATGGATGGCCCAGCTAACGCAATACTTTTCCCTGCCCCCAAGAAAAGCCCCGTGCCGATAGCGCCCCCGATGGCGATCAGCTGAATGTGACGATTGGTCATACTGCGTTTTAAATCATTGTTTTCCATGATGTTACACCTCTTTGTAGTTTTTATATAGAGAACGGATGGCGTGCAGAGTGAAACTGCGAACTGCATATCATCTATTTTCTTTTTATGTTGTACGGAATAGAATATGTGTATGGAAGTATTATACACTAACTTTAATGAGTTGCGTGACTAATTTTTAAATTTTCTAAATCAAATTTCAATGAAAGCGTTTTATATATGATTTTAGAAGATAACATCATACATTATGAGATTTAGGGTAAAAAATGACTGAGCGAGTGAATTATTAAAAAGATAAAATAAGGCGCAGAATCAAAGGAGAAGGTAACAGTGAAAAAATTAATAACGGGATTGCTTTTTGCGTCTATGACATTGATATTATCAGGATGTGCTTCTTCAGAAGTGAAAGAAGTCAAACAAGAGGCCAAACAAGAACCGACGCAAAAAGCACCGCCACAACAAGAACACAAGAAAGATACTGGATCTGCGAAATCAGAAGGACAACAAGTGGATTTAAATCCGTCTATATTTGACAAGAAGAAAAAGAATCAAAAATTGACTAAAGCAGAATTAAAACAAGATATCCAAACGTATTTGAATGCTGATCATGATATCACACGTATTTATGAACACTATCAACAAAAGCTGCATTCAAAAGAAGGGCTTTCTAAACGCGATGCAAAACATATTGAAAAAGCCAGTGAGCTAGCAAGTACGAATGATAATAACTTTGCGCAGTATATTAATGAAAATCGTTTACCGAAAGGTTATGACGGACATGCGCATAAAATTAATCGCTACATTACAAACTCTAACCAATACCTCAGAGATATCGATGAAAAAATAGATACCGCAATTGCTTCTTCAAAAAATGGACGTGTTTCTGTAAAAGAAGTCGGTGCGATTGAAAAAGGAAACGATAAACCTAACAAACGTGAACAAAAGAAAATTGAGAAAATATTGGAAGAAGAAAATATAGATACACGAGCATTCAAATAATCATGAGGGCATTCTTTTTGGAATGTCCTTATTTATTTATGAACCTTTTCTTGAGTGAAACAAGTGTATAATGGAGTCAAGTTCTTAAAGTATAGATGAATAATAGAAATAAGAAGGTGATCTATATGACATCAGTTCTAGAAATTAATAATCTCACAAAACGCTTTGGTAAATTCGAAGCACTCTCTAAATTAAATATGAGGGTTGAAGAAGGAGAAATCTTCGGCTTTATTGGTCCGAACGGTTCAGGTAAATCAACGACAATTAAGACGATGTTAGGCCAATTAAAACCAAGTTCCGGCAGTGTTACGTTATTTGGTAAGGATGCGTTTAAAGAAGCAGTAGCCATACATGAACGCATTGCGTATGTCCCAGGTGATGTGAATTTGTGGTCGAATTTAACTGGAGAAGAAGTTATTGAGTTCTTATTAAGTTTACAAAAGTCAGTGAACCATGAACGTAAACAAATGTTAATTCGAGATTTTGAGTTGGATATTCACAAGAAATGCAGTACGTATTCTAAAGGGAATCGACAAAAAGTTGCTTTGATTGCCGCACTAAGTATGGAAGTAGATTTGTATATTTTTGATGAACCAACGTCTGGTTTAGACCCATTAATGGAGCGCGTCTTCCAACATCATGTAAAAGCGTGCCGTAAGCGTGGAAAAACAGTACTATTATCAAGCCATATTCTTTCTGAAGTAGAACAACTATGTGACCGTGTAGGAATTATACGTAAAGGTGAATTAATAGAAACAGGCACATTAGATGAAATGCGTCATTTAACACGTATGCGCTTTACCGTCATGACACAAGAGATACTAACACATTTAGAAGCGCAACCAAGTGTACATGATGTAACCAAACAAGATGAAACGTATCAATTTCAAGTGGATACTGATCAAACCAGTACAGTGATTCAATATTTAAGTCGCTTCAACATTAAAAAGTTAGAAAGCCAACCGATGACTTTAGAAGATTTATTCATACGACACTATGGCGAGCAGCTAAAAGAAGGTGAGTAAGATGACACAAAAGCGACTGACACTTTCTAAGATAATGTTGTTTTATTTGAAGCGGAATAAATGGTCTATCATCTTTTGGTTAGTAGGATTAATCGCATTAACCTTAATGATTCCGCAATCATTTGCGAATTTGTATCCTGATAAACAAGCATTAGTACCACTGTTTGAAATGTTTAAAAATCCTGCGATGCAAGCGATGCTTGGTAAATTCTCTTTAGACCAAATGACTATAGCGACGATGTTCAACTATGAGATGTTGATGTTTACTGTGATTCTCGTCAGTATTATGAATATCTTATTTGTTTCGAAAGATTCAAGAGGGGATGAAGAAGCGGGGCGTTTAGCGATGTTATCTGCTTTACCGATAGGACGTGCGACATTGATTTTGAGTACGATAATTCAACAAGGAATCATTAATGTCATTTTAGGTATATCTATCAGTATAGGTTTGATGTTTACAGGTATTGATTATTTTACTGTTGAAGGCGCATGGCTATACGGCATGCTTATTGCGGTATCAGGTTTTATGATAAGTATGTTGACATTACTTGTCGCGCAATTAACCACGACACAAAGTCAGACAACAGGCATCAGTATTAGTTTGTTATTGATAATGTATTTAATCCGTGCCATAGGCGATGTGTCGGCTTCTTGGCTTTCTTACATTGTTCCGCTTGGTTGGATCACACGCGCCGATATTTATAGTCATAACCATTGGTGGCCGGTTGCTGCGTTATTTGGAATGTCTCTCATATTATTAATTATTGCGGTGATATTGAATAGACACCGTGATATGGAGTCTGGGTTATTGCCAACGTTTAAAGGGCATTCGCGTGCATCATCTTTATTAAAATCACCTTTAGGACTACAACTTCATTTACAGCGTACGGGAATAATCGTTTGGGCTATAGGTATGTTGATGTTAGGTTTGTCGTATGGTTCGGTATTTGGAGAATTAGAAAATTTCTTTAAAGAAAATCCGCTGTTACAAAGAATGTTGACTGGCAAAGGAAATAACTATGCTGAACAATTTGTGCCGATATTGATGGCAATTATGGGCATGATTTCAACCATACCTGTTTTAATGGCAATCTTTAAAATCCAAAAGGAAATCAGATTAAGCCATACAGAAAGTATACTGGCTTTGCCCATACATCGTATGCGTTATTTAATGAGCTTTATTTGGATTGGATTGATCAACAGTGTCTTGATGATCAGTTCAGCTACGTTAGGAATGTATATGGGTGCTGTCTCAAGTATGGATAAACCTATTGCTTTTAATAAAATCTACACTGCAGGGTTAGTTTTTATTCCAGCAATATTAGTCTTTGCGGGATTGGCTGTCTGTATTATCGGTTGGTTTAAGAAAGGGAGTTTAATTGTCTATCTCTATTTAGCTTACTCTTTCTTAGTCGTATATCTAGGACAATTATTAAATATAAAGCAATGGTTGAAAAAAGTGACGCCTTTTGGGCATGTACCACGTCTGCCGATTGCAGATATGGATTGGTCTGCGACTATAGTTATGCTTGTGATAGCAACGATACTATTTATTTCAGGCATTGTTGGTTTTAAATATAAAGATATTTCTTAGACATGAATATAGAAAACAATTCGAAAAAATTAAATTCTAATCGCTGATATATCTTTTTCTATGGAAATATGGTAGATTTAGAGGGTCATTACAGAGCATGGAGGAGAACATGGAACAAACATTACCTAATTGTCCGAGCTGTGGTTCGGAATATACGTATTTAGATGGTGCGTTATTTGTCTGTCCAATGTGCGGACATGAATGGACGCAAGATTCAGTAGAAGAAGCTGAGGAAGCGTTAAAAGTACGCGATGCCAATGGTCAAGAATTACAAGATGGTGACACTGTGACAGTGATTAAGGACTTGAAAATCAAAGGTGCTTCATCTGTGATTAAGCAAGGTACGAAAGTTAAAGGTATCCGTCTAGTAGATCCTGAAGACGGTCATGACATCGATTGTAAAATTCCAGGTGTCGGTCAAATCGGTTTAAAATCGATTTATGTTAAGAAAATCAAATAGTCTTGTATCGATGTAAACAGATATCAGCGTTGGAAAGCCCTCCTATTCAAACCGAGTAGGAGGGCTTTTTGTTAATGTTTGTATTTAAGTTTTCGTTTTAAAACGGTACTGATGATATCGCTGATTAAACAAGTAGCAAATAACAGTGATACAAAAATAATGTTATTAGTGCTTTCGATTTTGAACCCTGCTGAAAAACCATTTGTTTGCATATTAAAATAGAAGTTAATGGACAATAAAACTAATAAAGCAATAAAGCTGACAATCGTGATAATATCGGCAACACGCTTAGCAAAAGAAAGATTCATAGTAGACACACCTTCTTTGTATGTGATTTATATTGCTTTTCTTAATTGTAATATAACATATTTTTTAATTGAATGATTGTAGAATCTAACCTCTTATCACATGAATAATCATTAGTCAGACTATATAATAGAGGTGTATCTAAAATATGAATTGATGATTGAACACAAAAAGGGGTTGTGCACATATGAAAAAATTAATTCAAGATAAAACTACAATACTTTCAGATATGTTAGAGGGTTTAGCACTTTCAAATCCCGAGCAAACTGTCATTTCTGAGACGGTTGTTGTTAGAAAAGAGAAAAAGCAACAAGGTGTTGCGTTAGTTTCTGGCGGAGGAAGCGGACATGAACCTGCACATGCAGGCTATGTTGCACAGGGAATGTTAGATGCGGCAGTATGCGGTGAAATCTTCACATCACCGACACCGGATAAAATTTTAGAAGCGATTAAAGCTGTTGATAATGGTGACGGCGTCTTATTGATTATCAAAAATTATGCCGGAGATGTTATGAACTTTGAAATGGCGCAAGAAATGGCTGAAATGGAAGGTATCAAAGTCGGTAAAGTGATTGTCAGAGATGATATTGCGGTAGAAGATAAAGAGATGCGCCGTGGTGTAGCAGGCACAGTTTTTGTGCATAAGTTTGCAGGTTACCTTGCTGAACAAGGTGAATCGCTAGAAACGATTGTAGAACAAACTGAAGCATTATTAGCTGATATGCGTACAATAGGCATGGCACTCACACCGCCATTTGTACCATCCACTGGTAAGTATGGCTTTGATTTAGAATCTGGAGATATGGAAATCGGTATCGGTATTCATGGGGAACGTGGATTGAAGAGAGAAGCGGTTAAACCTATTCAAGATATTGCGACTGAATTAGTTCAATCTTTGAACGAAGAAGTCCAAGCGAAAGAAGTCATAGTGATGGTAAACGGCATGGGCGGCACACCGCTTTCAGAATTAAATATCGCAGTGAAGTATATCCAAGCAGCACTTGAAGCAGAAAATGTTTCAGTCAAAGACTGGTTTGTCGGTGATTATATGACATCGTTAGATATGCAAGGTTTCTCATTAACATTATTAGAAAGTACTGAGGACCGTTTGAATGCATTAAACGCACCGACAACAAGCCGTTATTTCGGATAACGCACAAGGAGGAAATGAACTATGAATGCAGAAACATTAAAACAACGTTTAATTCATTTACAAGAAATTTTTCAAGAACGTGAAGATACATTAACAGAACTTGATCGTGCCATTGGTGATGGTGACCATGGTGTCAACATGGTCAGAGGCTTTAATGCCTTACCACAAGCATTAGAAAATGCGGACACAGTCCAAGATGTTTTGAAAACAACAGGAATGACTTTAATGTCTAAAGTTGGTGGTGCTTCAGGTCCATTATACGGTTTCAGTTTTGTCAAAATGGCACAAGTTGCGGAAGATGAGATTACAGAAGACAACTTACCTAAGTTGTTAGAGGCATTTTCACAAGCGGTACACCAACGCGGTAAAGTTGAACTAGATGAAAAAACAATGTACGACGTGATTGAAAGAGCGAGAGAAGCGGTAGAAAATGGAGAGACTGTTGATATCGCATACCTTCAAACACTCGCAGATAATACAGAAGATTTAGTTGCGACAAAAGGACGTGCAGCTTACTTCAAAGAAGAGTCAAGAGGTCACACAGATCCAGGTGCACAAAGTAGTGTTTATATCTTAAACGCATTGATAGGAGATGAGTAAATCAATGACAGCGATTATTGTAGTCAGTCATAGTGAAGAAATCGCAAACGGCATCAAAAAACTTATTAGCCAAATGGCTGAAGGCGTGCAAGTGATTCCAGTCGGCGGCAGTGACGGTACTATTGGAACATCCTTTGAACCTATACAACAAGCAATTGAAGGTTTAAAAGACGATGCGATTTGTTTCTATGATTTAGGTTCAGCAGAAATGAACTTAGATATGGCTATTGAAATGTACGATGGACAATATAGAGTAGAGAAAGTAGAAGCACCTATTGTAGAAGGCAGCTTTCTAGCAAGTGTCAACATCTCTACTGGTATGAGTTATGAACAAGTTGTAGAATCAGTTGAAAGTGAATATAGATAAAAATAACGGCGCATTTGTGTAAGCAAGTGCGTCGTTATTTGTTTATTGCACAAATATAGATTAGCAATAAATACACTCATAATATGTGTTGTGAAGTATTAAAATTTAAAATAAAGGTTGAGAAACATTTACTTTTGTTTAAAAACGTTATGTAGTATATTGATTATAAGGCAAATGCAAACCACAAAGAAATACAACATAGAATCGAAAGCGTTGGTGAACAAATGTTTAGCTTTATACTGCCTGCTTATAATGCAGAAAAAACAATCAGTAAGACGATTGAGAGTATCTTAAACAATAGGACATCTCAAGAGATAGAAATCATTGTGATAAATGATGGAAGTACAGACAACACTAAAAGAATTTTAGAAAGATATGATGATCAAAGAATAAAAGTTATAAACCAAGAAAATAAAGGTGTCAGTGCGGCACGTAATGCCGGCTTAAATGCATTGGATAAAGCTTCTTTATTTACTGCATTTATAGATGACTCTGATACTATTAGCGAAAATTATATTGAAGCACACCTGGAAATTTTTGAGCAATATCCAGAATTAAAGTTATCAGTAGCTCCGATTATACTAAATAAAAATAATCAATTATCCCCACAATCTTTGAATTTCAAATTTCAAAATACATCAGGTTATGTAGATATCAGACAACATTCAACATCTATTCAGTACCATATGGGAGGAACTGTGTTTCGAAGTGAAGTGTTTAACTCATTACACCATAGCTTCCAAGAAAGCCTGACCTTTTGGGAGGACGCTTTATTAATCAATACGATATTACTAGAAAATCTGAAGTATGGACTGGTTAATGGTGCTTATTATTATTATGATCGCAATAATACAAATTCATTAAGCCATGCTGCATGGGGCGAAGAAAGCAGATATACAGCACATTTGAAAAATGCATATTTTCCATTAATTGACCTATCAAAGAAATTATACGGTGAGGTTCTTCCTTATATTCAATACTTAATCGCAAGACACTATTTAGGATATCTTGCAGAGTATAATCAGAAGTACATAATCGAGCATAAGTCATTTATTACAGAGACATTTATGCATCTATCAAAACAACTATTTATAAATATAAGTACTAAAACAATAGACCAATTAGAATGCCCGCTTTACTGTAAAATTTACATGTACCAATTGAAAGACATGAAAATGGATTTATCTTTACTTCACAAACAAATTAAAGTACTGATTCAGGGTTACAATTTTAAAAACGGAACATTACAATTCACTTTTTCTAATGAAGCTGTTGGGATACCTGGAGAAAGTAAGGTTTTTATAAAGAAAGTGACAGCAGATATTGTATGTACTAAAGAAAAGTATTTATTGGGAAGAAAAATGAAAAATGACATTACGTTCAATAAGTATTCAATAAAGTTACCGATATTTTTTATTTTGTCAGGTTTTCTGTTGAAAATTAAATCCAACAATAACATCTACAATGCTAAAAGTGTATCTTTAATATTTAGGATCATCACCAAAATAAAAAGAATTTTAAAAAACCAAGTTTAAAACAATCATGAATCAACAAAATGGAGGAGTTTATCTTGAAATTTTTAAATTTTAAAAAGAAGATGAAACGTAAGGTTTACAACAAGGAAAACAAGCATTACCCATTTAAAGTAAGCGTTGTTATTCCTGTATATAATACAGAAGAATATATTCAAGAAACATTGGATAGTATTTATAACCAAAGTATGGATTTTAAAGATATTCAAATTATTTTAGTGAATGATGGATCTACAGACGGCACGCATGATATCTTACAAAGAAATGCAGATTTGTATCCTGAAAACATAAAATATATTAATAAAAAAAATGAAGGTGTTTCAATAGCGAGAAATACAGGGCTTGAAAGCGCCGAAGGTAAGTATATTAACTTTATAGACTCTGATGATAAATGGGGACTAGAAACTTTTGAGTCAGCATATAACTTTTTAGAAGAACATACAGAAACTGATATTGTTAGTTCCAGATTAAGATTCTTTGATAGTGTCGTTGGTGAACATCCTTTGAATTATAAATTTGAAAAAGAAAAGGATGTTCTAGTCGATTTGCTTAAAGATTACGATAACATTCAAATGCATGCTTCTTCATCTTTTTTTAGAAAATCAGCGATTGGTAAAATCAAATTTGATTCTAATTTAAAGTACGCTGAAGATGCTAAGTTTGTATACGATGTTTTGAAGAAAAAATATAAATTAGGGAAATTAAGCTATATTAACGGATGTTATTTTTATAGAAAAAGAGCAGATGAATCATCAGCTATTGATACTGCTCATTATAAAGATACATTTTATGTACCTACGTTAGAGAACTATCATCAATATTTAATAGATGATAGTCGAAATAGTTTAGGGTACGTTCCTAAATATATTCAAGCTGTTTTATTATATGACTTACAGTATAGGTTCAAATACTCAGATGTAACTCTAAATAAGTTAACTGAAGAACAACTGAAGCAATATACTGATAAAATTTTAAACTTATTAAAAGTGATAGAAGATGATGTATTATTTACTCCAAGTCTCAAAGTAATGAATGTCATTTATCAGAATGCTATTTTACATAACAGATATAAGAACGGTAAATTAGAAATTCGAGTTGAGGATAATAGACACAATATTTACTTCAATAATATATTTCTGAAATCTATTGAGAATATGTATTTGAAAAATGAGTCAATGTATTTAAAGAAAGGCATTTTAAAACTTTCATTTTCGCTACCAATGGTTACTGATGAAATCAAAGTTGAACCAATTATTCAAATTGGATCTCATAAAATTATTAAAGCAGACAAGGCTACTGTCCTCTCTGAGCATTATTTTTTAGGAGAGAAAGTTAGCCATACCTCTTTTTACAGATTTGAATTGCCGGTTAAAAAGTTTAGTCTTGAATTTACTTTAGCTTATCTAGTTAATGATAAAGAGA
The DNA here is from genome assembly GCF_025561465.1 of Staphylococcus simulans. Taxonomy (NCBI): domain Bacteria; kingdom Bacillati; phylum Bacillota; class Bacilli; order Caryophanales; family Staphylococcaceae; genus Staphylococcus; species Staphylococcus simulans. The sequence goes on from NZ_CP095100.1 coordinate 433,617, forward strand.
TTGTTGAAATTGAAAACGTAGGAAAAACTTTAAAAACTAATTTTAGTAACACAAAAGTACCATTTAAGCATTTTGGAAACCATACTATTAGATTATTTGAAAATAAAAAATTTGTAATAACTAAGATAAAAAAAGTGCTGACTATAAAAAATATAATTGGTTTACTACTGAAAAACAAAACTCGAAAATCTGGTATTTATAAAATAATAGGTCTGAAAGCTAAATCAAAAAATAAAAAACGGATTTGGCTATTTACTGATCGCCTGAATCAAGCAGAAGATAATGCAGAAGCTTTTTTTGATTTCATTTACAAACAAAAAAAAGAAATAACACCTTATTATTTAATTGAAAAAAACAATGCAGATTATAAACGTTTGAAAAAAAGCTATGGAAGGTCAGTCGTTCCATTTAATAGTAAAAAGCATCACTTGTTGACTTTTCAAGCGGAAAAAATGATTACTTCTCACACTGAACCTTATTTATTTAATCCATTTGGAGTAGTAAATGGTAGATATGTTCGGGAGCTAATTGATTTTGATTTTGTGTTTTTACAGCATGGAGTTACGCAGAATAATGTTAGTAAGTTGCTTCATAAATATAATAAACCAATCGATTATTTTATAACTAGTGCTCAAAGAGAAGCGGTTGATATCATAGATAAATATGGGTTCTTAAATAAAGAAGTAAAAATTACAGGGTTGGCAAGATTTGATTTGCTAAAAAATAAAGATATTAAAAAATGCATTATCACATTTATGCCAACATGGAGACCACAGCTACTGCTTGGAACAGATGAACAATTTTTGGAAAGTGAATTTTATAAAAGAACGTATAGCTTTTTAAGTGACAATAAAATTAAAGAGTGGGTTCAAAAAAGCAATGTAGAGATTCAGTTTCACTTGCACCCTAGAATGAGTGAAAGATTTATTCAATATTATAAAGGATTAAAGCATATTAAAATTACTGATTATACGAATTATAAAGAAGTGATCAGTAGCAGTGCTTTACTCATTACTGATGTCTCTTCTGTTGCATTTGATGTTGCCTATTTAAATAAACCTGTTGTATATTATCAGTTTGATTTAGATGATATATATAAATATGCGATTTATAGTCCGGGCTACTTTAAATATGAGTCGGATGGTTTTGGTCCAGTAGCACGCAATGAACAGGACTTGATAAAAGTTGTTGAGTCAATTCGTCAAAATCAATTTAAATTGGATAGCAAATACTATGAACGGATAAAGCGTTTTTTTGCTTATACTGACAAAAATAATAGAAAAAGAATTTATGAAGAAATTAAATAGTTGTTTTAGTGCCTTTTGAGAAGTTTTTTAGTACTCAAAAGGCACTTTTTTATCGTAGTAAATGTAAAAATTCAATGCAAGTGTTATACTTTTGTAAAGATTCATTAAACTCTATTAAATATATTAAGTTTATACTAATGAGTAAATGTATGTATGAACGTATTTTCGAAATAAATGCATAATTGTTTGCAAAATACATAGTAGAGTATGTGTTTCATCATAAATAAAGAAAAACGAATGAAAGAGTGGACAGTATGAAGAGAGTAATTACTTATGGAACTTATGATTTATTACATTATGGACATATTGAATTATTAAGACGTGCAAGAGAAATGGGAGATTATCTTATTGTGGCATTGTCTAGTGATGAGTTTAATAAAATTAAGAATAAAAAATCTTACTATAGCTATGAACAAAGAAAGATGATGTTAGAATCAATTCGTTATGTAGATTTAGTAATCCCTGAAAATGATTGGGGCCAAAAACAAAAAGACGTTGATCGATATGAAGTAGATACATTCGTGATGGGGCACGATTGGGAAGGTGAATTTGATTTCTTGAAAGAACAGTGTGAAGTCATTTATTTAAAACGTACGGAAGGTATTTCTACGACACAAATCAAGAAAGAGTTATACGGTAAAGAATAAAGCTTTTGTTTTAATGTTGATAAAAAAGATAAATAGGAGTGTCTACATTGAATAAAGTAAGCGGATTTATACTGAATCAAGCGAAAAGAAAATATAAGTTTATTGAGCAACCTGTCAAATCGAAGTTTAAGAGCAAGTATGTCTTAAAAACAACTAAATATGCGAACTTTTATAAAAAGAACAAAGTTAACGATAGACAAATAGTTTATCAAGCACGAGATGGTAAGAGTATGACAGACAGCCCTTATGCAGTTTTTAAATATCTATTAAGAGATAAGAAATATAAAAAATTAGAACATATCTGGGTTGTAGATTCTGAGAAAAAACGTAAAGCATATGCTAAACAATATAAATCATTTAAAAATGTGCGATTCATTGTAAAAGAAAGTGACGATTATTTAAGTGTACTTACGACTGCTAAGTATATTATCAATAACTCAACTTTCCCCGCTTATTTTACAAAGAAACCAGAACAAGTGTATGTAAATACTTGGCATGGTACACCTATTAAAGCTATGGGCCTAGATGTAGAAGATAACTTAGTCGGCTCTCAAAATATCATTAAAAACTTTTTAAGTGCAGATATATTAGTCAGTCCGAACCCTCATACAACAGAAGTGTTCAAAAGAGCATTTAGTTTAGATGGTATTTATAATGGTGATTTAGCTGAAATTGGTTATCCAAGAATTGATTTAACATTGAATAGTGATAAAAAAGATGTACGTAAACATTTAAAACAAAATGGTCTTAAATTAAAGAAACGTAAAACACTTTTATTTGCGCCAACATGGCGTGGGACTGATGTTAATGACCCCGAAGATAGTGTGGCTGACATTCATGAAATGGTCTTAGAACTTGAAAAGAAAACAGACTATCAGGTTATTGTTAAAGTACATCCTTTTGTTTATAAAACAGCATTAAATTATAAAGAACTAAAGCCATATCTTGTTCCTGATTCATTTGATACGAATGAATTGTTAGCAGCTGTAGATTTGTTAGTGACTGATTACTCTAGTATTTTCTTTGATTATCTTGTAACAGATCAACCTATTGTTTTTTATGCGCCTGATTATGAGGATTACAATAGTGACCGCGGACTTTATATTAATACAGATCTACTTCCTGGACCGTCGGTCTATGACATAGATGAGCTTGTATCAGCTGTTAATGAAGCGGAAACAAACCAAGATGTATATCAAACTAAATATGAGCGTTTTAAAGATTTATATGTTCCTTATGAAGATGGACAAGTAACTGAACGTCTTGTTATCAAAATGTTCCAACCAGTAGTTAGTAATCAAGAAAACGCTAAGAAGAAAATATTGATGTATCCAGGCGGAATGAAAAATAATGGTATTACTACATCTGCAATTAATTTATTAGAAAATATTGATTACGATAAATATGATGTAACGATTTTCTTGGGAGATACAAAGAATCGTGAAATCTTAGATAATTTGAAAGAAGTTAATAAAAATGTACGTATTATCTTAAGAAAAGGACCTTTATTAGGTACTACTTTAGAGAAATACAGAGATATCTTTGTTAAAAATAGAGGTGTTAAATCTGTATTGGAAGAATCAGTTTATCCAACAGAAGTATTTGAACGCGAATTTAGAAAGATTTTCGGAATTTCAAAATTTGACGTTGTAGTAGACTTCAGTGGTTATTCTATGTTCTGGTCAAAAATTCTATTAGGAACAGAATCTAAACGTAAACTAATGTACCTTCATAGTGACATTAAGAGTGATATGAATCGTAACGTAAATGGTATACGTCCGCATTACCAAAACTTAAAAGGTGTCATCAGTTTATATAATCGTTTTGACTATTTAGTCAGCGTTTCAGAAGAAACATGTAGAATAAATAAAGAAAACTTAGCAACGTCTAAAACAAAAGATAAATTTACATCAGCTATGAATACAATTAATTTAACACGTATTAATAAATTAAAAGACGAAGATACAGATTTCTTTATGCATCGCGGACAAAAAGTATTAGCATACTTAAATAATGGAGAAATCGTGAGTGTTCCGTTTAATGATCAAGATTTCAAAGTTATGGCGATGGGTAGGCTTTCTCCAGAAAAAGGCTTTGATATTTTAATTGAAGGCTTCAAAGATGCAGTTAAAGAAAATCCAACTGCGAAATTGTACATTTTAGGTGAGGGGCCGTTACGCTCTAACTTAGAACAATTGATTCGCAAACTGCAATTAGAGGACAATGTTTTCTTGGTGGGTCAAAAACGAAATCCATTTAACATTATGAAGCAATGTGATGTCTTTGCGTTAACTTCTCATTATGAAGGGCAGTCTATGGTGTTGCTTGAAGCGTTAACAGTTGGTGTTAATGTACTTGCCTCAAACATCCCGGCTAACAGATATGTTTTACGTTATGGTGACTTCGGAATTCTTACAGAAAATGAACCAGAAAAAGTCGGTGAAAACATTAAGAGTTTCATGAATGGTCAGATTCCTGTCTTTGAAACATTTAAAGGACAAAACCATAATGAAACTGCACTAAATGAGTTTTATTCATTATTAGATTAATAAAACGGTTAAAGATAGGCTTGCGCGCCATGCGTAAGTCTATTTATTTTTGAAAATAACTTTCGATAGAACTAAATAGTGTTCTTAACTCTATTGCGTAAATGATGTAAGTTACATATAATTAATGATGATGAACGTATTTGTGAAAACATATCTCTTTTAAATATCGCTTGCTGATATTTAAAAGAATTTTTTATGTATTCATTGAAAGCGTTTTAATACTAGGGATAAATATTAAGGGAGTACGCAAAATGAAAAAGAAAGTAGAGCTGACATATGCGCGTGCTATTTTTTGTGTCATTATCGTTATTGTTCATGCAATGACAGGTTTTGTGAATGATCCGCATATCACAGAGTTCCAAAAACGAAGCGCAAGTTACATTCAAGTCTTATTATTTAGTGCGACACCGTGCTTTATTATGTTATCTGAAATGTTATTAGGTATGAGGTATTCTAAACATATACCTAATAACTTTTTAACTAAACGCGTGAAGTTTATTTTAATACCATACATTTGCTTTGCATTATTTGTGATTGTCGAGATATATTTTGATCCAAGTAAAAATTTCTCAATGAGTCACTTATTGATTAATATTTTGTTAGAAGGTAAATTCTTTGGATGGTTTGTACTGGTTATTTTCCAATTCTTTGTATTACATATGTTGTTTTATAAAGTGCTAGATCGCATGAAACCACTTATACCTATCGTTGTGTCATTAGTTATTAGTTTTGGACATGCTTTTTTAATGTACTATAGTACAACTTATTTAGAGTTTTGGAATACGTATTATCCATTATTTAACCGTACAATTATTTTAAATTGGTTGTTTTACTTTGTTATCGGTTTCTATATTGGTAAGAACTTTGATGCAGTGATGCAGTATGTGCAACAAAAAGTACTATATGTACTTGGGGCACTTTTACTAAGTGGACTAGTTATAGCATTCGATTTCTTTGTGTTGAACGTTACATGGAGAGAATCAAATCGTTTTGACCTATTCATCTTCACAGCAGCATTCTTTGTTTTAGCTATTTATGTCGCAAAACAATTAAGCCGATACCACTTAACAGCTTTATATATGATTAGTGAAATCTCGTTCTTTATCTATTTATCACATCAAATTATTATCCAACATATTTCTAGAGGACTAGCTTCATTTGTGAAGTATCCTTTCGCATTCTTTACATTAACTACTATATTCACACTAGGTTTTTGTGTAGGCTTAGCTATCATACTATCTTTCTTCCCATACGTAAGAATAGTCGTTGGCAGAAACACACTTTATCCAATGGTGTTGAACAATTATAGTATTAAACCAGAAGAACCTAAGTCTGTTGCGGAAACTAAATAATATCATTTTAAGCATTTGCACTAAGTTGCAAATGCTTTTTTTGAGAAATAAAAGTAAAAAAATGATTTAAAAGAGGGAGAAGCAGGTAATAGAAATAAGTATGATTGGTTGGGGTTATTCAGATATTGTAAGTTTGGTTTAACTACCTCAAATAAATAACAGTTTTCTTTAATACATTCAAAACACCTTTTCAAATTTTGTTCATAAATTGTGTATATATTAAAAGAAAATGTTATTGCCCATTATGCGAGCGTGCGTTAAACTGTAACAGGAAGCTATGATTAACATTATCAAAAGGGATAAAAGTAACAGAGACAAATAAAAAGTTATTTTTTTCAGTATGTAAGCGCATTCAATAAGGAAGGGTTAAAGAAGCGGCTGAACAGTACGACAAATACAAAGATTTTTAAAATCCATGTATGTGTTGTGCGGTATGGTCTTTTATTTTTGTAATAATATTGAATGATACTGTTTTAATAATGTATAGCGTCTCTCTACTTGCTTATCACGTATGAGTAAATGGAGGATAGATAGAAATGAGTAATCAAAATGAGCTTAAACGTAATTTAGGTTTCTTCTCAGCCATTTCCATAGTTATGGGAACGGTAATCGGCGCTGGCGTATTCTTTAAAGTTTCCAGTGTCGCAGAAGTAACGGGCTCTACAAGTATGGCAATGTTGGTATGGCTGTTAGGTGGTTTAGTAACAATCTGTGCAGGATTGACTGCAGCCGAACTTGCCGCCGCAATTCCAGAGACAGGCGGACTTGTTAAATATATTGAATATACTTACGGTAACTTCTGGGGTTACTTATCAGGATGGGCGCAAGCATTTATTTATTTCCCAGCAAACGTTGCTGCTTTAGCAATTGTCTTTGCGACGCAATTTACTAACTTATTCCATATTAAAGCACATTGGATTTTGTTGATTGCATTAATAACTGCCCTAACTGTATACTTTATCAACTGCTTAGGATCTAAAGCAGGAGGTATGCTTCAGTCTATTACATTAGTAATTAAACTGATTCCAATTATCTTAATTGTAGCCGTCGGCTTCTTTGCACCTAGTAATGTAGAATTCTCACTATTCCCAATTCAATCAGGTGAGCAGCAAGGCTTCTTTACAGCCTTAGGTGCAGGTTTACTTGCGACTATGTTCGCTTATGATGGTTGGATGCACGTTGGTACAATTGCTGGTGAGTTGAAGAATCCAAAACGTGACTTACCAGGTGCAATCACTATCGGTTTAGGGGCTGTAATGGTTGTTTACCTTTTAATCAACGCAGTATTCTTAATGACATTACCAATTTCAGAAATCAGTGGTAACTTGAACGCAGCAAGTGAAGCTTCTGTTAAAATCTTCGGTAATGGCGGAGGTAAAATTGTCACAATTGGTATCATGGTATCTGTATATGGTGCTTTAAATGGTTATATGATGACAGGTATGCGTGTACCATATGCGATGGCTGAACGTGGCGGTTTACCATTCAAGAACTTCTTCTTGAAATTGACACCAGGACAAGCACCATGGGCAAGTGGTTTAGTTCAAATCGTTATTGCTTTCGTTATGATGTCTTTAGGTGCATTCGATACAATTACAAATATGTTGATCTTTGTTATCTGGACATTCTACACAATGGCTTTCGTAGCAGTAATGATTCTTAGACGTAGAGAACCAGAAATGGAACGTCCTTATAAAGTACCGCTTTATCCAATCGTACCATTAATTGCGATTGTGTCAGGTGTGTTCGTATTAATTAATACATTGTTCACTCAAACATTACTCGCATCAATTGGTATTATCATTACTTTATTAGGTATTCCAATCTATTATTATACAAAGAGAAAAGAAGCTAAATAATCTCAATCATTACAATTAGCCGGCAAAATTGCCGGCTAATTTTTCAATATAAGTTATCTCAATATTCAAAAATAACAGAATTAAGCGTTATAATATAAACAGATACAACTTTAGATACGGTAATAACTTACCGCAATACAAACATAAGGAGTACGATGAATATGAAAATTGCAGTTGCTGGTGCTGGCGCTATGGGCGGCCGTGTAGGCACACAAATTCAAAAAGCAGGTTACGACGTTACATTTATTGATAGTTGGTTACCTCACGTTGAGGCTGTACAAAAACATGGTTTTGAAATTCAAACAGAAACTGAGACTTATCAAGTAGATGCGACAATGATTACACCTGAAGAAGTGAATGATCAATATGATTTAGTCATCATTCTTACAAAAGCAATGCAATCTGTAGAAATGTTGCAAAAGCTGAAAGATAAAGGGGCTATTACTAAAGACACAGCAGTATTGACAATGATGAACGGTTTGGGTCATGACGAACGTTTTAAACAAGTCGTACCTGAGGAACAAATCTATCTTGCTGTTACAATGTGGACAGCTGGTTTAAGAGGACCGGGTAAACTATTACTTGAAGGTGTAGGTACTGTAGACTTCCAACGTGTTGATGGTAAAGAAAGTGAAAGAACAAGAGAAATTAATCAAGTCTTTGAAGACGCAGGTTTAAATCCAACAATCAGTAATCAAATTATGCAAACAGTTTGGTTAAAAGCAGCACTTAATAGTGTAGTTAATCCACTTTGTACAATTTTAGATAAACGTATCGTTGATTTTGCAGCATACGAAAATTCACGCGAAATGATTACACCAATCATACGTGAAATCGTAGAAGTAGCAGCTGCTAAAGGCGTTGAAGTAGATTTTGACACAATCGTGCATAAAATCGAAGGATCTTATCCTGTTGACACACAAGGTTTACATCATCCTTCAATGCACCAAGACTTATATAGCGGTCGTTTAACAGAAGTTGATTACCTAAACGGTCAAGTTGAAGAATATGGTCAAGAATTTGGTATTCCAACACCAAACAATACAATGTTGAAACATTTAGTACACCAATTAGAAATGACACATGTAAAAGCATAATTAAGACTTTAAAAAAGTTCTGCATGATGCAGGGCTTTTTTCATTTGAATGGATTCATAAGCACATTGTATGACTAACTTATTTAATTATGTGATAATTAATATACAACTGAAAACGCTTCACAATAGGTTTTAACAAGGTTTCCAAGCTTTTCATAAACCTTGAGCAATAAATAAATTAGCTTTAAAGGAGGCTTTTAATCATGAGTGTAAATGTAAGAGACTATATCCAAGACAGTTATGATTTATTTATTAATGGTGAGTTTGTACCAAGCGAATCAGGAGAAACAATTGACGTTTCAAACCCAGCAACAGGTGAGGTTATCACTAAAGTAGCTAAAGCAAGCGAAAAAGATGTAGATAAAGCTGTTCAAGCAGCACAAGCAGCATTCGACAGCTGGAGTAAAACACCTAAAGCAGAGCGCGTGAAATTATTACGCGAAATTGGTGACAAATTATTAGAACAAAAAGATCGTTTCGCAGTTATCGAAACATTAAATAATGGTAAACCGATTCGTGAAACATCCACAATCGATATTCCATTATCAGCACGTCATTATGAATACTTCGCAAGTGTAATTGACACAGATGAAGGTACAGTTAATGACATGAGTGAAGATGTTATGAGTATTGTACGTCATGAACCAATTGGTGTTGTAGGTGCCGTAGTAGCATGGAACTTCCCAATGTTATTATCGGCTTGGAAATTAGCACCAGCACTTGCGGCTGGTAACACAGTAGTCATCCAACCATCATCATCTACACCAGTCAGCTTAATTGAATTAGCTAAAATCTTCCAAGAAGTATTACCTAATGGTGTAGTAAACATCTTAACAGGTAAAGGTTCTGAATCAGGTAATGCAATCTTCAATCACGAAGGTGTAGATAAATTATCATTCACTGGTTCAACAGAAGTAGGTTATCAAGTTGCTGATGCTGCAGCGAAACGCTTAGTTCCTGCAACACTAGAACTTGGTGGTAAATCAGCTAACATCATCTTAGATGATGCAAACTTAGATGTTGCGGTTGAAGGAATCCAACTTGGTATCTTATTCAACCAAGGTGAAGTCTGCAGTGCTGGTTCACGCTTGCTTGTACAAGAAGATATCTATGATAAATTAATGGATCGCTTAAAAGATGCATTCAGCCGTATTAAAGTAGGTGACCCTCTAGATGAAAATATTCAAATGGGTTCACAAACAGGTGAAGCACAATTAGAAAAAATCCAAAATTATGTAGATTATGCTAAAGAATCAGGTGCAGAAATCTTAGTTGGCGGTAACCGCTTAACAGATGGAGAATTATCTAAAGGTTATTTCTTCGAACCAACAATTATTGCCGTAGAAAATAATAAAAACAAACTTGCACAAGAAGAAATCTTTGGTCCTGTCTTAACAGTTATTAAAGTTAAAGATGAAGACGAAGCAATTCAAATCGCAAATGATTCTGAATACGGTTTAGCAGGCGGCGTTTTCTCTGAAAACATCAACCGTGCATTGAAAGTTGCACGTGAAGTTAGAACAGGCCGTATCTGGGTTAACACTTATAACCAAGTACCAGAAGGCGCTCCATTCGGCGGCTACAAAAAATCTGGTATTGGCCGTGAAACTTACAAAGCAGCTATCCAAAACTATCAACAAGTTAAAAACATCTATATTGATACAAGCAACCAAACTAAAGGACTATACTAAGTTTCATTTGGTCAAAAAATGTATTAATTTGAATTTAAGCACCGACCATCTTATCTATTGAAGATGGTTGGTGCTTTTTATTTTGTTAGAAGGATAGAGTCCTCGTATACTTTGAAGTCATTGTACAACCTTCATTAAGAATATATAGATTTTGTAAAGATGCTAGGTTTTATTAGAAAAAGTCAAAGTCATCTATTATAATGTGAAACAAATTCTAAGTAGTATATTAAAAACATACTGTTTCTAAATTTAAAATACAAATTTGGGTATATAGATAAATAACCCTTAATATAAATAGAAGAAGTGGAAACATTTTACAATAGAACGGAGAAATAGAATGGTTAAAGTAAGAATGTTAATCCCATGCTTTAATGAAGAAGATGTTATCAACTACACATACAAAGAACTGAAGAAAGTTCTAGAAGAAGATTCGAAAAAGCAAAACTATGAATTTGATTTGCTTTTTATTGACGACGGGAGTAAGGACAGCACAATTGAAAAGGTTAAAGATTACAGCCAATATGACTCACACGTAAAATACATTGAATTCAGTAGAAACTTTGGTAAAGAAGCTGCAATGTATGCTGGACTGGATCAAAGTAGAGATGTTGATGCAGTGATTATTTTAGATGGTGATCTACAACATCCACCTGAATTAATTCCACAAATGATTGAGAAGTATTTAGAAAATGGTACAGACCAAGTTATTGCAAAACGTAATCGTGAAGGAGAAAAAGCTACACGTAAATTTATGACGCATTGTTATTATAAGTTGGTCAATCGTTTTGTTGATGTACCAATTGAAGATGGTGTAGGTGATTTCCGTTTATTAAGTCAACGTGTCGTACGTACACTTGCTGATTTAGGAGAGACACAAAGATTCTCTAAAGGATTATTTTCTTGGGTAGGTTATAAGACAGAAACGATTGAATACGAAAATCAAGAACGCATAGCTGGAGACTCTAAGTGGTCATTCTTTAAATTATTAGATTACGGTGTAGACGGTGTAATTTCGTTTAACAACAAGCCGTTACGTACAATTATGTACTTTGGTATGGGGATCTTTGGTATTAGTTTATTATACTTGTTAATCAATTTCTTAATGATTATCTTTAACGGTATTGACGCACCAGGTTATTTCACTACAATTTTTGCGATTTTATTCTTAGGTAGTATTCAGTTGATTTCATTAGGAGTTATTGGTGAATATATTGGACGTATTTATTATGAAGTGAAGAATCGTCCGAAATATCTTCAACAAGATTCAAATTTAAAAGAACAGTCAGCAGAAAAGAAGAAAACAGAGGAATTCGAATCAACATCTGATCAACGAGAGAAATATCCTAATATAGAACCCTTGCATCATGCGATACCAAAACCTCAAGAACCTGTATCATACAAAACGAATTTACAAGAACGAGAAGAAAGTGAATTAAAAGAAAAAGAAAAACAGGCACAACGTATCAAACAAATGAATGTATAAAATAAAGTGGCACGTTTAAGAAAGCAAAATCTTTCGTTAAACGTGCCACTTTTATAATATTAGTCAGTTTCATCATGTGCTTTATCAGATTTGAAACCTTGAAGTACGATGAAGAATTCACCGACTACAATAAAAATAACTGTATGAGCTAATAAGATAATACCTTGCAAGTTATACCCGATAATTATAATGAAGAATAAAACAGGAATGATAAACTTAGCTTTGCCACTTGCTTTTGACGCAATTACTTTTTGAAGAAGAATCGCAATAATCAGTGTAACAAGCGGTACAACCCAATGCATTAAAAATGGAGACATGTTTTATGACACCTCTTTCTTTTTGTCTGCTTCAGAATGTTTCTGTTTATTTTCCTCATGTCGTTTAAGTTGTTGTTCAAGGCCGAAGAGTTGAACTGCGCCTAATATAAAGAAAATAATAAAAGTTGGTAAGTTAATAATATGTGTTAAGAACAACACCAACAAAATGACTGAATATACAATCGGTACTACAAACTTATATTTCTTATTGGTATGACGCAGTATGTAGTGCTGCGTAAATAATGCGGCAACATAAAGAATGACGATACTGATAGTACTTAGAAAAGTAGCCAACGTTGCACCTTCTTTATAATATATTATTGATTATGGTTATAGTTTATCATATTAGTTGAGCTTGTTAAGACAATAAAAAACATACCTAAAATCAATTAGGTATGTGTGTAAGTCAGTCTTTGAAACCTTTAAAGTTTTTGACAGTACCGTGTGTGTATCTATAAACGTGAAACGCAGTCACAAGTACATAAAGAATGTAGACTGGAACGACGATATAGTTTGCGATGAATAAACCTGTCATCACGAGTACAGAAATTACAGGCACGATTAAATTCCAGTCGCTTTTAATACGTTTCATTAAAGAACCTTGAATTAAAATAACCGTCACGAAGAAAATTAATGATAATACCCACATTAAAACTGGAGACATATTAGACGAACCTCCTCACTTATCTATGTTTTTGAGCTTACTTTCATTCTAAAGGCAGTTGGTATGTTAAGCAAATACATGAGAAGCGGGACAGTGCCGTTTTGACACTGCCCCGCACTCTACATGATTATTAATTTAATGAGTTGTTAGAATAATTGATTGTCTTTAGGGAAGACATCATCGCCTAATGCACGTTGTGCCAAGACGTTTAGATAGTTCCATGGACGATCGAAGTTAGGTTGGAAGAAGAAGTCAACTAACGCTAAATCTTCCAATTTCCAGCCGGCATTGATTGCGACTGAAATTGTATTGATAGATTCTACTAAGTCTTCTTTACTCATAATTTGACCACCTAAGATACGGTGAGAATCTTCATCATAGATAATTTTCAGATGCACAGTTGTGTCATCTTGTCTGAATTTAGGACGTACAGGTACTTCGATATACGTTGCACCTAAATTACCGTCATAATTATCTTTTTCTGATTCGTGTACACCTGTTTGACCAAATTTATAATCGAATAATGATAAGCCAGATGTACCAGAAACTCTAGGCATTTTCATATCATGGCCAGCCATGTTGCGTGCTGCGACATAACCTTGACGACGAGAGTTTGTCGCAAGGGCAATATAGCGTTCTTCTTCAATAGGTGCATAAGGAATCATTGTTGCGTCACCGCTTGCGTAGATATCTTTTTCAGATGTTTCAAGGTGGTCGTTAATTTCAATAATACCTTTAGTACCTAATTTCACTTTACCATCTAACCATTCTGTCGCAGGTTTAACACCTACAGTAAAGATAACTGTATCGGCTTCAAATTCTCCGTTGTTTGTCACAACGCCAGTTACGTTATTATTATCATCTACTTTTAATGCTTTCACATTTTCGTTACCTCTGAATTTTAAACCGTGTTCTTTCGCATTCTCTTCGAGAATATCAGTAAATTCTTTGTCTAGGTACGTCTTAATTAAACGATCTCCGTCATCCATCACTGTTGTATCAATACCAGCTTTAACGAAAGCTTCTGCAGCTTCAATACCGATATAACCGCCGCCGACAACGATTGCTTTTTTCGCAGATTTCATGCGTTCTTTGATTTTGCCTGCCCAGTCAGCACCACGCATGAATAACACATTATTATAGTCATTGATGCCATCAATTGGCGGTGCATTTGGTACGCCGCCTGGACTTAGGAATAATTTATCATAATCAACTTTAGATTCATTATTGTCTTTATCTTGAACTGTTACAGTTTTATTTTCAGTATCTAAGTCAGTTACTGTAGTATTCACATGAACTTTAACACCACGATCTTCTAGTGATTCCTCGCTTGCATAGTGTAGTGAATCTAAGCTAGGCGCAACATCTTCTAGATAACTTTGAATACCACAGGATAAGAATGAAGGTTTATCTGCACTTTCAAACACTTCAATTTCTGCTTCTGGATCTGAAATTAATAGCGTTTCGATTGCCGCATAACCTGCGTGAGAAGTTCCGACAATTACATATTTCATAAAGAAATAGCCTCCTCTAATATAAGTTGTATTTATATATAAATAGTCTCATTATTATATTTACCCATAAGGTTAATTGCTAGACTTACATATCAGGCTATTGTTCAAAGTTGATAAAATTGTCATATTTAAAATGTGTAATTAAGGTGTTTTAAAAAGGTGATACGTTGTTCGTAGACCAGAATGGCTTATAATGAAAGTAATATGGATATGCAATGCAGAGATAGGAAATGGGGGAGAAGTTATGCAAGCTGTCGCACAGTTAACACATGCATCTAAAGCGTTTAATAAGCAAACGGTGCTGGAAGATATTTCGTTGACGCTTCAACAAGGTCAAATTATGGGATTAATCGGACCGAGTGGTTCAGGCAAAACAACAGCCATTAAATGTTGGCTAGGTATGGAACAGTTAGATGGAGGAGAAGCATCTATTTATAATCATTCAATGCCAAATCGTAAAGTATTGAGCCATGTCGGTTATATGGGACAAACACTCGCTTTGTATGAGAATTTAAGTGCGAAAGAGAACTTAGTATTCTTTGGCAATTTAAAAGGATTATCCGGCAAGCAATTAAACGAGGATATTAAACGCTATATGAAACTGGTCGATTTAGAAGATAAACAATCGCAAATTGTACATACATTTTCAGGCGGTATGAAACGGCGTTTATCCCTAGCAATTACTTTATTAGGGAGACCAGACTTGCTTATTTTAGATGAACCGACTGTGGGTATTGATCCGAGTCTACGTCAAAAAATCTGGCATGAACTGCGTCAACTAGCTGAACAAGGACAAACTATTTTGATGACAACACATGTCATGGATGAAGCAGAACGTTGTGATCAAGTTGGCTTATTAGTAGACGGTCATATCTTTGCGTTAGGCTCACCAAATGAATTAAAACAACAGTTTAATGCTTCAAGTATTGAAGAGGTATTCTTAAAAGCAGAGGAGGCGAAGGGTCATGAGATTTAAAGCAGTCTTAAAACGTGTCATGATTGATCTAGTTCGTGATAAACGTACGCTCGCTTTAATGTTTATCGTCCCTTTAATCATTTTGACAATTATGTTCTTCTTGTTTAATAGCGATAATGAAGAACACTTAAATATCGGTTTCTCTGAAGATGTCCCTAAATCTTTTGTTAAAGCACTGCCAAAAGATAAAGTGCAGACAGAAACTTATCATAACTCTGACTCTGTCAAAACCTTAATCGAACAACATGATTTAGATGCCTATGTTCAAAAAGATGATAAACAATTAGTGGTCACTTATACGAATGAGAACCCAAGTAAAACGACAGCGGTAAAACAAATGCTAGCTGGTACCCTTCAAAAAGATAAAATGCAAGCACTTGCGGGTGAAATGAAAACTATGAAAACAAATCAAACATCAGAATTAACCTCACTTGATGCGCATTATTTATATGGAGATGCTGACAGCAGTTATTTTGATAAAATGTTTCCGATTTTAATGGGCTTCTTTGTCTTTTTATTTGTATTCTTAATTTCAGGTATTGCGTTACTAAGAGAAAGAACGACAGGTACTTTAGAACGTATACTTGCGACTTCAATCAAGCGTAGTGAAATTGTGTTCGGTTACCTAGTTGGATACGGTATCTTTGCGGTGATACAAACGTTGATTATTGTACTGTTTTCAATTTACTTATTGAAAGTTGATGTCGCAGGCAATATCTTGTGGGTACTATTAATCAATATACTGATTGCCTTTGCGACACTTACTATGGGATTATTCGTTTCCACGTTTGCGAATTCAGAGTTTCAAATGCTGCAATTTATTCCGATTGTAGTCGTACCGCAAGTATTATTCTCTGGTATTATTCCGTTGGATAATGTGAATCGCTTTATCGCAAGTATCGGTTATTTGTTCCCATTACGGTATGCAGGGGATGCGTTGACTAAAGTTATGATTAAAGCACAAAGTATTAATACATTCTGGTTTGATATCGGTATTTTAGTCCTCTTTATTGTAATATTTACGATACTGAATATTGTAGGCTTAAAACGTTATAGAAAAGTGTGAGTGATTCATACATTGAGATCTGTTCAAAAAGGACAGGTCTCTTTTTTAGTTTTTGTCTACTTATTTCAATATTCATAAACATGATACTATTTACTGCGCTCGAAAATACATGAATCACCAAACACTACCAATATTTAGTAAATCACTTGTTAAAGTGTAAGAATAAACCTTAAACGTTTAAGATATTTATTGACAACGCTTTCATTGTGGATTACGATTTATGATAACGGTTACACGGTTGTATATACAACTGTTACATAAATAGAGAAAGTGAATGAATATTAGGAGAAGGTGGAAACTGTGGAAAGGATTAAGGAACAGATTGAAGCTGGAGATATCAGTGTAGGTATAGAACTTGGGTCTACACGAATCAAAACAGTCGCAGTTAATGCACAATGTGAAACAATCGCAACAGGGTCATTTGAATGGGAGAACACATTTAAAGATGGATTTTGGACGTATTCACTTAATGACGTCTGGAACGGTCTTCAAATCAGTTATCAATCGATGACAGATGAAGTAAAAGACAAGTATGGTGTAGCTATTAAACAGTTAAAGTCTTTAGGTATCAGTGGTATGATGCACGGCTATTTAGCGTTTGATGATAAAGACGATTTATTAGTACCATTTCGTACTTGGCGTAATAATAACGCACATGATGCAGCACGTAAGCTGACAGAACATTTTGGGGTGAATATTCCTGAAAGGTGGAGTATTGCGCAGTTATATGATGCGGCGATTCATGATGCACCGCATACGCAAAACGTCCGATATATGACGACATTATCTGGTTATGTACATTGGTATTTAACAGGTGAACGCGTTTTAGGCGTTGGAGATGCTTCAGGTATGTTTCCAATAGACCCGAAGACGCATCGCTTCAGGGAAGATTTATTAAATCAATTTAATGACCTTTATCACAAAGAAGGTTATACGCAAGATGTGTATGATGTTTTACCGAAAGTGTTGGTAGCTGGAGAAGATGCAGGCTACTTAACAGAAACAGGTGCGAAGTTGATTGATCCAAATCAAGAGTTACAAGCTGGATGCCCGATGTGTGTACCTGAAGGTGATGCGGCAACAGGTATGGTCGCAACGAAAAGTGTCGCGCCAAGAACAGGAAATATTTCTGCAGGGACAAGTATCTTCTCTATGATTGTCTTAGATCATCCACTAGAGAAATTGTATCCAGAAGTTGATTTAGTGACGACGCCTGCAGGTGATGAAGTCGCGATGATTCATGCGAATAACTGCACGTCTGATATCAATGCTTGGATGGATTTATTCGCAGAAGTGCTGGATACGATGGGAGCTGCGTATACAAAGGAAGACTTATTTACACGGATGTTCGAAAAGGCGCTTGAAGGGGATAAAGAACTCGGTCATTTATTATCTTATGGCTATGTTTCGGGTGAATTTATTACAGATGTGCCAAAAGGTTATCCAATGTTCATTCGCAGTGTAGAAAGCCAGTTTAATTTGGCGAATGTGATGAAAACACATATTTTCAGTGCTTTTAGTACGTTGAAAATCGGTATCGATTTATTGAAACGTAATGAAGCGTTGGAAATCGACAGTATGATTGGTCACGGCGGTATTTTTAAAACAGAAGGCGTAGCACAAAGCTTCTTAGCTGCAGCACTTGAAAGTCCGGTCAGTGTGATGCAGACAGCGAGTGAAGGCGGCGCATGGGGTATTGCGGTGCTTGCCCGTTATCATGTGGACCACCAAGGTCAAAAACTATCAGATTACTTAGATCATCATGCATTTGGTGATGTCGAAGCATTAGTGCTTGAACCAAAAGCAGAGGATGTAGAGAGTTTCAAACAGTATATTGAGCGGTTTGAAGCGGGATTACCTTTAGAACGTCAAGCAGATACACACTTTAATTCATAAAGATAAACAAAGGAGAATATTGTGCAGACATTAGAGAGAAATAAGTCAAAATCAAAGAAACCCGGTAAGGATAACGGCCATTGACCATTTCCCTACCGGGTTTCAGTATAGGTGTTAATTTTTAGAAAGAATAACGATTAAATTATTCGTTTTCTTTACGACGACGTGCATTTAATAAGAATAATGTACCAGCACTTGCGAATAATGAACCAGATAATAATCCGAATAATACTTGATCTTGTTCACCAGTTGCAGGTAATTGTTTTTTAGCGTCTTTAGCTTTTTGTTGAGCAGCTGCTTTGTTAGTAGTAGCTGTAGTTTGACCAGCTTTTTGAGCAGCTTTTTGAGCAGCTTTTTGACCAGTTACAACTTTACCATTGTTTTGACCAGTTGTAGTTTGACCAGCTTTGTTAGCTTGACCTGGAGTAGTTGTAGCTTTTTGAGCAGGTTTAACTTCTTTATTAACTGGTGCTTGTTTAGCATTTTCAGCTTGAGCTTTTTGAACTATTGCTGCAACTTCATCAGTAGCTGCTTGTGCAATTTGTTGATTGTAGCTAGCTTTTGCATCTTTTGAAAGTTTATCAAGTTTATTAACTAAAGCTTGAGCATCAGCAATTTGTTTAGCATGAGCTTTTTGAGCTGTAGTAATTTCTTTTTTAGCAGCAGCAGCATGAGCATCTTCAGCTTGAGCTTCATTAACGATTGCTTCTACTTCATCAGTAGCTGCTTTAGCAATTCTGCTGTTGTATTCATCTTTAGCTTCTTTAGAAAGGTTTTCTAAATTGTTAACTAAAGCTTGAGCATCAGCAAGTAGTTGAGCGTGAGCTTTTTGAGCTGTTTCAATTTTTTGTTTAGCAACAGCTTGTGCTTGAGCGATTTCTGCTTCGTGAGCATTTTTAGCTGCTGTAATTTCTTTTTTAGCAGTAGCAGCATGAGTATCTTCAGCTTGAGCTTCATTAACGATTGCTTCTACTTCATTAGTAGCTGCTTTAGCAATTCTGCTGTTGTATTCATCTTTAGCTTCTTTAGAAAGGTTTTCTAATTTGTTAACTAAAGCTTGAGATTCTTTAATTTGTTCAGCATGTGCTTTTTGAGCAGCGGCAATTTCTTTTTTAGCAATAGCAGGTTGTTTAGCAGCATCTAGAGCTTTAACTTCTTTAACTAATGCTGGAATCTCATCAGTAGCTGCTCGTGAAATTTTTTCGTTGTATTCAGCTTTAGTATTTTTAGAAACATTTTTCAATCTATTAACTTCAGCTTGAGCATTAGCAATTCTTTGAGCATGAGCTTTTTGAGCTGTTTCAATTTTTTGTTTAGCTCTTTCATTATTACCTGGTGCTTGGTTAGCATTTAATTCTTTAGCTTGAGCTACAACAGTATCAATAGCTTTAGCATCTGTACGTGCTACTTCGTTAAGTTTGCGATGTGCAGCAGCTTTTTGTTCTGGTTTTAAGTTTTTCAAAGCTTCAACAGTATTGTGAGCTGCTTTAACTTTTTTAGCTACGTCTGCTGGAAGGTTAGTGTTGGCAGCTGCTTCACGAACGTGTTTAGCTTGAGCACTTTCAGCATCTTTTTGTTTAGCAGCAGCAACAATGTCATTAATTTTTTGACCGTTGTTGTTTCCGCTATCTACTAAGATTTGATGGTTAAAATCATCTTTTTGAGCATCTGTTAAGTTTGGTAAATTGTTAACTGTGTTATAAGCAACAGAAGTTAAAGTGTTTAATTCTCTAACTGCTTTGTCTTTTTGTTCAACAGTGCTAGCACCTGCTTCACGAGCATGTTTAGCGTTACCATTTTGTTCGTCTAAAGCTTTTGCATTAGCAACGATATTGTTAATGTTTTGACCGTTGTTGTTACCACTGTCATGTAAGATTTGTTTGTTAAATGCGTCTTTTTGTTGATCAGTTAAGTAGTGTAAGCCATTTACTGTGTTATAAGCAACTTGAGTTAAAGTATTTAATTCTCTTGCAGCTTTTTGTTCAGCTTTAGCTTTTTGTTCTTTATCGTAAGCGAATTGAGCATCTAATTGTTTAGCGTCAGCAACGATAGCATCGATACGTTCGCCGTTGTTAGTACCGCTGTCTACTTCAACTTGATGTAAGAAGCTTAATTGTTGTTTGTCAGTGATGTTTTTCAAAGAATTGATTGCTTGATAAGCATCAGCAGTTTTTTGGTTTAAAGCTTTAACAGCTTTATCTTTAGCAGCAGCGTCAGCTTTAGCTTGTTCTTTACCTGCATTTTTAGCAGTAGCAATTTTAGCATCTTCAGCTTTAGCATTTTGAACTAATCCTGCAATTTCATCAGTAGCTGCTTTAGTAATTTTTGCGCTGTATCTAGCTTTTGTAAAATTAGAAAGATTTTCTAATTTATAAATTTCAGTTTTAGCATTAGCAATTTGTTGCGCATGATCTTTTTGAGCTGATTCAATGGCAGCTTTTCTAGCTAATTCAGTTTGTTTTTGTACTGCTGGGTCGTTTGTATTAGTTTCAGCTTGAGCACTTTGTGTACCAGTTAATAGTACAACTGAACCTAAAGATACAGATGCGATACCTACTGTTAATTTACGTAAAGAAAATTTTTGTTTTTTCTTCATGATGTAATCTCCTCCTAGATGTAACCATAATAATGATGGCGATATGATAGATTATTTATAGATATGCATATATTTTACACTACGTATATAGACATGATGCTTCACTTAAAAAATAAGTGTGAAAATTTTCTGTAAATTTATACGTGCCTTTTACATTTGGTATGACATAATATGTCTTTTATAGAGTTTTGAAAATTATTTAATGGTTTAATGTGTATAAATTAAAGTTTTAGAAGAACTATCTTAACTTACTTTTTAAGTTTCTCCTTAGAATCAGAAAAAACAACCCGATAGATATTTCTACCAGGTTGTTTGAGATAGGGGAGTTTTTATAATGTTAGATAGAAGAAAAATATTACTTACTTTCTTTACGACGTGCGTTTAATAAGAATAAAGTACCTGCGCTTGCAAATAAAGAGCTAGATAATAAACCAAATAGTACTTCGTCTGATTCACCAGTTGCTGGTAATTCTTTTGCATCAGCTTTAGGTTTCGCATTTTCTTTCGCAACTTTAGCGTCTTCTGCTTTAGCTTCTGTTAAGATTGCTTCGAATTGTGCACCTTTATCTTCTTTAGCTGATTTATCGATTTGTGCGATATAAGCGTCTTTTTGTTTTTGAGTTAGATTTTCTAATTTGTTCACTGCATCATGAGCTGCTTTAGTTCTCTCTTTTACTGAAGTTTTTTCATCCGCAGCTTTTTTAATATCTTTCTCTACAGCTTTTTCATCTGTTTTGTTTTCAGGTATTTTTTCTTCTTTTACTTTACCTTCAGTTTTAGCATCTTCTTTAGGTTGTTCTTTTTGATCAGCTTTCTCTTCAGACTTGTTGTCTTCAGGTTTTGCTTCTTCTTCAGTAGCTTTATCTTCTGATTTTGAATCTTCTTGTTTTTCTTTATCATCAGCTTTGTCTTCTTCAACTGGTGCTTGTTTAGCATCTAAAGCTTTTGCTTCAGCTAAAATAGCTTCAAATTTTTCTGTGCTGTTTTGACCACTTTCAACTAAGATTTGGTGGTTGAAGTCATCTTTTTGTGCATCTGTTAAATTAGGTAAGTTGTTAATTGTGTTATATGCATCTTGAGTTGCTTTGTTTAATGCTTCTAGTGCTTCAGGTGTTTCTTTAGCAGCTTGAGCATCAGCAGCTTTAGCTTCTGATAAAATCGCATCGAAGTCAGTGCTATTTGTACCTGCAACTTCTAAGATGCGTTGATTGTATGCATCTTTTTGAGCATCTGTTAAGTTAGGTAAGTTATTGATTGTGTTATAAGCCTCTTGAGAAGCTTGATTGATATCTTGAGCTGCTTGATCATTTACTTTTTGAGCTTCTGCTAAGATAGCGTCGAAGTTTGTGTTGTTAGCACCAGCTGATTCAAGAATTTGTTGGTTATATGCGTCTTTTTGCGCATCAGTTAAGCTAGGCAAGTTGTTAATCGTGTTGTAAGCATCTAAAGAAGCTTGATTGATATCTTGAGCTGCTTGATCATTGGTAGCTTGTGCTTCGTCTAAAATTTTGTCGAAGTCAGTGTTGTTAGCACCAGCTGATTCAAGAATTTGTTGGTTATACGCATCTTTTTGTGCATCAGTTAAGCTAGGTAAGTTGTTGATAATATTGTAAGCATCTTGAGAAGCATAGTTAATATCCTCAGCTGCTTGTGTATTATCTTGTTGAGCTTCAGCTAAAATCGCATCAAAGTTTGAGTTGTTTTGTCCGCTTTGTTCTAAAATTTGTTGATTGTACGCATCTTTCTCAGCATCTGTTAAACTCGGTAAGTTATTAATCGTGTTGTAAGCTTCTTGAGTTTTTTGATTTAAATCTTGTGTTTCAGCGCTTACTGTTTGTCCTCCGCCTAAAAATACTAATGTCCCAAGTGATACTGAAGCAATCCCCACAGATAGCTTACGTAAAGAAAATAGTTGTTTCTTTTTCATTTTCTAATCCTCCTAATAATAAATATGCATATACTTTGATAGACTTACTAAGATGAAAAAAATATATATTGCTTATACATTTATTTTACATAATAGGTGTAGACATAAATTTTCATTTATCAGAAAAATGAATGCGCTTTTCATAAATAAAGCACACGACTTATCCACATTGTATGACACATTATGTCATCTGATGACTATATGTTTAAACAGAAAGTTAAAATGATTAAGAAAGAGTGAAAGCGTGATAGAATAAACAGAAAGTGGCTATTAATATAGGAAGAAACTCATTATAAGTTTCGACAAAAAAGCTGCATGTCCAAATTGAACATACAGCTTTCATGTTAATATTCATTTGCGCTTAGTCGAGTAAATAAGTATGTTTCTTGAAGTTTCAACAATTCTTTCATCACAATTTGATATGTACTTTCAGGTCCGACAAGCCGTGCTTGATTTCGTGCAGTGAAACAGAAGTTAATCGCATCTTCAACACACATTTTAATACGAATGACATAATACTTTTTATTAACTAATTTAATGATTTTGTGTTGGTAACGATGTCGAATCAATTCATAGAGTTCTGGCACGAGTTCAAATGTGACCCATTCTATAGAGTTATAGACGGATTGTGCATGGAAGTGGTTTGGACTGAAAGTGACAACTTTTTGTTTTAAGTCAGTAGAAAGAATTTGATCATGCATCTTATAAATTAGGTTGAATGTAAAGTTATAATATTGAATGCCGATAGGGGTAATCTCTTGGTGATTATCAGTATATAGCTTTTGAGATTTATTGATTGCACGTGAAGCAGTCACAATATGATTGAGTTCATCGAAACGTTTGCCAACTTTCAACTTAGACAAATGTGCACGTAATTCACTTTCATGTTGCGTATGGAAAGTCGCAATCAGTAATTCTAAATAATTATAAAGATGTTGATCAATATCAGGTGAAACGGTTTCTAACAACGTCAGCAAAAAGTAAAGTGAGACTTCATGGTTTGAACTGGAACTGTCCATTTCATAAGATTCTATCTTATGATTGTAGGTAATCTCTTTACGATAACCATGCCATTCGTCTGTATCGTAAAGAAAATTCCGAATATTATCGATATCTCTTTGTATTGTCCTTGAAGAGACACCCCATTCGTTAGACAGCTCATACTTATTTACAACCTTTTGTTGAAGCAAACGCGTATAAATACTTAAAATTCTGTGAGCTTGTTCCATAAACATGCCCCCTTGTTCTCAAGATGAAAATTCGTAGATAGTGAGGAAAGATTCGAGTTTATGTGAGGTTACGAAGGTCGTCCGTCCAAATCTAAACACTGTAAAATCCTCGTTCATAATTAGTATACAATAATTTTGCATACAAAAGAATAATGAATTGGATTGTGTGGTGGATAGATTATAAAGCTAACTCATTCTTTCTCAATAGCACTATGATAAAATTAAACTGCTTTGAAATAAATTTTATTAAAGGAAAGGTGGTCTGTATGTCTGATATCGTCATTCAAACCGAAGCAAGCCGATTAACAAAAGCACAATTAAATGATGTGTTGAACATAGATCGTGGCTACATTGCACAATGGGCAAACCAAACAAAAAGTATTGGTATATTAATTCAAGATCCGGCACAATTCTTGCGTGTTTATCTCGCTGTACAATCTAGCAGTTATTTACCGGTAGTGTTAGATGCGAAGTGGACATCTGAACAACTACATCAAATTTTAAATCATTATCAGATTACACATGTGATTGCTGATAAGAAGATTGAAGGTGTTAATTCACTACGTCTTGAACAATTAAATGAAGCAGAAACACCTTCCTCACAAAAGGTGACATCACCGCCTGATGATTTATTGCACATCGGTTTTACTTCTGGTACGACAGGCATGCCAAAAGCATATTATCGTAATAGGTACTCTTGGTTAGTCAGTTATGATGCGAATGACGATATCTTAAACGCACCGCCTTCATGCGTAATTGCGCCAGGTCCAATTGCGCATTCACTGACCCTTTATGCCATGATGTATGCGTACCATTCTCATTGTCCGTGTTATATGCAGATGGATTATCATCCTGCGCAATTATTTCATCAGCTTATCGAGCATCCAAAGGCTGTCGTCTTTATTGTACCTTCGGTTTTAGAACAAATTTTACAATTAAACACCAAAAAGTTAAGAGATATCTCTGTGACATTTCTAACGTCAGGTGCGAAATTAGAACCGCATACGATTAAACGCTTTAAAGAAAGGATGCCGAAATCACAAGTTATTGAATTCTTCGGTACAAGTGAAGCGAGTTTTATTTCATATCATCACGTGACAGACTATGCGCCAAAGAATGTCGGGAAACTTTTCAAAGGCGTTAAAGTTATTTTAACTGATGACACTGGACAGAAATTGTCTGACCCTACTCAAATCGGACAGCTTCATGTACAAAGTGATATGGTCTTTTCAGGCTATGTAGACGGAGAAAGCATCTCTAATCAAGACACTATTGCGACAGGTGATTACGCAAAAATGACAGAAGATCAAGAACTGATATTAGAAGGACGGGTCAATAATAAAGTAATTGTGGGCGGTATGAATGTCTATCCTGAAGAAGTGGAACGTGTAATTTTAGAAACGACACCGATCCAACACGTTATGGTGACAGGTGAAAGGCATTATGAGTTAGGAGAAGTGTTGATTGCGTATTACCGAACAGAACAACCTGTAACCATTCGAGAGATAAAACGTGATTTACGTCAACATTTAGAACGCTATAAAGTACCGATGCGCTTTATTGAAGTGCCAGAAATGTTATGGACGAATAGTGGAAAAATTGCACGTAAAGAGATGGATGAACGCTATGGGAGGAAAGAAAAATGAAAGAAGCAGTCGTAATTGAAGCGAAACGAACACCAATAGGCAAGTATGGCGGTATCTTTAAACATTTAGAACCTGAAGCTTTACTCAAGCCGCTTATCGATGAATTGATACAGCTGCATCCGTCTATCGCTTCAAATATACAAGATGTCATCATTGGTAATACAGTAGGTAACGGCGGTAATCTCGCGCGTAAATCATTACTTCATGCCGGACTCTCTTATGATATTCCAGGTATGACGATAGATCGCCAATGCGGCTCAGGCTTAGAAGCAATCAACCTGGCATGTCGCATGATTCAAGCTGGTGCAGGAGATATTTATCTTGCAGGAGGAGTGGAATCAACAAGTCGAGCACCTTGGAAAATTCAAAAACCGCAATCGCTGTATGAGAAACACCCGCCAGAAATATATGAACGTGCGCCTTTTACCCCAGAATCTATGGGAGATCCAAGCATGTTAGAAGCAGCTGAGAATGTAGCGCAAGTTTATCAAGTTGCTCGTGAACGTCAAGATGCTTTTGCGGCACGTAGTCATCAAAAATACTTTGAACATTTATCACAAATCCAACGTGAAATCGTACCTTTAACGATTCGTGGTGAACAAGTTACACAAGATGAAGCACCGAAACAAAAGATATCTGCACAACGTTTGGCACGATTGAAACCGCTGTTCGATGCAGGCTCAGTCACTGTCGGCAATGCTTGTCCTAAAAGTGACGGTGCTGCGTTAGCGTTAGTTATGTCACGTGAAAAAGCAGAAGCACTCGGGTTAAAAGGTCAATTGAAATTTATAGATGCACAGGTCTCAGGAGTCAATCCCAAATTATTAGGTATTGGACCTGTCCCTGCGACTGAACAACTATTAATGAGACATCAATTATCTATTTCAGATATAGATTGGGTCGCATTTAATGAAGCTTTCAGCTCTCAAGTACTCGCTTCTATGGACTTGCTTGGTATAGAAGAAAGGCAAGTGAATCCATTTGGTGGTGCACTCGCTGAAGGACATCCATATGGCGCAAGCGGTGCAAATTTAGTCGCACGACTGATTTCTATTCTTACGTATTTCCCTGGAAATCATACATTAGCTACAATGGGCATTGGTGGCGGATTAGGTATTTCAACTTTATTTGAGAAGGTAGAGCACTAAATGAAACAGACATTTACTTGGAAATTATCGTCGCAATACGCTTCTATTCCTTTAGATGCGTTTTATTTAACAGATATCTGGCATCGTTTTGAACCCTTTCAAGCATCAGCTGAACATTCTTTTATCTTAAGACAGAAACGTATCCATCGTTATCATTCTTTAATAGAAGGAAAGACTTATACAGCTGAACTTAAATTAATAGATCAACGAGCCCTTAAACACTTTGAGCAATCACGTTATTTACTGACAGTTACCGCAACGGATAGCGCTGATATATGGATAGAGATTGAAACAACGTTTGTTACTATGAAAGAGACATTTCATCAACAGTCCTCATCATCTGAAACACTTAACGTTCAAGAAACATTTTCTTTACCAGCCCAAGCTTTACCGTTAGAAATAAAGTGGGATGATGTTGAAACGTATTTAAAAACAGTCTCTGATTATAATCCTATTCATTGGCAAGAGGATGTGATGCCTGGAGATTTTGTGGTAATGAAAGCATTAGAGGTAGGGGCATCGCATGATCATGAATTAAAAGCTTATCGCAAGTTAGACATTAAATATAAACAGATGATCATAAAAGATGAATGGTTATACATTCAAGTGGATTCAAAAGACAGTTATACGCATATGAGTGTATATAATACAGCGCATCAACCGTGTATAGAGATTAAAGTAAGATAGATAATGGATGGTTTATAAGAAATAGGTATGAAGAGAGAACATATTAGTAAGTGTTGAAAACCACACCGTGGTTTTCTTTTTTTATGCAGTTTGGTAAAATTTTAAAGTTTTGTAAAGAAGCGGTTATTTAATCAAATACGGGTAGAGCCATATAAGGAGGGATTTATATTGGACCTTTATGCTGGTTCTTTTTTTATGTCTCAAAATACTAAGACTGAGATGCATTGTTAAAAGGGCCACACTGACACGGTTTATGAAACATAATGTATATATTCTCTAAAAAATGAATAAAATTTTTTCTTTGGGATTTAAAGCACATTAAATTCGCTTATTATTCATAGTTTATACATGTAAACCCCATATAAATGTATTAAATATACAGAAACATGTAATGAATAAAAAGATAAGTGTGAAAAGTACAACAGTTGTAATGTGATTTAATTCACATGAGCAACATTTGAAAGGGCTTACAATATAGATAAATAAAACAAGGAGGTTTCACAAATGAATGAACATCCAATTAAAGTAAACAGTGAGATCGGTAAATTAAAAACGGTATTACTTAAACGACCTGGTAAAGAATTAGAAAATTTAGTACCTGAGTATTTAGGAGAATTATTATTTGATGATATCCCGTATTTAAAAGTAGCACAAGAAGAGCATGACAAATTTGCACAAGTGCTACGTGACGAAGGCGTAGAAGTGCTTTATTTAGAAAAATTAGCTGCAGAAGCCATTGAAGATCCAAAAGTACGTGAACAATTTATTGAAGATGTATTAGCGGAATCTGAAGATACATTATTAGGCCATGAAGAAGAAGTAAAAGAGTTATTCGAAACATTAAATAACGAAGACTTAATCGAAAAAGTAATGGCAGGTGTTCGTAAAGAAGAAGTAAGACAAGACCATGCACACTTAGTAGAGTATGTGGACGATTCTTATCCATTCTACATGAACCCAATGCCAAACCTTTACTTCACACGTGACCCACAAGCGTCAGTAGGTAATGGTATGACAGTTAATCGTATGTTCTGGCCAGCACGTCGCAGAGAGTCTATCTTCATCACTTATATCTTAAAACATCACCCAAGATTCAAAGATGCTGATATTCCAGTATGGTTAGACAGAAACTCACCTTACAACATTGAAGGTGGAGACGAATTAGTTCTTTCTGAAGAAGTAATCGCAATCGGTATCTCTGAAAGAACATCAGCACAAGCGATTGAAAAATTAGCGCGTCAAATCTTTGCGAACCCAGATTCAAAAATCAGAAAAGTTGTTGCGATTGAAATCGCGAATACACGTGCATTCATGCACTTAGACACAGTATTCACAATGATTGACTATGATAAATTCACAATCCACTCAGCTATCGAGAAAAAAGGTGAAGACATGAATATCTTCACACTTGAACCAACTGAAGATGGCAAAGATATCACAATCACACGTACACACAACTTAAAAGAAACATTAAAAGACGCGTTGAATTTAGACCACATCGACTTCATTCCGACAGGTGACGGTGACCGCATCGTAGGACCTCGTGAACAATGGAACGACGGATCTAACACATTAACAATCCGTCCAGGTGTCGTTGTTACTTACGACCGTAACTATGTATCTAACCAATTATTACGCGACAAAGGCATTAAAGTTATCGAAGTAACAGGTAGTGAATTAGTTCGCGGACGCGGGGGCCCACGTTGCATGAGCCAACCGTTATACCGTGAAGATATCTAATTCTAAAGTATACAGTGCTTTAAGTGATAAGGATTGCATCAATAGAGGCAGTTTAGCGTCATCACTTAAAGCCTGGCTTTAGATTGAATACTGCTTTGACTTAATTTGATACCTATTCACGGCGACATGTTTGTACATGGCCTATGATTTTGGAAATAGCAAGAGGCGCAGGCCCTTTAAAACAATTAAAGCAGTATAGCGTCAAAAAATAAATAAATTGACAACACATGCTTTGAGAGAGTCTCAAGCATTAAAGGAGTTTTGAAGATGAGCGGAGAACAAAGTAAACTCAGTAAAACGGCTTTAATCGGTCTGGTCGTTGGTTCAATGATCGGCGGCGGCGCCTTTAATATTATCTCTGACATGGGCAGCAATGCCGGCGGATTAGCAATTATCATCGGATGGATCATTACAGCTGTAGGTATGATATCACTCGCATTTGTATTCCAGAACTTAACAAATAAACGTCCTGATTTAGACGGCGGTATTTACAGTTATGCACGTGCCGGTTTCGGTGACTTCGTCGGTTTCTCCAGTGCATGGGGATACTGGTTCGCAGCATTCTTAGGAAACGTTGCATATGCCACGTTGCTGATGTCAGCAGTCGGCAACTTCTTCCCGATATTTAAAGGCGGCAACACACTTCCAAGTATTATCGTAGCCTCCATTTTACTTTGGGGTGTACACTTCCTGATTCTGCGAGGCGTAGAAACAGCAACCCTAATCAACAGTATTGTCACAGTTGCCAAGTTAATTCCTATCTTCCTAGCAATTGTATGTATGATCGTCGCATTTAACTTTGACACGTTTATGGCCGGTTTTGCAGGAATGAAAGGCAACATCGCATTACCAATCAACTTCTCAAACATTATGGAACAAGTGAGAGGTACAATGTTGATTACAGTATGGGTATTCACTGGTATTGAAGGTGCGGTTGTATTCTCAGGCCGTGCGAAAACGAAGAAAGATGTGGGTACAGCTACAGTACTCGGTCTATTGATTGTATTAGTGATTTACTTCTTATTAACTGTACTTGCACAAGGTGTTATCGAACAAAATCAAATCTCTGAATTAAGCAGTCCATCAATGGCAGCCTTACTTGCTCACATCGTCGGCCCATGGGGTTCAGTTGTGACAAACATTGGTTTAATCATCTCAGTACTTGGAGCTTGGTTAGGTTGGACATTGCTTGCTGGTGAGTTACCATTCATCGTCGCAAAAGATAAAATGTTCCCGAAATGGTTTGCGAAACAAAACAAAAATGGTGCACCAGTCAACTCACTCCTAATCACAAACATCTTAGTACAACTGTTCTTAATCAGTATGTTATTTACAGATAGTGCGTATCAATTCGCATTCTCACTCGCATCCAGTGCGATATTGATTCCATATGCATTCAGTGCATTCTATCAGTTCAAATATACATTGCAGTATGATCGTAAAAGCAACCTACAAATGGCAATAGGTATTATCGCTTCTATCTATGCGGTATGGCTCATTTACGCAGCAGGCGTGGACTACTTGCTACTGACAATGTTGCTATATGTACCTGGTCTGTTCGTTTACTGGATTGTACAACGCAACAAAGGTATCAAATTCATCACAAGAGACTACATTTTAATGGGATTCATTGTCATCTTTGCCATTCTTGGTTTAATAAGATTGTTCAGTGGCGCAGTAAGTGTCTTCTAATTACTGACGCATGAAATCCTGACAACAGATAAAGAAATGGCAGCCTGCAGGACCTCGCTACATCCTGTAAGCTGCCTTTCTATCTGTATACATAAGAATGTGTGTGCGAACGCAATATGATACAATAAACACGTTGTACATGTTGAAAAAAGGGCAGATATTTCAGCTGTCTCAATTAATAAAAACTATATTTTCAACACACATTCATGAAAAAGAGAGAAAGAGATGAGGTGAACGTGTATGAGCAATAGTACTGAAGATTATCAAGCGTCGATTCAAGCATTATCGAAAATATTAGAGGTACCATCAGGGCTGCTCGTTCCTCATCTTTCTGAGATTTATGTCAGGAACTATGAAAAAGGGCAAGTGATTTATTATCAAGGATCAGAAGCGGATAGTATCTATGTATTATTAGAAGGTTATGTATCAAGAGAAATGTTGAACGAAAACGGTGACGACTATTTAATGTTGAACCGACCGATTAATATGTTTCCTTTAAATCATTTATTCCATTCTGATCATTACCGTGAATCATGTACAGCGCTCACAAGCAGCTTGATTGTCAGAGTGCCTAAAAATGTCATTGAATATTTATGTAAAAATCACGAAGATACGTTTATTAAAATCTTTGATTTATTACGTACAGAAGCTAACCAAAACATTGAACGTAATATGGCTTTACTTGGTCGTAATGCCGAACAAAAGGTGATAAACACATTGCGCGTAATGTGCGAAACGGTAGGAAACGATCAAGGTGCTTATTACGAACTAGATAAGATTATGACTGTGACACTGTTAAGTGAGTTAGCAGGTGTATCAAGAGAAAAAGCCAGTCATGTGATCAGAGATTTAAGTAAACAAAATTTAGTGTTAAAGAATCATCAAACTTGGACTGTAAGTAAGTCCTTGTAGAAGAAGAGAGAAGCGGCATCCCTACTTTTGAACAAAGTAATCATGTCGCTTCTCTCTTTTCATTTATCTTTATTTAGCTCATCAAGGCTTCAATAATAAGTATTTCACATATTCTGCTTCTTCATTTGATTTCATTAACATCATAATAACATCATTACCACTGACTGTACCCAAAACATGCGGCAGTTGCATTTGGTCAATACAGTAATTGATGGTACGGGCAAATCCCGGTTCTGTTTTAATTAGGATATAGCTGTCTTTAACGATAATAGAGTTGATACTATCATCGCGATATTTCTTGAAAGCTTCACGAAAGCTGTTTGCTTCATTTTTTTCTGGTAACACATAATAAGAAGGGGCTGAGCCATTCGGAACTTTCGTCACTCTTAAATGTTGTAAATCTTTTGCGACTGTGGTCATACTGAAAATTAAATTGTATTGCTCTTCCATGATTTCAGCTAACTCACGTACTGTAGAAATCTTGTTATTCTTTAGTAGTAATTTAATTAAATCAAGACGTTTCTCTCTTTCCATATCCTCATCCCTTAAATTAATAATTATACAGTATTATTGTATTCTATAAGTTAAGTGAACTCAAATCATTTTTGCTTATTTAACAATATTATCGCAAAGTGCTTTGAATAAATGAAAGAACTTGTTTGTAAGTTAGAAGTAATATTGAGATTAAATAATTGAAGTTTCTTAATAACTGAACGCCTTATTCAGTAAAAAAGAAGTGTACACGCGTTTTAGGTGTACACTTCTATTGTGTAGTTTCATTGCTATTTTACTGCTTTTAATAAAGTGCGATAGAGTGTTTCTGCAGTGTCTTCATCTTCAATATGATGAACATTCATGCGGCCATCTTTAAAGAGTGTGGCTTCATAACCGTCTACATTTAAAAGTTTGACGTAAGGATTCGCTTTAAGAATTTGACCTGGGAATAAGTCGGCGTTGTCAAAGTGATCAGGTTTGAAGCGGAAGACGAATGTATCCCCGCAACTGCCTTCGATGACGTTTGATTGACGTTTACCTAGATATTCGTAATTACCTTGTGCACAGACTGTGCAATTAGGGTTTTTGAAGCGGCTGACATCCATAGATTGTTGTTTGACTTCAAAGGGTGACACCGTAATGAGTTTGCCAGAGAAGCCTGTGCCTGATACATAGCGCATCAACTCCGCAATCTGATAACTCACGACCTGCATAATGACAGGTGGTATCACACCATTAATTGCACAACTTTCTGCAGTTTCAGGTGTTTCTTCCATAAAACAACGTAAACAAGGACCTGTATAATCAATCGCATAGACAGAACCTTTACCTCCAACAGCTGCACCATAAATCCAAGGTAAATTTAATTTATGACAAACTTCATTAAATAAGAAGCGAATCGCAAAATGGTCCATTCCATCTAATAAAATATCTGGATTAATATCTTGAATCATCGTTTCAATATTTGTTGAAGTGATTTCTTCATAGATAGGATCTACTTCTACATTAGAGTTAATAACTTTTAGTTTATCTGCTAATGCATAGACTTTCGGACGCATTTCTGTGACATCTGTTTCATCATAAAGTGCTTGGCGATGAAGGTTGGTTAATTCAACAATATCCATATCGACGATGGTTAATTTGCCGATACCCATACGCACAAGTTGTTC
Source organism: Staphylococcus simulans (assembly GCF_025561465.1). Taxonomy (NCBI): domain Bacteria; kingdom Bacillati; phylum Bacillota; class Bacilli; order Caryophanales; family Staphylococcaceae; genus Staphylococcus; species Staphylococcus simulans. The sequence goes on from NZ_CP095100.1 coordinate 467,275, forward strand.
AGCTATATGACTGCCAAGGGCACCCGCACCCATGACTAATACATGTGTGTGTTCAAGGTTGTGTTGACCTTGTGCGCCAAAAGGCGTAAAGCGTGTTTGGCGGCTATAGCGTTCGTTGAAATCTGGTGTTTCTGACGGTGTAGGCATTATAAGAATCCTAAACCTTCGGTAGGGCTTGATGCTTGTGCAGTATATTTAATTGGGATACGGCCAGCTTCATAACTTAAACGACCTGCTTCAACACCAAGTTTCATTGCTTCTGCCATTTTCACTGGATCTTTGGCACGTGATACAGCAGAGTTTAATAAGATACCATCTGCGCCAAGTTCCATCGCTTGTGCCGCATCTTTCGCTGAACCAATACCTGCATCAACGATAATCGGTACATTTGAATTCTTAATAATATAGCTTAGGTTTAATGGGTTGTTGATACCACGGCCTGTACCTATAGGTGAAGCTAAAGGCATTACCGCATGAACACCTAATTCTTCTAAACGTTTGGCTAATACTGGGTCTTCAGAGATATAAGGACATACAATGTAGCCACGTTCTAATAAAATTTTACATGTTTCATACGTCGCAATCGGATCAGGTAGTAATGTTTCATCGTCACCGATAATTTCGACTTTAATCATGTCGCAAACACCTGCGTGTTTTGCGATTTCTGCGATACGAACAGCTTCTTCAACTGTTTTCGCACCAGCTGTATTAGGGAACGTAACAAAGTCTTTTAAGTTAACGTTCGCAAGGGGGTTCGGTAAGTTTTTGTCATATAGATTCATACGACGTACCGCAAATGTCAGTACGTTTGTACCTGAAGCTTCGATAGCTTTCGTTTGTACATCTTCATTTTCAAATTTTCCTGTACCGAGTAATAATCTTGATTCCATTTCATAAGGTCCAATTTTTAACATATTATCCGCCTCCAACAAATTCTAATAGTTCTAAACGATCATCTTCGCGTACGATTTGGTTTGCGAAATCTTCACGTTGTATTAAGTTTTGGTTATGTTCTGCGATGACACGTTTTTTGTCGAGTTCTAAATGATTTAAAATATCTTGAATTGTGACTTCAGTATCGAATGTGAACGGATCACCATTAATGATGCACTTCATGTTTCTCCCTCCTTAATTCAAATTGAAAGGGTTCGAGTGTTTGTGGACGATGTCCAGTCGCAACCCATTCGGCCATTAATTCACCGATAACAGGTGATAATAAAATACCATTACGGTAATGGCCAGTGATAATCCATAATCCTTCTTGTACTTCATCCATAATCGGCTGTTCTTCTTTAGTCCATGGACGAATACCTGACCAGTATTTGAGTTCTTTGCTTCTCGCAAGTTCAGGCACACGTTTAATCGCTTCTTCTAATAACCATGTTTTACCTTGTTCAGATACACCGACAGAGTAATCATCAAAGTAGCTTGTTGCGCCGATTAAGAAACGATGCGGGGGTTTAGGTACGATATAGCATCCGTTAGTCATAAATAACGTTTGTTTTAAATCTAAGTCTTCATTTTCAACGAGCAAGACTTCGCCTTTAACGCCGCTGACTGCTTCTTGAATGTCTGGTTGTTCTGAGACATTGCCAGCCCAAGCACCTGTGGCTTCAATTACTTTATGTGCTTTTGTTAAAGTGCGACGTCCGTTACGCTCTGCTTCAATATCATAACCTTCACCGACACGATGAATTGCGGTTACGTTCGTGTGTGAGAAGCGATCAATATTTGGTGCGTTTTCGAGTGAAGCATGAAGTGCCTTAGTATAATGATTAGCATTGATTTGATGGTCGTGCGGCACAAACATCATGGCTTCTGTACCTTTAACTAAATGATTGGTCAGTAATGCTAAATCAGTATCTGATAAGTCTTGAACATCCTCATCATGTGAATGAAGAAATGCATATTGTTGTTTCAATGATGGGACATCTTCTGTTTGAGTGGCTAACTTAATCAGGCCATTTTGTTGGTACTGAATATCAATACCTGTTTCTGAAAATAAGTCTGTACTTAATGCGTTGAACTTAGCACGGGATGTAAGTGCTAAACGAAAGAGGGGGCTATCCTCTTTAAATTCATTTTGTGCACCTAACATACCGCCTGCTTTATAAGAGGCATGTTTGCCTTCGATATCACGGTCGATTAATGCGATAGATAAACCACTGTCTTTTAAATGTCTTGCGATAGACATTCCGATGACGCCTGCTCCGATAATAGCTAAATCATACATAATGTTCACCTTCCTTGAGGGTGCGAAGTGTTTGTATATCATGTTGTAAGAAGAAAGAAATGGCTGCGATACCACTAAAACCATGCGGCACTTGTGATAAGGTATTTTCGTTAATACCGCCAAGTGCGATGGTAGGCATATCTACTTGTAAGGCATCTGATATTTCAGATGGCGTACGTGGCGGTAAACCTGGTTTAGAACCGGTCTCGAAAAGATGACCGAATAACACAAAATCTAAGTGATGATTTTTAGCGGATTGAATTGTATCTTTATGATGTGTAGACATGCTGACACATGCATCTGGATACTTGTTTTTAAATTCAAAGGCACGCTCGTCCATCTCTTTAAAATGAATACGCTTTAAATCAAAATTTTCAAATAGTTTTATATTGGAATGCGCAGTGATTTTAGCTTTAGGAAATCCAGCATCTAGTAAGCGTTGAATATCTGTAGCTTGAGTTGCTTGAGCAGTTCGTACAATTAAACAGTCAATCACAGGCGCTATTTCAACATATTGAGCTATGGTTGTTTTTGTGAGTTCATATGGCGTTATCGCGACCCACACGATGGATTCACCTTCTTTAATCAATAAGTCGAAAGAAAAGCGAAATAAAAAAACGCTATTTCCATATAAGAAAATAGCGCATTAAACGTACAATACGCCACTTTCCTACGCTAGTATAAACTAGATCAGGTTCCAAGAATTTCCTTATCATACATAAGGATCTCAGCCTGTAGGAACAGGCACTTCCAGTGGACTTATTGAAATTATTTGATTCATAGTATTTCAGGAAGTCATCATATTCAATACTTTAACTAATCGTGTAGCGAGGCGTTAACGTATTGGACTGACTTTTTCATTCTTGAAATATAACTTCCTTCTATATACAAACACATCATAAATCACTTGCATTAAAATTGCAATAGCGAATCGCTTTCATTGTAGGTTTTTACTGCTTACAAGTAAGACTATTGAAACAAGCAAATATAGCCGTCAATATGTGTGATACAATGAGAAAAAACATAAGGGGATATACATGAAACATATATTCAAAAGTGCAGTTGTATCACTTGCGGTTGTGGCTAGTTTAACTTTAACAAATACAGAAACGTTAGCAGCAGGTAGCTATTATTATAATGGGATGACGGATTATAATGCGTCTAAAGCTTATCCTAAAACAAAGCGAATTTCTAATAATGATGTACAAATTAAACACATCGCAAATGCATACAAAGGAAAATATAAAGCAGTAGGACGTATTAGTAATAAAGATGGTTGGAAAGGTAGAGGTAAAGACAGTATGGGGACAGGGACTGTTATAGGACCTTATACATTAATTACCAATGCACACGTGATAGATGATGCCAAAGGTGCGGCAGCTAATCCTAAATATATTACGTTTGATTTAAATCGCGATGGTAAGGCAAAAACTTATACTTTCCACGCAACGAAAGTGGTTAAAGTACCTCAAGCCGATGTCGCATTAGTCTATACCAAAGAAAAACTGACGAACTACACACAAGCATTACCTCTTGCGTCGAATACTCAAATTAACAACTTAACTTATAATCGCAATCTCTATTCAGTAGGTTATCCATGGCAAAATGGAGATAATACAAAATCCTACTGGAGTAAATTAAAATTCATACAAAAATCTTCAAACGGCACAGAACTACAAACCAAAGATAAATTCCGTGCAGGTGCTTCGGGATCAGTCATGGTTGATGGTAATTATCGTATCTATGGATTACGCACATACGGCTATAACCTCTGGGGTACATCACCTTATAATTACGCCAAAGTTGAAATGGCAGGCGGAGAAGCGTTAAATGGATCAACAGGAAGTTTTGTGAGAAGTCATATTAGATAGACTTTAAATACAATCTCTTTAAAAGTGTGAAATGAGTCGCACGGATTAGGGAGATTGTTTTTTTGTTTTTATTTACCTAGTTTGATTCAATTTCGTAAAAAAAGATGACAATTATTTTACCTAAATAGTAAAATTAAAATTCAAGTTGTATATGGAATTAAGAATTGAACCGTAGTATAATTATATTAATAAATATCTAGGGGAACTAGTGAGTGCTTCAGTGTTTAAATATAAGGAAGGGCGGTATCAACTATGAAAAAATCTTTAAAATATCTACATCGTATGCCTTATTTTGCTGGGGTTCAGCCGTCTTAGCGTAATGACTTTATAACTATTCAGCGAAGTTATAAATAAGTAATTAATAATCGAGGACGCTTAAAAATATAAATCTATACTTCAAAGGAGAACATCAAGATGACTACGGCAGATAATAATTTAGTTCCTAAGTATAATGAGGAAAAAGGTAATGAAATTTTTCCAGTGAAAACACCATTAGAAAGATTAACAGCTATTGAAAATAAATTTGAAATTTTAGCACTTGACGTTAAAAATATCCAAATAGAACAAGCAAGAACAACCCAACATTTAAGTAACATACAAGAAAATTTTAAAATAGAATCCGAAAATGTAAAAGAAAGATTTAATGGAGTTAATCAACGCTTCGAACAGGTGAATCAACGATTTGACCAAGTAGATAAACGTATTGATCAAGTAGATAAGCGTTTTGAACAGGTAGACAAGCGCTTTGAACAAGTAGACAAACGATTAAAAGAGATGAATAATGAAACGAATCAAAACTTTAGTGAAGTTAAACAAGCAATAAATAAATTAGATGAGAAGTTTGAATCTAGATTAGAAAACAAGTTTTGTACATGGAAAAAAGAAATGATAACTACCATTACAATATCTTGTACTATAATCGGAGTCATTGTATCGTTGTTCAATTTTTATATCGTTCATTAATTAGTACTTTAAAAATTAAAGATTTAGAAAGCAGTAAACATCATGAGTGTAAGACAAAAACATTGAGTGATACGGCAGAAGTCTGACAGGCTTCTGCTTTTTTTGATGTTTTGTTATGAAATTAATTTTCAAGTTTGGGGCGCTGTTATGTGTTAAAATACCAATGGTATATATTATGAATAAAGAAGGTTAGAAAATGACTGAATATGTAGTGACAAACGGTAAAGTTTATACAGAAACAGGTGTCTTAGATAAAGGTTATGTGAAAATTTCTGATGGCAAAATTTCAGAGGTTGGTCATGGTGATTATCAAGGAGATCTAGAAGTAGTGGATGCACAAGGACAATATGTTTTACCTGGGTTTATTGATATTCATATTCATGGCGGGTACGGACAAGATGCGATGGATGCTTCGTTTGACGGATTGAAACATTTAGCTGAATCGTTACTTTCTGAAGGTACTACATCTTTCCTTGCGACAACAATGACACAATCAGTGGAAAACATCGATCGTGCTTTAGAAAATATTGTGGAATATAAAGCAGTTCAAGATAAAGAAAATGCGGCTGAAATTGCAGGAGTTCATTTAGAAGGTCCGTTTATTTCAGAACATAAAGTAGGCGCCCAAAACCCTAAATATGTACAACGTCCTTCAGTAGATGCGATTGAACACTTCCAAGAGAAAGCTGACGGTAATATTAAAGTGATTACTTTTGCCCCAGAAGTAGAAGGTGCAAAAGAAGTTCTAGAAAAATTATCCGACCCAATTATCTTTTCTATGGGTCATACTGTTGCGACATTTGATGAAGTGAATGAAGCAGTAGAACATGGCGCAAAACATGTCACACATCTTTATAATGCAGGAACACCATTTGAACATCGTGCGCCTGGACAATTTGGTGCGGCATGGACCAACGACGGTATCCATACAGAACTAATCGCAGATGGTATTCATTCACATCCAGCATCAGTTAAAATCGCTTATACAATGAAAGGCAATAAACGATTTTACTTAATTACAGATGCGATGCGCGCAAAAGGTATGTCGGATGGCGAGTATGATTTAGGTGGACAAAACGTTATTGTCAAAGGCTCAGAAGCACGATTAGAATCAGGTGCTTTAGCTGGCAGTATCTTAAAAATGAATGACGGCTTACGCAATATGCTTACATTTACTGGTGCATCACTCGAAGAAATGTGGCGTGTAACAAGCCTAAATCAAGCCATTGCGTTAGGTATAGACGATCATAAAGGCAGCATTAAAGAAGGCAAAGATGCAGACTTAGTCTTATTAGATCAAGACATGCATGTCAAAACAACAATTAAAAACGGTCAAGTTCATAACTATTAATTTATAGTTAGAGGCACTCGTATTTAAAACGGGTGCTTTTTTTATTTGTGTTTTTGGTGTCTACAATTAGATATATAACGGCGTATAATAATGTGTTTCATTATAAAAATCACATATAGTATACCCATGTATAGTTGTTTTAGTTATTGTTTATACTTTTGTTTAAATAGAATTTACAAACCAAACACCAACTTAATAATAGCTTAAAGATTGCTTGCTACAATTTGTGTTGAGAGGAAGTAAAGGTCTATTGAAGACAGATATCACGGTGTCTTTTAATTTTGGGACTTCCTTTAAATTTCAACCTATTTTGGAGGTAGCGCATTGAAGAATATCAAGATGACTAAGATTGTAGCAGGAAGTATGGCAAGTTTAATGCTCTTATTATCAACAGGGGCAGCACAAGCAGATGCCAGCGGCCAACCAGCGCAACAAGCAGCACCGCAAGCGCAACAAGCACATCAACAACAACAAGGTATTAAATTATTAAATAAGAAACCAAAAGTAGCACCTGTTAAAAAGAAAAACAGCCCGAACCGTATTATGACAAACTTTAATGGTGATACTAAAACAGAAATGGGCTTCAACTGGTTTACAACAGATAAAGCTGAAGCACCACAAGTTTGGGTCTCAACTTCAAAGAATATGAAAGACGCGAAAACATTCACAGCTAAGGCAGAACAAGTGGACTCTCAATACATAGAAAGAGATCATTCAGGCCACTTCATTTTCGCTGATGTGGAGAAAGATGATAATGGTGAGCCAGTCAAAGATGAAAATGGTAAACCAAAAATTAAAGGTTATTACACAGATAAAGGTGCAGGCGGTCCAGAATGGACAAGCGGTGACCAACATGGTAAAGCATCTTTAATGAATGTGAAAGAATATAACTATAAAGCACAAGCAACAGGCTTAAAACCAAATACAACATACTACTACAAAGTTGGTAGTAAAAAAGGCAAACAAAGCCAAGTCGGTACATTCAGAACATCTGGTAACGCAGGTGATCCATTCAAATTCGTACAATATACGGATACACAAAATGCTTACTGGAACGAACACGTACGTAACGAAGCGAAATTCGGTGCAAACACAATCGCTGAAGCAATTAAAACAGCAGGTAATCCAAACTTCGCATTGCATACAGGTGACTTTGTAGAGAACTCACAAGTTGAAGATGAGTGGAATGACATTTATGACCAATCTCGTCCTTCATTCATGTCTTTACCAGTTGCGGCAGCAGCAGGTAACCATGATGAATATGCATTCGATGAGAAGAATAAAAAGTTATTAGATCGTTTCAACCGTCACGTGAACGTACCTAAAGCGAATAACGCAGTCAACGGTGGTTCATACTACTCATTTGACTACAACGGTGCACACATGGTTGTTGCAAATACAAATGACAACAAAAAAGGTGAAGACAATCCAGAAGGTAAAGCCATTGGTAAGAAACAAATGGAATGGATTAAACAAGATATCAAAAAAGCACGTGAAAACGGCTCAAAATGGGTTATCTTAAACTTGCATAAACCAATGTACTCTAAGTCTTATCATGCTTTAGAAGATGAAGACATTAAGAAATTACGTGAAGAATTAACGAAAGAAATCGATGATTTAGATGTGGATTTAGTATTACAAGGACATGACCACGTACTCGCTAGAACTAAAATGTTACAACATACTTCAACAAAAAACAGCTTCGTAAACGCTAAAATTGAAGATGCAAAACAAGTTAAAGGTGAAGATGGTGTCACATACTACGATAATCCAAAAGGTTCAGTTTACGTGTTGCCAAACACAGGTGGTACAAAAGCTTATGATGATATCTACAGCAAACCATTAGAACATATCAAGAAAATTCGTCCGAAATTGAGCTGGTTAACTGAAGCACAACGTCAAGAATACAACAACTTATTCGCAGTAGGTGAACAACCTCAAAAAACAGATGCGTTTAACGATAGCCACGAAAACAACCGTGACTCATCAGCTCAAAACTTCTCAGTTTATGAAGTGAAAGGCGACAAATTGATTGTGAAAATCTATCAATTAAACGGTGACATCAGTAAAGGCGAACAAAGAACAGTTAAGTTAATCGACCAATTCGGTATTTCAAAAACTGACAAAAAATAATAACTGTTGATAGCTTTAATTAAGTCATTTGACTCAGGTAGGGACTCGTAAATCATACGAGTCCTATACCTTTATACATAGGAGGCAACAAAATGAGGAAATTTTTAACATATACTGCGGCAGTCGCAAGCTTGAGCTTATTATTAACAGGATGCAGCGATCAACAAGAGAAAAAGACAAGTGACGCTAAAGCACAGACACAACAAAATCAACCAGCCTCAAGTTCTAAAGATATTAAAATAAACAAAGAGAAATTATCTAGTCAAGATCAAGCAAAATTAAAAGAAGAAGTGATGAAGTGGGCAGACAAACGTGCTAAGCAACAAGGTTTAGCAGCTTCTAACCGTTATTTTGGAGCAGGGGAAATTTCAACAGGAGACTGGTATGCGATGACACCTAAAGGTGAGCTGCAAGTCAGTAATCAAAATGAACCAGGTCCTAAAGCTTTTGAACGTCATAATTTAGTAGGTGTGGTATTTTATCACTCTAATCAAGGTGTAACAGGATTTGATGAGAAAGCGAAAGATTTATCTAATATAGAAGGTTATCGTAATGTGGCAGATTTAAATCAACCTGTTACAAAATACTTATTCGCAGATGACGGTAAAGTTTACGAATGCCAATTTAAACCGAGTCAACAAATAACATTGTCTTCAGGGTTTGCGCCAAAAGACCATAATGACAAAGATCCTAACTTAAGACCAGACGAGTTATTTAAACCGACTGAAGATGAAACTGCGACAGAATTAATGAATCAATTGATTAAGCGATACGGTAAACAATGATGTACAAACATGTGCATAAGCTTTAATAATTTTGTTTAATTTGTACATATTTAAAATAAGAAAGTCATAGTAATATATAGAATAGAAGTTGATTTCTTATAAGTACCCTAATGAATTGAAATGCTAAAATTCCCAAGCGAACGATTGCCGCTTGGGAATTTTTTTATTTTAAAGTTAATTTTTATTATATTCTAGATACTCCGCAATACCTTTAGATACAGGATATTCAGGTTGATAACCTAATGCTTTTAACGGTGTCACATCTGAACGAGAATATTTAATGTCACCTGCACGTTCATCTTCAAATGAATAATGAACCTCATAACCGAAGTAGTCAGAAAAGGCTTTGAAAACAGTTAATAAATCTGTTTCTTCTCCAGTACCCGCATTATAAATCTTTCCGTTTGTTTCTTCTTTTTCTAACACAATCCAAATTGCTTGAAGTAAATCTTTGATGTAAATAAAGTCTCGTGTTTGTTTGCCGTCACCAAAGAAAGTAAAGTCAGCTTTGTTTAAGAATTTTTGATTTAAAATTGATAATACCCCTGAGTAGTCTGACTCTGGATTTTGTCTTGGACCATAAACGTTGAAGAAACGTAAAGAAACAGTCGGCAAGTTATAGAGTGAATGATAAATCTTTGTATACTGTTCACTTGCGAATTTTTGTACTGCATAAGGTGATAAAGGATTAATTTTGGAATCTGTTGATTTTGGTAAATCTGGCAAATCACCATAAATTGCGGCAGATGAAGCAAATAAGAATTTTTTCAAATTCGGGTTATGTTGACGGTTTGCTTCTAATAAATGAATCGTTGAATCAATATTGTCCCCATTAGATTCAACTGGTTTGCCCACAGTTTCTACGACACTGACCATTGCGGCTAAATGAAAGACGTAATCGAATTGATGCACTTTCACAAGTTCTTCGAGTAATTCAAAGTCTTTCACGTCATTTTGATAAAAATGATCTTCATCTATAAAAGGGATATTGTCTCGTTTACCTGTAGAGAGGTTATCTACGACAAACACTTCTCCACCTTCGTTGTTAAATTTCTCTGCGATGTGCGAACCGATAAAACCAGCGCCCCCTGTAATCAATACTTTCATAATAAGTACCTTCCTTGTTAGAAAATTAATGTCTTATATCTATTTTAATATGTATACGTCTAAAGTGTAGCATTATACTTTAAAAGTTGAAAGACAAAAGACATGTTAAACTATTAAAATTATGTAAAGGGACAAAACGCTGTCATGACAATGTTTATAAGACATACGGCAGTCTGACTTTACACTAATTTAATAATAAAGTGCTTGCTAGTAACGCAACGTTATAGCGTAAGCTAAGAGTGTAGAGAAATTAAAGAGGCAAGGAGGAAGTTTAAATGGAATATTCAACAGGTGAATTAGCCAAAGCTTGTGAAGTGTCTGTCAGAACAGTCCAATATTATGACCAAAAAGGATTGCTGAAACCAAGTCGTGTTGAACATAATCGCAGAGTATATAGTGAAGCAGATAAAACACAATTAGAAAGTATTGTTTTATTAAAAAGCATGGGCGTTTCGCTTCAAGAGATTCATCATATATTAAATGAATCAGAAGATACAGCGACATTAAAAGTTTTGTTGAAAAAGAAAGAAGTTGAATTAGAAAAAGCTTTAACTCAAACGAAACAAAAATTAGAACGTCTTCAAAAGCTAGATGAGCTTGTAGGAGATGACAGCACAGGTTTACTAGATAATGCGCATCATTTTGAACAATTATCAGCACGTATGGACCAAATGAGTCAGATTCGTCGTAATATGTTAATAACTGGTATTGCTATTGGTAGTTATCAAGTTAGTGCTTTAGTACGTGCACTAACTAAAAAAGATTGGAAAATTTGGGCGAAAGCCATTCCGTTCAGAGTGCTTGTTGCGGCAGGGTTAACAGCGTATTACTACCAAAATGTCAGTTACGTTTGTCCAAATTGCCAAACAGTCTTCAAACCTAAATTAAGTCACATGATTTTCGCTAATCATACTTTCAAAACGCGCAAACTCACATGTCCAAATTGCGGTGAAACGCATTATTGTATTGAGGTAGCGGATAACAATAAGTTGATTTGAAGAGAGGAAGATCATCATGATTGCGAAAGTTGAACATTTATCTAAAAGTTTTGGAGATGTGGAAGTTATAAAGGATATTTCGTTTGAGTTAGAAACAGGAAAAATTCATGCGATACTTGGTCCGAATGGTTCCGGTAAAACAACAACCATAAAATTGATGACCGGTTTGTTGAAACCGGATAAAGGTGTGGTCACCTTATTTGATCAATCTTTAGACCAACCGCACTTCAATGAAGTACGACAAGCTATGGCTGTCCAAAATGATGGGGCTTTATATGAAAATTTAACTGTTGCTCAAAATTTAAAGTTTTGGGCGCAGTTGTATGGTTTAGATACAACTGATTTTAATCAAAACAGTACTTATTTATTAAAAGTGTTTGATATTGAAGCACATATGCAAGCCAAAGCAGGTGCTTTAAGTAAAGGTATGAAACAAAAGGTATTGTTAATTCGAGCGATGATGACAAACCCTAAATTATTAATATTAGATGAACCAACTTCAGGGTTGGATCCTATTGCTTCAGAACGCTTTATTGAATTACTTAAACAGATGGCTAAAAAGCAAGGAACTACCATTTTAATGTGTACGCACCAACTTCAAGGTTTAGAAAAAATTGCGGATAATATTTTCATTATGAAAAAAGGAACGTTTATTGCGCAAGGGACAGTATCACAATTGATACAAACAGAATGGCCGGGACATGAATTTCATTTAAAAGTGTCAGATGTTCAAGAAGCAGAACGTCTTTTAAGTCGAGCATCTATTGATCTAGTTTCTTTCTATGAGGTTAGAGATGATCAATTGATTGTGAAAGTGGATGCATATAAGGACATTTCTGAAGTTATTACTGTTTTAGTAAAAGAAAATATAAAGGTTTATGAAGTTACACAATATCAACATGCGTTACAAGAACTCTATGAGAAAAAAGTAGGTGGTTTATAAGATGAATACACATCGTATCAAAGCATTGGTTAAAAAAGAATTGTTAGAAATGATGTATGATAAGTCGACGTTATATCCTATGCTTTTCATCGCTGTCTTTTTCAGCGTCATACTGCCGAATATCTTGATTATTTTCAGTACGAAAGTTGATTTAGTTAATTTACCGAGTGAATTTGAAAAATCGATTCACCAGTTAAATACACTTAATTTACCTGTTCATGCATCACCTGAACGTATTTTAATTTATATAGTATTGATGTATTTCTTAATGCCACTCTTTCTTTTGATGCCTGTCATTATTTCTAATGCTTCTGCGAGTTATAGCTTTGTAGGAGAAAAAGAACACAAAACGTTAGAGGGATTGTTGTATACACCATTATCAGATAAAGAAATGTTGTTAGGAAAAGTTATCGCATCTTTTATACCTTCCATCGTCATCACATATGGCGCCATTGTACTCTATGGTATAACAGTGAATTTATTTGGTTGGAAACAATTCCATCAATTAATTTTTCCTAATGGAGCATGGCTCTCTTTAATTCTGTTGATTATACCATCAATGACTTTCCTTTCGATATGTCTCGTGATGATGGTTGCGAATAAGGCAAAGAGTATGAAGTCAGCTCAAAGTGTTGCGTTATTCTTAGTTGTACCGATTATCGGTTTAATCATTTCTCAAGCTTCAGGTATTATGCTGTTAGGTTATCAAATCATCTTAATCGCAGGTTTCGTCTTAATTATCTTAGACATCATTATATTCTTATTACTTGTGAAGTCATTTAATAGGGATAAAATGGTTTCGAAATTATAAATGTGTAAATACAAAATAACCAGTGCGAAGAACTCGTACTGGTTATTTTGTATGAAAAATATTCAATGGTTTTTAACGGTTATCAGAAGTGTCTATAAAATCGTATTTTAAAATTTCTTTAGGTTCTTTTTTAGTGAATTTATCAAATAAGCTTTGATTGATATTGGCTAACTGTGTTAAAAATTCAGGTTCTACTTTTAAGATGTCTAACAATTTTTGCGGTGTAATGAGTTTTCTTACAAACATGTATTCTAAATGAGCGGTTATTTTAATTGGATGTCTGCGTGCCAGTGTATTATCTAAAGGTTCAACCGCTTCATATTGCTTTTCATGAATCGCATGACAAAAAGCAATATATTCTTCAAATGTGAGTAATCCTAACTCATAAGCACGCTGACCCATGGCTTTGATAGATACATACCACTTCTGTTTTAATGGTGTGTATTCATCTGGATTAGACAAGTTAGACACCTTCTTTAGATCTTCCTTAAATGCTTGTTCAGGCAATAGGAATGAAGCGGCGAAGATATTTGCTTCACGTTCTATATCTTGAAATTCTTCATAAGTGAGTAAATCAAATTGAATATGCTTATGTAACAGTAAATGACCTAATTCATGCGCAACATCAAACACGCTTTTTACCGCAAAATCATTGTTATGGTTTAGAACAATATAAGGCATACCTTTTTCAGACCAAAAACTGAAAGGTTTCGCTTCGTTATTGATATTTGACTCGTATATACATAAACCTGCTTTTTCTAACATGAATAGCAACCTTAGGTTCGACGGTTCTTTTATAAGTAATGCGCGTGCTTTTTCAGCAGCGTTTTTAATAAAATTAATTTGGCTATTAGCTTGATCATAAAGGTGTTCTATTTCAGCCGTGACGTCTAAAACCTGTTTAAAAGGTGATTTGACGAATCTTGATTGGAATTCTACAAAGTTCGCTAGATATATGGATTGGTAAAATTGTTGGGTGTGTGTATGAAAGTCATAGTTGCTTATAGAAACATGGCCGCGTTGTACTGTATTGGTTCTAGAAAAGACTGTATGTTCGGCTGTTAGATAACTGGTTCTTACTTTGAAAAATTGACTTAAAGTTAAAGTCAGATTGAAATCAAAAGGTGCATGCTTATTCTCGCATTGTCTTAATTGGTATTCACTTATATTTAAGTGTTTAGCTAAAGTTTTGTAACTATAACCGTGTAATTGACTTAAGCGGACGAGTTGTTTTCCAATATTCATAGATGTTGTGTGCTCCTCTTATAGTTATGTAATTATGACTGACTTCTGCTGGAGATGGAAAGTTGTTTGCTATTTATTATTTTATTATACATAAAACCCGAGAGGAAACATGAATTTTTCTCTCGGGTTTGTTTTAACTGTTTAATATTCAGTTTGGTGTTTTTATTGTAGTTTGACGTCTGCTTTTGCCACTTCAATCACTGTATCTATAAGTGTTTGAATACCTTTTTCAATTTCTTCTGGTTCAACAGACTCTTTAGGTGAGTGGCTGATACCGTCTTTACATGGAATGAACAACATGCTGGTAGGGCAGATTAATGCCATGTTCATGGAATCATGACCGGCACCGCTGAACATGAAACGGTAACTGTAGTCATGTTGTTCGCACACTTGTTTAGTAATTTGGGCAATTTCTGCATTCAGACCCACAGGCATATCTTGTCCTAAGTCTTTAACCTCAGCTTGTATATTACGACGTTTTGTAATCTCTGAAATGGCTTGTTGTACCTCAGTCGCAACTTGTTCACGTGATTCTAATTCTTTACCTCGAATATCAATCAATAATGTTACATCGCCAGGGATAGCATTCATGATATTAGGGAAGGCATCTAAATGACCGACTGTCGCAACGACACCTGCTTTATGGTAATGTTGTGCGATGGCTTCAACTTGTAAGATGATTTCTGATGCGGCAGTTAAAGCGTCATAACGCATCGGCATAGGTGTTGATCCGGAATGACTTGTTTCACCTGTTAATTTAACTTTAAAACGGTGAGGTGCTGCAATATGAGTCACAATACCAATGTCTTTGTGTTTGTTTTGTAAGATAGGTCCTTGTTCAATATGCAGTTCTAAGAAGGCCTTTAAATCTTCTTGATGATAGAAATCTTGTTCTGAAGGCAAGCTTTGTTTTAAAGTGTCGACCAATTGGAATAGCGTTTTGCCTTCATTATCTTTAATTTCTTTCATATCGTCTTGAGACAAGTTGCCTGTAATGTATTTACTGCCGAGTGTCGCAGTGTTGAAACGTGCAGATTCTTCTGCTGTAAATGCGACGATTTCAATCGGATGATCTGTTTCAATTTGGTGTTCGTTTAAATGCAGCATAAGTTGTAATGCAGCTACAACACCAAGTAAGCCGTCGTAACGTCCGCCATCTTTTACGGTATCGATATGTGATCCGATCATAACGGGCGGTAAGTTAGGTTGCTTACCTTCTCTTCTTGCGATGACGTTGCCGAAGTAGTCGAAGCGGACATCTAATCCTGCTTCTTGGCACAACATTGAGAATTTCAATGCGGCTAAGCGTTCAGCGTGACGAAAGGCAATGCGGTTTGTGCCGCCTGTTTCTGTATTAAAACCATAGTTATTAAAAGTGTCTAAATGAGACATGACAGTATCTAAATTCATGGAGCTCCCCCTGTTTGATTAATGATTGATAGATAGTTATAACGTTATTATTGATCGAAGAGTATTTCTTCTGATGCATATAATGCGAGACGAATATTTAATGAGTTGAACGGATCTTCAACCGTGCAACCTAATATTTCTTCACAATTTTTAATTCGATATTTTACAGTGTTACGGTGAATGAACATTTTCTTCGCAGTTTTGGTAATATCACATTGATAATCCATGTACATTTTAAGCGTATCTTTTAACTCTTCATCCTTTTTCGTTTTAGGATAGGCTAGGTCACCTAAAGTATGTTGAATGAAAGGTTTCAATTTACTTGGCGGCAACAGCTGTAAGAGTTCTTTCATACTCTTTGATTGATAGAAGTTCATGAATGCTTTACGTGCTTTATCTAAGCCGCTTTCATAAGCTTCGTTCGCTTCCATAAAGGACGTTGATAATTGAGAGAATTCTGTGACTCTATTACCAATCCCGAATGAAATACTGCTGTCGAAGAACTCATGGTATTCTTGTTGAATATGTTTTAAGTAATTTAAATAATACTCATGTTTAGATTGTAGTAAAATCGCAAATCTGCGATTACTTGGCATACTGTAAACACTGATACGTGAATCTAAATCTGTGAGTTTGTGTATGAGCCATGTGTAAACGAATTGATAACGCTCTTCAACGTATTGACTATTTTCTAAATTATCCATTGGGTCAATGGCACAGATAATGACTTGATAATAATCGGAAGGGTAAATACCGTATTGTTCAAATAAAATCGGATGATTATGAACAGATAAAGATTGATCAGAACGATTTGTAATCAGGGATTCAAAGAAACGATTGATATCTGAGTGTTCAGCTTCTTCAATCTTTTTATTTTTATATATCGCAAAGCTCAATGTTGAGACAATTTGTTCAATCGTTAATAAACTGAAAGGATAAGACAGCTTATTGATATCTGACACCATTAAATAATATGGGAAATAAGCATAGGCTTGTACTTTGAAAATCGCCACGTCATTAGTGAACTTCGTTTGATTGCGAGTAATTGTGTTAGCGTTTTCTGAACGTAAGTATTCTAAAAAGTAACGGATATGTTGTTGTTTCAACAAATTATTCTGTTGGTAATGCCAACTTTGAGAATCAACCATATAGAATGGATTGAATAACAGAACGGGTACGCCTAAAATACGGCTCATTCTTTCTATCATTGTTTCGACACCGAAACCTTTAATCAGCATATCGTTCAATTCTTCTTGAATATTCAAAGCGTAGTTTAATTTAGCTGTTTGTTCATCTGAAATATAAGTTGAAATTTGTCTTGTGATTTCCCCTAAATTCCACTCTTCAGAGATTTCTATCAATGGAAATTCTAATTCGTTTGCGTAATCAATCACTTCTTGATTGATATGTTTTAAATAACGAGACGTTTTAATACCTAACCCCGCGGTATCAATATCCTTTAATTCTTTAATCATTTGTTTTAAGCCTGCTTGATTATCCCGAAATAATAACCCCGTCGTGAGTATAAATGACTCTTTAGCAGTGTAGTCTTTAATATCAATATTTTCTGTGATGTCTAAGTGGCGAACTTCTCTTTTTAAATCCCCATTTTCGTTAATGAGTTTCAACCCGGCAAAGCTCGGAGCAGCGAGTATGTTTTGCAACGTCGGCATTTAATCACCTTCCTTAAAGTTGGTATGTTGAATTTCAGATGTTATTACAATGGTTTCTCTTTATACAAGTGAATTTACTTATTAATTCTATATGTTTATTTAAATGAGTAGTATTTAAACGCCTTCAAACACTCTATGTAATCGTCATTATAAGTTTTTGAATACTATATGCTCTTGTTATTGTAACGCATCTACTGAAATAAATTTTAACATGAAATGGCAGAATTTGTTCGAAATCGATAATTTTATAAAAAATTACTGTCAAACTGCACAAAGAAAAACGCTTCCAGTAACTGTAAAATTTTAAGTAAAGATTATACGTATAGTCATATTTATTCCAACTCAAAGGAGATATAGAAATGACGAAACAGGGGCAAGCGCAAAGCGGCATTCATGATGCGGCTTTCTTCGAACGCAGAGGCTATAACAAGGATGTTATGCCTAAAACAGACAGCCAAAGAAATATATCAACATTCAACTTCTTCACCCTTTGGATGGGTGCTGTCCATAACATTCCTAACTATACTGCCGTAGGCGGATTTTTGCTACTAGGGCTTTCGCCGTTACAAGTAATTTTCGCATTGATCTTCAGTTCATTTATTATTGCGACATTACTTGCGGTTAACGGTTATGCTGGTTCTAAATACGGCATTCCATTTGCCATGCAGTTACGTCAAACGTATGGTGACATCGGGGCAAAACTTCCTGGTGTGTTACGTGGTGTAATTGCGGGTATTGGTTGGTTCGGATTACAAACCTTCGCAGGCTCACAGGCATTACTCATTTTGCTTATTAAGATCTTCCCGGGGTTCGAGCATTTTGGTAATGGAACGACAATTTTAGGCATCACGATACCTGGTTTAATCGCATTTTTAGTATTCTGGGCTATTAACTTTGCGATTGGTATCGGCGGCGGTAAGACACTAAATAAATTCACTGCAGTTTTAAACCCGTTAATTTACATTGTATTCGGCGGTATGGCAATCTGGGGCTTCATGGTTGCCGGCGGCTGGGACAACATCATGCATTATGAAATCACAACAAAATCAAGTGGTATTATTTATCCAGCTATTTTATCATTCATCCTAATTTTCAACTCAATGATGGGTGTTTGGGCTGGACCAGGAGCAAGTGTTTCTGACTTTACACAAAAAGCAGTTTCAACACGTGCACAAATTGTAGGACAAGTTTCAGGTATTGTTGTTGCACACTTATTATTCGCATTCAGTAGTGTGTTCATCATTATTGGTGGTTCTATCTTCTTAGGTCACCAAGAATGGAATATCTTAACAATTATCAATAACTGGGATAATATCTGGACGATTTTAATCGCCACAGGTGTATTATTGATGACTACAATTTCAACGAACGCGACAAGTAATATCATTCCAGCAGCATATCAATTAAGTGTATTGATGCCGAAGTTGATTAACTATCGTCGTGGTGTAATTTTAGCTTCTGTTGTGAGTGTTCTGATTATGCCTTGGAAATTAATGGAAAATGAAGATAGTATTTTCGTTTTCTTAAATATGATCGGTGCAATTTTAGGACCGGTTGCAGGTGTATTAATCGTACATTTCTACTTAATCAACAGATGTAAAGTCGACATCGAGAGATTGTATTTTGATACAAATAATCCAAATCATGGCGGATTAAGATTTAACTTCTCTGCTTATGTGGCTACAATTCTTGGTGTTGTTGTTTCACTATTAGGTTTCATTCCGAAATTCCAAGTCATTTCTGACTTCTCATGGTTTATCGGATTTTTCATCGCAGGCATTTCTTACATCATTTTATACGTGTTAGAAAAGAAATTTAGAAAGGATAAAGGAGAGAAAGCTAATGAAATATGATTTATTGATTAAAAATGGTCGTGTCATTTTAGACGAAGGCGAACAAGAAGTAGAAGTAGCTGTTAAAGACGGAAAAATCGCAGCAATTGGTCATGACTTAGGTGACGCAGAAAAAGTTATCGATGCAAAAGGACAAGTCGTTGCGCCAGGTATGGTAGATGCACACGTGCATATTACAGAACCAGGAGGCGGCTACCGTGACGAGTGGGAAGGCTACGAAACAGGATTGAAAGGTGCTGCAAAAGGCGGCGTTACTACAATCGTTGAAATGCCTTTAAACCAAGTACCAGCAACAACTGATAGAGCGTCAATCCAAGAAAAATTTGATGCAGGTAAAGGTAAATTATCAGCTGACGTTGCAAGTTATGGCGGTTTAGTGCCTTATAACTTAGATGGTGGTATCCAAGAATTAGACGAAGAAGGCGTTGTGGCTTACAAAGCGTTCTTAGCTACTTGTGGTGACCGTTCAATCGATGGCGACTTCGAAAACGTAGATGACTATTCACTTTACGAAGGTATGAAACAAATTGCGAAAACAGGTAAAATCTTATCTGTACACGCAGAAAACGCTGATATTACAGACCGTTTAGGCGAAATCGCTTATAAAAACGGCGAAAAATCATTGGCAGCTTACGTAGATTCAAGACCTGTATTCACAGAAGTTGAACCTATCCGCAAATTGATCTTATTCGCAAAAGAAACTGGCTGCCGTTTACACATCGTACACGTTGCATGTGAAGAAGGCGTGGATGAAGTTATTAAAGCACAACAAGAAGGTGTAGACGTAACATGTGAAACTTGTACACACTATCTATACTTCTACAAAGAAGAATTAGATGACATTGGTCCAGTTGTTAAATGTTCACCACCAATCCGTGAAGAATCACGCTTACCAGGTATGTGGGAACGTGTTATCAATGGTGACATCAACTTCGTAACATCTGACCACTCACCAAGTACACCTGACTTAAAAGATACTGACAACGCATTTGAAGCTTGGGGAGGTATCGCAGGTATCCAAAATAACGTGGATATCTTATTCGACGAAGGTGTTCAAAAACGTGACTTATCACTTAAACGTTTCGCTGAAATTATTGCGACTGAACCTGCAAAACGTTTCGGCTTAGACAACAAAGGTAGTATTGCAGTTGGTAAAGATGCAGACTTCGTCTTCATCAAACCAGAATCTTCATACACATTACAAGCTGAAGATTTAGAATACCGCAATAAACTAAGCCCATATGTAGGTCGTACAATTAACGCACAAGTTGCGAAAACAATTTTACGCGGTGAAGAAACTTACAGTCTTGAAGACGGTGTTTCTAATGACTTCCGTGGTGAATTTATCTAAGTCTTGGTTAAATTCAAATAAGTATGCATGCTGTATCACAGCATTAATATAAAAAAGGCCTCCGAACCATTTCAGTTCGGAGGTCTTTTGTCACATTTAAACAAGATTTAATAAGAATGTTTTAGCTTGTTGGTAGATATCTAAATTAAAGTCATTCACTTCGCGATCAAAATCGTGATCTTTGTTATCGAAAGCGATGAATTTAGTTTCTGGAATATTACGGTCTAAATGTTGAGCTTCACCGAAAGGCACATCTGGATCTTGTTTACCATGCACAATAAATGTAGGTGGAAATGCTTTAAGTGTTTTAGGCGCAATGTTATAGGCAGCATCTGTAGATTGTTGAATGCCTAGTAACTTCAGCCATTCGTTTTGTCCGCGTGCATAAAGGTAAATGAGATAACGTGTCTGTAAATCACCTTGTGTTAAAGGTTCTGTTTGAATCATATTATTTAACAGTTCTGGTGTGATTTGTTGAGACATGGCTTTGTATTGTGGATTCGCACGTAAGAATTGCGGTACGTGGAAACGACTATAACCATAGAAATCAAGAATACCTTGGACGTCGCGTTTAGAAGCAATGATTAAAGATAAGAATGATCCTGCTGAACGACCGAATAAGAAGATTGGCAAGTCAGGATGATTAGCTTTGACATCATCGAATTGTGTTAATGCATCATTCATAATCGTATCGATATTGCTTTCAGGTGCTAAACGATAATCTGCTGAAATCATTGTGAAATCTTCAGTTAACAAATCAACGTAGGCCTGTGGTAAATCATCAGGTTGACCGAAAATTAAGCCGCCACCATGAAAGTAAAGAATGATACCTTTAGGTTCATTTTGAGCGGGTGTAATGAGTTGCGTTAATTGAAATTGGTCTTGGGTTGTGATGTGTTTTGTTTCTGACAACAAAAGAACCTCCTTTGGTTATGTTAGATTGCTTTAAATTGTTCATAATTACCCAAAATAATTATCGCAAATCTTATATCTATCGTATTTGTACAAAATGAATAAATACGAGGATGTTAATTGTCGGAATTGTGGATGTAGTAACAAAAGTAAACATTTATAATAGATGATGAGATGAAAAGGAGTTGTTGAATATGAACATCCGTTCCTCTTTTGAAGCTTTAGATAAGCAGTTTACCGCATATGGCGGTTTGATTGGCGGAGGAATTACACGCTTGCTTTATTCAGATGAATGGCAGCAAGCCGTGCATGCTTTAAAAGAAACATTAGAATCAGCTGGATTTGACGCAACTTTCGACGACATCGGCAACTTAACAGGTCGTTTAGAAGGCAGTAAATATCCAGATGAAAAAATTGTTTCAGGTTCTCATATTGACACAGTCGTTGAAGGCGGTCATTTAGACGGTCAATACGGAATCTTAGCTGCTGTGACAGCAATGAAGGCACTTAAAGAAGAACACGGCCAACCGCTTCGTTCTTTAGAAGTCCTTGCCTTAGCTGAAGAAGAAGGCAGCCGTTTCCCATTCGCATTCTGGGGCAGTAAAAACTACTTCAATCTTGTAGACAAATCAGAAGTTGAAGAGATTGCAGACGCAGAAGGTGTGCGTTTTGAAGATGCGATGAGAGACTCTGGCTTTGACTACAGAAAACAAGACCAAAACCACGATGACATCAAAGCCTTTGTTGAAGTGCATATCGAGCAGGGGAAAGTGCTTGAAACTGAAAACAAAGCAATTGGTGTAGTGAATGGAATTGTCGGCCAAAAACGTTACACAGTTACATTAAAAGGTGAAGCGAACCACGCAGGTACAACACCGATGGGCTTAAGAAAAGACGCAGTTGTAGGATTTAGTGAGATTGCTTCTAAATTAACACAACGCGCTAGAGAAATCGGCGATCCGTTAGTACTGACTTTCGGCCGTGTTGATCCTGTACCGAACACAGTTAACGTAGTTCCAGGTGAAATTGTCTTCAGTATTGATACACGTCATATTGACCAAGACGCATTGAATCAATTCGCTGACGAAATCACAGAAACAATCAAATCAGTATCTGAGTCAGAAGGCTTAGAGTACGATATTGATTTATGGATGGACGAAGCCCCAGTATTAATGGACAAAGGTTTAGTAGATAGAATCGAACAATCAGCTGACCAAATAGTGGGTAAAGAACAATATAAAGTCATGGCATCAGGTGCCGGACACGATTCGCAAATCTTTGCGAAATTTGTTCCGACAGCAATGTTGTTCACACCATCTATCAACGGCATCAGTCATAACGTTGAAGAAGAAACAAACATCGAAGACTTAGTAAAAGGAATCGAAGTATTAAAAGACGTTTTATATGAATTAGCTTACAAAGAATAATTAATGTAAAGGAGTTTTTAATAATGGGTTACTTAAATCACAATCAAGGTTATAGAGAAGGTTTATTAGAAACAAGAGCAGTTATCAAAAAAGACAATTACGCAGTTATCGTTCCAGACGGTTTAGTAAATAACGTAGTACCAGGATTCGAAGATTGCGACGTTACTATTTTAGGTTCACCACGTTTAGGTGCACGTTTCGTTGACTACCTAGTTACATTGAAAGACCAAGGCGGCAACACTCAAGGCTTCGGCGGAGACGGTATCCAAACATTCATCTATGTTGTATACGGAAACATCAATGCGTATGCTGGCGATGAAAAATACGAATTATCACAAGGCGGTTACTTATACGTACCAGCTGATCAAGTGATGAAATTCGAAAACAACAACAATAACGAAGACAGCCGCGTATTCTTATACAAAAAACGTTACCAACCACTTGAAGGTCACAAACCAGAAGTTGTGACAGGCAATGTTAATGACCTTAAAGCAGAACCATATGAAGGTATGAAAGAAGTATTAGTTCAAGACTTATTACCAAAAGATATCGCATATGACATGAATATTCACATCTTATCATTCGAACCAGGTGCTTCACATGGTTATGTTGAAACACACGTACAAGAACACGGTGCATACGTATTAAGCGGCCGCGGTATGTACAACCTAGACAACGAATGGTTACCAGTAGACAAAGGTGACTATATCTTCATGGGTGCTTATGCTCCACAAGCAACTTATGCTATCGGCTTAGAAGAACCATTCGCATATATCTACTCTAAAGATGCTAACCGTGACATCGAACTATAAGAGAGGGTTTCTAAATCATGAGTGAAGAGAATTTAGTTTATGTTGGCTATGATGAGTTACGCCAATTATTTAAAGAAAAGCTTATGCTTGCAGGCATGCCTGACAAGTATGCAGACAAAGTCGCTGAGCTGATGGTATTCGCAGACGCACGTGGTATCCATTCACATGGTGCCGTGCGCTTGCGCTACTATGCAGAACGTACAGCAAAAGGCGGATTCAACTTAGAACCAGAAATTAAATTTGAAAAAACAGGAAAATCTACAGGTATTTATCACGCAGATAATACAGTGGGTCATTACGCAGCTTACCATGCGATGGAAGAAGCGATTCAAATGGCAAAAGAAAACGGTATTGCTGCAGTAGGTGTCAAAGAAATGGGACACAGCGGTGCGATTGGTTACTACACACAAATGGCTGGTAAACATGGTTTAGTGTCATTAAGTGTCTGCCAATCAGATCCGATGGTAGTACCGTTCGGAGGAACAAAACCTTACTTCGGTACGAACCCAATTGCATTTGGTGCACCTCGTAAAGACGGCAAGCCTATTGTCTTTGATATGGCTACAACTGTACAAGCGTGGGGTAAAATCTTAGACGCACGTTCAAAATATCATTCAATCCCAGATACTTGGGCAGTGGATGATAAAGGTGAACCGACGACAGACCCTTATAAAGTCAGTGCATTGTTGCCTGCAGCTGGACCGAAAGGTTACGGCTTGATGATGATGGTAGATATTCTATCAGGCAGCTTGCTTGGCTTACCATTTGGTCAGCATGTGTCTTCAATGTATGAAGATTACAGTGCGTACCGTCGTCTGGGCCAATTCCATTTAGTGATCAATCCAAGTTACTTTGGTGACGAGGAACAATTCTTATCACAAATGGAACAAATGGTTCAAGAACTTCATGACATCGATCCTGCGAAAGGCTTTGACCAAGTCTACTATCCAGGTGAAATTCAAGAAGATGTGGAAGCAAAATACGACGAAACAGGTATTCCAATTCCACAATCTATCTATGATTACATGAAGTCAGAACAAGTTTACTAATTCAATTGAATGAGCGGTGCTGGTCATTGCACCGGCACCGCTCTTTATTTAGTTTTGCAGACTAATAAATTGCAAGAATCTTCAAAAAAGTCAGGAGGGTTTTAGTGATGCGTGTTACAAAAAAAGAACTTTATGAGTTAATGAAAAATAAATTGATGAAAGCAGGTTTGCAAGAAGATGCAGCTGCTGACGTTTCAGATGTTTTAACATTCGCAGACCATCGCGGGATTCATTCTCATGGTGCAGTACGTGTTGAATATTACGCAGAGCGTATTGCCAAGGGTGGTATTAATGCTCATCCGAATTACGAGTTTGAAAAAACAGGTCCATCTTCTGCAGTGTTCCACGGCGACAATGGCCCAGGACACCAAGCAGCAAAACAAGCTATGGACAAAGCGATTGAAATGGCGAAAGAAAATGGTATCGCAGTTGTGGGTGTGAAAAACATCAGCCACAGTGGTGCGTTAGGCTATTTCGTTGAAATGGCAGCAGACCAAGATATGGTCGGTATCAGTATGTGTCAATCTGACCCAATGGTTGTACCATTCGGCGGAACTGAACCATATTTCGGTACGAACCCGATTGCTTTCAGTGCACCGACAAATGATGATCGTGTGATCACATTTGATATGGCGACAACTGTACAAGCATGGGGCAAAGTGTTAGATGCACGTTCAAAAGGCCAATCTATCCCAGATACATGGGCAGTAGATGAAAACGGTGAACCTACTACAGATTCAAGAGCGGTACACGCTTTAGTACCTGTTGCAGGACCTAAAGGTTACGGCTTGATGATGATGGTAGACATTTTATCAGGCAGCTTGCTTGGTTTACCATTCGGCGGCCACGTGTCATCTATGTACAAAGATTTAACAAAAGGCAGAGATTTAGGCCAATTACACGTTGTAATTAACCCGGCTTACTTCACTGACCCTAAACAGTTCAAACAACAACTTTCAACAATGATTGATGAGTTGAAAGCACAACCAGCTGCGAAAGGTTATGGCGAAGTTTACTACCCAGGTGAACGTGGACGTTTACGTAGTGAACGCTATGACAAAGATGGTATTGAAATTGTAGATGACATCTATGACTACTTGAAGTTAGATGATGTACATTACGACCGTTATCACGGTAAAAACAGATTTGCAGAATAATAATGGAGGACTATTATGTTATATACAATCATTAAAGAGAATACGTATCAAGACTCTATTGTATTGATGTTGTTATCAAACAAATTATCAGCAATGGACGGCGTTAATAAAGTATCAATTATGATGGGTACACCCGCAAACAAAGACATCTTCAGAGCTTCAGGCTTCGATTCACCTGAACTAGATGAAGCAAAACCAAATGACATTGTTATCATGATCGATACAGATGATGAATCAATGGTTGATGAAGTGAATCAACAAGTTGAAGATGAATTAAAAGGTAAAGCGGAAGACGATAAAGCTGAATCAACACAAGAAGTTTCTAACTGGAACCAAGCGTTAGATAAAGCTACTAATCCTAACCTTGCGTTAATTTCAGTGCCTGGTCAATATGCGGCTATGGAAGCTGAAACTGCATTAAGAAACAACTTGCATGTATTCATGTTCAGTGACAACGTACCTAAAGATGATGAAGTACGTTTGAAAGAAATGGCACATGACAAAGGTTTACTTGTAATGGGTCCTGACTGTGGTACAGGTATTATCCATTCGTTACCATTAGCTTTCACTAACATCGTTAACAAAGGTGACATTGGTATCGTAGGTGCTTCAGGTACTGGTATCCAAGAGGTCACTACAATTGTTGACCGTGAAGGTAAAGGTGTAACTAACGCAATCGGTACAGGCGGCCGTGACTTATCAACAGAAGTCGGCGCAATTACAATGATGGACAGTATCAAAGCGTTAGCACAAGATCCAGCTGTTAAAGTCATTACAGTTGTTTCAAAACCACCAGCTAAAGAAGTAGAAGAAAAAGTATTGAACTTGCTTCGTAATATCGACAAACCAGTTGTGACATTATTCTTAGGTCACAAACCAGAATACACTGAAGCAAATATTTACCATGCATACACACTAGAAGAAGCTGCACGCGTATCAGTTCAACTTTCTAATGGTGAAAAACCTGAATTCAAACCAGCAACAAAAGAAATCAAAGCAACATTGAAAGATGGCCAAGACGGCATCAAAGGTTACTACTCAGGTGGTACATTAGCAAGTGAAGCAGCAATGCTTGTAAAAGATGCGTTCGACGGCTTAAAAGATGAAACTACAGAAGGTTTCACTTACAAAGCTGGCAACCATGAAATCATTGACTTAGGTGATGACATGTATACACAAGGTCGTCCTCACCCAATGATCGACCCAGGTAAACGTATCGAAAAATTACAAGAAGCTGCAAATGATGAAAACACTGCAGTAATCATGTTAGATAACGTAATCGGTTACGGCAGCCATGATGATATGGCAGGTCAATTAGCACCAGCTATCGAAGATATCATCAGCGAAGCAAAAGCAAATGGTCGTGACATTGCTGTATTAGCAACTGTTGTTGGTACAGAACACGATCCACAAAACTATGAACAACAAATCAAAACATTAGAAGAAGCAGGTGCACAAATCTGCGAAACAAACGATCAAATGGTACGTTCAGCAATCGAATTAACAGGTCATAAAGCTGAACAACCAGAATTGAAAGAAGAGTCATTCGACGCAACTTCAGTTGACTTATCTGTAGACGATAAGATTCTTCAATTAATCAACACAACTCCAAGCGTTATCAACGTTGGACTAAAAAGCTTTGCGACTGCAATTGATGAAAGCGGCGCAGACGTTGTGCAATTCAACTGGAGACCAGTTGCTGGCGGAGACGAAAAACTAATGAAAGTATTACAATTCTTAAACAACTATGAAGGAGAGTCTGTATAATGGGTTACCAAACAATTGATGAAGCAAACCAAGCTGTCATAGATAAAATGATCGCAGCAGCACCATTCCTAGTTGACGTGGTACCTGCGAAAGATAAAATTCCTGAATTGAAAGAGCATGTTTTACTACATGCGGGTCCACCGATTAAATATGAAAACATGACTGATCCAATGAAAGGTGCATGTATCGGTGCAATCTTATTCGAAGAATGGGCAAATGATGAAGATGCTGCACGTGAATTACTAGAAAACGATAAAATCGAATTCATTCCTTGTCATCACGTGAATGCAGTAGGACCAATGGGCGGTATCACTTCAATGAACATGCCTGTATTGGTTGTTGAAAACAGAGAAAGCGGCAACGAAGCTTATTGCCAAATGAACGAAGGTATCGGCGCAGTATTACGTTTCGGTGCTTACAATGAAACAGTTGTTAACCGTCTACACTGGATGAAAGACGTATTAGGTCCAGTATTAGGTAAAGCTGTTCGTCAAATGGAAGACGGCTTAAACGTTAACGTTTTAATTGCGAAAGCAATCGCAATGGGAGACGAATTCCACCAACGTAACATTGCAGCTTCACTTGCATTCTTAAAAGAAGTTGCGCCAATCATCTCTGAATTAGAAGATGTTGAACCAGAAAAACGTACAGAAGTTATTCAGTTCTTAGCAGACACTGACCAATTCTTCTTAAACGTTGCGATGGCAACAGGTAAAGCAATGATGGACGCAGCTCGTGAAATTCAACACGGTACAATCGTTACAGCAATGTGCCGTAACGGTGAAAACTTCGGTATCCGTATCGCTGGTATGGGTGACGAATGGTTCACAGCACCTGTAAATACACCACAAGGTTTATATTTCACAGGTTATTCATCAGACGATGCTAACCCTGATATCGGTGACTCAGCAATCACTGAAACAATCGGTGTCGGCGGTATGGCAATGATCGCAGCACCTGCAGTTACACGTTTCGTAGGTAGCGGCGGCTTTGCAGATGCCTTAGCAACTTCAGACGAAATGACTGAAATTTGTATTGGTGAGAACCCTAACTTCTCTATCCCGACTTGGGACTTCAAAGGTGCTTGCTTAGGTATCGATGCACGCTTAGTAGTTGAAAAAGGTATTACACCAGTGATCAACACAGGTATCGCACACAAAATTGCCGGCTTCGGTCAAATTGGTGCAGGTACAGTGCATCCACCAATCGAATGCTTCGAAAAAGCAATCACAGCTTATGCTGAAAAATTAGGATTTAATGGATGATTCTCACAGCACAAGCCATTGGCGCAAGTGCAAGCAGAATCTTGAATCATACAACAGAACTTAAAGTACACAGTTGCTTTAATAAAGGTTTTAATGTGGTGGATAAAGATGACAATCTCATCTTTATCGGTACCACTGAAAATGGGATGTTCCCATTTGGCGTTGTAGTTGATGCATACACTAGAGATCGATTACTACAATCGATTCAGGTGGGTCAAACGTTAAAAGCACATCCACGTGCTTTAGCGTTTGATCGCAATCTACAACTAAATATCAATGTGAATGTATTTAAAGCGAGTCAAAATTTTGAAGCCATTCATTTGAATCAATTAAAGGAGAGTATCCAAGCATTTGATTTTTGTGAATATGCTGACGGTGACTTTAATCCTGCTAAAATGCAATCGATTTATGATGCATTGTCAAACCCACATGGAGATGCGAAGACTGAATTACGCTATTTAATAGGTCGAGGACAAGGTTTGACGCCATCAGGCGATGATATGTTAGTCGGGATGTTGTTTGTTCACTTTATTAGACCGTTTATTCAGCCGCAGCATTTAACAGAAATTGAACAGCTGGTGGATGAACCTTTAACGACATTGGTCAGCCAAACCTTTTTAAAGTATGCCGTTAAACGTATTTTTAGTTCTAAATTAACTGATTTGATGGAAGACGCCTCTAAGTCGACGTTAGAAAAACTTCTCCAAGTAGGCTCATCATCAGGTAAAGACACACTTTATGGTATGTCTATAGTTTTATTGAAGGAGTGAAAGAAGAATGGGTAAATATGTTGTTTTAGCACTTGGCGGTAACGCAATTTTACAACCTGGCCAAGAAACAACGTTTGAAAATCAATATAACAACGTAAAAAATGCGGCAAGCAAAATGGCCGACATTAAAGAAAGTGGACACAAAATTGTTGTGACACACGGTAACGGACCGCAAGTAGGTAACATCATCGTTCAAAACGAAGCGGCTAAAGACCAAGTTTCACCAATGCCGATTGATGTTTGTAACGCTGAATCTCAAGGTTTCATCGGTTATATGATGGAAAGCGCACTGAAAAACGATTTATACCAACGCGGTATCGATTCAAATGTTGTGTCATTTTTAACAATGGTTGAAGTCAGCAAAGATGATCCAGCTTTCGATAATCCAACGAAACCAATCGGTGTGTTCTTCTCAGAAGAAGAAGCAAAACGCATGGAAAAAGAACAAGGTTTCACTATGGTTGAAGATGCTGGCCGTGGCTATCGTCGTGTTGTACCTTCACCAGAACCAATGGTGATCAACGGTGTAGACGCGATTAAACGCTTAATGACAGACACAGTTGTCATTTCATCTGGCGGTGGCGGTATCCCTGTATATCGTGACGATGACGGCAAAATTCATGGCTTAGAAGCGGTTATTGATAAAGACCGTTCAGGCTTGAAATTAGCTGAACAAGTGAACGCTGATACGTTCATTATGTTAACTGACGTACCGAATGTTTATATCAACTACGGTAAAGAAAATGAAGCGAAATTAGAAAACATCTCAGTTGAGGAAGCGGAACAATATGTTGCGGAAGGTCAATTCCCAGCAGGCAGTATGTTACCGAAAATCCAAGCTGCGATTGAATTCGCGAAAACAGGTAAAGAAGCGATTATCTGTTCATTAGCAGACGCTGTCGATGCTTTAGAAGGTAAAGCAGGTACACGTATCACTTTAAATAAATAAGTGACGTGATGCATAGTAAGGTATGTTAATCTTCTATACCTGTACTTGCATTGATGAAACGAAAGACATAGAATAAAGTTAATTCAATGAGGTGGGGAGATTAGGTTCTGTCCTACCTCTCTCTTTATTTTCAAATAAACTTAAATAAATGAAGAAAGGGTGAGCATATGGTACAGGATGAACGCTTCCAAAAACATAGATTGCGCGATTCGTGGTTGATTGTTCTTGCGATGGTCTTTGTCGCATCAACATTACGTGCACCGTTAACAGCAGTTGGTCCGGTTATTGATCAAATTAAAGATGCCTTATCAATCAATAACAGTGTGGCAGGTATCTTAACGACGATCCCGCTGTTGATTTTTGGTATTGTATCACCGTTTGTATCTAAAGTATCCTCGCGTCTGACGATGTCTAAGACGGTGTTCTTATCTACGATTTTAGTCATTATTGCGTTAATCGTACGTGTCTCTGGCGGATTCCCGATTTTCATCCTTGGTACAGTGTTGCTAGGTATTGGTATTGCCTTTGGTAACGTCGTGCTGCCAAGTTATGTAAAATGGAAATTCCCGCTTCAAATCGGTCTAATGACAGGCTTATACAGTGGTACAATGAACTTCACTGCAGGTTTAGGCGGCGGCTTAAGTTATCCGTTATCTGAAGCGGGTACATATCGTCTATCGTTAGGTTTCTGGTTAGTATTTGCGATAATTGCGATTATATTATGGGTTCCGCAAATGCTTTCAGGTACGAAACAAGAGAAAGCTATGCTTGAACAAGCAGCTAAAGAAGAGAAAAAGTTATTTAAAATCAGTCGTTCTAAACTCGCATGGACAGTCGCATTCATGATGGGCTTCCAATCTATGATTTTCTATACAGTTGTCGCATGGGTACCGTCTATCTTAGTAGATAGAGGTGTAGATGCTTCAACAGCAGGCTACTTATTGATGCTGAACCAATTCGCACAAGTACCGATGACGTTTATTTTCCCTATTTTAGCGTCACGTATGAAGAACCAAAAACTATTAGTGACTATCGTTTCCGCATTCTTTATTATCGGATTCGCACTGTTCTTCTCACAATCATTTACGCTATTAATTATCGGTATGATTTTAGCCGGCTTTGGTATGGGTTCTGGATTTAGTTTATGTATGACATTCTTCTCAATCCGTGCACGTACAAGTGATGGCAGTATCGCATTATCTGGCTTCGGTCAATCAATCGGTTACTTCATCGCCGCAATCGGACCATTCTTAATCGGTTTACTACACGATGTGACTGGTGGATGGATTTCTGGAATTATTTCACTCGTTGCGATGGGTGTCTTATTCTATGTATTTGGATTGCTTTCTTCACACGGTGAAGTAGAAGATGAATTAGCATAGTTACTTTAAGCATGACAGTAAATAGACTTACGCTGTCATGCTTTTTTAATGGAAATTTAGAGATACATTCATAGCCCTTTTGAGAATGGTCTCATATAATGGAAGTAAGTCGAAATAAAGGGAGAAATCAATGGAAAATTTTAATGAGTATTTAAATAAAATCGAGGATCCAAAACAAAAGGAAATTTTAACAACTGTTTTTAACTGGGTAGATGAAACGTTTCCTGAGTTAGAAAAAGCCATTAAATGGAATCAACCTATGTATACACATCATGGTACCTATATTATCGGGTTCAGTCGTGCAAAGGCACATTTCTCTATAAATCCTGAAGCTGCAGGAATGAAGCCGTTTATAGACCGTTTTGACGCAAATGGCTATACGTATACTGAAAACTTATTCCGTATTAAATGGACGCAAGATATAGACTATGACTTATTAAAGGATATGATTCAATTCAACTTAGAGGATAAAGCAGACATTACGTCTTTTTGGCGTCATTATAAATAAAGTCAGTAGGTGTTTATATGGATGATAAGACAATTGAAATGTTGAAAACACATGCAATGTACTTATTAGGGCTAGAATTAAAAGTGTTTGATAATCGTCATATTAATCAAATTGTAAATGAAATTAAAACGCCGTTTATGAATTACGAAAGTAAACAATTACGTAAGTCTTTAAAGACTTACATTAATGAGATGAGCAGTCAGCACATTTACTTTTATACCAATGCGTTTAATGTCCATTATTATTTCTTCAAGTATCGTAAACAAAAACAATTTATTATGATCGGTCCTTTCTTAAATGAACGACCGACTGAAAAACAGAGTCATGAAATGCTGCAAGAAGCGGGCATTAAAATATCAAAGATGGCTACTTTGAAACAATATTTATTGAGCATTCCGGTTTGTAATCGTAGAGACGCATTGAAAATGACACGATTAGCCGTACGTTTTATTAAAAATCGAGATGTGAATTATGAAGTCATTCCATTTACATTAAAGATGCATACAACAGAACTAGGTTATACAGCGACACAAGAACAATATGAATTCACATTGAATGAATTAGAAGAAAGATATAAAGTTGAGAATCAATTAATCACTGCGATGGAAAATGGTGATAAAGAAACAGTATTTAATTGTCTGATAAAATTAATGAGTAGTGTGGCTGGTATGAAACGTTCAAATGATTACGCTTTAAACGCAAAATATAAAGCTTATATTTTAAATACATTCGGACGTAAAGCAATCGAAAAAGCAGGCGCAAACTTGTTGCTAGTCGATCAGATTTCTAAAAAATATGCTGCTGAAATAGATGAAGTAGTTAATTTGCAGGGACTCAGTGATGTGATGCATGCGTTAACTATGGAATACACCGATATTGCTCAAAAAGTGAAACAGTACGAACATACACCAAAAGTTAATAAAATTCTGCAGTATATCGATTTACATTTAGATCATCCACTCACGCTTCAATATTTAGCAGAGATGGTTGATTTATCTCCTTCTTATTTATCTAGAATCTTTAGCGAGGAATTAGGCGTTACCTTATCACAATACATCATTAAAGCTCGCATTAAAGTTGGGCGGGACTTGTTAGTGCGAACCAATATGTCTGTCTCTGACATTGCAGTTTATGTCGGGTTTAAAAATCAAAGTTATTTTACTCAAAGATTTAAAGAAGTATATCACATGTCTCCATTAAAGTATCGAAAAATGAAAAAACATACAAAATGATGAAACCGTTTACAATCGCTACACCATTATTGTATCTAAATTCATAAACATAAACAATTTTTCATAGTATCAATTTGTCAGAAATCTCGAAAAAAACGCAAATAAGGTAAAAATTTGTATAAAAACGTAAAAAAATGATAAAAACAGCGGATATTCCAAGAGTAAAAAGTAAAATAGTAACGTAAAATTTCATATCAATTTTCGCCGGAAATTCATTGTTCGTGTAGATAAATATTACAAAGAAACGCTTTTATATCAAGGGTTTAACTTGATTGATAAAGGCGTTTTTTTATTTGCATTTTTTGCATAAAAAGAGGTCTGAAATCTGATGGAAAATTGACCATTCTTAAAAAAACTTTTACTTTAGTGGTGAGCTAGCTAGTTAAAAAAGTATTTTTAAGGGAGGATTAAACAATGCATAAATATACAATATTGGAACAGTTGCATAACAATTACCTGGTCGCAGTTGTTAGAGGCAAATCACAAGAAGATGCACAAAATATGATTGATCAAATTATAGAGGGCGGAATCAAAAATATTGAAGTAACATTTACAACACCAGGTGCAGAACATGTGATTCAACATTTACAACAACATGCTGATGACACAGTTGTGATTGGTGCTGGCACTGTACTCGATGCGCATACTGCGCGTATCGCAATCTTAAACGGCGCTAAATATATCGTCAGTCCAAATTTTGATGGAGACATTGCACAGTTATGTAACTTGTATTCAATTCCGTATCTGCCTGGTTGCGGGTCGGTCACAGAAATTACAGATGCATTGAAATCAGGTGTAGATTTAGTCAAAGTTTTTCCAGGTGATGTGCTTGGTTCAGACTTTATCAAAGCAGTCCACGGACCTATTCCTAATGTCGCAATGATGCCTTCAGGCGGTGTATCAATAGATAACATGGATGAATGGTATCAAAAAGGTGCCTATGCAATCGGTATTGGCGGCGGATTAACAAAAGGTGCGAAAGACGGCAGTGATAACATCATTTATCAGAACACGAAGAAATTTGTAGAACGCTTCGAACGTATTCGAGGTGATAAGTCATGAATTTTATCACACTAGGTGAAATCATGATGCGTTTAACACCTCCAAACCATCAAACGATTACAGAAACCACATCGTTTGATGCGGTCTATGGCGGTGCAGAAACGAATGTAGCTGTCGGGTTAGCTGGATTCGGCGTATCAACACAAGTGATAACGGGATTACCTCAAAATGAGCTTGGGCAAGCTGTATTAAGAACTTTAAGAAAGTACGGTGTCGGGACAGATCATATCGTACAAGCTGATGGCAGATTAGGTGTGTATTACTTAGAAAAAGGATTTGCTTATCGACCTTCTAAAGTAGTGTATGATCGTGCGAATTCAGTATTTTCACAGTTGGATACAACGTCAATTGATTTTGAAGCAGCTTTTAAAAATCAACAGTGGTTCCACTTTACAGGTATTACACCTGCATTGAATGAACAGTTGTTTAAGGTTACGTTACAAGCCGTAAAAGCCGCAAAATCACAAGGCTTATTTGTAAGTTGTGATTTAAACTTCCGAGCGGCATTATGGTCTTTTGAAACAGCACGTGAGGCGATGTCTGAGTTGTTACCTTATGTTGATTTAATCTTTGGTTATGAACCTTTATCACTTACAAATGAAGATGGAACGGATAAAAAGGATGGCTTAGATAGATTAGCTTCGATTGAAACATTAAAACCATATTTAGCTGAAATACACGAACGCTATGACATTGAATACATTGCTTTTACACAAAGAAAAAATTTTACGAACTCAAGAAACCGCTTACAAGGTTTTATATCACATAGAAACCATATAGAACAGACAGCACAATTTGATTCAGATATTTTAGACCGCGTCGGTACTGGTGACGCATTCAGCACAGGGATTATTTATGGATTAATGGAAAATTGGGATTTGAGAACGACAGTTCAATTTGCGATTAACAATATGTTGTATAAACACGCAGTCCATGGTGACTACCATACAGCGGATGTTGAAACAATTTTCCATATTACAGACTCAGCGGATATTAAACGCTAGAAACGAGGTCATTTTATGGAAACGATGACAAAGAGAGAAGAAGAAAAAGTTGAAACATTCAAAGCGATAGAAAAACCGAAACTACCGCTTAAAGAGAAAATAGCTTATGGATTTGGTGACTTAGGTAACGGAATGATGTTTGACTTAGGTCAAATCTACTTACTTAAGTTCTATACAGATGTTTTAGGAATATCAGCAACGTATGCAGGTTTAGTATTCCTAATTTCAAAAATATTTGACGCTTTTGTCGATACAGGTGTCGGATCTTATGTAGATTCACGTAAAAATATTGGTCCAAGAGGTAAGTTCAGACCATATATCTTATTTGGGACAGTACCTTTAGCAATTATGACAGTAATGACCTTTATCACCCCGAATTTAGATTATACCGGTAAAGTGATATGGGCATTCGCAACTTATATGATATTCAGTATGGCTTATTCAATTGTTAATATTCCTTATGGTTCACTTTCTGCATCTATGACAGTAAACGCAGATGACCGTACACAACTTTCAGTGTTCAGAAATATGGGGTCACAAGGTGCGTTGTTCATTACAGGTATCATTGTTTTACCTATGGTAAGCCAATTCCCTAATCAAGCAATTGGGTTCCCAGTTGTTGTAGGTGTACTTGCGGCAATTGGTGTGATTTTCCACATCTTTTGTTATAAAGGTGTTAAAGAACGCTTTACAGTAGAACCCCCTGATACAAAAGGACAAAGTAGAATTGCGTTTAAAAACTTATTGAAAAACGGAGCATTCGCAGTGCTTGCCTTCTATACATTACTAACAATTACAGCCATGTTCTTAAAGCAATCTACACAATTGTATTACTTCCAATATGTACTTGGCGAAGTTAATTTAGTAGGCATTGTTAGCTTGTTCAACTTTATCGCACTGATTCCAGCATTATATCTTACAACTGTTTTAAGTAAGAAGTTTGGTAAAAAAATGACTGCGATTATTGGTGTTGTAGGCTTTATCATTTGTGAAATGTTAAACTATGCATTCTTTGGAGAGAACGTTGTAACCTTCTTAATCTTTAGTACATTAGGCATGTTCTTCCTAGTGATTCCTAATACAGTTACATGGGCATTTATCGCAGACGTTGTAGAATACGGCCAATGGAAATCAGGAGTTCGTACTGAGGGGATTATTTATTCAAGCTACAGCTTCACACGTAAAGTATCACAAGCTTTAGCTGGATTTATTCCAGGTATAGCACTAACGTTTATTGGTTATCAACCGAATGTCGAGCAAACTGCCGATACATTACAGGGGTTAGGACTTTTATACTTTGTCGTACCTGCTGTTATCAGTTTAATTGCGGTAATTGTCTTCGGAATATTCTATAAATTAACAGATAAACGACATGAACAAATTGTAAAAGAATTAGCGTTAAGAGAAGAAATTTAAAAGGAGCGTATATACTATGGCATTTATCAATGAAACTTTTATGTTACACAATGATAAAGCAGTACAACTTTATGAAGATTATGCAAAAGACATGCCAATTTATGACTACCATTGTCATTTAGACCCTAAACAAATCAGTGAGGATCATCACTTTGATAACATTACAGATTTATGGTTGAGCGGCGATCATTATAAATGGAGAGTTATGCGTGCTCAAGGTATCGAAGAACATTACATCACTGGAGATGCGGACAAAAAAGAAAAGTTTGTCAAATGGGCACAAGCACTTCAAAACGCAGTCGGCAACCCAGTGTATCACTGGTCACAATTAGAACTTGCGATGTACTTCGGTGTCTATGATTTATTAACTGAAGATAACGCAGAAGAAATTTATGAG
This sequence comes from Staphylococcus simulans, assembly GCF_025561465.1. Lineage (NCBI taxonomy): Bacteria > Bacillati > Bacillota > Bacilli > Caryophanales > Staphylococcaceae > Staphylococcus > Staphylococcus simulans. The sequence goes on from NZ_CP095100.1 coordinate 505,111, forward strand.
CGTGTGAATCAATATCTGAAAGACAATCATGTGACAACGCAATCTTTAATTAAAGAATCAAAAGTTAATTTGATTTGTACGACAGATAATCCAACAGATGATTTACATTATCATGATGAAATTAAAGCCCAATCTGATTTCAAAACAGCAGTTTTACCAGCATTCAGACCTGATGCAGCATTTAAAATCGGTTCACAAGATTTCTTAGATTTTGTTGAAAAACTAGCTGAGATTACTCAACCGATTCAAAGTGTTGAAAGCTTCATTGACAGTTTGAAACAACGTATCGATTACTTCCACAGCAAAGGCGGCAGATTAGCTGACCATGGTTTGGAACGAATTGATTATGAAGATTTCACATCAGAAGAAATCACGGACATCTTCAGAAAAGCATTAAGCAAAGAAACGGTTTCTGATTTTGAAAAAGCACAATTTATCACATTCGTCTTAAATGAGTTAAGCAAAGCATACGCTGACAAAGGATGGACAATGCAAATTCACTTCGGTGCGATCAGAAATAACAATACGAGAGCATTTGAAAAGCTAGGTCCAGACACAGGTTTTGATTCAATTAACGATCAAACGAACTTAGCGTATAACTTGAACCATTTACTAGATATGATGGAACGTGAAGATCACTTACCAAAAACGATTCTTTACAACTTGAACCCAAATTATAACGACGTTGTAGGTTCAACAATTGCGAACTTCCAAACAGAGCCAGGTATTGCGAGTAAAATCCAACACGGTGCTGGCTGGTGGTTCAACGATACAAAACGCGGCATGTTGAGACAAATGTCATCACTAGCTGATCAAGGTATGCTGATGCACTTTGTAGGTATGTTGACTGACTCAAGAAGCTTTATCTCATACGCACGACATGAATACTTCCGTCGCATTCTATGCACATATATCGGAGAGATGGTTGAAAATGGAGAAATTCCAGATGAACCATCATTATTAGAAAAATTAATTAAAGGCATTTGTTACAACAATGCTTATCATTACTTTGGATTAATTAAGGAGGAGAATAATCAATGAAGATGACATTTCGTTGGTATGGTAAAGAAGATCCAATTAGTTTAGAGTACATTCGTCAAATTCCTGGTATGGAAGGGATTGTCAGCGCAATTTATGATGTACCTGTTGGTGAAGTTTGGCCATTAGATAAAATCGAAGCACTAAAGAAAGAGATAGAAGATGCTGGTTTAGAGTTATCTGTGATTGAAAGTGTACCAGTACATGAAGATATTAAGTTAGGACGTCCTACACGTGACAAGTATATTGAAAACTACCAACAAACATTACGTAATTTAAGCAAAGCAGGAATTAAAGTTGTGTGCTATAATTTTATGCCAGTGTTTGATTGGACGCGTTCAGACTTAGAATATCGTTTAGACGATGGTTCAACTGCTTTAATCTATAACGAAGACCATATCAAAAAGATGGATCCATTAAGCGGGGAACTTTCATTACCTGGTTGGGATTCAAGTTATACGAAAGATGATTTAGCAGATTTATTTAAAGCTTATGAATCTGTTGATGAAGAAAAGCTATGGGAAAACTTGTCTTACTTTATTAATAAAATTATCCCTGTAGCTGAAGAGGAAGATATTTTAATGGCGATTCATCCGGATGATCCACCATGGAATATTTTCGGCTTACCACGAATCATCACAAATAAAGAAAACTTAGAACGCTTCATTAATCTATATGATTCAAAATCAAACGGTTTAACAATGTGTTCAGGTTCATTAGGCTGTGATAAAAACAATGATTTCCCTGAAATGTTACGTTACTTTGGTAAAAAAGACCGCGTACACTTCGTGCATGCGCGTAATATCAAACATACAGGTACACACTCATTTGAAGAATCTGCACACCCATCAGAAAAAGGTTCATTAGATATGTATGAAATTGTTAAAGCCATGCATGATTTCGGTTATGAAGGGCCGGTACGTCCAGACCATGGTCGTATGATCTGGGGCGAAACAGGTAAACCAGGTTACGGTTTATATGACAGAGCACTAGGTGCGACATATTTAATCGGACTTTATGAAGCAGTAAGCAAAGGTAAGGAGTGAGTATATGATTCCATACGAAATTGATTTGAACAATAAAACAGTAGTAGTGACTGGTGGTAATGGTGTCATCGGTTCAGCGATGTCGAAATCATTAGCTCAAGTCGGTGCTAATATTGCGATTATTGGGTTGAATGATGAGACAGGTGCACAAGTTGTACGTGAGATTGAAGAAGCGGGCGGTAAAGCACTTTTCATTTCAGCAAGCGTTACAGATAAAGCACAGATGGAACAAGCAAAAACAAAAATCCATGAAGCATTTGGCAAAGTGGATGTGTTAATTAATGGTGCAGGCGGTAACCATCCTAAAGGTACGACGGATGATGAACATTTTGATAAAGATAATAAAGATCAAATGCAGACATTCTTTGAATTGGATGAAGCAAGTGTTGGTTTTGTGTTCGACTTGAACTTCTTAGGTACGTTCATTCCATCACAAGTCTTTGCGCAAGACATGATTGATAACAAAGAAGCAACAATCATCAACATTTCATCAATGAACGCATTTACACCATTAACTAAGATTCCAGCATACAGTGGAGCAAAAGCAGCTGTCAGCAACTTCACGCAATGGTTAAGCGTTTACCTTGCTGATACAGGCGTACGTGTTAATGCGATTGCGCCAGGGTTCTTAGTGACATCTCAAAATGAAAAGTTATTAATTAAAGAAGATGGCAGTTATTCAGCACGTGCAGAAAAAATCTTGAATGCGACACCTTTACATCGTTTTGGTAAACCAGAAGAATTAATCGGTGCATTATTCTTCTTAGTCGATTACCGTTCATCAAGCTTTGTGGACGGCGTAGTATTACCAGTTGATGGCGGGTTCAATGCATATTCAGGCGTATAATAAATGAAGGAGAGAATGATATGTTATATCCAATTACAACAGAAACAAGAAATATTATTGATTTAAATGGCACTTGGAAATTCCGATTAGAACATGCGAATGAAAAGTTAGATGCGACACAACCATTAGATACTGATTTAGTGATGAGTGTCCCAGGTTCATATAACGAGCAAGGTGCGATTAGTGAGATTCGTAACCATGTGGGTACTGTCTTTTACGAAAGAGACTTTATCGTACCAAAAGCATTACGTGACGAGCGTTTAGTTTTACGTTTCGGATCAGCTACACATGAAGCGATTGTATATATTGATGGTGAAGAAGTTGTATCTCATAAAGGTGGTTTCTTACCATTTGAAGTAGATATTACAGATAAAGTTGGCGCAGGCAGCCACCGTTTAACTGTGTCAGTAAACAACATTTTAGATCACTCAACACTACCTGTAGGTAACTATGAAAAGTTTACAGATGAAGATGGCAACTTAATCAGAAAGAACACACCAAACTTCGACTTCTTTAACTATTCTGGCTTACACCGTCCGGTTAAAATCTACACAACACCACATAAATATGTAGAAGATATTACAGTGGTACCTAAGGTTGAAGGTGACAATGCGACCGTTTGTTATGAAACTGAGGTTGTCGGTGATGTGGAAGAGATACGTGTTGAATTATTAGATGAAGAAGGTACAATCGTAGGTTCAGCAACAGGTGCACAAGGTGACATCAAAGTAGAAAACCCACGTCTATGGGAACCGTTAAACGCATATTTATATAACTTAAAAGTAACGTTATTTGACAATGGTGAAGTAGTTGATACGTATACAGAACGTGTAGGTATCCGCTCTGTTGAAGTGAAAGATGGTCAATTCTTAATCAACAACAAACCATTCTACTTCAAAGGATTCGGTAAACACGAAGATACACCTATCAATGGTAGAGGCTATAATGAAAACGCAAATGTTATGGACTTGAACTTAATGAAGTGGATCAATGCGAACTCATTCAGAACAGCGCACTATCCTTATTCAGAAGAAATGATGCGTCTTGCGGATGAACAAGGTATTGTAGTAATTGATGAAACTACTGCAGTAGGGGTTCACTTGAACTTCTTAGTACACTTAGGTAAGTCAAATAATCCTATTGATACATGGAAAGACATTAAAACAAAAGAAGCGCATGAACAAGTGATTCGTGAATTAATCGCACGTGATAAAAACCATGCATGTGTTGTAATGTGGTCTATCGCTAACGAACCAGAATCAGATGCTAAAGGTGCGAAAGAATATTTCGAACCGCTTGTACAACTGGCAAGAGACTTAGACCCACAAGATCGTCCAATGACAATCGTAACAATCATGTTCTCGCAACCTGATAACTGTCAAGTTCAAGATTTAGTCGATGTACTTTGCTTGAACAGATATTATGGTTGGTATGTAGACCAAGGCGATTTAAGAGCAGCGAAAGCATCATTGAAGAAAGAAATGGATGGCTGGTCTAAAGCACAACCGAATAAGCCAATCATGTTTACAGAATACGGTGCAGATACTGTAGCTGGATTACACGCAATCGATGACATTATGTTCACAGAAGAATACCAAGTGAAATATTACGAAGCTAACCATAAAATCGTAGACCAATATCCACAGTTTATCGGGGAACAAACTTGGAACTTCGCTGACTTCGAAACAAGTACAGGGCATATCCGTGTGCAAGGTAACCGTAAAGGTATCTTCACAAGAGATCGTAAACCAAAATCTGTAGCGTTCTACTTCAAAGAGCGTTGGGCAAATATTCCAGATTTCTACTATAAAACAAAGTAAGCCAATGATTGAAACTCACTGAACATTAAAATATTAAATAATAATTACTCCCAAAATCCAATATGTAAGTATATAAACAAAGCCTACTATATAAAAACAGCGCAGCCTCCCAGGGTTGCGCTGTTTGTTTCTGTTGATTAATTCAATTGTTTATTTCGCTTATCTTTGAAGTATAAGAGTGTTTCTATAATAAAGACGATAATGAGTGAGAAGCCGAATAAAGGCATTAAAACTCCTAAGATAATCAAAGTGATTATAAGTGAAATAGACATCGGCTTTTTTACACGTCTTGGTAGCATTTCAGCTTGTTTCATGTGTTTTAAGCGTCTAAACCAAGACGTGAAACCAAAGATGATTCCGCCTAAAAAGGCGATACATACGAGCAAGTTAATGATTTTATTAGCCATACCGAAAAGGTGGCCTTCGTGAAGCGGAATGCCCCAAGTTAACCATTTCGCTAAGATACCGTAATCTTGATAATCCACTTTGCCTAATTGTTTACCAGTATATTGATCCATATAACGTGTGGTTTCTTTTTCAGGTGCGACATCAAAGCCGGTTACACCACTATTGCTGGCTTTAGATAGCGTAAAGGAACCATCAGGACTGGTTGGATAAACAATCGCAAAAGGACGTGTTAAACCTTGCTTTTCAGCGTTGTGAATCACTTTATCCAAAGATAATTGACCAGGAATGTTTGTCATCGGCATCGCCATACCACCATGATGCCCACCACCTTCTGATTGTGGTGCTGCTTTTTGTCTTAAAGCCCATGGAATTTCATTGGCTTCTGATTTAGGTGGATTTGCGACGAGTTGAGTTTGTCCTAATTGTGGGTACGCAGTAGAAATCTGATTGATTTTAGCACCCATGAAGCCAGACCAAGGTAAGCCTGTAAAGACTAAGATTAACATCGGAATAGCGATTATTAATCCGACAATCGCATGCCATTTTTGGAATTTGAGTACTTTGTTGTTAGATTTTAATAACTTTTTACGTACTAACATATAAATACCAGATAATATCATAAAAACAGTCCAACATGCGGTTAATTCAACTAAGTAGTTAATCGCAGTATTTTCAGTTGAAAGGGAACTATGTATACTTCTGACCATATTGGAATAGGTGTATTTCGCATTTTGTTGATCGACAATTTGGTTATGATTGTCTAGAAAAATATAGTAAGAATTACCTTCCATATCACCAATTGTGATGCGGTTATTGTAAGGTGACTCCATCACACTAACTTTATTGATAGTGTAACCAGGATGTTCTTTTTCGATTTGTTTAATCGCATCGGTCATAGATTGTTGTTTTGTATGTTCGCTTTGACCATAGAATTCGTGCTTATACAATTGATTTTCAACTTCAGGGAAGAAAAGATAAGCAATACCTGACAAAGTCAAAGTAATTAATAAAGGCGTAATAAAGACCGCAGCGTAAAAGTGTAATCGCTGCATAGGATTAAATGTGTTGGGTTTCATAATTTACCTCTTTATCTATATAAAATGTAATGATTTCGCTTTATATAAAAGCTATATTATATTATTGCAGATTTTTAAATAGATGAAAGGACAAATGTTTGTCATATTTTGAAAATTGTATGACGGAAGTGTGAAAATTATTGGTTTTTAATAAAAAGAATGAGAATTAAGTAGCATTGTTATTCATAAAAATTAAAATTGTTTAAAGTAGTCAAAAGGTCGTGTGAAAATTGGAATTTTTGCCAATGTTCGCCTTTTTTATGTTCGTTAAGCTTAAATTGAAAGTAATTTTAAAGGAGCGATCATTATGAATAACAACAAAGCAAATCAAGTTAGTAATCGATATTGGATAAAACTTGTTGCAGTCTTTACATTAGGTTGGTTAGTTATTTATGCAGCACGCACAATATTAAATCCGATTATGGGTAATATTAAAGCTGAATTCACCTTAGATAATGCTCAATTAGGATTAATAATGAGTTTGTTCTTTATTGGTTATACCGTTACACAAATTCCTTCAGGTATCATGGGGGATAAAATAGGTCGAAAGAAAATATTAGTACCTAGTTTTTTAGTTTTTGGTATCTTTATGGTTATTACAGGTTTGATGCCTAGCTATTTCTTATTTGTTATCGCATGGGTGATTGTAGGTTTAGCACAAGGTATGTTCTATGGTCCACAATATGCACTTTCGTCAGAAGCTATACCAGAAAAAAATATCACTTTAGGCAGTGCTTTAATTAATAGTGGTATGGCTTTTGGAACATCAATCGGTTATTTTATCTCGAGTATTTCAGTTTCTGAGATGGGAATGAGCTGGAGAATACCATTTTATATTATGGCAGTACCGATACTTATCATCGCGTTTTTAATGTATCGTATTATTAAAGAACGCCCACGTAAACAAGTGCAGCAAGACGAAAATATAGCGCCATTTAAAATGTCTAGTTTATTTAAAAATCGAAATCTAATTCTAGCTTATATTATTATCTTCTGTTCCATTTATGGATTCTTTATGATTATTACTTGGTTACCGTATTACTTAGAATCAGAAAGAGGTATCAATGGTGCACAGGTAGCTTTTGTTGCATCACTCGTACCTTGGGCAGCTATTCCAGGCTCTTTATTCTTTAGTTGGTTATCAGATAAGTTAGGAAGAAGAAAACCAGTATTAATGATTATGTTACCGTTAGCGTTTATTTTTACAGCATCTATCGTATTTTTCGATAACTTAGTCATTCTATATATTGCATTAATCGGCTATGGAATTGTTGGTAAAATCAGTACAAACCCAGTTTTAATTGCTGTTGTTGCGGATAATGCGCCTAAAAGTGCATTAGGTACATCATTCAGTGTTTATAACTTCATCGGAATGACCGCTTCAATCTTAGCCCCATACATTACAGGCTTCTTAACCGATCTTACAGGTTCAATGGCCATTGGGTTCTATTTAGCAGCGCTATTACTTGTGGTTGGTTTAGTAGCAGCATTGATGCTAAAAGAAAAAGGAAAAGTACAAGCACATTAATAATATAGTAATCATGAATAAAACGATAAATAGAAGTTTATAATCATATTTAAAAATCCCCTCGCTATTCGTAGTAGTGAGGGGATTAGTGCATCCATGTCAGTTTCTTTGTTAATAAATTTTAGCATTGTTCGATGAGACAGTGAAAAAAATGAGCCACCTCTATTTCATTTACGAACATTCCGCAAAGTTTGTTTAGTTACTGTAAATAGGGTTTTTAAAGAAGGCAAGTTTGGTTACGTTAAAGATGAGTAAACTAGATAAACTTAGGAGGCCTATAATGAGAAAAATCGGTATCTTTTTAACAACGTTAGTTGCGGTAGCATTAATTTTTACTGGAATTGAAGACATTGTGAAAGGTGCAGAAGCGCAAGCAGCTAAAGCAGTTACGGGTGAAGTAGTTTCTGATGAATTGGATCCAGACGGTGACGGATGGGCAAATATCGGATTTGAAAATATCAAATTAGATGAACCTTACCAAACTAAGTTAGTTCAATTAACACATCTGAAAGACACTGGTAAAATGTCTACGACTGAATACAATGAAAAAGTTGCTGCATTAATTTCAGAAGCAAGATCAATTGATGCATCTCAATCACAAGAATTACCAGCAGCCGGTGAAGCTGAAATAAATCTTGTATTAGTAATCTTTGGCTTGTGTATTTCATTAATAGGTATGGTAACTGTTATGACTAGTAGAAAACGTAAAAGTGAATAACGAAAGAAATGTTCTAACAAATCTTTCAACAAAGTCAAAATTAAAATTATTAGAAAATACAAAATATTGATTGACTAATAATGACTACTATAATATCATTAAGTTACAATACTAATAATTGTATTGTACTTATACCTAAAATTACAGAATCTACTAAAACAAGGCAAAATGCCGTGTTTATCTCGTCAACTTGTTTGGCGAGATTTTTTTTTACATTTATTAAATTTTAAATATTCAAATTATAAGGGAGTGATAGTATGAATAATAGTTATATCTTAGGACTAGATATTGGAATTACATCAGTGGGTTATGGAATTATTGATTATGAAACAAGAGATGTTATAGATGCAGGTGTTCGTTTATTTAAAGAAGCTAATGTAGAAAATAATGAAGGACGACGATCAAAAAGAGGGGCAAGACGACTTAAGAGGCGTCGTAGACATAGATTACAAAGAGTAAAAAAAATGTTGTTTGATTATAAATTATTAAATGAAGACAGTGAAATAAGTGGAATAAATCCATACGAAGCTCGCGGTAAAGGACTAAGTGAAAAATTAAGCGATGAAGAATTTTCTGCGGCATTGCTTCATTTAGCAAAGCGCAGAGGTGTACATAATGTAAGTGATGTGGAAGAAGATACAGGCAATGAATTATCCACTAAAGAACAAATCGCAAGAAATAATAAAGCCTTGGAAGATAAATATGTTGCGGAATTACAGTTAGAACGATTAAAAGAACAAGGCGAAGTAAGAGGTGCAGCTAACCGCTTCAAAACATCTGATTACATCAAAGAAGCAAAGCAGTTATTAAAGACACAAAGTAATCATCATAAAATTGATGAAACTTTCATAGAGACATATATCAGCTTATTAGAAACTAGAAGAACATACTATGAAGGTCCAGGAGAAGGTAGTCCATTTGGCTGGAAGGATATTAAAGAATGGTATGAAATGTTAATGGGACATTGTACATATTTCCCTGAGGAATTACGAAGTGTTAAATATGCTTATAATGCTGATTTATACAATGCCCTAAATGATTTAAATAACTTGGTTATTGCACGAGATGAGAATGAGAAACTAGAGTATTATGAGAAATTCCAGATTATTGAGAATGTCTTTAAACAAAAGAAAAAGCTGACACTCAAACAAATTGCGAAAGAGATACTTGTGAATGAAGAAGATATTAAAGGCTATCGTGTAACGAGTACAGGTAAACCAGAATTCACTAATTTTAAAATTTATCATGATATAAAAGGCATTACATCCCGAAAAGAAATTCTGGAGAATGCTGATCTACTCAATCAAATCGCTGGAATTTTAACGATTTACCAGTCAGCAGAAGATATACAAGAAGAATTAGCTGAACTGGAACCAAAATTGACACAAGAAGAAATCGAACAAATTTCAAATTTAACTGGTTATACCGGCACACATCGTCTCTCCCTAAAAGCTATCAATTTAATATTGGATGAATTATGGCACACAAGTGATAACCAAATGACTATTTTCAATCGTTTGAAACTTGTGCCGAAAAAAGTTGATTTAAGCCAACAAAAAGAAATACCAACATCTTTAGTGGACGATTTTATCTTATCGCCAGTGGTGAAACGTTCATTCATTCAATCCATCAAAGTGATTAATGCTATTATTAAAAAATTCGGTTTGCCAAAAGATATTATTATTGAGCTAGCAAGAGAAAAGAATTCTAAAGAGGCACAAAAATTCATCAATGAAATGCAGAAAAGAAACCGCCAGACTAATGAAAGAATCGAAAAAATCATTAAGGAAACTGGTAAAGAAAAAGCTAAATTCTTAATTGAAAAGATTAAATTGCATGATATGCAAGAAGGAAAATGTTTGTATTCATTGGAACCTATTCCATTAGAAGATTTACTTAATAATCCATATCATTATGAAGTTGATCATATTATTCCTCGTTCTGTTTCTTTTGATAACTCTTTCAATAATAAAGTGCTAGTAAAACAAGAGGAGAATAGTAAGAAAGGGAATAGAACGCCATTTCAATATTTGAGTTCTTCTGATGCGAAAATTAGTTATGAGATATTTAAAAAGCATATTTTGAACCTTTCTAAAGGTAAAGGAAGAGTTTCTAAGAAGAAAAAAGAATATTTATTAGAAGAAAGAGATATTAATCGATTTAGTGTCCAAAAAGATTTTATTAACCGTAATTTAGTAGATACACGATATGCGACTAGAGAGTTAATGAATTTATTAAGATCCTATTTTAGAGTAAATGACTTAGATGTCAAAGTAAAATCGATTAATGGAGGTTTCACGAGTTTCTTAAGAAAAAAATGGAAGTTCAAAAAAGAAAGAAATCAAGGTTACAAACATCATGCTGAAGACGCATTGGTCATTGCTAACGCTGACTTTATTTTCAAAGAATGGAAAAAACTAGATACAACTAATAAAGTCATGGAAAACCAAACAGTTGAAGAGCAACAAGCTGAAAATATGCCGGGAATTGAAACTGACGATGAATATAAAGAAATATTTGTAATCCCGCGCCAAATACAAAGTATTAAAGACTTTAAAGATTATAAGTACTCACACAGAGTCGATAAAAAACCGAATAGAGAATTAGTAAATGATACCTTATATTCAACAAGGAAAGATGATAAAGGCAATACACTTATCATAAATAACATCAAAGGACTATATGACAAAGATAATGATAAATTGAAAAATTTAATTAAGAAGTCACCAGAAAAATTATTAATGTATCATCATGATCCACAAACTTATCAAAAACTGAAAACTATTATGGAACAATACAGTAATGAGAAGAACCCGCTTTATAAGTACCATGAAGAAACAGGCAATTATTTAACTAAATATAGTAAAAAAGATAATGGACCTATCATCAAAAAGGTTAAATATTACGGTAAAAAGTTAAATGCGCATCTTGATATTACAAACGACTATTCAAATAGTCAGAATAAAATAGTAAAACTATCATTAAAACCATATCGCTTTGATGTTTACTTAGATAATGGTGGATATAAATTTGTGACAGTTAAAAATTTAGATGTCATCAAAAAAGAAGGTTTCTTTAAAATTGATTCAAATGCTTATGAGAAAGCAAAAAGTGAGAAAAAAATTGATGAAAATGCAGTGTTTATCGCAAGTTTTTATAATAATGATTTGATTAAAATTGATGGAGAGTTATATAGAATTGTAGGGGTTAATAACGACACAAGAAATGTTGTAGAGCTAAATATGATTCCAATCACATATAAAGAATATTTGGAGAATATTAATGATAAACGAACACCACGAATATTGAAAACGATATCTCAAAAAACATATTCTATTGAAAAATATTCCACAGATATTTTAGGGAATCTTTATAAAGTAAAAAGTAAGAAAAAGCCTCAAATGATCATGAAAGGGTGAGTAGTTTTTGGCGTGGAGAATTGTATATCTTTCAGAAGTAGATAAACTTGCATTAAACTTAAATAATTTGAAAATCGCAAAAGGGGATTTGGAGGTTAAAATCCCCCTAAGCGATATTTTCGCTATTGTAATTGAAGACTTAACAACAACTATAACCTCAAGGCTTATGATAGAGCTTTCTAAATATAATATTTTAGTGGTTTTTTGCAATCAACAACATTTACCGGAATGTATGGTGCATCCAATTAATGGTCATTTTAACCAATACGGACAAATGAAAGAGCAACTTCAATGGTCAGAACAAAATAAAGGAGAATTGTGGAAACATATATTGGTTCAAAAAATTCAAAATCAGATTCAATGTATGAAACATGTTGGAGTCCTTGATGAAAGAATTATTAAAATGAAAGAGTTGCAAACTTTAGTTACATCTAGAGATGAAATGAATATAGAAGGACAAGCAGCTAAATATTATTTCAATACATTTTTTGAGGGTTTCAGACGTGATGATGAATTTTTAATAGAAAATATGGTGTTGAATTTTGGTTATACAATTTTAAATTCAGCAATCGCTAGAACCATTGTAGCAAAAGGGTTAATTCCAGCACTTGGTATTCATCATATTGGTGCACGAAATCATTTTAACCTTGCATCAGACATCATTGAAGTATTTAGACCATTAGTAGATTTATATCTATTAAAACATCCTCCAGAAGAAGAATATATGACAAAGGCATATAGATTAGAGTTAGTGAATTTAATGCATGCAAGAGTACAAATTGACGGAAAGCAGCACACAGTTATTAGAGCGATTGAAATTATGGTTCAATCAATCATTGAGTATTTCAGAACGGGGAGATATGAAACACTCAAGCTACCAAACATTAAACAATATTCTTTTTATGAATCATGAGTTATAAATTTATGAGAGTAATGATAATGTTTGATCTCCCAACTGACACGAAAGAGGAAAGACGCTTATATAGTAAGTTTAGAAAAGGGCTGATTTCTGAAGGGTTTTTGATGATGCAGTACTCTATTTACATTAAAAGTTGTATAAATAAAGATTCAGCAGAAAGCAGTGTGAATTATGTGAAACGTATCTTGCCGCCTGATGGTCATGTGAGAGCATTGACAATTACGGAGAAGCAATATGAGAAAATGAAAATATTATTGGGTGAAGAAGATAAAAATATTGAAATATTAGGAGATAATCGTACCATTTTATTTTAGGAGAAAAAATATGTATGAAGCGGTTTTAGAGATTAGTATTGAGGAATTACCAAGAGTTATTTTAAATACTAGTGAGTATACCTCTATTTACAATGAAGATTCAACACATGAAGAATACATTCTAGAAACACTTAAGAATTACTTTCAACCAAGAAATTCCAATAAAGACTGTGTAACCATTACAAATCTTTTAGAATGTGAGAGGGTTTCAAATAATCGGTTTAGAGGTTTTATCTTGAATCATTCTGCTATAGAAAATGAGCATCAATTAGCAGCAACAAGTATGATGACTAAGAAAATCATTAGAGAATTGCATAATGATATGGAAATAGAAGGATATATCAATTCGATTAATGTATTATTGGATGACTTAAGGGAAAATCTAAGAGGGACTTTACCTTTGGCTGTTAAATCATTTGATTTAAAGCAGTTTATAAGACTGCTTTCATTTAAATATGATTACACTGAAGATTATGCTAGGCTGATTAATCGTTTAGAACAAGTAGTCCCGTTAGTAGTAGATGAAATGAATTATCAAGCAAAAGAAAAGGCGTTTTTGATTTATCTGTATCCAGAAGCGGGTTTAAGTATAAAAGAGCAAATTAGATTTAGAAAAACATTAAATGATCTGCCAATTCCAATAATAGTATTAACAGAGTCCTCATATTTTTTATCAGAGAATATCAAAGGTTTGAACTACTTTATCAACAATATCCAAATGATTACTGAAGAGTTTATTGATGATAGTTACTGGAATGCGCCAATTAATATAGAAATAGAAAAGTTTAAAGAGAGATTTGAGTATTTGTTTAAAAACTATTGTTCTTTTCTAGAAGTTAATCCTACAATTTCTAATTATAATTTGACGGAAATTGTTGTTTTCGATGATTTGGATCTTTATATAGTCATAGCTTTTTTAAAACATTGCAAATTTAACTATCACCTAGACATTGATAAGGAGAAAATTTCTTCAGCATTATCGGCGTATCTATTTTCTTAACCAAAATTCAAGTTTATAATTGTGCTAGAGGTTTTAGTACTCTGTAATTTTAGGTATAAGTGATTCAATATTAAAATCACATGGGAGGTAGCACAGTTTTAGTACTCTGTAATTTTAGGTATAAGTGATTCATTGTCACCAGTAAGCCCAAAATACATTATGTTTTAGTACTCTGTAATTTTAGGTATAAGTGATTCCAAAGGTATTAGAATTAACGGATTGTACGCGTTTTAGTACTCTGTAATTTTAGGTATAAGTGATTCAGAGTGTTGTGTATATCATGTCACAACAAGTTTTAGTACTCTGTAATTTTAGGTATAAGTGATTCGGGTAGACCGTTTCGTACGTGCGCAAATCAGTTTTAGTACTCTGTAATTTTAGGTATAAGTGATTCGCATTTGCGTTTTCATCTCATCACCATAAGGTTTTAGTACTCTGTAATTTTAGGTATAAGTGATTCCAAACAAGAGATGAAAGAGTTTATCGACTTAGTTTTAGTACTCTGTAATTTTAGGTATAAGTGATTCCTAAACAAGTATTGCAGTTAGCTGGTGCTTGTTTTAGTACTCTGTAATTTTAGGTATAAGTGATTCGAATTCATGTTATGACATGACATGACACAAGTTTTAGTACTCTGTAATTTTAGGTATAAGTGATTCCAATATTGCCACCATTTGTAGTGGCGAGCAGTTTTAGTACTCTGTAATTTTAGGTATAAGTGATTCAAGCCCTCTCATTGAGTAACTGTACAAGAAGTTTTAGTACTCTGTAATTTTAGGTATAAGTGATTCTTTTGCTTTTTGCATTCAAGCGTAGCGAATGTTTTAGTACTCTGTAATTTTTAAGCAGCTTCGGCTGCTTTTTTCTATTTTCTGTCATTGACATACTTTAATGATAGGCATACAATAATTCTGAAAATTACGAAAACATCAGGTCTTTTGCATCACGAGAGGAGTCTTTTTATGGAACACACAGCGATGGATCATACTTCACCCACACATCCAGGGACTAAGATAGGTCCCAAATATTTTCTTTTTAACTTATTAAATGGGGTTGCGATTGGTATCGTAGCAGGTTTAATCCCGAATGCGATTTTAGGAGAAATCTTAAAAGCACTTGTCCCATTCAATCCAGTCTTTACTCAATTACTACACGTTACGACGGCTATTCAATTTGCGGTGCCTTGTTTAATCGGTGCGTTAGTTGCGTATCGTTTTAAATTTACACCTTTAGGTATCGCGGTAGTTTCAGCGGCTTCCTTTATCGGTAGTGGCGCTGTCGTCTTTAAACATAATGCATGGGTTATCACAGGTATTGGTGACTTAATCAACACTATGTTCGCAGCTGCAATCGCTTCGCTTATGATTTTATTTATTGGTGAACGTTTTGGCAGCTTGAACTTGATTATATTACCGACATTTGTGGCAGTAAGTACAGGTTTCATCGCATTGCATACACTACCTTATGTCAAACTTGTCACAACAGCCATCGGTAATATGGTTAATAGCTTTACTGAATTACAACCGATTCCGATGTGTATTTTGATTTCATTAGTTTATGCATCAATTGTTATTTCGCCAATTTCAACCGCCGCATTATCCATGGCAATCGGTATTGAAGGATTAGCTGCAGGTTCAGCTTCTATCGGTATAGCGGCAGTAGAAGCAGTATTAACAATCGGAACATTGCGCGTTAATCGCTTAGGTGTACCGATGACAATCTTTTTAGGTGGCGTTAAAATGATGTTGCCGAACTTAGTACGTCATCCGATTATTTTCCTACCGATTACTACGACTGCGGCAGTAACCGGCTTTGTGGCAAGTTTAATCGGTATTGGAGGAACGAAAGAATCAGCTGGTTTCGGTATCATCGGTTTAGTTGGACCGATCAATGCGTTCAGATTTTTAGATTACGGGGACTTCTGGCTTAAAGCGATACTTTGTGCAGTCGCATTCTTTATCGTTCCATTTATTACTGCGTTTATCGCGCACTTTGTTTATAGTAAAATATTTAAAATTTATGATGAAGAAATCTTTAAATTTATCGATTAATACATTAATGAGACAGTAATCATATGTGTGGTTTCTGTCTCTTTTTTATTGTGATACAAAAGATAGCTTATTTAGAAAGGGTTATAAGATAATTCATTCTACCATTTTAGTGGTTTCTTACTATTATATGTTCTTAAAACCATTATTAAATTCGAGCAGATATTGACTTTAAGTATTTTAAATATTAGAATTATCAGAATATTACAAACATAATTAACAACACAGAAAACGGAGGAGAATATATGGGAGGAACTATGACAAGACCAGGTACCAAGGTGTCGGTGGGTACATTTTTTTATAACGTATTAAACGGGGTCGCATTCGCAATTATCGCAGGACTCGTACCGCATGCGGTATTAGGGGAAATTTTAAAAGCATTATCACCGTACTCTAAATCAGCAGGTGTTCTATTACAAGTAGCAACAGCCATTCAATTTACGGTGCCGATGTTGGTTGGTGCATTAGTCGCACATCGCTTTAAATTCACACCGCTTGGCATTGCGGTTGTTGCGGCAGCTTCATTTATCGGAAGCGGGGCAGCGCAATTTAAAAATGGTGCATGGGTAATCACAGGTATTGGTGACTTGATCAATACGATGTTAGCAGCTTCAATCGCCTCACTTTTAATTTTATTCATAGGTGAACGCTTCGGAAGCTTGAATTTAATCATTTTACCTACCTTTGTAGCAGTTATTACTGGGTTTATTACATTACATACTTTGCCATACGTAAAATTAGTCACTACAGGTATTGGACATATCATTAATACCTTTACAGAGATGCAGCCAGTGTTAATGTGTATGCTGATTGCGATTGCTTATAGTATGATCATCATTTCACCGATTTCCACAGTAGCAACATCTATGGCCATCGGTATCAGCGGTCTAGCAGCTGGTGCAGCATCAATCGGTATTACAGCAGCTGAAGCAACATTAGTTTTTGGGACAATCACTGTAAACCGTCTCGGTGTTCCTGCCACAATTTTACTAGGCGGTGTTAAGATGATGCTTCCAAATATGGTTAAATATCCTGTGATGTTAGTACCGATTACAGTTACCGCAGCCATCTCAGGTTTTGTGGCAAGTTTTATCGGTATTGGCGGAACAAAAGAGTCTGCAGGTTTCGGTATTATCGGTATTGGCGGAACAAAAGAGTCTGCAGGTTTCGGTATTATCGGTATGGTCGGACCGATTAATGCCTTTAGATTTATGCATGTTGATGAAGTTTGGTTGAAATTAGTCTTGATTATCACCGCATTCTTTGTCGTTCCATTTACGGTTGCTTATATCGCGCACTTTATTTTCATCAAAATCTTTAAACTTTATGATAAAGAAATCTTCAGATTCCTAGGATAATCGTATTTCTGACAAATAAAATCAGAAATTTAATAGGATTGTAATATCGTCTAAACCCTGTTGTACCATTGGATATTAAATTAAACACAATTCGAAGTGTAAAATTATAGCAAAAAAAGTCTTTTACTTAGGTAACAAATGTATTATATTAAAACAATACGCATGAAAAGGTTTTCATCTAAATTGTCAGAAAACTTATGAAAATGGCGATAAAAGGCATGATTTCATATTATTAAAATTTCTTATAGAATTTGAGTTGTGATTTTAATACCCAAGTTAATCGATACGGATGGGGCATAAATGTTATAATTAAATTTGTTGGCCGTTTTTAAAACGGTTACAATTTTCAAAAGTATCTTAACAACTGAAGAGATAACAGTGTTAAACATATAAAGACTGCCCGAGCTGAAGCTAAGTTTCAGTTTGTGCAGTCACATTCTTAAACAAAGGAAAGAACGTCTGGATAGATGTTCAGTATTACCTAACACAAAGGGGAGGCAAAACAATGGATTACCAAATTATCAGTGAACAAGCTATCTTAGTTCGCTTTGAACCGCAGATTGCACCTGAGACATTCAAGAAAGTCCAACAACTTGTGGTTTATTTGGAACGCCAAGATCATGAAGCGATTAAAGAGATTGTACCGTCTTATCGTGCAGTGATGATTCACTTCGATGATCATAAGATTCATGCGAAAGCATTAATCGAAGACTTGAAGCTTGATACGCTCGATGTAAGTGATATTGAGACGTCAGAAAGCTCCAAAGTGGTACGTATTCCAGTCATTTATGGAGGAAAATACGGACCTGATATTGAAGAAGTCGCTAAGCTTAATGATTTAACAGTTGAAGATGTGATTCAATTACATACAGAACCAACTTATTTAATTTATATGCTAGGATTTATGCCTGGTTTCCCATATCTTGGTGGATTAGATGAGCGTCTGTATACACCAAGAAGGGATGAACCAAGAGTACGTATTGATGCTGGCTCTGTCGGCATTGCGAAAAACCAAACTGGTTTGTATCCGCAAGATTCGCCAGGCGGTTGGCAAATTATCGGACGTACACCTTTAGATGTGTTCGACTTGGACCGTGAACCAATGACACTTTATGAAGCGGGAGATCGTATTGAATTCTATCAAATCTCACAAGATACGTATGATGAGATTATCGCACAGAAAAACGATCCTGATTTTGATATAGAAAGATGGGTGACTGTTCAAGATGAGCATTAGAATTATTAAACCAGGACTATTCTCAACAATTCAAGATATCGGACGTTATGGTTACCAAAAAGAAGGTTTCTCTAGTGCAGGTGCATTAGATAGATATAGTTACCGTTTAGGTACACAATTAATCGGTAATGAAGGTCCGGCAATCGAAGCAACTATTATCGGACCGACATTACAATTCTTAGAAGATAATACTGTAGTTATTACAGGCGCAGAATTTAAAGCAACATTGAATGGTGATCCGATTTCCCACCAAACGGTTGTACAAGTATATAAAGGTGATGTACTCGCATTAAACGCCGCAATTACA
The DNA here is from genome assembly GCF_025561465.1 of Staphylococcus simulans. Taxonomy (NCBI): domain Bacteria; kingdom Bacillati; phylum Bacillota; class Bacilli; order Caryophanales; family Staphylococcaceae; genus Staphylococcus; species Staphylococcus simulans. The sequence continues at coordinate 524,194 of NZ_CP095100.1, forward strand.
GGCGCAAGAGGTTATTTACACTTCGGTCATCCGATTGACGTACCTGAAGTTGCAGGAAGTTATGCGACGCATACACGTACTAAAATGGGCGGTTTCCATGGCCGTGCATTAAGAAAAGATGATATGATTCCGGTTCATTATAATAATGATTACCGTCGTCATGTCGGTTATACGAGCGATTTAGATTTAATCCATGAAGGGACAGATGCGATCAGAGTTGTGGAAGGTCCGCAATATGACAGCTTCCCTGATGCTAGCCATGAAGGGTTAGTGTCAGAACCTTTTGAGATTTCTGAACAATCGGATCGTATGGGCTTTCGTTTGAAGGGTGCTTCTATTCCGCCGACAGACAGTGCAGATATTATTTCTGAACCTGTTGCACTCGGCAGTGTACAAGTACCAAATGACGGTAACCCGATTGTATTGATGAATGATAAACAAACAGTCGGCGGTTACACTAAGATTGCGACAGTCTGCCAGTCAGACTTAAGTGTCTTGGCACAAAAACAACCCGGTCAAAAAGTAAACTTTGAGTGGGTAACTGTGGAAGAAGCCATTCAACATTTAGATGATTATAATAAAGGTTTCGAAGCTTCATTAGAAGCAATAGAAAAAGAACCGTTGTTTGACATGAGGGAAATGAGAACAACATCAAAACGTATTAGCGAATTACTAGAGGGGGATGAATAGAAATGAAATTAGAAGAAATCAAAGATTTAATTAACTTAGTTAAAGAGAACAAGGTGAACAAGTTCAAATATAAAGATGAGGCACATGAAATTGAATTAGATTTTTCATCACCGCAACAAACACAACCAGCAACACAAATTCAAAATCAAGCAACATCTAATCCAGCACCAGAAGCGGCTCAAGAACCACAAGCTGATAACCAAGCATCTGGTGAAACAGTGAATGCGCCAATGGTCGGCACATTCTTCTTGCAAGATACAAAAGAATTAACTGAACCGATTGTGAAAGTCGGAGACAAAATTAAAAAAGGCGATGTTATCGGTTATATCGAAGCAATGAAAGTCATGAATGAAGTAACTAGTGAAGTAGAAGGCGAAGTTACAGATATCTTAGTTGATCATGGCACAAATGTAGAATATGACCAAGCACTGATTGAAGTTAAGTAAAGGGGTGAGAAATTATCATGTATCGTTGTTTAATTGCGAATAGAGGAGAAATCGCTGTACGTATTATTCGTGCCTGCCGTGAAGTGGGCGTTGAAACAGTAGCCGTATATGCGAAAGGAGACGAAAAGAGTCTGCATGTCAGTTTAGCAGACCAAGCCATTTGTATTGGCGAAGCGAATCCGCTTGATAGCTATTTAAATATTAATCGTATTATTGCAGCAGCAGAAATTACAGGTGCCAATGCAATCCATCCAGGTTATGGTTTCTTATCAGAAAGCCCTAACTTTGCGCAAAAAGTAGAAGAAAATGATATCTACTTTATTGGACCGACAAAACGTACGATGGAAATGATGGGTGATAAAATCACTGCACGTCAAACAGTTGAATCTGCCGATGTGCCGATTATCCCAGGTTCTATCGGTGCGGTACATTCTGTTGATGAAATTAAAGAAATTGCTAAAGATATCGGTTATCCAGTCGTATTAAAAGCCGCAAGCGGCGGTGGCGGTAAAGGTATCCGTATCGTTAAAGAACCAGAACATTTAGAGAAAGCTTTTAAAGAAGCACAAAGTGAAGGTAAAAAATACTTCGATGATGATCGTATTTACGTTGAAGCATTTATTCCAGTTGCGAAACACGTAGAAGTACAAGTTATCGGTGACGGTAAAGAAAATTATGTACACTTAGGTGAACGTGACTGTTCAGTACAACGTAAAAACCAAAAATTAATCGAAGAATCACCATGTGCAGCACTATCAGAAGAAAAGCGTCAAAAGATTTGTGAAGACGCGGTTAAAGTTGCGCAAGCATCTAATTACCGTAGTGCGGGTACAATCGAGTTCTTAGTAACTGATGATGCATATTACTTCATCGAAATGAACGCACGTATCCAAGTAGAACATACTGTCACAGAAATGCGTGCTGACAGAGATTTATTACAAGCACAACTTTACTTAATGAAACATGGAGAACTGCCATTCAGCCAAGATGATATTCACTTCACTGGCCACGTGATTGAAGCACGTATCAACGCAGAAAATCCAGAACGTAAATTCCAACCTTCACCAGGTAAAGTCAAAGCATTACATTTACCACAAGGTTTCAATGTACGTGTCGATTCATTATTGTATCCAGGTTATGTCGTGTCACCTTACTATGATTCACTTGTCGCAAAAGTGATTGTCAAAGGTGCAAACCGTACGCATGCGATTGAGAAATTAAAAGCAACACTTGATGAAATGGTCATTGACGGTTTCTCAACAACGGCTGATTTCTTGTATGCGGTATTATCATATCCAGCATACGCTGATGGTGATGCTAAAGATGTCGATATTAAATTCTTAGACCGTCATCAAATTACTAAGGGGGCTGCTTTAACATGAAAATAGATTTGAATTGTGATTTAGGCGAAGCATTCGGCAATTATTCATTCGGTGGAGATCACCAAATTATTCCTTTGATTACCTCCGCAAACATTGCCTGCGGATTCCACGCAGGTGATGAAAATGTAATGTATGAAACTGTGAAACTTGCGAAAGAAAACGGTGTGGGCATCGGTGCACACCCAGGCTTCCATGATATTCAAGGTTTCGGACGCCGTAATATGGATTTATCACCTGATGAGATTTATACCTTGGTTGCATACCAAATTGGTGCTTTATCAGCGTTTTGCCGTATTCACGATGTCAAAATCAATCATGTTAAACCTCATGGTGCCTTATATAACATGGGTGCGCGTGACAAAGATATTGCACACGCAATTGCACAAGCAGTATATGACGTGGACCCATCACTAATTTTAGTGGGCTTATCTAATACATTATTAGTATCAGAAGCCGAAGCAGTTGGTTTGAAAGCCGCAAATGAAGTATTCGCAGACAGACGTTATGAAGAAAACGGTCAACTAGTAAGCCGTAAAGAAGCTGACGCTGTGTTAACGGATACGGATGAAGCGATTGAACAGGTTGTGAAGATGGTTAAAGAAAACAAAGTCATTGCGAAAACAGGAAAAGAAATTGAGCTTAAAGCAGATACAATTTGTGTGCATGGCGATGGCGCGCATGCATTGGAATTCGTATCGAAAATACGAGAAAGACTAACGAAAGAAGGTATTTCGATTACGAAATTAGGGGGTTAATCTATGGGAGAAAACAAACAAAACAAACCGGAGTTCCAGTTCACTAAGGAACATAAGAGACTGTTATTAGGGTCAGTCTTCTTAATGGCGACATCAGCCATCGGTCCGGCGTTCTTAACACAAACAGCGGTTTTCACACAACAATTCGCCGCAAGTTTCGCGTTTGCGATCTTATTATCTATCATTATTGATATCGGAGCGCAAATCAATATTTGGCGTATCTTGGTTGTGACAGGCTTACGTGGACAAGAAATCGCGAACAAAATGGTTAAAGGGTTAGGGACCTTCATTTCCATTTTAGTTGCGATCGGTGGTCTGGCCTTCAATATCGGTAACGTCGCAGGAGCCGGTTTAGGTTTAAATGCGATTTTCGGTATTGATGTAAAATGGGGTGCCGCAATTACAGCCATTTTAGCAATTGGCGTATTCATTAGTAAGAGCGGTCAAAAAGTGATGGACTTCGTAACGATGATCTTAGGGGTAATGATGATTGGTATTACAGCGTATGTAATGGTGAAATCAAATCCACCATACTTAGAAGCTGCAGAGAAAATGGTTATGCCTGAACATCCAGGTGCTTTAGTATTACCGATTATCACATTAATTGGTGGTACTGTGGGTGGTTATATCACATTCGCAGGTGCACACAGAATCTTGGATTCAGGAATCAAAGGGAAAGACTATCTTCCGTTTGTTAACCATTCAGCGATTGCTGGTATCTTAACAACAGGTGTCATGCGTGGTTTATTATTCTTAGCTGTATTAGGTGTGGTTGTTACAGGTGTGACATTAAACCCTGAAAACCCGCCAGCATCAGTATTCGAACACGCACTTGGACCAATTGGTAAGAATATCTTCGGTATCGTATTATTCGCAGCTGCCTTATCATCAGTAATCGGCTCAGCGTACACAAGTGCAACATTCTTGAAAACGTTAAGCAAATCATTGATGAAACGCAGTAATATCATTGTGATTGTGTTCATCGTTGTTTCAACGATTACATTCTTATTAATCGGTAAACCAGTTAAATTATTAATCATCGCAGGTGCGTTGAACGGTTTAATCTTACCGATTACATTAGGTGTTATTTTAATCGCAAGTAAGAAGAAATCAATTGTCGGCGATTACAAACATCCAACATGGATGTTAATGTTCGGTGTACTTGCTGTACTCGTAACAATCGTAACAGGATTCTTATCATTCCAAGGTTTAGCGGATTTATGGAATTCTTAATAACATCAATCAAAGACACACGAGCAAACGTTGCTCGTGTGCTTTTTTGAGTAATAAGGTATGTGAGTTTTCTAGCATACCGATGTATACATAATAAAGATAAATTTAGTATAAAGGATATATATTTATATAAATGAAAACGCTATACTATAACTAATGAGATAAAAAGTAATACTTGATTCATCAAAATACTCGTATTTAATCGTTTGGAAAGGATGATTTACATGACAACAGAAGCGGTAATCGGCATCGATTTAGGAACGAGCGCAATTAAACTGATTGCGGTCGATCGCTTAGGCAATGTACTCGGCACACAAAGTGAACCGCTCAAACTTTATCACGACTATCCAGGTTATTCAGAACAAGCACCAGAAGAATGGGTGGCAGCTGCAGTAAATGGGCTCCATCATTTATTAGCACAACCAGTATTATCAGATGTTTCGATTGAAGGTCTTTCATTTTCAGGTCAAATGCATGGACTTGTTATTGTAGATCAGGCAGGTCAACCATTAAGACGTGCAATTTTATGGAACGATACACGTACGACTCCTCAATGTGAACAAATCAAAGCGAAGTATGGTGATCAAGTTCTTGGTAATCCTGTGGTCGAAGGATTTACACTGACTAAACTCTTATGGGTACAACAACATGAACCGGATTTATTTAAACAAATTGATACGTTTATGTTGCCGAAAGACTTTTTACGCTTTGCGTTAACAGGTGTATTGCACACAGAGTATTCAGATGCGGCTGCAACGATGTTATTAAATCCACAAACTAAGGCATGGGATAAAGCGTTAGGTGCTTCGTTTGATATTCCAGACCATATTTATCCAGACTTAGTTGAATCACACGCACAAGTCGGTGTATTAAAAGCTGAGTTACAACAACAATTGTCTCTTAATAAACCTGTACCTGTTTTTGCGGGCGGAGCAGACAATGCATGTGCAGCGTTAGGCTCAGGCGTGATTCATCCTGATGATGCGATTTGTAGTATCGGTACATCAGGTGTGTTATTAATTTGCGAACCTGTCGGAGAATCAGAAGGCTATGGTCATAAAATTCATTTGATGAATCATGCGGTACCGGATGTTAACTATTTAATGGGTGTGACGTTAAGTGCAGGCTATAGTTTGAGTTGGTTTAAACGTGAATTTTATCCTGAAGATGATTTCACCACTTTAATGAAAGATGTCGAAGCCTCTCAAATTGGTGCACACGGTTTAATCTTTACACCTTATCTAGTTGGAGAGCGTACACCGCATGGTGATGCGTCAATTCGAGGCAGCTTTATTGGTATTACAGGTAATCATACACGTGGTGATTTTGGACGTGCAGTGGTAGAGGGTATTACGTATTCTTTATATGATTCATTAGTGTACTTACGTAGTATTGGACGCAATGTGACTAAGATTGTCTCAACAGGTGGCGGTGCTAAGAGTGATTTCTGGCTCCAACTTCAAGCAGATGTCTTCAACACTGAAATCTATAAGTTGAAACATGAAGAAGGACCAAGTATGGGTGCAGCAATGTTAGCAGCATACAGCTTAGGTTGGTATGATTCATTGAAAGATTGTGCAGAAGCCTTTATTCATTATTCAAAAGTGTTCCAACCTGATTTAAAACGTCATCAGACGTATGAAGCATACTTTGAAATTTACCAACAAGCCTATCAAGCTACACGTCATCTCACAAGTGACTTGTTAGCACTTCAAAAATAAATAAAAATCCCTTGAGTACTTTAATGAAGTGTCTCAAGGGATTTCTTTACATAGCGTCTATCAAAATTATTTACCGTTTTTCTCTAAATAGTAACCAATCCAAGCGCCTAATGGAAGACCGATAATTGGTGTTGTGATCGCACTTAACACAATGGCAGAAACAATCATGATAATACCGTTTTTAGAACCAAAGCGCATATGTTTGATTGTTTCTACAACATCTTCTACATATTCCTTGAATGACATAGGATGACCTCCTTTTAGAATTGTTGTTTAGTTAATTTCAATTTAAATATAACATTTTTGAATGAAAAAGCGTAAGAATGTGAATAATCCAGATTAGAAGAGAGGAGGGAAGAGATGCAGTTTGAATACTTAACAGAAACAACAGAACGGTTAGAAGTCAGACCAATGAATACAGAAGATTATGAGCAATGGGTAAAAGGCTATGCAGGTCGAGCCATGCCTCAAAGTCCTTTTGATGAAGGTTGTTTAGAGATATCTCATTACTCTAAAGCGTGGTTTCAGCGTTTGATTGCACAACAACAAGCGCTTATTCAATCAGATGATACTTATGTCTTTGGTGTATTTCGCAAAGCTGATGGTGTACATCTCGGCAACTTCAATTTAGTAACGTTAGCACGTCAACATTTTCAATGGGCAGAATGCGGTTATGCGATTCATAATCAATTTTGGCGTCAAGGTTATGCGTATGAAGCTTTTACAGCCATATTTAAAATCGCTAAGCGTTTAAAATATCATCGACTAGAAGCCCATGTACATCCAGGTAATCATGCCTCTATCGCCTTATTGAAGAAGTGCGGTTTTGAGTATGAATGTACCAGAACACAATTTATTTTTGAGAACGGGGAATGGACAGATCGTCTGGTTTATTATATCAACTTGAATGATACACCACCGCTTCACCCAACCTCTTTCTAACTTTACAAAAATTTAAAAAACAATTCGGCAGTTTTTCGCTATACTAAAAACAAGCAAACAAAATAGAGAGAACACGATAAAGGAGGCATGCATCATCATGAAAGGCAGATTACTCGTCTCATCAGATATTCATGGACATAAAGAAGCACTCGCAACCTTACTTGCTTATGTAGATTATAATCCTAAACGTGATCAGCTGGTTTTGTTAGGGGATTATGTCAATCATGGACCTGATTCTGATGGGACCCTTAAAATGGTACAACAGTTACATCGTGAAGGTGCGATTGTTTTATTAGGCAATCATGATGTACGCTGGATGAAGTCAAAAGAAAAAGAGAAACGCAAATGGAAAGCTGTCTTAAAACAATTCGACAGTATGGCACATATTGGGGATTACTTATTTGTTCATGCAGGAGTTAACCCTAAGAAGTGTTTATCCAAACAAAAATTAAAAGAAGTATCTGGGTTTGAACCGCCCGCAAAATTATCGCGAAAAATTAAAGGAAAATGTGTCGTACATGGTCATGTACCGACGAAACGATTAGGGGTTAAACAACATCGCATTCACGTCGCAGACCATACGATTGATATCGATACAGGCGCAGGACACGGTAAACGTTTATCACTCGTAGATTTAACACATCAACACGTCTGTGCGGTAGAAGTCGGTCGACTCAAGAAAATTTATGAATATAGCTATGCATAAAAAATAAACCTAAAGGTTGTCGGCCTTTAGGTTTTATTTATATTAGTAAATTTATGATGAGTGATGTTGTTGATGTTTTTTCATTTCTTTAGGCATTGAATGACCACAACCTTTGTTGATGTCGCAAGCTGCGCATTTGCCTTGTTTAGATTTTTTGAAGAAGCGGACGATTGTAAAGGCCGCATATCCAAATATCAATAAAAAGATGACAAGATTAATGAGTAGTGTCATAAATAATTCCTCCTAGAAAAAGAGTTGGCTAGATTGGTAGAACACAAATGCTAGGAGATAGGCAATCGCAATCGGATAAAGCGTTGCGATAATCGTCCATTTCCAAGACACTGTTTCTTTTCTGATGGCTGCGACAGTGGACAAACATGGAATGTACAATAAGATAAATAACATAAACGCATACGCTGATGCGGGTGTGAAATGACTCGCAATCATATTTGTTAAACCTTGGCTGTCTACGGCGTAAATAATCGCCATTGCGCTGACAACGACTTCTTTAGCTAAGAAGCCAGGGATTAATGTAGCACCCGCTTGCCATGAACTGAATCCTAAAGGAATCAATAATGGCGCAATCGCTGCACCGATTAAGTGTAAGAAACTATGGTCAACATCAACGCCAAAGCCAGTTGGACCTGCATAGTTTAATAACCAAATAACGACTGATCCACCGAAGATAAATGTACCTGCTTTTTTCACAAAGCCTTTTGCTTTTTCCCATGTACTACGCCAAAGTGTTTTTGCTGATGGTAAACGATAAGGTGGTAATTCAATCACAAAAACTGAGTTTTCCTTTTTCAAAATTGTTTTTGTCATCACAAAGCTGACAATTAATGCGACGACAATACCAATCACGTATAAACTTAACACGATGAGTGCTTGGTGTGTTTGGAAGAAAACACCTACAAATAATGCGTATACAGGTAAACGTGCTGAACATGACATGAATGGTGTAATTAAGATAGTTGTTAAACGCTCTTTCTCTTGTTCAATAGAACGCGTTGCCATGACACCTGGAACATTACAACCAAAACCAATAATCATTGGGATAAATGATTTACCATTAAGACCTAAGCCTTCCATGACTTTATCCATAATCAAGGCAATACGTGCCATATAACCTGAATCCTCTAATACTGAAATAAAGAAGAATAGAATTAAGATTTGCGGTACGAAAACTAAGACAGCACCGACACCTGCGATAATCCCATCTGTAATCAAATCTTTCATGAATGGGAAGAGTCCAATCGCATCCATTCCTTGGTTGACCCAATCTGTAAAGGTACCGCCGATAAATTCATCTAATTTATCTGACAGCGGGGTACCGATCAATGAGAAGGTCGCTTGGAAAATCAGCCACATGATACCTAAAAAGATAGGGATACCTAAAATCTTATTTGTTAAAATTTTGTCGATACGGTCAGTCAAATATTGTTTTTTCTTATCTTGATGCGTAATGACATCTTCAATAAGTGTATCGATAAACTCAGTACGTGAACGACGCATACTATCCACGATTGAAATATCTAATTGTTCAGCAAGATGATTACGGATTTGACGTAAATCTTCATGATGATGTGCACTGATATAGTGTTCAATGGCTGGATTGCCCAGTAAATATTGAACAGCGATAAAACGATGGCGTTTCTCAGGTAATTCTAAATGATGTTTTAAATAATGTTGTATTTCAGATAAGGCGTGTTCGACTTTATGCTCGTATGGAATTTTCAATGGTTGTGATGTAGATAAAGTTTCTTCTTTCAAGAGTTCTAAGATGCTATCGATACCTTGGCCGCTTCTCGCCACAATCGGCAAAATCGGCAACTTCAAACGACGCATCAATAAATTACGATTGATTTGGATGCCGCGTTTCTCTGCGACATCGCCCATATTTAAACAAAGTAATAAAGGTGCCCCGAATTCCATCAATTGTGTCGTTAATAATAAATTACGTTTTAATTGTACTGCGTCGACAATATTGATGATTTTTGAAAACTCATCGTGCAGTAAATAATCTGTCACGACTGTTTCATCTTTCGAAATCGGTAATAAGTCATAAATACCAGGTAAATCGACCAGATCTCCTTGCTTATCTGATAAAATACCGACTTTCTTTTCAACGGTCACACCGCTCCAGTTGCCGACATATTCATATGAACCTGTCAGGGCATTGAACAGTGTGGTTTTGCCGACATTCGGATTGCCGACAATACAATAGGTATTAGACATGCGCTTGCTCCAATGTGATTTTACATGCATCACAATGTCTGATGCCGATACATTGTCCGTCCATTTCTAATGTGCATGGACCTTTCATAAAGAATTTCTGACGTACTTTAATTTTGCTTCCGACTGTAAAACCAAGTGCGCTTAAGCGATGTGCTAGCATTGTATTATCGAAGTTCATGTTGATGATTTTATAAGTTAAACCTTTTTTGGCGTTTGCTGCGTCTACCATACGGGACACCTCTCTCGTTTATTACTAATTGATAACTATTATCATTGATATTTTACACTAAAAAGAAGATGACTACAATATAAAGTTTAAAAGTTATTTCGAACATTATTTGAACAGTGTTACATTTTTTGTTTGTTTCAAACAAACTGAGTATGTGTATGAACCTTTACAAAATTTTGAAAATGGATTGTCAAGCCTATTGCCTTTTAAGTTTGTTGTATATTATAATCAATCTTGTTAACAAACATTTTGTCATCATAATAATGATAGAAATGATTTTTTTGTTTTAGGCACAAATTTTAGTGCGATTATTTATTCCTCATCTTAGAACATCTCCAACTCGCAACGAAAAAGCTAGGCTGTTTATGTAAGAATAGACAGTTGCTTAAACTTCATGACCACGCATGTAGACATGCGTTATTTTCAAATGATGCATTTTTTTATTCCATTAACCTAAAATTAATTTAACACTTGATCATGCACGCTTATGCATATCTTAGTTGTTTTTGTGACTTCAATGTTTAATGCATTTAATGTTAAGCAAGTATGAAGCTATTTTTGCGTTTCTTTAGGTTTATTGTATACTTTGTTGTTTCTGTCGTTAATTGCGATTTAAGAATGTTAATTACATGTAAAACTTATGCAACAATTCAATTAATGTGAATTAATTTATTTTGTTTTCCTTTATAATGGTTATCAAACGGTCGGAATTTGTTGTGTAAGTTAAAATAACTTTAACGTTTCTGACATGTATCATTCAATTTCCGCATTACGGAGGTAACGAAGCAATATGGAAGAAAATAATAGTTTTGATTTTTCAAATGTATGGAGGATAATCAAGCGTTACTTAAAGTGGTTGATTATTTTTCCTATTGCAGGTCTGATTTTAAGCGTGCTGTTAACAGCACTTATAGCGCAACCGAAATATGAAGCAACTTCACAAGTATTGATTGAAAAAAGTGATAAAGGCGATTTGACGATGGCTGAGAAATACCAAGCTGATTCTCAAATTGTGGCTACATATACAGATATTGCGAAAAGCCCACGTGTCTTAGGCAAAGTGGCAGAAGAGATTGGAAAAGATGAAGATGCGAAATCCATCACTGAAAAGGTAGAAGTGAACAACCAACCGAATTCTCAAGTATTGAACTTTACCGCAACGGCTAATAGTGAGAAAGATGCGGTGAAAATCGCAGATACTGCTGCTGAAGTACTTAAAGAAGAGGTCAATGCAATATCACCAGATGGCGGTATTGAAATTCTTTCTAAATCCAAAGATGATGTGAAAGAAATTTCATCAAGCATTGCTAAAAATGCATTTATAGGGTTGGTCGCAGGCTTTATTATCGCAGTTATTTTAATCTTAATCCGAGAGTTCTTAAATCAATCAAAAAGTTCTTCAAAATCAAATACACATCAGACACAACATACACAACAACGTAGACGTACAAAACGAGAAGATTTAACACAAGATGACTTTGAACGCTAAGATAAGCGCAAGTCTTGCAGCAAGAATCTGAGAGGAACAGCGGGTTGGGACAGGTAAGCTTCCCAACCTTTTCCATTTCATTTAGAAATAACATAAACATTACACCGAGAGTAAACAGAGATCAATTAATTGAGGTGAAATAAAGTGTCAAAAATTTCCGCAAGACAGCAGCGACTGATATTACTATTGTTTATTGATTCAATCATTGTTGCTTTTTCTGTCTTTTTGAGTTATTTAATTCTTGAACCGTATTTCCGCGGTTATTCTTTATCATTGTTAATTTTATCATCACTGGTATTGCTGTTTTCTCATCACATCTTTGCCAGTGTATTCAACTTATACCACCGGGCTTGGGAATATGCGAGTGTCAATGAAATGATTGTCATAGTTAAAGCGGTCACATGTTCGATGGCCATGACCGTTTTAATCGTACCGTTCTTTACACATGAAGGTCCGTTTTTGAGATTATACTTCATCACATGGATGATGCATGTGTTATTAATCGGTGGCTCTCGTTTATCATGGCGTTTATTTAGAAGAACACTGGTACGTAAAGGCGTTAAACGTAAGAATACATTAGTTATCGGTGCTGGTGAAGGCGGTTCAATGTTGATTAACCAAATGTTGAAACGTCCGACTATGGGCATGGAACCTGTTGTAGTCGTGGATGATGATCCAAAGAAACAAAAGTTGACGATTACAGAAGGGGTTAAAGTTCAAGGTACTATTGAAGATATCCCAGATCTAGTTAATAAATATCGTATTAAAAATATCATTATTGCGATACCAACGTTAACACAACAGCGCTTAAGAGAAATCAATAGTATTTGTGAAAATACACAAGCGACTGTATTGAAAATGCCGAATATTGAAGAAGTTATGTCAGGTAAATTAGAAGTCAGCCAATTGAAGAAAGTGGAAGTTGAAGATTTACTTGGACGTGATCCTGTAGAGTTGGACATGGAAATGATTTCCAAAGAATTAACACATCAAACGATTATGGTTACAGGTGCCGGCGGTTCAATCGGTTCTGAAATTTGTCGACAAGTGTGTCGTTTTGCACCCGCACGTATTATTTTGTTAGGACATGGTGAAAACAGTATTTACTTAATTCACCAAGAACTTCAAAAACAATACGGCGATCAAATTGATATCGTACCTGTTATCGCTGATATTCAAGACCGTTCACGCTTATTTAAAATCGTCAGTCATTACCAACCATATGTGGTTTACCATGCAGCTGCACATAAACATGTGCCGATGATGGAATATAACCCAAGTGAAGCGATTAAAAATAACGTAATCGGAACGAAAAATGTGGCTGAAGCAGCGCGAGAAGCGAGAGTATCTAAGTTCGTTATGATTTCTACAGATAAAGCAGTGAATCCGCCGAATGTGATGGGTGCGTCTAAACGTGCCGCTGAAATGATTGTACAAAGTATGAATGAAGAAAACAGTCATACGAACTTTGTGGCAGTAAGATTCGGTAATGTATTAGGTTCACGTGGTTCTGTTATCCCGTTATTCAAGAAACAAATTGAAGCGGGCGGTCCAATTACAGTGACACACCCTGAAATCACACGTTACTTTATGACAATCCCTGAAGCAGCACGTCTGGTATTACAAGCAGGTGCGATTGCGGATGGCGGTGAAGTCTTCGTATTAGATATGGGAGAACCTGTTAAAATCGTAGATCTTGCGAAAAACCTAATTCGCTTAAGCGGTTATAGAGATGGAGACATTGAAATCAAATTCACAGGTCTCAGACCTGGTGAAAAGTTATATGAAGAGTTGCTTGATGAAGACGAAATCCATCCAGAACAAGTTTATGAAAAAATCTACCGCGGTAAAGTAGAAGAAATGAAAAATGAAGATGTCCTACGTATTTTAGATGAGATTATTCATAGTAAGGACTATAAACAAAAATTAATTGATCTTGCGAATCATCGCTACGACATTAACAATAAACCACAAAAAGATGATGAAGGGAACACTGACATCCCTCCCTTTCGTCTAATCAAATAACACCTCAACTAAGCATCTGATGAAAATCAGGTGCTTTTGTTAAAAGTTGACTATTACACGATAAAACCCTAATATTATCAGTGATGTAAACGTTACAATTTGTGATGAAATCATAGTTTGAAGATAAAGAGATGAACGTTTTAAATGTGGCTGTTTAAAAGACAAGTCAAGGTATAATCTTGATAATTTCAGACCACCTGATGAAAAAGGAGATATTGTATGACTAAGATTAAAAAAGCAGTAATTCCCGCAGCAGGCCTAGGAACACGTTTCCTACCAGCAACAAAAGCGATGCCGAAAGAAATGTTGCCGATTTTAGATAAGCCGACGATTCAATATATCGTTGAAGAAGCCTATCGCGCAGGAATTGAAGACATTATTATTGTGACAGGTAAACACAAACGTGCCATTGAAGATCACTTTGATAATCAAGTTGAACTTGAAAACAACTTAAGAGAAAAAGGCAAAACAGATTTATTAGAGAAAGTGCAACGCTCTACACACTTAGCCAACGTATTTTATGTCCGTCAGCGTGAACAAAAAGGTTTAGGCCATGCGATTTGGACAGCAAGACAATTCATCGGTAATGAACCATTCGCTGTTTTACTTGGTGATGATATTGTGGAATCTGATACACCAGCGATTAAACAATTAATGGATGTTTATGATGAAACAGGCAAATCTGTCATCGGTGTACAAACAGTGCCAGAAAAGGAAACACACCGTTATGGTATTGTGAAACCTGAGAAGCAAAATGGGCGTTTGTATGAAGTGGAAAAATTCGTCGAAAAACCAGCGCCAGGGACAGCACCATCAAACCTTGCGATTATGGGGCGTTATGTCTTAACACCTGAAATATTCGATTATTTATCTACGCAAGATAAAGGCAGCGGCGGCGAAATTCAATTAACAGATGCGATTGAACGCTTGAATCATGACGATGAAGTGTTTGCGTATGATTTTGAAGGACATCGTTTTGATGTTGGAGAGAAAATCGGTTTCGTTAAAACGACGATTGCTTATGCATTAAAAGATGATGAAATGAAAGAAGAAATCAAATCATATATCCAATCTTTAGATTTATAAGCCATAATTTATAACAGAGGATGTTTATTCGCATCTTCTGTTTTTTTCATGCACAAAATAGGAAGTTTCCGTTATAGATTAATAACTTAGGGTATATTAATAATGAATAGGTTAATACTAAACTTTATCAAGAAAGAAGTGAAGTTGTATGTATAATAATATTTTAGTACCGTATGATTTCGGTAATGCGTTCAACAATGTACCAGACCAATTAGAAGCTTTAACAAGAGGAAATGATCAAGCCAAAATCACTGTGTATCATGTGATTTCTGAAACTGAATTAGCAAACTATGTACGTTATCAAAACAAACACTTTGAAGAAGTGACAAAAGAAAAAGAAGTCGACATGAAACCATTTATACAAATCCTTGAAGATAAAGGCATGAACTATGAAATTGTCTTTACAACAGGTAGTCCGACAATTGAAATTTTAGATGAGTTAGAGAAAAATCATTATGATATCGTTGTGATGAGTAACAAACGTTCTCGCATTGAAATTAAACACGTACTAGGCCATGTGACTCATAAAGTCGCAAAACGTTCTAATACGCCAGTATTAATCGTTAAGTAAATCTATAACATGGTCGTTGAATAGATATGACAGTTAGAAACCGCTTCGGCGGTTTCTTTTACATTTCTCTGATAAAAAGGGGTAGAGGTAAGAAAAAGAGGAGGTATTTCCATGGAAATCTTAAAGTATCAAGATTGGAAAGAAGAGCATCAAACATTACATTTAATTGCGCAAATACTAGGTAAATATAAATTAGCGTGTGCTTATCAAGCACCTCAATGGGAACATGTAGTCTTAAATATTACACCTGAAGGCTTTACGACAGGGATGTTGTATTTTGGTGAAAAATATTTCTCAATCAGCGTGAACGTATTAGATGACCAAATCGAAGTGCGTGTGAATGAAGATATGACAACCTTCCCACTACAAGATGGCAAAACAGTTCAAGACTACTACAAACAAATCACAGGAACGGTTAAAGAGTTTGATATTGAAGTCGACATTAACCCAGAACCTCAAGAATTGGCAGATAAAACACCATTTGATGAAGATACAAAACATCACCATTATGACCATGATAAAGCAGTGAAAGCTATCCAACTCTTTCAGTATGCGAATCGTGCATTAGAACGCTTTGTGCACCCTTTACGTGCACGTGTAGAAGGTCCTGGTTTATTCTGGGGAACATTCGATGTATCAACATTAGTGGTGTATAACGAAATGCATGAAACATTCAAACCACGCCAAGTGATTGAATATGGTTGTTTCGATGAACGTTTTGTAGAATTTGGTTTCTGGTTCGGTGATGATAACTTTGAAGGACCTACTTTCTTCGTCTTACCTTATCCATTCGTAGATGCTGACTTTACGTATGAAGGTACATTACCAGAAGGCGCTTATTTCAGTAAACAATTAACAGAATTTATTTATGAGTTACAACGCGGTGATTTAGATGAATTAGATACGATAGATGAAACATTTAAACGCGGCTTTGAAATCTTTACTGAGCACCAAGGTTGGGAAGACACGTCACATTATACGATTCCATTGAATATGCCGAAGAATAACGTATCAGACCATGAGTAATAGCACATCTATGATAATTCCGTTATAATAAACGCACATATAAATTCTCAACTAAGAAGGAGCGAAGACATCCATGATTGAAATGGACGGCATTGTAGCCAAAATGAAAAATCAAAAGATCAATTACGATAGAGTCTTAAAGAAAATGATACAGCAATGGGAGCGCTCAGAGGAATGTCCTAAAATCTTATTGCACAGTTGTTGTGCGCCTTGTAGTACGTATGTGTTAGAGTTTTTGACACAGTATGCGGATGTGGCGATTTATTTTGCGAACCCGAATATTCATCCAAAGAAAGAATATGAACGCCGTGCGTATGTACAAGAAGCATTTATTAAAGATTTCAATGAACGTAATGGGACAAATGTCCGCTATATCGAAGCCCCTTACAAGCCGCATGAATTTATGAAGATGGCGAAAGAACGTGGTGTGACAGATGAACCAGAAGGTGGCTTACGTTGTACGGCATGTTTTGAAATGCGCTTGGATATGGTGGCAGAAGCGGCTGTCAAATATGGTTATGATTATTTCGGCAGCGCATTAACATTATCGCCAAAGAAAAATGCGCAGTTGATTAATGAAATAGGATCAGAAGTTCAAAAATTATATGATGTTAATTATTTACCGAGTGATTTCAAAAAGAATAAAGGCTATGAACGTTCTTTAGAAATGTGTCGAGACTATAATATTTATCGTCAATGTTATTGTGGCTGTGTTTTTGCGGCACAAGCACAAGGGATTGACTTTAAAGAAGTGAATAAAGCAGCCCAAGCTTTCTTTGATGAGCTTGAGCACAATGAAACTACACAATCATAAATCAATTAAGCTCCCGATGAGGCAGGCACTGATACAGTGAATCCTTTATCGGGAGCTTTTTATTTATTTGAGTTTGTGATTAATCTCATTGACTAAGCGTTTATTCTTAATATAGTTGATGATCCAAATCATACTGTAGATGAAGAGGAAGATGAGTGTAAATACCAAGATATTTAATAAATCGAGCGGGAACCATCCAGCTAACATCGCAAGCGGTAAGAATCCAACATAACAGAGTACTAAATGGACGAGTGTTGTTTTAAGCAAGCTCCAATCTGTTTTATAATAAATCATTTCAGCGAGTGTGAAGAGTACACCAATCAGTCCCCATATGATGACACATACGAACATGGTCATCACTTCAGAAAGATGTGTATGATAGTACATTCCCATTGTTGAAACGGGTGATAAGGGTTCGTATTGACCTTGCGCAAAAATAAACGAGAAGATAAGAGACATCGTGATACCTATCGTTATGCCAACCATAAAACCGATACATAATTGTTTAATCATATGTTTCATTGGAATAACCTCGCTTTCAATTGTTTTAAATAACGTCGTGAGGAATAAGTTGCTTCACCATGTTTCATTTCGATATGAATCATACCGTTTTTACTTAAGCTTAAGTGCTTAATATTATGCATGTTAATGATTTCTGATTGTGAGATTCTGATGAAATCCTTTGGTAAGGATTGTTCTAGCTGATAAAAGCGCTGTTGAATGTGCAGACGATGCGAGGTTGTATAGGCGAAGAGTTTGCGCTGTTCTGAACGGATGTAGAGGAAATCTTCTATGGGGAAGCGGTATGTTTTATCATTTTCTTTGCCTGTTAAAGTTTGAATGGTTGATGTTTGTTGTGCAGCTTGGATAATCGCATCGACTGTTTTGGAATGTTCGTGTGCGTAGATATCAACATATTCTTCAGGATAAGTCGGATCAAAATAGGAATTGATTTTCATGAGCACTCGCTCCTCTCTTTAATTCTATTAAAGCAGAGCTTGATGATTATGAGAATAGTTTTGATACATGTGGTATCAAGGAGACGACAAGTGGTTAAAAAGCAAAAAAGAGAGAAGGTCTGGGGAAACCTTCTCTCCATTACAGTGATTTTAGAAATGAAGGGGAATCATTTCTAGTACTTGTAATAACAATATCAATTTTTAAGGAGTTTACTCATTGTTCAATACACTCAGGGGAAAGTGTATTGAGACTAACCATTTAGTATATTTCTATCAGAGTTCATCAATATGATTGGTTATCATTCTTATTACTTACTTTGCCTACAATTTTTAAGGAGTGGATTGAGCATGTATGACATGCAGACGTTGAATCCTCTGTCATCCAATCTATCTGTTTCATGAATGCTCAACTTTTGAATATACCTACGACTCATTTTTAGAGATAAGCTCGTGCATTCGATTCATATTATCGGGGCACATCATTCCTTACAGCCGCTTACGAAAGTTGGGAGTATACTAAGTAAATGGTTGGGGAGCCACTTACTTTAAAATGCAGCTGTTTTGAAATTTTGTTGTTAATTTGATGTATCAGGGGAAACACATCAAAGTTTAATATGATTCGAATATGTCAGCATCGAAATTAGGATGGGGTAATCCTGTCTTCGTTTTCGCTTATATGAGCAACTCACCTCCTGAAATATACTAAAATTGATACATGTTTCTTTAGGATGCGGGGAACATCTTTAAAGAAATATGCAGCAACATGACAGAAATCCTACCACGGTGTTCCTGCCAATGACATTTCTAGGTTGTTGTTCTGAGATGTACTCGTTCACTGTAAAGCGTCGCATTATCGTAAAATAATGCCGCCAAATTAAAATATTAAATAGATAGCGTTGTTTAAAGCGCTCATCTATCTGTTGTTCGTGTCTCAGGGGTCTCTTGAACAACATTATCGCTTGAAACAACTTTGTTATCTATTTCACATACTACAATAACATGAGTTGTGGTTAAAATCACTATAAATGGTGCATAACTTTTTAGAGTTGTGACGTTATTGTGAAACTGTACAGTTTACTGTTGTACTATGTAAGCGCTGTACCACCACAGAATGATTGTATACAATACGGAATGTTGTGTTTCTTCCTATTAAAATAAGAAATGAGCGTCGTTTGTGTATATAGGACAAGGGTATAATAAATATAAAGTGCTGATTATTGTTTGAAAGGAAGGATGCTTGTATGGCAATCAAAGTAAAACGCATTTATGATGACAAAGCAGAAGACGATGGTGTACGTGTATTAGTGGATCGAGTTTGGCCACGTGGTATTTCAAAAGAAAATGCGAATTTGGATGAATGGTTAAAAAATATCGGACCGACAAAAGAATTAAGAGAGTGGTTCAACCATGATGCAGATAAGTTCGAAAACTTTAAAAAGAAATATATCAAAGAACTTGAAAACAATGATGAACAAAATGAAGAACTCAAAACATTAGAAGGCATGGTTAAAGATGCACGTAAAGATGTGATTATTCTATTTGGCGCTAAAGATGAAAAACATAATCAAGCTGTTGTCTTACAATCTTATTTGAAAGATCAAGGATACAAGTAACGTTAAATTAACCAGTAATCATTGAATAAATATTGAAGCAATCCAGTAATGCATATAACGCTTTACTGGATTGTTTTTTATTTGCAATTAAAAATTTACTGTTCTAATACAGTGATTTTTGAATGTAACACTTAATCTAACAGAGTCACAACCTTGACACATGTTTATTAAAACGTTTTCATATTTTAGTGATTTATTTCACAAGTCAATGTATAATAGTATGTGAAAAGGTGAACAAACAATAAACCTAAAATACACATTATCCATGGAGGGATATCAATGATTGAACCAAAATCAAGAAAACAATCAGCATGGGCAGGATTTGAGACTGGCAAATGGACTTCAGAAGTGGATGTTAGAAACTTTATTCAATTGAACTACACAATGTACAATGGCGATTCATCATTCTTAGAATCACCAACACGTGCAACAAGTGATTTATGGAAACAAGTTATGGAATTATCTAAAGAAGAACGCGATCGTGGCGGCATGTGGGATATGGATACTAAAGTTGCATCAACAATCGTTTCACATGATGCAGGCTACTTAAACAAAGACACTGAACAAATCGTAGGTGTTCAAACTGAAAAACCATTCAAACGTTCAATGCAACCATTCGGTGGTATTCGTATGGCGAAAGCAGCTTGTGAAGCATACGGTTATGAATTAGATAAAGAAACTGAAAAAATCTTTACTGACATTCGTAAAACACATAACCAAGGTGTATTCGATGCTTACTCTAAAGAAATGTTAGCTTGCCGTAAAGCAGGTATCATCACAGGTTTACCAGATGCATACGGACGTGGACGTATTATCGGTGACTATCGTCGTGTAGCATTATATGGTGTGGACTACTTAATTGAAGAAAAAGTAAAAGACTTCAATAACATGTCTACTGAAATGGACGAAGCAACAATCCGTTTACGTGAAGAATTATCTGAACAACACCGTGCATTACATGAATTAAAAGCAATGGCTGAAATGTATGGTTATGACATCAGCAAACCAGCTACAAACTTCAAAGAAGCAGTTCAATGGTTATACTTTGCATACTTAGCAGCAATCAAAGAACAAAACGGTGCTGCAATGAGTTTAGGACGTACTTCTACATTCTTAGACATCTATGCAGAACGTGACTTACAAAATGGTGACATCACTGAACGTGAAGTACAAGAAATTGTGGATCACTTCATTATGAAATTACGTCTTGTAAAATTTGCAAGAACACCTGACTACAACGAATTATTCTCAGGAGACCCAACTTGGGTAACTGAATCAATCGGTGGTGTAGGTATTGACGGACGTCACATGGTTACTAAAAACTCATTCCGTTTCTTACACACATTAGATAACTTAGGACCAGCTCCAGAACCAAACTTAACAGTTTTATGGTCACAACGTTTACCAGAAAACTTCAAAACTTTCTGTGCTGAAATGAGTATCAAATCAAGTGCGATCCAATACGAAAACGATGACTTAATGCGTGAAAGCTATGGCGATGACTATGGTATCGCATGTTGTGTATCTGCAATGCGTATCGGTAAACAAATGCAATTCTTCGGTGCACGTGCTAACTTAGCGAAAACTTTACTTTACGCTATCAACGGCGGTAAAGATGAAAAATCAGGCAAACAAGTAGGTCCAGAATTCGTACCAGTAACTTCAGAAATCTTAGACTACGATGAAGTGTATGCGAAATTCGATCAAATGATGGAATGGTTAGCAGGCGTTTATATCAACTCTCTAAACATCATCCATTACATGCATGATAAATACAGCTACGAACGTATTGAAATGGCGTTACATGATACAGATGTTATGCGCACAATGGCAACAGGTATCGCAGGTTTATCAGTAGCTGCAGACTCATTATCAGCAATCAAATACGGTGAAGTTCGCGCTATCCGTAACGAAGATGGCTTAGCAGTAGATTTCGAAACAACTGGCGACTTCCCTAAATATGGTAACAATGATAAACGTGTAGACGATATCGCTGTAGAATTAGTAAAATCATTCATGAAAAAATTACGTAAACACAAAACTTACCGTGATTCAGAACACACAATGAGTGTCTTAACAATCACTTCAAACGTTGTTTATGGTAAGAAAACTGGTAATACACCAGATGGACGTAAAGAAGGCGAACCATTCGCACCAGGTGCTAACCCAATGCACGGCCGTGACGAACACGGTGCATTAGCATCATTATCATCAGTTGCGAAAATCCCTTACGAATATTGTAAAGATGGTATCTCTAATACATTCAGTATCGTACCTAAATCATTAGGTAAAACAGATATGGAACAAAACCATAACTTAGTTTCTGTATTAGATGGTTACGCAATGCAACATGGTCACCACTTAAATATCAACGTATTTAACAGAGACACATTATTAGACGCAATGGAACATCCTGAAGAGTATCCACAATTAACAATTCGTGTATCTGGATACGCAGTTAACTTCATTAAATTAACAAGAGAACAACAACTAGATGTTATCTCAAGAACATTCCACGAAAGAATGTAATTAAGGTAAAAGCCGCATTTATTGCGGCTTGATGCCTATTATGAATAAAAAGTATGCCGTATAAAAAATAAGAGTAATATGGATCATGAAACAAAAAGAAAGGACGATTATTATGGAAGGAAGAATTCACTCAGTAGAAAGTTTAGGGACAGTTGACGGCCCAGGCCTTCGCTATATTATATTTACGCAAGGATGTTTGTTAAGATGCCTGTACTGTCATAACCCTGACACTTGGGGTTTGACTGACGCATCCCGTAAAGCGACAGTTGACGAATTAGTGGATGAGATTCTTCCATATCGTCCTTACTTTACTGTCTCTGGCGGAGGTGTCACAATCAGCGGTGGCGAACCTTTGCTTCAAATGCCATTTGTAGAAGCATTATTTAAAGAGCTTAAAAAAGCAGATATTCACACATGCATTGATACTTCGGCAGGCTGTGTGAATGAAACAAAAGCATTTCTTTCCCATTTAGATAATTTGCTTGAGTATACTGACTTGATTTTGCTTGATTTAAAACATATTGATAATGAAAAACATATCGCATTAACAGGTAAACCTAATGAACATATTATTAAATTTGCGAAGATGTTGTCAGAACGAAAACAACCTGTTTGGATTCGCCATGTCCTTGTACCAGGTTATACTGATGATGAAGAAGATTTAATTAAACTCGGTGAATTTATTAACTCACTTGAGAATGTAGAACGCTTTGAAATCTTACCTTATCATCAACTTGGTGTGCATAAGTACGAAGCATTAGAACTTGAATATCCATTAGAAGGTGTAATCGAACCGACAACAGAAGAAGTTGTACGTGCATACGATTTAGTAAACTTTAAAGGTATCACTCCAGTTAGTGTATAAATATTAGAACTAAAAAAACAGACGCTTAGAATGAATTTTTCTATGTGTCTGTTTTTCAATATGCTTAGATTGACATGAGATGAAATTCTTTTTTAAGATAAAGTTGTTGTTCAAATCTAATGAATCAGTTTTTGAATTAAACGACTTAAAGTTAGGGAAGAGATAAATAAGTCGAGAGGATAAAACTTCACACATTTCAAGGAGGGCATACTATGTTTGAAAAAATCTTAACATCATTAGGTGTAGGTGCATTAACAGTAGAAACACGTTTAGAAAAAGATGTGTTTGATGCTAATGAATTGATTAAAGGTAAAGTCGTATTAAAAGGCGGAGATGCGGATCAACAAATCTCTAAAATTAAATTATCTTTAATCGAACACAAAGAAAATGAAACAGAACACAGTGACTTTGATGAAATGGAAAATGTTTTACAAGTCTATGAAATTCATAGTGAACAAGTCGTTGAAGCGGCACAAACAGTGGAAAAACCATTTGAATTTCCACTAGAGAATTATGAATTCCAAAAAGATACAGATGCGTTGACGCTCAGAACTTATGTTTATATTGATAATGGTGCTGATGCAGAAGAAGACGCTGAAATTTCAATTCAATAAACTATAATTATTTGAAGTATATAAAGAAACACCACATCATTTCTATCGCAAAGGTTGAGGTTTGTGATAAAAGTGATGTGGTGTTTTTATGTTTGCTTTTGTATTTCAAGTTATCTTGAAATACGAATAACCACTTTGCCAGTTGCGTGGCCTTGTTGAATGTATTCTAAAGCTTTATCTGTTTCTTCAAAATCAAAAGTTAAGTCTAACACAGGTTTGATTTTACCTGATTCAATCAATTGTCTGATTTTGTTGAGTTGTGAACGACTGTCACGTGTAAAGATAAAGTGATATGAAGCGTGATGTTGGCGTGCTGCACGGTGAACTTTACGTGCCGCAAATTTTAATAAGAAACGTTTCCATAAAGAGAGTTTCAAATCTTTCGCGGTTTGCGCATCAGGAATGCCGCTGATAGAAACCACTTTACCTAAAGGTTTTAAAATCTTAAATGCTGAAAATAAGTTTTCGCCGCCTAACGTATCAAAAACACCATCATAGTTGGTTAAACTATCAGTAAAGTTTTGACGACGGTAATCGATGATGTTATCAGCACCGAGATCTTTGACAAGCTCACGATTTTTACTACTGGTTGTTGTCGCAACGTAAGCGCCTAATACTTTCGCAAATTGAATCGCAAAAGAACCAACGCCCCCAGAGCCTGCTTGGATTAAAACTTTTTGATCTTTGGTTAAATGCATGACGTCATTTAAAGCTTGGTAAGAAGTTAAACCTGCCATAGGAATAGAAGCAGCTTCTTCATAACTTAAGTGATTTGGCATTGCCGCAATTTGGTTTTGCGTAGCCGTAATATATTCTGCGAAAGCACCTGCTTTTAAGCCATAGACATTGTCACCGACTTGGAATGCAGAAATATGCTTGCCGACTTCCACGATTTCCCCCGCAAAATCATGTCCCATAATATAAGGTGTTTTATAATTAAAGAAGAGACGCATTTTACCGCCTTGCGCAATTTTAAAATCGACCGGATTGACACTTGCCGCATGTATTTTAATGAGCACTTGATTGTCTTTGATTTTAGGTCGTTTGATTTCTTTTAATTCTGCTTTGGCATGTTTGCCATATTTTTTATTGATGATTGCTCGCATTTTCACTTTTGCCATACCCTAAACACTTCCAATTTCTAATTTACTTTATTATACACCTACTTTCCCTAGAAATACGCAGTTTAATCTATGTTTCACAAGCTTGTGAAATTGTGTTATTTATATTCTTGGCGCAAATAATTGTTTTTGATTTTGACTCATTCTCTATTCATTTCATTCTCGTTTTGATGTATTCTCATGGTAAAATATAAGTAAGCAAGTGTCACAAAGCACAGATGAAAGAGAATACTTGAAGGAGTGACAGTATTATGAGAATGGTGGATTTAATCGATAAGAAAAGGGACGGCAAGGCATTAACGACTGAAGAAATTAATTGGATGGTCGAACACTATACGAATGGTGACATCCCAGATTATCAAATGTCGAGTCTTGCGATGGCAATTTTTTTCCAAGATATGAATGATGAAGAGCGTGCTGCTTTAACCATGGCAATGGTACATTCAGGAGATATGATTGATTTATCCAAAATCGAAGGGATTAAAGTTGATAAACACTCTACAGGCGGCGTAGGAGATACGACGACATTAGTACTTGCGCCACTCGTTGCGGCAGTGGGTGTACCAGTTGCTAAGATGAGCGGACGTGGATTAGGGCACACAGGCGGTACTATCGATAAATTAGAAGCGGTTGATGGCTTCCATGTAGAAATCTCAGAAGATGAGTTCATTCGTCTTGTAAATGAAGATAAATTAGCAGTAATTGGACAATCAGGTAACTTAACACCGGCCGATAAGAAGATTTATGCATTGCGTGATGTGACAGGTACAGTAAATTCTATCCCATTAATCGCATCTTCTATTATGAGTAAGAAGATTGCGGCGGGTGCCGATGCGATTGTTTTAGATGTTAAGGCAGGTAACGGCGCATTCATGAAGACGTTAGATGATGCGAAAGCATTGGCACATGCGATGGTTAAAATCGGTAATGATGTCGGCAGACAAACTATGGCGATTATTTCTGATATGAGTCAACCACTCGGCAATGCGATTGGTAATGCGCTTGAATTAAAAGAAGCAATCGATACATTACGTGGTGAAGGACCAGAAGATCTAACTGAACTTGTAATGACGCTTGGTTCTCAAATGGTCGTGCTCGGCGGTAAAGCTGAAACATTAGATGAAGCACGTACGTTACTTCAAGAAGCTATTGATAGCGGTGCAGCTTTAGATAAATTCCGCACATTCTTAGGCAATCAAGGGGGTAATACAGAAGTAGTAGACCATCCTGAATTATTACCTCAAGCCAAATACCAAATTGACATTCCAGCCAAATCAAGCGGTGTTGTCACTGAGATTGTGGCGAACGAAATGGGTATTGCGTCTATGATGCTAGGTGCAGGACGCCAAACAAAAGAAGATGAAATAGATTTAGCTGTCGGCTTAGTTCTGCATAAAAAAGTCGGGGACAAAGTTGAAGAGGGCGAAAGCCTGATGACAGTTTACAGTAATACGGAATCCATTGATGATGTCAAAGCTAAAATCTATGATAATATTACGATTGCGCAAACAGGTGAAGCGCCGACATTGATTCATACGGTGATTACTGAATAAATTTGAAATAAAGAAAGATAGGAGCGAATGAGTATGACAACTCCATTTAAACGTGTACATTTAATTGTGATGGACTCTGTAGGTATCGGAGAAGGGCCAGATGCGGCCGCATTCAACGATGAAGGCAGCCACACTTTAAAACATACATTAGAAGGATTTAAACAAAAATTACCGAATTTAGAACGTTTAGGATTAGGTAATATTGATCAATTACCAGTTGTTAATGAAGTCGACCATCCTGAAGCCTTTTATACAAAACTCAGCGAAGCTTCTGTTGGCAAAGATACAATGACAGGTCATTGGGAAATTATGGGCTTAAACATCATGCAGCCATTTAAAGTTTATCCTGAAGGTTTCCCAGATGAACTAGTTAAAGAAATTGAAGATATGACAGGACGTAAAATAGTCGCGAACCGACCAGCTTCTGGTACGCAGATTATTGATGAGTGGGGCGAACATCAAATGAAGACAGGTGATTTGATTGTCTATACTTCAGCTGACCCTGTACTTCAAATTGCGGCACACGAAGATATCATTCCTTTAGAAGAACTTTATGATATCTGCGAGAAGGTCCGTGAATTAACGAAAGATCCTAAATATTTAATTGGACGTATTATTGCACGTCCTTATGTGGGCGAACCAGGTAATTTCACACGTACGTCAAATCGCCATGATTATGCATTGAAACCATTTGGTCGTACTGTCATGAATGAATTAAAGGATAATGGTTACGATGTCATCGCAATTGGTAAAATCAATGATATATATGATGGTGAAGGTGTAACGAAAGCGGTACGTACAAAAAATAATATGGATGGTATGGATCAACTTGTTGAAGTTGTTAAACATGACTTTACTGGACTCAGTTTCTTAAACTTAGTAGATTTCGATGCGTTATATGGCCATCGTCGTGATAAAGATGGTTACGCGCAAGCAATCAAAGAATTTGATGAACGTCTACCAGAACTTTTTGAAAATCTGCAAGAAGATGATTTAGTCATTATTACTGCAGATCATGGTAATGATCCGATTGCGCCTGGTACAGACCATACGCGTGAATATATTCCAGTATTGTTCTATAGTCCTAAATTAAAAGATAAAGCACATGAACTTAGCGGTGATACAACGTTCAGTTCTATCGGTGCGACAATCGCAGATAACTTTAATGTACCAATGCCTGAATTCGGACGCAGCTATTTATCTGAATTAGGTGTTGAAACAGAATAACTGAATTTCATAAGTAAGTTAGTGTAAATACAAAATAACGTTCTATCCAAGTAATCAGGATAGAACGTTATTTTTATGATGTATATTTAATTGTGTTTATGAATTTGAAGTGCGTTTGTCACCAATATGGATTTTCTGATCACCATCTTTAATCCATCCTGCATTACGACACACTTTATAAAGCAAGTAGCTGACGATGGTAGGTAAAGCAATTTGGAAAACACCGATTAAAATCCAAGTGTGAAGTGAAGCACCCATGGTATTTATCGTCATAATCTGTCCAATAAAACCGCTCGTTCCCATCCCTGCACCTGCCGCATTATTAGTCATTGGGAAGAGTGTCGTCATGATTGGAGCGACAATTGCGCTTGCGAGTGTCGGTGGAATAAGTATTGCGGGGTTCATTAAGATATTCGGTACTTGCAACATACTTGTACCGATACCGACTGAAATGATACCGCCGACGCCATTATCTTTATAGCTCGTTACCGCAAAACCGACCATTTGTGCACAACAACCGATTGTTGCGGCACCTGCGGCTAAACCAGATAAATCTAGCATTAAAGCTAAAGCAGCACTTGAAATCGGTGCTGTTAAAGCTAGACCGAAAATCACTGCGACTAAGATACCCATCACAAGCGGACGTTGATCAGTCGCAAGCATAATCATTTTACCAAGTGACACCATAAAGTCATTTAAGAATGGTCCAATAAATTTAGCCACTGCACCACCGACAATTAAAGTAAGTAATGGTGAGATAATAATGTCAATTTTCGTTTTAGCTGCATAAAAACGACTTAATTCAGTGGCGATTAAAGTGGCAACGAAGGCACCTACTGCACCGCCGCCAAACTTGTCATAGCCGAGAGAACCGACGATGATACAAGAAAAGACAACTAAAGGTTGTGCACCTAAACCATAAGCAATGGCACCACCGATTGCGGCACCTGTTAAGCCCATCGCGACTGTGCCGATTTCAGATAAAAAATGTAAATTTAAAACAGGAAACAAAGTTTGTTTACCGATAGTTTGTAAGATTAAACCGATAATAAGTGAACCGAATAGGCCTAAGGTCATATAACTTAGACCTTGAATAAACCAACGATGTAGAAGTTTTTTCATTTAGGATTTCACCCTCCAATTATTTGTCATTAGTATAGCATAAAAGCAACTGCAAAAAAGATTGTTATTTTGAATAACACGCTATTGTAAAAAGAAATAAACAAAAGTCATGTTCCTAAGAAGAGGGTTAATAAAAGCAAGTTATAATTATAAGATAAGTGGTATATATTATGTATGAGACATTTTAGAACGGGGGAAGAAATAATGGATAAGTTATGGCAACAAAATTTACCGATTTCAGGTATTAAAGATATTGTACCTGTCGCAGGCGGTGACGTGAATGATGCATATCGTATTGATACTGAAAATGATGAAACTTTCTTCTTATTAGTACAACCGAATACTTCTTATGACTTCTATGCGGCAGAAGCAGAAGGGTTGAAAGATTTTGAGTATGCGGAAGTTACTGCACCGCGTGTGATTGCGAATGGTGAAATTGATGGAGATGCTTATTTAGTATTAAGTTGGCTAGAAGAGGGACCACGAGGCAGCCAAGCTGAACTGGGTAAATTGGTCGCAAAATTGCACGATTTCCATAATCCAGACAAACGTTTTGGTTACGACCATCCTTATGAAGGCAGAGATATTTCTTTCAATAATGAATGGACAGATTCTTGGAAAGAAATCTTTGTGAACCGCAGATTGGATCATTTAAGAGAAGTGGTCGTTGAAAAAGGATTGTGGAACGTCGATCAATTGAATAAATTTGATAATGTACGTCAAGTGATTGTGAATGCATTAGACAATCACAAAAGTAAACCATCGCTATTACATGGTGATTTATGGGGCGGCAACTATATGTTCTTAGAAAATGGTGAACCTGCACTCTTTGATCCAGCTCCAATGTATGGCGATCGTGAATTCGATTTAGGAGCGACAACGACATTCGGTGGTTTCTCTGAAGAATTCTATGAAGCTTATGATAAAGCTTATCCTTTAGATGAAGGTGCGTATCAACGCATTGAATTCTATAAATTCTATTTATTATTAGTACACTTAGTGAAATTCGGTCCAATGTATGAAGGCAGTGTAGATGCTTCAATGGATAAAATTTTAAGTGATGCCAACTTCTAATTGGAATCATAGCGACTTACTGGTAAAGTAGGTCGCTTTTTACATAGCTTTTGTTCTGGTGGAATTTTACTCCTTTGTCCATTTCAAGCGTAAAAAATGTTAATTTATAAGTAAGTTTAAAAATGGGGTGAGAATAATGTCAACTAAGATTAAAGACCTAGAGTTAGAAGCATCTGAGTTAACAAGAACAACACATCAATTAGGAATTCCAGTGATGATTCTTTTCGAGGGTGTACCTGCAGCAGGGAAAACACGTTTATCTAATGAATTATTATTAACTTTGGATGCGAAATACTCGAGCTTTATTGCGACCGCATCACCGACACCAGAAAATTTACGTTACCAATTCTTACAAAAGTATTGGAACACATTACCAGGCAAAGGAGACATTAATATTTATTTCCGTAGCTGGTATGCGCACTATATTGATTACAAAGTAAATGGGATTAAGCATTTACAGTACAAAGATTATCATGTATTGCGTGATCAAATTGATGGTTTTGAAACGATGCTTGAAAACGACCAATACGAAATCATTAAATTTTATATTGAAATTGATGAACAAAAACGCCAAGAACATATTAGACAAACGAAAGAAAATCCTCTTACAAGATGGAAAGCACAAGAATATGAAAATGTTATTCCGGATGATATTTATCTTGAAGAAATGCGTGAAATTCTTCAAGATCCAACTCAAAAAGATTGGAAGATTATTGATTATACGGATGGAGAAGCGGCTACTATTTTAATGTATGAACACATTATCAAACGCCTTAAAAAAGCGATTAAAGCTTATCACGAACGTGTTCAAACACGTGATGGTTTATTTACTGAAGGGTATACAACAGATGTTTTCGATAATCCATTAGAAAAAGTCAGTAAATCAGAGTACAAAACACAAATAGAAAAACTTCAAGCACGTATGTTAGAAATTCAATTTGCGTTATATGAACGAAAAATTCCATTAATTTTAGTGTTTGAAGGTATGGATGCGGCAGGTAAAGGCGGTAATATTAAACGCATTCGTGAGAAACTTGATCCGACGGGTTATGAAGTCAATGCGATTAGTGCACCTACAGATGTTGAACTTGCGCACCAATACTTATGGCGTTTTGCGCGAGATATGCCACGAACAGGACATATTGAACTTTTTGACCGCAGTTGGTATGGCCGTGTACTGGTAGAACGTGTAGAAGGTTTTGCGACAACGGATGAATGGCAACGTGCTTATCATGAAATTAATGACTTTGAAAAAATGTGGACAGATGAAGGAGCAATTCTGTTAAAATTCTTCTTAAGCTTAGATAAAGATGTTCAGTTAGAACGTTTTAAAGCTAGAGAAGAAAATCCGGATAAACAATGGAAGATTACGGATGAGGATTGGCGCAACCGTGAAAAGTGGGATTTATATTTAGAAGCCAGTGCGGATATGATTCAAAAAACCGATACTCATAATGCACCATGGTATGTTGTGCCAGCTGATCATAAGAAAACAGCGCGTATTGCGGTATTAAAACGTATTATTAAAACATGTGAAACTGCTTTGTGGGGCGTACACCACGATTAAAGACTGATATACTAGTGAGAAGTATAAAGTTAATTACGGGATATATTGTCAATGGATAGAAAAGGAACAATGGCAAGAAGGGGGAGAAGAAAATAATGGCGAGAAATTATTCTAGAACCTATTATTTTCATCATGTGGAACATCGCAAAATTCAACAAAGTTCTAAGAAAACACTGTGGTTATCTTTAATTATTACGTTATTCTTTACATTTGTTGAATTTATAGGGGGTATCGTGTCGAACTCACTGGCACTTTTATCAGACTCCTTCCACATGCTCAGTGACGTTTTAGCACTGGGGTTATCAATGGTCGCAATTTATTTATCAAGCAGGCAGCCGACTGACCGTTTTACTTATGGGTTTTTAAGGTTCGAAGTTATCGCTGCTTTCTTGAACGGACTGGCACTTGTAGTGATTTCACTGTGGATTTTTTATGAAGCTATTATGCGTATGATTTTCCCGAGAGAAATTGAAAGTGGACTAATGTTAGTGATTGCGGTAATTGGTTTAATCGTTAATATTGTATTAACGTGGTTACTGTATCATTCTTTAAAATCTGAAGAAAATATCAATATTCAAAGTGCATTATGGCATTTCTTTGGTGACTTATTAAATTCAGTGGGTGTCATCTTAGCAGTAATTTTAATTAAATTGACTGGTATTCAAATGATTGACCCGATTTTAAGTATTGTCATTTCAGCTGTGTTATTAAATGGCGGTTATAAAATCTTGAAAAATGCGTGGATGATTTTAATGGAATCTGTGCCAGAAGGTTTAGATGTCGATCAAATCATGGATGATATGAAAAAAGCAGAACACGTTTTAGATGTGCATGAATTCCATTTATGGAGTGTAACTTCTGATCAGTATTCATTATCTGCACATGTGGTATTAGACAGTAAAGATAGCCAGGATGCTTATCGCATCATCAACCAGTTAGAGCAATTATTAAAAACAAAGTATGGCTTACATCATACAACGTTACAGATTGAACATCTAGATTTGAATCACTTAGATGAAAATTATTTTGAGCAATTTGAAGATGAAAAAGCATAAATATGTGTGATTCAATTCTCTTTTGGGTAATATAATAAGTACGGTTATAAAATTCAACCGTTTGTTTAGTTGATATAAGACAAAACATAACTAAAGGAGGCTATATTATGGCTGAAGAGAAAAAAGGTTCAATCCAAGGACGCGTAGTAGACGAAACTAAAGAGCAAGCGAAAAAGCAAAAAGAAAAATTAGAAAAGAAAAACGAAGATAAATAATAAAAAACGGGCAGCCATTAAGGTTGCCCGTTTTTATATGATTAAAATTGTTTTGCGAATTGTTCTGCTTGTTGAATCGCATTTAGTTTAATTTCTTCTGCATTTTCTGGTTCTGCATTGTGACCTTCAATTGCGATTAAACTAATATCAGGTACACCCATGAATGCTAGGATAGTGCGGATATAACGGTCTCCTAGTTCAAAGTCAGCTGCTGGACCTTCGCTGTAGTAGCCGCCACGTGATTGGATATGCAATGCTGCTTTATCTGTTAATAAGCCTTGTGGACCTTCAGCAGTGTATTTGAATGTTTTACCAGCAACTGCGACTGCGTCGAAATAACGTTTAACTGCAGGAGGGAATGATAAGTTCCACATTGGTGTAACGAAAACATATTTATCTGCCGCTACGAATTGATCTACAAGTTCAGTTAAACGGTTAACTTTTTGTTGTTCTGAATCAGTTAATGTTTCGCCAGATTGTAATTTACCCCAACCTGAAAATACTTCAGCGTCGATTTCAGGTACTTCATCTTTAAATAAGTCGATGTGAACGACTTCATCTTCAGGGTGTTCTGCTTTGTAAGTATCAATAAAAGCTTTTCCAACTGCCATTGAGTTGGAAACCATTTCATCTAATGGGTGTGCAGTGATATATAAAACTTGTGACATTAATAATCATCCTTTTTCATGTAATTTAAGATATATTTATTATACTAGGTACAATTACTATATGTAAAGGGTAAAGTTTTCACTTTTGGTGCATCTTAAAGAAATGAAATAAGTAGATTTAGTGAACAAGTAAGTTTAAAGTGGAGTGTGTTCTAGGGTTAGGTTTATAATATTTTTGAAATTCATACCTAGAGGTGAAGTGATGAAGAATTTAATCATCGGTACATTATTATTTTTGTTAGTAGTGGGTTCAGGTTTGTATACGATTAAAGCTGAAATGCAGAATGATGCGAAGGCAGCAGCAACACAAAAATATAAAGTCAAAGGTATAACAACAGAAAAACAATTGAAAGCATTCTTTAATGATCCGAAGAAAACAGAAGCACAAAAGTTAGGAGCATATGAGACAGCTGTCGAAAATAAAGTCATTCCTCGCAGTCCGCATTTTCAAAGTGCTGATGCAGCATATAAAGAATCTATGAAGTTGAAACACCATAAGCAACAATAAAATAAAATCATCATTTATAAAGTAAGTGACAGGCTTTATAAATGATGATTTTATGTTAAATGTAGAAAGTTTTTGATTTCATCTAATGAAGGAAGTTGTTCAGTATAATATTCAAGGTTTTGAAGTAAAGGTTGATTATCTGACCATTGTTGAATTTGACTTAAGAAAGTACCATTAAAAATTTGACCATAGAAATGTAGGAAGTTAGTTAAATAATTGCCTTCTTGCCATACTTTGTAAGTTCCGATAAGTGCTAATATAAAAACGATTCCTTTAAATAAATTCCACATCGTCTTTCTCCTTGAAAATAGTTTGTTATCTAATTAATTGTATAACATTTTTATTGTGATTGCTAGTGAGCGCATTGCTCTATATGAATATTGAAAACCATGTTATAATGAATGAAATTCACAGCATGAGTCGAACTGAATTAGGAGGTTTATAATGGGTAAATGGAAATCACGGTTATTTACATTAGTGGGTGTCGTACTTATTTTAGCGGGCATCTTTATGGTGTTTAAACCACAAATCAACCACTTTATTGCTGGTAAAGAAAATGAAGCGAAAATAGAACAATACGATAAACAACAAGCCTCAAAAAAACAAGAGAAAAAAGAAGTGCCGCAAGTTCCTAAAGATAAATCACAATTGGTAGGGTATATTGATATACCAAGTGTGAATATTAAAGAAGCGGTTTATCCTGGTGAAGCAACACCTGAACAATTAAACAGAGGTGTCAGCTTAGCCGAAGAGGATGAATCATTAGATCAGCAAAACATAGCGATTGCCGGTCATACAAATACATCAGGCAACTATCAATTTACAAATTTACACAAAGTAAAAAAAGGTGCAAAAGTCACTTTTAAGGTCGGCAAAGAAACACGTAAATATAAAATCACAAAGATTAAAGACGTAAAACCTACTGAAATTAGTGTGTTAGCTGAACAGAAAAAGAAAAAAGATCAATTAACATTAATTACATGTGATGATTATAATCCACAAACTGGCGAGTGGGAAACACGTAGTATTTATACTGCTGAAAGAGTTGCATAATAAGAAAGACCTGAGACAACGATAACAGTCTCAGGTCTATTTTTTATGCATCTACTATTATGCTTCTAATTTCTGTGTGATTTGTTCGGCAGTATCTTCAGGTAAATTACTGTGATCAATTTCAAAACCTAAGTCTTGAATCATGCGATAATCCATTTCATTCGGCTGACCACCTGTAATTAAGTAATCACCTACAAAAATTGAGTTAGCTGCTAGTAATGCTAAAGGTTGGAGTGACTGCAAATTGATTTCACGTCCGCCTGCAATTCTAATTTCTTTAGTTGGATTAACTAAACGAAATAAAGCAATGATTCGTAAACATTTCATAGGTGTAAGTTCGTCCATCTCTCCGAACTTTGTGCCTTGAATAGGATGTAAGAAATTAATAGGAATACTGTCTGCATCAATTTCTTTTAAGGCAAAGGCCATATCAATTCTATCTTGATCTGTTTCACCCATGCCGCAGATAACGCCAGAGCAAGGTGATATATGATGTGCTTTCATAATTTCTACAGTATTCACACGTTGTTCATAGGAGTGGGTTGTGACCACAGTATCATGATAATTTTCACTTGTATTTAAGTTATGGTTGTAACGATCAACACCTGCATCTTTTAAACGTTGTGCTTGATCATCATTTGCGATGCCTAAACATGCACAAACTTTTAATTCAGGATGCGTTTGTTTGATTTGTTTCACTGATGAAGTGATATGGTCAACTTCTTTATCACTAGGACCACGACCGCTCATCACAATACAGTATGTACCTATTTGATGTTCAGCAGCAGCATTTGCGCCAGCCACAATGTCATTTTCAGGAATCAAAGCATAACGGTCTTTTCTTTTCATATCCCTTGATTGACCACAGTACCCACAATCTTCAGGACAGATACCACTCTTCGCATTTAAAATCATATTCAGTTTTACTTTCTTTCCGTAATAATGTTTTCGAATAGCATAAGCCTCATCTAATAATGTCATCGTATCAATAGATACATCTGTATATAAATTATAGGCTTCTTCTTTAGTGAGTGATTTGCCATTTAAAATATCTTGTGCAATTTGCATAATCGAGATCTCCTTTATAGTGAAATTCAATATGTAAACTTATTAATATTTTAAGTTTACATTTGTGTGGGAGGATATGCAAGTGAAGGTTTTTATGTGAAAGGGATGTTTTACAACATTTAATTTGTCAAAGTTAGGGCATTTAAATCAAAAAATACAAAAGAAATCATCTAAATGTGTCTAAATTGTGACAAATATTAAGAGGTTATTAAATTTGTAAACGCTTTATTATTGAGATTATTTTGGAAACTGTAGAGTAAATTAACTCTAATCAGAGTGATAATTTATAAAAAAGAAATAAATTGAGTTCAATTGCATCGTGTGGATTCGACCAACTTACAGATGATTTTTCATTAACATAATTATACATTTAATCAAAAAATTTCATGCAGTTAAGTTTTTGTTGTTGAAATGCGTTGTTCCATAAAATTTACGAAAAATAAATCAATAGTAATACAAAGTTGTTTGGAACTGTGATACTATCTATTTATACTAGTTTTTTGAAAACTTAGGTAAGTGGTAGACAATATACGTAACAATTGGACAAGGGAAATTTTTTAATTTTTGGAAAGGGGTTATATCTTAATATGAGAAATAATTCACATTCGCGAGGCTTTGACGCAAGGCGTCAAAATAAATATTCAATCCGTCGTTTCACTGTAGGAACAGCTTCAATTATCGTCGGAGCAACTTTATTGTTCGGAATTGGTAACGAAGCAAGAGCTGCAGAAGGAACAACTGATTCTACTGGTAACCAAACGTCAGGTAGTTCGACTAGTGATCCAGCATCACAACCAACAGAAGATGCTGCACCAACTCAAGAGACTGCACCGACACAAGAAACACAAACAAACACAACAGATCAATCAACTGACCAATCGGTTGACCAACCTGTTGAATCAACAACACCACAAACTGATACAAAAACTACAGATGCACCTACAACTGGTGAAACTGTAACACCAGAACAAAATACAACAACTAATAATGATACAAATACAACAACTACGTCAGATGCTCCACAACAAGAAACTTCTCCTCAAACTGCATCTTCTACAGATACATCATCGACAACAAAAGATACTTCATCACAATCAGCACCAGAGTCAGCTGATACAACAACTTCTACAACACAAGAAAAATCAACTTCTGATACATCATCACAATCATCGACTTCTGATAAAGTAGATGCACCTACATCTTCTGCACAAGAACCAACTACTACAACACAAGAAAAATCAGCAGATACATCAAGCACTTCAAATACGACTTCTGCTCAAACAGCTGAAGAACCTGTAACTACTCAAGGTTCTACTGACCAAACGGTTGATAAATCAACAGTTGAACCAAGTGCTGAACAAAATACTGTCTCATCTACTGAACCGACTCAACAAGTCATTGCAGCTGCTGATTCAAATACAACTACAGATGCAGGTACAGGTACTACTCAAGATACATCTTTACAATCAAGTGATTTAGCTGCACAAGCTGG
Organism: Staphylococcus simulans; assembly: GCF_025561465.1. NCBI lineage: Bacteria > Bacillati > Bacillota > Bacilli > Caryophanales > Staphylococcaceae > Staphylococcus > Staphylococcus simulans. The sequence continues at coordinate 561,850 of NZ_CP095100.1, forward strand.
TGTTACAAGTGCTGATTCACCTGAACTAGCAACATACAAATTATTGCAACAATCTTCTGATAATAAAGATGCAAACACAATTCAAACGACAGCTGAAACAACACCAATGTCACGTTCATTAAGTTTAATGTCAGCATCACCAACAACATTCACAACATTAGCAGCAGCAACAGGTACGAATGTAAATGATTTAGTTACTATTTCAAATCCTACAATCTCAACAAAACAAATTGACCCTAACCAAAACGGTAACTTCCGTTTGAATGCAGACTATACAGTTAATGGCGCTGTTCAAGCAGGAGACTATTTCACTGTACAAATGCCAACATATGCAAATATGGATGGGGAATTAGATTACTCAAATGCAAATAACCAATTTAAAACTGATTTATTATCACCATCAGGATATGTAGTCGCAAATGGTGTTTACGATACAACATCTAAAACTTTGACTTATACATTCACTGATTGGGTTAATAATAAAGATAATATTTCAGGAAGCTTTAGTTTAGCGCAATTTGCTGATCGTAAAACAGCACAAGATTATGGAACATATCCACTAAATTATAATTTAGCTGGTGAAGCATATAATACACAAATCACATACGCGTATGATTCACACGAACACGGAAATTACCCTGCTTTTGTTGATTCAATGATTACAAACGTTGATGCGACAAATACAACAAATGACTTCACGGAAGTAATTTACGTTAACCCTACTGATGAAAATTTAAGCAGAGCAATTCTTACTGTATCTCCAAAAGACTATAATAGTAATGCGTTAATTGGATTTAATTATACAAATTTCCATATTTATGAAGTACCAGATCCAAGTCAATTAACTGATAGCTATGACTTCAACGCTGCAGGTTATCAAGACTTAGCACAAAATTTCCGCAATAATGGTAGTATCTATACAAATACAAATGGTGATATGGTTATTAATTTCGGTGCTATTGATACACCGTATGTAGTAGTTATGGACTCATACTTCGATCCAACCTACAGTTCAGATTTAACGACAAGAGCAACATTAGAGGCTACAGATCAATTTGGTAACTATGCAAGTTATTTCTTTGATAACAGCTTTGTAATTGAAAATAGTTCAGGTACTGGAGACGGAACACTTGAAACTTATAGACTAGGTGACTATGTATGGGAAGATACTAACCAAAATGGTATTCAAGATAGTGGAGAAACACCAATTTCAAACGTGTTAGTTACTCTTAAAGATGCTAACGGTAACATTATCAATACAGCAGTAACAGACCGATATGGGAACTACTTATTCTCAGATTTAAATAACGGAGATTATACAGTAGAATTTAGTACACCAGAAGGCTATGTTCCGACTACACAAAATGCTGGAACAGATGGCACTGTAGACTCAAATGGTTTAGTTGTACCTGTAACAATTAATGGTGCGGATAACTTAACAATCGACTCTGGTTTCTATAAACCTGTAGCTGCGACATACAACTTAGGCGACTATGTATGGGAAGACAGCAACAAAGACGGCATCCAAAACTCTAACGAAGTAGGAATCGAAGGCGTAACTGTAACGTTAACAAAACCAGACGGATCAACAGTAACAACAGTTACAGATGCGAACGGTAAATATGAATTCACTGGCCTAGAAAACGGCGACTACACAGTTGATTTCACAGCACCGGAAGGTTATGAATCAACATTAGTCAACTTAGGTGACGATGCATTGGATTCAGACGGCGCGTCAACAACAGTGACAATCAATAACGCGGATAATTACACAATCGACAGCGGATTCTACAAACCAGTGGTTGCGCCAGAACCAGTACCGGCAACATACAACTTAGGTGACTATGTATGGGAAGACAGCAATAAAGACGGCATCCAAAACTCGAATGAAGTGGGTATCGAAGGCGTAACAGTAACATTGACAAAACCAGACGGATCAACAGTAACGACAGTTACAGATGCGAACGGTAAATATGAGTTTACTGGTCTAGAAAACGGCGACTACACAGTTGATTTCACAGCACCGGAAGGTTATGAAGCAACATTAGTCAACGTAGGTGACGATGCATTGGATTCAGACGGCGCGTCAACAACAGTAACAATCAATAACGCGGATAACTACACAATCGACAGCGGATTCTTCAAACCAGCGGTTGAAGAACCAACGCCAGTACCGGCAACATACAACTTAGGTGACTATGTATGGGAAGATTCAAACAAAGACGGCATCCAAAACTCAAACGAAGTGGGTATCGAAGGTGTAACAGTAACGTTGACAAAACCAGACGGATCAACAGTAACAACAGTTACAGATGCGAACGGTAAATATGAATTCACTGGCCTAGAAAACGGCGACTACACAGTTGATTTCACAGCACCGGAAGGTTATGAAGCAACATTAGTCAACGTAGGTGACGATGCATTGGATTCAGACGGCGCGTCAACAACAGTGACAATCAATAACGCGGATAACTACACAATCGACAGCGGGTTCTTCAAACCAGCGGTTGAAGAACCAACGCCAGTACCGGCAACATACAACTTAGGTGACTATGTATGGGAAGATTCAAACAAAGACGGCATCCAAAACTCGAATGAAGTGGGTATCGAAGGCGTAACAGTAACATTGACAAAACCAGACGGATCAACCGTAACGACAGTTACAGATGCGAACGGTAAATATGAGTTTACTGGTCTAGAAAACGGCGACTACACAGTTGATTTCACAGCACCGGAAGGTTATGAAGCAACATTAGTCAACGTAGGTGACGATGCATTGGATTCAGACGGCGCGTCAACAACAGTAACAATCAATAACGCAGATAACTACACAATCGACAGCGGATTCTTCAAACCAGTGGTTGCGCCAGAACCAGTACCAGCGACATACAACTTAGGTGACTATGTATGGGAAGACAGCAACAAAGACGGCATCCAAAACTCTAACGAAGTAGGAATCGAAGGCGTAACTGTAACGTTAACAAAACCAGACGGATCAACCGTAACGACAGTTACAGATGCGAACGGTAAATATGAGTTTACTGGTCTAGAAAACGGCGACTACACAGTTGATTTCACAGCACCGGAAGGTTATGAATCAACATTAGTCAACGTAGGTGACGATGCATTGGATTCAGACGGCGCGTCAACAACAGTAACAATCAATAACGCGGATAATTACACAATCGACAGCGGATTCTACAAACCAGTGGTTGCGCCAGAACCAGTACCGGCAACATACAACTTAGGTGACTATGTATGGGAAGACAGCAATAAAGACGGCATCCAAAACTCGAATGAAGTGGGTATCGAAGGCGTAACAGTAACATTGACAAAACCAGACGGATCAACAGTAACGACAGTTACAGATGCGAACGGTAAATATGAGTTTACTGGTCTAGAAAACGGCGACTACACAGTTGATTTCACAGCACCGGAAGGCTATGAAGCAACATTAGTCAATGTAGGCGACGACGCATTAGATTCAGACGGCGCGTCAACAACAGTAACAATCAATAACGCAGATAACTACACAATCGACAGCGGATTCTTCAAACCAACGGTTGAAGAACCAACGCCAGTACCAGCGACATACAACTTAGGTGACTATGTATGGGAAGACAGCAACAAAGACGGCATCCAAAACTCTAACGAAGTAGGAATCGAAGGCGTAACTGTAACGTTAACAAAACCAGACGGATCAACAGTAACAACAGTTACAGATGCGAACGGTAAATATGAATTCACTGGCCTAGAAAACGGCGACTACACAGTTGATTTCACAGCACCGGAAGGTTATGAATCAACATTAGTCAACGTAGGTGACGATGCATTGGATTCAGACGGCGCGTCAACAACAGTGACAATCAATAACGCGGATAATTACACAATCGACAGCGGATTCTACAAACCAGTGGTTGCGCCAGAACCAGTACCGGCAACATACAACTTAGGTGACTATGTATGGGAAGACAGCAATAAAGACGGCATCCAAAACTCGAATGAAGTGGGTATCGAAGGCGTAACAGTAACATTGACAAAACCAGACGGATCAACAGTAACGACAGTTACAGATGCGAACGGTAAATATGAGTTTACTGGTCTAGAAAACGGCGACTACACAGTTGATTTCACAGCACCGGAAGGTTATGAAGCAACATTAGTCAACGTAGGTGACGATGCATTGGATTCAGACGGCGCGTCAACAACAGTAACAATCAATAACGCGGATAACTACACAATCGACAGCGGATTCTACAAACCAGTTGAAGAGCCGACACCAGTACCAGCTACTTACACAGTTGGCGATAAAGTTTGGGAAGACACAAACAAAGACGGTATCCAAAACTCAAATGAACCTGGCATCTCTGGCGTAGAAGTAACGTTGACAAAACCAGACGGATCAACAGTAACGACAACAACAGACAATAACGGTAACTATGAGTTTACAAACTTACCGAACGGTGACTACACAATCACATTCGAAACACCAGAAGGTTACGAACCAACAACACCGAATGTCGGTAATCCTGAATTAGATTCAAACGGTACGACAACAACAGTTACTGTTAATAACGGCGATGATAAAACAATCGACAGCGGTTTCTACAAACCAGTACAAGAAACACCACAAGAACCAGCAACTTACACAGTTGGTGATAAAGTTTGGGAAGACACAAACAAAGACGGAGTACAAAACTCAAATGAACCAGGTATCCCTGGTGTTGAAGTAACATTAACGAAACCAGATGGTTCAACAGTTACGACAACAACAGACAATAACGGTAACTATGAGTTTACAAACTTACCGAACGGTGATTACACAATCACATTCGAAACACCAGAAGGTTATGAACCAACAACACCGAATGTCGGCAACCCTGAATTGGACTCAAACGGAACAACAACAACAGTTACTGTTAATAACGGCGACGATAAAACAATCGACAGCGGTTTCTACAAACCAGTACAAGAAACACCACAAGAACCAGCAACTTACACAGTTGGTGATAAAGTTTGGGAAGACACAAACAAAGACGGAGTACAAAACTCAAATGAACCAGGTATCCCTGGTGTTGAAGTAACATTAACGAAACCAGATGGTTCAACAGTTACGACAACAACAGACAATAACGGTAACTATGAGTTTACAAACTTACCGAACGGTGATTACACAATCACATTCGAAACACCAGAAGGTTATGAACCAACAACACCGAATGTCGGCAACCCTGAATTGGACTCAAACGGAACAACAACAACAGTTACTGTTAATAACGGCGACGATAAAACAATCGACAGCGGTTTCTACAAACCAGTACAAGAAACACCACAAGAACCAGCAACTTACACAGTTGGCGATAAAGTTTGGGAAGACACAAACAAAGACGGAGTACAAAACTCAAATGAACCAGGTATCCCTGGTGTTGAAGTAACATTAACGAAACCAGATGGTTCAACAGTTACGACAACAACAGACAATAACGGTAACTATGAGTTTACAAACTTACCGAACGGTGATTACACAATCACATTCGAAACACCAGAAGGTTATGAACCAACAACACCGAATGTCGGCAACCCTGAATTGGACTCAAACGGAACAACAACAACAGTTACTGTTAATAACGGCGACGATAAAACAATCGACAGCGGTTTCTACAAACCAGTACAAGAAACACCACAAGAACCAGCAACTTACACAGTTGGCGATAAAGTTTGGGAAGATACAAACAAAGACGGAGTACAAAACTCAAATGAACCAGGTATCCCTGGTGTTGAAGTAACATTAACGAAACCAGATGGTTCAACAGTTACGACAACAACAGACAATAACGGTAACTATGAGTTTACAAACTTACCGAACGGTGATTACACAATCACATTCGAAACACCAGAAGGTTATGAACCAACAACACCGAATGTCGGCAACCCTGAATTGGACTCAAACGGAACAACAACAACAGTTACTGTTAATAACGGCGACGATAAAACAATCGACAGCGGTTTCTACAAACCAGTACAAGAAACACCACAAGAACCAGCAACTTACACAGTTGGTGATAAAGTTTGGGAAGACACAAACAAAGACGGAGTACAAAACTCAAATGAACCAGGTATCCCTGGCGTAGAAGTAACGTTGACAAAACCGGACGGATCAACAGTAACGACAACAACAGACAATAACGGTAACTATGAGTTTACAAACTTACCGAACGGTGATTACACGATCACATTCGAAACACCGGAAGGTTATGAACCGACAACACCGAATGTTGGCAACCCTGAATTGGACTCAAACGGTACGACAACAACAGTTACTGTTAATAACGGCGACGATAAAACAATCGACAGCGGTTTCTACAAACCAACAGTTGAGCCAACACCAGTACCAGCAACATATAACTTAGGTGATTATGTATGGGAAGATAGTAATAAAGACGGTATCCAAAACTCTAACGAAGTAGGTATCGAAGGTGTAACAGTAACGTTAACGAAACCGGATGGTTCAGTCGTTACAACAACAACAGATGCGAATGGTAAGTATGAATTCACAGATTTACCAAATGGTGAATACACGATCACATTCGAAGCACCGGAAGGTTATGAACCAACATTAGTTAATGTAGGAAATACTGCGCTTGATTCAGATGGAACAACTACAACAGTTACAATCAATAATGCAGATAACTACACAATTGATAGTGGCTTCTTTAAACCAGTAGTAGAACCAACACCAGTACCAGCAACTTACACAGTTGGCGATAAAGTTTGGGAAGATACAAACAAAGACGGTATCCAAAACTCAAATGAACCTGGCATCCCTGGCGTAGAAGTAACGTTGACAAAACCAGATGGATCAACAGTTACAACTACAACAGACGAAAATGGTAATTATGAGTTCACAAACTTACCGAATGGTGAATATACAATTACATTTGAAACGCCAGAAGGTTATGAACCAACATTAGTTAATGTAGGAAATACTGCATTAGACTCAGACGGCAAAACTGTAACAGTGATTGTAAATAACGCAGATGATAAAACAATCGACAGCGGATTCTACAAACCAGTAGTAGAACCAACACCAGAGGATCCAACACCGGAAGAGCCAGGCACACCTGAAAAGCCGGAAGAACCGACAACACCAGAGGAACCAGGCACACCTGAAAAACCGGAAGAACCGACAACACCGGAAGAACCAGGCACACCTGAAAAGCCGGAAGAACCGACAACACCAGAGGAACCAGGCACACCTGAAAAACCGGAAGAACCGACAACACCAGAGGAACCAGGCACACCTGAAAAACCGGAAGTTCCGACAACACCGGAAGAGCCAGGCACACCTGAAAAACCGGAAGAACCGACAACACCAGAGGAACCAGGCACACCTGAAAAACCGGAAGTTCCGACAACACCAGAGGAACTAGGCACACCTGAAAAACCGGAAGTTCCGACAACACCAGAGGAACCAGGCACACCTGAAAAACCAGAAGTTCCAACAACGCCGGAAGAACCAGGCACACCTGAAAAACCAGAAGTTCCGACAACACCGGAAGAGCCAGGCACACCTGAAAAACCGGAAGTTCCAACAACACCAGAGGAACCAACTGCACCAGCTGTTACTCCAGCTCCAAGCGTGGAACAACCAGCAGTTGAAAAACAAGAAAAGCCTTCTGAAGAAGCAAGTTCTAAAGAGAAGGAAGAAGCTTTACCAGACACAGGTGAAACAGAAAGCACAAATAACGCACCATTATTCGGTGGATTATTTGCAGCTCTAGGTTCAATCTTGTTATTCGGTAGACGTCGTAAAGACAATAAAGATAAACAATAAGTTTAACTAAAAAATCTATCAATGATTTTTGGAACACATCTCATTTGAGGTGTGTTCTTTTTTTATACATAATGAAAGTAATAGGGATTAAAAGAAATTATTGAATTTGCAGCGTTTAAATAGATAAAAAGAAGAAAAGGTGATTTAATGACGAAAATGAGTGATTATCAATCTCCAATAGGAACATTAACGCTTGTAAGCGAAGATGATGTATTGACAGGTATTTATTACGAAGGACAAATTAATAAAGAAGATCCAAATATAGATAAAGTGGCATTAACCTCAGTGCCAGTTTTTAACCAAGTCAGTGATTGGTTAGATCGTTATTTTAAAGGGGAAAATCCAGAAATTAATTTTAAGTATCATGCTTCTGGTACTGAATTCAGAGAACAGGTTTGGAATGAGCTTGTTAAAATTCCTTACGGTGAATTAGTAACGTATGGAGATATAGCACGTAAAATTGCACAGTTAAGAGGTAAGAAAAAAATGTCTGCACAAGCAGTTGGTGGAGCAGTAGGCAGTAATCCGATTTCTATTATTATCCCTTGCCACCGTGTGGTAGGCCACCACAACAAACTGACTGGATATGGTGGCGGATTAGATAGGAAGCGTTATTTATTAGAATGTGAACATCATGACTTAAATCAATTTACGACTTAAATTTCTAAACATTGGTGTAAGAATTGCTCTGCTTGTTGGTATATTGTTTTAATATTACTATTAAACGAACGATCAAAATCGTGTTCATCACTATCGAGTGTAATTAATGTGGAATTAGGAATATATTGTTTCAACCGTTCGCTTTCACTAAAAGGAACATCAATATCTCTTGAAGCATGCGCAATAAAAACGAGAGGCAATTGTTTTAAAGCACGTGCACTTAAATTTAATTCAGTTTTTTCAGCATCTTGAATACCGACAAATTCATACCACTGTCCGATGCCTCTTGTATATAAATAGAGTGGATAACGAAACTGAATCGGTCCTTCTGTAATCGGTTGTGATTGAATCATCATATCAATCATAGCTGAGTTAAGATGGGCCGTTTTCTTTTGGAATTCACTGTGCGGTAATTTGAATTCAGGCAAGTCCACTTTTGCATAACCATAAAAATCAATGACACCTTTAACAGTACGTTGAGATGCGATTTGCAAAGCTAAATAACCACCGGAAGATCGTCCGAAAGTAAAGAGTGGCAAATCAGGATATATTTTATTGATGTTATCAAATACTAAAAAAGCATCATTTAAAATAGTGCCGATATTGGATTCGGGTGCTAACCGATAGGGTGCTTCCACTAAATGAAAATGTTGTGTCAGTATTTGAATTGCTTCATCAGATAAATCGTGAGGTGAACCCGCAATTAAACCACCACCATGATAATAGATGATGATACCTTTCGGTTGTTGTGAAAGGTGCGTACGTATATGAAGTTGGAAATTATCAGGTGTTTGTATGGTGTTTGTTTGTGTATCTATTAGAATCACTACTTTCTGCTTGAATAAGTCACTACAAATGACTAGTTAATAGTTTAAGCTTTTTTGAATAGAAAAACGAATCATAAATATATAAATAAGAGGGAATGACACACATGTTCATTCCCTCTTATTCATTAGCTATATTATTGAATGGATGCGCCAAGCAATCCGAATCCGATTGAAATAATGACTAATGCAACACCAAAAATAATAGAAACTTTTCCTGATAACTTACAAGTTTTATACAGTAAAACACTCAATAAATAACCAGAAAGTAAAGTCTGTAAGTTAAATACGCTAAGTACTTTATTACCTGGGTCAAATATATTCAAGCTTGTGATCGAAATTTTCACAATATCTAAACCGACAATCACTTGAATCACTAAGACAATCAGTGCTACTAATGAGCTGATTAACAGCGCAAATAATGTTCCCGCAAAAATGCTTTTCTTTTTCACATTAGATTTGAAAATACGCGCAATTGCCCAAACGATTAAAAATGCGATAAGTAAATAGAAAAGTTGTGAGAAGAGGCCTCCAATAACAGTGACTGGTCCCATAAACGATCTAGCTTGTTCAACTTGTGCTTGATTCATATTTGGATTGGTTTGTTTCATGAGTTCTGTCCAATCACTAAAAGCGAAAGTCAACCATAGTGAACCAATAACTACGACAATCCAAATAATTAAATTAAGTATCCATTTTGGACGTTCTCTGAATTTGCTAAAGGAATCCCCTAGCAGTAAGTTAGAATTTTCCATATGCTACTCCTTATGTAAGATTTATTAAGAGCGTATCATAATCATTAATTTTAATAAATGGTTTTTCTAAAAATGATAAAATTTTTTATTGATGTTTTAATCATTTGATTTCATTGTTAATGAGCGTTGCTTAAATTAGTAGACAACTTTAAAGATTATAAATATCTAACTTTATTAATGTAAAGGTATTCATTTATTTTTAAGTTGTGATATTATTCAATTGTGAGTTTAAAATTAATCGTTAGGAGAGAGAATTAGTGTGAAAAAGAAAATGACATGGATAATTTCAATCATTGCGGCAATTCTACTATTATTTATTATCGCAATCATTGTTAAAAATGCTGAAGGCACATCAAATAAGGAAAATACATATAGTGTCTATAAAGCTAAAAAAGAAAGTCCGCTAACTATGCAAGGTAAAGCTTCTCCAGAAACAGTGAAGTCTTACCAAAATAATTCAACTATCGGTACATATATCAATACTACTGTTTCAAATGGTCAAGACGTTGAAAAAGGTCAACAAATTATCAGCTATGATACGAGCCAGAATCAACGTCAAAGCTTACTTGATAAAGTGAACCAATCAGAACGTGCAAGACAAAAAGCGCAAGAAAGTGTCAATCGTGCACCAAATGATGAGCAAGCCAACGAACAACTATCAGAAGCACAAGCAAACTTAAATAAAGCGAACCAATCATTAAATCAATTTGATCAACAAATTAACGATAGCTTATTTGCGGCTTTCCCAGGAAAGATAGAAATTATGCAAGAGGATTATCCTAATGAAGGTGAAACGATTCTTCAATTAATTTCAAAAGATCCGCAAATCAAAACAACAGTAACTGAATATGATTTGAATAAAATTAAAGAAGGACAAAAAATTGAATATAAGGTCAACAGCACAGGTGACAAAGGGACAGGTGAAGTTATAAAGATATCTGAACTTCCAACAAGTTATGAAGACAGTCTGAATGAAAATGCGATGAGTGGTGCTTCTGCTGCAGGTGCTTCTGAAGAAGAAGGAGCAGGACAAGCTTCGAATCCTGTTATGAATGATGTATCAGGTAAAGACAGTTCAAACGATGCTTCGAAATATAAAGTGCTTATTGGTCATTTATCTTCTCCAGTACGTGCAGGTTTATCACTAGATGCTTCTGTCGCTACTGACAAAATTAAAATTCCTCAAAATGTATTGGACAAAGATAATACAATTTATGTTCTAAATAAAGAAAATAAAATTGAAAAACGTAAAATCAAAGTAGAAAAGAAAGAGGGTTCTATTTACGTTAAGTCAGGATTGAAAGAAGGAGAACGTTTAGTTCAAAATCCTAAATCATCTCTAAAAGAGGGAGATAAGATTGAGGTGAAAGAATGATTAAGTTAGAAAACATCAATCGTTCTTTTAAAAATGGAGATAAAGTGAATCATATCTTAAAGGATATTTCCCTGGAAATAAAAAAGGGCGAGTTTATCGCAATTATGGGACCTTCTGGTTCAGGTAAAAGTACATTGATTAATATCATAGGTTTCATTGATAGAGGCTATGAGGGCGAATACTTATTTAATAACAACAATTATAAAAAGAGTTCGGATAATCAATTAGCTGAAATTAGAAACCAAGTTGTAGGTTTTGTCTTTCAAAATTTTAAATTGATACAAAATAACACAGTGCTAGAAAATGTAAGTATTCCTTTAGTTTATGCAGGTATCGGAAGTCAAGAAAGAAAGCAGCGTGTTTTAAATACACTGCATAATGTCGGGCTCTACGATAAAGAAAATTTTGTGCCAAATAAATTATCTGGCGGTCAACAACAACGGGTGGCAATTGCGCGTTCCATAGTGAATCAACCAAAGTTTATTATCGCAGATGAACCTACGGGTGCACTCGACTCAAAAACTTCAGAAGATATAATGGAATTATTTATACGTCTGAATCAAGAACAAGAGACAACGATGATTATGGTGACACATGATAGAGCAGTAGCTGAAAAAGCAGATCGCATCTTCCACATCTTGGATGGGCGCATTCAGGAAGAAGAGGTGATAAAATGAGTCGATTATCTAATATACTCATTGTTTCACTACGTTCAATCATGAAAAATAAGCGACGTAATATCTTCACGATGATTGGGATTATTATTGGTATTGCGGCTGTGATTACTATCATGGCTTTAGGAAATGGATTCAAAAAGACCGCAAATGAACAGTTTTCAGATTCAGGTGCGTCTAAAGATGCTGCGCTTATTAGCTTTATGCAGTCTACGGATGCTGATATAAAAACAGAGCCTTTTGCACCTAGTGATATTCAATTAGCGGAAAGAGAAAAAGGAGTAGAAAAAGCACAGATTAAAAAAGATAAAGATCAAGCATTTACAGCTAAAGTGACGAATTCACGTAAAAATGGCAATGCAAATATTTACGTGAAGGACCAATTTAGCAATGTAGATGAAGGTCACGGTTTTAATCAAGGTGATAATGCGATTGAAAACAAAGTTGTAACCATTGATAAGAAATTAGCTGAGGATTTATTTGATAAACCTAAAAAAGCAGTTGGACAATCACTATTTATTAATGGACAAGGATTTAAGATTGTCGGTATAACCACGGGTGATGGCTTTGAAAATAATGTCGTACATATGCCGACACAAACGCTTGAACATTATTTACCCAATCTAACGCAAGATTTTGCACAGTTAGAAGTTAAGATCGAAGATGGTCATAACAAAAAAGAAGTAGGTGAACGTGTCGCAAAGGTGTTATCGAAAAAAGGAAGCGGCCAAGCAGCAGGTAGTTATCAATATTCAGATATGGAAGAAATGATGAAAGGCATCAGTAAAATATTTGATGGAATTACGTACTTTGTAGCAGCAGTCGCAGGTATATCTCTATTCATTGCAGGTATTGGTGTGATGAATGTGATGTACATTTCCGTTGCGGAGCGTTCAGAAGAAATCGCAATACGTCGCGCGTTCGGTGCTAAGGCAAGAGATATTGAGATACAATTCTTAGTTGAAAGTGTCGTACTTTGTTTAATAGGTGGCATTATCGGATTATTATTAGGTATCGGAATTGCTTCGCTTGTCGATGTAGTCACACCTGATTATATCAAGAGTGCTGTAAGTTTAGGATCTGTTTTACTCGCAGTGGGTGTATCAACTTTAATTGGTATTATATTCGGTTGGATACCAGCACGTGCAGCAGCTAAAAAAGAATTGATTGATATTATTAAATAAAAAGAAAGCAGACCGAGAGTTGAAAAGTTCTCTGGTCTGTTTTTCTGGATATATAGCACTTCAGCAGTTGATATTATAAAATAGTGGTATATGTGAAAAGAAAGAAATTGTAAAAAGAGAAGGGGTACAAACATGGATATTAAACAAATGGGATATTTTATTGCAGTTGTACAACATGGCGGTATGACAAATGCCTCTAAAGAACTTTATATTGCACAGCCCACAATCAGCAAAGCAATCAAAGATTTAGAAAACGAACTGGGCAGTGCGTTATTTGATCGTAGTAAACGTCATTTAACTTTGACAGACAGCGGAGAGATTTTCTATAAGAAATCATTGGAAATTATGAATTTGTTTGAGAACCTGCCTAAAGAAGTGAATCAGTTAAAGGGACTTGAAGCGGGTCATATCAGTATTGGATTATCAGCTGTTATGAACATGAATAAATTCATTGATACACTAGGTAATTTCCATCAAATGTATCCAAATATTACGTACAATTTGGTAGAGAATGGCGGGAAGGCATTAGAATCTCAAATCATCAATAATGAAATTGACATTGGCATTACAACTTTGCCTGTAGACAGTGCTATCTTTGAATCTATTCCACTTTATACAGAGGATATTTTGTTGGTTGTTAGTGAAACACATCCATTCGCTGGACGTGAAATGGTAGAAATGCATGAGTTAGCAAATGAAGATTTTATATTGTTTAATGAAGATTTCTATTTAAACGATAAAATTATTGAAACAGCTAAACGTTCTGGTTTTGTGCCTAAGACTATTTCCAAAATTTCGCAATGGAACTTTATCGAAAACTTATTAACAGCTGGATTAGGAGTCAGTATCCTACCAGAAAACATTGTGAAAATGCTGCGTGGGCCTATTCATAGTGCGAAAATTAATGATGCTTCTATGAGATGGCAACTAGGTGTGATTTGGAAAAAAGAAAAGTATATCAACTATGCGACAAGAGAATATATTGATTACATGAAATCATCATTAACTATATAAAAAATTAGACAAAGGATGTCACTTTTTGCGACAGCATAAGGGCGTCCTATTTTTATTAGATTGTAATATACCTAAAGGGGGTATATGATAAATGTGGGAGTAAAGAAAGGGTGAAAGGTATGTTAAAAAGAATCGGAATGGTTATGTTAACGTCGTCTCTGATACTTACCGCTTGTTCAAATGATCAAGAGGACACACAAACCTCAAGTCAAAATGCTCAAAATACAACACAAGATAAACAGACTTCAAAAGAGGGAGAACATCACATGGGGCATCATCATGGTCAAATGCCTGAACATATGCATCATGCACGTCACAGTCAGTTTGATGAGGGGGATGATGTTAGATTAAAAGAAGGCCACATGCCAGGCATGATGAATGCTGACGGTAAAGTTAAAGGCGCTTATAATACATGTGTGTACGAAGTCAGCTATCAACCAACTGATGGCGGTAAAAAAGTTTCTCATCACAAATGGGTCGTGAATGAGGAAATAGAAAATGCACCGAGAGAAGGTTTCAAAAAAGGGGACACTGTTACTTTGAAAGCGAATCATATGAAGGGTATGAAAGGTGCGAAAGCAACAATCGATAAAGTAGAAAAAACAACAGTTTATACAGTGGACTATAAAGATAAAGATAATGGCAAGATGGTTAAGAATCATATGTGGATGACTGAAGATGAATTGTCACCAAGATAAGTAAAGTTCACTAGAATGTCATAATGGGGTATAAAGCGAATGTTTAAGAGGTTGCACAGATCATACAATTATATTTAACGGTATTTTCAATGCTTTCATTTCTAAAGCAAGACAGTTGTTCGGTAAAATGAACAGCTGTTTTTGTGTGCTTTTAAATTTATTGTTAAGACTGTCAGAAAGGGGTATATACGTTATGGAACAAGATTGATGGTAACAAAAGTTCGTATTTGGAAGAAAAGTAATCGATGTTATCGCTTTCATAGAAAAAAGTAATAGGTAGTATCTAAAATCGATATTTTTATTATACACAGAATTGTCATAGAATAAGGAATGTAAGTCAAAAGAATGTGTATAAATAGTGATGGACACTAGATTCAGACACCAGAATCGATTTGGAAATGACCATTTATACGCTTATTTTTAAGGAAAGGTGTTAGCTTATGACATCGAAGGTTTTAAAGATTATCTTCCAAATTATCTTGATTATGGGCATCACGTATTTAGGCAACACCCTTCAGCACCTTTTGCATATTCCATTAGCTGGAAGTATCGTCGGCCTAGGACTCTTTTTCCTACTATTACAATTTAAAATTATACCTGTCAAATGGGTCGAAGCGGGTTCCAACTTCTTGCTAACAACGATGGTGTTTTTCTTTATCCCTTCCGTCGTTGGTGTAATGGATATCATAGGTGACATACACCTCAACTTTATTTTGTTCTTCGGCGTCATCATTCTCGGAACAATAGCTGTCGCTTACGTCTCTGGGCTAATTGCTGAGAAGATGGCCAGAAGACAACATGGTGGTAAGGGGAGTCACACATCATGATTATTTTAAAAGACATCATAATGATAGTACTGACAGTGGTTATGTATCTTGCAGCGAAGAAGCTGCACAAGAGATTTCCTAGCCCATTCTTAAATCCAGCCCTAGTTGCTTCAATTGGAATTATAATCGTGTTATTGTTGTTCCGTCAGAATTATAATTCTTACATGGCAGGCGGCCATTTAATTAATTACTTGCTGAGCTGTACGGTTGTTTGCTTAGCTTATCCGCTTTATATCAATCGTCATAAAATATTTGAAAACTTCAATATTATTTTTACAAGCGTATTGACTGGCGTATTACTCAATTTTGTGTTAGTTTATTCGTCGTTGAAGATTTTAGGCTTCAATAAAGAAGAAATTGTCACATTATTACCGCGTTCCATCACAGCAGCGGTTGGTATCCAAGTATCTCACCAAATGGGCGGTGCAGATACAATTACAGTACTATTTATTATTACCACTGGCTTAATCGGCAGTATGCTCGGCTCATTGCTGTTGCGTATGGGGAACTTTAGAACTTCCATTGCAAAAGGGCTTGCATTTGGAAATGCATCACATGCGTTCGGAACAGCAAAAGCCTTAGAATTAGATTTAGAATCAGGTGCATTCAGTTCAATTGGTATGATTCTGACTGCAGTCATCAGTTCAGTGTTGTTACCAATCCTGATTATTCTTTTTTATTAGCATTAGAATATATAGACACACTTTGCATAACGCAGCATCAAACACTAACTAAAGGGTAGTTTGAATACAGTTACTTTTTTAATGAATAGAAAGGGGCTATTTTTAAAATGGCAAAAATTAAAGCAAATCAAGCACTTGTAGAAGCTTTACTACAATGGGATATTGATCACTTATATGGTATCCCGGGCGACTCTATCGACGCAGTAGTTGATAGTTTACGTACAGTAAGTGAACAAATTAAATTCTATCATGTTCGTCATGAAGAAGTAGGAAGCTTAGCAGCTTCAGCTTACACAAAACTTACTGGTAAAATCGGCGTATCATTAGCAATCGGTGGTCCAGGTGCGATCCACTTATTAAATGGTATGTATGACGCTAAAATGGATGGCGTTCCTCAATTAGTGCTAGTAGGTCAATCTAATAGTACTGTACTTGGTACTAAAGCTTTCCAAGAAACAAACTTATTATCATTATGTGAAGATGTTTCAGTATACAACCGTCAAATCTCAGAAAAAGATGACGATATCTTTGGTATCGTAAACGAAGCTATTAAAACAGCTTACGAGAAAAAAGGTGTGGCAACTTTAATCTTGCCTAACAACTTATTAACTAACAAAGTTAAAGATACAACTAATAAAGTTGTAAACAAAAAACGCCCAACAATCCCAGCACCAAACACAGCTAAAATTAAAAAAGCTGCAAAATTAATTAATAAAGCTAAAAAACCTGTAATGTTAATGGGTACTGGTGCAAAACATGCTGGACCTGAAGTAGAAGCTTTAATCAATAAAGCACAAATCCCTACAATCATCACTTTACCAGCTAAAACAATCATTCCAGATGACCACCCATATAACTTAGGTAACATCGGTAAAATCGGTACAAAACCTGCATATCAAGCAATGCAAAATGCTGACTTATTAATCATGGTAGGTACAAACTATCCATATGTTGACTACCTTCCTAAGAAAAATATCAAAGCCGTTCAAATCGACATTGATCCAAGTGCAATCGGTCACCGTTTCAAAGTAAATGCTGGAATTATCGGTGACGCTAAAATCGCGTTAACTGAATTAACAAACCTTGTTAAACCAGTTAAAAACCGTAAATTCTTAAAAGAAGCATTAGATAACATGGCTACTTGGAAAGAATGGATGGAAAAAGACCTTAACAATGATTCTTATCCAATCCGTCCAGAACACTTGATGCAAGCTATCAACAGAGAAGCAGACAATGACGCTGTATTCTCAATTGATGTTGGTACTTCAACAGTATGGTCAACACGTTACCTAAACCTTAAACCAAGCAACGAATTCATTATCTCAAGCTGGTTAGGTACAATGGGTTGCGCGTTACCAGGTGCAATTGCATCTAACGTAGCATTCCCTAACCGTCAAGTTATCGGTATCGCTGGTGACGGTGGTTTCCAAATGGTAATGCAAGACTTCGCAACAGCTGTTCAATATAACATGCCAATGGTTATCTTCGTATTGAACAACAAACAATTAGCGTTCATCAAATACGAACAACAAGCAGCTGGTGAATTAGAATATGCAATCGACTTCTCAGATATGGATGTTGCTAAATTCGCTGAAGCATGCGGCGGTGCTGGTTACACATTAGAAGATCCAGCAGACATCGATACTGTTGTTGAAGCTGCATTAAATGAAAACAGACCAACAATCGTAAACGTACATGTTGATGCGAACGCTGCACCACTTCCAGGTAAAATTGTACCGGATGAAGCAATCAACTATGCTAAATGGGCATACAGATCTATTACTGAAGATAAAAAATTAGACTTTGATGAAATCCCACCACTTTCAGTAGCAGCTAAACGTTTCTTATAATATTTAAGAAATGAACTGAATACTCAATTTCGACGAGTAGTGCATTTTGCATTACTCGTCTTTTTTTACATCGAATTAATATTGAAATATTCTGTCAACTCCACTATACTCTAGTTATTCATGAAAAAATACATAGAGCGAAAGCAGGCGATACATGTGGACTTTTTTTATTTTCCAGTAGATGAAGACATAAAGTTAGCACAACCTGAAACATTCATGGCTGAACCTTTATTTCAAGTGATTGAACAAGATAGAGCATTTCTTTCAACGTATTTACCGTTCATTGATCATACCTTAACGGTGGAAGATGAACTCAACTTCATTAAGTTAATGTTGAAGGAACAGGCTGCAGGTGAACATCGCCTTTTTGTGATTTACTATCGAGACCAAGTAGTTGGCACTATTGATATACAGCAAATTGATTTAGAAAATAAAAAAGCTTTCGTAGGATATTGGTTGCAGAGTAAGTATAATGGCTTAGGAATCATTGCCCGTTGCCTACATAAAATCTGTGATTTCGCATTCAATACTTTGGATTTAAATAAGTTATCGTTGCACATCAACACTAAAAACAAAGCCAGTCAAAAAGTCGCAGAACGTGCAAACTTCCGTTTTGTTGGAACGGATAAAGATGAGTCATTTGAACGTGGACAATTTGAAGACTTTCATAGATACGCTTTGCTGAAATATGAATTCAATACAGAAACTTCATTGTAAATTAAGATAACACTTATCAACTTTATAAAAACGTTGTTATACTGATGTTATAAAGAAAGATAGGAGTTGTCGGTGTTGAGCGAACGTAAATTAGTGGCAGAAACAGAAATTGAAGTAAACGGCTATGATATTGATGCGATGGGTATCGTCAGCAATATTGTCTATGTCCGTTGGTTTGAAGATTTAAGAACAATATTTGTAAATAAGCATCTAACCCCTTCTGAAATGTTGAAACAAAATATTTCACCTATACTTATGCATACTGAAATTGATTATAAGATACCACTTACTATTCACGACAAACCCGTTGGCAAATGCTGGTTAACGAAAATCAGTCGTTTAAAATGGGTGTTTGAATTTGAAATCAGTACAGGTAATCAAATCCATTGCCAAGGTATGCAGTATGGCGGGTTCTACAATATTGTTGAACAAAAAGTAGTACCAGTACCTGATGCATTCAGAGTTTTATAAGCTACATTAAATCTTCGGAAAATGAATGTTTTTCGAAGATTTTCATATACATAGAAAGAGGATTGATAGTCATGACTGAACATCCGCATTTAAAAGCTATAAAAGCAGCATTTCCTCAAACAATTCCAATTTTCGCAGGGTTTTCATTTATTGGTATTGCTTATGGTATTTATATGCATTCATTACGCTTCCCGCCAATTTATGCGATGCTGATGAGTTTGTTGATTTTTGCAGGATCCATGGAATTTGTGGCCGGAAGTTTATTATTAGTTCCATTTAATCCATTAAGTGTCTTCGTATTGACACTTATGCTGAATTCCAGACACTTATTTTATGGTATTTCCATGTTGGACCGATTTAAAGGGACAGGAAAATATAAGCCATACTTAATTTTTGGGATGTGTGATGAAACCTTCGTAATTAATAATATGGCGAATGTACCTAAAAATGTCGATAAGACCTTATTTATGTTCTATGTCACATTATTAAATCAATTTTATTGGTTTTTCGGTACGACAATCGGAAGTCTGTTCGGTGTCTTTATTAAGTTTGATACAAAAGGCTTAGATTTTGTGATGGTCGCTCTTTTCGTTGTAATCTTTTTAGAGTCTTGGTTGAAAGAAAAGAATCATGTAAGTTCATTAATTGGGTTGGCTATCCCTATAGTTTGTTTGGTCATCTTCGGACCTAATCAATTCATCTTACCTTCAATGATTTTAATTGTGCTCGCATTGACTATCCTCAGAGGATATTTCGCAAGAAAGGGTGTGGCTTAATATGACCTTAACCCAACAAATTTTAACGATTGCGGTTGTTGTGATTGGAACGATGTTGACACGCTTCTTGCCGTTTTTAATCTTTTCTAAAGATAAAGAAACACCAAAGTTTGTACAATATTTAGGCGTTGTACTTCCTGCAGCGGTATTTGGTTTCTTAGTCGTTTATGCGTTGCGTAAAACGCCTATCTTAACTGGCAATCATGGGCTGCCAGAGTTGATTGCGATTGTAGTGATTATTATCTTGCATGTGATTAAACGTAATATGTTGATTTCAATTGCGGGTGGTACAATCGCTTATATGATATTAGTTCAATTTGTATTTTAAAAAGCAATCCTTACATTTCACTTTAAAAATTAAGTAAATGTAAGGATTGCTTTATTTTAGATGAAGGTAAGGAATTGTTATGGTAAGAAAAGTTTTGAATACTATCGCAACTGTTGTTCTTCAAAGTGATTAAGTTTCCAAATAATCACAGATACTAACCAAAATAATAAGAATACACCAACGAGCAGATAACCTAAATGATTAAATTCAATTGATGCAACTTCATCCCAAAAAGGACTGTGCAATTTAAAATGTTCGCCAATCATTTGTAGAATTTCTACAGTACCGATTATCAACGCAGCTATGACGGAGATGGCGGTAATGGTAATATTGTAATAAATTTTACGAACTGGTTTTAGAAATGCCCAGTGATAAGCAGACTTCATGAGCGCGCCATCTAGTGTATCTAATAAACTCATGCCTGCCGCAAATAATAATGGAAGTGCGATAATGCCAGCAAAAGGCAATGACTGTTCAGCAGCTCCAGATGATAATGCAAGCAAAGCAATCTCACTTGCAGTATCAAAGCCTAATCCAAATAGGAAACCTAATGGTAAAACGTGCCAACTTCTGTTGATGAATTTAAAATAAGGACCAACAAATCGTTGAATAAGCCCTCTAGAAGCTAACAATTGATCCAGTTCATCGTCAGAAACTTGTTCAAAGCGTAAACGCATAAATAAACGAATCAATGACACTAAGATAATTAAGTTCAAAATACCAATTAGTAGTAGAAACAGACCAGAAACCATCGTTCCGATGATTCCACCAATAGCTTGAAAGAGGGGCATCTGTCGCTGTGCCCATGATACTGAAACACCTAATAAAAGTGCCATGATAAAAACTACGCTGGAATGGCCGATAGAAAAATAGAAGCCAACACCTGACGGATTTTGTTTTTCTTGCATCAGTTTGCGAACTGTATTATCAATAGCTGCAATGTGGTCAGCATCAAATGCATGACGTAAACCTAGTGTATATGCTAAGATACCCATTCCGAATAAAATAGGATGTGTATGTGCACCCATCCATAAACAAGTAACACCTATCAGGTGCAATAATATAATAATGATTAAATAAGGAAGCATATCTTTAATATGAGTAGTCCTGATGTTCAATAGCGTCATCTGCTTTCTGCATTTTATAATTTAGTCAATATAATAAATTAACTATGAAAGAACTCTATTATTTTAATACGAATAAACAAGTAAGTAAATAACTAAAAGAGAATGGAGCTATTGTAATGAAAAAGTGATTTTCAAGTCTGCATAGGGTAAGTGAAAATAAGGATATATAGTGAAAGAGAGGTTTTTATCTGTGTCAGATATTGATTATATTTCATCTTTTGATGGTGTGAATCTCTACAGTAAAATTACGTTAGGTGAACAGCCAATGGCTAATTTGATTATTGTACAAGGATTGTCAGAAGAATTAGATGACTATGATGGTGTGGCTTCAACATTTAATGAATATGATTATAATGTCATTCGTTATGATCAACGAGGTCATGGTAAAACTCCTGGTGACAAAAATCTTTATGAACATGTAGATATCGTCGTAGAAGATTTAAAGGCTGTTGTAGATTATGTTAAAGCACAATTGACAGGAAAAATATTTATTTTAGGCCATGGTGTAGGCGGTACAATAGCGACATTATTTGGTATACGTTATCCGAATGCAGTGCACGGTTATATTTCTGCAGGTGGTTTGTCTCCAACGGGGCAACCTGTCTTTCGTGATGATGTGGTGGATCATTCAGCAGAAATAGAAAATCAGGATGAAGAAGCGGATATTGAGAAACATAAAAGAATCAAATCATTTAGAGAAGCGGTCCGAGATATGGATATCGAATTTTCTAAGTTTGAAGACAAAGTGTTGATTATGCATGGTGGCAGTGACCGCATTGTAAGTTCTGATGATGCAATCCAATTCTTCAAAGAAGCTAAAACCACACATAAATCATTAAGAATTTATGACGGGTTAGATCATGAGTTATTAAATGTAAGTTCATATCGCGGTATGTTATTATCAGATATTGTAAATTGGTTAGATTTTGAATTATCTATGGAGAACATTGATAAGTAAGCACACCAAGAATAAACAACAATTCAACTGATTCAAGGAGTTTGAAAGAAAATGAAGAAAACACAACCGACCTTACATGATATTGCGAGAATTTCTGGCTTGTCGATTGCGACGGTCAATCAAATATTAGAAGATAAAAAGCATGTTTCTAATGATCAAGCACGTGCACGTGTAGTGGAAGCATTAGAAATGTTAGGCTATGAACCGAGTCGATATATTCAATCTTTACGCGGAGAAAGTATTAAAACAATCGCATTTATTATACCGAGACATGATACTTATTATGCCTCTGTCATTGATGCGATTGAGCATCAACAAGGTTCAGAGTCTATTCGAATTATTGCGATGGCATCTAATGAACAAGTACAACGTCAAGATGAACTGATTGATTGGTTTGTATCACAACAAGTAGATGGTATTATTGTTTCGCCAGTTTCAGCACAAATGCGTATTTCAAAACGTTGGAGAGACATTCCAATGGTAATTATTGATAATCAAATTGAGGATGAACAGATACCTTACATTGGGTTAAATCATGAAGATACAGCCTATCAAGCTGCTGAACATTTATTGAAACAAAACCATCAATCAATCGCTTTAATTTTAGGTAATCCTGCTTCCAGTGCAACAGCTGATACAAGAATGGGATATAAAGCAGCATTAGAAGATTTTGAACAACAAATGGATGAACGACTAATCTCATATCAATATACTGATTTAAGTTTACAAGCTACAGAAAAATACGGCTATGACACCGTCCAGCAACTCTTTGCGCAATCAAATCATCCAACTGCATTGATTGCTTCGAATCATGCGATGTTGTCTGGTATTTTACAAGCACTTAAAACAAAGGAATTAAAAGTGCCTGAAGATGTTGCAATTGTTACATTAGAAGAGAATAGTTGGAATAAAGTACATTATCCATCATTAACCGCTGTAGGTATTCATGCTGAAACTATCGGCGCATCAATTTTTGCACGCTTAAAACAATTTTTTGAAGGAGAAAGTGAACAAATTCAATCAGATTGGTTAATGGCACAGTTAAATGTCAGAGACTCTAGTGTGCACTCATCTAAAAATGAATAAAAAATAAACAGACTTAGAAACAATGTCTTAAAGAAAGGGAGAAAAGACAGGTTTCTAAGTCTGTTTTTTTAGGGATTTTAGAAATGATATACTAGGGATTTTTCAATCAAACGTCATCTCGGTTTGGGACAACTGAACGTGCATTTTGTCTGCATACGTGAATAAGGGCAATAGTAGAGACAACAATACTCATAATAATGGCTATGACAGCACCCGATTCTGGATGGTCAACGTGTCCTGTTTCTGGCAAGTCAGCGTATGATGCGGTTTCACCCTGATAGTGTGAGCCTGCATCTTCACTTTTTGAAGTTGTTGCTGATGCTTGATGCGCATAGGTTTGTCCTGCTGTTGCTTTTGAGGTTGTGGACTCAGTATCTGCTTCTTTACGATTTCTTTCTGCATCTGCGATATTTGTCTTTGAAACATTTTCTGCAAGGGAAGGATCGGGTTCAACATCAGCAGCTTGAGCCACATCAGTTGGATGCGATGTAGGGATAAATGTTTCAGTTGTTTGAGCAGTATCAGTATTTTCGACCAAAGCGGATAATTCAGCGGACTGTTCATTTGCGTAATCATGACTTTCAGCAGCATTCATCACTCCAAGCATATTAAAGAATAGTAAACCGCTTAAAGCTAGCGTAGAAACATGAAGCAAGCTTTTCTTTTTACTTAACTTCATAGGCATGAAAACAACACTCCTATTTCAAAATGAAAGTGTCATGTCATCCATGGTGTTATGAGTATGAGGTATAAACTGTCGGATGAAACAGACAAAACGACAACGAAGAAAATTGATATACACATGCGGATATGTGAGAGATAGATTTCTGGTGTACGGCTTTATGGGATAGTATTGCTTTCCGCAGTGATTCGGCGTTATCATCAATTTCTTCACTTCAAGCATGGCATAGGAATATTAAGCTAACTTAAAATTGAGTTTAAAAAAGGATAAACTTCGTAAATTTTCAGTATATTAGAACTTTTTAGGTATTAAATTGCTCAAAATCCTACGGTATCAAGCATTTTAGCTTTTACCCGATAAAATCACCCGAATTTGTTGGTTTAAAGTTATTTACTAAAGTGTTATAGTTGCTAATGGAAAATAATTTGTATAGACAAATAACAATAAAAGTCTAAAGGGAGTCTTTTAATGTTGTTTTAGGGTTAGCAAGATTATTTTTATTAATGGTAAGTGTTTAAATTAATTGCTATCGTTTAAACTAATTGTGACAACTTTATAAACGTTATGATTATAATTACTCTTTATATTTAAAAATAAAGAGTAATAATAGTCATAATAAAGAGTTTGTGAAATTATTCGCAATTTGTTCACAAAATGTTTGCAAAAGGTATTGAAAACGCTTTATCAAAGGTAGTATGATGTCGGTGGTAGGAAAATTAAATATATAGTAGGAAAAGAGGTCATTTGGCATGGATATTATTTTGGGAACTGGGACGTTGTTGCTAGTCCTTCTAGCAATGTCGTTATTCTTAAAATTTGCTCCTTATGGTAAACAGGGGCTACAAGCACTTTCAGGTGCAGCATGTGCAACATTTTTACCGCAAGCATTCTTAAGTTATGCGATCGGTGGCGTGTTCCACTTGGAATTCTTCCAAAGAATTGGAGACTTAGCAGGAAGCTTAAGTGGTATTGCAGTAGGTATTTTAACTGGTTTGAAATTGGGAATCTCTCCAGTCTTCGCAGTTATCATTGGTTTAGTTTTACATGATCAAAAATTATTACCGGCATTTATCGCTGCTTACTTAGTGAGCTTCTTGATTAAATTGATCGAGAAAAAAGTACCAGAAGGCTTAGACTTAATTGTCGTAATCTTAGTCGCTCCGGCATTAGCATTCGGAATCGGCGGATTAATTTCACCAGGAGTAATGGCTGTGTTAAGACAAATCGGTGGTGCGATTACAGCAGTTGGTGACAATAATCCTTACGCTTTAGCAATTATTTTAGGCTTAATCATTCCGGTGGTAGGTATGACGCCATTAAGTTCTATGGTATTAACAAGTTTACTTGGTTTAACAGGTGTTCCGATGGCTATCGGTGCATTAACAACTACAGGTTCATCATTCGTTAACTTTATGATGTTCAGAGCACTTAAAATCGGCGGCTTAGGTAAAGCCTTCGCAGTTGCAGTAGAACCTTTAACACAAATCGATACAATCGCAAAATATCCGATTCAACTTTACGGCGCAAACGCCATAGTCGGTATGTTTACAGCGACAATTGTTACGATTGCAGGTTTAGTTATTAATGTAACGGGAATGGCAACACCAATAGCTGGTGCAATTGTATTGTTTGGATTTAACAAACCAATTCCATCACTTATTACTATCGCAGCTGTTATCGTGACAGCAATTATCCTTGGTTGGATTTTAGGTAAGATTATGAACAAAATCAACTTCAAGAAACTATCTGACAAATTACCTGAAGGCAAAGCAGAACCGTCAAAAGCAAATTAATTAAGCATTTCTTATAAAGAGATTAAGGAGATGACAATACGCTATGGCACGTAAACATGATTACCAAAGCGCATTTGATATAATCGGTCCAGTTATGATGGGACCATCAAGTTCACACACTGCAGGTGCAGTAAAAATCGGTAACGCAGCAAGAATGGTACTTCAAGGAGAACCTGAAGATATTGAAGTTCATTATTATGAATCATTTGCACAAACACACTTAGGACACGGTACAGACGTTGCAATCGTTGGTGGCTTACTAGGATTCAGCACTTTCGACGAACGTATCAGCAATGCAGTAAACATTGCTAAAAACGATGGTATCGATGTTCGTTTCATCGAAGAAACAGGAAGAAGTTTAGGAGAGCATCCTAACTGTGCATTAATTAAAGCAAAACAAGGTGATCGTCACATCGAATTGAAC
Source organism: Staphylococcus simulans (assembly GCF_025561465.1). NCBI lineage: Bacteria > Bacillati > Bacillota > Bacilli > Caryophanales > Staphylococcaceae > Staphylococcus > Staphylococcus simulans. Next base: position 588,590 of record NZ_CP095100.1, read on the forward strand.
GGAATCTCAATCGGTGGCGGAACTATTAAAATTAAAAGCATTAACGTCAATGGTCAATGTATTCTAATGAACCACGGCTTACCATTATTAGAAATCGATGGACCAACTGACAATGCGACAATCAACCATTTAATCAATGATTTAATCGAACACGGTGCAGACATCAACGAAGAAATCAAAACGATTAATCCAGATGGCTGTTTAATGGCTTTACACTTAAACAAAGCCTTACCAGAAGAAGCACTTAGCGATTTAAGAGAGAAATATAGCGACTTAAACTTTGCATATATAAAATAAAGAGGTGTAATGTATGTTTGATTCAATTAAAGAGATCATAGATTATGCGAATAAACATGATATGAAATTCTCAGAAATTATGATTGAAGAAGAGAAAGAATTAAGTGGGAAATCACGTGATGAAATCCGTGAACAAATGAGACAAAACTTACAAGTAATGCGCGACGCAGTTGAAAAAGGGACAACTGGCGAAGGCGTTAAAAGTGTAACAGGGTATACTGGTCAAGACGCAATTAAAATTAAAAACTATAACGAAAACAACCATGCGCTTTCAGGTAATGAAATGATGAGTGCCGTTATGGGTGCAGTTGCGACAAACGAAGTGAACGCAGCAATGGGTATCATTTGTGCTACTCCAACAGCTGGTTCCTCCGGTACAATTCCAGGTACACTATTTAAATTAGAAAAAACACATGGCTTAACTGAAGATCAAATGGTGGACTTCTTATTCACAGCAGCTATCTTCGGCCGTGTTGTAGCAAACAACGCAAGTGTTGCTGGCGCAACAGGCGGTTGCCAAGCTGAAGTTGGTTCAGCATCAGCTATTGCTGCAGCAGCTGCAGTTGAAACATTCGGCGGTAAACCAGAAGCTTCAGGTCAAGCAATGGCTATCGCAATCAGTAACTTATTAGGTCTAGTTTGTGACCCAGTTGCTGGTTTAGTAGAAATTCCATGTGTAATGCGTAACGCAATCGGTTCAGGTAACGCATTAATCTCAGCTGACTTAGCATTAGCTGGCGTGGAAAGCCGTATCCCAGTAGATGAAGTAATTGAAGCTATGGATAAAGTTGGACGTAACTTACCAGCTGAATTACGTGAAACTGGTCTTGGCGGTTTAGCAGGTACACCGACAGGTGAAGCAATCAAACGTAAAATCTTCGGTGACTCACAAGTTAAATCATAATTGCCTGATGAATATGTAAATTTCATTAAAAGTTAAATTGATAAATTCTAGAAACACGCAACCTGAAAAAGGTTGCGTGTTTTTATTTATAAAAACATAAGTTGTCACAAAATTCAAAATACATATTGCAATTTGTATCTTTTATGGGTAAACTAGTCAAAAGGGGATGATGGGATATGATAACAAGATTACTATACATTTTTATTGCTTTCTTCATTAACTCAGCCATTACGTTTTACCTGACAGATATCGGTACAATGATGAATAGTCTGTTGAAATCAATGTCTATCAGTATGATCATTGTATTCTTATTCTATTACACAAAGTTAATGATGGAGACCAAAGGGGAATAACTAAATAGTACGACTTAAAATGAGATGACTTCGGGGTACATCTCATTTTTATTTTGAATGAAAGGAAGGATTATCATGTCCACATTAGTAATTATTGCACATCCTGATATTCAAGAAGGCGACGTTAATCAAGTATGGAAGAAAACATTAGAAGATCGTTCTGATTTAGTGACGGTACATGACTTGTATCAAACTTATCCAGATGGAAACATTGATGTTGAACATGAGCAAGCGTTATTACAGAAACATGATTATATTATCTTTCAATATCCCATGTTTTGGATGAGTTATCCGCCACTTTTACAGCAATGGTTCGATGAAGTCTATACACATGGTTTTGCGTTTGATGGCGGTGACGCTTTAAAAGGAAAACATTTCGCATTAGCCATTTCATGCGGCCAACCAAAAGCACATTATAAAGAAGATGGACCGATAGGGTATACGATTGACGAAATTTGTAATCCATTAAAAGGTGTTGTTAATTTAATCGGTGGCCATTTCTTTGGCATTCATGCGATTTACCAAACGGATGACATCGATAATTTTGCGACTCTCGCAGAAAATGCTGATGAATATGTGGCATTTGTTGAAAGACTTCAAAAACAGTAACCACAAGCATTTTCCTTTAGACTCCTTGGTAGGTTCACTATACTATAGGTGACTACATAAGATGAGGAGCGAAAATAGTAATGGAACAACAAGCAATACGCGATCAAATTTTACAAGCATTTAATTTTAGACATGCGACAAAACGTTTTAATCCAGACAAAAAAGTGAATGCGGAAGATTTCCATACCATTATTGAAGCTGGGCGTCTTTCACCAAGCTCAATCGGTGCGGAACCATGGCGTTTTTTAGTCGTTCAAAATGAAGACTTACGTCAAAAATTAAAAAAAGTATCTTGGGGTGCACAAGGCCAATTAGATACAGCCTCACACTTTGTGATTTTACTTGCGCGTAAAAACGTACGTCCGGGTACAGAATATTTAACACATATTATGAAAGAAATAAAAAATGTACCAGATGATGTATTAGAAGATATGAATAAACGTTATGAAATGTTCCAAAATGATAGCTTGGATTTATATGAAAGTGAACGTTCATTATGGGACTGGGCAAGTAAACAAACATACATTGCCTTAGGTAATATGATGTCAGTAGCCGCATTTTTAGGTGTAGACTCTTGTCCAATTGAAGGTTTCAGTATGAAAGAAGTCACACAATTGCTTTCTGATGAAGGAATTATGAATGAAGATGAGTTCTTACCATCAGTTATGGTAGCTTTCGGTTATCGTGAAGAAGATCCGAAACGTGCCAAAACTCGTCAAGCATATGAAGATGTCATTGAATGGCTTGAATAGTTATTTAGGAAAGACTTGAGCTTTAACAGCTTGAGTCTTTTTATTTTAATTGTCTGAATCTTGTGTTTCTTACCTTTGTTTCAATGCTATAATATTACCTATATTCTTGATTTATAAAGATGTAATACATATTAAAGGGGAGTTTTAAGATGGTAAGAATAAAAATGTTTGATGTCGCACCTTATGAAATTGACGCAATTAAAAATTGGTCAGCGGAACACCAAGTAGAAGTGGATTATGAAAGCCATCCTTTAACTATGGACAATATTGAACAAGTAAAAGGATATGATGGCTTATCATTATCTCATAATGGACCATTCAATCCTGAGATTTATAGTAAATTAGAAAGCTATGGTATTAAACAAATTGCACAACGCAGTGCTGGATTCGATATGTATGACTTAGAAGAAGCCAAAGCACATAATTTAATCATTACAACAGTACCCAGCTATTCACCAAGTTCTATTGCTGAATATGCAGTCACAGGCGCTTTGTATTTTGTGAGACAGTTGCCACTTATCAAACAACGTATGGAGAATCATAACTTTGTATGGGATGCACCATTGATTTCACGTCCTGTCAAAGATTTAACCGTAGCGATTATCGGTGTAGGACGCATCGGCAGTATTTCAGCGCAATTGTTCTCAAATTTCGGTTGTAAAGTTGTTGGTTACGATATCGAAGATAAGCCGGAATTAGAAAATATTGTTGAATTTAAAGATTCGTTAGAAGAGGCAATCGCACAAGCAGATATCGTTTCACTTCATGTCCCGGGAAATAAAGAGACGTACCATATGTTTAATCAAGCAACATTTAATCAGTTGAAAGATGGTGTGATCTTTGTCAACTGCGCACGTGGTATGGTTGTTGAGACACAAGCTTTGCTAGATGCATTGAATAGTGGTAAAGTAGCGGGTGCTGTTATCGATACGTATGAAAATGAGGCGCAATATTTCCGAAGAGATTTTTCAAATAGAGAGGTTCAAGATGAAACCTTACTAGAGTTGATTGAACGTGATGATGTGTTAGCTTCTCCTCACATCGCATTCTTTACACACGAAGCTGTAAAAAATCTTGCTGAAGGCGGATTGAACAGTACTATGGAAGTATTAGAAACAGGAGATGCACAAACAAGAGTCAACTAAAATGCTGTTGATAAATAAAAAGATAAAAGAAAGGAGGAAGTGATGAGATGAAAGTGTTTATGCATTTAAGCTGGTTTTTTAAACAAGAGAAGTTGAAGTATATTGGCGGGCTATTAGTATTACTCTTTATCGCATTATTTCAGCTTATTCCGCCGCAAATCATCGGTAAAACGATTGATGCGATTGCAGCTGATCGTTTAACGGGAAGGCAGCTATTTACTTATATGATGATACTTGCTTTTGCGGCAGTGATGATTTATATTCTACGCTACTCTTGGCGTGTTCTGATTTTTGGAACAAGTAATAAGTTAGGGAAGATTTTACGTAACCGCTTATATGAGAAATATACTTCTATGAGTCCATCTTTCTTCCAAAGACGTCGAACAGGTGACTTGATGGCCCATGCGACCAATGATATTAATGCTGTTCAAGGTGCCGCAGGTCCAGGGGTGTTAATGATTGGCGACTCTTTAATTACAGGAACATCAATTTTAATTACGATGGCACTGACAATCAACTGGAAATTGACGTTGATAATTATGCTGCCTTTACCTATTTTAGTCTTATTAACAAGTTATTATGGTCGTTTGATGAGCAAAGGCTTTAAAAAAGCACAAGCGGCATTCAGTCGTTTAAATGATAAGACACAAGAAAGTATTGCTGGTATTAAAGTTACTAAAACAATGGGTTATGAAAAAAGTGACCAAAAGGACTTTAAAGCTATCAGTGATGATGTGGTTCGAAAAAATTTAAAAGTTGCGCAAATTGATGCCTTATTCAGTCCAACGATTATGTTAGTGATTGGTACAAGTTACTTCCTCGCATTAGTGTTTGGTACATTTATGATTTTCAATCATACAATTACGTTGGGTCAGTTAATTACCGCAACAACGTATCTCGGTATGTTAGTGTGGCCGTTACTTGCGTTAGGTTTCTTCTTTAATATTATTCAAAGAGGTCATGCATCCTATGAAAGAATTAGTGGTATTTTAGACACAGAAAATGAAATAGATTTAACTTATAAAGTAAATGGTTATCCATCAGGACCCATCACTTATCAAATTAAATCTTTTACTTTCCCGGGCAGTGAACATCCTTCGTTAAGAGATGTACACTTTACTATTGAAGAAGGTATGACTGTCGGTATAGTTGGGCGTACAAGTTCAGGAAAGAGTACGCTATTACGATTGTTAGTACGCGAATTTGATACGCAACGTCCTGAAGATATTACTTATGGCGGTATTCCAATCCGTGATTATGAAATACAACATTTACGTGCGATGTTTGGTTATGTACCGCAAGACAACTTCTTATTCTCTACAACTATCCGAGAAAATATTGCTTTTGCGGCACCGAATAGTACAAAACAACAAATTCAACAAGCAGCTGAAACCAGCTATGTTCATCATGATATTTTAAATTTTCCTCAAGGGTATGACACGATTGTTGGAGAACGTGGTGTTTCATTATCAGGAGGTCAAAAACAACGTGTTTCTATCGCACGTGCAGTCATTTCGGATCCGCCTGTCTTGATGTTTGATGACTCTTTGTCAGCAGTTGATGCAGATACAGAAGAACATATTCTTAACAATATGAGAGACCAAAGACAAGGCAAAACGAATATTATTACTGCACATCGTATGAGTGCAGTGAGTCATGCGGATTTAATTATCGTGATGGATGAAGGTACAGTGGCAGAACAAGGGACACATGAACAATTGATGCGCAATCAAGGTTGGTATGCGAAAACTTATCAGTCACAACAATTACGCGACCAATTAACTAAAAAGTTAGATGAAGCGGCACATGAAGAGGAGGGTGATTATCATGGCTAGAAGACAGAAAATGCATGGTGATAATCAACTCAGTGCGCGTGATCAGTGGCATACATTAATGCGCTTGATGCGTTATACCTTCCCGTTTAAATGGTTGATTTTAGCTGCATTTGTGATGCTTGGGATTTCCACAGCAGCAGGTGTGGCGGTGCCTTATATTGTGAAAGTGTTTATTGATGATTACTTAACACCAAGACACTTTCCACAACATGAAATTATTTGGATGATTGTTATCTTTATCGGCATTGAATTGATTGGTGCGATAACAACATATATTAACATTTATATGTTCCAAAACTTCGCATTTAAAATTATCCAACAATTACGTATTGATGCGTTTGATAAAATGGGCGAACTCGGCATGAAGTATTTTGATGAGGTGCCAAGTGGAAGTATCGTGTCACGATTAACGAATGACACAGAAGCCATCGTTAACATGTTTGTCGGGGTGTTTTCTTCCTTTATGATGGCATTATTTACAGTCATTTCAAGTTTTATTATGATGTTTATTCTAGATGTCAGACTTGCGTTAATGGCTTTATGTTTTATGCCGATTATTATCATTATTTTAGCTTTATATCGTAAATATGCTTCAATATTCTTTGCACAAGCACGTCAACGGTTATCTGATTTGAACGCGAAACTTGCCGAATCTATTGAAGGTATCCGTATGATTCAAGTCTTTAACCAAGAACGCAGACTACAAAAAGAATTTGATGAAATTAACGAAGAGCACTATCAATATAACTTGAAAACGATTCGCCTAGATGGTCTATTATTACGTCCAGCCATCGGTATGTTAAGTATCTTTGCGACAGTGATGATACTAAGTTATTTCGGATTATTAAGCTTCTCTTCGACTGTGACGGCAGGGGTTGTTTATGCGTTCGTACAATATATGCAGCGCTTTTTCGAACCTATTAACCAAGTCAGTCAAAATTTGAATATATTCCAACAAGCTATTGTCGCAGCTAACCGTGTCTTTACATTACTAGATAACGACACATTAGAACCTAAACAAAATGAAATCGCTGACCATCATATCACAAAAGGTAAAATTGAATTTAAAGATGTAACCTTCAGTTATGATGGAGAACACAATGTATTAAAACATATTACATTTACTGCTAATCCTGGTGAAACAATAGCGCTTGTAGGCCATACAGGTTCTGGTAAAAGTACGATTATTAATTTATTTATGCGCTTTTATGAATTTCATCAAGGTGAAATATTAATTGATGGTCAATCTATCAAATCAATTCCAAAGCAAGAATTGAAACAAAAAGTAGGACTGGTTCTGCAGGATCCGTTTATCTTCTATGGAACAGTCTTATCTAACATCCGCTTATATCATCCAACAATGACATTCGAACAAGCAAAAGCTGCTGCAGAATTTGTGCATGCTGATCGCTTTATTGAACAACTGCCAGATCAATATGAGCATAAAGTAATAGAGAAGGGTAGTGCATTCTCTAGTGGTGAACGTCAGTTAATCGCATTTGCGAGAACGATGGCAATTGACCTTAAAATTCTTATTTTAGATGAAGCAACTGCTTTTATTGATTCTGAAACAGAAGAACAAATACAAAACTCATTGAAAGATATGCGTAAAGGACGTACAACGCTCGCAATTGCACATCGATTGTCGACGATTCAAGATGCAAATCAAATTTTAGTGTTAAATCAAGGTGCGATAGTCGAACGGGGTACCCATGAAGAATTACTTGCGCAAAAAGGCATTTATTATAATATGTATTTGCTGCAAAATGGATAAAAGAATAAGCGTAACAAAAGAAGCACCTAAAGCCGTTTGAACTTTAGGTGCTTCTCTTTAGTTTATGTAAGTGTTATTCCTTACCAGCTAAGAATAGTTTAAACTCTGGGAATTGTTCAATCACACGTCTTGCGAATGAACAGCTCGCAGTGATTTTAAGTTGATTTGCATTCGCGTAATCTACTACTTTTTCAACGAGTTTCGTTCCGATACCTTGGCCGCCTAATTCATCACTGACAGCAGTATGGAAAATATCAATCACATTTTCTTGCTCATCTCTGAATTCAATGATGGCGCTCGGTGAACTTTCTTCCCCAATAAAGAACTTATGGTCGCCTTGCTTTAAATCTGTCATAGTCATAATCCCCTTTATCTATTTAATGTTACTCCTATCTAAATGGTACAAAACAAAGCGGGTCAGAAACAAGGGTTATTACAAAAATTATATGTTTTCTTTAATGTAAGCGTTTTCTTTAATTTATAAATTTACAAAATAATTAGCGCCAAATTAAAAAGAGTACTTTTCTCTTTAATGTGTATATGAATAGTGAACCTAACTGTTTTTTAATTATAAAATATTAGGTTGAAAATTTCAGAATTCTGAGAATCTAAAAGATTTCATGAATACCATTGCAATTTAGTGTATTTAAGGGTATAGTTTAAAACATAATGATTACGATTTGGAGGGACCTTTTAAGATGAAAAAGACACTTTTCATAATGTTATCTTTAGTCTTAACAGTTGTATTAGCAGCTTGCGGTAATGGTGACAGCAGCAAAGACAGCGGTAATAAAGACAGTAAAGATGCTAAGTACAGCGAAAGCAATAAGATGAAAGTTAACACAACTGTATTCGCATTCCAAAGTTTTGCGGATCAAATCGGCGGTAAATATGCAGATGTGAAATCAATTTACCCACCAGGTACAGACTTACATAGTTTTGAACCAACACAAAAAGAAATCATGAACATTTCTAAAGGCGACTTATTTATTTATACAGACAAAGAAATGGACCCAGCAGCGGGTAAAATTGCGAAAACAATTAAAGACAACAAGAAAGTGCTTGAGTTAACAAAAGGCTTAGACAAAAACGCGATTCTTCCTGGTGAAGAACATGAGCATGAACACGAACATGAACATGGTGACCATGAAGAAGGTGAACACCACGAACACGGTGATCATGAAGAACACGGTGAACATGAAGAGCATGGTGATCACGAAGAACACCATCATCACCACGGCAAATACGATCCACATATTTGGTTAGATCCAGTAGCAGATAAAACATTTGCGAAAGAAATCAAAGATGAATTTGTGAAAAAAGACCCTGATCACAAAGATTACTACGAAAAGAACTACAAAAAATTAGTTCAAGACATCTCAGATGTAGATAAAGAATTAAAAGACGTTTCTAAAAACAAAAAACGCGACAAAGTGATTATCTCTCACGATTCATTAGCTTACTTAGCTAAACGTTATGACTTCGAACAAGAAGGTATTAACGGCATGAACAACGATGAACCAACACAAAAAGAATTAATGGCTATCGTTTCTGATATCAAGAAAGAAAAACAACCATATGTATTATACGAACAAAACATCACTTCTAAAGTGACAGATATCATCAGAAAAGAAACTAACACGAAACCATTACCATTCCATAACTTATCAGTTTTAACAAAAGATGAATCAAAAGATAAAGATGTTACTTATCAATCATTAATGAAGAAAAACATCGAGTCACTGAAAAAAGCTTTAGACAACTAATGTGATTAACGTTTATGATACGCATTTCCGGTTAAATCGGAAGTGCGTATTTTTTATTTACATGAAACAAAACACTGGTATAAAAATTATACTAGTGTTATAATGAGTTTAACAAAGTAAGTATAATAATTATACTGAATAAAGGAGGTTTCCATATATGGAAAATATTAAACGCATACATCATATTTCAGCAATTGTAGGTGACGCACAAGAGAACTTAGACTTCTATCGTAATGTACTTGGCTTACAATTGATTAAACAAACAGTAAACTTCGATGACCCAGGTGTTTATCACTTATACTTCTCAAGACAAGATGACGACAAACGTATGGTAATGACATTCTTTAACTGGCCAAATCAACATAAAGGTCGAGTGGGAAGCGGACAAGTTGGACGTATCGCATTCAGAATTCCTAAAGGCTCAATGGATGCTTGGGAAGCACATTTAAATGAACAAGGTATTGAAACTAAAATTTCTGGTTTGTTTGACGAAGCAACATTAGAATTTAATGATGTGCATGGACTAGCTTTAGCATTAGTTGAAGGACAAGAAGAAGCTGAAGATAATGCTATTATAGGTTTCCACGGTACAGAACTATTATCTGCAGATCCAGCAGGTACTCGCAGTACATTAGTTGATGATATGGGATTAAGTGTTGTTAACGAAAACCCTTCTAAAATCCACTTAGAAACAGAAGGCGAAGAAAAACACCAAATCATTATGTCTGCACAACCATTGCCAAAAGGTTTATTCGGTGTAGGTACAGTGCATCATGTGGCTTGGTCTATCCCAACAGAAGCAGAACATTTAGAATGGCAAAAACACATGGAAGACCATGGTTACTTTGTGACAGAAGTTAAAGACCGTAACTACTTCAAAGCGATTTACTTCAAAGAAAAAGGTGACATCGTATTTGAAATGGCGACAGATGGTCCAGGCTTTGCGGTAGATGAGCCGAAAGATCAATTAGGTCAACATCTTCAATTACCGCCACAATACGAAGATAGACGCGAAGCTTTAACGCAAAATCTTAAACCATTGAAATTATAATATCAGTTATATAAAAGAACTCCTGTACTTACTTATTTAGAGTAAGTGACAGGGGTTTTTTCGTTTGAATAATGATAATAACAAGATGAGGAATTATTTTTTAAAGGTTCAAAGTGCCATAAATATTTTAACTTCGAAACATTTGGACATATAAAAGAAAGATTTGGATATTCTATTGTTTTCAGAAAAATGATAACGTTTACATGAATAGAAAATTAATTATTTGAAGGTACAAAGACAACACCAGAAATAACAATCTATAGATAGAGGTGAAAGGATTGGAAAGAAAATTAACGCGCTTTGAAAAGTATGCATTTGGATTCGGAACAGTAGGAAAGGACGCCATTTTTAATATTGTCAGTTTGTTTTTAATGTTCTATATTACGGACATTGTTGGACTCTCACCCGCATTCGTCGGAGTGTTGTTTTTCGCAGCACGTATTTGGGATGCGATTAACGACCCGATTATGGGCATGATTGTTGATAATACACACAACCGCTTCGGCAAATTCAAAACATGGCTCGTTATCGGTACATTAATTAACGCTGTCATCACAGTATTACTCTTCACAAACTTTGATTTCGCAGGCAACGGCATGTACATTTACATCTCAATCATGTACATCATATGGGGTATGACTTATACCATTATGGACATCCCATACTGGTCATGGCTGCCAAACTTAACGAATAATCCACGTGAACGTGAAGAAGTTGCGGTAGTGCCACGTTTCTTTGCGAGCTTTGCGGCTTTTGTGATCGGAAGCTTCGGTTTAATGTTCATCCATAAATTAGACGATTTCTTAGGCCAACCATTCAGAGGTGCAGGTATTTTTGCGCTTGCAATCATCTGTAGTATTACATTTATCATTACTATCGGTATTACAGTATTCTTCGTTCATGAAGACACTGAAATTGAAAGACAAAACGCAATTAAAGTCCGTTTTAAAGATATTTGGCGTATTCTCTTTAAAAACAAAGAGTTGCTTGCGGTAATTGGTGTAATCTTAGCATTCAACTTATGTGGACAAATGATTAACGCAATTATCTTGTATTACTTTAAATATGTGGCAGGCGTAGAAAGCTTATTCTCTGTCTTTAACACAATGATTCTTATGGAAATGGGATCATTATTGATTTTCCCATACTTAGTTAAGAAAGTCGGACGTAGTGCAGTATTCAACTACGCTGTATTTGGAATTATTATTGGTTTAGTAGTTATCTTGCTTGCAGGCTTTATTGCGCCGCACGCAGCAATCTGGGTAATTATTGGCGGTGCATGTATTCGCTTCGGTACAGGTACGCTTGTCGGAATCAACACAGTCGCGTTAGCTGACGTAATCGACTACAGTGAAGTGAAATTCGGTCAACGTAACGAAAGTGTCATCACATCAACACAAACATTCTTAGTAAAATTAGCACAAGCATTTGCGGGATTAAGTGTCGGTGTCGGTTTATCAATGATTGGTTATGTGCCAAATGTTGAACAAACAACAGATACAATCTGGGGTATCAGAATCGGTATGATTGGAGTACCAATCTTCTTTATCATCATTTGTAGTATTTTATATCATAAAGCCTTCAACTTAAAAGGCGATTTCTTACGTGATATTCAACAAACACTTGAATTTAAACGTAAAAGAGAAGGACGTCCGCCGATTCATAAAGAAGAAAAACTGTAACAATACAATAAGCAGTGTTAGAGCTTTCATTCATAACTCTATCCACTGCTTTTGTTTTACAGCAACAAAAAAGTAGCTGCTTGATAGTTTCATTTATTCAGATTGCAATGCTTTTCTGGCCTTATAATTTTTGCGGTATTGCGTAGGTGGACAGTTAAAGTACTTAGAGAAAGCCTTGGAGAAAGCAAGTGACACATCATAATTAAGTTCATCTGCAATGGCTTGCACAGTTTTATTTGTGAATTTCAGCTGTTCAGCCGCAAAAGCCATACGAAGATCGGTGAGATATCTGCTTGGTGAAGCGCCAAATTGCTTTTTGAAACGTTTATAGAGCTGACTACGGCTCATGTTTGCGACTTGAGCAGCATTATCAACAGTAGTATCTTTGCTTTTGAAATTGTCATTGAAATATTCTAAAGCATCTTTTAAATCTGTTGCTTCACGTTGATCAGGAATTACAATTTCTTTTTGGTTTTGTTGTGTTAGGAAATATAACAATTCAAATAGTCTTATCTTTAGTAAGATATCGTGGGTGTCCTCAGGGGTATGGCTGTTTGCCAGAATGCAGATTTTAAAGATTAATTTAAACAGTGTTTCAGTGTTTTGATTTAAGAGGACGAATTCATCTGATAAAGAAGTACGTGTAATAAAGCTGATGGCATGTGTGCCGCTGAAGCCGACCCACATATAATGCCAAGGTGTTTCTCCTGTCGCATGATATTTGACATGCATGCCTTTGAGCAATAAGAAGACATCACCTTTCTTTAAATGGTAAGTCGTATCATTCACAGTAAAGGTGCCGGTTCCTTGTGTCACGATATGCAAGACAGCAGGTTTAGTGACTTCATATTCATAGCCGTTACCTACGTATAAGTTTTCTTTGCCGCATTCATCAACTTGGGCTTCGTAGCTTGTTTTTTTAAGTTTTGTCCAAAAGACTTGCACTTGTCTCACTCTCTTTCTCTCTATGATAGAGCCATTATAACACGTATATTTAACAAAATTATATAATTTTTGAAAAATACTTAGGAGGGTCATACCTTGAAATTAGATTTACACTATAACTTAGAACAATTACATGTTAATACATTACCTTATGCCGCTTATTTTATCCCAAAGCCGCAACAACACAATACTTCTGTAACACAATTATCTGGTGACTGGAACTTCGGTTTCTTCAACAGTGTGGCAGAGTTCGAAGCAAGCCGTCATAAAGCGACACAAACTTTACCGGTACCGTCTGTGTGGAATTTACATGGATTTGACCAAACACAATATGTCAATATTAAATATCCAATCCCATTTGATCCGCCGTATGTACCAGAAGATAATCCATGTGGTTATTATGAACGCAACTTTACCATCGATTCTATCTATGACAATGACCATCAATTTGTGTTGAACTTTGACGGTGTCAGCAGTGCGTATTATGTATGGATCAATAATACATTTGTAGGCTACAGCCAAGTTTCACGCAGTGCGTCACGTTTTGATGTCACATCTTTTGTTCAAGAAGGGGACAATACGATTCAAGTATTAGTCGTTAAATATTCAGATGGTACGTATTTTGAAGATCAAGATATGTTTAGACATTCAGGTATCTTCAGAGATGTGTATATTGTAGAACGTCCTAACAATCGTATTGAAGATTATACGATTCAAACGACAGTCGATACAGCTGTACAAACAGGTGCAGTCCATTTAGATGTGACGCAAGTAAATGGTAAACCTGATTATACAGTAGCGCTGCTTGACCAAGAAGGCGGCGTCATTACTGAACAAAAAGGGACAAATGAAGATGTTTTAGTATTAAATGTAGAAGACGCCGTATTTTGGAGTGCTGAAACACCTTACCTTTATACGCTAGTTATCACTACTGCGGATGAAGTTATCACTGAACAGGTCGGTTTACGTGAAGTTGAAATTAAAGATCAACAGTTATGGATTAATGGTAAATCTGTGAAATTGCGTGGGGCTAACTATCACGACAGTAACCCGGAAACGGGATATGTCTTAACTGAAGCGCAAATGCATGAAGATTTGACATTAATGAAACAAGCCAACTTTAATGCGATTCGTACAGCACACTATCCGAAAGCGCCTCGCTTCTATGAGTTAGCTGATGAATACGGGTTCTATGTGATGAGTGAAGCGGATTTAGAAACACATGGCGTAGTGCTGTTTTATGGAGATGAAAATACTAAAGACTTTAATATTATCGCAGATGATCCGCAATACGAAGCACCGATTTTAGATCGTATTGAAGCGTCTATTGTGCCGCTACGCAACTTCTCATCTATTATTATGTGGTCATTAGGTAATGAATCTGGATATGGTGTCAATATTGAGAAAGCAGCTGAACTTGCGAAGGATTTAGATGCAACACGTCCGGTCCATTATGAAAGTGCCTTTTACGCAGAAGGTGGGGAAGATTTCTCTAAACTAGATATGATCAGTCGTATGTATCCGTCACCTGAAGAAATTAAAGAGCGTTATTTAGATAATCAAAATATTACACAACCCTTTATCTTATGCGAGTATGCACATGCGATGGGGAATTCACCAGGCGGTCTTTTAGAATATCATGAATTATTAGAAGCGTATCCAAGCTTTATTGGTGCGTTTGTTTGGGAATGGTGTGACCACGCAGTAAATATCAGTCAAGATGAAGCGCAACCAGTCTTTCGTTATGGCGGAGATTTCGGAGAAGATTTACATGACGGCAACTTCTGTGTAGATGGTATCGTGTCGCCAGATAGAACGCCGCACGAAGGTTATTATGAATTCCAACAAGTGAATCGTCTGGTGATTTTATCTCATTATGATAAACAGACGTTAACGTTTTATAATCGTCTCGATTTTATTGATGCAGATGAAGTCTTGCAATTACGTTTTACGATTACGACATTATCAGGTGAACAATATGAAGAGTATGCAGATTTAACAGGATTTGAACCACATACTGAAATTTCTGTGGAACTGCAGACGTTTATTGATGAAGCGATTTTAAACCAAATCAGTGATATTTTAGTAGAGTATATTTCACTTAAAGATCAAACAATTTTAGGTCATGATCAAATCGTTCAAGAACGTTTGGAATTTGAAACAGTAACAGAGCATGAAGCTGCTTATCAAGTTTCAGTGGATGATACAGCACATACTATTCACATTTCAGGAGAGAATAGTGATTATGCGTTTGATACGCGAACTGCTTCATTAACGCACGTTACACAAGCAGGTAAGCTCGTGCTTCATGAACCTACTGCAATCCGCATTTGGCGTGCACCGACAGATAATGACATTAATATTCGTAAGCAATGGGAAGAAATGGGTTACGAACATGCGCATACGCGTGTATATGATTATTCGATTGTCGAATCTGAAGGCGGCGTAAGTATTCAATTCCAAATCAGTATTGTGCATAAACGTGTGCCGAAAATCTTAACAGGTACTTTAACTTGGTTAGTGCATGCGGATGGTAAGATTGAAGCGGATTTAGAACTTGAGAAGAATGCACGTATGCCGTTCTTACCGAGACTTGGCTTAGAATTCAAGTTATCAAATGACTATCAAAAATTAGCATACTATGGTCATGGACCCTTCAGCAGTTATGATGATAAGCAGCTTGCGAGTCATTTAGGTTACTTTATTTCTACAGTCAATGATAATTTCTGGCCGCATATCAGACCGCAAGAAGACGGCAGTCACAATAATACAACACATGTGACATTAAACAATACAACAACACAAGTTGCGTTTAACGCTGAAACACCATTTAGTTTCAATGCGAAACCTTATTCAGATGCGCAACTTACAACAGTAGAACATGCGGATCAATTACACTTAGATGGTTACACATATGTTAATATCGATGTTGGCCAAAGTGGTATCGGTACAAACAGTTGTGGACCGGAATTACCAGAACGTTATCGTATGGATGATGCAGAGTATCACTTAAACTTTACATTGCAGTTCAATACATTATCTTAAATGCTAGTACACGAGACAAATCACAAGCTATAAAAATAAGATATAACCATAAAAAGCAGAAGGTGACGTTTAATCAGTCAACCTTCTGCTTTTCTTTATGGTTATTAATCTGTATAGCGATGAGACATAAGTTCTTTTAAGTTGCGGATTTCTTCTTTGATGAATTGTCCTGTGTTCGTATCGCGGATACGTTTACGTTGAAGTTCTTTATCGACAAGACGTTTTGTAGATAATTCATCTGCACCGTAACGTAATACGTTTTCTTTCGTGTTGAAGTGTTGGTGTGCCACTAGCTGCATACCGTAAGAGTTGTACAGTAACGTATAACCCGCAATACCTGTTGTAGATTGATACACTTTAGAGAAGCCGCCATCAATGACGATCATTTTACCGTCGGCTTTAATCGGATCTTCACCATCAATTTCTTTGACTGGTGTATGCCCGTTAATGATATGACCTTGTTCAGGATCTAAATCAAAGTCTTCTAAGAGTTTGCCTACAACTTTAGGGTCTTCACGTAGTGAATAATATGGGTTCTTTTCTTCTTTATGAGTTGCTTTATCTTTAATGAAATAACGTTCGAATGTTGTCATGGCACGTTTTCCGAATAATGAAGAATATTTACCTGTCCATAAATACCAAACTAAGTCAGTTGCTAAATCATCGGTAATATCTTTATTTCGGAATGCTTTACGCATATACATTTCGAATTGGTCTAATAATGGACGGCCAGCATAGAATGTGCCATCAATTTCCATGCCTTCCATATTGCCATGTTCATCAATCGGGATACAGCCGTGAATTAATAAATTACCGTTGTAAGGTAAGTAAAGTGAACCTTTATCCATTAAGAATGTCATATGACGTTTAAGTTTTTCTGATTCTTGTACAGAAACTAATAATTTATCAATGACCTCTTGTTCTTCTGGTAATAATTTAGCTGGATCTTCTGGATCTACTGTCACGAAACATGTATCTGTTAATTCATGTGTTTGGCCATGTAATGTATACGTTAAGTTATCATAGTCAACATGTTCTAAGACTAAGCGTTCTTCCATTTCGAAAGAAGGACGACGTTTGATAATCGGCATTTCTAATTTGAATTGAATCATCGCAATGGCTTGATGAATTTTAGTGATTTGAAGTTGTTCTTGTTCAGATAAGTTAGAATCAGAACGTAATTTTGGACGGAAAGCTGGGTTATCACCATAGTATTTTTCAGCTAAGTTTAATAATGGGCGTAAGTTGATACCGTAAGCATCTTCAACGATATTCAAG
This sequence comes from Staphylococcus simulans, assembly GCF_025561465.1. Classification (NCBI taxonomy): domain Bacteria; kingdom Bacillati; phylum Bacillota; class Bacilli; order Caryophanales; family Staphylococcaceae; genus Staphylococcus; species Staphylococcus simulans. Next base: position 606,026 of record NZ_CP095100.1, read on the forward strand.
TTATCGTAACGTGCACAAATACGTAAGATGTTAGCTAGGCAGACACGAGAACCGGCATAGGCACCAATCCAAATCGCATCGTGGTTGCCCCATTGGATATCAACAGAATGATAGTTGATTAATGTTTCTACAATTTTTTCAGGTTCAGGACCACGATCATAAATATCACCGACAACATGTAAGTGATCTACGACTAGACGTTGAATTGTGTAAGATAAACCGATAATTAAATCGTCTGCTTGTTGAGTTTCGATGATTTGACGCATCAACGTATTGTAGTAAGGTGTTTTATTCTCAAGTTCGTTGGTTTTATAAAGTAACTCTTCGACAATATAAACAAACTTTTTAGGTAATGCTTTACGTAATTTAGAACGTGTATATTTTGAAGCGGAATATTGAACCATTTGAATCATTTGGTCAATACGTGTTTCATACCAACGGTTTAATGGCTCTTTTGTTTCGAAGCTGCTTTTAACCATTCTTAATTTATCTTCTGGATAATAAATTAAAGCAGTGAAATCGCTGATTTCTTGGTTCGACATTTTATCTTTGAAGATGTCGTTGACTTTCGTACGAACATTGCCTGAACCGTTACGTAAGACATGTTGGAAAGATTCATATTCTCCATGTAAGTCACTGACAAAGTGTTCTGTACCTTTTGGTAATTCTAAAATAGATTCTAGACTGATAATTTCTGATGCAAGTTGTTCTTCATGGTTGAATTTCTCTGCAAGTAAATCGAAATACTTATTTTTAAGTTCACGTTCGTTGGTAATCATTTGTGCCTCCTGGGTTTAATAATAATAGCGCTTACATTTGATTATTGTACTTTTTTAACAATTTTTCAATGGTGACGTTTTAAAAAACTGAAAAAATAATGTGTGGTTGGATTAAAAAGAGGGAGAATAGAGAAATAAACTAAATATTTGAATCAGCTATGTTAAAATAAAAATAACATAAAAATATCAGGAGGTCTTATGACACCATTATTATCAGTACATCATTTAACGAAACAGTTTTCTAATAGCCGCTTCTCCATCAATGATGTCTCCTTTCAAGTTGATCCAGGTGAAATTGTCGCTTTAATCGGCAAAAATGGTTCAGGCAAATCAACGTTAATTCGTATGATTGTGGGAGATTATCCTTTAACTAGCGGAGAAATCTATTTTTTCGGTCAACGTGTCTCACCTGAAGATACAGACTACAAAAATGACATGAGTGTTGTATTTGATTCCATGAATTTCACTAAAAACATGACCGTTGATAAGTTGAATCGTATGTTTCAAAAGGTGTTCCGCCATTTTGACAGTACTTTGTTTAATGATTATATCCAGCGTTTTGAACTGCCAGAAAAACAGGCAGTTAAATTCTTTTCAAGAGGTATGTCTATGAAACTCTCTATGGCAGTCGCATTGTCACACAAAAGTCGATTATTGATTTTAGACGAAGCGACAGCAGGATTGGACGCAGCAAGTCGTGATGAGATTCAAGATGAAATTGAAAAGTTCGTACATGATAGCAATCGTGGTGTGTTGATGACATCTCATATTGCGGAAGATATTGACCGCTTAGCGACAAAGTTAGTTTTTCTGAGACATGGCCAAGTTTATACGCAAATTGACAAAGCAGCATTATTCAACAATTATGCACGTTTAACATGTGATGAAACAGAATTTGAAAAACTTGAAGACGAAGATGTGTTAGCAAAAAAACACCACTTAGGTGAAGTTCAAGCGATTGTGTTAAAAAATGAACGTACTTTATCTTTTGATTTAGAACCTATCGAGTATATTGATCAAGTCAACAAAATAATCTTAAGAGGTGAAGACATATGAAGGGTTTAATTTATAGTCAGTATTATTCAACTCAGAAAGCATTGTGGATCTACCTAGGTATCGGTTTATTGTTAGGTATCGGGTTCACAGCTGTGGATTTAGAAGGGTTTCAACCGTTAATTAGTTTAATCATTTTAATGTTTTCTGTTTCAGCTGCGACTGATAATTTGAAAAATGAAGCAGCAGCGGGTTGGTATAAATATGCGATTACATTACCTGTCAGTCGCAAAGAAATTGTACAAGCACATTATGCATATTATTTTCTGTCTGCTGGATTAGGGTTAGCCATTGTTCTGTTTATTTTTGCAGGCAGATATCTATTAGGCTTCGGTACTATTACTGAATCCTTGTCAGCTATCATGTTAGGGATAGGAATTTGTTTGTTAGTGTCATTGTTTTATCCGTGTACTTATGTGGTTGGTGCAGATAAATCGAATATAATTCAAATGATTATCACAGGAATTATAGTAGTTACATATCTCGTGTATAACACTGTAACACTTATCATTGGCGGTTATATGTATGGCTCAGGTAATGATGCCATGCAACATACTGGTTTTGAACTGGGACGCATGTCTATCTTCCTTGTCTTTGCGCTAATACTTGCGCTGTTTGGTTACTTCATAGGTTTGAACAAGTTTAAAAATCAGAATTTCTAAAAAATCAAAATAAATCATAACAAATAGATAAAGCACACTTCATTTTTTTGAAGTGTGCTTTGTTTTCGTATTGTTTAGTTTTGTCTATGACGGCGTTTCGCAATGTAACGGTAAGCAAAGTATACTAACGCAATTGCGATAATAGCATACATGATATATGAGTATGTATGCATTACATTTAAAATATCGTGCCAGTTATCGCTTAACGATTTACCTAAATAGATTAAACCGAAGTTCCAAATTGTTGTGCCGACTAATGACAATGTCGCAAATGTGACGATATTCATTTTATTGACACCTGCAGGAATAGTGATCAATACACGTAAGACTGGAACGAATCGACAGATAAAGACTGCGATTGCACCGTATTTTTTAAACCAATTGTTGGCACGTTCAACGTCTTTACCTTTAAGTTTAATCCATTTACCGTATTTGTCTACGAAGCGGTAAAGTTTCTGTTCGTTAACTAAGCTACAGATGTAATACAGAATCAATAGCCCCATAAATGAAGCGACTGTTGCGATAATCAATAGCAGCCAAATAGAAATATGTGATTTTGCGGCTAATACACCTGCGAAAGTCAGCACAATTTCTGAAGGCACGAAAGGCAGGATATTCTCAGCAAGAATTAAAATAAAAATTGCGAGATACCCCCAACGCGAAATAAAGTCAGTCAGTATTTGTTCCATGGTAATGCGATGACTCCTTTTTATGTACAAGTTTTATAATGTTTTAATTTTATTTAAAGAACACCTGTGGTTTTGTGTCCAAGCTATATTGTACTAAAAATAGAATCAAATGACATCTATTTATATATCCAGCATAAGCATGTCCAAATTTAAAAATCGTAAAAGTCAGGCGTAGTCATGGTTTGTTCGAGGTGTTTTGTAAATAACGAAATAATATTGTGTCATTCATAGTGTTCAAATTTCTGTAAAAAAGTTATTGTGAACGGTTTCAAATAGTGGTAATATTTACTAGAACAACTTAGGTCATATGATGACCTAATGTATTTTGAACACAGAAAGTTGGGATATCTATGAGTGAAAGAAAGAGTAACGTACGATGGTTCTTCGCATTTGCGTTCTTTATTATTGGGGTTATTGCGTATATGGACAGATCTAACATCTCCTTAATTGCGGCACCAATGATGGAAGATTTACATATGACGAAGGCTCAGTTTGGTTTATTAGCAACATTCTTCTCAGCGGGCTATGCGATGATGCAAGTCCCATCCGGTATTCTTGCGGAAAAATTCGGAGCGCGAAAAATGTTGACGATTGCGTTGATTTGGTGGAGTGCATTTACGATTTTAACTGGTTTAGTTAAGAACCACGGTTTATTATATACTGTGCGTTTCTTATTCGGTGTAGGGGAAGCGCCGATGTATCCATCGAACGCAGTATTCAACTCATATTGGTTTACTAAAAATGAAAAAGGGCGTGCATCTAGTGCGTTACTTGCAGGGTCATATTTCGGTCCGGTTATCGCACCGATCGTGACAGTATGGATTGTAAGTTTATTTAACTGGCAAGCCGTATTCTATATCTTCGGGGCAGTTGGTTTTGTGATTGCGTTATTGTGGGTGATTATCGCAAAAGACTTACCTGAACAACATAAAATGGTTAACAATGCTGAAAAACGTTATATCATTCAAGGTCGTGACGTGGTTGATGCAGGTGAAAAACAATCTGCACCATGGAGCGCATTCTTTAAACATTTCAGTTTCTATGCGATTGCAGTTCAATATTTCGTAGTACAATTTATTGTTGGTTTATTCTTAATTTGGTTACCGACTTACGTAATGGAACAATATCATGTTAAATATACAGCATTAGGCTTATTGGCAGGGGTGCCATGGCTTGCGATGTTTATTTGCATCATGATTGCTGGTGCAATTTCAGATAGAATTTTACAAGCTGGCAAATCACGTTTTGTCGCTCGTGGTTCAATTGCGATTGTAGGTATGGTTGTCTTTAGTATTGGTTTATTATTCGCAATCCGCAGTGAAGTATTAGAAGTGAATATCGCTTGGTTAGCAGTATGCTTAAGCGGTATGGGTGTCACTACTGGTATGAGCTGGGCAGCAGCTGCTGACATCGGACGTAACTTCTCTGGTACAGTTTCAGGTTGGATGAACTTATGGGGTAACGTCGGTGCGATGTTAAGTCCATTAATCGCTGGTATTTTAGCTGATTTGATCGGTTGGACTTGGACATTACAATCATTAATTATTTTGGTTGCGATAGCTATATTAATGTGGTTCTTCGTTAAACCAGATAGTCCGCTTGTAGTCAATCGTTCTAAAATGTAAGCACAAGTATAAAATAAGATAGTAAATACAGGTCATGTTACGATGAATGAGAGAAAGGGTCTTATCAAGCGTAGCATGACCTTTTAATTTTATTATGGTTCGTTGAATTATTTTAGGGGAAAGAAAGTATTGGTAAAATATAGAAATTGGAGAGGGAAAATATGATTACAGTAATTGTTAAAACAAAAGTCAACGATATGAATTATGATAAATATACACAATTAATGGGACAATTAGTCGCAGCATCACAAGCTGAAGCATCAAATATCAGCTATGAACATTATGAAAATGCGAATATCCCAAATGCCTTTGCGATTATTGAACAATGGAGTTGTGAAGAAGGCTTTGAAAATCATAAGAAATCTGATCATTTCCAAGTGTATTGGCAAGAAATCGTACAACTTTGTCTAGATGAGCCAGAAATTATTGTCTTTGATAACCAAGAAACACTCACAGAAAATTAAGCAACAAATAAGGCAGGGCATGACTTTAGTGCTATAATAGGACATAAATAGACAAAGACATAAAGATGTCTGTCATGTCAAATCAGTAAGGAGAATGAAGAGTATGATTTACCAACATGGAACTTTGGCGACGTTAATGGCTGGAATGCTTCAAGGCACAGTATCTGTAGATGAGATGCTTGAACAAGGAGATATGGGCATCGGTACATTGACAGGTTGCGACGGTGAAGTCATTTTTATTAACGGTAACGCTTATCACGCAGATGAATACGGCGGTTTCAGACACTTAGACGGTCATGAGATGTTGCCGTTTGCGACCATTACGAAATTTGACCCTACACAGGCATTTGAAGTGTTGAATGTTACAACTCAAGATGAATTGTACGATCAAATTATGGAACGCATGAAGAGCCGCAACTTATTCTCAGCAATCCGTATCACAGGCAGTTTCAATCATGTCCATGTACGTATGATGCCGAAACAAGAGCCGCCATATACGCGATTAATGGAATCAGTGAATCGCCAACCAGAACACCATTATGATTATTTAAATGGTACAATTGTCGGTTTCTTCACACCTGAACTGTTCCACGGTGTTGGTTCAGCAGGTTTCCATTTACATTTCGTGGACCAAGACCGTACAGTAGGCGGCCATATTTTAGGCTTTGAATTAGAACGAGGCAGTGTAGAAATTTCTGATGCAGAAACGTTCGAGCAACACTTCCCAACTAAAGATGAAGCATTCTTAGAAGCAGATATTGATTACGAAAATATCGATGAAGAAATCAGAATGGCAGAATAAGCGAAACAACATCCTAACGTCAGGATATAATACGCGGGTATTATGTTCTGACGTTTTTTATTTTCATATAGGACATAACCATCTGATAAGTTAAAAGATAGATAACTTTAATATTTGAGAGGAGAAATGGTATGGCGCACTATATCAAGTCGCTATTTAAATTTAATAAACACAATGTAAATTACAGTAAAGGAATAAGACAAGGCTTATTGATGCTGACACCGTTACTGTTAGGATATCTGTTAGGTTACTTCCAATTTGGTTTATTAATAGCGACAGGGACATTGGCTAATATTTATGTCTTTGGCGGATCTGATAAATCTAAATTACGTATTTTATGGTGGTGTGCTGTCGGGTTTGCGTTATGTATTACATTTGGAACACTGACAGTTGCAACACCGTTGCTGTTTGGAATATTGTTGCTGCTTGTTACTGTTGTAGCATACTACATATTCAGTGCTTTAGAAATTCCTGGTCCTTCAGCAACTTTCTTCATTGTAACGTTTGCGTTACCGATTAACATGCCGATTGCGCCGGAACAAGCATTGACACGTGGCGTTTTTGTATTTATCGGCGGTATCTTTGCGTTAGTAGTTGTAGCAATCCTGTTAAAATTACAAGAGAAAAATACACAAGAGCGTGCCATTGAAGCGGAGTATCAAAGCTTATTAAAACTGGTTAAAGAATACGCAGACAGTGAGAAATTCAAGAAAAATACTGAGCAGTTGGTCAATCAGTTTAAATCTACAGATAAACAGCTGATTACTTCTTTTACTTCTAATAAGAAGCAATCTGAACAATTACATCGTTTATATTTACTGCATAATAACGCAGAAGGTATCTTTGCTGAATTGTTAGAGTTGAAGACTAAAGAAGTCGAAACATTACCAGATGTTTTAATTGAAATGATGCAGTATATTGAACGAAGTGTTTCTTCAAGGTTAGAAGAACAAGAAATCATGCAGTGGAGAGAAAAAATAGAGCTGCCGGTTAGCTTTCAACGTTTAGAAAAACAGATTTATCGTACAGATGAAATCTTACATAGTCCGACAGGCCAAATTGAATACGAAGCGAATCTAAGACAACCATTATACGGACAACAGTTAAAATATAACTTAACATTAGATTCACTCGTATTAATGAATACTTTACGTTACAGCATGATTATGGGTGCCGCCATCTTTATCGCGTTGATGTTTGATTTTGATAAGGCGTATTGGATTCCATTGACGGCCCATACGATACTGATTGGAACGAATACGATTCATAGTATGGAACGTGCCGTTGCCAGAACAATTGGTACGTTTATCGGGGTCCTCTTATTGACCGTTATTTTATCCCTTCACCCGCATATGATTGTTAGTATTATTGTACTTGCGTTAAGTGCGACGATTACTGAAGTTATTATTGGTGCGAATTATGCGATAGCGATGATTTTCATTACAACGCAAGTCATTATGTTGAACGGCCTTGCATCAGGCAAGTTATCTATTTTAATTGCTTTACCAAGGGTTGTAGATGTAGTCATCGGTGTGATTATCGCAGTCATCGGTCTCTTAATACTAGGCAGAAAAAATGCATCGCAAACATTACCAGATGCGATTGCTGAAGTGGTTCGTTATGAAATGTCTTTCTTCTATTATGTCTTCTCAAGAAATGAACATTTAGCAAAACAAGCACCGAAGTTCAGTGAATTAAAATTACGTATCAAACTAAGCAATATGAATAGTATGTACCAAAACGCACATGGTGAGTTATTTGCGGATAGTACAAAAATCAGTGCGTATTATCCAATTATCTTTGCGTTAGAAGAAATCAGCTTTATGTTATCAAGAGCGCAAAACAATCCAAAACCGCAAACGATTGATGATGTCGTTATGGGTCAGTATTTAATTGCGTTTGAAGGTATCGCGACGCACTTTGAACAACATGTACCGCTTTATCAAGGCACAGGCTTACCTTCTTTACCGCAATATACGAATATTCGCACTGCACTGTTGAATATCCAGCAGTATGCACGTTTAAGAAATTCGGACAAGATTGGAAATCCTCAATAAGTGGTATAGCAATATTAAGTGATATTGAAGAGGAGGGCGTTATATGCCTTGGACATTAGATGACTATCCAAATACTTGGAAGAACTTAGATAAGTTAGAACGCAAGAAAGCGATTGATATCGGTAATGCGATGTTAAAAGATGGTTATGACGAAGGTACATTGATTCCGATTGCGACAAAGCAAGCTGAAGAATGGTATAAAAATGCGTCGAAAGAAGAACTTGATGAGTTGAAAAATAAAAATATTACAAGTCATCAAAAAGATAAAGACGCGCGTCCGGAATTAAATGAAAATGATGTCGAAGTCTATAAAGAAGATAACGAGTGGAAAGTCAGAACGCATGGTGCGAAACAAGCTGCAGATAGTTATGATAAGAAAGAAGAAGCGGTTAAACGTGCCAATGAAATCGCAGATAACCGTGGCACAAAAGTACATGTGAAATCTTAAATTAAGTGCACGATAATGATTATTTAAAACAGGACTTGGGTATTTTAAAAGTACCGATTCACAGCATGCAATATAATAAGAAACTGAGCGCGTTGCATAGTGAATCAAGGGAGCAACAGATACGTTATTATAGAAGAAAGCCTCTTAACAAATTGCGTTAAGAGGCTTTCGTTTGTCTAATATACTGTTGTTTATGCTTGTGTGATTTGCCATCCATAAGGTTCTGGTAGTTGAGACCAATCTTGATTGTATTCTTCTGTTGTTAGTAAGCATTCATCTAATGATTTTGTTAATGCTTCTTGGTCTAAGTCTGTACCGATAATCACAAATTGTGTATGGCGGTCGCCAAACTCAGGATCCCAGTTTTCACGCACATCTTCACGTTCATGCAAGATTTCACGTTGTTGTGCTTCAGACATTGCCGCAACCCAGAATGTAACAGGGTGGATAGAGACTGAAGAACCTGCTTGTGACATTAAGCACGCCACATGATTATATTGTGCTAACCAAACAATACCCTTAGCACGTACAATTGTATTCGGCATATTTTCTAACCACTTATGGAAACGTTCTGCGTGGAATGGCATACGACGTTCGTATACAAATGAAGAAATACCGTATTCTTCTGTTTCTGGTGTATGTGTCGCATGGCCGCCTTCTGTTAATTCTTGAAGCCAGCCTGCAGAGTTTGATGCAGCTTCAAAGTCGAATAAGCCAGTGTTTAACACGTCGCTGAGTTCAACTACTGAGTTTTGTGTACGGATAAATTTCGCAGTTGGTTGTAATTTGCGTAAAATACCTTCTAGTTTGTTTAATTCTTCTTCTGAAACTAAGTCTGTTTTGTTTAAGACTAAGACGTCACAGAATTCGACTTGGTCGATTAATAAGTCAGCGATAGTACGTTCATCTTCTTCACTTGTACCTTGATCGCGGTCAACTAATAAATCTTCTGATTTGATGTCGTTGATGAAGCGGTTCGCATCAACAACAGTAACCATTGTGTCTAAACGGCAGATGCTTGTTAAATCGATACCAAGTTCTTCATCGATATATGAGAATGTTTGTGCGACAGGTACAGGTTCAGAAATTCCTGTTGATTCAATCACGATTTGATCAATGCCGCCACGTTTAATAATATTTTCAACTTCTTTTAATAAGTCTTCACGTAATGTACAGCAGATACAACCGTTAGAAAGTTCTACTAATTTTTCATCAGTACGTGAAATGCCCCCGCCTTCAATTACTAAGTCTTTATCAATATTCACTTCACTCATGTCATTAACAATGACCGCAATGCGTAAGCCTTCTCTATTTTGTAAGATATGGTTTAATAAAGTTGTTTTACCTGAACCAAGGTACCCACTCAGTACCGTTACTGGTATTTTAGCCATAAATAAATCCTCCTATTTATATATACACGCGTTTAATCGTAATTATTACGATTTATATTGTATAGAAAAAAAGAACGGTGCGCAAGGTGATGAACCTAAACTATGAATGTTTAAAAATAAAGAATTGTCTATTAAATATGCAGAGACTCGTTTTGTATCTTTTGAAAATTTATGCGCAAATATTCGTTTGTGAATTACAAATAATTAATTTTAACTACAAACTTCGTTATAATAAAGATGTCTGAAGAACGGGGGATTATTATGTATGTAGAGAGAAGAGAAACACTTAACCTTAATGCGCTTAAGGAAGATTTAAAACGTAATATCACAAAGTTTCAAGAACAAAATTATCGAATTGAAGAACTCGTGGACTTTGTGAGCTTACATCATTTGTATGCATCAGCGTTAGAAGAAGTCAGTACGAAGTTGAGTATTTTAGATAATGACTTCCAAATCTTATATGAACATAATCCAATTCATCATATGGAACGACGTGTTAAAGAAATCAGCAGTTTAGTACGTAAGCTGGAAACAAGGGGATTGCCAGTAACGACTGACTCTGCACGTCAAAATATTACAGATATCGCTGGAATTCGTGTGGTATGTAATTATTTGGAAGATATTGAAGTCGTAGCTTCTTTATTATTAAGACAAGCTGATGTTAAATTATTAAAACGTAAAGATTATATAGAAAATCCTAAAGAGAATGGCTATCGCAGTTTACATCTTGTAGTATCAATACCGGTGTTCTTAACAGATACGGTTGAGTATGTACCAGTCGAAATTCAAATCCGTACGATTGGTATGGATATGTGGGCCAGCCTTGAACATAAATTACGTTATAAAAATGCGACAAATACAGAAGTTTATAAAGATACATTAAAAGAATGTGCTAAAGAGATCGAAACAGTAGAGTATAAGTTGCAGAAAATGCATGGAGACATTTTAAAACAAGTCAGCCATGAAGATTAATCGGAAAGAAGTTGAGTCTATGAAGATTCAACTTCTTTTTTTATGAAAAAATCAATGTAATGTACACAGAGGTACTCAGATGGTTGGTAAATTAGTTATTTGGTATATTTAACCGAAAAAATCCAAAAAAACTTAAAAAACTTTGAAAAATGCATATTTAGTACTTGATTTATGCATAAATATGCGTTATAATTACATATGTAAGGTTGATAGAGGCGATAACTAAAGGAATTAAGTTATTTGACTTTAATTGACCAAATAATAATTATACAAATTTTAACTTGAAAACAAGACATGAAATTGCAAGGACACAATAGATAATGTAGAAGTAGAGAAATAAAAAGAACATGTAATATTAAAGTGTTTTGAATCTTTGACAAGGTGGGTATATTTGAAATGTAAGAAGTAGTTTATCTTGTCAACTAATTGAATATCCGAATTTAAAGCACCTATCTGTTAATAATATGACACGCACAGCGAAAAAGTATTGTGTACTTGCCACAGGAAATAACATAAATGGAAGTGTAAAACAGTTATTTTAAGTCAGACAGAGATTCTTAAAATAATGGATTTTTACCAATTAACGGAGGTTATGAATATATGAATAACGGATTTTTCGGAAATGAATTTGACTCAATTTTTAGAAGAATGATGCAAGATATGCAAAACGCAGATGGAAATAAAAAATATTATATTAATGGTCGTGAAGTATCACCTGAACAATTACAAGCATTACAACAACATCAAGGTGGTCACCCTTCACAACAAGTACAAAGTGCACAACCAGGACAAGCTGGCGGTGGACAAGGCGGCGAAGACTACTTAGAAAAAGTAGGCCGTAACTTAACTGAAGAAGCAAGACAAGGCTTATTAGATCCAGTAATCGGACGTGACAAAGAAGTTCAAGATACTGCAGAAGTATTAAGCCGTCGTAATAAAAACAATCCAATCTTAGTCGGTGAAGCTGGTGTAGGTAAATCAGCAATCGTTGAAGGATTGGCACAAGCAATTGTGAAAGGTAATGTACCAGCAGCAATTAAAGATAAAGAAATTATCTCAGTAAACATTTCTTCATTAGAAGCAGGTACTCAATACCGTGGTGCTTTCGAAGAAAACATTCAACAATTGCTAGACAGCGTTAAAGAACGAAAAAATGTCATCTTATTCTTTGACGAAATTCACCAAATCATCGGATCAGGTTCTACTGGCGGAGATTCAGGCAGCAAAGGCTTATCTGATATTATCAAACCAGCATTGAGCCGTGGTGAAATTTCAGTTATCGGTGCAACTACTCAAGACGAATATAGAAACAACATCTTGAAAGACCCAGCTTTAGCACGTCGTTTCAACGAAGTAGTTGTTAAAGAACCATCAGCACAAGATACAATCAAAATCTTAGAAGGTGTTCGTGAAAAATTCGAAGAACACCACAATGTAACATTACCTGATGATGTATTGAAAGCTTGTGTAGACTTATCTATCCAATACGTGCCACAACGTTTATTACCGGATAAAGCATTAGATATCTTAGATATCACAGCTGCACATTTAGCTGCACAAAATCCTGTAGTAGACAAAGTGGAAGTTGAAAAAGAAATTAAAGAATTAGAAGATAAAAAATCTAAAGCAGTCAGTGAAGAAGCTTATTCTGATGCAGACAAATATCAAAAAGAAATCAAAGAATTACAAGACAGACTTGAATCAGGTCATGGTGAAGGTTCAACAGCAACTGTTCAAGATGTAGCAGACACTGTAGAACGTATGACTGGTATTCCGGTATCACAAATGGACGACAATGATATTGCTCGTTTGAAAAACATTTCTAAACGACTAAAAAGCAAAATCATTGGTCAAGATAAAGCAGTAGATATGGTAGCTCGTGCCATCCGTCGTAACCGTGCAGGTTTCGATGAAGGTAACAGACCAATCGGCAGCTTCTTATTCGTAGGTCCTACTGGTGTAGGTAAAACTGAATTAGCAAAACAATTATCAATCGACTTATTCGGTAATAAAGAAGCGCTTATTAAATTAGACATGAGTGAATACATGGACCGTACAGCTGTATCTAAATTGATTGGTACATCTGCTGGTTATGTAGGTTATGATGATAACTCTAATACTTTAACTGAAAAAGTTAGACGTAACCCTTACTCAGTCATCTTATTCGATGAAATCGAAAAAGCGAACCCACAAATCTTAACTTTATTACTACAAGTGATGGATGACGGTAACTTAACAGACGGTCAAGGTAATGTCGTGAACTTCAAAAATACAATCATCATCTGTACTTCAAACGCAGGTTTCGGTGATGAAGATGAAAAAGATCGCGAAGCATTAATGGACGACCTTAAAAAATTCTTCCGTCCAGAATTCCTTAACCGCTTCAACGGTATCGTAGAATTCGTTCATTTAGACAAAGATGCATTACAAGATATCATCAACTTATTATTAGATGATGTTGCTGATACACTTGATAAAAAAGGTATCTCACTTGAAGTAAGCCAAGATGCTAAAGATTGGTTAATTGATCAAGGTTACGATGCAGAACTTGGTGCACGTCCATTACGTCGTGTGGTTGAAAGAGAAATTCGTGATCGTATCACAGACTACTACCTAGAACACACAGATGTGAAAGACATCGAAGTAACACTTGATGGCGATGACATCTTAATCAACGGTGAAAAAGTAGATTCTCTATAATCCACCACGATTGAATAATTGAATCACATTTAAATTTCACGCTCTCATCTATAGAAATATGGATGAGGGCTTTTTTATTACTTTTTTGTAAGCGATTGCAATCTTCGAAACTTTGTATTAATATACTTGTATACAAGTATGTAGAACGAAAAGAGGTGCGTGATGGAAAAACAATATCCGAAACAATGGTTAGCGAATATGACAACAGGGGAAACAGTTGCGGCTGAGTTACGTTTGAAGATTATCAATGGTGAATTGACATCAGACGATGCCTTGACTGAAAATCAAGTCGCTAAACAATTCAATGTCAGTCGTTCTCCTGTGCGTGATGCGTTTAAATTATTGAAACAAGATCAATTGATTCGTTTAGAACGTATGGGGGCAGATGTCTTAACGTTTGGAGAAGCTGAACGTCGTGAAGTGTATGATTTACGCATTATGATGGAATCTTTTGCGTTTGCGCGTATTAAAGATGAAGAACGTGCAGCGTTAGCTAAAACTATGCGGAAGCATTTAGAGATGATGAAAGTAGCGGTACAGTTTGAAGATGCAGAATCTTTTACTGAACATGATATTTTGTTCCATGAAGTGTTAATTCATGCGACGAAGCACCGTTATTTACTCAGCAGCTGGAATAATATTAAACCTATTTTATTGTGTTTAATCTTGTTGTCGATGCGAGATAGAATGCAGACGGACCCTGATGATTTTGAAAGAATTCATGCCAACCACGAAGTATACGCACAAGCCGTTGAACATAACGATACGACATTATTACGCGATGCATTCCATCGTAATTTTGATGATGTCGGAGATTATATCAGCGCATTATTTTTAGAGAAGAAATAAGGAGGTCAAACCATGCAGTATATGATTGGAGTCGATATTGGCACAACGAGTACGAAAGCTGTTCTTTATGATGAAAATGGTCAATATTTGTTAAAACATAATATTGGTTACGACATGCAGACACCAGATGTCGATACCTCTGAAGAAAATCCAGATGAAATTTTTGATGCCGTTTTAATGACGATTAAAGCAGTCATACGAGAAGGCAAAGTAGGACCAGATGATGTGAAGTTAATCGCATTCAGTGCACAAATGCATAGTTTAATTGCGATGGGCAACGAACAAAAACCATTAACACAAAGTATTACTTGGGCCGATAACCGCGCAAGTCGACATGCTGAAGAAATTCGTCAACAACATCACGGACACGAAATCTATAAACGTACAGGGACACCGATTCATCCAATGTCGCCGTTATCTAAAATCTATTGGTTGAAAGATGAGCATCCAGAGATTTATCAACAAGCGACAAAATATATTGATATTAAAAGTTATGTCTTATACCAACTTTATGGACGCTATGTGATGGACCATTCTATCGCTTCAGCAACAGGTATGATGGACCTTGAAACATTGACATGGGATAAACCAGCATTAGATTTGCTTGGGATTACACCAGAACAATTACCAGAACTTGTGCCGACAACATATATCTTAAAAGGAATGAAACAACGCTACGCCACACTATTAGGTCTAAACAAAGAAACACCTGTAGTTATCGGCGCAAGTGATGGCGTATTGTCAAACTTAGGTGTGAATAGTTTCAAGAAAGGTGAAGTAGCGGTTACCATCGGTACATCAGGTGCGATTCGTACTGTGATTGATCATCCAAGAACAGATGAGAAAGAACGTATTTTCTGTTATGTCTTAGATGAAGGACAGTATGTGATTGGCGGTCCAGTAAATAATGGCGGGATTATTTTACGTTGGTTGCGTGATGAATTGCTTGCGAGTGAGGTAGAAACAGCGAAACGTCTTGGTGTCGATCCTTATGATGTTTTGACAAAAATCGCAAGCCGTGTAGAACCAGGGGCGAAAGGTCTGATTTTCCATCCTTATCTTGCAGGTGAACGTGCACCTTTATGGAATGCGGATGCAAGAGGTTCGTACTTTGGTTTAACGTTATCACACCAAAAAGAACATATGATTCGTGCAGCGCTTGAAGGTATTTTATACAATCTGTATACCGTTTATCTTGCGTTAATTGAGATGATGGGTGAAACACCAACGGCCATTAAGGCAACAGGTGGTTTTGCGAAAAGTGAAATGTGGCGCCAAATGATGTCGGATATTTTTGACACGGATTTAATTGTACCTGAAAGTTATGAGAGCTCTTCTCTTGGTGCGTGTGTTCTAGGACTGAAAGCATTAGGAGAGATTGAAGACTTTTCAATTATCGAAGACATGGTCGGGACAACACATGCACATCAACCGAACCAAGAAGCGGTAGAGATTTATCAGCAATTGATTAGTATTTATATTGATTTGAGTCGTAGTTTGGCTCCGCAATATCGTAAGATCGCAGATTTCCAAAGAAAACATTTATAAAAACAAAAAGCCATGAGCCATTGAGAAAAAGCAGTTGAAGTGTCTACCCATAATTATTAAGCACTTCGGCTTTTTCTTTGACTACTGATGTAAACGCTGTCAGTAAAGGTGCTCATAAGGAAAGCGAGGAAAAGTTATGTTTACAGAAATTTGGCCGTTAATCACGGTGGTCATTGGTATTTTAATTTTATTAGCACTCATTATTGTATTGAAGTTGAACACATTTATTTCCTTAATTATTACATCAATGGTCACTGCGTTGATGTTAGGTATGCCGTTAGATAAAGTCGTTGAAACCGTCGAAAAAGGGATGGGCAGCACGCTCGGACATATCGCAATTATCTTCGGTTTAGGTGCAATCTTAGGTAAGTTGCTCTCTGATGGTGGCGGTGCGACACGTATCGCAGATACCTTAATTGATAAATTTGGAGAGAAACATGTCCAATGGGCAATGGTTGTCGCTGCCTTTGTGATCGGGATTGCGTTGTTCTTCGAAGTTGGACTTGTACTATTAGTTCCTTTAGTCTTTACTCTAGCAAAACGTACGAAAGTATCTCCACTTAAAATAGGATTGCCGATGATTACTGCGTTATCTGTAACGCATGGCTTCTTGCCACCGCATCCTGGCCCAGTCGTTATCGCAAAAGAATTACATGCTTCATTAGGTGAAGTATTATTATATGGTTTCATTATCGCGATTCCAGTTACGATTATTGCAGGTCCGGTATTCGGTAAAATTGCACAAAAATTAACACCGACTGCTTATACAAGAGAAGGTGACATTTCATCATTAGGTGCACAAAAAGAATTTAAAGAATCAGAGATGCCGGGCTTTGGCATCAGTGTGTTAACTGCGACACTTCCTGTTATTTTGATGTTAATCGCTACAGTTGTTCAATTGATTACAGGGAATGTAGACAATTCTAAAAATGCGTTTATCGGTATTATCAACTTTATCGGCACAGCTGATACAGCGATGTTGATCGCGGTACTCTTTGCGATGGTTACAATGGGTATCCGACAAGGCCGCAACAACAAAGCGATTATGCAGTCTGTAACAGATGCGATTTATCCGATCGGTATGATGATCTTGATTATCGGTGGCGGCGGTACGTTTAAACAAGTACTGATTGATGGCGGTGTCGGTGATACAATTGCGAAGATGTTCGAAGGTTCAACGATGTCTCCGATTTTACTAGCATGGATTGTTGCGGCAGTTCTACGTCTTGCGTTAGGTTCTGCGACAGTTGCGGCAATTTCAACAACAGGTATTGTATTACCGTTGCTTCAAGCCAGTGATGTCAATGTCGCATTAGTTGTGCTTGCGATTGGTGCCGGCAGTGTGATTTTATCTCACGTTAACGATGCAGGATTCTGGATGTTTAAAGAGTACTTCGGTTTAACAATTAAAGAAACATTCTTAACTTGGTCATTACTTGAAACGATTATTTCTGTTTCAGGACTTATCTTTATTTTATTCTTAAGTTTATTTGTATAGATTTAGAACGCACGTGTCTTTCATTAGATGCGTGCTTTTTTGTTATAGTAAAGATGAAGAGGTGAAGACCATGACACGCATTGTGATAATAGAAGATATTTCGCTTACCGCAAAATACATATTAGAGACTTTGAATCCGGGACACTATGAAATTGTTGTTGTATATGATTCAAATCGAGAACCTGATCAATACCCAGGTATAATTTATCAACCAATGGATTATTTAGACTTAGCACATTGGCAGAAATACATAGAAAAAGAAGATATCGTGCTGATGAATGCATTGCCTGAAATGTTTGGAGATGGTTTGTGGCATGGTAAGCCTCATGTCCTACGTCAATTAATTAAAGATTATGTATGTGCGGCTGGACCACTTGAAGTGATTGAGTATCATGATATTATCGCATATCAAAAAGTGAAGACGAAACAAGCTGCGTCACTTCAACAAATGTCGGTATCTCAAGACTATACAGCTCATCAAAGTATTACTGCTTATGCGCATTACTTAAAGAAAATGTCTTTAGGTCTTATTCAAGTGAAAGGACAACCTGAACGCTTTGATATTCACTTACTCAATATGAAACGTCCTTTGATTGCGATGAATCAAGTGCCATTAACGCATGGTGTCAAACTTACGCTTCAAGCAAACAGCTTGTTGTATCAACCTAAAAGTAACGCCTCAGCTTTTTATTTTATTCAAAAGCAACAATCGCTATATACCTGTTTAACGCATTTTACGCCGCGTTTACCTTGGCGCATTTATCAATCTACACAAGCAGTGATACATGAATGGGTGATGCGAGGATTTCACAGTTATTTAAGACGCTTAAATCAGGGTAACGAGAAGTGAAACAAACATAAAACAAACAATCACATTTAGAAAGGAAGAGGAACATGGAACGTCGCTTATTTGAGTTGTTGAAATGGTTAGTGGAACATCCTACAGAAAGTCCGCCAGCACGTAATACAGATCCGCTGCAAATAGAAATACAAAATTACTTAGAAGGATTAGGCTTTGAAGTCAAACGTGAACCTTTATATGAGAATGACAGTATAGTGGTTGGTGTATTAGCGGGTGAAAATAAGGATGCACCGAAGTTGATATTAAACGGTCATGTAGATGTCGCAAATGTAGAAGATCCTAAACATTGGCAATATCCGCCATTTAAATTAACTGAAGTAGATGATGCAGTGTATGGTCGAGGTGTCAGTGATATGAAAGGCGGCATGGCTTCGCTCTTTTATGTCTTAGAACAACTGCATGCACAAGGATTAAAACCAGAAGGTGACATCATTGTACAATCGGTTGTGGGAGAAGAAGTCGGAGAAGCAGGTACTAAGACGGCATGTGAATTAAGTCCTAAAGCTGACTTGGCATTAGTATTAGATACAAGTGATGCACAAGCGTTAGGGCAAGGTGGCGTGATTACCGGCTGGATTACAATACAAAGTAAAACGACAATTCATGATGGTGCACGCAGCCAAATGGTACATGCAGGCGGTGGCCTGCATGGAGCGAGTGCGATTGAAAAGATGTCTAAAATCATTACAGCGTTAAAAGAGCTAGAACAACATTGGGCAGTTATGAAATATTATCCAGATATGCCTGCAGGTGCTAATACGATTAATCCAGCGGTTATTGAAGGCGGTCGAAATCCTGCCTTTATCGCAGATACTTGTCGTTTATGGATCACAGTTCATTTCTTACCGGATGAAGATTATCATGAAGTGATTAAAGAAATTGAAGCGTATTTAAATCGTGTGGCTGAAGCGGATGTCTGGTTAAAAGATAATCCACTTCAATTTGAATGGGGCGGTACTTCTATGATTGAAGACCAAGGTGAAATCTTCCCAAGCTTCACACTGCCAGTAGAACATGAAGGTTTCAAAACCTTAGCAAAAGCCCATGAAACCATTCATCACACACCGCTTGAGACAGGCATGTCCACAACAGTGACAGATGGTGGTTGGCTAGATGATTACGGTATTCCGACGATATTGTATGGCCCGGGATTATTAACAGAAGCACATAGTGTGGATGAGAAAATCAATAAACAAGATTTAACGGAGTATAGTGCGGTATTATTGGAATTCTTAAAAGATTGGTATCAACATCCTCAGTCAGCATCAACCATGAAAAAGCAGTAGGCAGAAGAAAATGGAAAATAGAAATGAATAAATGAAAAGACCCGCGGCTTGCGGGTCTTTGCTTATTTCTCACACTTTATTGATATGAGACTTATCTTAAGATTTAAATGTATTTTTTAAACGTGAAATCCAATTACGTCTTGGTTGAGACGTACCCTTGGGACGCGCCTCAGTAAATGGTGTTTTGTGTTTGATAGCTTTCGCTAATTCAACTGCTTGATGCATCAAGTAAAGTTGTGAATTTAAAGGCAGTTGATTGTTGTTAACGTAATGGTAGACGCCATTCTTATCTTGATAACGACCTTTTTGGTTATCAGATAATTGTAAGTTCACAAAGTTTAATAAGCGTTCTCTGATTTTCGCATCATGAACAGGGAATAAAATTTCTACACGTTTAATCATGTTACGTGTCATCGCATCTGCTGATGATAAATAGATTTTTTCATCTCCGTTGTTATGGAAGTAGTAGATACGAGAATGTTCTAAGAAACGACCTACAATACTTACAACTTCAATATTGTCGCTCACGCCTGGAACACCAGGTTTCAAGCAGCAGATACCACGGATAATCAATTGAATTTTAACACCTGCTTGTGATGCTTCAAATAACTTTTTGATAATCGTTTTATCTGTTAAAGAGTTCATTTTCATAATGATATGACCATTGCCATATTCTTGATGATTTTTGATTTCAGTTTCGA
This sequence comes from Staphylococcus simulans, assembly GCF_025561465.1. Taxonomy (NCBI): domain Bacteria; kingdom Bacillati; phylum Bacillota; class Bacilli; order Caryophanales; family Staphylococcaceae; genus Staphylococcus; species Staphylococcus simulans. The sequence continues at coordinate 626,412 of NZ_CP095100.1, forward strand.
TACGTTCTACGAATACATCACGAATATCAAACGGTGCTACAATCAATTCATTGTAGTGAGGTTTGATTGAATAACCGCTTAAGTAGTTGAAGAAGTTAATCGCATCTTCAGCAATACCTTTATGTGATGTGATGATACCCATATCTGTATAGATTTCCGCTGTTTTATCGTTATAGTTACCAGTACCTAAGTGTACAAATGGTACAAGACGACCTTTTAAGCGTTTAACCACTAATGTAATTTTACTGTGTGTTTTCAGATGTGTCATACCGTAAATTACATGACAACCTGCATCTTCTAACATACGTGCCCAATGGACGTTGTTTTCTTCATCGAAGCGGGCTTTCAATTCAACAAGAACAGTGACTTGTTTACCTTGTTCAGCCGCATATTTCAAACTTTTGATAATCGGTGAATCTTTGCTGACACGATACAATGTTTGTTTAATCGCAATTGTATCAGGATCTTCAGCAGCTTCACGGATGAAGTCGACAATCGGTTCAAATGATTCGTATGGGTGATGGAAGAAAATGTCACGTTTTAACGCTAAATCATAGACATCATTGTAACCTAATGATTCAGGAATTTGCGGTGTATAACGGTCATAACGTAAGTTTGGCAGTTGCGGTGTTAAATAACCAACTAAACCAAATACCATTGTTAAATCTAATGGACCATCCACAAAGTAAACATCATCGTCATGAATTTCTAATTGTTCTTTTAGACCTTCAATGTCTAATTCATTTGTATTACGTGAATCAACTTCTAGACGTACAGCTGAACCGCTTTTACGCATTTTCAAGAAACGTTCGATTTCGATTAATAAATCTTCAGCACCGTCTTCATGAATCGTTAAGTCAGCATTACGTGTAATACGGAATGTGAAAGTTTTTCTGATGTCATAACCTTGGAAGAGGAATTCAATGAAATAATCGATAACATCCTCAACCATTAAAACGTATTGTTTATCTTCATCTTTTAAAATCATGAAACGATCAATTAGTGATGGAATTTGAACAATTGCTGTATTTGTTGTTTCATCAGTATCTAATTCCACAAAGATATTCAAACTTTTATTAACTAGCTTCGGGAATGGATGATATGCATCAATGCCCAGTGGTGTTAACGTCGGTAAAATATTATTTTTGAATTCTTGTTCTAATTCATTTTGTAACGTTTCATTTAAATCTTGTGGTTTGGTAGTAATCACATTATATTCGCGTAAACGATTCGTCAATTCGTTATAGCGTTCGTACTGTAAATCAACAAGTGGCGTATTTTTTTCTTTTATAGCAGCCAGTTGTTGTTTAGGTGTCATTTGAGATTTGTTCTCGGGTTTGTTGAAGTTCATTTTAACTTGGTCTTGCAGCCCAGCTACACGGACCATAAAGAACTCGTCTAAGTTAGATGCGAAAATCGCAATAAAATTTAATTGTTCTAATAAAGGATTTGTTTTGTCGCTCGCTTCTTGTAAGACACGATAGTTGAAGTCGAGCCAGCTTAATTCTCGGTTATTGTAAAACTCTGGTTTGTTGAGATCTTTTTCAACGACTTGATTTTCCATAATGACCACCCCATGGTAAGTAAATAGACTTTATTTAAATAAAAAAATTGAAATGACTATGTTCTGTGATGTCATTCAGAGATGTCAGTAATTGCAATTTAAATTTTATATTGAACGCTCAAGTGCAACTTGTTGTATAACTTATTTCATTGTATACAAATGCTTAAATCCACAGAAACATCCATTTGTAACTTAACATATTAATGTTAAGATTTTGTAAAGTTTATTGATACTTTTCCTTTTAATACTTTTTCTAAGTGTTTCTTTTGACGGTTTGCTTGATATTCTTCTGCAATCGGATGACCGGTGTAATAGGCATTTAAAGTATAATGCTCTTTATCATTTTTCACGAGTTCAATACGTTTGATTGGATTGGTATGTGACACATTCAAGGCATCGATGAATTTTAAAATACCGCCAAGAGATTGTAAGTCGCTTAGTTGGTCACTGTTCAACCAACCGGTTTCATCATTATAGAATTTTAATAAGCTTTTATTTTTAAAGCTTGCCATTAACGCTAATTGAACACGATCATGGTGACTAAAACCATCAATCATTGAGTTTGAGATAATGTAATACGTATGTTGTGATGCTGAATCGGCATCGATAAAACGACCTAAATAATAAATATAAGCTGCTTGTTTAAAAAGGCGTTGGTCTTTCTCAGATAACTTGATAATGTCTTGTTCTTTTAATTGATCTAATAAGTCACCAGCTAAAATGACACGTTGTTTGGCACCTACACCTTCATGTTTATAGGTGTTAGACAATTGATATAATGCACGGTTACGAACGTTAAAACGATCAAAAGCATCTTTGATCTTTTGGTTGAGTTGATACATCACATAACCTTCACGTAAACCTTTTCTAGAGAAAGTGAATTGTGTCGCATCCACTTGTTTGAATAATGCTTTAAAGACAGCGACAGCAGGTAGAATGATATCTACACGGTCACGACTTAAGCCGTCTAAGTTTGTTAAGTCGTCACGTGAACTGTCTTCAATTAAATCAAAAACTTGATTTAAGTCATCGCCCGTCATGGTATAACAATGCACGCCGCCAATAGGGTAAGCGACTTCAGATTGATGGATACGTGCTACGTTACGTGCAGAACCGCCGACACCGACTAAAGCAACTTTTTGGTTATTGATCCAATCAAGTGAACCAAAGGCTTTGTCTAAGAATTTCTGCATTTTTTTAATCGCATCTTTATCATTATGATCTTTGCCTTCAAAGAATTTACGAGATAAAGTAACGACACCGAATGGGAAACTGTGAGAATGAATTAACTCTTTTCCTTTAAATAACGTAACTTCAGTAGAACCACCACCGATATCGACAGAAAGTCCATCTACAATGGCAGTAGAGTTAATAATCGCATAGAAACCGTAATAAGCTTCATCTAATTCTGGAACGATAGATAGTTTCATACCGATTTTTTTCTTCACTTGTTTTAAAATGTCATCTCTGTTTTTCGACTGACGAATTGCAGCTGTCGCAATCGGATGCAGTTCGTCTACTTTATATTCATCTGCGACTTTCTTAAAGCTTTGTAATGCTGAAATTAAGACATGAACACCTTCATCATTCATCGTCAAGTCATCTTCTAAATATTGACTTAAACGTGCAGGTGTTTTTATATTTTGTATTTCCGTAAGGCCTGTTTTACTATCGTATTCAAACACAACTAATCTAATGGTGTTTGAACCGATATCGATTAATCCAATGCGTTTCATGAGAACCCCCTCTGATTGCTTAGAAGCAGTCAGCAGACGATTAATCAATTTCTGTCCTGGTAAAATCATATGACTAACTCCTTCTTTTAGAAAAAATGAGAACGCTTAATGCCTGATATGACAACAAGAGTCACATTCTTTACTCACTTTAATTTTATCACAAAACATTACATTCTACATTAACTGTATAGACTAAAATGATAGTAATATTCATTATTTTGAACAAGCAATCGCGTACACTTTAAATTTTCAAATAGGACATAAAAAAATAGATAATAGAGATACGTGGAAATGAAAAAAGGTGGTATAATAATTTTATTAAATGGATAAGAAAAGAGGGAACGATATGAAACGCAGCCTTCTCTTTATGGGGATAATTATGTTGAGTCTTTTCGTCTTAGCAGCTTGTGAAAAAGAACAATCCAAAACATATCAAGGCGAATTAGCAGGGGCAGATGTCATTGATACTTTAACTTATAAAGGCGATAAAATGGTTAAACAATCAATGATTATGACAATTAAGTACGACGAAAATGGACTTTCGAAAAGTGATGCTGAAAATATTTTAGCTAAACAAGAAAAAGTGTTCGAAGGTTTAAAAGGTGTTAAATACAAAAAAGATATCAAAGAAGACAAAGCAGTTCAAAAAGTAGACATTGATTATAAAGAAGCGGATTTAAAACAGTTATCACATAGAGTCGGTGTGACTGGGCCAAAAGAAGGCAATGACTACGTCGATGTTAAATCTGTAGAACGATCATTGAAAAAATCTGGTTTAACTGTTAAAAAACCACTCAGCGAAGAATAATCTCATCATAAAAACAGCAAGTCACTTCAGTGTGATTTGTTGTTTTTTGTTGCTTTTAATCAGATACTAAACATTAAATATAATACTAAATATAGATTTTAACGTGATTAAATAAGAATAATTGTTATAATCAAATTGGTAATGATGGAGAGCTTTCGATTCATCCTAAAGTAATCAATTAATTTGATAATTTAAAAAGAGAGGCTAACTATGTTAAATATCCAAGATCCAAATTATTTTAAAAGAACTATTAAAATTTTCGTCGTAGCAATGACTCTTATTTTAATTGCTTTTGTGTTATCGCTTATCTTTAGCCCATCAATTGAAACTTTTAAAAGTATATCAAGTGGTTTACCTTCTAACCTTGAGGATGCACAAGGATTAAATAAAGTTTGGGAATATATATTAAATAATGGTGGCCGTGTTCCGCTTCAAATGTTTATATTTTCCTTAATTCCAATACCATTTTTGTACTGTTTAAATATAATTTCTACAAGCATAGTTACAGGTATCATGTTTGGATTTGCAATTCATTTTGATTTTAATAAAGGGATTATTATGGTCGGATCCGCAATTCCCCATGCAATTATAGAGATATTTGCCATGTGCATCGTTATTAGTGGTTTATATAAATTAAATCAAGCAATCGTCAGAAAGATAAGCAATTTATTTAGAAGTAATAAAAAGCAAAATTTTTCATTTAAACTAGCTTTAAGTAATTTGCTAAAAGTATATCTTCTAGTTGCTTTACCTTTATACATACTCGCAGCGTTTTTAGAAACATACTTCACAGATTTCATATATAATCTTTTCACTTAAAGACAATGTTGCTATATTTTAATAGTCGGCATTAGGATGATATTTTTGTCTGATTTTTGTTGAACATTAAGAATGAATTTTTGAAAATATACACAAAAATCACATTAAATAAACGAGTGATATGTTATAATCTTGTTTTGAAACGAAAGCAAGCAGTTAACGTATAAGCAGCTGCTTAGAAAAGGTGATATCGTGAATGAAAACGAACAACGTCCATTAGCTCAAACACAAGATAATCCTTATCAGTCAAATCGTGTAATGAAACGAGATTTTTGGTTGATTCCGCTGTTCTTCCTTGTGATTCCATTAATTACTGCACTAGTGATGTTTCCATTACGTTTAATATATGAAAGCCAATTTGGTGATTTAACAAGGCATACATTTATATTGTTGAATGTGATCGGCAGTTTAGTAGGTCAAATAGTGGTAGTACTGATTTATTACTTGATGCATCGAAAATATATCATACCAATTGCGAAAGCACGTTTTGCGAAAGTAAAACGCTACGCTTGGGTGTTGCTTCTTACATACTTAGCGATGTCTGTCGCACAAGCAATCTATGGTGGATTGATGTTATTACTGCCAAAGCATCTGCAATTTGATAACACACAAAACCAAATGATTCTTCTTCAACTCTTTGATAATCCTTGGGCATGGCCAGTTTTATTTATTGATATTGTGATTTTGACACCGATTATAGAAGAATTGATATTCCGTCATTTAATTATCCATGAACTTGGTAAGAAAATCGGATATACAGCTGGTGCTATTTTATCCATTATTATATTTGCGGGTATTCATGTAACAGGGGCTGTCTCGCCATTTGAATTCGGTGTATATGCGATCATGGCAGGTGCATTAGTCTTTGTTTATATGTATTCACGTCGTAATTTAGCGGTATCTATTGCTTTTCATATGATTATTAATGGTATTGGCTTTATTGGCATAGTCGGTCAGTTCATTATGGATAAATTTTCATAATATAAAAGCATAATCAAACACTCTAAAGGCTGCATATGCAGTCTTTTTTCATTTCCTAGGAAATAATTAAATTAAATCGCGCATTATATAGACTTTGATGGTTAAGATAAGTTTTTAACGTTTTATGATTTATTTATGCAAATCTGGTTCAGTTTTATACAATAAAGAAAACAACAAGAGGTGACAACATGACACAAACAACAAAGACACTAGAAAATCCTTTTGACTCGACTAAAGTTATGAAACGTGATTTCTTCCTAATTCCGTTATCTTTCTTCTTATTATTTGGTGCGGCAATACTACTACAACTTGTGCTTGGTCTTTATTATGGTGCCACTAATCGAGAAGTTCCGATGATAAAGTATGAAGAGTTTGGCGGTATCGCACAAGATGCCTCAAGTTTAGTTTTGTTATTCATTTTCTACTTAATGCATAGACGTTATCTGATACCTATCGCGAAAGAGAGGATCAGGCGTGCATTTAAACTATGGTATCTAATTATTGGCGGAGGTATTGTGGTTTTCACTTTAAATGCCGGCATAGGATACCTTATGGAACATGTGTTACACCTAGATAATACGCAAAACCAAGCTATGATTGAAGCTATGTTTGAACATCAATGGTTATGGCTATTCTTATTTATCAGCATTGTTGTCCTCGCGCCAATTGTAGAGGAGCTTTTATACAGACATGTGATTATTCATGAGCTCGGTAAGAAAATCGGCAATGTTCTAGCAACACTATTATCCATCATTTTGTTCGCGGGTATACATATGATGTATGCGACTTCTATATATGAAGCTTTACCTTATGTGATGATGGGTACGGTCTTTTCTATTGTTTATTTGATGAGTCGAAAAAACTTAGCGGTTGCGATTTTGCTTCATGCCTTCAACAACGCAATCGGCTTTATTTTGATGTTATTTTCTTAAGTCATAGATATGCATGAACACTGGCTAAGTATAAAGTCAGTGTTTTTATTCTATACTTAGATAATTGTCATATTTTTCAAAATTGAAATATGTTAAATTGTATAAGAAAGGGAATAGAAAGGTGATGGATAATGTCATCTCTCTAGATTGAAGAAAAGGAGCAGTAGTATGGCGATTTTAGAATTAAAAGATGTGTGCTACAAAGCGGATAAACGTCTGATTATTGACCATTTAGACTTAACGGTTAAAAAAGGCGGAAAAATCGCAGTTGTAGGACCGTCCGGCAGCGGGAAAAGTACGCTGTTTCATTTGTTGTGTGATTTAATCAGTCCGACGAGCGGTCATATGTATTATAACGGCAAGGAATACGATGCGTATGAGCCGGAAACATTACGTCAACGTATCAGTTATATGCCGCAAGAAACAGATTTATTTGATCGTACAATCGGAGAAAATTTAGCGTTTCCTTCTATTGCGCGAAATGACAAATTCGATAAAGACAGAGCGTTAAAACTATTATCAGAATTTGGTTTAGGTCATTATGATTTAGACACTAACGTTGAGTTTTTATCTGGAGGAGAACGTCAGCGTATCTGTTTAGCGCGTCAGTTGATGTACATACCAGATGTTTTATTATTAGATGAGGCCACAAGTGCTTTAGATGCGGATAATACCGAGAAAGCAGAAGATGTTATTTTTGGCTTAGCGAAAGATGAAGGGGTATCAATTATGTGGATTACCCATAGCTATGACCAAAGTATGTCACACTTTGACCGTCGTGTGGATATTGTCGATGGTAAAGTCAATAAAGATAAGAAAGGGGTAATTGATGTATGAGTACAACAGCCTTAGCCCTGACGGCACTGTTATTAATTATCCCGATTGCAGTCTCTATTAAAGAGAAATTAAACATAGCAAAAGATTTAATCATCGCATCGATTCGTGCAGTAATTCAGTTAGTTATCTTAGGTTACATTCTGCATTTCATATTTGATTTGGATGAACCGTGGATTTTAATTTTATTCGTCTTAATCATTATTATTAACGCGTCATGGAATACAATCAGTCGTGCATCTAAAGTGATGCACCATGTCTTTTGGATTTCATTTGTATCTATCTTTATCGGTACCGCAATTCCATTAGCCGTGATTGTCTTTGTGGGCGCTATTAAATTTACCGGTAATGAATTGATTCCCATCGCAGGGATGCTTGCGAATAATGGATTAATTGCGATTAACCTTGCGTATCAAAACTTAGATCGTGCTTTTGTAAAAGAATACGGTACAATCGAATGTAAACTTGCATTAGCCGCAACACCGAAGTTAGCGTCTAAATCAGCAGTAAGAGAAAGTATTAAACTTGCGATTGTCCCAACGATTGATTCAGTGAAAACATATGGTTTAGTTTCTATTCCAGGGATGATGACAGGTATGATTATTAGTGGCGTGGATCCGCTTCAAGCCATCAAATTCCAACTCTTAGTTGTCTTTATCCATACCACTGCGACAATCACAACAGCACTCATCGCAACATATCTAAGTTATAAACAATTCTTTAACCATCGTCATCAACTCATCGGCAGTATGATGGAAGATGAAGACGATGATAACTAAATCTACAATAAACAGAGCTGTAAAGCTGGGAAACTATTTCTGCTTTACAGCTCTGTTTTTTTAGCGAATATTGAAAAATAAATTCATACACTTACATTTTGATTTCAATTCAACTATAATGGAAAGGTTGAAAATATTAATTTTACATACAAAAGAGAGGAGGCAAAGAGAATGTCAGTTATGAGAATAGTAACGTTTATTATCAGTGTGTTTATTGTCGGCATGGTCGAAATGATGGTTGCTGGGATAATGAATTTAATGAGCGCGGATTTACATGTTTCAGAAGCGTGGATTGGCCAATTAGTGACGTTATACGCAGTTACTTTCGCCGTTTGCGGCCCGATTCTAGTCAAAGTTACTAATCGTTTCAGTGCGAAAACAGTATTACTTTGGACCATTGCAGTCTTTGTCTTCGGTAATGCGTTAATTGCGGTATCACCGAATTTTACATTACTGATTATTGGACGTATTATTTCTTCAGCTGCCGCAGCTTTGATTATTGTTAAAATTTTAGCGCTGACAGCTATGCTGACGGCACCACAGAATCGCGGTAAAATGATTGGTATTGTGTATTCAGGGTTCAGCGGTGCGAATGTCTTCGGCGTACCGATCGGAACGATGCTTGGAGGATGGCTCGGTTGGCGTGCGACGTTCGTTTTTATTATCGTGGTTAGTGTTGTAGCTGCTTTCTTAATGATGCGTTACTTACCGACACCTGCTGAACTGTCAGCTGTGTCAGGTGACACATCCGATACGTCGTCACAATACAAAATTTTAAACCGTGCAGAAATCATTAAATATTTAGCAGTGACCTTTATGTTGCTGACTGCGAATTCAATTACGTTTGTCTACATTAATCCGTTGATGCTGACAAATGGTTATGACATTCAATTTGTCTCTATTATATTATTAGTAAATGGAATTGCCGGAACATTAGGGACATCCATGGGTGGTTTCCTTGCAGATAAATTAACTAGTAAGACTTGGTTATTAATTGCCGCAATTGCGTTTACGTTATCTTTAGCCGCAGTCAATTGGTTTATTACGAATTCTATCATCATTGTATTAATCATCTTTATTTGGAATATTATGGAATGGAGTACTAACCCAGCCGTACAAAGTGGTTTGATCGACCACGTGAAAGGTGATGCGAGCCAAGTGCTCAGCTGGAATATGTCTAGTTTAAACGCAGGTATTGCAGCGGGCGGTATGATTGGTGGCTTAATCGTCTCAAATATCGGTGTACATGCGGTTGCTTATAGTTCAAGTATCTTAGGCATTGTGATTGTATTAATTGTCTTAAGTATTAAACAAACACAAAAGCCGCAAATATAAACAAAACGCTTAATCCAATTTTGGGTTAAGCGTTTTTCTTATTCGAAAATATAAGCATCTTCAATTGTTGTATAAACAGGCCAATCCACATGACCCTCTGTCACAAATTTGCCTAGTGTGTCCATCATCTGTTGCATCAAAGTATGTGTATGAGGCGTTATAGGAAGATGATGAGCATGTAAAATATCTGTATGACCAAACCAAAAAATGACATCTAAAATATGATAAGGTGTTTTAAAATTTTGAGATGCTGGTGCACTCCAATTAAAACAGTAGAGCCATTTCTTCTTATATTGATAATGATCTAACCAACGTAAGGATGGTTGTTTAAATTCATAATAGGTGATTGCTTCTGATTGGCCTTTGCCCGTTGTGATATCAAAGGCAGCTGTATTTACGGTTACATCATTATTTTTCATGATTTCTAAAAAGCGCTCAGGTGCTAACTTGCGTGATTCATTACGGATATAACAATCACCTTCTTGTTCAGTGAAACCCACTAACACAGGCCACTTGTCAGGGGTTGTATCTACCATAGTGGATTCATCAAAGATAGGACTGTAAATTAATTCTAAACCTTTAGAAGGTCTGTACTGCGCTAAATCTTCTTCTAGCGCATGCATCATTTGATGTGTTGAGAGTGCTGCTAAGTTGGTAGTGTCATAAAGTTTTGTGACTGTGTTCAGAAAATGTTGCGCAGTGTTTTGACTGTGTTGTACCTCATCAAAACGTAATGGGCCACTCATTAAGACCGCTTTATGAAAAAGAGGTTGTGCTGCTTTTAGATGCATTAATGCTTGAATACTCATGGCACCTGCAGACTGTCCACACAAAGTGATGTTGTTAGAATCTCCACCGAAGTCTTCGATGAATTGGTTGACCCACAATAATGCGGTGAATTGATCGGATAAGCCGCAGTTCATATCGTAATCTTCATGAATCGCATTAAAATTCAAATAGCCGAGTGCACCTAAACGATAGTTGAACGTAATGACAATGACTTGCGCATGTTCAGCGAAGGTTTGTGGGTTATAAAGTTCAGCTGAACCGTGACCATTGAGATAACCGCCGCCATAAAACCAAATCATAACTGGTAATTTTTGATTGGAAGAAGCGGTGATGGGTTTCCAAATATTTAAATATAAGCAATCTTCGCTTTGATGTTTAATCTTAGGCACTTGTGTGTCTTCAGGATGTGTAGAGAAAAACGCTTCAAGTTTATTAAAGGGTTGGGGCGGAATGGCTTTAAATTGATCAGCATGTAAAGGTTCTGACCATGTTGTCTTAAGTTCAGCATGTTTAAAGCGTCTGTCGTTAATGGGCGGATAAGCGTAAGGAATACCAAAATACGTTTCACAGTGTTGTTTAATTTGTCCGATAATCGTGCCTGCTTTTGTGTGTCTTGTAATAGATGTCATCATACTCGCTCCTTTCCTCTAACATAGCATAAAAAAAGAAACAGCTGAGAGACATAACATCTGTTCAGCTGTTTCATATCATTTATTGTGATGAAGTTTTAGCTTCTGCTTGGCTAGAAATATCTTTTTCTAAAGTTTGGTTGATTTCTACTGCGTTCTTATAGTACTTACTTTCAAAGTAACTGCCGATACCGACTTTATAGAAGACTAAAGCGACGATAATAATGACTATAAAGTCATATGGATAATGAATCCAGTTAATACCGTTAAAGTCTTTACTGCCGATAAAGGATAGTCCAGAAAGTACAAGTAAATAGATAATCAACCATAGACTGCCACGCAATTGATTGCGAGTATTTTCCCAGTTTAATTTGTATTCATAGAAGAAGTACATCGGTAAACCTAGAATAATGATAAAGATAACTTTCGCAGTCGTCGGCCACATTGCCCAATAAATCGCAAGTGACGTTAAGGCGAACGATAAAGGTGCTGCTATTTTCAAGAAGCGTGCTTTAAATGGACGATGAAGTTTTGGCCCCATCTTTCTTAAAGCCATCGCTGTTGTCGGCCCTGTTAAATACGCAACTAATGTTGAGGTTGCGATCACGGTTGCGAGTGTACCCCAAGATCTGAATAACGTCACCATAACCATTGCTAGAATGGCATTGACAATAATTGCGACTCTTGGAATATTATATTGTTTGTTGATACGGCCTAAAATTTTAGGAATATGTCCATTTTTCTCCATAGCGCTTAATACACGACCTGTTGAAGCAACGAATGAGACCCCAGTTCCAAATGGTGAAACGAATGCTTCAATGTATAGTAAAATCGCTAGCCAATTCAAGTTTAATAGGATGGCTAAGTCAGCGAAAGGTGAGTTGAATTGAATACCTTTCCAGCCTTTATCAGCGACCATATTTTCAGGCATAGATGTAATAAACACACTTTGTAGAACGACATATAATAACGCAGTTAATGATAAACAAATCACGATACCGCGTAAAATGTTTTTCTCTGGTTTTTCAATCTCAGCACCCATGTTGATAATGGTTTGGAATGCGTTGAATGAAAAGATAATTCCTGATACTGTAACTGCCGCAAATATCGGTGCAGTACCATAAGGAATGAAACTGCTTAATGAATGACCATAGTTTCCTGGATGGAAACCTGATAGTAATAATAAGATGACTGTTAATGTCGGTACACCTAATTTAAAGAATGAGATTAAACTTGTAAAAGATGTAAGAACTTTCACTGACCAATAGTTTAACAGTGAAAAGATAATAATTATGACATAAACAGCGAATAAACCAATATTACTGATTGTACCGTCTTTCATCAGAACACTTGTGAACTTTGCCCACTCCCAAGGCCAAGAACTCATGTATTGTACAGCAGATACGGCTTCAATCGGGATAATCGTAACTAAAGCAACCCAGTTCGCCCAAGAGGCGATAAAGCCGAGTAATGAACCGTGTGTATATTGTGCATAGTTGCTCATCCCGCCAGATTGCGGCAGCATTGTCGCGACTTCGATATAGTTATATGCGACTAAACTGATGATGATGAAACCAATCACCCATGAAAAGATTGCTGCAGGTCCTGCAACAGATGAAGCTTCCCATGCCCCGAACAGCCAACCTGAACCGATTAATGAACCAAGTCCAAGTAACACAAGCTGTGACAGGCTGATTTTACCACTATTAGTTTGTTTCATAGTAAAACTCCTAAGTTTCAGAGAACATGCTCTCTTTATTTGTAAAGCAAAATAAGCTTGCTTCATTTTTAAATCAGGCAAACCTAACTCATGATAGAACATTATACGGAAAATTCAGATGACGTCAACAGGAAAAGGACAGGTTTATATTTTATGAATGAAAACGCATGAAAATACGATATAACGGCGATTTTTGTATATTCATTAATGGTGATAATACGTAAAAAACTGTCGTGGCGCATTTTCTTGTTTTAATATATTTAATGATTATGCATAGAGAAAAAGTAGAAAACAAATTAAAATGCAAGAAAATCATCGCTTATAATCAAGACAATCAATGACAACTCTGGAATGAGAAAGAAAAAGAGAAAAATAAGTGAATGAGTGTTTTAGAATACAAAAAGTGTAAAATTGAGGATTAGAAAAATAGATAAATGGCTATGGTATATTAAGCCTGTAAAAAAAGGAGCACAACAATGACAAAGAACAGATTAAATGATAAAGCAGAAGCATATTTCACACGTGCGCAAGAGTGGCATGATGAATATAAAGCACTACGTGCTATTATCTTGAAAAATGAAGACTTAACAGAGGATTACAAATGGATGCATCCATGTTATACCTTGAATGGTAAAAATGTGGTGTTGATTCATGGTTTCAAAGATTATTGTGCATTGTTGTTTCATAAGGGTGCTTTAATGAAGGATCCAGAACATAAGTTGATTCAACAAACTAAAAATGTACAAGCAGCAAGACAATTACGCTTTACATCACTTGCTCAAATCGAAGCAGAATCAGAAATGATTGCAGCTTATGTGGATGAAGCAGTGGAAATTGAGCATTCTGGTAAAAAGGTCGAAATGAAAAAGACTGAGGAGTATGACATGCCGCAAGAATTACAAGCAGCGTTGGAAGCGGATGAACAGTTAAATGAAGCATTTAACAATCTTACTCCTGGGCGTCAGCGTCAGTATATGTATTTTATCGGCCAAGCCAAACGGGAAGCTACAAGAAAAGCGCGTGTTGAAAAATACAAAGCTCAAATTTTAGCAGGTAAAGGTATGAATGATTAGTCGTTTTAAGTAATTTAGTTACGCGGTAGGGATTAAATATTGATTTAATCCACTCTAAATTATGAAATTTTGAAAATATGTCAATTTTTTTAAAAAAATTTCGCGATTAATCCGACCAAATGGTTTAGTTTGTGTTATAGTTATAAAGTACACTATTAATCAAGTAAGTCGAAGATACAATTTTTAATTTATTGTATTGAACAAAAGAACAGACACTGTTGAACAGCGCTGTATTATAACGTAGTTGAGGTGAAGGTTGCAGCGCAACCGAATCTAAAGCAATTAACAAGTCATTTGCGACTTTGTTTAGGAACTTATCCGTTAAGTTATTGAAACATTGGGCAAGTGATTTTTTTATTGACTGCTTTTAGGGTGTGTACAGAGAACAATAGACAGACTGTTCTTTACTCACAACTTAGAACTTACTTTAGGCTTAAACAAATTCGATAAAGAAAGGAATTACTTTAATGCTTAGTATTAAGAACTTATCTAAGGTTTACCCTGGAGGTAAAAAAGCGGTAGATGATATCTCGCTTGATATTCAATCAGGGGAATTTGTTGCATTTATTGGTACAAGTGGTAGTGGTAAAACAACTGCTTTACGTATGATCAATCGTATGATTGAAGCAACGAAAGGACAAATTACGATTGATGGCAAAGATGTCAGAAAGATGAATGCGGTAGAATTACGCCGCAGCATTGGTTATGTGATTCAACAAATCGGTTTAATGCCGCACATGACAATCAAAGAAAACATTGTACTGGTTCCAAAATTATTAAAATGGCCAGAAGAAAAGAAAGATAAAAAAGCACGTGAGTTAATTAAATTAGTTGACTTACCAGAAGAATACTTAGATCGTTATCCATCTGAATTATCAGGCGGACAACAACAACGTATCGGGGTTGTACGTGCTTTAGCAGCTGAACAAGACATTATCTTAATGGACGAACCGTTCGGTGCTTTAGACCCGATTACACGTGATACATTACAAGACTTAGTTAAAGAGTTACAACAAAAACTAGGTAAAACATTTGTTTTCGTTACACATGATATGGATGAAGCAATCAAACTTGCAGATAAGATTTGTATTATGTCTGAAGGTAAAGTCGTTCAATTCGACACACCAGATAATATTTTACGTCATCCAGCGAATGACTTCGTACGTGATTTCATCGGTCAAAACCGTTTGATTCAAGACCGTCCGAATATGCGTACAGTAGAAGATGCGATGATTAAACCAATTACAGTTCGTGCAGACGATTCATTAAACCATGCGGTTGATGTGATGCGTCGTCATCGTATCGATACAATCTTTGTGGTAACTAACCAAGACAGATTCTTAGGTTACATGGATATTGAAGATATCAACCAAGGATTACGTGCAGGTAAAG
The DNA here is from genome assembly GCF_025561465.1 of Staphylococcus simulans. Classification (NCBI taxonomy): domain Bacteria; kingdom Bacillati; phylum Bacillota; class Bacilli; order Caryophanales; family Staphylococcaceae; genus Staphylococcus; species Staphylococcus simulans. The sequence goes on from NZ_CP095100.1 coordinate 641,803, forward strand.
AACTGATTGATACAATGCAACGTGATATTTATCGCGTAAATGTGAATAGTAAATTACAAGACACAGTACGTACGATTTTAAAACGTAACGTACGTAACGTGCCGGTGGTTGATGATCACGACACATTAGTCGGTTTAATCACACGTGCCAACTTAGTAGATATTGTTTATGACAGCATTTGGGGTGAAGGTGCTGAAGAAGCGCTACAAGAATCTGAAGCATCAGGTATTAAAGAAGCACCGGTAGAAATGGATCACGAAAAAACGTCGGATGCAGGAGTTGAGCGATAATGAAAGAATTCCTTCAAGAATATGGCGGCGAACTGATTCAAAAGACGGGCGAACATTTCTTTATTTCTATTGTTGCGCTTCTCATCGCTATCGTCGTAGCAGTGCCGATCGGTATTTTGTTAGCTAAAACTAAAAAAGCAGCAAGTATTGTATTAACCACAGCAGGTGTGCTGCAAACGATTCCGACACTTGCAGTATTAGCCATTATGATTCCAATTTTCGGTGTAGGTAAAACACCAGCAATTATCGCATTGTTTGTGTATATCTTATTACCGATTTTAAATAACACTGTATTAGGTGTTCAAAATATCAACCCAGATGTTCGCCAAGCAGCGATCAGTATGGGAATGACAAAATTCCAACTGATGAAAGATGTTGAGATGCCTTTAGCATTACCGTTAATTCTAAGTGGTATCCGCTTATCAAGTGTGTATGTTATCAGTTGGGCAACACTTGCAAGTTATGTAGGTGCAGGCGGTTTAGGAGACTTCGTCTTCAACGGATTGAACTTATATAACCCAATCATGATTGTGAGTGCTGCAGTACTTGTTACAGCATTAGCATTAATTGTCGATTACGTACTACGCGCAGTAGAAAAATGGGCAGTACCAAAAGGCTTAAAAGCATAAAATATCCAGATAGGGAGGACATTGGAACTTTATGAAACAGATAAAAAAATACTTGATTCTGATGGTGACTTGTCTTGTTGTATTATCTGGATGCAGTCTGCCTGGTTTAGGCGGTGGTCGTGCAGATGATGATTCAGTAGAAATTACATCACTTGCAACAAGTGAGTCTCAAATCATGTCACATATGGTGCGCTTAATGATTGAGCACGAAACAAAAGATAAAATCAAACCGACATTAATTAATAATATGGGTTCAAGTACCATCCAACATAACGCGTTGATGAACGGTGACGCGAATGTTTCAGGTACACGTTATACAGGTACGGACTTAGTCGGTGCTTTAGGTGAAGATCCAATTAAGGATCCTAAAAAAGCAATGAAAGTCACACAAGAAGGATTCGATAAAAAATTCAATCAAAAATTCTTTGATTCTTACGGTTTTGATAACACGTACGCTTTCATGGTGACAAAAGAAACAGCAGAAAAATATGACTTAGAAACAGTTTCTGACTTAAAGAAACATGAAAAAGAGTTACGCTTAGGTGTAGATAGTTCTTGGTTGAACCGTAAAGGTGACGGTTATCCAGGATTCAAAAAAGAGTACGGCATTAGTTTTAATACTGTACGTCCAATGCAAATCGGTTTAGTTTATGATGCATTGAAAAGTAAAAAACTAGATGTTGCATTAGGTTATTCAACTGATGGACGTATCGCGGCATATGACTTGAAAGTATTAAAAGACGATAGAAAATTCTTCCCGCCATATGATGCGAGTCCAGTTGCTAAAAAAGATTTATTAAAGAAACATCCTGAAATTAATACAGCATTGAAAAAATTAGAAGGCAAAATTTCAACAGAAGAAATGCAGCATTTGAACTATGAAGCAGACGGACAAGGTAAAGAACCTGCAGTCGTAGCCGAAGAGTTCTTACAAAAACATAATTATTTCGAAGATAAGAAAGGCGGGCAAAAATAATGAAAGGTAATTTATTCCAACAGCTGATTGAATACTATTCATTGAACGCCGGTTATCTGTGGGGACTTTTCTTCCAACACTTACTTATGTCAGTTTATGGCGTCATCTTTGCTGCGATTGTCGGAATTCCAATTGGTATTCTGATTTCAAGGTTCGGCAAATTATCTAAGACTGTCATTACTATTGCGAACATCATTCAAACAGTTCCTGTTATCGCAATGTTAGCCATTCTGATGTTAGTCATGGGATTAGGTCCAACAACAGTTGTAGTCACTGTATTCTTATATGCCTTATTACCGATTATTCAGAACACATACTCAGGTATTATCGGTGTCGATGCCAATATCAAAGATGCTGGTAAAGGTATGGGCATGACAGGTAATCAAGTATTGCGTATGATTGAATTACCACTAGCTTTATCAGTGATTATCGGTGGCTTACGTATCGCATTAGTTGTCGCAATTGGTGTTGTAGCGGTTGGTTCATTCATCGGTGCACCGACACTTGGTGATATTATCATCCGTGGTACAAACGCGACAGACGGCACAACATTCATTCTTGCAGGTGCGATTCCAATTGCTTTAATCGCAGTCATCATCGATATTGTTTTAAGATTCTTAGAAAAACGTCTCGATCCTGTGAAGAAAAGAAAACCGAAAGGTCCACTACCTCAAGGTGTAGATGGGTAATTAAATTAGAAGGTATCGCATGCAAGATGATTTCATCTGATATGCGATACCTTTATCATTGGTATTGAAACTAATCATAAGGAGGAACTTATTATGGCATGGTTACAAGTTAATTATGATTCAATCACATTAGGTAAAGAACAACGCTTTAATGCATTTTTACCAGAAGAACCTTCACAATTTGAAACAGGTAAACCCGCAAAAGAATTACCTGTGCTTTTATTACTACATGGTTTATCAAGCGATGAAACATCTTATTTAAGATTTACAAGTTTAGAACGTTATGCGAAAGAACGTCAAATCGCAGTGATTATGCCAGCAGGCGATCACAGTGGTTATGCGAATATGGGTTATGGTCATAATTATTATGATTATGTATTAGAAGTATTTGATTATGCACTTCAAATCTTACCGTTATCTAAACGTCGTGAAGACCACTTTATCGCAGGTCATTCTATGGGTGGTTATGGCACAATCAAATATGCATTAACACAAACAGAGCGCTTCTCTAAAGCAGCACCATTATCTGCAGTTTTTACACCTGATTGGTTGATGAATATAGATTGGCATGACTTCTCTAAACATGCGATATTAGGAGAGAAAACAGCGGCTAGAGGAACAGAACTTGACCCTTATTACTTGGTAGATCAAGCAATAGAAAAAGGATTAGATATTCCGGAATTATTGATTATGTGCGGTACAGAAGATGATTTATACCAAGACAACCGTGATTTCATCAGTTATTTAGATGACAAAAAAATCGCATATCAATTCGAAGATGGCCCAGGTAAACATGACTATGCATACTGGGATAAAGCAATTGAATATGCATTAGATTGGTTCTTAAAAGATAGAAAATAATATAGAAATCAGCGAAATAGAAACACAGTGATAAAAAAATTCCCCTCAAACTCAAAAATAGGTTTGAGGGGATTTTTTATATCATTTTCTATTCTTGTTAAACAGCTGAAAGGTTAAGTAGGACGATAGGCATCAATCACAGTATTTAACATGTTATAGATATATTCATCTGTAAGCACTTCAGGTTTAATTAAGATATTAAAATAAATCGGTGAGAAGATTAAATCAATAAACATATCTTGATGTTCCTCTGGTATATAAGGTGCGCTGACCTGTTTTAACATCTGACGATATTGGTTGAAATAATCTTCCATAAAGTGATTGCGCAAGTCATTCTCTTCATTGGTTAATAAGATTTGAATGACTGCTTTACCTAATGGTGTTTTATAAAGACGTGTGATTTTAATCAAAGTGGCATATAAATCTTCAAAGAAATCACCTTGAAGTGTGACATCAGAATGTGCCTTGTTTAAAAACATATCAATAATCATACTGTCTTTATCTTTCCAACGACGATAAATAGTCGCCTTTGAAATCTGTGTATTTTCAGCTAATTCATCTATAGTAATAGAATTATAGGATTCACGTTCTAACATTTTGCCTAACTCATCAAAAATCCTTATATTTATCTTCGGATCTTTTGGTCTGCCTGCCATATTAATGACCTCGTTTCAAATGTGCTAGTTTCTCTACTATCTCAAAAATGATGATTGCGCTCAAGAACCATGCAATTAAACCAACGAAAATACTGAGAATCCAGTTGTTTGTCCAAACTAACATCAACCAAGTAGCTAAGATGTTGAATAAAACACCTGTCATACCGAATACTGCACCATTACTGACATGAGCTGCAACTTTGTCACCATATTGGATACCAGAAGCAATTAAAGCGATTAAGAATACAGCTGGAAATACTGCGAAGATACCGCCGAATTCTTTCCATGGAATAATAACAGATACTATATAACTCAAGCAGACGGACATGCCGCCGGCTAAAAATTTAACCAATAGCATTTTCATTTTTTATTCAAACCTTCGATTAAATATGTTTCAGTGCTAGGATGATACAAGATAAAACAAACCAGCAGGCGATAGAGAATACTGCGCCTTTTCTATATCCGATATGTTTTACCGCGATTGCTGTTAAAGCGACACTGATAATACAGCCGATAATACCGATAACAGCACCAGCACTTAAGTGGATAGATTCATAAACTAATTTATTGCCGGAAAAGTCAACAGATAATGTGACTAAGGCAGCTAAATAAACAGCTGGGAAAGTAGAAAAGATACCACCCAATTTGCCGCCGAGTTTTGACGCGATAACAGTCGCCAAAGTAACAGCCAATCCACCGAATATAAAGCGGATGATCAAGCTTATTAATGAAATGCCGAACATAATGAAAATTCATCCCAATCTATATAGTTTTAAAACGAAACGTATCGTTTACTAATAGTGTAATACGCACATATTTTCTTGTAAACAGGATACAACTCTTCATAATTGAACATTTAATGAAAACTTTAAATTAAAACGCTTACATTTAATTCATGTTAATAAATCAAAAAAATAGAGACAGGTCATCCTGTCTCTAAACGAATGGAAAATTAAAGCTGTGGTAGGTAAGAGGTCTTACAATAAAATTGTTGCTAAGAAAGGAACGATTGCGACAACAATGACACCCACTAATACAACCGCGATGCTCGCCATTGAAGTTTCTGTTTCACCAAGTTCTTGTGCTGCAGAAACACCGAGTGTATGGCCACTTGTTCCTAACGCTAGTCCACGTGCAATCGGATTATCAATGTGGAAGAAGCGTAATAGTTTATTACCTAATGCATAAATAATGACTGCGTTTAAAATCACTGCTAAAGATGTTAATTCTTTTACGCCGCCGATACCATCTGATACAGGTAAAGCGATGGCAGTTGTCGCAGCTTGCGGAATCATTGATGCCACAATACCGCTTCCGAATTGGAATAATTTAGCGAATGCATAGATACCGAAGATTGCGATGACTGTACCTAATGCAATACCGCTGAAAATTTTAACCCAATATTTTTTAAGTACGTCACGTTTTTTATACAACGGAATCGCAAAACAGATAGTTGCAGGTTCTAAGAAGAAGTTGATAATGTCTCCGCCGATTTTATAGTTTTCATAACTGATCCCAGTTACCTTTAAAAACGCAATCCCAAAGACCATACTGACAAATAATGGTGCTAATAAGAAGAAACCATTGGTCTTTTTAAAGAAGTATGTGGCAACTAAGAAAGGAATCACAGATAACAAGATACCAAAATACGGTGTGTTAATGCCTAAATGTTCAATCATACATGATCCTCCGCAACTCTATTGTGATGTTTGACTGAATGTTGTTCAGATTTACGTTTAATAGGTGAACCCTTTACTAATATTTGAGAAACAAATCCAGTACAAAGTAGTAATAAAACAGTTGAAATAATAATCAACAAGATAATTAATATCGGACTCTTGCTTAAAATACCAAGTGAGTTGATGACTGAAATACCAGCCGGTACGAATAGGAAACCGATATTGTTTGTCAGCGCAGTTCCCACGCCTTCAACTTCACCGAGTTTAATGATGCCTGTTGAAAGTGCGATGAACATCAATACTAAACCAATCACTGATGCCGGCATTGGAATAGGGATGAAACTTTCGATAATTTTTGAAATTAATAAAATGATACTGATGACAAGGACTTGATGTAAGAATGAATACGCTTTTGCTGTTTTGCTTGCTTTTTTAACGTTTGCTTGTGCTTTTTCCATCGTGGATTGCCTCCGTTCGTTTCTTTATCTTGTCTTTAGTTTAAGACGAAAAAACGAGATTGTGTGCGTTTTCACGATGAGATGCGAGTATTCGTATGCGAGTTGCACTAATCAGAAGTTGAAATTCAGAGTAATATTTCTAGAATGTAAGCGAAGCAATCTGAGTTGCTGAAAAATAGAATTGAAATACAAAAAAGCCTAGTTTCTTGTAAAGTGGAAACTAGGCTTTTGTCGTTTGATTGATTAGAGTTATTCTAACCCAATAGTTTGTTTAAATGCTTTCATATAAGAACGACTGACTTGTACTTTGAGATCATTGGTCATAGTAACTTGATACGTATAATTGAACCAAGGTTCTACAGTTTGAATATGTGCTTTGTTGATAATGGTCGCGCGGTGAATACGAATAAATTGTTTCTCATCTAAACGCTTTGCGTAATTATTCATAGGTTCTGATGTTTCATAATCATGGGTTAATGTATGCAGCGTTGTTCTTTTATTATTTACTGTTAGGGCGATAATATCTTTTTGATTCAACACATAGATACGTTCATCTACTTCAATCGGTAAGACTTCAGGTGCTTTGTCTGTGGATTTTTGTTTCTGCTGTTGATGGTTCGTCACTTCTGATTTAACTTCAGTTTCTGTTTTTGTATGAGTTTGCAGTTGAGCAGCCACGCGGGCAACTGCCGCGTCAATACGCGCTTGTTCAAACGGCTTCAGTATATAATCTGTCGCATTCAGTTCAAAGGCTTTTACCGCAAAGTTGTCATGTGCTGTCGCAAAGATAATATAAGGAGGTTGACGCATTTTCTTAATTTTTTCAGCTAAATCCAATCCGCTTTCATCCATCAGATGAATGTCTAAAAAGATGACATCATACGTATCGTATAATAATTTTTCTAAGGTTTCTGAGATTGTTTCAGCTTCTTCTATTTTGTCGAATTGACCATTTTGTGTCAGTAAGTAATTTAATTCATTACGTGCTAATGGCTCATCATCTACGATTAAAGTTTTCAAATCAATTGACCTCCTTCGTCACTCTGTGTGCGATATGGAATGGCACAACGGACTGTTGTTCCATCTTCATTAGAATTAATTTTCAACATAGACATTGGTCCATATAGACCCGATAATCTCAAATTCAAGTTTTCTAACGCACTGCCTGTACCGCCAGATTCAGAATGTACAATGGCTTTGCCGATATAAGGCATTTTGTTTTTAGGAATGCCCATACCATTATCTTTAACAGTGAGATATAAGTAATGAGCTTCGAGTTTTACTGTAACTTTGACATTGTTGTTAGAACGACGATTTCTAAACGCATGACGAATAGCATTTTCGACCAAGACTTGGATGATAAACGGTGGTAAGAGTGCATGTTGTGCTGCTGGATCAATGTCAAAGTCGATGTTGAAGCGGTTAGGGAAGCGTGCTTGTTCTAATGAAAGATAAGCTTCAACTTGTTGTAATTCTTTATCAAGCGTAATGGTGTTATTGCGCGCACCTTGTAAGTTAGAACGGAAGAATTGGCTCAGTTGCAGTAATAAATTACGCGCTTTTTCACTATCAATTCTGACTAAAGCAGAAATTGTATTAATCGCATTAAAGAAGAAATGAGGATTAACTTGCGCTTGTAATGACTTGATTTCAGCGTCTTTTAATAACTTGCTTTGTGTTTCTGCTTGGCCAAGTTCCAGCTGACTTGAGAAAATATTGGCTAGACCTGTGGCTAATTGCTTTTCCACAAAGGTTAATCGATGTGCATCTGTAAAATACAGTTTTAACGTACCGACTACTTTGTCTTTAATATGAAGCGGAATCACTATGGCGGCTTCTAATGGACAATTCGGATGGTGACATCCGATTTCTTCACGTGAATGTGCTTCTTTGATTTTTCCACTTTGAATCACCGTTTTAGATAAATCTGTAATAATCGCTTTTTGCGGCACATGATGATCACTGCCTGCACCGACATGCGCTAAAATATCATGACGATTGGTAATCGCAACCGCTTGGACTTGCATTAAATCCTTAATGATTTGTGCGGCTTTAAAAGCAGATGCTTCAGTCAAACCTTCTCTGAAGTAAGGCAAAGTTTCATTAGCCAGTTGTAAGACATCATGAGTTTGAACTCCACGCATTTGTTCTTCTTGTTTAATTGTAGAAATAATAATAGATAAGAAAATTGCGGTACCGATACTGTTCATTAAAGTCATTGGAATCGCAATGAAACTCACAAGCGACCAAGCATGACCAGAATGTTCAGCAAACAACAGAATACATGTCATTTGAATGACTTCTAATAACGCACCGACAATGACACCTAAGAAAATAGGAGGGTAGCGTCGTGCTTTTAAATAGTAACGGCCGACATAGCCTGACACAAGCGCAATTAAGATAGAAGATACGAAATATGTAAAAGCATTCGCACCACCGATATAAAATCGATAGATACCTGAGATAATCCCTACAACTAAAGCGACACCAGGCCCGCCGACGAGACCTGAAACACCGATAGTCAACACACGTGTATTTGCGAGTGAAGTATCAGGAGCTAAATGAGTATAGAGTTGACCTGATAAAATTTGAGAATCTCTAATCACGACGCCCGTTACGTTAGAGAGCAAAGCAAAGATGACAAACATAATCGCAAGCTGCCATTTCGCACGCCAAGTTTCTCGATGATGCATCAAATTCTTGAAATAATTGAAGTTCATCAAGAGGTAAGCGAGCAAAATAATCAAGCCGACACGTTCGAGTAAAAGCATAAATAAGTTGAGCATTGAAATCACCTGTAATGTTCGAATTTTGTGACAACATAATCATAATTAATTATATTCTATACTATTGATGTAAAGTAACACTTATATTTAAGCGGAATCGCATGTATTTATAGAATTTAAGTTGAAATTGTTGTAAGATATTTCATATATTGAAAATGATAGGTTTAGTTTATATTGCTATTGTAGCATAAGCTAAATCGCTATTTTTTTCGATTTTTTTGCAGGGGTATAGGAGGAATTAAATATGACAGCAACAAGACCGTTCAAAGGTGACAACAGATTGTTGTTAGGTATCATTCTTGGGGTCATCACATTCTGGCTGTTCGCACAGTCTGTATTGAATGTGGTACCGACACTTCAAGAATCCTTTAGTTCAAATGCAGGAACGATCAATATTGCGGTCAGCTTGACAGCGTTATTCTCTGGTTTGTTCGTTGTGGGGGCCGGAAGTATCGCAGATAAAATCGGGCGTGTCAAGATGACGTATATTGGATTAATCCTCAGTGTCGTGGGCTCACTGTTGATTATTGTTTCCAATTTATCAGCATTATTGATTATCGGTCGAATCATTCAAGGTTTTTCTGCAGCTTGTATTATGCCTGCTACTTTAGCCATTGTTAATGAATATTACCAAGGCAAAGATAGACAAAGAGCATTAAGTTATTGGTCAATCGGTTCATGGGGTGGTTCAGGTATTACGTCATACTTTGGCGGATTAATGGCCACATTCGTAGGTTGGCGTTGGATTTTTATTGTATCTATTATTGTCGCTATTTTAGCGATGATTCTAATACGTCACACACCTGAAACAAAAGCTTCAAGAGATAGTGATGTGCGTAGTCACAAATTTGACGTTGTAGGTTTAGTAGTTTTAGCGATTATGATGTTAAGTTTAAACGTGATTATTACACAAACATCTCACTTCGGATTCTTATCACCATTGATTTTAAGCTTAACTGTTGTGTTTATTGTTTCAGTTATTTTCTTCTTAATTTACGAGAAGAAATTACAGAACCCATTAATTGACTTTGGCTTATTTAAACACAAAGGTTACTCTGGTGCAGTGATTTCAAACTTCGCGTTGAACGCTGTAGCCGGAACTTTAATTGTCGCAAATACGTATTTCCAACAAGGACTCGGATTTACATCTAACCAATCAGGTATGATGAGTATCACATATCTTATCACAGTACTTGTGATGATTCGTGTCGGAGAAAAAATCATGCAGAAACTTGGGGCCAAACGTCCGATGTTATACGGATCGTTATTGAACGCAGCAGGGATGTTACTGATTGCTTTAACATTCTTGCCGACAGGTATTTATGTCGTATCTAGTGTCATTGGCTATCTGCTATTCGGTTTAGGGTTAGGTATGTATGCGACACCATCAACAGACACAGCTGTAACAAGTGCACCAGACAATAAAGTCGGCACTGCATCCGGTATTTATAAAATGGCATCATCACTGGGTAACGCATTTGGTATTGCGATTTCAGGTACGATTTATGCCGTTGTATCTGAGAGTGTCAACTTGCAAGTAGGCGCAATGGCAGGTATCGGTTTTAATATCTTATTAGGCCTTATTGCGTTTGTTACAGTATTATTCTTAGTTCCAAAATCACAAGGCGAAACTTATTAATAAAAAATGTTCCACGCAAAAAAATAATAATGAGAAACGTATGACAGCAGAATAGAAATGAAAAGAAGGAGCAGTACTTGTTGTTTAGTTTATGAGGGAAACTAAACAATGAGAACTGCTCTTTTTTATGTTCAAAAGTATTGAATTTTATAATTTAGGTCGATTTGATTTAAGTAAGATACAACTGTTGAAATAAAGCACACTGAGTATCAATGTGAGTAGACTGCCGAGACCTATCAGTAATACAACAGGTGGAAAGACACTAAAGGCAATAGACCAGCTAGCATCTTTTAATAACCATGAAGGCATAACCCAAGTACTATAAAGCAAGCCGATGATGATAAGTACGGTTAGACTTATTGATAATTTATTTAGCCAACTTGATTTGTTTAAGTGTCTATGTTGTTTAAGAAGATAGCTGTTTCTTATGCAAGCTGCACATAACACAGTGAACATTAAAATAACCCACCATAAAGTAATAGTTAATAACACAAGATTATCCGCTGCTGTTTGATGCAGTGCTGTGAAGTTTTGATAATGTTCAATTTGGTAGAGTAATGTTTGTGCTAAATCAGGTAAACCAGGCGCGTTCAAATTTGCTAAAAGGATGACCGCATTTTGATACTTGGTATCTAAAATAATCATTGATGAATAATTAGGTAATGTACCAGGATGTAAGACTTGATTTGAGTACTGATCAATAAACCAGCCAGCGCCATAGCCATTCATATGTGATTTGTCAGGCACATCTGTCAACAGTGTGTGTGATTGTTTAATGAGTGCTTGATTTGAAGCGGATGGTTGTAAGTTCATTTTCACAAAAGGAATCAAATCAGTTGTACTGCTGATTAAGTAAGCGGCAGGTGTATCACCACGGAAATAATCAGGGTCATTTGCTTTAACATCTCTTCCTCCTAATACATAACCTTGTGCTTTTGCGGCTTGCTGCTTATCTGTTTTAAAGAAAGCATGATCCATGTGAAGCGGTTTAAGAAAATGCTTATGCATATAATCTTCATATGAAGTGTCTGTCACTTCTTGTATAACTAAGCCTAAGATATTGTAATTCATATTAGCATAGTTAAAAGAATCGCCTGGTTTGTTTCTTAAAGCCTCATGATTCAGACTTTCTACACGTCCCTTTAAGTTATCTTTCTTTGTTGGCACTTCACCTTCTTGATCTGGTGACATTTGATCATCAATACCGCTGGTTTGAGCGAGTAACATCTTTAAGGTGATATCTTGTTCATGTCCTTGATAGGTTAAATGAAGCCAAGGTAAATAATTTGAGACAGGTGCCTCTAATTTAACTTTGCCTTGCTTAGCAAGTTCTAAAATAGCTAAGCCTGTGAAAGCTTTTGTATTAGATGCGATTTCATAACGTGTCTGCGCATCAGCTAAGGTATGTTGTTTGAGATCGGCATACCCATAGCCTTTATTTAAAGCGACTTCGTTACGTTTAATGAGCGCAACACTTAATCCAGGTATGTGATCTTCCTTCATGGTTTTTTCAATACGATGATCGACCAATTGATTTAATGTCTGGTGTTTAAAATGATTTACTGAATACTTTGTATAAGAAAATACCAAGCTATAACTTATACTTAAAAATAAAACAGAGGTAATAACTAAAAGTAATATGTAAGAGTAAATGGATTTTGTTTTCACAATGTGTGTGCTCCTGTAAGTTTAGTTTTTATTATTATAGCACGGGGTTTGATTCATGTGAGAGGTGAGAAATATTTGTGAACAGTTTATAAAAATGTAGGTAAAATGTGAAAGTTCTATGTAATTTAAATAAATTGACTGTACTTTTCTAAAGAATAGGAGTATGTTTTTGCCATTCAAAACATGAAGAGTCTAGAGGTCCTTAGATATGAATATAAAACAAATAAAACACATATTGATCGGAACACCTAAACGTAACAGGGAGTTATCGAGTGAAAAAATAAGTAAAGTCAAAGCTTTAGCTATCTTATCTTCAGATGCGTTATCATCTGTTGCCTATGGTCCAGAACAGATTTTATTAACATTGACTGCACTTAGTGTTTTGGCGACATGGTATACCTTACCGATAACCGCAGGTATTTTAGTCTTATTAGTTGCTTTAGTTTTGTCTTATAGACAAGTGATATATGCATACCCTCATGGGAGGCGGCGCATATACTGTCACGAAATATAATTTAGGAGAAAAGTTATCATTGTTGGCTGGCGGTGCACTGTTAGTAGATTATACATTAACGGTCGCAGTTAGTATTTCTTCAGGAGCAGATGCTTTTATCGCTGCGTTTCCTGCTTTATATCACCATAAAGTATTGATAGCTTGTCTGCTTGTCATCATTATTTTGATTTTGAATTTAAGAGGGGTGACAGACTCTGCGACAGTATTGTCATTTCCAGTTTACTTATTCATTTTCGGAATGTTGATATTGATTGGGTATGGTGCATTTAAAGTAGTGACCGGTCAAACGACACCAGAAGTTCACGCGTCTATTGGTACAGCAGTACCTGGAGTAACGTTATTTTTATTACTACGTGCTTTTTCTTCAGGGGCATCGTCATTAACTGGTATTGAAGCAATATCGAATGCGGTGATGGATTTTAAAGATCCGGCACCTAAAAACGCCGTCAAAACGTTGATTGCGATGGGAACTATCCTCGCGTTGATGTTAGTAGGTATTGTTGGTTTATCGTATTGGTATGGCATTGTACCGAAACTTCAAACTACAGTACTTTCACAACTTGCGGCACATGTATTCGGACAAAATGTTGCCTTTTACTTTATTCAAGCATCTACAGTATGTATTTTGATTTTAGCTGCGAATACAGGGTTCACCGCCTTTCCATTGCTTGCGGCGAATATGGCACAAGATAAATACATGCCACATATGTTTACAGTCAGAGGTGATCGTTTAGGTTACTCAAACTCTATGATTATCCTAGGCGGTGTTGCGATTGTATTGATTATGTTATTTAAAGGACGTACTGACAGTTTAATTCCTTTATATGCGACAGGTGTCTTCATTCCATTTACACTTGCGCAATACGGTATGGTCGTAAAGTGGGTTAAAGAACGTCCGAAAGGTTGGTTCTTTAAATTAATCGCTAACGCAATCGGCGGTACTATCACACTCGTAGTCTTTATGATTTTTCTGATTACAAAGTTCTCACAAGTATGGCCGATATTAATTTTCTTGCCTTTAGTTGTAATGGGATTATTACGTATTCGTACGCATTATCACAATATTGCTGAAGAGTTGCGAACAGACAATTTCTTTAAAGCGATGCGTCATGTTGATAAAAATTTAGCCTTGATACCAGTCAGTTCGGTATCTTCTATCGTAGATAAATCTATTGCCTACGCCAAAATGACATCTGATCACATTATTGCGGTTCATGTATCGTTTGATGAACATCAAGATCAAAAGATGTTAGAGAAATGGCAAGCACGTTATCCCAATATTCGTTTGGTCATGTTACATTCGCAATATCGCAGTGTAGTTAAACCCTTAGCACGCTTTATTGATAAAATTCGAAGCAAAGCTGAAAATGATCGCTTTGTGATTACCGTTATTGTCCCTCAGATTATTACGAATAAAACATGGCAGAACTTACTGCATAACCAAACAGGTATTTTATTAAGATGGACATTGTTTTATCAAAAAAATTGTATCTTAGCCATGATTCCTTTGAAATTGAAGAAATAAGTTGTTGGGCGCATGGTATATAAAGAGGGAAGCGACTATAAAACGAAAGCCAAGAACACTGACGTTCTTGGCTTTTTTGAGATTTATTCTTTTGTTTCACGCATTTTTGCGACATTCGCATGTGCGTTGTGTTTATATTTCTGATAGAAAATAATGACGATAATAAACCAAATCGGTGATACAAATAGTGCATTTCTTGTTTCTTCTGTAAAGAATAACAGTACATAGGCAAACAAGAAGAAGAGTAACACAACGATACCGGCATATGGACCACCTGGTAATTTAAAGTCATTCGTTTTATGTTCCTGCTTGTTTTTAAAGGCATAAATAATGTATGAAATGATAATCAATGTCCAAACAAATAAGTAAAGTACGGTTGATAGTGTTGTGACATAGATAAATAACTGTACTGCATTAGGGAAGACATAGTTCAATAATGCTGCGAACAGTAATAAAATTGATGAAATCAACATTGAAATATGCGGTACACCACGGTGATTGACTTTACCTAATGCTTTAGGACCTAAGCCTTGTTCAGCTAAACCGAATAAAATACGGCTGTTTGAATAAATACCACTGTTAGTAGCTGACGCTGCAGCTGTAATAACTACAAAGTTCACAAGACTTGCGGCGAATGGAATACCAATCAAGCCGAAAACTTTAACGAATGGACTTGAGTTTTCACTTAAAGTATTCCAAGGAACCACAGATGTGATAATGATTAATGAACCGACATAGAATAATAAGATACGAATCGGTACATTATTAATGGCTTTCGGAATCGTATTAGCACGGTCTTTCGTTTCACCGGCAGTTACACCGATCAATTCTATACCAATAAATGAATAGATTGCCATTTGGAAAGCCATTAAGAAGCCGAAAGCACCATTAGGGAATAATCCGCCATGACTGACTAAGTTTGAAAAGCTTGCTGTACCATGTTCAGTTTTTACTGACATGAAAATTAATACTAGTCCTACTACGATCAATGCGATGATAGTTATAATCTTAATTAAAGCAAACCAGAATTCTAGTTCACCAAACAACTTTGCGCCTAACAAGTTGAATGAAATTAAGATTAATACCACGAATAGCACTGAAATCCAGTTAGGAACATCAGGCAGCCAATATGAAATATATTGACCGATAGCTGTTAAGTCAGACATGCTTGATGCAATCCAACAAAACCAGTAGGTCCATCCAATCACAAAACCGCCGAATGGTCCTAGATATTCATTAGCAATATCTACAAATGAATTAAAACGTGTGTTGCTTAAAAGTAACTCGCCCAGTCCGCGCATAAACGCAAATAAAAACATCCCAATGATGATATAAGCGATGAAAATGCTCGGACCTGTTAATTTAATCGTTTGGCCAGATCCTAAAAAGAGACCTGTACCAATTGCCCCACCAATCGCGATTAGCTGTATATGCCTATTGCTGAGGTCTTTTTGTAATTTCTGTCCCAAAATTTTTGCACCCTTTCGGATTTGTATATGACAAAGGGGTTGACGTTAAATGATGTTAATAATGATATAAAAAATTTCAGGACATTGCAATTGTTAATGTATAAATATAAAAAACTTTTATGAAGTACATAATTTAAAACTATCAAAAATTTTGTTATTTTTTAGCTGGTTTGGGTAAGCATTTTCTATAAATTTTCTGTGGCTTCTGTCGCATGATACAAACATAAACGACCGGCTGAGTCATAGCTTTGACGCATTTTATCTTTCGGGATTTGAATCACTTGATAACGTGAAGGGATCAAAGCCGGAACATAGAGTTTACGACCAAATTGTGCCCATAATGGATCAATATAAAAATAGTTGTTTTGGTCATATCCGATTAATAAGGTGATATGAATGTTTGAGACCCATTCTTTACGTGTGTCATCGACTCTGAACGTTCTACGCTGCGGTTTTTGGCCCAGTACTGTGTGATAAATCAACACAGGTTGACCTGCATCGATAATACGTTCAAGTTCAGCTAATGATTTACCAGTACCATCTTTAATACGTGTGTCGTATTGTTTCAAGTAGGGAACAAATGCATTTGGGAAAATCGTTTGATGTGCACCCGGTTTAATCATTAAGAAATGACCGACGTAGCCTTTATTCGGATTGCTTGGATGTGTCGGCCAACGCTTCATTAAAGAAATAGGGTGGACAAATATATGATTATAATCCAGCAGCATAGATGCGGCAGTGCCTTCACAGCCCATGACCATAGGAATTGGAGAGAGCTGACTTTTTGGTTTAACATTTAGTATTTTCTTCATTTTTGATAACTCCCCATCGTTCATCATTACTCTTATTATAAAAGTTGTACATGACTGAGTATATTACTTTGTCTCAGAAAATATAAAAAAGAGCGAGACTGTTGTCTCACTCTCATTCATGTTATTTAACTTGAATTAATTTGTGTAACCAAACGTTTAAGACGATGACTAACACACTAGTGATTAAGATAATCACAATAAATGGACCGACGCTTGTACCACCTTGAATACCAACTAATGGTGCGATAATACCGCCGATGATAAATTGGAATAAACCAAGTAAACTTGAAGCATTACCGCTTCCCCCAGAACGTTCTTCAATCGCTAAAGAGAAACCAAGCGGTCCAATACCTGTTACCGGCCATACCATAATAAAGAAAGAAGCTAATAATAACGGTAATGGTAAATGGAAACCAGTTGTGATGACCACAAGGATCACACCAAATACTTGAATACCTGTTAAGATATGCAGCAATTTCTCTCTTTCAATATACTTCACCGCAAATGCGGTAATTTGACTCATCGCAATTAATCCAATACCAATTACCGCATACATCCAACCGAATGCTTGAGGTGACATATGGTAAATTTTTTGTGTGATGAAAGGTGAAGCGGCTGCGAAACTGAAAAGCATCACGTAAGTAAAGCCTTGCATCAACATTGGAATGACAAAACGCGCTTTGCTTAATAAGTGACCGAAGTCTTTAAAAATTGCGCCGAAATTTAAGCGTACATTTGCCGTATCACGTGTTTCTTCCATCTTAATAAATGCAATTGAGAAAATCACTAATGAAATCAGTGTTAATGCCGCAAAAATCATTTTCCATGATGTAAATGCTAAGGTATAACCGCCGATTAATGGTGCAATAATCGTAATAATACCATTAACCACAAGCAAAGTTGCGATCATTTGCGTTAAGCTTGCACCTTCATATTGGTCACTGACAGTTGCTCTTGCGATTACAATTGCGCCGCCTCCAAGTAACCCTTGAATAAAACGTAAGACTAAGAAGACATTAATAGATGACACAAAGACACAAGCTAAAGAGACAACCGCAATACCGATTAAAATCGATAACACTGTTTTCTTACGTCCATAAACATCAGAGAGTGGACCGAAAACAAATTGTCCTAGTGCCATACCGATCATGACAAAGGATAAAGTAAGTTGTGATGTTGAAGTAGAAACACCGAAATCATCCCGCACTTGAGGAAGAGCAGGGTTATACATGTCTACCAACATCGGACCGAAAGCGGTCATAGCTCCTAAAACTATAATCATAATAATAGGGAGCCGTGATTGTTCAGTTTTGACCATTTGAGATAACTCCTATTCTGTTAATCAATTATTATGGTTAATTGTAACGTAAATCAGCGGCTTGTGTGTATATTTTTTTCAGTGCGACAGAAAATAAGTGAAATACAGAATTTAGAAGTGCTATAATAACGTTGAATTATCGATTTTTAGAAGAAAAGTGATGGTGCACGATAGATGAAGTTAACACAAACACATTTTGAAATTATCAAATTTATTATAGTAGGCGGTATTAATACCTTCAATTATTACATTGTATATTTATTATTGTTGAAAGTGATAGGTATCAATTATCTTGTCAGCCATATTACAGGTTTTGTAGTCAGTTTCATTATTTCGTACTATTTGAATTGTTATTTTGTATATAAAGTCAAACCGACATGGCGCAAATTTATTCAATTCCCTTTAACGCAAGTTGTAAATATGGGCATGCAGACAGTATTATTATATGTTTTTGTACAATGGTTCCACATTTCATCAGTGATTGCACCATTTGCAGGGTTAATCATTACCATTCCTGTCACGTTTGTATTATCTAAATACATATTAAGAGATTAATACGAAGCAAGATAAGACACTTTTCAACAAAGGACTTATCTTGTTTTTTCTATGTTTCCACTCACGGCATAGATTTAATTAATATTTAGGTTAGGCTAACTAAAAAATTAGCACAAGAAATAAAAAAATAATTAAAAATAAAAAAATTGAAAGTGGTTATGAAATGCCGCATACTAAACATGAATTAAAGAAAAGGTGGGACATTCCATGTCGCAAACACTTAATTTACGACGCGCACAAAAAGGTGCGTATTTAAGTTTAGTTACCTATGTTGTACTATCTATTGTTAAATATGTTGTAGGTACGTTGTATCATTCTGCGGCAGTCAGAGCCGATGCATTAAACAATATGACTGATATTTTAGTTTCAATTGCGGTTATTGTCGGTTTGAAAATTTCAATCAAACCTGCTGATCGTAATCATCCTTATGGTCATTTAAAATCAGAAAACATTGCTTCATTACTTGTTTCGTTCATTATTATGTTCGTCGGGGTTCAAGTTATGATGCAAAACTTCCCGCGTTTGTTTTTAAATGATTATCATACACCGACACCGATTACGATTATTGTCAGTATTGTCAGTGGGTTTGTCATGCTTGGTGTGTCTTACTATAATTTCCGTTTAGCAAAACAAACCAAAAGCCGCTCACTCCATTCTTCGGCAGTAGACAACATGTCTGACAGTATTGTCAGTTTAGGAACTGGTATCGGCTTGATATTTACACAATTCGGTTTACCGATTGTCGATATTATTCTCGCAACGATTTTAGGTGCGTTAATCGTTTATACAGGCTTTTCTATTTTCAGAGAAGCAATCTTCACATTAAGTGATGGATTTAATGAACGTGACTTAGAAAATTATCGTCAAGATGTGTTAGAAGTGTCAGATGTCATTGCGGTCAACAGTATTAAAGGACGTTATCACGGCAGCAGTGTATTCGTGGATGTGACCATTGCGGTAGAACCAGACTTAACATTACAAGAAGCGCATGCTATTTGTGACCGAGTTGAAACACATATGCATAGTAAAGGTGTATCTTCGGTTTACGTACATCCAGAACCATATCATCCTGAAGAAGAATCTCATGAAGTGCATCATTCATAAATAGGGTAAACAGTACTTAAGCCATTGCTTAGGTGCTGTTTTTATTTGAAGAGATTTAACATCAAGCGACATATGTTCATCATTTTGTTTTTATAGAGTAAAAATGTGACAAATTTTCTATCTTTTCATTTTAAGCTAAAAATTATGAGATGTTGTATAAAAAAGTGGTAAAATATGAGATGAAAAGTGATGTATATCAAATTGAGCGCTTTTCTTAGAAGAAAGGAAGGGTATATATGCCTCAATTAATATTATGCCGACATGGTCAAAGTATTTGGAACGCAGAAAATTTATTTACTGGATGGACAGATGTTGATTTATCTGACCAAGGTAAAGAAGAAGCAACGACTTCAGGTGATCGCTTAAAAGCAGAAGGAATCAAAATTGATGTTGCCTTCACATCCGTATTAAAAAGAGCTATCAAAACAACTTACTATTTACTTGAACGCTCTGATCAATTATTTATTCCAGTTCATAAAACTTGGAGATTAAATGAAAGACACTACGGTGGATTACAAGGTTTAAACAAAGATGCTGCACGTCAAGAATTCGGTGAAGAACAAGTGCATATTTGGCGTCGTTCTTATGACATCGCACCTCCAGAAGCTACAGCAGAACAACGTGAAGCAGATTTAGCTGATCGTAAATACAGTGATTTAGATGCACGTGTTGTACCGACTTCAGAAAGTTTAAAAGATACATTAACACGCGTTATTCCTTATTGGGATGATCAAATTGCGCCTGAACTTTTAACTGGTAAAACAGTATTAGTTTCAGCACACGGTAACTCATTACGTGCGTTAATCAAACATATTGAAGGGGTATCTGATGAAGATATCGTAGGTTATGAAATTAAAACAGGTTCACCTTTAATCTATGAATTAGATGACAATTTGAACTTTGTTTCTAAAAGATATTTATAAAGCAATAGATGAATCATGAAAGGGCAGCGGTTATTTTACCGCTGTTTTTTTCATATATGTAAAAAAGCCTGAGCAACCTTGGAAGTAGGGTGCTCAGGCTATAATTTTGCAAATGACCAATCGCGTTTAATAGACTACAACTATTAATTGTCTAGGAATAAAAAGTTAAGGGAATGTTTTTTGAAATACTGTTTATATCCAGCTGCAGAGGTGTGCTTAATGGGTAGAGCACAAATAAGTGTTTGTGAAAAACGTCTTGGACATAAAATCTGTGAAAATTAATGTTAAAGGATCATTTGCAAAGTATATGGAAAACGTTATTTATTATTACGTTTATGTGCCTTGATAATCTTTAACGCACGTTTACGCGTTTTGATATTCGGGCTACTTAAATTACGTCTTGCTGTTGCTAAATCTTGTTTCATTTTCTTTCGCCTCCTAATCGTATTTCCTATTATGCATGAAAAATACATGTTTGTAAATAGGAATGATTACGATTTATAAAATTAATTGAGAAACGTTCTCAATATCGTCACATTTTAAATCGGTTAAGTCTGAGTAATTTGTATTGACGGAAGTTATGACTTGGCTTAAAATATTAAGTATTCCGATTAGATTGATAAGGATAAAAGGAGAAATGTTATGAAGAAAATTTTGTTAGCAGTATTCACACTAGTTATTGCGGTGGCACTCGCAGCATGCGGCAATGGTTCAAATGATAAAAAGTCATCAGATAAAGATGATAAAACATTTGTAGTTGGGACAGAAGGTACATATGCACCTTTTACTTTCCATGATAAAGAAGGTAAGCTGACTGGCTATGATATTGATGTTACAAAAG
Source organism: Staphylococcus simulans (assembly GCF_025561465.1). Taxonomy (NCBI): domain Bacteria; kingdom Bacillati; phylum Bacillota; class Bacilli; order Caryophanales; family Staphylococcaceae; genus Staphylococcus; species Staphylococcus simulans. The sequence goes on from NZ_CP095100.1 coordinate 663,195, forward strand.
CAGTAGCGAAAGAAATGGGTTATAAAGTTAAATTTAAAGAAACACAATGGGACTCAATGTTTGCTGGACTAGATTCAGGTCGTTTTGATGTGATCGCAAACCAAGTCGGTATTAATAAAGAAAGAGAACAAAAATATAAATTCTCGAAACCATACACATTCTCTAAAGGTGTTTTGGTTGTGAACAAAGATAATACAGACATCAAAAGTTTTGATGATGTCAAAGGTAAGAAAATGGCACAAACATTCACATCTAACTTCGGTGAGTTAGCGAAGAAAAAAGGTGCTGAATTAGTAAAAGTAGATGGTTTTAACCAATCTGTAGATTTGATTCAGTCTCATCGTGCAGACGGTACATTTAACGATAATTTATCTTACTTAGACTATATTAAGCAAAAACCTAATGCGAAAATTAAAGTGATTGAAGGCAATGCAGAAAAAAGTAAAACAGCATTCACGTTCTCTAAGAAAACAGATGACAAAACGATCAAAGAAGTTAACAAAGCTTTAGATAAATTAGAGAAAAATGGTGAGTTAGCTAAAATAGGTAAGAAATGGTTTGGTCAAGATGTTTCTAAACCTTAATGCGATTGTGCTAAATGACCAGCAGCAACACGCATGGGACGCAGCACAACAAGCATTCTTGCCGATGCTTGGCGGTTTATTAAAATATTCTATTCCCATCACGCTGGTAACGTTTGTATTAGGTTTACTTATCGCATTATTTACAGCTTTAATGCGTATTTCTACAAGTAAGATATTGCGTAGTATTGCACGTGTTTATGTTTCAATTATTCGAGGCACACCGATGATTGTGCAGCTTTTTATCATATTCTATGGTTTGCCGGAACTTGGCAGATTGATTACGAATAATCCAGATACCCAGTGGACACTGCCTTCAGTTGTGGCTGCGATTATAGGATTATCTTTAAATGTAGGTGCTTATGCATCTGAGATAATTCGTGGTGGTATTATGTCTATTCCGAAAGGTCAGACAGAAGCGGCATATTCAATTGGTATGAATTACAGTCAAACAATCAGACGTATTATTTTGCCTCAAGCAATCAGAGTGTCGGTACCGTCATTAGGTAATACTTTCTTAAATTTATTGAAAGATACATCATTAGTTGGGTTTATCTTAGTAGCTGAAATGTTCAGAAAAGCACAAGAAGTTGCATCAACAACTTATGAATATTTAACAATTTATATTCTGGTTGCTTTAATGTACTGGGTAGTATGTTTTATTATCTCAGTGATTCAGTCATACTATGAAGCTTACTTAGAAAGAGGGTATCGCGCATGATTGAATTAAAAGGAATCAAAAAGGCATTTGGAGATAAAACAGTGATTAAAGGTGTCGACTTAGAAGTCGCTGAAGGTGAAGTTGTAACATTAATCGGACGTTCTGGTTCAGGAAAGACAACTTTATTACGTATGATGAATGCGCTCGAATTACCGACAGAAGGTCAAGTTTTTGTAAATGGTGAAACTTATACGAATGAGGATAAGAAATCACAAATTCGTGTACGTAAACAATCTGGCATGGTATTCCAAAACTATAATTTATTCCCCCATAAAACAGCAGTTGAAAATGTCATGGAAGGCTTGATTGTCGTAAAGAAAATGGCTAAAAGTGAAGCGAAAGCCCGTGCTGAACACTTACTAGAAAAAGTGGGTTTGACGCATGTGAAAGATCAGTATCCTATTGCTTTATCTGGTGGTCAACAACAACGTGTGGCAATTGCGAGAGCATTAGCGATGAACCCTAAAGTGATGTTGTTTGATGAACCGACTTCAGCACTGGATCCAGAGTTAGTGGTTGAAGTCTTACGTGTTATCAAAGAACTTGCTCAAGAAGGTATGACGATGGTTATCGTCACGCATGAAATGAGATTTGCGAAGGAAGTCTCAGATAAAACTGTCTTTATCAATGAAGGTCAGATTGGTGAACAAGGTCCTCCATCTGAGTTGTTTGAACATCCTAAAACAGAAGCATTACAACGCTTCTTAAATGTAATTCAAGAACAATAATAATAGGAAGTCTTCGGTTAATTCATAATCGAAGGCTTTTTATTTTTATTTAAGTCGTTTCAAACTAGAAAGGTGATGCTTTCAGGTGTATGATGAGGTTTGTGAGTATAAAAATAGAGTGAGTAGAAAAAATATAAGACAAGAAGTCGATTCGCATCAAAGAAGTAAAACTCATGAATCGAGGCGTAAATGAAATGAAAAAATGGTTATTATTTATTAGTACTGTTATTTTGGCAGTCATTGTTCAAGGCTGTTCTCAAAAAGATCCTGATTTAGCAGGTAAAGACGATAAAATTAAAATTGTAGAGTTCGCGGACTATAAATGTCCTTACTGCAAGAAAGTAGAAGACCATATCATGCCGACACTGAAGAAAGATTATATCGATAAAGGTAAAGCTGATTATCAAATGGTTAATGTGGCTTTCTTAGGTAAGGATTCAATTATCGGTTCACGTGCCGGACATGCGGTTAAAATTTATGCGCCGAAACAATATTTAAATTTCCAACAAAAAATCTATACAGAACAACCTGAAACAAAAGATCATAAAAAACCATGGATTAATGAAAAATTACTAGATGGTCTGATTGATGAACTCAATATCTCAAAACAAACAAAAGAAGAGATTAAAAAAGATTATAAAACCAAAGACAGCAAGTCATATAAAGCAGCTGAAAAAGATAAAGCTTTAGCGAAAGAAAAAAAGATAGACACAGTACCAGTAGTTTATATTGATGGACAGATTGTAAAAGACCCCTATCAATTTAAAGACTATAAAAAATTACTAGAAGAATAAGTTCAAAAGACAGTTTGTGTGGTGAGGCGTCACGATGCAAACTGTCTTTTTTATATTTAATCTGATTTCCTATTCTTGTCTTTAGTATGTGTAAGTGATAAAATACTTTGATATAAAACGTAACGATTACGATTTAAGTTTATATAGAGATTGATAGAGAGATAAGGAAAGGAAGTAATAAATAATGCAACATTACCGTGTAGCAATTATAGGTGCAGGTGCAGCAGGTGTCGGCATGGCAATTGCGTTCCAACAAATAGGTTTAGATGATAATGATATGATTGTGATTGATAAAGGTAAGGTCGGACAATCTTTCTTAAATTGGCCGAAGTCTACAAGAACAATTACCCCTTCATTCACAACGAATGGTTTTGGTATGCCGGACATTAATGCCGTGTCTACTGAAACTTCTCCAGCTTATACATTTAATGAAGAACACGTTTCAGGTGAAACGTACGCAGATTACTTACAAACAGTAGCCCAACACTATGAACTTCCGATACAAGAAGATACTGCCGTTGAAAAAGTTGAGTTTGTCGACGGACATTATGAAATTGAAACAAATCAAGGTTTAATCACAAGTGAATATATCTTTGTAGCGACAGGAGATTTCTCATTTGCGCGTAAACCATTTAAGTATGGTCAGCATTATAGCGAAGTAGAAGACTTTACGAAAATGCTGGGTGATGAATATATCATTATCGGCGGTAATGAAAGTGCCTTTGACGCGGCGATTTGTATGGCTGAACAAGGAAAGCAAGTTTCTATCTATACGCATTCAACAGGTTTAGAAGATGAACATGCTGATCCAAGTATTCGTTTATCACCATATACGCATCAACGCTTACGTAAAGCAGTCCAACAAAGCGCTATGATTGAATTGAATGTGGGTTACACTGCATCTAAAATTTCATTTTCTGATGTAGACCGTAAATATGTGATCCAGTTTAATAATGGTAAGCAAGCAACATCAAAAAATGAACCGATTTTAGCAACTGGTTTTGATGCGACAACGAATCCATTAGTCCAACAACTATTCAGTACACAAGATGGTGACATTGAGTTAACAGATAATGATGAATCAACACGCTATCCAAATGTCTTCTTAATCGGCCCAACTGTACGTCATGCGGATGCGATTTTATGTTATATCTATAAATTCCGTGCACGTTTTGCGGTGCTTGCGACAACAGTGTTAGAAAGAGAAGCATTAGAAATTAATGAGGAAGCGGTTGAAGTTTATAAAAACAATAATATGTATTTAGATGACTACAGCTGCTGTGAAGTGGACTGCTCATGCTAGAAGTTAAATTCAACTTAGCAAACGGGCAAACCACTGATATACCAGATGGCACACATCAGTTGAAGTTGATCGGCTTTAAACATTTAACAACTGCGCAGCAATTTTTGCTGCGCCAGTTTATTACGAAAGAACATATTCATGCGTCGCCATATCAAGCAGTGGTTTCAGATAATACACAAACACAATATGATATTCAGAAATTGAAAGCGTATGTAGAAGCAAGTCGACAACATCATCCAAAGTTTCGTGATACTTTGCTAGGTTGGTTGATTATCTTCCTTATGTTTGCTTTACCGATTTATTTGGCGTATCACTTTTCGGATTGGCTTCAAAATCAATATGTTTCCCATTGGATAGAAATGATGACCACGCATGCGCACACATCATTTCAATGGTTGAACCAAGTACTGTACGGTGATTACGGTGTGTTGTCATTAGGTATTTATTCCTTAGTATGGGCATTGCCTGTGGTCGTAATGATTGGAATTTCCACTGCGGTGATTGATCAAACACAATTAAAACAGTTTGTGGTATGGTCGATTGAACCCACGATGCGTAAAGTAGGGTTGGATGGTCAAGATATTATTCCGGTTTTAGAAGGTTTTGGTTGTAATGCGGCAGCTATTACACAAGCAAATAGTCAATGTAGCGCTTGTACTAAAACAAGCTGTATGAGTATTATCAGTTTTGGTTCATCGTGCAGTTATCAAATTGGTGCGACACTATCTATCTTTAGCGCTGCCCAACATTCATGGTTGTTTGCGCCTTATTTATTGCTCGTCTTTGCAGGGGGTATTCTGCATAATAAATTATGGTATCGTAAACAAAATAGTTTTCATGTAACACCACCGGTGTATCGCAATCAATTGAAGTGGCCGAGTCTAAAACCCTTGCTGAAACAAATTTGGGGTACGATTGAGATGTTCCTGATGCAGGCGTTACCGATTTTTATTGGCATCTGTATTGTTGTGAGCTTATTAGCTTTGACACCAATTTTAACGATGATTTCTACAATCTTCACGCCATTACTTTACTTACTTCATATTCCAGATAGTATGGCACCAGGGATCTTATTCTCAATGATACGAAAAGACGGTATGTTGTTATTTAATTTTGGTAATGGTGCAGTTTTACAATCATTATCACCAGCCAGTTTATTGGTTTTAGTTTTCTTCAGTTCTACATTTTCATCATGTATGGTGACTGTTTCAATGATGGCGAAACATTTAGGTTTAAAACAAGGCGGAGCGATTATTGGTAAACAAATGGTCACATCAATCGTTTTAACATTAGCCATTGCTTTATTAGCAGGTGTTTTAATTTAATTTCTATAAATGGAAAGAGGCAAATACATGGATATTATTATTATTGGCGGATTTCTAGGCGGTGGTAAGACGACCACTTTAAATCATTTAATTAAAGCTGCACTTCAAAAAGAGTTGCAACCAGCTGTGATTATGAATGATTTCGGTCAAGCCAGTGTCGACAGTCAACTGGTTGAAGGTTCAGTACCGATGGACGAAATTATTGAAGGTTGTATCTGTTGTGCGATGAAAGCAGATGTATCAAAACAATTACATCAGATTTATTTAGATTATCAGCCAGATGTAGTTTTTGTGGAATGTAGCGGTATTGCGCATACACAGTCAGTGATAGATGCCTGCTTGACGCCTGTGCTTGCACCTATTTCTACTATCCGCAGTGTGATCGGTGTAGTAGATGCGACATTATATCAACGTGTTGAAAGTTATCCAGGCGATATGCAAAAGCTGTATTATGATCAATTGTCGTATTGCTCACATCTCTTTATCAACAAAATCGATCGATGTGAGCCTGAAGATATTGCCCCTATCCTTTCTGATTTAACGATTCTTAATCAAGATGCAGAAATATCTGTCGGCAGTTTTGGTCAATTTGAAACGAGCACAGTCTTTTCTAATGAAGTACAAGTTAAAGCAGAAACTATACCTCAAGCTTGTGACTTAGGTCATGCACATTCTGGTATCGGTCATCGTTATTTTGCGTTTAAACATTCGGTTAAACTTGAAGATTTAGTTAAATGGTTTGAAACTTTACCTCAATCGACGTATCGCGCAAAAGGCTTTATACAACTTGCAGAACATCCTCAATTACAATTAGTACAATATGCTGAAGGTCAATTGGAAATAGAACCGATAGATTTACAAAATCAGACAGAACAATATCTTGTAGTTATCGGCAATCAATTAGATAAAATCAAAGTGCCACAGTTTTAAAACGTCACGCTATTCACATCGAATAGCGTGTTTTTTTATTTTAAAGTTAAGGATATCTTAATAGAAATCGGGTAGGCGAAAAATAGAACGAAAATATTTAGACAAAACTGTTGATATATTAAATATATGTGGTATACTAAGTATACAAATAAAAATTGGAGGTTTGTTTTATGACTAAATTTACTTTTGACGCAGCACATTCATCTGTAGCTTTCCAAGTGAAACACTTAATGGTTTCTAAAGTGAAAGGTGCATTCGATCAATTTAACGTAGAACTATCAGGTGATTTAAACGATTTCAGCACACTTAAAGGTGAAGCAACAATCGATGTAAAATCAATCAACACTAACCAAGAAGACAGAGACAACCACTTACGCACAAATGATTTCTTCGCAGCGGATGAGCACCCAGAAATCAAATTCGTAATCAAAGAAGCTTCTGAAGACAAAGTAACAGGAGACTTAACAATCAAAGGCGAAACACATGAAGAAACTTTCGATGTTGACTTTGAAGGCGTAAGTAAAAACCCATTAAACGATACTAACGTAGCTGGCTTCACAGTTTCAGGTAAAGTTGACCGTGAAAAATACGGTATGACATTCAACCAAACATTAGAAACTGGCGGCGTATTAATCGGTAAAGACGTTAAATTCGAAGCTGACGTAGAATTTATCGTAGAAGACTAATCTTTTCCTACTCACTGGAATATGGCGGAATGCTGTATTCCAGTTTTTTTATGCGCATTTTTGCTTTTGAAATGGTATGATATGCCTGTTATTTGGGAAAAGATTATCAAGACATTCAAATCAACATTAAAGGAAGTGTAAATGTGACAGTCACAAGAGAAGGTAATGAAATTATCGGCAAGCGTACATTTGATGCGCCGATACAACAGGTATTCAATGCTTATACTACAAAAGAAAAATTTGAACAATGGTTCTTTCCTAAAGGCGGGGAGATACAAGTCTTTGAATTTAATCCAAAAGCAGGTGGAAAGAATTTCTTTAAAATAACGATGCCAGACGCTCAAAGTTATACTGTACAACACTATGAAATGATAGAAGTTCCACACAAAATTATTTATCGTGATTATTTCGCAGATGAAAAAGGTCATGTGGATACAAAGATGCATGGTATGCGTGTGGAAATCTATTTAACATCACAAGGAACTCATCAGACAGAAGTACGTTCTGTGTCAGTGATGCCTTCAGAAGAAGCAGCGAAACAACTGATGGAAATGGGTGTCGAACAAGGTATGGAGAGTACATTGGATCAGTTAGAAGAACTCCTGAAACAGTGATAGGGGATTCCCCGATTTCTGCGCTAAGTGATATTCAATCTCATTTGAAAGTGCTAAACTATAATTGTTAACACAAAAGAGGTGAGATGAATGAACGAGCGTTACGTAAAAGTTGTGATTCTTTACGTTATCAGTACATTACTTCCATCCTTAATTTTCCCATCAAAATGCGTTTCAAATAGCGGATTGAAATGGACATTAAGAACAATCGCAGGCTGTGGTATCTTCTCAGCTGGCTTAAAATGGATGGTTAAACGTAAAACACAAAAACAAGCTGAATAATTGATATGGAAATACTGGAGCGTTTTTGTTCCAGTATTTTTTCTTTTCTAATTTCCCATAATTTCAAAGAAACATTTACATAATTTTAAAATTGATTGGTCTGAACAGATTATTTAAATATTAGATATAGGAAAATTTAAATAAAGGGTAGGCATCGGCTTAAATTAATAATATACTAGATACATCTTGATTAGATTATGGGAGGGAAAGTTTTTTATGGTTATGCAAAATCATAAAACGGTTGAAGATACATATACTTCACGCGAAACGATGGATAGCGTAGTCAGTTCATCACAAATGAAATCAGTAATGTTAAGCAAAACCCCTGCACGTTACTTTTTAAAATCTATGATGTCAGGTTTCTTATTATCAATTGTGGCAGTATTTATGCTTGCGATGAAAACACAACACACTGGTTTAAATGAAGGAACAATCAACTTTATCGGAGCTGTTTCATTCAGTTTAGCCTTAGTATTAATTGTATTAACGAATTCAGAACTTTTAACGAGTAACTTTATGTATATGACTGCTGGTGCTTATTATAAATCAGTACCAATCGGTAAAATCTTATGGCTGTTTTTCGTATGTTTCCTAGGAAACATTGTCGGAGGCTTTGTGTTATTCGGTTTAATGAAATTCACAAGCGTTATGACTCCAGAAATGGTTAAAGCGTTGACAGGTATTGTCGATAAGAAAACAATCCTTGGCACTTGGGATGGTATTTTAGTGAAAGCCATCTTCGCAAACTTCTTTATCAATATCGGTATTTACGTATCTATGCAGTTTAAAGACGGCTTATCAAAAGGCTTCTTTATCGCATGTGGTGTTGTAGTCTTCGTATTCATGGGCTATGAACACGTTGTTTACAACGCTAACTTATTCTCAGGTATGATGTTCTACAATATCGGCGCATTAGCTTGGTTAGATGTCTTAAAAAATATTGTTTTCGCATTTATCGGAAACTATATCGGCGGCGGTATTTTCGTAGGTCTGCTTTATGCATTCTTTAACGGAAAACGTAATCACTACTTAGATCAACAAAAATAATAAAAGAATATGCAGCAGATGATGTAATGTTTTTTAATTTTTTATGTTTTCACATATAAATAGTTGAATACGTCAGGGAATCCCCTCAAGATAGAGCTAAGGGGATTCCCTATTTTTATATTAATTATGTGAATGCATTCACATTAATTCAAAATTTAAGGTACAATGCAATTAAAGGGGGGAAATGCATATGACACAAACCATTGTCGTTATGCATGGAATGAGACGTGGCAAACAAAATCAATTATTGATGGAGGAGCTTGACAGTGTTGCACAACAAATAGAAGGCACATTTGATGTTGCGTTTATCGAGAGTGATGAACTTTCATTACCTCAGGTAATACGTAAACATTTATGGGAGGGTGAAACTTCCTTTGTGATTGTGCCGCTTTTATTATTTTCTGGCAGACATTACTTACAAGATTTGCCTGAAGTGATGCGTCAGATGCAACTGATGTTTCCAAGTATTACGTATGAAATACGTCAGCCCCTTTGCGACCATCCAAGTTTAACTAAATGGATCAATCAACGTATCGAAGCATGGCCAGATGCACATACACCTGGTTCAGCAATTGTTTTGATTGGGCACGGCAGTCCGATTGTGACAGAGCCTGATGCCGAAATCGATGATATTGCGACACGAATCACTACAGATTTACCGGTCTACACCATGATGTTTTATGGGGATAAACAATTTGAGGGGTTACTCCCTGAAATGAAAGAGGATTATGACCAAATCTATGTGATTCCAATTTTCTTTTACGATGGTTTCTTGGTCAATAAGATTAAGAAAAAAATCGAGAAAATAAAAGGAGATTCCAATATTACAATCACTTCAGCGTTGAATTTTGAACCGGAGTTAGATGAGATGTTAATTGATAGATTGAATCAGAAAGAGGCGGTTTGATATGTATCCTATACAACTGGATTTGTCAAAGAAACATGCAGTATTAGTCGGCGGAGGCAGAATCGGATACCGTAAGTTTAAACAACTGGCAAAAGCCAATTGCGGAGATGTTACAGTTATTTCCAAATCTTTTTTGCCAGAATTTTTTGAAGAGTCTTACCCCAATATGAAATTAATCACAAAAGACTATGCGAAGGAAGATATTGAAAACGCAGATGTCGTGATTATCGCAACAGACTCACCAGAAATCAACGATCAGATCAAGAAAGATACTAAACCGACACAGTTGGTTAACCATACAGGGGATAAAGAACGATCTGACTTTTTTAATATGAAAGAATTTGAGTTTGAAGATTTATCCATCAGTGTCCGTTCAAATGGCGGAGATTATAAAAAAGCGAAACATGTGGCACAAGCGATTCAACAATTTTTAGCTGAAGAATACGGGAGGGAATAAGGATGCCAAAAACTAAGTTAGTCATGATCGGTAACGGTATGGCCGGCGTCAGAACAATTGAAGAGATTTTAGAGAGAGACAAAGATAAATATGAAATCACAATTATAGGGAAAGAACCTTATCCAAACTATAACCGCATTATGTTATCAAACATTTTGCAAAAGAAAATGTCGGTTGATGAAACAATCATGAACCCTTACTCATGGTATGAGGAAAATAACATTTCACTTATTACAGGAGAACGTGCAACACGCGTTAATCGTGAACAAAAATTAGTGGAAACTGAATCAGGACAAGAGATTCCATATGATATTTGTATCTTTGCGACAGGTTCAAATGCGTTTGTCTTACCGATTCCAGGTCATGAATTACCAAGTGTAATCGGATGGCGTACGATTGAAGACACAGAACGTATGATTGAAATTGCGCAAACGAAAAAAGAAGCAATCGTTATCGGTGGCGGCTTGCTTGGTTTGGAATGTGCAAGAGGTTTACTTGACCAAGGTATGAACGTTACTGTTGTTCACTTAGCTGAATGGTTAATGGAAATGCAGTTAGACCGTCAAGCAGGTGAAATGTTACGTGAAGACTTAGAAAAACAAGGCATGCGCTTTGAATTAGGTGCGAATACAAAAGAAATTCTAGGTGAAAACGACGTTGAAGGTATCCGTTTAGCAGACGGCAGAGAATTACCAGCTGACTTAGTTGTTATGGCTGTTGGTATTCGTCCATTCGTTCAAGAAGCGAAAGACTCTGGTCTAGATGTAGAACGCGGTATTGTTGTGGATGACTTCATGCGTACAAGTGATGAAAACATTTACGCAGTAGGTGAATGTGCGCAACATAACGGCAAAGTTTATGGTTTAGTCGCTCCTTTATATGAACAAGGTAAAGTATTAGCTGACTACTTAACTGACCGTGATACAGACGGCTATAAAGGTTCAACAACATTCACATCATTGAAAGTATCAGGCTGTGACTTATACAGTGCGGGTCAAATTCAAGAAGATGAAGAAGTTGAAGGTGTTGAAATCTACAACAGTCAAGATCATATCTATAAAAAAATCTTCTTAAAAGGTGAACGTGTTGTAGGTGCGGTATTATACGGTGATACAGATGATGGTACACGTTTCTTCAATATGATGAAAAAACGTGAATCTATCGAAGACTACACATTAGTTTCATTATTAAGCAAAGCTGGCGAAGAAGAAGGTTTATCTGTTGCGGACATGGATAATGAAGAAACAATCTGTGGCTGTAATGGTGTAACTAAAGGTACAATCGTCAATGCGATTGTAGAAGAAGGTTTAACATCTGTTGCGGAAGTGACTAAAGCTACAAAAGCAGGTAACTCTTGTGGTAAATGTAAACCGCAAATCGGTGAATTATTAGAACATACATTAGGCGGCGCGTTTGTCGCATCAAGACCTGCTGGTATTTGTGAGTGTACAGATTTAACACGTGATCAAATCGTGACTCAAATCCGTGCTAAAGGTCTGAAAACATCTAAAGAAGTACGTAATGTGCTTGGATGGAAAACTGAAGGCGGTTGTCCTAAGTGCCGTCCAGCAGTCAACTACTACTTAAATATGATTTATCCAAATGAACACGAAGATGAAAAAGCATCTCGTTTCGCAAACGAACGTTACCACGCAAACATCCAAAATGACGGTACATTCTCAGTTATCCCACAAATGCGTGGTGGTGTGACTAACCCTGATCAATTAATCCGTTTAGGTGAAGTTGCGAAGAAATATGATGTACCTCTAGTTAAAGTAACAGGTTCACAACGTATTGGCTTATATGGCATTAAGAAAGAAGACTTACCGAAAGTATGGAAAGATTTAGGCATGCGTTCAGCATCAGCATACGCGAAGAAAACACGTTCTGTTAAGAGCTGTGTTGGTAAAGAATTCTGTCGTTTCGGTACACAATATACAACACGTCTTGGTATCCGCTTAGAGAAAACATTCGAATATATCGATACACCGCACAAATTCAAAATGGGTGTATCTGGTTGTCCAAGAAGCTGTGTAGAATCAGGCGTAAAAGACTTCGGTGTTATCGGTGTAGAAAATGGATTCCAAATCTATGTCGGCGGTAACGGCGGTACTGAAGTTGTGAAAGGTCAATTCTTAACTACAGTAGAAACTGAAGATGATGTAATCAAACTATGCGGCGCGTACATGCAGTATTACCGTGAAACAGGTATTTATACTGAACGTACAGCACCTTGGTTAGAAAGAATGGGCTTCGATGTGGTTAAAGAATATGTCTTAAACCCTGAAAACCAAGATGCATTATATGAACGTATCATGGAAGCAAAACGTGCAGTTGAACAAGAGCCATGGTCTGAAATTGTAAATGATCGCGAAGATCAAAAAATCTTTGAAGTAGAGAAGGTGTAAGTATGCATACGTTAGAAAAAATTAAAGTAGCGGCGTTAGATGACTTAACACCCTTAATCGGTAAAAAAGTCATTGTGAAAGATAAACAAATTGGATTGTTCTTAACAGAAGACGGTATAATTCATGCGATTAATAATGTGTGTCCGCATAAACAAGGACCATTATCTGAAGGGACAGTAGCAGGTCATACTGTATTCTGTCCGCTTCACGACTCTCAAATCGACCTAAAAACGGGTCTTGTCCAAGACCCTGATGAAGGTTGCGTTGAGGTCTATACAGTAGAAGTTGAAGATGGAGATGTGTATTTATGGCTGTAAGCACGACCGGGCATGTGTACTTGGTCGGTGCTGGGCCAGGGAATCCTAATTTATTGACACGTAAAGCAGAACATTTAATCCGTACTGCGGATATTGTCCTTTACGATCGATTAGTTAATCCCTTTATCTTGCAACTCGCACCTCCTGGTATTGAAATTGTCGATGTAGGTAAAAAGCCGTACAGCCGACATATTCAACAAGGTGAAATCAATGACATCATTGTAGATTCAGCATACAAACATCAAAGGGTCGTTCGTCTAAAGGGAGGCGACCCTGCGATTTTTGGGCGTGTACAAGAAGAAGTGGAAACTTTAAAAGCACATGATATTCCTTGTGAAATTGTTCCGGGGATAACGACAGCCAGTGCAGCATCAGCTGTTTTAGGTATTGGTTTAACAAGTCGTAACGTCTCTAAGAGTGTGACATTCACAACTGGAAGCTTTAAAGATTCAAAAGAAGAAGAAATTGATATTGCTTCATTGATTGATGGCGGAACTTTAGCTATTTACATGGGCATTAAGCGTCTGCATAAGATTATTGAACAAATTTATCGACAAGTCGGCAAAGATTACCCGATTTGTGCCATTTTCAACGTTTCTTATGCGAATCAAGTGATTATTCGCGGACATCTGTCTACGATTGAAGAAGATGTACGAGATGCTGCACCTGAAGATGCACCAGGTATTTTACTAGTCGGAGATGCGATGGGCTTAACAGAAGGTGCCACATATATTGAGTCTGATCACTTGCCTGAGTATTTCGGTAAACAATGTATCGTTACAGGTGAGAGAGAAGCGGCTATTGAAAAAGCATTTGAAATTTATGATGCTGGCGGTTGGGCCATGATTGATCCGAATAGCGGAGACACTTATCATCAAAGTCAATTAGATTTAATCTACCGCTTTATGCAGATGGATGACATTACAGAAATTGTGAAAGCATAGAAAAAATATCTTAAGTATAAGCAGTGCCACTTACTAAGAGGGTGCTGCTTTTTTGTGTTGTTCAAAAAACATAGGGAATCCCCTCTAGGTTATAGGTGAATCCCTAATACATCTTACATAATAGAAATCGTACAATAAGAGTAAGTTGAAAAAATAGTAAACAGTATTTACGAAGTTAACAGCCTAGTGAGCAAAGTAATTGAGATGAGAGGATGTTAGAGATGGCAAAATTTGGATTAAACTTCTTTAAGCCGACTGAAAGATTTAATGGTAATTGGTCTGTTTTACAAGATAAAAGTAGAGAATGGGAAAAAATGTATCGTGAACGTTGGAGTCACGATAAAGTAGTCAGAACAACTCATGGGGTGAACTGTACAGGTTCATGTTCTTGGAAAGTATTCGTCAAAAACGGTGTCATTACTTGGGAGAACCAACAAATCGACTACCCAAGCTGCGGTCCAGACATGCCGGAATTCGAACCGCGTGGATGTCCTCGTGGTGCTTCATTCTCTTGGTATGAATACAGCCCGCTTCGCGTACGCTACCCATACATCAGAGGGAAATTATGGGAACTTTGGACAACAGCATTAGAAGAAAATGAAGGTAATATGATTAAAGCTTGGGCTTCTATCGTTGAAGACAAAGAAAAAGCAGATATTTATAAAAGTGCACGTGGTAAAGGTGGACACATCCGTGTCGCATGGAAAGATGTTTTACAACTGATTGCAGCACAACTTCTTTACACAATCAAAAAAGACGGTCCTGACCGTATCGCAGGCTTCACACCGATTCCAGCGATGTCAATGATCAGTTATGCATCAGGTGCACGTTTCATCAACCTATTAGGTGGAGAAATGTTAAGTTTCTATGATTGGTATGCCGATTTACCACCAGCGTCACCGCAAATCTGGGGTGAACAAACAGACGTACCTGAATCAAGTGACTGGTACAACTCAAGTTACATCATTATGTGGGGTTCAAACGTACCGTTAACACGTACACCAGATGCTCACTTTATGACAGAAGTTCGTTATAAAGGAACAAAAGTGGTTTCAGTTGCACCTGACTATGCTGAAAACGTGAAATTCGCTGACAACTGGTTAGCACCAAACCCTGGTTCAGACGCAGCGATTGCACAAGGTATGACACACGTTATCTTGCAAAAATATTACGTAGATGAACCTTCTGAAATGTTCGTTAACTACGCTAAACAATATACAGATATGCCATTCTTAATCATGTTCGATAAACATGAAGATGGCTTCAAAGCAGGTCGTTTCTTACGTGCAAGCGACTTAGGTATGGAATCTGAAAACAACGAATGGAAACCTGTTGTATTTGATAAAGAATCAAGTCAAATTATCGTACCTAACGGCACAATGGGTCAACGTTGGGAAGAAGGCAAGCAATGGAACTTGAAACTTGAAAATGAAGATGGTTCTAAAATCGATCCAGCGTTAACAGTAGCTGACGATGAACACGAAATTAAAATTATGAAATTTCCTTACTTCGATAACGCTGGCAACAGCATTTTCGAACGTCCGATTGCAGCACGTAAAGTAACATTAGCAAACGGCGAAACAACATATGTGGCGACTGTTTTCGATTTAATGACAAGTCAATACGGTGTACGTCGTTTCGGACATGAATTAGAAGCAAAAGGTTATGACGATGCGGATACAGAATACACACCAGCATGGCAAGAAAAAGTAACAGGTGTGAAACAAAAAGTAGTCACTCAAGTTGCTGAAGAGTTTGCCCAAAACGCAATTGATACAGGTGGCCGCTCAATGATTATCATGGGTGCAGGTATCAACCACTGGTTCAACTCAGACACAATTTATCGTGCAGTCTTAAACTTAGTTATGCTGTGCGGTTGTCAAGGTGTAAACGGCGGCGGCTGGGCACACTATGTAGGACAAGAAAAATGTCGTCCGATTGAAGGCTGGAGCACAATTGCCTTCGCGAAAGACTGGCAAGGTCCGCCACGTTTACAAAATGGTACAAGCTGGTTCTATTTCACAACAGACCAATGGAAATATGAAGAGTCTGGTGTCGATAAATTAGCATCACCATTAGCAGAAAATATTAAACACCAACATCCAGCTGACTATAACGTAACAGCTGCACGTTTAGGATGGTTACCGTCTTATCCGCAGTTCGATACAAACAGCTTGAAGTTCGGTGAAGAAGCAAGAGATGCTGGAGAGTTCAACAACGAAGCAATTTTAAAACGTGCTGTTGACTCTGTGAAAAATCGCGAAACGAAATTTGCGATTGAAGATCCGGATTTACGTAAGAACCATCCGAAATCATTATTTATCTGGCGTTCAAACTTATTATCAAGTTCAGCAAAAGGACAAGAGTACTTCATGAAACATATGTTAGGAACAAGTTCTGGATTACTTGCTGAAGCAAACGAAACAGATAAACCTGAAGAAATGATCTGGCGTGATGAAGTACAAGGTAAATTAGACTTGATTGTTGCATTAGATTTCCGTATGACTTCAACACCATTAAAAGCAGATATCGTCTTACCAGCTGCAACTTGGTATGAAAAACACGACTTATCATCAACAGATATGCACCCATTCGTTCACCCATTCAATCCAGCGATTGACCCATTATGGGAATCACGTTCAGACTGGGATATCTTCAAATCATTAAGTAAGACTTTCTCTGATTTAGCGAAAGTGCATATGCCAGGTACATTCAAAGATGTGGTGACTTCACCATTAGCGCATGACTCTAAACAAGAGATTGCGACACCTTACGGTAAAGTTAAAGACTGGACAAAAGGCGAAGTTGAAGCGATTCCTGGTAAAACAATGCCTGGCTTCTCAGTTGTAGACCGTAACTATACAGAAATCTATGACAAATTCATTTCTGTCGGACCTTTACTAGAAAATGCGAAGTTAGGTGCGCACGGTGTCAGCTTCCCAGTTAAAAAACAATACGAAGAAGCTAAAGATATCGTTGGTACATGGAATGACGATACAGTGAAAAACGGCTTGCCACGTATTGATACAGCAAGACGTGCTGCAGATGTCATCTTAAATATTTCATCAGCAACAAACGGTGAATTATCTCAAGCGTCATATAAAGACTTAGAAGATAAAACAGGTATGCCTTTAACAGATATTTCTAGTGACCGCAGTGCTGAAAAGATTACATTCTTAAACATTACATCACAACCACGTGAAGTGATTCCGACTGCAGTATTCTCTGGTTCAAATAAAGGTAAGAAACGTTATTCACCATTCACAACAAACATTGAACGTTTAGTACCGTTCAGAACATTGACTGGACGTCAAAGTTACTATTTAGATCATGAAATCTTCCAGCAATTCGGTGAAAGCTTACCGGTTTATAAACCGACATTACCACCGATGGTCTTCGGTACAAAAGATAAGAAAGTCATCGGCGGTCAAGATAACTTAGTCTTAAGATATTTAACACCGCATGGTAAATGGAATATTCACTCAACATACCAAGATAACCAACACATGTTGACGTTATTCCGTGGTGGTCCGGTTGTTTGGATTTCTAAGGAAGATGCAGAAGCACACGATATTAACGATAACGATTGGTTAGAAGTATATAACCGTAACGGTGTTGTTACAGCAAGAGCCGTTACATCACACAGAATGCCGAAAGGAACAATGTTTATGTACCACGCACAAGATAAACATATCCAAACACCGGGTTCTGAAATTACAGGAATGCGCGGCGGTTCACATAATGCACCGACTCGTATTCACTTGAAACCTACGCAAGTAGTTGGGGGCTATGCCCAAATCAGCTATAGCTTTAACTATTATGGTCCAATTGGTAACCAAAGAGATGTTTATGTAGCAGTGAGAAAGATGAAGGAGGTAGATTGGCTTGAAGATTAAAGCACAAGTAGCCATGGTATTGAACTTAGACAAATGTATCGGGTGTCACACATGTAGTGTCACTTGTAAGAACACTTGGACAAACCGTCCGGGTGCAGAATATATTTGGTTTAATAACGTAGAAACGAAACCAGGTGTCGGTTATCCGAAACGCTGGGAAGACCAAGAGAAATATAAAGGTGGATGGACACTGAACAAGAAAGGCAAATTAGACCTTAAAGCGGGCAGCCGCTGGTCTAAGATTGCTTTCGGTAAAATCTTCTACAACCCAGATATGCCAGTCATTAAAGATTACTACGAGCCTTGGACTTACAACTACGAACATCTGACAACTGCAAAAGCAGGCAAACATTCTCCAGTTGCGACTGCACACTCAGTCATTTCTGGTGACAAAATGGATTTACATTGGGGTCCTAACTGGGAAGATGACTTAGCAGGCGGACACGTAACTGGGCCAGAAGATCCGAACATCCAACGTATTGAAGAAAAAATTCAATTCGACTTTGACCAAACATTCATGATGTATTTACCACGTTTATGTGAACACTGCTTAAACCCAAGCTGTGTAGCATCATGTCCATCAGGTGCAATGTACAAACGTGACGAAGATGGTATCGTGCTTGTTGACCAAGAAGCTTGTCGTGGATGGCGTTACTGTATGACAGGATGCCCATACAAAAAAGTTTACTTCAACTGGAAAACTAACAAAGCTGAAAAATGTACTTTCTGTTTCCCACGTGTTGAAGCTGGTTTACCAACAGTATGTTCAGAAACTTGTACTGGCCGTATGCGTTATTTAGGTGTATTACTGTATGACGCTGACCGTGTACATGAAGTTGCATCAACTGAAAATGAACAAGATTTATACGAAAAACAATGTGATTTATTCTTAAATCCATATGATGAAGAAGTTATTGAACAAGCGTTAAAAGACGGCGTATCAATGGAATGGATCGAAGCTGCACAAAACTCACCAGTTTATAAATTGGCAATCGAGTACAAACTAGCTTTCCCATTACACCCTGAATACCGTACATTACCAATGGTTTGGTATTGCCCACCATTAAGCCCAATCATGAACTACTTCGAAGGTAAAGATTCAATCAAGAACCCAGATGCAATCTTCCCTGCAATTGAAGAAATGCGTTTACCGATTGAATACCTTGCAAGCTTATTGACTGCTGGTGATACAAAAGCAGTTAAAGAAGCATTACAACGTATGGCAATGATGAGAAGTTACATGCGTGCACAAGTGACAGGTAAAGACTTCGATTTAGATCGTTTAGACCGTCTTGGTTTAACAGAACGTCAAACTAAAGATATGTATCGTCTATTAGCGATTGCGAAATATGAAGATCGTTTCGTAATCCCAACATCTCACAAAGAACAATATATGGACACTTACGCTGCACAAGGCAGTCAAGGTTATGAATTCAGCGATAACACAATCGGCGGAAGCGGTTGTGACGGCTGTGGCGCACCAGTAGCAATGAAACCGGGACAAACTGGACAAGAAGCTTATAACGAAAGCTTCTATGGAGGGATTTTCCGTGATTAACCTGAATAACTTTTATAAATATCAAGAGTCAATCGGTTATTTTGCGCAACAACTGAACTTTCCAGAAAAGTTAACTTTCCATCCTAAGACATTTGAAGATGTTTTCGATAGTCACCATCCAGCATATGCTGAGATGGTGGAATATCGTGAACGTATTCTAAGTTATCCGTTGACTGAAATTAAACAACTGTATACAGATACATTTGATTTTAATAAAGAAGCACCGCTGTATATGACTTACAATAAATTTGATACGCAGAAAGAACGCGGACAAATGTTAGCGAAACTCAAAGTACTCTATGAAATGTTCGGACTCGATATGGTCGATAATGAACTTTCAGACTTCTTACCGTTAATGCTTGAATTCTTATACGCTGCACAATGGCAAAACGATGATCGTGCAGAAGGCAATATCGAATTCATTATTATGGTAATTGAAGATGGAACATTTGCGATGCTGAATCAATTAAGAGAAATGGATAGTCCGTATGCACCTTTAATTAAAGGCTTAAGAGAAACACTCAAATTATGTTTACAACCAAGTGAAGAGGTGACACCGCATGCTTAATCAATTTTTGTGGGTCATATACCCATATTTATGTATCGCTATTTTTATTCTCGGTCATATTGCCCGCTTTAGATATGACCAATTCTCTTGGACAGCAAAGTCCAGTGAATTTATTGAAAAGAAACGTTTGAAATGGGGCAGTTTATTATTCCACTTAGGGATTATCCCGGTAGCAATCGGACACTTTGTGGGTTTAGTAATCCCGCCATCATGGATCAGCGCAATGGGAGTCAGCCATGAGATGTACCATTTCGGGGCTGTATATATCGGTAGTATTTTTGGTATAATAACATTAATTGGAATGTTTTTATTAACGTCACGCCGTGTATCAGTTAAGAATATCAGACATCTTAGTTCTGCATCAGATATGGTTGTAAACTTTTTCTTGTTGATTCTTGTATTTATGGGGTGCTATGCAACGTTAGTAACAAATGCGGTTATGCCAGATTTTGATTATAGATCATCAATTTCTGTATGGTTCAGACAATTATTCACATTTGGACCAGATGCAAATTTAATGACAGATGTGCCATGGTCATTTAAACTTCATGTATTACTTGGTTTTGGTATCTTTGCGTTATGGCCATTCACAAGATTGGTTCATGTGTGGAGTGTACCATTGACTTATGCGAGCAGAAGTTACATTATTTACCGCAGAAACAAAGTCAAACATAGATAGGAGGAGACAATTTGAATAGTGTAGTTGCGACGGGTTACTTTAACTATCAAGCTGCTTTGGAAGAAATCAGAGAAGAAGAACAGTTTGATTTTGCGGCGATTGCTTTGCCTGAAGATGACTCACATAGTGCAGTCATCAAATGGAGACATGCGTCAGGCAATCTCAATAACCGCTATCAGCTGATTGTCTTGCGCCCTGGCAAGGGGTTGGCTGGTCTTGTTATCCGAACTGGCTCTAGAATGATTATAGATGATGTCAATACTGTGCTGAGTCCAAACGACAAGCTCAGTTATCCGATTGTTTTAAGTGAATCACTGACAGCAATGGTTGCCATTCCTTTATGGCATGATAATCGTGTGTATGGCGCATTGTTGCTAGGTCAACGTAATGGGCGTCCATTGCCTGAAGGCAGTGAAGAGATTCGCATTAATCACAGGTTAGGGAGTTTTAGAGATGAAATCAATTGATAACCGTGAAAAATTACAAGAATTATTGACCAAGTATTATTTAAATACCAATGAAAAAATGGTGTTTTTAAATAAGGAAGGTCAAGTGATCGCGTTGAATGAAGCGGCGGAAGAGGTCTTTTCTGAAGAAAATGACTATAGTCAAATGACGAATGCGATTTGCAGAAGATGCGAAGGCTATTCAAATGAGTTTGATATTATGTCATGTGAAAACTGTTTCTTAGAAGCGTTAGAAATCGGCAAAGGCAGCTTCCAAGTCTTTATGCGCACACGAGACAATAAAATTGAACCATACACTGCTTCATACGAAATCATCGATACAGCCAATGAAATCTATGCATTTACACTACACAATGTTTCTCCTCAGATTGAACGACAAGATAAACGTTATCAGCGTTTGATGATGCAAAAAACAATTTCAGCACAAGAAAATGAACGTAAGCGGATTTCCAGAGAATTACATGATGGTATTGTCCAAGAATTGATTAATGTAGACGTTGAATTACGTTTATTAAAGTATCAACAAGATAAAGATGAAATGGTTGATAATTCTAAGCGTATTGAAGGCATTATGTCACGTTTAATCGATGATGTCCGTAATTTATCTGTAGAGCTGCGCCCATCTTCATTAGATGACTTAGGACTAGACGCTGCTTTCCGCTCTTACTTTAAACAGTTCGAGAAGAACTATGGTGTGCATATTGCGTATCATACTGATTTTTCGGCACAACGTTTTGACAGCGAAATCGAAACGGTAGTTTATCGTGTGGTACAAGAAGCATTATTCAATGCGCTGAAATATGCACAAGTAGACACAGTTTACGTTTCCTTACACTTAGGAGAAGCGTCCATTATCGCTGAAGTGAGCGATCACGGTACAGGATTCAATATAGGTGATAAAGCCAAAGGAACCGGCCTAGGATTATTCGGCATGAATGAACGTGCTGAATTAGTCAATGGTTCAGTTAATATTGATTCACAAGTGGGACGTGGTACAATAGTGACGTTAGAAGTTCCAATAACTGATAAACGATAGGAGACTTGATGTTGAGAATTGTTATTGCAGATGATCACGCAGTGGTGAGAACGGGCTTCTCTATGATCTTGAATTTCCAAGAGGATATGGAAGTCGTAGATACTGCTGCTGAGGGTGTTGAAGCATACCAAAAAGTGATGCAGCATCGCCCTGACGTGTTAATTATGGATTTAAGCATGCCGCCAGGGGAGTCAGGTTTGATTGCGACAAGTAAAATTATGGAAAGTTTTCCTGAAACAAAAATACTTATTTTAACGATGTATGATGATGATGAATATCTGTTCCATGTCTTAAGAAATGGCGCGAAAGGCTATATTTTAAAGAACGCACCAGATGAACAATTAATTTCAGCTGTGCGTACGGTTTATCGCGGCGACACTTATATTGACCCTAAAATGACGACATCATTGGTCAATGAATTTGTGAATAATTCTGACCAAGATGGCAAAAATACGAATGATCCGTTTCGTATTTTATCTAAACGCGAGTTAGAAGTATTGCCTTTAATTGCCAAAGGTTATGGGAATAAAGACATCGCAGAAAAATTATTTATTTCAGTGAAAACTGTAGAAGCACATAAAACACATATTATGCAGAAGTTAGAATTAAAATCTAAACCAGAATTAGTGGAGTATGCCTTAAAGAAAAAATTGCTTGATTTTTAAATAGGAATGACATTGAACTCATCAAAATAGATGAGTTCTTTTTTTTAATTTAAAGTCGAACAATTTGAATAGTATGTGACTAATATGTGAAAAAATTGTGATGAAAAAAGCCTTTAACATGCTGATTTTAACTAAAATAGAGGGATTAGGGAAAAGCCGAATGTTTTAAGGGAATGCCCTTATGTTCAATAATTCACCTAAATAATACACTATTAAGTGTAAGCAGTATCTTTAACTGATGAATAAAATAACTTCGACTCAAAAAACACATCAGGGGGATACTGCTGCTCTTATTAAATATGATATGAAAATGTAATGTTAGGGTGAAAAAAATGAACAAATCTAGAGGCGGTTTACAGTTAACCATCCAAACGTTGAGTTTGGTTGCCGGCTTCATGGTATGGAGTATCATTGCACCATTGATGCCGCTGATTTCAGAAGACATTAAAATTACGAGCGGACAAGTTTCAATTGTACTCGCAATACCAGTTATTTTAGGATCTATTCTTCGTATCCCATTCGGTTATTTAACAAACGTTATTGGCGCAAAATGGGTCTTCTTCGCAAGTTTTATTATTCTATTAGTACCTATCTTTTTATTAAGTTCAGCAACATCAGTTAACATGTTAATGATTGCAGGCTTCTTCTTAGGGGTAGCAGGTGCGACTTTCTCAGTTGGGGTAACGTCATTACCTAAATATTTCCCTAAAGAAAAAGTTGGTTTAGCGAATGGTATTTACGGTATGGGTAACTTAGGGACAGCCGTATCTTCATTCTTAGCACCACCATTAGCAGGTGTTATCGGTTGGCAATCAACAGTGAGATTATACTTAATCTTAATGGCAGTATTCGCAATCATAATGTTCTTCTTAGGAGATGCTAAAGAACCTAAAGTTAAGGTTCCATTTGTAGCACAAGCGAAAGATTTATTAAAAGACTTACGTTTATATTACTTAAGCTTATGGTATTTCATTACGTTCGGTTCTTTCGTAGCATTTGGTATCTTCTTACCTAAATACTTAGTTGATCATTTTAATTTGACTTCAGTAGACGCAGGAATCAGAGCAGGGGTCTTTATCGCGATTGCGACATTACTTAGACCGCTTGGTGGTATCATCGGGGACAAAATTGATGCGGTGATGGCATTAAAAGTCGACTTTATTATTATGATTATCGGTGCTGTCTTATTAGGTATTTCTGATGGTATCTTATTATTTACAATTGGATGCTTAACAATCAGTGCATGTGCAGGTATCGGTAACGGTTTAGTATTCAAATTAGTACCGCATTACTTCCACAAAGAAGCAGGTGTCGCAAACGGTATCGTATCAATGATGGGTGGTCTTGGAGGATTCTTCCCACCATTAGTGATTACGTATGTGACAAGCTTAACAGGAACAAGCCACTTAGCTTTCATCTTCTTAGCATTATTCGGAGTGATTGCGTTTATCACGATGTGGCATTTAGGCAAGAGAAACCGTTCGCTTGCAGCTAAATAAGAACGGTATGGATGAATGAACATGTAAATATTGAAGACGTAAGGACCACTAATAGATGAATGTTAGTGGTCCTTAGTCATATTAAAAAGCAGGACAAGAGAAAGGTGATAGACTTACATTTGTCCTGCTTTGAATGTTATTTAATTGCTTGAAGTTTAGTGTGTGCGGTACGTTCACGATTAATTTTACGTGTCGTCATAATCAATGCTGCAAATGCAATACTGACACTTAACATCGATGAACCGCCATAGCTGAGCAACGGTAAGGTTACACCTGTTAAAGGAATGGTACCTGAAACACCGCCGATATTAACGAAGGCTTGGATAAAGATGTAACTGCCGATACCGATACATATCAGCTTGTAGAAGTGATTTGAAGTACGGTTAGCATAGATTAAACTTTTCACCACAATGAGTCCATAGAGTCCTAATACAATCAGTACCCCGATTAAGCCTAACTCTTCAGACAAGACAGTGAAAATAAAGTCTGTATGCGGCTCTGGCAGGTACCCAAGTTTTGAAACTCCATTGCCGAGTCCTTTACCGAATAAACCGCCATTACCGATTGAAATTAAAGCACTTGTCAGCTGATACCCTTCATTATTTTCATATTTGAAAGGATTTAAGAAAACAGCAATACGTTTGATTCTGTAAATGTTCTTCGTATCAAAGAGTAATGTATAAATCAGATACATTGCTACAGGCAAGAGTGCGATACCGAAGATTTGCACTTTAATTTTATTTTTGATATCAGAATAAAGTAAAATGCATCCTATAATGACGACGGTTAACATGGTTCCGCCTAAGTCACCTTGTAAGAGTACAAGGACCAGACCAAAGCCTAATAAGAGTAACGGTGGAATTAAATGATTAATTTGATAGTCACGCTGTCTGCTTAATCGTCGATCAATGATGTATGAGAAATAAAATATAGAAGCGAGTTTTAAAAACTCGGAAGATTGGAGACTGAAAAATCCTAAGTTCAGCCAGTTCTTGGAACCGTTGATTTCTTTACCTATTAATAAGGTTAAAGCTAAAAGTCCAAAGGTAACTAACAACATGACCAATTGAACATTTGGAGATTTAAAGAAATCGATTCTGACAAAAAGAGAGAAAAAGATTATGATAAGTCCAATCACGAAATAAATAGCTTGGCGTTTCATGAAATGGTTGCTTGCGACAGGGTAGCCGCCTGTTAAAGAACCTTTTGAAGCGGGTACCATACTAGCACTATAAACCATGACAATCCCAATAAAACCAAGCAGGATAAAGGTTATGATCAAACTCAGATCCACACCTTTAGTTGCGTTACGCAACGCTCTGAGAAATTTCTTCAATTCTAGTCACCTCTACGATTGTCTGTTTTTCCTTAAACGCGATGTGAAATATAATGCATTAAATATCTATTATATAGATTTTGTTTACAACTATCCACCTTTTATAGGTAAAAGAAAATTGAATGAAACACAAATAAAAAAATAGAGTATGTACAAATAAAAAAGAAGCCTTGAAATGACTTCAAGACTTCCAAATCAAGCATTGCTTCACACAAGCTTTATCTATTATTTTACGGTATCATAGTAACGAATGTTGTCTGAGATTTCTTTAAGGTAGAAGTTGCCTTTTGGTTCAACTGCTAACTCAGTTTCAGCATCAAATTCAAGGTTGTCGAAGCGTTTGAAGAATGATTCGTACTCTTCAACAGATAATGCTTTTCGGTTTTTCAACATTGCTTGGTGAGCTTCAACATCAAGTGCATCTTTGAAGCCGTCTGCAAGTGTAGCTGTGAAGAATTCACCTACTGAACCAGAACCATAGCTGAATAGACCGATACGGTCTCCGCTATTTAAATCATGGTTTTCAAGTAAAGAAATCAAGCTTAAATAAAGTGAACCTGTATAGATATTTCCGACATAGCGGTTATAATCCGTAGCAGATTTGTAACTGTCATTTAATCTTGCTTGTGTATCTTCTGAGGCTGTATCTGTTAAAATAGAATCAAGTGCTTTTTGACCCATCTTTGTGAATGGTACATGGAAGCATAACGCAGCAAAGTCAGACAATGATTTATGATAACGTTTCGCGTACTCGTTCCAACTTTCTTGGAAAGAATGGATATAAGCATCTTTAGATAATTTACCGTCAACAAGCGGATAAATTTCACCAGATGGTCTCCAGAAATCGTAAACGTCTTCTGTAAATGCAACTGAATCATCATGCAACTCAGCAATACGCGGGTTATGACTGATTACCATAGCGACTGCACCAGCACCTTGTGTCGGTTCACCGCCACTGTTAAGTCCGTAACGCGCAGTATCACTTGCGATAACTAATACTTTTTCATTAGGACGTGGTACTAAATAATCTTTTGCCATTTGAATCGCAGGAGTCGCTGCATAGCATGCTTCTTTCATTTCGAAACAGCGTGCAAAAGGTTGAATTCCTAGTAGATGATGAATCTGTACAGCAGACGCTTTCGCTGAATCAATTGCTGATTCAGTTGCGACAATAACCATCGTAATATCTTTCTTGTCTTGTTCTGTCAAGATAGGTTGAGCAGCGTTCGCACCCATTGTTACAATGTCTTGACTGACTGGGCTTACAGCCATTTCAGTCTGACCGATACCAATCAGAAACTTGTTTGGATCTACATTGCGTGCTTCGGCTAAATCAGCCATATCTACGTAAAAGTTCGGAATATAAAAATTAAGTTGGTCGATACCAATTGTCATAAATAACCAACATCCTTTCTTGATATGTTAAATCACTTTAAATCATATCAAAAGAGGGTACAAAAATACAATTTTAAATTAGTAGCTAGTGATAAAAAAGGAGACTAAATTATGAGCAAAATCGCAATTGTTAGTGCAAAACGTACACCAGTAGGAAAATTCAGAGGGAAATTAAGAGATTATTCTGCAGTACAACTTGGCACCATCGCTTTAGAAGCAGCAATTGATGCTATCAATCTGCCGAAAGATAAAATCGAGAATGTAATTTTTGGTAACGTATTGCAAGCAGGCAACGGACAGAATCCAACACGTCAAATCTTGGTGAATGCCGGATTGCCGACATCAACTCCTGGAATGACTATCAACGAAGTATGCGGTTCTGGTTTAAAAGCTGTAATCTTAGGTAAACAACTGATTCAATTAGGGGAAGCAAAAGTTGTCGCAGTTGGCGGTGTTGAAAGTATGACAAATGCACCGAAACTGGTATTACCTGGACAAGAAAAACCTGTACCAAGCTTTATGCATGACGGTTTGACAGATGCGTTTGAAAATGTACCGATGGGGATTACGGCTGAACGTATTGCGGAAAAATATGAAGTGACACGTGAACAACAAGATGCGTTTGCGGTCAATTCACATCAAAAAGCGTACGAAGCATCTCAAGCTGGTAAATACCAAGCAGAAATGATTCCATTAACAGATGCAGATGGCGAAGAAATGACAATGGACGAAGGTATCCGCGGTAACAGTAATGTAGAGAAACTTGCGACTTTAGATACTATCTTCAAAGAAGACGGTACAGTAACAGCAGGAAATGCTTCAAGTATTAATGACGGTGCATCAGCCTTAATCTTAATGGATGCAGACTATGCACGTGAAAACGGCTATGAAATTATGGGAATTTTAGGTGATTACGCAGAAGTCGGTTGTGACCCTGAAATTATGGGTATCGCACCTTACTATGCTGTATCTAAATTATTAGAGAAAACAAATCAAACAATTGATGATATTGATTTAGTAGAAATGACAGAAGCATTTTCAGTTCAAAGTATTGCGGTTAAAGAGAATTTGAATATTCCAGATGAGAAATTGAACATCTACGGCGGCGCAGTCGCAATCGGTCATCCAATCGGTGCTTCAGGGGCACGTTTAGTGACATCATTAGTTCATGAACTGCATCAAGAAAACAAACACAACGGTATTGCAACAGCATGTATCGGCGGCGGTTTAGGTATCGCATTAGAAGTTGAAAAAGGAGAGTAATCAACATGAAAGCATTGGGGAAAGATTTCAGACACTTATCACGTCAAGATAAATTACAGCGTTTAGAAGACAATGGTTGGATTTCACAAGAAAGTCATCAAGAATTGTTAGATATACCGCTGCTTTCTGAAGAAGTGGCTGATAGTCTGATTGAAAATGTGATTACACAAGGTGCATTGCCTGTCGGATTATTACCAGACATTATTGTAGATGGTAAACATTATGCGGTGCCGATGATGGTAGAAGAACCATCAGTCGTAGCTGCCGCAAGTTATGGTTCGAAGTTAGTCAATCAAACTGGCGGATTTAAAGTAGAATCGAGTGAACGTTTGATGATTGGACAAATTGTCTTTATGGAAGTAGAAGATCCAGCACAATTAGCTGAACAATTAATTGAGAAAGAATCACAAATTCATCAAGTCGCAGATGCAAGTTATCCATCGATTTTAAAACGTGGCGGCGGTTATCGTAAAATTGATGTCGATACGTTTGAAAAAGAAAAACTAGTTTCTTTAAAAGTTTATGTTGATACGAAAGATGCGATGGGCGCTAATATGATGAATACCATCTTAGAAGGCATTTCTGGCTTCCTGAAAGGCGAATGGCCAGAAATCAATGTCCTGATGAGTATTTTGTCTAATCACGCTACAGCGTCACTTGTGCGCGTCTCAGGAGAAATTGATGTTTCAGCATTAGCACGTGGTGAGATGAGCGGTGAAACAGTTGCGAAACGTTTGGAAGCTGCTTCAGTTTTAGCTTATGTCGATCCATACCGTGCAGTGACACATAATAAAGGTGTTATGAATGGTATTCATGCAGTAGTATTAGCAACAGGCAATGACACACGCAGTGCTGAAGCCAGCGCACATGCATATGCATGTAAAGAAGGACAATATCGCAGTATGACAAAATGGGAGTACTTAGAAGATAAAGGTCGTTTAAGAGGAACGATTGAAATTCCAATGACACTCGCAACTGTCGGCGGCGGTACAAAATTGGTTCCGATTGCACGTTTAGCACAAGAAATCTTGCATGTGGATTCTGCACAAGAATTAGGTGAAGTTGCAGCCGCAGTCGGCTTGGCTCAAAACTTCTCTGCGTGTCGTGCTTTAGTATCTGAAGGTATTCAAGAAGGTCATATGAGTCTGCAGTATAAATCATTGGCGATTGTCGCAGGTGCGAAAGGTGCAGAAATTGAACAGGTAGCCGATGCTTTAAAACAAGCAGACACTGCGAATATGGCTGAAGCGGAAAAATTGTTAGCTGAATTACGTAGTAACTAAAAATAAATGGTATAAATCAATATGAGATGTCATTTTGATAAGAGAAGCGGGTTCTTAAAGAGGACTCGCTTTTTTGACGTAAAAAAACAGCATCCCTTAAAGGAATGCTGCGAAAAATAATTATTAATCGATTGTGATATTAGAACCCGCTAAGTCTTGTTCATCTTTCTTAGGCAATACAACAGTTAAGACACCATCTTTGTAAGAAGCTGAAATCTTGTCGCTGTCGATATTACTGAAAGAGAATTCACGGCTGACACTGTCAGTGCTACGTTCTCTTTGGATTACGCGACCTTCTTCATTTTCAGTACGACTTTCAATTGAGCGTTTTGCGCTGATTTTCAGTGTACCTTCATTATAAGAAAGGTTGATATTCTTTTTATCAAATCCTGGTAAATCTGCTTCAACAATATATTGGTTATCTTTTTCTTTAATATCTGTTTTTACAGCATTTACTGTTGGGATTTGATCTATAAATTGGCGTCCGAATTCTTTGAAAATGTCAGTGGGTTTACTTTCGAAAGGCATATAAAATCGCTCCTTTTCATTGTTTAATTAAAGCTCGCTTTAGTCATTCATACCCGAATTCTTGTAAGGCAATCTTACTGAGTATTCAGCGAGTTCTGACTTTAATTATATCACGTCCAGGAGCTGATAGATAATCAGAGGATTGTAGTGTTAGGCTTCAGAAAAGTTATTAACGATAAATTTCGATAGGATAGATTTAATTGTTTTCGCATCTTCCATTGAAATGTCTAAATCATTGAAAACTTCCATCGCAATATGTGAGATTTCGTGGCGAGTGTTAACACCTTCTTCAGTTAAAGAGACAAGGAGATTTCTTTCGTCTGATGGCTGTCTAAGACGTTTAACAAGCCCTTGTTTTTCTAACTTTTTAATCATAGGTGTTAATGTTCCAGAATCTAAATATAATCTTTCCCCTAAAGATTTGATATTGATAGATTCATCGTCTTCTATAGCGAGTAGAACAATATAGCCAGTATATGTCAGCCCATATTCCTTAAGATGCGGGGTGTAACGTTTAATTATCTCTTTAGACGACACATAGAATAAAAAACATAATTGTTTATCTAAAAAGTTGTTAGGTTCATGCAATTAAATCACTCCTTATTTAAAATAACGATATTATGAACGCAATCACTTGTCAAGAATAAATTTCGTGCCTATAATTTACTATGTTTAAACTTTGTAGTATGAAAATATTCAAATAGATTCCGTTTTGTTCGAAAAATAAACATAATAGATAAAGGAGCAAAAAATATAATGGAAAAACAATGGTTTGATGATGTGCTGAGAGCACGTAAATCAGTAAAGGTTTATGACCCGAATGTGAAGATTTCACATGAAGAAATGGATGAAATGTTAGGGAAAGCAGCACTAGCACCTTCTTCAATTAATATGCAGCCATGGAGAGTTGTTGTAGTAGATAGTGAAGAAGGAAAAGAAAAAGTCCGTCCTGCTATGCAATTCAATACAAGACAAAACGATACATCTGCAGCGATGGTTGTTATTTTCGGTGATTTACGCAACTACGAGTATGGTGAACAAATCTATCAAGGTAACGTTGATAAAGGCTATATGCCTCAAGAAACTAAAGATGACTTATTATCTAAGTTTCTACCATTTTATAAAGGGTTAAGCTTGCCGCAAATGACATCTATCGTAAATATCGACTGCAGCTTGTTTGCGATGCAGTTCATGCTTGTCGCTAAAGCACATGGCTATGATACTAATCCAATCGGCGGTTTCGATAGAGAAAATATTGCTTCTATTTTAGGTTTAGATCCTGAACGCTATGTTCCAGTAATGGTGGTTGCTGTAGGTAAGGCAGATCAAGCAGCACATCATACGTATCGTTTAGATGTAGATGCTTTCAGACGTTATTTCTAATGTAATCATCGACAAATTTGTTACAATGTAATTAAACGTGTGACAAGTAAGGGAAACTTCGTTCATAATTATATAGATAATATATTTTTATATGGATGAAGTTTAAAGGCTAAAGGAGTCTGGCTATGAGTAAAAAAGTTTTTCATTTGATTTTAATTATTATCGGTTCCTTAATTATCGCAACAGTATTCTTCTTTGGTTTGAAAACCTATCAAGGTAAGCAAAATTTAAAATTGGTGGATCAGTATATTGCTGAACATCAATTACAAGATGATATCAAATCAGAAAAGAAAAAATTCAATGCGAAAGACGGCGTTTATTATAAAGAGGTTGTCTTTAAAGATGAACCGCAATTAACGTATGTGATTCAACCGATGGGGACTTCAAAGGGATTATTCGCACAAGCATTTGATACGCAAACAAGAAAGCATATCAAAAAAGCTAAACATAATTTCTTTGATGACAATTATAAGCTTAAATAACCGATTAAGTATGTTAGAATAAATGTGATTAAGACATTAAACACAATGAATAGTGTTTAGTGTCTTATTTGCGTTACAAGGATAGTTGTGTGAGTATGAAAACTCTATCACAACTTATCAAAAATTGATTATTATCATCAAAAATGGATATAACACCTTTAGTATCAGCATAGAGAAAAAACATGATAGGAGGGACGGCATGACACACAGAAATCAAAAACGTTGGCCGGGCTTTGTACTCGTGATTATTGGCTCTATCTTCTGGGGCGTCGGCGGTACAGTATCACAATGGTTGTTTGAAAATAAACAATTACCGGTCACGTGGTTCGTGGGTGTTCGTTTATTAGTATCTGGATTACTTTTAGTTATAATGTCATTCTTTTTAGAAGGTAAGAAGACAATCACCATTTGGGCAGATAAAAAAGATACGCTCAAATTATTTATTTACTCACTCATTGGTATGTTAGGTGTGCAATACTGCTTTATGGCGACCATTCATTATGGTAACGCAGCAGTAGCGACGTTGCTCCAATATTTAGGTCCTGTCATTATTATCTTGTATTTAGTTGCAGCTAAAGTCATCCGTTTCAGATGGAAAGAAGGTATCGCAGTCACATTGGCACTGAGTGGTACATTCTTCCTATTAACGAATGGTTCGCTTGCAACATTATCTGTTCCGATGCCAGCAATTATTTGGGGTGTAATGTCAGCTTTTGCGATGGCATTCTATACCATCTTCCCCGTACAATTGCTTGCTAAGTGGGGAACAGTCAATGTTGTAGGTTGGGCGATGTTAATCGCAGGTATATTCTTAAACTTCTTACATCCGATTTGGAAAGTTGATACATCAAATTGGGATGTAAAAGTCATTGTGTATTTATTCATTTCAGTGATTATTGGTACGATGTTTGCATTCTGGCTATTTATTTCAAGCTTGAAATTCTTATTCCCGCAAGAAGCCAGTGTACTTGGTACGATCGAACCGTTAACAGCGATTTTATTATCTGTTGTATGGTTAGGCGTATCATTCGGTGCTTGGCAAGTTATGGGTGTCGCATTAATCGTATTAATGGTAATCTTCTTAGCAGTCGTCAAAGACTAGCGGTATAATTAGGATAGAAAGATAATTGCTTCAAAATATGTTATTTTACACTGTTATTTAATATAATTTTAAACATTTAGTGTAAAATCATCTTGAAGTTTTAAATTTTTCTATCCTAATTATTTATTTTCTGATATAATTAAACAATGTCAGAAAAAGGGGAGATGCATCAATGGCTATATTTAAGAGAAAAATAAGTTTACCAGTGCAGGTTATGATCGCGCTTGTTCTTGGTGTTGTTGTAGGACTATTGCTTTATGGACAAAAAGACATCGCGAATTATATACAACCGCTTGGTGATATATTTTTAAACTTAATTAAAATGATTGTTATTCCAGTCGTTTTCTGTTCGCTTGCCTTATCTATTTCAGGTGTAGGTGAATCTAAAACAGTTGGACGTTATGGACTTAAAACAATTATTTACTTTGAAGTGATTACAACTATCGCAATTGCATTAGGTGTTTTGTTCGCGAATATCTTTAAACCGGGGACGGGACTAGATCCGAACAAATTACCAAAAGGTGATATTACTAAATATGAATCATCAGCACATGCAGCTGAACATTCTACATATGGCAATCATTTTATTGATACCATTGTTAATATCATTCCGACGAACTTTTTCGAAGCATTAGCTAAAGGCGAATTGCTTCCGATTATCTTCTTCGCTGTATTCTTTGGATTAGGAATTGCAGCTATCGGAGAAAAAGGAGAGCCTGTTAAAGCTTTCTTAAGCGGAGTGTTAGAAGCGACATTCTGGATGATCAATAAAATCTTGAAACTCGCGCCTCTAGGCGTATTCGCATTTATTTGTGTAACAATTATGACATTTGGTGCTTCAGCATTGGTTCCACTATTGAAATTAGTGGCTGTTGTTATCGGCGCAATGGTCTTCTTTGTAGTAGTAGTATTGGGCATTGTAGCTAAATTATGCGGCATCAGTGTATTTGATATTATAAAAGTATTGAAAAGTGAAATTTTATTGGCATTCTCAACTTCAAGTTCAGAAGCAGTATTGCCAGTTATGATGAAAAAAATGGAAAACTTCGGTTCTCCGAGAGACGTGACATCATTTGTAATTCCAATCGGCTACACATTCAACTTAGATGGTTCAGCACTGTATCAATCAATCGCCGCATTGTTCGTTGCACAAATGTATGGTATTCACTTAAGTTTAGGTGAACAACTTGTATTAATCTTTACATTGATGATTACATCAAAAGGTATGGCAGCGGTGCCGGGAACTTCAATCGTTGTACTTTTAACAACATTAGGTTCTATGGGCTTACCAGCAGCCGGTCTTGCATTAATCATCGGTGTGGACCGTATTCTAGATATGGTTCGTACATGCGTTAACGTAGTCGGTAACGCATTATCAACAGTCGTTATTGCGAAATGGGAAAATGTCTTCGATAAACAAAAATCTGAAGACTACTTAAAATCTATTTAAGCAATACACACATATAGAGAGGTTGTTAAAACCTGACTCTAAATTTAAATTTTCTGACATAATATTTGTAAAACTATTAAAAAAAACACCGGCGTAAAAACGTCGGTGTTTTCGTATGCTTAATGATGCATATCATGAATCTTCATCATTAAACCATGTGGAATATCATCATGTTCTACCACTTTTTTCTTACTGAACTCATCAGTACCTACTTTTTTAACAAGTACCACAAAGTCGCCTTTTTTAGGCTTAAATTGATCGTCAGAATCAACTTTAACATTCTTCTCAATGTGATTATCTTTTTCACTGATCATTTTTTCAACCGTTTGATTATCTTTCATAATCCCGTAATATGTTTCTTTTTCACCAGAAGCAAAGATCATAATAACTAATACGATACATGCGATTGTTAAAAGCGCAATCAGTGATATACCTAATGTTTTGCCATTCTTTTTCATATGTGTGAAACTCCTTTCTTTATCTGTTAATAGATATACCGAAAAATGATAAAAAAAGCAATGAATAACAACATGGTTATATTTGTTATAATGAAATGTAACTTAGTCAAAAGGAGAGAGCACGATGCATATTATTGTTTATTGCGGTGCAAGCACAGGACAAAATCCAGTGTATTTAAAGGCAGCAGAAGCGTTAGGTACATGGATGGCACAACACAATTATGGCTTAGTCTATGGCGGCGGCAATGTCGGTTTGATGGGACATCTCGCAGATACGGTTAAACAACATCAAGGCCATGTGGTAGGTGTCATGCCGAAATTCTTAGAGGAAAAAGAAATTGCACATCAAGGTTTAGATGAATTGATAATTGTTGATACCATGGCTGAGCGTAAAGCAGCTATGTTAGATAAAGGGGATGCTTGTTTAGCTTTACCTGGGGGACCAGGAACGTTAGAAGAAATTACGGAAATGGTTTCTTGGGCAAGAATCGGTCAAAATGCTAATCCATGTATCTTTTGGAACGTGAATGGTTATTATGACAAAATCGAAGCGTTTTATGACCAAATGGTTGAGGAAGGTTTTTTAAGTCAGGCAGACAGAGATTTGATTTTATTCACAAATGATTTTGAAACATTAGCAGCCTTTTTGAGAGACTATCAGCCACCGCATATACGTCAATATAAATAAAATAGACATCATGTATCAAAATAATGATTACTTTGATACATGATGTCTATCTTTTAGTTTGAAACTAGGTCAGATTTTGCCTTTGCGCCATAAAAGTAAAAAGACAATCGCAACGATAATCATAGAGATACCGAGTGTCGCAATCCAAGAAGTCGGGCTATGATCGTTAAGCGGAAGCGGTACGTTCATACCGAAGAAACTGAATACTAAAGTCGGTAACGTCAAGAAGACTGTAAAGAGTGTTAAAGTCTTCATGATATTGTTCATATCATTTGAAAGCAGAGATTCATATGAAGTCGTGATACTTTCTAAGATACGTGTATGCAACTCTGTTGTTTCAATGGCTTGGTTTGTTTCGACAAATAAGTCTTCAATCAAATCTTCATCTTCTTCGAAACGTTTAATCGGCGGCAGTTTGAAAAGTTTATTGAAGACATCTTCATTACCTTTCAATGCAGCTAAGAAATAAACCAAACTCTTTTCAACTTCCATCAAGTTATAAAGTTGTTTGTTCGTTACTTTTTTCTTCAATTCACGTTCGATGCGTAATCTTGATTTATTCAATAAACGCAAATTACGGTTGTAGTGGTTTGAAATGGTTAATAAGATATTCAACGCAAATTGACTGCGATAATGCAGATTTTGACTAGATTTCGCAAAGTGATCTAAGAAATCAACTTCATGATCGCAAATCGTCATAATGCGTCTGTGTCCGATAATAATACCCAGTGGAATTGTCATAAACGAAATAATTTTATTGTTCGTATTATTGACGATTGGAAAGTCGATGATGATTAAAGAATAACCTGTTTCGTCATCAAATTCGACACGTGCGCTTTCATCCGCATCCAAGGGGTCTTTTAAGAAGTCTTCTGGAATATTAAAGCGCTCAATCAAAGATTCTACTTCTTCTCTCGAGGGCTCGGTAATATTAATCCATAAAGCTTCCTCTAAGGAAGTGGTATGAATATCTTGATGAACATTATGTTTATAAGCTGTAATCATTCTGAAGCTTCCTTTCTGTGTGTAAATCAAACATGCAAGGTTTAACATCTATCGTTTAAGTTAAAACTATAGAGAACGCTTTGCTCGATTTATTTGATATG
The DNA here is from genome assembly GCF_025561465.1 of Staphylococcus simulans. Classification (NCBI taxonomy): domain Bacteria; kingdom Bacillati; phylum Bacillota; class Bacilli; order Caryophanales; family Staphylococcaceae; genus Staphylococcus; species Staphylococcus simulans. The sequence continues at coordinate 700,081 of NZ_CP095100.1, forward strand.
TGCTTAATTATAGTACCATAATTTAATGATTTGTGTAGTCTAAATAAGGAGAGATGCGACACATGGCAACGACAATCCAATACTTATTACGTATGATTACAAATGAAATGAAAGTAAAAGCTGACCAATTGTTAGGTGTATACGATATTACGTTAGAACAAGCGCAAACGTTACGTTATATTTTTGAAAGTGACACAGGCGTCATTCCGCAAAATGATTTAATTCATATTTTTAATCGTAAAGGCCCAACAGTGAGCAGCGCATTGAGAAGTTTAGAAAATAAAAACTTAATAGAACGTATCAGTGACAAAAATGATACACGTAAAAAAGATGTCGTCTTAACTGCAGTCGCAAAAAAAGATGTCAGAGAAATTATTGAAATCTTAGATGAAGTGGAATCTACTTTATTTTTAGACATTCCAAAAGCTGACCAAGCGGCATTAAAAGAGATATTATTTAAAATGAAAGATAATCTAAATACCTTAAATGAAGAAGATAAAGAATTCTAGTTGTGTATAATTCGTGAATAATAACGCGATACTTTCTGAAAGCGTTGCTGTCAGTTATAATAATGAGTGATGCAAAAAGGAGGGTTTTTAGGTATGCGTAGAATTCTGTATACATTTTTAACTTATACAATTATAGGCTTATTATCAGGTGTTTATTATCGTGAATTGACAAAAGCCTTTGAGTTTACAGGCAAAACACAACTTGCGATTGTGCATACACACATACTAATGCTTGGTATGTTTATGTTCCTAATCTTATTAGTCTTTGAAAAACTGTTCTCAATCAGTAAATACTACTTATTTAACTGGTTCTATTATGTTTATAATATCGGCTTGATTGTGACAGTCGCACTACAAGGCATTAAAGGGACAATGCAAGTGACTGGCGCAAGTGTTTCACCAGGTATTGCTGGAATTGCAGGACTAGGTCACATGACATTATCAGCCGGCTTTATTATCTTGTTCTTCCTATTGAAAAAAGCAATTTTAACACATCCGATTGAAGGACAAACCAACCAAAATAAAAAACTTTAATCTTTATTTTTAAAAGAGATACGACTATTTGTGTTGTGTCTCTTTTTTTAATAGCTAAAGTTTTCCTCATACAACTAAATCATGTAAAATATAAGTGAGAACAATTTTCAATTAATGATTATGCAGCACAGAGAAAAACTAGGAGGCAAGCATAACTATGAAAGATTTAACTATTATCGGTGGAGGACCTGCCGGTTTATATGCAAGCTTTTATGCAGGTATGCGCGGCATGAGTGTGCGTTTAATAGATGTACAACAAGAGTTAGGTGGCAAGATGTGTTTATATCCTGAAAAAATCATTTGGGATATCGGTGGTGTCGCACCGAAACCTTGTTTTGAAATTACGAAAGATATTATTGATCAAGGCCTGCATTTCAATCCAGAAGTACGCTTACAAGAGCGTGTGATGGATATTCATAAAGTTGCAGAACGTCATTTTGAAGTGACAACAGATCAAGGCAATGTATATGAATCTAAAGCAGTCATTATTGCTATTGGTGGAGGAATTATCCATCCGAAACCCTTAGATATTAAAGATGCGAGTCGTTATCAAATCTCAAACTTGCATTATGTCGTACAAAAATTATCACGCTTTAGAAATAAACGTGTATTAATTTCCGGCTCTGGCAATTCTGCGATAGATTGGGCGTGTGAAATAGCGCCTTATGCAGAAAGTGTGCATTTGATATATCGTAAGAATCAGTTAAAAGGCTTTGAAGCAATGCAAGATAAACTCGCAACATTTGGGGTGATTCAACATCCAAATAGTCAAATCACTGCGTTAATCGGGGATGAAGCACAAGAGAATATTGCATCAGTAGTCATTGAAAATAGTGCGACAGGAGAAGCGGAAACTTTAGAAGTCGATGATGTCATTATCAGTCATGGCTTTGATATTGAAAATCCATTGTTAGAAGATGCTTCAACTAAACTAGAAATGATGAATGATTATCAAATTAAAGGACAAGGTAACGCACAAACGAGTGAAGCGGGTATTTTTGCTTGTGGTGATATTATTCATCATGATGCCAAAGCACACTTGATTGCGAGTGCCTTCAGTGATGCAGGGAATGCCGCAAACCTCGCAAAACAATATATTGAACCAGAGGCAGCGAAAGAGGGTTATGTCTCAAGTCATAACGAGGCATTTAAAGAAGAAAACAAAGAAATTATCAAACAATATAATGAATCATAACAGTAGAAAAGGGATGTCTTCTCGAACGTGAGAGGACATCCCTTTAAATGTTTATATCTATTTATTTAAATCTGGTGTTGTAGCTGAAGTACGTTCACGTAATTCTGCTTCAATTTCTTCTAAGCTGCGTCCGCGAGTTTCTGGTAAGTATTTTGCTACGAAGAATAAAGCAAACACCCCAATTACTGCGAAGATTAAGAAGACACCATGTGTTGGTAAGACATCAGTTAACATTGGGAAGAATTGTGCGACTGCTAAACTTCCGATTGAAAGTGTTAAAGCAGCGATTCCTGTTGCGGCACCACGTGCACGCATTGGGAATAATTCCGGCAACATGACCCAAAGTACAGGGCCCCAAGAGAAGCCGAAGAAAATAATAAAGATTGTAAGACAAACAATGCTGATCCAAGCTGCTGATTGGATACCCATGATCCAAATTAGTAACGCCATAATGACTAATGATGCGACCATACCGATATTACCGATAATTAATAATTTCTTACGGTCTACTTTATCAATAATCATAATCGCTACAATTGTCACAAGTACGTTGACTGTACCGATACCGACTGAACCTAAAATAGAAGCAGAGTCACCTAAACCTGCTTTAACAAAAATAGTCGGTGCGTAGTAAATAATTGCGTTAATACCGATGATTTGTTGGAACAATGCGAAGACACAACCGATGATAATCGTTGGACGTAACCATGGTGAGTTTAATACTTTCCATGTACTTTCTGAAATCGCATTGATTTCTTTCATTTCTGAGATTTCATGATCAATCTCATTTTTAGGGAACGTTAAAGCCATTACTTTACGTGCCGCATTTTCACCGCGATGTTCAAGCAGCCATCTTGGACTTTCTGGCATAAAGATAACACCGACTAATAAGATGACAGAAGGGACAACCGCAAGTCCTAACATCCATCTCCAGCCTTCGACACCTGCGAAAGCGTAACTTGTTAAGTATGATGCTAAAATACCGATTGTAATCATTAATTGGTTTAATGAACTTAAAGAACCACGTGATTCTGTCGGTGCCATTTCGGATAGATAAACTGGCACAATAGCTGTTGAACCGCCGACTGCTAAACCAATTACTAAACGACCGATGACTAACATAGTTAAGTTAGGCGCAAGTGCTAGAGCTAATGCACCTACTATGTAAATAATTGCGATAATAAAGACGACGCGACGTCGACCTAATTTATCTGATGAAGGTCCACTTAAACCTGAACCGAAGATTGCACCAATCAACATTGATGAAACGACAAGTCCTTGTGTGGTACCGTTTAGCGGGATTTCATCTGGAATATAAAGCAGGGCACCTGAAATAATACCCATATCATAGCCATATAGTAATCCGCCTAGTGCACCAATGAAAAAGATGAGGTTTTTGTTAAACGTTTTACTCATTATGAGTCCTCCTGGTTATTTTTATCGTAAATTCAGTATACGCTTTCATAAAATTAAAGTAAATATCAATATATTTCCATTAGTACAATAAAGCAAAATAGAATTAAATGTAATTACCATTTTAGTAAAAAAAGACAACTCCAAAATTAGAGTTGTCTGATTGAGTATTTAAATTATTTTTCGTTAATCTTCACGAGATAACGACCAGCACTATGATTATTTAATAAATTATCCATTGCTTCTGGCACGTCATTGAAATCAATGACTTGTTTAATAGAGTGCAGTGCTTCTGGTTTTAAGTCAGTAGCTAATCTGCGCCAAATTTGTTTGCGGACTTTCATAGGTGTTTCTGCTGAATCCACACCTAAAATACTGTTACCACGTAAAATGAATGGTAAGACTGTCGTCTCAAATGCCAGACCTGCTGTATTGCCGATTAACGCAATACTGCCTCTATTTTGCAGTCGTTTCACAATGTCACCGACATGTTTGCCGCCGACAGGATCAATCACTGCTTGCCATTCTCTTTTGTCTAATGGTTTGTCTGAGGTATCTTCGACACGTGGGACCACATCTGTTGCGCCGATAGATTTTAAGTAATCTGCATTTTGTTTATTGCCTGTGCTTGCGATGACTTTGTAACCGATATTACTTAGCATCATGACAGCTAAACTGCCGACACCGCCACTGGCGCCACGTACAAGTACAGGTGAACCTTCTACTGTTAAGCCATTGTCTTCTAATTTTTGGATGGCTAATGCTGCAGTATAGCCCGCAGTACCGTAAATCATGGCTTCTTCTAATGTTAAGTCTTTAGGAAGCGGTACAATCCATTCTTCTTTGACACGTGCGTATTCACTAAGTCCTCCATGATGAGATACACCTAGATCATAGCTTGTCACAATAACTTGATCGCCTTCTTTATAAGTAGAAGTCTCAGACTCTACAACTGTACCTGCTAAATCTATACCTGGAATAATCGGATAGTTTTTAACGACTCCCGCACCTTTTTTAGCTGCTAGCGCATCTTTATAGTTGATGCTGGAGTAAGCAACTTTGATTAATACATTTCCTTCATCTATTGTATCCATGGGTAAATCTTTAAGTTCAGTATGGATTTCTTTGCCTTCTTTTTCTGCATAATATGCTTTAAATGTCTCAGGCATCTTTATCAACCCTTTCAAATAAATAAACTAAAGCGATAGTATCACGAAGTAGCCAGAACAACAAACAGGTTGCTGTAGCTAAATGATAAATATCTGTCATAATAATATTTTCTTAAAAGAATTTTTACAATTTTGATGTTTATAGAATATAATGGAAGTGTATAAGTTAAGGGATAATACATTTAAAAGATTGAAAGCCATTCAAGGAGGAGAACAGAATGAAAAAGTTATTTGCCAGCGTTTTAACGCTATCTTTAGTGCTAGCAGCTTGTGGAAATGATGACAGCAAGAAAGAGGAAGACAACAAAGACAAAGATCAAACAACACAAGAAAGCAAATCTAATCAAGACAAAGAAAAGAACAAAGACAACGAAAGCAGCAAAGATAAAGACAGCAATAAAGAAAAAGAAAACAATGAACAAGCAAATGATGAACAAAGCAATGATAAAGCGCAACAAGACGAGTCACAATCAACAGATGCGCAAAACAATGACAGCAATCAAAATGCGACTTCTGAACAATCAAATAATAATCAACAAGCTTCTCAAACATCAGGTGCCAATGATGGTCAAAATAGCAACAATAACCAACAAGCAACACAGCAAACATCAAATCAAACAAATGCTAACCAAGCATCAAACCAAGGTACAAATCAAACAGGTTATGTAGCACCTTATCAAGGTCAAAATACAGCACCTGCAGCACGTACAATTGGTAAAGCACCAGTAGATCAATCTACTTTAAAAGTATTGCCGAACTTCCCGCAATCACTACAAACTGCACAAAATGAAATCAACAACTTAAATGGTCAATCTAACCCTTACAATGACTTTGGCGTACAAGATAATGGTGACGGCAGCTATTCTTATGTATTCAGTTTCGCAAATCAAGCACAACCTGGCACATATGCATTAGTTAGAGTCGACCAACAAGGTAAAGCAGCAATTTTAGATCCAGCATATCAAGCAGGTCAATAATATAGTATTTAGTTTTAAGTTCAAATAATTGGAGCATAAGATAATCATGCAAAAGGCTCAGCACAAAATATGCTGAGCCTTTTTAATATTATTTTTTAGTTTTTACGTCTTTTTTGACGTTTAGGTAAATGTTGCACAATCAAGCTTGCGATAGTTTCAAATGAATGATTATCTCGATTAATATATGCACTTGCAATATAAGGAATTTCTTGGTTTATGAGTGCTTTGGTTAATGATTCAGCATCTTGATACGTGACTTTATCAAAGTCTTGCCAAACTTCTAGGTATAAACCGCGTTCTGTTTGATAGTGTTCAAGGTTTGGAGTATAAAGCGCAACGGTTTTATCAATAGTTAATGCATCAAAGACAACTGACGAATAGTCACTGACTAATACATCACAAGCAAGTAATAAATCTTGTGTCTCAATTTGAGCAGCAGGTTGAATGACTGCTTGCGGTAATTGTGTTTCAGCTTCTTTACTTTCGATATGGCCACGATAAATCACATTATAATGATCAAGCAATGACTCAGAAAGTGGTAACATATCGTTTGGTTGTGGATCTGTTTTCCATGTCGGCAAGTAAAGTAACGTCGGTTTGTTAGGGTCTAATTTAAGTTGTTGTTTCATATATTGAACATAAGTTTGTTCTTTATATTTATCTAATAAGTATCGGACACGTGGGTAACCGCATGCGACAACTTCTGTATATTGCATAGGGAAGGCTGATTTAAACAAATCAGCTGCATGAGAACTATCGCATATAAAGTAATTTTGATGTAGCCACTTGTTGTATTTTCGTGCACGATAATTATAAATTTCTTTATTTTGATAAGGTTCTGAGCTGTCTAAGAATAACTGTTTTAAAGGCGTGCCATGCCACAATTGAATGATTGTACCGTTCGGTTTGATGTGATCGGGTATATAACTTTCAGCGACGACAACTTCCGCATTTTCAATTAGTTCTTGTGCTTCTTCATGTTCTGGTGATACAAAGTGCGGGCCTGTGGCATCATTTGTGATAAAGAAAGCAGGATATTTAGAGTAATGCTTAGCAAAATAATTAAATAAATAGCGAGAGTTGCCTCTAAAGCCATAATCAAATCCTAAGAAAACGACAGCACCGTTTAATTCCACTGCTTGTTTTTCATAAATATTGCTCATGCTTTGATGCTTTTCAATACTGCGACTGAGTACTGAACGTGTTATAAAGTGCGGCAACATAAAATGTGTCTTCCAAAGTAGTGAATCGACAAATCGTTCAGGCTCAGGTAAAGCTAAATTGCGGAACTTAAACGGTGGTTTTTGATGATGTAAGTAAGCTAATTTATTTAAATTAAATTGTGTAATTGCGTTATATTCATGTTGTTTAATACTTTGATAGAATGTTTGGGAAGTACGGATTGTATGTTTAAAATCAAAGATTACGTGACCATTTGTTTCTACGTTTTGATTTAATAACAGGCCAATTGCTAAATCAAAAGCCGTTTCACAGTATACTTCATCTATAACGTCTAATACTTGCTGAATACTGAAAATAAGATTAGGAAAGTGATTAATATTATTCATCCAAGTATTAAAGTTGATTGTCTGATCTCCAAAATAGCGACAGTCATTTTGATAGTACTGATCGATGGTGTAGTCAACAACGATTGAGTTTTGTGTTTCATGGTGTTTCAATGCTTCTAATTGATCAGGATAAATATCTATATTTAAATCAGAAGGAATAAAATGCGTGTAACCTTTAGCTAAGGCTTCTTGAAGGTTAATGCGCATTTTTTCATTTGATTGATATTCTGTTGTTAATATTTTCATATTATGACCTCAGTTTGATTATATTAAACTATATTTTAACATTTTGACTGCAAACTGTGAATGACAAGACGTATACGTTATTAATTAAACTGTACTATTATAATTTAAATTTTGACTAATACAGATGATTCATAACATTTTATGATGTAAGCGAATACATTGATATGTAAGGGTTTCCAATCGAAAAACAGTTTGAAAAAATTATGAAAAACTAATTGAACAGCTCCATAAATAGTGTTATATTATATGTGAAATAAATCACAAGACTAAATTTGATTTTGCAAATAAATATAAACACAAAATAAACTACAGAAAGAAGCGACAGAAATGTTAGTATCTTCATTTGATCCATTCCACAATTTACTTATTTCAAGTCTCGTAGCAGGTGTGCCAATTATCTTATTCTTGCTATGTTTGACAATCTTCAAAATGAAAGGAATTTATGCTGCATTAACAACATTAATCATCACAATGGTTGTTGCAGTATTTATCTTTAAACTTCCTGGAGCGATGGCCACTGGGGCGGTTATCGAGGGATTCTTCCAAGGTTGGTTCCCAATTGGTTATATCGTTATTATGGCAGTTTGGCTTTATAAACTCTCAACAAAAACTGGTCAGTTCAGTATGATTCAAGATAGTATCGCTACAATCTCTCAAGACCAACGTGTGCAATTATTGTTAATCGGTTTTTGTTTTAACGCGTTCTTAGAAGGGGTTGCAGGTTTCGGTGTACCGATTGCAATCTGTGCGATTTTATTAATTTATCTTGGTTTTAAACCATTACAAGCAGCGATGTTATGTTTGGTCGCTAACTCAGCAGCAGGAGCATTCGGGGCTATTGGTTTACCTGTTGCCGTTATTGATACTTTGAATTTACATGGCGGTATTACTGCACATGAAGTTTCAACTTATTCAACATTAACTTTAGTATTCATCAACTTCTTTGTTCCGTTTTTAATTGTCTTTATCATTGATGGTTTCAAAGGTATTAAAGAAACACTACCATTTATCTTAACGGTTTCAGTGGTATATGCTGGTTTCCAAGGTGTGTTAACATTCTTTCAAGGTCCAGAGTTAGCAGACGTGTTACCACCTTTAGCAGCAATGGGTGCTTTAGCTATTATGAGTCGTAAAATGCAGCCGAAACATATCTTCCGTATTGACGAAAACGTGAAACCACCGGTTACACAAAAATTAAACTTTAAACAAATTATGTATGCATGGAGTCCATTCTACATTTTGACAATCTTAATTATGTTTTGGAGTATGCCATTCTTTAAAGGCTTATTCTTACCGGGCAAACCATTAAGCTTTTTAGCAGCTAAATTTACAGTACCAGGTACTTATAGTGAAGTGACTAAAAAAGCTATTGTGTTGAACTTGAATATCTTAGGTTATACAGGTACAGCAATTTTATTAACAATTATTATTACTGTATTGTTATCTAAAACAACTGGTTTTAAAGATGCATTTAGTTTATTAGGTGAAACATTTAAAGAATTATGGATTTCAGTTGTCACAATCTGTTTTATCTTAGCTGTTTCAAAATTAACAACTTATGGCGGTTTAAGTGCTGCAATGGGACAAGGTATTTCTAAAGCAGGCGGTATCTTCCCATTATTCTCACCAGTATTAGGTTGGATCGGTGTATTCATGACAGGTTCAGTAGTTAACAACAACTCATTGTTCACACCAATTCAAGCTTCAGTTGCTAGTCAAATTGGCGTTAGCGGCGGCTTATTAGTTGCAGCAAATACAGTAGGTGGGGTAGCAGCAAAAATTATTTCTCCACAATCTATTGCGATTGCGACAGCAGCCGTTAAACAAGTAGGTAAAGAGTCTGAACTCTTAAAAATGTCATTACGTTACAGTGTAGGCATGTTAATCTTCATCTGTATCTGGACATTAATCTTATCTTTAATTTTGTAATAGGTAACAATGAAAATAAAAGAAGCGGAGTCGAAATTATTTCGGCTCCGCTTCTATATTTATCATAATAACTAATTATTCAGATGTTTCTAATGCTTTCGCAAAATCTTGATAGACACTATCTGCTGAATAAGTTTCAACAGTCGCAAAAGCATTTTCGATAATCTTTCCTTGTTCAGAAGGTGGTGCAGACATTACATTTAAAATGTGTTCTGAAAGGGAAGATATATTTTGATATTCAGCCAGGAATCCATTTTGGTTAGATTGAATTAAAGTTTCAGGTCCTGTATTACCTTTAAAGCTGATTACGATGCTGCCTTGATTCATGGCTTCTAAAATGACTAAACCAAACCCTTCATTACGAGATGGTACTACTGTAATCATACTTTCAGCCAAACGTAATGGCAGATGCAATGTAGCAGGATGCAACTGTACAATATCTTTTAATTGATGTTGTGAAATGAATTCTTCGAGGTCATGTTTTTGTTGACCATCACCATAGATATGTACAGTGAAATTCATTTCACGTAAACTGTCTTGAATCATTTCTACACTGCGTAATAAAAGATCGAAACCTTTTTCATATTCTAATCTTCCGGCCGCAATAATTTGCGGTTTCTTTGGAATTTCAATACGAGGTTCATTCATCATATTTGGAACGACATAGACAGGGGTGTCAATGATTGATTTGAATGCTTTGCGATCAGCATCCGTTAAGACTGTAATACGATTTAAGCGTTCATAAGCAGATTTAATTTCTTGTTGATAACTCTTAGTGTAAGCTTCCCAGTTCATATGTTCCATGCCGACAGTTAGGACGTGGTCAGGTGCATAATCTGCAAGCAGCAAATTATAGCTGGCACGTGTACCGACTAACACATCTGTTTCTACATGTTGAATCGCATGAACGATTTTCTTTTCAACATGACTTGAAAATTGCGATAAGCCAGGTTCATTTTGAGTGATCAGTTGCGGCTTGAGGAATGGTGTCCATTTACGTAGACGATTCATCAAGATATCTACTAAGTTATGAGGTTTTAAATTATAATCGACCAATGCTTTGACTTCTATATCTTGATGCAGTTTGAAATAAGGTGCTTTACTTCCTTTGAAAACTGATATAATTTCCACTTTATGACCTTTCACTGCCAACACATTTGCGAGTTGTGTTACGGCCTTGACAGTACCGCCCATTGAATAAATGTTGTGCATTAAAAAAGTGATAGATTTCACGTGGTGTCACCCCTCCTGTATATTTCTGTTTAATTATAGCATAATTCAAACTATGCAATACAAAGGTACATGCTTTGCAATATATTTTTAACCTGCACTTAAAACAAAATGAATCGTATTTTCGTGTTTAAGCACCTTCCCCCTTTTGTCTTAATCTGTTTATGTATATAATAAAGGAATAGAACGAAATCATTTAGCAACAATATCCAGGCATGACTTAGGTGTGTTATTTTTTTAAGTGTTTAATTAAGCGCTTTCTCAAGAGAGGGTTGAGAGAAGAGAACGACATACTTAAGAAGGTGTCATCTTCATTATGAAAAAGGGGGCTGTATTTGTTATGAGTTCACAACATAGCAAAACAGATGTCATCTTAATTGGTGGCGGAATCATGAGTGCGACATTGGGTACATTACTAAAGAAAGTTGCACCAGAAAAAGAAATTAAAGTATTTGAGAAGTTGGACGCATCTGCACAAGAAAGTTCAAATGCATGGAATAATGCGGGAACAGGGCATTCTGCACTATGCGAAATGAACTATACGAAAGAAATGCCTGACGGTTCTTTGGATATTTCTAAAGCCTTAAAAATTAATGAACAGTTCCAAGTTTCTAAAGAATTCTGGTCTTATTTAGTAAAACACGGTAATTTGACACAGCCAGAAGCATTTATTCATACGGTACCGCATATGAGTTTCTGTATCGGTGTGCGTAATGTAGATTTCTTAAGACGTCGTGTCAAAGCATTGAAAGAAAATGCATTATTTAATGAAATGACAATGACAGAAGATAAAAACCAAATTGAAAAATGGTTGCCTTTAATGATGGAAGGCAGAAATAACAATATTCCAGTTGCAGTCAGCCGTGATGAGACAGGTACAGATGTTAACTTTGGTGCTTTAACACAAAAACTATTTGACTTCTTACAACAAAACCAAGTCGATGTAGAGTATGAGCATCAAGTTACAGACTTAAAACAACGTAAAGATGGTACTTGGAAAGTTAAAGTGAAAGACTTAAAAACAGAAGAAACAACAACTTATATTACTGACTTTGTATTTATCGGAGCTGGAGGCGCTAGCTTGCCACTGCTTCAAAAAACACATCTGCCAGAATCGAAACATATCGGCGGATTCCCAGTCAGCGGTTTATTCTTAGTCTGCCAAGATCCTGAAATTGTAAGTCAACATAACGCGAAAGTGTACGGTAAAGCTAAAGTAGGCGCACCGCCGATGTCAGTACCGCATTTAGATACACGTTATATTGACGGTAAACAATCATTATTATTCGGTCCATTTGCAGGATTCTCACCTAAGTTCTTAAAAACAGGTTCAAACATGGACTTATTCAAGTCAGTTAAACCCAACAACTTATTGACGATGTTATCTGCAGGTGCGAAAGAAATGAAATTAACACAATATCTGATTTCACAATTAATGTTGTCAGATGATGAACGTATTGAAGAGTTACGTGAATTTATCCCGAATGCGAAGAAAGAAGATTGGGATATTGTCGTAGCAGGACAACGTGTTCAAGTCATCAAAGATACAGACAAAGGTAAAGGTACATTACAATTCGGTACAGAAGTTATTTGTTCTGAAGACGGTTCACTTGCCGCATTACTTGGCGCATCACCAGGTGCTTCTACAGCGGTGGATGTAATGTTAGATATTTTACAACGCAGCTATAAACATGAATTCCCAGAGTGGGAAACAAAAATTAAAGAAATGATTCCATCATTCGGTCAAAAACTTGCGGAAAACCCAGAGTTATATAAAGAAGTTAAAGCGGATGTTGAACATTATTTGAAATTAAATAATCAAAAATAAGCCATAAAAACAGCGCTTCAGTCAGATTTAATTCTGATACTGAAGCGCTTTTTGTTTTTTATTGATTTAATGGTTCCAAAGTAGGTGTGTTATCTGCTTGTGATAACGGCATACTTAAAATAAAGGTACTGCCTTCACCTAGAGTACTTTCCACTTTAATATCTCCACCGTGCAAACGCATAATCATTTGTGCGATGGCTAGACCTAAGCCATTGCTTGTCGCAGAAGAATTTCCTTTATAGAAACGTTCGAAAAGATGAGCTTGTACATCCTCTGACATACCTGGACCATCATCTGTAATACGACAAATCATAGTTGTATTATTTTCAGAGAATACATCTATATCAATACTGCCTTCTTGTTTAGTATATTTAATTGCGTTGGTCAATATATTATGAAATGCCTGATAAAGCAGACGATAGTTACCTTTGACTGTAATTGGTTCAAGATCAGTCATAATTAATAAGTCTTTGGCGTCAATCGCATACTGTTCGTGACGCACCATTAAACGCAGCATCTGAGTAATTTCAACGTCATCGTCATAATCTAAATGGTCGTTGTTATCTAACTCTGCAAGCAATAACAATGCTCGCGTTAAATTACTAAGACGACTCGTTGTCGTATGAATTTCATCTATATAATACTGTCTCGTTTCGTCGTCTTTCGCTTGACTGAGACGATCTAATAGCTGATGGATATGCGTTAAAGGTGTTTTGATTTCATGCGAAACATTTTGAACAAAGTGCTGACGCATGTCATCAAGTTGTTTAAGTGACACACGCATTTGTTCGAAACGATATTGGAGCGTACCTAGCTCATCATGACGTGTCGTTTCTATCGGTGTGCTAAAGTCACCCTCCATCAAACGATTAGTTGCATTTTTAAGTTGTGTAATTGGTTTGATTAACGTGTAAGTTGAACTGATAATCAGTACCATCGCAATAATGAGTAATAACACAATTAATACTGCTAAGAACACACGGAACTCACTGAATGATTTACCGATATCAGGACGCATAAACACCGCTACATTACCTTCTGGTGTCTTAAAGCGTGTGCCGACAGTATTGTTGGTTTCATTATCAAAGAAACCTGTCACAAAGAGTTGGTAGGGATGGTTTTTAATTCCGTGATAATTATGTCCTTTCAATACACTATCAATGGTCTCTTGAGTCAGTGTATCGCGTCTGAAACTTGCGCCATAAAAAGTTTTATGACCTTTTTGATCGACAGTGACAAGCTGGAAGTTCAGTTCGCTTAAATGTTTGAAGTAGGCTTTCATATTAGTTGTATGGGATTCTTTTTGGTACTTTTTAGCTTCTTGTAAGGTGGTCATAATCTTATGGTCATTTGAGGGTTTCAAAGCAACGTGATACAAAACATTGGTCAAAATAAAACTTGCGACAGCGCTGAGTAATAAAATGACAATCGTGTAGACTGCAATCCGTGTATAAAGTGATTTAAACATGAACTTCCACCTTATAACCTAAGCCTCTGACCGTTTCAATCGTGACATTACTGCCGATTTTCTTTAAACGGTTACGTAAGCGTCTGATATGCACATCAACCGTACGGTCATCCCCTTCATAATCAAATCCCCATACACGTTCAATACATTCTTCTCGTGAAAAAACTTGTTTCTCATGACTTGCTAATAAGAAGAGTAAGTTAAATTCCTTATTCGGTAAGGTCATTGTTTTTGTATCGCAAGCAATTTCTAAATAAGATTGGTTCAGTTTTAAGTTACCAATGGTTAATTCATTTTCCGCATTAATTTGATAGCGTCTTAAAACAGCTTTGATCCGGAAGATGAGTTCTTGTACTTCAAAAGGTTTGGTTACATAGTCATCAGTACCCGTTAAATAAGCTTCTTCTTTATCACTTAAAGCATCACGTGCGGTCAACATAATGACCGGCATTTCATAAGAAGCTTTTATTTCATTACATAATTCAAAGCCATCCATGCCATCCATCATAATGTCGACAATCGCAATATCAGCTTGATGTGTTTCTAAATAGTTTAAGGCATCACGCGCATTGGAATGCGTGGATGTTTTAAAACCTTCACGTTCTAAATAGGAAGATACATAATGAAGGATTTGATAATCATCATCGACAATGAGACATGTTGTCATCCTTATCACTCCTAGTAATCATTTAGATTAATTATACCTTTCAGTAACTGAGTGACACAAATATATCAAATGAACAAAAGTTTCGGTTTGTTCATATTGAGTTCATAAAGCCTGCTTACAATATAAGTATCATAAAAGAAAAAGGAGTCAATAATATGAAGTTAGCATGGAAAGAGATCGTATTCTATAAGTTCAAATATATTTTAATAATGCTGATTATCTTGTTACTGGCTAGCATGGTATTATTCATTAGCGGACTCGCACAAGGGCTTGGACGCGAAAACATTTCTATGTTAGATAATATGAATGCTGAAAAATACGTCGTACAAGATATGAAAGAGCCGGTGATTGAAAAATCAGCGCTTAAACCAGACGAGAAAAAAGACATCGAGAATGTAGTCAACGCAGAGCCATTCCAAATCGGAATGCAATCAATGAAAAGCGAGAATTCAAATGACCTAGACATCATGTTGATTAATCCTGGTAAAGACTTCAAACCAGCTTTATCAGAAGGTCATTATCCAAAAGCTGATAATGAAGTTGTTATTAATAAAAAATTAACAGCTGATGGTGTGAAAAAAGGTGACACTGTAACATTCAAGAATGGTGACAAAGATTATAAAGTTGTAGGTCTATTAGAAGACACAATGTATTCACACACATCTGCAGTGATGACAACAGGCGATACGTTTGAAAAATTAGTGCCAAAAGCAGCAACATTCTATCCATTAAAAGATGTATCTAAAGCAGATGAGAAAAAAATTAATGACATTAACGGTGCAAAAGTAGTAACTGAAAAAGACTTAACTGACAATATTCCAAGTTACAACGCAGAGCAAGCACCATTAACAATGATGATTGTCAGCTTATACGTGATTTCAGCAATTGTCTTAAGTGCATTCTTCTACGTTATGACAATTCAAAAAATCTCTGAAATCGGTATTTTAAAAGCTATCGGTATCAAAACAAGACACTTGTTATCATCATTAGTATTCCAAATCTTACTTGTTACAATGATTAGTGTGGTTGTTTCATTACTGATTATTAGTGGCTTAGGTATGATAATGCCAGTAAGTATGCCGTTCCACTTAACTGCAGGCAACATGTTACTTGTAGTAGGCGTCTTCGTAGTCGTTGCAATTATCGGTGCAGCATTATCATTCATTAAACTCGTTAAAGTAAATCCAATCGAAGCAATCGGAGGTGAAGGATAATGGGTTTAGAAGTTAAAGATATTACAAAATCATTCGGTACTGGCCAAGCTAAAACAGATGTTTTAAAAGGTGTTAACTTTGAAGTTAAAACTGGAGAATTCGTTATCTTGAGCGGTGCTTCAGGTTCAGGTAAATCAACGTTATTAACAATTTTAGGTGGTCTACAAGATCCAGATACAGGTAAAATTATCTACAATGGTGCGCCATTGTTCTCAAAAGAAAAAACAAACTCAGATATGCGTTTAACTGAAATCGGCTTTATCTTCCAAGCTTCGCATTTAGTGCCTTACTTGTCAGTTCGAGACCAATTGACATTAGTAGGACAAGAAGCGGGCATGTCTAAAAAAGATGCGAAAGCACGTGCAGAGCAATTATTAGACCAAATCGGTTTGAAACATCGTTTAGATGCTTATCCGTTTATGTTATCTGGCGGTGAAAAACAACGTGTTGCGATTATGCGTGCATTCATGAATAATCCAAAAATCATCTTAGCTGACGAACCAACAGCAAGCTTAGATGCCCACCGTGCTACAGAAGTAACTGAAATGATCAGAGAACGTATCACAAATGAAGATATGGTCGGAATTCTTATCACACATGACACAAGACTCTTTGATTATGCAGACCGTGTCATTGACTTGTTCGATGGTAAAATTATTAATAAAAAAGATGACAGTGAAGAAGTATAAACACAGTCAAATATAATTAACGCTCATAATAGTAGCCAATGATTAATCGCGTTAATTGGGGAAACATGATTAAGGGAAAATAATGTAAAAAAAGTTGAGGTCAAACCTAAAATAGGTGAGTCCTCAACTTTTTTATTTATATACATAGTATTATATGAGTTAGAACATAGATAAAAAGAATTCAAGTAATATAGGGTGTTTAATGAACATACTGCCAATGAACAAAGCACCGAAATAAATGGTTAATAACAGTTTATAACAATACATCAAAGCAAAAAAGTCTCTGATTAATGCTGTATCAAAAAATGGATAAGGTGTGCGACTGCCAGCACCGACTGCGTTCATCTTAAGAACTTGTGCAAAACGCAAGCCGCGTAATATGTGAAATTGACTCGTGACAATAGCGATGTGTTCAAAAACTTGATTGCTGATAAGTGCTTTTGTATTATTCAGGTTTTCAAAAGTGCTATGTGATTGATCTTCTAAAATAATACGATCTTCTGGAATGTGTTGTTCAATTAAATACGCTTGCATGGCTTCAGCCTCTGACACTTTATCTCCTTCACCAGTCCCGCCGCTGACTACAATGTAAGGATTGCCATGATGATTTTGATATAAAGCAACTGCGCGATCTAAGCGCCAAGCCAGCATTTGTGTCACTTGATTGCGATATAAACCTGCGCCTAGTACAATGATTACATCAATCGGTTCTGGCAGTACGACCATACTAAATGCTGAAGACCAACTTAAATAGTGGACTAGGGCAAAGAGTGTACTGATAGTAATCCAACCGATCCATAAGAAAAGTGCATTCAGCACGGGTACTGGAATATGACTTAATAAATTTAAAGCCAATGCTAAGAAAGTAACAGCTAAAGTCAGACCCAAAATTCTTGTGAAGAACATACGTGCACTTTTCCAAACTAAAATAGCCCGATGCTTGAATAATAAAAGTAAGGCACCTATTATTGATACGCTGGCTAAATCATAAGGCAATGTACGCGTGATTAAATGAATAAATAATATGATGAATCCTAAGACCAGAGTAATGAAAAAGGATTGTATATTTAAAAAGCGATAGTGATTAAAGTATAAATAGATATAACTACATAAAATCAATAGGCTTAATATGAGTGAAAGTAATAGCATAATTAACCTCTATATAATAAATTTCCTTCTTCTAATCTTACCCTATTTCGCCTTATGTTACTTTAGATATGATATGATTAGATATACGGATTGTTTAATATGTAGAATAAAAAGGTTCTCATACTGAGATGCAATAAGAAATTTTTATAGTTATGAAGGAGAAAATCATGGAAAACATTGAGCAACACACGCAGTTTATGGCAATGTTTATCGAAGATATTAATACCCTCATGGCAAGTTTGCTAGAAGGTTTACGTAAGGAATATCATATTTCGATTGAACAATCTCAAGCTTTATTTTTACTAGACAATAATAAATCTTTGACACTTTCAGAAATTACTGAAAAACAAGGTGTCAATAAAGCTGCCATCAGTCGTCGAATTAAAAAGTTAATTAATCTTGAATTAGTTGAACTTGTAAAACAAAATGAAAACGTAGACCAACGTTTGAAGTATGTGAGACTTACTGACAATGGTCGCGAATATATAGAACGTACTAAAGTGATTGTAAATGATGTTTCTACATACTTGCTTCAAGATATATCACAATCACAAATAGAAGAAACAGCTAAAAACTTAAGAATTATCGATCAACGTATTAAAGAATATATTTCTAAAATTCGATAAATCAAATAGCATTGATAAAAATCGGTACCTTATCAAAGTGTACCGATTTTTGTCATAATTACTGTTAAAAAAGGACATAAGGCTAAATACTGATATAATTTTATTGTGTAGTCTATTATAATAGAACTATCCAACAGTTTTACAGAAGAAATGTCGGTTTTAGTTTTACTTTTTTGTGCAATACCTGTAAAATTTGTGCGGGTTACATAAAATTTAAGAAAAACAAACATTCTTTACATAGAAAATCGAGTTAGTTTCAACATTTCCTGGGAAATGTGAATAAAATTTGAAAGTATTGAAACGAGGTGAACTGTCAATGGGGCAATCCGAAAAGCCGGATTCTAATGAAAGCCGCAAAACGCGTGAACAACGTATGCGCACAAATCAGAATCTACGTAAAATGGTGCCGTGGGGTATCGGTATTTTTATCGTTATCTTATTGATTATTCTGTTTTTCTTGTTGAGAAATTTCAATACACCAGAAGCACAAGCAAAAATCTTAGCGAATGCAGTGAAGAATAATGATACACAACGTATTGCGACGATTTTAAGTACACGTGAGAATAAAGTAAGTACGTATGAAGCGGAAACGTACATTAAATATATAAAAAGCGAAATTGGCCAGAATAAGTTTGATAAAGAACTGCAAGAGACGATACGCAACATAGACCGTAACGACAAAGATGCCAGCTTTATTAAAACACCTGATGGCAATAAAATACTGCGCATTACTAAAAATGGCCGCCGTTTTATTTTCTTTGATAATATCAGTTTCACTACGATTACTAAGAAACCGATTATTAAACCTAAAACGAAAACAACGTATATTTTTAGAGCGGATGATCGAAAACGTAAAGTTATCGCAGAAGCTAATGAAGCCACTATGTTAGGTAACTTTATTCCAGGTGATTATAAAATTCCAGCAACAAAAGAAACAGCTAATGGTAAATTCAGTGGTTATTTGACTTTCTCATTTAAAAACAGTAACAGCGAAACAGTCGATGTTTATGAAAAATTCCCTGAGGCGAATTTAAACATCAAGTTAGAAGGTGCCAATAAATTAGAAGGTAAGCATACGAAAGTGAAAATTAATGGTAAGTCTTACAATTACGATCACACACGTTTATATGGACCTTACCCTGTAACTGATGAAGTTGAAGTATCAGCAGAAGGTAAAGTCAAAGGCAGAACATTCGAATCTGACAGCATAAAAATTTATCCGAATGAATTAAAAGAGAATACCCCTGTGACGTTACACTTCGAAAAAGAAAAAATTGAGAAGTATGTTGAAGAGAAAGAAAAAGAGGAAAACAGTTTAAAAAATAAATTGTCTCGGTTCTTTGATAAATATACGTCAGCTTTAAATGAAGCGTCGACGAATAATAACTTCGCAAGTGTGTCTCCGTTTTTAAAATCAGGAACGGATAATTATAAACAGACACAACATTTGATTCAAACAGGTCAAGGTGCAGCGTCTTTTTACCAATCGCCCCAAGTCGTTGATGTAACGACTGAAGGGGCGCACGTTTACGCTGAAGTCTTAACTTTAAATAACCAAGGTGTATGGGTTAAATCAACCTATAAACTTTTAGATGATAATCATAAATCGGGTCAGATACCAAGTACTGACGACTTGAAAATTATCAGCTATCAATCATAAATAAACTCCTTTTTATCCATTGGATAGAGAGGAGTTTATTTAATATACGTCACTTGTAGTTTTGTTTATTTGAAATACGTGTTTTATTTTCATTGTATTATTTTGACTATCGGTATAACATGAGGATATTAATTGAATTGTACAGAGAGAAAGAAGGGGATTGTTTGTGAGTCAGGGACATACATATCAAAAGCGACCGCCTATATTTTTGATTATTATCTTAGGGGCGCTGACAGCCATCGGTGCGTTATCCATCGATATGTTTTTACCAGGGCTGCCGCAAATCAGATCGGATTTTAATACAACTGCATCTGCGGCACAATTAACACTGACTTTATTTATGGTTGGATTAGCGTTTGGTAATTTGATTATGGGACCTTTATCAGATGCTTATGGAAGAAAACAACCTTTAATTATAGTGATGGTCATCTATACTATCGCAAGTATAGGTATTGTTTTTTCAGTGAATATCACGATGATGATCAGTTTAAGATTGATTCAAGGATTATGTGCAGGGGCAGCTGCGGTGATTTCACGAGCGATTGCCAGTGATATGTATCATGGAAAAGCTTTAACAAAATTCCTAGCTGTTTTAATGTTGGTGAATGGTGTCGCACCTGTGATTGCGCCAGCAATGGGCGGCATTATCTTATTATTTTCAACATGGCATATGGTCTTTATTATCTTAACGATTTTCGGGATTTTTATGGTATTCAGTACCTCTATACGTGTGCCAGAATCATTAAGTAAGCAAGCGAGAGAGCCAGCTGATATCAAATCAATTTTAATTCAATTCAAACGTTTGTTGAAGCGCCCGAGATTTGTTTTACCAATGTTGCTTCAAGGTATGACTTTTGTGATTTTATTCAGTTATATCTCAGCCTCTCCTTTTATTACACAACGTATTTATACACTTTCACCACAAGCGTTCAGTATTATGTTCGCAGTGAATGGTATCGGCTTGATTATTTCATCACAATTATCTGGTAAATTAGTTGATTACTTTTCACCTTTAGCAATAATGCGTGGTTATACTTGGGTTCAACTCGTCGGAGTTGTCTTGATTTCAATTGTGCTGATTTTCCACTTGCCCATTTTCTTTTTATTCATAGCTTTCTTTGTGTTAGTCAGCCCAGTAACAGGTATCGCAACACTTGGATTTTCAGTGGCGATGGATGAACGTACAGGAGGCGGGGGCAGTGCTTCTAGTTTACTCGGTTTAGTTCAAACATTAATCGGAGGCATCAGTACACCGTTAGTCGGTTTAATGGGTGAAAGCAGTTATATCCCTTATTTAATTATCATTTTTATCGCATCAATTGTATTAATAATACTTCATTTGATTACTGCCAGAGTCTTTGCGCAGCCTCTATCAGAGAATGAGTAGTGAAAATATATAAAGCAGTGTTTTATTTATTCATATAAAAAGAGGAAGTGTCTTCGTCAGACGCTTCCTCTTTGCTTATTATTGAGTATTTTAAGCTTGTTGTCTCATTTTAATAGTATTGACTAACATTGTTTGTGCCATTGCTTCAGGTGCTTCTGTACAATCACGTCTTAACCAAGTATGAATTACACCTAATTGGCCTCCGATTAAGTAATGTGCAAAGTAAATCTTATCTGAAATACGTGTATAATCATTCAACAATCGTTCGTAAGATTCATGTGTAAAAGTGACGAATTTAATAATCACATCTTTTTGTGGATGTGTGACAAAGATGGCACGAAAAAATCGTTGAAATCGATTAATGTATCTGAAGATAATACGGAAAAACTGAAGCAGCTTTTGATTATCCTTTTTAATGGTTTCAAAATCTTGATATACAATGTGCATTAACTTTTGATAACGCGACATGTGATAGTTTTGAATCTGTTCAAATAAATCGTATTTATCTTGGAAGTAGTCATAAAAAGTAGAACGGTTAATACCACTATATGCGCAAATCATTTTAATTGTGATTTCTTCTGGCGCATAGTTTTCCATCAGACCAATTGTATTTATAAATATTTTGATTCGAGCACGCTTTTTCATCTCTGCACCTCTTCGTTACACTTTAGAATCGCCCGACACATTTTTTAAAAGTGTTGGTGTTTTTTTAAGTTACATGTCTTTATACTATTAAAAGTGACTTTGAAAAGCAAATAGGAGGAAAGTATGTATGAAGAAGTTAATCATTATTAATATTGTGACAATCGTAGTGCTTGTGTTAATCGGCATCGGCGGATTTTACTATTATAACCAAGCAACAAGTTATATAAAAACAGATAACGCGAAAGTAGATGGCCAACAAATTAAAATTGCGAGCCCTGTTTCAGGTAAAGTAGAATCATTTGATGGCAAAGAAAACAAATACTATAAAAAAGATGAACAAATCGCAGAAGTAGCAGGTAAAGGAGAAGACGGTTCTCCACAAAAAATGGATATTAAAATGCCTCAAGCCGGAACTATTGTGAAAACAGATGCGCAAGAAGGCGGCATGGTTCAAGCAGGTTCTCCAATGGCATATGCTTATAATTTAGATGAATTATATATTACCGCAAATGTAGATGAGACAGACATTGGCGATGTTGAAAAGGGTAGAAAAGTAGATGTTAAAATTGACGGTCAAGATTCTAAAATGAAAGGTAAAGTAGAACAAGTCGGTAAAGCGACAGCTTCAAGTTTCTCTTTAATGCCTTCATCTAATAGCGACGGCAACTATACTAAAGTATCACAAGTCGTACCTGTGAAGATTTCACTTGAAAATGCACCGGCAAAATCAGTGGTTCCAGGTATGAATGCTGAAGTAAGTATTCATAAGTAAGGAGGTCAATCTATGACACTTGCTTTAATTATATATATTGTCGTTGCATTACTGATTGTATTGCTGATCAATGTTTTCTTAAGAAAACGTAAAACTTCTCAATCAGTACGTCAACCTAACCCCTCTCACATCAAACAAAATACTGATCCTTCAAGATTTAAAGCGAGCGATTTAGAAACTTCAGATGAATCAACAGAGGAGACAGACTTAAAACAGACTCACTCAGATGAAACAGAAACTGAGTCCACATATGAACAAGAAACAACACAAAACTCAGAAACAGAAGAGACAAAACAACCTGCACAAGGCGATTCGGTCATGTATCGTTTTGGTAAAGGTGCAACACGTAATAAAGTCCTTGCGGCGATGTTGTTTGGGATGTTTATTGCAATTTTAAACCAAACATTATTAAATGTGGCATTGCCTAAAATCAACAGTGATTTCAATATTACCGCGTCAACAGGTCAATGGTTGATGACTGGTTTTATGTTGGTAAACGGTATTTTAATTCCGGTCAGTGCCTTTTTATTCGACCGTTTTTCTTACCGTAAATTATACTTGTTCTCACTTGTTATTTTCACACTCGGCTCATTAGTGTGCGGGATTGCGATGAACTTCCCAGTTATGATGACTGGCCGTGTGCTTCAAGCAGCGGGTGCAGGGATATTAATGCCGCTAGGTTCTAATGTGATTATGACGATTTTCCCACCGGCTAAACGTGGTATGGCTATGGGTGTGATGGGCGTCGCGATGATTTTAGCGCCAGCCATCGGCCCGACATTATCAGGTTATATCGTTCAAAACTATCACTGGAATCTTATGTTTTACGGTATGTTCTTTATCGGTATTGTGGCGATTGTTGTCGGTTATTTCGGTTTCAAAATTTATCAACATACGTCTCAACCTAAAGCAGATGTCCCAGGTATTATTTTCAGTACATTAGGTTTCGGCGCATTACTGTATGGCTTTAGTGAAGCAGGTAATGCAGGTTGGGGTTCAAATGAAATTATCGTTTCATTTACTATCGGAGTTATCTTTATTATCTTATTCATCTTAAGAGAGTTACGTATGAAGATGCCGATGTTGAACTTTGAAGTCTTGAAGTTTCCGACTTATGCATTAACAACACTTATTAACGTTATTGTCATGATGAGTTTATATGGCGGTATGTTATTATTACCGATTTATTTACAAGATTTACGTGGTTTTACCGCGATTGATTCAGGTTTATTACTATTACCAGGTGCTTTAGTTATGGGACTATTAGGTCCAATTGCTGGTAAATTGTATGACATGATAGGTATTAAACCACTTGCGATATTTGGTATCGCGGTTATGACATACGGAACATGGGAGTTAACGCATTTAACAATGGATACACCGTATTCGCATATTATGGGGATTTATATTTTACGTTCATTTGGTATGGCATTTATTATGATGCCGATTATGACAGCAGGTATGAATGCATTGCCAGCACGTTTAATTTCACATGGTAATGCCTTAGTGAACACATTGCGTCAATTAGCGGGTTCTATCGGTACAGCTATTCTCGTTACAGTGATGACGACACAAACAACTGAACACATGAATACGTTCGCACAAGATTTAGATAAAACGAATCCGGCGATTCAAGATCAAATGAAAGAAATGGCCATGCAATATGGCGGTCAAGAAGGCGCAATGAAAGTGATTATGACCTTCTTAAATAAACTTGCGACAGTTGAAGGTGTCAATGATGCTTTCTGGATTGCGACATTATTTAGCGCTATCGCATTATTCCTTAGTTTCTTTATTCAAAGTAAGAAAAAAGCAGATGCATTTGCGCAAGAACATGATCATTAAAAAATATTGAAGATATAAAGAAAGCGACAGGTGCTGTATCTGTCGCTTTTTCTAATAAAAACGCCTCTGCGTCCTTTACGCAGGGGCGTTTCTTCAATTATGATTCATTTTTTAATTTGTAGGGTCTGTATTTGACGTGTTAGTTTGAGAATTCTTCGTAGGTGCTTTAAATGGCCACCAGTTTCCTTGATTGAATGATTGTGCAACCGAAGGAATGAAGAGTGGTAATAAGAGTACGTTATAAATGATAAGTCCGATAATAATCACAGTCGCAATTTCCATAAGTGTTAAGGCACCAGAAGTATAAAGTGCTGCGACAGTACCGACTAAAATGACACATGCGGTCATGATAACTGTACCCATCTTACGCATTGAAGTGATGATGGCGTCAGTGACTGAATGACCTTGTTCGACTTCTTCGGTGAAGCGGTTGACTAAGAAGATTGCGTAGTCGATACCTAAAGCCATGAGTACAACAAAGCTGAAGAATGGAACAACTAATGAGAGGCCACCCATATCAAATAAGTTTGTAAAGATTAAGTTTGAAATACCGATAGATGCATAATATGTGATTAAAATAGATGCGATCATATAAATCGGCATAATAATTGAGCGTTCAAAGATTAACAGTACAATAAATAAGAACACTGTAATCAATGCGATGGCTTTACTCATATCACTATTAACTGTTTTTTCTAAGTCATTGTTTTGTGATGATGTGCCACCAAACTCAATATCACTGTTTTCGAATGATGTACCTTTGACTTGATGATCGACAGTTTCGTGTATCGTATCTACAGTCTGCATAGCTGATTTAGAGAAAGGATCTCCTTTTAATTCAACAGTCATTAAGAGTACCTTACCATTGCCTTCGCTATACTGTTTAACCGAATCTTTTAAATCTGTATTTTTCAACATATCATCTGTGATGTGCATACCAGACTTGTCGATGTTTTTGTCATCGGCCATTTCTTTTAAGCGTTGTTGAATCTGAGTTTGTCCATCTTGAACTTGTGAAATACCATTTTGTGATTGTTCTAACCCTTGTGCTAATTGACCAGACTGTCCAGTAACTTGTTGAACAGCTTGTTGTGGTGGAAGTTGAGAACTTTGTTGCAGCATTTGTTGTACACGTTGTTGTTCTGTTAGAGGTTCAACTTGTGACTGCATCTCACCTAAACCATTGTTGACTTGATCGAGTCCTTGATTCGCTTCATTTAACTTGCCTTGAATGACATCTAGTTGATGCGATGCTGAAAGAGATTTAATCGGTTCTCCGGTAGGGCGTGTAATCGTGCTGACACTATCGACACCTTTTACTTTTTCAATTGATTGTGCCAAGACTTCAGCATCATTCACACCTTTAGAAGTTGTCAGTTTATGATCATCTGCGATTGCAATATTTACTGGGAATGCTTGTCCCATAGTGAAGTCATCTTTAATGATATTGATGGCTTTGATGGAATCATATTGATCACTGATTTCATTAGTATTGTCGAATGAAATTTTATTAGGTGCGAAAATAATAATTGGTACCAAAATTACTAACACAATGACAAGGCCTAAGAAAGAACGTTTCGTTGTAAATTGGCCCAACGTGCCCCATAATTTACTATCTTTGTGTGTACCAGCATTTCTGCTTGGCCAGAATATTTTTTCACCCGTTACCATTAATAGTGTAGGCAGCAAGGTGAATAAGATAATCATCAGACATAGCACACCGATTGCGATACCCATCGCTGAACGGAAGAGACTAAACTCTACAAAGAATAATGCTGCAAAGCCGACTAATACTGTAATGGCACAGATTAAAATCGTGCGTCCGCCATTTTTGAAAGTGTTAAATACAGCTTGATAATTGGATTGGTTTTTACTCAACTCTTCTTTATAGCGGTTAAGTAATAAAATACAGTAATCCGTTCCAATACCAAACAGCAACGCGATTAAGAACGGTTGAATATAGATGGAAATTGGAAAATCGATATATTTAACAAGCAGTGCCAAAATACCTTGTGAGAATAAATAAGAAATACCAACTAAAAGTAATGGTACAAAAGGTGTAACTACAGAACGGAAGACTAAGAATAAAATACCAAGAATTAAAATGACTGTAATAATTTCAGTCTTCTGCAGGCCTTCGTTCACACTCTTATTGATGTCATCATTGATGATTTCATTACCAGTTAAATAAGAAGACTTAAAGTCTTGATGAATATGATTGATATCATCCGCAGCATTTAAAGTCTTAGTTTTATCATCTGTCGTTTCTATAGGAATGAGCACAGTTTTTTTATTATCTGCCACTAATTTGTCTTCAATGTCCTTACTTTCGACAGGATTAATGACATTTTCAACATGTTTCACTTTTTTGATGTCTTTAACATAGTCTTTAAGCTGTTGACGACTTGTTTTATCTAGAGGTCGATCTAACTTGACGACAGCGCTGATACTTTCGGAATCAGCACCGACTGCTTTTAATTTATTTGTATATTGTTGTGAGGTCATATTATCAGGAGGCTTTATATCACCTTTATCTTCAGCTAATTTTGTTAAATTAGGTGCGAAAATTAAAGTACAAGCCACCATTATCACAACAATAATTGAAATTAGCCATCTGAATTTCAATATTGTTTTCATTTTCTATATTGACTCCTTTTTTATAAAATTTCCTCATACTTTTTAGTTGAGAGGTGTTAACTATATCTATGATAAAGAGAATTGAGTTTATTGTAAAGTTAAATGTTTGAGAAAATTGAATATAAAAAAGCAACAACTCGGTGTGAGCTGTTGCGTAGTCATTAACTATTTAATTCGAATACGACGGTTTCTGAAGAATAAGCTGATAAAGAGTAAACCGAAACAACACGCGAGTAATACGGTCGCATTACTTATTGCTTCACCTGTGACTAAGATTTTATCAGGTGAGAGGTTAATAAAGTATTGTTGTAATGTTTCAGATACACGTTTCGCTGTTTCTTCAACGATATAAGCCAGGCCGAAAGGAATCGCAAACATAATGGCGATTAAGACCATATTGACAATTTTTATCGCAGTACGATTAAAAATCAATGTTAAAACCGTCAAAATCAAACTGAGAATACCTGCGAAGAAAAAGGCGTAAAAGGCCAGTTTCAATTTGCTGATATTATCTTGCAGTTGGCTGATTTGTGTTAAATCAACATTTTGACTCGAGATGTTTTGCAGTGTCTCTTGGAAATTCAAGATTTGTGAAAAACGAATGGGTTCATTCACGAGTAAAATATTGAAAATAGGTTCTTTCAGCATACTGTAAATCGAGATAATTGTCAGAATCAATACGATGATTTGAATAATTAAACTGACGTAAGAACGCTTCTTTTTTGGTGCGAAATACTGGCCGCGTTGAAGCGGTACTCGATCTAAAGGAGCTTTATCAGCCCGTCGTAAATTATTTTGAGCCATAATGGACCAAATACCTCCCTTTGAAGAAAGAAGAACAGAATGATTTATATATTCTTATAACTTATCTTCTGACTGTATTGTATATATTTTATCACTGATGACTTGAATCACATAGTACTTTCCTTGTGTTTCGTAGAGTTGTGCTACAGTCAGCCCTTCTTCATAATAAGCTTGATTGATCGTGTTGTTTGATGGGATTTCACTATGAAGTTGTGATAATTGTGTTGTTAAACCTTGTTTTGTATTTTGAATTAAAGTCGTGATGTCTTGATTGGTTTCTGTTCTTTGTAATTGATTTTGTAGCGTATCTATCATTTGACGTTTACCTTGAATAATCGCATGCATAATACCACGTTCAAATAATTTATAGTCAGGCCCCTTAGTTACATTGTCTTTGCGTTGATTGAGCTCGCTAAGTTCGACTTTGACATCATCCGTTAAATCCAACAAAGTTACTTGAAGTTCTTCTTGAAGGGATAAACTCATTTAGAATCTCCTTTTTGAGGTATTTCAATACGATGCCCCAGTTGTTTTGGCCAATCAACCTTAGGTTGTGTGTTGTAGTAAAGTTCAACATTGCGCATAAATGTTTCTGGGAAAGGAGCTGATTTTTCACTATCACGATTGATACCCATCATCATTTGTTCATTCGTTGCGACAATGTTGCCTTGTTCGTTGCGCATGATTAAAAAGAAATGCAGACGCTTATAGTCATAGTTATAAAGATGAATATCAATTTGATAATTATCATCCAACTTAAGCTGGGATAAGAATGTTGTGTGTTCTTCAATTGTGAAAATCGTGTAGTTTAACTGCTTACGTTCGTCTAATGAAAGACCGTTATTATAGTTGAATTCATTCGTTGCTTGGCTGAACGCTTCGTTATATTGTGAATCATGCATATGCTGATTATGATCAATCATAGATTTTTCTACTGTACCTGTTAATGTAAATAGGTTGCTCATTAAAAAACTCCTTTACCGATTATTATTTTTTTATTTATCATGTATTGTTTTATACTTTATAACCCTCCATAATATACAAATCAATAGGGATAACTTCAAACATAATTAATACTAAAAATGATAAACTAATTTTATGACATAGGGGAGGGAAACGCATGAGTATGTCCATATATTATCAAACTCATTCACATGGCTTCAAAACAGTAGAAGACAAGCGTGATATTCCGTCAGATGCGACGGTGATTTGGTTTGATTTGAATGAACCGACTGAACAAGAAAATAAATTTTTATTAGATAACTTTGATTTTAACCCATTAGAAGTTGATGATACTATACATGCTAATCCAAGGGCGAAGTATAAGAATTATGGAGATTATCAAAATATCGTGTTTCATCGACTTTCAGAACAAAACTATCAAGTTGAAGTCTTGAATATTTTCATTAAAAACAATATCTTAATCACATATCATCATCAGCCGATTGATGAAATTGAAGCAGTTCACAAGCAAGTCACTGCTCATTTCGATAAAGATTTAGATTGTGATGATATTGTTCTATATATCCTTGACCATATTGTGGATGAATATTTCAATCACGTGGAAAAGATATCAGATAAAGTGTTTATGTTTGAAGATGAACATGGAGGAGAACGTACCAACAAGTATATGATGGATGATTTGTTTGATTTACGTTCTGATATTATCAAGATGAACCGAATCATTATGCCGATGAAAGAGTTGATTGATACGTTGCAATATTCGAGTGCTTTAGTGAGAGATGAAAGGCATAGAATGTATATTCAACATATTAAAGATCATATCGTCAAAGAAGAAAATATGTTGAGAACAGCACAGGATATCACGAAAGAAATCAGAGACAATTTTGAATCATATACTACATATAGAATGAACCACGTCATGCAGATATTAACTATTGTTTCAATGATTTTCATGCCATTAACATTGCTTGCGGGGATATACGGAATGAACTTTGAATATATGCCAGAATTGAAATGGCATTATGGTTACTTTATATGCCTAGGATTGATGGTACTAATTACGTTATGGTGCCTTTGGTTCTTCAAACGTAAAAATATGCTTTAGCATGATTTGAAATGGGAGCATTAAAAACTGGAACGAATGTCAGTTGATTGATACACTATCACTAATACATGAAAGAAAAGAAAGTAGGAAAGACAATGAGCGACTCTAAAAGGGAACAACGAAAAGATGATCACGTAAAAATTGCGATGGCACAAACTGATCCGAAACTAACTGATTTTGATCGTGTCAGATTTGTACATCATTCTATTCCAAGCGTGGATGTAGAACAAGTAGATTTATCAGTCAAATTACCAGACTTTGACTTAAGTTCACCCCTATACATTAATGCCATGACAGGCGGCAGTGAATGGACAAAACAAATCAACGAAAAGCTTGCGGTAGTTGCGAGAGAGACAGGGCTTGCAATTGCGGTAGGTTCAACACATGCTGCATTACGTAATCCAAAAACTGCAGATTCATTCAATATTGTAAGAGAAAAGAATCCAGAAGGTATCTTGTTTAGTAATGTCGGTGCAGATGTGCCTGCAGACTTAGCTAAGAAATCTGTAGAGATGTTGGATGCAAATGCACTGCAAGTACATGTCAATGCACCACAAGAACTTGTAATGCCAGAAGGTAATCGTACATTTTCAAATTGGATGGAAAACTTGAGCTTGATTGTTCAAACAGTTGATGTACCTGTGATTGTGAAAGAGGTCGGTTTCGGTATGAGCAAAGAAACGATAGAAGCTCTATATGAAATCGGTGTACGTTATGTAGATGTCAGCGGCCGCGGCGGTACGAACTTTGTTAATATCGAAAATGAACGCCGTGATTTAAAAGATATGTCTTACCTTCAAAATTGGGGACAATCAACAGTCGAATCTTTATTAGAAAGCCAATCACTACAAAATAAAATGACTGTATTTGCGAGCGGCGGTGTACGTAACCCGCTGGATGCTGTGAAATGTATTGCGCTAGGTGCAGATGCAGTAGGTATGTCTCGACCTTTCTTAGAACAAGTTGAAAATAATGGGATTACACAAACTGTAGAATATGTAGAAGCGTTTCTTGAACAAATGAAACGAATTGCGACGATGTTGGATGCATCAAATGTTCAAGATTTACAACAAACGTCAGTCATTTTTGATCAATATCTAAAAAATTGGATAGAACAACGTGGATTAAATTAGAAAATAGCACAAAAATCATTGTATGAAAATATACAAAAATAAGTGGAAATATAAGGAGAGCGGTTCAACTGGTAGAGGGTTGAACCGCTTTTTTAGTAACAAATTGGTTTTGGTATAGGCAATCACGAAGAGCTGGACCTTTGAGTCCATAGGCTCTGGCAACGCTTACACTTATTATAGAACATTAATTTGCACAAAGCAATTAGATTCATAAAAAATGATGGATTGTACAAAATAAAATGATTGGTAAATAACAAAATTACAGATGAGTATTATTTAGTACCTATAAGAAACATTTTGACATAAATGTGTATTGATTTATATCTATCTTTAGAAACTGAGCTGAATTTATAATAGGAGTATATTAATTCTCTGTCGAAGGGGGTCAGGGAGTGAGACCTAGTTATTCACAATTCAAAGAAACCGTGCTGATAGAACCGACATCACCAGTTGTTGAACCGTTTTTATACTATTATGATAAGAACCAACATCACATCTCAGGGCTACACATCAGTATAGAAGTTGAGTTAAATAATTGGAATGTTTCTCTCGAAAACAATATCAACACGAATATTATTACAGCCAGTCATACTTTTAAAGTTGATCGTGCTGAAAATAATGTGAAGTATCATTTGGTTGTCATAACACCCGAGACAAATACCGCTATGATAATAGACATCAATCAGGATTTGCGTATAGAGTTGAGTCGTTCATCGACAAAATATATATACGACATAACCAACTATTTGATTAGTGGCGAGAATTATATATATACTGCTTATTTAAGCTGTCAACTGACTCATCATAATTTACAAAATTTCAAAATTGAACGTATTTTTAATGAATGCTTTATCTTAAAAACTTCTACGTGATTTTGAGTGGTCGGACTGTTAAATAAACTATCATACAGTGCTTCAACTCTAAATTTTAAAATATGGACACTAACTTTTTTCAAAGAATGTTAACATATATACATGAATGATTACATCCAAAGTAATAAAGGATGAGTCTTGACAGTTGTTTGTGTGTGACTCCAACATAAGCAATGTGACAGATTAAATAAGCAAAATGATTTAGAAACTTAGGGTAGACTATTTACAGATTGTAATAGTTTTTGTGAATTGATGAGATGTCCTTGTCTATGATATATAGATGAGGGCATTTTTGCGTAGTTAGAAAAAGTTGGAAATAGAGTCGTCCTAAATACTCTATTCAAAATAAAGCCACAACATTTTGACATATCTGTTAAAAGTATGGCTATCCTCTTCTAAATTCTATATATTGTGGTAATTTAGTATTTAGAACACAAGATATAGTAGAAAAGGGGAATTCTATGTTGAAACTAGAAGAGAGCTTAAGTCGCTTAATTAATAAAGATCCGACAGTAGTTAATGAAAACGCGAATAAAGACAGTGAAACATTTACGACAATGCGTGACTTAACTGCAGGTGTCGTTTCAAAATCATATGCCTTAGAACACTTATTACCAAAACATGTGGCAGCAGCACATTTAAATGGAGATATTCATTTCCATGATTTAGATTATCACCCATTCCAACCTCTAACAAACTGTTGCTTGATTGATATTAAAGGGATGTTGGAAAAAGGGTTTGAAATTGGTAATGCACAAGTAGAATCACCAAAGTCCATTCAAACTGCGACAGCTCAAATCGTTCAAATTATTGCGAACGTATCAAGCAGTCAATATGGTGGTTGTACAGTTGATCGTATTGATGAAGTATTAAGTCAATATGCAGAATGTAACGCCAGAAAACATCGCGAAATCGGAGAAAAGTTTGTATATCCTGAACAATTGGATGATTATGTCCGTACGCAAACTGAAAAAGATATTAAAGATGCGATGCAAAGTTTAGAATATGAAATTAATACACTTTATACGTCTAATGGACAAACACCTTTCGTGACACTAGGTTTCGGCTTAGGCACAGATACATACAGCCGAATGATTCAAAAGGCAATCTTGAAAACTCGTATTCAAGGTTTAGGGCATCATCATGTGACTGCCATTTTCCCTAAATTGGTTTACTCCATTAAAAAAGGTGTCAATTTTGCGCCTGAAGATATCAACTATGATGTAAAACAGTTAGCTTTAGAATGTTCTACTAAACGTATGTATCCAGATATTTTGAACTATGATAAAACCGTTGAAATTTTAGGTGATTTTAAAGCGCCAATGGGTTGTCGTTCATTCTTACCAGCATGGCAAAACGAAAAAGGTGAAAATGAAAACAGCGGTCGTTGTAATTTAGGTGTTGTTACTTTGAACTTACCGCGTATTGCGATTGAAACAGAAGGCGATCCAGCTGCATTCTGGAGATTACTTGATGAACGTATGACATTGATTCATGATGCATTAGTTTATCGCATTGAACGTATTCAATCTGTGATTCCAAATAACGCACCAATCCTTTATAAAAGCGGTGCATTCCACAATCGCTTAAAAGAAGATGATAATGTGATGGAATTATTCAAACATAAACGCGCAACTATCTCAATGGGCTATATTGGTCTTTATGAAGCAGCAACTGTTTTTTATGGACCTAACTGGGAAACAAATCCAGAAGCGAAAACATTCACATTAGACATTTTAAGACGCATGAAAGATTTCCAATATCAATGGACAGATGATTACGATATTTTCTTCAGCTTATACAGTACACCAAGTGAATCATTAACAGATCGATTCTGTCGTTTGGATACAGAACGTTTTGGATTAATCCCAAATATTACAGATAAAGGCTATTACCAAAACTCTTTCCATTACGATGTACGTAAAGCAGTGTCACCGTTTGAAAAATTGGATTTTGAAAAAGATTATCCTTTCTTAGCGAGTGGCGGTTATATTCATTATTGTGAATATCCTAAATTGACACATAATACAAAGGCGCTAGAAGCGGTATGGGACTATTCATATGATAAAGTCAGTTATTTAGGTACGAATGCGCCGATAGACAAATGCTATGAATGTGGTTTTGAAGGGGACTTTAAAACAACAGCACATGGCTATGAATGTCCACATTGCGGTAATCATGATCCTGATACAGTAGATGTGGTTAAAAGAACTTGCGGTTATCTTGGTAATCCTGTTCAAAGACCAACGATTGAAGGGCGTCATAAAGAAATTGCTGCACGTGTGAAACATATGAAAGGAAACGAATAACGATGTTATATGCACAAGTTGAAACGGGACAAGGTTATCTCGCAAAGATTGAAGAAGAATCGTTTGTGGATGGAGAAGGGGTCAGATGCAGTGTGTATGTATCAGGTTGTCCTTTTGCATGTGCCGGCTGTTATAATGTCGCAGCACAAAAATTTAAATATGGCACACCTTTTACAGATGAAATGTTGACTCAAATCCTTGATGCTTGTGCACCAGATTATATTGCTGGGTTAAGCCTGTTAGGCGGCGAACCATTTTGTAATATAGACATTATCCAACCCTTGATTGAAGCATTCAGAGCACGTTTTGGTCATACTAAAACGATTTGGGTTTGGTCTGGTTTTATGTTTGAGAATTTAAAACATAATACAAAAGCACGTAAAGAACTTCTAAAACAAATTGATGTCTTAGTAGATGGACCTTTTGTCCAACAACTTTATCAACCAGGCTTAGCATTCAAAGGTTCGCTGAATCAACGTGTCATCAATGTACCTTTATCTCTACAAACAAATACCATTATAGAAATATGAAAAAAGTGGTCTCTCCTGAACATAAGGAGGACCACTTTTTTCGTTTATCAATAACTATTAAATTTAGTATCCATTTAAGATTTCCAAGTTTCTTGTGCGGGTTTCATCTCAGATTTCCGCATACGTGAAACGTAAGGGTTACCCTCTACAGTAAAGCGTAATGGTTTATGTGTCCATTCGCCTTTATTAGGAATGCCGATACGTGGACTTTCAACAATGTCAACTGGATAACGACGTTGTTTTGTATCGATTTTTAGAGGGCCTTCATTTAATTTAAAACCATCTAAGGCCATTGTCATATTAAAGGCACGTGTCCATTTACCTGGACCGTTTGTTAAGTCTATACCATCTTTACCGTTACGATTTTCTTTCATTTGTTCAGTAATCGTTTCGGGTTCTAGTGCACGGATTAGTACCCCTTGGGCAGTACCTGCTGGTTGTGTCACAAAGTTGATTAATAGATGTGTATGCATGACATGTGCATAGATTGTACCGCCATCTTTATACATGGATTGTACACGAGGTGTATTTCGTCCATTGTACGTATGAGCAGCTTGATCAACATCGCCTAAATAGGCTTCTGTTTCAACGATATAACCTGCATACGTTTGTTCACCATCGTCGAATTGGACTTTAACTCCTAATAGATCACGTGCGATTTCCTCGGTTGTGCGATGAATAAAATCCATGACTTTCCTCCTCATCTATTTAATACAGTACTTTCTATTTTACGCAAAGATGATAAGGAATAACAATATTTCGTTTGAAGAAGAAGTTTGTAGATATTGTAAAGTTCAGAAAAACTATGCTAATTTTACAATAAGTCTGTTAAAATAAAAAAGAATAGTTTTAAATAACTATTACCTTTTAAAAGACATAAAAGAGTAAGTTGTAATACATAGAAGTATCGTAAAACAAAAAGTTAGAGAGAGGAGGATGAGTATGATAAGACGTGTTGGGTTTTTAGAAGCGTTTAAACTTTTCTGGAAAAATTATGTTAATTTTACAGGCAGATCGACACGCTCAGAATATTGGTTTGCGGCGTTATGGATGTTGATTTTATATGCGCCATTAACTTTTGTGATGATTTTAGGAACCATATTTTTAGTCGGTGGGGCTGCAGTTGATTCCAGTGGAGTAGCAGTTATGGGTATGATTTTATTCCTCATCTGCATGTTGGTTTATGTATTGTTTGCCTTAGCTACATTTATTCCAACTTGGGCTGTTATGATCAGACGTTTTCATGATACAGGCAGAACTATGGTGACGCCGATTGTTATGTTCGTATTGAGCATTGTGATGAATGTGTTTAATTTTGTACTTAATATGGATGAATCAACTGAACTAACACCAGCGTTAATTATATTTTTAATCATCAGCTTGGTTTATTTAGGTTTGTGGATTTATGTTCTTGTAGTGCTTTGTCTACCGAGTCAAGATAAAGATAATAAGTATGGTCGCAGTCCTTATGTGCATCGTTTTGAACAAGGTAATACGCCAGCCTCTAATACATCTCATGCTAAATCAGTTCAATCGACAAAAGGCAGTACGACCAGTCATGATTCAGGTTCAGATTTTTAATTTTGCTAGCGTTTATTGAGATAAGCATCTATTAGAAAGTAGTTCATATAGAATCTAAAAAATGGAGGAGATATACGATGCATGAACAACACAAAAAGAGTGTCGGATTCGTAGAAGCTTTTGTTTTATTCTGGAAACGTTACATTGATTTCAACGGGAGATCACGACGTTCAGAGTTCTGGTTTATGGTACTATGGACAATGATTATTAACATTGTATTGAATAGTCTGGATGCTTTATTAGGTTTGAATCAAAGTTTTGATAATACTTCTTTTGGTTTAACAACACTTTTTGAAATCGCAAGCTTCATTCCATGGGTCGCTTTGCTTGCAAGACGTTTCCATGATACAGGCAATACAATGGTGGTCCCAATTATCTTTTCTGCGCTATTAGTAATAGAACGTATTCTTTTATTTGTGGATTTAGGAGATGGCATGTTTGCTACAATTGTAGATGCCATTATCTCTATTGCACAGCTAGTATTTGTAATTTGGGTGATTGTCGTAGGTGTACAAAAGTCACAAGAAGGGCACAATGCTTATGGTCCAGAGCCTGTTGGGCAACGTTACAGACACGCCTAAAATCGAATAACAAAATAACAACATGGACGATACTTTTATATAGAAGGTATCGTCTTTTTGTTTATTATATGTGTCAATTTGACTAATATACTTGTCAAATTGACTATTATCATATAGCATGTGTATTAACGGAGGTAAGGCGCATGAAAACACGATTAAAAGAATTGCGGGCACGAGATGGCTATAATCAAACACAACTTGCGAAAAAAGCAGGGATTTCACGACAAACCGTCTCATTAATTGAACGAAATGAATTTATGCCTTCCGTACTGACTGCCGCAAAAATTGCGCGGA
The DNA here is from genome assembly GCF_025561465.1 of Staphylococcus simulans. Classification (NCBI taxonomy): domain Bacteria; kingdom Bacillati; phylum Bacillota; class Bacilli; order Caryophanales; family Staphylococcaceae; genus Staphylococcus; species Staphylococcus simulans. Next base: position 737,610 of record NZ_CP095100.1, read on the forward strand.
TATTCGGAGAACGCATTGAAGATATTTTCATTTTCGAGGAGGACGACTATGAGTAGCACGAAAAAGAATTGGAAATATGCAGGGAAAATCGCATTAGGTGGACTAGCAGGCGGATGTGTAGGATTATACTTCAGTTTTCTAGGTAACCATTCATCGTTACAACTGTTCGATTTTCAAGCAACCATTATTACCACACTGTTTACTATACTTTTAATTATAGGTATTGGTATTGTAATGAAATTGCAGCTATCCCAAGCTAAAAATTACAAGCATCTTTCAGAAGAAGATGAAGTGTTAGGAGATCATTATGATACTTTGTTCAATCGTAAGTTTTTCAACGCTTCAGTATTGAGCCATCTCAGTACATTTGTTGCGTTAGCGAATATTATTTTAGTCACTACGTTTAAATTTGCCAATAATCATTGGGAGGTTTCAGTCATCCCTTTTTTAATTTCATCAATTTTTAGTGTGATGTATAAAATCTATTTGCCTAAATTAGATTCAAGATTACCAAATCCTAATGATGAACAATATGGAGATAAAATGATGAAAGCGATGGATGAAGGCGAGAGATATGTTACATTTTCAGCGATATTTAAGTTATTTCAATATAACTTACTTGCATTAACTATTTTGATTCTCGTATTGGCATTCTATTCAGCAATTACAGGTCATACACAATCATTAGCTTTAACACTGCTATTTATCTTATTTGTCTTTAATGTTAGTTTTTATTACGTAAAAATTTACAAGTATTATAAAAGCAAATAAGTGTAAATTCTTTGTGAACAGTTTGTAAAGTTAGATATTTAATAATGTTATTATCATATACTTATGGTATATGATTAACAGAGTTGCTTTTCCAACACCAACGATAAGGAGTGATGTACGATGGCTTTAGTTTTAGAAGATGTGACAAAGCAATATGGCGATAAGACAGTGGTCAACGATATTTCATTAACACTTGAAAAAGGGAAGATGTTAGGGTTCTTAGGACGAAATGGTGCTGGGAAGACGACAACATTCCGTATGATTTTAGGACTGACACCATTAACAAAAGGGATCGTTACATATAATGGTGAAAAGATGGGTGAACATATGTTTAACCAAGTAGGTTATCTGCCTGAAGAACGTGGTTTGCATCCAAAAATGAAAGTCGCAGATGAGTTGCGTTATCTTGCGACTTTAAAAGGAATGTCAAAAAAAGATTTTAATCAAGCGTTAGACTATTGGTTAAATCGCTTTGAGATTAACGAGAACAGAGATAAGAAAATTGAATCATTATCTAAAGGTAACCAACAAAAAATTCAATTGTTAGCTAGTTTGATTCATAAACCTGAATTATTGATTTTAGATGAACCTTTCAGTGGTTTAGATCCAGTAAATGTAGAATTATTAAAATCAGCAGTTAAAGATCTGAACGAACAAGGGACTACTATTATTTTCAGTTCACATCGTATGGAGCATATAGAAGAACTGTGTGATGATATCTGTATTTTGAATCATGGTGATTTAGTTTTACAAGGCGACATACAATCGATTAAAGATCAATTTGATTTGAAGAAAATTGTGATTGAAACTGAAGATGCTTTAGAAAATTTAGAAGAAGTTGAAGGTGTTACACGTGTAGAACGTTCAAAACGTATGATTACTGTTTCTGTAGAAAATCAAGCAGCCGCAAAACGTGTCTTTGACGTAGTAGCTCAACATGGGTTTGTGAAACGATTCCAAGTGCTTGAACCTTCAATTCAAGATATTTTTATTCAACAGGTAGGTGATATTCATGAATAAATTTTTAGCTACGTTCAATTTGACGTATAAGAATAAAGTGAAATCACGCGCATTTATCATTATGACGGTCATTTTAGCAGTGATTATTATTGCGGCAGCTAACTTCAATAAGATTATCGATTTGTTTGATAACGGGCCAGATAAAATCGGCATTGCTTCTAATGAACCGAAAATTGCGCAAATGGTCAAAGCACAAAGCAAACATATTGAAGAAAAAGGTACAGAATTTAAAATCTTATCTAAAGAACAAGCGTTAAAAGAAATAAAGAAAGATAAAATTGATAAAGCTTATATCATTGATCAACAAGGACAAAAAATTAAAGGCGAAGTTGTTAGTAAAGACGCACCTTCTGATGAGAGTGTTCAAAAATTAGAAAGTATTTTAACACCGATTCAAACCCAAGCAGCAGCGCAACAAATTAATTTAAGTCCAAAAGAACTTTCTGATTTACAACAAAAAAGTGAAGTCACTTCAAAAGCAATCGGTAAAGGTGGCTCAGATACTTCTCAAAGCAATAAATTTTTAAATTGGATTATTTTATATGCGGGCATCATGTTGATGTTCCTGGTGATTATGAACTATGCCAACCAAGTAGCGATGGAAGTTGCGACAGAAAAAACATCACGCGTTATTGAAATGGTCATTACGAGTATTTCACCTGTGAAGCATATCTTAGCTAAAATTCTAGCGATGATTTGTGTCGCTTTTACACAAGTGTTGATTTTAGTTGTGATTGGTGCCGCAGCACTGTATTTTTCAGATGCAGGCGACTTAATGAAAAAGTTTGATATGACTATGACACCTACGACAACACGATTGATTATTGTCGGCGTACTTTCTATCATTATCGGCGTGGTTTCATATACTGTATTAGGAACAATTTTAGGCGCACTTGCGACACGTATTGAAGATTTAAATCAGTCGTTGATGCCGATGACAATTATTAGTTTCATTGCTTTTTATATCGCATTATTCAGTATGAACAATCCAGATATGATGTTAGCTAAAGTAGCAAGCTTTATTCCATTGTTATCACCATTCTTATTATTTGTTAGAGCTTCGACACCGAATTTGGAACTATGGGAAATCATAGTGAGCATGGGTTTATCTGTAATCGTACTTGTTTTACTCGTATGGATAGCAGTGAGAAGTTATCGTGATTCAGTTTTAACGTTCGACAAGAATATCTTTAAAGCGTTGAAACGTGCAATTAAAAAATAAAAATGACAATCCTATAAAAAGATTTCTAAATGGCGCATGGTTTACTGGATTTCATCTAGTAAACCATGCGCCTTATTGTTAAAATATAAAGTGAGGAAAGTATTATAAAAAATAGGTGGCAGTCAGTATATGATGTATCCAATTGCAATTTTTATTTTAGCAGGGCTGTGTGAAATCGGCGGCGGTTATTTAATTTGGTTGTGGTTGAGAGATGCACAATCACCGTTGTTAGGGATGCTTGGAGGTATCCTGTTAATTACATACGGTATCATCGCAACATTCCAAGTATTTCCAACATTCAGCAGAGTATATGCAGCATATGGCGGTGTGTTCATTGTCATGAGTATTATATGGGGATATGTTTTTGATAAACAGATGCCAGATAAATATGATGTCATCGGCGGCATTGTATGTATTATCGGTGTCTTGATTATGTTGCTGCCTGATAGAGGCTGATGATTTTCATCGGGCAAGGAAAGGGTGTATTGAAATGATGTTTACAGAAGTGGAGCACCAAAGAAACGGTTTGGATTTAATCAAGGTTGATAACGACCAAGCGAAAATTATCTTTTCAAATTTTGGGGCGCGTATTGTGTCTTGGAAGTATGAAGATAATAATATTGTGTTAGGAAATGTCGTTGAAGCGGATGAGTATTACCATGAAAATCCGTATTACTTCGGCGCAAGCGTCGGTCGTTTTGGGGGACGTATTGAAGACGGACATTTTGAATTAGAAGGTAAAACTTACCAACTTGAACAAAATGATCCGCCTCATCATTTACACGGCGGTTTTCACGGAATTAATAAACACTATTTTGATTATGAAATTAAAGATGACAATGGCGGCTATATTCAAATTATCTTTACTACAACTGTTAAATCAGCAGATGATCATTACCCGGGCGATATTAAACTAAAGATTATACATACGTATGATATCGACAATCGATGGACGATTGAATATAGTGCAGAAGCAACAGAAACAACGTTATTTAATCCGACTAACCACGTTTATTTCAACTTGAACAGAGATAATAAAGAGGTAAACAACCATATCTTAACAAGTTCAACATTGAAAATGCATTTATTAAATGACAAGAATTTACCAACGCTTAATGATACTGTAGATTTAATTCAGGTATTAGGTAAACAATCAATGCGATTTGAAGATATCGGCAAAGCTGCAGATGAACGATTACATGCTCAAATTGAACGTTATCATGGCTTAGATCATCCATTTACAATCGGTGATGAACTGACTGTTGAAAATAGCCAATTCTTATTGAAAATGAAAACAGATATGCCACATGTGGTTATCTTTACTTTTAATGAAACCAGCAATTGGGAAAGTGATATGAACATTTATAAACCACACTCAGGTTTTACTTTAGAAGCGCAATGCTTACCAAATGATATTAATTTACTAGGAGAAGAAGCACCTTCTATTTTACGTAAAGGTGACACATTCTTTTCTAAAACAACGTATCAAATTATAGAAAAATCTGAGTAATATAATGACAAGGAGTATTCAGTGATGGATGTTAGAGCGTTAAAATTACAAACTGTGAAAGACGCAGTCTCAGAAATTAAAGATGGTATGGTTGTCGGTATTGGTACAGGCAGCACGATTGAACTCTTATTACCGCATATCGCGAAATTATTAGATGATGGCGCTACAATTACAGGCGTTTGTACGTCTAATAAAACCGCATTGCTTGCGAAAGAATTAGGGATTACGATTGTTAACGTCAATGATGTCGATCATATTGATGTGGCGATTGATGGTGCAGATGAATTTGATCCGCAATTAAATTTAATCAAAGGCGGCGGTGGTGCACTGTTTCGTGAAAAAGTTATTGATGAAATGGCTGAACGCTTTGTGGTCATCGCAGATGAAACGAAACAAGTAGACTACTTAGGCCAAACTTTTAAATTGCCAGTAGAAGTTGATCGCTTCAACTGGATGCTAGTAGCGAAAAAAATAGAGAAAGATACTAAAGCAAAAGTATCACGTCGTAACGTGGAAGACATTACCTTTATCACAGATAATGATAATTATATTTTAGATGTTGAATTACCACCAAACACTGATCCATATGACATGCATGAATATTTAATTCATTTAACAGGTGTATTAGAAACTGGATACTTCTTAGATCTTGCTGACCGTGTAATTGTCGGTAAACAAGAAGGTGTCGAAATTATTGATAAGGTCTAAAGAGACTTATTTTATTTAAATGAATCGGTTAAAAAGAAGCGCTGACAGATAACTGAATGATATCTGCCAGCGCTTTTATAATATAGCGATTCACTTATTTAGGTTCGTCTGTGTCTTTAGTTTGTGCGGGTTCATCGTCTTTGATAGATTCAGAATCGTCTGTTGAATGTTCAGGCTCTGTATCTTCAGTGACTGGTGTAGTTTCTTCTGTTTGTGCAGTTTCTGATACTGCAACATCTTCGTCTTCTTCATCTTTTGGATAGTCTAAAGGATTGTTCGGTTCAACTTCCTCTAAAGAATCTTTTGTGAAGAAATAGAAAGCTGCTCTGATAAGCAGACTGAGTAAGATGAAAACAGCGCCTACAAGTGCTGTGCTTAATGCGATTACTTTCATAGAGAAGACGTCTCCTAGTTCTTCACTGAAGAAGAAGACTAATCCAAATGACATTAAAGCATGGAATGCCACAGCAATGTAAATTGTACGTCCTTTAGTACCTCTGATCAATTCGCCGATAATCATTGAGAATGCGAAGTGATACAACAAGTTATATAATGTGAATTCTAATGTATAAGTCGTATTCACATTCCATAAGGCATATAGGATACCGATCAGGATAGATGCGAATAACGTATTCGTTTTTGTTTCTACGACATTCTGCAAGTATGAACGGAAACCGAATTCTACAAAGAATGCCATTAAAAGATGTCCGATTAAAATAGATGTGACAGACACAGATAAGTTTTTAGATTGTAAAATAATAAAACTGTCTGCGTAAGTATTAAAGGCAAACATACAAATAATACAAATCACAAGCGGTAAGATTAAAGCTAAAATAATGCGTTCAATCACTTTAAAACTGATTGTGAATTTTAAACTTGCGAGCTGAGCGCGTTTATTTCGAAATACAATTAAGCAGATAATAGCTGCGATAAATGGCGCAAGTGTACTCAAATCAAAGACAAAGCGTTTGAATGGAACTTGGCCTTGAAAATCTTTCAGTACCAATGGGAGTGCGTATGCAAGTACATAGAAGACAAAGATCGTCATAGCCCATTGGAAACCTGATATGCGTTTCGTGTCCATTATGAAACCTCCAATAATTACGGCGATATCCATACATTTTTATATTAACTTCTATCATATAATACATTACAAACAGAGTGAACCCTTAAGTATGTATTGAGAGTTTTAACCGTATTTTTAAGCGTATGGATATACATAATAACCTAATAGTATTATACATCTCAATAAAACATAAATAAATCACTTCCCCTGAAATGACTTCTAAATGAAATCTCGTTGTAAAGGTTGAATACAATAGTCTTAAGTGTAAGCGTTTTAAATTTTTTCAGAAAAGGGTATGCAAAAAGTAGAATAGACTGTTAAGAAATGTATATAATGATTCACAAGGTATGACTTAAGGAGGATGTGGAACATGTATAAGCAAGCCAACAAAGATTTATGGACAGGTAGAGTGGATAGTGAAACAGATTCATCGCAATTCAGACACTTCCAAACAATTGAACTAAAAGATATCAATGAAACAAATTTTGATCGAAAACAAGGAACTGGCATTTTAGGCTACGCTGTAGATAAAGGGGTAGAACTGAACAATGGCCGCGTAGGTGCACAAGAGGGACCAGATGCGATACGTAAAGCATTTGCGAACTTATCAGTGTTAACACCTTGCTCAGTTTATGATTATGGCAATGTCTATCATGATCATGACGCATTGATTGAAACACAAGAAGAATATGCAGACTTAGCTTCAAAAATGTTTGACAATCATAATTATTCATTATTAATCGGAGGCGGACATGATATTGCTTATGCACAGTATTTAGCCATGCGTAAATCGCATCCAGATGCATCTATTGGCGTTATTAATATTGATGCACATTTTGATACTAGAGAAGCAGAATCATCCACTTCAGGAACAAGTTTCAGACAAATTTTAGAAGAAGATGACAATGCGCATTACTTTGTTTTAGGTATTCAACCTGCGAGCAACACAAAACATTTATTTGATTACGCGGAAAAACGTGGCATTGAATATGTCACAGTAGATGAAATCTTACATGAGATTTCTCCAACGATTAAAGATAAAGTAGACCACTTCATTAATAAGCATGACGTGATTATGCTGACGATATGTATGGACGTGGTAGATAGCGCATTTGCGCCAGGTGTCAGTGCACCGGCAGTGAATGGCTTAACACCGCATATTATTTTAGAGTTAACAAGACGTGTCATCGGACATGAGAAGTTAATTTCTGTAAGTGTTGCGGAAACTAATCCATTGCATGACGTCGATAATCGCACAGCAAAACTTGTCGCATTATTACTGCATAATTTCATTCATTAATAGAGATAAATAAGGCGGATACTTCAATTTGTGGAAGTATCCGTCTTATTTTAGTTCATTTTCCAATAATTGATACAGGCATCAATCAATTGATTGGCAGGTTCTGAAAGCTTACGTTTCTCTAGATAGTTTAAATAAATCGTTCGTTCAATATTTGGTTCTAATTTGACCGCATTTAAATGATTTGCTGAAGAAGATTGGTAGTAGAATCTTGGGATGATTGTATGTCCTAAACCTCTATGAACAAGTGTTGTCGCAGTTTCAAAACGATCGACCTCAAGTACAATATTCGGATGAATATTCATATGTTTAAAATATTCATCAACGTGCTTACGGACTTGGTATTGTCGATTAGGCAAGATTAAAGGCAATTGTTGTAATGCTTCAGCACTGATGCTCTTTTGATTATTAAACGTATTCTTCGGTGTAATCAATACATAAGGCTCTTGGTATAAAGGAACAGAGACAATCCCTTCACGTTGAATGGCTTCATTAAAAATTGCGAATGAAATATCAAAATTCAACAAGCTGGAAATAATATGTTCAAGACTATGTTGTTCGACAATTTGATAGCGCTGTTTATGAAATTGATAATGATGTTGTTGGATGACCATTGCCATCCATGCGCTTGTAGACTCTAATATTGAGAGTTTAATGCGTGGTTCATCACTGATATTTAAATCATACATCTGATCTAGCGTACGATGATACATCTCTACTAAGTCTGTCGCATGTTTATAGAATTGAATGCCTTTCTCTGTAATCTTTAAAGCTTTTGTTGTACGGATAAATAGAAGATACCCCAAATCATCCTCTATTTTCTTTATCGCAGTTGTTAAAGATGGCTGACTGATATGTAGAAACTGTGCTGCTTTTGTAAAAGAATTGTATTTAACAACTGCTAAAAAGTACTCTAATTGTATAATTTTCATGAAATTATCCCCCTGATTAGACATGCCGAAATCTTTGTAACACGTGCGTTTTCCCCTTGTTATAGTTTGAAGCTATAAATGATTAGTTTATTGATATTTGAAGCTTATAATAATCTACGCGTATACTTAAGTTGTATTACAAGTTATACAAAAATATTCTAACGCAACAGTTTTAACGTTAAAATTTCGGAATATTCAATAAACTACCACAGTTAATAATCTAAAAATTATAACTATTCATTCATTATAACATGGAATAGTCAGTGTAACTTGTAAGAATGGTAATGTGAGGTCGGTCCGTAAACAAGGGGACGTACATAAAATGAAGGGGATCATTTTTACGTAAGTTGATCGACCTTTCACTATCATTCACAAATTCATAACATGATGCGAAGCTTAAGTCATCGAGAGCCAGTCAGTTGAAACAGCTTTGTCGTACTTGTAAAACAAAGGGGTGTGTCAAGTATGAAAACAGAAGCAGATTTGGTTTCTGGCGATATGGAATTCCAGCCTGAGAGTAAACCCGCTGATAAGCAGACGGGGGTCGGCATGTGGCGGTTTTACGTATTCAGCATTATCGGAATTTTATGTTTCTTCGTACCAGTGACAATTAACGGAACGAACACGATTATTGTAGATCATGTTCATTTATGGATTCGCGCAGCATTCGGAGTAGCAATGCCTTACGTTGCCTTGCTGATGATTTTAGTAGGTGCAGCATTACCGATTATTCGTAAAGACTTTATGAAATCAGCGACAGACTTTGTGGTGACTTTATTTAAAGTACTCGGTGCTGTCATTGGTATTATGTATGTCTTTAAAATAGGTCCGGCATTGTTATTTAATCCGAATTACGGACCGTTCTTATTCGATAAGTTGATGTTGCCGCTAAGTATCTTGATTCCAGTCGGTGCCGTGGCACTATCATTACTTGTTGGTTACGGGCTGCTTGAATTTATCGGGGTATTAATGCAGCCGATTATGCGTCCAGTCTTTAAGACGCCAGGTAAATCTGCAGTAGATGCCGTAGCATCTTTCGTCGGAAGTTATTCATTAGGTCTCTTGATTACAAACCGTGTCTATAAAGATGGAATGTATAACAAGAAAGAAGCGGTCATTATCGCGACAGGTTTCTCAACAGTATCCGCAACATTCATGGTAATTGTCGCAAATACATTAGATTTAATGCCGCATTGGAACTTATTCTTCTGGAGTACGTTGATTATTACATTTGTAGTGACAGCTATTTCGGCACATTTACCGCCGATTCGTAATGAATCAGAAGAATATTACGAAGGCCAAGAAGGTCAGAAAGAAGTAGAAGTTAACGGCAATCGTGTTGTCGCAGCTTATGATGAAGCAAAGCGTCAATCACATGGTTCTTTACCATTACTCAAAAATATTTGGGTGAACGTTAAAGATGGATTTGAAATGACGATGGCGATTTTACCATCTATCTTATCAATCGGATTCTTCGGATTGTTGCTAGCGAATTTCACACCAGTGATTGATTGGTTAAGTTATATTTTCTATCCGTTTATCTACATTTTCCCGATTGCGGATAAACCATTGCTAGCGAAAGCTTCAGCGATTTCACTGATTGAGATGTTCTTACCATCATTATTAGTTGTGAAGTCAACGATGGCAGTTAAGTTAGTGACAGCTATTACAAGTATTTCAGCGATTATCTTCTTCTCAGCGCTGGTACCTTGTATTTTAGCAACGGATATCAAAATTCCAATTTGGAAATTAACTCTGATTTGGTTCATTCGTGTGGCATTAACTTTACTAATCGCAATTCCATTTGCGTTATTAATTTTCTAAATCGAAATCTAAAACTGTGTATTTAATATCATAACTAAACAAAGGAGAGATTGATTATGACTAAAGAAGTAGCAGCGAAAGGCAGACAAATTAAAGCGAAAAAAGGATTGGAAATTGAATGTAAAGGATGGGAACAAGAAGCAGTCCTTCGAATGTTATACAATAACTTAGATCCAGAAGTAGCAGAGCATCCTGAAAAGTTAGTCGTTTACGGGGGTATTGGTAAAGCGGCACGTAACTGGGAAGCTTTTGATGCTATTGTAGATACATTGCGTCGCTTAGAAAGTGATGAAACGATGTTAGTTCAATCTGGTAAACCTGTTGCTGTCTTTAAAACACATGAAGAAGCACCACGAGTATTATTATCGAACTCTGTACTTGTACCGAAATGGGCAAACTGGGAACACTTCCATGAATTAGATAAAAAAGGCTTAATGATGTATGGTCAAATGACAGCAGGAAGCTGGATTTATATCGGTTCTCAAGGGATTGTTCAAGGAACATATGAAACGTTTGCTGAACTCGCAAACCAACATTATAACGGTTCATTAAAAGGTACAATCACATTAACAGCTGGTTTAGGCGGCATGGGTGGTGCGCAGCCATTAGCTGTAACGATGAATGAAGGGGTAGTTATCGGTGTAGATGTGGATCCATCTCGTATCGAAAAACGTATTGAGACACGTTATTGTGATATTATCACAGATTCTTTAGATGAAGCGTTAGAAAAAGCACAAGAAGCGAAAGAAGCAGGCAAACCATTATCTGTTGGTTTAGTCGGCAATGCACCTGAAGTTTATAATGAGATTTTAAAACGTGACTTCAAGATTGATATCATTACAGACCAAACGTCTGCACATGATCCGTTAAACGGCTATGTACCTGAAGGTTATTCTTTAGAAGAAGCGTCAGCGTTACGCGATGCAAATCCTGAAGAATATGTAAAATTATCTTCACAATCAATGAAAAATCATGTAGCAGCAATGTTAGAATTCCAAAAACGTGGTGCAGTAGCATTTGACTATGGGAATAATATCCGTCAAGTAGCGTATGACCAAGGTTTAGAAAACGCTTTTGATTTCCCTGGATTCGTACCAGCATATATCAGACCGTTATTCTGTGAAGGTAAAGGACCTTTCCGTTTTGCGGCATTAAGTGGTGATCCAAAAGACATCGAACGTGCGGACCAAGCAATGCGTGAACTTTTCCCTGAAGATGAGAAGTTAATGCGCTGGTTAGATATGGCAACAGAAAAAATTGCATTCCAAGGTTTACCTTCAAGAATTGCATGGTTAGGTTATGGCGAACGTGCCAAAATGGGCTTGAAATTAAACGAACTAGTACGTAATGGTGAAATCTCAGCACCAGTTGTGATTGGACGTGACCACTTAGACTCAGGTTCAGTAGCATCACCAAACCGTGAAACTGAATCAATGAAAGACGGTTCAGATGCTGTAGGTGACTGGGCAATCTTAAACGCATTAGTCAATACTGCAGCAGGTGGTTCTTGGATTTCAGTCCACCACGGCGGCGGTGTAGGTATGGGTTATTCATTACATGCCGGTATGGTTGTTGTTGCAGACGGTTCAGATCGTGCAGAAGCACGCTTGAAACGAGTATTAACAACAGATCCGGGTATGGGTGTAGTAAGACATGCTGATGCTGGCTATGATATTGCGATTGATACAGCAAATGAAAAAGGTGTCGATATTCCAATGTTAAAGGAGCAAGATTCTAATGAGTAATGATGTTGTTATCCAAAATATTGCACAATTAATTTTACCGAAGAAAACTGATAAACCTTTAAAAGGCAATCAGTTAAATGAGTTGAAAATCATTGAAAATGCAACATTAGTTGCGAAAGACGGTAAAGTAGTTTATGCAGGACCTCATACAGAAGAGTATGATGCACAAGAAGTGGTAGATGCGACTGGCAAAGTCGTATCTCCTGCTTTGGTTGATGCACATACACACTTAGTATTCGGCGGTTCAAGAGAGCATGAAATGGCATTAAAACAACAAGGTGCGTCTTATCTAGAAATTCTAGAACAAGGCGGCGGTATTCTATCTACAGTTAAAGCAACACGTGAGGCAACTGAAGATGAGTTGTTAAAGAAAACAGACAAGTCTTTACGTGAAATGATGTCTTATGGTGTCTTAACAGTAGAAAGTAAGAGTGGATATGGATTAGATAAAGAGAATGAATTGAAACAATTAAAAGTGTCACATGCTTTAGAGAAAAAGTATGGCATTACAATGAAACACACATTCCTAGGGCCACACGCTGTGCCGAAAGAAGCGGAATCTAATCAAGCATTCTTACAAGAGATGATTGACTTATTACCAGAAGTAAAAGAATATGCAGACTTTGCGGATATCTTCTGCGAAACGGGTGTCTTCACAGTTGATGAATCACGTGAATATATGAAAGCAGCTAAAGAACAAGGCTTTGATGTGAAAATTCACGCAGATGAGATTGATCCTTTAGGTGGTTTAGGTGTTGCGATTGAACAAGGTGCGATTTCAGCTGATCACTTAGTCGCTTCAAGTGAAGAAGATAAACAAGCATTAAAAGATAGCGACACAGTTGCGGTTGTTTTACCAGGAACAACATTCTATTTAGGTAAAAATCAATACGCAGATGCACGCGGTATGTTGGATAATAATGGTGCAGTAGCCATTGCCTCTGACTTCAACCCAGGCAGTAACGTAACGAATAATTTACAAATGGTTATGGCAATTGCAGCACTGAAATTAAAATTAACTCCAAATGAAATTTGGAACGCAGTCACAGTCAATGCGGCAAAAGCAATTGATGCAGATGCAGGTACGTTAGAACAAGACGACCGCGCAAACTTCGTGATTTGGAATGTACCGAATTATGAATATGTACCATACCATTATGGTATCAACCATGCGGAATATGTTTATAAAGACGGTAAGTTATTTATTGACAACCGTATTGAAGTACAACAATAAGCTTTAACTATCAGTTAAACACAACTTTTTACAGCCATGCTTATGATTTCTCATAAGTGTGGCTGTTTTTTGCTTCTTAATAGTCTGACAATTTATGTTAAGATAAGTGCATAGAGAAGTGGGCGGGTGAAAAAATTGGAACGTCAAATGTATGTGAATCAATGGAAAGGTGATATCAAAGACAATGTGTTGGCAGGTATTTTAATTGCGTTATCTGCATTGCCTGGTGCAATTGCTTATTCATTTATTGTCGGCATGAACCCTTCAATCGGCTTATTGAGTATGGGGATTATGATGATTGTACTCAGTCTGACTGCAGGCAGGACTTTAATGATTACAGGGCCAAGCAGTGGTATAGCCTTAGTCGCAGCACCTCTAGTCATGCATCATGGTGTCGGATACTTAATCTGTGCAACGATTGTTATGGGGTTACTCCAATTAGGCATGGGTGCGTTAAATGTCGGACGATTGATTGAACGCATTCCTCAAGCAGTTGTAATCGGCTTTATGAATGCCTTAGCTTTATTATTAATGTCTTCGCAAATCGATAATATTTTCAACATTTCAATCGCAACGTATGTTTTTGCGATAGTCTCTTTTTTAATTATTTGGTTCGCGCCCCGATTCATTTCGTTTATTCCAGCACCTTTGATCTCAATTATTGTCTTAACCATCATTGCACATCTTATTCACCCGAAACTACATTATGTAAAAGATTTAGCGGATATCTATGTGGTATTACCTAAACTCCAATGGTCTCAGTTTCATCTGTTTACAGAAAGTCATGCCTTAATGGTTATTGTGGGTTACGGTATCACGATGGCAATTGTAGGTACACTGCAATCTTTATTGACTGCACAAGCATTAGATGTGCTAACAAATGAAAAGAGTTGTTTAAATCAAGAATCAGCTGCACAAGGACTTGCGAATTTAGCAGCAGGATTATTTGGTGGTTTTGGAGGCAGTGCATTAGTCGGTCAATCAAAATTTAATGTGAAAGTCGGTGCAACTGCACGTTATGCGACCTTAGTGACTGCTTTGTTTTTATTATTGACGATTTACGTCTTAGGGCCTGTTATCGCACTGATTCCAATGGTCGTACTCGCGACTGTATTAGTTTCGATTGCGTTGAATACTTTTGATAGACGTACTATACAAGCGATTAAAGTGAAGCCTCTGTTAAATACCGCAACGATTATCGGTACGATGATTGTTACGTTAATAACGAATAATTTAGCCTTTGGTGTCGCGGCAGGTTCAGCAATATATTTAGTGATCTACGTTGTAAGTAAAGGAAGGGAAAGTTTATGAGTCATTTTGAACAATTAGTCGAATGGAGACGTATGTTTCATCAGCATCCAGAAGTTTCTTATCAAGAATATGACACTACTGCGCGTTTAAAAGAAATTTTAGAAGAACATGAGATCAAAATTATAGATTATCCACTAGACACAGGATTAGTGGCAGAAATCGGTGAAGGTGAAACGATTGTTGCGTTACGTACAGACATTGATGCTTTACCGATAGAAGAACAAGTAGATAGTGAAATCACGTCACAAAATAAAGGTGTAATGCATGCTTGCGGACATGATATACATATGGCAAGTATTTTAGGTGCTGCATTGTTGCTGAAAGAGAAAGAAGCAGAATTGCCTGGACGTGTGCGTATTTTATTCCAAGCTGCCGAAGAAGTGGGCAGCGGTGCACAACAAATGGTAGAAGCGGGTGTATTAGAAGGTGTTAAAGCTGTGACAGGTTTTCACAATGATCCGACATTAAAAGTGGGCACGTTAGCGATTAAACCAGGTGCGATGACTTCAGCAGTAGATCGCTTCTTTATTCGAATTAAAGCAAAAGGGGGTCACGCCGCAAAACCTGAAGAAAGCAATGATCCGATGATTATTTTAGGACAATTATTAACGAGTGTGCAGTCTATCGTCAGTCGTAATGTTTCAGCCTTTGATTCTGCAGTTGTGACAATTGGGGAAGTATCAGCTGGCAACACGTGGAATGTGATTCCAGATTCAGCACGCATTCAAGGAACAGTTCGAACATTTAATAATGAAACACGTGCACTTGCAGAACATCGTCTACAAAGTATTTGTGATGGTTTAGCATCTGCCTTTAATGTGGAGATTGAATTAGAATATATTCATTTACCGAATGCAGTCATGAATCATGAAACATTAACACATATTGCACAAGAAGCGGCAGAAGAGACAGGTTATAAAGTTGAACAATTGAACCAACCTAAAACAATTGGTGAAGATTTCTCAGCTATGAGTGATACTGTCCCTGGTGTTTTCAGTTTCATCGGTTCACAATCTGATTATGATTTACATCATCCGAAATATAACCCGAATGAAGACATTTTGAAAAAAGCGCCTGAGTTTCTTGCGAATTTAGTTCAAAAATTATTTTAATTTGCCGATGAATGAAATATGGATTTTGTGGTATATCAATAGAGAGACAAATAATTGAGGAGTGATAGATAATGGCACCACAAGATCCACGTACAAAATTCTCTGATCAAGATTATCCAAAACAAGAACAAGAATGGCCAGGTTTCCAAACAGATATGGATCCAAAACCAGACTGTGGCGAAACATCATATAAAGGACATGGACGCCTTGAAGGATTGAAAGCATTAGTTACAGGCGGTGACTCTGCGATTGGTCGTGCAGTCGCAATTGCGTATGCACGTGAAGGTGCGTCAGTTGTGATTAACTATCATCCGAAAGAAGAAGAAGACGCACAAGAAGTTAAGAAAGTTATTGAAGATACAGGCGGAACTGTTTATTTAAAACCAGGTGATTTATCAGATGAACAATTCAACTACGATTTAGTTGAATACGCACACGAAACGCTTGGCGGTTTAGACAATGTGACATTGGTTGCTGGACATCAGCAATACCATGAAGGATTCGAAAACTTCAAAACAGAAGATTTCACACAAACCTTCACAACGAATGTGTATTCATTATTCTGGACAGTTCAAAAAGCACTTGAGTATCTAAAACCAGGTGCGACAATCACTACGACAACTTCTATTCAAGGTTATGACCCTAATCCAATCTTGCATGACTATGCGGCTACAAAAGCTGCGATTATTTCACTAACAAAAAGCTTAGCAAAAGAATTAATCGATAAAGGTATCCGTGTGAACTCAGTAGCACCCGGACCATTCTGGTCACCGCTTCAAATCTCAGGTGGTCAACCGCAAAGTAAAATTCCTGAATTCGGTCAAAGTTCAATGATGGGCCGTGCAGGTCAGCCAGTAGAATTAGCAGGCACTTATGTCTTACTTGCTTCAGACGAATCAAGTTATACAACAGGACAAGTGTATGGCGTAACAGGCGGTAAACAAATTAACTAAGCTATGATTAAGACAGCGTTCCAACAATGAATGGAACGCTGTTTTTATACATACAAACACATTATTCGCAAAGTAAGGTTTAGTTTATTATGCTATAGGTATAATTAGTATAGTAACTAAGGAGGCAGAATGATGAAACATTTTAACCCTAAAGATTTAACGCAAAGAGAAAATTATAAATTATTAAGCGGCAGCGTCTTACCAAGACCGATTGCTTTTGTGACTTCTCAAGATAAAGAAGGTCATTTAAATGCGGCACCATTCAGTTTCTTTAATGTGGTCAGCAGTCATCCGCCGATGATTATGATTTCAACTGGACGCACAGAAGGTGTCCGTAAAGATACAGCACAAAACATTATTGATACTGGAGAATTTGTGGTACACATTTCTGAATTGTCTATGATTGAAGGTATTAATAATACTGCTGCACCGATTGAACGTGAAGCAAATGAGTTAGAACGTACAGATTTTAAAACAATTCCTTCAGATGTCGTTAATGTACCAGCAGTCGAAGGGGCGCGAATCCGATTTGAGTGTAAACTGGATCGTGTGATTGAACTCGGTGATGACAAAGCGGGCAGCGATTTAATCTTAGGTGAAGTTGTACGTTATCACATCGCTGATGATGTTTATATCGAACCGCATAAAATTGATGTGCAAGCGTTACATCCTGTTGGTCGTTTAGCGGGTAATGATTATGTAAAATTAGGTCAAGAATTTGTATTAGAAAGACCAACAGAATAATTGCTTAATGAAAAGTTCATACTTTGATGATTGACTAACTATTACAATCATGATAGGTTTAAAAAGATTCAAAAAATAAAAATAAATATAGCTTATCAAGAGAGGTGGAGTGATGGGCACTTTGAAACCTCGGCAACATGGTTCGCTGATAGCGACGCGTGTGCCAATTCCCATAGCAACTATTTGCTAAGAGATAAGAAACATAATGTATCCTTTTTTCTTAGCTGAAAAAAGGATTTTTTAATATCATGAGTGAGGTGTTTGAATCATGTCTGAACAGAAACAAAAGGGCAATGCAGTCGCACTGATTCCTTTAATTCTATTTGTCGGTTTATTTTTAGGAGTTGGGATTATTACTGGCGACTTTACGAAGATGCCGTTAAATATTGCGATTACGATTGCGGTTATTGTCGCATTAATAATGAATCGCAAAGAAAAATTCACAGAGAAAGTTGAAGTCTTCACCAAAGGTGCAGGCCATTCTAATATTATTTTGATGGTCTTGATTTTCGTATTAGCCGGCGCATTTTCAAAAGTGACTGAAGATATGGGCGGCGTGAAATCTACCGTTAATTTAGGATTAAGTTTAATTCCAGGCAACTTATTGATTATCGGTTTGTTTATTATTTGTATGTTCGTTTCTATTTCTATGGGGACATCAGTTGGTACAGTCGCAGCCATTGCACCAGTCGGCTTTGGGATTAGTGAGGCGACTGATATTTCAGCAGCACTAGCCATGGCAACAGTCGTCGGCGGTGCGATGTTCGGAGATAACTTATCTATGATTTCAGATACGACAATTTCTGCAGTACGTACACAACATACAAAAATGAGTGATAAGTTCAAAGTAAACTTTAAAATTGTATTGCCAGGTGCCATTTTAACGATGGTTATTTTAGGTATTTTGACACATAGCGCAACAATCAGCAGTACAAAAGATTACAGCTTTGAATTTATTAAAGTGATTCCATATTTATTAGTTTTAATCTTAGCTTTGATCGGTGTGAATGTGATTATTGTTTTGATAGGTGGAACAGTACTCTCAGGCATTATCGGTTTAATCGACGGATCATTTAACTGGATCGGATTCTTGAAAGCCGCTTCAGAAGGTATGATCGGCATGGAAGATATTGCGATTATCGCATTAATGATCGGTGGTTTAATCGGCATCATTCAACATAATGGCGGTATTACATGGCTACTTAATTTTGTTCGCAGCAAGGTCAAATCAAGACGCGGTGCAGAGTTCGGTATCGCAAGTTTAGTCAGTGCCGCAGATATTTCAACTGCGAATAATACGATTTCTATTTTAATGGCAGGTCCCCTAGCTAAAAATATCGCAGATGAATATGATATCGACCCAAGAAAATCAGCAAGTATTTTAGATATTTTCGGCAGCTGTTTCCAAGGCCTTTTACCTTATAGTCCGCAAGTCATTGCGGCTGCAGGCGTCGCAGGTATTTCGCCATTTATGCTAGTGCCTTATTCGATTTATCCGATTATTTTAGGAATCAGCGGATTAGCCGCAATCATCTTTAATTTTCCAAAACTGAATAAACGTAAACAAAAAGCGTAAATAATTTTTACTTTCTCACTTGAAAAATGTTAAAGTAATCTTGTTGTGAAATAACCACAGAGGCATAGTGACAAATGCTTTGCTAGTAGGATTACTTTGGCTTATGCTTCTAAATGCGTTAGAATAATAAAGAGTGCGAAAGTAGG
Organism: Staphylococcus simulans; assembly: GCF_025561465.1. NCBI lineage: Bacteria > Bacillati > Bacillota > Bacilli > Caryophanales > Staphylococcaceae > Staphylococcus > Staphylococcus simulans. Next base: position 756,784 of record NZ_CP095100.1, read on the forward strand.
TGACGACAGAGTGGCAAGATATAATATTGAAAATGACGTCGTAGTCATATCATTGGAACGTTTTATGCGCATCCCGCCCGAATTGATTTATCAAGCTTGGACAGATGCGGATATCATGAGACGTTGGTTCATGACTTCTAACCGTTCAAATCAATCGATTGACTTGATTCCAGAAGAAGGCAGACGTTATGAAATTGTTGATGAACGTAACGGTAAAAAGAACAGAGTAACAGGGGTCTTCCAAGAACTAGAAGCACCTAACCGAATTGTGATGACAATCGGTATGCCTGAACTGAGCGACAAAGAAGATACGATTGAAGTAGAAATTTTTGAACGTGAACCAGGTTCAGACATGACACAAATGAACTTCCGTTATACTGCTGTTGTTCCGAAAGAAAGACGTTGGACAACTTTGGAATACAAACAGCAGAAGAAAGAATATCATGATGCGACGGCACACGGCTTTGAAAATATGTTCATTAAGCTTCAAGACATTTTAAGAGAAATGCAAGAAGACAAAGAAGAATTTTAATCAAAACAAGCGACACACAATGCTAGAAAGCAGCGTATGTCGCTTGTTTTATTTTATATATTCAATTTTCAACAATTAGACAGTCTCTTGACCACGTTTATTCCAAGTCAGAATAAAGCTTAACATAGCTAGAATACTAATCACTGTTAATAAGATGAAACCTGCATCCCAACCAAATTGATCAACCACGAAACCAAGTACGATGTTAGCCATGACTGCACCAAATAGGTAACCGAATAAACCTGTTAACCCGGCAGCTGTTCCTGCTGCTTTCTTAGGTACATAATCTAATGCTTGCAAGCCTATTAACATCACTGGTCCATAGATTAAGAAACCAATCGCTACGAGTGCTAAGTTATCTACTAATGGATTACCTGGAGGGTTTAACCAGTAGATTAATACGAAAATAGTTACACCTAACATAAAGAAGAAACCTGCTGGACCACGACGTCCTTTGAAGAGTTTATCTGAGATCCAACCACACAGTAATGTCCCAGGAATCCCAGCCCACTCGTAAAGGAAGTAAGCCCATCCAGAGGATTTCATATCGAAATGTTTCTCTTCACTTAAATAGACTGGTGCCCAGTCAAGTACACCATAACGAACGAAGTAGACGAAGATATTTGCGAAAGCGATTGCCCATACCCATTTGTTATTCAACACATATTTGAACAAGATTTCTTTGGTAGTTAATTCTGTTTCAAGTGTTGTTCTTGAAGCGGTCGGATAATCATTACGATAGGCTTCAATCGGTGGTAAACCTTGTGATTGTGGTGTATCTCTAATTAAGATATAAGAGATGATCGCAATGATAATCGCAAGTAATGCTGGGTAAATGAAGACCCCTTCAAATCCTTTTAAATAACCGAAGTTATACAAGGCAGTCATAGAAATACCCCAAGTCGCAATCGGTGCCATTAAGCCGCCGCCGACATTATGTGCGACGTTCCAAATGGCTGTTTTACTGCCTCGTTCACTCACACTGAACCAATGGACGAGAACACGTCCTGAAGGCGGCCACCCCATGCCTTGGAACCAGCCGTTTAAGAACAGCATAATAAACATGATTAAAATGCTTGAAGTAAAGAATGGAACAAAACCAAGCAACAGATTGACAATCGCAGTCAAAATCAATCCTAGTGTTAAGAACATGCGTGCGTTGCTTCGATCACTGACAGTTCCCATCACAAATTTACTAAAACCGTATGCGATTGAAACGGCGGACAGGGCAATACCTAATTGACCTTTACTGAACCCCTGTTCAATCAAATCAGGCATCGCAAGAGAAAAGTTTTTGCGTAATAAATAATAACCCGCATAACCGATGAAGATACCTAAGAATACTTTCATTCGTAGTTGTTTATATGTATCATCAACTTGCTCTTTTGGTAGAGGAGCAATCGGCTTTGGCGGTTTTAAGAAGTTAAACAAGAAAGCGCCTCCTTTACAAATAATTAACTTAATCTTAATACTAAATTTACAAAAGAGCAATGAACATTTTTATTTTTTAGTTTTAATATAAAAAAGACACTCCAATCATGGAATGTCAGAACGGTACAATCTATTATGAGATTGTAGAATATTTATGCTGAGCGATGCGTGGTCTGTAGTTCGCACCTAATACATCGATATTTTGTGTCGCAAGCGCATGAATCAATTTAGATAATACGTGCGGTGTACATGAAATATCAATGTGATACGTTGTGAGTACATATTTAATGTCTTCTTGATGTTTAAGAAACTGCATAATATCAATGATTTTATCTTTGACAAACATATCTTGTAAACCGTCAATTTTAAGTTTGAAATGCATAGAAGCTTGAATATTCGGCGCAAATTGATAGACGAAGTCTTTGTCTGCAAAAGGTAAAATCTGGTAGATAGGGTAGTTGTGATAACTTAAGAAACTGATGAAGTAAGGCAGGTTGCATTTTGGAATACGGACTTTTAAAACAGGCTGTTGTTTAATTCGAGTGAATTCTGCTTGAACAGCGTGACTGCTTTGAAGTTGTCTGCATAATTTTAATAATTGTCTTCGCTTAAGCCATGTTGATAGATGCCCTATATTAATAATAAAAGTGTCATATTTATCTATAAACATAGACAATTCCTCCAGAAGTATAGTTTATATTTGAGTGGCATAAGATGGATGGATTGCGTGTTGTTCAAATTCATTGTAAATTGTATCACGCTTTAAAAACTTTTTCACTAGGACTTTTGGACGAAATGAAGATAATTGATAATTTTGTCATTTTTTCAATATAATGAGTGTAATACATAGGAAAGAAAGAGAGTGAATACATCATGCGATATAGAGCAGTCGTATTTGATTTTGATGGTACGATTATTGATACGGAACAACATTTGTTTGATGTGATCAATCAACATTTAACTGCATATCAAAAAGATCCAATTTCAGTAGATTTTTATCGTCAATCCATCGGCGGTGCAGCCAAAGGATTGCATCAATATATAGAATCACAAATAGGAGAAGAAGCAACTAAGGCATTGTATGATGATCATCATCAACAAAGTCGACATCTATCGATGATTGAAAATATTAGTCGTTTGATGGAACATTTAGAGGCTAAACATATTCCTTTTGCGATTGCGACGAGCAGTAGTCGTGAAGCGATTCAACCTGCACTTCAAGCATTAGGATTAACAAATCGGGTTGCAGTGATTGTCGGAAGAGAAGATGTAGAAGCGGTCAAACCTGAACCAGACTTATACTTAACTGCGGTTCAACAATTGAATATGAATCCGGTGAGTTGTTTAGCTATTGAAGATTCAGTCAATGGTGCAACTGCTGCAGAACGTGCGGGACTTGGAGTAATTGTAAATACAAATCAAATGACTGAACAGATGGATTTCAGCAATTTAAATTTAGAAGGAATGAATTTAGATGCTGAAACAATTATGAAACAATATTTTTAAGTGAGCAGGTGAGCGCATGTTGCTATTATTCTTTTTAGCAGGACCGTTAATTATTGGCGTTGGAAACTTAATACTTGCACCTATCTTTAATAGAAGGGTGCCGATGAATGTCAGGTTTCGCGCGTTCATGATAGGTTCTATGATTTACTTGATATCTGCCTACTTAGTTTATCAGTTTGTATTGAAAGGGCAGTTATAACTTTAATGAGCAACTGTTGGAAAAAGAGGATACAAACTATTAATGAAATTAAAATTATAATAAAACAGAGGATTCAAAAGCCGTTAACTTTTGAATCCTCTGTTTTGTTTATTTCAACATATAAACTAGACCGACGATGACTAAGACTAATAAAATCGCGTCTACTCCAATCATTAATGCACGACGGTTTGCTTGTTCACCTTGTGCTTTCAAACGTTTGTACATGAGATAGTTTGGTACAAGGTTGATGATAAGGAGCACTATGATAATAATAATTAAGGTAAGCTTCACTCTGATTCTCCTTTATGATCCTTTGATAAATAATCCCAGAGAAAGGCAATGACAATACCAAGTACTAGGCCAAGGCCTACTCCAAGTTTCATATGATTTGTAAAGTGTCCGATAACAATACCGAGTATAACGGTAATCGGTAATACAATCCCGACTTTCATTTTTTTAGCTGGAGAAGTCAATGCGCTAAACAAAGCGACATAGCATACACCGAATACCACAGCAGCAATTACCGACATAATTAAAGTATGTGTCAGCGATTCTTGACTGGCTGAGCGGTTTAAGAAAAAGAATAACGCACCAAATATAAATGTATATAATAGTCCGCGTGAAACTAATTGTTTAGACAATGTTGACGTCTCCTTTCAATTCAGTTCACTCAAATTATAACATAGTATATTGGTGCGTCGTATGCATATTAAAGCTCGTTCTTAAATTGTTTATGGTCATTCAAGTAAGCATAGAATAGACCGATGATTAATCCGCCGCCGATATAGTTACCGATGAATGCAGCTATGATATTGATGACTGCAGGCCAGAAGTGTAAAACATCTGATTGGTAAATAGCACCGCCGATAAATAGACATGCGTTATAAACAACGTGTTCGTAACCCATGAATGCGAAGATAGCAACCCCAAACATCATCACAAACATTTTTGCTAGAATGTCTTCAATTTGCATCGCAATAACTAATGAGATATTGATAAAGAAGTTGGCAAAAATTGCTTTAGCTAATATTTGAGTAAAGTCAGCTGTCATTGTTTTGTGATGTAGCAAGACTTCTAATTGTTTCATCATTTCTGGTGTAACGACATCACTGAAACGTAAGATAATAAAGAAGGCTAGGGCACCTAACATATTACCGATGAAACATAACATAAAGATTTGGAAAGCGCGCCATGGCGAAATAACTTTATAATATAAACCCACTGTGAAATACATAAAGTTACTTGTCAGGAGTTCTGAATTGGTAAAAAGAATCAGTACTAAGGCAAAGCTGAAGGCAACTGATCCGACGATGTTGATAATTCCTGTGTTGATTTCTCCTGTGTGTACTTCTTGTACAAAACCAGCTTTAATGGCTAATACAAAGACTGCAATAATACTGATAATAAAACCTGCCATCATGGCACGTAATAAATAGCGCTTAAAATAAGTCGCTTGTAAGACGTCTTTAGTTTGGATAGTTTTAACAACTTCTTTAACCCATTTACGTCCATAAAATACATTATCCCAACGGATATATTTTTCACTGTTCATTCCTAAAAAAACTCCTCGCTCTAGCAAAATGTTTAATATTAATTCAGGCTGAGAGGGTTATCTCATTTTCTGTAATGCATATAGTATAATCGCATTTCTTATTTTTGTGAATACTTTCACATAAACTTTTTTTATAAATATGACTGTCTCGTGAAAATTATTGAAATACTGCATTTGTATATAAAACAGTGATTGTGTCAAAAAGACAATTGTCTCTATGTACATGACAAAGAATCAGAAAATTATCAAAAGTACATTGCGCTTTTATAAAACTCCGTGCTATAATGTTCAAATAAAATGTATTTACTAAATGGACACTGTTCATTGTGTGTGTTTTAGGAATACAATATTTTATTTGAGTGCGAAATGCATTAAAATGCGCGATGACTGCTTTTGTTGTATTTTAGGAAAAAATAAATGAAAGCGCATACATAAAAGTGTAATTTTTATGTTTTCATCTAGAAATTTTATAGTATAATAGCCTCAATGGGCTTGAAAAGTTACAAATCGATAGCAAAAAGAAACATTGTTAAATTTTTCGCAATCTTTTAAATTTTAGTAAATTGGGACGCTGAAATAGAAAGAGAGAATGGGGCAGCTATCGATAACTTGTAATAGGGCCTGGAAATCATGAAAGAGAAGGGGTATTTTCTAATGGAAGAAACTCAATTACACAGGGGATTAAGTTCTAGACAGATTCAAATGATCGCACTCGGTGGTACCATCGGCGTTGGTTTATTTATGGGTGCGACAAGTACAATTAAATGGACAGGACCATCTGTTATTTTTGCTTATTTAATTGTTGGACTATTTTTATTTTTAGTAATGCGTGCAATGGGAGAAATGGTTTACTTACATCCTACTACAGGTTCATTTGCAAACTTCGCAAGTGACTATATTCATCCAGTAGCAGGATATTTAACAGCCTGGAGTAACATATTCCAGTGGGTTGTAGTTGGTATGAGTGAAGTTATCGCAGTCGGAGAATACATGAGATATTGGTTCCCAGAACTTCCGGATTGGATTCCTGGTGTTATCGTTATTGTATTATTAGCTTCAGCGAACTTAGTATCAGTTAAAGCGTTCGGTGAATTTGAATTCTGGTTCGCGATGATCAAGATTGTCACTATTGTTTTAATGATTATTGCTGGTTTCGGTTTGATTTTCTTCGGACTTGGTAACGGCGGAAATGCCATCGGTTTATCTAACTTATGGTCACACGGCGGTTTCCTTCCTAACGGTTGGCTTGGCTTCTTCTTTGCTTTATCAATCGTTGTAGGTTCTTATCAAGGTGTAGAATTAATCGGTATCACAGCAGGGGAAACTAAAAATCCTCAAAAGAATATTAAAAAAGCAGTTAACGGTGTTATCTGGCGTATTTTAATCTTCTATATCGGAGCTATCTTCGTTATTGTAACTGTTTATCCATGGGATCAACTTGGTACAATCGGTAGTCCATTCGTAGCAACATTCGCGAAAGTCGGTATTACAATTGCAGCTGGTTTAATCAACTTCGTAGTATTAACAGCCGCAATGTCAGGATGTAACTCAGGTATCTTCAGTGCGAGCCGTATGATTTATACATTGGCACAACACAAACAATTACCTAGATTCTTCTTGAAAGTAATGAAAAATGGTGTACCTGTATACACAGTACTTGCGATTTCAATCGGTATCTTTATCGGTGTTATCTTAAACGTTATCTTACCTTTATTCATTAAAGGTGCAGACAGTATTTTCGTATATGTTTATAGTGCATCAATCTTACCTGGTATGATTCCTTGGTTTATGATTTTAATCAGTCATATCCGCTTCAGACGCCTTCATCCTGAAGAAGTCCAAGGTCATCCATTCAAAATGCCAGGCGGAGCACCAGCAAGCTTTGCGACTATTATTTTCTTAATTATCGTATTAATCGGTATGTTGCTTAATAAAGAAACAGTTGTATCAGTTGTTATCGGATTCTTATTCTTAGGTTTCATGACAGCGTTCTACTTCATCAGAGGATACGACAAATTACCTTATAAAGATCAACATTTAGAATAATATAAGACAAATGAAAAAGAGTTGGGCGTTATGCTCAACTCTTTTTTAATGTTCAAATTTAATTTTAGAAAGATGTTTCTTATAGTTGTTTAAAGCCATTTTAGATTGCGTAATTGTATCTAACGCATTTGAAAAGTCCATAGACAAATAACGGTAATACAGCACATTGATAGTAAAGAGCTGGGCTGTCAGAGAAGTAGTAGCCGCCATACGAAACTCATTTTCTTCTGATTCGCTGTAAATCAAATCAATATCACTATAGCGTGTCATCGGATTATGATGTGTACCCATTAAGGTAATCAGGCACAAATGATAATCCGACGCAACACGTGCAATGGCTTCGAGTTCATTGTGTTCACCGCTATTAGAAATTAAGAATAATGTATCACGGGCATCATGGGTTGCAATTAAACTGATTAACGCGTGTACACTTTCAACGCATTGCGCATTTAAACCAACCTTAGATAGTTTCTGTGTTAAATCTAATGCTGAAACAAAGGAAGCGCCAAAGCCAAATAAGAAGATGGTACGTGAACGTTTCAACCTGATACAGACTTGTTCAATCTTCTGTTCATCAACTTCATCTGAAACTCTACATAATGTTTGAGTACTGCGTGACAACATTTTGCGTTTAATAGAATCAATCGATTCATTCGGTTGTAATTCAATAGGTTGGGGTTTTGTACGTTTGGAAAGGTATTTTGATACTTCTGTTTTTAATTCTTGAAAGCCGCCATCTGTTACTTTGTAACCGAAGCGGACGACCGAAGAAGGACTGGTATTGGTGCTGTTCGCTAAATCTAAAGTTGTCATATCAATGACTTTTTGTGGCCGTTTTAAAATAAAGTCTGCGATTTTTTTCTCGCTTTTAGTTAAAACATTATATTTTGTTTCTAGTTTAAATAGTATGTTTGTCATCATAATCACCTGCTCTATGAAAAAACAAAGCTGCTTTTTCATTTGTTTTGTAAATCATAGATAGCAGTAAACAGAACCCTTAGTTGCTACAGTTTACTTTGATTATTGTTTGTACGCCTATTAAAGCACGACTCAGACAAACCGACAGTCTCCCAATTATCAGTTCATCTTTATAATGGTTTCTAGTGTACTATAGGATGACAGCTAACACAATTGAGAATTTTAAAAACAACACTCACTAGTATTATCATACCTAACTGATAAAGATTTAAACGATTAACGTAAAAATATTAAAAAATTAGTCAATAATTGAGTGTGAGGTTAAAAGAAAAAGCAAGTGATGAATGGGTTTTTGCCACGTTTTGATCATCACATTTGTATTGCCAGTGTTAAGGATTACTAACGGCTGCAAGATTAATTTGGCTAATAAGTCACAGTAGCGTTGTGTAATAAAAGAAGGGTGTGTTTCAACTAAGCTTTGTGCTTTATGATAATATGCTTGTAGATATGTTGTGATATCATTTGCAGTCTGTTCAGCAGGCTTCTGTTGATTTAAAGTTATATAGTGATGATAGGTGTCGCTTAAAGTAATCAAATGAATCAGTTGTGCGTAAATATCTGTTTCAATGGTTTGTTTTGTCATTACTAATCATTCCTTAAAAGATAAATTTAATTTGTGATTTGAAAGCCGATAACTTAAGATAAATGCATGAGAAGTTAAATTTTGTATAGAGGAGCATCTTATGGAGTTAAAAAATAATAAGCCAGCATGGAGAGATTTAACGTTAATTCCGATTGGTTTTGTTTTAATCTTTCTATTTACTTTTTTAGAAACGTTAATAGCAGCCAATTTTAATGTACCGATGACCGTTGAAACATTGATTCCAATTTCAGCTATAGGTCAAATCAATACATATATCGCACTTTTAATTATTTACTATTATTTTCACTATAGTGAAATGCCTATGAAATTGTCATCAGGATGGCATTATGTTAAGAAACATTGGTTGTTCTTGTTAATTATGCTGCTGATCGCAATGGGAGGAGAAACACTCTACAATTATTTGGTTTCGTTCTTGCCTGAAAATTTACAGTATACAGAAACACAAAATGAACAGGAATTAGAATTATTGTTCAGAAATCCGGCATTTTTACCTTTCACATTTATTTTTGTAGTAATTATAGGTCCTGTTGTTGAAGAATTATTCTTCCGTACCATTTTGATTGGAGAGTTAGGGAAGAAGTTGAATTATATTGTCATGGCAATTATTTCGGTTATCAGCTTTGCGTTGATTCATGTTACAGGAGCCGAATCTCCATTTGAAATCGGGTCCTATTTAATTATGGCAATTGTTATTGTTTATGTATATTTCAAATCAGGTAAAAATACTGCAGCTACTATCGCAATTCACATCGCGAATAATTTCGTTTCTTTCATCATCACAATTTTATATCTATAATAAAAAAATCCAACTGAGGTGTATCCCTTAGTTGGATTTTAAAAATTGTTGATAATTATAGATAGTAATATCGTGAGTCTTTAATGTTTTATGGAATGAATAAGAGATGTCTTGAATCGCTTGAATCGGTATTTCTTTTGTATGTCCATGACCAATATCGAAAATAACGACACGCCATTCAGCTTTGCGACATATCAATCCGATAAAGATGACATTTTCAGTATAGGTCTCACTTTCCAAATCATATTCGACTAACATCACATTACGCTCTGCGCAAAAAATTAATAAGTCTGAAAAGATTTGCGGTATTGTCTCGTTTGGATTAGATTCAAATTTAATGTAGCGATCCATGCGTTTTAACAAACGTCTGATATGTGTTGCTGGCTGATTGAGACATTTCTTGATAATTTGTGCAATTTCTTTTTTATAAGGTAAACGAGAATAAGATTGACTCTCGTTTAATGTCATAAATAAAGCTAGCATTTGTGCTTCGTTTAATTCGAGTTGAATCGGTGCAGGATGGCTTTGAATCTGGTATCCGCCGAGCATGCCTTGTTTTGCGATAATTTGGACACCTTGTTTTTCAAGATCTTGGATATCTCTTAATATCGTACGCTTTGAAACTTTAAGTGTTTTCGCAAGTTGTGCTGCAGTGAGTTGATGGTTGGTTTCAATTGCCTGAACAAGTTTATTTTGACGTTCTATTTTATTCAATTAAGCCACCTCCGATATATTACATATTACAATCATTATATCATATCTCTTAAAATTTGATGTTTTTAGGTAATGTACTTGTAGAAAAAATTAAAAAAAGTCGAAAAAATTTCAAGTAAACGCTTACATTTTATAAAATTATGTGCTAAACTATCATTAGTAACTAGGAGATAGCACTTAGTGAACAAAGGGGTAATGATAAATCATGTCGTGTGATTTATTAGAACGTGCGAATCACTAGTTAATTAACATCTTCAATATTATTACTTACTTTCCTTTCTATGCCGACTAGTTAAGCTAGTCGGTTTTTTTATTGATTATAAAGTCGTTAACAGTTCATTTGTGTTCCATGCTAGAATGAAAACATACATAAGAAAAATAAAGGATGAGGTGTGTAATTTGAATCGTAATCAACTGCTTCAATTAGACCAAGCAATCAGACACTGGTTGAAAGGGTTAGATGATATTATTCCTAAACTGATTGCGGATATGCATACAGAAACAAAAGCAAATCAGTTTGATTTAGTAACCAATGTAGATCAAATGATTCAAGATCAATTTGACGCATTTTTAAAAGAACATTACCCAAGTCATGAACTTTTCGCTGAAGAAAAAAATAATGATTTAGTAGATGCGAAACATGGCGATGTTTGGATAATGGATCCGATTGACGGTACTGCGAATTTAGTAAAACAAAAAACAGATTATTGTATTATCTTAAGCTATTTCTCTGAAGGTCAACCGATGCTTGCTTACATTTATGATTATCCGCACCATACACTTTATAAAGCCATCAGAGATGAAGGTGCATTTGAAAATGAAGTACGTATGCCTAAGGTTCCTTCTTTAGATATCAGTGAAATGATTCTGTCGTATAATCCATATGTTTTAAATGATCATACACAAGCAGATTTAAAAGCGGCAGCATTCAGTTATCGATTAATCGGGGCTTGCGGATTAGATTCTTTACGCGTGATGAAAGGTCAATTCGGAGCACACATTAATACAAATGCGAAACCGTGGGATATTTCTGCACAGTTTTTATTTGCGAAAGAACTTGATTTGAAAATGACGAATCTTGATAATGAACCAATTGATTTTGCGGTTGGCGGACCGTTTATTATTAGTAATAAAGGGTGTCATGAAGCGGTCCTTGAAATATTAAATCAAAAAGGCGGTTATCAAGTTAATAAAATAACTAAGACTTAAGCACCATGTTAGTTAAAATCAACTATAATATAATGGATTGAAATGAAAGATGAGGAGTGGTTGGGTGAAGAGAACAGATAAACCTGGTCGTAAAATGGGACTTGTACCAAAAATATTATTATGGGCATTTGGAATTTTAGTAATACTTGCGCTTATTGCAGCAATCTACTTAGCAATTAAGATTTTTGCGGTTGGCGGAAAGATTCATAACCCTCTAGACAGAGACAAATCAGAATTACGAAAAGAAAAAGTAGATTTAAATAAAGGTGATCCATTCACAATTGCTTTATTTGGTGTGGATAGTAATGAAAAACGTCAAAGTGAAGGGGACGGACAACGTTCTGACTCAATCATGGTGTTATCTATTAATCCAGATAAAAAGACAACTGAAATTGTCAGTATCCCACGTGATACTCAAGCTGAAATTGTCGGACATGATTCAGTAGAGAAAATCAATCATGCTTATGCGTATGGTGGTCCGGATATGGCTGTGAAATCACTTGAGAAATTGTTGGATGTACCGATTGATCATTATGCGACAGTTGATATGGATGGCATCAAAGGTATGGTCGATGAAATCGGCGGTGTAGATGTTATCAGTAATGCGACATTTAGTTATAGTGGTTACAGCTTTGTGAAGGGCGAAAAAACACATTTAGATGGTGATAAAGCTTTAGCGTTTATTCGTTCACGTAAAGAAGAAGGTGCAGGCGGTGACTTCGGTCGTCAAGAGCGCCAACAATTAGTGTTACGTGGTATTGCGAATGAATTAACAAGTGTGAAGTCACTAACGAACTTTAATGGTGTGACGGATCAAATCAAAGAGAATGTTACAACTGACCTATCTCTAGGTGAATTAAATACAGTCCGTTCTAAATATCAAAAAGCAAATGAAAATATGAACCGTTTAGAACTACAAGGCGGTGGAGGTATTCAAAGTGATGGCGTTTATTACTTTGTACCTGATGAAAGTTCATTGAATAACGTTTCAAATGCGCTAAGACAAAATTTAGAATTATAAATGAAATGCCAAGGCAGGGTTAATCTTTGTCTTGGTATTATTTTACCCTAAAATTTAAAATTGTATATAAATAAAATACATGTTTTGGGGTAATGATAAACAGAGGGGGAATTTTTTATGACAAATAATAATAAAGATCAAAATAAAGTAGATGAAAAAGAAGTACAAGATGTATCTGAAATGGTTGATGAAGGCGGCTTAGGTGCAGATAATTATTATGGCATCAATGAATTCCAACCGAATGGCAACACTGTAGAAGTTGGAATTGATCAATTCAAATTGAAAGTCAGCGAATATAATGATGCTGATTTAGTCAATTCATTAATTGCACATGCAGATGCAAACCATAATGAAGAAAAATTTGATGAAGCTATCAATATTATTAAACAAGAAGTATTAGGTAGATTACACGATAAGTAAGCAAAATACCGGCATGTGATATGTCGGTATTTTTTAAAAGAAAGTTCAAACTAATTCGTCTATGAAATAGAGTAATACATTATGTTAAATCCTTTAAATCGGCACCAAAAAAAGAGATTCATGAATAAAAAGTTTAATATGTCAACTTTAGAGAGAATATATAAGTATGGGGCTTAACATTTAACTTTAAAAGTAATAGAATTAGTAATAAGACTATTTTTTATTGCGTGGGGCAAAAAAAGACTAGTCTTCAATATTTACGGAATATATAAAATAAATAGAGGTTTAGGAAATGAGTTGAATCTTTAGAGGCTGAATGTTTCTAAAGGAAGTGAGATGCAACCGCAAACTTCGTTGCATTGTTCATCTAAAGATTGCTTAATTTCAATAGATATTAATGTTGATACATACATTCGTATCTGTGACGTAAGCGTGACATCGGGGATTTTATGCGACTCTTATACTGTTCTTTTGACCCTCATCAATCAGAATGCAGTATACCTGTCGGTATGTCATCAGCTTAAACACATTTGCAAGACCTCAGAATATAGGGGTGATTACATGCAAGAACATCTTGTCCTTACATTAGACGGGAAAGACTATCTTGTGGAACCAGGTACGAATCTTCTCCAGTTTATTAAATCTAGAGATACATTTGTGCCGTCAATCTGTTATAACGAATCATTAGGGCCGATTGAAACTTGTGATACATGTGCAGTAGAAATCGACGGAAAGATTGCACGTGCATGCGGCACAACAATTGATCGACCAATGGTCGTTAATACGACAAACAGCGATGTTAAAGCATCTCAAAAAGAAGCTTTAGACCGTATTTTAGAAAAGCACATTCTGTATTGTACAGTATGTGACTACAACAACGGTGATTGTGAAATCCATAATACAATGGATGAATTCGGTGTTCAGGAACAATCATATGAATATAAAGACAAAGGTTACGAGAAAGACTTCGGTCCTTTCTATCGTTATGACCCAAGTCAATGTATTCTTTGCGGTCGTTGTGTAGAAGTTTGTCAAGACGTTCAAGTCAATGAAACATTATCAATCGACTGGGAACGTGAACAACCACGTGTTATCTGGGATAACGACGTATCAATCAACGAATCATCATGTGTATCTTGCGGACAATGTGCGACTGTATGTCCATGTAACGCAATGATGGAAAACCACATGGTGGGTGAAGCAGGTTACATGACTGATACTGAACCAGGTACATTAGCAGACATGATTGACTTAACTAAGAAAGCAGAACCAGGTTATGGTCCATTATTCGCAATTTCAGATTCAGAATCTGCATTACGCGAAGAACGTATTGAGAAAACGAAAACAGTATGTACATACTGTGGTGTGGGATGCTCATTTGATGTATGGACGAAAGACCGTGAAATTCTTAAAGTTCAACCGCAACATGATTCACCAGCTAACCGTATTTCGTCTTGTGTGAAAGGTAAATTCGGTTGGGACTTCGTCAACTCTGAAGAACGTTTAACGAAACCTTTAGTACGTAAAGGTGACGAATTCGTTGAAGTAGAGTGGGAAGAAGCATTGAACGTAATTAGCGAAAACTTCTTACGTATCAAAGAAGCTAAAGGTTCAGATGCATTATCATTCATCGCATCATCTAAAGGTACAATTGAAGAATCTTACTTGATGCAAAAATTAGCACGGCAAATGGGTACAAATAACGTCGATAACTGTTCACGTTATTGTCAAGCACCCGCAACGAAAGGTTTATTCAGAACTGTAGGTCACGGTGGTGACTCAGGTTCAGCGGATGATTTAATGAAAGCAGGCATGGTGGTATTAGTAGGTACAAACACTGCTGAAGCTCACCCAGTTATTGCTTCTAAAATCAAACGTGGACATAAATTATTCGGTAACAAACTTCATGTATTCGACATTCGTCGTCATGAAATGGCTGAACGTGCAGACAAATTCTATCAACCAAAACCAGGTACTGACTTGGCATGGTTAGCTGCAGTTACGAAATACATTATCGATAACGACCTTCACGATAAAGCATTTATCGATGAGTGGGTAGATCACTTCGATGAGTACTACAAATCATTAGCACCATTCACATTAGAATTTGCGGAAGAAACAACAGGTATTCCTAAAGATGACTTGATTCACTTCGCACATGAAATGGTTGATTCTAATGGCGTATGTATCGCTTGGGCGATGGGTGTTACTCAACAAGACATCGGTAGTGATACAAGTACTGCAATCTCTAACTTGTTATTAGTAACAGGTAACTATAGAAGAGAAGGTACAGGTGCTTATCCATTACGTGGTCACAACAACGTACAAGGTTGTAGTGATGGCGGTAGTATGCCGGATAAATTCCCTGGTTACCAAGATGTAACTGACGATGAAGTACGTGCGAAATTCGAAAAAGCATGGGGTATGGAACTACCAGCTATTGCTGGACGTGATAACCATCAAATGATGGAAGGTATCCATAACGATGAAATCGACGCAATGTACATCTATGGTGAAGACACTGGTATCGTAGATGCAAACATCAACTTTGTACAAGCAGCACTTGAAAAAGTCGACTTCTTAGTCGTTCAAGATGCATTCTTGACACAAACAGCACGTTTCGCAAACGTTGTTTTACCAGCTAGTCCTTCACTTGAAAAAGAAGGTACTTTCGCAAATACAGAACGTCGTATCCAACGTTTATATCAAGCAATGAAACCATTAGGCGACTCAAAACCTGACTGGGAAATCATTCAATTGATCGCAAACAAAGTTGGATTAAACTGGAACTACTCACATCCAAGTGAAATCATGGATGAAATGGCAAGCTTAACACCATTATTCGCTGGTGTAAGATATGACCGTTTAGAAGGTTACAATTCATTACAATGGCCTGTACATGAAGATGGAACAGATGAACCTACTTTATACTTAGACGGGTTCAACTTCCCTAATAAACGTGCCAAATTATATCCATTAACATTCGACAACTTCTTCAAAGAAGATGAAGAATATGATATCCATGTTAACAATGGTCGTATCCTAGAACACTTCCATGAAGGTAATATGACTTACCAAGTGCCTGGTATCAAATACAAAGTGCCGAATGTTTACGTTGAAATCTCACCAGAACTTGCGGAAGACCGCGGTATTCATGAAGGTGCAGATGTTAGATTAGTTTCTTCAACAGGTCAAGTTGAATTAGTTGTTCACATTACTGACCGTGTTAAAGGTAAAGAAATCTATATTCCGATGAATAATAACGCTGACGAAGATGGTACTGCAGGTGCAGTCAATATGCTGACAAACAGTGACGTTGACAAAGACACAGATACACCATCTTACAAACGTACATCAGCACGTATGGAAGTTATTACACGTAGAGGTAAGTCACCACTTAACCCTTCTAACTTCCGTGTGAATACAGAACGTAACCCGCAATACAGTGTTCAAGTTCAGAAAAAATGGGCACGTCCAGACTACGTGTTCCCAGGAAATCAGGTGAGACACGATGGCTGAAAACATTAGAAAAATCAAACGTATGGAAATTTCACATGAAGAGCAAAAAGCGAAAGATCTTGCAGAAGTAACTGATGCTATTTCAGAAAACAAAGATGTCATCATCAAAGCGATCCGTTTAATGCGTGTCTTAGATGATGCGAAAATCTTAGACGCTGGTATCGGCGCAGTTGAAAAACGTGGCTTCATTACAAACAAGATCACAAAAGAGTTGAATAAAGAGCAATATACTGGCTTATTAAACAACTTAGCACCACTTGTATTCATGCTTGGTAAAGTGGATGTAGCAGGTACAGAAGAAATGTTGCTTAAGTTGAACAAAGGACTTAAAAATGCGAATGCTGCAAGTCCAAATCAACGTACAACAATTTCTAGCTTAGTCGGCTTATTGAAAGACGATGAAGCAAACAGAAGTATTACGTATTTCGTAAACTTATTAAAAGGAATGTCACGCGAAGATTAAGCGCCATTCTATAAGAGCTGTTCTGTTTAGAACGGCTCTTTTTTTACATACAGAATCTATCTGCCGACGCTGTCAGAAATATGATAAACTTTAATAGAATTTAGATGTAGATGATAGAAAGAAGGTGTTGACGATTAACCCGAACATATTAAAAGCTTTAGCACTGATTTCAAATTTATTTGTCGTGCTTGGTTTTATTTTTTTGATTATGATGAAAGCCGTGCTTGCGATTACCATGTTTGCGATCGGTTTAATTATCAGTTTAATGATGTTTAATGTTTTATTCCGTGACAGAACAGGAATGAAGATAATTATCAATCTCTCTTTTACAATTGTGATGATTGTGATCATTGCAGCATACTTTATGTTGAAATAGAAAAAATACATGAGGAGTTCGCATAATGAATCGTAAAGTAAAAACGCGTATTTTCAGGCTGTTTGTCGGCTTAATTCTTTTAACTTTTATTATTCTATTTATCATTAATGAAACGAATTGGTTCAGCAATGATAAGAATTATACATTTGATGAAGCTGTTCAACTTCAAACTTCAAAAGGTGTATTGAATACGAAAGAAGACAATGGTCAATTTGTGAATGCATCTAAAGCAGATGTTGAACAAGCTATGGCAATTAAAAGACAGAATCATAATATCAGTTATATGGATATTTCAGAGCCTGTCTCAATGGATGAAAAAGAAGTGAATCAATTATTAAAAGGCAAAGGCGTGCTTGAAAATAAAGGGGACGCATTTTTAAAGGCACAAGATAAATATGATGTGAATGTTATTTATCTCGTCAGTCATGCATTAGTGGAAACAGGACATGGTCGTTCTGAGTTATCGAAAGGCATTAAGTTTAAAGGAAAAACATATTATAATTTTTATGGCATCGGTGCGTTTGATGAAGACGCAATGAAGCATGGCCATAGTTATGCGAAAAAGCAGAAGTGGACGTCACCAGAACGTGCAATTATGGGCGGTGCACGTTTTGTACGAGAAGACTTCTTTGATAAAGGACAAATTTCACTTTATCAAATGCGTTGGAATCCTAGCAATCCTGGTCAGCATCAATATGCGAGTGACATCGGTTGGGATCAAAATATTGCAGGTATGATGGATACGTATTATCAAAAATATGGTATTAAAAAAGATGATATTCGTAAAAACTTCTATAAATAACCAAAGAGGGCAGCAGCCCTCTTTTTTAAGCTATCCAGCTAGATACATAGGAAATAGGGAATATGATAGAATAAATAGGAAGTGTTAAAAAGAGGTGGATTATTGAGATGAAAATAGCAATTGTCGGCGGCGGCATTGGCGGACTCACCGCAGCTGCCTTATTACATGAACAAGATCACGAAATACATGTATTTGAACAACAAGATGAAATCAAAGAAATCGGTGCAGGTATCGGCATCGGTGGTAATGTATTAGACAAACTCGGCAATCATGATATGGCAAAAGGAATTAAAAATGCAGGACAAGTCATCAAAGAAATGGAAATTTTAGATGACAAAGGACATGTATTAAATAAAGCAGTGATGAAAAAAGGAACAGTTAATTTAACACTGCCAAGACAAGCTTTATTAGATGTTATCGCATCTTATGTTCCAAAAGAATTAATCCATACAGGAACTAAAATCGTGAAACTCGTACAAAACAGTTCGAAAGTTACTTTAACAACTGCACAAGGTGATACACATTACTTTGATTTATGTATCGGTGCAGATGGCGTACATTCAATTATTCGTGGACAAGTAAACCCTAAAGCCACTGTTAACTACCAAGGTTATACATGCTTCAGAGGAATGGTCGACGATGTAACTTTGAATGATCCGCATACAGCGAAAGAGTTTTGGGGTGCTAAAGGCCGTGTAGGGATTGTACCGATGTTAAATAACCAAGCGTATTGGTTTATTGCGGTTAATGCGAAAGAAAACGATCCTAAATTTAAAGAGTTCACGAAACCTTATATTCAAGCATATTACAATAACTATCCAAATGAGGTCAGACGTATTCTAGACCAACAAAGTGAAACGGGTATTTTACACCATAATATTTACGATTTAACACCGCTTCAATCCTTCGTCTATGGTCGCACATTATTACTAGGTGATGCAGCTCATGCGACAACACCGAATATGGGACAAGGTGCAGGACAAGCGATGGAAGATGCGATTGTGTTAGCAAATTGCTTAAATACTTATGATTTCAGAGAAGCTTTAGCACGTTATGATGCGTTACGTGTGAAACATACTGCAAAAGTGATTAAACGTTCTCGCAGTATCGGTAAAAAAGCACAATATCAAAATGGCTTGATGATTGGCTTGCGCAACTTTGTGTTGAAACGCACACCGTCTAAATTGATTTCAAATCAAGCGAAATTCTTATACAAAACGAAATCTGTATAAACAACCAACATCGTTTAAAACGATAAAATAAAGAAATAAAAAATGAGGTCTGGGATATTTTCCCAGGCCTCATTTTACTTAAGTGTAAATATCTTATTTAACGTTATTTACAACATATTGTGGTGCTTTGTTATCTTTTAAGACATCTACTGTGTTATTTGCGACGATTTCAGCCATGCCATCACGTGCTTCAAATGTAGCGTTACCGATATGCGGCGTAATCACGACATTGTCTAGTGATTTCAAGTCTTCAGTGATTTTCGGTTCGAATTCATAAACGTCTAACGCTGCACCTTCGATGACTTTGTCTTTCAATGCATCAGCAAGTGCTTGTTCGTTTACAATCGGACCACGCGCAGCATTAACTAAATAAGCTGTCGGTTTCATTTGTTTGAATTGTTCTGTATCGAACAAGTGGTGCAATTCTGGTTTGTAAGCAGCGTTGATTGTGATAAAGTCTGATTCTTTTAATAATGTGTCAAAATCAACGTATTTCGCACCTAATTCTTTTTCTTTATCTTCTTTACGATGTGGACCTGTATAAAGGATATCCATATCGAATGCTTTCGCACGTTTAGCAACTGCATAACCGATATTTCCTAAACCGAAGATACCGATAGTTTTACCTGATACTTCACGTCCTCTGAAGAATAATGGTGCCCAACCATCGAATCCTTTCGTACGTGATAACTGATCACCTTCAGCAATACGACGTGCCACTGCAAGAACTAACGCAAATGTTAATTCTGCTGTTGAGCGTGTTGAAACGCCAGGTGTGTTTGTCACATAGATGCCTTTAGATTCAGCATATTCAATATCTACGTTATTAAAGCCGGCACCGTAGTTTGCGATCACTTTTAAGTTTTCGCCTGCTGCGATGACGTCTTTATCTACGTTTGTAGATAAAATACTGATTAATGCATCCGCATCTTTCACGCCATTTTTTAATGTTTCTTGATCCACAACTCCTGGACCATCGTACATATCGACTTCGATATTATTCTTTTCTAGAATATCAAGTCCTACTTGTGGGATAGGGCCTGCAATATAGACCTTAGCCATACAAAACACTCCCTTTCTTAGTTTATATATCAATTATATTAAAAGGAAGAAGGAGAAACAATGAATACACCGTAAGCGTATGCATGACTATGAAATGAGTTTTAACCCAACAGAAGAAACGACAATTAAGCCGATACAAAGAATACGCCAGATATTTTTGGATTCATTATAAAATATCATACTGATAATTGCACCGCCGCCAGTTCCAATACCTGTCCAAATCGCATAAGCAGTACCCATCGGGATGGAATTCATAGCGAGTGATAAAATACTGAAACTGAAGATAAAGGCGATACCTAATAACACAATATAAAATTTCTTGCCTGTTCGATTTAATTCATTTAAAAGAATCACGCCAAGAATTTCGAAACAGCCTGCGATAAATAAATATAACCATGCCATCAGTGTGAGCCCTCGCTTTCTGTTTCATCTGTTGATACTTTTAGTCCAAGAATACCAATCAATAATAAGATGATGAAAAAGAGTTTGGTAAAGCTGAAGGGGTCGCCATAGACCACCATATCTAAAATAATGGTACCCACTGTACCGATACCTACGAAAATCGCATAAGCCGTTCCCACAGGCAATGATTTACAAGCATTGATTACTAATGCGAAACTGATCGCAATCATAATTAAAGTCAGTCCCCAACTGAGCACTGAATCTGCATTTTTAATACAATTGACCCAAATAATTTCTACTAAGCCAGCTAAAATGACTTTAAACCAGCGCATACACACGCCTCCTTCTTCTTAATTCAGCACTGTCCATTTTCTCAAATTACACACAGAGAAACAATGAATGTGTTTATGAAAAAAGCATCAAAAAAACACACAACGCTGTGGTTGTGTGTGATTAGTTGAAGAAGCGGATAGATAGCGGGATTAGGTATTCCTCGCCATTATATGCTTTGACAGCCGCTATGACTGAGAATACAATGCTCAATATACCGAGAACCGGTAATATTATCATACCAATTAATACGATGCATAAAACTAATGCTACAATCGTCCATATCGTATAAGAAATAACGAAATTAAAATAGTTTTTAGCGGTCTTATTTACAAAATAAGATTCACTGCCTTTGGTTAACCAAATAATTAAGGGTCCGATAATAGTTGTAAAAAAGCTGAGTATATAAATTAAACACGCGAATAAACGTGCATCTTCTGTTGGAAATTGTTGATAGACTTCAGTGTGCTCGGTGACTTGTTCAGGTGAATGTTCCTTAGTCATAGCGCTCCTCCGATATTTAAGATTACTTTAAATATAGCAATAATTGAGTTTAAATGAAACACAATCGGAAAATCTTCAATATTTTTTACCATTTTGGACACCTAACAATAACAATAAATAAAGAGAAGTAGGGTATGAAATATATAGACGTTATTGTTAATAAGTAGCTAACAAATTTTTATTTTATTATTTGTCTAATCATGTTACGATAACTATAATACACTATTTGATGGTCGCAGAAAGCTGTAACTGTGCGTGTTCTAGCATACACAAGTCTCACAAGTTTTCTGTTTTATTTTTCTTTAAGACGGTTAAATAGAATAAATAATATTTTCACACTTCGAGAGACCGTACATCACTTTATTTCTAGCAATAAAGCTATTGTACGGTCTCTCATAATCATGACTAAACAAAGAAAGAAGGTATGAAGCATGAAAATAGCAATTATTGGTTCAGGTAACGGTGCAGTCACAGCAGCCGTTGATATGACAAGCAAGGGCCACGATGTCAAATTGTATTGCCGTAACGCTTCTATCGAAAAGTTCGATAAAGCGATTGAACAAGGCGGTTTCCACTTCAATAATGAAGGTGAAGAAAGCTTTGTGAAATTTACACAAGTCAGCGATGACATCGAAGAGGTTATACAAGATGCAGAAATTATTCAAATGATTATTCCATCAACATTTATTGAATATTATGCACGTATTATGGCGCCGTTCGTTAAGGATGACCAAATTATATTCTTCAACATGGCAGCTGCTATGGGTTCAGCACGATTCCTTAACATATTAGAAGATGAATATATCGATGTATGCCCACGTTTTTGTGAAGCAAACACATTAACGTATGGTACGCGTGTTGACTTTGAAGAGGGTATTGTTGATCTATCTTTAAATGTACGTAAAGTCTATTTCACTTCTTATATTCAAGAACATTTAAGTGAAGACTTTGAAATTGTTGAAAAGATTTATCCTCAAATTATTAAAGAAGAAAACTTATGGAAAACAAACTTAGAAAATGGTAACCCAGAAGTGCACCCAGGACCAACTTTATTAAACGTTGGACGTATTGATTACTCTGGAGACTTCTCATTATATAAAGAAGGGATTACTAAACATACGGTTCGTTTACTGCATGCGGTAGAGCTTGAGCGTCTGTCACTTGGTCGTCGTTTAGGATTCGAACTGCAAACAGCAAAAGAAGCACGTATTCAACGTGGTTATTTAGAAAGAGATCGTGAAGATGAACCGTTAAATCGTCTGTTTAACGAAAGTCCTGTTTTCTCACAAATTCCAGGGCCAAATCACGTGAAGAATCGTTATTTAACTGAAGATATTGCATTCGGTTTAGTCTTATGGTCTAGCTTAGGGCGTGAAATTGGGGTAGAAACGCCGAATATTGATGCGATTATCGTCATAGCTTCTACAATTTTAGAACGTGATTTCTTTGAAGAGGGTCTGACAATCGACGAGTTAGGCAGAGATAAAGTTGGATTAGATTAACAATTAAATAAAGGGGGACATATTATGAAGAGAATGCCGACATTACTTGAATCCATTTCAACCATCGTTGTGATGATGTTATTAGTTATTGTTGGATTTGTGGTATTTGGAATTCCAGTACAACCATTATTAATTCTTTCAGCGGCTTATGCGTCAGTAATTGCCTGGCGTGTAGGCTTACGTTGGAAAGATTTAGAAGAGGGGATTACACAGCGGCTGAGTACAGCGATGCCTACGATTTATATTATTTTATGCGTAGGGATTGTAGTTGGGACATGGATGTATTCTGGAACCGTACCTGCTCTGATTTATTATGGATTAAAATTGTTGAATCCAAGTTATTTCTTGGTCTCTGCGTTTTTAATTTCAGCGATAACGTCTATGGCCACTGGAACCGCTTGGGGTTCTGCATCAACAGCAGGAATCGCGTTAATTGCGATTGCACATCAATTACATATTGATGCGGGTATGGCTGCAGGTGCAATTATTGCAGGTGCAGTTTTCGGTGATAAGTTATCACCACTCTCTGATACAACAAACTTAGCGGCAATGGTCACGAACGTGAACATTTTTGCCCATATTAAAGCGATGTTATGGACGACGATTCCTGCGTCGATTATCGGTATGATAGTTTGGTTCTTTGCGGGATTAAATCATAAATCGAGTGCGGATAAAAGCCAAATCAATGCATTATTACGTCAACTCGAAAATGTATATCATATTAATTTCAGTGTATGGATTCCAGCGATTGTTATCATCGCATGTTTATTATTCCGCTTCTCAACCGTACCGGCTATGTTAGTTTCATGTGTGGCAGCGATCTTTGTCGGAGCACTGAATCATGGCTTTAATTTTACTGATGGTTTTAAAGCTGCGTTTGACGGTTTTAAACCAGATATGATTGTCCATCAAGTCAATTTAAATGATAAAGCGACGACTTTGCTTGAGCAAGGCGGCATGATGAGTATGACACAAGTCATTGTGACAATCTTCTGTGGCTATGCGTTTGCGGGTATTGTCGAAAAATCAGGTTGTTTAACAGTGATGTTGAACACAATTAAAGATAAAGTCACTTCGCCAGGCACATTAATTTTAGTTACAGTAATATCTGGCTTGATTATGGTATTAGCAGCAGGAGTAGCATCTGTTGTGATTATCGTAGTAGGTATGTTGTTATATGATATGTATGATGAGATGAAGCTGTCTCGTACAAACTTATCACGTACACTTGAAGACTCAGGTACGATGATTATTCCATTGATCCCTTGGGGCACATCAGGAATTTATTATACGCAACAATTAGGTGTAAACGTCTATTCTTACTTTATTTGGACGGTACCTTGTTATTTATGTGTGATTTTCGCTATATTCTACGCCTTTACTGGCTGGTCAGTGAAAAAGGTGAAATCACCAGACACAACACATTATACGCAGCACGGTTAAAGATGAACTGTCTCGCTTTTTAAAGTGAGGCAGTTTTTCTTTGACTTTTTACAATTTTTCGGATTTTACACATTAAACGCGTGAATCCAGGGTATAACATACTAATGGTGGAACAATTATAGTTATCTAAGAAGGATTAATTGCAATTCCAATCATTATCATTAAAAAATTAATATTTATTAGGTTTAGTTGTGTACTAAAACGGTTATTAAATATATATGAATGAGGTGATTCCATGCTATATGTAGTAATACTTGTAGCGATATTACTATTGTGTCTAGGAATTCATCGATACTTCAATTTAGATAATTTAACTGTAAAATATCCTTCTATTATCTATTTAGTAATCAGCTTTATATTGTATTTTGTAGCGATTTTGCAATATAGAGTTGATTCTTCTATGTCGGAATTTTTAGCACATGAAATGTTAATGACGTCTATCTTCGGGCTATTAATATTTTGGACATTATCCCAAACTAACAAAACAAAAGATACTGTTGTTTATACAGTAATGATATTAATCTTATCTCTTATTGAGGTTATGACTACGAGTCCTCAGCTTGGGATTAATGCCACAGTAGAAATGTTTGTGGTACGTATTGTCCTAACAGCCGGTATGGCCATAGGTTTAGGAGGCTATGTTCTTTATAGACAACTTAAACGCCCCGTATCAGAAAGCTTCCCATTATTATATGTGTTAGCTTTCGCATTCTGGATTATGATCGCATATTGGTTATAACGTAGTAAATAGATAGAAAAGCCGGCAGGCTTAGGTGTAAATTCCTAAGTCTCCGGCTTTTTTGTTATGCGTATAAGTTAGTGGCAGGATAAGCAATAGAAATAAAAAAAGGGCATAAAAAAAACCAACTGATTGTAGCTGATCAGTTGGTTTATATCGTAAATTTATTAATTAGTGGATGTAGTTGTATCCGCCTGCTTGGCTAGCTGAGATTGTACGTGTAGTTACAACGCCAGGACCTTGACCGTAGTTCATTTCTGAAACGTTTACTGAACCGTCGCTGTTTACACTTTCAACGTATGCAACGTGACCGAAAGCACCTTGGCTAGTTTGTAAGATTGCGCCAGCTGATGGGTTGTTGTTTACAGTGTAACCTGAAGCTGCTGCTGCGTTAGCCCAGTTGTTAGCGTTGCCCCAAGTTGAACCGATTTTACCGCCAACTTTGTCGAATACGTAGTAAGTACATTGACCTACAGTGTATAAGTTAGCACCTGATGATGAACGGTTAGCGAATGTGTTAGTGCTTGTTTTTGGTGCTGAAGTAGTTGTTACTTTAACGTTGTTGTCTGATGTTGAGTATGAAGCACCTAAACCGCCAGTACGTGGAGCAGTTGCTTGTGTATTGTAGCTAGTGTAGTTTGTATAGTTATTGTTAGCTGTGTTGTTGTTATTGTATTGAGCGTAAGTGCCATAGTAGTTATTGAATTGATTAGATTTGTTCCAGTTACCTTCCCAAGTGTAGTGGTAGTTACCATCTTGATCAATTGTATATGAGTAGCTGTAAGAATAAGGATCGTTTGAGTTGTATCCGTTATTTTGTGCAGCGTCTGCATCGTGATTAGATAAAGTTAAAGCAGCGATTCCTAAACCTGCTGTAGCGATTGTAGTAGTAGCGATTTTATTCATGATAAAATATCCTCCTAAAGATAATAAGCTAAATTATTTTTTAAGTCTCGTGACTGGATTAACATTTACTAAATTTCATAATTTGTTTTGTTTGTTTCGTTCTCTTAACGACAAGACTTACTCTACCAAAAAAAATTGCACTTGTGTGGTTTGTTATCGTTTTGTAATTTAGTTCTAATAATTATGTATTTGGATGTAATAAGCATGAAAGTAGGACTATAGTCTTAGAATGTTGATGTTATCGCATTTTTAACATTTTTAATTATTTGTAAAGGATTTTCATATTACAGTCTTGTAATATAACAGAAAACTTTGAAACATAATTTCCAATGAATAAATGTTGCTTTGTAGTTAATATGACGGAGATTTATTTTTAAAATTCTGTCGAATAGATAGTCATCTAATTAAACACAATAGGTGGATGTTAACTATTAACTTAATGTAAAGTTAGGCTTTTCTTCATTAAATGGAAGTTTTTATCTCTTTGTTCTGCTCGAGTTGAAAGTATTGACTTAAGGAAAGAACAGATGTATTATTTAAGTATAAAAATTATACCTAAAGAGGTGAAAAAAGTGAAACTCGAAATTGGAATGACATCCTTTGCAGACAACACTGATATTTATACAGAAAATGGCATTCAAGAAAAATTAACAGCAGCAGAACGTATTAGAAACATCGTAGAAGAAATCCAACTTGCTGATGAAGTAGGGCTGGATGTATATGGATTAGGTGAACATCATCGTTCAGATTATGCAGTTTCAGATCCTGTGACTGTACTTGCGGCAGCAGCGACAACAACGAAACGTATTAAACTTTCATCGGCAGTAACGGTTTTATCATCAGATGATCCAGTACGTGTCTATGAACGTTTTGCGACATTGGATGCAGTATCTAACGGACGTGCTGAAATTATGGTAGGGCGCGGTTCGTTTATCGAATCTTTCCCATTATTCGGTTACAACCTTGATGATTACGATCAATTGTTTATTGAGAAGTTGGAATTATTGAAACGTATCAATCAACATGAGATTGTTAAATGGGAAGGCGGTTTGCGTCCAGCAATTAACAACTTAGGTGTATATCCTAGAGCAGTGCAAGAGGAAATTCCAATTTGGCTCGCAACAGGAGGCACACCAGAGTCTTCTATGAGAGCTGCAGAGTTCGGTTTACCGATTACCTACGCGATTATCGGTGGTAATCCTAGACGTTTCAAACGTAATATTGCAGTGTATCGTGCAGTTGCTGAAAACAGAGGCTATCGCGCAGAAGATATGCCGGTTGCAGTACATTCTTGGGGTTATATCGCAGAGACTGATGAAGCGGCACAACGTGAGTTTTACGCGCCGACTAAAGTCGCACATGATATCATCGCCAGAGAACGTAATTGGCCGCCATACGATCAAGCGCATTTCCAACGTGAAATCAGCGATGAAGGTGCAATGTTTGTAGGAAGTCCAGAAACAGTCGCAAAGAAAATGATTAAAGTAATCGAAGAATTGAACTTGAATCGTTTCATGATTCACCTGCCAGTAGGGTCTATGCCACATGACCGTGTAATGCATGCAATTAAATTATACGGAGAAAGGGTAAAACCTATTGTAGAGGAATATTTTAATAATAAATAAAGGAGATTGTATTATGTTATTACGTTATTTAAATAATATTAAAATCGCTAAGGAATTATTACAGGCTTCAGAGCCAAAATTAAAAGGTGACGCAGGTATGAAAGATACTTTCGCAAATGTGTTCGGCCTTGATTCTAAATGGGTAACAGTTGCAGGTACTTTAGAAGCAGCAAGTGGTTTAATCTATTTACTAAGCTTCGGCAACAAAAAAATGACAAATGTTGCTTCATTATTAGCAGTAGGTGTTTTAGGTGTTGCAGCTTACAAACACTACGAAGCAGGTCATGGTAAAGAAGGCGCTAAACACGCAACTGACTTATTGAAATTAGCTGCATTATCTTCAGCTGATACAATTTGCAGTAAAAAATAATAAATAATTAGTGTATATATGAATAAGGCTCAATCACAAAACTGTGGTTGAGCCTTTTTATTATGCTTGAGTATAACGTTTTAAATGTTTGGCAGTTAAGGTATCTGTTTGTAGGAAGTCTTTAGGCAAGCCGCTGAATAAGATTTGTCCTCCTTCTAAACCTGGACCTGGTCCGACATCAATGAGCCAATCCGCTTCACACATCATGGATAAGTTATGTTCAATCAGAATCACTGTATTCCCAGCTTCAATTAAATCATTGAAGCGATTCAATAGTAGAGGAATGTCTTCTTCATGTAAACCTGTTGTCGGCTCATCAAAGATATAAACATAATCAGTTGTCGGTTCGACTAAATGCTGACTTAATTTAACGCGTTGAATCTCACCGCCAGATAAGGTGTCTAGCGGTTGACCGAGTGCCATATAATTTAATCCAGTTTGGCTTAATGACTCTAATGCATCTTCAATTTCTTGATGCCCTTTAAAGAATTCTAAACCTTCATCTACAGTTAAGTTTAAAACATCCGCAATATTATAACCGTTAACTGTTGCTTCTAATACTTCAGGTTTATAGCGTTTACCATGACACACTTCACAAGTCTGAGAAAAATCAGCCATAAAGGCTAGTTCAGTTTTAATATAACCTTTACCGCCGCAATTGGGGCATGCACCTTTAGAA
Source organism: Staphylococcus simulans (assembly GCF_025561465.1). Taxonomy (NCBI): domain Bacteria; kingdom Bacillati; phylum Bacillota; class Bacilli; order Caryophanales; family Staphylococcaceae; genus Staphylococcus; species Staphylococcus simulans. Next base: position 785,746 of record NZ_CP095100.1, read on the forward strand.
TTATAGCTGAACATCGCTTTGCTTAATCCGGTTTGTTGGCTGAAGAATTTTCGTACTTGATCAAAGACACCTAAATAAGTCAGTAGATTAGAACGGCTTGAACCTTGAACTGCTTTTTGATCAACAAAGATAGTGTGTTCATTATCTTCAAATCCTTTTTTGACCAAAGTACTCTTACCAGAACCTGCGACACCTGTCATAACCGTCATGACTTGTTTAGGTAAATCAACCGTGACATCTTTTAAATTATTTTCTGTAATTGGTCCGAGATGGAAATATCCTGCAGGTTGACGCACGTCATTTTTAAGGTGATGTGGTTTTCTTAACGCATGACCTGTCGCTGTATCAGATTCTAATAATGCTGGATAATCTCCTTCAAATGTAATTTCTCCACCATTCTTACCAGAACCTGGTCCCATATCAATGACATAATCCGCTTCTTTAATAACATCAGGATCATGTTCAACAATTAAAACAGTATTGCCTTTTTCTTTAAGTGATTGTAAAATAATATTGATTTTTTGTATATCTTCAGGATGCAAACCAACACTGGGTTCATCAATAATATAAACTAAATCAGATAAAGGACTATTCAAATGACGGATTAATTTAAGGCGTTGTGCTTCTCCACCAGAAAGTGTTGTTGTGACACGGTCGAGTGTTAGATAGCTTAATCCTATGAAATCTAGGGCTTCAAGTTGTTTTCGAAGCGGCGCAATAATAAATTCTGCAGTTGGTTGATTCAATTGATCTAAAAAAGCCAAGTTCTCTTTAATTGTCATTTTAGTAAAATCAGAAATATTATAGCCATTGATTTTACAACTTAATACCTTTTGATTTAGTCTTTGTCCTTCACAAACAGGACATGTTTTAGTGGTAACGACGTGTTTTAAATGGCGTGCATAACGTTTTTTCGCAAAAGTTTTATCTCCTAAAAAGATACGGCTGAAACGCGGAATCAATCCCACATATTTCGCAGTTTTTCTCCATTCTTTCGGTGGATTTTTAAGCTTTGTCGGCTGTTGATATAAAAATAAATCAAGTTCTTCTTTGGTAAAGTCTTTTAACTTTTTATCATTATCAAACAAACCGCTGTCGCGATATGCTTTTCCTCTTTCTTTATCCGGACCGAAAGAAGGGAAGTCGATGGCACCTTCATTTAATGACTTATCCCAATCTAACAATTCATCTAAATTAATTGATTCAATGTAGCCTAAACCTTCACATTCTTTGCACATGCCTGATGGGCTGTTGAATGAAAAAACATCAGAATAGCCTACAAAAGGTGTGCCGATACGTGACCATAATAAACGCACAGATGCGTATATGTCTGAAATTGTGCCGACTGTTGAGCGAGAGTTGCCGTTATAACGTTGTTGGCTGATTGTCATCGCAACAGGCAGATGGTCGATGTGATCGACGCTAGGTCTAGGTTGTTGATTAAGATGAAACTGTATGTAACTTGAATAAGTTTCGTTTAAAAGGTGCTCTGATTCAGCAGCGAGTGTATTAAAAACGAGTGAAGACTTTCCTGAACCAGAACGGCCTGTAAATACAGTTATGAAATGTTTCGGAATGTCTACATCGATGGATTTTAAATTATTCTGTGTCGCACCTTTGACACGGATATAATCTTGTTTCATCTTTTCTTCCTCCTTGTTTGTATATGTGATACACATTCATTATGACATTGATTAATTGTATTCCCCAATATTCATTTATTACTACTTTTATTGCTTTTGATTTTTTGAATAGACAGTCATCCTATTAACCCAATTAACCTTAGTGAAAACTTTACATTCGTGATGACTGATTTCAACATTATGACGTTTACTATTTTGATTATTTTAGGAACAAAAATAGATTGTTATTTAATGAGAGTTGTAATAAAATTAGTTTATGTAGGGGCTTGCTTGAAATTATCAGAACAATTCACTAAACATCTTCGAAAAACATCAAGAAGGAGTGAATTTCACTATGAACAATAAAAACATAATTAATGATTTATCAAAATTCGTCACTGTAGCACAAAAAGTAAGAGAGGTCAGTGCTACAATTAAAAGTGAGTTTCAAATCACTTTTGAAGAACTCTTTATTTTAAACTACATTCACAGCAGTGAAAAAGAACGTACAGAGTTCAATGTAAAAGAAATCATTCAACTTTCCAACTTAAAACCATATTTTATTTCTAAAGCGATTCAAAAGCTTAAAGAGCGTAAACTCTTAACTAAAAAAAGAAATAAACATGATGAAAGAACCGTGATTTTAGTAGTTGATCCAGAGCAAAGAAAAGAAATCGAGGCTCTTTGTAAAGCGGTCAGCAAAGTATTTTAATCATAGGAGAAGTTGGGGAATTTAAGATTATTTCAACAGGCACAAAAAATTAGTAATAAAAAAGTGAGTTATTCATTGAGATAGCTCACTTTTTTATTTTTGTTTATTTTGTTCAATCGCATCTAACACTTGTTGGACACAAGCATCCATGTCCTTAAACACTTCATGTTTCTCCCAAAAACGTAAGACAGTATAACCCATTTCTTCTAATTTCTGATTCACTTCTTGATCTCTTTCCATATTGCGTTCTAATTTCGGTATCCAATATGAACGGTTCGTGTGGATTCTTTTTTGTTTAACATTTTCCCAATCATAACCATGCCAGAATTCCCCATCTACAAATACCATTACGTTATATTTAGTGATAGCGATATCTGGGGTGCCGGGTAGTTTCTTATAATTCTTAAAATAACGGACACCTTGGTGCCATAAAGCTTTAGCAAGTTGTGTTTCAGCTTTGCCGCCTGTGCCTTTGATTTTAGACATCATCTTAGAACGATACGCTTTAGATTCTGTCATATAAATTCACCTCATACATATAAGACGTTCTATATTGATATTCCCGAAAAAGCCTGTTGTTATGCAGCATCACGCAGATAATAACATAAACATACAACGATGATATTTAATGCTTTTTCTAAAGGGTAGATACATAAAGTAAAGAAAATAATTATATGAAACAGAAGGAAGGGATAGTTTGAAACAACCATTCAAAGTTCTGAGAGATATTGTACATTTAATAACGCCGACAGTAGGGGGCACTTTGGTAGCAAAATATGCGACAAGCAATGCACGTCAAGTTTATCAAAAAGAAAAGAACCCGCCGCTTTCACCGCCAGGTATTACGTATCCCATTGTCTGGTCAGGTTTGTATCTTGCGATGGGCGTCGCATATATGATTGCACGTAACGCAAGTAAAGATAAATCTGTACCGATTTCACACTATACACAACTTGGTTTGAATTTCTTATGGTCTGTATTGTATTTCAAATATAAACTACGTGGAGCAGCAATGATTGAAAGTTATGCTTTATTCGCATCTGTTGTCGTCACGGCAGTCAATTTCTATAAAGCAGATAAACGCAGCGGCTTGTTAATGGTGCCTTATGCATTATGGTGTGCATTTGCGAGCTATCTTGCGACAGGAAGCTGGATTTTAAACAAAGATCAATAATTCATGTCATAATAAAAGTTGAAGGAAGTGAATCATATGGCAACAACATCAGTAATTTTAGGTGCCGGCGGTCAATTCGGCATGGCATGGGAAATCGGTTATTTAAGAGGTTTAGCTGAGAAAGGTTTAGACTTGAGAGATGCCGATGAATTTGTCGGAACATCTGCGGGTGCACAAGTGGGCACAGTTCTCGCATCAGAAGCAGACTGGGAAACAATATGGGAAGAACAACTAAACTATCAAAGAGAAGCTGAAAATCCATTAACGGATGATGATTTAGCAGATATCTTTGCGCAATTTGATCAATTAGAGAAAAATGCGCGTACTGTAGAAGAATGGATTGATGGTATGAGTCAGATGGCTATGCATCCTAAAGTAGATTTGCCTGAAACAGAACGACTCAATATGATCAGAAACAGCTTAGGCAATGCGGTTTCGGGCTGGACACCTAAAATCAAAATTGTAGTGACAGAAGTAGAAACAAATCAACGTCGTGTATTTGATGAAAACTCTGATGTACCGTTAGTTAAAGCTATTGCGGCGAGTGGCGCATTCCAAGGGGCTTATCCGACGATTCAGCTGCATGATAAACACTATTATGATGGCGGTTCTTATTCTATGGATAATCCAGATGTCAGTGAAGCGGATAAAGTTGTGGTATTAGCTGCGAATTTACCAGTGAAAACACCTTATGCATTATCTGATTTAGTGGACCATATGCAAGAACGAGGTCAAAGTGTGTATACAGTCAAACCAGATAGCACTGTAATGAGCATTCTGGAAAAATATGATTATAATACAATGAATGGTGCATTACGTAAAGAAGTAGCTGAAGCTGCACGCCAACAAGGGCATGAAGAAACACAAGCGCTTAAAGCATTTTGGAACAAACAGTAACTTATAAAATTATGTATGTAAAAAGGACGGTTATCAAAGAATGAATAACCGTCCTTTAGTTTGCAATCAGGTGTATAACTTGATTGCTATTAATATTTTCTTAAGAAATCTACATCTCTGTCATAATGTTTTCTGACAAGTTGTTGTTGCACGTCATTTAGAATATCTAAAATTAAATCAGTTTGATGTGCAAGAATACGGATACTGATACCATGTGTCGCAAGTTCAGTAATACCGATTCTGCAGTCTTCTTGTTTCGCATAAGGTGCCATAATCTCATAAAGTTCTTCAACTGTTTCTTTATTCGCATTTGGATGAATGAAATAACAAGACCCTAGATGAGAATAACCTTCCATATAACCTAAAGCATCTACACGATTTTTATTTGGATCCAACAACAAGTTATCATAGACGACTAATTCACCGTCAACGAAAATTTCATTAAGCAGATGAAGATAGTCATACGTAAAGTGCGCTTCATCTGGAGAATAACCAGGCGTTAAGATATCGGTATAAAACATTGCGCCGGTTTTAGCCAGATGATACTGATTATGCTGATAAAACTTTGCATCTTTATAAGCTATAATCGGATCGCCTACATATTCCATATAAGCGTTATCTTCAATCGTGAACGTTTGGTACTGTTCAACATGGTCTTTCAATGTTTTGTAGATTTTTGTTGCACCTTGCGATGTGAGTGTCGTTGCCGCATTTTCTTTCACTTTAACATTTAAGCGATAACGGTCTCCATCTAAATAGCCGCCGCCGACATTAACAATATAGAATGTCGGGATATTTGAGCCATTTAAATAAATAGGGCGAATCACTTTTAATGCTTGTTCAAAAAAGATATCGCGTGCCACAGAACGTTCACCGTCATTAAAGACGGTGATATCTAACTGTCCTGTCCATTGCTTTTCTTCAGACATTACTCTAGTCCTTTAAGCAGCACATCACGTTCAATCCAGTTAATCACATTGTCTAAACCTTCTTCTGTTTTAAGGTTTGTGAATGTGAATGGACGATCACCACGGAAAGTACGTGTATCTTCAGCCATTTGTTCTAAAGATGCGCCGACATAAGGTGATAAATCTGTTTTGTTGATGATGAAGAAATCAGATTTAATCATACCTTGTCCGCCTTTACGTGGGATTTTTTCACCTTGTGCAACGTCGATAATATAAATTGAGAAATCTACAAGTTCTGGACTGAATGTCGCAGCTAAGTTGTCGCCGCCTGATTCTACGAAAATCAATTCAATATCTTCATGACGTTCAACTAATTCATCAATTGCCGCAAAGTTCATTGAAGCATCTTCACGAATTGCTGTATGAGGGCAACCGCCAGTTTCAACTCCGATGATACGATCTGCAGGAAGTACGCCAGAATTTACTAAGATTTTTTCGTCTTCTTTTGTATAAATATCATTTGTAATAACACCGATGCTTAATTCTTTAGAAAGATGTTTTACTACTTTTTCTACAAGTTCGGTTTTACCTGCGCCTACAGGGCCGCCGACTCCGATTTTAATAGGTTGAGTCATAAATCTTGCCTCCTAAGAAATAAAGATTCGTACATTCACTTTTTCATGTTCCATTTGATTGATTTCAAGTCCTGGTGCAGTGATGCCGAATTCAGATGCTTTAAGCTCAAAAATATGGTCGCGTGTTTGTTTCATAAAAGGAATCATCTGCGTCACAATACGTTGACCTGCAGTTTGTCCTAATGGAATGGCTCTGACCGCATTTTGAGTTAAAGATGAAACGTTTTGATATAAATAATAATCGATAATCATTTCAATATCGACACCGAGATAATGACCAAGCATTGTAAAGCAGATTGCTGGATGCAATTTCGCTTGTTTTGCTTGATATTGTTCGTGATACCAATGAATCCATTCACTATCGTAAAGTTCATCAGCTAGTTTCACCATACGTGTTCCCATTTGTTTGGTACCGACACGTGTTTCTCTCGGCATATTTTGAACAAATAATAAACGATCTAATTCTAATACTCTTTTTTCATCATTCTGATTCAGTGCTTCGTAAACGAAGCGCATCGCTAATCCATCCGCATATGTGAGTTGTTCACTTAAAAAGAGTTTCAACCATTCTTGGAAGGACTGTTCATCATGAACAGTCCCTCTTTGGATATAAGTTTCTAATCCGAATGAATGGCTGAAAGCACCTGTAGGGAATTGCGAATCGCAAAATTGAAACAAGCGTAAAGACGCATGATCAATCATGTGAATGTCCTATATGACGGAAGGCTTTGTTTACTTTGCGATCCTCACGTGAGTGGGGGATGCCTAATGATTTTAATAAATCTTCAACTAAATAATCGTATTGTACCAACATTTCATTTTCTGTGAATTGTGCAGGTAAATGACGGTTACCCAGCTGATGGGCAATATCTCCCATTTCTTGCAGTGAACGTGGTTTGATAACCAAAATATCTTCAGAATTGACATCAACCACGATACGGTTGTTGTCATCTTCATATAAGATATCGCCATACTGCAAGTCTACAGGGTTTTTTAAGCGGATTCCGATTTCATTACCGTGGTCAGTTTTGACACGTTGGATGCGTTTAACTAAATCAGAGTTTTCTAGATACACTTTTTCAGTGTGCTTTTGTTTTTCTTCAGGTGATAAATTGGCGATATTGCCAAGAATTTCTTCTACTATCATGAAAGCTAGCCTCCTAGAATAAGAAGTAACGTTGTGTTAATGGCAACTCTTTAGCAGGTTCGCTTGTGATTTTTTCGCCATCTACAAACACTTCATACGTTTGTGGATCTACGTCTAATTTTGGTGTTGCTGTATTGTTTTTCATATCTGTTTTACGTAGGTTACGGATATTTTTAACTGGACGGATTAAACGATGCAAGTTCAATTGACGTTGAATATCGTTCATATAAGCAATGTTTGATACGAATGTCATGTTTGTACCTGTCATGTTACCGCCAAGTTGACCGTACATTTTACGGAATTTAAGAGGTTCTGAGATTGGGATAGAACCATTTGCATCACCGTTGATTGCTGTACTGATCATTCCGCCTTTTAAGACAACATCAGGTTTTACACCAAAGAATGCAGGCTCCCAAATTACAATATCCGCAAGTTTGCCAGGTTCAATTGAACCGACATATTCAGAGATACCGTGTGTAATCGCAGGGTTGATTGTGTATTTTGCGATATAACGTTTGATACGGTTGTTGTCATTGTATTCTGAGTCGCCATCTAAATAACCGCGTTGTTCTTTCATACGGTGTGCGACTTGCCATGTACGTGTGATAACTTCACCGACACGGCCCATTGCTTGTGAGTCAGAGCTGACCATACTGAATACACCCATATCTTGTAATACGTCTTCCGCTGCAATTGTTTCTTTACGGATACGTGAATCAGCGAATGCTACGTCTTCAGGAATAGAAGCGTTCAAGTGGTGTGTAATCATAACCATATCTAAGTGCTCATCAATTGTATTTGTTGTGTAAGGTAGTGTTGGGTTAGTAGATGATGGAAGGACATTAGGATAGCTTGCTGATTTGATTAAGTCAGGCGCATGTCCGCCACCAGCACCTTCAGTGTGGTACATATGAATGACACGGTCTTTGATTGCTTTCATCGTATCTTCCATGAAGCCCGCTTCATTCAACGTATCTGCGTGTAATGCGATTTGAACATCATAATCATCAGCTACGTCTAATGCATGACTTAGCGCAGATGGTGTTGCTCCCCAGTCCTCATGGACTTTCAAGCCGATTGCGCCAGCGTGGATTTGTTCAATTAATGCTGTGTGGTTATGTGCTTGTCCTTTACCAGTGAAACCAACGTTGACTGGTAGAGCCTCAGCTGCTTCTAACATACGGTGCATATGCCATGGACCTGGAGCAACCGTAGTGGCTTTAGAACCTTCAGAAGCACCAGTACCGCCGCCGATATGTGTTGTAACACCACTTTCAAGCGCAACCCATGATTGTTCAGGGTTAATAAAGTGTACGTGTGTATCAATACCGCCAGCTGTTACGATCTTACCTTCAGCTGAAATGATATCAGTGTTTGCACCGATAATGATATTAACGTTGTCCATAATATCAGGGTTACCAGCTTTACCATATCTCATGATATAGCCGTTTTTAATTCCGATATCTGCTTTGTATACTTTATCGTAATCAATAATAACTGCGTTTGTAATAACAGTATCTGCAACATTACGGTCATCACGTGTTACGTTAGGATTTTGAGCCATACCGTCACGCACAGATTTACCGCCGCCGAAAGTAGCTTCATCCCCATATGACGCATAGTCTTTTTCTACTCGTGCAAACAAGTTTGTATCAGCTAATCGAATAGAATCGCCGACAGTCGGACCATATAAACTTGTATATTGAGATTGTGTCATTTTAAAGCTCATCGATCATACCCACTTTCTTTATTCGCATTTTTCATTCCTTCGTCGTCTTTAATACCAGCGTTCGGATGATCATCGTCTACACGGAAGACACGATCTTCATCAATCGGTCCATTAACCATTCCTCGGAATCCGTAAATACGACGATTACCGTTATATTCCACAAGTTGTACTTTCTTTTCATCCCCAGGTTCAAAGCGTACAGCTGCACCAGCTGGAATATCTAAATGTTTACCATATGCTTTCTCTCTATCAAATTTTAAGCCATCATTTACTTCAAAAAAATGATAATGAGAACCGACTTGAATAGGGCGGTCTCCTATATTTTTAACAACGATTACTGTTTCAGTAGAATCAGTACCTTTATTTATTTCTATTTCAGTACGTTTTACTATAATTTCACCAGGTCTCATAATATATAATCCCCCTTTAAATAATCGGATGATGTATCGTGATTAATTTTGTGCCGTCAGGGAATGTAGCTTCAACTTCGATGTCTGTGATCATATCTGCTACACCTTCCATTACATCATCCTTATTTAAAATTTGTCTGCCGTAACTCATAAGGTCGGCAACGCTCTTACCATCTCTTGCACCTTCTAACATTTCGTAACTGATGATAGCTACCGCTTCAGGATAGTTTAATTTTAAACCGCGTTTTTGACGTCTGCGTGCAACGTCATTCGCAATAACCAACATCAATTTATCTTGTTCACGTTGAGTAAAATGCAAAGTAATCCCTTCTTTCATATATGTTAAATAATACTAATCCATTGTAAGACTCGACTTATCGATATACAAGAAATATATATTTGTGGTGCCAAATATAATTGCAAATTAACAAGTTAAGGCTTGAATATACACTTTAATTAACCCAAGGGAGTTTTACCTTTTTTGGTACATTTTCAAACAAACGTTGTATTTTAATCTAAAAAAATTATAAATAGAGAGCAATAGGTTTTATTCACTATCCTATTTTGTTAAAATTATAACTGTTTATAAATTTTGAGAAATCAGGTGAAGGATCGATGCGTCAATTAGTCGACGTTGTATTAAAGAATATCTCACAAGTATTATTGTTAAATAATGCTTGGACAGGGCTATTCATTTTAGCAGGTTTATTTGTAGCAAATTGGAAAGTAGGGCTAGCAGCATTGCTTTCTAGTTTGATTGCTTATGTATTAGCACCTTATACAAATTATTCCAAAGAAGAAATCAAAGAGGGGCTGGCTGGTTTTAATCCAGTGCTGACAGGTGTGGCTTTAACCATATTCTTAGTGCCAGACATTAAAGGTATTGGTATGACAGCACTTGCGGTTGTATTGACATTACCGCTTGGTGCCGCATTTCGTCATTTATTATCGCGTTTTGACTTGCCGATGTTGACCATGCCGTATGTGTTTATCAGTTGGATGTTTTTATTTATGTCCTTCCAATTCGAACACGTCAATGCTGGGGTTAATATTTTACCTTCTACGGTACGTGAGATTACATTTTCACATCACGCGATTAACGGTGTGATGACTTTCTTAGATGGCTTTAGTGAAATTTTCTTGGTGAAAAGTACAGTAGGGGGCTTATTGATACTGATTGGTATCTTTATTGCTTCTAAACGTGCAGGTATCTTCTCAGTCGTCGCAAATATTATCGGTGTTTTTGTGGTAATGTTATTTGGGGCGAATCATGATGATATTAATACAGGATTATATGGCTATAATGTCATCTTAGTAATATTAGCTTTAGGGGTTACCTTTAAAGAAACCTCTGTATTTAACAAATATTTAAGTATGTTATTTGGTATTTTTATCACAGTGGTTGTACATGCTGGTTTAGTGACTTGGTTAAAACCTTTCGGCTTGCCAGTATTCACATTACCGTTCATCGTCGCAACATGGTTGATGTTGATGGCAGGTAAACCAAATGTGATGCCTGTTGAAAGCGAAACTGAAAATAAATAATCTATAAAGAAAACGGCTTACACAACCTGTTTACTGTGTAAGCCGTTTTTTCATATTATTTAGAAGCTGCTTGTTCGAGTTTTTCTTTTAAATCTTTACGCATGAATTCTAATGTGTAAGGGTCGTTGAACCAGTATGTTTTCGCATCTACTTTGATGACATGTCCTTCTTTAACTGCTGGAAGGTTTTTCCAAAGGTTTGTTTGAGTATATGATGGTTCAGCTTTGCCGGCACGTGTTGATACAATATAGTCGCCTGCATATTCAGGGATTTTCTCTTGTTTTATTTCTGCCCAACCATCTTTTTTAACTAGTTCTTTTTGTTTTTCTGGCATTTGTAAGCCGAATGCTTGATAAATCACTTCACCGCCACGACCCCAGTTTGGACCGTACGTATAAAGTTTTTTATCGAATTCATCTAATAATGAGATTGTTGAATCTTTACCGATTTTATCTTGAATCTCTTTACCATCTTTTTTAGTTTCTTTTTTCCAATCCTCTGTCCATTTTTTAGCTTCGTCTTCTTTACCTAATAATTTACCTAGTTCAATTTGTTGATCTAAGTACTTATGTTTTGCGTAGTCGAAAACTACAGTAGGAGCTGCTTTTTGATATTTCTTGATGTTTTTATCTGTTGAATAAACAATGATTAAATCTGGTTTTTGTTTGATTACTTTTTCAACATCTTCGCTGCCAGTGGCGCCGATTTTTTCAACACCTTTGAATTTTTCTTTTAAGATAGGGCTGTCATCGACTTGGCTGTTGACTGCTACAACGTTACCGCCTAATTTTTTTACACCGCCAGCGTATGTAGGTGCAACAACCGCAATACGTTTAGGTTCTTTCGGAATATCTACTTTCTTACCGTTATCCATTGTATATGAACGTGTTTCTTTTTTTGAATCTTTTTGATCACTGGATTGTTTACCGCATGCTGCAAGCACAAGGACTAACACAATCAGTGGGATGAGTAATTTTTTCATCTTTATATCTTCCTCCTAATTGAAAACGATTATCGTTTAGCGTTATTCAAAATTATAAAGGGTATTGGCAGAAAGCACAATATAAATTTCTAAATAAATCAACATTTATTATTTGTTTAAAATGAAAAACACTATGTTCGACTATTGAACATAGTGTTAAGTCACTAGAATAAGTTGAGTTCTGATTTGGCAATATTTGTGTAAGCCGCATCTTCCATTGGCGGATTATGCAGACCAGCACGCATGTCACGATAATAGCGTTGAAGCGGGCGATCCATTTCTAAACTTTTCGCACCGACAATGCGCATTGCTAAATCGATGACTTTCAAACCTTGATTCATTACTAAAATTTTACTTGCGGAAGTTTCATTCCAAACAGGTGCATCAGGGGCTTCATGATACGTACGGGCTGTAGACCATAAAAAGGCACGTGCTGAAAGTAATAACGACTCCATTTCACCGATTGATTGTTGGACAGTCGGAAGATGTCCGATAGGGTAATCAATACTATTCGGCTGATGTGTTTTGGCGAAGTCTTTCGCATAATCTGCCGCAGCTTGTGCAATACCTAAATACACACTTGGGATATGCAGAATCCAACCGTTCGGTCCTTTTGAACCGCCCGCAACTTCTACAAAGTTTTCTTGTGGTATATGCACATCTTCTAATACCAGGTCATGACTTTCCGTCGCACGCATGCCAACCACATTCCAAGTTTCAGCAACAGACACTCCAGGCGTTTCTTTTTCAACTAAGAAGAAACCGAATTGGTCTGTGGCTTCATTGTAGCCGCTAACTAAGAAATGGGTTAAAGCTGGCAACATTGAAGTAAAAGTTTTAACGCCGTTTAAAACATATTCTGAACCTGAGCGTTTAGCGTGTGTTGAAGGTTTGCCGCCACGTGTCGGACTTCCAGTATCCGCTTCACTCACCGCTCTATTAATCAACGCACCTTCTTGAATAGCTTGTGCTAATTGATCGAGTAGGTGAGGCTCCCATTTTTGTTCTTCAAATATTTGTCCTGCAGTACTTAAATGCCAACCGATAGATAAAGCTGTGGCACCATCAATAGAACCTAAATAACTTTGGATGATAACCATATCTTCAATTGTCGCACCTTCACCGCCATAAGCTTTCGGCAAGGTTAATAAGGTATAACCTTCTTTAACGAGCCAATCAATATTCTCGTGAGGGAAGCGGCTATGCGCATCATTGTATGCTGCATGTGCTTGAAATTCGTCTTTGACTGATTGTAATTTTGTTAACCATTTACGTTGAATCTCTGTATGAATTAATCCTGATTCTAACAATGTCATTCCTCCTGACGTTTGTTGCCTTGTTAAGTTTAGTGTATCACTCGGAATAGAGAGTTGGTAGTTTTTAGCGGTCTGCATTTGTTTTAAGAGAAAAGCTAGACATCATACAATTAAATTTCTGGTTAAATGCTTACTTTACATTTGTTGTGAATTTCAATTTAATAAGTAATATACATAAATTTTGGAGGTAGAACATGAAACAAATATATTTCAACCACGATGGCGGTGTAGATGATTTAGTGTCTCTCTTTTTATTACTACAGATGGAAGATGTTGAATTAATCGGTGTCAGCGCAATTGGTGCTGACAGTTATGTAGAACCCGCAGTGAGTGCGTCTATTAAAATCATTAACCGCTTTTCAGATAGAGATTTAAAAGTTGCCGCATCATCACAAAGAGGGAAGAATCCATTTCCTAAAGAATGGCGTATGCATGCCTTCTTTGTAGATGCATTACCAGTATTGAATGAATCACGTACTGAACAACGAGCATCGCAATCAGAACTTGAAGCATATGAAGATATAATAGAAAAATTAGAAGCGAGTAAGAAACCAGTAACCTTGTTATTTACTGGACCTTTAACAGATTTGGCTAAAGCATTAGAGGTTGCTCCGCATATCACAGAAAAAATTGAACGCTTAGTATGGATGGGGGGAACATTCTTAACGAAAGGCAATGTTGAAGAACCTGAACATGATGGAACTGCAGAATGGAATGCCTTTTGGGATCCAGAAGCAGTCGCAACGGTTTTTGATACAGATATTGCGATTGATATGGTTGCGTTAGAAAGTACAAATAAAGTGCCGTTAACAATTGATGTCAGACAAATGTGGGCAGATCAACGTGATATTTTAGGTGTAGATTTCTTAGGTGTTTGTTATGCTGCAGTTCCGCCATTAACGCATTTTGTGACGAACTCTACGTATTTCTTATGGGATGTCTTAACAACAGCTTCTGTCAGAAAACCTGAGTTAATACATGTTGAAGAAGTACAAACAGAAGTGATTACAAAAGGACCGAGTCAAGGACGAACTAAACGTGTTCAAGAGGGCGGCCGTACAATCAGATTAGTCGATGATGTGCACAGAGATGCATTCTTTGACTACATGACAAACCTTGCCGCAAAGGTTCGTGTCTAGACGTGTAAAATTATACAAATAAATGTTAACTTATCGTAAATTAAAGTTAACATATGTGATATAATCTTCCATGTAAGATTTTGAGGAGGTTATATTATGACAACAAAACATATCACATTTACTGCGATTATGACAGCTATTATCGCATTGCTTGGTCTGATTCCACCTATTCCGCTTCCATTCATGCCAGTACCGATTGTCTTGCAAAATGTCGGTATTTTTCTAGCAGGTATTCTTTTAGGCAAAAAGTATGGTACATTAAGCGTAATTGTATTTTTAATTTTAGCAGCGTGCGGTTTACCTGTACTATCAGGCGGTCGTGGTGGTATAGGAGTTTTTGCTGGTCCATCAGCAGGTTTCTTATTCTTATATCCAGTCGTCGCTTTCTTAATTGGGTATGCGCGCGATAAATCTATAGAACGAATCAATTTCGGTCGTTTATTTTTACCAACATTAATTGCGGGTGTCTTATTATTAGACATTGTCGGCACATTAATTATGGGCGTGATTACACATATGCCATTATCAAAAGCATTCTTTTTATCATTTGTCTTTATGCCGGGGGATATTATTAAAGCGATTATCGCATGCTTAATCGGTGCAGCATTATTGAATCACACACGCTTTAAACAATTGATTCGTTTCTGAGGTAGCAGAAAGAGGGATAAAGATGGGGCCGCTATCCATGCGATTAATTGATCAACCTGGAACGATTGCTTATGAAGATGAACAAAAGACGATTTATTTAACACCACAAGAACCTTTAACGTATTATACGAATAAATGGGTATATCATGACATGCCGACGTTTGAAACTTGGTTAGAAGATGTCAAAACACAAACACACGCACATTTCAAACAAGAGAGCCGCCATTTGGCATTTACTTTTCCAGAAAATACACCTTTAGATTCCACGTTTCGTACATATTTTGAACGAGAGAATTTTGATGTTGTGTTGTTAGAAATGTATGCGATCGAAGCACATGAGCTTGCAGGTGACATTCCAAATGGTTTAGATATCCGTTTTGTCGATATTTATCATTTGGATGATTATTTGAAAATCTGTCGTTATTTTTCACTGGATTACGGTAAAGACTACGCAGACGAAGTGGTTAAAACTTTAAGACAACAATTTGAAGGCGCAACGAATGTGAAGCGGGTGATTGCTTATAAAGATAATCAACCAGTCGGCACATTAGATATGATTGAATCAGAAGAAACGATTGAAATCGATAGTTTCGGTGTGATCAAAGAAATGCGTGGACAAGGAATCGGACGCGCTATGCAGGGATTTGTCGCAAATTATGCCAAGCATAAACCTTTGATTTTAATCGCAGACGGTGAAGATACTGCCAAGGAAATGTATATTAAACAAGGCTATACCTTCATCAGTTATTGTTATAGTGTGATAAAAGAGAATATATAAGCAAACAAAAAAGCTGTGTTTCACAAGTTAATCTTGTGAGGACACAGCTTTTATTCGTTCTGGGTGACTATAAATATTGAAGTTGCCATCTCTGATAAATCCAATGGCTGTTATGTTTAAGTCGTTCGCAAGCGTCACAGCTAACGTAGTCGGTGCGGATTTAGAAAGAATAACACCAACTCCGATTTTAGCCGCTTTAATCAGAATTTCTGATGAAATACGACCGCTGAAAATTAAGACTTTGTCTCGAACAGGAATATGACGTTCAATACAGAAACCATATAACTTATCGAGTGCGTTATGTCGACCGATATCTTGACGGTGTTCAAAGAAATCATCACCGTCGCTGATGGCCGCGTTATGCAAGCCGCCTGTACGTTTGAACAGTTTACTTGCAGTTTGTAGTCTCGTCATCATATTGATGACCTGTTGAGGTGTGAGTGCGATATTCGACAATGATGTCTTAGCCACCGCCGCATCATTTTGGAAATAAAACTCACGACTTTTACCGCAACATGAAGCAATCATGCGCTTGGTTGAATACTCGAAACGATCCCCTAAGTCTTTCGTTAATTCAACATGTGCAAACCCCTTGCTGTCATCTATTTGAATCGATTTCAATTCACTGCGTTTTAAAATTGCACCTTCAGACGCTAAAAAGCCCAGCACCAATTCTTCCATGTGGTCTGGACTGCAGATGACGGTTGCAAATTCTTCGCCATTAACCATGACAGTTAATGGAAATTCTGTAACATAACTATCAGTTGTTTCAAATAATTCTCCATCTTCAAAGCGGACAATTGTCTGATTCGTTAAAACATCTTTATCTTTATTCATATGCATGACTCCTTAATTTAACAATATACTACATCACTTCAATTTACAAAAAAGATTTGCATGAAATGTTTCATTATTTAAAATGAAAAGTTGTACAAGTAAACAGAGCGTAGTAAACTTAAAGTAAACAAAAGAGAGGTGTCAATTATGGCAAGTATTAGAGATATCGCAAAACAAGCGGGTGTCAGTCCAGGTACAGTGTCGCGTGTACTTAATGAAGATCCGACATTGTCTGTAGCCGACAGTACAAGAACTCGTATTTTAAATACTGCAAAAGAACTTGAATATCACAAAGCAGAACGTGTAAATCGCCAAGTTCAAATTATTACCTATGCGTCTCGCAGAAGAGAAATGGCTGACCCGTTTCATCGTGAATTGCGTTTAGCAATAGAGTCTGAAATTAAGAAATTAAATTTAACATTAAAGAAGACACTTAGAATTGAAACAGGATTTAAAAAACAAGATTTACAAGTTGTGAAAAAAGCAGGCGCAGTGTTAGTCATCGGTAATTTCTCATTGGAAGCTTTAAAAGAAATTTATCGCCATAACCCTAATATGGTGGTGATTAATAATAAGCAAGTTCCTGATTATATCGATGCAGTGTACTCTGATCTAGAACAAGCCATGTATCAGCTGCTGAATCAAATCAGGGACACTTATCATGATGCACATATCGCTTACTATGGAGGCATACGCGAAGAACGTAATTTAGATGGGAAAGAAGCGTATGAAAATGATGCAAGATATCACGCATATCTTTCTTGGTGTCAACAACATGATGAGATACCGAATGGCAATTTAATCGGTTGGGAACGAGAAGATGGTTTTGAAGCGATAACAGAAGCGGACACTATCCCAGATGTGTTGATAGCGGGTAATGATATGGTCGCAATCGGTTTAATTCAAGGCCTCCAACAAAGAGGTGTCACAATCCCTAAAGATGCTGGGGTTATCGGATTCAATGACTTAGATGTGAATCAATATGTAACACCATCATTGACGAGTGTGCGTATTGATATCGAGCAGTTTGGTAAAAGTGCTGTCTTAATGGCAAAAGAACGTATTCAAAAAACACGTCAATCTGCCATGCATATTGTGATACAAACGAAACAAATAGAGCGACAATCTTTTTCTTTTAAGAACCAATGAAAGTGTTGACAAAACATTTAGTAAACAAATAAACTTTAATTGTGTTTACTAATAAATTTACCTTGTGAGAGGAGTTATATTATGTTGGCATCTATGCAAACGCAATTTGAAAAGCATTTTGAAACAAAGCCAGATGTTGCCGCATTCGCACCAGGACGTATTAATTTGATCGGAGAGCATACAGATTATAATGGCGGTTATGTATTCCCAGCTGCTATTGAATTGGGCACATACGGTTTAGCACGTAAACGTGAAGATCGTACGATTCGTTTTTACTCTTTGAACTTTGAAGAAAAAGGTATTATTTCATTTTCATTAGATGATTTAGATTACAATGCTGACCATAGTTGGGCGAACTATCCAAAAGGCATGGTTAAGTTTTTAATTGAAGCGGGTTATAAAATTGACTCAGGATTTGATGTCATCGTTGAAGGTAACATTCCAAACGGTGCAAGCTTATCTTCTTCAGCTTCTATTGAAATGCTGACAGGTTGGTTAATGAAGCAACTCTTCAACTTAGATGTAGAGCGCTTAGAATTAATTCAACTTGGACGTAAAGTAGAAAATAAATTTATCGGTGTCAATTCAGGTATTATGGACCAGTTCATTGTGGGTATGGGTCAAAAGGATCAAGCGATTTTATTAGATACGCATACGTTAGAGTATCATTATGTCCCAACTGAATTCGGAGATTACACGATTTCTATTATGAATACGAATAAGCGTCGTGAATTAGCAGAATCTAAATATAATGAACGATTAGAAGAATGTCAGAAAGCATTAGCGTTACTTCAACAAGAATTGGATATTGAAGCGTTAGGACATTTAGATGTTGAAACGTTCGAAAAATATGCGCATTTAATTGAAGATGAAACGATACGTCGTCGTGCACGTCACGCAGTTACTGAAAACGCACGTGTTAAAGAAGCGTATGATGCTTTAGCGCAATCAGACTTTGAACGCTTTGGTGAATTATTAAACCAAAGCCATGCTTCATTGAAGGATGATTATGAAGTGACGGGCACAGAGCTAGATACTTTAGCAGAATCTGCACAAAATGTTGATGGAGTCCTTGGTGCACGTATGACAGGTGCAGGATTCGCAGGATGTGCGATTGCTTTAGTTCATCAATCAAAAGTTAAAGATTTAGAAGATGAAGTCTCTCGTATTTATACAGACAAGATTGGTTATGCGCCATCGTTTTACCATGTCAATATCGGTGACGGCGTGAAAACAATCGAACTTTAAGGAGGAAAATCATGTCAGTTTTAGTATTAGGCGGTGCTGGTTATATCGGCAGCCATGCAGCGCATCAATTGATAGATGCTGGTTATGATGTCGCAGTGGTGGATAATTTAGGAACAGGTCATAGAGGTGCCGTACCTAAAGCAGCACGTTTTTATGAAGGAGATATTCGTGACAGCGAATTCTTAAATCAAGTGTTCGCAACGGAAAATGTTGAAGGTGTCTTCCATTTTTGTGCTTATTCATTAGTTGGAGAATCGGTAGAGAAACCTTTAGATTATTTCAATAATAACGTCTATGGTATGCAAGTGTTGCTTGAAGTGATGAAAGCACATGATGTGAATGATATTGTCTTTTCTTCAACAGCAGCAGTTTATGGTGAACCAGATGTTGTCCCGATTACAGAGGATGCGAAAAAAGCACCGACCAACCCTTATGGCGAAAGTAAATTGATGATGGAAAAAATGATGCATTGGTGCCATAACGCATATGGTATGAACTATGCAGCATTACGTTACTTCAACGTCGCAGGTGCACGTGAAGATGGTACGATTGGTGAAGATCATAATCCGGAAACACATTTAATTCCTATTGTATTAGAAGCAGCGTTAGGACAACGAGATGCGATTACGATATTCGGTGTAGATTATGATACAGAAGATGGTTCATGTGTCAGAGATTATTTACATGTCACAGATTTAATTGAAGCGCATATTTTAGCGTATCGTTACTTAAAAGATGGCGGTGAGAGCGGCGCATTCAACTTAGGCAGCAGTCAAGGTTATTCTGTTATTGAAATTGTGGAAGCAGCACGCCAAGCGACTGGTGAAAAGATTAAATCAGAAATCGGCAAACGTCGTGCAGGTGATCCAAGTAAATTAATCGCTTCAAGTGATAAAGCACGTAACGTGTTAGGCTGGGAGCCGAAACATGATGATATTCATGAAATTATTGAAACTGCTTGGCATTGGCACCGCGCACATCCGAATGGCTACGAAGATAAATAAAAAGGGAGGCCGTATCATGAAGCTGAATCAACAGCTGATACAACGCTTTATTTCATATGCAGTAGAATATGGGGACTTTGAAAAGGAAGATGCTTTCTATATTCAAAACCTAGTGCTAGAGATTACACAAGCAGAAGATATCGAACATGAGGAGAGAGATATCTCAGAACTTGATACACCGAATGCGATTGCACAACACTGGATTAATCGAATGATTGAACATCACTTAATAGAAGATGCGGTATATCAAAAAGAAATGGTTGAAACGAAACTATTAGATTTAATCACACCGAAACCTTCAACTATTAATCGCAACTTTAGACAGTTGTATCAAGACAGCCCGGAGAAAGCGACGCAATATTTATATGATATTTGTATGCGCAACCACTATATTAAGGCAGATGCCATCGCACAAAATATTCATTTCTATACACCAACGAACTATGGTGACTTAGAAATTACAATTAATATGTCTAAACCTGAAAAAGATGCGAAAGAAATTGCGGCAGCAAGAGAAGCAAAACAAACAAGTTACCCTTTGTGTGCGTTATGTATGGAAAATGAAGGTTACCAAGGTTCTGTAACCCAAGCAGCACGTCGTAATCACCGAATTGCGCTTATTAAGTTAGATGGAGAAGACTGGGGATTCCAATTTTCACCATACGCTTATTTCCCAGAACATAGTATCGTATTATCTGCACAACATGTACCGATGAAGATTGGACGACAAACTTTTGTGAATCTATTAGACTTTGTGAAGCAATTTCCGCACTATTTTGCGGGATCTAATGCGGACTTGCCGATTGTAGGCGGTTCAATCTTGTCTCACAACCATTACCAAACAGGGCGCCACACTTTCCCGATGGATAATGCGACAGAAACAGAACGTTTTACTATTGATGATTATCCTGAAGTAGAAGCGGTGTTGTTAGATTGGCCGATGAGTGTAATCCGTTTAAAAGGTAATAATCAAGCACAACTCATTGATGCGGCAGAACATATTTTCAATCAATGGAATGCGTACAGTGATGAAAGTGTTCAAGTCAAAGCACAAAGTGAAGCGGGCGAACGTCATCATACCATCACACCAATTGCACGTTACCGTCAAGAAACAGGTCGTTTTGAATTAGATTTAGTACTAAGAGACAATCAAACATCAGAAGATTATCCAGATGGTATTTTCCATCCGCACCAAGATGTACAACACATTAAAAAAGAAAACATCGGTTTAATCGAAGTGATGGGAACTGCGATTTTACCAGCACGTTTAAAACATGAGCTTAAACAAGTCGAACAATATGTTTTAGGTGAAACTGATATAGATTTAGGTGTGCATCAAGATTTCGCAGATGAACTAAAAGCGAAACATCAATTTACACCTGAAAATGCTGAAGGTATTGTTTTAGATGCTGTAGGTCAGAAATTCAAACGTGTCTTAGAAGATGCAGGTGTGTTTAAACGTGATACTGAAGGCTTAGAAGCCTTTAAACGTTTTGTTCAAACTTTATAATTATAATCAAAAGGTCAATGTCATATTGGCCTTTTTTCTTGTGAGAAGACAAAAGATAATGGTTAAATTCAAATTGGAATTTATGGACCGAAAGCGTATAATCGAGAGTGAATTAATCATTTTTAGGAGGCTTCTTCAAGATGAAGTTGAAATACTTTGCGGTTATACTGTTGAGCGTCTGCTTAGTTGTTGTTGGATGTTCAAATGATAAAAAAGAAACAAACAGTAATCAAAAAGAAAATACTTTACATGTCGCAGCTGCCGCAAGTTTAACGGATGTGACGAAAGATTTAGAAACAGCATTTAAGAAAAAACATTCAGATGTTGATATTACATTTAACTACGGCGGATCAGGATCGTTAAGACAACAAATTGAAAAAGGTGCACCTGTTGATGTGTTTATGTCAGCCAACACAAAAGATGTCCAAGCGTTAAAAGATAAGAAGAAAGCTGATAACACTTATGATTATGCGCGAAATCAACTTGTATTAATTGGTGAACAAGGCACTGATTTAAAATCAGTCAAAGATTTAAAAGATGGACAAAAACTTGCGATAGGCGAAGTGAACTCTGTACCTGCAGGTAAATACGCAGAAGGTTACTTAAAAGACAATGGATTATACAGCAGCGTTAAAGATCATCTTGTCTTTGCGAAAGATGTCCGTCAAGTCTTGAATTATGTGGAAAAAGGGAACGCGCAACTCGGTTTTGTTTATAAAACGGATTTATATAAAAACAAAACTAAAAATGATAAAGTAAAAGAAATCGAATCGGTGAAATTAAAACAACCGATTGTTTATGAAGCCGGAACAACATCTGATAATAAGACAGCGAAAGCTTGGATTGAGTTCTTAAAATCAGATGAAGCGAAACAAATCTTAAAAGATTATCAATTTGAAGCGTAGGAGGAGTGGAAATGCCTGATTTAACGCCATTTTGGATATCAATTGAAGTGGCTGTAATCAGCACGATTATTGTAACAGCACTTGGGATTTTAATTTCAAGACTGTTATATCGACGTCGTGGACGTATTGTGACACTTCTTGAGAGTATTATTATCCTGCCGATTGTGTTACCTCCGACAGTCATGGGGTTCTTATTATTAATTGTTTTCTCACCACGAAGCCCTGTAGGCGCATTTATGACAAATGTTTTACATATGCCTGTCATATTCACAATCACTGGTGCAATTATTGCCTCTGTGATTGTCAGTTTTCCATTAATGTATCAACATACGATTCAAGGTTTTAGAGGTATTAATCATAAAATGTTGAATACAGCACGAACAATGGGTGCAAGTGAAAATAAAATTTTCTTCAGACTGATTTTACCGCTATCTAAGCGTGCTATTTTATCTGGTGTGATGATGGCATTTGCGCGTGCAATCGGTGAGTTCGGAGCAACCTTAATGGTAGCGGGTTATATTCCAAATAAAACCAATACGTTGCCTTTAGAGATTTATTTCTTAGTTGAACAAGGCAAAGAGAACCAAGCTTGGCTATGGGTATTAGTATTAGTCGCATTTGCGATTACTGTTATTGGTACGATTAACTTAATGAACAAAGATCGTTATTTGGAGGTGGATTAAGATGTTGACCATCCAAATTACACATCAATTAAAAGGACAGTTACTGAAGTTAGATATTCAAGATACAGTACCTAAAATTTATGCGATACGAGGACCTTCAGGAGTGGGGAAAACGACTGTTTTGAATATGATCGCAGGCTTAAGGGCTGCAGATAACGCTTATATCAAAGTCAACGAACGTGTGTTAACGGATACGCAATCATCTGTGAATGTTAAAATTCAAGAGCGTCATTTAGGTTATTTATTTCAGGACTATCAATTGTTTCCGAATATGACAGTTTTTCAAAATATCACGTTTATGGCGCAACCTTCTGAACATATTACAGCGTTGATGCATCAATTAAACATCAGTTATTTACAAAAACAATATCCAGCTAGATTATCAGGCGGGGAAGCACAACGCGTCGCATTAGCACGTGCATTAAGCACACGTCCTGATTTACTTTTATTAGATGAACCATTTTCTAGTTTGGATGATGCGACGAAAGAAGAAAGTATGCGTTTAGTGAAACGACTCTTTGATGAATGGCAAATCCCGATTATTTTTGTGACACATTCTAATTACGAAGCAGAACAATTGGCGGATGAAATTATAACGTTAAGTTCTGTACCAGCTGAATAATAAAAAGTTTCAATCCGGTCTGTCTTCTATTGGCATGACCGGATTTTAGGTGACATACTACAATTCGAACGATTGTAACACGTCTCTATTCGTCTTATAATAAAGACAATGCACTTTAAGAAAGGAATCGAAAGATGTCAGAACGTTATTCCAGACAAATTTTGTTTAAACATATAGGCAGAGAAGGCCAAGAGAAAATTGCGCAAAAACATGCGCTGATAATCGGCATGGGTGCATTAGGAACACACATTGCGGACGGTTTAGTCAGAGCGGGCATCAAACAGTTAACGATTGTTGATCGTGACTACATCGAGTTCAGCAACTTACAACGTCAAATGTTGTTTACAGAACAAGATGCGACAGACGCGATGCCGAAAGTGATTGCGGCGAAAGAAAAGCTGCAGGAAATCCGAAGTGATGTCATCATTGAGGCGCATATCGCTCAAGTCAATCCCCAGTTTCTAGAAACGCATGGAACTGAGGTAGATTTAATTTTAGATGCGACAGATAATTTCGATACACGTTTATTAGTGAATGATTTTGCGTATAAATATAATATACCTTGGATATATGGCGGGGTTGTACAAAGTACATATATCGAAGCAGCTTTCATTCCTGGACAAACTCCGTGTTTCAACTGTCTGATGCCGCAATTACCAGTCATTAACATGACGTGTGATACAGTAGGGGTAATTCAACCAGCGGTAACCATGACCACGAGTTTACAAACACGTGATGCATTGAAAATCCTGACTGAAACACCTTTTACGCCTAAATTAACTTATGGTGATATTTGGGAAGGGACACACTATACATTCGGATTCAGTCGTATGTTTAAAGCTGATTGTCATACGTGTAGTGAACATGCGACCTATCCGCATTTAAATCATACTGATTTACAGTTTGCGACATTATGCGGAAGAGATACAGTTCAATACAATAATGAGGATATTACCCAGGAAATGTTGAAGGAATATCTTGAAACGCATCATATTAAGTATCATGCGAACCCTTATATGATTCGCTTCGAATTCAACAATCATCGAATCGTCAGCTTCTCAGGCGGACGCATGTTGATACATGGCATGACAAAACCTGAAGAAGCGATTAAATTAATGAACCAATTACTCGGTTGAGTAAATCACATAGGAGGCCTAATGAATGAAAAATGAACACGTGAATGTCAAATTAGATAGAACCATCAACGCAGCAGTCTTAACTGTGTCTGATACAAGAACAAAAGAAACAGATAAAGGTGGTAATTTAGCTAAAGAATTATTATCAGAGATTAATGTGGAAATTACAGATGATCATTACACAATCGTCAAAGATGATAAACAAGCGATTACTGAACAAGTACAACAATGGTTGAATGAAGATGTGGATGTCATTATTACAACGGGCGGTACAGGTATCGCACAACGTGATGTGACGATTGAAGCAGTAACTCCTTTATTAACAAAAGAAATTGAAGGTTTCGGAGAGTTATTCAGATATTTAAGTTATGCTGAAGATGTGGGAACACGTGCTTTATTATCACGTGCTGTCGGCGGTACAGTAGGTGAACAATTGATTTTCTCATTGCCAGGTTCATCTGGTGCGGTAAGATTAGCGATTGAAAAATTAATTAAACCTGAATTGAATCATCTCATTCATGAATTAACAAAATAAAAGGCAAGAAGAAGCGGTTAGATTTTACTCAGGTAGAAGACTAACCGCTTCTTCACTGTACTGTTTGATTGAATAAGGGAAAACACTGAAGCCAATCACTGATTTCATAAGATTTCATCAGTTTTTTCATCCATTCAGCCTATTTAACTTAAAGAATTCGCATTATATAATAGGAGTAACATGAAAAAAACGGAACGATTGTACGTTGTGACAGTAAAATCACAACGTCAATGGTTCCGTAGTGCTGTTGTGAAGTTCATGTTTACGTATAAAAGGGTAAAGCATGAACAACAATAGTTTATGATCTGCGGTAATCCCCGGATTTTCCGCCAGATTTTGAGATAAGGTAAGTTTCGCCGATGACCATCCCTTTATCAAGTGCTTTGGTCATATCGTAAACGGTTAAAGCCGTTGCTGAAGCGGCTGTGAGAGCTTCCATTTCTACACCGGTTTTACCTGATGTAGAGACTGTAGCTTCAATATTAAGTGTATATGACGATGTTGTATCCCATTCAAAGGCAATATCGATACCAGTCAGTGAGAGCGGATGACACATAGGAATAATCGTAGAGGTATTCTTAGCTGCCATGATTCCCGCGATTTGGGCAGTATTCAGCACATTACCTTTCTTATTTGTATGTTCTACAATTTGCTTGTAAATCGCTTCGTTAACAGTAATGCTTGAATGTGCTGTCGCAACACGTTTTGTGATGTCTTTATCAGAAACGTCGACCATTTTCGCATTACCTTGAGCGTTGATATGAGTAAATTCAGACATGTTATTCCTCCTCGCTTAGACATTATAGCATGAAATAAAATAGATGTTAGGAGCAGATAGTTTATGCCAGTTGAAAAAAGAAATCCAATTGCGGTAAAAGAAGCAATCAAACGTGTGGTAGCACAAGAATTTCGTACAGAAACACAACAAGTGCCTTTAAATGACAGTTTAGGATATATACTGTCTGAAGATATCGTGGCAACGTATGAAATCCCACGTTTTAATAAATCACCTTATGACGGCTTTGCGTTAAGAAGTGAAGATACAAAAGGTGCAAGCGGTGACAACCGTATTGAATTTGAAGTCATTGATCACATCGGTGCAGGCAGTGTGTCAGATAAAACAGTCGGACCGAACCAAGCTGTCCGTATTATGACAGGGGCAGAAATTCCAGCAGGTGCAGATGCAGTTGTGATGTTAGAACAAACACGTGAAGGTGAACATTCATTTACGATTCGTACAACCTTCGAACATAATGAAAATGTTTCATTAAAAGGTGAGGAAACAGAAGTCGGAGATGTCGTATTAAAAGAAGGCCAACGTATTAATGCTGGGGCTATCGCAGTACTTGCGACCTTCGGTTATACAGAAGTGCCTGTACGTCGCTTACCCTCTGCAGCTATTATTGCGACAGGCAGTGAGTTATTAGATGTCGGTGATGAATTAGAACCAGGTAAAATCCGTAATTCTAATGGACCGATGATTCAAGGCTTACTAAATCAATTCGGCTTAGACTGTGAAGTTTATAAAATTCAAGAAGATGATTTCGACAGCAGTTTAGCAGTCGTTAAAGAAGCACTTGCTTCTCATGATATGGTCATCACAACAGGCGGTGTATCTGTTGGTGACTTCGACTATTTACCAGCTATCTACAAAGAAATCGGTGCAGAAGTATTATTCAATAAAGTACAAATGCGTCCAGGCAGTGTCACAACAGTTGCTGTCGCAAATAACCAATATTTATTTGGTTTATCAGGGAATCCATCTGCGTGCTATACAGGATTTGAATTGTTCGTAAAACCAGCAGTCTTAAATATGATGGGTGCGATTGAACGTTTCCCTCAAGTTGTAAAAGCCACATTGATGGAAGACTTCAAAAAAGCCAATCCATTCACACGTTTCATTCGTGCAAAAGCTACATTAAATGGTTTACAAACAACAGTAGTACCTTCTGGTTTCAACAAATCAGGTGCGGTTGTCGCGATTGCACACAGTAATGCGATGATTATGTTGCCGAGCGGTACACGCGGCTTTGAAAAAGGCTACACAGTGGATGTCATTCTGACTGAAACAGATACCTTTGAAGAGGAATTAGCACTATGATTTTACAAATTGTGGGATATAAAAATTCTGGCAAAACAACCTTGATGGCAGAAACAGTTAAGTTTCTGAAAGCGCAAGGTTATCGTGTAGTGACGATTAAACATCATGGACATGGTAGTGAAGATATTACCTTACAAGCAGCAGAAGTCGATCATATGAAACATTTTGAAGCAGGGGCAGACCAAAGCATTGTGCAAGGTCATGCGTTAAGAGAAACAGTCACACGTACAACAGAACAAACTTTATCCCACATTATTGAATCAGCGGTCACGATTGATTATGATGTGTTACTAGTTGAAGGTTTTAAACAAGCGGATTATGATAAAGTGATTATTTATAGAGATGAAGCGGAATTAGTTTCTTTATCTGAGCTGAGTCATGTACAATATAAGTTACCGTTTCAAAAAAATACAGAGTTAAGTCATTTTAAAAAGTGGTTATTAACTTTTATCGATAGAAAAAAGGATGAGTCAAAATGAAACAATTTGAAGTTGTGACTGAGCCGATTCAAACAGAACCTTATCGAGACTTTACACTGACACCGCATCAGGGTGCAGTAGTGGTCTTTACAGGTCATGTCAGAGAATGGACAAAAGGCATTCGTACAGAACATCTTGAGTACGAAGCTTATGTGCCAATGGCTGAAAAAAAATTAGCTCAAATCGGCGATGAAATCAACGAACAATGGCCTGGCACGATTGTCAGCATTGTTCACCGTATCGGACCATTGCATATTTCCGATATTGCGGTATTAATCGCAGTTTCTTCACCACATAGAAAAGATGCCTATGCGGCAAATGAATATGCGATTGATCGTATTAAAGAAGTAGTGCCGATTTGGAAGAAAGAAATATGGGAAGATGGCGCACAATGGATCGGTCATCAACGTGGTTACCATGAAGATGCCATTGAAAGGGGGCAAACAGAATGAAAGTCCTTTATTTTGCGGAGATTAAAGAAATCTTACAAAAAGGTACAGAAGAATTTGAACTAGAGAATGAAATGACAGTAGAGGCGTTTAAAAAATATTTATTTGAAACGTATCCAGAAATCAGCGGCAAACAATTCCAAATCGCCTTGAATGAAGAATTTGTGCCAAATGATGAAATGATTCAACCTTCTGATGTCGTTGCGTTGATTCCACCGGTAAGCGGAGGTTAAGAAAGTGAAAGCAATTATTTTAGCAGGCGGACGTTCAGAACGTTTCGGTTCGCCTAAGGCATTTGCGAGGCTCAATGGTAAAATGTTTTATCAACATATTATCGAAGCCTTGAATGAAGCCAATATGTTTAATGAGATTATCATTAGTTCTAGTGCGGAATTGGCTGATCAATTTGAAGATGTCAAAGTGGTCGTAGATGATGAAGAACATCAAGCGAAAGGACCGCTTTCAGGCATCTACTCAGTAATGAAGCAAGATTTTGAAGCAGAACTATTCTTTGTGATTTCAGTAGATACACCGTTAATCACAGAAAAAGCTGTCAGCACGTTATATCAATTTATGGTTGAACATGTCATTGAAGATCAGTTAGATATTGCGGGGTATGAAGAAGAGGGGTATCCGATTCCTACTATCGCATTTTATAGTCCGACGTGTTTGCCAGTCATTGCACGTGCACTAGAATCCGATGATTACAGTATGAAACATGTTTATAACCAAGTCGCTTCTGATTGGCTGGATGTTCATGAGGTTGATACAAGACCTGATTGGTACCAAAATATTAACTACCAAGATGATTTAGCCAGAGTCAGAAATCAATCGCTTTGATGAGATGTATCAAGCGATAAGAGAGAAAGAAAAGGGGGTCAAAAGATGGTAAAACAAATAACAGATAAATTAGGTCGCCCGATTCGTGACTTAAGATTATCCGTGACAGATCGCTGTAATTTCCGCTGTGATTATTGTATGCCTAAAGAAATTTTCGGCGATGACTTTGTCTTTTTACCCAAAGATGAATTATTGACTTTTAGTGAAATGGAAAGAATTGCTCGCGTATATACTCGCCTAGGTGTGAAGAAGATTCGTATCACTGGCGGGGAACCTTTAATGCGTAGAGATTTATATAAATTAATTGCCGCTCTTAATGAAATCGACGGTGTAGAAGATATTGGTCTGACTACCAATGGTCTATTGTTGAAAAAACATGGACAAAAACTCTATGATGCCGGATTAAGACGTATCAATGTCAGCTTAGATGCTATTGATAACGAATTATTCCAATCTATCAATAACCGTAATATCAAAGCAGATACCATCCTAGAACAAATTGATTATGCAGTATCTATCGGTTTTAAAGTGAAAGTGAACGTTGTTGTTCAAAAAGGTATCAATGATGACCAAATCATCCCAATGATTCAGTACTTCAAAGACAAAAATATTGTTGTAAGATTTATTGAGTTTATGGATGTCGGTAATGACAATGGCTGGGACTTCAGTAAAGTTGTCACAAAAGATGAAATGCTTGCGATGGTCGAAGATGAATTTGATATTGAAGCGGTTGAACCGAAATATTATGGTGAAGTCGCAAAATATTATCGTCATAAAGATAACGGAGCACAGTTCGGTTTAATTACGAGTGTTTCTCAGTCATTCTGTTCAACATGTACGAGAGCACGCTTATCTTCTGATGGTAAATTCTATGGCTGCTTATTCAGCACAGTCGATGGATTTAACGTCAAAGAATTTATGCGTTCTGGTAAAACGGACGATGAATTACAAGCGAAATTCGAAGAGTTATGGCATATTCGTGATGACAGATATTCAGATGAACGAACTGAACAAACGGTCGCAAATCGCAGACGTAAGAAAATTAATATGAACTATATCGGCGGTTAAGTCGAATGAAATATATAATAAAAAGCACGTCTTTCTGATTTTTTTCGGAAAGGCGTGCTTTTTCATAATGATTACTTTACGAAGGTTTCAAATTCTTTGATGACAGATGCGACGAATTCACGTTGTGTCTTATCTAATAAATAAAAGACTTGGCGTTCATCAGTTTCTGAACGCTCTTTTGCGATCAGTTCTCTTTTATAAAGTTTTCTTATTAATACATCAATTTTACTCGTATTCCATTTCATGTCGTAATGGAGGGTATCCCTCAATACTTTACCTGTAATTTTGTCAGTACCATTGAAGCGGTATAAAATAATGAACTCCTCCATGGTAAGATGATGTTCTGCTTTTAGCCAATATTTAATCTGGCTAAGTTTACATTCTGTCTCAATTAAATGATCAATTGTCTTTGACATTGATATTCCTCCTCTTGCCCTTTCATAGTTGTATTCCCCCAGGAATAATAATTGTTTTACTTATTATATTATATAACGAATTTCAATATAAATCTATTCTCTTTAATTTACTATAATAGTAAAAAAAGTGCGTTATCACGGAAATTATGAACCGAAATTGAATATGTTGAAAGAAAAGTTGATTCAAGTGCTAAAAGTATAAAACAAGAAAATGACAAATGTCATAGAGAATTTATGACAAACGTTACTATGTTTACAATTTTTAAAAATATATCATTAAATCAAGGAAATAAAGAGGTGATTAAATGATAAAAGTAAACGGTGTAACTAAATCATTCCACAATACTAAAGCAATAGATCATGTTTCATTTGGAATAAAAGAAGGAGAATGTATCGCTTTAATAGGCGTAAATGGAGCAGGTAAGTCCACATTGATTGATTTGATTTTAGGTAATTTAGTTCCAGATGAAGGGCGTATTGAAAGGGATTCTGCTATACAAAATAATATCGGCGTATTATTTCAAAAATCAATCTTTAATGAATGGGTCAAAGTAAAAGAACTCTATGCGTTTTATTCATCGGTTTATAAAAAAGCGTTAGATTACAACAAGTTTAAAACATTGACCCAGTTTACTGATAAACAATTAAATCAATACGCGACTAAATTATCTGGAGGTCAACAACGTTTATTAGATTTTATATTGATGTTAACAGGACAACCTTTATTAATATTTTTAGACGAACCGACGTCTGCAATGGATGCTAAAACAAGACGTTATTTCTGGAACATCATAAATGATTTGAAGGCTCGAGGTATTACCATATTATATACGACGCATTATATTGAAGAAGTAGAGAAGGTTGCGGATCGCGTTATCGTATTGAAACAAGGAAAGATAATGAATGATAGTTCACCTTCACAATTAAAACACCTTGATAAAACATCAACGATATATCTACCTGAACAATTTGAGTCAATCATTCAAAATCAAACTCAATTTAGTTATCAAAAGGATCAAAGTGAACTTCAAATCAAAACAGATGAGGTTCAAAAAGTTTTACAACAATTGATTGAAATAGATATAGATTTAAATGAGTTAGAAATTAAGAAAAGTTCATTAGAAGATTATGTATTTGAAAGTGAAGGGGAGATTCTATCATGATTTTTAAATATTTGAAATTAGATTGGACAATCACTTTGCGACAAAAAATATATCTTATCCTTTCAGTAGGGATGCCGTTAGTATTTTTCTTGATTTTCACTTCATTAACTAAAGTACCACAATCAGAAGCCAATCAAATTTATAAAGAAAGTTTGATGAGTATGACGGTCTTTAGTTTAACTAGTTATTGTTTGTTGACCTTCCCTGTTGAATTAGTACAGGATAAACAAAACGGATGGCAGAAAAAACTTTTTGCGACACCGATGACACCCATTAAATATTATGTAGCTAAAGTATTCAAAATCATGAGTCTTTTTTTATTTTCAATTATTCTGATGTTTAGTGTTGGAGGAATGATTAGACACATTCATATGTCTCTTTATGAATGGTTAGTATCAGGATTATTATTATGGATTGGATCCAGTTTATTTTTGTCCATAGGGTTATTACTGGCACAACATAAAGATGTGAAGCAAGCAAGTAGTATAGGTAATTTATTGTATATTGTTTTAGCGATTGTGGGTGGATTATGGTTTCCTATTAGCTTGTTTCCTCAATGGCTAGCTTCTATCTCTCGATATATGCCGACCTACCGATTAAAACAGCTAGGATTAGATTTTATTCAGCATCAAACGATTAATATAGCGGCACTTGGTTTTCTTTTGGGGTATTGTATACTATTTATAATCATTGCTTTAGTTATTCAAAAGAAATCGGACGTGATGTAATGTCTTTTTTGCTTAGAAAAATAAAAGGAAACCCAATGGGCGTTGCGAGTTTTATTTACTTGTTGTTTCCAATTATCACTTTATTTTATCAAGACATCAAAGGACCTAAAGTAATTGCTGTTATAGTGATTGCTGTATTCATAATTAATTATGGTATTTTAATTTTATCTGATGTTTATCAGTTTAAAGTGAAGCGGTTGATTGTATGGATGATTTATTTGATCGGCACACTTTATTTTTGTTGGGCAATGGGCAGCACATTTATCATGTTTTTCTTTTTTGGTTCTTATGTGTTGCCATATGTTTATGAAGCGACTGTAAAGTCAGTGGAAAGTATACTATTTTATATTGCTTTACTCATCGCATCTGGTCTTTCATTATACTTACTTCCAAAAGCTTTACCAATAGTTGTCGTACTGATTCTTGTTGTAATCATTTCGTTGTTCATTAACTTTAGATTTATCGAAAATAAAAAAGTAAGGGCGCAAATGAAAGAGAAAAATCGTCACATCAATTTATTGATTGCTGAACAAGAACGTCAAAGAATCGGCCAAGATTTACATGATACGTTAGGTCATGTATTTGCCAGTTTGAGCATAAAATCTGAGCTTGCTTCTAAGTTGATAGATCAAAATCCAGAAAAAGCCAAAGAAGAAATGTTAGCAGTTAATCAACTTTCTAAAGAGGCATTAAATAAAGTCAGAACTATTGTAGAACATCTGAAATTTCAAGATTTTGAAGAAGAAGTGAAGTCTGTAGATCAACTATTAAAACAAGCAGATATTACTTTTGATTTCGAGGGACAATCCACTGCTAGAACATTAAATAAAGGACAACAGTCTATATTAGCTATGCTATTGAGAGAAGCGGTCAATAATATTATTAAACATGCACATGCGACAAAAGTAACTGGTACATTAAAAGAAGCGCAACACATCATTACGTTGATAATTAGTGATAATGGCAAAGGTATCAGTAAACCTGAAGCTACACTGCATAGTATAAGAGAGCGTGCAGCATTATTAGATGGTGAAGTTACAATAAAATCTGAACAAGGTGTTACATTAATGATTCGAATTCCACGAGGTGATAATTTATGATAAATGTTGTTCTAGCTGAAGACCAAGAAATGCTGAGAAAAGCGATGGTTCAACTTATAGAGATGGATGGAAATATAAACATTATTGCTGATACTTCAAGTGGAGCAGAGGCATGGCAAATGATTGAATCCAATCAACCTGACATTGCAATTCTAGATATTGAAATGCCGGAATTAACAGGTTTAGAAGTATTGAATAAAATAAGAGAAGCAAAGTTAAATACAAAAGTCATTATTGTAACGACGTTCAAAAGACCAGGTTATTTTGAAAGAGCAGTCGCAAATGATGTAGATGCTTATGTATTAAAAGAACGTTCCGTAGAAGAACTGATTCAGACCATGCATAATATTATGGCAGGACAAAAAGAATATAGTGAAACACTGATGACTACATATTTTAATGAGAAAAATCCATTAACGCCTTCAGAACAATTAATACTGAAAGAAATCGGCAATGGTTATTCAAGTAAAGAAATTGCACAAAAGCTTTTTCTTTCAAACGGGACAGTTCGTAATTATACTTCTGTCATTATTGATAAAATGGAGACAGAAAATCGTTTTGATGCGTGGAAAAAAGCTATTGAAAAAGGATGGATTATATAAAAAAGTGCAGACCGTTTTGATCTGCACTTTTATAATTAAGCGCGTTCTAAATATTTTACTTTGCGGCCATGTAGGACATAGTAAAGTCCTGCGGTAATAATAGTTAATATAGCCATGAAGCCATAAAGTTGTGCATAAGTAATAGATGAAGTGAAGACACCTAATACAGAAGGGCCGAAGCCGATACCGAAATCAATACCGATAAAGAAAGTAGAAGTGGCTAGGCCATATTTTTCTGGTGTCGTAACTTTGATCGCAATAGCTTGCATAAGTGATGATAAGTTACCGTAACCTACACCTAACGCTGCACCTGCTAGTAATAACATCCAGCCTGAATGTGCAAAGAATAAAAGCACAAAGCTGATAAGTAAGAAGAAATAAGATGGATAAACTACAACGTTTTCGTTTTTGTTATCCATTAAACGACCTGTAATTGGACGTGTGACTAATGATGTTAAGGCATAGAAAATAAAGAAGTAACTTGAAACTGCGACTAGATTGCGCTCTTCTGCGAAGAATTTTAAGAATGTCAGAATAGATGAGTAAGTCACACCTGTTACTAAAATTACAATCGCAATCGGTACTGCATCTTTAGCGATAAATTGACTTAAGCTGAAACCTTTTGATGGTTGAGTTTCAGAAACTTTAGTTGTTTCAAAATTGATATGAATGAAGAATGATAAAGCTAAACCAATGATGCCTAATACTAAACATAAAGCGAATAAGACATCAATGGAGTATTGATTTGATAATAATAAACCAAAGAAAGGTCCGACAGCTGTTCCAAGAACTAAACTGAGTGAGAACATGCTGATACCTTCACTTTTACGTTCAGGTGGTGTGATGTACGCAGCTATTGTTCCTGTCGCAGTAGTCGCAACTGCTGTCGCAACACCATTAATTAATCTGGTAAACATTAAGAAACCTAATGAACCTTCTATAAAGTAAAGGGCTTGCGTTACGATAAGAAAAATCAATCCTATAATTAATGTACGTTTAGGTCCCATCGCATTGACATATTTTCCTGTAATAAAACGGCCGATTAATGAGCCGACAATAAATAATCCGGTTACTAATCCGGATAAACTATCTGAAGCGCCAAATTCGTTTTTACTGTAGCCTGCAATGACAACGATTAACAGATACATACAAAGATAAACGAAGAAGTTGACGATAAAGTTCATATTGAAACTTTTAGTCCATATTGGTGCGTGTTGAGAATGATCCACGCGAAATCCCTCCTTAAAACTGATGTTTGATAGCTTTGAGCGTTCGAATGGTTTGCTCGATATCATCTTGACTAAGACCTGCTTCTTCAACGATTTGTTGTTGAAGAGCTGTTACTTTTTCGATGACTTCGTGGTAAATCTGATTACCTTTGTCCGTCAGACTTAATAGTTTTTGTCTTTTATCTTCCCCTGGTGTAACAGTCAGCAAGTCGTGTTCATGTAACACTTTTAATAATTTACGTGTTGATGGTTTTTCAATACAACGACGTTTAGAAATTTCGACAAGTGTTGTCGGTTCATGTAAGTAAATATCCTTTAGAACTAAAAATTGAGCAGTATGTAGCTGATACTGATCAAGTAAAGGTTGAACGCTTTTTACATAAGGTCTATATAATTCAGTAAAGCTATTAAATAATTGATTGATTTCCATGTTGTAGCTCCTTAAATTAAGATAGAGGTTGAGACCTCAGAAAAACGTCACAACCTCATATATAAACGAAATCAGTTTGATTTTTTTGCAGGGTAATTGATTGATTTCGTTAAAAAGGTTAGCTAAGCTAACTAATTTACTTTACTATTGTAGAAAATTCTCAAATAAAAATCAAGAGATTTTTTGAAATTAGTCTTTCAAAAGGCAATTCGATTCATAATTTGATAAGATGAAGAAAAATGAAGAGAGGATGGTCTAAATGGTTCAGTTGAAATTTGATCATATCATCCATTATATCAAGCATATTGATGAGTTTGAGTATCCAGGAGAAGTAATGAAGTTATCACCAGGCGGCTTACACAATCGCTATGGTACATATAATAAATTGGTTTATACAGATTTGGCTTATATTGAAATTATCGGTGTAAACGATGAAGAAAAGTTGAAGAAGGTTATTAAATCGAATGAAGGACGTGTATCTTTCGTTGCGAAAATCGTACAAGATAATTTCGAACAAGGCTTTAAAGCAATCGCCTTACGCACAAATGATTTAGACAAACTTAAAGATGAGTTTGAAGCGAAAGGGTTAGATGTCGTAGGACCAATTGAAATGGGCCGAGAAAATAAAAAAGGTGAACAAACGTCTTGGCGTTTATTATATTTGAATCAGCCGGATGCGAAATTGAAACCGCCGTTCTTTATAGAGTGGAATAAGTCAGAAGAAGAACGTGTTGAGGCGTTAGAAAATAGATTTCAACCGCAATTCAAAATAAAAGCCATTGAAATTCAAACCACACAACAAGCGTTAGTGGTCAATCAATGGCGGGATTGGTTTGGTATGGAAGTGGTATCTGAAGATGAAGAAATCACAACTTTAAAATTGCCTGATGAAGCGATTGAATATCGTATTCAATCAGGACGTAAAGACAAGTATGCGATTGTTATTCAAGATACAACCGCCGAAACACCTTATCATATCGTGACACGCGGTGGAGCTTATCACTTCGAACCTTAAAATTTAGTACACATAATGATAAACTGCGTTCGCAATCATGATCGCATAAGTTAAAGCGATTAAGAATAAGATAATTGCTAGCCACATATCAACACGTGATTTACGTAATAAGACAAGATAAACAGCAGTTACTAAAGAAAATGCGGTAAAGAATACACGCAAGCTGAGATTGTCTATTTGAACATGGTTGACTAATGTTATACTAATCACAATGATATTTAAAATAATCATGATAATTAAAAAGATATTTCTCACACTTTTCACCTCTGAATCTTTATAGTTTATAGGGTTACGTGAGGATACGACATGAAAGTCACTTAGTTTCATTGTATAATAAGTAGATAGTGTAAGGAAAATAAAGGAGATTTTTATTTTATGGAAAAGATGAATATCACGAACCAAGAACATGATGCATTTGTTAAATCTCATCCCAATGGTGATTTGCTTCAACTCACACAATGGGCAGAAACGAAAAAGCTGACTGGTTGGTACTCTAGACGTGTCGCAGTAGGTGAAGATGGAAAAGTTAAAGGTGTCGGTCAATTATTATTCAAGAAAATACCGAAACTACCTTATACACTTTGTTATGTCTCTAGAGGGTTCGTCGCAGATTATGATGATAAAGCAGTCATCGAAGCCCTCCTTCAATACACAAAAGAAATTGCTGAAGATGAAAAAGCCTATGCGATTAAAATCGATCCAGATGTAGAAGTGGATAAAGCAGGGGATGCTTTAGGTAATTTAAGACAATTAGGATTCAAACATAAAGGATTCAAAGAAGGCTTATCAAAAGATTACATTCAACCACGTATGACAATGATTACACCGATTGATAAAACAGATGATGAATTGATTCAAAGCTTTGAACGTCGTAACCGTTCAAAAGTACGTTTATCATTAAAACGTGGAACGAAAGTAGAACGTGCAGGTCGCAATCAACTTAAAATCTTCGCAGACTTGATGCGTATTACTGGGGAACGTGATGGTTTCTTAACACGTGATATCAGCTACTTTGAAAATATTTACGATGCATTACATCCTGACGGCGACGCAGAGTTATTCTTGGTTAAATTAGAACCGAAACCTGTATTGACAGAGTTAAAAGGTGAAAATGCAGAAGTTGAACAAGATATTGAACGTCTGAAACAAAAGAAACAAGATAAAAAGACGTTGAATAAAATCAAAGATGCTGAAGCTAAAATTGCGCGTAACCAAAAATTAATCGATCAAATGGAAGAACTATACCAACGTGAGCCAGAAGGTGTTTATTTATCAGGCGCACTGCTTATGTTCTGTGGCCACAAATCATATTACTTATATGGTGCATCTTCTAATGATTATCGTGATTTCTTGCCGAACCATCATATGCAGTTTGAAATGATGCGTTATGCGCGTGAAAAAGGCGCTACAACATATGATTTCGGCGGTACAGATAACGACCCGGATAAAGACTCAGAACATTATGGTTTATGGGCATTTAAGAAAACATGGGGTACGTATTTAAGTGAAAAAATCGGTGAGTTTGATTATGTCTTAAATAAACCATTGTATTATATGATTGAAAAAGCAAAACCAGCATTAACAAAAGCTAAAATCAAAGTTTCTCGCAAAATAAAAGGCAGAAAATAATACAGTTAGACAACATATTTTCATAAGTATAGATAAAGGGGTTGAGACTAATATTGGTCTCAATCTTTTTTCTTGGAAAAACCTAAAATGTTGAGTGAAATCAACGACCTTTTAAGGCGGGGTGTGTTAAATTTAAAGTAACGAGAAATGAGGAGGAAAGAGCGCATGATTAATCGTTTGCTGAAGTTCTCTTTAGGCAATAAATTCGCTGTATTTTTAATGGTTGTATTAGTCATCTTGGGCGGTGTCTATTCCAGTGTAAAAATGCGTTTAGAATTATTGCCTGATGTAGAAGAACCGATGATATCTGTCAATACTGTCTTACCGGGTGCCACACCTCAGACAGTGCAAGAGGATATCAGTGATAAAATAGATAATCAGATCAGAGGCATGGCGCATGTCGAAAATGTCAAAAGCCAATCGTTAGAAAATGTTTCTATGGTCCAAGTTAGCTATGAAGATGGTACAGATATGGATAAGGCTGAAGAAGCATTAAAGAAAGAAATTGATAAACTTAAACTCACGGAGGATGCAAGGGAACCTGAATTAATGAGGAATAGTATGAATGCATTCCCTGTAGTTGTTTATTCATTTTCAGATAAAAATGGAAATTTAGAGAAAGCGACGAAAGCGATTGAGAAACAACTCATTCCGAAATTAGAAACTGTTGACGGTGTTCAAAATGTACAAATGAACGGTCAAACTGCACGTCAAGCAACGATTAAATTCAAACAAAGCGAATTACAAAAACGTGGTATGAGTGCTAAAGGTGTGGAGGACTATATTAAAAATGCTTCTGGCAAAACGCCTTTAGGTTTATTCCAATTCGGTAAAAAAGAAAAATCCATTGTAGTGAATGGAGAATTCACTTCAGCAGATGCATTGAAAAACTTTGTAATTCCTGTCAGCGCAGCACAAGGAGAACAAGGCCAACCTGGGTCAGATGAAAGTTCAATGATGTCACAAGGTTCACAAGGACCACAAAGTAATGACATGGTGAGACTTTCAGATATCGCCGATGTTAAAATCGGACAAGAACGTGAGTCAATCTCCAGAACGAACGGTAAAGATGCGATTGATGTTCAAATCGTAAAAGCACAAGATGCCAATACTGTTCAAGTGAAAAAAGATACAGATGCGAAAATTAAAGCGTTTGTGAAAGATAATAAAGATTTAACACAAACTAAGATTATGGATACCGCAAAACCAATCCAAGATTCTATTTATACAATGCTTGAAAAAGCGATTCTTGGTACGATAGTTGCGATTATTGTCATCTTATTATTCTTACGTAATATCAGAACAACAGCAATTTCAGTCGTTTCAATTCCAATGTCGTTATTAATTGCGATGATTGCCTTGAAGTTATCAGATGTCTCATTGAACATCTTGACTTTAGGTGCATTAACCGTCGCAATCGGACGTGTAATTGATGACTCTATTGTTGTTATTGAGAATATATACAGACGGATGTCCGATCCGAAAGAGCGAGAGAGCGGCGACAACTTGGTTATCAGCGCGACAGCTGAAGTATTCAAACCGATTATGTCTTCTACGCTTGTAACGATTGTCGTCTTCTTACCATTAGTCTTTGTGGCTGGTTCAGTCGGTGAGATGTTCAGACCATTCGCACTCGCAATTACATTTAGTTTATTAGCATCATTACTAGTATCTATCACTATTGTGCCGGCATTAGCTTCAACGTTCTTTAAAAATGGTATCAAACAAAAACGTCAACGTTCGTTAGGTGCAGTAGGCAGAGGATACAAAAAAGTATTGAATTGGTCGTTAAACCATAAATGGATTGTCTTAATTATAACGACTGTTATTTTAATCGGCAGTATCGGATTAGGTGCTGCGAAAATAGGAACGAGCTTTATTTCCACAGGTGAAGATAAATTCATGGCGTTGACTTATACACCAAAACCTGGTGAAACAAAAGAACAAGTACTAAAAAATGCTGAACAAGTTCAAAAATATCTTAACAGTAAAGATAAAGTGAAGAAAGTTCAGTATTCACTAGGTGGCGCATCACCAATTGATCCGACAGGCAGTACAAACAATATGGCTGTGATGATTGAATATGCGAGTGATACGAAAAACTTTGATACAGAACCAGACAGAGTATTAAAACATATCGCAGGCTTTAAACAAGAAGGC
Source organism: Staphylococcus simulans (assembly GCF_025561465.1). Lineage (NCBI taxonomy): Bacteria > Bacillati > Bacillota > Bacilli > Caryophanales > Staphylococcaceae > Staphylococcus > Staphylococcus simulans. The sequence goes on from NZ_CP095100.1 coordinate 826,426, forward strand.
GAATGGAAATACTTAGACATGGGTACTGGCGGCGGAAATAATGAAATTGAAGTTAAAGTATCTGGTCCATCAGGTCATGAAATCAAAGACACAGTGAAAGCAATCGAAGATAAAATGAAACAAACATCAGGTGTAGTGAACGTTAAATCTGATTTAACTGAAGTCTATGACCAATACACAATAGATGTTGATAAAAACAAAGCAACCGAAAAAGGCTTGTCAGCGGGTCAATTAGCGATGGGCTTAAATCAAAACATTCCAGAAACAACACTGACAACGATTAATGAAAAAGGTCATAAAGTCGATGTAAAAGTTGAAAAAGAAAAACAAACGAACTGGACCAAAGAGAAATTAAACAATCTTGAAATTCCGACACCGACAGGAGAAATGGTTCAGCTGAAAGATATCGCAACATTAAAATCAACACAAACACCAAGTAAGCTGATTAAAGAAGATGGCGACTATACTACAACTGTAACAGGTAAAATCAGCGGTAAAGATGTCGGCGGTATTTCAACGAAAGTAATGGATAAAGTAAATAAAGTCGATAAACCAGCGAATGTTAAAATCAATTCAGGCGGTGCGACAGATGATATTAATAGAGCGATGACGCAATTAAGTCTAGCAATGATTGCGGCAGTTGTAATTGTCTATCTTGTACTCGTATTAACATTCAAAGGCGGCTTAGCACCATTTACCATCCTATTCTCACTTCCATACATTGTGATTGGTGTGGTGTTAGCTTTAGTATTCACAGGAGAAACACTTTCTGTACCAAGTATGATCGGGGTCTTAATGTTAATAGGTATTGTCGTAACCAATGCGATTGTACTCATAGACCGAGTTATCAATAATGAGCATAAAGGTATGGAAATGAAAGAAGCGTTGTTAGAAGCGGGCGGAACGAGAATACGTCCAATCTTAATGACAGCACTTGCGACAATTGGCGCACTTGTACCGATGTTATTCGGACAAGACAGCTCTATCTTGATTTCCAAAGGTTTAGCCGCAACTGTAATAGGCGGACTGGTTTCTTCTACTATTCTTACACTGATAGTAGTACCAGTTATTTATGAAATTCTATTTACGCTGAAAGATAAAGTAACACATATGTTTAGCTCAAAACGTAAAAAAGAGAATTAAGTTTAAAATTTAAATAGCATCTGATTTCTACGCACTTTCTGCATATAAGCAGGGAGTGCGTTTTTTATTATGAGAGTAGTTGTACATTATAATAATGAATATACTCAAATAATTCAGAAAAATTTGAATGTTATCTTCACATATTCATTCAAAGGTTTTATAATTGGATAAATATAAGAGGAATGGAATTGGAGGTAACATATGGAGTTATTAATCGCATTTTTGGTGGTAATGGTTTTTATATTCATTGGGGAGTGGGGATCTAATTTTTCGAAAGCATACATACCTTCTGTATTTATTACAGCTGCGCTTTTCACGATTGGATTTTGGACATTCTTACCTAAAGATATTGTTAATCAAGCATCATTTGGTAAAGAATTTGTTGCTATAGCAGTACCGTTATTACTTGTTCATTTAGGTACAATGATGGATTTGAAACAACTTGCTGCACAATGGAGAGCAGTTGTAGTTGCTTTAGCAGGAGTAGTCGGTACTATGGTTTTAACGCTGACAATCGGAACATTGTTATTTGATTGGCATACAGTTGTTGCTGCTGTGCCACCATTAACAGGAGGTGTTATTTCTGTAGCACTGATGTCAGATGGGTTAAAAGCAGAGGGATTAACGACTTTAGTTGCAATTCCTGTCGCAATGTATATCACACATAGTATTATTGGTTATCCATTAACATCTGTTGTATTGAAAAGAGAAGGGAAACGATTATTAAAGCAATATGATAATCAAAAGCTTGATTTTAAGAAAACAGAGTTGAGTCAAGAAGCCGATGAAACATTAACAAAAAAGCCGACTTTTTTAAAAAGTGAGAAATTTCAAACACCTGCATTTTTACTTGCAAAAGTAGCATTGGTTGCGGTACTTGCAGTACTACTCGAAAAGGCAACAAACAAAGCAATTAATGGGAATGTTATTGCCTTAGTATTAGGGGTTATTTTCCATCAAATCGGCTTTTTAGAAAAGCAAATTTTAAATAAAGCCAAAGTGTTTAATTGGTTAATGTATGGTTTATTAGCATTTGTATTCTCGCAACTTAGTATGACAACACCGAAAGTATTAAGTGGAATCATGATATTAATTCTGGTTTTGATCGCATTAGGTATTTTAGGTATGTATCTAGCTTCATCTTTATTATCTAAACCATTAAAGATGAGCAAAGATATGGCATTTGCGACAGCGTTAACTGCATTGTTCGGCTTCCCAGCTGATTATATTTTAACGAATGAAGTCGTCAACAATTTAACGAAAGATGAGAAAGCACGCAATGTCTTAATCGATTATATGATGCCGAAAATGTTAGTGGGCGGATTTGCGACGGTATCTGTCGCTTCTATTATTATCGCTTCACTATTTCTTAAATTATTGTAAGGAAAGGGTAGAGTTGAATGGTAAAAGTATTATTTAAAAATGCACAACTTTTTAATGGAGAAACATTTGTAGATAATCAAAGTTTTGTAGTCGATTCTGAAACGGGAAAATTTGTTAGTTCAAGCGATAATGCTGATGAGACGGTTGATTTAAAAGGACAATTTGTAGTACCTGGTTTAATTAACACGCATACACATATCGTTGCTGATCCGTATGGTAAAGTAACGAAGCTAGGATCACCAGATAGTAATCCGGTTACCGCAACTTATATGGCGTTAAAGAATTTAAGTGATTTATTGAGCGATGGGGTAACATATATTAGAGATGTCGGTTCAATTTATGATGTAGATTTAGAACTAGCTAAATTAGAACAGCAAGGTGAATTGTTGGCACCAGGTATTGTTGCTTCAGGCAGCCCATTGACCATGACTGGCGGTCACTTCTGTGAAGGCAGCTACGAAGTTGATGGTGTTGATGAGGTGCGTAAATTTGCTAGAAAATTATTAAAAAAAGGCGCTGGAAATATTAAATTAATGGCAACAGGAGGTGTTTCATTTAGTGGTGAAACACCACATGATGTTCAATTGTCATTAGATGAATTAACAGCTGCAGTCGAAGAAGCCCATCATAAAGGCCGAACAGCCTGTGCACATGCACAAGGGACAGAAGGTATTAAAAATGCGATTTTAGCGGGTGTAGATTCGATTGAACATGCTGTATTCTTGGATGATGAAACAATTCAATTATGTTTAGATCACGAAACGTTTATCGTGCCAACACTGATTGCGCCATATGCGATTAATCAAAATCAAGAATTATTACCAGATTTTATGGTTCAAAAATCGTTAGATATTGAAAAAGCGCATTTTGAAAGTATCGGTAAAGCAGCTAAAGCAGGAATTAAATTAGCAATGGGTACAGATTCGGGTACAGCTATGAATAATTTTGATACACATTCTACTTTTGAAATGGAATTAATGACGCGTACAGGTGCGACTAATTTACAGACACTTCAAGCTGCAACAATTAATGCAGCAAAACTACTTAAAATTGATAACCAAGTAGGTTCAATTGAGGAAGGCAAACTTGCTGATTTTATTATTCTAGACCATAACCCATTAGAAGACATTAAAGCATTACAGGAACAAAAAATAGTTTACAAAAAAGGTATCAAAGTTACCAAATAAACCAAACAAGCCCCTCAGCTCGTATAATACGCGGCTGAGGGGCTTTTCTTTCTTAATATAATACAAATGTTAAAATAGTACTGATTACGAAAATTAAAAGGGTCATCACATTTAATAAGAAGACACCTTTTTGATCGCCTTTTGAATACTTGAAGGCTGTAATCTCCACATTACCTACAAGCATCACAATGACCGCAAACTCCCACCATGCTACTGGAGGAACTGTTAAGTTAATCATTGCGACAATAAGGATGAGTAATCCACCCATGACCATGCGTAAAACACTACTGTAGATTGTATTCATTTTATAAATACTGATATAACTTACAAATAAATACAAAACGGGTAGTAATAATAGATAGAGTTGCATCGCGTGTACTTCCTTTCTGATAATCGCAAAACACGTTGAATCATGGCGTGTTTCTATTCAAGATGTCGATTTTATTGCTGTTTTATTTGTGAACGGACGTGTGCGATTTCATGTTCGATTTGTTCAAGCTGTTTAATCAATGGATCGACTTCTTGACCTGTTGATTCACGCTTTTCCAAATCGTCTTGCAGACGTACGTAATCTTGTTTTAATTCTGCTAATTGACTTTCTAAATCCAAAAGATACACCACCCTATTGATTTTTATTATCAATAATAATAGTATATCATGGAAAGATTAGAGATGTAATTACCGAGAAATGACATTTCATGACGAATGAATGTCTCAATGATAATAGAGAAAGAAGGGTGACTTATGACAGGCAAATTCGCAGTCATTGTTATATTGATTGCGCTTGGGTATTTACTCAAACGTATCAATATTTTAAAAGAAGAAGATAACCAAGTACTGGCTAAATTAGTGCTGAATGTGACGTTACCTGCATTAGTCATCGTCAATTTAAACAAGGCTGAACTGGATATTTCACTATCTGTATTACCGGTTATGATGGTCATTTACGGTATTATTGCAAAAGTTATCGCTATCAGCTTTTTCTTAAAATATGACAATGAGATGCGAGGTACCATCGGCATGATGATGGCATCACTGAATATCGGCTTATTTGCTTATCCGCTAGTACAAGCGATTTGGCCGAAAGTCGGCATGATTTATTTCGGTATGGCAGATATCGGCGGTGCGATTGTCATGTTCGGTATCACTTATTTTATAGGCAATTATTTCAGCAGCAGCGGAAATAATACTTTTAATCTTAGATTCCTTATATTGAATTTATTACGTTCTATTCCATTGATGACTTATTTGATGATGTTTGGTTTAAATATGAGTAACCTGCATTTACCAGATCCTGTTATCAATTTCTTAGATGTATTGGCACAAGCGAATATGCCGTTATCTATGATTCTCTTAGGTTTAATGTTGAACTTTAGAGTAGAACGTCGTTATTTACCGATTGCCTTGAAATATTTGGCTATTCATTATGGCTTTGGACTCATAGCGGGCTTACTCGTTTATTTCTTTTTACCAGTCTCTGACCAAATGATAAAAACGACTTTAATGGTCATTTGGTTGTTGCCAATCGGCGTTGCGGTCATACCTTACTCCATTCAATTCCAGTACCGTACATTGCCTTTGATTGGCATGACCACCAACATGACGATTGTGATCAGTATCGTCATACTCTATTACTTCCAAATGTTTTTCGTATAATAAAAAAGGGGTTGTCAACCATTACTTAAGTGGCTGACAATCCCTTTAAAATTTCTATTATTTTCTTCAATATTTTATTAGAAAGTCATTATGCTTTTAATCCGCCGAGAATGAAAGCTGCGACCACAATTAATACAATCCCTGCAGTAATTCCAAGCATTTGACGTTTATCTTTACGTTCTTTCAGTATAAAGATACCGCCGAGTGTTGAAACGATTACTAGTAATTGTGAGAATGAGAAACTTGTTGCGACGCCGACTTTAGGTTGTGAGTAGAACAAGAATAAGTTACCAATGGCCCAAATCACACCTGGTAACAGGTTACGTAACGTATAGCGTGTAGACGTTTGGTGTTTCGCTGATAATAAGAAACCACCGATTGCCATACCAATTGATTGGAAGAATAAGGCATCTAAGCCATTAACGCTAAAGATTTGCGCCACAACCACATATACGACATAGCCGACTGTTGAAATTAATAAAATCACAATTGCTTTACCTAATTTAGATTGGCCTTCGCTCGATTCATTTTTACCTTTAAGTGAAGTCAATGCGATACCGCCCACTAATAAAATCATCGCTAATAGACCTAAAACGACTTGTGTTCCTGTACTCCATTCTCCTAAGAATATTGCGCTGAATAATGTAGTACCAACCAGCTGCATTCCTGTAGAAATCGGCATAGTTTTAGAAACACCAATTAAATCAACAGAGCGTAGTTGGTAACCTTGACCTAATGCCCAGAATGCACCAGAGATCAAACCGACAATAATGACTTTAGGTTCAAAACTAGAATGTCCTGTTAATAAGAGAACAATACCTACAATCAATGCGCCGAGTGTCGTGCCTCGGATTTGATTGTAAGGTCCGCCTCCAACAAGAACGTTAATTAAAACAACACTACCCCAAAAGAGAGCAGGCAGTAATGCGATAAGTAAATCCATCTTCTATCTTTTCCTTTCTATATTTAAACTTACCCCTTAATAAAATAAGAATAAAACAAAGACAAATAAATGGAAAATAAAACGTTTGCTATGAAGGTTAACCTCATAACAAACGCTTATATTATTTGATATATTTGAATTTTTTACGTTCTGAACGAATGTCGAAACCGAGTTCACTGAAGCGGTCTACTAATTGATCATTTTTACTACGTATTTTGAAATAGACTTTATTAATATCATCATATTTAAAAGCAAAGTTAATCGCATGACTTAATAAATTAAAAGCAATTCCTTCATAACGATAATCCGTATGAGATGAGAAATATTTAATTTCTGCTTTATTTTTATCAGGTTTGACTTGCAGATATAAGTAGCCTTTTAAAATACCTTCGCTGACAAAAAAGAATAAATGATTGTTCTCATCTAGTGTATTGACAATTTCAGAAGCAGACATTGCTTCACGACGGAAGTTTTTCTGATGTAAGCGATCGAAATGTGCGAAAAAAGCTTTGTGATATGGAATGATTTGACGTTCAGCCGCAGGACTTGTTTCAATTGTGTGATCAGTTGAAAGATAATAGTCAGTGAACGTATAGTGTGCATCAATGGATTTCATCAATGAACTTTTATAGTCGTCTGTAATATCAAATGAAAAATTGAAATGAGATTGATCAGGTTGATCTGCAATTAAAGTTTCAAAAAGGCTTTTAAAAGCTTGCGCATCTAATTGATCATTTGAATTGATGAACGGCCCAACCATTTTAAAATGGTTAGTATCATAGGAGAATCCACCCATCAGCATACGGACTTTGTCACTTTCGTCAATGAGCGCATAGACGCCTGTGTCTTGTTTTAAAGCCTCAATACTTTGTGTCAATGAAACGTTTTTTTCGTGAAGCTTATAAATATAGGAACAATAGGATGTATCGGCTTGGTGAATAAAACTTTGGATGTCTTGAACAGCTTCAATTTTAACGGCTTTCATAAGAACCTCCTTGGTTGTTATATAAAGAACACCTTTTTATTTATTATACTTTGTTTTGTGTTGAGATAAAAGCAAAGGTACGAGAAACAAGCACAATAAATCATGTTACAATAGAAATACGATTTTGAGAAAGGAAAATGAAGATGAAATCATTAATTCTAGCAGAGAAACCTTCTGTGGCCCGTGATATTGCGAACGCATTGAATGTACATCAAAAGCGCAATGGCTATTTTGAAAACAATCAATATATTGTGACATGGGCTTTAGGTCATCTGGTAACGAATGCAACTCCAGAACAATATGATTCGAAGTTTAAAACATGGGATTTGCAAGAACTGCCAATTATCCCAAAATATATGAAAACAGTCGTTATTCCAAAAACAAAGAAACAATTCAATACAGTCAAATCATTGATGTTAAAAGATGTAGTTAAAGAAATTATCATTGCGACTGATGCTGGAAGAGAAGGGGAGCTCGTTGCACGTTTGATTTTAGATAAGGTGCATAATAAGAAACCGATTAAACGTTTATGGATCAGTTCGATTACAGCCAAAGCGATTCGTAACGGGTTCAAACATTTAAAAGATGGTAAAGCATACTTGCCATTATATCGTGCAGCATTAGCACGTAGTGAGGCAGACTGGATTGTTGGGATTAATGCGACGCGCGCATTAACAACGAAATATGATGCACAGTTATCATTAGGTCGTGTTCAAACACCGACGATTCAACTTGTTCAAATGCGCCAAGATGAAATCAGACATTTTAGACCTTCTAAATATTATACGTTAGAAGCACAAGTGGATGGACAAAACTTTAAGTTGATTTCAAAACAACGTATCTATGACAAACAAGTATTCACAGATATGGTTCAACAATTAGAACAACAAACGGGCATTGTTGAATCAGTAACATCAAAACGAAAGAAACAATATCCTGCGAAGTTGTTCAGTTTAACTGATTTACAACAAGAAGCTTATCAACGTTATCGTATGGGTGCGAAAGAAACACTGAATACACTTCAAAACTTATATGAACGTCATAAGTTGGTTACGTATCCAAGAACGGATTCGAACTATTTAACGGATGACATGGTAGAAACATTTAAAGAACGTTTACAAGCATTGCTTGCGACTGAGTATAAAGAAGCGGTGCGTCCATTAGTCAATAAACAGTTCAGTGCTAAAATGGGTATCGTAAATAATCAGAAGGTATCAGATCATCATGCAATTATTCCAACAGAAATTCGTCCTAACATGAATGATTTGAGCCAACGTGAACAAAAGGTCTATTTAATGATTGCAGAACGATTTATAGAGAACTTGTTGCCGCCGTATGAGTATGAAGCGGTCAAAGTTATCTTGAAGGTCGGTAAGCAGACCTTTGAATTGCAAGATAAAGTAACCTTACAACTTGGTTTCAAACAATTACGCAATGAATCAACCACACAATCAGAACCAATACAATTTAAACAAGGTGCAACTTATAAAGTTCAACGTTTCCATATTCAAGAACATGAAACAACACCGCCGCCATACTTTAACGAGGGAACATTGTTAAAAGCAATGGAAAGTCCTCAAAAGTTCTTTGAACTCAAAAATAAAAAACATTCACAAACTTTGAAACAAACAGGCGGTATTGGTACGGTAGCAACACGTGCAGATATAATCGAAAAGCTGTTTAATATGAATGCGATTGAAGCAAGAGATGGTCATATTAAAGTTACGTCTAAAGGACGCCAAATTTTAGAACTCGCACCACAATCACTTACTTCACCATTGCTTACAGCAGAATGGGAAGAAAAATTAACGCAAATTGAACAAGGTAAATATGATGCACGTCAGTTCATAAAAGAGATGAAACATTTTACTGAAACTATTGTGAATGAAATTAAAAACAGTGAACAGAAATATAAACATGATAACTTGACCACTACAGAATGTCCGACATGCGGTAAATTCATGATTAAAGTCAAAACAAAAAATGGTCAAATGCTTGTATGCCAAGACCCAGCATGTAAGACAAAGAAAAATGTACAACGTAAAACGAATGCACGTTGTCCAAACTGTCATAAGAAAATGACATTATTCGGTAAAGGTAAAAAAGCGACATATCGTTGTGTTTGCGGTCACTCTGAAACACAAGAACAAATGGATCAAAGACATAAGAATAAAGGTAAAGGCAAAGTATCTAAACGTGAGATGAAGAAATATATGGGTAAAGAAGAAATGAACAATAATCCATTCCAAGATGCTTTGAAGAATTTGAAACTTTAATTAGAAGACACACTCATTAACGAATTTTAACGAACAATATTTAAAAATATAGTGTTGAAATCGTTCGAAAATGAGTGTGTTTTTCAAATTTCTATTAAAATTGTTTGGTTTTTTCTTAAATCTTCATTGTATTTTCTTTGAATAGGGATTAGAATATTAAGGTATTTCATTTAAGGAGACTTTAAAGTGAAAAAATATTTCCAATTTGATAAGTATCAAACGAATTATCGTCGTGAGATTTTAGGCGGTTTAACAACTTTCTTATCTATGGCTTACATATTAGCTGTTAACCCGCAGATTTTAAGTTTAGCAGGTGTAAAAGGTATCCCAGATGATATGAAGATGGATCAGGGCGCAGTATTTGTTGCGACAGCCTTAGCTGCATTTGTGGGTTCATTATTTATGGGACTCATTGCTAGATATCCAATCGCATTAGCACCAGGTATGGGACTGAATGCATTCTTCGCATTTACTGTTGTGTTAACAATGGGGATTCCATGGCAAATCGGTTTAACAGGTGTGTTATGTTCAGGTATCTTCTTTGCGATATTAACCGTAACGGGACTCCGGGAGACCATTATTAACGCCATACCGTATGAGATGAAAATGGCTGTAACAGCGGGTATCGGTTTGTTTATTACCTTTGTTGGTTTACAAGGTGCAGGTATTATTGTGAATAATGATTCTACGCTTGTAACTTTAGGCCATATTACAGACGGTAAAGTATTATTAGCAGTATTTGGTATCATCGTAACGGTTGTACTTTATGCTAAAAAAGTACCGGGTGCTATCTTTATCGGTATGATTTTAACGTCAGCCGGCGGATTATTAACTGGTTTAATTCAAATGCCACATGCAGTAGTAGGAAAGATTCCAAGTATTGCGCCAACATTCGGTGCAGCATTTGAAGCATTTAAAGACCCAGGTCAATTATTTACAGTACAATTTTTAATTGTTATTTTAACGTTCTTGTTCATTGATTTCTTTGATACAGCAGGAACATTAGTGGCAGTGGCTTCACAAGCAGGTATGATGAAAGATAATAAATTACCTCGTGCAGGTCGTGCTTTATTCTCAGATTCTATCGCTACAATCGTAGGTTCTATTTTCGGTACAACAACAACGACTTCATACATTGAATCAACATCGGGTGTTGCTGTAGGTGCAAGAACTGGTTTTGCGAGTATTGTAACAGGTGTCTGTTTCCTATTAGCATTATTCTTCAGTCCATTAATGGCTGTTGTTACGAGTGCAGTCACAGCTCCAGCATTAATCGTAGTAGGGGTATTAATGGCAGGAAACTTATCACAAATTGATTGGAAGAAATTTGAATTGGCTGTTCCAGCGTTCATTACAATTATTATGATGCCACTATCTTATTCAATTGCGACAGGTATCGCATGTGGTTTCATCTTCTATCCAATTACAATGTTAGTGACGAAACGTCATAAAGAAGTACATCCAATTATGTATGTATTAATGGTATTATTCATTTTATACTTCGTATTCGTACACGGTTAAAACAAACGATTAAGCAAGCTCATGAGATATGGGCTTGTTTTTTTAATATCAAAAAAGACACTTGCACAATTCGCAAGTGTCTTACTGCAAGAGATAATATTAACCTTTACCACCCATGAACGCAGGGTAATTCGTCATACCGCCATCAACATAAATTGTTGTGCCGTGAATATAACTTGCTGCATCAGATGCTAAGAATAAAGCAACGTTAGCCACTTGCTCTGTTTCGCCAATTTCTCTTGCAGGAATCATTTTAAGAGTTTCTTCACGTGTTTCAGGATCAGAGAATTTCTCTTTCGTATGCTCTGTAACGACTGCACCTGGTGAAATGTTATTAATGCGGATACCGTATTGTGCATATTCCATAGACATTGTTTCCATCATACTTTTTAGGCCGGCCTTACTTGCTGAATAATTTACATAGTAAGGCCATGGAATGATGTCATGCACACTCGCTGTATTAATGATTACTCCTTTTTTATCTTCTTTAAGGAAGTATTTAACAGCTTCTCTTGAACCGATGAATGCACCTGTTAAGTTAACATCAAGTGCTTTTTGGAACTCTTCAACAGACATTTCATGAGAAGCAACAGGATTTTCAAATCCAGCGTTATTAATCATAATGTCTAAAGTGCCAAAATGTTTGATGGCTTGTTCTACAAGGTTGATGATATCTTCTTCGTTTGTAACATCACCTTGGACTGGTAAAGCTTGTCCACCGTGATCTTCGATTTCTTTTTTGAGTTTTTCTAACTCAGGTTCGTGTTTAGAAGAACGGTAATTTAAAACAACTTTCGCTTTTGCTTTACCAAACGCTTCAGCGTAAGCTTTACCAATTCCGCTGCCACTACCTGTGACAATAACTACTTTATTTTCTAAATCTTGATACATATCTCTATCTCCTTTTATCTATATCATGCTTTATTTCTATTCAATATAGTTAAAAAGCAATATGTTTCATCGTTATTATGAACTCTATCAATATACCCGCTTCTAAAAATTAATAATCCAAACACCTTTAACTTCTAAAATAAATATAAATAGAAGCGTTTTCATTACAATAGGAAGAAACTCATAAAATTACTTGTAAATATAAAAAGATACCGACAGATCTGCCGGTATTTATCTATAACTTATTTAATTCGACGTCCATGTTCATCATAAACAGCTCTCGCATTTCGATTTGGCATATAAATAGGAGTGCTCATGACAATAAACAAGAAGAACAACATTAAGAAGAATAAAATCCAATGTACAATCATTCCGACAAAAGGAACAATTGCGATAAACGAACCAGCGATTCCTAATAAAGGAATAATGACCATAGGACGAATTGTATTTTGGCTGTCAGCTAATAATGCGATAACGAGTAATAAATAGAAGAAAGCATTAATGATTAATGGCTGCCAACCAAATGAAACGATGATAGAACCTCCTAAGAAAGGAATACCATATAAAAGTTCAGAGAGCAGCAAGATAATGCTTATAATGATTAATGCGATTCTTGTACTATGTTTCACTTTTAATCACCACCATTCATTTACTATTATATAGGATGTGAGTCGATTGAAAAAATATGAAGACTTAGAGAAAAAAATCTTTATACGGGTTGAAGTGTGCAATCATTTGCAGTAAAATATATTGGTATGTGTTAGAGAAAAAGTCTAACATAAAAAAAGTTACATGAAATGGTTGCAACTAAGCGCTGATTCGTGTAACATATCTAATGTTGGACTTTGAATACGCGATGAAGCGAAAGGTTACTGACACACCCGGCCGCTTTGCCATGGCGTTGTGTGAGATAGTTTTCGTGGAGAAGTCTATCACTAAATGTAGACGATATAAGGAGGGAAAATTATGGCAAAACAAAAAATCAGAATCAGATTAAAAGCTTATGATCACAGAGTAATTGATCAATCAGCTGAGAAAATTGTTGAAACAGCAAAACGTTCTGGTGCAGAAGTTTCTGGACCAATTCCATTACCAACTGAAAAATCAATTTACACTATCATCCGTGCGGTGCATAAGTACAAAGATTCTCGTGAGCAATTCGAACAACGTACTCATAAACGTTTAATCGACATTGTTAACCCTACACCAAAAACTGTTGATGCTCTTATGGGCTTAAACTTACCATCAGGTGTAGACATCGAAATTAAATTATAATAGAAAATCATAGGAGGTGGACTTTCGATGACCAAAGGAATCTTAGGAAGAAAAATCGGGATGACACAAGTATTCGGTGAAAACGGAGACTTAATCCCAGTAACTGTAGTAGAAGCAGGACAAAACGTAGTATTACAAAAGAAAACTGAAGAGGTAGACGGTTACAACGCTATCCAAGTAGGTTTTGAAGACAAACAAGCATACAAAAAAGACAGCAAGTCAAATAAATATGCTAATAAACCAGCTGAAGGTCACGCTAAAAAAGCTGACACAGCTCCTAAGCGCTTCATTCGTGAATTCAGAAACATCAATGTTGATGAATACGAAGTAGGTCAAGAAGTCTCAGTTGATACATTTGAAGCTGGGGACATCATTGACGTAACTGGAGTATCTAAAGGTAAAGGTTTCCAAGGTAATATCAAACGTCATGGCCACGGTCGTGGACCAATGTCTCACGGTTCTCATTTCCACAGAGCGCCAGGTTCTGTAGGTATGGCATCTGACGCATCTAAAGTATTTAAAGGTCACAAAATGCCAGGTCGTATGGGTGGCAACACAGTGACAGTACAAAACTTAGAAGTTGTACAAATCGATACAGAAAACAACGTTATCTTAGTTAAAGGTAATGTGCCTGGTCCTAAAAAAGGATTAGTAGAAATCAAAACTTCAATTAAAAAAGGTAACAAATAATTAATTAACGAAAGGAGGAAAATGCATAATGGCAAATTATGATGTATTAAAAGTAGACGGATCAAAAGCAGGTTCAGTTGAATTAAGCGATGCTGTATTCGCAATTGAACCAAACAAAGATGTTCTTTTCGAAGCAATTAACTTACAACGTGCTTCATTACGCCAAGGTACGCATTCGGTTAAAAACCGTTCAGCAGTACGCGGCGGTGGACGTAAACCATGGAGACAAAAAGGTACAGGACGTGCGCGTCAAGGTACTATCCGTGCTCCACAATGGCGTGGTGGCGGTATCGTATTCGGACCGACTCCAAGAAGCTATGCATACAAAATGCCTAAGAAAATGCGTCGTTTAGCATTACGTTCTGCATTATCTTTCAAAGTACAAGAAAATGAATTCAAAATTATTGATGCTTTCGGTTTAGAAGCACCAAAAACTAAAGAATTCACTAAAGTATTATCAAACTTAGAATTACCTAAAAAAGTTTTAGTAGTTACTGAATCAGAAGATGTAAATGTTGAATTATCAGCACGTAACATTCCTAGTGTTCAAATCACTACTGTAACTGGTTTAAACGTATTAGACATCACTAGCGCTGACAGTGTATTAATTACAGAAGCAGCTGCTAAAAAAGTTGAGGAGGTGCTCGGATAATGGAAGCAAGAGACGTTCTTAAGCGCCCCGTAATCACAGAAAAATCTTCAGAAGCAATGGCTGAAGACAAATACACTTTTGATGTAGATACACGTGCGAATAAAACACAAGTTAAAATTGCAGTTGAAGAAATTTTCGATGTTAAAGTAGACAAAGTAAATATCGTCAACTACAAAGCTAAGAAAAAACGTATGGGCCGTTACCAAGGCTATACAAACAGAAGACGCAAAGCGATCGTTACACTTAAAGAAGGATCAATCGATCTATTCAACTAAAAAATAAAATTACCAATAAGGAGGTAAGCGACAATGGCTCTTAAACATTATAAGCCGATTACAAATGGTCGTCGTAATATGACTTCATTGGATTTCGCTGAAATCACAAAAACGACTCCAGAAAAGTCATTATTACAACCGCTACCGAAAAAAGCGGGACGCAACAACCAAGGTAAAATGACAGTACGCCATCATGGTGGCGGACACAAACGTCAATACCGCGTTATTGATTTCAAACGTAACAAAGATGGAATCCCAGCAAAAGTTGATTCTATCCAATACGATCCAAACCGTTCAGCTAACATTGCATTGTTAGTATATGCAGATGGTGAAAAACGTTACATCATCGCTCCAAAAGGTTTGGTTGTAGGACAAACAGTAGAAAATGGTGAAGAAGCTGACATTAAAGTAGGTAACGCTTTACCATTAGCTAACATTCCAGTAGGTACTGTAGTTCACAATATCGAATTAAAACCTGGCCGTGGCGGACAAATCGCTCGTTCAGCAGGTGCAAGTGCTCAAGTACTTGGTAAAGAAGGTAAATACGTATTAGTAAGACTTCGCTCAGGTGAGGTTCGTATGATCCTTTCAACTTGCCGTGCAACAGTAGGTCAAGTTGGTAACTTACAACATGAACTTGTTAACGTTGGTAAAGCCGGACGTTCTCGTTGGAAAGGTATCCGTCCAACAGTTCGTGGTTCTGTAATGAACCCTAACGATCACCCACACGGTGGTGGTGAAGGTCGTGCTCCAATCGGTATGCCATCACCAATGTCACCATGGGGTAAACCAACTCTTGGTAAGAAAACTCGTCGCGGTAAAAAATCATCAGATAAACTTATCGTACGTAGACGTAAAAGAAAATAATAACAACTTATTTGGGTGTGCGGCGTAATCGCTGCACGCACATAATAAGAAGGGAGGCGCCATAATGGCTCGTAGTATTAAAAAAGGACCTTTCGTCGATGACCACTTGATGAAAAAAGTGGAAGCGCAAGAAGGTAATCAGAAAAAAACTGTGATTAAAACTTGGTCACGTCGTTCAACTATTTTCCCTAACTTCATCGGTATTACTTTTGCAGTATACGATGGACGTAAACATGTACCTGTTTATGTAACTGAAGATATGGTTGGTCACAAATTAGGTGAATTTGCTCCAACTCGTACATTCAAAGGACATGCTGCAGACGACAAAAAAACAAGAAGATAAATACTTTCTATTAAGTAGAGGAGGAAGACCAAATGGAAGCAAAAGCGGTTGCTAGAACTATCAGAATCGCACCTCGTAAAGTCAGATTAGTTTTAGACTTAATCAGAGGCAAAAACGTTGGTGAAGCTGTTGCTATTTTAAAATTAACTAACAAAGCATCATCACCAGTTGTTGAAAAATTATTAATGTCCGCTTTAGCTAATGCAGAGCACAACTATGACATGAATACAGATGAATTAGTTGTTAAAGAAGCATATGCTAACGAAGGACCAACTTTAAAACGTTTCCGTCCACGTGCTCAAGGACGCGCAAGTGCAATTAACAAACGTACAAGCCACATTACAATTGTCGTAAGTGACGGCAAAGAAGAAGCTAAAGAAGCTTAATAAACTATCTAAGGAGGGAATACTGTGGGTCAAAAAATTAATCCAATCGGACTTCGTGTTGGTGTTATCCGTGATTGGGACGCTAAATGGTATGCTGAAAAAGATTTCGCTACTTTATTACATGAAGATTTAAAAATCCGTAAGTTCATCGATAACGAATTAAAAGAAGCATCAGTTTCTCACGTAGAAATCGAACGTGCTGCTAACCGTATCAATATTGCAATCCACACTGGTAAACCAGGTATGGTAATTGGTAAAGGCGGTTCAGAAATTGAAAAACTTCGTAACAAATTAAATAACTTAACTAACAAACGTGTACACATTAACGTGATCGAAATCAAAAATGTTGATTTAGATGCTCGTTTAGTTGCTGAGAACATCGCTCGTCAATTAGAAAACCGTGCATCATTCCGTCGTGTACAAAAACAAGCTATTCAAAGAGCTATGAAACTAGGAGCTTTAGGTGTTAAAACTCAAGTTTCAGGTCGTTTAGGCGGAGCTGACATCGCTCGTGCTGAACAATATTCAGAAGGAACTGTTCCACTTCACACATTACGTGCTGACATTGACTACGCACATGCTGAAGCTGATACAACATACGGTAAACTTGGAGTTAAAGTATGGATCTATCGTGGAGAAGTTCTTCCTACTAAGAACAATAGTGAAGGAGGAAAATAATAATGTTGCTACCAAAACGCGTTAAATATCGTCGTCAACATCGTCCAAACACAAAAGGACGTTCTAAAGGCGGTAACTTTGTAACATTTGGTGAGTATGGATTACAAGCTACTACAACTTCTTGGATCACATCTCGTCAAATCGAATCTGCTCGTATTGCGATGACTCGTTATATGAAACGTGGCGGGAAAGTTTGGATTAAAATCTTCCCTCATACACCATATACTAAAAAACCTTTAGAAGTACGTATGGGTGCTGGTAAAGGTGCAGTAGAAGGCTGGATCGCAGTAGTTAAACCAGGTAGAATCTTATTTGAAGTTGCAGGCGTGTCAGAAGAAGTTGCACGCGAAGCATTACGTTTAGCAAGTCACAAACTTCCAGTTAAATCTAAGTTTGTAAAACGTGAAGAATTGGGTGGTGAATCAAATGAAAGCTAAGGAAATTAGAGACTTAACCACTTCAGAAATCGAAGAGCAAATCAAATCTTCAAAAGAAGAACTTTTTAACCTACGCTTTCAGTTAGCTACAGGACAATTAGAGGAAACTGCACGTATTCGTACAGTAAGAAAAACGATTGCACGTCTAAAAACTGTTGCTCGTGAAAGAGAAATTGAACAAAGTAAGGCTAATCAATAATAATTGAAAGAGGAGGTTACAAAAGTGAGCGAAAGAAATGATCGTAAAGTTTATGTAGGTAGAGTCGTATCAGACAAAATGGATAAAACTGTAACTGTACTTGTAGAGACTTACAAAACTCATAAATTATATGGTAAACGAGTAAAATATTCTAAAAAATATAAAACTCATGATGAAAACAATTCAGCTAAATTAGGAGACATCGTTAAGATTCAAGAAACTCGTCCTTTATCAGCAACAAAACGTTTTCGTTTAGTAGAAATTGTTGAAGAATCAGTTATTATTTAATCATTTAAAGATAAGGGAGGTTTAATTCATGATCCAACAAGAAACACGCTTGAAAGTAGCTGACAACTCAGGTGCTCGTGAAGTTCTAACAATCAAAGTATTAGGCGGATCTGGTCGTAAAACAGCGAACATCGGCGACGTAATTGTGTGTACTGTTAAAAATGCTACACCAGGAGGCGTTGTTAAAAAAGGTGAAGTTGTTAAAGCTGTTGTAGTACGTACTAAATCAGGAGTACGTCGTAAAGACGGTTCTTACATCAAATTTGATGAAAATGCATGTGTAGTTATTCGTGACGACAAGAGTCCACGCGGTACTCGTATCTTCGGACCAGTAGCTCGTGAATTACGTGACAGCAACTACATGAAAATTATTTCATTAGCACCAGAAGTACTATAATTTTAATAAATAAAATCTAAGGAGGTGCCCACATGCATATCAAAAAAGGTGACAACGTAATCGTTATCTCAGGTAAAGATAAAGGTAAAACAGGTGTTGTACAAGCAACAGAACCTAAAAAAGACCGTGTCGTTGTGGAAGGTGTGAACATCATTAAAAAGCACCAAAAACCGACTCAATTTAATCCAGAAGGTGGAATCTTAGAAACTGAAGCAGCTATTCATGTTTCTAACGTACAATTATTGGACCCAAAAACAAATGAACCAACTCGTGTAGGTTACAAATTTGTTGATGGTAAAAAAGTTCGTATCGCTAAAAAATCAGGCGAAGAAATCAAATCTAATAATTAATAACTAGTTGAAAGGAGGATCCACTTTGAGCCGTTTAAAAGAAAAATTCAATACAGAAGTTACTGAGAACTTAATGAAAGAATTCAACTATAGTTCAGTAATGGAAGTACCTAAAATCGATAAAATCGTTGTGAACATGGGTGTAGGTGACGCTGTTCAAAACTCTAAAGTATTAGACAATGCTGTTGAAGAGTTAACATTAATTACAGGTCAAAAACCATTAATCACAAAAGCTAAAAAATCAGTAGCAACATTCCGTTTACGTGAAGGTATGCCAATCGGAGCAAAAGTTACTCTTCGCGGAGAAAGAATGTATGAATTCCTTGATAAATTAATCTCAGTATCATTACCACGTGTACGTGACTTCCACGGTGTTTCTAAAAAAGCATTCGACGGTCGTGGTAACTACACATTAGGTATCAAAGAACAATTAATTTTCCCAGAAATCGATTATGATAAAGTAAGTAAAGTAAGAGGAATGGATATCGTTATTGTTACAACTGCTAAAACTGACGAAGAAGCCCGTGCATTGTTAACTCAATTCGGTATGCCATTTCAAAAGTAAGCTCTAATATAAAGGAGGCTAATTAAGTGGCTAAAAAATCAATGGTTGTAAAACAAGCTAAAAAGCAAAAATTCCCAGTGCGCGAATACACTCGTTGTGAACGCTGTGGACGCCCACATTCTGTATACCGCAAATTTAAATTATGCCGTATCTGTTTCCGTGAATTAGCTTATAAAGGCCAAATCCCTGGCGTTCGTAAAGCTAGCTGGTAATTAAAGAGAGTCTTGAAAGGAGGCAACAATCTATGACAATGTCAGATCCAATCGCAGATATGCTAACTCGTGTAAGAAACGCAAACATGGTGCGTCATGAAAAAATCGAGTTGCCTGCGTCAAATATTAAAAAACAAATTGCTGAAATCCTTAAAAACGAAGGTTTCATTAAAAACGTTGAGTTCGTAGAAGATGATAAACAAGGTGTTTTACGTTTATTCCTTAAATATGGTCAAAACAACGAACGCGTTATCACAGGCTTAAAACGTATTTCTAAACCAGGTTTACGTGTCTATGCTAAAGCTGACGAAGTACCTAAAGTATTAAACGGTTTAGGTATCGCATTAGTTTCAACATCTGAAGGTATCGTAACTGACAGAGAAGCAAGAAAACGTAACGTAGGCGGAGAAGTATTAGCATACGTTTGGTAATAAATAATTAAGGAGGTGCCCGTAAATGAGCCGTGTAGGTAAGAAAATTATTGAAATTCCTAGCGATGTTACAGTAGACATCAAAGGTAATACAGTTACAGTAAAAGGTCCTAAAGGTGAATTATCACGTACTATGGATCCTAGCATGACTTACAAATTAGAAGACAACACATTAGAAGTTGTACGTCCATCTGATTCTCAAAAAGACAGAACAGTTCATGGAACAACTCGTGCGTTAATTAACAATATGGTACAAGGTGTAGCTAAAGGTTTCGAAAAAACTTTAGAACTTATCGGTGTTGGTTACCGTGCACAATTGCAAGGTAGCAACTTAGTACTTAACGTTGGTTACTCTCACCCAGTTGAATTCAAACCAGAAGATGGTATCACATTCACAGTTGAGAAAAACACAACAGTTAAAGTTGAAGGTATTTCTAAAGAATTAGTTGGTGCTACAGCATCTAAAATCCGTGCCGTAAGACCACCAGAACCTTATAAAGGTAAAGGTATCCGTTACCAAGGCGAATATGTTCGTCGTAAAGAAGGTAAAACTGGTAAATAATAAATAACTCTCTAAAGAAAGGAGAATAAAGCATGATCAGCAAAATTGATAAAAATAAAGTACGCTTAAAAAGACATGCACGTGTACGTACTAACTTAACTGGTACTTCTGAAAAACCACGTTTAAACGTATATCGTTCTAACAAACACATCTATGCACAAATCATTGATGATACTAAAGGCGTAACTTTAGCTCAAGCATCAACTCAAGATAAAGATTTCGAAAATGAAACTGGTTCAAAAGTTGAATTATCAGCCAAAGTGGGCGAAGTAATCGCTAAGAAAGCAGTTGATAAAGGTATCACTGCAATCGTCTTCGACCGTGGAGGTTACTTATACCATGGACGTGTTAAAGCATTAGCAGATGCAGCACGTGAAAATGGCTTAGAATTTTAATCATAAAAGGAGGGACAAATAATGGCTCGCAGAGATGAAGAAAACAAAGAATTTGAAGAACGCGTTGTTACGATTAACCGTGTTGCGAAAGTTGTAAAAGGTGGACGTCGTTTCCGTTTCACTGCATTAGTAGTAGTTGGAGACAAAAATGGTCGTGTTGGATTCGGTACAGGTAAAGCACAAGAGGTACCGGAAGCGATCAAAAAAGCGGTAGAAGCTGCTAAAAAAGAATTAGTATCTGTAAACCGTGTTGAAGGTACAACACCACACACAATCACTGGCCGTTTCGGTTCAGGAAGTGTATTATTGAAACCAGCAGCACCTGGTACTGGGGTTATCGCCGGTGGACCAGTTCGTGCCGTATTAGAGTTAGCAGGTATCACTGATATCTTAAGTAAGTCATTAGGTTCTAACACACCAATTAACATGGTTCGTGCTACAATCAATGGTTTAGAAAATCTAAAAAGTGCTGAAGAAGTTGCGAAATTACGCGGCAAATCAGTAGAAGAATTATACAATTAAGGAGGGAAAATGAATAATGGCTAAATTACAAATTACCCTCACACGTAGTGTTATTGGTCGTCCAGAAACACAACGTAAAACTGTTGAAGCATTAGGTTTGAAAAAAACTAACTCTACAGTAGTTGTAGAAGACAACCCAGCTATCCGTGGACAAGTGAACAAAGTAAGTCACTTGCTAAAAGTTGAAGAATTAGACGCATAATTAGATAATATATAAGGAGGTGCCGTAATGAAATTACATGATTTACATCCAGCAGAAGGATCACGTAAAGAACGCAACCGCGTAGGTCGTGGTGCTGCTACAGGTAATGGTAAAACAAGTGGACGTGGTCAAAAAGGTCAAAAAGCACGTTCAGGTGGTAAAGTAAGACCAGGTTTCGAAGGTGGTCAATTACCATTATTCCGTCGTATCCCTAAACGCGGTTTCACAAACATCAACCGTAAAGAATACGCAGTTGTGAATTTAGACCAATTAAACCGTTTTGAAGAAGGTACAGAAGTTACTCCTGAACTTTTAATCGAAACAGGCGTAGTTAAAAACGCAAAAGCGGGTATCAAAGTATTAGGTAATGGTTCTCTAGAGAAAAAATTAACAGTAAAAGCACATAAATTCTCTGCATCTGCAGCTGAAGCAATTGATGCTAAAGGTGGAGCACACGAGGTGATCTAATGTTTGACACATTCGTAAACTTCTTTAAAACAAAAGAAGTGCGAAACAAGATCTTTTTTACGCTCGCAATGCTAGTTATTTTTAAAATAGGTACTTATATACCAGCGCCTGGAGTCAATCCAGCAGCGTTTGAAAGTCAACAAGGTTCTCAAGGTGTCACTGATCTATTGAATACATTCGGTGGGGGAGCCTTGAAGAACTTTTCCATTTTTGCAATGGGTATTATGCCCTACATCACTGCTTCAATCGTTATGCAGTTATTGCAAATGGATATAGTTCCTAAGTTTACAGAATGGGCCAAACAAGGTGACGTTGGTCGTAAGAAACTAAACAACGTTACGCGCTATTTTGCGATACTTTTGGCATTCATCCAATCAATAGGGATGGCATTCCAATTCAATAACTATCTTAAAGGTGCATTGATTGTTGATCCTTCACCTATGAGTTATTTGTTGGTTGCAATTGTATTAACAGCAGGAACAGCTTTCTTATTATGGTTAGGTGAACAGATAACACAATATGGTGTAGGTAATGGTATTTCCATTATTATCTTCGCCGGTATCTTGTCTACTTTGCCATCATCACTGATTCAGTTCTATCAACAAGCCTTTGTAGGGCAAAGTGATACAACAATCGCATGGTTGCAAGTAGCAGGGCTAGTTATTGGTTTGATTTTACTAACAATGGGTGCTGTGTACGTATTACAAGCTGTTCGTAAGATACCTATTCAATATGCGAAAAAACAATCCGCTCAGCGTTTAGGACGAAATGCAACGTATTTGCCGTTGAAAGTTAACTCAGCAGGGGTTATCCCGGTTATCTTTGCTATGGCATTCTTCTTGTTACCGAGAACGTTAACAATGTTCTTCCCTAAAGCTGACTGGGCGCAGCAAATTGCCAATACAGCCAATCCATCAAGTAACATCGGAATGGTAATTTATATTATCTTGATCATTGCATTCACTTATTTCTATGCATTTGTTCAAGTTAATCCAGAAAAAATGGCTGACAACCTTAAGAAACAAGGCAGTTATGTACCGGGTATCAGACCTGGTGAAAAAACTAAAAAGTATATTACCAAAGTTTTATATCGTTTAACTTTTGTAGGTTCTATCTTCTTAGCAGTTATCGCTATTTTACCGATTCTTGCTACTAAATTTATGAACTTACCGCAATCGATTCAAGTCGGCGGTACAAGCTTATTGATCGTTATCGGTGTTGCAATCGAAACTATGAAGAGCTTGGAAGCACAAGTTAACCAAAAAGAATATAAAGGCTTTGGTGGTAGATAATTTGTAGGAGGGCAATATGAATATCATCTTAATGGGTTTACCTGGCGCAGGTAAAGGAACTCAAGCGAGTGAAATTGTTAAGAAATTCCCTATTCCGCATATATCTACAGGTGATATGTTTAGAAAAGCTATCAAAGATGAAACTGAATTAGGTAAAGAAGCTAAGTCTTATATGGACCGCGGCGAACTTGTACCTGATGAAGTAACTGTGGGTATCGTTAAAGAAAGACTTTCTGAAGACGATGCGAAAAAAGGATTTTTATTAGATGGTTTCCCACGTACACTTGAACAAGCAGAAGCATTAAGTAAAATCATGACAGAACTTGGCAGAAAGATTGATGCAGTTATTAATATTGAAGTTCCGGAAGAAGAACTCATGAATCGTTTGACTGGACGTCGCGTTTGTGAAGTTTGCGGAACAACTTATCATCTTGTGTTCAATCCTCCAAAAGTGGATGGTGTTTGTGATCTTGATGGCGGTAAATTATACCAACGTGAAGATGACAATCCAGAAACAGTTGCAAAACGTTTAGAAGTTAACGTAAAACAGTCTAAACCTATCTTAGAATACTATGATAAAGAAGGCGTTTTGAAAAACGTTGACGGTTCTAAAGATATCCAAGAAGTAACTGGCTCAGTTATCGATATCTTGGAAGATCTTAAGTAATTCAACATTGCTGCTTGTATGTTGAATGAAGGCAGTCTGATATTGTTTGTCTCTCAGCCTAACGAATTATGAGTGACAGCATAACGATAATGATTCCCGATTTTTTGTTCAACGTAATGATACAAGGGCAGTATGTCTAACATTTTCCAATAGACATTAACTAATAATGCAAAAGGGGGAATTGTTCTAATGGCAAAACAAGATGTAATTGAATTAGAAGGTACAGTAACAGATACTTTACCAAATGCAATGTTTAAAGTAGAATTAGAAAATGGTCATGAAATTTTAGCACATGTGAGTGGTAAAATTAGAATGAATTATATTCGTATTCTACCTGGCGACAAAGTAACAGTAGAAATGTCTCCGTATGATTTAACTCGCGGAAGAATCACTTATCGTTATAAATAATTCGTCACTCCATTATTACAGGGAGGTATTAAAATGAAAGTAAGACCATCAGTAAAACCTATTTGCGAAAAATGTAAAGTCATTAAACGTAAAGGTAAAGTAATGATCATTTGTGAAAATCCGAAACACAAACAAAGACAAGGTTAATAAAAGAGAGGTGTAAAATAATATGGCACGTATTGCAGGAGTCGATATTCCACGCGAAAAACGCGTTGTAATTTCATTAACTTATATTTACGGTATTGGTAAATCAACTGCTGAAAAAATCGTAGCAGAAGCTGGAGTTTCTCCACAAACTCGTACTAACGAATTAACTGACGATGAATTAGGTCGTCTTCGTGAAGTTGTAGACAGCTACAAAGTAGAAGGTGACTTACGTCGTGAGCAAAACTTAAACATCAAACGTTTAATGGAAATCTCATCTTACCGTGGTATCCGTCACCGTCGTGGCTTACCAGTTCGCGGTCAAAAAACTAAAAACAATGCTCGTACACGTAAAGGCCCAGTTAAAACTGTAGCTAACAAGAAAAAATAATAGGTAAAGGAGGAAAATATTAATGGCACGTAAACAAGTATCTCGTAAACGCAGAGTGAAAAAGAATGTTGAAAACGGTGTGGCTCACATTCGTTCAACTTTCAACAATACAATCGTAACAATCACTGATGAATTTGGTAACGCATTATCATGGTCATCAGCAGGTGCGCTTGGTTTCAAAGGTTCTAAAAAATCTACACCATTCGCAGCACAAATGGCTTCAGAAACTGCTTCAAAAGCAGCTATGGAACATGGCTTAAAATCTGTAGAAGTAACAGTAAAAGGACCTGGTCCAGGCCGTGAATCAGCTATCCGTGCATTGCAATCAGCAGGTTTAGAAGTAACAGCTATTAGAGACGTTACTCCAGTACCTCATAACGGTTGCCGTCCGCCAAAACGTCGTCGCGTATAATATTATTGTCAAGAAATAGTTATTTTCCGCAGATCACTAAGATAAACTGTATCTTATAAGTCGACGTAACCAAGGAGGATATGTAAATAATGATAGAAATTGAAAAACCTAGAATTGAGACAATTGAAATTAGTGAAGATGCTAAATTCGGTAAGTTTGTTGTTGAACCACTAGAACGTGGCTATGGCACTACGCTAGGAAACTCCTTACGTCGTATCCTACTATCTTCATTACCAGGTGCAGCCGTTAAGTACATCGAAATTGAGGGAGTTCTACACGAATTCTCAGCAATTGAAAATGTGGTTGAAGACGTATCTACAATCATTATGAATATTAAGAAACTAGCTCTTAAAATTTATTCTGAAGAAGATAAAACATTAGAAATCGATGTTAAAGATGAAGGCGAAGTAACTGCAGCTGACATTACTCATGATAGTGATGTTGAAATTTTAAACCCAGAGCTTAAAATTGCTACAGTTGCTAAAGGTGGACATTTAAAAATCCGTCTTGTTGCAAATAAGGGTAGAGGTTACGCATTAGCTGAACAAAATAATACTAGTGATTTACCAATTGGTGTTATACCAGTAGACTCTTTATACTCACCAGTAGAAAGAGTTAACTATACAGTAGAAAATACTCGTGTAGGTCAAAGCAGTGACTTTGATAAATTAACATTAGATGTATGGACTGATGGATCAATCACTCCACAAGAATCAGTTTCATTAGCAGCAAAAATTATGACTGAACACTTGAACATCTTTGTTGGACTCACTGATGAAGCGAAAAACGCTGAAATCATGATTGAGAAAGAAGAAGATCAAAAAGAAAAAGTACTTGAAATGTCTATCGAAGAATTAGACTTATCAGTACGTTCTTATAACTGTCTAAAACGTGCAGGCATCAACAGCGTTCAAGAATTGGCTGACAAATCTGAAGCAGATATGATGAAAGTACGTAATTTAGGTCGTAAATCTTTAGAAGAAGTAAAATACAAACTTGAAGACTTAGGTTTAGGTCTAAGAAAAGAAGATTGATAAAGGTAAAGGAGGTTAACTCATGGGTTACAGAAAATTAGGTCGTACATCTGATCAACGTAAAGCAATGTTACGTGACTTAGCTACTTCATTAATCGTTAATGAGCGTATTGAAACAACTGAAGCTCGCGCTAAAGAATTACGCGGTGTGGTTGATAAATTAATCACTTTAGGTAAAAAAGGAGATTTAGCTTCACGTCGTCAAGCAGCTAGAATCGTTCGTGATGTTGAAATCTTAAACGAAGATGAAACTACACAAACAGCTTTACAAAAATTATTCGGTGAAATTGCTCCTCGTTACACAGAACGCCAAGGCGGATACACTCGTGTACTTAAAGTAGGTCCTCGTCGCGGAGACGGTGCTGAAGCAGCAATTATCGAATTCGTTTAATTCCAACTTTAACTTGTAACAAAGCAACGATGATAAGTAGAAGCACACGATGATGATGACATTGTGCGCTTATCATTGTACAAGTAAACACACTGAACTTATGAATATATAAAGCAAATGAGTGCAACGATAATGTTTGCCACATACAAATATTGTCTAGCTCAGAGTACCCCATTCACAGAACTTAATATTTTTTAAAGCGTGAACTCAATTATTGAATGGGGTGCGCGCTTTTTTATTTCGAAGCCCCTTTACTCTCTTTAGGTACAGGGGCTTTTGATACATAGTCTTGGATATACACATATCGTATATTCATGTACAATAAGTAGAGTGAAAATAAACAGAAGGGACAGAGTCATATTGAACACAGAGAACATTATTGAATTTAATGACGTGTCATTTCAATACCAAGGCGACGAATGGTTCACATTAAAAAATCTATCATTTAATATCCCTAAAGGTAAATGGACCTCTATTGTCGGTCATAATGGTTCAGGTAAATCTACCATCGCAAAACTGATGATGGGTATGATGCCGTTTCAAAAAGGGGAAATTCTTGTAAACGGTCAACCAATGACAGCTGATAATTTAGCAGAGATTCGTCAACACCTAGGCATAGTCTTTCAAAATCCTGAGAACCAATTTGTGGGCTCTACAGTTCAATATGATGTCGCATTCGGTTTAGAAAATTTCGAAGTCCCTTATGAAGAAATGCATCAAGCTGTCCCGCAAGTATTAAAAGAAGTTGAAATGTATGCGCAACGCAATCATGAACCACAAGCCTTATCAGGCGGACAAAAACAACGTGTTGCGATTGCTGGTGTATTAGTTTTAAGTCCTGATGTGATTATTTTAGATGAAGCCACATCTATGTTAGATCCTGAAGGCAAACAATCGCTGATGCAGCTGGTCAGACATTTGAACACTGAAAAAAATGTAACGATTATTTCGATTACACATGATTTAACTGAAACATTAGATTCAGATTATATGATTGTGATGAATCGTGGAGAGGTGTATGAAAAAGGTACACCAGAAGCAATTTTTGAGAAAGGAGCATCATTAACAGAAATAGGTTTAGATTTACCATTTCCAATGCGCATTAATTCATTGCTTGGTAACCCGTCTGAATTTCTGACATATGATGCACTGGTGGCACGTTTATGAGTATAAAATTTAACGACGTCACATATGTGTACCAAAAAGGCATACCTTTTGAATATGAAGCATTACATCAAATCAATACAGAGTTTGAACCAGGACATTATTATGCGATTATTGGTCAGACAGGTTCAGGCAAATCTACATTAATCCAACATTTTAATGGCTTGTTAAAGCCCTCTTACGGAACCGTAGCGCTTGATGATTTAGTTCTGAAGGCAAAGACTAAGGATAAAGCGATTCGCCCTATGAGACAACGTGTAGGGCTTGTCTTTCAATTTCCAGAATCACAACTCTTTGAAGATAGTGTAGAGCGTGAGATTCTGTTTGGTCCTAAAAATTTCAATATGAACTTAAACAAGGTAAAGGACTATGCATATCGCTTACTGATGAAATTAGGTTTTGATCGCGATGTGATGAATAAGTCACCCTTTCAAATGTCTGGAGGACAAATGCGTAAAATTGCGATTGTTTCAATTCTTGCGATGGATCCAGACATCATCGTGTTAGATGAACCGACAGCAGGCTTAGATCCACACAGTCGAAAGCAAGTGATGGGTTTACTAAAACAGTTGCAGCAGGAAGGAAAGACTATCGTATTGGTAACTCATGACATGAATGACGTTGCACAATATGCAGACCGTATTAAAGTCTTACAACAAGGAACGCTTGTATATGAGGGGACACCAAGAGCATTATTCAGTGATTCCGAGCGTATTAATGATTATTCATTGGATTTACCAGACATTGTGCAACTACAAAGAGACTTTGAACACAAACATCAGACTAAACTATCTGATACAGCATTAACTGACGAAGAGTTTATTGAACTCTATAGGGAGTGGCAGCGAAATGAAAAATAAATTTATCATTGGTCGCTATTTACCTCTGGATTCGATAGTACATCGTATGGATCCTAGAGCTAAATTAGCATTTGTCTTTTTCTATATTGTCTTAGTCTTTTTCTGTCATAGCTTCCCGATGTATGGGTGGATGTTGTTAGTGTTATTGATATTTATGTATTGTGGTAAAATCAAGCTGTTTTATTTATTAAAAGGCTTAACCCCAATACTGTTCTTTTTAATTTTTACGTTTTTAATGCATTTGTTTTTAACTAAAGGCGGAACGACGTTGTTCAGCTGGAAATTTATTTCGATTGATTCAGGTGGTATCAAAGAAGGGATCTTTATATCTATGCGGTTGATGTTCATTATGATGGCTTCAACGATTATGACTTTAACAACGAATCCGATCGCATTAACAGATGCCTTTGATAAAATTTTATCGCCGCTTAAAGTTGTAAAAGTCCCTGTACAACAATTAAGCATGATGATGTCCATTGCGCTACGTTTCATCCCAACGTTAATGGAAGAGTTAGATAAAATTATTTTAGCGCAAAAATCACGAGGATCTGAAATTAGTTCAGGTTCAATGGGACAAAGAATCAAAGCATTTATTCCATTACTGATTCCACTATTTATTTCTGCCTTTCAACGTGCAGAAGATTTAGCAATTGCGATGGAAGTACGTGGATATGATGTAAAATCAAAACGTACAAGTTTCCGTAAATTAGAATGGCATTGGAAAGATACTTTGCTTATCGGTTCATTGATTCCAATTGCGGTTATATTATTTGTATTAAAATATTTAGGAGTGTAGACGTGTGCGTATTTTAGTTAATATAGCGTATCAAGGAAGCAACTTCTTAGGCTTTCAGATTCAACAACACGGTAGAACCGTGCAACAACAATTTGAGAAGATTTTAAAACGTATGCATAAGCGTCATGTACGTATCCATCCTTCAAGCAGAACAGATAGAGGGGTGCATGCGATGGAACAATATTTCCATTTTGATACAGAACTAGATATCGCACCTAAGCAATGGCAATATGCGATGAATAGCGCACTGCCTGACGACATTTATGTTAAAGAGGTATCAATCGTCGATGACGACTTTCATTGCCGCTATGACTGCGTAGGAAAGCGATATCGTTATATGGTGTATCAAGGTGCGCATCGCGATGTTTTTATGAGCGGTTTAAAAACTTATAATGATTATGACTTAGATTTAGATAAAATGAATCAAGCAGCACAACAATTTATCGGTACGCATGATTTTACAGGATTTTGTTCACAAAAGACCGAAGTAGAAAGTAAAGAGCGTACGCTTTATCAAAGTGAAATTATTAAAACAAAAAATGGCTTTGACTATGTTGTGACTGGCTCTGGTTTTCTATATAATATGGTACGTGTGTTAGTCGCGTTTTTAATCGAAGTCGGTAAAGGTAAGCGATCACCAGACGAGGTTCCAGGCTTATTAGAAGCGAAAGATCGTAATCAAGTACCGTTCACTGCACCCGCAGAAGGATTGTATTTAGAAAAGATATATTTATCACCAGAATCACTGATACAAGATTTTGGTTCAGATATAAAAATTCATCGTAAAAAATCATTGCAAAATGACTGATTCGTATTGACAAATACACTAATAAATTATACGATTATATGCGGTATTGTTTTATATCACCCCACGATAAGCCCCGGAAACTTATTGTGTTACTAGATATAGAAGCAAAGTCGAAACGAAATCAACAATCTGAAATTATCTGAGCTTTGAATCGTAACATTGATTTTTTAAAAAGCAACTCAACACGCAGTTATTATTAGGAGGACAATTATTATGCGTCAAACATTTATGGCTAATGAATCAAACATTGAGCGCAAATGGTATGTTATTGATGCGGCTGGCCAAACACTAGGTCGTTTATCATCAGAAGTAGCAACTATTTTACGCGGAAAACATAAAGTAACTTACACACCACACGTTGATAACGGTGACTATGTAATCATCATCAACGCTGGACAAATCGAAATGACTGGTAAAAAAGAATCTGACAAAGTTTACTACCGTCACTCAAACTACCCAGGTGGTATTAAATCAATCACAGCTGGTGAATTAAAAGAGAAAAACCCAGCACGTTTACTTGAAATTTCAATTAAAGGTATGTTACCAAGCAACCGTTTAGGTGAAAAACAAGGTAAAAAATTATTTGTATATGGTGGCGCTGAACATCCACACGCTGCACAACAACCAGAAAACTACGAGTTACGTGGTTAATTAGAAGGAGGAAAATACATTGGCACAAGTTGAATATAGAGGCACAGGCCGTCGTAAACACTCAGTAGCACGTGTACGTTTAGTACCAGGCGAAGGTAACATCACTGTAAACGGTGTTGACGTACGTGAATATTTACCATTCGAATCATTAATCTTAGACTTAAACCAACCATTCGAAGTTACAGAAACTCAAGGTAACTACGACGTTTTAGTTAACGTTAACGGTGGCGGTTTCACAGGTCAAGCACAAGCTATCCGTCACGGTATCGCTCGTGCATTATTAGAAGCAGATCCTGAATACAGAAGTTCTTTAAAACGCGCTGGATTACTTACTCGTGACCCACGTATGAAAGAACGTAAAAAACCAGGTCTTAAAAAAGCACGTCGTTCACCACAATTCTCAAAACGTTAATTGTTGGACAAACGATTATTATTATTCAAACACTTCCCAAGTTTGGGGAGTGTTTTTTTATGCCCGTAAAAGTTATTTACATATCGACCTTTTAGAAATTTTTTCATTTCTGGTATCCTTTCATATCATTAATTCGCTGGTGCTTTCAATTCTAATTAATTAGTTGTGTGTGATATGATTATTTTAAAAGAAGGAGGCGGTAACATTGCATGAAAAAGTAGATATTTTAGTAACGCTAAATGAAAACTATTTGAAACCATTAAAGGTTATGTTGTTATCATTACATGATACGAATCCCCATTTATCATTTAAAGTTTGGTTGGTTCATGAGAAGATACCACAAAGTAAACTAATGCAGTTAGAAGAATTATTGTCATCATTTAATATGGAATTAGAAGAAGTTAAAGTACCGCCTAATTATTTTGGCAATGCGAAAACAGTTGAACGTTATCCTCAAGAAATGTACTTTAGATTAGCGTGTGGTGAATTACTGCCTGAATCAGTGACAAAAGTACTTTATTTAGATCCAGATATTTTAGTGATTAATACAATAGACGATTTATGGAATCTGAATTTAGAAAGGAATATATTTGCGGCAGCAACACATGAAGGATTTACAAAATTTTCACAAGGCATGAATAATCTACGTTTAGGTACGAAACAAGGTCAAGTATATTTCAATTCAGGAGTTATGTTGATTGATGTAGAAAAAGCAAGACAAGAAATAAGCATGGATGATATTTTTAATTTTATAGAGAAAAATAATCAATACTTATTATTGCCTGATCAAGACGTTATGAATAGTTTGTATGGTGATAAAATTAAAGAAATACCGGAAGAAATTTGGAATTATGATACAAGACAAGCAAATATGTATTATACAAAAAGTGTAGGTGAGTACGATACACATTGGGTTGCCTATCATACTGTGTTCTTACATTTTTGTGGTCGCCCAAAACCTTGGGATAACAAAAGTAACAGTAGATTTACCATGTTATATCTTCAGTATCAAAAAAGATTAGAACAGCTTGAAAACTTAAATGATTAAATAAAACTCAATACTTGAAAGAAGGGGACATCATGAAAAAAATCATCAGAAGTATTGCGAAATGTAAAATGTGCGGAGATATTATTGAATCTACACATAGACATGAAATGGTCAATTGTAAATGTGGTTGTATCTTTTTGGATGGAGGAACAGATTACCAAAGAGTACTGTGGAATCCTCAAGAAGGTAAAGGTAGTAAAATGGAAGATTATATTGATTTGAGTTTAACAATTTATGAAGAAGAGGATGAGGAGGACGAGAATAAAAAAGAATGAAAATATACTTTGTCAGACATTCATTAAGAGATAATAGTGTGAAAGAAGATGTCATTGCACCTTTAACTAAAGAAGGGCTGAATAAAGCAGAAGCATTGGCATCTTTTTTTGACGATAAAAACATTGAACAGATATACGCTAGTCCTTATCGTCGTGTCATAGAAACTGTATTACCCACAGCAAAAAGATTGAAGCTGCTGATTAATAAAGACGAAGGTTTGCGTGAAAGAAAAATAGGACGCTGGGTAGAAGACTTTTATGAATTTGCGGAAAAGCAGTGGCGAGATTTTGACTATAAGTTAGAGAATGGTGAGTCTTTAAATGAAGTTCAAGATCGTATCGTTCAAGCCTATCACCGCATTATAGAAAATAATGAGGTACAAACGTTATTAATATGCGGTCACGGTACCGCAATGTCACTTTTATTTAATCACTTAACAAATGGGGAATTTGATTATGCAGACTTCCTACAAATGAAAATGCCTTCTATCTATTCGTATGAGACGAAAACACAAGCGTTAACGCACATTCAGTGATTTAAAACATTAAATTCAGTGAATATGCTAATATCGTCACTGATATTAAACAGTTATACTAGAAGAGATGAAATATAAGAATTGCAGGTGTTTGTGATGTTTAATATTAGTTCAGTTTCAAATGAGGTTAAAGAAGAAGTTAAAGGACTCATTGATCAACATATACATCAAGAAGATATTACTGACATGTTAATAGAACTCTCTCAAAACGAATCAAGCAGTAAAATAGCAGAAGCACTTAGACAGCTTTACTTTATTGAAAAATTTACGTCTATGTATGAAATAGAACGTTTTGTCTCAACATATGAAAAGGTGACAAAACAATCACTGACAGAAATCACACTTTCAAATGATAAAACGCATCCACTGAATATCTTCCAACAAGAAATTAATATATTTAAGTCATTGCTTCAAGAAACGAGCGCTTTGTTAGATCAAGTAAAGGCGAATGAAACAGAAGCGATTGAATTATTTAAAGGGAAAGTTCAAACACTTTCAGGTTTAATTCCACATTTTAATCGTAAAGAAAAGATTATCTTTCCTGTCATAGAACGAAGAGGAGAGTATATCTTACCGAGAAAAATGTGGGCAGATGATGATGTGATTCGTTTTGCGTTGAATAAACTACAAAAACGTGTAGCTAAACTTGAAGAAGTAGATTGGCGACATATTCAAAATGCTTATACTGAATTAGAAAGCAGTTTAACGGACATGTTACGCCAAGAAGAGGTACTATTCATCCCACTAATGCAGGAAGACATCAGTGCAGTTGAGTGGCAACAAATTGCGCAAGAAAGCAGTGCTTTTGGCTATGCGATAGAAGTTCCTGAGATATGGCACGATTCTGAAATAGAATTAACTTCTATTGACGCAAAATATGATGCAAAACAAGGGCAACAGAATTTGCGCTTTGGTGGAGGTTTCTTAACGACAAAAGAAGCGGACCTTATTTTAAATAACTTGCCAGTAGAAATTACGTTTGTAGATAAAAATGGCACTTTTAAGTATTTCAATGATTTAGTTGAAGCGTCTGACATGATGTTTATCCGTACACCTATCTCTATTGGGAGAAATGTGGCTAATTGTCATCCACCAAAAAGTTTAAGCAAAGTGATGCAGATTATTCGTGATTTGAAAACAAAACAAAAAAAGTCTGAATCCATGTGGTTTAAAAAAGGTAACCAATTCATTCACGTCACATACAAAGCTTTATTTGATGAAAAAGATGAATATATTGGTATTTTAGAATATGTACAAGATATTCAACCATTCTTTGAGTTACCACAAAAGTTCAAACGAGATGCGACTAAACAATAAACGTTAATTAATAATAAAATGAACAACCCACGAGTCCAATATTGATTCGTGGGTTGTTCATTTATCACAGTCGTTTTAAAGAAACGGTAAGAATTTTGACCAATAAGTAATCAAGTATAGCGGGAAATTCATACAGATATGAATTAATATCAGTAAGTAGATATTTCGATATTTGGCCCAGAAAAAGCCAAGGAATATCCCCGCAAGCGCATGTGTGACCAATGCTTGTGCTGACAAATCCAAAAGATTTCCTTGTCCTTGGATGCCCGCATGCCATAAAGACCAAAGTACTGTGCTGATACATACAGAAGACACTATACCCAAATGTTCTAAACGTGTTTGTAGCCACACACGGTAAAACACTTCTTCTAACACAGCATTCATTAATATTGAAATGATCGCAAATATCAGTACGAAAAGATAAGGTTCATCATAAGAGATATTAGATAAGTTGTTCAAAGGACTAAAATAGAGCACTAACCAAATTACATAGACAATAGGCGCAAGAGACCAATCAATCACTGGATTAGCTTTAGAGAGTATGGACAGTTTTTCTCGCTTAATAATCCATAAAGGAATCAACAACAATAATACAAATTTATAAATATAAAAGAGCTCAAAGTAGGGTTTAGGTGTAAGAAACACAAGTATGATATATAAAACACCTAATATGAGTAAAATACGTTCTGACTTCAAAGGTTTCTGAATAAGGGGTTGAAACTTAAAGTGTAAAGGTAAAACAAATAGCACAACAAGTGGAATTAAATAGATCAACCAAATATTCATAAAATGAGTTTTGTCCTTGGTATCTGCGCTCGTTTGAATCAAACCATTTTGTGTAGTTTGTACATATAAAGCTGAAACCAAAATTAATAATAAAGTGACAATAGGAATCAATAAACGTAATTTATTTCTCTGCATGGCGTTCTCCTTAATATTAAAATGTAAAAGCATTTAAATAATAATACCCAATTTTATTTAATTTTGGTCCTTTAAACGTAAAAAATCCTCAAACCAATTTGATTTGAGGATTAAAGCAATATACGAATGTCGTTAGTAGAAAAAATTATTTTTTAAAGTTTGCTTGAAGATACTCATAAATCGCATCTGTATCAGTCAATTTAAAGAATTTTTCTAATTCAGCTTTATCTTGTTTTTCAAAGAACACGATAAGGTCTGATAATAAATGTACTTGAGTTGCTTTTGTACCGTTTAAAATCACAAATAAGAATTCTACTGGTAAATCTTTATGAGGTGAACTCATATTTTGGAATACGATAGGGTTAGTTAATTTAACAGGTACAATTTTAGTTGTGTTTACAAATTCAGGTTCAGTATGTGGTACTGCCACATTAGGGTATGTTTCACTGATATTTGATAAGCTTAGGGCTGTTGGGTAATTTTTTTCACGATCTAAAACATGTTCTAAGAAATTGTCTTTTACATAACCTGCTTTTACTAATGCTTCTGATACTTCTGTTAGTACCGCTTCTTTACTATCCGCATTTGAGACAAAAACGCTATCTTTTGAAAATAATTGAGTCATAAGTTGCTCCTTCTTCGTTAGTAAGTATTTTAATATTTATCTGGTCAATTAAAGTATAGGTAAATGAATAGATAGATGTCAATGTATTATGTGTTTTATACCACAATACATCTCACAATTTTAAAATATTTGTCATAAATAAACGTCGATGTAAGACACCGACGTTTATAACATATATTAACTTTCCTCAATTTCCTTTAGTGCCAATTTAATATGTTCTAGATGATGGTTACCATGCCAAGCCATTTTAGCTACAAGATCTGCAAGTCTACCTTCACCTTCTTCAGGATGGTAGAACGTACGGTCAAATGCTTCGATAGGCAGGTCACGTAATAAGATGGCCCAACGTTTATGCATACCGTCAATCAGTTCTAGTGAGTATTCTAAGGGTGCTTGATTGTCTGGAGCTTCAGCCCAAGCATCTTGTAGGAATGATGTGACAAATGGATGGTCTTCAGTCAATGTTTGTTTCGTACGAATAAAACCGTGCATGTGGCTATCAGCAATATGGTGAATTAAAGTTTGAACATCGAAACTGCCTTCACGATAGGTCGCATGACGTTCTTCTGCAGATGCGTTCGTTGTGAGTGTTGTGAGTATATCTGGTAATTCTTCAATCGCATCAATCCACGTGTTTAAATCTTCTACACTATAACGATCTGGTTTTTGGAACTTACCGATGGGAAATTGATTTTTCAGCATGGTTAATCACCTTTCATCAAATATTGAATGAAGTGCTAGTATATCACACGTGAATTTAAATAGATAATTGACTTATTTTACTTTAATATTCTGTATGAAAGACTAAGCTACTTGTAAGACACTATACCCTAATTGTTCTATTGTTTCGCTGATTTGTTCAGAAGAGATGATTGTGTCCTCATATTTAACTTTGACTTTACTGCTGTTGAATAAGACTTTTGCTGATTCAACACCTTCTGTTTTATTTAAAGCACCTTCAATTTTCTTGATACATGTAGGGCATGTCAGGGTTTCTAATTGTAGTTTGAGTTGTTTCATTTAAATCTTCTCCTTTAATTTTAAATTTGATTAAACGCATGGCGTTGAATATTACGACTAAGACACTTGCTTCATGGATAAACATTCCAATCGCTAGGTTCACACCGCCGAGGAGTACACCGATGAGCAGTGCGAATACTGTCAGCATCGCAATCCAGATATTTTGTTTAATATTACGGTGTGTGGCTTTAGCTAATAAGAATGCATGAGCATATTGTTTTAAACGATCCGCCATTAATACGATATCTGCGGTTTCCATTGAAATATCTGTACCGCCGTCTCCCATAGCTAAGCCGATATCTGCAGTCGCAATCGCAGGGGCATCGTTAATACCATCACCTGCCATCGCAACATGATAACCTTGATTTTGTAGTTGTTTAACGTAAGCTGTTTTATCTTCCGGTAATAAGCCTGCTTCAACCTCATCTATATCTAACTGTTCTGCTATCACACGTGCAGTATATGCATTATCACCCGTTAACATAATGGTACGTTTCACACCATGTTGTTTCATTAGGTCAATGGCTTGTTTCGCATCTTCACGTACTTCATCTTTAATCGATAAAACAGCTGCTAGTTTTCCGTTAATTGCCGCAAAGACTAAAGTATGACCGGTTTGTTCTTCGTATAAAGCATCTTGTTCAGCTTGTGAAATATCAATATGGTGATCCTGCATCAAAGCACGGTTACCGACAACTAATTGTTGATGATCAACTTGACCTGCAATGCCTTTTCCTTTAATCGGCGTCGTTGATTCTACAACATAATCCGTCAGCACATGATGTTGTTCAGCATAACTTGTTATCGCATGGGCTAAGTGGTGTTCAGAGGTTTGTTCTAAAGTACCGATTAAACCTAATAAATCATGAGGTGGATTATTATAAGTTTGTATACGTAAGAGTTCTGGTTGTCCTTTAGTCAATGTACCTGTTTTATCAAAGACCATCACATCAATATGTGCTAAGGTCTCCATAATGTCACTGCCTTTGATCAAAGCACCATGTTTTGCGCCATTACCTATACCCGCAACACTTGAAACAGGGGCACCGATTATTAATGCACCTGGGCATGCGATAACGAGGAAAGTAATTGCGAGATGCAAGTTCCAAGTGATGAGCCCAACGATAGCGGCTAATACAATGACAGCGGGTGTATACCATTTAGCGAAGCGGTCTAAGAAACGTTCAGTGTTAGATTTAGTTTCTTGAGCTTCTTCAATCAAATCAATAATCTTCGCAAACGCAGTATCTTCTCCGACTTTATCTGCAATCATTTCAACATAGCCAGATTCTAATATCGTACTGCTGTATAACGTATCTTGTTGACGCTTTGTCAGTGGAACCGATTCACCTGTAATAGAAGCTTCGTTAAATGTACCTTCACCTTCAATGATGTGACCATCAACAGGTACACGGCTGCCCGCTGTTAATATAATGCGATCACCTCTTGAGACTTCTTCGATTGATACTAAAGTACGTGATTCATCTGATTGTTTAATTAAGGCTTCTTCAGGTGATAATTCCGTTAAAGATTGAATGGAGCGACGTGTCCGTTCTAATGTCTTTTTCTCTAAATAACTTCCAAATAAGAATAGAAACGTTACAACAGCTGCCTCGATAAATTCACCAATAAAGAGTGCACCGATAACTGCGATACTAATCAGCAGTTCAATGCTGAACATTTTAAATCTTAGTGCCTGTATTGCACGTAATCCAATAGGCAACATCGCAATGGCAGTCGCAAAGATAAGCAAGGCATCTCCCATTACAGCAATATCTTTTAGAAAAATACGTATCAAGATGCCAGCTACAATGGCAATGAATGCGACTAATGTCAATGTTTGTTCATAACGATAAATCCATTTTGTAAACATCAAAAAACTCCTCCTCTCATATGAAGTGATGTCTGCTTTCACTTTTAATGATACGAGAGAAGGAGAGAAATAAAATTGACCTAGATCAATTTTTCAGTACTTTATAGGTATTGTGATTGATTTTGTCTAAAATACCTTCTTGTTCCAGTTGTTTGAAGGTACGATTTAGTGTTTCTGGCTGCATGCTTAAATAAGTCGCTAAATTCTTTTTAGTCATTGAAAGCTTTAATAAACCGTCTGTTGTCTCTAGTTGGATGTATTCCAGTAAACGCTCTTTACTGCTCATCAATGCGATTTGTGTCGTCATCGTTTCAGATTGATTCAATCGTTCTGCCAAACCTTCAATCATTTTAATTCCGATTTCAGGATAATCTGTCATTAATTGATGAATAGAGGATTGGTTAATCGTACATACATCACTGTCCTCTAACGCTTCTGCATACGTATTAGCACTATCTGATGCATTAAATAAAGTCAACTCACCTGTAAAATCACTATGTTCTAAAATACGGATTAATTGTTCATCCCCTTCATCCGTCAGTCTATAGATGCGTACTTTGCCGGAATGAATCACAAATAAAGTATGCACATCATCTCCAGCCATAAAGAGGTAATCACCTTTACGCACTTTTGTCGCATGAACTTTTGAAAAGACATGTTCTAATGCTTCTGTATCTAAATTTTGGAATAAGGGTACCTTACTGACACATAATTCATAACCTTTCATTATGGATGCTCCTTTAATCTTCTTATCTTTAGCTTAATTCATTTAATTAAAAGGGTAAATAACATTGCTTTTAACTAAAATGTAACGAATTAGTGAAATATTTAACAAATTAATTGAAACAATTGTATGTTTTTAATTGTCAAAGCGTTTTCAGTATGACATACTATAAACTAATTAGTATGACACATTGATAAAAATAGATGAGGTGATCTACAAATGACAAAATATATTTATGCATTTGAAGAAGGTAGTCAATCCATGAAGGATTTGCTTGGCGGTAAAGGTGCAAACTTAGCTGAAATGATGCGCTTAGGTTTACCAGTACCAGATGGCTTTACAATAACTACAGAAGCATGTATTGAATATTTGAAACAAGGCGCAACATTATCTGACGAGTTAAAAGAGGAATTACATACACAGCTCAAAGCTTTCTCAGAACGTACTGGGAAATCTTTTTCATCTGACGACAACTTGTTGTTAGTTTCTGTCCGTAGTGGTGCGAAAATTTCAATGCCGGGTATGATGGACACGATTTTAAACTTAGGTTTAAATGATGAAAATGTTGAGAAGTTAGCTGAAAAAACAAATGATGCACGCTTTGCGTATGATTGTTATCGTCGCTTGCTTCAAATGTTTGGACAAGTTGTATACGGTATCAACATGACAGCATTTGATCGCTACTTCGACAAATATAAAGAAGATAATGGTTATGAAACAGATGCTGAAATTCCAGCAGAAGGTTTAAAAGTCATCAGTGCACGTTTTAAAGAAATTTATGAAGAAGAAGTATATAAACCATTCCCGCAAGATCCATTTACACAGTTGACTGAAGCAGTTGAAGCGGTATTTAAATCTTGGGATAACGACCGTGCGCGTGTATACCGTGATTTAAATGATATCCCGCACGATATCGGTACAGGTGTCAACATCCAAGAAATGGTCTTCGGTAATAGTGGAGACCGCAGTGGTACAGGTGTTGCATTTACAAGAAACCCTGTGACGGGTGATAACCATGTCTTTGGTGAGTACTTATTAAATGCACAAGGTGAAGACGTTGTGGCAGGTATTCGTACACCAAAAGAAATTGAAACACTGGCACAACAAATGCCTGAGGTTTATCAAGAGTTCGTAGATGTGACTGAGAAATTAGAAGCACATTATAAAGATATGCAAGATATCGAATTCACAATTGAAAACGGTAAACTTTATATTTTACAAACAAGAAATGGGAAACGTACAGCCAAAGCAGCAATGAAAATTGCGGTTGATTTAGTAGATGAAGGGGTTATCACTAAAGAAGAGGCGCTAACAAAGGTAGATGTAAAATCAATTGATACATTATTGCATCCGACGTTCAAACCA
Source organism: Staphylococcus simulans (assembly GCF_025561465.1). Lineage (NCBI taxonomy): Bacteria > Bacillati > Bacillota > Bacilli > Caryophanales > Staphylococcaceae > Staphylococcus > Staphylococcus simulans. Next base: position 867,739 of record NZ_CP095100.1, read on the forward strand.
GAAGCGATTGAAGCGGCAGAAGCAATTTCTGATTCAGGTCTTCCTGCAAGTCCAGGTGCATCAACAGGTAAAGTAGTCTTCTCAGCAGAAGATGCGAAAGTACAAGCGGATCAAGGTGAAAAAGTAATTTTAATGCGACCTGAAACATCACCTGAAGATATTGAAGGTATGGTCGCAAGTGAAGCGATTGTGACAACACATGGCGGTATGACATCTCATGCGGCAGTTGTTGCTCGCGGTATGGGTAAATGTTGTGTAACAGGCTGTTCAAACTTAAATATCGATACTGAAAATAAAGTTGTAACATATCATGGTCAAACGTTAAATGAAGGTGACATCATTTCAGTTGATGGTTCAACAGGTAACGTTTATTTAGGCGATATTGAAAAAACAGATGCTGACCACAGTGAAGACTTTGATCGCTTCATGCAATGGACACAAGAAACTGCACGTTTAAATGTACGCATGAACGCTGAAACGCCTCAAGACATCGCATCAGGTTACCAATTTGATGCAGCAGGTATCGGCTTAGTCAGAACTGAGCATATGTTCTTCGGTGCAGAACGTTTAGTTCAAATGCGTCGTTTCATCTTAGCTTCTTCACAAGAGGAACGAATCGAAGCATTAAATGAAATCCGTAAATATCAAATTGAAGACTTCGAACAGATTTTCAGATTATCTAATGGCCGTCCGACAATTGTACGTTTACTGGATCCGCCATTACATGAATTCTTACCGAAAACAAATGATGAAATTCAATTAGTTTCACAACAATTAAATGTTGATAAAGACGTGCTGCGTAAACGTATTGTTGACTTGCATGAAACTAACCCAATGCTTGGTCACCGTGGCTGCCGTTTAGCAGTAACTTATCCAGAACTTGCTGAAATGCAGACTGAAGCGATTATCGGCAGTGTGTTAAAATTAAAAAATGAGGGTATCGAAAGTCAACCTGAAATTATGATACCGCTTGTATCTACAGTAGAAGAATTCAAAACATTAAAAGACACAATCCAAGCGACAGCTGAAAGCATGTTAGCAAAAGACAATACGTCGATCGATTACTTAATCGGAACAATGATTGAAACACCAAGAGCTTGCTTGATTGCAGGGCAACTTGCGAAAGAATCAGAGTTCTTCAGTTTCGGTACGAATGACTTAACACAATTAACATTTGGATTCTCTCGTGATGATGCAGGTAAATTTATCAGTGAATATATCAACAGAGGCTTACTTGAAGTCGACCCATTCCAAACATTGGATGTTGATGGTGTAGGTCAGTTGATTAAAACAGCAGTAGAGCAAGCTAAAGCTGCAAATCCAAACATCAAAATTGGGGTTTGTGGTGAACTCGGCGGTGATCCGAAATCAATTCATTACTTCAATAACTTAGCGATTGATTATGTCTCATGCTCACCATTCAGAGTTCCTGGCGCAATGTTGGCTGCTGCTCAAAGCCAAGCAGAAAGTGAGAGAGCAATCGGTGCAAAACAATAACGAACATTTAGCATTATATATAGTGTCAGATTCTATCGGAGAAACTGCGCAGCGTATGATTCATGCGACATTAACGCAGTTTCCTGATATAGAAGATGACGTAGAAATTAAGAAATTCCCCTTCATTAAAAATGAAGAAGAATTTCTAACGATTTTAAAATTAGCAAAGCAGCGTGATGCGATTGTCATCACAACGCTCGTGAATCCAAAATTTAATCAAATCGGTCAAGCTTATGCTGAAGAGCAAGGTATCCTTTATGTAGATTATATGACAGATTTGCTTAATTTAATTGAAAACAAAACACATAAAAAAGCCTTACGCGAAAGCGGTGCCTTACGCAAAATGGATCAGCACTATTTTGAACGTATTGAGGCAATGGAATTCTCAGTCAAATATGATGACGGCAAAGTTTTTACCGGTATTGAAGAAGCAGATGCGGTGATTCTAGGTGTGTCCCGAACATCTAAAACACCTCTTAGTATGTATCTTGCGAACAAAGGTTATAAAATCGCCAATATTCCATTAGTACCTGAAGCACCGATTCCTGAAGAAGTCTTCAACAAGAAAATGTTAGTATTCGGCTTAACCGCAAGTCCCGATTATATTATGAATATCCGTACAGAACGCATCCGTGTACTGGGTATGAAAGGTTCAGCCAACTACAACAGTTTACATCGCATTAAAAAAGAATTAAGTTATGCGGAAGAAGTCTTTGATAAATTTAATGCCATTGTCATTAACACGGAATATAAATCTATCGAAGAATCTGCATTTTACATTGAAAAATACCTGAACAAATAACAACCATTCTATTCATCCATTAAACATAATAGAAAATTCCTTAATAACTTCTCACAAATATAAACGAAGCCGTAACTGCCTCCATTCAGTTACGGCTTTTTAAGTTGCTTATATTGAACTTTATGCATTTCACATTTAATTTAGAAGTATAAGTAAAAAAAAGGAGCGGTTAAAATGGAAAATGAACAAATTGTCTTCGCACAATTTCCAGACGGATTACCAGATGAACAAACGTTTCGTTATGAACCAGCTGAAATCATAGAGCCAAAACAAGGTGAAGTGTTATTAGAAACAGCATACCTATCAATTGATCCTTATTTTCGTAATGGCATGATTAAAGGGGCTTCTTATGTGACAGCCTTCAAAATTGATCAACCAATATGGGGAAGAGGGCTCGCAAAGGTAATTCAATCAAAAGACAATACAGTCAAAGAAGGAGACATTGTCAGAGGTCTGTTTGAATGGAAACGTTATAATACAATGCCGGCAGAAGATTTAGAAGTGCTAAATGTAGATGATGATATACCAGTGCATTGGTATTTAGGTGCTTTAGGTGCAACGGGTCAAACGGCTTATCATGGTTTGTTAGAAATTGGCCAACCAAAAGCTGGTGAAACGGTTGTTGTTTCAGCAGCATCAGGTGCTGTCGGTTCAGTCGTCGGCCAAATTGCGAAAATCAAAGATTGCTATGTAGTAGGTATTGCCGGAGGTAAAGCTAAAACACAATACCTCATAGATGAACTTGGATTTGATGACGCAGTCGACTACAAAAAAGAGGATTATACTGAAGCATTAGCTAAAGCAGTACCAAATGGTGTCGATGTATACTATGAAAATGTCGGCGGTACAGTTGCGAATGAAGTATTTAAGCATTTAAATTCATTTGCGCGAATACCTGTGTGTGGTTCAATCTCTAACTATAATGATAAAGAAATATCATATGAACCCGCTGTTCAACCAATGTTGATTAAAAATCAAGCATTGATGCAAGGGTTTTTAGCTTCTCAATTTAAAGATGATTTTGAACGTGCTGAAAAAGACTTAGCACAATGGATCAAAGATGGAAAACTCAAAACAAAAACGTCATTAGTAAAAGGCTTCGGCAACATCCCAAGTGCATTCAGAGCACTCTTTACAGGTAAAGAAATTGGCAAACAAATCGTTCAAGTTTCTTCCGTATTAGATTAATCATTTAGGCATTCTAAAGGTGATACACCACTTTTAGAATGCCTATTTTTCATTGCAGTCCTTTAAAGAAACCTCTATACTTAAGTGAAAATATACAATCAGCAGGAAAGAACGAGGGGATAGAGATGGAGAAACAAAATCAACCTGATGCGAAAACGATTAGAATTATCGCCATTATTGCGATTGTTTTAGGCGTACTAGGTATTATTAAGTATATATGGGCTGAATATCACCCCACAAATCCGTTAGATAAAGAAACAAAAATCAATACACCTACAATTTTTATGCATGGTTATGGCGGCAGTGTGAATTCATTACGCTTCTTTGAAACACAGGCACAAAAAGAAGGCTATACGAAAAAGCCGGTCGTCGCGACAGTAGGGGCAAATGGCCATGTCACTTTAAAAGGTAAATTTGATACGAAAGATAAACACCCGATTGTTTTAGTTAATTTGAAGGATAACGAAAATGGTGACATGAAACTGAATGCATTTTGGATTAAAAATGTACTTGAAGCGTTACAACAAGATTATCAATTTAAACAATTCAACATTGTGACACATTCTATGAGTAATATGTCGTTTGCGAAGTACATGTTAGACAATAGTAATAATCCAGACTTGCCGACTTTACATAAACAAGTCAATATCGCAGGTATCTTTAATGGCATCATCGGTATGGGAGATGAACCAGGAAAAGTAACATTAGATAAAAATGGGAAGCCTGATCAAATGACAGATGGTTATGTAGAAATATTGAAGTTGAAAAAAGATCCTGCCTATAAAAATGTAGAAATCTTAAATATTTATGGAGATATCCAAGATGGTACACACAGTGATGGTCGTGTGACAAATGCTTCTTCTAAATCTTTAAAATATATTATGAAAGATCATGCGAAAAGTTATCGTGAACTTTTGATAGAAGGTAAACAAGGTCAACATAGTCAACTTCATGAGAGTGATAAAGTTGCGGAAAATATCTTTAAGTTCTTATGGGGCAGTAAGCAAGGTTAGAAAAATCATAATTCGGCAATACTAATAATATAATGACTCATAGATTGGAGCGGATGAAATGACACAAAATGAACAAATTGTGTTAGCACAATATCCAGAAGGATTGCCTAAAGCAGAGGACTTTCGCTTTGAAACGATTGATATTGCTTCACCTGAAGAAGGAGAAGTCACAATTGAAACAGCTTATATTTCAGCTGATCCTTATATGCGTAATCGTATGAAGCCGAATACGAATTCTTATATCGGCGGTTTTGAATTAGACCAGCCGATTGTAGGTTTAGCAGTTGGACAAGTAACAGAATCCAATCATTCTGACTTTAAAAAAGGTGACACAGTGTCTGGTATGTTGCCATGGCAAAAATACAGTACAGTGAAAGCTGATGATTTAATGCATTTGCCAGATTTAGATGTACCACCTTATTTATTCTTAGGGGTTTTAGGCATGACTGGTCAAACAGCATACCATGGCCTGTTAGATATCGGTCAACCAAAAGCTGGTGAAACAGTCGTGGTTTCAGCGGCTTCTGGCGCAGTCGGTGCAGTGGTTGGCCAAATCGCAAAAATCAAAGGTGCCCGTGTTGTCGGTATTGCAGGCGGAGATCAGAAAACAAGCTATCTTGTTGATGAACTAGGCTTTGATGAAGCGGTGGATTATAAGAAAGAAGATTATGCAAAAGCCTTAGCTCAAGCAGTACCGGACGGCGTAGATGTCTACTTTGAAAACGTTGGCGGAACTGTCGCAAATGAAGTATTTAAACACTTAAATACATTCGCACGTATACCGGTATGCGGTTCTATTTCTAAATATAATGATACAGAAGTTTCTTACGAACCCGCAGTGCAACCGATGTTAATTAAACATCAAGCATTGATGCAAGGTTTCTTAGTGCATCAATTCAAAGATGACTTTGCGCGTGCAGGTCAAGAATTAGCACAATGGGTTAAAGAAGGTAAGATTAAAACGAAAACATCTGTAGCAGAAGGTTTTGACCAAGTCCCTAAAGCCTTCAATAATCTTTTCACAGGTGAGAATTTTGGTAAACAAGTGATAAAAATTTCTGATGTATTAGATAAATGAGGTGTATAGATGATGAAAGCAATTGGAGCAGATCGTGCCTTTCAATTATCAGAGGGCAATTTATTTTATGAATTTGATAAAGAAAAACCAACGCCAAAAGATAGAGAATTATTAATTAAAGTTAAAGCAATCAGCGCAAACCCGATTGACACTAAACAACGTCAAAGACCTATTGAACAACCGCCTAGAATTTTAGGATATGATGCAGTAGGTGTTGTTGAAGCAACAGGAGATAACTGTGAACTTTACCAAGTTGGCGATGAAGTCTTTTATTCTGGTTCATTGAAATTTGATGGTTCTAATGCCGAATATCAAACGATGGATGAACGTTATGTGGCGACCAAACCTAGCAATGTATCTTATACAGAAGCGGCAAGTCTTCCATTAACTTCTATTACGGCGTATGAAGTTCTTTTCGATATTTTCAATATCTCTACGAACCCTGATAATAATAAAGGGAAAACCTTATTAATTATCAATGGTGCAGGCGGTGTCGGCAGTATTGCGACACAAATCGCTAAAGCATACGGACTTAAAGTCGTTACGACAGCAGGCAGAGAAGAAACTAAAGCCTGGTCAGAAAAAATGGGTGCAGATTTAGTAATCAATTATAAAGAAGATATGAAAGCACAACTTGAAGCTAACAATGTTAAAGACATTGACTTTATTTTCTGCACGTTCGATACAGATTTATATTATGAAACAATGATTGATCTTGTAAAAGCACGTGGTACACTTGCGACGATTGTCGCATTCAATGAAAAACAAAATTTGAACTTGTTGAAAGGTAAAAGTTTAACATTTGGACATGAAAATATGTTTGCACGTTCATTGAATAATATAGATGTGATTCAATATCACCGTTATTTAACAGACGTTTCTAAAAAAGTAGAAGCGGGTGTTTATCAACCGACAGTGACGAAAGTCTTCGATGAATTAACGCCAGAAACGCTATTTGAAGCGCATCAATTACTAGAAGACCATGTGATGAAAGGTAAAATTGTGTTTGATATGGAATCATAATTAAAATATAAATGACACTAGAAGCATGCTGACAAAGCGAAATTCTAGTGTCATTTTGTTATAAGACGGAAAAATTGCTTATTCATATAGGTCATTCTATGATAAGGGCACAAACATATAAAGAAAGGAACGATATAAATGAAAGCAATCGGTGCAGAACGAGGATTTGAATTATCTGAAGGTAATTTATTCTATGAATTTGATAAAACGAAGCCTGAACCAAAAGGCAATGAATTATTAGTAAAAGTCAAAGCCATCAGTGTTAATCCTGTAGATACTAAAATTCGCCAAGCGCCTGTTGAAAAAGCACCACGGATTTTAGGGTTTGATGCGGCAGGTGTGGTAGAAGCAACAGGACCAGATTGTGAACTATTTAAAGTCGGCGATGAAGTTTACTATTCAGGTGCGAGCTTTTATGATGGCTCAAATGAAGAGTACCAAGTGATGGATGAACGTTATGTAGGTGAAAAACCAAGTAACTTAACATTTACAGAAGCAGCTAGCTTACCGTTAACAGCACTAACAGCGTATGAAGTGTTATTCGATACGTTCAACATTTCATCTAATCCTGAAAATAATAAAGGCAAATCATTATTCATTATTAACGGTGCTGGCGGTGTCGGCAGTATCGCAACACAAATTGCGAAAGCTTATGGATTAGAAGTAGTGACAACTGCTGGACGTGAAGAAACAAAAGCTTGGTCAGAAAAAATGGGTGCTGACTTAGTGATTAATCATAAAGAAGATATCAAAGCACAATTAGATGAACATCAAGTTGCGCCATTTGATTATGTTTTCTGTACGTATGACACGGATGGCTATTATGAATTAATGATTGATTTAGTTAAAGCACGTGGTCATATTGTCACAATTGTGGCCTTTGATGAAAAACAAGATTTAAACTTATTGAAAGGTAAGAGCGTGACATTCACACATGATTATATGTTTGGTCGTGCGGACTATGGTTTAAATGTGATTACGTTCCATCGTCATTTGACAGATTTGACTAAGAAGGTAGAAGCGGGTACGTATCAACATACGAAAACGAAGGAAATACAAGGGCTAACTACAGAAACATTATATGAAGCGCATCAACTATTAGAAAATCAATCCATGATTGGTAAATTAGTGATTAATATGGAAAACGAATAATTATTTTTGAAGCACTGGGAATCATTTTCTCAGTGCTTCTATTTTTAGTACATAATAAATTTGATAAGTTTTTTTATGAGAAGAAAAATAATTGTATAAATGAGATTGAAAAGCGTCATAGCGGGTAATTACATGTTATCAACAAATTTAGAAAGGGATTATTGGTATGAAAGAGAAAAAGATTACCAAAGTGTTTTGGTTTGCGCTCGTCATTTGTACATTATTTGTAATCTATGGTGCGATTTTCCCAAAACAACTTGAAGCAGGGACACAACAAATTACAACTTTCATCGCTAAATACTTTACATGGTATTATCTGATTTTATTATTAGTGATATTGATTGTATGTATTTACTTACTCTTCTCACGTTATTCAAATATCACTTTGGGAGAAGAAGGAGAAGATCCAGAGTTTTCACTGCAATCATGGTTTGCGATGTTATTTAGTGCAGGTATGGGTATCGGTTTAGTTTTCTGGACAACAGCTGAACCTATCAGTCATGCATTTACTCAAACGCCGATACATAAAGCTGGAACTCAAGCAGCCATTGATGATGCGATGCAGTTTGCGTTCTTCCACTGGGGCGTTCATGCTTGGGCCGTATACGGTATTGTTGCGTTAGTATTCGCTTATTTCAGTTTCCATCGTGGTTATGCAGGTTTAGTGAGTGCAACGTTGGTACCGTTATTAGGTGAAAAACGTATGAATGGACCGCTAGGCGGTACCATTGATGTATTAGCAATTATTGCGACAGTAACAGGTGTTGCGGCAACACTTGGGTTTGGTGCGTTGCAAATTAACGAAGGATTAAACTATTTATTCAAAGTACCATCTAACTTCGGCATGCAAGTTATTATCGTGATTATTGCGACGTTCTTATTTACATGGAGTGCATGGTCAGGTATCGATAAAGGGATTAAAACTTTAAGTAATATTAATATGATTTTAGCGTTTATCGTTTTAATTGTATTATTCGCAGTCGGACCGACACTCTTTACTTTAAATAACTTTACAAACTCATTAGGTAATTATATTTACAATTTCTTTGGGATGAGTTTACGTATTCCGCAAAACGGCGGAGAAAAATTCCAATGGATGCAGAACTGGACGGTCTTCTATTGGGCATGGTGGATTTCGTGGGCACCATTCGTAGGAATCTTTATTGCGCGTGTGTCACGCGGTCGTACTATTAAAGAGTTTATTTTAGGTGTTTTATTTGTACCAGCCTTAGTTTGTTTCTTCTTCTTTGCAGTCTTCGGATCAGCTGCAATCTATTTACAGAAAAACGGTATTGCGGATATTGCGAAAGAAGCAACAGAAACAGCTACCTTCGCAACTTTACAACACTATCCGCTCGGCTTTTTATTAAGTCTGGTTTCGTTAGTAGTTATCATGATTTTCTTCGTCACTTCAGCAGACTCAGCAACTTATGTGCTTGGTATGTTAAGTGCAAAAGGAAGTATCCACCCAGCTTCAGCAATTAAAGTATCTTGGGGTGTGATTTTAGCACTATTTGCGTTGATTATGATTTATACAGGCGGAACACAAGCGATTCAAAACTTATTAATTATCGCAGCACTGCCATTCTCAATCGTTATTATTTTAATGATGTGGTCGTTGTTTAGAGCATTAAGTGAAGAAAAACCACGGTACCAACAACCCAGATTTAAACATTCGGAAGTCTTATCGCATAAAAGTAACAGAGAAGAAATAGAAGAATAGTTAAAAAAATGAAGGCATAAGTTGCTTTATCATAAGATAAACAAACTTATGCTTTTATTTTTTACAATAAAATTTATTGTGTTTTTTTATAAATGAGTCGGGGTATAAAAAAGTAACGTCACAAACATTGATATGAGGAGGTGCAGCACCGTGAGAAGATTGAAGAATTTCATCTTAGGATTAATCATTGTGGTGGTTGTCGGAATGTTAGTGTTTATGCTCGCTAAAGTACCGCAGATTCCACAAGTTGAAACTTACCAACAACAATTACTGACATTTGCATGGTTCTTACCAGTACTCTTTACGTTGGCTGGACTGTTAATTGTGTTAGGTATTATTTTGGTGTTCAGCTTATTTGCGCCGACACATCGCAAGCCAGGTCTTTATAAATTTTATAAAGATGGTCATATATATATTTCAAGAAAATCAATCGAGAAAGTCGTGTATGACACAATGGCTAATTACGAGCAGTTGATGCAACCGAATGTTGTTACGAAGTGCTACAGTAAAAAGAAAAAGTCGTACATAGATGTAAAAGCGGACTTCTTTTTACCAGATGATACTCATGCACGAACTTTAACAGAAAATGTCAGAACAGATATTAAGAAAAACGTAGAATATTTCACAGAAATTCCTGTAAGAAAATTAGAGGTTAATGTGAAAGATCAGAAAAGTCCATCAAGTCCAAGAGTACTATAAAGGAGGGAGACCCAGATGCCAAACGAAAATAATCAACAACCAAATGATTCAACACAACACGTGGTGAATTTTATTAAAAGTTATATTGGTAGAATTGTCGGATTTTTAGTGTTTTTAGTTATCGCAATCTTATTCTTAACACTCGGCTTTTGGAAAACCATCCTGATTATCGTGTTGTGTTTGATTGGAATAGGAATTGGGTATATTAAAGACCGTAAGCAACAATTTCTCAACTTTTTAAATCGATGGAGTTAATTTATAATTTGAAAATTAGTTTAAGGGTATAGACGAAATATAATATGTTTGAAAAGGAGAATGTACTATGGCAGTAGATAATACAAAAGCAAAACAAGCATATGATCAAGAAACTGGAGTGAATAAAGTGGAACAGCAACAACAAGAAAACCAACAAAACCAACAACCGAAATTCCAAAATAAATTAACATTTGCAGATGAAGTTATTGAAAAAATCTCAGGTATTGCTGCACGTGAAGTTAACGGTATCTTATCATTAAAAGGCAACTTTGTTGATAGTATCAGTAATCAATTCTCTAACACTGAAAATGTGACACAAGGTGTTTCAGTAGAAGTAGGAGAAAAACAAACTGCAGTAGACTTAAAAGTAGTTTTAGAATATGGTGAATCAGCACCAAAAATCTTCAATAAAGTGACAGACTTAATTAAAGAACAAGTAAAATATATGACTGGTCTTCAAGTAGTTGAAGTAAACATGCGTGTTGAAGATGTTATGACTCGTAAAGAGTTTGAACAAAAACAAAAAAATAATCAAGAGCAACAAAAGAACCAAGATAAAGGTTTACAATAATTCAGCGTTGCATCGTGATTTAGTAATATAAATAAGTAAGAGGGCGGATTTGAAGATAACTTCAAAATACCGCCCTCTTTTTGATACATTTTTTATTCTGTTGCTAAAGGATTTTTAACTTTTACATACGTATAGTCATGTGCTTCATCTTCTAAGCGCATAGTAGTAACACATTTATAATCAATCGTTTCATCAAAGAATGTGTGTTTGATGTCAGCTAAACGTTCATTATCAATCGTATGATCTGCTTGCATTTGATTGAATTTCTTTTGTGTAATCTGTTTAACGACATCCCATAATTTGTTTTCTGATATCACGCTTTCTTGTGTATGTTGCGCGATTGTTAAAATTAGCTCTCCAAGATGGTTTTGGATAGTTGAATAGAACGCCTTGTTGAATACTGAAGTTGATTTGCTAGTTAAGATACGTGATTTTTCATGGAAATGTTCTGAAGAGAAACCACTGTCGTTGAGTTGTTGTTCATCAATACGTAAACCTTCATAGTCACGAATGAACATATGATTTAAGCTGCCATCTTCATTGAATGAAGCCACTGTATTTTGTAAATGTGCTTCTAAAGCAATACCATATTTCACCATTAATGGAATCACAATATCGACTAATGCTTGCGCATATTCAGCAAGCCAAGCTTCTGAAGCAGCTTCAAAAGATTCTGTTTGCTTCGCACTTTGATAACGTTCAATTAACGAATTTATCACTGCAATTTCAGCGTTAGGATTACTAACTACTAAACTTGATGGAATGATGTTAATAGTATCAGGTGCTGTTAAGTGATAAACATTTTCTCTTAAGAGTGAACCAAGCTGTTCACTGCGTTCTGTTTGATAGTCGCCTTGATCTTGTTTGTGATAGAAATGAATACCCGCTAGTTCAGAAATTCCAGAAGCTTGAATATCTTTAAATAAAGGGTCTTCAGTCAATATCTGGTTAACGATATGCGTCACAAGTGGACCATTAAACGTTGTTTGTTCTGACAATGTTCGAATCTCTCCGGTAATATGCACATTGGTTGAGAGTTTGACATGCGGTGTTGTTTCTGGCCATTTCGGCATTAAAGTTCTAAATGACAGTCCTGCATAATAAGATGTTTCGTAAGGGATTGTCTTAATTTGACCTGCATCAAGTTCTTGTGCATAGTCACGTTCTAAAATCTCATCATATTGCCAAGGATGTAACACAATAATGCTGTAATGATTGTGTTCATCTGAAGGGATTGCTTGGTTAAAGGCACTTTCTAAACCTTCGAAGTTTTTAAAGAGCGTTTCATTATATGTATGCTCAAGTGTTTGTGTACGAACGAGGTCATTGTGTACCGCAATCCATTTTAATGCAATGGGTTGTTGGAATTCAGATGAATATTGAATGTTTTCTTGTGGTGTTAAACCTTTGCGTAATTTGGCACCTGGGTGAAGCGGGTGACCTTCAATGACTGATTGCTCAGAACATAAATAACTATCTGATGCGTGTGCGATAATATCGAACATAGCACGTGTATCATCTTTTAAAGTGATATGTTGATAGCTGAGTGCGAGTGCCATATTGGCTACACTATTCATCATATCGTCACTGAATTGATCACTTGCTGGTCCTTTGAATTTAGGTGCTTCTGTTAAAATCACTTCTAATACTTCTTCTGGATGCATAATGCGTTGGTGTGTCTCTGGTTTATCCATTTCTGTGAAATAAAATGGACCATCCATATCAATACGGTCAAAAGCATGAAATCCTGAAATTGGCGCATAGAGTGTCAGTCTAGATGTCGGCCAATCCATCTTCATGACTTTGCCTGTGTTCGATGATAACTCAAAAGGTAAATCTGTATTATTTATAATTTGTGCTTGTCGGCCTTGATTGACCATATTTTCTCGATAAATTGAAACGACTAAACGTTTCGTAACCAAGTCTCTTGCAGTTAGTAAAATAGTTTTAAATTGCTCAGCCCATTGTGGATGGGATGTAGAAAGGTAATCATAAGCAGATTGTTCTTCTGCTGTGAGCTTTATAGGTTGTTCATTTGTTTGTTGTAATATATTTTCCATAATACACCTCTTATTTAATTATTTTACAAAACAACTAAAGATTTGTATAATCCATCATATCGGTAATGATAATCATTATCAATTAAAAAGACAGGTGGAATAAAAAATGGCAAAATATTTTTTCCCAAGTTCATTCCTACTGTTTTTGGGGAATTGGATCGGACAAATCGCATTGAATTGGTATGTATACGAGCAATATCACAATGCTTTTTATTTGGGATTGGTCAATTTCGTCAGACTGATACCAATCTTATTTCTAAGTATCTGGGCAGGGGCTTTAGCTGATAAATTCGATAGAGGGAGATTAATTCGAATAACTGTCACAGGTTCTACAACTTTAACAGCAATCTTATGTTTGTTGAGCTTTGAATACAGGGAATTACCTATATATATTATTTTGATTTATGCTTGTTTAAGAGGCATACTTAATGCTGTAGAGACACCTGTCAGACAGGCGATTTTGCCTGATTTATCTGATAAAATCAGTACAGTCAAAGCAGTATCGTATCATTCGTTTATCATTAATATTTGTCGATCAATCGGACCAGCGATTGCAGGGGGCATTATCGCAGTGTTGAATGTGAAATATGCATTTTTAGCACAAACCTTGGTTTACATAGGTGCTATGCTGTTATGCTTGCCACTTCATTTCAAAGTCGCTTCAGCTTCAGATGAAGAAGGTGCAGCACGTTTCTCTGCAACGGTCGTCAAAGATTATTTTAAAACACATGGACAAGGACTCCATATCTTTATTACGTCATTGTTGATTATGGCCACTGGCTTCTCTTATACCACCTTATTACCGGTATTAACCAGTTTGAATTTTCCTGGTCAGGCTTCAGTATTTGGCATCGCAATGACTTTCAGTGCTATCGGTGGTATTACCGCAACGTTATTATTGCCGCAGATACTGAAATTATTTTATTCAATTAATGTATACTATTTAAGTTCTATCCTGTTTGGTATCGCATTACTGATGGTAGTTATGCCGAATACAATTCTGCTGTTCGGCTTTATCTTTTTAATCGGTTTATTTAGTCAATGTGCACGGACAACGAATCGTGTATATTTTCAAACACATATTGAACCTGAAAGACGTGGCAGAATTTTAAGTATTGTGATGATGGATCGCGGCATGATTCCATTAGGTGCAGTTATTATGAGTGCGTTAACAGAACTTATCGGCATTGTACCGACATTTATTACAATGGGTCTTAGTACATTACTCATTGCAGCGCTCTTTTATGGGATGAAAGAACTTAAGAATAGAGGAAGTGTAATATGAGACAAACAACATTACAACAAGCAGATATCAATATGCAGCATCGTGTGTTCAACGCCATGATTAAAGAACACATTTTTAACGAAGGCACACGTATTACGAAACAAAATCATCGGTTAGAAGTTCAATATCAAGGTAAAGTACTCTCAGTCAGCTTTAATGGTGTATATGCATTTGAACGCTATCAAATGCAAGGGCCGCTGGAACTGCAAGAGGGAGACAAACAACAGACGATAGCATCCTTAGAACAACTAATCGACACGCTAGAACAAGATTTTGAAGTAGCGTTCCCGACTCGTTTAAAACAAGAGTTGATTCATAGTCGACGTGGCTTTGATTTAACTTATGCGCAAATGGAGAAACGCAATCAGCTCATTCAAGATAGTATGAAATTTTCGAGAATGCCAGTGAGCTTGAATTATTTTGCTTGGATGTCGCATATGAATGCATTAGGTGGAATGGATGATTTATTATATTCAGAGAGTTTAGTTGTCGAAGGACATCCGACTCATCCATTATCCAAAACCAAACTGCCTTTAACGAACGAAGAAGTGATGCGTTATGCGCCAGAGTTCGAACAAATCATTCCACTAAAAGTCATGCTGCTGAGAAAAGAAGATGCAGTGACAACCAGCGCTTCTTCTGATCCTGATTTCATATTGAATGAAGTTCTAAAAGATGATAAAGCCCAATTGAAAGATTATGCGAAAGCGCTCGGTTATGATATCGATGACTTTGAAATTGTCATAATTCATCCATGGCAATATGAACATGTCATTGTAGAACAATTTAAAACTTGGATTCAGGAACAACGTTTAATACCGACACCCATCACTTTGAAGTCAAAGGCAACTTTATCATTTAGAACGATGGCGTTATTAGAGCGTCCTTATCATATTAAATTGCCCGTTCAAGTACAGGCAACGAGTGCCATTCGTACGGTTTCTTCAGTCACGACAGTAGATGGACCGAAATTGAGTTATGAATTACAAGATATGTTGAACGTCTATCCGCAACTTAAAGTGGCGAGAGAACCGTTCGGCTTACATGCGGCTATTGAACCAGATCAAGCACGACAATTAGCTTATATTGTCAGAGAACGTCCGATGATTGATGGTGAAGGTGTAACTGTCGTAACCGCAAGTTTAGTAAATCAAAATCCTGTAGATGACATGAAAGTGGTGGACAGTTACTTAGAATGGGTTGATCGTGAAATTTCAGCACAATCAATCAAGCATTTCATGACAGTCTATGCACATACTTTAATTCCACCATTAATTGCCTATATCCAAGAGTATGGCATTGCGTTAGAAGCGCACATGCAAAATACAATTGTGAAACTTGGCAAGGACTATAAAATGGCCTTTATGGTCAGAGATTTAGGCGGCTCTCGTATAGATTTAGAAACGATGGAAGAGAAAATTCCAAACGTCAAAGTTGAAAATGAAAGCTTAATTGCGGAAGATATTGAAGCGGTGATTGCGAAATTTCAACACGCAGTCATTCAAAATCAAATGGGTGAATTAATTTATCATTTGAGTCAGCATGAGGATGTGACAGAACAAGAGTTGTTTACGATTGTTCAAGAAATTACACGCCATGCGATTGATCCGAATAAACCACATGCGACAGTCTTGAACCAAATTCTCTTTGGAACGACGATTACTGTGAAATCTTTATTAAGAATGCGCATGGAAGGCAAAGTAAAAAAATACGTAAATACGATTTTAGATAACCCATTGAAAGAAGGAGAGTGAACCCCATGGCTTATGTAGAAATAGATTTAGCCAAAATCCAATTCAATGCATTGATGTTGAAAGAAAAGCTGGCACAAAGAAATTTAGAAATGATGCCAGTGATTAAATGTATCGCTGGAGATAAGCTGATTGTTGAATCATTGAAAACACTTGGTTTTGATCAGATGGGTGACGCACGTATGGTCAATATTGACCAAATTCATGATGGTGCACTCTCTTATATGTTGATTCGCACGCCTAATCGCAGTGAATTAGAAGATTGTATTGAGAAAACTGATATTAGTATCCAAACGGATCTTGAAACGATTCGCTTATTGAATGAAACTGCAAAATCAATGGGCAAAAAACATAAAATATTATTAATGGTAGATTGGAAGGACAGTCGTGAAGGTGTCTTAACGTATGACGTTGTTAAGTACATAGAAGAAATCATGTATATGTCTCATATATGTTTAACAGGACTGGCTTTTAATTTTATGTGCTTTTTAGATATTCCGCCGACTGAAGAAGATATTTTACGTATGAATCAATTTGTACAAGCAGTTGAAAAAGAAACGGGTTATACTTTAAAAATGATTTCAGGTGGCAACTCAAGTGCGTTACCATTACTTGATTATTGTACGTTCGGCAGAATCAACCATTTAAGAATAGGCGAGTCATTATTTCGCGGTATCAGTACAGTAGATCAAAAGCCGATTCATTATCTCTTCCAAAATGCGATTACTTTGAAAGCAGAAATTATTGAAGTCAAACCAAGAATAGATATTCAACATGATCGCTCATATTTACAGGCCATCTTAGACATCGGTCATATTGATACTGTGATAGAAGATATTACTCCTTTAAATGATCAAGTGAAAATTATGGGTGCGACAAGTGATCACCTCATGATTGATTTACAAAACACAGATTATTATCAAACAGGAGATATCATTGAGTTTACGCTAGGTTATAATGCATTAGCACAAAGTATGTATCAAAAGACGCTGAAACATGTGTATATCAGAGATGCTGGTGTACAAATTTTAGTGGACCATTTTGAAGTCAATCATGATCATGTTCAAATTAATCCTTGATAGATATAGGCAAAAAAATTGACAATATTGTAAACCGAACAAAATTTGTTCGGTTTTTTGTTTATTATTGCTAAAACCATGTTGACATTGAGAATCGTTATCAATAAAATAAAAAGTAAGATGATTGAATGAGCGATAAATGGGATATATCTAAATGGATGGTACGTAGATACATACGACCTTCATACATAACTTGGCACGAGAAAGATAACTGAGTTGACCTTCAGCTACATTTCATTTGTTGTCTCATAGAGCATCTAACAATATGAAGGAGTGGAAACATGAATAGATTAAAGTTTCTTGGTATTCTTATGTTAGTACTTGCTTTGACTGTCGTTGCGGCTTGCGGCAATAACAGCAAAGATAGTTCAAAAGAGTCTGATAGTAAATCTTCAGATGATACAATCGCAGTAAAAAATGAAGCGGGCACAACGAAAGTGAAAAAAGATGCGAAACGTGTCGTTGCTTTAGAATATTCATTCGTTGATGCTTTAGCTGCATTAGATGTGAAACCTGTAGGGGTTGCAGACGATAATAAAAAAGATCGTATTATCAAACCTATCCGTGAGAAAATCGGAAATTACGAATCAGTCGGTACACGTAAACAACCAAACTTAGAAGTAATCAGTAAAGAAAAACCTGACTTGATTATTGCGGATGCACAACGTCATAAAGGTATTTATAAAGAATTAAACAAAATTGCACCAACTATCTTATTACCAAGTTTTGATGGTGACTATGATGCAAACATCGAATCATTCAAAACAATCGCAAAAGCCTTGAATAAAGAAAAAGAAGGCGAAAAACGTTTAGACGAACATAATAAGAAAATGGATAAATACTCAAAAGATATTACTTTAGATAAAGACTTAGCTGCTTTACCTGCTGTATTAACTAAAACAGATATTATGGCGCACTCAGATAAATCTTATGTTGGTCAAGTGTTCCATCAATTAGGCTTTAAAGAAGCATTAAATAAAGATGTATCAAAAGATTTACCTAAATACCTAGATGGTCCATACTTGAAAATGAGTACGGAACAAATTGCGAAAGTAAATCCAAAACAAATGTTCATCATGATTGATGAAAAAGATAAACCATTATTAGAGAAACAACAAAATGACAAAGTATGGCAAACAATCGACGCAGTTAAACATAAACGTGTTTACACTGTAGATCGTAGTACTTGGTCTCGTTCTCGTGGTTTAATTTCATCAGAAGAAATTGCGAAAGAGTTAGTAGAACTATCTAAAGAACAAAACAACAAATAAGCGATTAAGATGATTAGAAGGGTGAATGGCTATGACAAACCAATCTAGCCACAGCCTTATTGAAAAGAAACAAAGAAAACGCACCACACTCCTCTTTATCGGGAGTGTGTGCTTTCTTTTTATCGTGATGTATTTCAATTTGACTGTCGGCACAACACATATGAAATTTAAAGATATTGCAGATTATTTAATATGGCATCATGACACGAAAAATACATTTATTATACATAATATCCGTATGCCAAGAATGGCAGGCGGGCTATTGATTGGTGCAGCTTTAGCAGTTGCTGGTTTATTTATGCAGGCAATGACGCGTAACCCATTGGCATCTCCGCAAATCTTCGGTGTGAATGCCGGAGCATCATTTATTATTGTTGTGATTACAGTCATTTTTCCGGCATTGACTTCAATTTCAACATTACTTGCGTTTATCGGCGCGTTTATTGGCGGTAGTATTGTTTATATGTTGTCTGACTCAACGAAAGGCATGACACCAGTCAAATTAGCTTTAGCTGGTATGACGGTTCATTTGTTCTTTACAAGTTTGACACAAGGTATCATTTTATTAAATGAAGATTCTACAACGACAGTTTATTTCTGGTTAGTTGGTACACTCTCAACATTGAAATGGGGAGATGTATTGTCTATCACACCATGGATTATCGGTGCATTCATCGGTGCATTATTCATGGCACGTCAAATTTCAGTGTTAGAACTTGGCGATGAGTTAGCACGAGGACTAGGTCAAAATATTAAGTTAACACGATTATTGTTAGGGGTGTTGGTGGTAATTTTAGCCGGAGCATCCGTTTCAATTGCCGGACCTATCGGATTTATCGGTTTGATTGTTCCGCACATTGTAAAATATTATACTTCTCATAATTACTTTGTGATTATACCGCTGACGATGATTTTCGGTGCTGCCATTTTATTATTATCAGATGTCATCAGCCGTTTAATTGCATTTCCATTTGAGACACCGGTAGGTATTGTGACATCCTTCGTCGGTGCGGTTTACTTCTTAGGCTTAACATTGAGAGGAGTGAAACGAGTATGACAAGACATTTAGGACGTAAATATATAATTGTGATTGCGATATTGATCGTCGTTTCCATCTTCTCATTATGTGTAGGTGCCGTATTTGTAAATCCGCTTCAAGCCCTCAAAGGCTGGATTATGCAAGATGACTTTATCGTCAATGAATACCGAGAACCAAGACTTTATGTCGGTTTATTAGTCGGCAGCAGTTTAGCAATTTCAGGTGCAGTAATTCAAGGTGTTGTACGAAATCCTTTAGCATCACCAGATGTTATCGGGATTACTAAAGGTGCGAGTTTAGCAGCTGTTTCAGTCTTGATTCTCTTCCCGAAAGCACCGATTTATGTATTGCCGGTTGCTTCGTTTATCGGAGCTTTAGTCATCAGCTTATTATTATCTTATTTAATCGCACGTAAAGAAGTACAAGGTTCAAACTTAGCGTTAATCGGTTTAGCCATCGGTGCGATTTGTATGGCAATTGTGCAATACTTACTCATTCGATTCCCATTAGAAGCCAACTTAGCTTTAGTATGGTTAACAGGAAGTTTATTCGGACGTTCCATGGATCATGTGATTTCAATCTTGCCGTGGTTTATTGTGACCGTACCGCTTATTTTATTTTTTGCGCAACGTTTAGATATTATTCATTTAGGTGATCAAGTAGCGACTGCGCTTGGTACGAGAGTTCGTTCAGTTAAAATGGTAATGTTGATACTTGCGGTTATGCTGGCAGGTTCTTCTATTGCGGTTGTCGGCGGACTGAGTTTCTTAGGATTGATTGCACCACATATTGCACGTTCGATTGTCGGCCATAAACATATTCATATCATTATGATGTCTGGATTAGTCGGTGCGATTTTAATTATAGTCAGTGATACATTAGCACGCGGCATTCACCCGCCGTTAGACATTCCAGTCGGTGTGATTATTGCGATTGTCGGTGCACCATACTTTATTTATGTTTTACGCAAAATGTAATAGGGAAATAGACAACTGTCTCTTATTAACATGAGAGGCAGTTTTTTTATAGGGGAAGTTGGGGTATTAGAATTTGAAGGTGTTAAATTTATACAGATTTATGTATAAGTATTAAAATTCTTATTGCTTAACCATTACAATACGCTTATAATGTATTGTAATGAAAGGGAGAGACTATGGAAAAATATACAAAATCAGAAATCTTCAAGGGACGTTTGAAGTTCATTATCATGTCATTGCTCGGTATCATGTTGTTCTTAGTACCGGTGCCGGTGACACAAGACGGAAAGCAACAAACGACATTATTGGTAGCATTTTTAGCAGGTTGGTTGAAGGACGTATTAGGTCCAGCAATGCCGTATTTAATTTTAATTGTAATTACATTATCTGGTATTTTGACTTTATGCTGTTCGACTTTCTTAAAGAAGCGCTTAAAGTCTGATGGGTTATTGAATAATACGTTTAATGTGACGCCGATTTGGTTGGTTGTCAGATTATTAGCGGTAGTGTTTGCATGGATGACATTTTTACATATTGGTACAAAAGTGATTTATTCAGACGATACTGGAAATTTAATCTTTTCTAGTTTATTGCCGACGTTATTCTCAGTGTTCTTTTTTGCGGCACTCTTTTTACCGTTACTGATGGAATTCGGTTTATTAGAAATGTTAGGACCGATTTTCAGACCAGTCATGCGACCATTATTCACTTTGCCTGGCCGTTCTACAGTGGATAACCTTGCATCATTTATCGGTGATGGTACAGTTGGTGTTATCATTACGAGTAAGCAATATGATCAAGGCTTTTACTCTAGACGTGAAGCGACCGTTATTTCAACAACATTCAGTGTTGTTTCACTGACGTTTGCGATTGTAGTGGCTGAAACAGTAGGGATGCAGAATCATTTCTTCTATTTCTATTTAACAGTTATCGTTTCTTGTTTAGTTGCTGCAGTGATTATGCCGAGAATTTGGCCGTTACGCAGTGTACCAGATGAATATGCGGTTGAAAACAGTGAATATGCGAAAGATGAATCTAAACCTGAAGGCATATCAGCTTTCAAACATGGATTTAATCTAGCGACTGAAAAAGGAATCAAATCACCAGGCCTTTTGCAATTCTTTAAATCAGGGTTGGTCACTGTTGCAGATATGTGGTTCGCAATTTTACCAGTTGTTATGGCAATCGGGACACTTGCGACGATTATCGCAACATATACACCTGTCTTTGAGATTATTGGGAAACCTTTTGTACCGCTGCTTGAACTCTTACACATTCCTGAAGCAGAACGAGCATCTGAAACTATGTTGATCGGATTTGCGGATATGTTCTTACCTTCAATTTTAATTGATGGTGTGAAGAGTCAAATTACCTTATTTGTTGTCGGTGCATTGAGTATTTCACAATTGATTTACTTATCAGAAGTCGGTGGGGTTATCTTAGGTTCTAAGATTCCTGTCAGTGTCTGGAAATTATTTGTGATTTTCTTATTCAGAACGATTATCGTATTACCAATTATTGCTTTAATGGCACATTTATACTTCTAAATATAAAAGCTGAGTCTTGCAGTAGAAACTGCTCGACTCAGCTTTTTTTATTATTCTAATGTACCTAAAGAGGATAACACACGAGATTTTACTACGTTGTTTCCGATAACAGGAGATTCTGATGAGGCATTTGACTCAGAAGATTTAGGGCGTTGATGTGCTTGTTTGAAAGCATCGCTATTCTTCCAATTTTCAAAATCATCTTGAGATGCCCACCATGTTGAAACATGCATGAACTCAGTATCTTTTTGATCACCTTCTACTAAAGAAACTTCAACACGATGAAATCCTGGCATTTCTTTTAATTGAGGGTTGGAAGTAAAGCGACCTGCCATTTTTTCAGCAAAGCCTTTTTTCACTTCTATTTGGTTTGTGACAATATACAAGACTATCATCCTTTCAAAATCATTGTTAATCTTCTTTACCCGATTTTTTGTATGTTCATTGTGTGTAATTATCAGTATTTTGATTATAAAACATGTGGTACAATATTTAAAAAGAAAAAGAAGAATCTTAATTAATAGGGGAAAAGTGAATGAAGAAAAAAGAAGTCAGTATGGCCGAACTGTTTTTTGATTTGGTCTTTGTTTATGTACTTTCGACGATTAATATTACAGTGGAACATATTTCTACTTCATTAGTCGACTTGGAAAGTCTTGGCAAAAATTTTATGTTGTTTTTAGTATTTTTCTCAATTTGGATTTATCATACATTGCTGGTCAATCGATTCTTTGAACAGAAATGGTATCAATATGTCTTTTTATTTATAGATATGTTTCTGATTTTATATCTGTCTAAAGCGATTAATGGTAATTTCCAAGAAACATTTGTTGCGTTTGCATCAACAACTACAGTTATCTTTATCAGTATTATAATTCAGTATGTTTTAAGTTATAAATTTGTGGACCATTCTATTAATGCGCGTTTCTTAAAAGTGTATGTAACAGGTCTTGTTTTAACTGTCATGTTTTCAGTAGTCGGTTTACTTCTACCGAAAGGCATTAACTTTTGGGTATATTTTATCGGTATCGTGATTTCAGCGACATTCCCTGCATTCTTTGCGAATGCTTCTAAAGAGAATCCAGTTATTTTTAAACATTTAACTGAACGACTGAGTTTGTTTATGATTTTATTGTTTGGAGAAGGGATTGTTCAAATCGTCAATAATATGGAACTCTCTCAATTTAAAGCACTAGATGTTGTCTATTTCTTAATGGTCATTAGTTTATTTGTGATTTATACGTTCCATTACAAAGGTAGCTTGGATCAGGAGAAAGATGAAGCAACAGGCTTTTTAACGATGTTCCTGCATTTATTCATTATTTATTCTGCAAACTTTATTTTCTTGATTATGAATAAAGGCTTATCAGATCATCCTTTAAGTTTTGCGGAAGGCATCGGTTATACCGTCGCATTTTGTGTTTTCTTATTTGGTGTATTCTTTGATACGATTTTACATCGCAATATTACAAAGAAAAAAGGTCTGTATATTGGCATTATCTTAGTAACTACAGTCATTGGATTTATCATTCCAAATATTCACTTGATAACAGTAGTTCAAATCATAGGTATTATCGTACTATGCAGCATGTATTATATTGAAAATAGGGATATATTGACAGATTAAGTTAAAAGAACTTAATCAATAAAAAACCTTCCACTTCAGAATTAGAAGCGGAAGGTTTTAGTTTATACTTTTTTAATTCATTTATTTTGTGAGTTCATTATAGACTTTCTTGTCATTGAAAGTGAAGATGATGTATTCGTGATCATCAGTATCAATAATAACGCGGTTAGTTTTACCAAATGTAGAACCAATACGAGATACCTCTCTGCCATCGTCTTCTGGTACCGCATGGATATCTTGATCTTCTCTAATGTTTTTAATATCTGCTGTTGGGATTTTGATGTCTGCTACTCTCCATTGGATACGAACTTCGTCATTATTTTTCTTTACTGTCATTGCCATTATGGAACACATCCTTTAATTATTTTTGTATTGCTATTATACACTATTTGGAAACCGTTTTCAAGCAATGTGAGATACTTTTTTATAAATGTGTCATACTAATTAAAAACCGAACATACAGTCCGAAAATATGTTCGTGTTTATTAAGAAATTGTGATAAAATAAAACAACTAGAAAGGAGTATAGAGATGACAGGGAAAACACACTTATCATGCGGGTTTCTCATAGGAACACTCGCCATCAACTATTATCATCCCGATTTATTTACTTCTATCACCACTGTAGTCTTAGCAGGGGCTGGAAGCTTATTGCCTGACATTTGTCATGCACAAAGTAAAATCGGGCGTCGTTTTAAGTTTTTAAGCTTAATTGTTCGTCTTTTGTTCGGTCATCGAACATTTACACATTCAATTTTATTTACGCTACTTGTGGCGTTGCTGTTATCTACTATACATACACCTCCTGTATATATGACAGCAATTATCGGCGGTATGGTTTCTCATATCATTCTAGATATGTTGACGCCGAGAGGTGTTAAGTTATTATATCCATTTCCATTATCAGTTAAACTGCCGATGCAATTTAAAACTGGTGGAATGGTAGATTTATCACTGGCCACTGCATTTACTTTTGGCGGAACATATGTTATATTCCGCGAAGTCATCAATCAATGGTTCATGCACTGGTTTCATTTGAATATATAAAAGAATGAACGACAAGGTGTTGTCGACATGATTAAAGAAGATTTTAAGAACCTCTGCTTTTTTAAAGTGGGGGTTCAAGCTTGAAAAATTGATTTGTGATATAATTCAAGAATATTGAAGGGTTTATGTTGGCCAAATACATATTTAAAGACAGAACCCTTGGTAATCGCGGAGAAACTTAAGGAGAGGTATCATGTTAGATAAGAATAAATTAGAGAAATTCAATCAGCAACATTTGTTAGAATTGGAGAAATTAATGAGTTCCAACGAAAAAGAAAATATTGCTTCTAAATTACAATCATTAGACTTATCTGCAATTTTAGATTTGTATGAATCACTTTATGTAGAACAATCTCAAAATAAAACTGAAGAAGTATCTGAAGCGACTGAAGTTAAATATAGAGTACGCAAAGATTATTCAACAGAAGAATTAAATAACTTTTATGCTCAAGGTATCGATGCGATTAAGAAGGGTGAATTTGCGGTTGTCTTAATGGCAGGTGGCCAAGGTACACGTCTTGGTTATGATGGTCCGAAAGGTTCATTTGAAATTGAAGGTGTCAGCTTATTTGAACTACAAGCAAGACAGCTATTAAAATTAGCCGAAGAAACTGGACGTACAATTGACTGGTATATTATGACTAGCGATATCAATGATGAAGCAACGCAAGAATTCTTTGAACAACAAAACTATTTTGGCTATAACCCTGACTATATCCATTTCTTCAAACAAGATAATATTGTCGCTTTAAACGAAAAAGGCGAGATTGTCTTAACAGAAAATGCTGAAGTCATGGAAACGCCAAACGGAAATGGCGGCGTATTTAAAGCGTTAGATGCATACGGCTATCTTGATAAAATGGAAGAAGACGGTGTGAAGTTTATCTTTATGAACAATATTGATAATGTTTTAGCACGTGTATTGGATCCAGTTTTTGCAGGATTTACTGCAGAAGCTAATCGTGATATCAGCACAAAATCTATTGAACCAAAACAAGGTGAAAGTGTTGGACGTTTAGTCAATATTGACTGTAAAGATAGTGTCTTAGAATACTCAGAACTTGGTGATTCAGATGTAAATGCATTCCATAATGCGAATATCGGTATTCATGCGTTCAAACTTGCATTTATCCAATCAGCAGTCAATCGTGAATTGCCATATCATTTAGCAATCAAACAATTGAATCAATTAGATGAAGACTTTAATGTAGTGAAAGCACCTGCATTGAAATTTGAACTGTTCTATTTTGATATCTTTAAATACGCAACTAGTTTTATTACACTGCAAGTTCCTAGAGAAGAAGAGTTTTCACCTTTAAAAAATCGTGAAGGCAAAGATAGTGTAGAAACTGCAACGCAAGATTTAAAACGCTTAAATCTTATTTAATTGTAAAGGTGGAGTCATAGTTGAAACAGACTTCAAATACACATAGTGAACGTGGTCTCAATCGTTTTAAAGATATTATTCCTTTATCATTCGGTGAAGAAATCGGTAATGCAGTCTCACATGGGGCAGCGGCTTTGATTACACTAATCGTATTGCCTTATGCGGCAGTCCATAGTTATATTCATGGCGGTACATTGGCATCAGTCAGTGTATCTATATATGTCATCAGTATCTTTTTAATGCTGATTTCATCAACGATTTATCATGTGATGCAAAATAACTCACCGCATAAATATATTATGCGTATAATCGATCACAGTATGATTTATATAGCAATATCTGGTACATATACACCAGTATCATTAGTCGTAGTCGGCGGATGGTTCGGCTGGATTATAATGGTGTTGCTATGGGGAATTACGATATGGGGCATTTTGTATAAAGCAATTGCTGAAAATGTAAATCCTAAACTCAGTTTGTTCATGTATTTAATTATGGGTTGGGTCGGCATTTTATATCTTCCGATTATTTGGAGAGAAGCCTCATGGCAATTTATGTTATTTATTTTGCTTGGCGGTATTGCTTATACGATTGGTGCATGGTTCTATGCACAAAAGAATCGTCCGTACTTTCATATGATCTGGCATATCTTTATTGTGATAGCATCGTTATGTCATTTCATCGGAATTTTATATTTTATGTAGGGGGAGAGGCTGAGGCTCTTGTTGAATAGAAGCCTTGACCTCTTTCTTATTTGAGAAAAAGAAAGAGGTGTCAAAGTGTGAAAATGGATTTGAAGTCAATCGGTGTAGTGACCGCATTGATTTTAATTATGTTTATGGCGGCTATCGAAACATCTATCATTTCTTTAGCATTGCCTACGATCAAAACAGATTTAAACGTGACGAGCTCGATTCCGCTTGTGTTCTCAATTTATTTTATTGCCCTAGTTATTGTGAATCCATTAGTCGGGGAGTTGCTTTCGCGTTTTAAACTTATACATGTAACGATTGGTGGACTATTATTATTCAGCGTCGGTAGTTTGATGTCTGGATTAAGCAGTACATTTACTTTATTAATTATCTCTCGCTTTATCCAAGGTTTAGGATCAGGTGTCATGATGGTGCTCAGCCAAATTGTACCGAAACTTGCCTTTGAAATTCCGTTACGATATAAAATAATGGGGATTGTCGGCAGTGTATGGGGGATTTCAAGTATCATCGGTCCTTTACTTGGTGGTGCAATCTTAGAATTTGCGACATGGCATTGGTTATTCTTTATTAATATTCCGATTGCTGTGGTTGCTGGTGTGTTGGCATTTACGACCTTTATTTTTGATGAGGAACAAGTATCAAGTGGAGAAGCATTTGATCAAAAAGGTCTGTTCTTCTTCTATTTAGTTCTTATCTTTATATTAGGTGCGATTACAACACCATTATCAATATGGTTGAAAGGTATCATGATTGTGATTGGTATCGTATTTGCCTATAAACTTGTCAAAGTTGAGAAACAAGTATCGACACCGTTTTTACCTATTGAAGAATTTAATCGTCGCATCACTATTATTTTTATTACTGATTTTATATATGCGATGATCTTAATGGGCTATAACTTATACATGCCGATATACTTACAAGAAGAAATTGGATTATCGCCACTCCAAAGTGGATTTGTGGTTTTCCCGATTTCAGCAGCTTGGTTGTTGATTAACTTCAATTTACATCGTATTGAAGCGGGATTAACAAGAAAAGCGTTGTATCTTGTCGCATTCACTTCTTTACTATTATGTAGTGTGATTGTCTTTGTTACACATGCAGCACCGATATTATTAGCCGCAACATTGATGTTAGCAGGCGCAAGTTTCGGTATTGTTTATACGAAGGACAGTGTGATTGTGCAAGAGGAAACGTCACCGAGAGAGATGAAGCGGATGATGTCGTTTTATTCTCTTTCTAAGAACTTAGGTAATTCTATCGGTTCTACAATCATGGGCGGCATGTATGCCTTACCGTTTATTGTAGGAGGCGCAAGAATTTTAAATAACGTTGTTTTGATTATCATCTTTATTATGATGCTATTCCTATTATGGATAGTCTTTTATCGAAATCAAACGCAAAACGACTAATTGGGTATCCCGCTGAAATGCGGGATATTTTTAATTAATAACTTAAATCATATTGTGTTATTATACGGGTGTATAAAGAAAGAGCGAAAGGAGTGAGGAAAACTTGAAATTCAATATATTCAATTTAATATCTACATTAATTGTGCTATTAGTGTTTGTGATTTCCGGTGCGATTTTCCTCACACTTTTAGGCTTTGTATTATTTGGATTGAGTCGTTTGCTTATTTTTTGGCATCTAGGGTATTTCGGATATAACAAAGGTTTCTACCAAAACTTATTTTACTACGGCAGCTATATTGTATTAGGTTACTTCACAATGTTCTTAGTAGAATATCTGATGGATTATTTCAAAAAGAAATTACCGCATAGCCCATATTTTCATGGTGAAATCTTTCATTTGATTTCATACTCCGTTACAACGGTAATGTTCTATTTTGTAGTCCATATTCATTATGCATATATCAACATTGATTTTTGGGTCATTATGTTGATTATGGCGTTCTTTTACGTATGTAAGGAAGTCTTTTATCCTGATAGTGAAGACTTGAATAGAAATAAGTGACCTGCATGAGCAATTAGTTTGCTTTGCTAACTATTTTTAGTGCATTATATTATGGTAAGTTTATAAAGGAGTGTTTATATCTATGCCAGAGCAGGCTACTATTTCTAAGCAAAAAAGAAATTTGATTGTCACAGTTATGATTACGAGCGCATTCATTGCGATATTAAACCAAACGCTACTTAATACTGCACTGCCTGCTATCATGCGTAGTTTCAACATTGGAGAGAACACATCCCAATGGCTAGTAACTGGTTTTATGTTAGTTAACGGAGTCATGATTCCTTTAACTGCCTTCTTAATGGATAAAATCAAAACCAGACCGTTATATTTAGCATCAATGGGAATATTTTTAATTGGTACTATATTAGCGGCAATTGCACCGAACTTCGGTGTTTTAATGACTGCACGTGTCATCCAAGCTATGGGTGCAGGCATTATTATGCCGTTGATGCAATTCACTTTATTTACACTTTTCCCAAAAAATGAACGTGGCTTCGCAATGGGATTAGCTGGTCTCGTTATTTCCTTCGCACCAGCTATCGGACCTACAGTCTCAGGTTTGATTATTGATGTTTCAAGTTGGCGTACACCATTTATCGCAGTAGCTGTGATTGCGTTAATTGGATATATCTTCGGAGCAATCAGTATTAAAAGCTTCAATGAACCTAAAGATATTACATTAGATATGAAATCTGTGATTTATTCAACAATCGGATTCGGTGTAATGTTATTAGCATTCAGTAGTGCGGGTTCTTCAGGCTTTGACAGCTGGACGTTCTATGTACCATTTATTGCCAGCCTATTTGTCATTTGGGTGTTTGTGAAACGTCAATTAACAATCGAGAATCCAATCTTGAACTTGCGCGTCTTTAAAAACAAAACATTTACGCTATCAGCTATTTGTTCAATGATCGTAATGACATCAATGATTGGCCCAGCACTGTTGATTCCCATTTATGTACAAAATGCGATGGGCTTATCAGCTTTCTTATCAGGTATTGTGATATTACCTGGTGCAGTGGTCAATGGCGTGATGTCTATCTACACCGGTAAGTTCTACGATAAATACGGTGTTAGACCATTAGTGATTATCGGCTTTACCATGTTGACTATATTTACTGGAGTCTTAGCATTCTTAAAAGTAGATACACCATTCTGGTATCTTGTATTAATTTATGCGTTAAGAATGTTCTCAGTGTCATTACTTGCGATGCCGCTTAATACAGCGGGCGTCAATGCATTACCGAATAAAGATATTTCACACGGTACAGCAATTATGAACTTCGCTCGTATGATGGCTTCATCAATTGGTACAGCGATTATGGTTGCATTAATGACATTAGGAACAAGAACATTTGCGCCAAATCCAAATGAAGTGGCTTCTAAAGAATTATTCCATCGCGAAGCAATTGCGCGTGGTGTGGATTTATCATTTGGTGTAGTGACAGTTATTGTATTAATTGGCTTCATTATAGGTTTATTCATTAGAGATAGAATAAAAGGTGAAACTAAAAAGCAAATGAATGCACGTAAAATTTAAAACTGAATCAATCTTTAAACATAAAACCAGCAAAGCAATATATAGATTGTTTTGCTGGTTTTTGTTAGGTTTTCTAGGAAAGGGGAAGTTCTTTGGATTATTCGTTACCACTTATACATTAAGTTTGTTAAAATAATAAGAGTAAACATTAATTTATATTTGGGGTGACGTACTTTGTTAACAGTTGAACAAGTCAACGAACTAGTGGGGAATCTGAAAGATCCAATTTTAGATGTACCATTTAAAGATACAGGTGGTATTGTGAATATCACGATTAAAGAAGAAATTGAACATGTCAGTGTCAAAATTGCGATGGCAAAATTAGGTGGAAAACCTCAATTAGACTTGCAAATGGCAATTGTTGAAACATTGAAAGAAAATGGAGCAAACACAGTTGGTATTCGTTTTGAAGAATTAGATTCTGAGACGGTTGCTAAGTTTACTGGCGATGATCCAGCAGAAGACCAACCGCAAACAATCGAAGGTCTGCTTTCAAAAGGTAATCCTGTTGAATTTATTGCGATTGCATCTGGTAAAGGCGGCGTAGGTAAATCTACAGTAGCAGTTAACCTTGCTGTGGCATTAGCACGTGAAGGTAAAAAAGTCGGTTTAATCGATGCTGACATTTATGGTTTCAGTGTTCCTGATATGATGGGTATCGATAATAAACCAGGCATTGAAGGTAAATCAGTAAAACCAGTTGAACGTCATGGTGTAAAAGTAATGTCTATGGCATTCTTCGTTGAAGAGAATGCACCTGTAATTTGGCGTGGACCAATGCTAGGTAAAATGTTGACGAACTTCTTTACAGACGTAAAATGGGGAGATCTTGATTACTTACTATTAGATTTACCACCAGGTACAGGTGATGTGGCATTGGATGTACATACAATGTTGCCATCAAGTAAAGAAATTATCGTAACAACACCTCATCCAACTGCAGCATTTGTAGCAGCACGTGCTGGAGCAATGGCAAAACATACAGAACATTCTATTTTAGGTGTTATTGAAAACATGTCTTATTTCGAAAGTAAGGAAACTGGAAATAAAGAATATATCTTTGGTAAAGATGGCGGTAAAAAACTAGCAGATGAACTTAATGCTGACTTATTAGGTCAATTACCATTAGCACAACCTACATGGGATCCTAAAGATTTTTCACCTTCTATTTATCAACCTGATGATCAACTTGGTGAAATTTATCAACAAATCGCGCAAAAAGTTATCACTAAAACAATGAAAAAATAAGAAGTCTCAATAAAACGCAGGTTTTTTCAAAAAATCTGCGTTTTTCTCTTGCGTTTTTCTGAAATCCTGTTAGAATATATTTTTGTGAGCGAGAAAAACAAGTTAAATAAACACTTAAAAAACCTGAAAAAAGTTATTGACTTAACACTTTGAAGGTGCTAAGATAATAAAGTCGCTAAAAAACGACGAGTTATCAAGAGTGTAAAACTTACTCTTGCGGAAATGAAGAAAACATTTTAAAATTGTAAAAGTAATGTTAATTAAGTGTTGACTTCGAAAACACGAAGTGCTACAATAAATAACGTTACTGAAAAAAATGAACATTGAAAACTGAATGACAATATGTCAACGTTAATTCCAAATTAACAAACGTCCTATGGACGTTTTAAAACAATTAGTTTTTATGAGCTAGTCAAACATCATAAATTATTATGGAGAGTTTGATCCTGGCTCAGGATGAACGCTGGCGGCGTGCCTAATACATGCAAGTCGAGCGAACAGACGAGGAGCTTGCTCCTCTGACGTTAGCGGCGGACGGGTGAGTAACACGTGGGTAACCTACCTATAAGACTGGGATAACTCCGGGAAACCGGGGCTAATACCGGATAACACATGAAACCGCATGGTTTCATGATGAAAGACGGTTTTGCTGTCACTTATAGATGGACCCGCGGCGTATTAGCTAGTTGGTAAGGTAACGGCTTACCAAGGCAACGATACGTAGCCGACCTGAGAGGGTGATCGGCCACACTGGAACTGAGACACGGTCCAGACTCCTACGGGAGGCAGCAGTAGGGAATCTTCCGCAATGGGCGAAAGCCTGACGGAGCAACGCCGCGTGAGTGATGAAGGTCTTCGGATCGTAAAACTCTGTTATTAGGGAAGAACAAGGATGTAAGTAACTATGCATCCCTTGACGGTACCTAATCAGAAAGCCACGGCTAACTACGTGCCAGCAGCCGCGGTAATACGTAGGTGGCAAGCGTTATCCGGAATTATTGGGCGTAAAGCGCGCGTAGGCGGTTTTTTAAGTCTGATGTGAAAGCCCACGGCTCAACCGTGGAGGGTCATTGGAAACTGGAAAACTTGAGTGCAGAAGAGGAAAGTGGAATTCCATGTGTAGCGGTGAAATGCGCAGAGATATGGAGGAACACCAGTGGCGAAGGCGACTTTCTGGTCTGCAACTGACGCTGATGTGCGAAAGCGTGGGGATCAAACAGGATTAGATACCCTGGTAGTCCACGCCGTAAACGATGAGTGCTAAGTGTTAGGGGGTTTCCGCCCCTTAGTGCTGCAGCTAACGCATTAAGCACTCCGCCTGGGGAGTACGGCCGCAAGGCTGAAACTCAAAGGAATTGACGGGGACCCGCACAAGCGGTGGAGCATGTGGTTTAATTCGAAGCAACGCGAAGAACCTTACCAAATCTTGACATCCTTTGACAACTCTAGAGATAGAGCTTTCCCCTTCGGGGGACAAAGTGACAGGTGGTGCATGGTTGTCGTCAGCTCGTGTCGTGAGATGTTGGGTTAAGTCCCGCAACGAGCGCAACCCTTAAGCTTAGTTGCCAGCATTAAGTTGGGCACTCTAAGTTGACTGCCGGTGACAAACCGGAGGAAGGTGGGGATGACGTCAAATCATCATGCCCCTTATGATTTGGGCTACACACGTGCTACAATGGACGGTACAAAGGGCAGCGAACCCGCGAGGTCAAGCAAATCCCATAAAGCCGTTCTCAGTTCGGATTGTAGTCTGCAACTCGACTACATGAAGCTGGAATCGCTAGTAATCGTAGATCAGCATGCTACGGTGAATACGTTCCCGGGTCTTGTACACACCGCCCGTCACACCACGAGAGTTTGTAACACCCGAAGCCGGTGGAGTAACCTTTTAGGAACTAGCCGTCGAAGGTGGGACAAATGATTGGGGTGAAGTCGTAACAAGGTAGCCGTATCGGAAGGTGCGGCTGGATCACCTCCTTTCTAAGGATATATTCGGAACAGTTTCGCAGGAAACTGAAACGGAATAACGTGACATATTGTATTCAGTTTTGAATGTTTATTTGAAACATTCAAAGATTGTACATTGAAAACTAGATAAGTAAGTAAAAAATAGATTTTACCAAGCAAAACCGAGTGAATTAGAGTTTTAAAAGCTTTATTCATTTAAATGAATCGCTAGTAATCAATTGCCGACGGCAAGCGATTACTCACAATATTAATAACGTGATTAAGTTATTAAGGGCGCACGGTGGATGCCTTGGCACTAGAAGCCGATGAAGGACGTTACTAACGACGATATGCTTTGGGTAGCTGTAAGTAAGCGTTGATCCAGAGATTTCCGAATGGGGGAACCCAGCACAAGTTATGTTGTGTTATCGACATGTGAATACATAGCATGTCCGAAGGCAGACGCGGAGAACTGAAACATCTTAGTACCCGCAGGAAGAGAAAGAAAAATCGATTCCCTGAGTAGCGGCGAGCGAAACGGGAAGAGCCCAAACCAATGAGCTTGCTCATTGGGGTTGTAGGACACTCTATACGGAGTTACAAAGGAATAAATTAGACGAATCATCTGGAAAGTTGAACCAGAGAAGGTAAAAGTCCTGTAGTCGAAAGTTTATTCTCTCTTGAGTGGATCCTGAGTACGACGGAGCACGTGGAATTCCGTCGGAATCCGGGAGGACCATCTCCCAAGGCTAAATACTCTCTAGTGACCGATAGTGAACCAGTACCGTGAGGGAAAGGTGAAAAGTACCCCGGAAGGGGAGTGAAAGAGAACTTGAAACCGTGTGCTTACAAGTAGTCAGAGCCCGTTAATGGGTGATGGCGTGCCTTTTGTAGAATGAACCGGCGAGTTACGATCTGATGCAAGGTTAAGCAGCAAATGCGGAGCCGCAGCGAAAGCGAGTCTGAACAGGGCGTTGAGTATTTGGTCGTAGACCCGAAACCAGGTGATCTACCCTTGGTCAGGTTGAAGTTCAGGTAACACTGAATGGAGGACCGAACCGACTTACGTTGAAAAGTGAGCGGATGAACTGAGGGTAGCGGAGAAATTCCAATCGAACCTGGAGATAGCTGGTTCTCTCCGAAATAGCTTTAGGGCTAGCCTCAAGTGATGATTGTTGGAGGTAGAGCACTGTTTGGACGAGGGGCCCCTCTCGGGTTACCGAATTCAGACAAACTCCGAATGCCAATCAATTTAACTTGGGAGTCAGAACGTGGGTGATAAGGTCCATGTTCGAAAGGGAAACAGCCCAGACCACCAGCTAAGGTCCCAAAATATATGTTAAGTGGCAAAGGATGTGGTATTGCCCAGACAACTAGGATGTTGGCTTAGAAGCAGCCATCATTTAAAGAGTGCGTAATAGCTCACTAGTCGAGTGACACTGCGCCGAAAATGTACCGGGGCTAAACATATTACCGAAGCTGTGGATTGTCCGTAGGACAATGGTAGGAGAGCGTTCTAAGTGCGTCGAAGCATGATCGCAAGGACATGTGGAGCGCTTAGAAGTGAGAATGCCGGTGTGAGTAGCGAAAGATGGGTGAGAATCCCATCCACCGATTGACTAAGGTTTCCAGAGGAAGGCTCGTCCGCTCTGGGTTAGTCGGGTCCTAAGTCGAGGCCGACAGGCGTAGACGATGGATAACAGGTTGATATTCCTGTACCACCATTTATCGTTTTAAGCGATGGGGGGACACAGTAGGATAGGCGAAGCGTGCTGTTGGAGTGCACGTCTAAGCAGTGAGACTGAATGGTAGGCAAATCCGCCATTCTCAAGGTTGAGCTGTGATGGGGAGAGGAAACATGTTTTCCTCGAGTCGTTGATTTCACACTGTCGAGAAAAGCCTCTAGCTAGATAACTGGTGCCCGTACCGCAAACCGACACAGGTAGTCAAGATGAGAATTCTAAGGTGAGCGAGAGAACTCTCGTTAAGGAACTCGGCAAAATGACCCCGTAACTTCGGGAGAAGGGGTGCTCTTTAGGGTTCACGCTCTGAAGAGCCGCAGTGAATAGGCCCAAGCGACTGTTTATCAAAAACACAGGTCTCTGCTAAACCGTAAGGTGATGTATAGGGGCTGACGCCTGCCCGGTGCTGGAAGGTTAAGAGGAGTGGTTAGCTTCTGCGAAGCTACGAATCGAAGCCCCAGTAAACGGCGGCCGTAACTATAACGGTCCTAAGGTAGCGAAATTCCTTGTCGGGTAAGTTCCGACCCGCACGAAAGGCGTAACGATTTGGGCACTGTCTCAACGAGAGACTCGGTGAAATCATAGTACCTGTGAAGATGCAGGTTACCCGCGACAGGACGGAAAGACCCCGTGGAGCTTTACTGTAGCCTGATATTGAAATTCGGCACAGCTTGTACAGGATAGGTAGGAGCCTTAGAAGCGTGAGCGCCAGCTTACGTGGAGGCGCTGGTGGGATACTACCCTAGCTGTGTTGGATTTCTAACCCGCGCCATTGATCATGGCGGGAGACAGTGTCAGGCGGGCAGTTTGACTGGGGCGGTCGCCTCCTAAAGTGTAACGGAGGCGCTCAAAGGTTCCCTCAGAATGGTTGGAAATCATTCATAGAGTGTAAAGGCATAAGGGAGCTTGACTGCGAGACCTACAAGTCGAGCAGGGTCGAAAGACGGACTTAGTGATCCGGTGGTTCCGCATGGAAGGGCCATCGCTCAACGGATAAAAGCTACCCCGGGGATAACAGGCTTATCTCCCCCAAGAGTTCACATCGACGGGGAGGTTTGGCACCTCGATGTCGGCTCATCGCATCCTGGGGCTGTAGTCGGTCCCAAGGGTTGGGCTGTTCGCCCATTAAAGCGGTACGCGAGCTGGGTTCAGAACGTCGTGAGACAGTTCGGTCCCTATCCGTCGTGGGCGTAGGAAATTTGAGAGGAGCTGTCCTTAGTACGAGAGGACCGGGATGGACATACCTCTGGTGTACCAGTTGTCGTGCCAACGGCATAGCTGGGTAGCTATGTATGGACGGGATAAGTGCTGAAAGCATCTAAGCATGAAGCCCCCCTCAAGATGAGATTTCCCAACTTCGGTTATAAGATCCCTCAAAGATGATGAGGTTAATAGGTTCGGGGTGGAAGCATAGCGATATGTGGAGCTGACGAATACTAATCGATCGAAGACTTAATCAAATTTCAAGTTTTGATTGGTCGAATTGAAATTTACTTACTATCTAGTTTTGAATGTATAAACATTCCATTGTCTGGCGACAATGGCAAAGAGGTCACACCTGTTCCCATGCCGAACACAGAAGTTAAGCTCTTTAGCGCCGATGGTAGTCGGACTTACGTTCCGCAAGAGTAGGACGTTGCCAGGCAATGATATTAATCCACAGTAGCTCAGTGGTAGAGCTATCGGCTGTTAACCGATCGGTCGTAGGTTCGAGTCCTACCTGTGGAGCCATATGGCCCCGTGGTCAAGCGGTTAAGACACCGCCCTTTCACGGCGGTAACACGGGTTCGAGTCCCGTCGGGGTCATTACATATTGGAGAATTAGCTCAGCTGGGAGAGCATCTGCCTTACAAGCAGAGGGTCGGCGGTTCGAACCCGTCATTCTCCACCATTTTGAATTATATATTTGTCGGAGGGGTAGCGAAGTGGCTAAACGCGGCGGACTGTAAATCCGCTCCTTCGGGTTCGGCAGTTCGAATCTGCCCCCCTCCACCATCTAATGGGCTATAGCCAAGCGGTAAGGCAACGGACTTTGACTCCGTCACTCACTGGTTCGAATCCAGTTAGCCCAGCCATTAGAGCCATTAGCTCAGTTGGTAGAGCATCTGACTTTTAATCAGAGGGTCAGAGGTTCGAATCCTCTATGGCTCACTCTTGCACCCTTGTGATAAGGGTGCTTTTTTTATTGCATTTTTTCCTTTGCTATTTGAATTCAAGTATATAATTCAATTGTGTATGTATTTTTATTCTAAGCTAAAGGGGGATGTATGCTATAATTTATATGTATGAGCGCTGTAATAATCAATCATACAGCATTCATTGTAATTAGGTTACCGGAGGAGATGCTATGAATTTTGGCGGCATTTTTGAAAATTTCAATACGGTAAAGTTAATAACAAGTATTCTAGACTTGCTTATAGTCTGGTATGTGATTTATCTGTTAATCACAGTATTCAAAGGTACTAAAGCAATCCAACTACTCAAAGGTATCATTGTTATTGTAATTGGTCGTTGGGTCAGTGCTGCTTTAGACTTGACTACTACTGCAAGATTGTTTGATATGGTTATCCAATGGGGGTTCTTAGCTATCATTGTGATCTTCCAACCAGAAATCAGACGTGCACTTGAGCAGTTAGGTAGAGGTAACCTGTTTAAACGCTATGTTGCTAATTCATCAGCAGATCAAGAGAAATTGATTAAAGCAGTTGGCGGAGCAGTACAATACATGGCCAAACGAAGAATTGGTGCTTTAATTGTGTTTGAGAAAAAGACAGGTCTTCAAGATTACATTGAGACAGGTATACCAATGGATTCTGATATTTCACAAGAGCTTTTGACGAATGTCTTTATTCCTAATACACCGTTGCATGATGGTGCAATGATTATTCAAGGAACAAAGATTGCAAGTGCTGCTTGTTATTTACCACTTTCTGATAGTTCTAAGATTTCAAAGAGTTTAGGAACAAGACACCGTGCTGCAGTAGGTATCTCAGAAGTTTCTGATGCATTTACCGCAGTGGTATCTGAAGAAACTGGTTCTATTTCTGTGACGTTTGATGGAAAATTACGTAAAGACATCTCACTAGAAGTCTTTGAAGAATTATTAGCTGAACATTGGTTTGATACAAGACTTCCAAAGAAAGGCGTGAAGTAGAATGTTTGAGAGCAAATGGGGTTTAAGATTTGTAGCATTTGTCTTAGCATTAGCTTTCTTTTTAACAGTGAACAATGTCTTTGGAGATATCTTTGGAACATCTAAACTATCACAAACTTCAACACGCACAATTTCGAATGTACCTGTAGAAGCTACATATAACAGTAAAAATTTATACGCTTCAGGCATACCTGACAGCGTAGACGTTCAAATTAAAGGTACGCAATCCAAAGTGTTGAAAGCAGAACAATCAGATGACATTAAAGTCGAATTAGATCTAACTAAAACATCATTAGGTCGTCACAAAGTTGATTACGTTATTAAAGGTTTGGATAATGAAGTAGAGGGTACTGTTAATCCTAAACAAGCGACTGTTAATCTTGAGAAGAAAGTAACAAAGATGATGACAGTAACGCCTGATGTGAGTGAATCGTACATCAATTCTAACTATCAAATCAAAAATCAAACTGTGACACCAAAGAAAGTTAAAGTGATAGGTGGACAACATCAAGTAGATAGTATTGCT
The DNA here is from genome assembly GCF_025561465.1 of Staphylococcus simulans. Taxonomy (NCBI): domain Bacteria; kingdom Bacillati; phylum Bacillota; class Bacilli; order Caryophanales; family Staphylococcaceae; genus Staphylococcus; species Staphylococcus simulans. The sequence continues at coordinate 906,653 of NZ_CP095100.1, forward strand.
TACTTAAAAGCAACATTCAAAAATGATACAGATATCAACGACGATACAACAGATGTCGGTGAAATTGTAGCTTTTGATAAAAACTTGAAGAAACTTGATGTGATTACAAAACCAAGCACTGTTAATATTACTGTAGAGTTAGAACCTTACAGCAAGAAAGTAGATATTAAAAAGAAAGTTATCGGTAAATCAAATTCTAAGTTAAATGCTGATAATGTTAATTTGTCTAAACAACAAATTGAAATTTTTGGAAATAGAGATGAGTTAAGTGATATCCATAGTGTAACAGCAGTAGTTGATTTAGCAGACTTCGAAAATTCAGATGAAGCTGCTGTGAAGATGGAATTACCTAACAAAGTTAAAGATGCTGATGCGGGCGATATCAAAGCTACTATATCAGCGAAATAAATTAAGCATTAAAGGAGAATTTTGAAATGGGCAAATATTTTGGGACAGACGGAGTCAGAGGTGTAGCAAACGAAGAATTAACTCCAGAGCTGGCTTTTAAACTAGGTAGATACGGCGGTTATGTTTTAGCGCACAATGAAGACAAGAAGCATCCACAAGTCCTTGTAGGACGTGATACACGTGTTTCTGGGGAAATGTTGGAATTTGCGTTAATCGCAGGTTTAATTTCTATCGGTGCTGAGGTAATGCGATTAGGCGTTATTTCTACACCAGGTGTAGCATACTTAACAAAAGAAATGGATGCTGAATTAGGTGTTATGATTTCAGCTTCTCATAATCCAGTGGCAGATAACGGAATTAAATTCTTCGGCTCAGACGGCTTTAAATTATCTGATGATCAAGAACAAGAAATTGAAGCATTATTAGACGAAGAAAATCCTGACTTACCACGTCCAATCGGAAATGATATTGTTCAGTATTCGGACTACTTCGAAGGTACTCAAAAATACTTAAGCTATATAAAATCAACTGTCGATGTTAATTTTGAAGGTTTAAAAATTGCGTTAGATGGCGCAAATGGTTCAACATCACAACTTGCACCATTCTTATTCGGTGATTTAGAAGCTGATACAGAAGTTATTGGTTGCAGCCCAGACGGCTACAATATCAATGACGGTGTCGGATCAACGCATCCAGAAGCTTTAGCGCAAACAGTTGTGGAAACTGAAAGCGACTTTGGTTTAGCTTTTGATGGAGATGGAGACCGTTTAATTGCTGTCGATGAAAAAGGTAACATTGTTGATGGTGACCAAATCATGTTCATTATTGGTCAAGAAATGTCTAAAAACCAAGAATTGAACGATAACATGATTGTTTCTACTGTTATGAGTAACTTAGGTTTCTACAAAGCATTAGAAGCAGAAGGCATCAAATCTAATAAAACTAAAGTTGGCGACCGTTATGTAGTAGAAGAAATGCGTAGAGGCAATTACAACCTTGGTGGTGAACAATCAGGCCACATCGTAATGATGGACTACAATACTACAGGTGATGGTTTATTAACAGGTGTACAATTAGCAGCTGTTGTGAAATTAACAGGTAAACCATTAAGCGAACTTGCTGAACAAATGAAAAAATACCCACAATCATTAATTAACGTACGTGTAACAGATAAATATGCAGTGACTGATAATGCTGATGTTAAAGCAGAAATGGACCGCGTAGAAGCTGACATGAACGGTGAAGGACGCATTTTAGTACGTCCTTCAGGTACAGAGCCATTAGTACGTGTCATGGTAGAAGCTGCAACAGATGAAAAAGCTGAAAGCTATGCACAACAAATCGCAGATGTAGTTAAAGAAAAAATGGGTTTAAATGAATAATTAACTTTGAAGAACTGAGACTGGTAAGAAAGTCTCAGTTCTTTTTAATTTAAAGAATAGAACAGCTAAACTAAATTATTCAAAATTAATGATAACTTTGATGAAACAATATTAGTTAATAGTAGAAACATAATTTGAAATAGAAAAAATTGCAGTTAGCAAAAAACTTTAGAGTGTAAGCGGATACAGGTTGTGAAAATAGTTGCATTTATAAAATCACTCATTGTAAAATACTTATATTACGTGTAAAAGGGGGATAGACAGGTTAAACCATAATTATAGCGCCCGTACAATGACAAGCTGGAATTTGCGTAGATTTATATCTTAGAGCAGAAGATGTAATAGCAAGCATAGCTTTAAATTGTCGACGAGGAAGACAGTGATCGGATTATCGGCGGATGCTGTCTCGGATAAGGTCAGTCGTAAGTTTACAAGGTAAAACATTGAGGTGACTCGATGCACAAAGTTTGTAAACAGACCCAAGTTTATATTTTTGAACGGTACTCACACAAGGGGATTAGTACGTCTATTTTGTAGAGTTCAAGTGAGAAGGGACTCTATAAAGTAAATTTAGGCGGAATCAATTTATATTCGATACAAAAAATTTAATATGAAACTGAAAGATTCCCCGTGAAAAGGGTAACCGTTAGGAATGAAGAATACGGAGGAATTGAATTATGTGTGGAATTGTAGGATATATCGGATATGATAATGCGAAAGAAGTATTGTTAAAAGGCTTAGAGAAATTAGAGTACAGAGGTTATGACTCTGCAGGAATTGCACTTGTGAATGATGAAGGTACGACAGTATTTAAAGAAAAAGGTCGTATTGCAGATTTAAGAAATGTAGCTGACAACAGTGATGTAGATGGAACAGTAGGAATTGGTCATACACGTTGGGCGACACATGGTGTGCCGAACTATGAAAACTCTCATCCGCATCAATCAGCATCTAAACGCTTTACTTTAGTTCACAATGGTGTGATTGAAAACTATGAAGAATTACGTGATCAGTACGTATCAGATGTGAATTTCTTATCTGAAACAGATACTGAAGTTATCGTACAATTAGTAGAACATTTCTCAAATGAAGGCTTATCTACTGAAGAAGCTTTCACTAAAGTCGTTAAATTACTACATGGTTCTTATGCCTTAGCATTATTAGACGAAGAAGACCACGATACAATCTACGTGGCGAAAAATAAATCACCATTATTAATCGGTGTTGGTGAAAAATTCAACGTTGTTGCATCAGATGCTTTAGCAATGTTGCAAGTAACAAATGAATATAAAGAAATTCACGATCATGAAATTGTTATTGTTAAACGCGATTCAGTTGAAATCAAAGATTTAGATGGCAATGTACAAGATCGTGAAACGTACACTGCTGAAATCGATGCGGCTGATGCTGAAAAAGGTGTTTATGATCATTACATGTTAAAAGAAATTCATGAACAACCTGCTGTTATGCGTCGTATTATTCAAGAATATCAAGATGACAACGGCGACTTGAAAATGGACAATGCGATTATCGATGAAGTCGCACAAGCTGACCGTATTTATATTATCGCAGCAGGTACAAGTTATCATGCAGGTTTAGTAGGTAAAGAATTTATCGAAAAATGGGCAGGTGTCCCAACAGAAGTACATGTCGCTTCTGAATTCGTATATAACACACCATTATTATCTAAAAAACCATTATTCATCTATATTTCACAATCAGGTGAAACAGCAGACAGCCGTGCTGTATTAGTTGAAATGAAAAAACGTGGTCATAAAGCATTAACAGTAACAAACGTACCTGGTTCAACACTTTCACGTGAAGCGGATCATACGTTATTATTACATGCTGGACCAGAAATCGCTGTAGCTTCTACAAAAGCTTATACAGCACAAATTGCAGTACTTGCTATCTTGTCTCAAATTGTGGCTAAACGTCATGGCCAAGAAGAAACTGTAGACTTATTACAAGAACTTGCGAAAGTCGCAAATGCGATGGAAGCAATTGTAGACGATGCTGAATACATGGAACAAATTGCGAAAGATTTCTTAGCAACAACTCGTAATGCCTTCTTTATCGGTCGTACAATTGACTATAATGTCAGCTTAGAAGGCGCATTAAAATTAAAAGAAATTTCATATATTCAAGCAGAAGGATTTGCTGGCGGTGAATTAAAACACGGTACAATTGCTTTAATTGAAGATCAAACACCAGTGATTGCTTTAGCAACACAAGAGAATGTTAATCTATCAATTCGCGGTAACGTAAAAGAAGTTGCTGCACGTGGTGCGCATACTTGCATTATCTCAATGGATGGATTAAACAAAGCAGGAGACACTTATGTCATTCCTCAAGTAAATGAATTGTTAACACCACTTGTATCTGTAGTTCCATTACAATTGATTGCATACTATGCAGCATTACACCGTGATTTAGATGTGGATAAACCACGTAACTTAGCAAAATCAGTCACAGTAGAATAATTGATTATTAACGAAACTGTCATTCTCTTTGCAGAGTGGCAGTTTTTTTATTTGAAGAAAGTTGCGAAAACAGTCTGAAAATGCCATAATCAAGGCGATAACAACAACTTGGAGGAAAAGTAATGGATAATGTAAAAGCGATATTCTTAGATATGGATGGAACGATTTTACAAGAAAATAATAGAGTATCAGATAAAACAACAGAAACAATCAAACAATTACGTCAAAATGGATACAAAGTCTTTATTGCAACAGGACGTTCATTTGATGAAATTGAACATTTAACACCTGAAAACTTTGAAATTGATGGTGTTATCTCATCTAACGGTACAAGAGGAGACGCAGAGGGTGTCACTATTTTTGAACATAGTCTGACATATGAAGCAGTAACTGAAATTGTAGAAAGTGCGAAAGCACAACATATTTATTATGAAGTCTTTCCATTTAGCGGTAAACGTATGATTTTAAAAGAAGACCGACAATGGATTGAAGCAACTTGTGCAGGCGATACACCACCGAATAATGTAGGTATCAGTGAATGGAATTCTCGTAAGCATGCTTTAAATGGCAACGTGAACTGGGTAGATACATTACCGCAAATGCAATTTTCTAAAATTTATATGTTCACACCAGATTTAGAGAAAATCACGAAATTCAGAGAACATTTAATTGATGAACAGAAACAACTAGAAATCACAGTTTCCAACTCATCACGTTTTAATGCAGAAACAATGGCAGAAGGTATCGATAAAGGAACAGGTATTAAAGAAATGATTGAACACTTTAATATTCCTCAATCAGATACACTTGTAATTGGTGACAGTGATAACGACCGTTCTATGTTTGCTTTCGGTCATTATACAGTCGCAATGAAAAACGCACGCCCTGAAATTCAAGCACTGACAAAAGACGTCACTTCTTATACAAATGATGAAGATGGCGCAGCACGTTATTTAGAATCTAATCTTTTGAATCAATAAATAGAAAAAGCGTATGAAGGACTTGTTATAATTCCTTCATACGCTTTCTTATTGCTTATTTTTTAAATTCATCAGAACGTTCATCAGAACGTTCATCAATCTCTTTATTCTTTGATTGTAAGTGATCAAAAGTTGTATCTTGATAAACTTCTTTATCATTTTCTTTTGCAGTTTCTTTCGTTTCTGTTTCTTTAACAGGAGCTGTTGTTTCTTCTTGTTCTTTTTGTTCTGCTTTTGCTTGTTGTTTACGTTGTTGACGAGAAGGTGCACGGTGAGGTACAACCCCATCAGTCACTGTACTGAAGAATGCGATAATCGCATTAACGTTTAAGTAATAAACGACAATTCGTACGATGATAATAATGACTAGTAAAACAACTGTTAAAACGCCTGCCACATTTTGTGAAATACTTCTTGTAGAGAATGCGACAAGTTGAGAAACAGGTGTTTCTAGAATAATAACAATTAAATCTAATACTACAAGTCCAAGTAATAGTTTGAACCATGAATGATGACCATTTTTCATAGATTTAAATGCGTGTTTAACATCTTGGAATGCACCGGCCTGACGGTCTTTAAAGTATGCGACTGTATATGCAATCATGATGTATGTGAATGTCCAAATAAAGAATGATAATACAATCGCTAAAATAGTTAGCGCGATCAATTGAACAGCGATGTATACACCGACATGTTCCATAAAGTAACTTTGTCCGCTTCTCAACAACGCTCCGATACCTAAACTGAACAATTGAGTCAGTAAGTAACGAATCAGACTCAGTATCGCGATAAAGAGTAAAGTAAACAATGCTAATTTAACAGCTCTTAAATAGCTGCCTTTTTTAAATGCTTCTAAAGCATCAAGCAAGCTGACTTTTTCTTTATGGATACCTTTATAAATAATATTGATGGCACCTGCAGCCAGGTGATATCCAGCAAAAATAAAGAAAGCTAATGGTATGATAAGACTGATAATCACCGGTAATAAAATTTGCGGTGACATAGATTGATACATCATCGCCATAATAAACATCGAGATGCTCTGTGTTAACGGCTGTAATGTCAATCCAGTCAGTAATAGAAAGACAATAAATGTTAGAATACTAAAAAGAGCTATTTTAACATTTTGCGGTTTTGCGTTTTGTATTGCATGTTTATGAAATTTAAACAATGGCTTAGCACTCCTTTGATATGATATAAACACAATATCAAAAAAATGCTTGGTTTCAAATTAAAAAATCAAGATTATAAGCAAAATGTAATGTTTTGTTTCATTATAAACTTTAATGAGGGTGATAGTATGAAATTTGCAGTATTTACAGATGTCCACGGAAACATGGATGCATTGGCTACAGTCTTAAGAGACATTGATAGAAGAGGTGATATTGATCATATTTACAATTTAGGAGATATTATTGGAATCGGTCATAATACGAATGAAGTTTTAGGTATGGTCACTTCACGCGATGATATTACATCAATTGCAGGCAACCATGACGAAGCAATTATGTCAGTCATCAATCAAACACCATATCCAGAAGATTTAAAAGATAAGTTTTACGAACATCATCATTGGATTGCTGAACATTTAAACCCACAGTATTACGAGTATTTAAATCAATTACCGAGAACGTTTAACTTAGAAGTGGCCGGCCAAAAAGTATTAGGTATTCATTATGAAATTGAAAATATGATGTTAGAACAACCTATAGATAAAGTGCCGTTCAGTCCAATTGTTGAACCGACAGCATCGCATATGGCACATCTATTTAAAGATAAAGAAGCGGATTTGATTCTATTCGGTCATAATCATACGTTGCATCATTTTATTTATGAAGATGTTGCTTACTTTAATCCAGGTTCAGTAGGATTGAATCGTGCACCTTATACAGTATATGGTATTGTGACTATTACACCTGAACAATTCAATATCGAACATGTCAGAGTAGCTTATGATAATACACGTTTCATTGATGGCTTCGAACAAAAAGATGTGCCAGGCCAACAATTGATATTTGATAAATTTATTCAATAGAGAACGCTTATTAACAAAAGACTAAAAAAACGACGTTTCAGTGATTGCTGAGACGTCGTTTTTTAATATCATATAAATATTCATTTGAATGTTTTAAGGTGTCACGACATGTGAACATAATGTTTCGCGACTATGTTCATTTTGGTCAGACTCTAATTGAATCGTCATATGATGCACATTAAGTTCGTTTAATTGATGCTCAATACGTTTAAGCAATGCCTCGCACTCTTTGATAGATAATGTATCACTCACGACCGCATGACAACTGAATGCATTTAAATCATTAGAAATCGTCCAAATATGACAGTCATGCACATTTTGGATTTCTGTTTCAGCACGTACCGTTTCAACCACTTGATCAATATCGATATCTTTGGGTGTACCTTCCATCAAGATATTAAGTGAATCTTTGATTAAACCGTAACTACTTTTAAGGAGTAATAAAGACACCAACATACTTGCAATAGGATCAGCGATAGTAAAATGGAAAGCCCAAATTAAGAATGCGGCAACAATCGCACCTAATGAACCAAGTAAATCACCTAAGACATGTAAGAATGCGCCGCGCATATTAATATTATGTTCCGTATCTCCGCCACGCAACATAATCCAAGCCACTACAATGTTGACCACTAAACCAATGACACTGATGATAAACATTTCAGTAGAAAGGACTTCAGGAGGTGCTGCAAATCTTCGAATGGCTTCAATCATAATGCCGATACTGATAACGAGTAATAAAACACCATTAAATAAAGCAGCTAAGATTTCAAAACGTTTATAACCAAAGGTCATGTTCATGGTCGCATGACGTTCAGCATATTTAAATGCGAATAATGCTAAGCCAAGAGAAAAAGCATCACTAAGCATATGTACACCATCTGATAGCAAGGCTAAACTGTTCGCAAAAAATCCTCCGATTAATTCAACGACCATAAAGGATGCGATAATAATAAAAGAAAAAGCTAAAACACGTTTGTTGTCGGTATGCACATGATGATGGTGGTGATGATGTGCATGTTCATGAGAATGATTCATAATAAAACTTCCTTTCTAATCAACCGGGTGCTCTGCATGATGGATGGCTTGTGAAAGCAGTGTAACTACGTGTTGATCATCAAGCATATAAATTTTAGATTGACCTTGTCGTTGATCTTTAACTAATTCAGCATGACGCAGTACCTTTAATTGATGCGATACATTTGATTGCGAAAGTTTGAGCGTATGGCTGATGTGACCTACACTGCAAGGTCCTTGTTCAAGTAAATGCATAATTCGGATACGATTGGGTTCACTTAAGGCTTTGAAAATGTCCGTCACTTGTGCGAGTGTACGGCCGCTTAATTCTTGATGTGACATTACTTTCACTCCTCTTATTAATATATGAACATGTATTCATATATAATGTACATCGATTGTATGTATAAGTCAATATCAGAAAACAATGTCTGTTTTGGGTTAACAAATGAAGGGAACAGTCATACCATATAACTAATAAAAAGAGTTAAAACAGATAAGGAGTGAAGTCATTGAGTATTTTATTCTTAGGTGCCAATGGTGGTGTTGGCCATTATGCAGTAAAACAATTAAAAGAAGCAAACCAAGATGTAACAGCAGCTTATCGTAAAGAAGAACAAGTGAGTAATGCAAAAGAAGAAGGTTATCAAGCAGAACTTGTAGATGTTGAAAATGATACGATTGATGATCTTACGAAGAAGTTTAAAGGCTTTGAACAAGTGGTCTTCTCTGTTGGTTCAGGTGGTAGTACTGGTGCAGATAAAACAATCATTGTTGATTTAGATGGTGCAGTTAAAGCTATTGAAGCAAGTAAACAAGCAGGCGTGAAACACTTTGTGATGGTTTCTACATTTGATTCTCGTCGTGAAGCGTTTGATAGTGTACCAGAACTAAAACCTTATACTATTGCGAAACATTATGCAGATAATCATTTACGTGATTCAGGCTTGCACTATACGATTGTGCATCCTGGTGCTTTATTAGATGATCCAGGTACTGGCAAAGTAACGATTGTTGCTCAGTTAGAAGAAGCAGGCAGTGTGCCACGTGAAGACGTTGCTTCTGTCATAGTAAATGTCTTGAGCGACAAAGCATATCAAGGCGGAGAATTCCAAGTCGTTAGTGGCGATGAAGCAATTGATACAGCGTTGACTCAATATTATCAAAACAAATAATCATGATTATAAAATTTGTTTAGGAAGGTCTTTGATGGCCTTCTTTTTTATATGTAATATAGTAAGTTTGTGAAGGAATTTGTTATAATTAAGAAGATAAAACTATGGAGGTCAAAAGTCGATGAAAATTTCGAAAACAAAGATATATGAAAAAATTGCCGACATCTTGTTAGAACAAATTAAATCTGGTGAATATGCTGTCGGGGACAAATTGCCTTCCATTCAAGCGTTAGCAAAAGACTACGGTGTCAGTGTGGCATCTGTACGAGAAGCTTTTAATGCGTTACGTACAATCGGAGTCATTGAAATCAAACAAGGCTATGGGACGTTCGTGACTAAAAAAGAACCGGTGTTCTTTGATTTGAATGAATCAAGTTTGACGCGCAAACAAATTGAAGACTTATTAGAGTTACGAGAAGTTGTGGAACTTGCGACAGTACAAAAAGCTGCGACACATCGAACAGATGAAGATTTAGAAGCATTATCTTCTGCATTGCAATTGATGCAGAAAGCAGTAGGTGATGGAACATCAGGTGAAGCGGCTGATTTAAAGTTCCATTTAGCAATTGCCAGATCAGCACAAAATGAGATGTTATTTGATTTATTGAATAATATTTCTGATGTGATTCAAGAAACAATGAAAGAAACGCGCAGAGTGTATTTATTTGATAAAGAGAAAGCATTACGCCGTTTATATGAAGAACATCAAAAGATATATCAAGCGATTGAACAACAAGATTCAGATAAAGCTGTTCAACAAATGAAATCACATTTAGCAGAAGTACGTGATACAATTCTAGAAAATATTCGCCAAAAATAAACATTAGGAACAAGTCTCATGAAATAGAGGCTTGTTTTTATTTTGCTTAAAAACTGTTCGCGAAATCAAAAAAGTTTGAACAAATTGTTAAACATCTGATGACTAGATGTTTAAATAGCGCTATAATGTACGAGTAATCGTTTCTATTCTTAATCTAAACAGTAATTGTTGTGGGGATGATTACTGCTGCTTTCATGATTAAGAATCTAGAAATCATTAAAAATTTAATAGGGCATATACGTTCACGTAACATGCGCGAGCGGGGAAAGGGTGTAAAATATGAAAGTCAGTTTATTCTCAACTTGTTTAGTTGAAGCTTTCCATACACGCATTGGTGTTGCGACAGTGGAATTGCTTGAAAGACTAGGCTGTGAAGTAGATTATCCGACAGCACAAGTATGCTGCGGACAACCAGCTTACAACTCAGGTTATTTTGATGATGCAAGACAATCAGCTAAACAAATGATTAAAGCATTTAAAGATTCAGATTATGTTGTCGCACCATCTGGTTCTTGTATTACTATGTTTAAACATTATCCAAGTTTATTTGAAAAGGATCCTGTAATGCATAAAGAAGCTATCGCATTGGCAGATAAATCTTATGAGCTTACTCAATTTATCGTTAATGTATTAGGTGTAACAGATGTTGGTGCATCATTAGAAGGTAAAGCAACAATTCATCCATCTTGTCATATCACACGTGTATTAGGCGTTGTGAATGAACCGAAAGAACTATTAAGTCATGTGAAAGGATTAGAATTAGTAGAATTACCTCAGTATTATAACTGCTGCGGTTTCGGTGGTACATTCGCTGTAAAAATGGCTGATGTCTCTAGTGAAATGGTTGATGAAAAAGCACATTGCGTTGATGAAACAGGGGCTGATTACTTAATCGGTGCTGATGCCAGCTGTTTAATGAATATCGAAGGACGTTTAAAACGTATCAATAGTAAAGTAAAAGTACTTCATATTGCGGAAGTGTTGAATCATCAACTTGAAGGGGCGGTGCATTAAGATGGGTATGCGTATCGGAGAAAAAACATTCAAAGAAGCCTTCAAAGTTGAGAAACAAAATAAATTCATGCGTGGTGCGGTAAGTTCTGCACAAGATGGCTTAAGAGTTAAAAAATTAAAAGCACAAGAAGAACTTGGCAACTGGGAAGAATGGCGTCAACTTTCTGCAGAAATTCGTCAACATACATTAGAAAACTTAGATTATTATTTGAATCAGTTATCTGAAAATGTTGCGAAACTTGGCGGTCATGTATACTTCGCAGAAACAAAAGAAGAAGCTTCTAACTATATTGCTGAAGTAGTTAAAAAGAAAAATGCTAAAAAAATCGTGAAGTCAAAATCCATGGTTACTGAAGAAATCAATATGAACCATGTCCTACAAGATACAGGTGCGGAAGTTGTTGAAACTGACTTAGGTGAATATTTACTACAAATTGATGAAGAAGATCCGCCATCACATATCGTTGCACCTGCATTGCATAAAAACCGCGGTCAAATCCGTCGTGTGTTACATGCGAAAGAAGGCTATGAAGGTACTGATGATCCGACAGAAATGGCACGCTTTGTACGTAAAATTATGCGTGAAAAATTCTTAGCTGCAGAAGTCGGTATTACAGGATGTAACTTTGCGGTTGCTGATAGTGGCAGCTTCTGCTTAGTTACCAATGAAGGTAATGCACGTATGTCTACAACTGTACCTAAAACACAAATCACAGTTATGGGTATGGAACGTATCGTACCATCATTTAAAGAAATGGAAGTATTAGTCGGTATGTTATCTCGTAGTGCAGTAGGTCAAAAATTACCAAGTTACGTCACTACATTAACAGGTCCTCGTGGTGAAGGTGAAATCGACGGACCAGAAGAATTCCATTTAGTTATCGTAGATAATGGACATTCAACAATTTTAGGTACACAATTCCAAGAAATCTTACAATGTATCCGTTGTGGTGCATGTATGAACGTATGTCCAGTGTACCGTCATTCAGGCGGCCACAGTTATGGTTCTATTTATCCAGGACCAGTCGGTGCAGTTTTATCACCATTACTCGGCGGTTATGAAGAATATGGTCAATTACCATATGCATCATCACTATGTGCCGCATGTTCTGAAGCATGTCCAGTTAAAATTCCGCTTCACGACTTACTCTTAAAACACCGTCAAGTCGAAGCAGAAGAACTTAAAAAATCAGCATTAGGTGAACGTCTGGTTATGAAAGGTTTCGGTATCGGTACAACTAAACCGCATCTTTTCCAATATAGTATCAAAATGGCAGGACCAGCCCTCAAACCGTTTGCGAATAAAGACGGTTGGGTTGAAAAAGGTCCAAAACCATTACACGCTTGGACACAATCCAGAGATTTCCCAACACCTGAAAAAGAACGTTTCAATCACTGGATGAAAGAACATTTGAAACAGAAAGAGGGTAATCACTAATGACTGGTTCAGTTTCTAATAAAGACAAATTCCTAGCAAATATTCAAAACGCCTTAGAACGTAAAACACCAGAGAAAGTCATCAAACCTGAATGGTCAGTTCAACCACAATACAAAACTTTATCTGACTTATCACAAGATGAATTAGTCGACCACTTAGAACAAGAATGTAAAAACATTCATACTGCATTTGTGAAAACAACTACAGCACAATTGAATGAAACATTGAAAGAAACAATTGAACAGTTTGGCGGCAACCCAGTTGTACGTTTTGATGATCCACGCTTTGATCAATACCACATTGATTTAAGCGCATTTGAAACAACAGTATGGGATGAAGCGCGTCCTGAAGAAAGTAAAGCAGCAGCGCAAACTGCACAAGTGGGTATTACTTTCAGTGATTATTGTTTAAGTGAAAGCGGCACAATCGTGCTATTCTCAGGCAAAGGACGCGGTCGTGCAGTAAGTTTAATGCCTGAAACTTATATTGCGATTATTCCTAAATCGAATATTGTTCCAAGATTTACTCAAGCAGCAGACGGCTTATTCGATAAAAACCAAGAAGATGCACGTTTCCCATCATGTGTAAACTTCATTACTGGTCCATCTAACTCAGCTGATATCGAAATGAATTTAGTTGTGGGTGTACATGGTCCAGTGAAAGCGGCTTATATTGTTGTAGAAGATATCTAGAAACCATAAATTAATTATATAAAAATGCATAAATCCCCGAACCATACAATTAACAGTATGACTCGGGGATTTCTCTGTATTTAAAAAGACCTAAGCTTTTCCAGAGCTTAGGTCCTTATGCAAATTTTTTATCAGTGTGAGCTGCATCAGCAACCCGTTCGATATTAATCATTTTTATTACCTTATGTAGCATATGTTAAGGTATTATTAACATACTTCTATTATAAAGGTTAACAGACAGCTAGCACAAGCAATAATTAACAGAAAATGTAGATTTAATAGAGAAAATGATAAAAAATATCAAAAGTATAAAAAAGAATGTGAAAAAAACATACATTGATTGAAATTTTGATGATTAAGTTTTGTAAAAAAATTATGGATACTACCACCCTGAACAAAATATTGTTATAATATGCTAGATAACGCTAACATGAATGAATCCATCAAGAAATCAGAGATAAAGATATCGATACATAATAAGGTACGGTTTGAAAAAGTAGCGGAGGTGGACAGTTTCAATGCCATTGTTTTTAGACCCGATTTTTAAAGAAAGAATTTGGGGGAGTCACCATTTATCAAAATATGGTTATTCATTACCTGAATCAGATATTGGAGAAATATGGACGATTTCTGCGCACCCACATGGTGACAGTGTCATTTCAAATGGTCCATTTAAAGGTCAAACACTTAGCTATGTTTGGCAAACACATAAAGAATTATTTGGAGATTTTCCAAGTGCGCAATTTCCATTAATGGTTAAAATGATAGATGCACAAGAAGCATTGTCGGTACAAGTACATCCAGATACTGCTTATGCCTATGAGCATGAAGACGGTGATTTCGGTAAAAAGGAATGCTGGTACATTATTGAAGCGGATGAAGATGCTGAAATTATCTATGGTTTGAATACAGAGTCTAAAGATGATTTTGTAAAAGCTTTAGATCAAGGTGAACACAAGGATTTATTTAAACATATCCCAGTTCAAGCAGGTGACTTTTTCTTTGTACCTAATGGTATTGTCCATGCGATTGGTAAAGGATTAGTCGTGTATGAAGTAACACAAGCTTCTGATGTCACATATCGTATTTATGATTATGAACGTGTAGATGCACAAGGGCAGCCGCGTGATATGCATATCGATAAAGCCAAAGATGTCGTTGAAGTACGTGAAGATAGTCCGAATGTGATACCAGAATCAGAAATTATTGAAAATCATAAACGAACAACATACATTACACATGATGCCTTTACAGTCGTTAAATGGGAAATCACAGGAACATTAAATTATATGAAACCAAGAGAGTTTTGTTTAGTCACAGTGTTACATGGCGAAGGCCAATTGATTACAGATGGTGATGTTTATGAAATTGCGTCAGGCAGCAGTTTTATACTGACATCTGAGGATTTAGATAACATCTTTGAAGGTGACTTAACAGTTATGATTACGTATGTTTAAAGAAACAGAGGTGTAACAGCATGCGCAAGTTTTTATATATCACTTTAATTTGCGGTATTTTATCAGGTGCAGGGGTCTTTATGAATTTCCCTAAGTATCCAAACTTGATGATTCCAGCTGCGTTTTCAATTTTAGGAATTCTATGTGTATTACTTACTATTCCAGATAAACAAACGAGCAACATGTTGAAGTTAGGCGGATTTTTAATTAATTTCATGCCGTTGATGGCAATTTTACTAATGCCGAGATAATGAGTTTGACTTGTATCAAAGAGAGGCATTTGATATAAATAGCTAGAATGAGATTTGCAATATAGGGTTGAAGCTAACAGCCGCGAAATGCGTATATTGCACTTAAATCAATATATTTATGAAGAAGGAGCAGTATCAAAATGAGTGAAGAAACAAACTATTTCTGGCTGAACTGTGGTTATAATCGTTGGAATCATAATGAACCTTTAGTAGGCCAGACGACATTGTTTGAATCAGGGGCACAATTCAATCCTACGCAAGGCTTTCGAGCATTTAAAAAAGCAGAACCAGGTGATAAAGTCATCTTTTATCAAGTTCAAACAGATGCTGGTTTGCTTGGAAGCGGTGAAATCATCAGTGTCCAAACAGGTGCACAACACAAAATCCGCGTACAATTTCGTTTAACTGAAGCTTTGAAACCATTAACTGCAGATTACTTAAAACGCAGTGAACAGTTAGAATTTCGTATCAATAACATGAAAGAAACATTGTTCAATCAAATCGCTAAAGAAGAATTTGAATTAATTGAACAACTTGGTAAAGGGACTACACAAGTGCCGAGATACTTCTTCTTAGCTGAAACCAAAGACTTTGAACCGGGTGAAACGTATACATTATTTACACATACGTTCAACGGGATTAAACGTAACGGCTATCATTACTACACGCAACTTGAAATTGGCGATAAACTTGTTTTTTATAACCGTAATGCGGATCATTCTGTGGTAGGTTTAGGTGAAGTAACACAACATATTCGTGAGTTGCCGCCAATTCAAGGACGTACAAATAGTACTGCAATTGAAGTCCGCTATGATGAAGATATCAATCCGGTAAATTTAGCGACGTTAAATAAACATCCAAGATTAAAGAACTTATACTACTTACAAGAAAATGCCAAACAGGCCATCGCAAGTATGTCTCAAGCACAATTCGATGCGATTCTTGAAATGAGTCGCAATGATAGTGTGAAACCACAATTTGAAGCCATCAAAAAAGATGATGCTGTAGCACAAACAGAAGATGAAATTAAACCATTTATTTTATTAGTGATTCAAGATAAAGATCGTGCAGAAGGCTTAAAAGCTGCAGAGAATCTACTACAAAAAACCAATGCAAAACCTGTTATTACCACAGGACATCCTGACTTCTCTGAAGATATGTTATATGGAAAGTATTTACCAAATGAAGCAGGAGCACTTTATTACAGAGAAGGTTTCATTACAGAATTGATGCCGAGAACAGATCGTAGCTATTTAGTCATTGATAACTTCAATCGTATTGATCCAGATATTTTCCAAACGTATATCAATGTGTTAGAAGGTTATGAAGTGACATTGCCACGTTATAATCGAGATGGTTCTATGATCAGATGGTCACGTGATAAAGATTCTTTCTATCACTTTAATCCAAACTGGCATATCATCGGTGTCACATATGATGATTTAGAAACGATTAAACAAAAATACTCAGAACAATTCTTAAAATATGCACGAATTGTCAAAGTAAATCACGACTAATATAGATATGAGTCTTAGAGGGTTACGTCCCATCTAAGACTTTTTTTAATGAAAAATTAATGGTAATTCTAAACGGGTATATTAAATAATAGATGAAAGACTGAACGAGAAAGGAGTAATAGAATGCCGATTATTTATTATGATGCAAACTGTGTGTATTGCTATAACTATGCGATATGGTTAATTAGACACGGTTTATCTAAAAGTTATGAGTTTGCGACATTAAAAGGTACTGCAGGCCAAGAATTAGAACGCAGACATCCAGGTATATTAAAAATGAATACTGTCGTACTGCAAGAAGGGGACCATCTTTATTTCAAATCTACAGCTATCGCAAAATTGTTGATGTCATTAACAGAAGAAAAATGGATAGGTGTCCTATTAACGCTTGTACCGAAACCATTGCGTAACTTCGGTTATGATTTATTTGCGAATAACCGAGATAAGATGTGGCATGCAGAATGGCAAGAACCTACTGATTATGAACGCTCATTCTTTATTGAATTGCCTAAGAATATTTAATTGAGAATGAAAATAAAATGAACTACTTGTTTATAATGGGCAAGCATTAAATGTCACATCCTTTTAAATGGCTTAGTAATAAGTGTTATTAATGTGTTAAAAGCTTCCAAGCAGGGTAAAGTAATAGAGAAAGCAGATACAACATCTTAGAACTCTAGTTTATAATAATTTTAAATTAGAGGAGATATAGCTTTACAGATTAGAATGATTATAATATAATAACTATTACAAAGAGAGAAAACGACAACTTAAAGGAGCGATTATTTTTATGGCAAATAAACAAGATGTAGTAAATGTATTAAACGAACAAGTAGCAAACTGGACAGTATTATATACAAAAATTCACAACTTCCATTGGTTTGTGAAAGGTCCTCATTTCTTCTCATTACACGTTAAATTTGAAGAATTATATAACGAAGCAAGTGAACACATTGATGAATTAGCAGAACGTATCTTAGCAATCGGCGGCAGCCCAGTTGCGACATTGAAAAATAGCTTAGATGTAGCAATTGTAGATGAAGCAGAATCAGAAAAAACTGCTGAAGATATGGTTCAATCAATTTCTAAAGACTTCACTAACATTTCTGAACAACTTGCTAAAGCAGTAGAAGTTGCAGGAGATGCAGAAGATGATGTATCTCAAGATATGTTAATCGCATTACAAACATCAGTTGATAAACACAACTGGATGTTCCAATCATTCCTAGGCAAATAAGCACCAATCAAATAACTTATAATGATAAAACCAAGCCGTGGTCAAGAAGAACCATGGCTTGGTTTTTCTTTTGTGAAAGTATTTTAAAGTTTCATAAAAGGATGTTGAAAAATATATTATGCGTTCTATAATATAGATGTGAAAGTTGATGAGGTGATAACGGGATGAATAAATTAATTGCGGGTACTTTGGCTGCTAGTTTATTATTAACAGCTTGCGGCAGTACATCAGAACAAAACGACAACAAGGAGAACAAGCAATCAGCACAACAAGACACTAAAAAAGCACCACAACCTAAACAACAACATCAAGTGAACAAGAAAAATGGTGTGACAACTGTTGATGGTTTAATGTTAGTGAATAAAAAGGTATCGATTTCAAAACACTATAATCGTGGAGAAAATCAAACAGCGAGACAACATTTAAATGAAATGATGCAAGATGCGAAAAAAGAAGGATTAAATATTGTCTATCGCAGCGGATTCAGATCTTATCAAGAACAAGTCGGACTTTATAATAGTTATGTGGCTCGTGATGGTCAGAAAGCCGCTGATAAATATAGTGCTAGACCTGGCTTTTCTGAACATCAAACAGGCTTAGCTTTCGATGTGGGCACACCACCAGGAAATAAAGATTTCTTAGAAGCATATGGTGAAACACCTGAAGGTAAATGGCTTGCTGAACATGCGCATGAATATGGTTTTATTCTTCGATATCCGAAAGGTAAAGAACATATTACAGGTTATCAATATGAACCTTGGCATTTCAGATATGTCGGCCTTAAACATGCGAAAGACATCCATAATCAACATCAGACATTAGAAGAATATCTAGATTATGGTTATGATAAGAAATAATATTAAATGAAATTATAAAAAAAGGCGAAGCTGAGTTGAGCTTCGCCTTAAAATATATTGAATAGATTATGCGATTTCTAACGCAATTTCCATCATTTGTGTAAATGAGTTTTGACGTTCTTCAGGTGTTGTAGCTTCATCACGTAAGATGTGGTCACTTACTGTGAAGATACCTAATGCTTTTTTACCTGCATAAGTTGCGTTTAAGTATAAACCTGCAGATTCCATTTCAATACCTAAAATACCCATACGTTGCCATTGTTGGTTGAATGTTGAGTCAGCGTTATAGAACGTATCAGAAGAAAGGATATTACCAACATGAGTCGTTGCGCCGACTTTGTCTGCAACATTTTTAGCTTCGACCATTAAATCAAAGTCAGCTAATGGTGCGAAATGACCAGGAATGTTGTATTGATCTACATAGTTAGAGTTTGTAGAAGCACCTTGTGCAATAATAATATCGTAAAGATTTACGTCTTCTTGTAATGCACCACATGAACCGATACGAATAATTGTATCTACATCAAACGTGTTATAAAGCTCATATGAATAGATACCAATACTTGGAATCCCCATACCTGAACCCATTACTGAAACTTCTTTACCTTTATATGTGCCTGTATAACCGAACATATTACGAACTTCGTTAAATTGTACGACATCTTCTAAATAATTATCTGCGATATATTTTGCGCGCAGCGGGTCACCTGGCATTAAAACTGTTTTCGCGATTTTAGCACCATTTGGTTGAATATGCGGTGTACCTTGAGTCATATTTATCTGCTCCTTTAATAAAAAATAAGTTAAGTTAAAGATAACACGCAAGCCTATAATTTGCGAGAATTACTATACACAGTTGGGCTTATTTAATGACAATTCAGGTATGATTTCATTAAAAGAGTGAAATTGAAACAAGTTGAACATCTCTTATATTTTAGCGAGTTAAAATATTTGGTAAAATGATAATTGAATACGTTATATTATATGTGAAAGTAAACAACCAAATTGGAGGATGTATACAAATGAATTATGCGAAGTATATTGATCATACTTTATTAAAACCAGATACTACTTTAGAACAAATTGATAAGTTGATTGAAGAAGCAAAGGAATATCAATTTAAATCTGTATGTATCAACCCGACTTACGTGAAACATGCGGCAGAAGCATTAGCAGATTCTGACGTACTAGTATGTACAGTCGTCGGATTCCCATTAGGCGCAAATACAACAGCGACAAAAGCATTTGAAGTAGAAGATGCAGTGAAAAATGGTGCAGATGAATTAGATATGGTTATTAATATCGGTGCATTAAAAGACAAACGCTATGATGAGGTACAACAAGATATTGAAGCGGTTGTTAAAGCTGCTGATGGTCGTACCGTTAAAGTGATTATCGAAACAGTGTTACTGACAGATGAAGAAAAACGTAAAGCATCTGAATTAAGTAAAGCAGCAGGTGCACACTTTGTGAAAACTTCTACTGGCTTTGCTGGCGGCGGCGCGACAGTTGAAGATGTAAAATTAATGAAAGAAGTCGTTGGCGACGCATTAGAAGTCAAAGCTTCAGGCGGCGTTCGTAACTTAGAAGACTTCAAAGCTATGCTAGATGCAGGCGCAACTCGTGTAGGCGCAAGTGCAGGTGTACAAATTATCCAAGGACTAGAATCAGATTCTGATTATTAATAGAAATAGATGAAAGAAAAGATGCGATGCGATGCTTAATTGTAAATATGATTAGGTATCGTATCTTTTTTTGAGGTGTTTTTATTAAAAATTAAAATAAATAAACAATTATGTACGACTATGTTGTGTGACGTGTTGTAGAATGATACAGTTAAAGGGAGCGACATCATCAAAGGAGATGCACCATGTATTTTACTAATTTAACTGAAGCAGAATTTGAGAATTATACAAAACAACATTTTTCACATTATACACAGTCAGTGAAACATTATCATAATCGCAATAAAACACAACATGATGTACATATTGTAGGTGTTAAAGATAATCAAAATGAAGTCATTGCGGCGTGTTTATTAACAGAAGCGAGAAGTATGCGCTTTTTTAAATACTTCTATACACATCGCGGACCGGTCATGGATTATAAGAATGCTGAACTTGTAAAATATTTTTTTGCGGCACTTACGTTGTATTTAAGAAAGCAAAAAGGAATATATGTGTTAGTAGATCCTTATGTATTAGAAAGCATTAGGGAAACTGATGGTGAAATCATTGAACAATTTGATAATCATCAGTTGATTCAAACATTGGAAAAGTTAGGTTACAAACATCAAGGCTATTCCACTGGTTATTCTTCTATGAGTCAAATCAGATGGTTGTCTGTGTTAGATTTAAAAGGAAAATCAGAAACGCAGTTACTCAATGAAATGGACTATCAAACAAGACGTAATATTAAAAAGACTTATGAAATGGGTGTACAAGTCCGTACACTTTCTATTGATGAAACACCTTTATTCTTCGAATTGTTTAAAATGGCAGAAGAGAAACACGGTTTCACATTTAGAGGTTTGGATTATTTTAAACAAATGCAAAAGGTTTATGGTCATCGTGGTTTCTTAAAATTAGCATATGTCGATTTGCATACGTACTTAAAAGAGTTGAAAGAGAAACACGCACAATTACAAAGTGATTTAGATGAAGTGAATGAGAAGTTGAAAGAAAGTCCGAACTCTAAGAAATCAAAAAGCAGAGCTAATCAACTGCAGCAACAATTTAATAGTAACGAACGTAAAATCAAAGAAACACAAGCGATGATAGAAAAAGATGGCAACATCTTAAACTTAGCAGCTGCGCTTTATCTTTATAATGAGCACGAAGTTTACTATCTCTCTAGTGGTTCGAATCCTCAATATAATGCGTTTATGGGCGCATACCGTTTACAATGGGAAATGATTAAATTTGCGAAGAAGAAAGGTATTGACCGTTATAATTTCTACGGTATTACAGGAGATTTCTCTGATAATGCAGAAGACTATGGTGTACAAAAATTCAAAGAAGGATTTAATGCACACGTAGAAGAGTATATTGGAGATTTTATTAAACCGCTTCGCCCAATGCTCTACAAACTCTCATTATTATTAGACAAACTAAAAAACAGAGAATAGATGAAAGCAATCTATTCATAATTTTAATAGCAAACAAAAAAGAAGCCCCGTCTCAAATCAATTTTTGATTTGAAGCGGGGCTTCACATACTATTAACGCATCAAGTGACCAGGATTAGTCTTCGCTGAAGATTTTATCCCATTGGTCACGTTTTTCTAACATTTCTTGTGCAATTTCATGTGCACCTTCTAATGAGTGGCTTGCTGCCCAACCGCATTGTACCTCATTACAAGCAGGGACTTCTTTAGCCGCAACAACATCTTTCAATGTTGCTTCAATGATGTTTAATACATCTTCGTAGTCATCATGGTTGATGAATGATACATAGAAACCAGTTTGGCAACCCATTGGACTTAAGTCTACGACTTTGTCTGTGTGGTTACGGATGTTTTCAGCCATTAAGTGTTCTAATGAGTGTAAACCAGGCATTTTCATGTGTTCTTTGTTTGGTTGTTTGAAACGAATATCATATTTCTTAATTACATCTCCGTTTTGACCTTCTTTTGTACCTGCTAAGCGCACAAATGGTGCAACAACTTTAGTATGATCTAAATTGAAACTTTCAACGTTCATTTTAGGCATAAAACTAAACCTCCTTTAGTTCTTCATGTCTTATTGTAACAAGGCTAAGCAGCATTTACAATTTTACCGAATACACTTTCAATGAAAAGTTTATCAGTTTACTCGGAATAAATTTGTTGAAAATTAAGAAAAAGGATGACAAAGTCATGAAAAACCTTTAAAATGTTTAGTAATCAATTTTACTGATAAAGATATAAAAGGGGATGAGAACGCAAGGTAAAAGCGTTCCAAATCGTGTTAAAACGACCTTAAAGACACATATATCTTTGAAAAATAAAGGGAGTCACTAAAATGTCATTTGAAACTCATATTGAACAATTTATAGATGCGAAACAGTCAGAATTTATTGATATCAGTCATAAAATCCATGAAAGACCAGAACTAGGAAACCAAGAAGTCTTTGCTTCTGGTTTATTAATGCAAGAATTAAAGAAATACGGCTTTGAAATTGAACAAGATATCGCAGGTCATCCGACTGGCTTCATTGCTCAATATCATAGTCGCAAGCCAGGGCCGACGATTGGTTTCCTAGCAGAATATGACGCGCTTCCTGGATTAGGTCATGCATGCGGTCATAATATTATCGGTACAACAAGTGTGTTAGCTGGTATCGCTTTAAAACAAGTTATCGATAAAGTAGGCGGACAAGTGGTTGTGTTAGGTTGTCCAGCTGAAGAAGGCGGAGAAAACGGGAGTGCGAAAGCGAGTTATGTTAAAGAAGGTATCATTGATGAATTAGATGTTGCTTTGATGCTGCACCCTGGTAATGAAACATACAAAACAATCCATACATTAGCAGTAGATGTACTGGATATTAAATTCTACGGTAAAAGTGCGCATGCCTCTGAAAACGCAGATGAAGCGATTAACGCTTTAGATGCGATGATCAGCTATTTCAATGGTGTAGCACAATTACGTCAACAAATTAAAAAAGGTGAACGTGTACATGGTGTGATTTTAAATGGTGGAGAAGCAGCCAACATTATTCCTGATTTTACACATGCACGTTTCTATACACGTGCAACAACACGTAAAGATTTAGATGTGTTAACACACCGAGTAGGTCAAATTGCTCAAGGTGCCGCATTGCAGACAGGTTGTGACTATTCATTCAAACCGATTCAAAATGGTGTGAACGAATTTATCTTAACACCTAAATTGGATGAACTGTTTGCACATTATGCACGTCAAAAAGGCGAAGAAGTCAGTGAAGATGACTTCGGTTACGGTTCTACTGATACGGGTAACGTCAGTCATATCGTACCGACGTTACATGCACATATTAAAATCGGGCCAAGCAATTTAGTAGGACATACTTACAAATTTAAAGAAGCTGCTGCATCTGACCATGGTGATAGTGCCTTAATTAAAGGTGCGGATATTTTAGCACGTATGGGCTTAGATTTAATTCAAAACAATGAATTGTTGAGAGAAATTAAAGAACAACATGTCAGAAAAGTGAAGCAAGCATCATTAAAAGAACTTAGAAAACATTCAGAACAACCTAAGGTCACTTTAAGTGATTTATATGATGAGTCTATTGTTTATACGTCTCGTCCATCGTATGTTTCTAATCCTTGGTTAGAGCCTGATGAGCATCAATCTAACTTCTTAACAGGTCGTGAATTATTAATCGCAAATAAAATGCCGGTGATTGTGCATGAAGCGAGTGTCACTGATAAGTTGAAACAGTTATTCAACGAAGTCGGTAAAGAAGTGCCAAGCAATGTTTATAAATTCCATAACCAAGCTAGTTATGAACATTTATTACGTTCGTTAACGAAAGAAGACAACAAGAAGATATACTTCCAATATGTGCATAGTGAAGACATTGTACCTAAAGAAGATTATGCGCTGGATAAAGATACGTTTGTTGCGCTCAACAATAAAGCACGTATACCAGAGTGGACAAACGGTAAATATTTGCCGAAACGTGAAGTTGTGGCGGTAGAAGATTTTGAAGAAGCAGTGAAGAAGTGGGATTTACCGATTGTATTAAAACCGGGCGATGATTTACCGACAGCCGGCGGCTATGGCGTGATGATCTGTTATAACCAAGAAGATTTAGAAAAAGCAATTGAACGTGTTCATCAAGCATTAGATGAAACAGAAACAATGATTATTGAACAAAAAGTGGATGATATCGCCAATTACTGTGTACAATTTGCTTACTCAGATCAAATCGGTTTGAAATATTTAGGAACAGCCGAACAAATCACAGATGATTATGGTTTCTATAACGGAAATCAAAGTGTACCAGTGGAAGAGGTGCCGCAAGCTGTGATTGAAGCGGGTCGTGAAATTATGGAAAACGGTATTAAAGAAGGTTTCTATGGTGTCGGAGGTTTCGACTTGCTTTATGATAAGTATGGTCATGTTTATGCGATTGATTTAAACTTCCGTCAAAACGGGTCAACAAGCATGTTGCTGTTAGATGATGAATTATCTGGAGATTTCCATAAATTCTATAGTTATTTCTCACGCGGTGATAATACGAAATTTTATCGTACGATTATGAAATATGTCCGCCAGGGCAAAATTTATCCATTATCTTATTATGATGGTGATTGGTATGGTAAGGATAAAGTGAATTCTCGTTTTGCGTGTATCTGGCATGGCAGCTCAAGAGAAGAAATTGAATTAAATGAAAAAGCCTTCTTAAAAGAATTAGGCGATTAATATAGAGTTTTAGTGAAACGGTTAAAATCCTGTGTGATTTTAGCCGTTTTGTTTTAACATAAATCGTATTAGATTGACTGTTTAAGTTTATTATTTTATATTTGCATTGATACACAACTATAGAGAAAGTGGGTTTACTATGGATTATAAATACGAAACGTTTTTCAAAGATTTGCTTGTAAATGAAACGTACTATATTGCAGTCAAAGATAGAAAAATGGTTAGAAGAGATGTAGATGGACATGCCATTGCGCTATTTTGGACAAAGAAAGAATTAGCAGAAGCTTATTTTGAAAACCGTAAAGATGCTTACGATAAAATTATTATTCGTGATTTAGATCGCTTTGTGACAAGTGAAATGGATGACTTATTTGATAAAGGGGATAAAGTCTTAGTCAATGTTACAGATGAACTAGACGGACATTTCATTGATATTTATGAAGCTACAAAACAAATTATGACAGAACTGGATCGTATTCGTACAGTTGAATTTGCGCGAATTACTGCGAAAACAGATGATGTTTATGGTCTGACTGATAGAGGAAATAAACAGTTTATTATTATCAGCAATAACGGGGAAAACCAACCTAACTTCATGCCAGTGTGGAGTGATTACCAATCTGCATTGAAAGTGCGCGATGAAGATTTTGAAGAATGCGATGTAGATCAAGTTGAAGGAGAAGTTTTCAGTGAATGGCTTGATCAATTAAGAGATGATGATAACGGCGTCGGCATCAACTTAAAACCGAATGTTGTAGGTTCGATAGTTTCAGCCCAAACATTGAAAAATGAATTATCTTATTAAAATTGTTTAATTAGATAGAGAACATAATAGGGAATAAGGCTATGATTAAAATCTGCCTTATTCCCTATTTATTTGATGTACATTACGCTGGATTTCCTAAGTAGATACTGCCTAAAGCGCCTGAAAAAGCGCCGCCTTCAACATAGTAAGGCTTGAAACCACGTAAGACAGTATAATCTTCTACAACTTTACGCAGAAGATGGTTATTGTTGAATGAAGAACCGATATACACCACATTTTCAGTTTGGAACTCTCTTGCGAGTGTGATGGCCATGGTTGTGACAACTTCTCCAACGACACCCATTACTGATGCTAATTGATCTGCCGTTGATACTTCTTTATCTAGATGACGCATCACGTGTGCGAAGTTTGCGGCTGTTAAATCACCTGGAATTGGCGGTTCACTATTTTTATAGATGTGTTTTACTTTTAAATCAATAAATTCACGATCACCTTGTTCTGCGGTATCTGTCAAAGTTTGATAATCTGTAATCCCAGATAATAAGTATCCTAAACCTTGAATCATACCACCGCCGGCACCGATACCTCCGACACGTCTTTGTGTCTGGCCGTCAAAATAGTGCATAGATGTGCCTGTTCCGACATTGGCGAAGATGTAGTCTTTTAAATAATGACCTTGTTCTTCTAATAACATATTTAAACCCTTTGAAGCTGCATCGAACTCAACGAATTCTTGTGCAGAGAAATCTAATTGATCTTTAATCATTTGTGCTTTACCGCCGGTTAAAGAAACATTTCTGCAAGGTTGTTGATTCAACCACTCAATCACTTCTGTTAATTCATCAGTACGTTTCGTTCTGAAAGTACGGTGCCCGTTGTCGATTTCGACAATTTTAATTAATGTACCACCGGCATCAATACCGATTTTCATAGTTTCACCTCAAAATTATGTATGACATGTAATCATTAATAGTATAATCAAAAGAGAAAGAAAAAAGCAAAGTTAAGGAGTGTACAATAAAAAATGAAATTAAGTCCATACCTTATCGTAGAAAATGTTGCAAAAGCAGCTGAATTCTATCAAAGTGTTTTCGGCGGTGAGATTAAAGTATTAAATCAACAAAAAGAACAAGTGTTGCACGCAGAAGTTCACATTACTGATGCTATTGTATTGCACTTATCGAGCAATTATGGCAAACCATTCAGTAATGAAGATGTGAATCTGCTTCTGACATTTGAAGATTCTACAGAACAACAACGTGTATTTGATGCGTTGAGTGTTGGTGGAGATCCACACATGCCGATTACTAAAACTTTTTTCAACGCAATGCATGGTCAAGTCAGAGACCAATACGGTGTCAATTGGCTCTCAAATTGTTTCTCAGCATAGTGCATAGGGAAACACTAATTGAACTTGCAGTAAATAAGAAATGTAGGGGATGTATATGAAACACAGTAAGCAATTTGGAGATATTATCGTTCAGCCATACGAACCAAAGTACCATAAAGAAGTCGAAGAATTCGAACTGTCAGAAAGACAGATGATTTATTCTTCTTTACCAAAACAAGTATTAGACGATGCATTAAAAGACAAAGACCGTATCGCGAATATAGCTATTAATCAAAAAGGGGAAGTGGTCGGCTTCTTTGTTTTACATCAATATTATCAACACGAAGGTTACGACACACCAGAACATGTCGTCTATGTCCGTTCGTTATCTATTAATGAAAAATTCCAAGGAAATGGTTACGGCACGAAGATTATGATGAATCTGCCGAATTATGTTCAGTCACTTTATAGTGATTTCAACCATTTATACCTTGTGGTCGATGCTGAAAATAAAGCAGCGTGGAATGTGTATGAACGTGCAGGGTTTATGCATACTGCGACAAAACAAGAAGGACCAATCGGTGAAGAACGTTTATACTATTTAGATTTAGATTCTAAATATGTTTCATCATTAAAGTTGAAAGCACCCGATGAACAACCTGATAAAGAAATCGATACAGTACATTTAATGCTGGACGGTCAAAAAGCAGGTTTTATTGCCTTGCAAGCAACAGAAAACCGTATGCATATCAGAGGTATAGAAGTGGATAAGGATAAACGACATAAAGGTATCGCAGAAAGTGCATTACGTCAGTTAGCGACATATATCAGAAAAACATATCCTGAAATAGAAGTCTTAGATATTGTTTTATTTGGTGAACATAATGAATTAAAACCGTTATGTTTGAACAGTAATTTTGTCGCAACCTTGCAAACTGAAGATTATGTAAAATTTGAAAAATATATCGTTTATTAAAAATGTAATCATTAGCATTGCGAAATAGGGCATTGTCATTTATAATTTACATTTGTTAACATGAGAAATAAGTAAACTTGTGATTGAATTGATAAAGCCTTTGAAAGGGAGTAATAGAACATATGAAAATTCAAGACTACACAAAAGAAATGGTAGACGAAAAATCATTCATCGATATGGCCCATACTTTATTAGAAGAAAAAGGGACTACAATGAACTTATACGATATCATTGATGAATTTAAAGCTTTAGGACACTATGAAGATAATGAACATTTAGAAAATCGTATTGTTCAATTCTACACTGACTTAAACACAGATGGACGTTTCTTAAATGTCGGAGAAAATATGTGGGGATTACGTGACTGGTATTCAGTAGATGATATTGAAGAAAAAATCGCACCTACAATTCAAAAATTCGATATCTTGGATGAAGAAGACGAAGAAGATAAAAATCTTAAACTTCTTGGCGAAGAGGAAGAAGAGGAAGACGAAGCAAGAACTGAAGAAGATGTTGAGGACGACGAAGAAAATTTAGACGATCCTCAAGATGAAGAAGAAGTCAATGAATCTGATATCGTTATCGAAGAAGACGAAGATGAATTAGAAGAAGCAGAAGAATTATTTGAAGATGCGGCTGGTTTTAATGATGAGCCAGACGATGAAGAATAATAATTGACTTTTTCTAGAAAAATGATAAAATTTTATTCGGGCTCCTTTAATTAGGACAACGTGTATAAATCATACGCTCCCCCTTTACATGAGATGTGAGAGGGAGCGTTTTTTTATTTTTTAAGCGATATTTAAAATAAGCGCTAAGACTTTTATGTCTTAACATGAATACAAACAAGTTATGGAATGTTAAATTAATTTGTAATTGAAAAGTAGGAGGAAAAAGAATGACTAAGTTCATATTTGTTACTGGCGGAGTAGTTTCTTCACTTGGTAAAGGAATTACAGCGGCATCATTAGGCAGATTATTAAAAGATAGAGGTTTATCCGTAACGATACAGAAATTCGATCCATATTTAAACGTAGACCCAGGTACTATGAGTCCGTATCAGCACGGGGAAGTCTTTGTGACAGATGATGGTGCGGAAACAGACTTAGACTTAGGACACTATGAACGTTTTATCGACATAAACTTAAATAAATATTCAAACGTGACAGCTGGTAAAGTTTACTCTCACGTATTGAAAAAAGAACGCCGTGGTGATTACTTAGGCGGTACGGTTCAAGTTATTCCTCATATCACGAATGAAATTAAAGAACGTTTATTATTAGCAGGCGAAAGCACAAATGCAGACGTTGTTATTACTGAAATCGGCGGTACAACAGGTGATATCGAATCACTGCCATTTATCGAAGCGATTCGTCAAATTCGTAGTGATTTAGGCAGAGATAATGTCATGTATATCCACTGTACTTTATTACCTTACATCAAAGCAGCAGGTGAAATGAAAACAAAACCGACACAACATAGTGTTAAAGAATTACGTGGTTTAGGTATCCAACCTGATTTGA
Organism: Staphylococcus simulans; assembly: GCF_025561465.1. Lineage (NCBI taxonomy): Bacteria > Bacillati > Bacillota > Bacilli > Caryophanales > Staphylococcaceae > Staphylococcus > Staphylococcus simulans. The sequence continues at coordinate 936,399 of NZ_CP095100.1, forward strand.
TTGTGGTAAGAACTGAATATGAAATGACACAAGATTTAAAAGATAAAATTGCATTATTCTGTGACATTCCTGAAGAAAATGTTATCGAATGTCGTGATGCTGAATCTTTATATGAAATTCCTTTACAATTAAGCAAACAACATATGGATGACTTAGTCATCAATCGCTTAGACTTAGATGCGAAATACGATACACAATTAGATGAATGGAAACATTTATTAGAAATCGTAAACAATCTTGATGGTGAAATCACAATCGGTTTAGTCGGTAAATATGTAAGCTTGCAAGATGCTTATCTTTCAGTTGTAGAATCATTAAAACACGCAGGCTATCCATTATATAAAGACATTAAAGTTAAATGGATTGATTCTAGCGAAGTGACAGATGAAAACGCAGCAGAATATTTAAAAGATGTAGACGGCATCTTAGTGCCTGGCGGCTTTGGTTACCGTGCAAGTGAAGGTAAGATTTCAGCAATCCGTTATGCGCGTGAAAACAATGTGCCATACTTCGGTATCTGCTTAGGTATGCAGTTGGCAACAGTAGAATTTGCGCGTAACGTTCTTGGTTTAGAAGGTGCACATTCTGCAGAATTAGATCCTGATACACCATATCCAATCATTGACTTATTACCAGAACAAAAAGATATCGAAGATTTAGGCGGAACATTACGTTTAGGCTTGTACCCAAGTGAAGTTAAAGAGGGTACATTAGCTTATGATATCTATGGTAAAAAAGAAATCGAAGAACGTCATCGTCACCGTTATGAATTTAACAACGACTATCGTCAACAAATGGAAGATGCAGGTATGGTCTTCTCAGGTATCAGCCCAGACGGCAGAAGAATCGAAATGATTGAAATTCCTGGTAATGACTTCTTCTTCGCGAGTCAATTCCACCCAGAATTCTTATCAAGACCAAACCGTCCGCAACCAATCTTCAAAGCGTTTATCGAAGCGGCTAACAAATATCAACAAAATAAAAGTAAATAAGGCAAAATACGTCTATTATAAAGCATAAAGAAGCGGCAAAGCAGATTCACAACTAGGTGAAACAGCTTTGCCGCTTTTGTATTTTCAAATTATTTAGTTACTCTTCTACGTTCAAATCCAAGTCTCTGATCATTTCAATCATTTGTGTATAGATTTCATAGTAAACGTAAGTGAATGCCATAGGATGAGGTTGAACGATTTTGTCGTAATCCTCTGTATAGACAATCGGTCTTGGTGTACATAAATCTATATAATGAAGAAGATGGTCAGGAATAGGTGTTTCTTTATTTTTGTTACAGATTAAAACGAAATCAACATCTAAATCAATTAAGCGTTGTGTATCCGCTTGAACTTCTTCTGTATAAAAAGGAGAGAAGAGTAAGACGCGGTCAGTTGTATCTAATGCATCATAACTTTCTAAGTCAGTTAGACGTTTGCTTGCTTCTAATTTTTCATTGCTGTTAAGCACATAATCTTCGAAGCAATTTAAGTCGCCATAACCTTTGACATAAACATGACCTTCTCCGCCGATAGCTTGAATTAAACATTGTGCTGCCATTTGTATATCCAATTCTTGTTGATTTAAGCGATTGAATATACCAGTAAGTTGTGTTTGTAAGATATTCGCCATAGTAGCCTCCAACTATATTATCGATATTTCAATTTTAAATGAAGCTTATCTTTAATTCAATTGACTGAAAAATGTATAAGACGCAGATGAAAATGGGTAATAATAAAAAATACAACGTTAAGCACAGAACAAAGTGGTTGTGAAACACATATACACATGTTGTATACGTTTTCATTTGAAAATTCACACAATTTTATCATTTATAACCGCTTACATTTAGTTTTGCAATGCATTACGGCGGTGACTTTGATATACTTAACGTATAAAAATCACGTGCAAAATGCACGCAAGGAGGAACTTTCATGCCTTTAGTTTCAATGAAAGAAATGTTAATCGATGCAAAAGAAAAAGGTTACGCAGTTGGTCAATACAACTTAAATAACCTAGAATTCACTCAAGCTATTTTAGAAGCTTCACAAGAACAAAATGCACCAGTTATTTTAGGTGTATCTGAAGGTGCTGCTCGTTACATGAGCGGATTCTACACTGTAGTTAAAATGGTAGAAGGCTTATTACATGATTTAAAAATCACTGTACCAGTTGCTATCCATTTAGACCACGGTTCAAGCTTCGAAAAATGTAAAGAAGCAATCGACGCTGGTTTCACATCAGTTATGATCGACGCTTCACACAGCCCATTCGAAGAAAATATTGAAATCACTAAAAAAGTGGTTGAATATGCACATGCACGCGGTGTATCAGTTGAAGCTGAATTAGGTACTGTTGGCGGACAAGAAGACGACGTAGTAGCTGACGGCGTTATCTATGCTGACCCTAAAGAGTGTCAAGAACTTGTTGAAAAAACAGGTATCGATACTTTAGCACCTGCATTAGGTTCTGTTCATGGTCCTTACAAAGGTGAACCAAACTTAGGCTTCAAAGAAATGGAAGAAATCGGTCAATCAACTGGTTTACCATTAGTATTACACGGTGGTACTGGTATCCCAACTAAAGATATCCAAAAATCTATTTCTTTAGGTACAGCTAAAATCAACGTAAATACTGAAAACCAAATTGCTTCAGCGAAAGCAGTTCGTGAAGTATTAAACAACGACAAAGAAGTATACGATCCACGTAAATATTTAGGTCCAGCTCGTGAAGCTATCAAAGCTACAGTAACTGGTAAAATCAAAGAATTCGGTACTTCTAACCGCGCTTAATTTTGAATAATTAAGTATTGAAAGAGCATCTTTATCGGATGCTCTTTTTTGTGTTGTGAGACAACACCAAAAGATTGTGTTCTCGTCAACCATTTGTTAGGATACAAAAGATTGCGGAAATATCTATATGACAATAATGTTAGGCAAAAATGGTGTATTGCCTGAAATTATTTCGCAGTCTTAACGTGACTTGTGCTATAATGTCTTAAGTGATTTTTTGAATGAAACAAAAAAGTTTGTTGAGACTGACAACTTAAGACAAACGCATAAAATGGGTGCAACATATCAACATGTTGTAAATACTTTAACAAATGGCTTTGTATTCTATAATATGAATATACAATCGCTAGTACATTCAACTATAATTAATATGAAGTATGTGGATAACAGTTATTTTCATAGAAAATGATGAAAGAGTGGGTGTAGTCGTATCAGAAACAAGGTAGACTATACATAGAACTGTGGAATAAAGATTGAATAACAAAGGAGAACAATCGAATGGCTCAAGAAGTAATAAAAATCAGAGGCGGACAGCCATTAAAAGGGAAACTGAAAATCAACGGCGCTAAAAATAGTGCAGTGGCGATTATCCCAGCAGCATTACTTGCAGAGGATGTTGTAACATTAGAAGGCTTACCGCAAATTTCAGATGTTGCTACTTTAGTAAGCTTGTTAGAGGATTTAAACATTAAAACAGATTTAAAAGATACAGAATTAAAAGTAGACCCGACGGAAATAAAAAATGCGTCTTTACCAAACCATAAGGTAGAGTCATTAAGAGCATCATATTATATGATGGGAGCAATGTTAGGTCGATTTAAAAAATGCGTCATCGGACTACCAGGTGGTTGTCCTTTAGGACCACGTCCGATAGATCAACATATTAAAGGATTCAAAGCATTAGGTGCGACGATTGATGAATCAAGCCCGACTTCTATGAAGATTGAAGCGGAAGAATTAAAAGGTGCGAATATTTTCTTAGACATGGTTAGTGTCGGTGCAACGATCAATATTATGTTAGCTGCTGTCCGTGCAGAGGGACAAACAGTAATCGAAAATGCAGCGAAAGAACCTGAAGTTGTAGATGTTGCGACGTTCTTAACAGGAATGGGTGCGAATATCAAAGGTGCAGGTACAAGTACTATTAAAATTACGGGTGTCGATCATTTGCATGGTGTGACACATCAAATTATTCCAGACCGTATTGAAGCGGGTTCATATATGTGTATGGCAGCAGCTTGTGGTGCTGAAGTGGAACTTGATAATATCATTCCAAAACACATCGAACCTTTAACTGTTAAATTACGTGAACTGGGTGTAGATGTTGAGATTGATGATGATCGCGTAAAACTTAAAGGCCAATTACCATTTAACAGCGTCAACATCAAAACGTTGGTTTATCCAGGTTTTGCGACTGACTTACAACAACCAATCACACCATTATTATTCTTAGCAGATGGACCTTCATTTGTAACAGATACAATTTATCCTGAAAGGTTCCGTCATATCGAAGAGTTAAGAAAAATGGGCGGAGAAATTTCTGTGGATCAAAACACAGCAACAGTTAAACCGTCTCAATTACATGGTGCATCTGTATATGCGAGTGATTTACGTGCCGGTGCTTGCTTAATTATTGCAGGTTTAATCGCAGAGGGTGTAACAACAATTTATAATGTAAATCACATTTATCGCGGCTACACAAACATTGTAGAGAATTTAAAATCTCTCGGCGCAAACATTTGGACTGAAAAAATTTAGAAAACGTGGTATACTTTGTATAGTAGGTTTGCATGATCTAGTAATCATGAGAGGTGATTTAAATGGAAATTTGTCCATATCTAGAAGAAACATTCAAAATCATCGGTCGAAGCTGGAATGGATTAATTTTAAATTATTTATCTAGATGTCCAGAACAGTCTGCACACTTCAGTGATATGAAGAAAGATTTGAAGACAATTACACCACGTTCTTTAAGCTTAAAACTTTCTGAACTGATGGAATGGGAGTTAGTAGAAAAGAACATCGTATCAAAAGCCCCCTTATCAATCGTTTATCATTTAACTGATAAAGGTGCTGCTTTAGCTGAGGCTTTAGTACCGATGGAAGAATGGGCACAAAAATATATTGAACTTGAATCTGAGAATCAAACAGATAATGTGTCCAATTCTTAATATAGATTTGAGAGAAGTAAGAGTTATTCCTTTTGGAGTAGCTCTTATTTTGCGTTATAAGCAGAAACGTTTAAAAAAATCTGAGAAAGGATAAACTATAAAGTAAGACGTAATACTAAGGAGTGACTGAATTGAGAATTCAAACTAAGCAATATATCAATGGTGAATGGGTTGATAGTGCAAGTGGCGAAACAATCGATGTCATCAACCCAGCAACTGAAGAAGTACTCGGTCAAGTTGCGAAAGGTAACAAAGAAGACGTAGATAAAGCAGTCCAAGCTGCAAAAGATGTTTATCTTGAATTCCGTCACAGCAGTGTAGAATATAGAAGAGACTTACTCGATAAAATTGTCAAAGAGTATGAAAATAGAAAACAAGATATTATAGAAGCGATTACTGATGAACTAGGTTCACCGCTTGAAAAATCCGAAAATGTGCATTATCAAATGGGGCTTAATCACTTCTCAGAAGCAAGAGATGCATTGGATAATTTCCAATTTGAAGAACGACGCGGTAATGACTTAGTGGTGAAAGAGGGTATTGGTGTTGCTGGTTTAATCACACCATGGAACTTCCCAACTAACCAAACATCATTAAAACTAGCAGCAGCATTCGCAGCTGGTAGTCCAGTCGTATTAAAACCTTCTGAATTAACACCATACGCAGCAATTATCTTAGCTGAAATCTTTGATAAAGCTGGCGTACCAAAAGGTGTATTCAACTTAGTAAATGGTGACGGCGAAGGTGTCGGCAATCCATTAAGTGAACATCCAGATGTACGCATGATGTCATTCACAGGTTCAGGACGTACAGGTGCAAAAATTATGGAAAAAGCAGCACAAGACTTCAAAAAAGTTTCACTTGAACTTGGTGGTAAATCACCTTATATCATTTTAGATGATGCAGATGTAGAAGAAGCTGCTGAAGCTGCAGTCGGCAAAGTTTATAACAACACAGGCCAAGTATGTACTGCAGGTACAAGAACTATTATTCCTGAATCAATGAAAGATAAATTCATTGAAGCAGCAAAAGAAAAAATGAGCCAAGTAAAAGTCGGAGATCCAAGAGAAGAAGGCGTTCAAATGGGTCCAATCATCAGCAAAAAACAATTTGATCAAGTTGAAGATTATATTCAAAAAGGTATCGATGAAGGTGCTGAATTAGTTCTTGGCGGTGTAGGCAAACCTGAAGGATTAGACAAAGGTTACTTCGCAAAACCAACAATCTTTGCGAATGTTGATAACCAAATGACTATCGCACAAGAAGAAATCTTTGGACCTGTAATGTCAATTATCACTTACAAAGACCTTAAAGGAGCAATTGAAATTGCGAACGAAACAAAATATGGTCTTGCTGGTTATGTATATGGTAAAGACTTAAACACTTTACGCAAAGTTGCACGTGAAGTTGAAGCAGGTACAATTGAAATCAATGAAGCAGGTCGCAAACCAGATTTACCATTCGGTGGTTATAAACAATCAGGTATCGGTAGAGAATGGGGCGATTATGGTATTGAAGAATTCTTAGAAATCAAATCAATTGCAGGTTACTATAATGAATAACCTTTGAATACTATTTGCTGGGCACGAAAGTGTCCAGCTTTTTTAATGGAGAAATAGTTAATTATACGCAATTGATAACGTTAGACCAATGATTGTTTTTGTAATTAAAATGGAAATTTGCTATGGTTATCTTATGAAAAATACTTTATAATAAGTAAATACGTAAAATTAAAACGAAATGAGTGTCAAACATGCCTGAAAGAGAACGTACATCTCCTCAATACGAGTCTTTCCACGAACTTTATAAGAACAACACTACTAAAGCGCTAACTCAAAAAGCAAAATCTCTTAAACTTACAAATTATAGTAAACTTAATAAAAAAGAATTAGTATTAGCTATCATGGAAGCTCAAATGGAAAAAGACGGCAACTATTATATGGAAGGTATCTTAGATGATATTCAACCTGACGGTTACGGTTTTTTAAGAACAGTCAACTATTCCAAGGGCGAAAAAGATATTTATATTTCTGCAAGCCAAATCCGCCGTTTTGAAATCAAACGAGGGGATAAGGTTACAGGTAAAGTCAGAAAGCCAAAAGATAATGAGAAATATTATGGTTTACTGCAAGTTGACTTCGTTAATGATCACAATGCAGAAGAAGTCAAAAAACGTCCTCACTTCCAAGCACTTACACCACTATATCCAGATGAACGTATTCGATTAGAAACAAAATCAACTAACTATTCCACACGTATTATGGACTTGGTTTCACCGATTGGTTTAGGCCAACGTGGTTTAATTGTCGCACCGCCTAAAGCAGGTAAAACAACGTTGCTTAAAGAAATTGCGAACGCCATTTCAGCAAACAAACCAGAAGCTAAATTGTTCATTTTATTAGTTGGAGAACGACCAGAAGAGGTAACAGATATTGAACGTTCAAGTGATGATGCAGAAGTAGTGCATTCAACATTTGATGAGCCGCCAGAACATCATGTGAAAGTTGCTGAATTATTACTAGAACGTGCGAAACGTTTAGTTGAAATCGGAGAAGACGTCATTATTTTAATGGACTCTATTACACGATTAGCACGTGCATACAACTTAGTTATTCCACCAAGCGGACGTACTTTATCAGGTGGTTTAGATCCGGCTTCATTACACAAACCTAAACATTTCTTTGGTGCGGCAAGAAATATTGAAGCAGGCGGCAGCTTAACGATTTTAGCCACTGCATTGATTGATACAGGTTCTAGAATGGACGATTTAATTTATGAAGAATTCAAAGGAACAGGTAACATGGAGCTTCATTTAGATCGTAAATTAGCTGAAAGACGTGTCTTCCCAGCTATTGATATTGGTCGAAGCTCAACACGTAAAGAAGAATTGCTGGTAGATAAGAAAGATTTAGAAAGCTTATGGCAATTACGTAATATGTTTACAGATTCTACAGACTTCACAGAACGTTTCATCAGAAAGTTAAAGCGTTCGAAAAATAATGAAGAATTCTTCCAACAATTACAAAAAGCAGCTGAAGACAGCAAGCGTACAGGCAAGCCGATCATTTAAATATAAATTTGATTTGTCTTCCAGAATGGGTTGCAATTTATTCTGGTAACAATTATAATTACTAAGTATTGGGTAAAAACTCACAAATAACTCTGTTCCAGATGGTTCAGGGCAAAGGAGCTGAAAATAATAATGAGACAAGGAATCCATCCTGAATACCACAAAGTAATTTTCTTAGATACTACTACTAACTATAAATTCTTAAGTGGTTCAACTAAAACATCATCAGAAACAATGGAATGGGAAGATGGTAATGAATATCCAGTTATCCGTTTAGATATTTCATCTGACTCACATCCATTCTACACAGGTCGTCAAAAATTCGCAGCAGCGGATGGCCGTGTTGAACGATTCAACAAAAAATTCGGTCTTAAATCAAACAACAATCAATAATATTGAATGTCATTTACTCTCGCTTTTGAAGCGAGAGTTTTTTTACTTTTTTGTCCGAATTCATTTGGATTTTCTTGCAGTTATTTCTCTATCAAAATTAAAAATATGATATAATGAGATGATTTTGTTTTGAAAAGGAAGGAAAAGCATAATGTATGAAACTTATCATTCCGGCTGGATTGAATGTATTACCGGCAGCATGTTCAGCGGTAAATCTGAAGAATTAATCCGCAGATTAAAACGCGGCATGTATGCAAAACAGAAAGTCGTTGTATTTAAACCTGCAATAGATAATCGTTACCATAAAGAAAAAGTGGTATCGCATAATGGTAATGCGATAGAAGCCATTACAATTAAAGCAGCTGAAGAAATCTTTGAACAGGATTTAACAGGGGTAGATGTCATCGGTATTGATGAAGTACAATTCTTTGAACATTCAGTAGTAGATATCGCACAAGAGTTGGCTGAACAAGGTCATCGTGTGATTGTTGCTGGATTGGATATGGATTTCAGAGGTGAACCTTTTGAACCGATGCCTCAACTAATGGCAGTCAGTGAACTTGTCACAAAGTTACAAGCCGTTTGTGCAGTCTGTGGTGCACCTGCCAGCAGAACGCAACGTTTGATTAATGGCAGACCTGCCAAAGCGGATGATCCGATTATTATGGTTGGTGCAGATGAAAGTTATGAACCAAGATGTCGTGCACATCATATTGTCGCACCAAGTGAGACTGAGAAGGAGGAATTATAATCATGTTTGATCAATTAGACATTGTTGAAGAACGTTATGAACAGTTGAACGAATTACTGAGTGATCCAGATGTGGTCAGTGATTCTGATAAACTGCGTGAATACTCAAAAGAACAATCTGATTTACAAAAAACAGTAGATGTTTATCGTGAGTATAAACAAAACAAAGAAGATATTGAAGAAATGAATGAAATGCTGAATGAAACAACAGACAAAGAAGAAGTCGACATGTTGAAATCAGATATCAGCGAATTAAAAAATACATTACCTGATTTAGAAGAACAATTAAAACTATTATTGATTCCTAAAGACCCAAATGATGACAAGAACGTTGTCGTTGAAATCCGTGCCGCAGCAGGTGGAGATGAAGCAGCCATCTTTGCGGGTGATTTATACCGTATGTATTCACGTTACAGTGAAGCACTAGGATATAAAACTGAAGTCATTGAAATGAATGACAGTGACCATGGCGGTTTCAAAGAAATCAGCTTTATTATCAATGGTCAAGGTGCTTATTCTAAATTGAAATACGAAAATGGCGCACACCGTGTACAACGTGTACCTGAAACTGAATCAGGCGGTCGTATTCATACGTCAACTGCTACTGTAGCGGTACTGCCTGAAGCGGAAGATGTAGAAATTGAAATTAGAAATGAAGACTTGAAAATTGAAACATATCGTTCAAGTGGTTCAGGTGGTCAGCACGTCAATACGACTGACTCAGCAGTACGTATTACGCATTTACCAACAGGTATTATTGCGACATCATCTGAAAAATCACAAATTCAAAACCGTGAAAAAGCATTGAAAGTGTTGAAAGCACGTGTGTATGATATGAAATTACAAGAAGAACAAGAAAAATACGCATCTGAAAGAAAATCAGCAGTGGGTACTGGGGACCGTTCAGAACGTATTCGTACGTATAACTATCCACAAAATCGTGTCACTGATCACCGTATCGGTTTAACAATTCAAAAGTTAGATCAAATTATCGAAGGTAAATTAGATGAAATTATCGATGCGTTAACAATGTCTGAACAGACAGAGAAATTGAAAGAATTGAACAACGTTGAATTATAAAGAAGCGGTTCAAGCTGCCTCAAAACAAGCGACTGCTCGTGGTTATGAATCGAAACGCGCAGAATGGCTGTTGCTAGATTTATTAGATTGGTCGTTGACGGACTATGTAATGCATATGCAGGATACCATGCCAGAAGAACATGAACGGTTATATCAACAAGCGGTCGAACGTATGTTGACAGGGGAACCGATTCAATATATCACTGGCTTTCAAAGTTTCTTAGGAGAAAAGTTTCAAGTAGATGAACGTTGCTTAATACCAAGACCTGAAACAGAAGAAGTGCTCATGTACTTTTTAGAACGTTTGCCTAAGCAAAGTGTGGCGGCAGATATTGGGACGGGAAGCGGTATTTTAGCTGTCTCCTTAAAACGTTTAGAACCAAGTTTGACAGTGTATGCGTCAGATTTATATGAAGGACCGTTAACTATTGCTGAAGCTAATGCGAAGCTGCATCAAACAGAAATTGCTTTTATACAAGGCAGTGACTTGGAACCTTACATTAAACAAGGTATTCGTTTAGATGGTTTGATTTCTAATCCGCCGTATATTGATGAAAGTGAATCTGTCGATATGGCCGAAACAGTTTTGAATTATGAACCACATCAAGCTTTATTCGCAGATGAACAAGGTTTAGCGATTTATCGTGCGATCATTGAAAAATTGCCGTATGTTTTAAATGATCAGGCACTTGTCGTCTTTGAAATCGGTTATAATCAAGGCGCAGTATTAAAAACGATGATTGAAACCATGTATCCAAAAGTACAAGTTGAAGTCGTCGCTGATATTAATCAAAATGATCGAATTGTCGCATTTAAATGGTCAGCTTAAACAGAGGATGAGAAGTTATGGGAGAAGAAGGGGAATCGCACATTCCCTGTTCTCGCATAACTTCTTATTTTGTTTTACAATTAAATTGAAAGGACGTGCAGCAGAAAATGATGACAAAAACATGGGATTTACGTAACCAATTACAGACAGAACAAGGTCAACGTGCATTAAATGAAATCAGTGACATCTATCATGCGGGCGGTTTAGTCGCAATTCCGACAGAGACAGTTTATGGATTAGGAGCTAACGCATGTGATGATCAAGCCGTACGTCGTATCTATGAAGCGAAAGGACGTCCATCTGATAATCCTTTAATCATTCATATTCATGATAAAAGCCAATTGAATGATTTTGTGGCTTCTTATTCAAAAGAAGTGGAACAATTAATGGATGCGTTTTGGCCAGGGCCGATTTCTTTTATCTTACCGTTGAAACCAGGTTACTTATGTGAACGTGTCTCAGGAGGTCTTGACTCTATCGCAGTGAGAATGCCGAGTCATCCTATTGGTCGTGCTATTTTGAAATATACAAATCTGCCGATTGCTGCACCGAGTGCTAATATTAGCGGCAGACCTTCACCTACAACTTTCTCACATGTCTTTAATGATATGGACGGACGGGTAGAAGGAATAGTAAATGGTGATCAAAGTGAAGAAGGTTTAGAAAGTACAGTACTTGACTGCACACAATATCCTTATAGAATTGCAAGACCAGGTGCGATAACAGAAGAAATGATTGACTCTGTATTGCCAGGTTCTGTAGACCACGATGCACAATTAAATACAGAAAAACCAATCGCACCAGGTATGAAGTATAAACATTATTCACCACAAACACCTGTAGCGATGCTGACAAGTTTAACACAAGCTATTTCAGAGGATAAAGATTGGTCGCATACATTGTTTGCGGTACCTGCGACATTGCAAGCTTACTTGCCAAAAGATGCTATTTATCGCGAACTTGCAAAAGATGTCACTGATTTAAAATCCGCAAATCATATGCTATATCAAATTCTGCACGAGCTTGATACGGATGAATCCATTGAACAAGGTTATATTTATCGTTTTGAACCTACAGATGAAAGTACAGCTTTCTTAAATCGTTTAGAAAAAGCAACAGGTAATCAACAAATAGGAGCGGATCAACTGTGAAAATAATCTTTGTTTGTACAGGAAATACATGTCGCAGTCCAATGGCTGAAAGTATTGCGAAATCATTAATGCCTGAACATACCTTTTATTCAAGAGGTTTATTTGCGATGAATGGTCAAACTGCAGCTGCACATACACAATCTATTTTAGAAGAAAAAAATTTAGATTCGCCGACAAAGGCTTGTCAGTTGTCTGAAAGTGATTTAGATGCAGACTTGATTTTGACAATGACTGAAGGACATAAGCAACAACTTGAAATGATGTATGCGCAACCATTACCGGTATATACGCTTTATGAGTTTGCAGGCCAAAAAGGTGAAGTTTCAGATCCCTATGGCGGAGACCTCAATCAATACCAACAGATTTATAATGAACTGAATTACTTATTGAACGAAGTGAAGTTAAGATTGGAAAAAGATGTTAATAATTAGTATGAGTTGAGCTTTAAATGCGTTATAATAGCAACTATATAGCATCGTTTGCTTTACATAAGCGAGAACTTTTCTGTTTTCGCTTGAGATGAGTTTACAAAGGGGTGGAATTAAATGGAAAATTTGAAGTTATTGCTTAATGAGTTAAAAGAACAAGATTTCTTCAAACCCGGAGAAATTTGTGTTATTGGTTGTTCAACATCTGAGGTTATCGGTGAGCGAATCGGCTCAGTCGGTTCAATGGAAGTAGCACAAGAAATCTTTGATGCTTTGATGGAAATCCGTAAAGAGACAGGTGTCACTTTTGCATTCCAAGGTTGCGAGCATATCAATAGGGCAATTACTATCGAAAGAGAACATTTCAATCCACTTACAATGGAAGAAGTTACAGTTGTGCCCGCAACGCATGCTGGCGGCAGTATGTCGACATATGCTTATCGTCACTTAGACAATCCGATGGTTGTTGAACATATCACTGCTGATTGCGGTATTGATATCGGTCAAACAATGATCGGTATGCATATCAAACATGTTGCAGTACCTGTACGTACTTCAGTGAAGCGTGTCGGGGATGCGGTCGTGACACTTGCGACTTCTAGACCTAAGCTAATCGGCGGCGAACGTGCTCACTATACTTTATAACTAAATGAATTGGGGGAATGATGTCATGTCATTTATCGAAAAGGAAGACAAAGCAGTATTTGAAGCTATTCAAAACGAATACAATCGTCAGAATAACAACATTGAATTAATCGCATCAGAAAACTTTGTGTCAGAAGCAGTAATGGAAGCACAAGGTTCAGTATTGACTAACAAGTATGCTGAAGGTTACCCAGGACGCCGTTATTATGGCGGCTGCCAATTTGTAGATGTAACAGAAACATTAGCGATTGAACGTGCGAAAGAGTTATTTGGTGCAGAACACGTTAACGTACAACCACATTCAGGTTCACAAGCAAACATGGCAGTTTATTTAGTTGCATTGGATTACGGTGACACTGTATTAGGTATGAACTTAAGCCATGGCGGTCACTTGACACATGGTGCTAAAGTCAACTTCAGCGGACAATTTTATAACTTTGTCGAATACGGTGTAGATAAAGAAACAGAACGCATCGATTACGAAGAGGTACGTCGTCTTGCGAAAGAAAACAAACCTAAATTAATCGTTGCGGGAGCATCAGCTTACCCAAGAGAAATCGACTTCAAGAAATTCAAAGAAATTGCTGATGAAGTCGGTGCTAAATTAATGGTAGACATGGCACATATCGCTGGTTTAGTAGCTGCAGGTTTACATCAAAACCCAGTAGACTATGCTGATTTTGTGACAACTACAACGCATAAAACTTTAAGAGGCCCTCGTGGCGGTATGATTCTTACTAAAAAAGAATATGCGAAACAAATTGATAAAACAATTTTCCCAGGTATTCAAGGTGGACCATTAGAACATGTTATTGCGGCAAAAGCAGTAGCATTCGGTGAAGCATTGCAACCTGAGTTCAAAGTTTATCAAGAACAAGTCATCAAAAATGCAAAAGCATTAGCTGATACGTTAATCAATGAAGGCTTCAGAGTTGTTTCTGGTGGTACAGAAAACCACTTAGTAGCGGTTGATGTTAAAGGTTCATTTGGTATTACAGGTAAAGAAGCGGAAGAAGCATTAGATGAAGTGGGCATTACTTGTAACAAAAACACAATTCCATTTGACCAAGAAAAACCATTCGTAACAAGCGGTTTACGTTTAGGTACACCAGCTGCAACAACACGTGGATTCGATGAAAAAGACTTTGAAGAAGTAGGTAAAATCATCAGCCTAGTTGTTCAAAATCCTAAAGATGAAGCGAAGTTAAAAGAAGCTTCTGAACGCGTACAAGCTTTGACTTCAAAACATCCACTATATAAATAAGAGAACAAGGAGGCTATTCCTTTATGGGAAAAGTACATGTATTTGATCATCCGTTAATTCAACACAAATTAAGTTACATCCGTGACGTACACACTGGAACAAAAGAGTTCAGAGAGTTAGTAGACGAAGTCGGTATGTTAATGGCATATGAAGTGACAAGAGATCTGGAACTTCAAGATGTTGAAATCGAAACGCCCGTGACTAAAACGGTAGCGAAAAGATTATCTGGTAAAAAACTAGCGTTTGTACCGATTCTTAGAGCTGGTTTAGGTATGACACAAGGTGTCTTAAGCTTAATCCCTGCAGCGCGTGTCGGTCATGTCGGTTTATATCGTGACCCAGAAACATTGGAAGCAGTCGAATACTTTGTTAAATTGCCTCAAGATATTGAGGAAAGACAAATTATTGTCGTAGATCCAATGTTAGCAACAGGTGCTTCAGCAATTGAAGCTATCAACTCGTTGAAAAATCGTGGTGCGAAACATATTCGTTTCATGTGCTTGATTGCTGCGCCTGAAGGTGTGGAATTACTTCAAGAAGCGCACCCGGATGTTGATATTTATATTGCAGCACTTGATGAAAAATTGAATGATAAAGCATATATCATCCCAGGTTTAGGTGATGCTGGAGACCGTTTATTCGGTACAAAATAAGAAGTGTTCAGCAGTCACACATATTAACCTATGTGCATGCTTTAAATGGAAATAAGAGATAAATAGATATAAGAGTATGCAAATTGTTTAGCGTAGATGAACAGAAAGTTCAATCTGTGATGCCATAACATTGCATACTCTTTCTCTGTATAGGAGGCATTGACTTGAAGAAAATAATGACAATCTTCGGCACGCGACCTGAAGCAATCAAAATGGCGCCATTAGTCAATCAATTAAAACATGAAGAAGCGCTAGAACCTATGGTTGTCGTTACGGCTCAACATAGAGAAATGCTTGATGCTGTACTAGAAACGTTTGATATTCAACCAGATTATGATTTAAATATTATGAAGGCAGGGCAAACATTATCAGATATTACTTCTAGAGTTTTAAAAGGATTGGAAGCTATTATTCAACAAGAGAAACCAGATATGATATTAGTCCATGGTGATACGATGACTGCATTTGCCAGCGGTTTAGCAGCATTTTACAATCAAGTCGCTATAGGTCATGTAGAAGCTGGATTAAGAACTTGGAATAAGTATTCGCCTTATCCTGAAGAGATGAATCGCCAAATGATCAGCTGTTTATCAGATATTCATTTTGCGCCGACAAAACAAGCGAAAGCGAATCTATTAAAAGAGAATATACCTAGCGCTAAAGTTGTAATTACAGGCAACACTGCCATTGATGCTATGAATACTACAATTCAAAAGGATTATCATTCAGAAGTGATGAAACGTCATAAAGGCAAGCGCGTTATTTTATTGACAGCGCATCGTAGAGAAAATTTAGGTGAACCCATGGCACATATTTTCAGTGCAGCACGAAGATTAGTGGAAGCTCATGAGGATGTGGTGTTGGTTTATCCTATGCATAAGAATCCTAAAGTACGTGAAATTGCACAACAGTATCTCAGTGATCATGATCGCATAGAATTGATAGAACCTTTAGATGTCGTAGATTTTCATAACTTTGCCCATCAGTCTTATTTGATACTGACAGATTCAGGCGGTATTCAAGAAGAAGCACCATCTTTAGGCAAACCAGTTTTAGTATTAAGAGATACAACAGAACGACCTGAAGGTGTAGAAGCGGGTACCTTGAAATTGACTGGTACGGAGGAAGAAGATGTGTATCGAGAAGCTGAATTATTATTAACGAATCAAGCACTTTATCAGCAAATGAGTGAAACTGCCAATCCTTATGGAGATGGTAAAGCTTCGAAACGCATTTGTGACAATATTAAGTATTATTTTAATCTGACAAGCGAAAAACCTGTAGATTTTAATGAAAATAAAGACAATTATGAATGATTTGTTAAAAATGTGTCTAATTTGTGACAAAAATCACTCATAAGAATTGCATGTTTTGAATGTAATTGACACGCGTTCCATTGCTATATTATGATTAAAAATGTATGGATGAAATGGTTTACAAATGATTCGTATCTCCATGTGAAATGAGGCACAATAAATGAAACAGTTCAACTTAATTTTTAAGCAATATCTTCAATATTACATTTATTGGTTGTTAGCCTTGGTTGTAATAGCAATTTTTATACCAAAGCCTTTCATTATTGGTCTTATCATCGGTTCATTTGGTTCCTTGATCAATACATACATCTTTGAATTATATTTATCTCAGGCGCAGAAACAAGAAACGTCTCAGATATCTACAGGTGGGATATGGCGCTTTTTAGTGGCACTTGCTGCTTGTATTATCTGGGTTTATTTCAAAAACCAAGTGAATATTATTGGTGTAATGATTGGTTTAATGATTTCATACTTATTAATCATTTTTCGACCATTTCTTCACAAAATGTAATACAAATCAACGAATGAAAGAGGTGAGTATTATATGCAACATAAAAGCCCTGTAGTTACATGGGAGCTATTTGGTTTAGATATCAAATTCAACTTGGCTAGTATTTTAATGGTAATTATTACAGCAATTATTGTTTTAGCAATAGCCATAGCTTGTACACGTAACTTACAGAAACGACCGACTGGCAAACAGAACTTCATCGAATGGGTCTTTGACTTTGTTAGAGGCATCATCGAGAGTAACCTTGCATGGAGACATGGCGGTCAATTCCACTTCTTGGCAGTAACATTAATTATGTTTATCTTTATCGGTAACATGTTAGGACTGCCATTTGCGATAGTCATCGACCATACGCTATGGTGGAAATCTCCGACAGCTGATGCCACAGTTACTCTGACGTTGGCAATGTTAATGATTCTGTTGACACATTACTACGGTATCAAGTTGCGCGGAGCGAAAGGTTACTTTAAAAATTATGCTCAGCCTTTCTTAGCGTTAACACCTGTCAATATATTTGAAGAATTTACAAATACATTGACGCTCGGTCTACGTTTATACGGTAATATTTACGCTGGTGAAATTTTAATCGGCTTATTATCTACTTTAATCATAGGCCATGCAGCTTGGGGTTGGATTATCGGTATTCCAGGCTTAATTGCTTGGCAAGCATTCTCGATTTTCATCGGTACGATCCAAGCGTATATCTTTATCATGTTATCCATGGTATACATGTCCCACAAAGTTGCGGACGACCACTAGTTTTTCCACATTAAAATTTTATAAAAATATTTAGGAGGATTTTTTAATATGAATTTAATCGCAGCGGCAATCGCAATTGGTTTATCAGCACTTGGTGCAGGTATTGGTAACGGTCTTATTGTATCTAGAACAGTTGAAGGTGTAGCACGTCAA
The DNA here is from genome assembly GCF_025561465.1 of Staphylococcus simulans. Lineage (NCBI taxonomy): Bacteria > Bacillati > Bacillota > Bacilli > Caryophanales > Staphylococcaceae > Staphylococcus > Staphylococcus simulans. Next base: position 954,355 of record NZ_CP095100.1, read on the forward strand.
CCAGAAGCACGTGGACAATTAATGTCAATCATGTTCATCGGTATCGGTTTAGTTGAGGCATTACCTATCCTTGGCCTTGTTATCACATTCATCGTCTTATTCATGTAATTTATACATCGATACTAACGGCGAAGTCTCACATCGACTCTCGCCATTTCTTTCGTAAACAACTATCGTAAGAGCCAATAGAGGACTTTGAATGAAAGGAGTGTCCAAGTACTGTGACTGCGACTACAAACACATTAGTTTTAGGTGCTGCAGGCGGCGGTGTTGAATGGGGTTCAGCATTAGTAACATTAATTACTTTCTTAATCCTTTTAGCATTGCTTAAAAAGTTCGCATGGGGTCCATTGAAACAAGTCATGGATAAACGTGAACGCGATATCAACAAAGATATCGATGATGCAGAACAAGCTAAAATTAATGCTCAAAAATTAGAAGAACGAAATAGACAAACACTAAGAGAAACTCAAGAAGAGGTTCAAAAAATCTTAGAAGAAGCAAAAGTTCAAGCGCGTGACCAACATGAACAAATCATTCATGAAGCTAACGTCCGTGCAAACGGCATGATTGAAACTGCACAAAGTGAAATCAACAGCCAAAAAGAACGTGCAATCTCTGAAATCAACGATGAAGTTTCTAAACTATCAGTTCTGATTGCATCTAAAATTTTACAAAAAGATATCTCAGAACAAGATCAAAAAGACTTGATCGACAAGTACATTAAAGAGGTAGGGGATAAATAATGGCAGATGTTGCTAAAAAATATGCCCAAGCACTGTATGAAACGTCACTCGATAAAGATGTTTTAGATTTAATGTACGATGAATTTGCTGTTATTGATGAAGCAGTAATTCCTTATAAAGAGAAATTAAAATCTTTCGATGAAGATCCAAAGAATATTGCACAAAACCGCAAAGCTTTTGTTGATGCAACATTCCAAGATATCAATGAATACTTAAAAAACATGTTATATGTCTTAGCTGAAAATCGAAATCTTGCGATTATCTCTGAAGTATTCAGAGCATTCCAAGGTTTATACAATCAACACTATAATCAAGACTTTGCAACGGTTGAGTCTGTATATGAGCTTTCTCCAGAAGAACTGGACAAAGTAGGGGAGTCTTTAATTCAACGTACAGGACTTGAAAGAGTCATTCTTACAAATGAAATCAATCCAGCACTCATCGGCGGGTTGAGAACAACTGTAGGAACTAAAGTATATGACGGCAGTATTCAAAATGATCTTATTAACTTAGAGAGAAGATTTACTAGAACGAAATAATAATTATAGAGGAGTGACATAGATGGCCATAAAAGCTGAAGAGATTAGTGCATTACTTCGCTCACAAATTGAAAATTATGAGTCAGAGATGTCTGTTACTGATGTTGGTACAGTAATTCAGATTGGTGACGGTATTGCATTAGTTCACGGATTAAACGACGTTATGGCTGGTGAGTTAGTAGAATTCCATAATGGTGTGCTTGGACTAGCTCAAAACTTAGAAGAATCTAACGTCGGTATTGTAATTTTAGGACCATACACTGACATTAAAGAAGGCGACGAAGTTAAACGTACAGGACGTATCATGGAGGTGCCTGTAGGTGAAGAATTAATCGGTCGTGTCGTGAATCCATTAGGTCAACCACTTGATGGACAAGGTCCAATTGAAACAAATAAAACACGCCCAGTTGAAGAAAAAGCAACAGGCGTTATGGCAAGAAAATCAGTTGACGAACCATTACAAACAGGTATTAAAGCGATTGACGCATTAGTACCAATCGGTCGTGGTCAACGTGAGTTAATCATCGGTGACCGTCAAACTGGTAAAACAACAATTGCAATCGATACAATCTTGAACCAAGCGGATCAAGACATGATTTGTATCTATGTAGCAATTGGTCAAAAAGAATCAACAGTACGTGCGACTGTAGAAAAATTAAGACAGCATGGTGCTTTAGATTACACAATCGTTGTAACTGCGTCAGCAGCTGACCCAGCTCCATTATTATACATTGCGCCATATGCAGGTGTAGCAATGGGTGAAGAATTCATGTTCGACGGTAAACAAGTGTTAATCGTTTATGATGATTTAACTAAACAAGCAGCAGCTTACCGTGAACTTTCATTATTACTTCGCAGACCACCAGGTCGTGAAGCATACCCAGGTGACGTTTTCTATCTACATAGTAGATTATTAGAACGTGCAGCTAAATTGAACGATGAATTAGGTGGCGGTTCAATTACTGCATTACCTATCATTGAAACACAAGCCGGAGATATCTCTGCTTATGTTCCAACAAACGTAATCTCAATCACTGATGGACAAATCTTCTTAGAATCAGACTTGTTCTTCTCAGGGGTACGTCCAGCGATCAACGCCGGATTCTCAGTATCTCGTGTAGGTGGTTCAGCGCAAATTAAAGCAATGAAAAAAGTTGCGGGTACTTTACGTTTAGACTTAGCTTCATACCGTGAGTTAGAATCATTCGCGCAATTCGGTTCAGACTTAGATGAATTCACAGCAAGAAAATTAGAACGTGGTAAACGTACAGTTGAAGTTCTTAAACAAGGACAAGGCGAACCATTACCAGTTCAAAATGAAGTATTAATCATCTACGCATTAGTTAATGGCTTCTTAGATGATATCCCAGTTCAAGACGTTCAACGTTTTGAAGCAGAAATCATCAGCTGGACTAAAAACAATGCGCCAGAAATCTTAGATGAAATCAAAACAAAAGGTACTTTACCTGACAAAGAAAAAATGAACAGCGCAATTGAAAACTTCAAACGCAGTTTCAGTATTTCTGAAGAGTAAGATGAAGCGAAGTATAAATAAGGTGGTGAAATAATGGGATCTCTAAAGGATATTGATTCAAGAATCAAGTCGACGAAAAAAATGAATCAAATTACCAAAGCGATGAACATGGTAGCGAGTTCTAAGCTCAACAGAGCACAACGTAACACGAACCAGTTCAAACCTTACATGGAAAAAATGCAAAATGCGATTACAGCAGTTGCAGGCCAAACGACTTCTAATCATCCGATGCTGAAGAAACGTCCGGTTAAAAAACGTGGTTACTTAGTTATTTCAAGTGATCGTGGATTAGCTGGTGCATATAACGCAAATATCTTGAAGAAAGTGGTACAAGATATCGAAGCGCGTGGTGAAAGTCAGAGCGATTATAAATTACTCGTTCTTGGTAAAGTAGGTATTGATTTCTTCAAAAACAGAGACTATGAAGTAGACTTTGCACTGCCGGATGTTCCAGATCAACCGTCATACAAAGATATTTCTTCTGTAACGAAGAAAGCAATCGATTTATATAGCAACGGTGATATTGATGAGTTGGAAATTTACTACAACAAATTCGTCAACGTTCTTGAAAATACGCCAACTGCAAGAAGAGTATTACCATTAGCAGAAGAAGATACAAGTTCAGGACATGGACAAATGTCTTCATATGAATTCGAACCAGATAAAGAATCAATTTTAAATATTATTTTGCCGCAATATGTAGAAAGCTTAATTTACGGCTCAATTCTGAATGCGAAAGCCAGCGAGCACGCATCTAGAATGACTGCCATGAAGAATGCTTCTGATAATGCGAGCGACCTTATTGACGATTTATCATTAGAATATAACCGAGCACGTCAAGCAGCAATCACACAACAAATTACTGAGATTGTCGGTGGCGCAACAGCTCTTGAATAGTATATTAAAGGAGGAAAAAAGAATGGGTGTAGGCCGCGTAACACAAATCATGGGTCCAGTTATTGACGTAAGATTCAATCATGATGAACTGCCTAAGATTAATAACGCATTAGTGCTAGATGTACCTAAGAAAGATGGCACGACTGAATCTCTTACATTAGAAGTAGCACTTGAATTAGGCGACGACGTAGTTAGAACTATCGCCATGGACTCTACAGACGGAATTAAACGTGGTGACGACGTTAAAGACACTGGTCGTCCAATCAGTGTACCTGTCGGTGAAGATACGTTAGGAAGAGTATTTAACGTTTTAGGTGATCCAATCGATAATGATGGACCGATTTCTGAATCAGTTCCACGTGAACCAATTCATAGACAACCACCTAAATTTGATGAATTATCAACAAAAGTTGAACTACTTGAAACTGGTATCAAAGTAGTAGACTTATTAGCACCATATATCAAAGGTGGTAAAGTTGGTTTATTCGGTGGTGCCGGAGTAGGTAAAACTGTATTAATCCAAGAATTAATTAATAACATCGCTCAAGAACACGGCGGTATTTCAGTATTCGCAGGTGTTGGTGAACGTACACGTGAAGGTAACGACTTGTACTTCGAAATGAGCGACAGTGGTGTTATCAAGAAAACAGCGATGGTATTCGGACAAATGAACGAACCACCTGGTGCACGTATGCGTGTAGCTTTATCAGGTTTAACAATGGCTGAATACTTCCGTGATGTTAAAGGACAAGACGTTCTTTTATTCATCGATAACATTTTCCGCTTCACACAAGCAGGTTCTGAGGTATCAGCATTGCTTGGCCGTATGCCATCAGCCGTTGGTTACCAACCAACATTGGCAACAGAAATGGGTCAATTACAAGAACGTATCACTTCTACAATGAAAGGTTCTATCACATCTATCCAAGCGGTATTCGTACCTGCCGATGACTATACTGACCCAGCGCCAGCAACAGCTTTCGCTCACTTAGACTCAACAACTAACTTAGAGCGTAAATTAACAGAAATGGGTATCTACCCAGCCGTTGACCCATTAGCGTCAACTTCACGTGCGCTTGAACCAAGCATCGTTGGTCAAGAACACTATGATGTTGCTCGTCGTGTACAATCAACATTACAAAAATACAGAGAATTACAAGATATCATCGCAATCTTAGGTATGGATGAATTATCTGATGAAGATAAGAGCACAGTTGAACGCGCAAGACGTATTCAATTCTTCTTATCTCAAAACTTCCACGTTGCAGAACAATTCACTGGTCAAAAAGGTTCATACGTACCTGTTAAGCGTACAGTTGAAGACTTCAAGGACATTCTTGAAGGTAAATATGACCACATCCCTGAAGATGCATTCCGTTTAGTCGGCAGCATGGACGATGTATTAGAAAAAGCTAAAGACATGGGTGTTGAAGTATAATATTAGGAGGTAAAGTTTAATGAACACAATGAACGTTAATATTGTTACTCCTAATGGTTCTGTTTATAACCAAGATGATGTTGAAATTGCGATTCTGCAGACAGTTGGAGGCGACATTGGTGTAATGGCCGGCCATTTACCAACTGTTACAGCAATTAAAACAGGTTATGTTAAAGTAAATTATACAGATGGGATTGATTTCATTGCGGTCAGTGATGGTTTCGTTGAAATCAGACATGAAAGCACATCAATTATTGTACAGACAGCAGAAAAAGCTGAAGATATTGATATCAGACGTGCTAAATCGGCTAAAGAAAGAGCAGAATCACATTTGAATAACAATGACGAAGATACTGACATTAACAGAGCAGAACGAGCTTTAGAACGTGCGGAAAACCGCATTAAAGTTTCGGAAATGAAATAATAACAACCATAAAGTATAGGATATATCTCACTTTGAGGTATATCCTATTTTTTAATGTCAAATTTTAGGGTAAACATATGAGTGAACAGATATTAGGATTTTGAATTTCTAAGTAAGAATGTATGATTTTACTCTATTTTCATGTACAATATGAGACAGTAAACAATTGAGGAGACGACAAAGATCATGGAATATTTAGGGCAATTTGCGATTGCGCATTTGATTATGCATGTGCTTTGTATCTGTGTCGCATATTGGGCATTGAATGCGATTAGGTTGGATCAATTCTTTAAAAAGGGTTATCCTGTCCAAGTACAAGTATTGATTATATTTCTTGCGATTTTAATCGGAACAGGAGTTAGTAATTTCATCATAGATTTATTGCAATTTTCAACGCAACTTAAATATCTTGGCCGCTAATCGTTTGAGTGTAATTCAAATGTTTTTCCATATATAATAATAGGTAATAGAAGAGATGAGAAATTTTTAAATTGAAGATGTTCAGGAGTTAAAAAGTGGAGGAGTAGTAATGAATAGAGATAGAATGATTATTAAAGGCGGAAATCGTCTAGTAGGAGAAGTACAAGTTGAGGGAGCAAAAAATGCAGTATTGCCAATTTTAACTGCATCATTGTTAGCTTCAAAGGGAGCGAGTACATTACATAATGTGCCTGAGTTAAGCGATGTTGAAACGATTAATAATGTACTTTCAACGCTTAATGCTGAAATTGAGTATCATAAAGAGGATAACAGCGTGACAGTTGATGCGACGAAACAATTGAATTCAGAAGCACCTTATGAATATGTCAGTAAAATGCGTGCGAGTATTTTAGTCATGGGTCCATTGCTTGCACGTTTAGGTCATGCAAAAGTAGCTTTACCAGGCGGTTGCTCTATCGGAAGCAGACCGATTGAACAACATATCAAAGGATTTGAAGCACTAGGTGCCAAAATTCATTTAGAAAACGGCTTTGTCTTTGCAGAAACTGCAAATGGTTTAACAGGTGCAGAGATTCACTTAGATTTCCCAAGTGTAGGTGCTACACAAAATATCATCATGGCGGCTTCATTAGCAAAAGGTAAATCTGTTATCGAGAATGTTGCACGTGAACCAGAAATCGTTGACCTAGCAAACTACATCAACGAAATGGGCGGTAATGTAACTGGTGCAGGAACAGATACAATTACGATTCATGGTGTCGAAGCTTTACATGGTGTAGAACATGCGATTATCCCAGATCGTATTGAAGCTGGTACATTACTTGTAGCAGGCGCTATTACAAGAGGCGATGTTTTAGTTAAAGGTGCAATTAAAGAACATTTAACAAGCTTGTTGTATAAACTAGAAGAAATGGGTGTCAACTTATCATATGAAGATAAAGGTATCCGAGTATCTGCAGAAGGTGAATTGCAACCAGTAGATATCAAAACATTACCACACCCAGGATTCCCTACAGATATGCAATCACAAATGATGGCGTTATTGTTAACAGCTGAAGGACATAAAGTCATTACAGAAACTGTCTTTGAAAATCGCTTTATGCATGTTGCTGAATTCAAACGAATGAATGCTCAAATTACGGTTGAAGGACGCAATGCAAAAATTACAGGTAAAAGCCATTTACAAGGCGCACAAGTGAAAGCAACTGATTTACGTGCTGCAGCAGCATTGATTTTAGCCGGTTTAGTGGCTGAAGGTACTACTGAAGTTTCAGAATTACAACACTTAGATAGAGGTTACGTAAACTTTAACGGTAAACTTAAAGCTTTAGGTGCTGATATTGAGCGTGTTAATAAATAAGTAAGTAGGGGATTAAGATGATTAAACGCTTTTATTTTAAAGTGATAAAATTACCGATTGGTTTTCACATACTCATCGTTATGCTTATGATGCTTTTGATGTTTTTCATCGGTATGTGTATCGGTTTTATATTGAATCATCAAAATCCGCTTAATATATTTGAATACCAGACTTGGTATCATTTCAAGCAAATTTTTGGAGGCTAGTAACATGGAAACAATTTTTGACTATAACCAAATTAAAAACATTATCCCACACCGTCAACCTTTTTTATTAATTGATAAAGTTGTTGAGTATGAAGAAGGTCAACGTTGTGTGGCTATTAAACAAGTATCAGGTAATGAACCATTCTTCCAAGGTCATTTCCCAGAATACGCGGTTATGCCAGGCGTGTTGATTACTGAAGCATTAGCACAAACTGGTGCAGTTGCGATTTTAAACAGTGAACAAAACAAAGGTAAAATCGCATTATTCGCTGGTATTGATAAATGTCGTTTCAAAAGACAAGTTGTACCTGGTGATACATTACAGTTAGAAGTTGAAATTACTAAAATGCGTGGACCAATTGGTAAAGGCACTGCGAAAGCAACTGTTGATGGTCAATTGGCATGTAGCTGTGAATTAACATTCGCAATCCAAGATGTATAAGCTGATATAAAAAGACTGAGACAATAGATATAAAGCATTGCTTTAATTCATCTATATTGTCTCAGTCTTTTTTTAATCTTCTCTTTTTTCGTCTTTTAAACGTGGTTTTGATTGCATCATACGGTTGAATGAAGTCTTCAATTCTTCACCAGATAATCCATCATCTACAAGCTGTGCTAATAAATTTTCAGCATAAACTTGTCTTAATGTATAGACGTGGCAATCAAAAATAATAGACATACGCTCATTATCGTATAATGAAATATTTTTAATTGTTGCATCGAATAATGCAGGATCATTAGAAGGACGTGTGATCACAACACGTATATCTAATAATGTTTCATCATCCATATATTCTTTCATAATATCGTAGTGGTTACTGGAGATTACAATTTCTAACAACCAGCCGGTGCCGCTTTGTTCTTTATTGATAATTACACCATCATAGAGTTCATATTCTATAACGCCACCGTGTTCAGTGACAATTTGGAATCTGACTGCTTTAAATGTTTTCAATTGAAGTCACTCCAATCTTTTTAAAATCTGCAAATTTTTTCTTTCTGATTCTAGTATAGCGTAAAAGATAAAAATATTTGAGAAATAGTACAGAAAATTAACCAATCAACTATAAAATTTCTCTTAATTTGTGTTTTGACGATATGTATCAATCTGAATATGATAGTAACCAAGGAGGTGACAAAATGCTAAATAAAATCGTTATTGTAGGAAGATTGACGAAACAACCTCAATTGACAGCAAAGGAGGAATCAGACATTGTATACTTTAGTGTTGCGACAGAACGTCATTATAACTATCAAGGCCAGAACAAACAATCTGTAGACTTTATTAATTGTAAGGCTTTTGGCAAGATTGCCCGAAATATTGCCAGCTATACACAAAAAGGATCGCTTGTCGGTATTACTGGCTATATGCATTCCTACAAATATGAAAAAGATAATCAAACACATTTCGGTATGGAGCTGGTTGTAGAAACAATCAAATTTATCTCGCATCCGAATGACAATTCAAGTTGTCAATTCTCATCACACCATGCACAAACGGACACTTTGATGGGTGAATATGAAGGAAGCCCGTCCTTCGACGCCATTCATCTCTAACTACCAAGTTATCCATTGACATTATATATGCTTAACTGCATATCTCCCAAAATCAAATTGCAACAACCAGCATGATGTATTCATCTCTATCCTGTTCAAAGTATCATGCTGTCCTCTCGTTAATTAAAAGTAATTCATTATGATGTTAGAATTATCCTTCTTTCTATTATAGGAAGATTCCTATAATCTATTCCAAACTCTATTTTTAAACTCTATTTAGTCCAACGCATAGCTTTTACTGCGAAAGATGCTTGGATTGCTCCATTTTCAATTTTGTACTTTCAACTTAATCCATAAAAAACTCTTTAAATATACTAATACTCACCAAGACTTTGCATAAATTTCACTTTATGCAGGGTCTTTTTTTATAAAAAGACGTTTGACAGAGAAAAAACCATGTTTTATTGCGGTTTTTTCTAGAAATTTTAGCCGATGTAAAGGGTAAAATAACCCTTCAATTATCTGAAAGATTACATAAATGTTACATAGGTTAAGAGTCAAAATTCAGTTAGAATGTGATATTAATAGGATTTGAAGTGATAGTAAGATACCTAACTATTTTATTTTAATGTAATTTACACGTAAAATTAAGCTGTATTTTTTTATTTGGTTGTAACCTACACCCTGATTTCAGATGATATAGTTGTAATTGCAAATTGATGATATTAATCACACGAAAAAACAATTACCTTATAGGAGGATTTTTAGAAATGAAAAAATTATTAGTAGCTTCATCAGCAACAGCAGCATTATTCGCAGTAGGAGTAGGAGCAGAAGCTCACGCATCTGAACAAGGAAATGCAGATCAAGCACAATTAGCAGAAACAGCATTAAACAATCCTGAACAATTAAACGAAAGCCCTGTACAAGAAGGCGCTTATAATATTAACTTTGAATATAATGGTTTAGACTTCAACTTTGAATCAGACGGTCAATATTGGAGCTGGAGCTATGGTCAAGCAGGCGGTAACGCACCAGCAGCTCAAACTACAACTCAACAAGCACCAGCAGCTCAACAAGCTCCAGTAGCTGAGCAAGCAGCACCACAAGCACAAGAAGCAACAACTCAACAAGCACCAGCACAACAAGCAGCACCTCAAGCTCAACAAGCTGCTCCACAACAATCAGCAAGCACTGGTTCATCAGCTGGTTTAAATGATCACTTACGTGCAATTGCACAACGTGAATCAGGTGGCGACATCCACGCAATCAACCCATCATCAGGTGCAGCAGGTAAATTCCAATTCTTACAATCAACTTGGGATTCAGTAGCACCAGCTGAATGGGTAGGTAAATCACCAGCATCAGCACCAGAAAGCGTACAAGACGCAGCAGCTGTTAAATTATATGACGGTGGCGCAGGTGCAGGTCACTGGGTTACTGCATAATTCAGCTAACTGATTATAAATAAATAGTTAAAAATCTATCAGGCAGGTTATCTCCAATTTAGGAGGTAACCTGCCTTTTGTAATATGTATGTAAAGAAAGACACAAGAAATATATATTGTTGTAACCTATGTTATTAGGATAGATGCTATTATAAAGACATCAAATAAATGATTTAATACAAACACCTTATGGGAGGACATATTTTACATGAAGAAATTACTAGTAGCATCGACAGCGGTGACAGCTGCTGCAGCAGTATTGGCAACAGGAATTGGAACTCAAGACGTACAAGCAAAATCATCATCAAAAGCTGAACATGCGAAGAAAGTAAAAGACGCTGAAAAGTATCTAAACGAAAAAGGTGAATACACTGTAGTTAAAGGTGACACTTTAAATAAAATCGCTAAAAAATTCGACGTTAAAGTCAAAGAATTAAAAAAATGGAACGATAAAAAATCTGACTTAATCTTAGTAGATGAAAGTTTAAAAGTTAAAGAACCTAAAAAAGTTGCGACAACACAAACAGCTGTACAATCAGACAGCCACTATGCATACAATACGCAACAAGTATCTTACAATAATTATAACCAAGCGCAATCAAACAATGCGCCACAATCATCATATACAGCACCACAACAATCTTATAACGCACCACAAGCATCATACAGTGCACCATCATATGCATCTTATGGTTCAGGTTCAGTAAGATTAGCTAACGGTAATACTGCAGGTTCTACAGGTGCATACGCAGCAGCACAAATGGAAGCTCGTACAGGCGTATCTGCATCAGTATGGGAAAACATCATTGCACGTGAATCAAATGGACAAGTTAATGCGTATAATCCATCAGGTGCCAGCGGTTTATTCCAAACAATGCCTGGTCATGGTTCTACAGCAACAGTTCAAGATCAAATCAACTCAGCTGTACATGCATATAACGTACAAGGATTAAGTGCTTGGGGTTATTAATGTTAAATAGTTAAAATTCAAGTCGAGACTAAGGTCTCGGCTTTTTTTATGAAAACAGATTCATTGCAAGTATGAAAGGGCTTTGATATGTTTAGTATGTAAATAAATTAAATAAAAACTGCTAGGGGCGCCTTTTGGCTGAGATAGGAAACTAGACCCTTTAAACCTGATTTGGTTAAGACCAACGTAGGAAAGTAGATACATAGTATGCATGATGCAAAAATACTGAAACTGCACTCCTAGGTTGGAATGCAGTTTTTTTATTGGAGGAATAAAAGTGACTTTTGCTGAAACACTTGAAAGAGATGCACAACCGATTATTGATCAAATTTATGACGATAATTTCATTCAAGCATTGTTAAAAGGGAATATAGATAAAGAGTCAATTAGACAATATTTACGTGCAGATGCCTCGTACTTAAGAGAGTTTGCGAATATCTATGCTTTATTAATTCCTAAAATGCCGAATTTAGAAAGTGTTCGATTTCTAGTTGATCAAATTCAATTCATTGTGAATGGTGAAGTGGAAGCACATGAATTCATGGCAGAATACGTGGGTGAACCGTATCACGAAATCGTACAACAAAAAGTGTGGCCGCCAAGTGGTGACCATTATATTAAACATATGTATTACAACGTTTATGCCCATGAAAATGCTGCATATGCGATTGCGGCAATGGCACCTTGTCCTTATGTCTATGCAGAAGTAGCAAAACGCGCAATGCAGGATGACAGATTAAATCAATCTTCTATATTGAAAAAATGGTTTGAATTCTATCAAACAGAAATGGATGCATTAATCGATGTTTTAAATCAATTAATGAATGAGTTAACTAAACATATGACAGATACAGAGAGACAAGAAGTCAGAGAGAATTATCTACAAAGTACAGTACATGAACGAAACTTCTTTAATATGGCTTATACAAAAGAACAATGGGAATTTGGAGGTAAATAATTATGAACAAACCGAAAATTGCTTTAACGATTGCAGGCACAGATCCAACAGGCGGCGCAGGTGTAATGGCTGACTTAAAGTCATTTCATGCATGCGGTGTGTACGGGATGGCCGCAATCACAAGTATCGTAGCGCAAAATACAAAAGGGGTTCAACACATTCATAACTTAGAATTATCTTGGTTAGAAGAACAGTTAGATAGTGTGTTTGATGACGAATTACCGCAAGCGATTAAAACTGGCATGATTGCGACAAAAGAAATGATGGAATTAATTCGTACTTATTTAGAAAAGCATCCTGAAATTCCATATGTCATTGATCCAGTAATGCTAGCCAAAAGTGGAGACTCTTTAATGGATGATAAAGGTAAACATGCCTTACAAAGTATCTTGTTACCACTTGCTGATGTTGCAACACCTAACTTACCTGAAGCAGAGGAAATTGTAGGATTCAAATTAGATAATGAAGATGCGATTAAAAAAGCAGGTAAAATCTTCATAGAAGAAATCGGCAGTAAAGGTGTAGTCATTAAAGGTGGTCATATCGAAGATGACAATATCGCAAAAGACTATCTATTTACGAAAGATGGTTTAGAAATTTTTGAAAGTGAAAGATATGAAGCAAAACATACACATGGTACAGGTTGTACTTTTTCAGCTGTAATTGCGGCTGAGCTAGCGAAAGGGAAAACGATTTATGAAGCGGTTAAAAAAGCAAAAGACTTTATCGCATTAAGTATTAAATATACACCTGAGATCGGACAAGGCAGAGGACCAGTTAACCATTTCGCATATATGAAGAAAGTAGGATTAGATGATGAGTAAAGGTTTAGATAGAATCAGAACAGAACATCCATTAGTTATTTGTTTTACGAATGATGTCGTCAAAAATTTTACAGCTAATGGACTCTTAAGTTTAGGTGCGAGTCCAGCAATGAGCGAAGCACCAGAAGAAGCAGAAGATTTTTATCCACACGCGGGTACAGTCTTAATTAATATTGGCACACTGACAAAAGCGAATGAACAAGCAATGTTAGAAGTTGGAAAAATTGCGAATAAGACAAACACACCGTTAGTGTTTGATCCCGTTGCTGTGGGCGCATCAACGTATCGTAAACAATTCTGCAAAACATTCCTAGAGCAAGTGAAACCAACTGTAATCAAAGGAAATGCTTCAGAAATTTTAACGCTTATAGATGATACAACAACAATGAAAGGTACAGATAGTGCTGAAAGCTTAGATGTTGTATCCATTGCGAAAAAAGCACATGAACAATATCAAACTGCAATTGTGTTAACTGGTGAAACAGATGTCATTGCTCAAAACAATAAAATTGTTAAGCTGAATAATGGTTCACGTTTCTTAACGCAAATTACAGGTGCAGGTTGTTTATTAGGTGCTATTGTAGGTGCATTCTTATTTAGAAATGAAAATCCAGAGATTGAAGATTTAATTGAAGCAGTTTCTGTTTATAATATTGCAGCTGAACGTGCTGAACAATTAAGTGAAAGTAAAGGACCAGGTACTTTCTTAGTTCAATTTATTGATGCATTATATAAAATAGACAGTGAAGCAGCAGTAGAAAATCGTAAAGCACAAGAGGTGAAATAAGTGTTTCAACCAGAGGATTTAAAAGTTTACTTTATTTGCGGAACACAAGATATACCTGAAGACCGTACGATTCATGAAGTATTAACTGAAGCATTAGAAGGCGGCATTACGATGTATCAATTTCGTGAAAAAGGGCCTAACGCTAAAACAGGTAATGCGAAGAAAGAACTGGCACAATCTTTGAAACAATTATGTGAACAATATCATGTACCTTTTATCGTAAATGATGATGTTGAATTAGCAGAGTTGATTGATGCTGATGGCATTCATGTTGGACAAGATGATGCGAAAGTGAATACTTTTAAGACGCACTTTAAAAATAAAATTATCGGTTTAAGTGTCGGCAATGAAACAGAATTAGCGCAATCTGATTTAACAGATGTCGATTATATTGGCGTTGGTCCGATATTTAAAACAGGGTCTAAAGACGATGCCAGTGATCCTGTCGGCACAGAAATGATTGAAACATTGCATGAGAAAACAAATGGTATGCCGATTGTCGCAATTGGCGGTATTGCGTTAAATAATGTCGAACCGATTGCGCAAACACATGCACAAGGTGTATCAGTTATTTCAGCGATTGCTCAGAGTTCAAATGTTAAAGAAACCGTTCGCAATTTCTTACAATATTTTAAATAATGCCCTTAATTCTATGTTTTTGTTTTCTACACCTCATAGAATGTGATAAAATTATTTTTATGTGAATAATACCAATAGAGGTGGAAAAATGAATAAAAAAGCATTATTGCCTTTGCTTCTTGGGGTTATGGTTTTTCTTGCAGGATGTGATTATTCTAAACCTGAAAACAGAACAGGTTTTTTCTATAATACATTTGTGAAAAACATGGATAACATCATCCATTGGCTAGGCTCTAGTTTTAATAACGATTATGGATTAGCGATTATTGTCTTAGTTTTAGCAATCCGTATTGTCGTTCTGCCATTCATGCTTTCTAACTATAAGAACAGTCACTTAATGCGCGAAAAAATGGTGATTGCAAAACCAGATATGGACGCAGTGAAAGAGAAAGTAAAACGTGCACGCACACAAGAAGAAAAAATGGCAGCAAACCAAGAAATGATGGAAGTTTATAAAAAATACGATATGAATCCAATGCAAAGTATGCTTGGATGTTTACCAATGTTAATACAAATGCCTGTAATCATGGGCTTATTCTTCGTATTAAAATACCCATCACCAGGTGGTATTGTAGAACATCCTGATTTCTTATGGTTCAACTTAGCAAAACCGGATATTTGGATTACAATTATTGCCGGTGTGTTATACTTCCTACAAGCTTACGTATCAACATTCAGTATGCCGCCTGAACAAAAACAAATGAGTTACATGATGATGATCATTTCACCAATTATGATTATCTGGGTATCATTAAGTTCAGCAGCTGCATTAGGTTTATACTGGTCAGTCAGTGCCGCGTTCTTGATTGTTCAAACATATGTTGCGAACCAATATTACTCTAAGAAAGCGAAAGAAGAAGTCGCTCCAATGATTAGAGAATATGAAAAGAAACATGGTAAAGACGGTAAACAAAAAGGTGCGCAAGTCTTAGGTAAGAAAAACAGAAAGAAAAAATAATACATCATTGATGACTTAAAATCAGTTGCAACTAAAATTGCAGCTGATTTTTTATTTAGGATTTGTACAATAGGGAATAGTAATAGTAACTAAAAGTGTTATTTTAAAATTGGAGGGGAATACCAATGGAAATTAAATCAGTAACAACTGCTGACATTTTAGAGTTACAGAAAATCAGCTATAGAACTTTTGATGACACATTTAGAGAAATGAACAGCCCAGAAAATATTAAAGATTATTTAGATACAGCATTTACACAAGACAAACTAAGACGTGAATTAGAAGATCCACATTCGAATTTCTATTTCTTGTATGATAACGATAAAATTGTCGGATATTTAAAGTTGAATGAAGGGGATTCACAAACAGAGCAAGTTTCATCTGATTGTACTGAAATAGAACGCTTATATATTTTGAAGAATTATCATGGCTATGGTTATGGTAAAAAATTATTGAACTTTGCTATAAAGACAGCAGTCGAAGATGGTAAAAAATGTGTATGGCTAGGTGTATGGGAGAAAAATGAACAAGCATTAGGTTTCTATAAACATTTAGGATTCAAGAAGATCTCAGAACATGATTTCATGATGGGGAATGATAGACAAACAGATTTAATCCTAGCATATAATATCGAATAAAAAAGAAGCGGTTGAGAATTTAGATTTGTTCTCAACCGCTTCTTCATCTTATTTGCTTATTGTTCTGTAAACTGCCATTCGTTAAAGAATTGTGCGACGAAGAATTCCATAAAACGATGACGTTCTTGCGCAATTTCTGAAGCTGTTTCAGTATGCATTAAATCTTTAAGTTTAAACAATTTATCATAGAAATGCTTAATCGCTGAAGGATCATAACCTTCTAATTCGTTATCAGAACTAATACTATCAGGAATAGGCCCTTGCCACATCGGCTCATCAAAGTGACCCGCAAATTGGAACGTACGCGCTATACCAATTGCACCAATCGCATCTAAGCGATCTGCATCTCTAACAATATAACCTTCTTTGGATAAGGGGATTTCTTGATCCACATTATGACGAAAGCTGATGTTTTTGATGATATGCATAATTTTTTCTTGATCCTGTCCACTAACTTCAATACGGTTTAAAAAATCAATTAGTTGATTTTCAGCAGCAGTTTCATCTGTTAATTTGGTATCTACCGTATCATGTAATAATGCAGCCATCTGAATAATGTAAGGATTGCCGTAGCCTTCTTGTTCAGAGATGAAGAGTGCCATTTTAACGACCCGCATGACATGGTTGATATCATGCCCTGTGTGATCTGTTTGATGGAAGTCTTTCATATATTGTTCAGCTGATTTTAATTGTTGATATTGATTCATGACTTTGTGTACTCCTTTATGATTTACAATATCGGTGAAATTAAGTTGGCTATGGCTTCTTTGAATTTCACCCATAAACTGCGTTGATTATAACGCTCTTGTGTTAATTCTGAAGATAACATTAAATCTTGATTGAACTGGTCACGCAATTGTGCAGCAATTTGACGGTCATAAATAAACGCATTGATTTCAAAATTCAGTGTAAAACTACGATGGTCCATATTCGCTGTTCCCACACTTGCGACTTCGTCATCAATAATCATCATTTTTGAATGTAAGAAACCATTGTCATAATGATAAACCTTGACGCCTGATGCCAACAGTGATGCAACATTTTTCAATGTCGCAAAGTAGACGAATGGATGGTCTGGTTTATTTGGAATCATAATCGATACATCTACACCGCCTAATGCAGCAATAGACACAGCATCCATAAAGGCTTGGTCAGGAATAAAGTAGGGCGATTGAATTTGAATCGAATTTTTCGCTGAAGTAATCATTTTCAAATAACCGTATTTGATTTGCTCCCAATCTTCATCTGGACCGCTTGATGCGATTTGGATACCGATAGAACTACCTGTATCAATGTCAGGGAAGTAGCGATCAGAATAAGTGATGTTATCACGCTTAGCTTGTGAGTTCCAATCTAAAATAAAGCGTAATTGCAAGGCATTGACCGCATCTCCGACAATACGTAAGTGCGTGTCTCTCCAGTATCCGAAACGTTTGGATAAGCCTAAATATTCTTTACCAACATTGAAACCGCCGACATATCCGATATAACCATCAATCACGACAATTTTGCGGTGATTTCGGTTGTTTAATCTAAAGTTGATAAGCGGTAATTTAGAAGGGAAGAAAGATTCAACTTGTCCGCCCTTTCTTCTGAACTCATCAAAGTCTTTTAAAGTTAAGCCTCTGGAACCCATATCATCGTATAACATTTTTACTTCAAGGCCTTCTTCAAGTTTTTTCTCTAAGGCAGCTAAGATACGTTTACCAAGCTTGTCATTTCTAAAAATGTAATACTCGATATGGATGTAATCTGTGGCGTTTTCTATATCTTTAATCAACGCATCAAACTTTTCATGACCATCTGTAAAAATCGTCATTTCATTATCAGTAGTTAAGAAGGCTGAGTTATTATACAACAACATTTGTACCATTGATTTATGTTTGACGATTTCATGGTTCCCTTTAGAGAACTCTTTGGTTTGTAATGCTTTTAATTGTTCATTAACAATTGCCTCTAATCCAATACGGTCTTCCTCATCTAAGGAAAAGATATGATCTCTTTGGATTTGACGGCCCAGCAATAAATAAAGTATGAACCCGATAACAGGCAAGAATACGAGTACGAGCAACCATGCCCAAATCGATCCTGCAGATCTTCTTTCCATAAATACAATAACGAAACCGAATACGAGGTTTAATATGAATAAGCCGATTAAAATAATATTGATAACTAAATTGGCTTGAAAAGGTATAAAGTCGAAATTATACATAAGTAACCTCCGTGTTTTTAATCAGCAATTATGTATGTTTTTACTTTGGCTGATGTTGAACTTATTGTAACACAGGCACACCTTTCACGATACATTTGACATATACCTATATAGGGTATATTCTAGAGATAGAAACCTAACAGGACGGAGGTTCAAACATGACGCAAGAAGAACGCGCACATCATTCAGAAAAAATCAAATCTAACCTTAAAGCACGACTGAATCGTATAGAAGGACAAGTCAGAGCGATTAATCGCATGATAGACGAAGATGTTTATTGTGATGATGTTTTAACACAAATCAGAGCGACACGTTCAGCTTTGAATAGTGTTGCTGTAAAATTGCTGGATCATCATATGAAAGGCTGTATTTTGCATAAAGCTGAAGATGGACAAGCAGAAGCTGCAATGGAAGAATTATTAGTTACCGTCCAAAAATTAATTAAAGATTAATAAAGGAGTCAGACATGCATAGTAGTGTGATTCAAATCAGTGGTATGGAAACTGAAGAACAACAGCATATTTTGCAAGAACATTTGCAGCAAATGATTGGTATGTCAGAAGTGCAAGTGGATCTGAAATCACAAGAAGTGAAAGCGAGTTACCAGACACCAATCAGTTTAAACAATTTGGAAAAAGAAATTTATGATCAAGGTTACCAAATATTAAATTAAAAAGAGGAGTGTTGTGATATGGAAAAACAATTAAAAGTTGAAGGTATGAGTTGCAGTCATTGTAAAAAAGCTGTAGAAGATGCTGTTGGTAAAGTAAATGGCGTTGACCAAGTAACGGCTACCCCAGATAATGATACAGTAGACGTAACATTCAATGGTGAAGATAAAGTATTATCTGAAGTTGAATCAGCAATTTATGACGCAGGTTATGACGTTGTAAAATAAGACAGAATTATAAAGGCTCAAGTTATCTCTATGGCTGAGCCTTCTTTTTTAAATAAAAATATACCTATATAGGGTATAGGAGCGGGTGAAATATGGAAAAAGCAGAGTTTAAAATATCAGGTATGACTTGTGCTGCTTGCTCATCACGAATTGAACGGGTTTTGAGTCGTACAGAAGGGATCGACCAAGCGAATGTGAACTTAGTCACTGAAAAAGCATCTATCGAATATGATCAAAGCCATGTCGATATGGATCAAGTCTTTGAAAAAGTGAAACAGCTCGGTTATGAACCCATTGCGCTTGAAACTGCAGATGAAGCAAAAGCACGTAAAAACCAAGAGTTAAATCGTCAAAAAATGAAATTTATTATTGCGATGATTTTATCATTGCCATTGTTATATACCATGGTGGGGCATTTCAGCTTCTTAAGCTTCTTGCCACTCCCTCATGTGATGACAGAACCGTGGTTCCAATTTATCTTAGCAACGCCAGTCCAATTTATTCTAGGTTGGCAATTCTATAAAGGTGCGTATGGTGCATTAAGAAATAAGAGTGCTAATATGGATGTCTTGGTCGCATTAGGGACTTCCGCAGCGTACTTCTATAGTATCTATATGTGGATTATTCATGCAGGTGAAAAACACATTCCATTGTACTTTGAAACCAGTGCAGTTTTAATTACGTTAATCTTACTTGGTAAATACTTTGAGGCGAAAGCTAAAGGCCATGCGAGTGATGCGATTAATAAATTGTTATCACTTCAAGTTAAAGAAGCGCGTGTAGAACGAGATGGAGAAGCGGTCTCTTTACCAGTCGATCAAGTACAGAAAGGTGATGTTTTACTGATTAAAAGCGGTGAATATGTGCCTTTAGATGGTGAAATTATCGAAGGGGAGACTAGTTTAGATGAATCAATGTTAACTGGTGAAAGTATTCCTGTAGATAAAACGATTGGTGATGAAGTCATCGGTGCCACATTAAACCATGGAAACTTTATTAAAGTGAAAGTGACACATACAGGCGATGATTTAGTATTAAATCAAATTATTAAAATTGTTGAAGAAGCACAAGGAGAAAAACCAAATATTCAACGTTTAGCAGATAAGATTTCTGGAATCTTTGTGCCGACAGTACTCGGTATCGCGCTTGTTGTGTTTATTATTTGGTTCAGTTTTATCACACCATTTAATTTTCAATCTAGTTTAGAGGTCTTTATCGCAGTCATAGTTATTGCATGTCCATGTGCTTTAGGTCTTGCGACACCGACTTCAATTATGGCTGGATCAGGACGTTCAGCAGAATTAGGTGTGTTATTCAAATCATCTGAAGCGTTAGAACAAACGCAAAATGTGGACACAATCGTATTTGATAAAACAGGCACATTAACAGAAGGGCAACCTTCAGTATACAAAGTCATCGATAATACAGATAATCAACAGTTCGGAACACTTGTAAAAAGTTTAGAAGTACAATCTGAACATCCATTATCACAAGCAATTACAGACTATTATCAAGATGCGCAAAACTTGATAGTAGAACAGTATCAAACACATCCAGGTAATGGTATCAGTGGTTATATTAATGGACAGTTTATCAAAATCGGATCACAAAGCTTTATTCAACCTGATTTGAATGATTGGGATGAGCAGCTTGAAGCAGAAATAAAAGATTTACAACATCAAGGTTCAACGGTTGTATTAGCTTCAATCGATAATCAATTTGCGGGATTGATTGCCTTAAGAGATGAACCGAAAACAAGTGCCAAGGCATTAATTGAGCGCTTAAATCCAAATTATGACATTGTGATGTTAAGTGGTGACAGCCAAGGTACAGCTGAAGCCATTGCTGAAGAGTTAGGCATTAACCGTGTCATCGCTGGTGTGAAACCTGATCATAAAGCTGAAGAGATTACGAAATTACAAGACGAAGGTAAAAATGTGATGATGGTCGGTGATGGTATCAATGATGCACCAGCATTAGCAAAAAGTAACATCGGCTTGGCAATGGGTACAGGTTCTGATATTGCGATTGAAGCAGGCGACATTATGATTGTCGGTGGAGATATTGAAAAAGTAGAAGATGCGTTAGATATGAGTCAGCGTACGATGAAGAATATTAAACAAAACTTATTCTTCGCATTCTGTTACAATGCAATCGGCATTCCGATTGCGGCATTCGGTTTACTTGCCCCATGGGTGGCTGGCGCTGCAATGGCATTCAGTTCAGTCTCAGTCGTACTCAATGCATTAAGACTACAAAAAGTTAAACCACAAAAGAAAATATAAAAATAATGTAGTAAAATGAAAATTTTTAGGGTAGAATAAAAGTAACTATTCTATAGTAATACGAAGATGGGGTGAACACGAATGAATAATAATACAGATAAACTACGTAATGTCGTTCAATTGTTATCTTCGCTCGGTGTCAATATTAAGAAAACGAAATCCAGATTAGAGATTATGCATACGTTACCGAATACTTCAGTAGCGACACCAAAATTAAAGTAATAAAAAACAGGTTATCGATTCGGACATTGAATGCAATGTTCAACCGATAACCTGTTTTTTTAGTTTGTATAAGATTTAGAACGTAAGAAGTCTGGTTGATAAGGGACAGGTTGGTGATAGTAGATTGATAAGATCACACCGACACCCGTCATTAAACTCCATAAAGAGCTACCGCCGTAACTGATGAATGGAAGCGGAATACCTGTAATTGGTAATAATTGAACTGTCATTCCCATGTTTTGGACTGCATGGAATAAAACAAGTGTCATAAATCCAATAATATAAATCTTGTTGTAAATAATTGTGTTTTTATTCGCAAGACGTACCAAGTGGAACATCAGCACAATAAATAAAATGATTAATAATACAGCACCGATAAATCCGAATTCCTCACCAACAACAGAGAAGATAAAGTCAGTATGGTTTTCAGGAATATAAACTTCACCATGATTAAGTCCTTTACCTAATAATTGCCCAGAACCGATTGCTTTCAGCGACTCTGTTAAATGATAACCATCGCCTGAACTATAAGAATAAGGATCTAACCATGAAGCGATACGCCCTAATTGATAGGTTTTAATACCGAACCCATTTTCAATTAATGATGGTTTGAAGATAATAGATAAAATAAAGAATGCACCGATTGATAAAATCGTTAAGAAAATAGGTGCAAGGATTTTCCAAGAAATCCCACTGACGATTAAAACACCTGTTAAGATTGCTAGGCAGACTAACGTCGTCCCTAAGTCATTTTGTAAAAAGATTAAAGCCATCGGAATACCTGTGACTATTAATAATTTAAAGAATAACTTAAAGTCAGTTTCTAATGATTTGTTAAATGTATATTTGTTATGACGAGATACAATCTTCGCAAGCATTAAAATCAGTATAATTTTCATAAACTCAGAAGGTTGGATACTGATCGGACCAAAACTGTACCAACTTTTTGCACCGTTGATGATAGGTGTTATCGCTGTTTCCGGCATTACCAATAAGACAATTAACAAAACACATAAAATGCCGTATAACGTATAAGTGTATTTCATAATACGCTTCGGTGAGATTACCATAATTGCAAAGGCGATTATAAAACCGAGTATGTAATAAATGATTTGTTTAATACTGAAGTTTGCGCTATATTGACCGCCGCCCATGGCAGATTTTATAAAAACGACACTAATGATAGCAAATATTACCAAAATGCCGATTAAAACCCAGTCAATACGCCGTATCCATGATTTATTAGGTTGTTGACGTGAAGCTTTCATAAATAGTCTCCTTTAATGCATGTTTTACATCAGTTCAATTGATGTTGACAGGTTACTCTTCGATAGTTGTATGTTATGTATAGTTATCCATATGAAAAACTATAGCATATTTGAACTTTCATCTGTAGCTATTTCCTATTATATACCGTTTTACCAATTATGACTTTAATTTCTCAGGTTTGACATGCAATAAATTAGGAAATCGTGATAAAATAAAGTTTAACAATGCGTTTGGAGGAAAGAACATGGCTAAAGAAAATATATGTATCATTTATGGTGGAAAAAGCGCGGAACATGATGTTTCTATTTTAACTGCGCAGAATGTCTTAAATGCTATTGATAAAGATAAGTACCAAGTAGATATTATCTACATTACAAATGATGGTGCTTGGAAAAAGAAAGATAACATCGTCGATAGTGTGGAAGATACAGAAACTTTGCGCCTAGAAGATGTAAAAGAAGGTGAAATTTCCAGCTTGCTTACAAACAGCAGTTCTGGACAGCCATATTCAGCAGTATTCCCATTATTACACGGACCGAATGGTGAAGACGGAACAATTCAAGGATTATTTGAAGTATTAGATTTACCGTATGTCGGTAATGGTGTGTTAGCAGCTTCTAGTACAATGGATAAACTTGTCATGAAACAATTATTTGCACATAGAGGTTTACCGCAATTACCATATGTCAGCTTTTTAAGAAGTGAGTATGACAAATATCAAAGCAATATTTTAAAACTTGTGCATGACAAATTAGAATATCCTGTCTTTGTAAAACCAGCAAACTTAGGTTCAAGTGTCGGTATCAGTAAATGTAACAACGAAGAAGAGTTAAAAGCAGGGATTGAAGAAGCTTTCCAATTCGATAGAAAACTTGTGATTGAACAGGGTGTCGTTGCGAGAGAAGTCGAAGTTGCGGTATTAGGTAATGATTACCCAGAAACAACGGAACCAGGGGAAGTTATCAAAGATGTGGCATTCTATGACTATAAATCTAAATATTTAGATGGTAATATCCGTTTATCTATTCCAGCTGAATTAGACAGTGAAGTACGTACAACACTTCGTAATATGGCAGTTGAAGCATTTAAAGCAACAGACTGCGCAGGCTTATTACGTGCAGATTTCTTTGTGACAGAAGATAATCAAATCTACATTAATGAAACAAATGCGATGCCAGGATTTACTAAATTCAGTATGTATCCGAGTCTGTGGGAAAGCATGGGTTTATCATACTCTGACTTGATTACAAAATTAATTGAGTTAGCGAAAGAAAAACATATCGAAAAACAAAAGAACAAATACAAAATTGATTAAGGTCGTGTACTTACATGATAGAAGTAACTTTAAAACAAATTAAAGCGTGGATTTCTTGTGAAATTGATGAAAAATATTTAGATCATACAATTAAAGGTGTCACAATCGACTCAAGAAAAATTGATGAAGGTAATTTGTTTATCCCATTTAAAGGTGAAAATACAGATGGTCATCGATTTGTAGAACAAGCATTACAAGATGGTGCAGGCGCTGTTTTTTATCAAAAAGATGTCAAACCAGAACATCCAGTAGAAGGTCCTGTCATCTGGGTTGATGATACCTTATTAGCACTGCAAGAACTGGCGAAAGCTTACTTGCAGCACGTACAACCAAAAGTAATTGCTGTAACAGGATCTAATGGTAAGACAACAACTAAAGATATGATTGAAAGTGTCTTAAAGCCGAATTTCAAAGTGAAGAAAACACAAGGAAATTACAATAATGAAATTGGGATGCCATTAACGATTTTAGAGTTAGATGAGGATACTGAAATTTCCATTTTAGAAATGGGTATGTCAGGTTTCCATCAAATTGAACTACTATCTGAAATCGCACAACCTGATATTGCAGTGATTACCAATATCGGTGAATCACATATGCAAGATTTAGGTTCTAGAGAAGGTATTGCCCGAGCTAAATTTGAAATTGTTGCTGGTTTAAAACCAGAAGGTGTACTGCTCTATGATGGCGATGAACCTTTACTTGTACCGCATGTTCATACGTTAGAAAATAATCAAGCCATCAGTATCGGCATAAGTTCTGAGAATGAAGTGGTATGTCATGTTGAACAACATGATGCGTTAGGTATTGCATTTAGTATCAATGAGCAAGAACATTATCAAATTCCTATTTTAGGTATTCATAATATGCGTAATGCAACAATTGCGATTACGGTCGGCAAATTGTCAGGTCTTGATTATGAAACAATTAAAACAAATATTGCGCAAGTCCAATTGACGCAAATGCGTATGGAGTTGCATCATTCTAAACAAGATGTCGCAGTAATTAATGACGCTTATAATGCCAGCCCAACAAGTATGAAAGCGGCTATTGATACGCTATCTGCAATGGATGGACGCAAAATCTTGATTTTAGCGGATGTGCTAGAATTAGGAGAAAACAGTGCAGCAATGCATGCTTCAGTAGGTGAATACTTAGAAGATAAAGGTATCGATTATTTATTGACTTACGGCGAAGAAGCGGCACATATTCATCAAGCGGGTAAAGCATTTGTAGAAACTGCCGAACATTTTGATGATAAAACACAATTAATCGAATATACGTTAGCACATGTTCAACCAAAAGATAATGTGTTGATTAAGGGTTCAAGAGGTATGGCTTTAGAAGAAGTAGCTCAAGCTCTATTAGAACAAAATTAATTAGAAAGTCAGCGAGATGATGAAATTTCTTATTACGAGAAATCCTATCATCTTACTGACTTTTTTACTTTCTAGTGAGAATTGCATGATTGCTATAATGGGCTTAAGGTGGTACTATATAGAAGTTGATGAAAAATTAAAGACAAGGTGGGGGCGGGTGCTCATTAGTTCTGTATCCATACAGAATAATTGTTAAAGTATTAACCGCTCATTTTTTATCATTTTTAGATGAAAATGAAACTGATAGATGATGTATATCTACTGAAATAAAGAGAGCACAAATTCATCAAAGTCGTCTCGACCATATATAAAGGAGAATTATTTTGCAAAAATTTATAGACTTAGGTGTTTCAGAACAAACTGCTGAAACGCTTGCTAATATGGGCTTCGAAGAACCGACTCCTATACAAAATGATAGTATTCCGTTTGCATTGCACGGTTTAGATATTTTAGGACAAGCGCAAACAGGTACAGGTAAAACGGGAGCGTTTGGTATTCCGTTAATTGAGAAAGTTGTCGGAAAAGAAGGCGTACAAGCACTGATTTTAGCACCTACACGCGAACTTGCAATGCAAGTTGCGGAACAATTACGTGCATTCAGTCGCGGCCAACGCGTACAAGTCGTAACAGTTTTCGGTGGTATGCCGATCGGACGCCAAATTAAAGCGTTGAAAAAAGGACCACAAATTGTTGTAGGTACACCAGGACGTGTCATTGACCACTTGAATCGTCGTACACTTAAAACAAATGATATCCACACATTAATTATTGATGAAGCGGATGAAATGATGAACATGGGCTTCATCGACGATATGAGATTCATTATGGACCATATTCCATCAGAAAATCGTCAAACAATGTTGTTCTCAGCAACAATGCCTAAAGCCATCCAAGCTTTAGTACAACAATTCATGAAAGACCCTAAAATCGTTAAAACAATGAATAACGAAATGTCAGATCCGCAAATTGATGAATACTACACAATCGTTAAAGAATTAGAGAAATTCGAAACATTTACCAACTTCTTAGATGTCCACCAACCAGAATTAGCAATTGTCTTCGGTCGTACAAAACGTCGTGTAGACGAATTAACAAGTGCATTAATTTCAAAAGGCTACAAAGCTGAAGGTTTGCATGGTGATATTACACAAGCAAAACGTTTAGAAGTCTTGAAGAAATTTAAAAATGACCAAATCGATATTTTAGTTGCGACAGACGTTGCAGCACGTGGTTTAGATATTTCAGGTGTCAGCCATGTATACAACTTTGACATTCCTCAAGATACTGAAAGTTATACTCACCGTATCGGACGTACAGGCCGTGCCGGTAAAAAAGGTATCGCGGTTACATTCGTTAACCCGATTGAAATGGACTATATCCGTCAAATCGAAGATACAAATAATAGACGTATGAAAGCGTTAAGACCACCACATCGTAAAGAAGTATTACGTGCACGCGAAAATGATATTAAAGAAAAAGTAGAAAAATGGATGAATCAAGAACATTCAGAACGTCTACAAAATATCTCTTCTCAATTATTAAATGAATATGATGATGTAGAATTAGTAGCTGCATTATTACAAGAATTAGTCGAGTCAAATGATGAAGTAGAAGTTCAATTAACATTCGAAAAACCACTTGCACGCAAAGGTCGTCATAATGCTAAAGGTCCTCGTCGTGGAGGCAAACCTTCTAATAAACGTTCAAACAATAAATTTGATAACAAAAACCGTCGCGGTAAAGGCAAATTTAATGGTAAAAAACAAAAACACGATAAAAAAGATCATAAAAAACCGATTAAAGGTCGTACATTCGCAGACATGCAAAAATAAGAATACCCAATGATTTCAAACCGTTTCGAAGAAATTCGAAGCGGTTTTCTATTTATGGAAATCTATAAATTTTTAACAAAATAATGTTAATCATTGTTAAAATATGACTGATAGCTAAAATACATAGAAAGGTGCGAAGTGACCTTATGTCTAAAAAAAGTCCACGCCGCGTAGTAGGGTACTATTACGTCCGCTATTTCATTGAGTTTTTAATAGAAATATTAGTTTTTAGTGGCTTAGTATATTTATACCATCATTTTAATTGGTCGCCTTGGGTGTTAAACACTTTGATTATTTTATTAGCTCTGAGCTTTTTGTTTAAAGTCATACGCCCATGGATTTTATGGAGATATCGCTTTTATAGTTTACGACCGAGTTTTCTATTAAATGAAGCACGTTTTTTCTTTCAAAAGCAAAATGTTTTAAAATACGACAGAATACAATATGTCGAACGAGAAAGTGGACCGATTTTATTAGCATTTAAACTTTATAAGCTCTCAGTAGTTACTGCGGGTCATGTAGTTATATTACCGATGTTAACGAAAGAAGATGCGGTTATGGTTGAAGAGGTTTGTATGCGTCAGCTTGAGGAGGTAGATGCAGATGTATAATCCACAAAGATTACACCCACTGTCATATCTCACAGGGTTAATTACTACAATTAAGCAAAATATAGTCGTCATTGTTATCTTTATTTTCAATATCAACAACTTTAACTTTACCGATGTAAAATCGTATATATGGCCAGCCTTTTTAACAGCTATATTTTTATTTTCTTTTATCTATAATGCATTAGAAGTGTATTCTACACGCTATTGGATAGAAGGGCATCATTTCGTTGTGACAAAAGGTGTGTTTAATAAAAAGCGTAAAGAGTTGGATATTCAAAGAATACAAGCCTTTGATTCCTCACAAGATATCGTCAATCGAATTTTCGGTGGTGTTATCATGGAAATTAAAACGCCTAGTGATGGTATCAAGTTACAAATTGTCTCAAAAAATCAATTCAATTTAATAGAACAAGCAGTCAGATCAGAGCAAGCAACAAAAGATTATGAAGATGAATTAATGGGTGAAACGAGTGAAGAGGAACAACCAGCGTCTCATACAATGACAACGGAGCAACCTACACAAATTTTTAAACTCTCGTTGAAAGAATTAATCTTTATGGCGTTATCCAGTGGTTCTATCGGAATTGCTTTAGTTACTTTAGGACCTCTTTTAGGTACTTTCCAAGAAATTATCCCTTGGGATAAATTGTTCCATCAATTTGATTGGATTGCGCAAGCTACATATTTAGTCGTAGCAGGATTAATTATTCTCGCTTTATTTTTAGCTTATATTATTGGCGTTATCATAGAATTTGTCCGTTATTATGGCTATACATTAAGTGAGAAGAATGAACAGTTGCATATCCGTTATGGCTTGTTGAATGTGAAAACCATTAACGTCGCAACACGCAGAATTCAAGCTGTCGTAGAAAAACAATCATTTATACGTCGCTTTATCGGTTATACGTCTGTATATTTTATTATTACAAGTGACGCAAAACAGACAGAAGGTTCCACAACGGCTTCTGGTGATATTATGATTTTGCCTTTTGTAAAACGACAAAAAGCTTATCGTATGATTGAACAATTAGTTCCTTCCATTGCGTTTGAAGAAGTTGAAACAGGATTGCCATTTGGCGGTATTCGTCGTCATGCGCAAATTGGGATGGGCATGCTTTTAATTGCTGGTATTATAAGTACATATTTTTGGTCATGGTGGTATTTAGCACTAGCGCTAATTGCATGTCTTTTAGTCTTGATTAACAGTATTATTACGGTTCGTTACTCAGGATTTAAAACAGATCGAACAACTTTAACTGTAAAAAAATCTCAATTAATGAGAACGCGTTATTTTTACGCGAAAAAAGATAAGTTACTTGGGTTTGATAAATCACAGAACTGGTTTATGAAACGCGTAGGTTTGTCTGATTTTGCATTTTCAGCTGCAAAAGGTCTAGGGAGTATGGACATAGGCTTACGATTTATAGACAATGAAGCAGCAGAGCAACTAAAACAATGGTATGTGGAGGAGGATGACGATGCATAGAATGGCGCAAGAAGGAAAGAAAGTGTTATTGATTTCAGGTTTAATCCAAACATTACTGATTGTTTTAGTCTTTGCAGCATTAATTACTGTAGAGTATCTTTGGCTGCATCTCTTGTCTAAAGATGCGTTGAAGTGGATTGTGATTATTGCGATTGTGTTAGTATTATTTGTATTCATATGGACATGCTTGCTTAATCCTTGGCTGAAAAATAAGCAACATGGTTATTTATTGGAAACCAATCAAATTCTAGTTCAAGAAGGTATGATTTTTGTAAGTTTAAAATATATCCCTTTATTCAGAATTCAAAATATAGATATTAATGAAGGTTGGCTGATGCGTAAATGGCAATTAGCAACTTTGACACTATCAACAGCAGGCGGAGATAGTGAGATATTGTTGATAAATAAAGCAACAGCCCAACAAATCATGTATGATATTAAACATATTCATGATAAGAATGAGATGTCAGAAGAAGAAGCGGGTGAATAAAGTGATTTATGGTATAGGTATCGATTTGATTGAAATCGATCGTATCAAAACAATGTTAGAACGTCAGAAGAGATTTCCAGAAAAAGTATTGAGTCAAGATGAACTGGACAAGTTCCATTCATTTTCACATCCACAACGACAAGCAGAATTTTTAGCTGGACGTTTTGCATGTAAAGAAGCGTTCAGTAAAGCGTTAGGTACAGGCATCGGCAAACAAATCAGTTTCCATGATATTAATTGTAAGAATGATGAATTAGGTCGTCCTTATATTCACTTTGAAGGATTCAAAGTTCATGTCAGTATCTCTCACACGAAAAATTATGCGACAAGCCAAGTATTGCTTGAAAAAATATAAAATAAATTGAGTATTGATAAAATGAGTCAGAAAGTATTATAGTAGTAATACATTTTACTTGGTTAAAGGAGATGACGCTATGGCGGATAAATTTTATCGCCCTACGTATTTAAAGGTAGACTTAGAAGCGATTTTAAAAAACTACCAAGTACTAGGAAAACTACAACCAAACAAAACAGTAATGCCTGTCATTAAAGCAAATGCATATGGACTGGGCAGTGTGAAAGTTGCACATTATCTAGAAAAACACGGTGCAGAATTTTTTGCGGTCGCTACATTAGACGAAGCAATTGAATTGCGCATGCATGGGATAGACGCCAAAATTTTAATATTAGGTGTCGTTATGCCGAATGATATTAATAAAGCGATTCAACATCGTGTTGCCTTAACCGTTCCTTCATACCAATGGTTGGAAGCGGTAATAGAGCAGATTGACCCTGAAAATAAAAAAGATTTATGGCTGCATGTCAAAATTGATACAGGCATGGGGCGCCTAGGTATTAAGACACTTGAGGATTATCAAAAAATCGTTGATACAATCAATCAACATGATCAATTAGTTTTTGAAGGTGTGTTTACTCATTTTGCGCAAGCAGATGAAGATTCACCACATACACATGAACAATACCAATTATTTGAAGATTGGGTGAATACATTACCACATCCTCCTTATGTCCATTCTCAAAATTCTGCAGGTACAATTCTGCATGAAGCACCTATTTGTAATATGGTGCGTACTGGTATTTCGTTATATGGTTATTTCCCGTCTGAATATGTAGAAGAAGTGACAAATGCAGTGCTTTATCCAAGCGCTTACTGGGCAACCGAAATTATGGAAATCAAACGTTTAAACTTAGGGGATACTGTCAGCTATGGTTCTACCTTTACTGCTGACCGAGCATTGAAAATCGCTATTTTAGGTGTGGGTTATGCAGATGGATTCCCACGCATGATGCAAGGCGCAACAGTAGAAATCAATGGCCATCATTGTGAAATTATCGGACGCGTTTGTATGGATCAAATGATGGTGGTTTTACCAGAAGATGACACATTTGAAGTTGGGGATACAGCAACGTTATTGAACCGCGAACATCAAGGGCCTGAATCATTAACTTCATTGGCACATCAACAACAAACTATCAATTATGAAGTGCTTTGTCGTATCGGCAGACGTGTGCCAAGAATCTACGAACCAGAAAAAGAATTTGATATTGTCAACGAATTGCAAAAATAGTATGGTCATGAATTTTGAAATTTGTTATGATTAATTTGAATATTAGTTTAGAAGTTCTTTATTTCTTGGAGGTCTTACCTATGTCAACTTTTAATCAGAATAGAAGCTATAGTTTGGAACAGTCATTAAAAGAAGGCTATTCACAAATGGCTGATTTGAATCTCTCCCTAGCAACGGAGGCATTTTCAGTGGAATGTGAAGCCTGTGATTGCAATGAATCTTATCTTACATTTGATAAGGATGAATGATGAGGAGAGGCGATGTTTATTTAGCTGATTTATCACCAGTGCAAGGTTCTGAACAAGGGGGAGTTAGACCTGTTGTAATTATACAAAATGACACTGGCAATAAGTACAGTCCGACGGTAATTGTAGCCGCGATTACTGGGCGTATTAATAAGGCGAAAATTCCAACACATGTTGAAATTGAAAAGAGTAAATACAAATTAGACAAAGATTCTGTTATATTACTTGAACAGATTAGAACAGTTGATAAAAAACGTTTGAAAGAGAAATTGACTTATCTTTCAGATGAGAAGATGAAAGAAATTGATAACGCGATTGGAATTAGTTTAGGCTTGACACATAAAAATTAGGAACCGATTTCAATCATATGTGTAAACAACTAAATGAGAAGTGGTTGTATCAGTTTATGCTGAACAATCCAGTTCATTCAAATGAACGATTTAAAAGAGGTGAAGCAACATTTTCAGCCTGCTTAGCAACTTTGCTTATTGCTCGATTTTTATCATAGTGTGATACAGCATTTTACTATGGTGCTGAAATGTGACTTTCGACCTCTTTTTATTTCATCAAACAAGATTTAAATAAGTATGTGTGGTTACTGGGTAGACGGCGAAACTGGTATAAAGAGAGGGACAACGCAATTGGAAAATTTCAAAAAAAGATATATGCAATTAATGAAGTCTTATGTAGAGTCCTATAATAAGGAAACGGTTATTAAGCAATTTGAAGGCTTCGGTCAAGAAATTTTAGAAAAACATATCCATGCAGAAGATGTACTTGATATTCATAGAGAATGTGCCAAAGAAATGGACTTAACTAAAGAACAAGTCTTCGCTACATTTGAGTTATTGAAAATTATCGCAAGTATTTTCGGATATAGCTATCAAGATTATCAAGAAATGGTAGATAAACTCTATTACCATGATAAAGAAATGGATTTAGCTTCACGTTTACAACAAACGATGCTGCAAACTGAGATACCTCAATTCGACAGTATTCAAATTGGGGTTATTTCTGTTGCAGCGCAAAAAGTAAGTGGGGACTACTTTAATTTAATTGATCATAAAGATGGAACGATGAGTTTTGCGGTAGCAGATGTCATTGGTAAAGGTATTCCTGCAGCGCTCGCAATGAGTATGATTAAATTCGGAATGGATTCATATGGGCATTCACAATTACCAAGTGATGGTTTAAAACGTCTGAATCGTGTAGTTGAGAAAAACGTCAACCAAGATATGTTTGTGACAATGTTCTATGGCTTATATGAAGAAATGAATCATTTGTTATACTGCAGTTCGGCAGGTCATGAACCAGGTTATATTTTCAGAGCTGCCGAAGACAGATTTGAAGAAATCTCTGTTAAAGGGCGTGTGCTCGGTGTTAGACAATTAGAACGCTACAAGCAGCAGGAAATTCAAATTCATTTAAATGATTTGATTATTATCTTTACTGATGGTGTGACTGAAATCAGGGATGAAAACGGTAAATTTATAGAGACAGATTATTTATTAGATTTTATACATAAGTATAAAAATCTGCATCCGCAAGATATTGTACAGTTATTGTATGAAGATTTACTTGGCATTCAAAAGTCAGGCAAGCGCGATGACTTAACAATCTTAATTATTAAGCGAGTAAATTAAATAAAAATGATTAACCTTTAAACAAAATGGGTAAACTAGTGTTTGAAATATGAACAGACTGGAGTGTATCACTGAATGAATTTGAATATAGAGACACAAGAACATGATGGGTATTATGAAATTAAAGTCGGAGGAGAACTAGACGTTTATACTGTACCTGAATTGGAACAAGTTTTAACACCAATTAAACAAGAGGGTACACATGACGTATATGTTAACTTGACGAATGTAAGTTACATGGATTCCACTGGACTTGGTTTATTTGTAGGAACATTGAAAGCATTAAATCAAAATGATAAAGAATTATATATTATCGGCGCTTCAGAACGTATCAGCCGTTTATTCGAAATTACAGGTTTAAGCGACTTGATGCACGTAAATGAAGGATCGGAGGTAGAATGACATGGAAGCGAAGCGGAATGTAATTGAAATGAAGCTGCCGGCACAAGCTGAATATGTCAGTTTAATCCGATTAACATTATCGGGCGTGTTTTCACGTGCGGGTGCTTCATATGAAGATATCGAAGATGCTAAAATTGCGGTAAGTGAAGCAGTCACAAATGCTGTAAAACATGCATACAAAGAAGAAGAAATCGATCCCTCTATTTATTTATGTTTTGAAATTTACGATGATAAAATTAGAGTTGTTATTTCTGACCAAGGCAAGAGCTTCGATTACGAAGAGAAGAAAAAAGAACTTGGTCCATACAGTGAAAATGAAAATATAGACTTCTTAAGAGAAGGCGGATTAGGTTTATTCTTAATTGAGTCATTGATGGATGAATTTAAAGTAAACAAGGACAATGGTGTAACGATAAGCATGATCAAGTATATAAAAAAAGAGCAGGTGCACAATAATGGCGAAAGAGTCGAAATCAACTAACGATATTTCACCACAACAAATCAACGAATGGATCAGACAACATCAGAATGAAGAAAATACCAGTGCCCAAGACAAACTTGTCAGACATTATCAAAAATTGATTGAATCTTTAGCTTTCAAATATTCAAAAGGACAATCACACCATGAAGACTTGGTTCAAGTAGGAATGGTAGGACTTATTGGTGCCATAAATCGATTTGATATCAATTTTGGCAGAAAGTTCGAAGCCTTCTTGGTGCCTACGGTAATCGGTGAAATTAAAAGATACTTAAGAGATAAGACTTGGAGCGTTCATGTTCCAAGACGTATCAAAGAAATTGGTCCAAGAATTAAAAAGACCACTGATGAATTAACAAATGAACTTGAACGTTCGCCATCAATTGCCGAAATCGCAGATAGATTAGAAGTTACAGAAGAAGAAGTATTAGAAGCGATGGAAATGGGACAAAGTTACAATGCGTTAAGTGTAGACCATTCCATTGAGGCAGATAAGGATGGTTCAACGGTCACGTTACTTGATATTATGGGTGAGCAAGAAGATGGTTATGATTTAACCGAGAAACGAATGATTTTAGAAAGAATCTTACCTATTTTATCTGATCGTGAACGTGAAATTATTCAATGTACTTTCATTGAAGGGTTAAGTCAGAAAGAAACAGGTGAACGCATTGGCTTAAGTCAAATGCATGTCTCACGATTGCAACGTAATGCAATTAAAAAGTTACAACAAGCGGCGAAGAAATAATGCCGAAAATAAAGAATCGCAATCTTTAGAAAGGGCTGAGATACATTATGTATTTCAGTCTTTTTCTATTCTTATGATACTATGGAAACAAGAAAATGAATTTGAGGTGCAGATATTGAATAACGAATTAATCAACTCAATTGAAAAACAACATCACTTTTCAAAAAAACAAATTACTGAAGTGCTAGCATTACTAGAAGAAAATAACACAGTTCCATTCATCGCACGTTATCGAAAAGAGCGTACAGGTGGACTAGATGAGGTCGAAATTAAAAAGATTGCCGACGAATATCATTACATGGAACAGCTTCAAAAGAGAAAAGAAGAAGTTTTACATAACATAGAACAACAAGGTTTATTAGATGACCAGTTAAAAGCGGATATTTTAAAACAAACGAAGTTGCAACGTGTGGAAGATTTATATAGACCGTTTAAACAAAAGAAAAAAACACGTGCAACAGAAGCTAAACGAAAAGGATTAGAACCTTTAGCAAAATGGTTGATGCAAAGTAGTATTGATCAATCACCTAAAACTTATGCAGAAGCATTTTTAAATGAAGAAGTGACATCAGCTGCTGATGCGTTAGCAGGTGCACAAGATATTATTGCAGAATGGGTTTCTGATAATCCTAAATACAGAAATAAAATTTTGACACAGACACAAAAACGAGGACTCATCACAAGTCAGAAAAAGAAAAAAGCAGAAGATGAGAAAAAGACATATGAAATGTACTATGAATTTTCAGAGCCGATTCATAAAATAGCCAACCATAGAATATTAGCGATGAATCGCGGCGAAAAAGAAAAAGTATTATCAGTGAAGATTGAAATGGATACAGATTCATTAGAAAGAGAAATTGCACGCCAAGAAATTAAAGGTCAGCATGAAGGTACAACTTATATTGAAGCGGCAATTAAAGATAGTATGAAACGTTTGATTATGCCATCAATCGAGCGAGAAATTCGCACTGATTTGACGACTAAAGCTGAGAATCATGCGATTGATGTATTCAGTGTTAACTTAAAACATTTATTATTACAACCACCATTGAAAGGAAAACAAATTTTAGGTGTTGACCCTGCATTTAGAACAGGGTGCAAATTGGCTGTAATTAATCCGTATGGTACATTTATTGCAAAAGGTGTGATGTATCCGCATCCTCCAGTTTCAAAAACAGCGCAAGCAGAAAAAACATTTTTACAATTTATCAATGATTATGATGTTAAATTAGTAGCTATTGGTAATGGTACGGCAAGTCGTGAAACTGAACAATTTGTGGCTGATTTAATTCAAAAACATAACTTAGATGTTCAATTTATTATTGTGAACGAAGCGGGTGCGTCTGTTTATTCTGCATCTGAAATCGCAAGAACAGAATTTCCTGATTTCCAAGTAGAAGAAAGAAGTGCTGTTTCCATAGGACGTCGTGTACAAGATCCGTTGAGTGAATTAGTAAAAATTGATCCAAAATCAATTGGTGTAGGTCAATATCAACATGATGTTAACCAAAAAGCACTTGAAAATGCTTTAAATTTCGTAGTAGAAACAGCCGTTAACCAAGTTGGCGTAGATGTGAATACAGCTTCACGTTCATTATTGCAACATGTTTCAGGTTTATCACCGCAAATCGCACAAAACATTATTGATTATCGCGAAGAAAATGGTGTCATTAACCATCACAAACAAATTGCCAAAGTAAAACGTCTAGGCCCTAAAACATTTGAACAAAGTATCGGATTCTTACGTATTGTAAATGGTAAAGAGCCGTTAGATAATACATCAATTCACCCTGAAAGTTATGCGATTGCATATCAATTATTAGAGCAACAAGGTTTGAGTGCAGAAGATCTAGGTACAACTCATCTTAAAGAGGTATTGAACAAACTAGACTTAAAACAATCTGCTGAGCAATTAAACGTAGGTCTACCAACTTTAGAAGACATTGTGGCTGCGTTGATAGCACCTAATCGAGATCCACGTGATGAATATGAAACGCCGATTTTAAAATCCAACGTATTATCTTTAGAAGATTTAACCAAAGGAATGAAATTGAGCGGTACTGTTCGAAACGTCGTTGACTTTGGTGCATTTGTAGATGTCGGTGTTAAACAAGATGGCTTAGTGCATATATCTCAATTAGCGAAACGTTTCGTGAAAAATCCAATGGATATTGTCAATGTAGGAGATATTGTAGATGTTTGGGTACTTGATACAGATACAGTAAAAAATAAAGTTTCATTGACAATGATTAATCCTAATGAGTAATAACTGGATGGATAATGAGAAGTTGCAACAACTTACAGAGAAAATTTCCAGACAATCATTTGGATGGGAATTCAAACACGAGGCTTATTTCAATAATAGGTTAAGAACAACAGGCGGAAGATATTTGTTGCAGTCTCATAATATCGAAATCAATCCGAAACAATATGAACAGTTTGGAGAAGCGGCTATTATTGATATTATCAAACATGAACTATGTCATTATCATCTCCATCTGCAAAAACGAGGTTACCAACATAAAG
The DNA here is from genome assembly GCF_025561465.1 of Staphylococcus simulans. Taxonomy (NCBI): domain Bacteria; kingdom Bacillati; phylum Bacillota; class Bacilli; order Caryophanales; family Staphylococcaceae; genus Staphylococcus; species Staphylococcus simulans. The sequence goes on from NZ_CP095100.1 coordinate 992,292, forward strand.
ACAAAGATTTTAAGCAGTTAAGTCAAAAAGTTGGTGCACCAAGATTTTGCAGTGCTGTTAAAAGTTATGAAGAACGGGCGAACTATGTATATCAATGTCAATCATGCAAAAAATCTTTCTTGCGCATTAAAAAAGTGAATACACGAAAGATGGTTTGTGGTCATTGTCACGGTAAGTTAAAACTACAAAAGAAATTATAGTAATCAATACCGAGTATCTAAGGTGTTATGCCTTGGATGCTCGGTTTTTTACTACGATTAAAATAAAAACAAGGAAATATGAACTTTAGTGTTGACTCAACTCTGAGAATGTTATATGATAGTTCATGTCCTAAAAAAACGACATTAAATATTTGAAACGAATTTTAACGCTTTGTTAAAAACTTTTAAAAAGTTATTGACATGATATTACGAGAGTGTTACAATAGAGTACGTTGTTAAAATAAATGATTAATGAAATCAAACCCAAGCGGTCGTGGCGGAATGGCAGACGCGCTAGGTTGAGGGCCTAGTGGGAGAGATCCCGTGGAGGTTCAAGTCCTCTCGGCCGCATCAACATTTCATTAATTTACGAATATATGCGGGTGTAGTTTAATGGCAAAACCTCAGCCTTCCAAGCTGATGTTGTGGGTTCGATTCCCATCACCCGCTCCATTGAAACATTTAATGAACATTGAAAACTGAATGACAATATGTCAACGTTAATTCCAAATTAACAAACGTCTTAAGGACGTTTTAAAACAATTAGTTTTTATGAGCTAGTCAAACATCATAAATTATTATGGAGAGTTTGATCCTGGCTCAGGATGAACGCTGGCGGCGTGCCTAATACATGCAAGTCGAGCGAACAGACGAGGAGCTTGCTCCTCTGACGTTAGCGGCGGACGGGTGAGTAACACGTGGGTAACCTACCTATAAGACTGGGATAACTCCGGGAAACCGGGGCTAATACCGGATAACACATGAAACCGCATGGTTTCATGATGAAAGACGGTTTTGCTGTCACTTATAGATGGACCCGCGGCGTATTAGCTAGTTGGTAAGGTAACGGCTTACCAAGGCAACGATACGTAGCCGACCTGAGAGGGTGATCGGCCACACTGGAACTGAGACACGGTCCAGACTCCTACGGGAGGCAGCAGTAGGGAATCTTCCGCAATGGGCGAAAGCCTGACGGAGCAACGCCGCGTGAGTGATGAAGGTCTTCGGATCGTAAAACTCTGTTATTAGGGAAGAACAAGGGTGTAAGTAACTATGCACCCCTTGACGGTACCTAATCAGAAAGCCACGGCTAACTACGTGCCAGCAGCCGCGGTAATACGTAGGTGGCAAGCGTTATCCGGAATTATTGGGCGTAAAGCGCGCGTAGGCGGTTTTTTAAGTCTGATGTGAAAGCCCACGGCTCAACCGTGGAGGGTCATTGGAAACTGGAAAACTTGAGTGCAGAAGAGGAAAGTGGAATTCCATGTGTAGCGGTGAAATGCGCAGAGATATGGAGGAACACCAGTGGCGAAGGCGACTTTCTGGTCTGCAACTGACGCTGATGTGCGAAAGCGTGGGGATCAAACAGGATTAGATACCCTGGTAGTCCACGCCGTAAACGATGAGTGCTAAGTGTTAGGGGGTTTCCGCCCCTTAGTGCTGCAGCTAACGCATTAAGCACTCCGCCTGGGGAGTACGGCCGCAAGGCTGAAACTCAAAGGAATTGACGGGGACCCGCACAAGCGGTGGAGCATGTGGTTTAATTCGAAGCAACGCGAAGAACCTTACCAAATCTTGACATCCTTTGACAACTCTAGAGATAGAGCTTTCCCCTTCGGGGGACAAAGTGACAGGTGGTGCATGGTTGTCGTCAGCTCGTGTCGTGAGATGTTGGGTTAAGTCCCGCAACGAGCGCAACCCTTAAGCTTAGTTGCCAGCATTAAGTTGGGCACTCTAAGTTGACTGCCGGTGACAAACCGGAGGAAGGTGGGGATGACGTCAAATCATCATGCCCCTTATGATTTGGGCTACACACGTGCTACAATGGACGGTACAAAGGGCAGCGAACCCGCGAGGTCAAGCAAATCCCATAAAGCCGTTCTCAGTTCGGATTGTAGTCTGCAACTCGACTACATGAAGCTGGAATCGCTAGTAATCGTAGATCAGCATGCTACGGTGAATACGTTCCCGGGTCTTGTACACACCGCCCGTCACACCACGAGAGTTTGTAACACCCGAAGCCGGTGGAGTAACCTTTTAGGAACTAGCCGTCGAAGGTGGGACAAATGATTGGGGTGAAGTCGTAACAAGGTAGCCGTATCGGAAGGTGCGGCTGGATCACCTCCTTTCTAAGGATATTATTCGGAACAGTTTCGCAGGAAACTGAAACGGAATAACGTGACATATTGTATTCAGTTTTGAATGTTTATTTGAAACATTCAAAGATTGTACATTGAAAACTAGATAAGTAAGTAAAAAATAGATTTTACCAAGCAAAACCGAGTGAATTAGAGTTTTAAAAGCTTTATTCATTTAAATGAATCGCTAGTAATCAATTGCCGACGGCAAACGATTACTCACAATATTAATAACGTGATTAAGTTATTAAGGGCGCACGGTGGATGCCTTGGCACTAGAAGCCGATGAAGGACGTTACTAACGACGATATGCTTTGGGTAGCTGTAAGTAAGCGTTGATCCAGAGATTTCCGAATGGGGGAACCCAGCACAAGTTATGTTGTGTTATCGACATGTGAATACATAGCATGTCCGAAGGCAGACGCGGAGAACTGAAACATCTTAGTACCCGCAGGAAGAGAAAGAAAAATCGATTCCCTGAGTAGCGGCGAGCGAAACGGGAAGAGCCCAAACCAATGAGCTTGCTCATTGGGGTTGTAGGACACTCTATACGGAGTTACAAAGGAATAAATTAGACGAATCACCTGGAAAGTTGAACCAGAGAAGGTAAAAGTCCTGTAGTCGAAAGTTTATTCTCTCTTGAGTGGATCCTGAGTACGACGGAGCACGTGGAATTCCGTCGGAATCCGGGAGGACCATCTCCCAAGGCTAAATACTCTCTAGTGACCGATAGTGAACCAGTACCGTGAGGGAAAGGTGAAAAGTACCCCGGAAGGGGAGTGAAAGAGAACTTGAAACCGTGTGCTTACAAGTAGTCAGAGCCCGTTAATGGGTGATGGCGTGCCTTTTGTAGAATGAACCGGCGAGTTACGATCTGATGCAAGGTTAAGCAGCAAATGCGGAGCCGCAGCGAAAGCGAGTCTGAACAGGGCGTTGAGTATTTGGTCGTAGACCCGAAACCAGGTGATCTACCCTTGGTCAGGTTGAAGTTCAGGTAACACTGAATGGAGGACCGAACCGACTTACGTTGAAAAGTGAGCGGATGAACTGAGGGTAGCGGAGAAATTCCAATCGAACCTGGAGATAGCTGGTTCTCTCCGAAATAGCTTTAGGGCTAGCCTCAAGTGATGATTGTTGGAGGTAGAGCACTGTTTGGACGAGGGGCCCCTCTCGGGTTACCGAATTCAGACAAACTCCGAATGCCAATCAATTTAACTTGGGAGTCAGAACGTGGGTGATAAGGTCCATGTTCGAAAGGGAAACAGCCCAGACCACCAGCTAAGGTCCCAAAATATATGTTAAGTGGCAAAGGATGTGGTATTGCCCAGACAACTAGGATGTTGGCTTAGAAGCAGCCATCATTTAAAGAGTGCGTAATAGCTCACTAGTCGAGTGACACTGCGCCGAAAATGTACCGGGGCTAAACATATTACCGAAGCTGTGGATTGTCCGTAGGACAATGGTAGGAGAGCGTTCTAAGTGCGTCGAAGCATGATCGCAAGGACATGTGGAGCGCTTAGAAGTGAGAATGCCGGTGTGAGTAGCGAAAGATGGGTGAGAATCCCATCCACCGATTGACTAAGGTTTCCAGAGGAAGGCTCGTCCGCTCTGGGTTAGTCGGGTCCTAAGTCGAGGCCGACAGGCGTAGACGATGGATAACAGGTTGATATTCCTGTACCACCATTTATCGTTTTAAGCGATGGGGGGACACAGTAGGATAGGCGAAGCGTGCTGTTGGAGTGCACGTCTAAGCAGTGAGACTGAATGGTAGGCAAATCCGCCATTCTCAAGGTTGAGCTGTGATGGGGAGAGGAAACATGTTTTCCTCGAGTCGTTGATTTCACACTGTCGAGAAAAGCCTCTAGCTAGATAACTGGTGCCCGTACCGCAAACCGACACAGGTAGTCAAGATGAGAATTCTAAGGTGAGCGAGAGAACTCTCGTTAAGGAACTCGGCAAAATGACCCCGTAACTTCGGGAGAAGGGGTGCTCTTTAGGGTTCACGCTCTGAAGAGCCGCAGTGAATAGGCCCAAGCGACTGTTTATCAAAAACACAGGTCTCTGCTAAACCGTAAGGTGATGTATAGGGGCTGACGCCTGCCCGGTGCTGGAAGGTTAAGAGGAGTGGTTAGCTTCTGCGAAGCTACGAATCGAAGCCCCAGTAAACGGCGGCCGTAACTATAACGGTCCTAAGGTAGCGAAATTCCTTGTCGGGTAAGTTCCGACCCGCACGAAAGGCGTAACGATTTGGGCACTGTCTCAACGAGAGACTCGGTGAAATCATAGTACCTGTGAAGATGCAGGTTACCCGCGACAGGACGGAAAGACCCCGTGGAGCTTTACTGTAGCCTGATATTGAAATTCGGCACAGCTTGTACAGGATAGGTAGGAGCCTTAGAAGCGTGAGCGCCAGCTTACGTGGAGGCGCTGGTGGGATACTACCCTAGCTGTGTTGGATTTCTAACCCGCGCCATTGATCATGGCGGGAGACAGTGTCAGGCGGGCAGTTTGACTGGGGCGGTCGCCTCCTAAAGTGTAACGGAGGCGCTCAAAGGTTCCCTCAGAATGGTTGGAAATCATTCATAGAGTGTAAAGGCATAAGGGAGCTTGACTGCGAGACCTACAAGTCGAGCAGGGTCGAAAGACGGACTTAGTGATCCGGTGGTTCCGCATGGAAGGGCCATCGCTCAACGGATAAAAGCTACCCCGGGGATAACAGGCTTATCTCCCCCAAGAGTTCACATCGACGGGGAGGTTTGGCACCTCGATGTCGGCTCATCGCATCCTGGGGCTGTAGTCGGTCCCAAGGGTTGGGCTGTTCGCCCATTAAAGCGGTACGCGAGCTGGGTTCAGAACGTCGTGAGACAGTTCGGTCCCTATCCGTCGTGGGCGTAGGAAATTTGAGAGGAGCTGTCCTTAGTACGAGAGGACCGGGATGGACATACCTCTGGTGTACCAGTTGTCGTGCCAACGGCATAGCTGGGTAGCTATGTATGGACGGGATAAGTGCTGAAAGCATCTAAGCATGAAGCCCCCCTCAAGATGAGATTTCCCAACTTCGGTTATAAGATCCCTCAAAGATGATGAGGTTAATAGGTTCGGGGTGGAAGCATAGCGATATGTGGAGCTGACGAATACTAATCGATCGAAGACTTAATCAAATTTCAAGTTTTGATTGGTCGAATTGAAATTTACTTACTATCTAGTTTTGAATGTATAATCGTATATTATATATTTTGGATGCGATGAGCCGCATTGAGATCTCAGGTTTGAGGTCTTTTTTTTTATGCTTTTTTATAAGAGAAATTGATATAGTTCATAAGATACATATAAAACATTACATACTGTTTTAAATAGGAATATAGAAAGCATTTTTAATCAGCATTAGTTAAAGACTCATTCAATAAACGAGAATTTAGCTTAAGATGTGTAAGTGGAGAAGCTGTGCGGAAAATTAATAGGCATATGTATATAAAGAAAAAGCAGGAGAAACCATAAGTCATTTTAGAATTATGGCATCTCCTGCTTTTTAGATTAAATCAATAATGAATACAACATTTTGTTTTCATTAATATAGATATTTGATGGATCAAACTCATGTACTTTTTCTTTCAAACGCGTTAAGTCATCATGGTTATTTAATTGAATACCTATGATAACTGTACCTGTGTTTTGAGAAGATTTTTTCAAGTACTCGAATTTAGTGATATCATCATTTGGTCCTAATACTTCATTTACGAACTCTCTTAACGCACCAGGACGTTGAGGGAAGTTGAAAATGAAGTAGTGTTTCATTTCTTCATATAAAAGTGAGCGTTCTTCGATTTCTTTCATACGGTTGATATCGTTGTTACCACCGCTGATAATACAAACTACTGTTTTGCCTTTGATTTGATCACGATATTGTTCTAGAGCTGAGACGCTTAATGCACCTGCAGGTTCTGCGACAATGGCTTGTTTAGAATACATATCTAAGATTGTAGAACATACAGCACCTTCATCGATTTGAAGATAATCATCAACGACTTTTTTCGCAATTTCAAATGTAATTTTGCCGACTTGTGCAACAGATGCACCGTCTACAAACTTATCAATTTCTGGTAATTTCACTCTGTGATGTTCTAAGACAACTGAAGTATACATACTTGCAGCACCTTTAGGTTCAACACCTACAATTTTTGTTTGAGGCGACTTCTCTTTAAAGTAAGTACCTACACCAGAAATTAATCCGCCGCCACCAATTGCGGCAAATAGATAATCTACATCGATATTGCTTTCTTGTGCTTCTTTTAAAATTTCCGCTGCGATTGTACCTTGACCTGCAATTGTATTGACATTGTCAAATGGGTCAATAAAGTTCATCGCATGTTTTTCAGTATATTCTAAGGCTTCTTTTAAACAATCATCAAATGTATCACCAACCAAGATTACTTCAACATTTTCTCCACCAAAGAATTTAACTTGATTAATTTTTTGAAGGGGAGTTGTCACAGGCATAAAGATGACTGCTTTTAATCCTAATCGTTGTGCAGTAAATGCGACACCTTGTGCATGGTTGCCGGCACTCGCACATGTAATACCTTTTGCTTTTTCGCTTTCGCTCAATACTTGAATTGCGTTATAAGCACCTCTTAGTTTAAAGGAACGTACCCATTGCAGATCCTCTCTTTTTAAATATACATTACAGTCATACTTTAAAGATAAATAATGATCTTTCTCTAAAGGCGTTTCTTTGACAATCGGCTGTAATGATAAAAAAGCCTCTTCTATGTCTTTAGCTGATACAGCAGTTTGTACAGTCATTTCGCTCACTCCTTAATTGTGTTGGTATTTCTGTTCGTATTGTTCAATTTGGTCTTCGTATGCCAATGTGACGGCAATATCATCTAGTCCTTGAACAAGTTTGTTCTTCCAAGTTGAATCAATATCAAAATGTAATTCGCGATCAGGTGTTTTGATTACCTGATTCGGAAGGTCAATTTCGAGCTCTTTATATTTCGCAAGGAACTCGCGATCTTCTTTTTCTAGTGCGATAGGTAATAATGCATTTTTCGTGCAGTTCATGTAGAAAATATCACTGAAGCTGCCCGCAATAATAATATTGATGCCATAATCTTTTAATGCCCAAGCTGCGTGTTCACGACTAGAGCCGCAACCAAAGTTATCACCTGTGATAAGAATTGAAGCACCTTTATATTGAGGTTGGTTTAATTCGAATTCAGGGTTATCTGAACCATCTTCTAGATAACGCCACTCATCAAAGGCGTAAGGACCGAGTCCTGTTTTAGAAACGCCTTTAAGATGGACTTTTGGGATAATTTGGTCTGTATCAATATTATCGTGAAATAAAATAGCAGTTTTACCTGTATATTGTGTAATCGGTTCGATTTTAAGCATGTTCAAGCGCCTCCCATTTTCTGACGTCTACGAAGCGTCCTTCAATCGCAGCAGCTGCTGCCATAGCAGGGGATACAAGATGTGTTCTTGCACCTTTACCTTGACGACCTTCGAAGTTACGGTTGCTGGTAGAAGCACAGTGGACACCAGCTGGTACTTGGTCAGGGTTCATACCGAGACACATTGAGCAGCCAGGTTCACGCCATTCAAAGCCTGCATCTTTAAAGATTTTATCAAGTCCTAATGCTTCAGCTTGATGTTTAACACTTCTTGAACCAGGTACAACAATTGCTGTGATATTAGGATGTACTTTATGTCCTTTAACAAATTTGCTTGCTTCTTGTAAGTCAGAAAGGCGCGCATTTGTACAAGAGCCTAAGAATACATAACCAAGTTCAATATCTTCAGCTTTTTCACCTGGTTTTAAATCCATGTAGTGATAAGCACGTTCGTCATTGACGTTTTGAATTTCTGGGAAAGGTGTATTGAAGCTTACACCCATTTCAGGACTAGTACCCCAAGTTACTTGTGGTTCTAGGTCAGATACATCTAACTCAATCACACGATCAAATTGTGCATCCTTATCACTATAAAGTGATTGCCAATATTCTGCAGTTTCCTCATCAATATCAGCGTAAGGACGACCTTTGACATATTCTAGTGTTGTTTCATCTGGTTCAACTAAACCATATTTTGCGCCGGCTTCAATCGCCATATTACAGATTGTCATTCTCGCATCCATTGATAGATTACGAATTGTAGAACCTGCAAATTCAAGCGCATAACCTGTACCGAAATCTACACCATATTGATTGATGAGGTGTAAGATAATATCTTTCGCATATACACCTTTAGGCAACTCACCATTAATATCAATTAAAAGATTCTTCGGTTTAGTTTGCCATAATGTTTGTGTCGCAAAAACATGTTCAACTTCACTCGTTCCGATACCGAAAGCAATGGCACCGAAAGCACCGTGTGTTGCTGTGTGAGAGTCACCGCAAACAATGGTTTTACCAGGTTGCGTTAATCCCATTTCTGGTCCAACCATATGTACGATACCTTGTTCTTCAGTACCATTATCAAACAGTCGAACCCCAAACTCTGCACAGTTCTTTTGAAGCGTCTTGATTTGTGTTGCTGCAATTTCATCTTTGATGTTGAAAATATCTTCTGTCGGTACGTTATGATCAATTGTCGCAAACGTTAAATCCGGACGTCTCAGTGGTCTGTGTTGAATTCTTAATCCTTCAAAGGCTTGAGGTGATGTCACTTCATGGATTAAATGCAAGTCAATGTATAATAATTGCGGTTCACCTGCATTTCCTGTGAGAACATGTCTATTCCATATTTTATCGAACAAAGTTTGTCCCATTTCAATCACCATCCTTTAAAGTTGTTGTAAAATTTTCTCGAAGATTTCTGAAGTATGTGCTTTTCCGCCTAAATCAGGTGTAGTAAAGCCTTCTTTCAGTAAACCATAAACAATCTTTTCTAATTCTTCTGCCGCTTCTGCTTGATTAAATGTTTCTCTGAAACACATTGCTAATGAAAGCACCATACCTGTCGGATTCGCAATATCTTGACCCGCAATGTCAGGTGCTGATCCATGAATTGGTTCATAAAGTTTTGTACCTTTTTGTCCATAGCTGACAGAAGGGGATACACCTAATGAACCTGGAATGACAGAAGCTTCATCGCTTAAAATATCACCGAATAAGTTTTCAGTTACAATCACATCAAATTGTGTTGGACGCGTAATCAAATGCATACTGCATGCATCAACAAGTAGATGTTCTACTTCCACATCAGGATATGAAGCAGATACTTCATCAACTGTTTTACGCCATAATTTACTTGATGCTAATACATTTTCTTTGTCCACTGAAGTTAATTTCTTACGTCTTGATTGTGCAAGTTTGAACGCTGCGTGTGCAATACGTTCAACTTCTGCTTTAGTATATGTTAATGAATCAATTGCATGATCTTCAGCTAATTCTTTCGGTTCACCGAAGTATAAACCGCCTGTTAATTCTCTGACAATCACTAAATCAGTACCTTGTACACGTTCTGCTTTAAGAGGAGAGAATTCAGTCGCGCCTTCAACTACAGCAGTAGGGCGGATATTTGCGAATAACTCTAAGTTCTTTCTTAAAGCAAGTAAGCCAGCTTCAGGTCGTTTTGGGCTGTTTGTCCATTTTGGACCGCCGATTGCACCTAAAAGAATCGCATCAGATTGTTTACAAGCTTCAAGCGTAGATGATGGAAGCGGGTCGCCATAGTTATCTATAGCGGCCCCTCCAAAATCATAAGTTTCTAATTCATAATCAATGTTATATTTTCCACTTAATTTTTCTAATATTTTCAAAGTACCTTCAAGTATTTCTGGACCTATACCATCACCTGGGAGGGCAGTGATTTTATAACTCATGCGTTCACCTCATTATTAACTGATGCATCAGCAATATGATTAGAATAAGCTTCCACATAAGCTTTACATGAAGCAAGCAATACGTCATGGTCGATACCGATACCGTAGTAAGAGCGTCCATCAATGCTAAGTTCAACGTTAACTTGTGCTTGTGCATCTGAACCTTCAGTTACTGAAGAAATTTGATAGTTCAACAATTCAGATTCTGCATCGAAGATTAAGTCTACTGCATTGTATACTGCAAGAATAGAACCTGTTCCTGTTGCTGCTGATTGATATTGTTTGCCGTCATTATCACGAAGTTGAACGACTGCACTTTGTACACCTTCAGCCACAAATTGTAGTTGAAGATTTTCAACATGATAAGCAGCATTTGTTTCATGGTAATGACCTTGAACAAGGGCATGTACGTCATAATCAGAAACATTTTTCTTTTTATCAGCAATAGATTTGAACTGTTTGAACAATTCAACTTGTTTTTCTGGACTGATTTCGTAGCCAAGTTGTTTTAACTTTTCAGCGAAAGCATGTTTACCAGACAATTTACCAAGAGGCAATTCAGATGTTTGGATACCCACTAATTGTGGCGTCATGATTTCGTATGTTTCACGGTTTTTCAAGAAGCCGTCTTGGTGGATACCTGATTCATGACTGAATGCGTTTTGGCCGATAACAGCTTTATTTCGAGGTACTGGAATACCAGCGAAACGAGAAATTAAATCAGAAGTTTCTTTAGTACGTCCAAGCTCAAGTCTTGTTTCAATACCATAGTGATCTTTACGTACGTATAAACCAAGCGCAACTTCTTCAAGTGCAGTATTACCAGCACGTTCACCGATACCGTTAATTGTACCTTCAACACGTTTTGCACCATTTTCGATGGCAGCCATGCTGTTTGCAACAGCTAAGCCTAGGTCATCGTGGCAGTGTGCACTATAGATAATTTCTTGATCAGATTTAACATTTTCAAGCAATACTTTAAAGATATTTCCGAATTCAGTTGGATAGCTATAACCTACTGTATCAGGAATGTTGATAATTGTTGCACCTGCGTCTACAGCTGTTTGCACACTTTTGATTAAGAAATCTAAATCAGTACGTGTTGCATCTTCGGGTGAGAATTGTACAACATCGAATAAAGATTTGCCATAAGCAACATTTTCAGTAATTTGCTCTAGCACTTCTTCTTGAGTCATTTTCAATTTATGCTCTAAATGAATAGGGCTAGTAGCGATAAATACATGCAATTGCGGATATTTTGCTTCTTTAGTTGCTTCGTACACAGCATCGATGTCGCTTTTCTTACATCTTGCTAAGCCTACTACAGCAGTTTTAGTTAAAGCTTGTGAAATAGCTTGAACTGATTTAAAGCTACCTTCACTAGAAGCAGGGAATCCAGCTTCAATTACATCGACACCCCATTTTTCAAGTTGCTTTGCGATAGTCAGTCTTTCATCAAAGGAAAAACTGACTCCGGGCGTTTGTTCACCGTCTCTTAGTGTTGTATCAAAAATTTGAATATGACTCATAAATAATCAACCTCCTGATTTAGTATTATTCTTCAATAGTTTTATTTTCAACGAATGGCATCATTTCACGAAGTTTTTTACCAACTTCTTGGATTTGGTGACCTTGTGCTGCTTTACGTAGTTTGTAGAATTCTTCGAATCCATTTTCATTATCTTTAATGAAGTTGTTAGCGAATGTACCGTTTTGGATATCAGTTAATACAGCTTTCATGTTTTCTTTAACGTCTGGTGTGATAACACGTGGACCTGAAACATAGTCACCGTATTCAGCAGTGTTTGAAATTGAATAGCGCATAGTTTCCATACCGCCTTCGTACATTAAGTCAGCGATCAATTTCATTTCATGTAATACTTCGAAGTAAGCAAGTTCTGGTTGGTAACCAGCTTCAACTAATGTTTCGAAACCGTTTTGGATTAATTGAGTAACACCACCGCAAAGTACTGCTTGTTCACCGAATAAGTCTGTTTCAGTTTCTTCTTTGAATGTAGTTTCAATGACACCAGCTTTAGTTGCGCCGATACCTTTTGCATAGCTTAATGCGATGTCAAAAGCGTTACCAGTTGCATCTTGGCCTACACCAAATAATGCAGGAACTGAGCTGCCTTCAGTGAATGTACGTCTTACAAGGTGACCAGGGCCTTTAGGAGCTACTAAGAATACATCTACGTCACTTGGTGGTTTGATTACATCGAAGTGGATGTTGAAACCATGTGCAAATGCTAATGCATTACCAGCTTCTAGGTTAGGAGCGATTTCTTCGTCGTATACTTTACCTTGGATTTCATCTGGTAATAATACCATGATTACGTCTGCTTGTTTTACTGCTTCTCCAACTGGATATACATCGAATCCATCTTTTTTAGCTCTGTCGAAAGAATGTCCTGGGCGGATACCGATTATAACGTCATAGCCGTTGTCTTTAAGGTTTTTAGCATGTGCGTGACCTTGAGAACCGTAGCCTAATACCGCGATTTTTTTACCTTCTAAAGCGTCTTTTTTCACTGATTCGTCATAATAAACTGTTGTCATAATAAATTCCTCCAAAAATTTGTTTTATTTTAAATTCTCAACTTTGTGAAAATTCAAATTATAATAATGCTGCAGTTCCTGTTCTAGAAACTTGTTCAATCTGTTGTGATGATAGTGCACGTAATACATCATCAAGTGCTTGTTGTGTGCCTGATGCTTGTAAATAAGTATGACCATCTTCTTCTTTTAATACTGAAACTAGCGCATCACTGTGATTGATCAAGTTGTCTAATTCTGTTTTATCTGCAGGTGTTGCAATTTTAGCAAGTAATAATTCCACACTGTAGACGTTGTTATCTGTGATATTTCCTACAGAAAGTACATTAATTTGTTTTTCTAAATGGAGCATGAGTGATTGTACTTTTGATGCTTCATCTAACTCAGCTACGAATGTCATATCAGAAATACCAGGTTGAATACTTGGTGTAACACAAAGTGTTACGATATTAAACTGACGTCTTAAAAAGGTACTTGTCAGTCGGTTTAATGTACCGGATTTATCTAATACTTGCGTCTTGAATGTATATCTCATAGGACACCCTCCATTTCGTTGTTCGCTTTACCGCTTGGTACCATCGGTAAAACTGGTTCTTTAGGTGAGATTCTTACTTCGATTAAAGCAGGGCCTTTGTGCGCAAATGCTGCTTCTAAATCTGCTTCAAGTGTTTTAGGATCATCTACTAAGAATGCTTTCACACCATATGCTTCTGATAATTGTTGGAAATCTGGTTGGCCATTGAATACTGAATGAGAGAAACGTTGTTTAAAGAATTTATCTTGCCATTGTTTAACCATTCCTAGTGTGCCGTTATTGATAAGGACGATTTTGATATCTAAACCATACTCATTTAAGATTGCCATTTCTTGGTTGGTCATTTGGAAACCGCCATCTCCAACGAAACAAACAACTGTTTTATCAGGTTGTGCTAATTTAGCACCGATAGCAGAAGGGATGCCGAAGCCCATTGTTCCAAGACCACCGCTTGTTACTAATTGATTATCATGTTTGAATGGATAGAATTGCGCTGCCCACATTTGGTGTTGGCCGACATCTGTTGTAACTAGCGCTTCTCCATTTGTAATTTTACCGATATACTCGATGGCTTGTTGAGGTTTGATAAATACATCTGCTTCTTCATCTGTATATGCAAATGGATGAGATTTCTGATTATTCACACAATAGTCAACCCAGTCTTTATGTTGGTCGTAAGTATTAGTTTCTGTAAGCAATGCTTCAAGCATCAATTTACAGTCAGCTACTACGCCCAAATCTGTTTTGATGATTTTGTTGATTTCAGAAGGATCGATGTCTACATGAACAACCTTAGCGTTTTCTGCAAATTTATCTGGGTTACTTGCAAGGCGGTCATCGAAGCGGCTGCCAAAGTTGATAAGCAAGTCGCAATCAGAAAGTGCCATGTTGCTTGCGTAAGATCCATGCATACCGCCCATACCTAAGAATAGGGGATTGCTGTAAGGAATTGTGCCTAACCCATGTAAAGTTGTGACTACTGGAATTTGATGGCGTTCAGCAAATGTAGTCAGAAGTGGACCTGATTCTGAATGTCTCACGCCTGCACCAGCTAAAATGACTGGTTTCTTCGCTGATTTCAACCATTCTAGTACAGTTTGTACATCTTGAGGGTTCGGTGCATCAGCTAAACGATATCCTGGTAAATCAAGCTCGTCACATACATCAACATCAGATTGTAGAATGCCGACATCTTTAGGGAAGTCGATGACTACTGGGCCTTTACGACCTGTATTTGCAATGTGAAACGCTTGATGTACCACTTCAGGAATTTCGTCTGGATGTTTAACTTGGAAGTTGTGTTTAGTGATAGGTGTTGTCATTGAAAGTAAATCCGCTTCTTGGAATGCATCTTTACCGATACCTGGTGTTGCAACTTGTCCTGTAAATACTACAAGTGGCAATGAATCACTAAATGCGTCTGCGATACCTGTAATAACGTTTGTTGCTCCTGGACCGCTGGTAACTACAACTACGCCAGGTTTGCCAGAAACTCTGGCATAACCTTCCGCAGCGTGTACAGCACCTTGTTCGTGTCGTGCTAAGATATGTTTGATTTTACCATCGTAAAATGTATCATAGAGCGGTAGCACGGCACCTCCTGGATAACCGAAAAGCAACTCTGTGCCTTCTTTCAACAGTGCTTCTACCAACAATTCCGAACCGCTTCTACTCGTTTTCGTGGCTGCTTGTGTACTGTTTGCTTCTTCATTATGTTTAGTCATTTGTGGGTTAGACATAAAGCATCACTCCTCAATTAGATATTCTGGTACTCTCATAACACCGCCCGTATTTGCACTTGTAACAAGTGCTGTATAACGTGCTAAGTAACCTGTTTTCACTTTAGCTTTAAATGGTTTGACTTCTGTTTTACGTTTGTTCATTTCTTCTTCTGAAACATCTACATCTAATGTTCTGTTTGTTAAGTCGATGACGATTTCATCACCGTCACGAATTAATCCGATTGGTCCGCCTGATGCTGCTTCAGGTGAAATGTGTCCGACTGCGATACCTCTTGTTGCTCCTGAGAATCTTCCGTCAGTGATTAATGCAACATCTTTACCTAAGCCGCGACCTACGATAGATGAAGTAGGGGCTAACATCTCAGGCATTCCTGGTCCGCCTTTAGGACCTTCATAACGAATAACTACAACGTGACCTTCACGTACAGTGTGGTTATCAATTGCTTCAACAGCTTCATCATGAGAGTCGAAACAAATGGCTTTTCCTTTAAAGACTTTGATTTCAGGATCTACACCGCCGACTTTGATAACTGCACCATTTGGAGCTAAGTTACCATATAAGATTGAAAGGCCACCTTCTTTATCGTACGGATTATCAAGTGGATGGATGACATCTGTGTTTTTGATTTCTTTGCCTTGGTTGTTTTCGCGAAGTGTTTTACCTGTAACAGTCACTCTGTCAGGGTGCAATGTACCTTCTTTTTTCATTAATTCATTGATGATAGCAGGAACACCGCCGGCTTCATGAACATCGTGCATAGAATAAGAAGAACTTGGTGCGATTTTAGATAAATAAGGTGTACGTTTAGCAATTTCATTGATACGGCTTAAGTCATAATCAACACCCGCTTCATTTGCGATTGCAAGTGTGTGAAGTACTGTGTTTGTTGAACCGCCCATCGCCATATCTAATGCGAATGCATCATCTAATGCTTCTTTTGTAACGATATCACGTGGTTTCAAATCATTTTTAATATTGTCTACTAATTGGAAAGCGGCTTGTCGAATCATTTCTCGACGTTGGTCTGAAACGGCTAATGCTGTACCATTATATGGAAGTGCTAGTCCTAATACTTCCATTAAACAGTTCATTGAGTTTGCTGTGAACATACCTGCGCAAGAACCGCAAGTAGGACAAGCATTTTGTTCCATATCTAAGAATTCTTCTTTTGTCATTGAACCGCCTTTAAAGGCACCAACTGCTTCGAACATAGATGAAAGAGTTAAGGCTTTACCTGTTGTAGATAAACCAGCTTTCATCGGTCCACCTGAACAGAAGATAGCAGGTACGTTTGTTCTAACTGCTGCCATTAACATTCCTGGTGTGATTTTGTCACAGTTTGGAATGTAGAAGACGCCGTCGAACCAATGTGCATTGATAACTGTTTCAGCTGCATCTGCGATGATTTCACGAGATGGTAATGAATAACGCATTCCAATGTGTCCCATTGCGATACCATCGTCAACACCGATTGTGTTGAATTCAAATGGAATTGCGCCTGCTTCTCGGATAGCTTCTTTTGCAATATCTGCTAATTCTCTTAAGTGAACATGTCCTGGAACGATATCGATATAAGAGTTACAAATCGCTACGAATGGTTTGTTCATATCTGTTGGATCTTTGATTTGTCCTGTGGCATGAAGTAAACTTCTGGCCGGAGCCTGTTGGTCTCCTTTTTTGATTGTGTCGCTTCTCAATATAATTCCCCCCGAAGATTCAAATAAAAAAACGTCCCAATAATTATTGGGACGTCAATGGAAGTCCCATTCAATCGGAAATAGGACTTAAACATTTAGTAATGGTTTTTACTAAAGTTCGAGTCCTAGCAAATTAATAAAATGACTAAAATATTTGTTGTTGTCGGTAGAGTATTTGCTTGTGTTCTGTTAGTCATTTCAATTTGCTCCTTTCGAATGGTTTTATGAATAAATTTGAATTGTCTAAAAATTTGATAAACTTAATTTACTACATGTCCAGAGGGATGTCAACCGGATTTCTGAAAATTTTTTAATTTCATACATGAAAACGTTTTTAATAATTACATATTTCATTTTTAAAGCAAACAATCATTATAGTCAAAAGCAGTTGCATGCCATGTTACAATATAGAAGACGAAATTTCTGTACGCATACAGAATAGAAAATAGGAGACTTGAAAATGATAACAATCAACAATATTGATCAAATGAATCAATTTGCTGAAATACTGACAAAGCATTTACAACCCAAAGATCTAATTTTATTAAATGGTAATTTAGGTGCAGGAAAGACAACATTAAGTCAATTCATCGGTAAGCATTTAGGAGTGAAACGTACAATTAACTCTCCAACCTTCAATATTATTAAATCTTATAAAGGAACGAACATGAAATTTCATCATATGGATTGCTATCGCTTAGAAGATTCTGATGAAGACTTAGGGTTCGATGAATATTTTGATGATCATGCAGTAACCGTTATTGAATGGAGTACATTTATTCAAGACTTATTGCCAGATAATCATTTAACGATTAATCTTACTGCAGTAGATGAAAATAAAAGAGAAATTACAATAGAAGCACAAGGTGCGCATTATGCACAACTGAAGGAGGACGTCACACGTGATTTACTTGCTGCTGGATACATCCAATAAGCCTATGTCGCTTGCAGTGATGCAAGATGAAAATATATTAGTAGAACATACCACAAATATTAAACGTAATCATTCTGTTCAACTGATGCCGGCGATTCAAAAAATCATTGAAGAAGCAGGTATCACTAAAAGAGATATTAATGCAATTATCGTTGCTAAAGGTCCTGGTTCATACACTGGATTAAGAATTGGTGTTACGACTGCTAAAACGTTAGCTTATGCATTAAATACAGAGTTATATGGCGTTTCATCTTTAGAAGCCTTAGCTGCAACTTTACCTGATACACAGACTGAACAGTTAATTGTTCCCGTGTTTGATGCAAGACGAGAAGCGGTTTATACAGGTGTTTATCAATACCAAGAAGGTCAACTTGTTAACTTATTAGAAGATCAATATATGTTAATTACAGATTTAAATGATTATCTGAATCAACAACAACAGCCACACGTTTTTGTCGGTCATGATTTAGAAAATATTACTGAGTTGCTAAATGGACCGATAATTCATCAACTTCCTAATGCCAGCGTGATGCAAAGTTTAATTACGCAACCAGAAAATATCCATACCTTTAAACCAGACTATCTTAAACTTTCTGAGGCAGAACGCAATTGGTTAAAAACGCAACAGAATTAAATGGCTTGAATATACGATTGATGACTGTAGAGGATGTGCCGAAAGTTTTTGATTTAGAACGCTTGTGTTTTAATGATAGCTCTTGGACTATTGATGCTTTTTATCATGAAGTCGAACGTAATCAATTTGCACGTTATTTTGTGATGGAATATGAGCAAGAGATTATTGGTTATATCGGTATATGGACCGTCATTGATCAAGCACAAATTACGACAGTTGCGGTAACTGAAAAGATGCGCGGGTATGGATTAGGAAAGTTAATTGTGGAGTATGCGATGAATTTCGCTAGACAAACATGTGAGGTTATGAGTTTAGAAGTACGTATTGAAAACAGCATTGCGCGTCGTGTTTATGAATCATTAGGATTCAATTACGGCGGCAAACGAAAAAATTATTATGGAGAAGGCGAGGATGCACTCGTAATGTGGGTGGATTTATAATGGAAAAAGATACATTAATTTTAGCAATAGAATCAAGCTGTGATGAAACAAGTGCCAGTGTGATTAAAAATGGCAAAGAAATCTTAAGCAATACTGTGCTAAGCCAAATTGAAAGTCATAAACGTTTCGGCGGCGTGGTCCCTGAAGTAGCGAGCCGTCATCATGTGGAAGGTATCACACAAACGATAGATGAGGCCTTAACAACAGCACATACAGATATGGAAGCAATAGATGCGGTTGCGGTGACAGAAGGTCCAGGTTTAATCGGTGCACTTTTAATCGGAGTCAATGCAGCAAAAGCATTAGCATATGCATATGATAAACCATTAATCCCGGTGCATCATATTGCAGGTCATATCTATGCGAATAATTTAGAAGAATCATTCGAGTTTCCGTTGATGGCACTGATAGTATCAGGTGGTCATACGGAGTTAGTTTATATGAAAGACCATTTAAACTTTGAAGTTATTGGTGAAACAAGAGACGATGCAGTCGGTGAAGCTTATGATAAAGTGGCACGTACAATCGGCTTGCCGTATCCCGGCGGACCGAAAGTCGATCAACTCGCAACAGAAGGGGAAGATGTCTACGACTTCCCACGTGTATGGCTAGAACCGGATAGTTTTGATTTTAGCTTCAGTGGTTTAAAAAGTGCAGTTATCAATAAGCTGCATAACTTGAAACAAAAGAATGAAGAAATTATTCCTGAAAATGTTGCGGCAAGTTTCCAAAATAGTGTCGTTGAAGTTTTAGTACACAAGGCGATTAAAGCATGTGAAACGTATCAAGTGAATCAGTTAATAGTCGCAGGTGGTGTCGCAAGCAACAAAGGTTTACGAAAAGCACTTAAAGAAGCATGTGCAGAACATCAGATTAAATTATCAATTCCAAGTCCGAAGTTATGTACTGACAATGCGGCGATGATTGGTGCAGCAGGTCATTATTTATATGAAGCTGGATTAAAAGCTGATTTAGATTTAAATGGTAAAAGCAGTATTGATATTGAAGAATTTTCAGTAGAATAATTGAATAAAAAGAAATATTGATAAAAGAAAAAGTAGAGAAGCGGTTATTTTGCTTCTCTACTTTTTTGTATTTTTTAATGCATTTTGATAAACAGCATCAGGAAAGTGCATTAAGCGTAATAATTCAATTGCATTACGAGTATCTGCTTTACCTGGTTTGATTTTATAGTCAAAATAAATTTCATCATCTTTAATCGTTTCATTAAAATGATAATTCGCAAAATCCTGTTCAAGTAGTTGTGATAATTCAATATCATGCGTTGCCGCAATGATTCTGTATTCGGGATGTTCTGCAAGGTAATTTAAAACTGATTCAGAAGCAGCAATTCGCTCTGTTGTATTTGTTCCCTTAAATATTTCATCGATAAAGCAATAACAATAAGTGTTTGTTTGATCCATTAAACGTAAGATAGATTTCAATTCTGCGATGAAGTAACTATCTCCGCTCAGTACATCATCTTGATTCGCCATAGAAGTTAAAATCATACCAGGCTTATATTTGAATTGAGTCGCTAATGCTGTATCAACAGTTTGCGCTAATACTAAATTGAGTGCTACAGCTTTCATGAACGTCGATTTACCTGATGCGTTCGAACCTGTCAGTAAGATGTTTCGCTGAATGTTTAAATCATTTGGGACAGGTGTCTCAAGTAAAGGGTGAACTAACGCGTTGAATTCTAATTCAGGTTGTTGTGTGACTTCAGGATGTGTATATGATTCTAAAGTTTCTTGCCATAAAGCAATCGCATAATGATTGTCAATTTCACTGACATAGTCATAACAAGCCATCAGTTCATCTTGATGCTTAGTAAAGGTATTTTGGACTGAATTGAAAATAACATAATCTAACATGAAAGCGAGTTTAATAAATTCTGCCATCGCACCACCTTCGTTATCAGGTGAAACTTTACCTAGTAGGGGACTGAATCGTTTGGCTTTCGCGAAATGTTTGAAATTCACATCAAGTTCAGGTGCGTGTTCAAGTTGATGAATACGTTCAGCTTTTTTAATGACATTAACAGAATAAAAGGTTGCGTTGATATATTCAGAGTAGTGTTTGGATAATTTACCGCTTAGAAAGATATTCAACACAATCGTAAAGAGTAATATTAATAAGCCTGGGCCCTTTAGAATAGGTACAAGTATCAAACCTATAATAGGAAGCAAAGGACATAGATAATAAATATTTTGCATTTTAATCGGTTTGATTTGATCCGGAAACATTGGGTAAATTGTTTTGCCAATTTGTGATAAATGTACAGACACACTTTGACGAAATGTTTTATGATTTTTGAACTTGTTAATCAAACTTTGGTTGTTAACTTTAAACATGCCTCGAAGTGTTGCGTATAAGCGCATTTCACCAATTGCGGTGAAATTATAATTGAGTTGTTGAAACACGTCGTCTAAATTTAAATCGGACCATGTTTTATCATCGAGTGTATGTTCATTTTGCTGATGATATGTATCGTATTGATAGCGATAATGTTGATTGGGACGTATGAAGCTTTCAGATTTAGCGCGTGCATCCCATAATGAACGTATACGTTGTGCAGCGCGGTATTTTTGGTAGTAAGTGAGTATGATATAAAGCGCTGTAATCACTAGCCACATGAAGATTAAAAATAAGAAAATATTAAGTACACTATCCATGAATAATACCTCTCTATTTATATGAATTATTTATAGTATCTCATAATAATGAACAGTCGCCAATTTTGATTGAGTTGTTGTTTTGTCAATAGCGAACATGCGTACTTATCAACAATAAGTGAATAACTTGTGGATAAGTGCGGGTAAATAGGTGAATAACTTTGGGAAGTGATGTGAATAGTCTTTAAAATGGTGTCTTTTTACCTGTGGATAAAGTGGATAACTCTGTGGATAGTTGATGTTAAGGGATTTTTAGTGTTGATAATTTTGTTAAGGAATTGTAATAAAAGAGGACTAAAAATGAAGTGTTCATTTCTAGTCCTCGGTAACCTTTATGGTTTATATTATTTTTTCTTGTAATTCTTCCCACGTTTCCATAACTTGTTCGAGTTGGTGTTCGATAGTGTCTTTTTCTTCAGCTAACTGTGCAGCTTTTTCTGGATCATTAAATACTTCTGGTTGTGTTAATTTATGATCGATGGTTTCGATTTGTTCTTCGAACTTTTCAATTTCTGCTTCACAGTTTTCAATTTGGCGTTCTAACTGACGTAGTTCTCTACGCTGTGCTTTTTGATTTTCGTATGAATTCGTATTTTCTTCAGTCGAGATTTGTGCTGCTTGTTGTGCTTCATTTTTTGCGGCAATCGCGGCTTTCTCTTCAGTTTTATCTAAATAATATTGATAATTGCCTGCGTAAACAGTACCGCCATCTGGTTGCATATCGAAAACTTTATTTGCCCGTTGATTAATAAAGTAACGGTCATGTGAAACGAAGATTAAAGTACCTTCAAAATCTTGAAGTGCTTGTTCTAACATTTCTTTAGAATCGATATCTAAGTGGTTGGTAGGCTCGTCAAGAATTAAGACATTATTACGTTCTAACATCAATAATGCCAATTGTAAGCGGGCTTTTTCACCACCTGATAAATCATTGATGATTTTTTTAACATCATCTTGAACAAATAAGAAACGACCTAATACTGCACGTACATCTTTTTCTGGCATGGTAGGGTATTGGTCCCATACATAGTCTAAAATGGTTTTATTAGATTTGAATTCTGCTTGTTTTTGATCGTAGTAACCGACACGTAAATTTGCGCCATGAATAATTTCGCCGCCTAATTTAGGAATACGGTCGGCTACAGTTTTAATGAATGTTGATTTTCCGATACCGTTCGGTCCAATGACTGCTAAATGATTTCCTTTAGTGATTTCCATTGTGATAGGTGCAATCACAGGCTCTGCATAACCGATTTCTAAGTTTCTAATATGGTATACGTCATTACCTGTATTACGATCAAAATCGAATTGGATATTAGCGCTGCGAGCATCTAACATCGGTTTATCGATACGTTCAATTTTTTCTAAAACTTTTCGACGACTTTTAGCCATTCCGCTTGTTGATGCACGTGTGATATTTTTTTCGACAAATGTTTCTAGTCGTTTAATTTCAGCTTGTTGACGTTCGTATTCTTGCATGCGTTTTTGATAATATTGATCACGTTGTGTGATGAATTTACTATAGTTGCCGACATAGTGTTGAACTGCACCGAGTGCGACATCGTAGATTTGGTTGACCGTTTTATCTAAGAAGAAGCGGTCGTGACTGATAATAACGATAGCACCTTTAAAGTAATTCAAATAATCTTCGAGCCATTGTGTTGTTTCCATATCTAAATGGTTGGTCGGCTCATCAAGTAATAATAAATCAGGTTCACTCAATAACATTTGTGCGAGTGACAAACGTGTTTTTTGACCACCGCTGAAATCATTTACTGAACGATTGAAATCTTCTTCGTTAAAATCTAATCCGTGTAAGACCGTTTTAATCTTGCTTTCAAATTGATACCCCTCTAAGCGTTCAAATTGGTTAGACAAAGCTTCATATCTTGCCATATGGTCTTTGAAAGTCTCAGATTCATATTCATCAGCATGATTGGCTAACCAATTAGTTTCCGCCTGCATCTCTTGTTCCATTTGTTTAAGATACGCAAAAGGTTTAGACATCTCTTCCCATACGGTATGGTCAGTATCTAAGGTCATTTGTTGTGTTAAATAACCGACTTTTAAATTTTTGATTTTCGAGACATTGCCGCTATCATAACCATCCACACCAGCAATGATTTTCATTAATGTTGATTTGCCAGCGCCATTTCTGCCGACAATGCCTATTTTTTCATGACTCTTTACTTCAAAGTGGACATCACTAAAGATTTCTTCCCCGTCGAAGGATTTTGAGACATTGTTTAGTTGTAGTAATATCATTCAAATTTATACGAGATTTGTCTATAAATATCTCGTAGTCCTCCTTCCTAAAAAGCGTCGCTTAGTTACTATTATAAGCGCAATTGACATGAATTCCTAACATATCACGCGAAATTAAAAGATTGAATATTTTATCAGAAATTTGTGTCAATACACATTTAATACAGACCATTAATTATGATTTGTTTTAAAAAAATGTGTTCAAAACAAAATTCTAATCGTATAATAGTTAGTACATTGCTGTAATTTACAAATGCAATTATGGATGTTTTAGTGTAATAAAGAGCGTATTCACTAAAATGTTGATAATACAGTCATTCCAATTTCTGAAATCATACGGTATACTTAAATAATAAAAAATGATTCCAGAAACAAGCTGAGTATTGTTGTACAGCATTATTAACTATGATAATACTATAATCTGCTAATAGTCGATAAAATGACTACTTTTCACAACTCCATGGCTAAATTAACATAACTTCATACGATTAAAAGTATAGTTTTATTATGGTTGAACTGAATAAAGTTTGGGATAGTAGTTAGAAAGATTTGGAGGAAAATAAATTGGCTAATCAAAACAATAAAATTCCTCGCGCGACTTTGAAACGATTACCCTTATATTACCGATTCGTGAATACCCTTCAAGAAAAAGGGATAGATAGAGTGAATTCTAAAACAATCAGTGAAGCATTGGATATTGATTCAGCTACCATCAGAAGAGATTTTTCATATTTTGGTGAGCTGGGTAAAAAAGGTTATGGTTACAATGTGGAGAGTTTATTAGAATTCTTTAAAGGCGAAATCAGCGAAAGTGATGTAATTCGTATTGGTTTAGTCGGCGTAGGGAACTTAGGGAAAGCATTGCTTTCATATAACTTCTCAATCCACGATGATATGGTGATTACAGAAGCGTTTGATATTGACGCGGATGTAGTCGGTACGCAAATTGGAAAAGTTGTAGTTAAAGACATGGATGCCATTCATGATATTTTGAAAAAAGGCAATTTAGATGTAGTGATTATCACAACACCTGGAAGAGCAGCACAAGAAGTTGCTGATCAACTTGTCGCTAGTAACGTAAAAGGTATTTTAAACTTTACACCTTCACGTATCGATGTACCTGATAATGTATCAGTACATCATATTGATTTAGGGGTAGAATTACAGTCTTTACTCTTCTTTATGAATAATATGAATCGTAAATAAAGAAAAGGAGTTTGCTTGAATTTTCATTCAATGCAAACTCCTTTTTTAGTTTAGGCTTTTTGAACTGTAATTGTCCAAGAAGCGTCTCCTAATTGTTCGTAATTTGTTACAGGGTAAGATTTTTCAGCTGCCCAGTTTGGGATAGCTTCTGTCGCTTGTGTGCAGTCAAAGTCAATTTTCAATTCGTCTCCGACTTCTAATTCTTCCATTTTCTTCTGTGCTTCGATAAGAGGGAAAGGACAAACCATTCCGACTGTTCCTAGTTCGTATACCATAGTTTCATTCTCCTTTGTTTAAAACTTTTTATTCGTTATGGCTATTTTAACTTAATTATGATTGTGTTGCAGGTCTTGAAGCAGTTGTTTTAGCAGGTGCTTTACGTAATGCTTTCATTGGTTTAATAAAGATAAAGTAACTCATTAACCAAGTACCTAAAATCATTGATGCAAGAGCAATCCAGCCTTGCCAAGATAATGCTGCTGTTGCAACTAAGCCGTTACCAATTGAGCAACCGCCGGCAACTGAAGCGCCGAATCCCATTAATGCACCGCCGATAACACTATTTCTTAAAGTCTTTTTATCTGGTAATCTCCAAGCAAATTCACGTGAACCTTTAGCTGCAATATAAGATCCAATGAAAATACCTAAGACTAAGAATACACCCCAGTCTAAGAATGATGTTTTACCTGTGATGATAAATTGTACTAAATTTGAAGAAGGTGTAGTGATACCTAAACCACCTTCACGGCCTGCTGAATAACTCATTGGCCAAGCAAGTAACGCAATTAATCCAACAATAATTGCTGCTACGAATGGGTGGAATTTCTTTTCAAAGAAGAAGTGACGTACACCTGTGAATTTTTGTTTTAATTTAGGGACTGCAATTTTCGGTTTAGGTTTACGTACTGTTTTAACCACAAAGAACACTGTAATTGCTGTAATGACAATTACCCAAACCCAAGCAGGAATACCTGTACTTGTTGACATATCTGCATTAACATTAGTTTTTGAATTAAGACCTTCCATCACTGGTTTTAACAATCCTGCTTTAGTAATAGCTGAGAATACTGCATAAGCAACTAAAGCTAACCAGCTGCCGATAAGACCTTCACCAGCACGGTAGTAAGTACCAGTGGCACAACCGCCAGCTAATACAATTCCAACACCGAAAACAAATGATCCAACAATTGTTCCGATAATTGGGAATGTTCCGTTATCTAAAGGTTTGCCAATTATCGCTGTGAAAGCTAATAAACCAATTGCTTGAACAGAAATTGCAATGAGTAAAGCGTAAAACATTTTATTATTTTTTTGAACATACATATCTCTAAATCCGCCGGCTAAACAAAATCGTGTCCGCTGCATTACAAATCCTAGTAAACTCCCCACAATTAGACCGCTGATAATCATCCAAATCATTTAATCCCTCTTTTCCGATAATGTTGATAAGGTTTATCCTAATATACAATTGACCAAATTGCAAGGGTATAAATTTACCCTAAGTTATTAATTGATTAAGCACAAGTATTATCTTATAAAATTGATATAAATGTCATAGATAGAAATCAGTATGAAAAAGAGGATAGGTGGGCGTATATAAATATGCTAAAATAAAAGAAATGATGATAAACGTTTAATTAGGAGGACATGGTTGATGCAAGATTGGATAAATGAAGTAGAAACGCAACGAATAGAACAACTACCAGTTGAAAGAATTGCTGAACTCAAAGACAAGTTCGCTTCTTCACCGTATAAACAAACATTCCATTTACAGCCGCCATTTGGTTCAGCGGGTAAACCGAATGGTCTATTATTTGATGGCAAGCATTATTTAATAAGTCATGTATGGTATCCATTTACGATTAATAATGGATTAAGCTATAGTTACGCATATCAAACTCCTGATTTAATACAAAATCCTACAGAACAGATTATGTTAAAACCAGACGGATTATTTGATGATGAGGGGATTAAAGGCGGCAGTGCGATAGAGATCAATCAGCAGACACATTTTATATACTCAGCAAAAAGTAAAGATGCTGTTATTGAAGCACCTTTCACGCAACTGCATGCAGTGAAAAATCATACAGGTGAAATCGAAAAATATGAGCAACCTATCAATTTTGAAGTGCCTGAAGGCTATATTCAAAATGTACAAGACCCAAAAGTGTTTGAAAAAGATGGAGCACGTTTTGCATTGTTAAGTGCACAAACAGAAAAAGGACAAGGAAGATTATTAGCTTATCATGCTGACGATCTCAACCAATGGCAATTGATTGCACCCGTCCATACAAACCTTTCTCACTTTGGTGATTTCTGGCATGCATCTGATTATTTCACTATGAACGGTTATGACATTTTAACTTTTACAGCTGAAAATACGGAACACGCATTTAAAGCAGGTTACTTAATGGGGCATTTACATTTCCATAACTTTAAGATGAATCATGGCGATTTCAAATTGTGGGATGACGGCTTTGGTTTTGTCTTCCCTCAAACGTTCGAAGATGCTGAAGGTTCGCGTGTCTTAATCGGTTTATTAAAAACAGAAGGCGAATATGAACATTTGCCTGAAATTGCACAAGTTCCTTGTCTTTCTATTCCAAGACAACTTACTATGCGCAACGGAAAGATATATCAAACACCGCACTCCAGCTTAAAACAATTAAGATATAACGAAGAAACAGCATTAGGTTATGCCAATAAATTTGCGAAACAGCTCCACCCTTATGAAGGCGACAACTTTGAACTGCAGATTGAAATTTTGGAAAATGATGCGACTGAAATCTATTTTGAAGTGAAAGTCTCAAAATGGAATTCGACAAAAGTGACGTATAACACACATTCTCGTTTAGTGACATTAGATTGCAGTGAAAGTGGAGAAGTTCCGCTTGCAAATGTTGAAACGAAATGTTCAGTACAATTGAGTCGAGATTTAGAGCATTTACAAATTTTTGTAGACCAGTCTAGTATTGAAGTTTTCTGTAATCATGGTGAGCGTGTTATGTCTTCACGCATTTTCCCTCCAGAGAATAGTAAAGGAATACGTGTAGGTACAGAATCAGGTCAAGCATATTTAAAATTCACGAAATATGATTTGCATGGTATATATGAAGTAGAAGATAACTCGGAGCAATAAATTATAAGTGGAAATATAAGAAGAATAAGTAGAAAAGAAGGGCTGAAATCAATTGCGATTTCAGCCCTGTTTGATTAGATTTTCTTTAAATTTCTTACTGAGATATAACAGTGTTCACCATTTTTAAAGTAGACCTCACGTTCTTTGGATATTACTTCTTCGATGTTATTACGATTAATGACGTAACTATTGTGACAACGGAAGAAGCGGTCATCTAATTGGCTTAAATCTTTTAAGTTGCCATAAAATTCGATTTGACGATTGTCTAAATGCGCAATTAAGCGATGTGATTTTGCCGAGGATTCAAAGAACATAACATCATCGTAATTAACATAGACTGAGTTACTGCCACGTTTTAACTCAATTGTTTCGAGACTAGATTCTTTTGAAAGCAACTGTAGTCTCGTCAATGCAGTTTCGATACAATCAATAATTCGAGATTTCATTTCTGAAGGGTCATCTTTAAAAATAAAGTCCATGGCTGCTACTTTATAAACGAAAGTAAGATAAGTGAGTTCACTGTGGCTAGTAATAAAGATAATACTGCCGACAGAATCATAGTTTCTAAGTTCGCTGCCAAGCTTAATACCGTTAATATCAGAATCTAACTGAATATCTAAGAAGTAACAACAAATCTCATTTGTAGCTTTAGCGAATTCTAATACCTCATAAGGATCACCCGTTGAGAGCGCCACTTCTAAAGGTTTTTCTTCAATCATAATATAATTTTCAATGATGGATTCAATGTGTTCACGCTGTTGTACATCATCTTCGCATATAATAATCTTCACGTTTATTTCACATCCTCGTGCTCTGTATTCATGATTTCAAGTTTTTGTATAAAGTAATGATTTTCAATCACAGTATCTAATAAAACATTATCCGTTTGATCAATAATTTCTCTTAAAGTTGATAGCCCTAAACCTCGATTTGGACCTTTAGTAGAGAAGTTCTCTTTAAATAGTTCATGAACTTTAGGGATATCTTTAGCACACTTATTCATCACAATAATCATCACGGCATCCTTATTTTTCATAAAGCCGATTTGAATTAAAGGATCATCGATTTCAGTGGAAGCTTCAATTGCATTATCCAAAATAATCCCCATCACTCTCGATAAGTCAATCATGTCTAATGAAATATGATGTATCTCATCAGGTACTTCAACACTTACTCTGATATTATTTTCTTGTGCTTGAATAATTTTAGTCGTCAACAAACCTTTTAACTCTCGAATTTGTAAACGTTCAAGTCCATTGATTTTAAAAGAATTCGTCTGCATATTATCTTTAAGTGGAACAATATGCTCCTCAAAATAAGCTCTTAAACCAGGCATATCGTCATCACGAATAAACTCAGACATGGAAAGTAATATATTCACATAATCATGTCTGAACTTGCGCATGTCGTTATTAATCTTTTCAATACGTAAGGTGTATTTATAATAATTCTCTATTTCTTCAACTTGTCTCTTATACTTCATTTCTCGTAATACCGTGAAGCTGATTACTAACACTAAAACAACTACGGCGAGAATGAATGAAATGTATAATATGACCATCAACTGTAAGTTTTTAAAAGTACTAATATTTTTTGGCATAAATGTAAACAAGGAAATGAAGATACTAGCTAAAAAAATAGAGACAACTGACAAATAAAGCTTATTGGTTGATAAATAAGACTTCTTTAATTTTTGTATTATAAAACGGACCAAGTAAGCTAATATAAGTGATGTAACAGTAAATAAAAATAAGTATACTGCATAAACAATAATAATATTAGTTTTTTCTTGATCAAGTATTAAGAATGAAGAGATGGCAGAAAGGTTCCCTAAATAAATAATGAGAACACTTCCTACCATTGTTAAAATAGAATATAATTTTGTTTTTCGATAAAGATATATAGTGTCAATAAGAATGATAATGAACAACGTAAATCTGTTTAAAACAATATAAATTAGACCGCTAATAATAGTAATAAAGCCAATTGTCATCTTTTCTTTTGGTGTATATTTAAAGTTTAGTATGACTTTAGAGATAATAAATAACATCAATCCTTGATAGGACGATATTAAAATGCCGCTTAATAATTCCATGTTTAAACACACTCTCTATAACGATGAAATTTGAAGTTCTTATTTGTCTTCTTCTAATAATTCTTTCGGTACAGTTGGTTCATCTAAAAACCCTAGGCATGGGTTATACTTAGCTAAGTTTCCAATTTTCTCAAAGATAAAAGCGAATAATTTAAAGATACCATTTAATAAGTCCATTACAATACATCCTTTCTGTTTTTAGGGAAAAATATTGGCAATTGTGAACCGCCTTGTAATGTGATACCTAGCAAAATCATTTGTTGGTAAGCATTAGGAACAAGGAATGAAATTGCAAACATTAATGTTGCAAGAATGATTGCCGTGATTTTCTTTTTCTTAATCAGTCGTGTGGGAATTGGTTGCTTAACTGTAGCAGCAGGTGCATAAATACAAAGTAAAATGACTGCGATTGCTGCAAGAGTAATCATAATGTTGATTGGTACATGATACGTTGCTAAGAGCCATGGCAACATTACGAATAAAACAATACTTTCTATATAGCATGCAAGTGTTGATTTGGCATGCGCACCGTGTGCAAAGTGTCGGATAATAAAATAGCTTAAATGAACAGTTAGTGTGTATAAGAAAACATGGAATAGAAGAGCAAGTCCATAAACGACAATCGTTTTGAAAAGGTTATTGAAAAAGACTTCTAGGCCAAGCTTTATTTTTAAATAAGAGATACGGTCTAGATTGTTTCTTTTTTGAAGGGCTTGAGCCCAACGATCAACCTGCCTGTAAAAAGCCTTTTGCATAGCCTCACTCTCCTCACTGACATTATACAACTAAAAAGGATATTTTATTGATTCATTGCCTAACTGTTCGTTTTTTATTCCAAACTGTAGAAAATCTACTATTATCGTCATTTTAACATATATTTATAGACAGTTATGATTGAAATATCATAAGTTAGGGATTATTTAACATTAAATTTAGAAATGATGTTTTAATGAAGATGTATCACAGAGATGTGATAAGAATTCAGGTAACACATTACATAAACATATCGTGTTTGAAGTCAATGTGGTTACCTTACTTCATCTTAATATTTCAAAGAAATTGGTTTATGGCATCGTTAATATTCTTCGTAGGTCTAACATGCCTTAGACTAACTGATCATCCTATATTGAAAAGAAAGGGGGCAATACACATGGCAGGCGATATCGTAGGCACTATCGGTGAATTCG
The DNA here is from genome assembly GCF_025561465.1 of Staphylococcus simulans. Classification (NCBI taxonomy): domain Bacteria; kingdom Bacillati; phylum Bacillota; class Bacilli; order Caryophanales; family Staphylococcaceae; genus Staphylococcus; species Staphylococcus simulans. The sequence continues at coordinate 1,023,567 of NZ_CP095100.1, forward strand.
TGAAATTAATCATCGAAACAGTTCAAAAATTCACTCAAAAATAATTCCTTATTTATTGTCCTTTGAGTATAAGCACTAAATTGTTTAATCCTTAAAGCAGGAATCGGTGTTTGTCCTTGCATTGATTCCTGCATCTCTCATATATGTATATCGGAAATGAAGCGTTCGGTATGCATATCATTGTAGTTAAATTATCGTGAGTAACATTAAATTTATCAAATATCGGTAAATTCACTAAATTTTTTTCATAATTAATAACATCCCCAAAAATAAATAGAAAAATAACTGTAAACATTCCCTTAATAATAAGTAAAACCCATGAGTTCCTCCCAAACTCATGGGTTATTTTTATTGATCATATTTATAAAGGTGAGGGCGTCTATTATCAAAGACAGGAATATTTTGTCGTTGCTGCTTAACTTCATCAAGATTAATATCTACAGTTAAGACTTCTTCTTCAGTTCCTGCTTCGGCTAAGATTTCTCCATTCGGATTAATCACAAGAGAATGACCCGCGTATTCTGTGCCACCATCTTTTTCAAAACCGCAAGTATTACAAGCGATAACGAAGATATCATTTTCAATCGCTCGGCTTTGGAGCAAAGTACGCCAATGATTTAAACGTGCCATTGGCCATTCAGCTACATAGAATAAAATATCTGCACCTTCAATAGAAGGGTGTCGTGCAATTTCAGGGAATCGTAAGTCATAGCAAATGATTTGTGACGCACGCACTTGTTCATTGAGGTTAAAGACATAAGGAACAGTTTCACCGCCAGTTAAGTATAAATGCTCATCTAACATAGGAACGAGATGTACTTTATCATATTGATAAATCAATTCGCCTTGTGCGTTAACTGTGAATGCAGTATTGAAAGTATTGCCTTTTTTCTTATTAGAAACTGATCCAGCAACAATTGTAACGTTATAAGCACGGCTTAGCTTTTGAATGAATGATAGACTCTCTTTTAAATCATCATCTGATAAAGTAGATAATTGTTCTAGTGCGTAACTGTTATTCCACATTTCAGGTAAAACAGCGACGTCTGTATCAGATTCAAGGTGTTTTGAAAATAGTGATTCAATCTTATCTTGGTTAGCTTTCGCATTACCATGTGCAAGATTGAATTGAAATAGTTGAACTTTCATTGATAATCCTCTCCATTCTTTTATTAATATTACTGTACTAAAGTACGTTATGAATTTCCAATATTGATAATAATCTGATATTTAAGTGCTTTATTTGGATTATTACAAATTATTAAGTATATTAACACTTCTTTTCATTCTAATATACATATAGAATTTAAAGATAAGTTCTTATATACTTAAGTTGATTGCTATATTTGATAAAAGGAGGTGCGTTAAAATGAAAAAGAAAGTATACAAAAAATTAACATTGACCATCGCTGCAACTGGGCTGCTATTACCAAGTACAGTAACACATGCCGCAGAACAAGCACAAAATAATCAACAAGTACCTGTTTCAAAACAAACAGAAACAACTAAAACACAATCAGATGGTTTAAATAATCAAAGCGCGCCTGAAGAAGAAACGTTAACTCAAAGTCCGAGTGACACTTCAAATGAAAGTACTTCATCTAGTGTTCAGCCAAACCAACAGAGTGATACTACAACACAAAAAGAAGACCAAACAACAACACAATCAAATAATACATCGACAAATGAGGAGACAAATACAACACAAGAAGACACTTCACAAGATACGACAAAACCTCAACCAAACGATCAACCTGGAGGCAGTTCAACAGGTGCAGAAAGTTCGGACAACCCAAATGACAGCAGTAATAATACTGAAACCAAACCCGAACCTACAAATCCAGAAGAACCAAAACCTGAAGAAACAAATCCAGACGAAAAACCATCTTCAGGCGATAATACAGAAAAACCTGAAGATAATAGTGAAAATAATAAAGGACAAGGTGGCGGTACGATTCCACAAAGAGGAGAGGGCGGTTCACATCCAGTTGAACCGGAACCTGAAAAGCCTGTGCCAGACGAACCAACACCAGAGGAGCCTGAACCAGGAGAACCATCAATGCCAGATGGACCCACTACACCAGAAACACCAGAACAAGCCCCATCAGACAATAATTTACCAAGCAACAATAAATCTGGACAAAATTCATATCAACCGAATCAACAAGTCACGCCAACTTCAAGCTATCATCCATCAGCTGACTATATACCGAACAGTTCTAATTTCGCTTCGGCAACACCTTCTTTAAATGGAGGCTTAAATGAACAGCAAGCTTCGGATGAAGTAATGCCTTTTTCAAATTTAGGTTTAATTGGTGACCGTTATGGCCATTTGATTACAGGGTCATTTAGATATAATCCGTTTATTGTTCATCAAGTGGGTATGATCAGTGATGATACGCAGTCTACTGAAGATGATGTTCATGCAGTGTTGCAACCGCAAAATTTTAGTAATAATAGTAATTTAAATAATTTACAGCAAAGTACGGGCTATTTCAAATATCAGTATTTCAGTCCTATGAGAGCGCAACAATATTATGCAAATCTAGACTTGCAAATTTTAGGATTAGTAACAAGTGACTTAGGCTCAATGCCAGATTTAAAAGAAGTAAAACGAGATAAGCATGCTGAAGCTAAACAGACAACCAAACCTTCAGAAGATACAAAACAAAATGCAGATAAAGCGAAAAAGAAACAAGAAGAAAAAACAACTGATAATCAGAAATACCCACGCTTATTCAACACTTTGTTAATTGTATTCGGGGTTGCATTTATCTGGTGTATTGTATTAATGATTATGAAACGAAAGAAACAATAATATAGTATTTAGATTAGTAACTATATTAATAGAACCTAATTCAAAAAAATCACGCAACAAGTTCGAGAGTAACCTGTTGCGTGATTTTTTAATATCCAATCATATGAAAAATAAATGATACAGATTCTTGCATTTTTTTAAGATCGTCTGCGAATAATAATTGAATGACGACCACGTAACTATTCATGAAGATATGAATTATAATGGGCACGGCAATACGCTTGGTGTAAACATAAAAACCAGCTAAAATAAAGCCCATACCAAAATAAATTAAAATAAAGTTTGGGTCGTTATGTGCCATAGCGAATAATGCTGAGCTGACTGTGCCAGCAATGATAAAACGTATGACTTTATTACCTCTAAGAATATTGAAAATCTCACCGAAGATAACCTTTCTGAATACGAATTCTTCTAAGAAAGGTCCAGCAATTGCCACGAGTACAATAAAAATAGGTGCTTCTTGAATAATTTTCATAATGCCGGTTGTATTCGGGCTTGGCTGATCGATTTTAAATACAAAATGATTTAATAGAGAAGCAATAATTTGATATAACAGTACGACAATGAGCCCTACAATGGCCCAAAGAATGACATAACGTTTTTGGACTTTCGGTTGTAATTCTAAACGTGTTTTGTTTTTGATTTTATAATTCATCCACAAAATTACCAATGCTGCTAAAATCATTAAAATGACTTGTGTGTATGATGTCGTAAGCATAAGTTGTTTGCCTTTAAAATGATCAAACAAACCAGCACGATACAACATCTGTGGACCGAACAATGCAAGTCCATAAACGATCAAGGTTAGGATTGAAAACCATAGTCGTGACATAATGTAACTCCTCCATACTATCTAGTTGCTATATTCATTTTAAACTAAAAGTTTGTGCGAGGAAAATAAAATTCTAATTGCTTGATGTATTGACCAATTTTGATTAATATAGAAAGTGGATTAGCACTCAGGATATGAGAGTGCTAAACAAAACTTGATATGTAAATAAATCAAATATGAAATAAACAATTGCAACAGATTAGAGGAGGAACGACCATGCTTAAACCATTAGGGAATCGCGTGATAATTCAAAGAGTTGAAAGTGAACAAACAACTAAGAGCGGAATCGTATTAACTGATAAAGCGAAAGAAAAATCTAATGAAGGTAAAGTTATCGCAGTCGGACCAGGCAGAACTTTAGATAATGGTACTGTTATTACGCCTGAAGTTAAAGAAGGCGACACTGTGGTATTTGAACAATATGCCGGAAGTGAAGTACAAGTCGGTGAAGACAAATACCTTGTTATCAGTGAAGAAGAAATTCTAGCTATCGTACAATAATACATCAATCATAACAAATAACAGGAGGCTATAAACATATGGCTAAAGAAATAAAATTTTCTGAAGATGCACGTCAATCAATGCTTCGCGGTGTAGATCAACTTGCGAATGCAGTCAAAGTAACAATCGGACCTAAAGGTCGTAACGTGGTGCTAGACAAAGAATTTACTGCACCTTTAATTACAAATGACGGGGTAACGATTGCAAAAGAAATTGAACTTGAAGATCCATATGAAAATATGGGTGCAAAATTAGTGCAAGAAGTTGCGAATAAAACAAATGAAATTGCTGGGGACGGTACAACAACAGCTACAGTACTTGCACAAGCAATGATTCAAGAAGGATTAAAAAACGTAACAAGCGGTGCGAACCCTGTTGGTTTACGTAAAGGTATTGATTTAGCAGTAGGCGAAGCGGTACAAGCTTTGCATGATCAATCTCAAAAAGTTGAAAATAAAAATGAAATTGCACAAGTTGGTGCTATTTCAGCAGCTGATGAAGAAATCGGTCGATACATTTCAGAAGCAATGGATAAAGTTGGTAATGACGGTGTTATCAGTATTGAAGAATCAAACGGCTTCAACACAGAATTAGACGTAGTTGAAGGTATGCAATTTGATAGAGGTTACCAATCTCCATATATGGTAACTGACTCTGAAAAAATGGAAGCTGTATTAGAACGTCCATATATATTAGTGACTGATAAAAAAATCAGCTCATTCCAAGATATTCTTCCATTATTAGAACAAATTGTTCAATCTAATCGCCCGATTTTAATCATTGCTGATGAAGTAGAAGGTGATGCTTTAACAAACATCGTATTAAACCGTATGCGTGGAACATTTACTGCAGTCGCAGTTAAAGCACCAGGTTTCGGTGATCGTCGTAAATCAATGTTAGAAGACATTTCAATTTTAACAGGTGCACAGTTCATCACTGATGACTTAGGTTATGACTTGAAAGATGCATCTATTGATATGTTAGGTACAGCGAATAAAGTGGAAGTTACTAAAGACAATACAACAATTGTTAACGGTGACGGAGATAAAAATTCTATCGATGCACGTGTATCACAAATCAAATCACAAATTGAAGAAACTAACTCAGATTTCGACCGTGAAAAATTACAAGAACGTTTAGCTAAATTAACTGGCGGCGTAGCAGTAATTAAAGTCGGTGCTGCAAGTGAAACAGAATTAAAAGAACGTAAATTACGTATCGAAGACGCATTGAACTCTACACGTGCAGCAGTAGAAGAAGGTATTGTTGCTGGTGGCGGTACTGCATTAGTGAATGTATACAAACGTGTCAGCGAAATTGAAGCTGAAGGTGATGTTGAAACAGGTATTAATATCGTCTTAAAAGCATTAGAAGCACCTGTACGTCAAATTGCTGAAAATGCTGGTTTAGAAGGTTCAATTATCGTTGAAAAATTAAAACATGCAGATCCAGGTGTTGGTTACAACGCAGCTACTGGTGAATGGGTGAATATGTTAGATGCAGGTATCGTAGACCCTACAAAAGTAACACTTGCAGCATTACAAAATGCTGCAAGTGTAGCAGCAATGTTCTTAACAACAGAAGCTGTAGTAGCTAAAATTCCTGAAGAAAATAATGATGCAGGTAACCCAGGAATGGGCATGCCAGGCATGATGTAAGAGATATCATAAATAAAGTAGTTTAATTCATCAACTGCTATCAATAGAAAAGGCGCTTCATTAGTATGTATAGCTAATGAAGCGTCTTTTTTGATAAATTTTACTTAAATATGTGCTTTAAGGTAGGCGATATGTTCTTCACGGGTTGCCCAGCTGGTCGCAAAACGTACAATTTTATGTGTCTCGTTATACTTCTCCCAACAAGTGAATTTTATATATTCACTCAATCTTTCAATTGTTTCATTGTTCATAATAAAGAATTGCTGATTGGTTGGTGAATCTAAATAGAGTTGGTAGCCTTTTTCAACAAATGCTTGTTTTAATTGCATTGCCATATCCACTGCATGTCGACTGATATCTAAATATAAGTTATTTGTAAATAATTCAGCAAACTGAACACCGATTAAGCGGCTTTTCGCAAGTAAGGCACCGTGTTGTTTAACAATAGATGTAAAGTGCCTCGGCTCATTGTTGCTTGTGAAGACAATAGCTTCACCACATAAAGCTCCGATTTTAGTACCACCTATGTAAAAGACATCTGCATATTTGGCAATATCCTTAATATCTAAATCAGCTTCATCACTGACTAAACCATAACCTAAACGCGCGCCATCAATGTATAATGGGATCTCATATGTTTTACACATGTTTGAGATGCTTTCTAATTCTGATTTTGTGTATAAGGTTCCGTATTCAGTAGGATAAGAAATATAAACCATACCTGGATAAACCATATGTTTATAGTTTGAGTCTTCATAGAAGTCATCAATATAATTTTTTACTTGATCAGCAGTGATTTTACCATTGTCAGAAGGTACCGTTAATACTTTATGACCACTGAATTCAATCGCACCGGATTCATGTACACTGATGTGACCAGTGTCTCCGGCAATGACACCTTCGTATTTGTTTAGCATTGCGTTAATTACAACTTGATTCGTTTGTGTTCCACCGACTAGAAAATAAATAGCAGCTTCTGGCATATCGATTGCTTGTCTGATTTTACTGATTGCATCAGCAGTAAATGTATCATTGCCGTATCCAGACTCCTGTACGTAATTAGTTTGAACTAATTTTTCTAAAACTTTTTCATGTGCACCTTCTAGATAGTCATTTTCAAAAGATATCATGGGTCCTTCCTCCAATTCATAGTATTTTTTATAATGCAATTCTAGCTGCAAAGCAAAAGAGGCATAAGTAGTACCAATATTCTGAAAACATTATTTAGAATTCAAGAACTAATGTACCAAAATCACATCTTTTCAAAAGTCTTATACAGTTAGAGAATGTTTTAATAATAATGCGGTTAGTTGATTGTGTCAACTACAAGATAATACTTTTATATTTTAATCTTGCAAAGCTTTGGGCTGTTAATACTGTAAAATAGAGGAGTTATATAAATTATAGCGATTTTTTGACAATTCATATTAAGACAGTATAACAGTCGCATTTTTTAAGTGATCATACATAAAAAAACTCTGATGGACTAAGCAGTCGATCAGAGTTTAGCTTATTATTTATTATTGTTGTAAGTCAGCGATACCTTTTGCGATAGATTCGAACACATGAGGGATATCGTCTTTTTCGATACAGCTGAAAGCAACACGGATATCAGTTTTGTTCAAAGCAATTGTACCGATAGAATATGCTTCGATTAAGTGTTTACGTAATGCTTCCGCATCAACACCTTTAACTTGAATTGCCATGAAATAACCAGAGTTGAAATCATAAGGTGTCCAGTAAGCTTTAAATTGCTCATCATATACCACTGATTTTGTGACTTCATAACGTTCGCGTAAAGTATCGATGTGACGTTGCACATCCGCTTCAAACGCTTCACGATGTTCAGGTTGCAATACATATTGAACTGCACTTTGTGAAGGCATAGGACCGCTTGAGATATTACTACGGATTAAACCTTTAACTTTAGCTTCTAAGACAGCTTTAGTAATTTCATCATTAATACCGAAAGTAATAAAGCCGACACGTAAGCCCCAAGCAAAGAATTCTTTAGTTGCGCCGTCTAATCTCACCGGTAAGATATTTTCTGATTCAAGCTGTGTTAATGCTGAGAATAATGATTGCGTATAAACATCTTCATAGAATAGACCATAATACGCATCATCAACAATTGTAATCACCTTAGTACCGCGATCAGCTAAGTCTTTAATTGCTTTAGCGATAACATCAACTTGATCTGCAGTTGGTGTATAGCCTGTTGGGTTATTTGGGTAATTCAACAATAAGATGACTTTGTCTTGATCATAATTTTCTAAAGCTTCAACAAAACCATCAGTTGTGTAGCGATTTTGTTCATCAAAGATAGAATATGTTTGAATATCAGCACCATGACGCGTATTAAAAATTAATTTATAGTTGCCCCAGTTTTGTACAGGTAATAATAACGTATCACCAGCATTAACGAATAAGTCAGCTAAAATAGATAAGCCATGTGTTAATGCGTTTGTCACGATAGGTCTAGAAATTTGTTTTTGTTCTAGATCAGGATTTTCTTTTAGAATTTTTTCTTCCCATAACGCACGTAATGTTTCTAATCCTTGCGGTGGCGCATAAGGGAAAATTTCATCTGGATCTAGATGTTGGTATAAACCGTAGATTGTATCAGAGTATAATTTTCCATTATCATCTGTCGCCATACCAATTGTTGCGTTATACTTTGTTGCTTTAGCTTCTGCTGATTGAGATAAAATGCCTTTAGGATAAAACATGTGTTTACCTAAGTCAGACAGCATGTCCAATATCACAGGGTTAGATTGTGTAAGTTGCTCATTTAAATCAAGCGCTAATGGATTCATAATAATTCCGCCTCACTTTTTAAAGTCTTCATACATTACTATATTATCTTGAATGAGCTTAAATAGAAAGTAGAGAACGACGATTTTCAGAAAATATGGTCGATTATTCTAAATGTATCCTTAAAAATAGAAAAACTAACCATGAATACCCAATAATTATTTGATATACTGATTATATTTGAGGTGAAAATATTGAAACATTTGACTAAAATTTTTGTGATTATCGCAATTCTAGCGTTTTTAGCTGGTGCTTATTTTCAATTTATTGAAGATGAAGGCGCAAGTATTAAAATGTTTTTAGCGGCCATCATGTTCATGATTTGTGCTTTTATCAGTCGTAATAATGATCGGAAGAAAAGAGAACAGTATAAACGTAAAAAGTAACTGTACAAGTGCATTGTGCAGTTACTTTTTTATTGCTTCTGTGTATATACAATATATACAGAAAAGACTGATTTTTGAGTGATTATGTAAAGATTACGTAAAAATCATAGACACAACTGTTGTATCTGTGTATACTGTGTATATACAGTTAGGGAGGAAGTTAGATGAAAATACTGCTTAAGAATAATAGTGAATATCCGATATATGAACAAATCAAGCAGCAGATTAAAGAAAATATACTCAAAGGTTATATTTCTCCCGGTGATCATCTTCCCTCTATGAGAGAACTTGCGAAAGACTTACGCGTAAGTTTAATTACGACCAAACGTGCTTATGAAGATTTGGAGAAAGATGGGTTTGTGACCACAATCAGGGGAAAGGGTACTTACGTTAAAGAGCAAGACAATGCGATATTGAAAGAAAAGCAATTTATAGTCATCGAAGATTTAACGAAATCATTAGTAAAAGAAGCAAAAACAATCGGTATGCCGCTTGAAGAGTTGAATGAAATCTTAGCATTAATCTATGAGGAGGAAAATGAATGATAGAAAAAGCTATCGATGTACAGTCACTTTCGTATCATCATAAAAACTTCGAGCTTAAAGATATTTCATTTCATGTTCCAAAAGGTTATGTGACAGGTTTCATTGGCGCTAATGGTGCAGGTAAAACAACCATTATTCGTTTATTGATGAACTTGATTCATCGAGAATCTGGATATATTGAAATGCTTGGACATGAAATGCCGAAACAAGAAAGAGAAATCAAAGAACAAATCGGTTTTATTTATTCGGAATTATATTTGAATGAAAAATGGACAATCGAAAAAGTAGAGCGATGTATTGGACCGATGTATCGCAATTGGAATCATGATATTTTTCACCACTACATAGAACGATTTAAACTTCCGCTTAAGAAGAAGATTAAGTCGTTTTCAACAGGAATGAAGATGAAACTTTCCTTTGCGATTGCATTCAGTCATCATGCGAAGTTGTTCATTTTAGATGAACCGACAGCAGGATTAGACCCTATCGCAAGAAATGAAGTACTAGAAATCATCCAAGAAGAACTCATTAATGAAGATGTTTCAGTTTTCTTTTCAACACATATAATTTCAGATATTGAGAAAATCGCAGATCATCTTGTTTATCTTAAAGATGGGCAAATTATCTTCAATGAACCGAAATATGTATTGTTGGATGATTACCAATTAATACGTGGTAGTGTTGAAGATTTGGATGAGGAATTAAAAAGTTACATTATCAATTTGAAAATTAAACAAACGGGTTATGTAGGATTAACGAAAGAAGCGGATGCTTTCAAAGAAATCTTTGGTGACCGAGTAGAAATTTCTAAACCGACCATTGAAGAATTGATGGTTAATGTAGAAAAGGGTGGCTTAGATGAAGCAAAGCTTGGTGAAGTGTTATGAAGACATTGCTCAAAAGAAACTTACTATTAAGAAAATATACTTTAATTGTTTATGCATTGATGATTATACTTGCGCCAGTTGTATTGCCATTGATTAAAGGTGATTCGGTATGGAGTGTTATTATTAAAAATATCTTTGCGGCGCTTGTTATGTTTATCATTATTTTTGATAGCGGACAAGTCTTCAGATTGCAATTTAAATTAGGCGGTAATAAAGCTTATTACTTCAATCACAGCTTACCTTTTTCAGCACGTCAGCAGTTAAATACACATTATTTAACAACACTCTTGTTAGCATTAGCAGGTGCAATCGTGTTGATTGTGTATAATGACGTGCCGCAAGGTGCAGAGATTAATAGTATTGAACTGATGACGCCTTTGACATTTATCGCAATTAACCTTTTGGGTCACGCACTCGCTTTCCCCAAAAGTTCTGAAGTCAGAAGGGATTTTATTCCTTATTGGGGCTATATCGTTGTTGCGAATATTGTTGTACCGATTTTAATCGCAATTGGTTTCTTGTTGATCGCAGTTGTGACAGAACGTTTTGATATGATGTCAGACAAGATGGTGGAAGTTTATATCAATAGGTTTGTGCTTTGGTCTGGCTTATTATGTATCGTAATTTTTGTAGGAACATATTTTTATCAGCTTAAAAAAATTAATTCAAATCAATAGTCATTTAAAAGGAGGTCTTTTGATGAAACTTGAACATATTACAAAACAATACGGTTCTAACAAGGTATTAGATAATATTGATTTTAAATTTGATCAAAGCCGTATTGTCGGTTTGATTGGGAAAAACGGTGTAGGTAAAACGACATTAATGAAAGTCATGAACGGCAACATTATTAATTACTCAGGAAAGGTAAATTTAGGTCCTGATGAACGCGTCGGTTATTTAATTGAGCACCCTAAACTTTATGATAATAAATCAGGCTTATATAATTTGAAAACCTTTGCGCAAGTCTTAGGTAAAGGCTACGACAAAGCTTATGCACAAAGTATTATTGATGCATTCGGCATGGCGCCTTATATCAAAAAGAAAGTCAAAAAATACTCTATGGGTATGAAACAAAAACTTGCGATTGCAGTGTCATTGATGAATAAACCGAAATATTTAATTTTAGATGAACCGACAAACGGTATGGATCCAGATGGTTCAATTGATGTGCTTGAGACCATTCAGCGATTAGTTAAAGAGTTAGATATGAAAATTTTGATTTCGAGTCATAAATTAGAAGACATTGAATTAATTTGTGACCGTGCAGTGTTCTTAAGAGATGGCCATTTTGTACAAGATGTGGATATGGCGAAAGGGACACCGACAGATGTGACAGTCTTGGAATTAGGAAAAGACTTATCAGATGAGAAATTTAAAGAGGTTTTAGATTATTTGACGATTCATTTCAGTATCTTACAAAGTCATAAAGATTCTGGTGAAATTTCATTAAAATCAATCAAAGATTACAAAGAATTATTAAAAGGACTTGCAGGATTAGACGTCTTCCCAGAATACATTGAAACACGTAAACAATCATTACGTGATACGTACTTCAATATTAATCAAAGAGGTGAGAAAAAGTGAATCTATTCCAACTCGTAAAACATGACATTATCAGTATCTTAAGAAGTCCATTAACGTATTTAGCACTTATTTTAACATTACTTCCAATTATCGGGATGACAGCATTGATTAATCAACAAATGCATAAAGTAGATGGAGATATTATTATGGCCATGGGTAGCTGGTTCTTCTCTATAGTTGGATTACTGTTTATGATTAAAACAATCACAAGAGATATCTCTCAAGGTACGATTCAATTATATTTAAACAAAACGAGCAATCGTATAAAGTATTTTATTGCGAAAGTCTTATCTATCGCATTTATCGCGATTTTAATCACAGTGCTTTTAGATGTGCTTGTTTTAATTATTCAAGCCGTTACAAAAGGACCTGATGTGAAAGATGAGAAGATGTTGCAGATTTTATGGTTCTACTTTATTTTCTTATTATTCTTTGGTCTGTTGTTATTCTTGGTAGCGTTAATCGTGCCAAAACCAGCATTGATTTATGCTTTAGGTATATTCTTAGTTTTGATTGTGCCATTTGCGGAACCATTTCTACCTATGATTCCAAAAATTGGTGATGATATCCAAAAAGCATTGAAGTATATTCCTTTCAGTTATTTAACGAACAAAACAACGACAGGGGACTTCAAATTCAGTAATTGGCAATGGTTTATTTCAGCGGCTTCGATTGTTGTCTTATTTGTTGCTAATACGCTATACATTACAAAAAAAGATATTTAATCAAAAAAGCCGGAATGCTAGTTCATGTACTCTAGCTTCCGGCAGTTTTATTATGGGTTCAGTAATTTGTTCATGATAGAGTTGTAAACTTCTTTCCAAAGATTTGAATCTGTTTTGAAGCGGTTGCTGATGACAACATGAGCTTGTTGTACGGCTTCATCATAATTTTCATCATCTTTATCTGGAAGTAATTTTTTTCTAGTTTCTTCAACGAAGACTTGTGCAGCTTTTGCGCGTGGGCCCCATACATTTTCTTGTTCGTATTGATCATTTAAGAATACGAAAATTGGAATCGCACGTGCTTTACCATTCGTTAAATATTGATCAATCAAGTCTGTGTCTTGGTCTCTATGAAAGACGCGTACTTCGAGGTCTAACAATTCGCTGATATGTTTTAAGATCGCAATATTCATCATGGCATCCCCACACCAATCTTCAGAAATTGCGAGTACTTTACGATATGACTTTTGCTTGATTTGTTCGATACGTGAATCATCTTCAGGTACTGTAAAACTTTCATAAATCTTAAGTAGACCTTCTTGATTTTCTTTCATCTCAGAGATATACGTATCTAAATCTTGAGCATTTTGAAAATATGTTTCTAATTTTGTCATCGATAAAACCCCCTTTGTTAATTGATAATATTATATCAACAAATGATTCGGAATTAAAAGGAAAGGTTGTGAAAATTCTAAAGATTATATAGTGTTGCAAATGTAGTTAATATATTTTGAAGAAAAAGTAATATATAAGTGAAATAGCACCGTGCAATTTCTAAAAATAGTAGTATGATAAATATGTGCGAAAAATACATACGAAAGAGCAGTAAAAAGGAGTGATTCTTTTGAAGTATAAATTAGTCGCAGTACTTATGTTTTCAACGATAAGTGTAATAACTTTATTGATTTCAGGGTATATGAGTAGTACAAAATCAGTTGATTTATCAGAAATGACAATTAACAACATGAAGATGAATCAATCATTTAATCCAAAGGGTTTTAATGAAAATCATAATATTCAAGTCGACCGCTTTGCGTTTTATTACAATGATAAGCATCCTAATTTTGTGGTGAAAGTTGATAAGGCACATCATAAAATTAATGGAATGGTTGTTATTAAGGATAAACAAATTGAAACGAACATGGGCTTTAAAGTAGGAGATGATATCAGCGATGTCATTCAAGCACTAGGCAGCAGTTACCAATTAACAGAAGGTAAGAATGGTTATAAAACGTTGAATTACGTTGATAAAGAAAATCATTTAAAACTTAAAGTCTTATATCAAGATGATGAAATTAAACGAATTGAATATTTCAAATGAGAATTCTAATTAAAGATGGCGTACTTGAAAGGCAATTTAAGCGGCCATCTTTTTACATAAGATAATATTTTCTTTAGGCCAAAGGGGAAACATTTTAAAAGCTTTGCAAGTTAAAGTATAATTCAAGTAGATTTTGGAGGTGGCCATTGTGAATAAAATTACATTTTTAAATGATTTAGAAAGTGAATTAAGATGGTTGCCTAGAGACGAAAAAGATAAAATTATGTATGAATACGAAGATGTGTTCTACGAAGGTGAAAGAGAAGGGCGCTCAGAACACGATATTCTAAATGAAATGGAAAGCCCGAAAAAAATAGCGAAAGAAATTTATGCGCAAAAAGCTATCAAGAATGCTGAATATGCGCCGAACGCACAAAATGTCACCAAAGCTGTTCTCGCTACGTTAGGTCTAGGCATTTTATCTTTAATTATCATATTGATTCCATTATTCTTTGTGGTTATATTTATGATTATATTATTGCTTGCTTCGCTCGTACTTTTATTATCTCCAATCATTTTGTTTGTAGCGAATGTGATGAGCGGATTTTCACAATTTGTTTTCAGCGATTTCCTATTTGCCTTTAGTTACACAGGTCTTGGAATTATCTTTATTGTCTTTATCTTCAAGTTGGTTGAAGTGATTTATAAATTAATTCTGAAGTATTTACGTTGGAATTTGAAATTGATTAGAGGGAGCATAAGCGCATGAGAAAACTTTTATTAATTGGCATGATTACGTTTGTTGCTTTCTTCTCACTCGGCACTTTAGTCTGGTTTGTTCATGATCAAAGTAATTTGCCAGAGGAGCGTGTTGAAAAGACATTTCATAATAAAGACATTCAAGATATTTCAATCAGCGGCAATCGTGCAGACATCAAAATTGTACAAGGTAAGGAATTGAAGCTTAAATATAAGGGACAACGTCCTATTAATTTCTCAGAACATAATCATATCCTCAAAATTTCTGAAGATAAAAAGGATGAAATAGCGCCTAATATTAATCCATACAAAAGAACGAAACAAGAAATGATTGTCGAGGTACCAAAGAAACAATTAAATGATATTAATATTTCAACAGATATCGGCGCAATTAAATTGGATGGTGTACAAGCTGCGACAACCACAATTTGGAATAACATTTCAGATGTACATATTAAAGATTCCAAGTTGGAAAGTGTAGATATGAAATCAGAGAGCAGTAAGTTGGCATTTGAAAATAGTACGTTAAAAAACGGCAATTTCAAAATTCATTCTGGCGGTATCAGTGGAGATCATTCATTAGTAAAAGAAAGTATTTTTATATTAGGTACGGGTCATATCAATTTCTCAAAGATGGCGAATTCTTGTGATATTAAAGCCTCAACGAAAAGTGGCAATATTACGTTAAGCTATTTACACCCGCCGAAAGATACACTGTTAAGATTAAACCCTGCTGAAGGTAAGAAGTTGGTAAAAAATCCTCACTTTAAAAATGATAAAGTCGGTAAGGGTGAAAATGTTTTAGAATTCTATACGAATAAAGGTAATATCACAATCGAATAATGAACGTTTCAACAAAAAAACGATTTTCATCAAATGTTAGATGAAAATCGTTTTTCTTTGTCTATATTTCTATTCAATTATAATGTGCTGGATTCTGTTTGTTGTTGTGCTAAAACGCCGTCTTCCATTTGGTATACTTTATCGCAGAATTTCATTAAACGTTCATCGTGTGTTACGACAAGACAGGTTTTATTTAATTCCTTGGTTTCTTTCTTTAAGATGTTCATGACTTCCATCGCATTTTCAGTATCTAGTGAAGCGGTAGGTTCATCAGCTAAGATAATAGATGGATTTGTATACAATGCTTTGACAATCGCAACGCGTTGTTTCTGACCGCCAGAAATTTCGCTTGGCAGCTTATTTTGAACTTCACTTAAACCTAATCGTTCTAATAAGTTAGTCAGTGCTTCATCACTTAGCACATCTTTCTTTTGTTTTTTCAACAAGGTAAATTGCTGTTTGACTGTTAAGAAAGGAACTAAATTTGTGGCTTGCAAGATAAAGCCGATTTCGTTCATACGCGTATGTGCTAATTGTTTTTGAGAAAGATGTGTAATGGCTTGGCCATTCACATAAATTTCACCTTCAGTCGGTGTTTGTAATGCTCCGGCCATCGTCAAGAACGTACTTTTTCCTGATCCAGAGGGGCCGATGATGCCGACGAGTTCGGTCTTATTAAATTGTACTGTCGTTGGTTTAACAGCTTCGATAATTTTATTACCATCTTTAAAACGCTTCGTGACGTCTTTAAACTCTAACATTAGTATTTTCACTCCTTTTTATCCAATGGCTTTTAATGGGTCTACTTTACGGATCGTTAAAATAGAGAACAGACTTCCAATGAGTGATACAACAATCAAGACAAGTCCATAGATGATTAATGTCACAGGATTAAATGCGACAGGCACAGCATTCGGTAAAAAGGCACCTGTGATTAGTGTCAGTGCTAACCCGATTAATGTACCGATTAAAGAAATCATAAAGGTTTGTGCTAAAACGACTTTAGCTAAGTAACCATTTGTGAAACCTTGTGCTTTCAATACACCGAATAAGTTTGTTTTTTGAAGTGTAATGACATATAAGAAAATACCGATGACTGTTGCTGAAATAATAAATAAGAAAGTAATCATAAAGTTAAGTGTCAGATTTTGTGCAGTGTAACCAGGTAAATTTTCAACGAAGTTTTCAATGCTGACCGCTTCTAAATCAGAATTGAGTGATTTATCTTTCCAATCTTTGTCACGAACCACCACAGCATTCGTTTTATCTTTGGTTAATTTCGGGTTGATACTTTGAATTGTATTATAATTACCGAATAATACAGGTGATGCGTTATATTTTGCGCTTTCCGTAAATCCAACAATTTTCAGCTTTTCATCTGATTGGGATAAAGATAATTTATCGCCGATTTTAAAGCCTTTATCTTTTAAAGTTTCATCTGCGATGACCTCATTATCTTTATTAAATTTATGTCCTTCTAGTAATTTAGGAATTAAGAATGATTGTTTGGATACGCCGAATAAGAGGGCATTTTCTTCTTTTTGACCATTAGAAACAATAACGGCAGATTGTTTGAGTAACGCGGATTCTTTAAATGTATTTTTTGTTTCTTTTGTATCGAAGACAGATTGAGCGGCAGTTTGATTCGCATCTTTATTTAAGACAATCGCATCTGCATGCCATTTATCTATACCTTCACGGTTCATATTAATTAAACCGCTCGCAAGGCCTGAAAGTAAAAAGAGCAGGTAACTGATCATAATCAGCACACCGATGATTAATCCGAATTTTAATTTATTTCGTTTCATCTCGTTCCAAGCTAAAAACATAGGAGAACTCCTCTCGAGTATTTAATTTTGAATGTTGAGTTGATTATGATTGAAGACTATCAACTTAATTAATCAATTATAACTTATATAACTCAAATATGAAAAATAAAACAAAATGTATCAAACTTTTTTTGCGAATACTTTTAATAAAAGAAGTGGGTTGGGAGTTAATTTAGATTGAGATAAAGAATTTCAAGATATTCTTAAATCAAGTAAAGTCTTGTTTTTTCTAATAGAGCAGATAAAAATAAAAGCGAAAAGACTTTAGCACAGTGTCTTTCCGCTTTTAATCTATTATTCAGATGCGAAGGCAATGTCTGTATCAATTTCGCCATGAAGAGAGGTAATATCTAGTTCGTTGTGGTTAAGCCATTGATTAAAATCAATGCATACAGGTGTTTGATTTTCGCCTAAACTGATCCAAGCTTTCATTGTTTCTGGTTGATACATAGATGTATGAATAGTACCAGACCAGCTGCTGAAGAGCTTACTGTAAATTTCATATTGCGGATCATTAAAAACTTGAAAAGCTTTCATTTTATCCATATAGATATCTGTTTGTTTTAAAGTTTTAGCTAATCGTGCTTTAGATTCTTTGGTGTAGTTACGATTTTCATGCGTCAGCAACTTGAAATGGTTAGTACACGTACAATCATAACGTACATCTAGACCTCTAGGTGTCACTTCTACAATCGCGTGTTGATTATGTTTATCCATCATAATATAACTGAATGAACTACGATGAGGAATTTCTTTTAATAAACGAATGGCTTCATCTGTATCACGACAAAGTTCTAAAATTAAGCGTCCAATCATATAACAGACAAACCCGTCTTGCGGATGTTTACGATGCATAAAATTATAGCCCATAGCGAGACCCGCAGAATTAAGCCCATCCATTCTGCCTGTGACGCGAGAAGTAGGACCAATTTGGGCTAATCCACCGTCATTTGGTTCATATAATAAATAGCGACCATCATATGTGGCAGGGTGATAGTCATAATTGCGCACTAAATAATTGTCGCCAAGAAAGACTGTACAGCCGCTGTCTTTCTTAATAGGTGTAAAGCGATAATGTGCAAAATTAAAAACAATTTGTCTAATCGGTAACTCAAGCACTTCACGCATACCCATTAATTCTTCCCAAATTTGCGGTGCATATTGTTGGAAGATTGCATGTGTTTCATTAACATCGATATCAAAGCGTGGTAAGCGTTTCTTCCATTCTTTTTCTCTATTTTGCATGAGTTTAGTTGTTTTCATCCACTTGCCTGTTTCAACACCTAAATCATAATGTGATCCTCGAAATGTCATAATATCTGAGTGTACTTTTTGCATTCAAAATAACCCCTTAATGTTTCTCTTGATAATGTTACAAGAATGTAATTATTTATTAATAGACTTGGGAAATCAAACCATATTATAATATATATGTAGAGAAAAAACTGTAAATACGGTTTGTAAATGTCACTTGAAACGAAGATAGATTACGTTTAGAGGTGATTCATATGGTACAAGATTATTATAATAAAGCATATGCCGCTGTTTACAGATGGTGGAGAGGCGCGTAATACGTAATTCTTGTGATTTTAAGAGGTTAACCTTTTTCGGTTAGCCTCTTTTTAGTATAATGGCTTTAGACATGCTTTAGCTTTTTTAATATAGGGTATATGTTTTAATGACCAATTTAAGTATGCTATTATTAGAGCATGCAGGCGATTATTTTTATAGAGGTGAAATCAAAATGTTAGACTTTATTAAAGGCTTTTTTAAATTCTTCTTCAGTTTAGCACTTATCGTGTCAGTTGTAGTTGGCGTAGGTGTGGCTGTATTTGCTTTCATCTTCAAGAAAGACTTTGAAGATATCGAAAGAAGAACAAAAGAAATCGTTGCTGATATTGAATCAGGCAACAGTAATTAATTGTAATAGAATTAATGTAAAAGCACTTGCTGAGTTGAATTCAGCAAGTGCTTTTTTCATGAGTCTAAAAGGCTAAGAAGCGTTACGACATAATGTGATTTGGACAATATCAAGCAAAGAAAGTTTAATTTGCTGCTGTTGTTTCAAATTGATACCGATTAAGACTTGATCTAAGTAATTGATTTTGTCTGGCATCATTTTGATAGTTTGTATCCAACCTCCTTTAAAGTAGCGCACACGAATGGGACATTGTTCTTGAAATGCGATATGAATCTGTTGGTTCAATTCATGAATTTGATCTTCAGATAAAATAGGGCGTTCTATCTTAGTTTGATCTACCGCATATTGATGCAGACGTTCAAACTGTTCGGGCAATGTCGCAAAAGGTGCCCATTTCACCATGCCTCTGCCCATCGGGATATTCGCATCGAGCTCCTCCCGTGGAATTTTTCGATAATCTGTTTCTTCTTTAGACGTTTCCATCACTATCACCTGCTTGAGTAAGAGTTGATAATTTCATTATACGAACACTTGTTCGTATTTTCAACTGTAATTAATAGTTTAGCAGAAGAAAACCGTTTCAGAATTGAACTATTATCATTTTTCAGAATAATCCCGTACAATAGGAGGTAAGATGAGGAGGTAATAATATGACGAAATCAGGTTATATTGGATCTTACACAAAGAAAGAGGGTAAAGGGATTTACCGCTTCGTATTAGACGAAGACAAAGCAGCAGTCACTGAAGTTGCGACTGCCTATGAAATTGAGGCTTCTACGTTTATTGCACGCCACAATCAATTTTTATATGCGATTACGAAAGAAGGCGAACGCTGCGGTGTCGCAAGTTTTAGAGTTGAAAATGACGGCACATTGACTTTACTTAATAAATGCTTAGACTCTGTCGAAGGCACAGGATGTTATATTTCTGTATCAGAAGATGGCAATTATTTATTTGAAGCGGTCTATGGTGCAGGACTTTTACGTTTATACGAATTAGATGCAGCAACAGGTGAAGTTGTACGTTTAATTGAAGAGTTGGAACATAAATATCCGACAGGCCCGCATGAACGTCAAGAACATGCACATGTCCATTATGTGCAACAAACTCCAGATAAAAAATATGTTGCTGCATGCGATTTAGGTACAGACAGAGTAGTCAGCTACACATATGATGAAGAAGGCTATCATGAAGTAGCGGTATCTGAATTTACTGCAGGTTATGGCCCACGCCATATCGCATTCCATGAAAATCAACCTTATGCATATGTTGTACATGAACTTTCAAATAAAGTGAGTGTTACCAAATATGATGACGGCCATTTTGAAGAAGTAGGTGTTTATGTAACGATTCCAGATGACTTCAGAGAAGCAACGAAACTAGCTGCAGTACATTTATCTCATGACCAACGTTTCTTATATGTCAGCAACCGTGGTCACGACAGTATTGCAGTATTCGAAGTCAGCGACAAAGGTGACGCATTAAAATTAGTTGAAATCGTGAAAACTGGCGGTGAATTCCCACGTGACTTCAATATTTCAGATGATGATCAATATATTGTATGTGCACATCAAGAAGGGGATTCTCCAGTGACTGTTTTAAAACGTAATAAAGAAACAGGTCAACTGACATTAACAGATGACAAACAACACGCTGCAGAAGGTGTCTGTGTCATTTTTGATTAAAGTAAAACAGTTGTAAATGTATAGAGTAACCAGCATCTTTTGACAGATGCTGGTTTTTTTATGGAATTGTTATAAGAATTATTTATCATATGAATTATAAAAGGTTATGTAACCGTTTGCATGATTTTGGTTAAATATACGGATTTTTGTGATAAAATTAAAAAAACAACATGTACAGGGGTGCTTTAAATCAGTATCAGATTTAATTTTCGATTGATTTAAAGTAAAACATGTTGAATTCAAGGGGGGATTGGTTATGCGTCATTCACATCAAACAACTTTTCGCATA
Source organism: Staphylococcus simulans (assembly GCF_025561465.1). Taxonomy (NCBI): domain Bacteria; kingdom Bacillati; phylum Bacillota; class Bacilli; order Caryophanales; family Staphylococcaceae; genus Staphylococcus; species Staphylococcus simulans. The sequence goes on from NZ_CP095100.1 coordinate 1,044,907, forward strand.
CCGGGACGTCTGACATTCTTTTCTCAACCAAAGAAACAAAAATCTTATAACTTAGGCCAATTAATAGGTTTGATTTTAGGACCTGTACTCTTTGCGTTGATTTTAATGTTTGTACATCCTGAAGGTTTATCACATCAAGGGGTTTTCGTTTTAGCAAGTACTGCATGGATTGCGGTGTGGTGGATTACAGAAGCGATTCCTATTCCGGCAACCAGCTTAATGCCATTAGTGCTGATGCCGATAGGTCATGTCATGGATCCTGCACAAGTTACTTCTGAATATGGTAATGATATTATTTTCTTATTCTTAGGCGGCTTCGTGCTTGCGATTGCGATGGAAAGATGGAACTTACATACACGCGTAGCTTTAATTATTATCAATAGTATCGGAACAAGTACTGGGAAAATTTTATTAGGCTTTATGTTAGCAACTGGCGGCTTATCAATGTTTGTATCTAATACAGCAGCAGTAATGATTATGATTCCAATCGGCTTAGCGATTATCGCAGAAGCGAAAGCTTTGAACGATAAAGAACATCATAAACACAATTTATCTAAATTTGAAAAGTCATTAGTCCTTGCGATCGGTTATGCAGGAACGATTGGCGGTATGGGAACATTGATTGGAACACCGCCTTTAATTATTTTGAAAGGGCAATACCATACAGCATTCGGTGAAGAAATCAGCTTTGCGAAATGGATGTTGATTGGTATTCCGACAGTTATTATCTTATTATTCTTGGCTTGGGTTTACTTACGTTTTGTTGCCTTTAAACAAGAATTGAAACATTTGCCTGGCGGTGATGATTTAATCAAAACCAAGTTGAAAGAATTAGGCAAAGTCACATTTGAAGAGAAAGTTGTTTTCACTGTCTTTACCACAGCAAGTATTTTATGGATTATCAGAGAGTTTTTACTCAAACAATGGGGACCGACCTCACTTGTTCAAGATGGTACGATTGCGATGTTCGTCTCAATTTTATTATTCATTATTCCAGCTAAAAATAATAAAAAATACAAACGCATTATTGACTGGGAAGTTGCGAAAGAATTGCCATGGGGCGTACTGATCTTATTCGGAGGCGGTTTAGCTCTAGCAAAAGGTATTTCAGAGAGCGGCTTAGCGAAATGGTTAGGTGCACAATTGACAGCATTAAATGGTGTCAGTCCTTTACTCATCGTGATTGTAATCACTATGTTTGTGTTATTCTTAACAGAAGTTACATCCAATACAGCGACTGCGACTATGATTTTACCAATTTTAGCAACACTATCTGTCGCAATCGGCGTGCACCCATTATTATTAATGGTGCCAGCCGCAATGGCTTCAAACTGTGCTTACATGATGCCAGTCGGTACACCACCGAACGCCATTGTCTTCGGGACAGGTTTGATTTCTATTAAGAAAATGGCAAGTGTCGGCTTCTGGGTCAACTTAATTAGTGCAGTTCTCATTATATTAGTAGTTTATTTCTTAATGCCATATGCATTAGGTATAGATATTAGCGAACCATTAAAACCACTTAAATAATAATAAAGGAGATAGGCTAAAGTATTGTACTTTAAACCTATCTCCTTCTTTTATGTTGATTTTAATTATGATTTAAGTGTTGGTGATTGATAGATGTGTGAAAGGTTGCGACGTTTGATTTGTGCAGGTTTTAGTTCTGGTTGATCTAAATACAGACCATCAATATCATGCAATGTTAAAGTTTGTGATGTATCAAACTGATTCTCAGCAATTAATACATCTTTGTGCTGCGTATTATAGTAACCGCGAATATGAATCGCGTCTTTGGTCATAGGCCCTTCAAACTGGTTATTAATAATATAAAGTTCACGACCGCCTTGAGCTCCCATACGTTGTCCAGTCAGTACATCTGCAGTGTTTTTATCATCTTTCGTGCCTAAAAAACGCACGCCGCCAGCACAATTTAAGAAATGATTGTCCATGATATATAAGCTGTGTGCTTTAAAAGGTGTCAACGCAAAATCTTGTGTCTGATGGAATGTGTTGCGATAGATAAAAATATCGTGATAAAACTGATTGTGACGTGTTGCATGTGAACCGATTGCGCGATTCCAACTCTTGAAGCCTGGTGTTTCTGAAGGACCGAAATAGCATTCAGAAACCATAGTGTTTCTTGTAATTGTACCATCTCGCGTTCCGAATTTAGGGAAAGCACCTGGTACTTGAATATCAAGTTGTATTGCTTCAGAAAAGCTGCGATCACCATCAATATCTAAAAAGCCTTCAAAACTGCAGCGTGTGATCAGCGTATCTTCAACACCGCATGCATCAATTGCGTGACCGCCGACGATGTCTTTGAAGCGAATATTATATAATACAATACTTTGTGCGTGACCTAAGCACATCGCAGTGTTGTTGTCTGGAATACGACTGCCGTTCATATCGAATGTACCGCCGATAATTGTGATATGGCTATTGCCGGTATAACCATGATAAAGTCCATTTCGCATCCCATTTTTAAGTAATGCATCTTTGCCTTGACGCTTAATAATTGCTTCTTCATGTAAGAATAGTGTCGTGCCTTCATAAATCGTTAAGGCACGTTTGACATGAAATTCTCCTTTCGGCACAAAAATCATACTGCCTGGATGTTGTTTTGCGAGATTTAATGCATGCTGTAATGCTTTTGTATCCTTATGTTTATTTTGACCTGTTAATCCGAATTCAGTTGGGTATATCAACATGGTTTTGACCTGCTTTCTTTATTTCATTAGTTGTATAAAACGGGGTAAACTCGATAATTTGTCAAATTTAGGTTATCCTATTAATTAACAAGATATCACAAAATTGGGGGTAACGCATTATGGCAAAAAAAGCTTTAATTGTTGTAGATTATTCATATGATTTTGTCGCACCGGACGGCAAGTTGACTTGTGGAGAACCTGGTCAGGCGCTAGACAATTTTATCGCAGAACGTATGGAAGCGTATGATAAAGAAGGGGAAGCAATCTTTGTCATGATGGATCTGCATTATGAAAACGATCCGTATCATCCAGAAAGTAAATTATTCCCGCCGCATAATATCGAAGGCACTTCAGGAAGAGATTTATACGGTAAAGTTAAAGATGTTTATGAAAAAATTGAATCACATGAACATGTGCATTATTTAGATAAACGCCGCTACGATTCTTTCTTTGGTACACCTTTAGATAGTTTATTACGTGAACGCGGTATTACTGAAATCGAAATTGTTGGTGTATGTACAGATATTTGTGTACTGCATACAGCTATTTCCGGTTATAATAAAGGGTATGCAATCACTATACCGACAAAAGGTGTTGCATCGTTTAATCCAGAAGGTCATAACTTTGCGTTAGAACATTTTAAAAATGTCTTAGGTGCGAAGGTAGAATAACAGAATAGACTCGTGATAAAATAGGATTAAATAGGTATGAATTACAATAATTAATGACAAGGAGTGTCTCAGGACATGGAAAGTACTTATATTTTCGGGCATAAAAGTCCAGATACAGACGCAATTAACTCTGCCATCATTATGGCTGAATTTGAACAATTAAACGGCAATACTTCTGCGAAAGCATATCGCTTAGGTGAAGTGGGCCCTGAAACGCAATATGCTTTAGATTACTTTAAAGTAGAAGCACCAGAATTATTATCAGATGATTTAACAGGTAAAGACGTTATTTTAGTAGACCATAACGAATTCCAACAAAGTGCAGATTCAATTGAAGGTGCCAATATCCGCCACGTTGTGGATCACCACAGAATCGCTAACTTCCACACAGCTGGTCCGTTATGCTACCGTGCAGAACCACTAGGTTGCACAGCAACAATTTTATACAAAATGTTCAATGAAAAAGGCTTTGATATCAAACCGGAAATCGCTGGTTTAATGTTATCTGCCATCATTTCAGACAGCTTATTATTCAAATCACCAACTTGCACTGAGCAAGATAAAGACGCAGCAAAAGCATTAGAAAAAATTGCTGGTGTAGATGCACAAGAATACGGTTTAGAAATGTTAAAAGCAGGTGCTTCTACATTGAATAAAACAGCAGTTGAATTAATCAATGCAGATGCAAAATCATTCAACATGGGTGATTACACAGTACGTATCGGCCAAGTTAACACAGTAGACTTAAATGAAATTTTAGGCCGTCAAGCTGAGTTAGAACAAGCTATCACTGAAACATTAAATAATGCTGAATATGATATCTTCGTATTAGTTGCGACAGATATTTTAAATAGTGATTCAGCTATCTTAGTATTAGGTGAAGACAAAGATAAAATTGCGCAAGCATTTGGTGTTGAGTTAGATAACAACACAGCATTCTTACCAGGTGTAGTATCTCGTAAGAAACAAATCGTACCGCCAATCACTGAAACATTATCATAAGCAGTTAGACGCTGTTTATACATGAATATAGATTAAACTGGAATGGGCTAAGATGATAAACAAACAAGCATTCATTGTGTCATCTTGCTTTTTCCAGTTTTTTATTATAAATTTTGGTAATTGAAGTGTTGGTAAAAGTAATAAAATCATTATAAAAGATTAAAATTAGGGTAAAATTGAGTAACAAGGATAATTGTACGAAAGGAGTTAGAGAACCTTTGAAATCAATCGAGGAAAAATTTAAAGACTGCCAAGGGTATTTTAAAACGCATATTACTAAAGATATTAAATACCGTAGAAAACAACTTAAAGCATTGAAACATGCGATTAATAAATATGAAAATCAACTTTTAGCCGCATTGCATTTAGACTTAGGAAAAAATAAAGTAGAAGCGTATGCGACCGAAATCGGTGTCGTATTAAAAAGTATCAGTGCCGCTCGTAAAGATATACATAAATGGGCGAAAACGAAACAAGTGAACACGCCGCTCTATTTGTTCCCGAGTAAAAGTTATATTAAAAAAGAACCATTAGGCACAGTTTTGATTATCGGACCTTTCAACTATCCAGTTCAACTTGTATTTGAACCTTTAATTGGTGCGATCGCAGCTGGTAATACAGCAATTATCAAACCTTCAGAGCTGACACCGAATGTAGCTTCTGTGATTACAAAAGTCATTGAAGAAGCATTTGAATCAGCTTATATTACTTCAGTTGAAGGCGGTGTTGAAGAGACACAAGTCTTGTTAGAACAACCATTTGATTATATTTTCTTTACAGGCAGTGAACGTGTCGGACGTATTGTATATGAAGCAGCAAGTCGTCATTTGACACCTGTGACGTTAGAACTTGGCGGCAAGTCACCGGTTATTGTAGATGAGACAGCAAATTTGAAAGTTGCAAGTGAACGTATTGCGTTTGGAAAATTTATCAATGCGGGTCAAACATGTGTAGCCCCTGACTATATCTTGGTCCATGAGTCGGTCAAAGCAGACTTGATCAAGGCCTTGCAAGGTACTATTAAAGAGTTCTATGGCAAAGAACCGGATAAAAGTGAAGATTTCGGACGCATTGTGAATGATAAGCATTTTGAGCGTTTACAAGCATTGATTCATGACAATCAAGATAAAGTGGTTATCGGCGGTGAAACACATGAACCTTCACGTTATATTGCGCCAACGGTATTAGATAACGTGACTCCACAAGATTCAGTGATGGAAGAAGAAATCTTTGGACCGATTTTACCGTTGTTGACGTATCAAACATTTGATGAAGCGGTCGAATTTATTCAAGCACGAACACGCCCGTTATCACTCTATTTATTCAGTGAAGATGAAAATAATACGGATCGTGTGTTAAATGAACTATCCTTTGGCGGCGGTGCTATCAATGATACGTTAATGCAGTTAGCGAATCCAAATCTGCCATTCGGCGGTGTAGGTGCTTCTGGTTTCGGTAAGTATCATGGTAAGTATTCGTTCTATACATTCACACACGAGAAATCATATATTTATAAAACTACACGCTTAGAATCTGGAATAATATTCCCGCCTTACAAAGGGAAATTCTCTTATATTAAAAACTTATTCAAATAGTAAAATGAACTAACTGATTGAACTAGAATAACAATAATAAAACTGGGTCGAACTTTGAAAGCAAGGTTCGACCCAGTTTATTTAGAATATATCTTATTTAGTTTGTTTCTTGAAAGAACCGATGATTTTCACTTGATAATCTAAGGTTTCAAGTATTTTAATCACTTTGTCTAATTCAGAATTAAGCGTAGCATCGGCTTGGACAAAGAAACGATATCTGCCTAATTGTGTTTTAAGCGGACGTGATTCAATCCAAGATAAGTTGATATTGAAAATTGCGAATGTATTTAAAATATTCGCAAGCAACCCGGCTCTATCTTGTTCTGGTGTAATCATTAATACAGTGTCTGTCGCATCTTCAGCGATAGTTAAGTGATTACCTATGATTAAGAAGCGGGTCACATTATGTGGAAAATCTTCAATATTTTGTTCAATTGCTTCTAGACGATGATCTTCATTGATACCTAGCGGTGCAATCGCGCCCGTATGTTCATCAATAAAATCTAAACTTTGAACGGTACTTTCTGAATAGCCGATTTGAAATTGATGACGCTGGATAAATTGGTTAGTTTGACTGATTGCAGGTGCGATAGAATATACTGTATCAATCGCTTCAATTGGTGTACCAGCTAAAGCATATAATCCGAATTGGATATTTAAATGGATTTCACCAATAGCGTATATATTTTGATGTGCTAAGCCATCTGCGATGATGTTGATTGTTCCTTCAATTGAATTCTCGATCGGTACAATACCAATGCTATCTGAGTCATTTTGAACTGCTTGAACGACTTCATATAAGTTGGATTTTGGATGATAGTCAGCTTCTGTTTCTGTTAAATACTTTTTAGAAGCAAGATATGAAAATGTACCCCTTGGACCTAAATAATATAAATTCATTTTTGCATTTCCCCTTTGATGTGACGCACAGTTAATGGAAAGGGCACCCAGTTGTTTCTGCTGGTTTCTTATAAAAGAAATTTGGTTCTTTCATCACATTTTTATACCCATGATGATAGTTCGAAACCAGAGTAGGTGACAGTGATGGTACGAGCCAAGACCATTTTCCAGTAACTTCACGATTGGCTTTTGCTTCATTGGATTCAAAGTGTTCGAATTGTTTAGCAGCTGTTAGGTGATCGACAATCGATGCGCCTACTTTTTTAAACGAATGATACACTGCATCATTCAGTTCTACCATAATACGATCTTTATTGAATGAAGTATTTTTAAGTGTATCAAATTCAAACGCTTCTGCAACTTTTTCTATTAAATTATAGCGGTATGTGTCAGTAAAATTACGTACAGCAATTTCATTTACCATATACCAGCCATTAAATGGTACTGTTGGATAAGTAATACCACCGATTTTTAAATCCATACTAGAAATAATCGGTACCGCATACCATTTCAATCCTAAGTCAGCGAGTTTAGGGTAATGGCGGTGTTCGATTGGAACTTCTAGGACCAGTTCTTCAGGTAAATCATGCAGGCGCGGGAAGCGCTCACCAGGCAATTTATAAATCAATGGTAAGACGTCAAAATCTGTACCTGCACCTTGCCAACCTAAGTGTTGTGCAGTTTTAGTCATCTCGCGTTCCGCAGGATCCCCAGCATCTTCATAACCTGCATAGCGAATTAATTGATTATTATAGATGATAGGCGGATGATCTTCTTCTTGCGCATAAATCGTAATGTAAGATTGAATTTTTCCACCGTTTGTCGCTTCGTCTAAATGTTTGTGGATAGATTCGATAAAGGCATCATTGTCTTTGACGTCACGTGCATCTTGAACGATTAACGTTTCCCAAAATAATCGTCCGATACAACGATTGGAATTGCGCCAGGCCATACGTGCACCATATGTTAGTTCTTCCGTCGTATGGTGATACGTACCAGTTTCGTTAATTTCCTTTTCGATTGCTTCTAATCTCTCTTGAATAACATTTTCGTCATAATTTAACTCTCGATACATTGTGTGAATAAATTCAGTCGCTTTCTCTAATAACATTTTCTTCACCTCATCTTTATTATAGGAGTAATAAGGGAAAACCCCTAGTAAAGATGTCACACAAAATATAGAAATCCAACTAAATCTGACAAAATTATTACATTAATAAAAAAGTATTTACAAAATTAATTGATTTAATTTCAATTTCGGTACAATTGTACGAAGAATGACATACCCCCTAACGGGGAATGTATAAAAGCCTATAAGAATGTGATAAACTAAACAAAAAAGGTTGATTGGGGAGAAAGTTATGTATCAATTTAGAGATGACAGCTTAATGCTTCATAATGACTTATACCAAATTAATATGGCTGAAAGTTATTGGTATGATAATGTTCATGAAAGAAAGGCGGTCTTTGATTTATATTTCCGCAAGATGCCATTCGACAGCGGTTATGCTGTATTTAATGGATTACGCAGAATTATTCAATTTATCGAAAATTTCCATTTTACTGAAACGGATTTAACATATTTAAAATCTATTGGTTACCAAGATGACTTTTTAGATTATTTGAAAGACTTGCGCTTTACTGGAAACATTCGAGCAATGGAAGAGGGCGAAGTATGTTTTAATAATGAGCCTTTAGTAAGGGTAGAGGCACCATTAATTCAAGCACAATTAATTGAAACGATTTTATTAAATATCGTTAACTTCCATACGTTGATTGCGACAAAAGCAAGCAGGATTAAACAAGTCGCACCTAACGACTTATTAATGGAATTTGGTACAAGACGTGCACAAGAAGAAGACGCAGCATTATGGGGAGCAAGAGCAGCTATTATCGGCGGCTTTGATTCTACAAGTAATGTCAGAGCGGGTAAATTATTCGGTATTCCTGTATCCGGTACACATGCGCATGCTTTTGTACAAACTTATGGTGATGAATATGTTGCATTTAAAAAATATGCAGAGCGTCATAAAGACTGTGTCTTTTTAGTAGATACTTTCCATACGTTAAAATCAGGTGTGCCGACAGCGATTAAAGTGGCACAAGAATTAGGCGATAAAATCAACTTTATCGGTATACGTTTAGATTCAGGTGATATTGCTTACTTATCTAAAGAAGCACGTAAAATGTTAGATGAAGCAGGTTTCACTGATGCGAAAATCATTGCATCTAACGATTTAGACGAAGAAACAATCATGAGTTTGAAAGCACAAGGTGCGAAAGTCGACTCATGGGGTGTAGGTACTAAGTTAATCACAGGTTATGATCAACCAGCATTAGGAGCAGTTTATAAACTTGTTGCTGTAGAAGATGAATCAGGTGAGTACCAAGATCGTATTAAACTATCAAACAATGCGGAGAAAGTAACAACACCTGGTAAGAAAAATGTTTATCGTATTATTAATAAAGAAACAGGTAAAGCAGAAGGGGATTATATTACACTTGCACATGAAGATCCGTATGCAGAACAACCATTGAAATTGTTCCACCCGGTGCATACGTATAAAAGTAAGAAAGTAAAATCATTCGAAGCGATTGATCTGCATAAAGATATCTATACTGAAGGTAAATTAGTTTATGAATTACCACACGAAAAAACAGCCCAAGCCTTCTTAAAAACAAATTTAGAACATCTATGGGAAGAAAACAAACGTTTCTTAAACCCTCAAGAGTACCCTGTTGATTTAAGTAAAGCATGTTGGGATAACAAACAACAAAAAATCTTTGAAGTCGCAGAAGATGTCAAAGAAATGGAGGAACGACATGAGTAGTGAATTGCAGGATATTATTGTTAAAGAAATGAAAGTTAAACCATTCATCGATAGTGAAAGTGAAGTCCATGAACTCATTCACTTTATTAAACACTATGTTCAAAGTCATGGTTTTATCCAATCGTTAGTATTGGGGATTTCAGGCGGCCAAGATTCAACACTTGCCGGTCGTTTGTGTCAAATTGCGGTAGAACAGTTACGAGAAGAAGGCAGAAACGTACGCTTTATCGCAGTTAAGTTACCATATGGCGTACAAAAAGACGCAGATGAAGTTGAAGATGCTTTGAAGTTCATTCAACCAGATGAAACTGTCACGGTTAATATTAAACCGGCAGTTGATCAAAGTGTTAATGCATTGAATGAAGCTGGATTTGAATTAACAGACTTTCAACGCGGTAATGAAAAAGCACGTGAACGTATGAAAGTTCAATTTGCGATTGCGGCAAACCAAAGCGGTATTGTCATCGGAACTGATCATTCTGCAGAAAATATTACAGGCTTCTTCACAAAATATGGCGATGGCGCTGCAGATATAGCGCCTTTATTCGGCTTAAATAAACGACAAGGGCGTCAATTATTGGCATACTTAAATGCACCGAAACATCTTTATGAAAAAGTGCCGACTGCTGATTTAGAAGATGACAAACCGCAACTTCCAGATGAAGAAGCATTAGGCGTGACTTATGATGCGATTGATGATTATTTAGAAGGCAAACCTGTGTCTGAAAAAGATCAAAAAGTAATTGAAGGCCACTACTTAAGAAATGCGCATAAGCGAGAATTAGCATACACACGCTACACTTGGCCAAAATCAGAATCATCGAAAGAAAAAGAGTGACAAATAATCAGTCGACTGATAAAATAAGCTAGATTTCAATTTGAAAAGAGGTAATATATTTTGTCAGTAATTTCAGCAAACCCATGGCTGATGCTGCTCTCAATTTTTATCATTAACGTTGCTTATGTGACATGTCTCACAGTTCGTACGATTCTTACCTTAAAAGGTTACCGTTATGTCGCAGCAGCGGTTAGTTTCCTTGAAGTGTTAATCTATATTATCGGATTAGGCTTAGTGATGGCTAACTTGGATAAATTCCAAAATATTGTAGCTTATGCGTTTGGTTTCTCTGTCGGCATTATTGTCGGTATGAAAATTGAAGAGAAACTTGCATTAGGTTATTCTGTAGTCAATGTGACAACAGCCAATTACGAATTAGATTTACCGACACAACTTAGAAATTTAGGTTACGGTGTCACACACTTCCCAGCTTATGGTCGAGACGGCGAACGTTTAGTCATGCAAATTCTGACACCAAGACGCTTTGAACTTAAGTTGATGGATACGATCAAACAACTTGATGACAAAGCATTCGTCATTGCCTATGAAGCACGAACATTACATGGCGGCTTCTGGGTTAAAGGTATTAGAAGTAAACGATTGAAGGCGTATGATACAGATGAAATTTGAAGTAGCAGAAAACGAAACGATTCGAGAATGTTTAGCACGTATGCGTGAAGCGGGCTATATGCCAGTGAAGCGGTTTGAGAAACCAGTCTATCGTGAAAATAAAGACGGCAGTATAGAAGTTGAGCGTCAACATATACAATTTGTCGGTAAGAAAATTCAATAAATGTGCAGAAAGCCCAATTTGTATTTTGAAATGAAATACGAGTTGGGCTTTTTAGATAAAAGTTTGGAAAGCCTTATACATTTGAAAAAAATTCTGTTAAAATAGAGAGTATAAGAGTAAAAAGTCGAACGTTTTGCAGGATATTTTGAAGAATGTACATGTTCTGTGAGCGTCCACATTTAAAATCAAACTTTAAGATAGGAGTTTATGAAATGATTGAACGTTATTCTCGTGAAGAAATGTCACAAATCTGGACAGACCAAAATCGTTATGAAGCATGGTTGGAGGTTGAAATCCTAGCATGTGAAGCTTGGAGTGAATTAGGTTTTATCCCGAAAGAAGACGTTAAAAAAATCCGTGAAAATGCGCGTGTAGATGTAGACCGTGCGAAAGAAATTGAATTAGAAACTCGTCATGACGTTGTTGCTTTCACACGTCAAGTTTCTGAAACTTTAGGAGAAGAACGTAAGTGGGTGCACTATGGTTTAACTTCAACAGACGTTGTAGATACAGCGTTAAGCTACCAAATCAAACAAGCAAACGATATTTTGGAAAAAGACATTGAACGTTTTATCGAAGTATTAGCTGCGAAAGCGAAAAAATATAAATATACATTAATGATGGGTCGTACACATGGTGTGCATGCTGAACCGACAACATTCGGCGTGAAAATGGCATTATGGTATCAAGAAATGGTACGTAACTTTAAACGTTTTAAAGAAGTACGTAAAGAAATCGAAGTAGGTAAAATGAGTGGTGCAGTCGGAACATTCGCAAACATCCCACCTGAAATCGAAGCATACGTTACAAAACACTTAGGTCTTGATTTTGCACCTGTATCAACACAAACATTACAACGTGACCGTCATGCGTATTACATCGCAACATTAGCTTTAATCGCAACTTCTATGGAGAAATTTGCAGTTGAAGTACGTAACTTGCAAAAAACAGAAACACGAGAAGTAGAAGAAGCATTCGCGAAAGGCCAAAAAGGTTCTTCAGCAATGCCGCATAAACGTAACCCGATCGGTTCAGAAAATATTACAGGTATTTCACGTGTCATCCGTGGTTACATTACAACAGCATACGAAAACGTTCCATTATGGCATGAACGTGATATTTCACACTCATCTGCAGAACGTATTATGTTACCAGATGTGACAATCGCATTAGATTATGCATTAAATCGTTTCACAAACATCATCGATCGTTTAACAGTCTTTGAAGATAATATGATGGCTAACATCAACAAAACATTCGGTTTAATTTATTCACAACGTGTGTTATTATCATTAATTAACAAAGGTATGGTACGTGAACAAGCTTATGACTTAGTTCAACCAAAAGCGATGGAATCTTGGGAAACTAAAACACCATTCAGAGAATTGCTTGAACAAGATTCACAAATTACTGATGTATTAAGCAAAGAAGACTTAGACAAAGCCTTCGATCCAAAACACCACTTAAATCAAGTGGATACAATTTTCGAACGTGCTGGTTTAGCTGACTAATGTTTACAATAAATTTGTATATCGCAACAATTTCTTAAGGGTCATGACTACACTTTAATGTATTAGTACGTTAAAATAGGATAAAGATGAACACAAAGAACAGGAGTTGTTTGATATGCAAATTGAGAAGTTACGCGGTAAAGCATTAGATGAGCTGTTTGATGCGATTCTAACGCTTGAAAATAGAGAAGAGTGTTACCAGTTTTTTGATGACTTATGTACTGTAAATGAAATTCAATCGTTATCACAAAGACTTCAAGTTGCTAAAATGATTAAACAAGGTTATACGTATGCAACGATTGAAAAAGAAACAGGTGCTTCTACAGCGACAATTTCCAGAGTAAAACGCTCCTTACAATGGGGTAACGACGCTTATACTGTCGTATTAGATCGCATGAATATCGAAACAAATGACTAGTTCAAAACAGAGCCTGCACATCTTATGATGTGAGAGGTTCTGTTTTTCTTTGTTTAGACATATCCGTTTAGAATCTAAGTGGTAAAAATGATATAATCAAATGTATGTTTAAAAGAAGGGAAACGGTAAAATGTACGACATAAAAAAGTGGCAACATGTATTTAAATTAGATCCTGCAAAGACAATCAATGATGAAGATTTAGATAAAATCTGTATGTCAAATACAGATGCAATTGTGATTGGCGGAACTGATAATGTGACTGAAGACAATGTCATTCAATTGATGAGTCGTGTCCGTCGTTATCCGCTTCCACTCGTCCTTGAAATTTCCAACTTAGAAAGCATCATGCCTGGTTTTGACTTCTACTTTGTCCCGATGGTCTTAAACAGCCCGGATGTACAATACCAAAATGGCTTATTGCTAGAAGCACTTAAAGAATACGGTCATATGATGGATTTTGATGAAATCAAATTCCAAGGGTACATCATATTAAATCCTGATTCTAAAGCCGCGGTGAAAACACAAGCAAAAACAGATTTAGATGAATCAGATATTGAAGCTTACGCATTGATGACGGATAAAGTCTATCAATTTCCAATCATGTACATAGAATATAGCGGCACGTTCGGAGATATGGAAATAGTTCGTACCGCAAAACAAAATGTTGAACAAGCACATGTGTTTTATGGCGGCGGTATCCGCTCATTAAGCGATGCGCAAGTTGCGGCGAAAGAAGCAGATACGATTGTCGTCGGCAATTTAGTCTATACCGATATCAAACAAGCATTGAAAACAGTTAAAATAAAGGAGTTATCTTAAGATGAATGCGTTATTAGACAATATGAATACTGAACAAAGCGAAGCAGTCCGTACAACTGAAGGACCACTGCTGATTATGGCCGGAGCAGGCTCAGGGAAAACGCGTGTTCTAACGCATCGTATCGCGTACTTATTAGATGAAAAAGGCGTTTCTCCTTATAACGTCCTAGCAATTACTTTCACAAACAAAGCAGCACGAGAAATGAAAGAACGTGTTGAAAAATTAGTAGGAGAAGAAGCACAAGTTATTTGGATGTCAACGTTCCACTCTATGTGTGTACGTATTTTAAGAAGAGACGCAGATCGTATCGGCATTGAGCGTAACTTTACGATTTTAGATCCGACAGATCAAAAGTCAGTCATTAAAGATGTGTTGAAAACAGAAAATATCGACAGTAAACGTTATGATCCGCGTATGTTCTTATCTGCCATCAGTAATATGAAAAACGAACTTAAAACAGTTGAAGACGCAGAAATTGAAGCAACAGACTTTATGTCTGACATGGTGGCACGTGTGTATGCAGGTTATCAACGTCAGCTTTCTCGAAATGAAGCGCTCGATTTCGATGATTTGATTATGACTACAATCAATCTCTTTAAACGAGTACCAGACGTTTTAGAATACTATCAAAATAAATTCCAATATATCCACGTGGATGAGTATCAAGATACTAACAGAGCACAATATACGCTTGTGAAACTATTAGCGGATAAATTTAAAAATTTATGTGTCGTAGGTGACTCTGACCAATCCATTTATGGTTGGCGTGGTGCTGATATTCAAAACATCTTGTCATTCGAGGAAGATTATCCGAATGCGAGAACGATTTTCCTTGAACAAAACTATCGTTCAACGAAAGTCATTTTAAATGCGGCCAATGAAGTAATTAAAAATAATACAGAACGTAAGCCGAAAGGGCTATGGACTGCGAACCAAGAAGGTAAAAAAATTAATTATTACCAAGCACAAAGCGAAAGTGATGAAGCACAATATGTCGTAAAAGAAATTATGCGTCAGCAACGTGAAAACAATAAATCCTTCAATGATATTGCGATTTTATATCGTACGAATGCACAATCTCGTGTGCTTGAAGAAACATTTATGAAATCGAATATTCCATATACAATGGTCGGCGGTCACAAGTTCTATGACCGTAAAGAGATCAAGGACTTATTAAGTTATTTACGTTTAATCGCAAATAGTAATGATGATATCAGTTTACAACGTATTATTAACGTACCAAAACGTGGTATCGGACCATCTTCTGTTGAAAAAATTCAAGCGTATGCCAGACAAAATGATTTAAGTATGTTTGATGCCTTAGCTGAAGCAGATTTTATCGGTTTAACCAAAAAAGTGACTAAACAAGCGATAGATTTCTATACATTGATTTCAAATTTAATCCAAGAACAAGAATTCTTAGAAGTCAGTGAAATTGTAGAAGAAGTCTTAAATAAATCAGGGTATAAAGAAATGTTGGAACGTGACCAGACTTTAGAAGCACGCAGCCGTTTAGAAAACATTGAAGAGTTTATGTCTGTTCCTATGGATTATGAGAAAAACACACCACTTGAAGAACAATCATTAATCAATTTCCTAACGGATTTATCATTAGTCGCAGATATCGATGAAGCGGATATTGAAAACGGTGTGACATTGATGACGATGCACTCTGCGAAAGGTTTGGAATTCCCGGTAGTCTTTATTATGGGTATGGAAGAATCAATCTTCCCTCATATCCGTTCTATTTTGAGTGATGATGATCACGAAATGGAAGAAGAACGTAGAATTTGTTATGTGGCGATTACACGTGCGGAAGAAGAGTTGTATTTAACACATGCGACGAGCAGAACGTTATTTGGTAAAACACAATCTAACTCAGCTTCAAGATTCTTAAAAGAAATTCCTGAAGATTTATTGAATAAGCCTGCAAGAACAGAGAGTCGTTATGCAGGAGCTTCCAGCAGTCAAAGACCTGTTAAACGCGGTCCAAGCAGACGTACAACGAAACGTTCAGAAGTGGCATCTGGAACATGGAACGTCGGTGATAAAGTGGTTCACAAAGCATGGGGAGAAGGTATGGTCAGCAATGTGAATGAGAAAAACGGTACGGTTGAACTCGATATTATCTTTAAATCTCAAGGACCGAAACGTTTACTTGCGAACTTTGCGCCGATTAAAAAGAAGGAGGACTAAGGGATGAACGATTTAGCCAATAGAGTTGAAACACTGCATCGCTTATTGAATCAATATAATCATGAATATTATGTGATGGATAATCCATCTGTACCAGATAGTGAGTATGATAAATTACTCCATGAATTGATTCATATCGAAGAAGAACATCCTGAATTTAAAACAGAAGATTCTCCGACAGTACGTGTAGGCGGCGAAGCACAAGCTACTTTTAATAAAGTGCGCCATGATACACCAATGTTAAGTTTAGCTAATGCTTTCAATGAAGAAGATTTACGTCGTTTTGATGCCCGTGTACGTGAACATGCGGGAAAAGTTGAGTACATGTGTGAATTGAAAATTGATGGTTTAGCGGTATCTTTAAAATATGAAAACGGTAGATTTGTGCAAGGGTTGACGCGTGGTGACGGAACGATTGGTGAGGATATTACAGAGAACTTGCGTACAATTCGAGCGATTCCATTAAAAATTAAAAAGCCGTTAACTTTTGAGGTGCGCGGTGAAGCGTTTATGCCGAAAGCTTCTTTTGAGCGTTTGAATAAAGAGAAGGAAGAAGCGGGTGAACAAGCTTTTGCGAACCCACGAAACGCAGCGGCTGGCTCATTACGTCAATTAGATTCAAAATTAGCAGCAAAACGCCGTTTAAGCATTTTCTTATACAGCGTCAATGACTTTACAAACTTCCATGCGACATCACAAAGTGAAGCTTTAGATGAATTAGATGAGTTAGGTTTTAAAACCAATCAAAACCGTAAACGTGAGTCAGATATTGAAGGCGTATTGGAATACATCAAGTATTGGACTGAAAAACGCCAAGACTTATCCTATGATATTGATGGTATTGTGATTAAGGTCAATGATCTTGAAGAGCAAGATGAGCTAGGGTATACACAAAAATCACCAAGATGGGCAATTGCCTATAAATTTCCAGCAGAAGAAGTAGTAACGACTTTACATGATATCGAATTAAGTGTCGGACGTACGGGTGTAGTCACACCGACAGCAGTATTAGAACCTGTTCGTGTTGCTGGAACGACTGTTTCTCGTGCTTCACTGCACAATGAAGATTTAATTCATGAAAAAGATATTCGTATCGGGGACAGTGTAGTGATTAAAAAAGCAGGCGATATTATTCCGGAAGTTGTGCGCAGTTTACCTGATCGCAGACCAGAAGGAACTGAAACTTATCATATGCCGACACATTGTCCAAGTTGCGGTCATGAATTAGTTCGTTTAGATGGAGAAGTCGCATTACGTTGTATTAATCCTAAATGCCCAGCACAACTTGTCGAAGGTATGATTCACTTCGTATCACGCCAAGCGATGAATATCGATGGTTTAGGTACGAAACTGATTATGCAGTTGTACGATAATGAAATTATTAAAGATGTAGCAGATTTATATTACCTTACAAAAGATGATTTGTTGCCGTTAGAACGTATGGGTGAGAAAAAAGCAGATAATCTTTTAAATGCGATTGAAGCGTCAAAAGAAAATTCATTTGAACATTTATTATTCGGTTTAGGCATCAGACATTTAGGTGTTAAAGCCAGTCAAGTAATCGCAGAACGTTTTGACAACATGGAGCGTTTGTTTGAAGTAACGGAAGAAGAATTGCTTGAAATCCATGATATCGGAGATAAGCTAGCGACTTCATTAATTACTTATTTAAATAATGAAGATATCATTGCTTTAATTGATAAACTTCGTGCAAAAAATGTTAATATGAAGTATAAAGGTATCAGAACTTCAGAGATAGAATCTGATTCAGAATTTAATGGTCTGACTGTTGTATTAACAGGTAAACTGCACAATATGACACGTACAGAAGCATCTAAATGGTTGGAAGCACAAGGTGCAAAAACAACAAGCAGTGTGACTAAGAATACGGATTTAGTCATCGCTGGTGAAGATGCTGGATCTAAATTGACGAAAGCAGAAAAACTAGGCACAGAAATTTGGTCTGAAGCAGACTTTATCCAAAAACAAAATGAAGTTGACCAATAAACAATAGAGGAGATAGGGCATGAAGAAAACAAGTGTATTACTCATCTCTCTCTTATTGATTCTCACGGCGTGTGGCAATAAGGATGAGCAACAAAAATCAACAAAAGAACAAGAAAGTCAATCAGATTCAAGTACTGTTAAGCACATTGCGACAGATAAGAATGTTCAAGGTGATGACTATAGAACGATTCTTCCATTTAAAGAAAGTCAAGCAAGAGGTATGTTGCAGCAAACGATGGCGAATGGCTATAACGGTGATGACTTTGAAGATGGTTTATTAGAACAAAGTAAGACAGTTTTTCCAACTGACGAATACTTATACCAAGATGGTCAGTTTTTAGATAAAAAAACAATTAATGCTTATCTTGGACCTCAATACACAAAATCTGAAATCGAAAAAATGGATAAAGATGAAAAAGAAGAGAAAAATGCGAATGAAAATCTTGGTTTAAATCCATCTCGTCATGGCGAAAAGGATGAAGAAAAAATCGCAGAAAATTCACCTGCTTATCTTTCTAACATCTTAGAACAAGATTTCTACGGCAATAGTGACACCAAAGGTAAAAAAATTAAAGGCATGACTATTGGTCTTGCGATGAACAGTGAATATTATTACCAAAAAGAAAAAGACGGACCAACCTTCAGTAAGAAATTAGACCGTGCGAAAGTCGAAAAAGAAGGTAAAAAAATGGCCGATGAAATGTTGCAACGTTTACGTGAACATAAAGCATTGAAAAACATTCCAATTCACTTTGCGATTTATATTCAATCAGGAGAAAATGATATTATTCCAGGAGAATTTGTTGCAGGTGCAACGGCAGATGATGGTCAAACACGTATCAACAGTTGGAAAGATATTAATGAAAAATCAGTGCTGTTACCTTCATCAGAAGCAGCTGATTTGAATGAGAATTTAAACAATAACTTCAAACAGTTCAATGATAATTTGCAGTCATATTTCCCTAACTTTACACAAGCAGTAGGTAAAACGAAATTTGATGGCAAAAAACCGAAAAACCTTATTATTGAAGTACCGATTGATTACTATGGCAAAGCTGAATTAACTGGTATTACACAATTTATTGCACAACAAGCTGACAAATACTTCAGCAATATTGATGCCTATGAAATTCATATTAAAGATGGTAACCAAGCACGTGCTTTAATCACAAAAGGTAAAGATGATAAAAAACAAAATGTGCATATCTATAAAAGATAAATGAATAGATAAAATTATGATAAAGATGTCTTCGCATAGAAGGCATCTTTTTATATTTTTTGACAATATATTGAAGTACTACCTGGTACAGTTTAATACAAATTTTGATGGGAAAAGTACAATGATGTATCAAAATTAGAAAAAGGTGATATATAAATGAAAATTGTAGCACTATTTCCAGAAGCCACAAAAGGGCAAACAGAAAACAACGTGTTAGATGACTATACTGCGTTAAATCTACGTCCTTTTTTAGAAGAACGTGGACATGAATTGGTCGTATTGAAAGATGGAGAAGATGATTTAGATCAACATCTTAAAGATATGGACGTTGTTATTAGCGCGCCATTTTACCCTGCATATATGACAAAAGAACGTATTGAACAAGCACCTAACTTAAAATTAGCAATCACTGCAGGTGTAGGTTCTGACCATGTGGATTTAGAAGCAGCAAGCGAACATGATATTTCAGTGGTAGAAGTCACAGACTCAAACACGGTTAGTGTAGCTGAACATATTGTGATGACAACATTAATCTTAGTTAGAAATTACGAGGAAGGTCATCGCCAATCAGAAGAGGGTGGTTGGAACTTAACACAAGTAACGAACCATGCCTTTGAACTTCAAAATAAAACGATTGGTATTTTTGGTTTAGGCAGAATTGGTCGTTTAGTTGGAGAGCGTTTAAAACCGTTTAACGTAGATATTATTCACTATAGACGTTCTAGCCAAGAAGATACAGACTTCTCAAAATATGTGAATTTTGATGAGTTAGTGCATAAAAGTGATGTGTTGATTATTACAACACCACTTACCCCTGAAACAGATGATTTATTTGATTATAATACAATCAGTCAAATGAAAGATGGCAGCTATATTGTAAACTGTGCACGCGGTAAGATAGTAAACAAAGAAGAAGTAGTTAAAATGATAGAAGAAAATCATCTTCAAGGCTATGGTGGAGATGTATGGTATCCACAACCTGCACCTTCAGATCATCCGTGGAGAACGATGCCGCGTAATGCGATGACAATTCATTATTCAGGAATGGTTATTGAAGCACAATTACGTATTGAAAAAGGTGTTAAAGATTTATTAACACACTTCTTTGATGAAACGCCATTCCCTAAGGAAGATGTGATTGTGAATGGTGGTCAAATCACTAGCCAATCTTATGCGAAACATGATGATTCAAACAACTAAGCTATAAGCTTAGCAGATTAAGTGAAAAGGAAATGCAACTATTTATAACACAAATAGGGCAGGAACGAGAAGTTCCTGCCCTTTGTATTGATAATGATTTTTTAATTAGCTATGCAAAATTTGTTTAACTTCATCTAATTCATTGACTGTACGTGTACTTGGTTTTTGTGTAAACTTGCTGACCAAGTAAGTAACTACGACACTCATAATAAACCCTGGAATGATTTCATACATACCGAAGATTTCTGAAACATCAGCCATTGGTTTGATGAAGACAATCCAAACAATAACAGTTAATGCGCCTGCTACCATACCACTGACTGCGCCAGCTCTTGTTAAACCTTTCCAATAAAGTGAGAACAAAACAAGTGGACTAAATGAAGCTCCGAAGCCTGCCCAAGCGTTACCAACTAAGTTTAAAATCGTATCGTTAGGTGACCATGCGATCCAAATTGCGACAATCGCTACAGCCATAACACTCAAACGACCTACAAGTACAAATTCTTTTTCGTGTTTTTGTGCGTTTGCTTTTTTACCACGAATCAATTTATAGAAGTCTTCAGTTAATGAACTTGATGTTACAAGCAGTTGTGAAGAAATCGTGCTCATAATTGCTGCTAAAATGGCTGCTAATAAGAAGCCACCGACTAATGGATGGAATAAAATCTGACTCATGATAATAAATAGTGTTTCTGGATCGTGAAGCGTAACATTGTAGTCTGGCACAAATGCGATACCAGTCAAACCGACTAAACATGCACCCGCAAGTCCGACTGCCATCCATAAAATTCCAACACGACGCGCAGTTGGTAAGAGTTTAAAAGATTTAATCGACATAAAACGAACGATAATGTGAGGTTGACCGAAGTAACCTAACCCCCACGAGAAGAGTGAGATAATACCTAAAACAGTAGTTCCTCTGAATAAGTCCAAGTTAGTAGGTTTCATATCTGCGATTTGTGAGAATGTATCCCAACCATTTAATTTTAATAAGGCTACGATTGGAACCATAACCATCGCAATCAACATGATGACACCTTGGAAGAAGTCAGTAATTGAAACAGCTAAGTAACCGCCTAAAAAAGTGTAAAAAATAACGATAACAGCTACCATAATCAAGCCGTATCGATAATTCAGTCCGAATGAAGTTTCAAATAATTTACCTCCAGATACAAACCCGGAATGCGTATATAACGTAAAGAAAACGACAATAATGAGACCAGAGATAATTTTAATAATGTTTGAATGATCATCTAATCTATTTTTGAAAAAGTCTGGCAAGGTAATCGCATTGCCTGCAATTTCTGTGTAAACACGTAATCTTGGTGCGACAATAAAGTAATTCAAATATGCTCCCAGTGTTAAACCGATCGTAATCCAAATTGCGGATAATCCTGTCGCATAGACAGAACCAGGCAATCCCATAATCATCCAGCCGCTCATATCAGAAGCTCCGGCTGACAGCGCTGTAATGTACGGGCCGATGTTTCGGCCTCCCAACATATATTCGCTTAAATTTCCCGTTGACTGTTTGTAACCATAGATACCGATGATAACTAGAATGATAAAGTATACACCAATCATGATGTATGTTTGCCAGTCAGCATCGATTTGGCTACTCACTGAAGTACCTAAAATAAACATCGTGGTTTCCCCCTTTTTCTCATTGATGATTCAATGTATACGCATTATTATACAACAATTCTGAAAAAAGGGAATAGTTATTTTATAACAATGTTAAATATAAACCGCTCAACAGTGGCATTTTAAACGCTTTCTGTAATGAAAAGGTTTTCAATGCTTTAAAGCACATTAGTAGTATTTTTATAATTTTGAATGTATAAACGTTCATATTACATCAAAGCTTCTGTTGAATTAATGGTAATGATTTGCAATTGAAGTTCAGAATGATTAAGTTAAAGGGGAGTCATTACCTGATATATGGGTATTTTGAACTAAAAAATTTAGATTTTTGACAGTTTTTTTGATACAATTTTATGATGAAGTATTAATAAGGAGGCAGTTCATTAATGGCTAGAGTATCACGTGAAGAAGTTGAACATATTGCAAATTTGTCTAAACTTCATATTTCACCAGAGGAAACAACAGAAATGCAAGACACATTAGAAACAATCCTAAACTTTGCCCAACAAATCGATACAGCTGATACAAGCGATGTAGAACCGACGTATCACGTATTAGATTTACAAAATGTATTAAGAGAGGATAAAGCAGTTAAAGGCATTCCTCAAGAGCTTGCGCTCAAAAATGCAAAAGAAACAGAAGATGGTCAATTTAAAGTACCATCAGTTATCAACGGGGAGGATGCGTAATGTCTATTCGTTATGAATCAGTTGAAAAGTTAAGCGAAATGATTAAGAACAAAGAAATCAAACCTTCTGAAGTTGTAAAAGATATTTATGATGCAATTGAAGAAACAGATCCGACAATTAAATCATTCTTAGCTTTAGATAAAGAGAATGCAATCAAGAAAGCTGAAGAGCTGGATGAATTGCAAGCGAAAGACCAAATGGAAGGTAAACTCTTCGGTATCCCAATGGGTATCAAAGATAACATTATTACAGAAGGCCTAGAAACAACATGTGCAAGTAAAATGTTAGAAGGCTTTGTACCGATTTATGAATCAACAGTAATGAAAAAATTACATGCTGAAAATGCAGTATTAATCGGTAAATTAAATATGGACGAATTTGCAATGGGTGGTTCAACTGAAACTTCTTACTTCAAGAAAACAGTTAACCCATTCGATCATAAAGCAGTGCCAGGTGGATCATCAGGTGGTTCAGCAGCAGCTGTAGCAGCAGGTTTAGTTCCATTCTCATTAGGTTCAGATACTGGTGGATCTATTCGTCAACCAGCAGCATACTGCGGTATCGTGGGTATGAAACCGACATACGGTCGTGTATCACGTTTTGGTTTAGTTGCATTCGCATCTTCATTAGACCAAATCGGACCTTTAACACGTAATGTAAAAGATAATGCAATTGTTTTAGAAACAATTGTAGGTGTAGATAAAAACGATTCTACAAGTGCTCCAGTTGAAGATAATGACTTCACTTCAGATATCGGTAAAGATATTAAAGGTATGAAAATTGCTTTACCTAAAGAATATTTAGGTGAAGGTGTATCTGATGAAGTGAAAGAAGCGGTACGTAACGCTGTTGAAATTTTAGAAGGTGAAGGTGCAATCGTAGAAGAAGTGTCATTACCAAATACTGGCTATGGTATTCCATCTTACTATGTTATCGCATCATCAGAAGCTTCATCTAACTTATCTCGTTTCGATGGTATTCGTTATGGTTACCATTCCAAAGAAGCACAAACATTAGATGAACTTTATAAATTCTCACGTAGTGAAGGCTTCGGTAAAGAAGTTAAACGTCGTATTTTACTTGGTACATTCGCGTTAAGTTCAGGTTACTACGATGCTTACTACAAAAAATCACAAAAAGTCAGAACGTTAATTCGTCAAGACTTTGACAAAGTATTTGAAGACTATGATGTAGTCGTTGGTCCTACAACACCAACAGCTGCCTTCAACTTAGGTGAAGAAATTAATGATCCGTTGACAATGTATGCAAACGACTTATTAACTACTCCAGTTAACCTTGCCGGCTTACCAGGTATTTCAGTACCTTGCGGACAAACTAATAACAGACCGATCGGATTACAGTTTATCGGCAAACCGTTTGATGAAAAAACACTTTACCGTGTTGCTCATCAATTCGAACAACAATACAACTTACATGATGCATATCAAAATTTATAAGGAGTGTTAATGATGCATTTTGAAACAGTCATTGGACTAGAAGTCCACGTTGAACTGAAAACAGATTCTAAAATGTTCTCTCCATCACCAGCACATTTCGGAGCAGAACCAAACACAAATACGAATGTGATCGACTTAGCATACCCTGGTGTGCTTCCAGTTGTAAACGAACGTGCCGTTGACTGGGCAATGCGTGCTGCAATGGCATTAAACATGGAAATTGCGACTGAATCTAAATTCGATCGTAAAAACTATTTCTATCCAGATAACCCGAAAGCTTACCAAATTTCACAATTTGACCAACCTATCGGGGAACATGGTTACATTGATATTGAAGTAGATGGTGAAACAAAACGTATCGGTATCACACGCCTTCATATGGAAGAAGATGCGGGTAAATCAACACATAAAGACGGTTATTCATTAGTAGACTTAAACCGTCAAGGTACACCGTTAATCGAAATCGTATCTGAGCCCGATATCCGTTCACCTCAAGAAGCTTATGCTTACCTTGAAAAATTACGTTCAATTATTCAATATACTGGCGTATCTGACGGTAAAATGGAAGAAGGTTCATTACGTTGTGACGCTAACATTTCATTACGTCCATATGGTCAAGAAGAATTCGGTACAAAAGCTGAATTAAAAAACTTGAACTCATTCAACTATGTACGTAAAGGTTTAGAATATGAAGAAAAACGCCAAGAAGAAGAACTATTAAATGGCGGCGAAGTACTTCAAGAAACACGTCGTTTCGATGAGTCTACTGGTAAAACTATCTTAATGCGTGTTAAAGAAGGTTCAGATGACTACCGTTACTTCCCAGAACCAGACATCGTACCATTATACATTGACGATGCATGGAAAGAACGTGTACGTCAAACAATTCCAGAATTACCAGACGTACGTAAGAAAAAATATGTTGAAGAATTCGGATTACCTGCGTATGATGCGCATGTCTTAACATTGACGAAAGAAATGTCTGATTTCTTCGAAGAAGCAGTTGAACATGGCGCTGATGTTAAATTAACTTCTAACTGGTTAATGGGTGGCGTTAATGAGTACTTGAACAAAAACCAAGTTGAACTTCAAGATACAAAATTAACACCTGAAAACTTAGCTGGTATGATTAAGTTGATTGAAGACGGCACTATGAGCAGTAAAATCGCGAAAAAAGTCTTCCCAGAATTAGCTGAAAATGGCGGAGATGCTAAACAAATCATGGAAGATAAAGGTTTAGTTCAAATCTCAGATGAGTCTGTATTATTAAACTTCGTAACAGAAGCATTAGATAATAACCCTCAATCTGTTGAAGACTTCAAAAACGGTAAAGGCCGTGCGAAAGGCTTCTTAGTCGGTCAAATTATGAAAGCGTCTAAAGGTCAAGCCAACCCTCAAATCGTTAACAAATTATTACAACAAGAATTAGATAAACGCTAATTGATTGTATAACCTGCAGTGATTACTGATTGTAATCTCTGCGGGTTTTTTATTTTGATAAGGTGGTTTTAAAAACGAATTTCATTGATTTCAACCATTAATACTTTCAACTGAAGCGGAAATCATTTAAAATTGAAATTGAGTAAAAATGATGAGGGATTATTTATGAGAAAACGAGCTAGAATTATTTATAATCCGACTTCAGGCAAGGAATTGTTTAAAAAAATGCTTCCAGAAGTCTTGATTAAAATGGAACAAGCAGGATTTGAAACAAGTGCATATGCAACGCAAAAAGCAGGAGATGCGACGATTGAAGCAAAACGCGCATTGCATGAAGATTATGAAATGCTCATCGTTGCTGGTGGTGACGGCACATTAAACGAAGTGGTTAATGGGATAGCCGAACATCCGAATCGTCCTAAAATCGGTGTCATTCCAATGGGAACGGTAAATGATTTTGGTCGTGCCTTACATTTACCCACTGATATATTAAGTGCAGTAGATGTCATTATTAAAGGACATACAGTTAAAGTAGATATCGGTAAAATGAATAGTCGATATTTTATTAATTTAGCTGCAGGTGGACGTATTACTGAAGTCTCTTATGAAACTTCTAGTAAATTAAAAACATTTGTTGGACCATTTGCATACTACATCAAAGGTATGGAAATGTTGCCGCAAATGAAAAATGTGGATGTCCGTATTGAATATGATCAAAAAGTCTTCCAAGGTGAAATCCTGTTGTTTTTACTTGGATTGACGAATTCAATGGCAGGCTTTGAAAAATTAGTGCCAGATGCGAAATTAGACGACGGTTATTTTACGTTGATTATCGTTGAAAAAGCGAATTTAGCAGAACTGGGTCATATCATGACTTTAGCTTCAAGAGGGGAACATATTAAACATCCGAAAGTGACATATGAGAAAGCAAAATCAGTTAATGTATCATCTTTTGAACAAATGCCACTTAATGTAGATGGGGAGTATGGTGGTCAATTACCTGCCAATTTCTTAAATTTAAAGCAGCATATTGAAGTATATACACCAGCTAATGTAGATAATAAAGAATTAATTGAACAAGATTAGAGAAGTAAGCAGATGAAAGGTTAGGACTTAATCACAAGCCTGACCTTTTTTCTATGGAGGTTACAGTGTGGAAACATTAAAGAAAAATCAAATCTTTACAGGCGAGGTTATCGACTTAACTCATGAAGGACATGGTGTAGTCAAAATAGACCGTTACCCAGTCTTTGTGCCGAATGCCTTGCCTAATGAAGAAATTGAATATAAATTAATCAAAGTAAATAAAAACTTTGCGATTGGTAAATTATTAGAGATTCATAAAGAAAGTGCTGAACGTGTGACGCCTCCATGTGTTTACTATAACAAATGCGGAGGCTGCCAGCTGCAACACTTAGATTATCAATCACAATTAACAATGAAACGTAATCAAGTTGTGAATCTATTTCACCGTAAAGGAAAGTTTGAGCAAACGGTTATCAATGATACGATCGGCATGATGAATCCTTGGAACTATCGAAATAAATCACAAATTCCTGTCGGCTTGAATAAAGAACAAGATGCGATTATGGGCTTCTATCGCCAACGCAGTCACGATATTATTGATATGGATGAATGTATTATTCAAGACAGCATTCAAAACCAATTGATGCGTTCGATTCGTGCCTTACTAAAAGAGCATGACGTATCCATTTATAATGAAAGAAAGAAACAAGGTTT
Organism: Staphylococcus simulans; assembly: GCF_025561465.1. Classification (NCBI taxonomy): domain Bacteria; kingdom Bacillati; phylum Bacillota; class Bacilli; order Caryophanales; family Staphylococcaceae; genus Staphylococcus; species Staphylococcus simulans. Next base: position 1,072,593 of record NZ_CP095100.1, read on the forward strand.
ATTACGTCATGTCATTATTCGAGTAGGCCATGTCTCACGTGAAGTGATGATTATTTTTGTGACGAACGGTAAAAAGTTTAAACAAGCTAAACCGATTGTTGAGAAATTGGTTAATGCGATGCCGAATATTAAGAGTGTCATTCAAAATATCAATGAAACACATTCAAATGTGATAATGGGCAAAACATCAAAAACATTATATGGTAAAGATGAAATTATTGATGAGTTGGATTCAGTGGAATTTGAAATCAGCGATCAGTCATTCTATCAAATCAATTCATCACAAACAGTTAAATTATATAATCAAGCGATGAAATACGCACAATTAACAGGCGAAGAAACAGTACTTGATACGTATTGCGGTATAGGTACTATTGGATTATATATGGCAGATAAAGCGAAACATGTCTATGGTGTTGAAGTCGTTCCTGCCGCAATTGAAGATGCGAAGAAAAATGCGCAATTGAATGGCTACGATAATACAACTTTTGTCTGCGGTAAAGCTGAATCAGTGATTTTAGACTGGAAACAACAAGGCATTCAACCTGATGTTGTCATGGTCGATCCGCCACGTAAAGGTTGTGACGAAACATTCTTAAACACACTGTTAGAATTAAATCCGAAACGCATTGTTTATATTTCATGCAATCCAGCTACACAACAACGTGATGCCCAAATTCTTGCGCAAAACTATGCGTTAAAAGAAATCACGCCTGTCGATATGTTCCCACAAACAACACATATTGAGACAGTAGCATTGTTTGAAAGATTATAATCAAAAATTATGTATATCGAAACAACGAGGTTTTTTCACATAGAAGATGCCTCGTTTATTTTGTGCGGTTATGTATAGGAAAGAGGCTTGGTGCGACCCCGGCCTCTTTATTGAATATTAGTTATCATTATTTTCTTTTGAAGTCGTTTCTCCGCCTTTACGGCCGATTTCTTGGAAATGTTCTGAACTGTATTCTTCAGCTGTTTTTTCTCCACCTTTATGTCCAGCTTCTTCGTGACTCATTTTATTTTCATCGTTTGATCCATTGTTAGAATTTGATTGATTATTGTCTGATTGTGATTGACTTGTGTTAGATTGAGCTTCTCCGCCTTTTTTACCAATCTCTTGGAAGTGTTCTGAGTTGTATTCTTATGCTGTTTTTTCTCCACCTTTACGTCCAGCTTCTTCATGACTCATTTTGTTTTCATTGTTTGTCATATTGAATCCTCCTTCTAACATGATTTGGCGACTAAAGAACAATTAAGTACTCGAGTCTAGTTAGTTATATCTTTTTATAATAAAGTTAAACAAAAAACAAATGAATTCTTTTTGTTAAGGTAATGTAAAGTTAATATAATTAATAATTACTGAAAATAATTAACGTATTTTAGTGAAATTCAAACATGTCATAGGTAATAAATAATTAAAGCTTGCTAAGATAATATATAATAGATGATAAGTACATTGTTTAATGGAGGTGAATGGTATGGAAGAGCGACGTATTGTGCATATTGATATGGATTATTTTTATGCGCAAGTAGAAGTGAGGGATAATCCTAAATTGAGAGGGAAGCCTGTCATTGTCGGAGGAAAGGCAAGTGGCCGAGGCGTTGTGACAACGGCCTCATATGAAGCGAGAAAGTATGGGGTGCATTCTGCGATGCCAATGGCACAAGCACATAAACTTTGTCCGAATGGTTATTATATTCAACCTCGCTTTGATGTTTACAGAGCAACCTCTAAAGAAATTATGGATATCTTTAAAAGTTATACTGAAGTCGTTGAACCGTTATCGCTAGATGAAGCTTATTTAGATATCACGCATCTGGTACGTCCGGATCTTCCAGCATCTGCCATTGCACAGTATATTAGAAATGATATTTGGGAAAAAACCGGATTAACCGCTTCAGCCGGCATTTCCTACAATAAATTCCTCGCTAAACTCGCCAGTGGTATGAATAAACCGAACGGTATGATGATTATTAATTATCAAAATGTCCACGAGATATTAATGAACTTAGATATCGGCGGTTTCCCAGGTGTCGGTAAAGCAACCAAAGCCATTATGCATGAACATGGCATCTACAACGGTAAAGACTTATATGAAAAAGATGAACGCGAATTAATACGGATATTTGGTAAACGTGGACATGGATTATACGAGAAAGCCAGAGGACGCGGCACTAATATTGTTAAAGCACATCGTATCCGTAAATCAGTCGGCACTGAAAGAACCTTTACAACTGACGTTAATGATGATGAAGAAATATTATTGAAAGTCAGAGAGTTAAGTGAGAAGACAGCAGAACGATTGAGTCGTATTCAAAAATCAGGCAAAACTGTAACGGTAAAAATTAAAACACATCAATTTGAAACATTATCGAGACAACGTAGCTTAAGAGATCCGGTTAGAAATGAGATTGATATTTATAATATTGCTTATACACTTTACAACGAACTTAAAGATCCAGAGGTACCAATCAGGCTAATTGGTGTAACAGTGGGTAATTTAGAAAAAACAGAATATCAAAATATGTCGATATATGATTTTCTTTAGAAAAAATAACCGGTTGAACATTTATTCAGGTAAGTTCAATCGGTTATCCTTTATCTGTTAAATTTTTACCATAGACTGCAAGCATGTCAGATAAACTGTTGTAGTGCTTCAGTAATCTAAAAGTTATCATGGCACAAGCTTTCGCATCATTTAAAGCATCGTGGTGTCCATGAAAATCTAAATGATAATAATCCATCATGTATTTTAAACCGTATCGTCGGTTATTAATGGTTCTACGAGCAAGTTGTAGTGAACAGAAGTAAGTCATATTAGGTGTCTGTATACCTAAGGCTTGAATGCTGGCATGCATTACTGTCATATCAAATGCGGCATTATGCGCAACAACTGGTAAATTATCTATAAACTGCATCATGTAAGGCAACACAAAATTGAAGTCAGGCGCTGTTTCAACATCTTGAGGTTTAATGCCATGTACATTGATGTTTTGATTAGAAAAGTAGTCCTTAGGATTCACTAATGTATAAAACGTTTCAACAATTTCATTTTCAACTACTTTAACCATACCGACGGAACAAATACTTGTACGCTTACCGTTTGCGGTTTCAAAGTCCAACGCAACAAATGCATTTTGGTGTTTCAAAAGTAATTCGACCTTTCTATATGTGATGATTTAAGTAATAAAATACTACTGGATAGGAAAGTGAGAGTCAAGTGTTTGACTTTGATAGTGTTTATAGAATATTTTTAATTAAAGTCTGAGACGTGTTATAATTATTCAGGTTGATATTTAGAGGAGTGAAGCGAATGAGACAATGGACGGCGATCAACTTAGCCAAGTTAGCGCGCAGAGCCAGCCGTGCTGTAGGGAAACGCGGTACAGATTTACCAGGGCAAGTAGCCAGAAGAATTGATAAAAATATATTACGAAATTTAGCAGAACAAGTCGATGATGTTGTATTTATTAGTGGTACAAACGGTAAAACAACCACGTCGAATTTAATAGGTCATACATTAAAGGCCAATAATATAAAAATAATTCATAATAATGAAGGTGCGAATATGGCTGCAGGGATTACATCTGCATTCATCGTACAATCTCAACCAGATACAAAAATCGCGATTATTGAAATCGATGAAGGTTCTATACCAAGAGTGTTAAAAGAAATGACACCGACAATGATGGTCTTCACGAACTTCTTCCGCGATCAAATGGATCGCTTCGGTGAAATTGATATTATGGTTAACAACATCGCAGAAGCCATCAGTCATAAAGGCATTAAACTATTATTGAATGCCGATGATCCATTTGTGAGTCGTTTAAAAATTGCGAGTGAATCTAATGTCTATTACGGCATGAAAGCACATGCACATGAGTTTGAACAAAGTACGATGAATGAAAGCAAATATTGTCCGAACTGTGGTCGCTTATTAGTGTATGATTATATTCACTATAATCAAATCGGTCATTATCATTGCGAATGTGGTTTTAAACGTGAGCAACCGAAGTATGAAGTGTCTAAGTTCACAGTATCACCTTTTATTCATTTAACGATTGGTGATACAACATTCGATATGAAAATTGCTGGTGACTTTAATGCTTATAACGCCATCGCAGCGTACAGTGTCTTACGCGAATTAGGTTTAAATGATGAATCTATCCGTAAAGGCTTTGAAACATATACATCAGATAATGGACGTATGCAGTATTTCAAATCAGGTTCAAAAGAAGCCATGATTAATTTGGCGAAAAACCCGGCAGGGATGAATGCAAGTTTATCTATGGGCGAACAGCTTGAAGGCAAAAAAGTCTATGTCATCAGCTTAAATGACCATGCGGCGGATGGCAGAGATATTTCATGGATTTACGATGCTGACTTTGAAAAACTAAGCGAACAAGATATAGAAGCAATTATTGTCACAGGTAATCGTGCTGAAGAATTACAATTACGTTTAAAACTTGCTGAAGTGGATGTACCAGTTATTGTAGAACGTGATATTTATAAAGCGACAGCTAAAACAATGGATTATCCAAGTAAGACTGTCGCAATTCCGAACTATACATCACTTGCGCCGATGTTAGAGCAATTAAACCGTTCGTTTGAAATGAGGGAACAAAGATGAATGAATTAACGTTATATCATTTTATGACAGATAAATTGAATTTATATAGCGATATCGGTAATATCATCGCATTAAAACAACGCGCAAAATGGCGCAATATCAAATTGAACGTTGTTGAAGTCAATGAAACAGAAGGTGTAACTTTTGATGGATGTGATATCTTCTTTATCGGCGGCGGCAGTGACCGTGAACAAGCGCTTGCGACGAAAGAATTAAGTAAAATCAAAAGTAAATTGAAAGATGCCATAGAAGAAGGAATGCCTGGATTAACAATTTGCGGCGGTTATCAATTCTTAGGTAATAAGTACATCACACCTGATGGGACAGAGCTTGAAGGCCTAGGTATTTTAGATTTTTATACACAATCTAAAAAAGAACGTCTGACAGGTGATATTGTCATTGAAAGTGATACATTCGGAACAATTGTCGGTTTTGAAAATCACGGCGGCAGAACGTATCATAACTATGATACATTAGGAAAAGTAACGCATGGATTTGGTAATAACGATGAAGACGGTAAAGAAGGCATTCATTATAAAAACTTGTTAGGCACTTATTTACATGGCCCGATTTTACCGAAGAACCATGAAATTACAGATTACTTATTAGAGCAAGCATGTATTCGTAAAGGTATTCCATTTGAGCCGCGTCAATTGGATAATACTGCGGAAGAAGCGGCTAAACAAGCCATTGTCGATCGCTTTGAAAATAAATAAGAAATACAAGATAGCACTAAAAGCTATAATTTAAATAAAAAGGTCACTTTTTGAAAATCAGTTCAAAAAGTGACCTTTTCTGTTAAGCATAACGTTCATCGAGAATACGATAAGTCATGAGAATTTCATAAATGATATGGCTTTTAACTTGTTGTTTTTCAAATTCATCTAAACGAATCACACTGCGTTTTAATATTTCAGCATCTTCATCTACACGTTCAAAACCACCTGTTTCTATAATTTCACTGATACTTTCTGCGATGTTCAAGATAGCTGTTTGTTCAGCTTTCGTGAAGTGAAACTTAGTGTTCTTAGGCAAATAGACAATGTTAGATAAATGGGTAATAAACAGGCGATCTGTATGTGCACGATTAGACAGTGCTTTAAGTTTAACCCAATCTTCTTGGTCTTTGTGGTATTCTAATTCGTCTTTTTGGTAACGAATTAATGTGTCTACTCGCAAGATGGCTGAAAGTAATTTTTCTAATTTTTGATTAGTTTTAGTAGAATTAAATTTTTCATTCACCAATTCTTTTAAACGTAGACTATAGAGATGATACATATCTGTTTCAACTTTTTGTGCGTTCTCAGCAACTTGATGGTAGTATTTCGGCGGTAAAACAATTAAGTTTACCAAACCAGCTGTAACCAAACCGATGACCGCTGTTAAAAGTCGTGAGAAGAAATTAAATAAATAATGATCTCCAATACCTGGTATCATGGCCATAGCGGTTAAAGTCGCAACTGTAATACCATCATGTAATTTTAATTTTGCGCAAATAAAGATTGTACAGGTGGCGCTCATCGCATAAGCAAGTGCTGATTTATCACTGAAAATATACGTAAAGAGTACAGCTAAGAGCGCACCGATAACAGTCGCAGGCAAACGTTTATATCCTTTTTTGAGTGATGCTTTTGCGGTTGGTTCAATGGTGACGATGGCGCTTAAAGTGGCATAAATCGGGTTAAGATTGAGCGCCATGCAAAAGAAGGCTGTCAAAAATGTGGCAAGTCCAGTTTTGATAGTTCTTGCGCCGATAATTTTGCGATACCATTTGTCTTGTGTCATAAAAAATTTTACCTCACTTGATGTCGGCAACTTTGTTGCAACATAGTTCCATTTGCAGTTATTAACGAATGAACTGCTTCTTACAGATTTAGTATAACAAACATTTTTTGCTATAATAAGAAAGAATGAGTGTTAATTATGATAATTTCGTATCATAATGAGACATATAAGCGCACGTGCGCTGCATTATCAATTATTGAATAAGGAAAGGGATCGCACATGATTGTAAAAACAGAAGAAGAATTATTAGGCTTAAAAGAAATCGGATATATTTGTGCATTAGTCAGAGATACAATGCAAGAAGCAACAAAACCGGGTGTAACAACTAAAGAATTAGATAACATTGCTAAAGATTTATTTGAACAACACGGTGCTTTGTCTGCACCTATCCATGATGAAAATTTCCCTGGTCAAACTTGTATCAGTGTAAATGAAGAAGTGGCACATGGTATTCCAGGTAAACGCAAAATCCGTGAAGGGGATTTAGTTAATATAGATGTATCTGCATTAAAAAATGGATATTATGCAGATACTGGTATTTCATTTGTTGTGGGTGAACCAAGTGACCCGATGAAACAAAAAGTATGTGAAGTTGCTGAAGAAGCGTTTGACAATGCAATGAAAAAAATCAAACCAGGCAGCAAACTAAGTCAAATCGGTAAAGCAGTACACGCAACTGCACGTAAAAATGATTTGAAAGTTATCCGTAACTTAACAGGTCATGGTGTAGGCAGTTCACTACATGAAGCACCTAATTACGTTCTAAACTACTATGATCCAAAAGATAAAACATTACTAAAAGAAGGTACTGTGATTGCAGTAGAACCTTTCATTTCTTCTAATGCAACATTTGTAACTGAAGGTAAAAATGAATGGGCTTTTGAAACAAGCGATAAAAGTTATGTCGCACAAATCGAACATACGGTTATTGTGACGAAAGATGGTCCATTATTAACAACGAAAATAGATAAAACAGAAGAATAATTCCTTGGTATCATGGGAATTAGGACTAAAGTATGAAAGTAAAATGGTTCCAGAGCCTATCGTGAGGCGTCTGGAATTATTTTATAATGGAATCAATCATAAATGAGGTGATTCCATGAATATCATAGCAATTTATTTAGACAAACTTTATCACACTACAGTTAAATACAGTATTACGAATTGCCAAGCGCATTTAAACAGAAAGTTACATTCAACTAAACAATATATCGCTTATTTAAACCGCAAAAGACAAAATATCGTGGCATATATTGAACAATTGACAACTGAAGTAGAAAATAAATACATCGATTTGATGGATCAATATCAAATCAGCAATGTACAACGCATGGAAAATATCAATAATGCAGAGTTGTCTGCATTAATGCATGACTTAAACGAAGCAGAATCTGATTGTGCAAGAATTGAAGCAGATTTATCAGAGCAAAATAAAACACGTATTACGCTTGAAAGAGAATGTGATATGATTGCACAAATGAGTTTAGTTGCATAGAAAAGGTGGCGAAACATGACCAATAAGTATATCTCAACTGAGATGTTGATAATATTTACAGCATTAATGATTATAGCCAATTTTTACTATATCTTTTTTGAAAAAATCGGCTTTATTCTCGTATTATTATTAGGGATTATCTTAATGTACGTAGGCTATCTTTATTTCCATAAAGTCAGAGGTCTGTTGGCCTTTTGGATTGGTGTATTAATGATTGCCTTTACACTGCTCTCTAACAAATATACGATTATTATTCTTTTTATTTTCTTAGTGCTGATTATTATTCGTTATATCGTCTTCAAATTTAAACCGATGAAGATTATTGCTTCTGATGAAGAAGTTACTTCACCGCAATTTATTAAACAAAAATGGTTCGGTAATCAAAGAACTCCTGTTTATGTTTATAAGTGGGAAGACTTGCAAATTCAACATGGCATCGGCGATATCCATATTGATTTAACGAAAGCAGCAAATATTAAAGAAAATAACACGATTGTGATGAGACACTTCATTGGTAAGATTCAAATTATTGTGCCGATGAATTACAATATCAATCTTCACGCAGCAGCGTTTTATGGTAATGCGACTGTGAATCAGAATACGGTTAAGATTGAAAATAATCATATCCAAATGACTGAAGAAACAAAAGAAGAAAACTATAACATCAATATTTATACTTCGACATTTATTGGTGATGTTGAGGTGGTTTATAGATGAACCACTATATCAGAGCCATCGGTTCGATGCTGATATTGAACTATAGTATATTAGCGATTTTCTTTTTTATAGACAAAGTGTTCGTCAACATCATCTACTTTCAAGGAATGTTTTACACGCAGATTTTCGGCATTCCTGTTTTCTTATTTTTAAATATTATAGTGATTTTGATGAGTATTATTGTTGGTTCTGTGTTAGCGTATAAAGTGAACGAACAAAATGATTGGATTAAAACACAAATTGAACATTCCATTGAAGGGGAAGTTGTCGGTATTAATGATCAAAATATCGAACTCTACCAAGAAACTTTGGATATCTATCATACACTTGTGCCATTAAACCAAGAGTTACATCGACTACGTATTAAAACACAAGATTTGACCAACGAAACATATAATTTAAATGACGTTAAAGTGAAGAAAATTATAGAAGATGAACGCCAGCGTTTAGCTAGGGAATTGCATGATTCAGTTAGTCAGCAATTATTTGCGGCAAGTATGATGTTATCAGCGATTAAGGAATCACCACTTGAACCGCCGCTTGATCAGCAAATTCCGACACTAGAAAAGATGGTACAAGATTCGCAACTAGAAATGCGTGCATTGTTATTACATTTAAGACCGCTTGGCTTAAAAGATCGCTCACTTGGGGAAGGAATTAAAGATCTTGTTGTGGACTTACAAAAGAAAGTGCCTATGAAAGTAGTTTATGATATTGAAGACTTTGAGGTACCAAAAGGCATAGAAGATCATTTATTCCGTATCACCCAAGAAGGGATTTCCAATACACTGCGACATGCAGAAGGCACAAAATTAACGATAGATTTATTTAATAAAGATGATTATCTGTTATTGCGTATTCAAGATGATGGTAAAGGCTTTGATGTAGATGAAAAAATGGAGAAAAGCTATGGATTGAAGAATATGCGAGAGCGAGCATTAGAAATCGGGGCAACACTGCATATTGTTTCTTTGCCTGGGGCAGGGACAAGAATTGAAGTGAAGGCTCCATTGAATAAGGAGGAAAATGATGGCGATTAAAGTATTATTTGTCGATGACCACGAAATGGTTCGTATCGGCATCTCAAGTTATTTATCTACACAACCTGATATCGAAGTCGTCGGGGAAGGCAAATCAGGTAAAGAAGCAATTGAAAAAGCTCATGAATTGCAGCCTGATTTAATCTTGATGGATTTGTTGATGGAAGACATGGATGGCGTAGAAGCCACAATGCAGATTAAAAAAGATTTACCTCAGATTAAAGTATTGATGCTGACAAGTTATATTGAGGATAATGAAGTGTATCGTGCTTTAGACGCTGGGGTAGACAGTTATATTCTAAAAACGACGAGCGCAAGTGATATCGCAGAAGCGATTCGTAAAACATATCGTAACGAAGCGGTGTTTGAAGCGGAAGTACTTGTTAAAATGCGTAATCGCATGAATCAACGTGCTGAATTATATGAATTATTAACAGATAGAGAAATGGAAATTTTATTGTTAATCGCAAAAGGTTATTCTAACCAAGAAATCGCCAGTGCGTCACATATTACGATTAAAACAGTTAAAACACATGTGAGTAATATATTAAGCAAGCTAGAAGTTCAAGACAGAACACAAGCTGTTATTTACGCATTCCAACACGATTTAATTCAATAAAAGAAAAGGCAAGATTGAAAATGAGTGCTTTCAATCTTGCCTTTGTATTATCCATAATACAGTTTATGTACTATTTATTTTTTTCTGCCAGTTCATAGCCATCTTGGATTAATTCTAATTCGCCAGTATGCGGATCAATCACAAGACCATGAATTGGTACTTTTTTATCAAATAATGGATGATGATAAAGCATATCAATATTATGTTTAACATTATCACTTGCGTTTTCGAAGCCTTCTAAGAAGTTCTCCACGTCTACACCAGAGTGTTTGATAATATCAAACGTTTCATCAGTAACGCCACGTTCTTTCATTGCATCTTTTACAGTATTTACGTCTAAACTACCCATGCCGCAGTCTTTGTGTGCCATAATAATAATTTCTTCAGCACCTAATGCATAAATACCAACTAATAAACTTTTAATTGTAGAACCGTATGGATGCGTAATAATAGCGCCTGCATTTTTGACTACTTTTAAATCTCCGTTATTAAAACCTAAAGCTTTTGTGCCTAAGTCTTGTAAACGTGTATCCATACAAGTGAATAATACTGCTTTTTTATTTGGTTTTTTACTTGTGGAATAGTTTTCAAACTCTTTGTTTTCCACAAATTCCTTATTGTAAGATAAAATACTGTCTAATAATGTCATCTTATTTACACTTCCTGTATCCTGAATTTAGTTGTTTTGTTATATCAAGATGAATTGACTGTCATGACTAGTTCACAAAAATGTCACTAACCAAATATTATCATACCCTAATGAATACATAAAATAACATGTTTTTAAAAAATAAAAGAAAAAGAGCAACATCAACTTTGATTTTATACAAAGTGACTTGCTCTTTAAGTAATATGATTATCTTTCAGTATGAGGATTCTGCATTTCTGCACGTTCAAATTCACGTTCTTCAAGTGAATCTCCGTGTTTCAATGTTCTGCGTTGGTTAATAATCGCATTGATCTCAGCACCGACAATGATGATGAAACCAGTGATATATAGCCATAACATTAACACGATGATACCACCGATACTGCCGTATGTTTTAGAGTAGTTTGAGAAGTTTGAAACATAGAAACCAAACGCTGCAGTACCTAGAATCCATACTATTGATGCGAAAAGTGCACCTGGTAATACAGATTTGAATTTAATTTTGATATTCGGTGCTAGGGCATATAGTGTTGAGAATAATAAGAAAATCACGATAAATGGTAATAAGAATCGTAAAATACTAAATACCCATTTCACTTGGCTATCAAGTCCAAGCGGACCAAATAATAAATGACCGATTTGTTGACCGAAAACTGGTAAGATTAAGGCCGCAATAAATACTGCACCCATAATCACAGTGAATAGCACACTGATTAATTTCAATACGATAGGGTTTCTGCCGTCTTCAACATCATATGCTACGTTGAACGCGTTCATTAAGGCTGTCATACCATTTGAGGCAGACCAAAGTGCCAAAATCAAACCTACTGATAAAATACCGCCGCTGGCATTTTTCATAATATCTTCGATAATACCTGTCAGTAGATCCGCTGTAGAAGCAGGTGCATTTTTTGCAATCATACCGACAATTTTATTTCTATCGATTTGGAATAATGGTAAAAGTGAAAGCAAAAATAGCAACATAGGGAACAGTGATAACATAAAGTAATATGAAAGCTGTGCTGCTAAGCCTGTCGCATCATCTTTACCAATTCGATAAATTAAAAATGAAAAGAAATTGGAATCTTTCGTATATTTAGCCGGTTTGTTATTTCTAGCTACAAAGAATGTCTGATTTGATTTTTTTGGTGACTTAGATTTGAATTCTTGCGGTGCCACATAATTATTATGATCTTCGTGTGTAATACCCTCAGACTTTTCTTTTACTTTTTGAAAAATCCCTTCTTTTTTATTATTTTTGTCTTTTTCATTTGAATGAGACATAACATGTACTCCTTTATTACTATATTCAGTTGGTCAATGAGTTGAAAAAAGGGGGATAGAACTTAGATGAGTAAAACTCACTTAAGTTTATCCCTATAGTCAACGCATTGTAATGCTCTTAAACCTATAATTAGTTTAAGTGTTTATCGTTTTGTTTACGCTCTTGTAACGTGTTTTTCGCATTTTTCAATGCACGTTCTAATTCTGGGTTATTGCGACGAATTTCTTCGATAGCATCTTTCCAGTAAAGAACTTCTTCTTTGATTACGCTGATTTTTGAAGGTCCTCTGTCAGAACGTTTACCTTCTTTTAAGTTCTGAATACTGCTTTTTAATGCATTTCGCGTATTTTTGTTAGCTAATGTAATTGCTCCGCCGACTAAAGCGCCTAATAAAATGCCTGGTACTAATTTGTTATTCATAATTTATCTACCCCTCTTTAGAATTTGTGTCTTTAAGAATGTAATCAATTAAATTATCACATGATGATTGTACCATATCGAATACACCCTCAAAATTATTTGTATAGTAAGGATCAGGTACATCTTGTTCTTCCATATCGCTGAATTCCAACAATTTGAATAATTGGCCCTTCAACTCTGGATTGATACGCTTAATGTTATCCACATTACTTTGATCCATCGCAATAATGTAATCAAAGTCATCCGTAGATTCAAATAGTTCACTGATCATACCGTCAAAAGGTATGTTGTGAGTATTTAAAATGCGTTGTGTTCCTTCGTGAGGTGCTTGGCCTAAATTCCAACTGCCTGTACCGCGTGAGACAACTTCAATGCCTTCTATACCGCGGTCTTTCAGACGTTGTTTCATAATTGCTTCAGCCATTGGAGAACGACAAATATTGCCTAAACAGACAAATGCTACTGTAGTCATATTTTACCTCCAAATTATTTTTCAGCCGGATAAATAAAGCGTATGATGAACATAGATACAAGGTATACCTAACGTTCCATAGATAATATTTACCCGAACTCTGATGAAATAACCCATATAATATTATCTTATCGGTTTTTAATCAACATCTAAAGAGTAAATTATCAAAAGTTTTCAGGAATTGTTGAGTTTGATAATATATAAACATAAAGAGGTGATTTAAATGTCAGAAACAAATAGAGATATGATCATTGATATCAGAGAGAAACTAAACGTGGTAAACGTTAATCTAATCGATCCTGATAAATTTGAAGATGCAGATGAAGCTAAAATCAAAGAAATTCATAGCTTTGTTACTTCAAAAGAAAAATTTTCACCAAGTGAAGTGACTGCCATCGCATCTGAATTAGGCGAACTACGACAATCGTAAGAACAAACAGCAGTCAGAATAAGGAGGAACTTTGTTATGTCACAATTACAAGAAAAGCTAAAACAATATGCACAACTTATCGTAGATGTTGGTATGAATGTGCAAGAGGGGCAACCAGTATTTATTCGTTCATCAGTAGATGCTTTAGAATTAACGCATGATATCGTTGAGGCAGCATACAAACGCGGCGCTTCTGATGTAAGAGTAAAATATGCAGATGATACATTAAGACGTTTAAAATTTGAACATGAATCTGTAGAATACTTCGAAGAAAATGATTTGAAAGATTATGATATTGAAGAACGTATGGATTATGTAAAACGTGGTGCTGCGAACTTAGCTTTAATGAGTTCTGACCCTGATTTATTAAGTAATGCAGATAGTGCTAAAAAAGCAGCTTTCGGCAAAGCTTATTCAAAAGGATTCAAAGGATATATGGAAGCAATTCAAAATAATGACTTACCATGGTGTGTAGTCGTATATCCGAACAAAGCATGGGCACAACGTGTCTATCCTGAATTAGATGCTGAAGCAGCTTATGAAAAATTCATTGATGAATTATTAGACATTGTTCGTGTAGATGGTAATGATCCGATTGAAAACTGGAATCAACATATCCAAAACTTAAGTGAACACGCTAAATATCTACAAAACAAACAATATTCAGCACTTCACTATGTTTCAGAAGGTACAGATTTAACAATTGGCTTGCCTAAGAATCATTTATGGCAAGATGCGACAAGTTTCACAAATGATGGACAAGAATTTATTGCCAATATCCCAACTGAAGAGGTATTTACAGCCCCTGATCGTAATCGTGTAAACGGTCATGTGACAAATAAACTTCCGCTCAGCTATAACGGAACGCTGATCGATGGCTTTACGCTTACATTTAAAGATGGCAAAGTTGTAGATTTTTCTGCTGAAAAAGGGGAAGAAGTATTACGTGACTTACTTGATACTGATGAAGGTTCAAGATATCTAGGGGAAGTCGCGTTAGTTCCAGACAATTCACCGATTTCAAATCGTAATCGTGTCTTTTATAACACATTGTTAGATGAAAATGCTTCTTGCCACATCGCATTAGGCGCTGGTTATCCGTTTACGATAATTGGCGGTACAGAAATGACACGTGAACAATTAACAGAAGAAGGTTTAAATGATGCGTTTATTCATGAAGACTTCATGATTGGCAGCGCAGATTTAACGATTTATGGTATCACGCAAGATGGGGAAGAAGAGATTGTGTTTAAAGACGGTAACTGGGCTTACTAAAATAAATATAATCAATTCATAAAGGAGATCAATTGTGGAACAAAGAGAAAGTAAACCAATGTCAGCATCAAAAACTGTAAAAGATCGTCAAGTATATCCGCAAGATACGAATCATCATCATACTATGTTCGGTGGACTCTTAATGGCGAACATTGATGAAATTGCGGCAATCTGCGCTATGAAACACAGCAGTACGCCAGTTGTTACAGCTTCTACAGATTCAGTGGACTTTTTATTACCTATCCGTAATGGAGATATTATTTCATATGAAGCAATGGTTTCATACGCTGGTTCAAGTTCAATGGAAGTTTGTGTACAAATCATTCTTCAAGATATCATCAATGATAAAAAACATATGGCAGCACTCAGCTTCTTAACATTTGTAGCGTTAGATGAAAACGGCAAACCAACAGAAGTGCCAGATGTTTATCCTGAAGGTGAAATTCAAGAATGGTTCCATAGTACTGCGCCTGCACGTGTAAAACGCAGAAAAGAACGTCGTCAAGAAAGTAAAGATACCTTAGAGTTCTTAACGAGAAGACGACATATTGAATAAAATAAGCAATTAAAAATGGCATCTCAACATAAAATGAAGTGTTGAGATGCCATTTTGTATTATTAACGTTATTGTTGTTGGAAGATGCGATGCATCATTTTTTCTTTTTCTCGGAAATCAGTATTTGGATAATACATATTTTTTACAAGTAAGTTCGGTCCTAAGCAATGTACCGGTGCACAATGACAATTCAAACTTTGTGCTAAGTCTGAAGCGAGCCATTTGTCGAAAACATCTGTAAGACGATCGGTTTGGATATTAGAAATAGAACCTGTCTCATCGCCGAAGTCCGTCACAATCACATCGCCAGTAAAGACATTGACGTTCAAACGGCTGCGGCCGTCTGGATCATTACGTAAGCTGACATTTTTTGCTGAACGCAGTTGTTTGAATAATTGTGCATCGTCTTCATCTTGAATGCATGGATAAATCGGTAGTGTCCCAAACAACATCCATACAGATTCGTCACGAATTTCTAAAAGGTGACGTATAGTTTCTTTAATTTCTTTCAAACTAAGTACGTTAAGCTGACTCGCAAAATCAGATGGATACATCGGATGAATTTCATGTCGACTGCATTTCATATCATTTACCACTTCACGATGAATTTTTTCAAGGTAAGGTTTCGTGCTTTGGTTCAACATCGTTTCAGCAGAGACAAACATGCCTTGTTCAGATAATGTTCTAGAATTCTCAATCATTTGTTCATAAAGTTTGAGTTTTGCTTTAAGCGGCGGCTGTTTTTCCATTGCGCCGAATCCAACTGTAGCGAATTCATCCGTTGTTCCCCAGTTGTGTGAAATATGCATCACGTCTATGTATTCAGCAATATCTAAATAGCGATCTTGCGGTAAAGTTAGATTAGAGTTCATTTGTGTATAAATACCGCGATTATAGGCATATTTTAATAGCGGTTTAACCACATTTCGAATTGATTTCTTAGAAAACATCGGTTCGCCGCCTGTGATAGATAGGGTACGTAAATTAGGAATTTCATCTAAACGTTTAAACATTAATTCCATTGGAAGCGGTTCAGGATCTCTTGTTTGTAAGGTATAACCGACAGCACAATGACTGCAGCGCATATTACATAAATTCGTTGTGGTGAATTCAATATTGCTTAACTGCAAGCTGCCGAACGCTTCGACATCGTTGTATGCCTCCCAAGGATCATTTGCTATAGTAATCGGCTTTTTAATATTCGTAGATTGGCCAATCATAATTTTGCCTTCTTTCTATACAATGTATTTCTTAATAAAAAAGGGGTAATGTGAAGTGAAAGATTCAAATCACAAAAGATGAGTCATTCCATATTATTAATATTCTAGTGAATTTTGTCAATCGCATGTTAGAATAGAATTATATTTTTAAAGAAGGAGCCTTATCATGAAAATGAGCGAAAATGAATTAATTACGAACATTAAAACGAGATTATCTGAATTTGTAGATGAAATTGATCATGTGGATCCAGATAAAGTCAGTGTTGAAGATGTTGATGAATGGATTGGTTTACTAGACCAATTAGAAGAAAAAGTAAAACTTTATCAACGTGAGAAGTAAGGTCCCATACTTTCTATGTTTAAATCATGACATTTTGGTCTATACAATAAGTACAATCAAAGACAAAAGTAATTCTGAATACAATTTATTGTATAGAATAGAAAGGTGATAAATAAATGGCACAAACAGTAGCAATTATTTTAGGTAATGACTTTGAGGATATTGAATTAACTAGTCCAAAAGAAGCAATCGAAGAAGCAGGCTACAATACAGTGATTATCGGCTCAGAAGCTGGAGAAGAAGTCGTAGGTAAACACGGTACAAAAGCTAAAGTTGATGTAGATATCGGCTCAGCTGAACCAAGCGATTATTCAGCATTATTAATTCCAGGCGGATTCTCACCAGACCATTTACGTGGAGACGTAGAAGGAAGATATGGTACATTCGCAAAAGCATTTATTAAAGAAGATGACCCAATCTTTGCGATTTGCCATGGTCCACAAGTATTAATTGATACTGATGATTTAAATGGCCGTACGTTAACAGCGGTATTAAACGTACGTAAAGACTTAGAAAACGCAGGTGCACATGTTAAAGATGAATCAGTAGTCGTTGATAAAAATCTTGTAACAAGTCGTACACCTGATGATTTAGATGACTTCAACAAAGCAATTGTTGACGCATTAAAAAATAATGAAAAATAAGTAGTTATAAGCTTAGCCGGAGTATCTATAAGATATTCCGGTTTTTTACATATCCAGGAGTATCCATGTGTACTACTCAAGACCGATTTTGTGTCAAAACGTATAATTCTTATTTCATATCAAACAGTTCTCAATTATAATATGTGTGAAATACTAAAATAGATTGAGGAGATCTGTGTATGAAAAGAAGCGAAAGGCTATCGAGGTCTCAACGTGAGACAACAAGAGGCACACAGAATACACCCCATTATAATACTTATTATCAACCCGTAGGTACACCGCCGAGAAAAAGAAAAAGCAAAGGGCTATTTTTAAAATTACTTATTGGACTCATTATTGTAATTGCACTCTTCTTTGGTGTGATGTATGCATTGTCATCACGTGCCAATGTAGAGGACTTAAAAACCATTGAAAATAAATCTACGTTTGTTCCAATCAATGATATGCCGAATTATACTAAAGGCGCTTTTATCGCTATGGAAGATGAGCGATTCTATGACCATGGCGCATTTGATGTGAAAGGTATATTTAGGGCACTGTTCACGACTTTAAGTGATCAATCGGTACAAGGTGGCAGTACAATCAGTCAACAAGTTGTTAAAAATTATTATTATGGAAATGAACAAAGTTTTACACGGAAAGTGAAAGAAATATTGGTCGCATCGCGTATGGAACGGGAATATTCTAAAGAAGAGATATTGAGCTTTTACGTTAATAATATTTATTTTGGTGATAATCAATATA
This sequence comes from Staphylococcus simulans, assembly GCF_025561465.1. Classification (NCBI taxonomy): domain Bacteria; kingdom Bacillati; phylum Bacillota; class Bacilli; order Caryophanales; family Staphylococcaceae; genus Staphylococcus; species Staphylococcus simulans. Next base: position 1,090,918 of record NZ_CP095100.1, read on the forward strand.
CTATTGAAAGTGCTGCAAATCATTACTTTGGTACAACGACCGTCGCAAACAGTCAAAATATGCCGACGATTAGTGTGCTTCAAAGTGCCATTTTAGCAAGTAAAATTAATGCGCCAAGTGTATATGATGTCAATAATATGTCACAGAACTATATTAACCGTGTCAAAATCAATTTAGAAAAGATGAAGCAGCAAGGTTATATCAACGATGAACAATATAAAACAGCATTAGCTCAGTTAGGCGTTTAATGCGATTTCAGGCAATCAGTATATTCAGCTGCATTGCCTTTTTTATATGTCGCATGCTTAAAAGAGACAATGTATGTTACTTGTGTAAATTCAGGAGGATAATGCTATAAAAGTACATGCATTTGTTTTACAATAAGTATCGATACCGTTATGAATTTAAGAGAAGAGGTGAGACCATGCCTAAAATTACAATGATTGAAGTTCAAAAGAAAAATAAAGAGCGGTTTAATTTATACTTAGACGGTGCCTTTGAGATGGGTATCGATATGGATACTTTAGTACACTTTAATTTAAAAAAAGGCGATGCGCTCACTGCTGAAGATATGATGCATATTCAAAAGTATGAGCATTATCGCTTAGGGTTACATTACGCTGTTCAATATCTTTCATATCGTAAAAGAACTGAACAAGAAGTCATTACACATTTACAAAAACATGAAATCAATGAGGTAGCTATTGCAGAAGTCATTGCTTATTGTCATCAAGAAGGCTATATTGATCATCAAGATTATGCGGAAAGTTTAAAAAATACTATGATTCGGACTACTGATAAAGGGCCTGAAATTTACAAACAAAAGCTTTATAAAGCCGGAGTCGAAAAGAATATTATTGAAGATTATGGCGAACGTTATGAACAAGAACAACCGCTTGAAGATATCGTTGCGCTTGCTGATAAATTGATGCATCAAAAGAAAGGGCCGATGAAGAAGCGGACAGATAAAGTGAAACAATCATTATTACAAAAAGGCTATTCATTCGAGATGATTAATGAAGCGATGCAAGCCTTAGATTTTGAACCAGATACAGATGAAATTGATGCTTTATTGCAAAAGGAATTAGAAAAAGTGTATCGTAAAAATGAACGCAAATATAGCGGGCAACAACTTGTGATGAAAACAATAGAAGCACTTCTCAGAAAAGGCTATGAGTATGATACAATTAAAGATAAATTAAGAGAAAGCGGGATTAGCGATGACTGAGAAAAGTTTAAGCGAAATGACTAAGAGTGAAATTTTAAATGAAATACAAAAATATAAAGAAAAAATGCGTAAAGCAGAAATGAACGGCATTTTAAATGAATATGATGTCTACCGTACAAAAGTCATCATTGCGGAAAGTTACTTAGTAGATACAGATAAAATTGAATTCGGTAAACTTTATGAATTAAATGATGGTACGAAACGTTATATGCGTGTAGATCGTTTGAAAGGTGTCTTTGCATGGGGCAAAATCCTGCATAGCGGACTAAGTGAAGAAGGCATCCCAGTCGCATTATTAAAACTTTAGAAGGATGTAGAAATTATGGCGAGTTCGATTGTATTAAAATTACTGAATATTACACATTATTATCGTAAAAAGAATAGAAAAAAATGGTATCTGCCGTATGGTTATGATGCTGAAGATATCGAATTGAATAATGTGTCACTTCACTTATATCAAGGAGAATCATTAGGTATTATAGGGGAGCCTGGTGCGTCGAAAACGTTAATCGGCAGAATCTTAGCCGGTGAAGTTAAACCTGATAAAGGGCGTATCCGACGTAACGGCAGTTTATATTTCGGAGATATCGAAGATAAACATTTACACGAAGAAACGGTGACTGCGCTTGTTCAAAATGCAGTGGAATTATTTACATATACGGTTTCTGGACATAAAGTCGAACAAATTTTGCGCTATGCTGATTTATATGAGCAGAAAGATAAGCTAGTTTACCAGTTAACTGATCGTGAGTATGCACAATTAATTGTAAGTTTAGCACGTACGTCTAAAGCAGATATCATTATCTTTAATCATGTATTAAGTGAATTGGATGATGCATTTATGGAGAAAGCCATAACACTTTCTCAAGATTACATAGATGATGAACTTACAATGATTACAATCGATGATAATTTAAAGGTTATCCAGGCAGTATGTAACTATGCCGTATGGATTTCACATGGCCAATTACGTATGGAAGGTCCATTGAGTCGTGTGTTACCTGCATTTAAAGAACATGAACGAGACCGTCAATCATTAAAAACTGAAGAAGAAAAAGCGCAGTTTGATGTAGACTGGAAAGAAAAACGTACGCGTATTCCTGAAATGTCTTATAACTTCAAACGAATTGAACGTTATAAACACGCAAAACCGACACCTTTCTTGGCACGTGTTATCGGTTGGAGTGTTTTGTTACTGGTCGGCTTTATTTTTACAGCGGTATTGTTGTTTAACAATTTAGGGATTGTGCATTTTGCGCAAAACACTGAACAAAGTAAATTACAAGCTCAGAAAAAAGGTGTATTTGATGAGACTTTGACCTACGGTATTGTGATGAATAACAATATTGAAGTTAAAGGGATTGACCATAAACATAAAGTGAAGCTGCCGAAATATACATTTGTGACGATTACTGGAGAAAATGATAATAAATATCGACTGGTTATCGATGATAAATCTTATGTAATTGGTAAAAATAAATTATATCATTTCAATCCAGCAGGTCTTTATGAAAGACATAGTAAAGATACACTCGAAGATTACATGAAATCTAATTATATTAATTATATAGATTTCTATAATAGTCACTTAGGACAATCTCACAAGAAAGCAGTTAAAAGTTTAGTTCCTGAGAAAGATCAACGTTTTGTTGCGCCAGTCACACAACAGCCTGTAGATTTATTGTTCAATGATAATGATCATTTAACAGGATTTGTATTCCCGATTGTTGATAAAGACAAATTAAAAGATAAATTTGATATTCAAGGAGATTACTGGGTCACAAAATCAGGCAATGGTTACTTTATTGCTGATTTGAAAGATAATAAATGGATTTATATAGAATTGTAGGTGAGACCGTTTGATAGATAAATTGATAAATTTTTATTATAGCTTGCCGCAAATGATGAAACATTTAATGGGGAGTTTGAAGCGGAATTGGAGATGGTTCGCGATTCCGCTTGTAGCTTCAGTATTGTTATTACTCGTAATGTTGCTGTTTTTAAAAATCATTAACGCGACAGAAGAAACACAAGCTGTGTGGTATTACCGCTTCATCGGTTTCATCACATTATCTTGGACACTTGTTACTTTATATTTCAACACAATGCGTTATCGCAGAGATTATTATGAATATAAGAACTATGACTATCCAACCGCTTTTAAAAGTATTATCTATACACTGATTTTTTCAGTAGGATTATTACTTTCTATCGCATTAGTTGTCCTGGTCAAACCCGTCAACTTAGATAGTTCATTTTGGGCTATTGGCTTTTACTGGATCATGTGGAATTTATTTGTGATGATTGTTTCGCAAGTATTAGGTTTAGTAAGAATGATCAGCCGTTACAATATTTTTGATATGACACTCTATATCGTATTTGCGGTTATGTTCATTATCGTACCGATCTTTTTCATTCCAGGTCCACATAAATCAATTTGGATGCATATTTTAATGTTAAATCCATTATTTTATTTAGTTTCTGGTATTGAAGAAGCTGTGATTATCGGTGTTAATAGTTTGGGCAATATACCTTATCATTTCTTCTTTATTGTATGGTTAGGTATCGCAAGTCTATTATTGTATATTCTAAGACCACATATCGCATATGAGAAATTTAGAATGACAACTAATCGTTCTATTCATTTAAAAAATACGGCTGAACCTGAAAAGGTGAAAAACTCCAATTTTGATCATTAATCAAATGAGTTTAGGTATATTAAAATAATCATAGAAAAAATAAAACGAGAACAAAGTGTAGTTGATACATTTTGTTCTCGTTCTTTTATTAATGTGTATAAAGTTTTTTCATCAATTTCTGTTCACTAAAGACCCAACCTGTGTATGAATGGGTGATATTTAAGTCTTGGTCCAAATGTACAATCGCTACGAAAGAATAGTGATCTTTGTTTAAATAACGTAAGTCGATGAAGCGGACTTCAAGAATATTATCGCTTAAACGACGAGTATCCCATCTGTATATAGAAGAGAAGTTTAAAAACGCTTTGATATTAGGGTCGTTACGTAATACCTGCATTAATTCTTCATCAGGGAATGGTTGACGTTTCACTTTATCAGCGAAAACGACGTTTGTCCCATAACTGCGTCCGACATAGTCGTGAGTTTGTGTTTGAACTGCGACACGCCATTCCATAAATTTCATAGTAGGTGCCACAAATACTTTAACTAAGTGTGCATTATCTTGACTGCTGACCATACGTAAAACACGTTTTCGAATTGTGGCTTGGAAGATAAAACGTACAATATAATAAATCACTAATACGATGAAAATTGGAATATACACCGCAAATGCATTTAAGCCAAAAGCCCATAGCACAATGCCTAAACACCATAAAATAAAGATGTAAGGATCAAAGGTATTAATCACACTCAATTGTATCCATTTATTTGAGAAAGGCCGCAACGCTTGCGTACCGTAGGAATTAAATATATCTACAAAGACGTGTAAAAAGACTGCAAGTTGTGCCCATAGCCAAATATGCAATGGATTAATATGGCTGAAAAAGGTAAAAACGAGTAAGGTTATAAGTATCGGCCATAATATAGTGAAAGGTATTGAATGTGTGATACCTCTATGATTAGATATATAAACAGCATTATTTTTTAGTTTTAATACAGTGTCGCTGTCAGGAATTAAAGAACCTGCGATTAAGGTTGTAGCCGCAGCACCAAAATGATCTGACAGGGTCGGGTCATGCATGGCTAGCGCAGTAAGCCCAATGCCCATGACGATATGTGTGCCTGTATCCATAATTGTTCACTCATTTCAATTAATCTTACATATAGTATAAAACATAATGACAAATAACTAAATCAATTCACCCTTAATTAAAGGGTGTGTTGACAAGAGAGAAGGAGAACTATTGAAGAATGAAACAGCAAAATAGTTTCAAAAGAGATTTATTAGATTGGATTGAAACCAATCAACGTGAAATGCCTTGGCGAGAAACGACTAATCCTTATTATATCTGGATTAGTGAAGTTATGCTTCAACAGACACAAGTTAAAACAGTGATAGATTATTATCATCGTTTCACAGAACGTTTTCCGACAGTTGAAGATTTAAGTCAAGCATCACAAGATGAAGTTTTAAAATATTGGGAAGGATTAGGCTATTATAGTCGTGCACGCAATTTTCACCATGCAGTGCAAGAAGTTGCGACGCAATATAACGGTAATGTCCCAAGCAATCCGGATTTGTTCGGACGATTAAAAGGTGTGGGACCTTATACACAAGCAGCGGTGATGAGTATTGCGTTTGATTTACCATTGCCAACCGTTGATGGTAATGTTTTTCGTGTGTGGTCTCGCTTAAATAATGATTTCAGTGATACTACAAAACAATCTGTCCGCAAAAAATTCGAAAGTGAATTGCGTCCTTATGTTACAACACATGCAGGCCAATTTAACCAAGCTATGATGGAACTTGGCGCATTAATTTGTACACCGAAATCACCGCTTTGTTTATTATGTCCAGTTCAATCACACTGCGAAGCATTAGAAAAAGGGACGGTTGATCAACTACCCGTCAAACCTAAAAAGATTAAAAAGAAGACAATTAAACAAAATTGTTATGTCATTTATAATCAAAATGATGAAGTGTTAATTGAACAACGTACAGAAAAGCTATTACATGGAATGTGGGAGTTCCCGATGTATGAAGCAACTTATAGTGAAGAACAGCTTCATGATTTATTACAACAAGACATATCTATTAGTGAGACACCGATATTTAAGTTAAAACATCAATTCACACATTTAACTTGGGACATTCAAGTCTATCAAGTTGACGATGTTATAGATGAGTCACAAACACAATTAAGTGATCGCTTTGTATGGATGCGTTTAGAGGATAGAGATCACTACAACTTTCCAGCATCGATGCATAAAGTATTAAACTATTTAACAACGAAGTAGTTAAGTCTGAGTTTAAAAAAGCATTATGTTATAATTGTGATTGTGAAAAATAGCCAGGAGGAGGTGTGGAACATGGTAAAAGAGTCCATACCGAAAGAAGGAGAACGTATTAAAATACAAAGTTACAAGCACGATGGCAACATTCATAGAGTTTGGTCAGAAACTACGATTTTAAAAGGGACAGACCATGTTGTGATTGGGGGCAATGACCACACGCTTGTAACCGAAAGCGATGGACGTACATGGATTACCAGAGAACCAGCAATCGTCTATTTCCACTCGGAATATTGGTTTAATGTCATCTGTATGTTCAGAGAAGACGGTGTATATTATTATTGCAACTTATCGTCACCATTTGTTTGTGATGAAGAAGCATTGAAATATATTGATTATGATTTAGATATCAAAGTTTATCCGAATGGTAAATATCATTTGTTGGATGAAGACGAGTACCAACAACATATGCAGCAAATGAACTATCCTAAAGATATAGATGCGATTTTACGCAGGAATGTTGATATCTTACAACAATGGATTGAACAAAAGAAAGGTCCGTTTGCGCCAGACTTTATTAAAGTTTGGAGAGAACGCTTTAAAAAGCTGAGACAAGGTTAGCATATCAAGCAGATTGCTTTATTACGTCTTGTGTTTTTAATTATAATAACTTTGGTATGAATAATAATCGTAATACGAGGTTGGGACATCGCAATAAAATGTCTCGCCTCGTTGATTTATTTCGCATTAGAAAAGGATAGAAAGGGAGGATTGCCTCAATGATACGCAGGTATTTAAAGTTTGTTAAGCCGTATAAATGGCGGATAGCAGCTACCATTATTATCGGTATCATTAAATTCGGCATTCCGATGTTGATTCCATTATTAATCAAATATGTAATTGATGATGTCATCAACAATCCGAGCATGGGCACGCAAGACAAATTAAGCCACTTGGGTATCGCAATCGGGATTGCCTTTTTTATATTTGCAGTCGTACGTCCACCGATAGAATATATGCGTCAGTATTTAGCGCAGTGGACCAGCAACAAAATACTTTATGATATTCGTAGACGTTTATATGATCACTTGCAAGCACTAAGTGCACGCTTCTATGCCAACAACAAAGCAGGTGAAGTGATTTCACGTGTTATCAATGACGTTGAGCAGACTAAAGACTTTATTTTAACAGGACTAATGAACATCTGGTTAGACTGTGTGACAATTATTATCGCATTATCAATCATGTTTGTACTTGATGTTAAATTGACATTAGCCGCTATGATTATATTCCCGTTCTACATTTTAACGGTTTATTACTTCTTCGGAAGATTACGTAGTCTAACACGTGAAAGATCTCAAGCTTTAGCAGAAGTACAAGGGTTCTTACACGAACGTGTACAAGGTATTTCGGTGATTAAAAGTTTCGCAATTGAACAAAATGAAGCGCAAAACTTTGATAAGAAAAACAGTAAATTCTTACATCGTGCTTTTAAACACACACGTTGGAATGCTTATTCTTTCGCAGCAATCAATACGGTAACTGATATCGGACCGATTATTGTAATTGGCGTCGGTGGTTATTTAGCAGTAACAGGTTCCATTACAGTTGGTACGTTAGCTGCGTTCGTCAGCTATTTAGAACAACTTTTCGGACCTCTACGTCGTCTTGTTTCTTCATTTACAACATTGACACAAAGTTTCGCTTCTATGGACCGTGTTTTCCATTTATTAGATGAAGACTATGATGTAAAAGATGAACCTTATGCGAAACCGCTCAAAATCACAGAAGGTAACATCTCATTAGATCATGTAACTTTCCGATACAATCCACATGCACCTAAAGTGTTAGATGATATTTCGTTAAATGTGAATCATGGCGAAACCGTCGCCTTTGTAGGAATGTCTGGTGGAGGTAAATCGACATTAATCAACTTGATTCCTCGATTTTATGATTCTACCGATGGAACGATTACTATAGATGGTTATAATGTAAAAGACTTCTTATTATCTAGCTTGCGTGAACAAATCGGTTTAGTTCAACAAGATAATATCTTATTCTCAGACACAATCAGAGAAAATATCTTACTAGGTAAACCAGGTGCGAGTGATGAAGATGTGATAGAAGCGGCTAAACTCGCAAACGCACACGATTTCATTATGAGTCTGCCTGAAGGTTATGAAACTGAAGTAGGGGAACGTGGTGTGAAATTATCAGGTGGTCAAAAACAACGTATTTCACTTGCACGTATATTCTTAAATAATCCGCCGATTATTATTTTAGACGAGGCAACAAGTGCGTTAGACCTAGAAAGTGAAGCAATCATTCAAGAAGCTTTAGCACATTTAAGTGAAAATAGAACAACATTAATCGTTGCCCATCGCTTATCTACAATCACTCATGCAGATAAAATTGTAGTAGTTGAAAACGGACAAATTATTGAAGTCGGTACGCATCAAGAGTTATTAGCTAAACAAGGTGCATACCATCATCTTTATACAATTCAAGACTTATAATAAAGAAAGAGCAGAAACGTCCCTCAGCGGAGGACAGTTTCTGCTCTCTTTTTATAAGTCTAAGTCTTCTTCTTCAATTTCAATGTTAGAGTCATCTGTATGGAATTGGAAATAACTCATGACCAAACGGTCTAAGTGTGCTAAATCATAACTGAATTCCTCGATTGCTGAGATAATCTGCATGACATTAGAAATTGAATACTCAGAGGTTTCAGTGTTCAGGACCATTTCATTTTTAAATGCTTCCATTAACTCAATTTTTTGCGGAATGTCCACAGGAGCTTGGAAATTCTCGAAATCGTGTCTTGCTTTTTGAGCGATGCTTAACATAATTTGGTCATATGAAGTCATTAAATCATCTAGTTCAAATTTGATTTGCAAACGAAGATCAGTACTCATATTATGCAAATCATGTTGGTAACGATGCATACGTCTCAAAACATCATAGGCACTTTTTGTAGTTGTCACAACTTGTTTGAAAATTATCTTTTTACGATTTAATTCTGGCCAATTTTTTCTAAAGAAAGGACGTTCTTCTTTATAATAATTGAATAATTGTTCCAGATTTTTCAAACGTTCTTTAATACTCTTTGTATCTTCTTTAACATGGTAAAACTCTGTTGTATCGTTAATAACCAATTTAATCCAAATGAAAATATCAGAAGCGATATTCATTGAATTATAATAAAGCTTTGTTTCGTATTTAGGTGGAAAGAAGGCGACATTGACAGTGAAAGCACTGAAAACACCAATCATCACTAACACGAAACGATAAAACGCTGATGCATAGAAGTTACCTGTTTCTCCACCTTGACCCATGATGATAAGGGCAGTAACTGTGGCTAAGGTTGCAACATGTTGAAGTTTTAATTGGAATAATAAAGCAATCAAGACTATAACTGTTGCGCCCATGATAATAATACTATCGCCAAATAAACTGACCATCGATACAGATAAAATTGCACCGATTAAGTTACCTTGAAACTGTTCTTTTATAGTTTTATAAGAACGATATACACTTGGCTGCATTGCTACAATTGCACCGATACCTGCTACGGTAGGAATGCCTGCACTCTTTGGCAGCAGTGATGCAATTAACATCGCTAGGACAATCGCAATACCTGTTTTAAATATTCTTGCACCTAGTTTCAAATGAGTGTGCTCCTTTATTCCTATTTATGCACATTTGCTTGGAAGTGGTTTCCAAAAACAAAAACGTATATTAAAGTTTATACACTGAATCAATGTGTTTTTCAAGTTTATTTCATTTGAGAGAATGCATAGTCTGCAGCACGTAATGTTTCTTCAATATCTTCATCTGTGTGTTCTGTTGTTAAGAACCAAGCTTCAAATTTAGAAGGTGCTAAGTTGATGCCTTGATGCAACATTAATTTGAAGAATTTCGCAAATGCATCGCCATCAGAATTTTCTGCTTGCTCATAATGTGTTACTTTTTCGTCAGTAAAGTAAAGTGTTAATGAACCATAAACACGGTTTACTGTAGCTGTAATACCATGTTTTTCAATTAATTCATTTAAACCATCTTCTAATTTTTTACCAAGACGATCTAATTCTTCGTAAACACCTTCTTGTTCTAAAACTTCTAATAAAGCGATGCCTGCTTTCATTGAAAGTGGATTACCAGCCATTGTTCCTGCTTGATATGCAGGGCCTAAAGGTGCAACTTGTTCCATAATGTCTTGACGTCCACCGTAACCGCCGATTGGTAAACCGCCACCGACGATTTTACCGAATGCTGTTAAGTCAGGGTATACGTTCAACAAGTCTTGAGCAGCACCGTAGTGGAAGCGGAATGCTGTGATAACTTCATCATAAATTACAAGACCGCCATATTGATGGGTGATTTCATTTACTTCTTCAAGGAAGCCGGGAAGCGGTTCAACCATACCGAAGTTACCGATAATAGGTTCAACTAATACTGCTGCGATTTGATCGCCCCAATGTTTCATTGCTTCTTTGTAAGACTCGATATCATTAAAAGGTACTGTAATTACTTCTTGAGCCACGCTCTTAGGTACGCCGGCTGAATCAGGAGAACCTAATTGAGAAGGGCCGCTACCTGCAGCAACAAGTACTAAATCTGAGTGTCCGTGGTAAGATCCAGCGAATTTAATAATTTTATCGCGATTTGTATATGCACGTGCGACACGAATTGTTGTCATGACAGCTTCAGTACCAGAGTTGACAAAACGCATTTTTTCTAAAGATGGAATTGCTTCACGCAATTTTTTAGCAAATTCGATTTCTAGCTCAGTCGGTGTACCATAAAGCACACCTTTAGCTGCTTGTTCTTGAATAGCCTTAGTAATATGTGGATGTGCATGTCCAGTAATAATTGGACCATATGCTTGAAGATAATCAATGTAACGATTGCCGTCTACATCATATAAATATTGACCTTTACCTTCTTTCATTACTACCGGTGCACCGCCGCCAACTGCTTTATATGAGCGAGAAGGGGAGTTGACACCGCCAAGGATGTATTCGTCTGACAAACTTTGAAGTCGTTCGCTTTCAGTGAATTTCATTTTTTATCAACCTCTTTTAATTTAATATTTCCGTTTACTATCGTATCATATAATTAACTATAAGAAGAAAAAGGTGAGCATATGTTGAAAAAAGGAGACAAATTCCCTGAATTTGCATTAGAAAATCAAGATGGAGAAGTCATTACTAACGACACAATCAAAGGCAGAAAGGCAATTCTTTATTTCTATCCTAGAGATAATACACCTGGATGCACAACAGAGGCTTGCGATTTCCGTGATAACATGGCAATGTTTAATGATTTAGATATTGCAGTATACGGAATCAGCGGAGATTCTAAAAAGAAACATCAAAACTTTATTGCTAAACATGATTTGAATTTTGATTTGCTAGTAGATGAGGATTATAAATTATCTGAAGCAACTGGCGTGTATCAATTGAAGAAAAGTTTTGGCAAAGAATCTATGGGAATTGTCAGAACTACTTTCGTTGTAGATGAAAATGGTGTAGTAGAACATGTAATCGAAAAAGTTAAAGTAAAAGAACAAATGAATCAATTAAAAGAAATGTTGGGGTGAAGTGTGTGAAGGTTCTTTCATTAAATAGATTAAAAGACTCAGAGCAGTTATTGGAAGAAACTTTTCCAGAAGTAGAATTTGTATTTCGAAAAAATGTAGATGAAATAAATGAGCAAGATAAACGAGATGCAGATGTTGTAATTGGTTATAGTGGCAAAGCTGATCAAGCTTTTTTTGAGGGTATGCCTAATTTAAAGTTTGTAGCTTGGTATGCGGCTGGTGTTAATTCACTACCATTACAATATTTTGCTGAACGTAATATTGTATTAACGAATGTATCAGGTATTCACGCAAAACAAATGAGTCAATTTGTATTTGCCTATATTTTAGACGATTATAAACAAATGAGAGTTTCTAGACAAAATCAAGATAATAAAGTTTATGATTCTACAATTACAGGCAGACGTGTAGATGGAGATACGTTACTAATTTTGGGGACAGGTAATATTCCTAAACAAATTTCCGAACTTGCACGTGCATTTGAAATGAAAATTATTGGTATTAATACAACTGGACATGAAGTTGATGGATTTGATGAAACATATCCTTTAAAGGAACTTGATCAAGTTTTGCCGAAAGCAGACGTTGTAGTTAATGTGCTGCCCGAAACTGAAGAGACGTACCATTTATTAGAAGATAAGCAATTTGACGCAATGAAAGAGACTGCATTATTTATTAATATCGGCAGAGGTACAATTGCTTCAGAAGAAACAATTGTTAAAGCGCTTAATGAGGGCAAAATTCGTCATGCTTATTTAGATGTTTTCGAAAAGGAACCTTTATCAGAGGATAATCCGTTATATCAATTAGATAATGTAAGTATTACTGCGCATATCACAGGAAATGGTAAAGAAAACTTTAAAGAGGCATCTCAAATTTTTATTAGAAACTTCAAACATTTTCTAAGTAATGGAGATGTCATTGAGAAAAAAGTAGATTTATCAAAAGGTTATTGATAAAATAATGTGCCAACATTGACATTTCAATGGTTCTACCGTTATATTAATATTAAGTAATAATAATTATTAAGTAGAAAGACGGTGGATTAGATGAGTGCAGAAATGGAATCTATTGAGCATCAATTAGAGGACTCTATTGCATCTTTAAGAAATGCCGGAATCAGAATTACACCGCAAAGACAAGCCATTCTTAGATTTTTGATTTCAAGTGAAACTCATCCAACAGCAGATGAAATTTATCAGGCACTGTCACCAGATTTTCCAAACATAAGTGTTGCGACGATATACAATAACTTACGTGTGTTTAAGAAAACAGGAATTGTGAATGAATTGACTTATGGAGATGCATCTAGTCGCTTTGATTTTAATACACATAATCACTATCACGTCATTTGTGAGAATTGCGGTAAGATAGTAGATTTTCATTATCCGCAATTACATGAAGTTGAACAATTAGCTCAACATGTGACAGGTTTTAAAGTGTCACATCACAGAATGGAAATTTATGGATTATGTCCAGAATGCCAAAGTAAAGAACAATAAAACATTATTACCATTAATAGGAAAGCTGAATGTCATATGGCATTCAGCTTTTTATATTTGGTTTCGGATCATGTGAGTTTTAATCCTATGTAAAGTATTTAACAACGTTCCTTACAATAAGAAAGCTGATTTGAAGTGGGGGACAAAGTATTAATACACTCAAAGAGTAAGATGATTGGACGTTTAATTACACCATATACATCAAAAATCTCATATGAATGAAATCGTGCGTACTATTAGTAATTTTATACATTTTTTATTATAGAAAATTATTGACTCTTAACTAAAGGCTTGATATGATGAATAGGTCGTTGAAACGGCGCAGTAAATTAAACATTGAGAATTAAAAGTTTGAATTAAAAACTTTAACAAAGTGTAAATTTTACTATTGATTATCAACAAGAAACATTATAGAATAGTTATTGTTGAAAAAAAGAAACAAGTTACTTCGAAAAAAATAAATTTTAAAAAGTACTTGACTTCAAAATTCAAAAGCGGTATAATTGATTATTGTAACGCGAAAAAATGAACATTGAAAACTGAATGACAATATGTCAACGTTAATTCCAAATTAACAAACGTCCTAAGGACGTTTTAAAACAATTAGTTTTTATGAGCTAGTCAAACATCATAAATTATTATGGAGAGTTTGATCCTGGCTCAGGATGAACGCTGGCGGCGTGCCTAATACATGCAAGTCGAGCGAACAGACGAGGAGCTTGCTCCTCTGACGTTAGCGGCGGACGGGTGAGTAACACGTGGGTAACCTACCTATAAGACTGGGATAACTCCGGGAAACCGGGGCTAATACCGGATAACACATGAAACCGCATGGTTTCATGATGAAAGACGGTTTTGCTGTCACTTATAGATGGACCCGCGGCGTATTAGCTAGTTGGTAAGGTAACGGCTTACCAAGGCAACGATACGTAGCCGACCTGAGAGGGTGATCGGCCACACTGGAACTGAGACACGGTCCAGACTCCTACGGGAGGCAGCAGTAGGGAATCTTCCGCAATGGGCGAAAGCCTGACGGAGCAACGCCGCGTGAGTGATGAAGGTCTTCGGATCGTAAAACTCTGTTATTAGGGAAGAACAAGGATGTAAGTAACTGTGCATCCCTTGACGGTACCTAATCAGAAAGCCACGGCTAACTACGTGCCAGCAGCCGCGGTAATACGTAGGTGGCAAGCGTTATCCGGAATTATTGGGCGTAAAGCGCGCGTAGGCGGTTTTTTAAGTCTGATGTGAAAGCCCACGGCTCAACCGTGGAGGGTCATTGGAAACTGGAAAACTTGAGTGCAGAAGAGGAAAGTGGAATTCCATGTGTAGCGGTGAAATGCGCAGAGATATGGAGGAACACCAGTGGCGAAGGCAACTTTCTGGTCTGCAACTGACGCTGATGTGCGAAAGCGTGGGGATCAAACAGGATTAGATACCCTGGTAGTCCACGCCGTAAACGATGAGTGCTAAGTGTTAGGGGGTTTCCGCCCCTTAGTGCTGCAGCTAACGCATTAAGCACTCCGCCTGGGGAGTACGGCCGCAAGGCTGAAACTCAAAGGAATTGACGGGGACCCGCACAAGCGGTGGAGCATGTGGTTTAATTCGAAGCAACGCGAAGAACCTTACCAAATCTTGACATCCTTTGACAACTCTAGAGATAGAGCCTTCCCCTTCGGGGGACAAAGTGACAGGTGGTGCATGGTTGTCGTCAGCTCGTGTCGTGAGATGTTGGGTTAAGTCCCGCAACGAGCGCAACCCTTAAGCTTAGTTGCCAGCATTAAGTTGGGCACTCTAAGTTGACTGCCGGTGACAAACCGGAGGAAGGTGGGGATGACGTCAAATCATCATGCCCCTTATGATTTGGGCTACACACGTGCTACAATGGACGGTACAAAGGGCAGCGAACCCGCGAGGTCAAGCAAATCCCATAAAGCCGTTCTCAGTTCGGATTGTAGTCTGCAACTCGACTACATGAAGCTGGAATCGCTAGTAATCGTAGATCAGCATGCTACGGTGAATACGTTCCCGGGTCTTGTACACACCGCCCGTCACACCACGAGAGTTTGTAACACCCGAAGCCGGTGGAGTAACCTTTTAGGAACTAGCCGTCGAAGGTGGGACAAATGATTGGGGTGAAGTCGTAACAAGGTAGCCGTATCGGAAGGTGCGGCTGGATCACCTCCTTTCTAAGGATATTATTCGGAACAGTTTCGAAGGAAACTGAAACGGAATAACGTGACATATTGTATTCAGTTTTGAATGTTTATCATTCAATTTTAAATGGGCCTATAGCTCAGCTGGTTAGAGCGCACGCCTGATAAGCGTGAGGTCGGTGGTTCGAGTCCACTTAGGCCCACCATTTAAAATTTCAATATGGGGGCTTAGCTCAGCTGGGAGAGCGCCTGCTTTGCACGCAGGAGGTCAGCGGTTCGATCCCGCTAGTCTCCACCATTATTATTTGTACATTGAAAACTAGATAAGTAAGTAAAAATAGATTTTACCAAGCAAAACCGAGTGAATTAGAGTTTTAAAAGCTTTATTCATTTAAATGAATCGCTAGTAATCAATTGCCGATGGCAAACGATTACTCACAATATTAATAACGTGATTAAGTTATTAAGGGCGCACGGTGGATGCCTTGGCACTAGAAGCCGATGAAGGACGTTACTAACGACGATATGCTTTGGGTAGCTGTAAGTAAGCGTTGATCCAGAGATTTCCGAATGGGGGAACCCAGCACAAGTTATGTTGTGTTATCGACATGTGAATACATAGCATGTCCGAAGGCAGACGCGAAGAACTGAAACATCTTAGTACCCGCAGGAAGAGAAAGAAAAATCGATTCCCTGAGTAGCGGCGAGCGAAACGGGAAGAGCCCAAACCAATGAGCTTGCTCATTGGGGTTGTAGGACACTCTATACGGAGTTACAAAGGAATAAATTAGACGAATCACCTGGAAAGTTGAACCAGAGAAGGTAAAAGTCCTGTAGTCGAAAGTTTATTCTCTCTTGAGTGGATCCTGAGTACGACGGAGCACGTGGAATTCCGTCGGAATCCGGGAGGACCATCTCCCAAGGCTAAATACTCTCTAGTGACCGATAGTGAACCAGTACCGTGAGGGAAAGGTGAAAAGTACCCCGGAAGGGGAGTGAAAGAGAACTTGAAACCGTGTGCTTACAAGTAGTCAGAGCCCGTTAATGGGTGATGGCGTGCCTTTTGTAGAATGAACCGGCGAGTTATGATCAGATGCAAGGTTAAGCAGCAAATGCGGAGCCGCAGCGAAAGCGAGTCTGAACAGGGCGTTGAGTATTTGGTCGTAGACCCGAAACCAGGTGATCTACCCTTGGTCAGGTTGAAGTTCAGGTAACACTGAATGGAGGACCGAACCGACTTACGTTGAAAAGTGAGCGGATGAACTGAGGGTAGCGGAGAAATTCCAATCGAACCTGGAGATAGCTGGTTCTCTCCGAAATAGCTTTAGGGCTAGCCTCAAGTGATGATTGTTGGAGGTAGAGCACTGTTTGGACGAGGGGCCCCTCTCGGGTTACCGAATTCAGACAAACTCCGAATGCCAATCAATTTAACTTGGGAGTCAGAACGTGGGTGATAAGGTCCATGTTCGAAAGGGAAACAGCCCAGACCACCAGCTAAGGTCCCAAAATATATGTTAAGTGGCAAAGGATGTGGTATTGCCCAGACAACTAGGATGTTGGCTTAGAAGCAGCCATCATTTAAAGAGTGCGTAATAGCTCACTAGTCGAGTGACACTGCGCCGAAAATGTACCGGGGCTAAACATATTACCGAAGCTGTGGATTGTCCGTAGGACAATGGTAGGAGAGCGTTCTAAGTGCGTCGAAGCATGATCGCAAGGACATGTGGAGCGCTTAGAAGTGAGAATGCCGGTGTGAGTAGCGAAAGATGGGTGAGAATCCCATCCACCGATTGACTAAGGTTTCCAGAGGAAGGCTCGTCCGCTCTGGGTTAGTCGGGTCCTAAGTCGAGGCCGACAGGCGTAGACGATGGATAACAGGTTGATATTCCTGTACCACCATTTATCGTTTTAAGCGATGGGGGGACACAGTAGGATAGGCGAAGCGTGCTGTTGGAGTGCACGTCTAAGCAGTGAGACTGAATGGTAGGCAAATCCGCCATTCTCAAGGTTGAGCTGTGATGGGGAGAGGAAACATGTTTTCCTCGAGTCGTTGATTTCACACTGTCGAGAAAAGCCTCTAGCTAGATAACTGGTGCCCGTACCGCAAACCGACACAGGTAGTCAAGATGAGAATTCTAAGGTGAGCGAGAGAACTCTCGTTAAGGAACTCGGCAAAATGACCCCGTAACTTCGGGAGAAGGGGTGCTCTTTAGGGTTCACGCTCTGAAGAGCCGCAGTGAATAGGCCCAAGCGACTGTTTATCAAAAACACAGGTCTCTGCTAAACCGTAAGGTGATGTATAGGGGCTGACGCCTGCCCGGTGCTGGAAGGTTAAGAGGAGTGGTTAGCTTCTGCGAAGCTACGAATCGAAGCCCCAGTAAACGGCGGCCGTAACTATAACGGTCCTAAGGTAGCGAAATTCCTTGTCGGGTAAGTTCCGACCCGCACGAAAGGCGTAACGATTTGGGCACTGTCTCAACGAGAGACTCGGTGAAATCATAGTACCTGTGAAGATGCAGGTTACCCGCGACAGGACGGAAAGACCCCGTGGAGCTTTACTGTAGCCTGATATTGAAATTCGGCACAGCTTGTACAGGATAGGTAGGAGCCTTAGAAGCGTGAGCGCCAGCTTACGTGGAGGCGCTGGTGGGATACTACCCTAGCTGTGTTGGATTTCTAACCCGCGCCATTGATCATGGCGGGAGACAGTGTCAGGCGGGCAGTTTGACTGGGGCGGTCGCCTCCTAAAGTGTAACGGAGGCGCTCAAAGGTTCCCTCAGAATGGTTGGAAATCATTCATAGAGTGTAAAGGCATAAGGGAGCTTGACTGCGAGACCTACAAGTCGAGCAGGGTCGAAAGACGGACTTAGTGATCCGGTGGTTCCGCATGGAAGGGCCATCGCTCAACGGATAAAAGCTACCCCGGGGATAACAGGCTTATCTCCCCCAAGAGTTCACATCGACGGGGAGGTTTGGCACCTCGATGTCGGCTCATCGCATCCTGGGGCTGTAGTCGGTCCCAAGGGTTGGGCTGTTCGCCCATTAAAGCGGTACGCGAGCTGGGTTCAGAACGTCGTGAGACAGTTCGGTCCCTATCCGTCGTGGGCGTAGGAAATTTGAGAGGAGCTGTCCTTAGTACGAGAGGACCGGGATGGACATACCTCTGGTGTACCAGTTGTCGTGCCAACGGCATAGCTGGGTAGCTATGTATGGACGGGATAAGTGCTGAAAGCATCTAAGCATGAAGCCCCCCTCAAGATGAGATTTCCCAACTTCGGTTATAAGATCCCTCAAAGATGATGAGGTTAATAGGTTCGGGGTGGAAGCATAGCGATATGTGGAGCTGACGAATACTAATCGATCGAAGACTTAATCAAATTTCAAGTTTTGATTGGTCGAATTGAAATTTACTTACTATCTAGTTTTGAATGTATAATACATTCCATTGTCTGGCGACAATGGCAAAGAGGTCACACCTGTTCCCATGCCGAACACAGAAGTTAAGCTCTTTAGCGCCGATGGTAGTCGGACTTACGTTCCGCAAGAGTAGGACGTTGCCAGGCAATATATATTTGGAGAATTAGCTCAGCTGGGAGAGCATCTGCCTTACAAGCAGAGGGTCGGCGGTTCGAACCCGTCATTCTCCACCATTTAAATAGCCGGCCTAGCTCAACTGGTAGAGCAACTGACTTGTAATCAGTAGGTTGGGGGTTCAAGTCCTCTGGCCGGCACCATCTCAAGAGCCATTAGCTCAGTTGGTAGAGCATCTGACTTTTAATCAGAGGGTCAGAGGTTCGAATCCTCTATGGCTCACCATTTAAACGCGGGTGTGGCGGAATTGGCAGACGCACTAGACTTAGGATCTAGCGCCTTACGGCGTGGGGGTTCGACTCCCTTCACCCGCATATGCAGAAGTAGTTCAGCGGTAGAATACAACCTTGCCAAGGTTGGGGTCGCGGGTTCGAATCCCGTCTTCTGCTCCATTTTTTTGCCGGGGTGGCGGAACTGGCAGACGCACAGGACTTAAAATCCTGCGATAAGTGATTATCGTACCGGTTCGATTCCGGTCCTCGGCACCATAATATATATAAAATGCGCCCGTAGCTCAACTGGATAGAGCGTTTGACTACGGATCAAGAGGTTATGGGTTCGACTCCTATCGGGCGCGCTTATTTTCTACGGGAAGTAGCTCAGCTTGGTAGAGCACTTGGTTTGGGACCAAGGGGTCGTAGGTTCGAATCCTGTCTTCCCGATAACCTTAGAAAAAGGATTATTAAATTAATATGGGGGCTTAGCTCAGATGGGAGAGCGCCTGCTTTGCACGCAGGAGGTCAGCGGTTCGATCCCGCTAGTCTCCACCATATTTAATTACAACATAAACCTATACAATGGCGGTGTAGCTCAGCTGGCTAGAGCGTACGGTTCATACCCGTGAGGTCGGGGGTTCGATCCCCTCCACCGCCACTAATTATTAGTTGTAAAATTATTTAGGACCTTTAGCTCAGTTGGTTAGAGCTAACGGCTCATAACCGTTCGGTCGCAGGTTCGAGTCCTGCAAGGTCCATATAATTTTTTTTGGAGGAATACCCAAGTCCGGCTGAAGGGATCGGTCTTGAAAACCGACAGGGGCTTAACGGCTCGCGGGGGTTCGAATCCCTCTTCCTCCGCCATTTATACAATATTATTATCGCGGGATGGAGCAGTTCGGTAGCTCGTCGGGCTCATAACCCGAAGGTCGGTGGTTCAAATCCGCCTCCCGCAATTTTATTATGTAGGTCCCGTAGTGTAGCGGTTAACACGCCTGCCTGTCACGCAGGAGATCGCGGGTTCGATTCCCGTCGGGACCGCCATTCATTAATATAATTATGGTTCAATAGCTCAGTTGGTAGAGCAATGGATTGAAGCTCCATGTGTCGGCAGTTCGACTCTGTCTTGAACCATTTTTTGCCGGCCTAGCTCAATTGGTAGAGCAACTGACTTGTAATCAGTAGGTTGGGGGTTCAAGTCCTCTGGCCGGCACCATCTCAGGAGGGGTAGCGAAGTGGCTAAACGCGGCGGACTGTAAATCCGCTCCTTCGGGTTCGGCAGTTCGAATCTGCCCCCCTCCACCATCTTATTTTAATAGGGGCATAGTTCAACGGTAGAATAGAGGTCTCCAAAACCTTTGATGTGGGTTCGATTCCTACTGCCCCTGCCATGGCGACTGTGGTGAAGTGGTTAACACATCGGATTGTGGTTCCGACATTCGTGGGTTCGATTCCCATCAGTCGCCCTTTATTATTAATGGGCTATAGCCAAGCGGTAAGGCAACGGACTTTGACTCCGTCACTCACTGGTTCGAATCCAGTTAGCCCAGTTACTTTTGGCGGCATAGCCAAGTGGTAAGGCCAAGGTCTGCAAAACCTTTATTCACCGGTTCAAATCCGGTTGCCGCCTCCATGAATTATGCGGGAGTAGTTCAACTTTTAGAACACGTTCCTTCCCGGAACGAGGTATAGGTGCAAATCCTATCTTCCGCTCCATATTTTTTATTTTATGCGGGAATAGTTCAACTCTTAGAACACGTTCCTTCCCGGAACGAGGTATAGGTGTAAATCCTATTTTCCGCTCCATTTTTTATTTTATGCGGGAGTAGTTCAACTCTTAGAACACGTTCCTTCCCGGAACGAGGTATAGGTGCAAATCCTATCTTCCGCTCCATATTTTTTATTCCTGCGGGAGTAGTTCAACTTTTAGAACACGTTCCTTCCCGGAACGAGGTATAGGTGTAAATCCTATCTTCCGCTCCATATTATGCCGGCGTGGCGGAATTGGCAGACGCGCGGGACTCAAAATCCCGTTCCAGCTGATGGAGTGCCGGTTCGATCCCGGCCGCCGGTACTGAAATAGAAACATTTTTAATGTTTTAAGAGTAGAATTCTTGATATATCAAGGTTTCTACTCTTTTTTTATATACTAAGTAACGTTTAAATATATAATTTTGGTCACGTTATGGACACTTATAGTATTGTTAATAGATATTTTGGTCATAGTTATTGATTATAAATAACTGGTTATATTTAAAGGCTTTACATTGACTGTTTCAAACTTTTCCTTAAAGCAATGACTATATTGACGTAAAGTAATATCTGTTGATGTATAGTCTGGACTTTTAAGATATTCAAGAATTACCTTGTTTATTCCATTCTAGAAGTGAAGTTGTTTTAATTATCTGATACAAAAATTTAAAAACTTATATAGAAAGCGCATTAACTATACTTATTAAATATATGATTTGATATGCATATGTAACTTTATGTTACCTTTGTTCCGTTTTTCGTATTGTTGCTTTGATAGAATTATTATAGAATAAAAGCAATAGTTAAAGAACGGAGGATAAATTTACATCTTATGGCTAAATCAGAGTTAAACACAAAAGTATTTTTTAGTAACATATTGAATGCGGTAGGAGCAGGCGTTGTAGTTGCTTTGTTACCGAACGCATTACTAGGTGAAATCCTTAAGTTTTTCATGAATGGAAATCATTATTTAGAATTAATTTTTCAAATCGTTATAGCAATACAATCTTTTATGGCGTTTATTATAGGTGTCTTAGCGGCACATCAATTTAAATTCAGCGGTCCGTCTGCTGTCATGATAGGTACTTCTGCAATGATAGGTTCTGGTGCAGTACAATTCACTTCGAAAGGCTTAGCTTTAAAAGGTATTGGGGATATTATCAATATCATTATCGTTGTGATGATTGCATGTGTGCTTGTATTGCTTTTAAGTGGTAAATTAGGTTCACTTGAAATGATCATTTTACCTGTAGTGATTCCTGTCGTTTCTGGTTTTATCGGTTTAATGATTTTACCATTTGTATCTCATATCACTAAAGCATTAGGTGCAATGATTCATTCATTTACGGAATTAAATCCATTATTGATGAGTATCTTAATCGCAATGACTTATGCTTTGTTAATGGTTACGCCAATTTCATTGGTAGCGATTGCGACTGCCATTTCCTTATCAGGCTTAGGCAGTGGTGCAGCAAACTTAGGTATCGTTGCAGCATGTGTAACATTCATTTGGGGCTCGTTGCCAGTCAATAAAGCAGGTGTCAATATCGTATTGATCATTGGTGCAGCTAAAATGATGATTCCTGTATATTTCAAACATTTGATTATCGCAGTACCATTAGCTTTAAATGGTTTAGTTGCTGGTCTTGTAGCATACTTTATCGGCATCCAAGGAACACCAATGTCAGCAGGATTTGGCTATACAGGACTTGTAGGCCCGATCAATGCGTTTAACCGAATGGAAGGCGATTCATTTACAAATATTGTATTATTAGCATTTGGTTACTTTATCATCCCATTTGTTTCTGGTTTTATTATCCATCAAGTATGTAAGAGAATTTTACCAGGTTATAACAATGAAATTTATAAATTTGATATACCTAAACAATAAATCTTTGGCCTTGTTCAAATCCGAACAAGGCTATTTTTATGCAGTTTTTTATATGAGTAACTCAAGTTTTCAGAAAATTTAAAAATACCTATTGCATATTGATACAACTATATGTATAATAATTCCATAAGTTAAGGAGGACATCGCTATGATACAACATAAAGCATTAAACATAATTAAAGTATTCATATGTACGGTATTTTTACTCGGCATCATTTTACCGCTATTTAATTTAAAGGCAAATGCTGAGGCACAAGACCCCGTATGGGAAAAGATTAAACAAAGAGGGGAATTAAGAGTAGGACTATCTGCTGACTATGCGCCATATGAATTCGAATCTTCGAAAAATGGAAAACGAGAATATGTCGGCATTGACGTTGAATTAGCTAAGAAAATTGCTAAAGACAATCATCTAAAGCTAAAAATTGAAAACATGTCATTTGATAGTTTACTAGGTGCTTTGAAAACAGGAAAAATCGATATGATTATTTCTGGAATGACACCAACACCAGAACGTAAAAAAGAAGTAGACTTCTCAGATTTTTATATGAAGTCTGGACAATCCATCATTGTTAAAAAAACTGAGATCGATAAATATAAATCATTACGTGATTTTGACAATAAAAGAATCGCAGCACAAAAACAAACGACTCAAGAGCAGTTAGCAAAAACAGAAATTGAAAATGCTGATGTTCACTCATTAACACGTCTACCAGAAGCAATCATGTCTTTAAAAAGCGGCAAAGTAGATGGTGCAATTATTGAAAGACCTGTAGCAGAGGCTTACTTACAACAAAATCCTGAATTAGGATTTGCGAAAGTTAAATTCCATGAACCTGATAAAGATAATTCAATTGCGATACCTAAAAATGCGCCGGTATTACTAGCGCAAGTAAACAAATCAGTTAAAGATGTAAAAGATCAAAACTTGATTCCGAAATATAAAGATATCGCAGCACAATCTATGGAAGAAGAAGGAAACTTCTTTACTAAGTACGGTTCATTCTTTTTAACAGGTATTAAAAATACAATTTTAATTTCTATAGTCGGTGTAGTATTTGGCGCTTTATTTGGCGCATTCTTCGCTTTAATGAAATTAAGTTCAATAAAACCTTTAAAATGGTTAGCTTCTGTATACATTGAATTTATCAGAGGTACACCATTACTTGTACAAGTATTCTTAGTGTTCTTCGGTACAACTGCTGTATTGGGGTGGGATATCTCAGCGCTAATTTGCGGTATGATTGCAATGGTTATCAACTGTGCTGCATATATTGCAGAAATAATTAGAGCGGGTATTAACGCTGTTGATAAAGGCCAAACAGAAGCAGCCAGAAGTTTAGGTTTAAGCTATGGCCAAACAATGAAAACAATTATTTTACCTCAAGCAATTAAAAATATTTTACCAGCATTAGGTAATGAGTTTGTGACAGTTATTAAAGAATCATCTATTGTGTCAGTTATCGGTGTCAGTGAGATTATGTTTAATGCCCAAGTTGTCCAAGGTGCATCTTTTGATCCATTTACGCCATTACTTGTAGCAGCAATTCTTTACTTTGTATTGACCTTTGTATTATCAAGAGTCATGAACTTCTTTGAAGGGAGAATGAAAGTCAGTGATTAATATTAAACATTTAAAGAAAAACTTCGGCAGTAATGAAGTTTTAAAAGACATTGAACTAGAAATTAACGCAGGAGAAGTAGTGGCGATTATAGGACCGTCTGGTGGAGGTAAAAGTACTTTATTAAGATGTATTAATCTTTTAGAGCAACCAGATGGCGGAGAAATTAACTTTGAAGGTACTAATATTTTAGGTAAAGATGTGAAAGTAAATGAATTACGCCAAAAAATGGGCATGGTTTTTCAAAACTTCAATTTATTTCCGCATAAAACCGTCTTAGAGAATATCATGTTAGCACCGAAGTTACTAAAACATACAGATTCAACAAGTTTAAAACAAGAAGCACAAGAACTTTTAGATAAAGTAGGTTTATCAGATAAAGGAAATAGTTATCCAGCACAATTATCAGGAGGTCAGAAACAAAGGGTTGCGATTGCTAGAGCGTTGGCAATGCATCCAGATGTATTACTCTTTGATGAACCGACTTCTGCACTTGATCCAGAAGTAGTTGGAGATGTGCTTCAAGTTATGAAAGAACTTGCGAAAGAAGGCATGACCATGGTTGTGGTAACACACGAAATGCAGTTTGCGCGTGATGTCAGTGACAAAGTGGTATTTATGGCAGATGGCATTGTAGCTGAAGCAGGTACGCCTTCACAAATTTTCGGTAATCCGCAAAATGAAAGAACGCAACAATTTTTAAAACGTGTATTATAACGAACAGCAAGCAGCCATGATGATGAATATAACGTTATTGTTTAGAGCAATGACCCTTTTAAACTAAATTAGTTATTTCATCATCTTCTTGCTGTGATGCTTAAATATATGCATCACCTTATAAAACATATCATCCAGTAAAAGACACATTTCTATACATCTATTATAAAGATATTATGTTTACTGATTAACAAAAATCAAAATAGATTATGGCGTTAACTTTTTAAACCAGTTTAAAAGATATGTATAGGTATATGTCATTCAACTAGAGAAAGGGATAAAAGTGATTGATTCATGAAATTCATTGTTATAAAAATCAGTGGTAGTATTATCAATCAATTAGCATCTACGACATTTAAACAAATTGCTGATCTTAGAAGTAACGGACTGTATCCAATTATTGTGCATGATGGCGGTCCGAAGGTAAATGAAGCATTAAAAGAAAATGGTATTGAAGCGGAACATATCAATGGCATCAGGAAAATCAATCTTCCAACCTTAAATATTATAGCCAATACTTTATTATGCAAAGTCAATGTTGACGTAGTGGAAGAAGCAAATGAAGTTGCACAAAATTTCATTGGGATTAACGGGGCTTATTTTCCAATATTTGATTGTCGTCCTATTTCTAAAGAACTAGGTTTCGTAGCCGAACCAGAAAATATCAATCGAGAAGTGTTTCAACAACTTTGTACGAATTATATTCCAGTCGTTGCTTCTATCGGTCGCTATCATAATCAATTTTATAGTATTAATGTAGAAACACTTTCCTATAAAATTGCCGCAACATTACAATCACCTTTAATCATTTTAAGTGATATACCAGGTGTACAAAACCAAGGTGAGGTTATTTCTGATATTCAACTTTCTGAATTAGACAAATTAATCAACTCTAAGATGATTAGTGATGATATGATTCCAAAGTTGAAAGACGCATCGAAAGCATTTAGTGCAGGCGTTAAAGAAATCGTGATTGCGCCAGGTTATGAAGAGAATATTATGAGACAGTATTTTGATGGACAACCCGTCGGCACAAAAATTTATTAATAATTATCAACAAGCTGATATCTACAGAAAGGTATCAGCTTTAATTTTTGAAGAAAATTTAACTTGTATCTATGTATTGTGTGTTAAAATACAAAATGGACCATGGATATGGAGGCATTATGGTGGATAATAAACAATTAAAAAAAGATATTATTGAATATGCCCATCAAATCGGGATAGACAGTATCGGTTTTACAACTGCTGATCCATTTGATGAGCTTAAACAAAAGTTAGTGGACTATCATGCCAAAGGATATGCATCTGGTTTTGAGGAATCAGATATTGAATTAAGAGTGAATCCTAAGTTGTCTATGCCGACTGCAAGATCCATTATTGCTATCGCAGTAGGTTACCCAAACAAATTGAAGGGTGCACCGAAAAGTGTTCGAGGCGATCGTAGAGGGATGTTTGCGCGTGCTTCATGGGGACAGGATTATCATACAATCATGCGAAAACGCTTGGATAAATTAGGTGAGTATATCAAGTCACGCGTACCTGATGTAGAAATGTTATCTATGGTAGATACAGGTGTATTATCAGATCGTGCTGTGGCTGAACGTGCCGGATTAGGTTTTACAGGAAGAAATGGCTTTGTTATCAATCCTGACTTAGGGACATGGACCTATTTAGGTGAAATGTTAGTCAGTATTCCATTTGAGCCAGACGACCCATTGCTCGACAGTTGTGGAGATTGTACGATTTGTGTTGACCGTTGTCCAACTGGTGCATTAGTTGGGAACGGACAATTAAACAGTCAGAAATGTATTTCATTCCTGACTCAAACAAAAGGTTATTTACCAGATGAATATCGCTATAAAATCGGCAATCGATTATATGGTTGCGATACGTGTCAGCAAGTGTGTCCTAAAAATAGGGGGATTAACACAGAACACGATGATATCGTTTTAGAACCTGAAATATTAAAACCACGTTTAATTCCTTTACTACAAATGAGTAATAAAGAATTTAAGAATACGTATGGACATTTAGCAGGTGCTTGGAGAGGTAAGAAACCAATTCAACGTAATGCGATTATCGCATTAGCACACTTTAATGAAACAGCTGCATTGCCAGAACTAAAAGAAGTAGCGTTAAATGATCCAAGACCGATGATTCGGGCAACTGCTTACTGGGCAATTGGCCAAATTGCGGGTGAGGATGAACGTGATTTTATCGAAGCACATCTCGCCGATGAATTAGATGAAGTACAAGAAGAAATGTTAAAAGGATTAGAAAAGAGGAATTAAGTAACATGACAAACCATGTCGTATTATATCAACCCCAAATTCCTGCAAATACAGGGAACATAGCTAGAACATGTGCAGGTACAGATGCACATTTACATCTAATTAAACCCCTAGGGTTCAGTACAGATGATAAAATGCTGAAACGTGCCGGCCTAGATTACTGGGTGCATGTGAATATTACTTATTATGAAAGTATTGAAGAGTTTTTTGAGAAAACTGATGGACATTATTATCTCATCACTAAATTCGGTCAAACGACCTTTACTGATTTTGATTATTCAAATTCTGATGAAGATCATTATTTTGTATTTGGGCGTGAAACGACAGGGTTACCAGATTGGGTAAAAGAAAAATATGCTGAAACAGCATTAAGAATTCCGATGAACGATCATATTCGTTCATTAAACCTATCTAATACAGCCGCAATCTTAGTCTATGAAGCATTGAGACAACAGAATTATCCACATTTACATTAATGGATATTTGGGTTTGAGTGAAATCAATTAATGAAACAGGTATAATAGAATTAACTATTACGTGTATCTATTGCGTTTACTTCTTTTAAGAACAGGGTAAATAATGTAGCAATCGAAGTGATATACGAACTGAGAACAATTAGAGGAGTGTACATTATGGCAATGAACTTTAAGGTTTTTCCAACTGCAGATAAAGCTGCACGCTATTCTGCAGATATTATCAGAAAGACATTTAATAATAATCCGACAACAATCATGGGTGTGCATCTAGCAGATGACAACGCGCCTGTTTTAGAAGACTTAAAACAAAACGTGTTGCGTCACCCAGTTGATTTCAGTCAAATCAACATTTTAGATTATGATGACAACAAATCATACTACCAAACACTTGGTGTACCAGATTCACAAGTTTATGAATTATCATATAACGATGGTGTCGTTGATTTTATCGAAGAAAACATTAAGTCTAAAGAAAATAAAGCTAAATTCACATTACAAGTTTTAACTATTAATGATAAAGGCAACCTAGATGTTGCGGTAAAATCAGGTGTAATGCCTGCTCGTGAAGTTATTTTAGTTGTCACTGGTGCTGAAAAAGCTGACTTAGTGAACAAATTATATAACGAAAACGGCAACTCAAGCTATGTCCCATCTGATTTAAAAGCACACCGTATGGTGAATGTTATTTTAGATGAAGCAGCAGCAGCTGGTTTACCAGAGGATGTACGTCAGTACTTCACTGAACGCTTCGCTTAAGCTGAATAATGCATTATCAATAATTCCGAGTTATGTTGATGAATTGAAACATAACTCGGATTTTAATTTGTATTCAGAGTGTATTTCCTTTATTATTTTGTTGAATGAGTAATTTCAGAAAGGAACATTTCCATGCAAAATCTACATAAACATTGGAAACTCTTAATGTTAGCTACTGTAATTTTTGGATTGTTATCTATCAAAGGTTTTCCAATTGCGTTAGGCGCACTATATTTACCAGTACTCTTTCGTGTAGTCAAACTACAAATGAATTTATCTGAAGGATTAGTAAGTCAACGAGATCCGCAAATGTTTATCAAGAGTAACCAAAAAGGTGTCATTATCAGTGTGATTTGTTGTATTGCGATTACATTTATTTTATTTAAGCCTTTAGGTGATTTTTATAACAGTTTAACGGGCTTTTTAGGAACATTGATTAACATCAGTCCTATTTTATTAGTAATCAGTATTATTTTATATATTTTAACTGCTGTTGCGGTTATTAAAGCTGTTAAACTTCACTTTAAAAGTGTTGAAACTAAATAATATGTATATATAAGGAGTCTAGCTCACTAGGCTCTTTTTTTAATATGTTTTTAAGTCATAGTCAGACATGAAAGCGTTAACTATATAGAGATTTAATTTAAAAACATTTAATGCTATACTTATGATAAAAACCAATCATAAAGGGGAGACAAGTCAAATGTCAGTAAGAATTGAACATGATACATTCGGAGAAATTGAAGTACCTGGTGATAAGTTCTGGGGTGCACAAACTGAAAGAAGTAAACGTAATTTCCCAGTAGGTAAAGAGCGTATGCCGATTGAAGTGGTATACGGCTTTGCACAATTAAAACGTGCAGCAGCATTAGCTAACTTTGAATTAGGTAAATTAAGTGAAGCGAAAAAAGACGCAATTGTCTTTGCGTGCGATCGTGTAATTAAAGGGGAACTCGATGAACACTTCCCACTTGTTGTATGGCAAACAGGAAGCGGAACGCAAAGTAATATGAACGTCAACGAAGTAGTCAGCTATGTAGCTAACGATTACTTGAAAAAACATGGCAGTGAAGAAACAGTACATCCAAATGATGACGTGAATAAATCACAAAGTTCTAATGATACTTTCCCAACTGCAATGCATGTTGCGTTATATCATGAAATTGAAGCTAACTTAGAACCAGCATTAAAACAATTACGTGATACATTTGCGAAAAAAGAAAAAGATTTCCATGACATTATCAAAATTGGTCGTACACATTTACAAGATGCGACACCAATTCGCTTAGGTCAAGAAATCAGTGGTTGGCGTTATATGCTTGATAAATGCGACCAATTATTAGGTGAATCTAAAGCGCATTTATTAAGTTTAGCAATCGGCGGTACTGCAGTAGGTACAGGTATTAACGCACACCCTAAATTCGGTGATATGGTTGCTGCGAATATTAAAGAAAATACAGGCTATCCATTTGTATCTTCTGAAAATAAATTCCATGCATTAACAGCACATGATGAAGTGGTTCAATTGCATGGTTCATTAAAAGCTTTAGCAGCTGATTTAATGAAAATCGCAAATGATATTCGCTGGTTAGCATCTGGTCCAAGAGCTGGATTAGCTGAAATCAGCATTCCTGAGAACGAACCAGGTTCTTCAATCATGCCTGGTAAAGTTAACCCGACACAATGTGAAATGTTAACAATGGTTTCTGTACAAGTAATGGGTAACGATACGGTAGTTGGCATTGCCGCTTCTCAAGGTAACTTTGAACTAAACGTATTCAAACCAGTAATCATGGACAACACATTACAATCTATCTATTTACTCGCAGACGGTATGCGTACATTTGATGAAAACTGTGCGCAAGGTATTGAACCAATCGAAGAAAATATCGATCAGTATCTAAACCGTTCATTAATGTTAGTAACTGCTTTAAACCCACATATCGGTTATGAAAAAGCAGCTAAAATTGCGAAAAACGCACACAAACAAGGTATTACACTAAAACAATCAGCTATTGATTCTGGCTATTTAACAGAAGAACAATTTGATGAGTGGATCAAACCAGAAAACATGGTTGAACCAAAAGAATAATCAATTATCAAAAGATAAATTGAAATTAAGTAAACAAAAATGGAGAGGGCATTTGCCTTCTCCATTATTTTTTGTCATCCAATGAAACAGAAATCTTTTCTTTCGTTAACGGATGTACAAATTCAATTTTATGACTGTGTAAACGTAATTGACGTAATTTAGAATCACCATATAAAGGATCTCCAATAACTGGATGGCCGATTGCGGCTAAATGTACACGGATTTGATGTGTACGCCCTGTGTCCAATTTAATATCCAATTCACATTCATTTTCTTTTAACATACGTGCATCTAAGATATGAGTGATGGCTTGTTGACCCGTCGGTGAAACACGTCTGCGGTTAGGATGGAACTTGTCTTTACCGATAGGTTTATCGATAGTTTGCGGTTTAAGCGGTAGTAAGCTTTTAACTACTGCTTTATAAATTCGTGATATTTGATTTTCCTCTAACATGCGATCTAGTAATTTTTTCATCAATGGATTTTTCGCCACAATCAGTAAACCGACTGTTTCTTGGTCTAGGCGATGAATAGGTTCTGCATAATCACTATCAAGTGTATATATGACATGATTCATCAATGTATTGCTTTCTTTTAAGTCGTTAGGATGTGTTTTTACCCCTTTAGGCTTTTTGATTATCGCAATGTCTGCGTCTTCATAATAGACATCTGCGTAACGGTAACTTGGTAAATAATTACTTGTTTCATCTGGAGTCGGGACAAACACTTGATCTCCTTGTTGCACTTTTGCTGAAAGCTGTGCAGGTTCTTGATTAATGGTAATGGCTTTTGACATATTTAATTGATGCAGTTCTTTCTTCGGTAATTTCACATCTTGGAAAATTTCTCTTAATGTATAGCCGTTATATTGTTCAGGTACTTTAAATTCCATAACTTCCTCCTCGATTATTACTTAATATCATAACATATTCTGCGTTGTGATAGTTGCGTGTGCAAGTGGAATGCTATCGTTATAGAGATTGAATCGGTATAATAAAAATAGATTATAGATAAGAGAGGTGAACACTGTGGTTAAACCGACACGTTTGGCATTATTAAAAGAAATTGCAGAATATCTGAATGAAGAAACAGAAATTTATACTATGATGCATGGCGCATTAAAGCTGCTCATTGAAGGCAGTGCATTTACAACAGGCTGGATTTTCTTCATCAATGAAGCCGGAGAACATGAAATGGCAGCTGATTACCAATTACCACGTTCTTTAACGAAACATGATTGCCAAAGTATGCGAGAAGGCACTTGTTGGTGTGTACAAGCTTATCACAGTGAAAAGTTGATGAAAGCCTCTAATATTATTCATTGTTCAAGAATCAGTGCCGCAAATCAAGAATACGCTGATGAATCTGGAGGCATTACACATCATGCGACAGTTCCGCTACGTTCAGGTAATGAACGATTTGGTTTATTAAATGTAGCTTCTCCTGATACAGTAAAGTATTCAGAAGAAGATTTAGAACTATTAGAATCTGTTGCATTTCAAATCGGTTCTACGATTAAGCGTATTGAATTAACGAATAAAGAGAAAGAAGCGGCACGTTTGAACGAACGAAACCGACTGGCACGTGATTTACATGACTCTGTCAATCAGATGTTATTTTCATTGAAGCTGACTGCACATGCAGCACATGGTATGACAGAAGAACCTATAGCGAAAAAAGCTTTCGAAACAATTGAGACTACAAGTCAGCAGGCTGTAAATGAAATGAGAGCTTTGATTTGGCAGTTAAAACCAATCGGGTTAGAACATGGTCTAGTGAGTGCATTGAAACAATACAGTCATTTAATCGGCATTCAGCCAGACATAGAAGTAGAAGGCCTTATTGACCTGTCTAGCAGTGTTGAAGAGCATAGTTATCGTATATTGCAAGAAGCGATGAATAATATTAAAAAGCATGCACAAACAAATCATGCACATGTACTTTTGCATCAACATGAAAATAAGTTTGATATGGTAATCTCAGATAAGGGCGCTGGTTTTAATCCTGACTGGATTGACCAAACCTCCCATGGTATTTATAATATGCGTCAACGTATCAAACAAATACAAGGAAAAATGGAGATAAATTCTAAATTGGGACAAGGGACAACAATACGCTTAAGTGTACCATTGACTCAAACAGAGAAGGAGACAAAACATGAATCAAGTCGTTTTGATAGATGATCATTACATTGTACGTCAAGGTTTGGAATTTTTGATTTCAACCATTGATGATTTAGCTGTACAAGGTTCTTTTGCGAACGGCAAGGCATTTATAGCTGAATTAGAACAAAGTGGACAACATCCTGATATTGTACTGCTTGATTTAGTAATGCCTGAGATGAATGGTATTGAAGTGACAGAATATCTTAAATCACATTATCCTGAAATCAAAATATTAGTGTTAACCAGTTATGCGGATGATGAACATGTGATTTCAGCAATTAATAAAGGGGCAGACGGATATGAAATGAAAGATGTCGAGCCTGAGCAACTAATTACATCTATACATAAAGTTTTGCAAGGAGAAAAAATCATACACCCTGAAGTACAAAAAGTGATGGAAGATGTAGCGAAAAAACCGCATCATGTCAATAAACTCTCTAATCGTGAAAAAGACGTCTTAAAAGAAATGGCAAAAGGTAAAACGAACCGCGAAATCGCTGAAGCTTTATATGTCTCTGAAAAAACGATTAAAACACATGTCAGTCACATTTTCTCTAAATTACAAGTCAGTGACCGTACACAAGCTGCTATTTATGCAATGGAAAATAAACTTATCTAATTCAACATTAAACGTATTTGAAAGGTTAGTCTAATAACTTTCATATACGTTTTTTTATTTTGTGAAAAACAGCACAATAAAATGTATATTTACTATTTATGTAAAATTAGACTATAATAGAACTATACAAAGGGGGATGAGACATATGAAGAGTAAAAAGTTAACAATGAACATTGTCATTGCACTTGTAGCAGGGATTATTATCGGATCCATTTGCGACATTTATGCAGACACAAGTTTAGTAAAAGGGGTAGACCAATATTTCTTTAACACAGTAGGTCAAATATTTCTAAACTTAATCTTTATGCTCGTAGTACCAGTCGTATTTGTATCGATTGTATTAGGGGTAGTTGGTGTCGGTGATCCCAAATTATTAGGCGGTATCGGCTTAAAAACACTAGTGTTTTTCTTATGTACGACAGCGATTGCGATTACAATTGCGATTGTATTGGCATTAGTGGTAAAACCAGGTGCAGGCCATTCAGACTTAATGAAAAGTACCGAGGTAGCTTCATATCAAAAAACGTTAGATAAACAAAGTGAAGGGGCAGAAGCACCGGCAAATCAAACTTTTGATCAAACTTTAATCAATCTGTTTCCAAAAAATCCAATTGAATCGATGACTCAAGGTAATATGTTGCAAGTGATTACGTTCTCGATTTTCATTGGGATCGGGATGATGGTATTAGGTGATAAAGCTTTAGTCGTCCGACAGTTTTTTGAACAATTTAACGAGATACTGATGTATATTATTTCAATGATTATGCGTGTGTTTGCGCCGATTGGAACGTTCTGTTTAGTAGCACATGCATTTACAGGAGCTGGACTTGGTGCAATCAAACAACTAGGTTTATACTTCATTGTTGTATTAGCTGCTTTAATTCTACATTTCTTCTTAATTTATGGCGGTACAATCAAATTTATCGCTAAAGACAGCCCAATCAAATTCTTTAAAGGATTTATTCCAGCGATTACGATTGGTTTCGGCGGTTCAAGTTCTAATGCGGCACTGCCAGTTTCAATGGAATGTACCAAGAAAATGGGGGTACGACCAGCTATTGCGTCGTTTGTACAACCGCTTGGTGCAACTATCAATATGGATGGTACGGCAATCATGCAGGGGGTTGCAACCGTCTTTATCGCACAAATTTCAGGTGCGCAACTAACAATCTTACAAATTTTAACAGTGATTGTGATTGCGGTCATTGCAAGTATTGGTACAGCAGGGGTGCCTGGTGTAGGATTAATTATGTTAGCAATGGTACTTACAGCTGTTGATTTAAATCCTGCCGCAATTGGTATTATTATTGGTATTGACCGACTCTTAGACATGACACGTACAGCTGTAAATATTACAGGGGATGCAGCATGTGCGTTTATGATTTCTAAGCAAGAAGATAGAAAAGCAATCAGTTCATAGTATATGACAGGGGATTGAGATGTTCTAGCAACGTCTCGGTCTTTTTTTATTTTGTGAAAATATGACTTAACTGTGAAAAGAATATTTCTACTTTAAGGTAAAATTAACTTAAAATGTAAAAATCACTTGAAATATCGCAAATTTTCGCCATAATAGAATAAGGGTATAAAACCACCAGATCAAGCGTAACCAATTCCGTTAAAATGTAAGGAATTGGCAAATATATAACTTATGACGTGTTTGATTATTTAGACAATTTCGGCTTTATCAAAATACGTCATAAAAGCAAAATTCGCTCTTTTAATTTTTCGCATTTTGTATTAAGATGTAATTTGTGTTTCAAGAATTGTGTATTATTGCAATTTCTTGCGTACGGAAAGATTACACAATAGAAAGGTAGAGTAATAATGGACAGACAAAGTTTTACAGATTTAATTCAAACTAAGTTCAAGATGGTGAGAATAGAAGCGGGCTACACTCAAGATACGATGGCTCAAACAATCGGACTATCAAAGAAAACACTCGTACAAATTGAGAAAGAACGCGTTTTACCAAATTGGACTACATGTGTTTCAATTTGCGCTTTATTCAGAGACTCTGATGTCTTAAATAGTACTTTTGGATGTGACCCCCTTGAAATCGTCCAAACAATTTCTAGAAACCACTGTGCATATCCTAAACATGCCACAACAAGTGATATCTACTGGAATACATTAGATTCTAAAAATGGATTTATCCTGCAAAGTAATAAAGTCAGTGAAATCTACCGTGTATTAAATCAAAACAAACAACCTATTTTTGGTACTTCTAAATTAAGAGAAGCTGAAACATATTTCGGAAGAATCTCTAAAGATGAATTAGTACATGCTTAATTCAATACGATAAATAAGTGATAACAGAATCTCTAATAGAGGTTGATACACTTTTTATCCCATGTATGACTTTACTTAAAAGATTGATGGCGTTATTCCATCAATCTTTTTTTGCGTTTAGAAACATCTGAATTGTGAATGTAAAGAGATATATTGTAATATTAAACCTACGAGTGATTGAAAAGGAGATAAAAAATTATGCACGCATTTTTCGTCATATTATTTATGATTGTAATTGGCGCAATTATTGGCGGTGTTACGAATATCATTGCGATTAAAATGTTATTCCATCCGCAAAAAGCTTATCATATCGGAAAGTGGCGTATTCCATTTACACCTGGATTAGTACCTAAACGTAGAGAAGAAATCGCGAATAAAATTGGTCGCGTTATTGAAGAACATTTAATTACTGAAGCACTGATTAAAGAAAAAATCAGTTCAGCGAGTGCAAGACAAGCAATTGAAGGATTTATTTCACAGCAAATCAATAAACTAAGCAGTGATCGTGCAACTTTGCAAAACTTTGCGCAATCATTAGATATAGATTTTGAAACAGCAGCGCAGCAAAAGGTACAGCAACTGATTGAAGATAAGTTGCAACAATACTATCAAGAACATGGTCAATCCGAATTGCGCACTTTAATACCTAAAGCATTGGAAGCGGAGATAGATGAGAAAGTCGAAAGTTTAACACCATTACTGTGTGATCGTGCACGCATCTATTTGTCTTCTCAAAAAGGGGAACAAGATATCTATAATATGTTAGATACTTTCTTTGAGGAGAAAGGTAAAATTGTCGGCTTGCTTGAGATGTTTATGACAAGAGCAAGCATTGCTGAGCGTATTCAAGTGGAATTGATTCGTCTAACAAATCATCCGAAAGCACGTCAAATTGCAGCACAGTTGATTAGAAATGAATACCAAACATTAAAAGGTAAACACTTGAATCAAGTCTTATCACAAGCGCAATTTACAAATATCAAAGATAAAATGACTCCAATTATGATGGCGTATATCGATATCCCTCATAAAGCGAACCAACCAATTTCTGAATTAGCACCTGG
Organism: Staphylococcus simulans; assembly: GCF_025561465.1. Classification (NCBI taxonomy): domain Bacteria; kingdom Bacillati; phylum Bacillota; class Bacilli; order Caryophanales; family Staphylococcaceae; genus Staphylococcus; species Staphylococcus simulans. Next base: position 1,127,883 of record NZ_CP095100.1, read on the forward strand.
CTTAGTACAGTATGCTCGAGCACATGCAGCAAGCTTTATTACCGATTTAATTGTAAATAAAGCAGCGGAGCATATTTCATCAATTATGAAACAAGTCAATTTAAGAGCGATTGTTGAAGAACAAATCAATTCATTCGATTTAGACTATATTGAACGTTTGATTATTGAAATTGCGAATAAGGAATTAAAATTAATCATGATGCTCGGATTCTTACTTGGAGGAATTATTGGTTGTTTCCAAGGTATTATTGCATTATTCGTTTAAAATGAATCGTGTTGGGAATGTGATTAGTGGCAGTTAATAAGAAATTGGGTAAATGTTTCGACACTGTTATATATTTATGTTATGTTTATTGACGACGTAGTAAAACAATAACTTATAGGAGTGAATTTGAAATGGCAGTAGATTTAAAAGAACAAGCACAAAAATTAGAAGAGGCTTTAAGAGAAAGCAATGAGTATCAAGCAATTAAAGATGCTTATGACAAAGTTAAAGCTAACGAAGAATCTAAAAAGTTATTCGATGAGTTCCGTGAAACACAATTGAAATTCCAACAAATGCAAATGCAAGGACAACAAATCGAAGAAGAAGACTTACAAAAAGCTCAAGAGCAAGCACAAGCAATTGAAAAAGACGAAAACATTGCTGAATTAATGCAAGCTGAACAACAAATGAGCCAAGTTTTCCAAGAAATCAACCAAATCATCGTAAAACCTTTAGATGAAGTTTACGCTGAAGGCGAACAATAATAATTAGACATTTTAACTGTCGGGTGACTTCACCTGGCAGTTTTTTCATGTTTTTGTTATCTGTGTTCTTTAGACGCATAGCAGGCGACTATGGTAAAATAAGATGATACTTTGATTACAAATCAATTGAATTTACATAATTTATATAGAATTTGGATTATATGAAAAAGGAGCTTACTATATATGGTGAAATTTATTCATTGTGCAGATTTACACCTAGATAGCCCGTTTAAAACGCATAGCCATTTAAGTGAAAACATTTATGAAGATGTGAAAAAGAGTACGTATGAAAGTTTTAAGACACTTGTCAATTTCGCATTACAAGAAGAAGTTGATTTTATCGTCATAGCCGGTGATGTCTTTGATGACCATAACCGTACGTTAAGAGCTGAAGTATTTTTAAAAGAACAATTTGAACGCTTAAAGAAAGAGCAGATATTTGTGTATATGTGTCATGGAAATCATGATCCACTATCAGATAGTGTTGTAACAGACTGGCCAGAAAATGTTTCAGTGTTTGATAAAAATGTTGAGACGTATCAAACCATTACAAAGAATGGTGAAAAGATTTTATTACATGGTTTCAGTTATCAAGATCATGCAAGTTACGAAAACAAATTAGATGAGTATCCTTCTAGCCAAGGAGAGAAAGGCCTGCATATTGGTGTACTGCATGGTACCTATAGCAAATCCTCTACGAAGCACCGTTATACTGAATTTCGATTAGAAGATTTAAACTCTAAACTTTATCATTACTGGGCACTCGGCCATATTCATGAACGTCAACAAATTAATGATATGCCACCGACGTACTATCCTGGTAATATACAAGGCCGTCATTTCAATGAAATGGGAGATAAAGGTTTTCTACTTGTAGAAGGGGACGAATTTAAATTAAATGTTGAATTTGTACCTTCACATTTTATTCGTTTTGATGAAATTAAAATTGAAACAAAACAAACAACAAAGCAAGGCATTTATGATGTGGTACAAAAATTTAAAAATCAAGTCAGAAAACAAGGTAAAGCTATCTATAGAGTTTATTTAGAGATTGATAGTGATGAGCCTGTGTCTTCTCAAGATTTAATGCAAGTGGAAGCAATGTTGAAAGAATACGAAGAAAATGAAAATAACTTCGTGTTTATTGAATCTTTAATTGTTTCTTATAAAGATGATGACACAAGACCACTTGAGCATGAATTTTCTCAAGAATTGAAAGCTGATGACGCAATTTTTACAAATGCGATGAGTGATCTTTACCTAAATCCTAAAGCAACTAAGTTTTTAGATAACTATGATGACTTTGATAAGGTAGAATTGATTAATCGTGCAGAAGCATTGCTTAAGTCAGGTTTAAGAGGTGAGCAATCATGAAGATTTTAGCATTAGATATTTATGGTTATGGTAAGTTCGTTGAAAGAACAATTAAATTTAATAAGTCATTAACACAAATATATGGTGAGAATGAAGCGGGTAAATCAACAATCCAAGCTTTTATTCATTCAATTTTATTCGGCTTTCCGACTAAAAGAGAAAACGAACCGCGCTTTGAACCGAGATTAGGTAACCAATATGGCGGCAAGCTTTATTTGAAGTTAGATGATGGACAAGAAATCCAAGTTGAACGTGTGAAAGGTGCAGCGCAAGGAGATGTTAAAGTCTATCTTGAAAATGGCGGTATCCGTGATGAAGAATGGCTGCAAAATAAATTAAATTATATCGACAAGAATACATATAAAGGCATTTATTCTTTCGATGTTTTAGGTTTACAAAATATCAATCGCAATATGGATGAGAAACAACTTCAAGAATACTTGTTGCAAGCAGGTGCTTTAGGATCCACGCAATTTACAACCATGAGAGAACAATTAGAAGCACAAAAAGCAGCGTTATATAAACGTTCAGGGAAGAATCCTGTCATTAATCAGCAATTAGAGCAATTAAACGATTTGCAAAATCAAATCAGAGCGCATGAAAGCGAATTGGAATCTTATCATAGTCTGATTGATGAAAGAGATAAAGCAGAACGTCGTTTAGATCATCTTCAACAAAACTTGATGCAATTATCTAAGATGCATGAAGCGAAACAAAAAGAATTAGCATTATTAGATCAAGCGCAAGAATGGAAAGCACTAGAGCATGAATTGAACATCGAACCGCTAGACTTCCCAGAACAAGGGATTGAGCGATATGAAGCATCTAAAGCACGTAGAGATCAGTTGAAGAAAGATATCAGCCTACGCCAAGAAAAATTAACGCAGTTACAACAAGAAAATGAACAAATTGATGTCCCAAAACAATCTGATATCGATGCGTTAAATAATATCGCTAAACAAGAAAATGACATTAAACAAAAAGAAACACAACTACAAGCTCTGAATAAAGAGATTGAAGATAAATCAAGAGAAATCGAAGGTCTTAAATCTAATATTGGTTGGCAAGAAGATCACGATAATATAGATACTTCTGAAAGTATGAAAAGCTTCGTCAGCAAGCAAATTGCGAAGAAACAAGATCAAGCCTCATACATGACTCAATTAGAACGTACTTTAGAAGAACAACAAATTGAACAAGCAAACAACGAAGAAGAAAAGCAACAAGTTGAAGATGCGCTCGTTTCTGATGAAGTATTTGAGAAGAAAAAAGAATATAATCAAAAGTCCATTGAGTTAAATGAAAAGAAAAATCTTTATCAAAAAATGAAAGAAGCTTTTGATTCAGAACAGGCTGAACGAAATCGTAAACAAAAAACAACAAGAATTATCTTTATTGTATTAGCAATTGTCAGTGCTGGTTTAGCAGTCTTCTCATTTGCGACGCAAGCACTTTTATTTGCGATTATCTTCGCTGTTGCTGCGGTAGGCTTTGTAGTAGGTGCGATTTTATTCAAGTCATCAGAAATCGGTCATAGTGAAACATTCTCTAATGAAATTTCACAATTAGAACAAGAGAATGCAGCACTCGAAGATAAATATGACTTAGACTTTGATTTAGATGATCAAGCTCGCTTGAGAAATCAACATCATAGTGTAGATAAATCTATCGGTATTTTGAATTCTAAAATTGAGTTGACTGAAGATAAGTTAGCAGAAGCACAACAAAATCATGAACGTTTTGACCAAAATATTCAGGAAGTCAAAGCTGATTTACATGTTTCAGAAAAAATGTCAGATGATTTATTGATTGATGGTATTAAAACAATCGAACGTATTCAATCGTTAAAACAACGTGTTTCTGAATTACAAGAACAACATTCTGCATTGAAATCAGAAGTTGATGCGTTCTATGATCATGCGCAAGCAGTGACAAAAAATCAAATCAGTGATTTTAAATCAGCTGCACTCTTCCATGATACAAATCGTTGGTTGAAACAAGCAGAAGAAAATCAAACAAGATGGAATCGCAATGATGAAGACATCCAACTTTTAACTAATGAACTGAAACAGTTGAATGAGCGTTTAGATGAACATAACCAATCTATTAACAGCTTATTTGATTTTGTGAAAGTTGGGGATGAGGAAGCGTATTATCGTTACCATCATCGTTATGTGACTTACAAAGATAATCACAGTAGATATCAAGATCTTAATAAATATTTAGAAAATCAAAATATGATGTACGATGAAGCATCTGATTTAAGTGATAAAACAAAAGTACAGTTAGAAGAAGAAAATAACAGATTAGCTTCACAAGTTGATGAATATAATGATAAGTATCTTACGTTACAATCAGAAGTCAGCGATTTAACTGCACAAATCAAACATATGGAAACGGATGATACATTAACGCAATTACGTCATCGTTACTATATGCTTAGAAACCAAATGAATGAAAATGCGAAAGATTGGGCAAGCCTCAGCTATTTACAAGCGTTAGTAGATGCACATATCAAACAAATTAAAGATAAGCGTTTACCACAAGTCATTGATGAAGCTACTGAAATCTTTAAACAATTGACGCATGATAATTATACGCAAGTCACATATGAAAATGAGGATGTCAGAGTTAAACATCGTAATGGTCAAATGTATCAGCCAAATGAAATCAGTCAATCAACGAAAGAAGCGTTATACATTGCCTTGCGTTTAAGTTTAATCAAAATTTTGAAACCTTATTATTCAATGCCAATCATTATCGATGATGCCTTCGTTCATTTTGACAAGCATCGTAAAGGTGCTATGATAGACTACTTGAAATCTTTATCAGCAGAATATCAAATTTTATACTTTACATGTTCAAAAGATAATAATATTCCTGCTAAACAAACAGTTATTTTAGAAAAACTAGAAGAAGGAGGCAAAAAATGAGAAATGTAGAAAAGCTTCAACCTGGAGATTCGGTAGATCATTTTTTCTTAATCCATCGAGCTGCTCAGGGTGTTACTGCGCAAGGCAAAGACTATATGACTTTGTATTTACAAGATAAAAGCGGTGAAATTGAAGCTAAAGTATGGACAGTAACAAAGCAAGATATGGAAGTCCTAAAACCAGAAACAATCATTCATGCTAAAGGCGATGTGATTAATTATCGTGGCCGTAAACAAATGAAAGTAAATCAGTTTAAATTAGCAGAACCTGCTGATGGATTATCAGCTAAAGACTTCATTGATGGTGCGCCGTTAACCCCAGATCAAATCAAAGAACAAATTGATTACTTTTTATTGGAAATTGAGAATAGTAAACTTCAACGTCTAACAAGGCATATGTTGAAAAAACATCATGACACGTTTTATGTCTTTCCAGCTGCAAGTTCCTTTCATCATAACTTTGCAAGCGGTTTAAGTTATCATGTTTTAACGATGCTGAAGATAGCTAAAAGTTTATGCGATATCTATCCGATGTTAAATAAAAGTTTGTTATATAGTGGCGTGATTTTACATGATATCGGTAAAGTTAAAGAGTTAAGCGGACCGGTTGCAACGTCATATACGGTTGAAGGTAACTTATTAGGCCATATCTCTATCGCAAGTGAAGAAGTGACAAAAGCTGCAGAAGAGTTAGGTATTGAAGGTGAAGAAGTGATGTTGCTAAAACATATGATTTTATCACATCATGGTAAACTAGAATATGGTTCACCTAAATTACCGATGCTGAAAGAAGCAGAAATTCTAACGTACATCGATAATATCGATGCTAGAATGAATATGTTTGAGAAAGCTTTCAAGAAAGCAAGAAAAGGGCAGTTCACTGAACGTTTATTTGCAATGGAAAACAGACAATTTTATAATCCAGAGAGTTTAGATTAATCTATCTCTTAACAATAAAAAGCTGAATTCCGAGTGGAATTCAGCTTTATTTTAGCTTTAAGACTTATTAAGGCGTTTGCATACCTTCGCCGCCTTGAGACTGTTGTTTAAGTTTGTCAGGGTTCAAGATAGAGTCTTCGACTGCTTTTTTAATATCTCTATCTTTGAAATCAACGTTAAATTCTTTTAGTAAGTCTTTGTAAGCCTCTACTAAAATCTTAGGATCTTTTTGAACTTTATTTTGGATGATTTGTGGTTTCAACTTATCTTTTTCTGATGAGAAATCAGTTGGTTGATCTGCTTTGATGATATGATAACCATAATCTGATTTAACGACATCTGAGATTTCGCCATCTTTCAATTTGAATAGTGCTTTATCAAATGGTTTTACCATTTGGCCTTTAATAACATAATCTAAGCTGCCGTCTTTTTTAGCACTTGCTTCATCCATAGATTCTTTTTTAGCGATTTCTCCGAACTTATCAGGATTTTTCTTCACTTCTTTTTGGATTTTCTCTGCTTTAGCTTTCGCTTCTTTATCACTTAAACCTTCTTTATCTTTATCATCAGATTTCACTTTGATTAAGATATGAGAAGCTTTTTTAGTGTCTTCTTTAAGCTCTTTATCAGAAACTTTAACTTTATCCATTAACATTTGTTTTTGGTAAGATTGCAATTTCTTTTGTTCCTTATAGTCTTTTAGTGTCATACCTTGTTGTTTTAGAGCACTTTCAAATTGGTCTTTACCGCCATATTGTTTTTGCTCATCTTTGATTTGTTTATCAATTTCTTTATCATCAACTTTGTCAGCATATTTTTTCTCTAGTAATTTACCTAACAAAATTTCAAAAGAACTATTAGCGATTTGTTCTTTACCGATTTTTTTCATGACATCTTCTACTTTAACATCTCCAGCTTTAGAAGATATTAAGACGTTTTCTTTAGAATCTGTGGCATGATTCCCGCATGCACTTAATAGCACAGCACTCGCTGTAATTGGAATCATAACTTTTTTTAATGATTTCATAACGCAGTCTCCTTTTTCAAAATATAACAATGTTAATATACCATAATATGAATCTGATACAAATTCATTACTGTTGTCTTCAGACTAAAGTATTAAAAATGAGATAAATAAAAGCACCTTAAACATAAAATAACATGTTCAAGGTGCTGCTTGTATCATTAATTAAAATGTGTGTCTAACGGCATATCATATTTATTTAAGATATTAAAACCTGTGCAATGTTCTTCAATGTATCTGCCTTCATTTGAGAATAAGATCAATTTTAAATACATAAAGTCCATCACAGAGAAACCAGCGTTTAGTGACAGTAGGAACATGAAATAATGACCATACTGCGGCATTAATGTTGCCATATAAATACTTGCTGCAGTAATCACGATAACTGGTGCAATTAAGCATAAGCAGAATAAATATTTATTCACTGGCGTACTGACATATAAGTTATATAAAGGTATCCATGGTCGCTTAGTAAGACGTTTCTTTTTAAAGTGTTTGTAGTAGGGTGCTAAAACAATTAAATGAATGAGTTTATGAATTGGATAAAGTAATAACACCGCTATTAGAAACACGAAAAAGTACCGGTCTGTGATCTCTTTATTGGATAAAAATATCAATACTTCATAGCTGATTAAAAATGTGATAATAGTTGTGACAACAGCAATAAAAAAGATACGGGGTAAGCCAAATCTTGTATTAATGTCAATTTGACGTGAGCATAAAAACATCACGATACCTCCTCGCATTATTTATTTGTTTTTTCATTTATTTTGGGATATTTTTTCTAAGTTCTTATCAATACTTAGGTATTATCTATCTTTCTAATGAAAGAGTCAAGTATTAATTATGAGGAAATTTTAGGCTAATTAAGTGGCATGTTTAGAAGAGGGGAGAATGCTGTAATATCGCATGTTTATGAAGTTTAAAATTTAAAAGAAAAGACCAGGACAACACGATGTTGTTCTGATCTTAAATACTCATTATTCAGCTTCAGTGTCCACTTGTTTCTTTTTAGGTTCCACTGCAGCTGTTTGATTTTGTTGTACCGTTTCACGCTGGTCTTTACCAACAGGTTGTTGTTTTGGTGTGTACGGTGTGATGTTTTTCTTATCAGGGCTTTTCGTAATGCCTTGCACCGTTTCACCGATAACTTCACCGCGTTTTTGGATATCTTGAATATTTTCTTGAATATGATTGATATTTGGTTGAATATCTTTCATAAAGTCGCTAATCAAAGTTTTAACTTCATCGACGATAGTTTTAACTTCTTGCGTACCGTCCTTGATTTGATTAACATAGCTTGAAATATTAGATGATTGTTGTTTAATTGCTTTTGTACTGTCGTCAAATTCAGTTTGGCCAGCTTTAGAACTGTTTTTATTAAAAGCAGTTACAGCAAGACCAGCAGCAGTACCAGCAACTAATCCACCTAAAATGCGAATTACTTTCATAGGTTAGTCTCCTTATTTAATGATGTTGAGTTTAGATATAGTATGTTATTACCCGAAAATTAGGTAATCATTCAAAATGTGCTTGAATCTCTTGTGCAATTTTAGCTTTTGCTTCATCGCCTAATTCTTCTTCGTGTGTAATCCATTTATAACCGAAGCCATCCACATCATTTTCGTATCTTGGTAAGAAGTGGAAATGTAAGTAGAATACAGATTGGTCTGCAAATTCACCATTGTTTTGAATGATGTTTAAGCCGTCTGGATTAAATGCTTTTTTAATTGCGTTGGCAATTTTAGGCATTGCTGCACCGATATGCTGCATTGTTTCTGGATCAGTTTCGAAAATGTTTGGTGAAGCTTTCTTAGGTACAAGCAAAGTGTGACCTTTCGTTACTTGCGAAATATCTAAGAATGCATAGACATAATCATCTTCATAAACTTTATAACTTGGGATTTCACCATCAATGATTTTGCTGAAAATTGTTTCTGACATCACAATTCACTCCTTAAAAGGTTTACTTAAAGTACATTATAGCATTACCCGCCTTTAAACGTCATGTCACGAATGATTTCTCTATGAGTTAATACATGCTTTTTGGTACAATAAAGAACAGTTGGAGGTTATGAATATGACTGTTAAAGTAGAACATCTCACAGGTGGTTATGGTAAAAAACCTGTGATTCAAGATATTAGTTTTGAATTAAAAAATGGTGAAATTGTAGGCTTGATTGGCCTTAACGGTGCAGGGAAAAGTACGACAATCAAGCACATGCTCGGATTGTTAACACCTGCTGCAGGTGAACTTTCTATTTCAGGTACTAACATCAAAGAAGACATTGAGACATATAGACATAAATTATCGTATATTCCTGAAGCACCGGTCATATATGAAGAATTAACATTACAAGAACATATTGATATGACTGCAATGGCTTACGGCATTGATAAACAAACTGCAATGGATCGTGCCATGCCGTTATTAAAAACATTTCGTTTAGAAAAAGAACTCCAAGTTTTTCCAAGTCATTTTTCTAAAGGGATGAAACAGAAGGTCATGATAATTTGCGCCTTTATCGTCAACCCTGAACTTTATATCATTGACGAGCCATTTCTTGGTTTAGATCCATTAGGTATACAATCCATGTTGGATTTAATGGTAGAGAAGAAGAATGAAGGGCGTACTGTGTTGATGAGTACACATATATTAGCAACAGCTGAGCGTTATTGTGATCGCTTCATCATCCTTGATGAAGGACGTATTGTTGCTTTTGGTAATTTAGATGAACTTAGAGTACAAACAGGTTTACATGATAAAACATTAGATGAAATTTATATTCATGTGACGCAAGGTGGTCAAAACGTATGACAGACCATCGCGCCATAGAATTATTTAACCAAAGAAGAACAGCAATCAGTAAAGAAAAAGCCTACTATAATAAATTTATTTTTAATGGGCACTTTTCAGTATTTCTATTGATTTTATTCGGTGCGTTTATATTAGGCTACGGTAACTGGCTTAAACATATTCCATCTGGCATACCATATGCATTATTAGCAAGTATCGCTGTTGCTGTAATTTCGATCTTTCCTTTACGCACTTTGTTTAAAGAGGCGGATCGTTTGTTCCTATTACCATTTGAACGGCATATGCGCAGCTACTTGAACTATAGTATTATTTATAGTTATTTAAATAGAATAGCTTTGCAAGTGGTTGTATTAATTGTACTCTTTCCATTATTCAGTCGACTTGAAGCGGGCAATCTGCTTTACTACGCATTATTTGCGGTTGCCGCTTTAATTTATCCATATCTCGGCTTAATTGCCAAATTAGAGTGGATGCAGGCAAAAAGACCTTTATGGATTATGCAAGTCCTGCAATGGCTGCTCTTTGCAATCACATACGTTTTAATATTAGGTGCACATCAATGGTTTGGTTTGTTGCTTGTTATTGTATTTATCGCATGGATTATTGTACTAAAGAAAAATAATGCAAAACGCTTATTGCCATGGGAAGCGCTGATTGCGATTGAACAGCAACATCACATGAATTACTATAAATTCGTCAATATGTTCACTGATGTAAAACACTTGCGCTCAGCGGCAGTACGTCGTCGTTATTTGGATTTCTTATTGCCGAGACCGCGTTCAAATCAATATAATGCAAAGCATATGTATTTATTTCTATTTAAACGTAGCTTCTTAAGAGGTAAAGATGCATTCAATATCATTTTACGATTAGTTATTATTGCACTTGTGTTAATGATTTGGCTTTCGAATCAATGGATTTCATTAATTGTAGGTGGACTGTTTATGTATATAATTTTACTGCAAACAGCACAGTTCTATACACAACAAGCTTATGGGTTATGGCCGCAAGTTTGGCCTGTACCTGAAGAAAGAGTAATTCAAGGCTATGGTCAGTTTCTATATCATATTATGTTTGGTATCGGTGTAATATTAGCGTTAACATACGCTATCCTTTTCCCGCCACAATTTTATATGGCATTAGTATTCTTTGTGGTGGGTTGGTTGACAATCAGAAATATTATCAAGAAATTGAAATACCAAGAAGCCTTATTAAAAGACTAATTCTAAATATATAAAAACAACGTCTCATTAGCAATTTAAGCTAATGGACGTTGTTTTGTTTTTTAGATACTTTTGCTTAATCTTTATCCACCGGATAGAGGAAACGTTCAAAATAACTTGAATGTTGGCCGCTAGAACCGAAGAATTGAGATAACGCTGTTTTAGAGAAGTTATCTTGATAAACTTGAGAAGATTTGAAATCTTCAAAGTTACTACGCTCAGCAAAACCAAAGTAGATTTTGTAAGTTGTTCCCTTAATTGGTTTTAAGAAACGGTAACATTTGAATCCAGGGAATTTATCCAAGTTTAAAGATAATGATGTTAAACGTTTTTCTAATTGATACATATGATTTTCTGAAGTTGGGATAAAGACAACTGCATAGAAACATTCTTCTTCAAGTTCATTAATGCTTGAAAGTACTTCATATTTAAGTGGTTCTTTTAAAGCAGTTGGTTGTTCAGTTTCTTCAAAAATCACTGATGAATCATTTGTTGAGAATAAAAATAAGTTATGCTCTGGGTTGTTTAATCGAATTTGGTTAAGGTATCCGAATGTACCATAGGATGCATATAATTTCATGGCACGTTCCTCCTTTTTTGTATTATTCTACAAAGAATAAAAATAAGTTTCTAGCAATTAAAAATACTAGTAGTCTCATTATATAGTATTAGTAGGGCAATTTGATATAGAAATGATGAAAATGTTTCAGATTTTGAAAACGGAACCAATGAGGATTTTAACAAATTATGTCATAATGTAATATGTTGCAACTAAAGAAGGTAAGCACGTAGAAAAAGTTTACACGATTGTGATTTGCTATGTCTTTTTTATGACATTTACATCCAACAAAATACGTGTATTCTACGGATATGCTAGAATAGATTAGAATGATTATAATTTTGGGAGGATACTGTGGTGCATCAAAAAAATAATACAATTTTAAAGATGATTAAGGGAGAAGAGGTTGAACACACTCCATTATGGTTTATGCGACAAGCAGGTCGTTCTCAACCTGAATATCGTGCCTTAAAAGAGAAATATTCGTTATTTGAAATTACACACCAACCTGAATTGTGTGCCTATGTTACACATTTACCAGTAGATCACTATCAAACTGACGCAGCAATTTTATATAAAGATATCATGACACCATTAAAACCGATTGGTGTAGATGTAGAGATTAAATCTGGTATCGGTCCTGTGATTGAGAATACAATCAAAACGATTCAAGATGTAGAAAAGCTAGGACAAATTGATCCAAAACGCGATGTACCTTACGTGTTAGATACGATTAAGCTCTTGACGGAAGAAAAATTGAATGTGCCTTTAATTGGTTTTGTCGGCGCACCATTTACTTTAGCAAGTTATATGATTGAAGGTGGACCTTCTAAAAATTATCACTTCACTAAAGCTATGATGTATCGTGATGAGGCAACATGGTTTGCGTTAATGAATCATTTAGTAGATATGTCTATCACGTATGCGAATGCACAAATCGAAGCGGGTGCAGAGTTGATTCAAATCTTTGATTCGTGGATTGGCGCATTAAATGCCCCTGATTTCAGATATTACATTAAGCCGCATATGGAACGCTTAATTAAAGGGATTAAAGCAGAACATGATGTGCCGGTTATCTTATTCGGTGTGAATGCTACACATTTAATTGAAGAATGGAATTCACTTCCGATTGATGTATTAGGTATTGATTGGCGTACAACAATCAAAGATACTGCTGATGCAGGTGTTAGGAAAACAATTCAAGGCAACTTAGATCCTTCATTGTTATTAACACCATGGGAAGTTATTCAGCCGCGCTTAGATGAAATATTAGATCAAGGAATGGCTTACGGCAAACACATCTTCAACTTAGGACACGGGGTATTCCCAGAAGTGAAACCAGAAACGTTGAAGAAAATTGCTGATTATGTCCATGAATATACAAAACGAAAATAATTTAAATGCAAAATGAACGGTAAAGGAAGGGTTTAATATGACTCGAACTATTGGACTGCTCGTGATGGCGTATGGTACGCCTTATCAAGAAAGTGATATAGAGCCGTACTACACAGATATTCGTCACGGTAAAAAACCGACACCAGAAGAAGTTCAAAATTTAAAAGATCGCTATGAATTTATAGGTGGGATGTCTCCATTAGCTAGAATTACAGATGAACAAGCGGAGGCATTAAAAGATAGATTGAACTTAATGTATGAAGAACAAGATATTGAGTTTAAAGTCTATGTCGGTTTAAAACATATTCATCCATTTATTGAAGATGCAGTTGAACGTATGCATCAAGATGGTATTACAGAAGCGATTACGATTGTCTTAGCGCCGCATTTCTCTAATTTCTCTGTAGGTTCATATAACAAACGTGCAGCGAAAGCGGCACAAACACATGGTATTAAATTGACGCATGTGAACAGCTTCTATCAACAACCAAAATTTATTCAATACTGGGTGAAACAAATTAATCAAACACTTTCAGACATACCTGAAGCAGAACATGATCGTACTGTTTTGGTGGTTTCAGCACACAGTTTACCTGAAAAGATGATATTAGAATCAAATGATCCATATCCAGAGCAATTAAAAGACAACACAAGATTATTAGAAGAACTATCAAATATTCAACACACAGCAAGAGGATGGCAGTCTGAAGGTAATACAGGCACACCATGGCTCGGACCGGATGTACAAGATTTAACAAGAAGTTTAAAAGCTGAATATGGCTATGAACATTTTATTTATACGCCAGTTGGTTTTGTTTGTGATCATTTAGAAGTCCTTTTTGATAATGATTATGAATGTAAAGTGGTATGTGACGAAGTAGGCGCAACTTATCATCGTCCACCGATGCCAAATACACATCCGCTCTTTATCGGTGCTATGGCAGATGAAGTTTATTATGTTTTAACAACGAAAGAAGAGGATGCAAATGAGTAAGAACATCGCAGTCATCGGCGGAGGGATTACAGGGCTTTCCGCAGCATATTATTTAAAAAAAGAACATCCTGAATATGATGTCACAATAATTGAAGCCACAAATCGTACGGGTGGTAAAATTCAAACGTATCGCAAAGATGGTTTCACGATTGAATTAGGTCCAGAATCTTATTTGGGTCGCAAAACAATTATGACTGATCTTGCGACAGAAGTGGGCTTAGGTGATGAATTAATTACCAACCAAACAGGCCAATCTTATATCTATGCACGTAACCGTTTATATCCGATACCTGGTGGTTCTATCATGGGTATACCGACAGATTTAAAACCTTTTATGACAACACAATTAATCTCATTAAAAGGTAAATTACGTGCCGCTATGGATTTAACTAAGAAACCTATTGAAATGGATGGAGATATTTCTGTAGGAGATTTCTTCAGACAACGTTTAGGCGATGAAGTATTGGAAAATCTGATTGAACCTTTAATGGGTGGTATTTATGGTACGGATATCGATAAATTAAGCTTAATGAGTACGTTTCCTAACTTTAAAGAAAGAGAAGAGGAGTTCGGCAGTTTAATCAAAGGTATGCGTCATGAGAAGTTATTAAGACAACGAAAAAAACAATTGTATCCTGGTGCACCTAAAGGGCAATTTAAGCAATTCAGACATGGTTTATCTTCTTTTATCGAAGCGTTAACGCATGCAGTGATTGAACAAGGTACATCAATTCAATATCAAACCAAAGTAGAAGATATCATTGGTTTCCAAAAAGGATATAACGTTGTTTATAATGGCGAAAAACACTTTTATGACGGCGTTTTAGTAACAGTACCACATCAAACATTTATGCAATGGTTCTCAGAAGATCCAGCATTAGATTACTTTAAAACAATGGAAAGTACTTCTGTAGCGACGGTTGTTTTAGCATTTGATGAAAAAGATGTGGTCAATACGTATGATGGTACTGGCTTTGTGATTGCGAGAACTTCTAATACTCGTATTACCGCTTGTACATGGACCAGCAAAAAATGGCCGTTTACAACACCAGAAGGTAAAGTCTTGTTACGTGCTTATGTCGGAAAACCTGGTGATAACATTTTAGAAGAAATGGATGATGAACAGATTGTTGCGACAGTACGTCGTGATTTAAGTCAAATGATGGATATTAAAGGAGATCCGGAATTTTCAATCGTTCATCGTATGCCAAAAAGCATGCCACAGTATCATGTAGGTCATATTCAACAAGTGCGACGTATTCAAGATCATATCAAACATACGTATCCGCATTTACGTATTACAGGTGCAGCATTTGAAGCGGTCGGTTTACCTGATTGTATTCAACAAGGTAAAGATGCCGCAGAATCTTTAGCAGAAGTTGTACAATAAATGTTTTGACATGTCGAATTGTAATGAAAAAGATTGACCTTTTTATCAAATAGGATTAATCTTATAATTGAAGACGATGAGATAATATGATGGATTTTATATTATAGGTATGAGAAATACACAAGAGAAAGATGACCTGAACCTAAGTTTTAATGACGATTGTAAATCGCTAAATATCTTTTGATGAGCACAGAAGATAGGAGACGGTTTTCAATACATTTAAACTGATATTTCAGGTCATTTTCTTTTTGAAAGAGCAAGAGGTGAAGAACATGACTAATATTGTTTTAATTCATGCTCAAGGTGCTGACGCCCACTCAAATTGGTATGAATGGTTAGAACAATCATTAAGACTAGAAGGATATCATTCAGATATCGTTAATATCCAACATGACTTACCAGTCAATATGGAAGAATGGTTAAAGCAGTTAAATGAGCAAATTGAAATTTCACAATATGAAACATATTTCGTAACACATGGCTTCGGTACGCTTGCGGGGCTGAAATATTTAGAACAACATCCAGATATTCGTATTGAAGGGTTCTTCAGTATTGCAGGGTTTGGTCCGAATGCTGAAGGTGTAAATCCTGATTTACATGTTCCAGATGTTACATTAGACATTGAAGACTTAAAATCACGTATTGACTATTTCTATGGTATCGCATCTAAAAATGATTCGAATGTTCCATATCAAGATACAGAGCGTTTAGTTCAAGCTTTTGATGGTGATATGAAGGTTATTGATGAAGCGGGTCATTTTACGACTGAGGATGGTTATGATACTTTCCTCGCATTAAAGAATAATATGATTAAACGCATGGCTAATTAAATCATTGATAAAAAAGGTCTCTCTGACGTATTTACTCGTTCAGAGAGACCTTTTCATTTTATATTAAGTAATGCTTAACATACGATCTAAGCTTTCTTTCGCATATTTTGCTGTTTCAGCATCAACTTTGATGATGTTATCACGGTTGCCATCTAAAATTTTATCTAAACACCAAGCTAGGTGAGGAAGGTCAATACGGTTCATAGTCAAACATGAACACATTAATGGGTTTAATGAATCAATCGTGATGTCTGTGTAAGTATCTTTTAAACGATTCACTAAATTCATTTCAGTTCCGATTAACCAACGAGAACCTTTTGGTGCGTTTTTGATAGTTTCAATAATGTAGCGTGTTGAGCCTGCATAATCAGCAGCTTGTACCACTTCGAATTCACATTCAGGGTGTACAATCACATTGATTTCAGGATCACGTTCACGTGCTAAATCGATATGTGCTTTATGGAATTTCTCATGTACAGAACAATGACCTTTCCATAAAACAATACGTAAATCTTCAAGTTCGCCTTCATAAACAAGTTCTTTAGCAATTGGATCCCATACTGCCATTTGTTCAAGTGGAATGCCTAAATCATATGCTGTATTACGTCCTAAGTGTTGGTCAGGTAAGAATAAAATAACTTTACCTTGTTTCAATGCCCAATCCACTACTGATTTTGCGTTACCGCTAGTTACACATGAACCACCGTGTTCGCCAACGAACTTTTTAATCGCTGCAGTAGAATTGACATAAGTTAATGGCAAGATATCTAAGTTGAATTCTTGTGTTAAAACATCATAGCCATGTAAAGCTTGTGTGATATTTGCCATGTCTGCCATAGAACAACCAGCAGATAAATCTGGTAGATAAATGTCTTGGTGGTCGTCTGTTAAGATGTCTGCTGTTTCTGCCATAAAGTGTACACCGTTAAATACGAAGTATTCAGCAGCAGTATTTTCTTTACAGATACGACCAAGTTCTAATGAATCACCCGTAATATCGGCAAATTGAACGACCTCATCTTTTTGATAATGATGTGTCGGCATGAATAGGCGATCACCTAATTCATCTTTAATAGATTGAATATGTTGTTCTAACTCCTCAGTTGACATTTTAAGATACTTTTCAGGAATTTCCTTTGATACAGATAACATTGGGTTAAACATTTAAATCACAACCTTTGCAGAAATATCGAGCGCGTTTTGCGCATAAAATAGAGCACCCATTGAAATGAAATCTACGCCAGTTTCAGCGTACGCAACGACATTAGTTTCGTTAATATTACCAGAAGCTTCAGTTTGAATATGTTGAGGAACTGCTTTAAGATGTTCAGCAATCCATTCTGGTGTTTGGTTATCAAACATAATGATGTCTACATCTTGATTGATTGCTGTGTTAAGCATCTCTTCATTTTCAATTTCTACTTCAATTTTATCCATTGGACCTACAACTTTTTTAGCGTTTTGAATCGCAATTTCCATTGATTCAGAGAAAGCGATATGGTTATCTTTCAACATCAATCCATCATTTAAAGAACGACGATGGTTCAAACCACCTCCAACAGTCACCGCAAATTTCTCAAAGATACCTAAGCCTGGTGTTGTTTTTCTTGTATCAACAATGCGCGTAGAAGTATGCGCAATTTTTTCTGCGATACGATGTGTTTGTGTGGCAATACCTGACATACGTTGAATTAAGTTCAGAACAATACGTTCCATAGTAAGTAATACGTAAACAGGACCTGTAATTTCAGCGATGATATCACCAGGTTTGACTGTCTCACCATCTTTGATTTTTTGGTCGATATCGATGTGACTCTTTAATAACTTGAATCCTTCTTTGATAATAGTTTCGCCGCAAAAGATACCGTTATCTTTTGATTTTAAGTACATTGTACCTTGTTGTGTCTGATCAAAGATGTGTGTTGCTAAATCACCATATTGATTATCTTCAATGTAATATTGAGTGATTTTCTCTCTGACGAGTAGTGGATTTAACATGTTCCATGCCTCCTGAATTGATTTCAATAAGTTCAAATTGTAATTGCTTATCTTGATGTGGATAATCAAGTCTGTAATGTACGCCTCTTGATTCTTGACGAGCAAGCGCTGCTGTACAGACGATTTGTAGTAATTTGACAGTACAATAACGTTGCCATTTTGCTTTATCGACATATTCTGTTTCAGATGTTTCGAATAATGTCTGTTCAATTTCTTTCAAATAGTTTTGCATTTTAATTCCTTTACGTTCCACACCTAAAATGTCAAAACTTTTTTGTTGTAATTGTGCAGCTCTATCAGCTGAGATAGAAGGTATTTTAAATACTGGGTTAAAATGACTATGACTGACAGGTTGTAAAGTTTGATTTAACTTTTCGGCACATAAAGCACCCATAACTAAACCTTCTAATAATGAATTACTGGCTAAGCGGTTGGCACCATGAAAGTTTGTACAAGCAGCTTCTCCAATCGCATACACGCCTTCAAGACTTGTTGTTCCATCAATCTCTGATTTAATGCCGCCGACGGTATAGTGTGCGCCTGGTGTAACAGGGATACGTTGTTTGGCAATCGCTTCAGGATAATGTGCTTGAACAGCTTTGTAAATAGTAGGGAAACGCTCTGCAAAATTCGAAATCGTACTAATATCTAAAAAGACTTGGTGACCTTCTTGTTGTTGATGATAGATTGCACGACTAGTCACATCACGTGGAGCCAAGCTTTTCATCGGATGTATTTTATCCATAAATGGAATGTCTTGTTCATTGACTAGCACACCACCGTCACCTCTAACAGCTTCAGACACTAAACTATAGGCATGTTCAGGTTCACCTAATAAAGTAGGGTGGAATTGAATCATTTCCATACTTTCTAAAGCAATGTCATGACGTAATGCGACCACACATCCTGATGCAATGGTATGTGGTATATTAGAGTTAGTAGGGAAGAGGTTGTTAATACCTCCTGTTGCGAACACGACACTATCTGCTTCAATGATTTGTTGTTCGTCAGTACTATCTAAAACAAGTACGCCACAGACTTGATGATCATGGTTATAAATTAAATCAATGACTTCTGTTGATTCCATTATGGATAAGTGTGGATGAGAAAGATGTTCTACCATATGTTGTGCGATATACTTACCAGTTTGATCACCGCCAGCATGCAAAATTCTTGCAGCTGAGTGTGCGCCTTCCATTGCGTAATCTAAATGATGTGTGACTGGGTTTGAATCGAATGGGACACCTTCATCTACGAGTGCTTGAATCAAAGGATAGCTTTTCGTAATGACTTCTTGGATTACATTAAAATCTCCCATTTCAGCTCCGGCTTCATAAGTATCTTGGCTATGGCTGATTGCTTCATCTTCTTCTCTTTTTGAAAAACATATGCCACCTTGGGCAAAATTACTGTTGTTTTCAGCAAGCTTGTCCTTAGTGATACAAATCACTTCGATATCATCTTGTAATTGACGAACAAACGAGAGTGCAGCAATTCCGCTCCCAACGACAATGACACGTTTCATGTTTACACCTCTATTTACATTAATATATACAATTATGTTAACATATATGTATGCAATGATTTTGTCATAAAAGTAAGATAATTGCAAGTGGGGGAGAAAAGATATGATTTATTTAGATAATGCAGCGACAACACAACCATCAAAAGAAGCGCTGGCAATATATAATGAAGCACAACAAACGTTGTTTTTTAATAGTGAGAGTTTACATGTCGGTGGAGAAATGGCAAGAGAAGCTTTGAATTCTAGCCGACACTATATTCAAAAACATTTCAATACGGATAAAGAAGTTTTATTCTCAACAAGTGGATCACATGCAAACCAAATCGCAATTGATATTTATTTATCACAAGCACAAGAAGGAAAGGTTTTAGTTTCGCCTTATGAGCATCCTTCTATTTATGCAGCATTAGAACCATATAAAAAACAATTTGAAATCGTAGAAATGCCTTTAACAAACGAAGGTGCAATCGACTTAGCAGCTTTAGAAGCACTAGTAGATAATGAGACAGTATTGATTATTGCACAACATGTGAATTCTGAAATTGGTTATATTCTACCAGTGCATGAAATTGCTGAATTCGCACAAGCATACAATATTCCATTTCATGTGGATGGTGTACAAGCTGTACAAAAGATTGAAGATAAAGCGATTCAAGCTTTTACTTCATATGCGTTCTCTGGGCATAAATTTAAAGGTACTAAAGGTGTAGGGGCATTGTTGATTGAACACAAGTCAATGCGACCTACAAATATACATTACTTCCATGAAGAAGGTACACGTAATGGTACGTTAGACGTACCTGGCATCTTAGCAATGACAAGAGCTTTATCATTAGATGCGGGTTATGAACATTTAACAAAGCTCCATCAATATGCGACTGAACGTGCTTTAGCATCTGGTTTTAGTTTATTAAGAAATGATAAACAAGCACCTCATATTATTGGATTGTTAACACCGCAATTTGAAGGTCAATATATTATGCAATCTTTATCCAGCCGTAATATATGTATCTCAACTGGTACAGCATGCGGTCATGGTTTATTATTGAGTGAGGGTTTAATTGAGAAGATTAAACAAACAGAACATGAAGCGGATCAATATGTACGTATTTCATTTTCAAGCAATTCAACATTAGGTGAAATTGATACATGTTTTAATGAAATAGATAAGATATTAGAAGGAGTGGCTGCCCATGAGTCAAGCGGATCAGCGACGAACTGAAATCGTTGAACTCTTACAAAGTTCGACACGACCCATTAAAGGTTCAGAACTGAGTGAACGTTTTGGTGTCTCGCGACAAATTATCGTGAAAGATATCTCACACTTAAAAACGAAAGAATATGCGATCAGTTCAACAAGCAAAGGATACTTTATGGACATTGAACCTCAAGGAAAAAGCTGTAAACGTGTGGTAATGTGCCAACATGATTATGATGAGATGGAAGAAGAATTAAAACTTATCGTTGAAAATGGCGCAATGATTGATGATGTTTCTGTTGAGCATCCTGTATATGGCAGTATCCGTGCTGAATTGATGATTGAAACTGAAGAAGATATTCAAGCGTTTGTAGAAGAAATGACACGCTTTAAAGGGACAATGTTAGCGAAATTAACAGATGGTATTCATCTGCATACATTATCTGCAGACACTGAAAAGATCTTAGATAATGCGATAGATGATTTGAATCGAAATGGCTTTCTCGCAGAAAGCGAAGAAATGGTTTAAATATAAAATTAATAATCAGTAACTTAAAACTTGAAGCATGATTCGCGTTTTAAGTTGCTGAATTTTTATTAAGAGGGGATATAAAACAACGCAATATCTACTGTAACCTTAAAGAAATTTACAAAAGGAAAGCTTAAGCATCACTGATTTGTAAATAAAAAGAGACCATTTGCACTCTAAATATAAAAATTTATAACAATTATATATTTATTACACTTATTTCTAACAGAAACTGGTTGACGCAAGATAGGGAAGTCGATATACTAGGTATTGTCTTGAAAAAAGAGATAACAAATTCGAAACAACTTTAACGTTTTGAAAATAAAATTCACAAATTGTTAAAAAAGGTTTGACATTGGTTAACAAATTGTGATATGATGAATAGGTAAGTCGCAAGATTAATAATATTACCGCGGGATGGAGCAGTTCGGTAGCTCGTCGGGCTCATAACCCGAAGGTCGGTGGTTCAAATCCGCCTCCCGCAATACATATCTTTTTTCAAGGGGTCCCGTAGTGTAGCGGTTAACACGCCTGCCTGTCACGCAGGAGATCGCGGGTTCGATTCCCGTCGGGACCGCCATTATTAATTAAGGTTCAGTAGCTCAGTTGGTAGAGCAATGGATTGAAGCTCCATGTGTCGGCAGTTCGACTCTGTCCTGAACCATTCTTATTTTTATTATTTGTCTGGCGGTTGTGGTGAAGTGGTTAACACATCGGATTGTGGTTCCGACATTCGTGGGTTCGATTCCCATCAGCCGCCCCATAATCGTTAATGCGGGTGTAGTTTAATGGCAAAACCTCAGCCTTCCAAGCTGATGTTGTGGGTTCGATTCCCATCACCCGCTCCAAATTACTTATTATTCCACAGTAGCTCAGTGGTAGAGCTATCGGCTGTTAACCGATCGGTCGTAGGTTCGAGTCCTACCTGTGGAGCCACGGCTCCTTGGTCAAGCGGTTAAGACACCGCCCTTTCACGGCGGTAACACGGGTTCGAGTCCCGTAGGAGTCATTCAATCAGAAACGAATTATCGTTTCTGATTTTTTAATTTGTATACATGGAGAGTTGTCCGAGTTGGCCGAAGGAGCACGCCTGGAAAGTGTGTAGGCGCCACAAGCGTCTCGAGGGTTCGAATCCCTCACTCTCCGTTAATTGTTTTAGATAATAAAAGATTTACAGTAGCAAGTGCCAAATATGTGTCAGGAAAATAATTTTCTGACACGTTGGCCTTGCTCTTTTTTATGTCAATCAAGCAAATGTGAGTAAGTATCAACATAGTAAAAATTATCGAATGTCTTAATTCTATACTGATGTATATAATTGGAAGTTTTAGTTGATAATTAAGAGGTGTGAGTATGAATTAATGAATATTGTATTATATCATTATTATTCAATCTAATAATGTATTAGGAGGATAAAAGAATGGGTAGTGTAATAAGTACTCTTTTAGGCGCAGCTAGTGATAACATAGCTGAGCAAGCTAAAGAAGAATTAAAAACTGATGCTCTTGGTATGGGCGGTGAGATGATGGCAAATATAGCGTTAGATACTCTTGCAGGCTTTGTTCCAGTAGTGGGAAATGCTATCAGTGGGTATATGAGAAACAAAGCTATAAAAAATCAATGTTTATATATTAAAGAGTTGCATAAGCGGTTAGATATACTTGCACAAGCAAATGATACAGATGATGAAGAGTATAGTAAAAAGATAGATGATTTATATATATTAGGATCAGAAACCTCAGTTAAGGCAAAACAAGATGAGAAAATAAAATATATTTCTAATGGGGTTTTAAACTCCATAAAGCATGATTTTTCGTATGATATTTCAATACTGTATTTTTCTGTGCTTGATAGATTGACTATTTTGGAAATAGAGATATTAAATCAATATAGTATACCTTATTATGAAAGGGAAAATATGTGGGGAAGAAAGATAATTGATGATTTTAATATAACTGATACGGGATATGAAGCAGCAAAAAATAACTTATTAAAAAATGGATTGCTGCAGAATAAAACAGAAAATTATTTACAGCATGATATTGATAAACTTATTGATTCTATGGAAAAAGCTCAAAAAGATATAATTAGTATTGCTGATTATATCCAAAAAGGTAAGTCGAAAAAGAAATTAAGAATAAGTTATAATAAAAAGACTAATAATAAAACAAAAGATAGTGTATCTATATCAAAGCTAGGAAATGATTTCATAAAGTATTTTATTAGTGAAGATACATTATAATTTATATCTTTTTTATTGGCTCTCAGCTAAATAGGACTGGTTTTGCTCAACAGTCCTAATAGTATAGAGCCTTAAATTTAATTAACTACTTTGATAGTGTTAATCATTCATATAAATCAATGTATTTTTGAGTGAATTCCTCGTTAGAAATTTCTCCATTATCTCTTTGGAGTTGAAGACGAGCGCCTTCTTCTTGAATTGCATCATATTCTTCTCGACTATATCCATACTTTTCCATTTCTTGATAATTAAATTCCTCTTGTTGTTTTTGTTCTTCTGGAGTCAAACAGCCACCGACAGTACAATAAGTGCCATCTTCTTTATATTCTCCAAACATTGCGTCACCATTAGGGATATTACTGTTTTGGTTATTGTTAGGTGTTTGGTTTGTTTGGCTTTGTGTATTTTGTTGGTTCTCTTGAAAACCATTAACTTGTTCATTATTATTATTTGTATTTTGATTTGGATTATTTGAATTTGCTTGATCGTTTACGGATTCTTCATTTACTTGTTCTGTAGATTCACTATTTTCTTGTTTTTCTTGATTATTATTTTGTGCATTTTTCTTCTTCTGTGTTTTTTCCTTATTTTTAATCTCTTTTTCATGTGTTTTAGTTTCGTTTTTCGCAGTTTCTTTATTACTTTCATCACTATTACCACAAGCAGTTAATAGTAATAGGGAACTAAATAACGGTATAATTAACTTTTTCATGATTGGTTCATCCTTTTCTATGTATTTAGTTGTTTAATACCCATTTAAGTTAAAAGGAATCAACTAAATCAATTTTAATGTGAACTATTATTTGTTATCATTATAAAATTTCTTGTGTCGAAAATAACGCTTAGTGTATAATGCATTTGAATACAACACATGTGAATAAAAGTAGGAGTATTCATGCCTATTTAAGTTGAATGATTCAAAAAGGAGAGTTCATGCCTGTTTAAAGTTGAAGATTTCTAAAGAGGAGAGTTCATGCCTACTTAAGTTGAATTTTTAAAAGTAGTAGCCAATTGATGCATAATCATTTGGCTTTTTTATTTTTGTGAAGAGCCCTTTTCCCTTTGTAACTGGTCAATAGTACAAATAAATAGGCATTTACTAAAAATAACCACTTTCATAAATTGTTGATGAAAGTGGTTATATCTCATTGAATCATTTATTTTAATTTTAATGTGAAAGCATTAATCGCAACGATAATTGTACTTAAAGACATGAGTATTGCTCCGACAGCAGGTGAGAGTATTATACCCATAAAGGCTAGTACACCAGCTGCAAGAGGTACTGCAATGATGTTATATCCAGCACCCCACCATAAGTTTTGAACCATTTTCCGCATTGTATTTTTTGATAGGGTAAGGAAGTTAATAATATCAGAAGGATTACTTTTGACAAGTATGACATCACCTGATTCAACAGCTACGTCTGTGCCTGCACCGATTGCCATTCCGATGTCTGCTCTGACTAAACTTGGCGCATCATTAATGCCATCGCCGACCATCATTACTTTGCTGCCTTTTTTCTGATAATTTTTTATGATTCTTTCTTTATCTTCAGGCATTAATTGCGCATGAACATCTTTAATTCTCAATTCTTTAGCCACTGCTTGTGCTACTTCATGATTATCTCCTGTAAGCATAACTGGTGTGATGTTTTTCGCTATTAAATCTGAGACCATTTGTTTTGAACTTTCTTTGATTTGATCTCCTAGGGCGATAATGCCAATCACTTGTTGTTCATAAATTAAATAACTAATAGAGTTACCTTGCTGAGCAAGTTCTTTAAATTGTTTTTTATTATACTTCAAATCCTTTTTATCTAAATATGAGGCATTTACAATTTTAATTTCTTTACCATCAACACTGCCTTCTAATCCCACACCTGAAATATTATTAACATCTTCAGGATATGAATAAGAAATGTTTTCTTCTTTTGCATATTCGACAATTCCAACAGCGAGCGGATGTTCAGAGCTGCTTTCTAATGAAGCAAACAAACTTAATATTTCTTTATGACTAAATTCGTCAGTAAAACTTTCATAATGGTTAACTGAAAAATTTCCTTCAGTTAATGTACCTGTTTTATCCATCATAATATAATCGATGTGTTGTGCGATTTCTACAGATTCTCTATTTTTTATAATTAATCCATTATGTGCACCTATAGAAGTAGAACGTGCTGTAACTAAGGGTATAGCTAAACCTAAAGCGTGCGGACAAGCAATGACCAATACAGTTACTAAGCGTTCAAGCGCAAAATCAATATCGTTTTGTATCAGCATCCAAACAATAAACGCAATTAATCCACTAATTACTGCAAAATAAAATAAGTAACCTGCGACTTTATCAGAGAGAAGTTCTGCATCTGATTTATCATTTTGTGCTTGGCTAACTAACCCCATAACTTGAGATAAATAGCCATCTTCTCCAGTTGCAGTTACTTTAACTTGAATTGTACCAGAACCATTCATTGAACCACCGATAACTTTATCGTTCTTGTTTTTTAGAACTTTTTTAGATTCTCCAGTTACTAATGATTCATCAATCGATGTTTTACCTTCAACAATTATTCCGTCTGTTGGAATACTTTCACCAGCTTTGATTTCTACAATATCACCATTATGAATATCCGAGATTTTAAGTTTTTGACGTTGACCATCCTCAGTTACCTTAACTGCAGTATTGGGTAGTAGTTCGGCCATTTTTTTAAGGGCACTACTAGCACTGCCTACTGCGTTCATCTCAATCCAGTGGCCTAATAACATAATTATAATTAAAGTTGCTAACTCCCAGAAGAAATCCATTGTATGCGACGATGAATCACTAAAGTTATTCATGTAAAATGCATATAAACTATAGAAATAAGCTACTGAAATACCAAGTGCTACTAATGTCATCATGCCTGGTTTTTTAGAAGCGATTTCATCCTTAGCGCCTGATAAGAAGGGCATACCCCCATAAAAGAATAAAATGGTCGATAGAATTAAAACAATCCAGTCTGATCCAGAAAAAGTAACTTGAAATGGTAATTGAATACCCATCATAGGCGATAAAATAATAATCGGTATCGTGAAAATTAAAGAAATAAAGAATTTACGCTTAAAATTCCCATGATGATGCATGTGATGATCGTGACCGTTATCAGTCGTATGCTCATGGTGTTTATGTTGTCCATTTTTATGTGTATGTTCATGATTCGACAAAATAATACCTCCTAAATATATTGATATAGTAAATACAACTTTAGTATAACATATACGGTATAGGGGTATAGAGTATATGCAATTATGTTTCTTTTTCGCTAAGCAATCATCCACTCAGAATTACGTTTCAATCAATAGCAATTATGTTCATTCAAAGAGCGTTTGCTTATTTTGTTATGAGCTATATAGGTTCATATAACGCTAAGTAGTAGATAGTTAAAGAAATAAAAACATCCACTCCGATATGAAGTGGATGCATCTTATGATTTATTTTCTTTTTCTGTTGTATTGATCTCTGGATGATTGATCTCATCAACACTTTTTTGGCTGAAACGATAGATTTTTACCATTGCTGGTTTGGATAATGCCAAGAATGATAAAAATGTTGCTAAGAATGAAAAGTGTGTCACGTTTAGTACGAATAACATCGGCACAAAAATTAAGACAAAAAGTGCAATGAATAATATCAATGGCAGTATTTTGATTAATATATTTTTAACTGTACCTTTAGTTAGGCGAGTCAGTATGAACAGGATTATCCCGATTAGAAATAAGGGGATAATGATTGTAGTCAAAGTTGCGACATAAGCTTCAGCATATCTATTCCAATCAAGATGAATAATATAATACATAGAAGAATCAGTTGGAATATCTAGTCTGAATAAGTTACTACCGTAATTTTTGTATAAATAGTAAACGATAAGTAGTAATAATATAATTGAGCCGCAATATTTCATGATAGTGCGTGGCATTTTATTAGATGATTGGCGCAAAACAATTCCCTCATTTCATGCAATTTCTATTATTATCTTATAACTCTATATTGAATACAATAGAAATACAGAAATAGATACGACTTTTATACGAGGTGCATGATGAATACGCGTGGTACAATAGTGGTAAGAGTAATATAAGAAAAACTTTAACATTATTTCGAAATAAGGTGATAGACATGAAACGCTCAGATAGAAATCAACCTGATTATGACCGCTATAATCGAGACCCACGTGACTCAAGAGATGGACACGATCCAAGATATCGTGATACACGTGAAGAAGAGTACCGCAGACGTTCTGATGAAGATGGTCGTTATTATAATGAACGTGATTACAGACGTGAACGTATGTTGGAAGATGAGAATCGTAAAAATAGTAAATGGAAAAAAGGTTTGGCCGCCATTGTAGTTATCTTATTGATTGTTGTAGCAATATTTATAGTTAGAAATATGATGCAGCCAAAAGATAGCACAGAAACCGCAAATCAAAATGCGCAAACACAACCTAATAGCTCACAAACTCAAAAACCAGTGACAAATAACTATAAAGAAATCATTCGTGAGAAAGAAACAGTCATTAAAGAAAAAATTGAAAGTGCTAAAAACAACATTCAAAATGGTCAAAATAGCCAGAATGCGATTGAATCTGCACAAAATGAAGTTAACCAATTAAAAGATAAAGCTTCAAATGCGACAGATCAAAATGTCACTGACCAATATCAAAATGCGGTTGATAAATTAAAACAAGCAAACCAAGCGCAACAAAATGGTGAAAATCAATCTAAAGTAGATAGTTTATTAAATGATATCGATAGTAAACTACAAACGATTAAAGATAAACTAAGTCAACTGTTCAATTAAATATGAAAGAAATGAGAGGGTGCAACGCGCATCCTCTTTTTCAATTCGAAAATTAAGGGAAACTACTTGAATTTTGTTATGATAGATAGGTAGAGATTATGGGAGGAAGATAGTATGGATTTTTGGTTAAAACAAAGCGCAGAGCGTGTTCCTGAAAATATCGCATTAGACGATGGAGCAACAAAACTTACATACGCGAACGTGTATCAATCAGCAAAACAATATGCATATGTATTTAAACAACTAAATCAAAAGAGAATTGCATTTTATATAGATAATCGTATAGATGCGGCTTTAATGATTTATGGTGCATGGTTAGCTGGTATAGAAGCAGTCATGATTAATACACGACTTACATACAAAGAAATTAAAGCGCAACTTAAATCTGTACACACAGATATAATCATTGCCACATTACCATTAGAATTAGATGATTTTACCATTATAAATTGGAGTGAAGTTGAACAACGTCGCTCAACACAAACTTATGAGACTGAACTGGATTTAAACCGTATCGCTTCGATTATGTTTACTTCAGGAACGACAGGTCCGCAAAAGGCAGTACCCCAAACTTTTAATAACCATTTAGCAAGTGCGAATGGATGCAGAGAAAGCTTAGGTTTTGATAGTAATACGAAATGGTTAT
This sequence comes from Staphylococcus simulans, assembly GCF_025561465.1. Lineage (NCBI taxonomy): Bacteria > Bacillati > Bacillota > Bacilli > Caryophanales > Staphylococcaceae > Staphylococcus > Staphylococcus simulans. The sequence goes on from NZ_CP095100.1 coordinate 1,157,085, forward strand.
CTGTCTTGCCGATTTATCACATTTCAGGTTTAAGTGTGTTACTGCGCAGTATCATTGAAGGTTTTACAGTCAGATTAATGCAGAAATTTGAAACAAAAACGGTATTAAAAGCGATTCAAAGTGAACAGATTACCCACATTTCACTCGTGCCGCAAACTTTAGGTTGGATGATGGACGCAGGTTTAACACAACCTTATCAACTTCAAAAAATACTGCTTGGCGGTGCGAAATTATCTGATGATTTAATTCATAACGCCTTGAAAGCGGATTTACCGATTTATAATTCATTTGGTATGACAGAAACGTGTTCACAATTTTTAACCGCTTCTCCATCCATGCTTAAACAAAATCCTAACACAGTAGGGAAACCGAGCCCTAACGTTCAAGTTAAGATTATCAATCCAAACCATGAAGGACATGGAGAACTCTTATTAAAAGGTGACAACGTTATGGAAGGTTATCTATATCCTGAAAATCTGACAGATGTATTTGAAGATGGCTACTTTAAAACAGGTGATATCGCAAGTGTAGATATGGATGGCTTTGTGATGGTTTATGACCGCAGAAAAGATTTGATTATCAGCGGTGGAGAAAACATTTATCCTTATGAAATCGAAACAGTTGCGAAACGTTTTGACGGTATTACAGATGCAATGTGTTATGCCAAAGATGATAATACTTGGGGACAAGTGCCGGCATTATTTTATACGAGTGAAAAAGATATAAATCATGACGCATTAGATACCTTTTTAAAAGAGGAATTAGCGAAATATAAAGTGCCGAAATACTATCAACAAGTGACAATATTGCCTTATACATCTACAGGTAAATTAAAACGTGGAAAGCTAGAGGAATAAGCATGCGTTTTGAATCGATTCTATTTTATACGTATGAAGTAGCATTTAAGCATCAGATTAAAACGCCTAAAGTCACTCTAGAAACAAGAAAAGTCTTAGTGATCGGATTGAAAAATGAGCACGGACAAACTTATTTCGGCGAATGTAATGCCTTTGAAACAGATTGGTATGATAAAGAGACAATAGAGAGTGTGTATGAAACATTGAAACAATGGTTTAATACAGTCCTCAAAGATAAAGAGATAGAAACCTTTGATGAAGCTAAAGTATTGTTGAACCACTTGAATCACGCACCTGCAGCGAGAAGTACTGTTGCGATGGCGTTATATCAAGTTTTCCATCATCTTCCTTCATTCGAGGTTCAGTATGGTGCAACGATAAGTGGTTTATCAACTGAAAATTATCAGCAACTATTAGAAACAAAACCAAAGCGTATTAAATTAAAGTGGTCGCCAAAAGTTATTGCTGACATCGAACAGCTACAAAATTTACCATTTAACCCATGGATCGCATTAGATGCGAATGAATCTTTAACGAATCAAGATATAGCAACTTTAAAAAAAGTTCAAAACCTTGAAGATATCTTGTATATCGAGGAGCCTTTTAAGGATTTAGAAATGTTGAAAACCTTATCTCCAAAAGTTATCCCACCTGTAGCAATAGATGAGAAAGCAAGAGATGTCTCAAGCATTTTAACCTTGATTGAACAATATCCGATTGATACAGTGATTTTAAAGCCTTTCAGACTTGGCGGCATAGATAAAATATTAGATGCGATAGACAGCTTGCATCGACAAAACATTAAAGTAGTGATCGGCGGTATGTATGAATATGGATTAAGCCGCTATTTTACTGCTTATCTAAGTCAGTATGCTGACTATCCTGGGGATGTAACGCCTTATGGCTATTATTTTGATCAGGAGTTTACACAAGAAAACGGCATATTAAAAAGGGGACACTTATACTTTGCGCCCCCTGAAATTGATGTGGATCAATTAAAAATTTATTCATTATGATGGTGATGATGACAATGTTGATGTTTGTCATGCTTTAATGGCACTGGGTCAAATCCACCTTTATGAAGCGGATGACATTTTGAAATGCGTTTGATACCAAGCCATGTTCCTTTGATTGGGCCATGGATTTCAATAGCTTCTTTTGTATAGTTTGAACATGTAGGGTAGAAGCGGCATGTAGGAGGTGTCAACGGTGAAATAAAATGTTGATATATCCATATTAAGCCGAGTAAGAGCTTCTTCAAATTAATCCCTCCAACTGATTTGTCTCAATTCGTAACGAATCTATTTTAGCATATATAATAAAAGGATGTGATAGAACGTGATTATACATGATCAATTTGATAAAGAAATTCGGTTGAATTTTACACAACCACAAGATAAACCAAATGGGGAACACGTTCTTGCGATCGCATTTCTCAATGATAGTTATCTTTTAACTAGACATAAAAAAAGAGGGATAGAATTTCCAGGTGGGAAAATAGAACAGGGTGAAAGTAGCGAATCAGCAATTGTTCGTGAAGTCTATGAAGAAACTGGCGGGATTGTTGCTGAGATGACGTATGTTGCGCAATATACCGTATATCACCCAGAAGGGACGAAATGGTTTACGAAAGATGTCTTTGCGGTGCAAGTAGACACTTTAGAAAGTAAAAACGATTATTTAGAAACAGCAGGCCCTGTGACGTGTAAACATTTAGATGAAATTTCGGATGAAGAAAAGAGTTTCTTATTAGAAGACGAAGCGATATTAAAATGTGTAGAAAGAGTGATAGAACTTGGACTTTATCAAAAGAAAGAGGATGCCGATTGATCTCACAACGCATCGTGGTGAAGAAGTAACTTACCTTGTAGATGATTTACGAGTCAAAGGACTTATGATTACACCTAAACAGTCTGTAAAGCGCATTGTAGTCTATTTACGTGGCGGTAAAGGAAAAGTAGGGCGTGTCAGAACTGGACGTCTATTACAGTTTGCGAATGATCATACGTTAGTTTTCGGACCTTACTATCGCGGTAACAATGGCAGTGAAGGCAGAGATGAATTCAGTGGTGATGATTTGCATGATGTGACACAAGCGATCCGTATATTAAAAATATTATATCCAGAAGCTTTTGTGCATATAATTGGTTTCTCTCGAGGTGGATTACAAGGATTATTAACATTCCAAGATTTACCAGCAGACAGCTATATTACTTGGGGCGGTGTATCTGACTTGCATTTGATGTATGAAGAGCGAGTGGATTTAAGAGGGATGTTACGTCGTATGGTAGGGCATCCTAAAAAAGATTTAGCTGCTTATCAAGAAAGAGAAGCTTTACAATATATTGACGCAAATAGTCCACCGATTTTAATTATTCATGGCGGTGAAGATATTCAAGTTGGTATTCATCAAGCTTATTATTTAGAAAATTACTTGAAAAAAATCGGACATCGTTATCAAACGTATTATCAACCTAAGGAAGGACATATTCCGAGACCGAAAGCATTAAAACAAGTATTACAAGTGATACATCAATGGATGAACGATGTTGAAGCAAAAAAGATATAAAAATTCCGAGAAAGGGGTGACCTCTCTCGGAATTTTTTATTTCTATATTTAATTAGGCTTGGAATCCGCCTTTTTCACCGATTTCATCGTTCTCTTCACCGAATTTCTTAAAGTTTTCAACGAAACGTGATTTCAAGTCTTCAGCTTGTTCACGGTATGCGTCTTTATCACTCCAAGCGTTGATTGGTTGTAGAATTGAATTTGGTACGTCTTCAATTTCAGTTGGAATACTTAAACCGAATGCTTCATCTTTTTCGAATGCAGCATCTTTTAAGTCGCCTTTAATCGCAGCGTCTACCATGCGACGTGTATATTTAAGGCTGATACGACGACCTACGCCATATTTTCCACCAGTCCAGCCTGTATTCACTAAGTAAACATCCACATCGTGTTTATCGATTAATTCACCTAATAATTCTGCATAAACTTTAGGGTTTAATGGCAAGAACGGTGCACCGAAGCAAGTTGAGAATGAAGGAACTGGTTCAGTAATACCACGTTCAGTACCTGCAAGCTTAGATGTGAAACCACTTAAGAAGTGATACAGTGCTTGTGCTTTGTTTAATTTAGAGATTGGCGGTAACACACCAAATGCATCTGCAGTAAGGAAGATGATTGTATTTGGGTGTGCAGCTTTAGATGGTTTAGCAATGTTTTTAATGTAATCAATCGGATAAGCAGCACGCGTATTTTCAGTGTGCTCGTTATCATCGAAATCAACTGAACCATCATCAGCAACGACTACGTTTTCTAAAATTGTACCGTAGCGGATTGCGTTGAAAATTTCAGGTTCTTTCGTTTTTGAAAGGTTGATTGCTTTAGCGTAGCAGCCGCCTTCAATGTTGAAAATACCATTTTGGTTCCAACCGTGTTCATCATCTCCGATTAATTTACGGTCAGGTGCTGCAGATAATGTTGTTTTACCAGTTCCTGATAAACCGAAGAATAAAGCAACATCACCTTTTTCGCCAACGTTGGCTGAGCAATGCATACTCATGATGTCTTGTTGTGGTAATAAATAGTTCATGACTGAGAAAATACCTTTTTTCATTTCACCCGCATATTCAGTTCCCCCGATTAAGATAACGCGGTGTTTGAATGAAACAATCACGAATGTTTCTGATTTTGTACCATCTACTTCAGGATTAGCTTTGAAGTGTGGTGCTGAAACAATTGTGAAGTTTGGTTTGATTTTTTGAGCTTCTTCTTTTGAAGAAGGGCGGATGAACATATTTTTCGCGAATAAATTATGCCATGCCATTTCGTTCACTACTGTTAAACGTAGTTGTGTATCTTCGTCGCTGCCTGCATAACCATTGAAGACATAAAGTTCATCTTTTTGATCTAAATAGTCTAAAACTTTGTCGTAAAGTCTTAAGAATGTATCTTCTTCAATAGGTTGGTTGATTGAACCCCAGTCAATCGTATCTCTATAAGAAGGTTCATTTACAATAAATTTGTCTTTAGGTGAACGTCCAGTGTATTGACCTGTCAGTGCATTGATAGCCCCAAGCTCTGTCAGTTCCCCTTCGTTGTTGTCCAGAATCTTGTTGTACAATTGTGTAGTTGTGAGTTGGAAAAGTGATGAAGACTTTCCAATCAAATGATCCAACTTATTACGGTTAGTTTGTGCATCTACTGCCATTTTAAAAACCCCTCCAGCGCGTAAGTATTGTTAATAATTGTAAGCCTTTACATTTTCATAGTATAACATAATATGCCGATTATTCCATAACAGATTTAAGATTTTAGACATATAGAATTGACAAGCCTAAAGAGTTTGGGTAGTATTGTGATTAACGGATTCTCTTATCCTGAGTGGCGGAGGGACATGGACCCAAAGAAGCCCAGCAACCTCTCCTTATCGGAGAAAGGTGCCAAACCGTTTGCAAATGTCATTAAAGATGTTTGAACGATAAGAGCGAAAGGACGTTTAAGGGCTTTCTCTCTATGTTTATATAGTTTGAAAGTCCTTTTTTATTTGAGCTCGTAGATAGAGAATTTTCGTAATCAAAATCAAAAGGAGTCAGTTATGTCGAATAATAGAAAATTGTTTACGTCAGAATCTGTTACAGAAGGGCATCCTGATAAAATAGCGGACCAAATTTCAGACGCTATTCTGGATGAATTATTAAAGAAAGATCCGGATGCAAGAGTAGCTTGCGAAACAGTAGTCACTACGGGAATGGCTATGATTGTCGGAGAAATTTCTACAGCAACTTATGTTGATTTTCCTAAGGTTGTCCGTGATACAGTAGCAGAAATCGGTTATACGAGAGCGAAATATGGTTATGATAGTCAAACAATGGCTGTGATGTCAGCAATTGATGAGCAATCACCAGATATCGCACAAGCAGTAGACACTGCTTTAGAATATAGAAATGAAATTACGGAAGAGGAAATTGAAAGTACAGGTGCAGGTGACCAAGGTTTAATGTTTGGTTATGCGACGAATGAAACAGATACGTATATGCCGACACCTATTTACTTCTCACACCAACTTGCGAAACGTTTATCAGATGTCAGAAAAGATGGTACATTAACTTACTTAAGACCAGACGGTAAAGTACAAGTTACTGTTGAGTATGATGAAAATGATAAACCAGCACGTATTGATACGATTGTTATTTCAACACAACATGCTGAAGATGCGTCATTAGATCAAATTCAACGTGATATCAGAACACATGTGATTGATCCAATCGTACCAGCTGAGTTATTAGATGAAGAAACTAAATTTTTCATTAACCCGACAGGTCGTTTTGTGATTGGCGGACCTCAAGGTGACGCTGGTTTAACAGGACGTAAGATTATTGTAGATACTTATGGTGGTCTTGCACGTCATGGCGGTGGTTGCTTCAGTGGTAAAGATCCTACAAAAGTAGACCGTTCAGCAGCATATGCAGCACGTTATGTGGCTAAAAATATTGTTGCAGCAGGATTAGCAGATAAATGTGAAGTACAACTTGCATACGCTATCGGTGTAGCAGAACCTGTATCTATTTCAATTGATACATTTGGAACTGGTAAAGTTTCTGAAGGAAAATTGGTAGAAGCGGTAAGAGCTAACTTTGACTTGCGTCCAGCAGGTATCATTAAAATGTTAGACTTAAAACGTCCTATTTATAAACAAACAGCAGCTTATGGTCACTTTGGCCGTACGGATGTTGCTTTACCATGGGAACGTGTAGATAAAGTAGATGCATTAAAAGAAGCTGTTCAAGCATAACTATACAGTTTTTGAATTTGTGACATTTTATTATCGATACATTCGATATTTTCCTTTATAATTGGGAGTAAGATATGTAAAGGAGCGGAATATGTTATGGGACCATTAGAAATTGGTTTGATTGCAGCAATTGTCGTCGCTGTTATCTTCTTTGTCTTATTCTTAGTTGTCTTAAACAGTAAGAAAAAGGCTAAGTTGAAAGCAGAGGAACAATATGAGGCAAAAGAAAGAAGTATAAAAGAAAATTATGAAGACGAGCTTGAAAAAGAACGCGTCGAACATAAAAAAGCGGTCACAAAACAACGCGCTGATTTCGATGAAACAGTGACAGCAAAAGATCGTGAAATCGATGCGCTGAAGCTCTTCTCGAAAAATCATAGTGAGTATGTGACAGACATGCGTTTAATCGGTATCAGAGATCGTTTGGTTAAAGAAAAACGTATTCGACCAGAAGATATGCATATTATGGCGAATATCTTCTTACCTAAAAATGATTTTAATGCGATTGATCGTATCAGTCATTTAGTCTTAACACGTACAGGCTTATACATTATCGATTCTCAATTACTTAAAGGACATGTTTATAATGGCATCAGTCAAGAACAATTCGGTACATTACCAACCATTGAACAAGTCTTTGATGTGTTGGATTTAGATAAACGTCATCCTCAAACATTAGTGTTAGATGAAAATGATGATAAGCAATCAGCTTCATTTGTAAACTACTCAAATCAATTAAAAGAAGTTGAGCACTTAGCAGATACATTGAAGCGCGAATTGAATTTGAAATATACACCAATGGCATTACTTTATTTCAATCCTAAAAATGAAGGTGCAGTGACAATTTCAAATTACGCACAAACAACAAATACTAAAGTACTAGTTGGACCAGAACAATTAGATGAATACTTTAATAAATTCGTTTTCCATGGACGTATTCAATATAATGTTGAAGACTTACAACGTGTTATGGAAGAAATTGAATCATTTAATTAATACAATATGCACTGTTGACTGTAATTTTACAGTTAGCAGTGCATTTTTAATTCAAAATGTTTTACAGTTTTATTCATTGTGCATAGCATAAAGGTAAAGCAACAATGCAAGGAGAGAGAAAATGAATACATTTACGCTATATAATGGACAAACGATGCCACAATTGGGACTTGGCACATATAGAATTGAAAATAGTGATGAATTAGCACAACGTGTATCATTTGCGATAGAACACGGTTATCGCAGTATAGATACAGCTGCACGCTATGGAAATGAAGAAAAAGTAGGAGAAGGCATTAAAAAAGGTATTCAAGCCGCTGGCATACACCGCTCAGATTTATTCATTACCTCAAAACTATGGTTAGATGATTACGGCAGAATGAATGTAGAAGAAGCTTATCAACGAACTTTAGATAAACTTGATTTAGATTATTTAGATTTATATTTAATGCATTGGCCTGGCTCTAATGAAGAAGAAATGATTGATACATGGAAAGGCATGGAAGATTTATTAAAACAAAATAAAGTTAAAAATATTGGTGTCAGCAACTTTCAACCGCATCATTTAGAAAGTTTGTTGTCACATGCATCGATTAAACCAGTGATTAATCAAATAGAATTTCATCCTTATTTAACACAAAATGATTTAAGGTTGTATCTTAAAGCGCAACGTATTCAAGCAGAAGCTTGGTCACCATTTATGAACGGCGACATCTTAAAAGATGAAACAATTCAAGCTATCGCTGACGAAGTAGAGAAGTCACCTGCGCAAGTTGTATTGAGATGGCATATTCAACATGATGTTATTGTGATTCCTAAATCCATTACACCTTCACGCATTAAAGAAAATATCAACGTGTTTGACTTTGAGCTATCCGATGACCAAATGAAACGTATAGATCTATTAAATCAAAATAAAAGTATAGACGCAGATGTACCATCTTATAAATCATATTAATCAAAAAGAAGCGTTACCCTTTACAGTGAGTTGTAAAAGATAACGCTTCTTTTATGCGATAACATAACCGATTAGGCATGCGATAAAGCATAATCCATATTGTAAAAAGCTATACGCAATAAAAAGCATACGTTGTGACTTAGTGGTCAACATATTGGTTAATTCCAGTGATAGGGTAGAGAATGTAGTTAAACCACCTAAAAATCCTACAATAATCAATGGAGACAACCAAGCTTGTGCAATTGCGATACCTGATAGCAAGCTGATTAAGAAACTGCCTACTAAGTTGACAATAAGCGTTGCTATTGGCAGCTGAGTAGATAGTTTTGAACAGCTATTTGTGACAGCTGCACGGACTACAGCGCCTAAACCGCCACCAAGCATTACTAATAAAAGGTTACTCATGACTTAAGGCACCTCCAGCTTTACTACCGATATAGCATACTGCTAAACCAAGAATATAGCTTGAAATCGCGTAGACAAAAAGTAAAATATATTGCTGATGTTCAAACATTTTTACCAGTTCAAATTGAAATGTAGAGAACGTGGTTAATGCACCTAAAAATCCAGTTGTAATTCCTTTTTTAAGTAAAGGATTAGATTTAAAAGTTTGAATTACCAAGACGGAGACTAAACCCATAAAAAAGGCACCCGCTAAGTTAGCAATAAAAGTTCCGATTGGGAATCCTTGGCCATGATTTAATTGTGAAAAGACAAATCGCAGCAAGGCACCTAGTGCGCCTCCTACGAACACATATAAATACTGCAAAATATCGCCTCGTTACATTTTTAATATATAAATAATGCTACTGTTATAGTGGATTGTCAATTAAAATTTAATCATACCAAATGAGATTAAAGAAGTAACGATATGAATAACAATCACTATAAATAAGATGATAGGTAATATTTTACTGGCTTTACGAATCCAATCTGTACGTTCTTTTGAATGTTTAATAGATTTATCTGCTAAAATGATCGCAATAATTAGGATAATTGCATTAACAACACTGCTTGTAATTATTTTTTTCGCAATTGAATGAAACTGCTCGTTTAACAGTGGATTATACATGTTAAAGTTAAAACTGATGATAATAAGGATTATAGTAAGGTAAAAATAAAGTTTTGACCGTGACATGATGACCTCCGTTTCTGTACATTCTTTTATAATATCATAAAATTTTAGAGGGTTGTGGTTTCTTTTTTAAACCTTTATTAACAATTCTGCTGTGAGTTAATCAATCGCGATTTAAACGGGGGAATGTTATAATCAAGTTACTTTAGACAGCATTGAAAGTTAACAGTAATAAGGAGGCACTTATTTTATGGTAAAAGCAGATTTGAATGTAGAAGTATTTGCGGATGGTGCAGATATTGAAGAAATGAAAAAAGCTTACAAAAATAACGAGGTAGACGGATTCACAACAAACCCGAGCTTAATGGCTAAAGCAGGTGTTACAGATTATAAAGCATTCGCTGAGGAAGCTGTGAAAGAAATTCCAGATGCTTCAATTTCATTTGAAGTATTTGCGGATGATTTAGAAACAATGGAAAAAGAAGCGGAAATTTTAAAACAATATGGTAAAAATGTTTTCGTTAAAATTCCAATTGTGAATACAAAAGGTGAGTCTACAATTCCTTTAATTAAAAGATTATCAGCTGACGGCGTACAATTAAACGTAACTGCAGTATACACTTTAGAACAAGTTAAAGAAATTACAGATGCAGTCACAGAAGGTGTTCCAACTTATGTTTCTGTCTTTGCAGGACGTATTGCGGACACTGGTGTGGATCCATTACCACTAATGAAAGAATCTGTAGAAGTAACACATTCTAAAAAAGGCGTAAAATTATTATGGGCAAGTTGTCGTGAATTATTTAATGTCATTCAAGCAGATGAAATTGGTGCAGATATTATCACATGCCCAGCAGGCGTTATCAGCAAAATTCCAAATATCGGCAGAGATATCAATGAATTATCAGTAGATACTGTTGAAGGATTTGCGAAAGATATTCAAAAATCAGGACTTTCAATTCTATAATTAAATGAGAAATCTAGTATCATGATAATTGATTCTAGTATAAAATAAAGGCAGAAATAATCTTTACCAAGGTATCAGTCCTTATCGTAAAGTTATTTCTGCCTCTTTTTAAAATTTTACCAGGCAGGTGTATAGATGTCGTGAAAAAAGAGCAATTTGAAACTAAAGTAAAAAAGCAACTTTGGTTCCTAAATAAGAAAGAAAAAGATCAGTTGAACCAAGTTTTAAAGGATTTAGAAAACGATCAGACTGATACATTAACTTATAAACAGCCTATCAAGTTTTCAAATCAATTTTTAAGAACGCATATCTTTAAAAAGCGTCATCAAGGGACAGCCTCACTATTCTTAATTATTGTTGGGATGCTACTTATCAATGCATTATTACTAGGTTTATTTTTATTTGGTTTACTAACGAGTTTAAGTGTCGTTCAATATTTTGTAAATCCACAAGTCGATTTATCACTTGTACAATTAGCATTAATTCTAATAGGTGGCATTATATCGCTGATCGTCGCAAGTATTTTAATGAAAATCGTTACAGCATTCTTTACAAAAAAGTTGTTAGAAAATCGCTTTAATCAGCGTCATGAAAAGTCATAAAATGTAAGAAGATACATTCTAACCACTTACGATGCACAAATGAGTAATGGGCGTTTACGACTAACTGCACACCATTTTTAAAGATCAGTCTTGTCGTATAGCGTTCTTGTTTTAGACCTATGATTTCCAAACCATTTACAAAGTACTGGATAGGTGCACGTTTATTCTGTATAGGGAATAAAATGGTTTGTTGATTCACGATTAATGGCAAGTGTTTACGAATATTGAGCATTTGTTTCAATTCATATGATGCATATTTAGATTGAGGTGATTCACGTCTTAATAATGCATTCATATAAGATTTTAACGGCACTTTCGTTAAACCATGAAACATGTTGTAAACACATTCTATTTGGAAAGTGTGATGAGGGTAGGAAGTGAAATATAAAATTCTTGGACGTTCACAAACAACCATTATGACATCTCTCCTTTAAGAAAGTGTTTTAAAGGTGCAAGTTTATGGCGAACTTGCATTTGATACTTTCTGATTGTAGTCGCTGACTTCTTCATCAAAGTTTGTATTTCGAACTGTTTATAACCACATAATTTTAAATTCAACCACATGCGTTCATAGTCATTAAGCAGCAAGTAATATTCAGATGCGATCAACTGCGTGAGATAATTGTAATCTGAGTAATCACTTGCATCTTTAATATCGGAGATGATTGCTTGATTACTCTCTTCTAAAACTTTACTTTTCTTTCTAAATAAATCGATGAGATAGTAGTTCAGCCTTTGAAATAAATAACCGCTCATGCTATTATGAATGGACGTATCAAATTGTCGTAATAATGACCACATTTTGATGGATAAAAGTTGGGCATATTCGTCAATATCATACTTAATATTATATCTTTTTAATAAAGCATAAATGATACCCTGGTGTCGGATGATTAATGTCTCTATGTTCATCACTTCACACTTTCAATCTTTGTACATAACATATTATTTCTGGTTGGTTTGAGTTTAACGAAGCGGATTAATTCTTTCATTTGCTAAATGTACAAAATAGGTGTTAAATAGAAGGGTAGAATTAAATAATTTAACAAAATAAATTGTAGTTTTCGACATAATAAGCATGATTAAACATAATTTACTAATAGATGGGAGGATTCCATGGATTACGCACACTTGAATTTAGAACACTTTTTCGCACGCCATGATGAATTGGATATGATTAAAGATAGTTCAGATTTTGTAATGATTAATAATATGACAAATGAAATGATGTATCGTGATGGCAAAATTGAAGGTACAATCGATTTGAACCGTTACTACTATAAGAATAGATCAGAAGCAGCTAGTTTTATAATTATGGAGTACAAACGCCCGGAATAATTAAAAACGAAAGCTAGTATTCGCCTGTTTATTACAGAAATGTCTGTAGATAAATAGGCTGTTTTTTATTTGAAGGATGTTATTTTGCACGAATCATGTACTGAGGTTATAGAAATGTTATTGAAAGAATACAGCAATATTACATTCTGACTTCAAGCACGTTCTATGGAATAAGATATGATAGAATGGTGGTTGGATAACTCTAAATTGTGATACACTGCAAAAAGTGTTAAGATTTAGAATCAAAACGAAATAATTTTTAAGTGTTATAAAACCGTAGGAACTATGGGGATAGCTCGGTAAGAAATAAATCAGTCATCATGAATGCGCCGAGAAGCTTTAACACCGTGTTACATAGTGTTAAGCAGTTCACTTTAACTTGACCTAAGAGGTGTAATTATGACGAAACACAAGAAAGGCTCTATCTTCGCAATAATAGGGCTGCTTGTTATTTTGGCTGTGACAGGTTATATTTTCTTTTCTATGATTTCCGACCAAATATTGTTTAAACATGTTAAAAAAGAAGAAACAGTTGAACATTTGGACGTAACTCTGAATCAAGCAGCTAAAAAACAAATTAATAACTATACAAGCCAACAAGTTTCCGACAAAAATGATAGATGGCATGATGCTACAGGAACAGAGATCAAGAAAGCCATGGACAGTGAAAAATTTATCGATGATAAAACTCAAAAGTATCAATTCTTAGATTTATCTAAATATCAAGGTATCGATAAAAATAGAATCAAGCGTATGCTTGCTGACAGACCTACATTATTAGCACATACTGAAGACTTTATTCATGCAGCTAAAAAACGACAAGTAAATGAAGTATACTTAATTTCACATGCTATCTTGGAAACAGGTGCTGTAAAAAGTGAATTATCAAAAGGTGTAGAAATTGATGGTAAAAAATACTACAACTTCTATGGTGTCGGCGCATTAGATGAAGACCCGATTAAAACGGGTGCTGAATATGCTAAAAAACATGGTTGGGATACACCAGAAAAAGCGATTGATGGTGGTGCAGAATTTATTCATAAGCACTTCTTATCAAATCCAGATCAAAATACGTTATATAGTATGAGATGGAATCCTAAGAATCCTGGTGAACACCAATATGCAACAGATATCAAATGGGCAGAAAGCAACGCATCACTTATTGCAGATTTCTATAAAAAGATTAATACTGAAGGTAAATACTACAAGTTATTTGTTTATAAAGATGACAAAGAACATCAATAATAATTCAATATAATATATAGTTTAAAGCGAAATGATTAAATGAATGTGATTTAATTGTTTCGCTTTATTTTTGTTTGTTGCATAATAGAAGGTGAAGCAATAAACAGGGTAGTTATGTAGGAAGAGTAGGAGGTTATTTGTATGCGTGTTGCAATAATCGGAATGGGCACTGCAGGTGTCAGTATTTTAAGACAATTAGAACAGCACCCATATTTCAAAGAACTAAACATTGATGTTTATGACAATGCTAAAAATATGGGACAAGGTGTACCATTTCAAAATGACAGCTCACAATTACTAATTAATTTACCAAGTAAGGATATGTCATTAAATTCTAAAGATCAGGAAGAATTCTATCGTTGGTATCAACAACAAAATGATTTTAAATTTGAGAATGCGACTTATTTACCAAGATTTGTCTTTGGACATTATATGAAAAGTTACCTCGATAAATTTAATGACATGTATGACAATATTCATATTATTACTGAAAAAGCGACTGAAATGTACTTGGAAAAAGGTTTTGAAAAAGATGCGCATATTCAATACTTTATTTGTACCAATCATGAACAAGAGGCATGTCGTCAATATGACTATGTCTTTTTGACAGTCGGTACGATGGCGTATCATGACCCATACCAGTTAAAAGGATTAAAAGGATTTATTAAATCACCTTATCCCACATATGAAACATTAAATACAGTGGAAGATACGGATGATATCGCAGTAATCGGAACAGGTTTATCTAGTCTTGATGTTATTCGTTATGTTGTGAAGCATCATCCTAACTTGCCATTGACGGCTGTGAGTCGACGTGGAGAGTTGCCAAGTGTCAGAGGGGAAATGCCAGAAATTACATTAAAGTATCTAACTAAAGAAAACTTTAATCAGATTATTAAATCTCATTTTGGTGTAGTTCCACTAGAGACTGCTATTCATCTCTTTAAGCAAGAGTGTGAGGATTTGAATATCCCACTTCAACAGCTTATCAATCGAAAAGTCGGCGACCCAATTAAAGATTTAAAATATGATTTAGCTCACCCAGAAATATTAGGTGTATTCCAAAGTTTATTAGAAACGATAAAAGAAAATATGAACTGGATTTGGAATAGTTTAAGCATTGAAGATCAAAGGGAGTTTATGAAACGCTACATGCCGATTTTAAAAGCGAATTCCAACCCAATGCCGCCACGCACAGCACGTTTGCTTATAGAAGAGATAGAAGCGGGACACTTGTTAATCAAAAAAGATTTAGAAAAAGTTGTACAAGAAAATGATACCTTTGTTTTCAAATATAAAGATTCAAACGAAACTGAACAATATAATGTTGTGATTAATGCGACTGGACCTAGAACACAATTAAAAGATTTAGATGAAGATGACGGCTTTTTAATTGATATTGCGAATAGACAAATTGTGCAAGCGCATCCGATGGGCGGCATTCAAATTGTGCCTGAAACAAATCAAGTCATCAGCCCGAGATACGGAACACTGCCACACTTAATTGCGATTGGTCAGATTACCAATGGCATCAACCAAGCACGAAATGGTGTCAATATGATTGTGCGTCAATCTGTACAAGCGGTTAATAGTTTATATGAATTTCATTCGGAGAATAGATAATCATTAAGTAATAATTATTGTCAGTTAAATTAAAATAAGCTATGATAAATATATGAGCAAAGTATTGCTCGTTCGATTCAGAAACAATTTCATAAAATTCTTTCGGGGCAGGGTGCAATTCCCAACCGGCAGTAAAAACATAAGCCTGCGACCTGTACTCTATTTTAGAGTATGGCTGATCTAGTGTGAATCTAGAGCCGACAGTGAAAGTCTGGATGGGAGAAAGAATCAAGACGTCATTAAATATGATTTAAAACGCGTATTTAAGTGAAGTCTAGTTTGTGTTAGCGATTTTTAACATGGGTGGACTCTGTTTAAATACGGTGATGATACATTTTTCCGTTGCCTCTTTAGTTAGGTGACGGAATTTTTTTATTTTAATGAGGTGATTGTTTGAATCGATTTTTACAAAATGCGATTGCATTAGCAAAAATGGCTGAAGGCCAAACGGGTGT
Organism: Staphylococcus simulans; assembly: GCF_025561465.1. Taxonomy (NCBI): domain Bacteria; kingdom Bacillati; phylum Bacillota; class Bacilli; order Caryophanales; family Staphylococcaceae; genus Staphylococcus; species Staphylococcus simulans. The sequence goes on from NZ_CP095100.1 coordinate 1,172,999, forward strand.
GAACCCTGCTGTTGGTTCTGTCGTGGTTAAAGAAGGCAGAATTGTCGGTTTAGGTGCGCATTTAAAACAAGGTGAACGTCATGCGGAAGTACAAGCCTTAGATATGGCAGGTGCAGATGCAGAAGGCGCAACGATTTATGTTTCGCTTGAACCTTGCACACACTTTGGTTCTACACCGCCTTGCGTCAATAAAATCATTGAAGCAGGTATTTCAAAAGTTGTATATGCGATGAAAGATATAACTTTAGATTCACCTGGTGATGAGATTTTAACTGAAGCAGGTATAGAAGTGGAATATCAGCATGATGCACAAGCAGAAGCTATGTATACAGATTTTTTCAAAGCTAAACAAGCACAGATACCTGAAGTAACTTTAAAGGTGAGTGTCAGTTTAGATGGAAAGCAAGCGACAGATAACGGTCAAAGTAAATGGATTACAAATCCAGGTGTGAAACAGGATGTGTTTAAACATCGAGCAAGACATGATGCTATTCTAACCGGTGCAGGTACTGTACAAGCTGACAATCCGAGTTTAACGGTAAGGTTAGAAGGAGAAAGACAGCCTGTACGTGTGGTGTTAGCGAGAAGCGGTCATTTGGATTTCACACAAACTTTATTTACTGATCAACTGACACCTGTGCTTGTGTATACAGAAAATACACAATTAAAAACAAAAGAGCATGGGTCTAATATTCAAATCATTGTATTAGATGATTGTTCTATTGAAACTATTTTAAAAGATTTATATCAAAGAGGTATCGGCTCAGTCTATGTAGAAGCCGGACCTAAAGTGACTTCACAATTTCTCCAATCACAGTGTGTCCAAACACTGATTATTTACTACGCCCCGAAAGTAATTGGAGGTTCTGGCAAGTATCAGTTTTATCAAACTGACAATGTACTTCCTTTAGAACAAACTCCTCAATTTGAAATTGACCATTCTGAAATCATCGATCAAAATATCAAAGTTGTATTAAGAAAGAAGTGATTTCATGTTTACCGGTATTGTAGAAGAAATCGGTACGGTTGATCGCCTTGTGACAGAACAAAATGTCATAAAACTCTCGATAGCATGTGAAACAATTTTAGAAGATATGCATATCGGCGATTCAATCAGTGTCAATGGTGCATGTTTAACAGTAACTTCCTTTAATCAGAAATCCTTTGATGTGAATGTTATCAAAGGTACAGAAAATAAAACGTATCTCAATCAACTGACTAAAGGCAGCTCGGTCAATCTTGAACGTGCTATGCCGAGTCAGGGCAGATTTGGTGGCCATTTTGTGTTAGGTCATGTCGATGAAGTCGGAAAAGTACTAAAAATCAGACCGTCATCTAATTCTAATATCATGACCATACAATGTCCTAAATCTATTACTGACCAAATGGTTCAACAAGGTTCAATCACGGTTGATGGAACAAGTTTAACGATTTTCAGATTAGCAGAAGGCCAATTTGATATTCATTTAATTCCAGAAACAAAACGCGCAACGATTTTAGGTCAAAAGCGTGTCGGTGATACCGTGCATTTGGAAGCGGATATGTTATTTAAATATGTACAAAAAGCAATTTCAAATCAAAATACTGAATTAACGCCAGATAAATTAGCGCAATTCGGATTCTAAGAGGAGTGTTCAGAAATGCAATTTGATGATATCGAAAGTGCAGTTGAAGCACTAAAACAAGGTGAAAGTATTATTGTTGTGGATAATGAAGACCGAGAAAATGAAGGGGACTTAGTAGCTGTAACGGAATTGATGAATGAAAATACAGTCAATTTTATGGCACGAGAAGCACGTGGTTTAATTTGTGCACCTCTAGCTCCTTCTATCGCACGCTCATTAAATTTAGAGCCGATGGTTAAAGATAACAGCGATGCATTTGGTACAGCATTTACTGAAAGTATTGATCATATCGATACTACGACAGGTATCAGCGCTGCTGAGAGAATGCTGACAGCTAAAGCTTTGATTAATGATGAGAGTACAAGTGCAGATTTTAATCGACCAGGTCATTTATTTCCATTGATTGCTAGAATCGGCGGGGTTCTAGTACGTCCAGGACATACGGAAGCGGCTGTAGATTTAGCAAGTATGACAGGCTCAAAACCAGCAGGTCTCATTTGTGAAATCATGAATGAAGACGGCACAATGGCTAAAGGTGAGCAACTCCAAGCATTTAAAGAAAAACATCAATTAAAAATGATTACCATTGAATCTTTGATTCATTACCGTAAATTGCATGAACAGCACATGCATGCAAAAGCTAAAGTAAAACTACCTACAGATTTCGGTACATTTGATATGTATGGATTTGAATCAGATTATTCACATGATGAAATTGTAGCAATTGTTAAAGGTGACATTCAAAACGTTGAAAATGTACGTATTCATTCATCTTGTCTGACAGGTGATATTTTCCATAGTCAACGTTGTGACTGTGGTGCTCAATTAGAAGCAGCAATGAAATACATCGATGAACACGACGGTATGGTGATTTACTTACCACAAGAAGGTCGAGGCATTGGCTTAATTAATAAACTGAAAGCCTATGAACTGATTGAACAAGGTCACGATACAGTCACTGCAAATTTAGCATTAGGTTTTGAAGAAGATTTACGAGATTATTATCATGCTGCTGAAATTTTAAAACACTTCGGCATTGAAAAAGTGAACTTGTTAAGTAATAACCCAGAAAAATTCAAAGGGTTAAAACATTATGGTATTGAAGTTGAAAAGCGAATTGAACTGATTGTACCTGAATGTAGTCACAATCATGATTATATGCAAACGAAAAAAGAAAAAATGGGACACATGATTTAATAAATTTTAACGATATTATTGGAGGAATTAACATGAACTTTGAAGGTAAACTATTAGGTAAAGATTTAAAAATCGGTATTGTTGTGAGTCGTTTTAATGATTTTATTACAGGTCGCTTATTAGAAGGGGCTAAAGATGTATTAGTTCGTCATGAAGTAGAAAATGATAATATTGATGTAGCATATGTACCAGGTGCATTTGAAATTCCACTAGCTGCTAAAAAATTAGCAGAAACAAATAAGTATGATGCAGTGATTACATTGGGTTGTGTCATTCGCGGAGCAACATCTCATTATGATTATGTATGTAATGAAGTTGCAAAAGGCGTATCAAAAGTGAGTGATACAGCAGGGTTGCCAGTAGTCTTCGGTGTACTAACAACTGAGACAATTGAACAAGCAATCGAACGAGCAGGTACAAAAGCAGGCAATAAAGGTGCAGAATCAGCAATGGCTGCAATTGAAATGGCAAACTTATTAAAATCAATTCAATAAGTGTTTTTGAATTAAAAATAACAGACAAAAGGCAAGGCCGATAGTGGTCTTGCCTTTTTCATGAATACAGTATTTACTTGCGTTTCTTTAAGCCTTTGAGACCGAAACTTAAACCAATAACTGCAGCAATTGCGCCAGCGCCTACAGCAAGTGTTTTAGGTTTCACAAATTCTTTGACAGCTAAATTTAAATTTTGCGGACGTTCAGCTAAACGTCGCATAAAGTATCCGAACCAATCTTCGCCAAATGGAACATAGATACAGAAATGATAACCGTCTTCGGCAATTTCATAAGCTAACTCTGAACGGAAACCATACAACATTTGAAATTCGAAATTATCACGATCTATGTTGTTCTCTTTAATGAATTTTTTAACATGATCAATGATTTTGTGGTCATGTGTAGCGATAGATGTAAAATTCTTCGCACTTTTCAGTCTTTTTTCGATAAGCTTAATGTAATTCTCATCGATGTCCTCTTTAGTTTGGTAGGCGATAGACGCATTTTCTTTATAAGCACCTTTGACTAAACGTAATCGAATGTGCGGGTAATCTTCAATCATATTGTCGGCTGAATATAAATAAGCTTGAACTACTGTTCCGATGTTATCATAATCTTTTGATAATTCATCCAATACGTAGAGGATATTTGATAAGCCTGCATATTTCTCGGTATCAATATTGATATGAATATTACCAAGTGACTTTGCTTTTTCTACAATTTCTCTTAAGTTCTGTTCTGCCAAATCTACATCGAACTCTGCGCCTAATTGACTGATTTTAAGAGAAATATGTGCGTCTAAATTGTTGTCGTAAATTGCTTGTAGTACAGTTAAAATAATTTTCTTTTCTTTAATACTTTGTTCTTTTGAATCTACAAATTCACCAAGACAATCGACAGTCACCGTAATCCCCTTATCATTAAGTGTTTGGATTGTCTTAATAACTTCATCAATCGAGTTACCAACAACTACTTTACTGGCACCTAACATAGGTCCGTATTTTCGTGCTGCTTGGTTCAAAAAAGTGTTATTTGATAAACTGATAAAAAAATCTTTGACTAATGGCATGTAAATTCCTCCCATACAACTCTGTTAAAAATAGTGTATCATGTTTCATAAATGTATGAAAACGTTAACAATATACAAATATACTTATTTATTTATAAATAACACTAATAGTAAATTATGTAATCGATATGAGAAAAGAACACAATACTAAAAAGGTTATCCTTAATTCAGTTGAGTATATATGTCAGTTCTAAATAGATTTTAATCGGTTCGTTTTGATACAATAATAGTAATTAATTCAGTAGAAGGGTAGTCGTTGATATGTGGAAGTGGGAAACAGAAAGTGAAGCAAAAGGTGTCATAGTTATTGCTCATAATATATTAGAACATACAGGCAGATATGCCTATGTGATTACATCACTCAGACGAAATGGATATCATGTGATTATGGGTGATTTGCCTGGACAAGGCCAAACTTCAAGATCTAATAAAGGTCAAATCGACAACTTTGAAGTCTATCACGAACATATCTTGGAATGGTTGAGAATAGCGAGTGAATATAAATTACCTACATTTTTAATGGGTGTCGGCTTAGGCGGTTTGATTACATTAAATTTAATGGAAAGAACTGAGTTGCCGATTGAAGGTATTATTTTACTTTCGCCATTAGTTGCGTTTAAGACAAATGCTAAAACACGCAAAAATCTATTTACATCTAATATTGGTGCAGGCGTTAAAGATATGCGCTTTAATGTAGGCATTGAACCAGAGCATTTAACAAGAAATGAAGAAGTTATAAGAGAAACTAAAGAAGATGGTTTGATGCTGACAAAAGTATCTTACCATTGGTATAAAGAAGTTGTTCATGTCATGAAAAAGACTTTAGAACATTTAGAAGACATCCAAAGTATCCCAATGTGCTTAATGTATGGGAAAGAAGATCAAATTTTAGACACCGATGCGATTGTAGAAATCAAAAAACGTGTAAAAACAGACGAACTTTATTATAAAGCATGGGAAGGACTCTACCATGAAATTCATAATGAACCAGAGCGTCCGCTAGTCATGCATTATATCCTTAGTTATTTAAATAACAAAGTCAATGCATTAGGTTTTATACCAAATGACATTGATGATCAAATTGAAATTTAATCAAAAAGGCGCTGTAATAACCTTTACCATTACAGCGTCTTTTGTATTGTCGGTAAATGTTTACAATGTGTAAAATTTCCAAGCATTTCGCATTGATTTTATAGGCTGAAATTGGTATCTTGTATATGTGAAATAAATCACATAGAAGCGATTCTAAATTGGAGAGGGTAAGTAATATGAGTAATGTAAAAGCGAATAAAGTAGTTTTAGTAGGCGATGGTGCAGTAGGTTCTAGTTATGCATTCGCTATGGTAGCACAAGGTGTTGCTGATCAATTAGTAATTATTGATTTAGTAGAAGAAAAAGTAAAAGGCGATATACTAGACTTAAACCATGGTATGCCTTATGGTGAATCACCATCTATCGTTACAGCAGGTTCATATGCTGATTGTTCAGATGCTGATTTAGTTGTTATCACTGCAGGTGCACCCCAAAAACCTGGTGAAACACGCTTAGATTTAGTAGAAAAAAATACTAAAATCTTCAAATCAATTGTGGGTCAAATTATGGACAGCGGTTTTGATGGTATTTTCTTAATTGCTGCTAACCCAGTAGATGTGCTTACTTATGTCACTAAAAAAGTTTCTGGTTTACCAAAAGAACGTGTTATCGGTTCTGGTACAATTCTAGATACAGCACGTTTCAAATATGAATTAGGTGCAGAATTCGGTGTAGCACCTGAAAGTGTTAATGCTAGCATTATTGGTGAACATGGTGATTCAGAATTAGCAGTATGGTCACAAGCAAGTATTGCAGGTCAAAATTTATATGATATTTTAAATGGTGATCCTGAACGTGCAAAACGTATTGAAGAAATCTTCTTAAATACACGTGATGCAGCTTATGACATCATTAAAGCTAAAGGCGCAACTTATTATGGTATCGCAATGGGCTTATTACACATTTCTAAAGCCATTTTACGTAACCAAAATCTTGTATTAACAGTTTCAAGTTACTTAGAAGGTGAATACGGTCATAAAGATGTTTACATCGGTGTACCAACACTTGTAAACCGTGCAGGTGCAGTGAAAATTTATGAAACACCTTTAAATGAAAGAGAAACTAAAGAGTTTAGCCACTCTGTAGAAGTATTAAAAGAAACAACTAAAAGTGTAGATAAATTATTTAACTAAGTTTAAATACAAGAGCAGCTATCGCATTATGCGGTAACTGCTCTTATTTTTATACTCAGATATTATCTTTTTTCAATCGCGCAAATATAAGGTGGATTATTTTGTTGGTTAATAAAACCGTATTGTAAGACATGTGCTTTTTGTTGATCGAATTGTTGAAGATATTCAAAGACAACATTGCTTTCTATTCGACCTTCAGGATGGCCAGGGTAAACCACAATTACAATAATACCTTCTGGTGCTAACATTTCAAAAAGTGACTCAATGGCTTGTATAGTAGTTTCAGAAGTCGTCACAATATGTTTATCACCTTTAGGCAAGTATCCTAAATTAAAGATTGCCGCATCAATCGGCAAATCTTCTTGTTTGATGTAGCGTGATACATGTTCATGTCCATCTAAGATCAAAGTAGTGTTGTTATAATCTTTTACTTTCTCTCGTGCTGCTTTGATAGACGCTTCCTGTATATCAAACCCATACACATGCCCCTTTGGAACATGCTGGGCTAAAAATAATGTGTCATGTCCATTGCCGCACGTAGCATCTACTACTGTGCTAGCTTCATTGATGTGAGAGATAATTAATGACTTCGCAAAAGGTAAAATACGTTCTACTTTCATGATTGTTCTACTTTCTCTACAGGTTGATAATGTTCACCTTGTGCGGAATGACGACGTGCTAATTCTGCATCAATCGCATTCAGCACTTCCCACTTATTAACACTCCACATTGGTCCAACCATTAAATCAATTGGACCATCGCCTGTAATACGATGAATAATCATTTCAGGTGGTAAGATTTCTAATTGATCACAAACTAAGTTGACATATTCTTCTTGTGACATAAAATTCAACATGCCTTTTTCATATTGTTTTACCATCGGTGTGCCTTTAAGTAAGTGTAATAGATGGATTTTGATACCTTGAACATCCATTTGTGCGACAGTTTTTGCTGTTTCCATCATCATGTCATAATCTTCACCAGGCAAACCATTAATAATGTGGGTACACACGTTAATATTATGTTTTCTCAATTTAGCAACACCATCATAATATGTCTGCATATCATGTGCACGGTTGATTAAATCGGAAGTTTCTTGATGTACGGTTTGTAATCCTAATTCCACCCATAAATACGTACGTTTATTTAAATCCGCTAAGTATTCAACCACATCGTCAGGAAGACAGTCAGGTCTTGTTCCAATGGATAAGCCGACAACACCAGGTTCTTTCAACACAGGTTCAAATTTTTCTTTTAACACTTCGACAGGTGCGTGTGTATTTGTAAAGGCTTGGAAATAAGCAATATATTTACCTTCATGCCATTTTTCATGCATGCGTTCTTTAATTTCTTTAAATTGTACATCAATCGGATCTGCACGATTTCCCGCAAAGTCACCACTTCCTGCAGCTGAGCAGAATGTGCAACCGCCATGTGCAACAGTGCCGTCTCGGTTTGGGCAATCAAAGCCTCCATCTAATGCGACTTTAAATATCTTTTGTCCGAATCTATTTTTTAAATGGTAATTCCATGTATGATAACGTTTATCTTCAAATGCATACGTAAAATATCGACCCATATGACATTTTCCTTTCTTAAATTAATCCATTGTAAGATTTTACCATAAATTGAAGGGACATGTTGAGGAGAAAATCCGAATTAGGTCTTTTATTCATTTGAAAATTATAGTAAGATGATTTGGTTGCAAAATCCAAAATTCAATTCAATATAAATCCTAAACACGTTTCGCTTACAGTTATTTGTCTCTGTTTGCGAAATTTTTATTGGTAAAAATACAGAACGTTTTTGCCTGAGAAAAAGATAAAAAGAATAGAAAGCGGGTGGAACAGTATGAATATGCCTAAATCCATTTGGTGGTTAGTTATTGGTATGGCCATCAATATTATGGGTGCTAGTTTTTTATGGCCTTTAAATACGATTTATATGAGTCAGGAATTAGGGAAGAGTTTGACGACTGCCGGAATGGTTTTAATGATCAACTCTTTAGGTATGGTTGTCGGGAACTTATTAGGTGGCTTTTTCTTTGATAAGCTCGGTGGTTTTATTACGATTATGAGCGGTGCAGTGATTTGTTTATGTGCAACGACATTATTGAATTTCTATCATGGATGGCCTTTATATGCGGTATGGTTAGTCATGTTAGGATTTGGGGGTGGTATCATTATCCCGGCAATTTATGCGATGGCAGGTGCAGTTTGGCCGAATGGTGGACGCCAAACTTTTAATGCCATCTATTTAGCACAAAACTTAGGTGTCGCATTTGGTGCTGCTATTGCTGGGTATGTAGCTGAACTCAGCTTTAATTACATTTTCATCGCAAACTTGTTAATGTATGTCGCATTCTTTATCGTAGCAGTGACACAATTTAATTTACAATATCGCGGTAAAGTTAAAATACCCGATGCAAATCAATGGGCACAAAAGAAATATCGCAAACGTTTTGTGGCTTTGTTATTACTTTGTGTTATGTTTTCAATTTGTTGGATTGCATATATTCAATGGGAAAGTACTATCGCTTCATTCACTCAAGAAATGAATATTTCATTGTCTCAATACAGTGTTCTATGGACAATTAACGGTATTATGATCTTAGTAGCCCAACCATTAATTTATCCGGTTATTCGCTTACTTAGAGGTAATTTGAAGAAACAGATGTTTGTCGGAATTTGCGTATTCATCGTGTCATTCTTTGTGACAAGCTTTGCGGAGCAATTCTCAGTATTTGTGATTGGGATGATTATTTTAACGCTTGGTGAAATGTTCGTATGGCCAGCCGTTCCAACTATTGCGAATCAATTAGCGCCTGAAGGTAAACAAGGTGCTTATCAAGGTATTGTTAATTCAGCAGCGACGGTCGGTAAAGCATTCGGACCTTTAATCGGCGGTATTTTAGTTGACAGTTTCAATATGCAAGCCATGTTCTTAACGATGATGGGCTTATTGTTTATTTCGATGTTTTTCTTATTTATATATGATAAACGTTTATCACCAGATGAATTTGATGTTTAAACAAGGTATACGTGGTATATCTTGTTTTTTCTTTTTATGGATAAGCAGGGACGTAGAAAAACTTCATTTATATATCAATGAGAATAGAAGCGGTGACTAGGAATTTAAGACTTGCATTAAGAGTTAGAATAAAATATAGTTATAAGTGTATATGGAGTAGTAATTTAATGGACTTATCAAGAGAGCTGGTGTTCGGTGCAAACCAGTTAAGTCATTTAAATGAACTTACCAACGATTATATTAAGAATAATACAGCTCGAGCTATTATGTATGAGGTGCGTAGAAGATACGAATGAAGGTGGTACCGCGGCACAATGTCGTCCTTCATAAGCAAAGCATAATAGTTTGAGTTGTATTTTTTTATTAGGAGGAAAGCAAAGTGAGTTTTAATCATCAAGAAATTGAGAAGAAATGGCAAGATTATTGGGCAGAACACAAAACGTTCAAAACGAACGATAACTTGGGTCAAAAGAAATTTTATGCTTTAGATATGTTCCCGTATCCATCAGGTGCTGGACTTCATGTTGGGCACCCTGAAGGTTATACAGCAACAGATATTATTTCACGTTACAAACGTATGCAAGGGTACAACGTGTTACATCCTATGGGATGGGATGCTTTCGGTTTACCAGCAGAACAATATGCGTTGAATACAGGTAATGATCCACGTGAATTCACTAAAAAGAATATTCAAACGTTTAAACGCCAAATTCAAGAATTAGGTTTCAGTTATGACTGGGATAGAGAATTAAGCACAACAGATCCTGACTATTATAAATGGACACAATGGGTATTCATCCAACTGTTCAATAAAGGTTTAGCTTATGTTGATGAAGTAGCTGTGAACTGGTGTCCTGAGCTTAAAGCGGTTTTATCTAACGAAGAAGTTGTAGATGGCGTTTCAGAACGTGGTGGTTTCCCAGTATATCGTCGTCCTATGCGTCAATGGGTACTTCGTATTACAGAATATGCAGACCGTTTATTAGAAGACTTAGAAGATTTAGATTGGCCTGAATCAATTAAAGATATGCAACGTAACTGGATTGGTCGTTCTGAAGGGGCAAAAGTTACGTTTGAAGTTGAAAATCATGGCGGTAAAATTGATGTGTTTACGACACGTCCAGACACTATTTATGGTGCGACTTTCGCAGTATTAAGTCCAGAACATGAGTTAGTCTCTCAAATTACAACAGAAGATCATAAAGCAGAAGTGGAAAAATACCAAAAAGATGCTTCTATGAAATCTGATTTGGAACGTACAGATTTAGCAAAAGACAAAACAGGTGTATTTACTGGTGCTTATGCGATTAATCCATTATCTGGTGAAAAATTACCAATCTGGATTGCGGACTATGTCTTATCATCTTATGGTACAGGTGCTGTGATGGCTGTTCCTGCGCATGATGAACGTGACTATGAATTCGCACAAAAATTTGATTTGCCAATCAAAGAAGTTATTGAAGGCGGAGATATTTCAGAAGCGGCATACACTGGCGATGGTCCACATGTAAATTCTGGTGCTTTAGATGGCTTGCATAATGCTGAAGCCATTACAAAAGCAATTGAATTGTTAGAAGAAAAAGGTGCCGGCGAGAAAAAAGTCAATTATAAACTTCGTGACTGGTTATTCAGCCGTCAACGTTATTGGGGTGAACCTATTCCAATTATTCATTGGGAAGATGGCACTATGACAACTGTTCCGACTGATGAATTACCATTATTATTACCAGAAACTGATTCTATCGAACCTTCTGGTACTGGTGAATCTCCACTTGCGAATATTGATGAATTCGTAAACGTTGTAGATCCAGAAACTGGTATGAAGGGTCGTCGTGAAACGAATACGATGCCACAATGGGCAGGCAGTTGCTGGTACTACTTACGCTATATTGATCCGCATAACGATGAAATGTTAGCAGATCCAGAAAAATTAAAACATTGGTTACCGGTTGATTTATATATCGGTGGTGTAGAACACGCTGTACTTCACTTACTCTATGCAAGATTCTGGCATAAAGTGCTTTATGATTTAGGCGTTGTACCAACGAAAGAACCATTCCAAAAATTATTCAACCAAGGTATGATCTTAGGTGAAGGTAACGAAAAAATGAGTAAATCTCGTGGTAACGTTGTAAACCCTGATGATATCATCCGTTCTCACGGTGCTGACACATTACGTTTATATGAAATGTTTATGGGACCTTTAGATGCGGCAATCGCATGGAGTGAAAAAGGTTTAGATGGTTCAAGACGTTTCTTAGACCGTGTTTGGAGATTGTTTGTGAATGAAGATGGCTCATTATCTTCTAAAATTGTAGATACAGATGATAAGTCACTTCAAAAAGTTTATAACCAAACTGTTAAAAAGGTGACAGAAGACTTTGATACATTGAACTTCAACACAGCAATCAGTCAATTGATGGTCTTCATCAATGAAGGTTATAAAGCTGATCAATTATACAAACCATATGTTGAAGGTTTCGTTAAAATGTTATCACCAATTGCACCACACTTAGGTGAAGAACTATGGGCTAAATTAGGTCATAATGAGACAATCAGTTACCAACCTTGGCCAGATTTCGATGAAGCATTGTTAGTAGATGACGAAGTTGAAATCGTTGTCCAAGTTAATGGCAAAGTAAGAGCAAAAGTCTTCATTCCAAAAGATGCGTCAAAAGAAGAAATGGAAGATATTGCGTTACACAATGAGAATGTTAAATTAGATATAGGGGATAAAGACATCAAGAAAGTCATCGCAGTTCCGCAAAAATTAGTTAATATTGTAGCTAAATAATAAAGGAGGATGATTAAGTTATGGAATCAATCACAACTGATGAATTGAAAAAGAAAATGTTCGATAATGAACCAATTCATATCGTTGATGTCCGAGAAAACGAAGAAACAGCGAAAGGTATTATTCCAGGAGCAACAACTATTCCAATGAATGAAATTCCTGATAACCTTAATGAATTCAATGAGAACGATACGTATTACATTATCTGTGCTGCAGGTGTTCGCAGTGCGAATGTAGTGAATTACTTGAAAGAACAAAACCCTAATATTCATGCGGTTAATGTAGAAGGCGGTATGAAAGCTTGGGGCGATGAAGGTTTAGAAATTAATAGTATCTAAATTGAATGATAATAGCCGAAACTGGTCGTAAAATTACGATGCAGTTTCGGCTATTTTTCATTTTGTTGATTAAATTATGTGAAAAACTATTCAAACTGTCCGGCATTGATACCTGATACACGGCCTGTAACCAATGCGCTTGTAATATTGTAACCACCAGTATAACCATGAATATCTAAAACTTCACCGCATAAAAATAGGCCAGGTGTAATTTTTGACATCATTGTATGCGGTTCAATTTCTTTAATAGAAACACCGCCACCTGTCACAAATGCTTTTTCAATAGGTAACGTACCATTCACTGTAAATGTAAAACCTTTGAACAGTTGTGCAAGCGTCAGGATTTGTTGGTTGGAAATATGATGACCTGTAGTGTCTTCAGCTACACCAGCTTGTTCTAGTATAAAGTTGAGATAGCGTTCTTCTATAATCCCACGCAGACTGTTTTTAACAAGTTTATCTGGTGTTTCTTTAATTAAAGATTTGATACGCGCTTGAACCTCATTTTCTTTTTCGTCAGGGAACACATCTAATTGCATTTGAATGTCTTGTTTCTTTTGAGATTTTTGTTCTTTGTAGACGAATTGGCTGCATCGTAATGCGGCTGGACCACTGATTCCAAAATGAGTGAAAATCATATCCATTTGATGTGTGATACGCGGTTTGCCATTTTTTCTAAGCACTGATAATGCGACATCTTTTAAACTCAATCCTTTTAGAGTCTTCCTGATAATAAAAGGTGCTTTAGAAGTAATTGGGACTTCAGTAGGGAAGAGTTCAGTTATTGTATGACCGAGAGACTCAGCAAACGTATAGCCATCTCCAGTTGATCCTGTTTGCGGAACACTTGTCCCACCCGTCGCAATAACAACGGTCTTACTATGATAAACTTGATCATTTTGATCTGTCACAATAAAATGGCCGTCCTCATCTAGCTTAATATGTTTGACTGCAGTTTCTTCTTTAATTTCAACATTATTATTTTTGAGTTCTTGAACTAAAGTATCTACGACGTCTTGAGCACGGTTAGAAACCGGGAACATTCTGCCGTGATCTTCTTCTTTAAGTTTCACACCGCGAGATTCGAAGAACTCAATAATGGATTCGTTATCAAAGACTGAAAAAGGACTGTATAAGAATTTTCCGTTACCTGGAATGTGGCGAATAATTTCATCATAGGGCAGTCGATTTGTGACATTACATCGTCCGCCGCCTGAAATTTTTAATTTCCTGCCGAGTCCTTTTTTCTTTTCTATTAATAATACTTTTTGTTTGTTTTGACTTGCGGCTGCTGCAGACATTAAACCACTGGGTCCGCCGCCGATAATAATCGATTGATACATATAATCGGTACGCGCTGAAATGTATAAGCGCGTCTGCCTCCTTTAAATTTGATTTCTGTATTGTATTTAGGTTATTGTGAAAGCTTAGGTAAGTCATTTGCTTGTTTTGCAGTGTCTGCGATATATTTCTCTGACACTGTTGTGAAATTATTTATATAATCTTTCCTGTTAACACTATTTTAAGCTATAATACTAATGAAAAAAAGTAACTGCTGACAATTGTTGGTAGTAGGATAAGATTAAAATTATTTTCAGATAGGAAGATTGTAATGAATGAAAGTCAAGAATTAGTAAGAGGGACCTTTCTTCTAACGGTAAGTATTTTAATAACTAAAATACTAGGTGTGCTATTTATCATTCCGTTTTATGCCATTATCGGCGGAGAAGAAAACTTGGCCCCGTTCAACTATGCATATGCACCTTATAACATTGCGATTGCGGTAGCAACTGCTGGTGTGCCATTGGCCGCATCAAAATATGTTGCGAAATATAATGCAATCGGTGCATATCATGTCAGTCAAAAGTTATATCGATCAAGTTTTATCGTTATGTCAATCAGCGGTGTTATCGGTTTTATTATTTTATATGCATTATCACCATTGATTGCCAATGTGACACTTGCGCATAAATCAAACATAGAGGGCGGCTGGACTGTCGAAGACATCACGTGGATTATTCGTATTATCAGTACAGTTGTTATCTTCATTCCGTTACTTGCAACTTGGCGAGGTGTGTTCCAAGGATTTAAATCTATGGGACCTACAGCTGTTTCTGAAGTAACTGAACAAGTTGCACGTATTATTTTCATTTTAGGCGGCAGTTATGTCGTGTTAAATGTGATGGGTGGATCAGTATTGATGGCGAATGGTGTCGCTACGTTCGCGGCAGCAATCGGTGCTATCGTCGGTATCTTTACGCTATGGTATTACTGGCGTAAGCGTAAACCGCATATTGATAAAATGGTAGCGTCTGATACCACTGGTTTAGATGTACCATATTCAAAAATGTATAAGGAAATTATTTCTTATAGTATCCCGTTTGTCATTGTGAGTTTGAACTTCCCATTATTCAATATTGTAGACCAATTAACACATAACAATGCGTTAGGTATGGCAGGAGTACCGCAACAATTGCATGACTACTTCTTTACAATCTTGAATATGACAACAAATAAAATTGTGATGATACCAACATCTTTAGCTGCTGGTTTCGCGATTAGTTTAATCCCTTATATCACTAAAACTTATGAGTCAGGGGAATTATCAGAAATGCATCGTCAAATCAGAACATCATTAGGTGTATTGATGTTCATCACTGTTCCAGCAAGTTTAGGTATTATGGCTTTAGCAGCACCGTTATATACAGTGTTCTATAGCAGTAACTTTGACGGAAGTCGTTTATTATTCTTCTACGCACCCGTCGCGATGCTGATTTCTTTATTAAGTATTACAGCATCAATGCTGCAAGGAATTGATAAACAGAAATTGACAGTGTTTGTTATATTAGCAGCAGTCGTCGTTAAGGTTGTCTTGAACTTCCCATTAATTGTCGCATTCCATACAGCAGGTGCGGTATTAAGTACAGGTATCGCATTATTGTTTGCGAACATATGTAACTTTTATATTTTGAAAAAGTATGCTAAGTTTACATTTACAGAAACTTGGATACAGTTTGCGAAAATCTTTATCTATGGCTTTATCATGATGCTTTGTGTTGAAGCAGCATATTGGGTAATGCAACTGATTGTGTCACCGCAAACTAAAATCGGAAGTCTGATTATCTTAATTGTGGGGGTTGTTATCGGCATGGTTGTTTATGGCGGTATCACGCTGAAAACAAGACTTGCTGACCAATTTTTAGGTGAATTGCCAAGCAAGTTACGTAGAAAGTTGAGAATCTCATAATGCGATTGGATAAATTTTTATCGAACATGGGTGTCGGAACACGCAGTGAGGTAAAACAATTGCTTAAACAGAACGCTGTTGAAGTGAATAACAAAAAAGAAAAACAAAGCAAACGACAAATTGATCCGAATTCAGATATCATTACAGTCAATGGAGAACAAATAACTTATATTGATAAGATTTATCTGATGCTCAATAAACCTGAAGGCTATGTGTCTGCTGTAGAGGATGCAGAACACTTAACGGTTATCGGATTAATTGAAGACTACCAATATTTAGACATATTTCCGGTAGGTCGTCTTGATAAAGATACTGAAGGCTTATTATTGATTACGAATGATGGGCAATTTAATCATGATGTAATGAGTCCGAATAAACACGTATCGAAAGTATATCGTGTTGAAGCAGCACTGCCTGTAACAGAGGAAGATGTACAAAAGTTTGAACAAGGTATTGAATTATCAGATGGACCGGTTAAACCTGCAAAGCTTGAACTAACGGAAAATCCAAGGATTGTGTACGTTACAATTCAAGAAGGACGTTACCATCAAGTAAAAAGGATGTTTCACGCAATTGAAAATGAGGTAACTAAATTAAAGCGAGTTCAAATCGGAAGCTTAAAACTAGATGATAATCTGTCAAAAGGTGCATATCGTACTTTGACGGAAGCAGAATTAGAACTAGTGAAAAACTAATTTCTTAAAGGACAAGGTGATTATTATGGCAAAATCAAGTAACTTTTTTAAAGCAGTACTAGGTATTGGTGCAGCAACTGCAGCAGTATTATTATCAAGAAAAGAAAGCAGAGATCGTCTAAAACAAGAGTATGATAAATACAAAGAAAATCCAGAATCATACAAAGAAAATGCTAAAGAATTAGCAAACCAAGTTGCGTCTAAAGCAACTGAAACGTTCAACGAAGTAAAACAAGATCCTAAAGGCTATGCTGAAAAAGTAAAACAAGACCCTAAAGGTTTCTTACAAGAGCAAAAAGCTCGCTTCTCTAATTCAGAAGATGCAGCATCACCAACTTTAGATGATGTTAAACAATCTGATGAAGCACAAAATAATATCAGAATTGTGACTGAAGAAGACTTAAAACAAAATGACAATAAAGGTTCAAACGATACTAAATAATAGCAATTGAACTTTCAGTACCTTAGCGAATAGCTAAGGTACTTTTTTTATTTAAAAATTTCATTCTGAGATGACTGTGATGACAACATTTTGAGATTAAGTCAGAAAATTAAGTAGGTTCCCACTGTTGTTTAAGAATCAGTTAGGGTAAAATATAGAGTGAACTAAAATTTGAGAAGGAAGTTGATCACGAATGTGGAAAGAAAAAGTGCAAGAATACCAAGATCAAATTATTGCTGATTTAAACGGCTTACTTTCAATTGAAAGTGTCAGAGATGATAGCAAAGCTACACCTGATGCACCGCTAGGTCCAGGTCCTAGAGCTGCGCTTGATTATATGTATCAAATTGCAGAACGTGACGGATTTAATGTCCACGATGTCGATCATGTTGCAGGAAGAATTGAAGCAGGTAAAGGTGAAGACTTATTCGGCATTCTTTGTCATGTTGACGTGGTACCTGCAGGTGAAGGTTGGGATACACCACCGTTTGAACCGACTGTAACTGAAGATGCAATTATTGCACGTGGTACATTGGATGATAAAGGTCCAACAATTGCTGCGTACTATGCGGTTAAAATCTTAAATGAAATGAATGTAGACTGGAAAAAACGTGTACACATTATCATTGGCACAGATGAAGAATCAGACTGGACTTGTGTAGATCGTTATTTCAAAACAGAAGAAATGCCTGAACTAGGCTTTGCACCTGATGCAGAATTCCCTGCAATCCATGGTGAAAAAGGTATTACAACATTCGATATTGAATTAGCTGGCGAAGCAAAAGATTCTACTGATACAAATTCAGAAGTTACACTTTTATCATTTGAATCTGGACAACGCTATAACATGGTTCCAGATGAAGCAGTTGCACATCTCAAAGTTAAAAATAACAATTCAGAAGTAACAGAACGTTACCAACAATATCTAGAAGCACATGAACTTGTAGGTAACAGTGAATTAGAAGACGATAAGCTGGTTTTACGATTAAAAGGTAAAGCGGTACATGGTATGGACCCATCTATCGGTTTAAATGCCGGTTTGTTCTTACTCCACTTCTTACGTGGATTAGAATTAGATACTCAAGCAGCTAAATTCGTTGATTTAAGTGAACGTTACTTATTCGAATCTCACTTCGGTGAAAAAATGGGTATGAAATTCCATACTGATAAAATGGGAGACTTAACAACAAATATCGGTATTATTTCATATACATTGCCTGAAGGCGGAAGATTCGGTGTGAACTTACGTTATCCAGAGGGATTTGAATTTGATGAAGCAATTGAAGGATTCAAGCATGAAGTGAATGATTTAGGATTCGAACTTAAACTTGGGAAAGTTCAACGTCCGCACTATGTAGATAAAGAAGATCCATTTGTACAATCATTAGTTCAAGCTTATCGTAATCAAACAGGTGACATGACTGAGCCTTATACAATTGGCGGAGGTACTTATGCACGTAATCTAGATAAAGGCGTAGCATTCGGAGCAATGTTCAGCGACTCAGAGGACTTAATGCATCAAAGAAATGAATATATTACGAAAAAACAACTTTTCAATGCTACTAGCATTTATTTAGAAGCGCTATACGCATTATGTGTGGAGGAATGAGTATGACAAACAAGGTATTTTTGAACGGCCAATTTGTAGATGAACAGGATGCAAATGTACCATACAATGACAGAGGTTATAACTTTGGTGACGGTATTTATGAATACATTCGTATTTATGACAATACATTATTTACTGTAAAAGAACACTTTGAAAGATTTTTACGAAGTGCGTCAGAATTAAATATTGATTTAGATGAAACAATAGAATCACTAACTGACAAAGTAAAAAAACTTGCAGAAGTAAATAATGTTGAAAATGGTGGGGTGTATATCCAAGTTACTCGTGGTGCAGCACCACGAGATCATGCATTCCCTGGACCAGATGTTAAACCTCAGATGATGGCATTTACAAGAAGCTACGGCAGACCTGTGGAAAAACTAGAAAATGGTATCAATGCTGTTACTGTAGAAGATATTCGTTGGTTAAGATGTGATATCAAAAGCTTAAATTTATTAGGCAACGTGCTTGCGAAAGAATACGCTGTGAAATATAACGCTGATGAAGCAATCCAACATCGTGGCGAAACAGTTACTGAAGGAGCGTCAAGTAACGTTTACGCAATTAAAGACGGTGTTGTTTATACACATCCTACGAATAATTATATTTTGAATGGTATTACGAGACGAGTTATTAAAGCAGTTGCTGAAGAACAAGAAATCCCATTTAAAGAAGAAACGTTTACAGTGGATTTCTTAAAACAAGCAGATGAAATTATTGTCTCTAGTACGTCTGTTGAAGTGATGCCTGTAATTAAATTGGATGGTGAAGCGGTCGGCAATGGTGAAGTCGGTCCAATTACTCGCCAATTACAAAAAGGCTTCGAACAAAAAATTGAGGAAAGTCATTAATTGCATGATTTTCTCCAACTTACCTTGAAAATGTGTTATAATTTTATTTTGTCGCTACTGAAAATTTAATTATTTTCAATAGCTTTCTAGAAAGTAAAATGTGTCTTTTTGTTTCTCATTTTTGGTTGAAAACCAAGGTTAAAAATTATAAAATTAACAATGAGTGCTAAGGACGTAAAAGTATTAAACTTTTTAAAGAAATATAAAATATGGCTCTTGAAATACACTTCTAGAGCCATTTTCTAATTGAAAGCGAGGTGAACGTGTTGGAGCAGTTCTATCAGTTAGGATGGACTTTAGATTCTGCTGGAGGCGCATCCGGAGAGGCTTATATGGCCGAACAAGATGGTCAAAAGCTATTTTTGAAAAGAAATTCTAATCCATTTATAGCGGCATTATCAGCTGAAGGTATTGTCCCTAAATTAGTTTGGACAAAACGAATAGAAACAGGGGAAGTTGTCACAGCGCAACATTGGAAAAATGGCAGAGAATTAACTTTCGAAGAAATGACTCAGACAAGAGTGGCTAAGTTATTGAAAAAAATTCATAGCTCAAAAACATTATTGACCATGTTGAAAAGAATGGAAATGGAACCTATTACACCAGATATTCTATACAATAAAATCAATACCTCGCTTTCCAGACAGGTACTGACGCACCATGTAGTCAGAAAAGCCTTGACGTATCTTGAAGAGCATAAACCTCATTTGGACCCTCGCTTTTATACAGTCGTTCATGGAGATGTAAATCATAATAATTGGTTGCTATCTGATCGTGATGAACTTTATTTAGTCGACTGGGAAGGTGCAATGTTAGCAGATCCTGCCATCGATATCGGAATGCTGCTTTACAATTACGTTCCTCAAAATGAGTGGTCAGAATGGCTTGAAAAATATGGTTGCAAAGAATCATTAGATTTAAGTAAAAGAATGAAATGGTATACCGTTATTCAAGCGATTGGTCTTGTAGAGTGGTCTGAAGAACAGAAACGTTATAAAGATATGAATATATGGCTGAAATTTTTAAATGAAGTGATGAACAGCAACGTATTTATTTGAGGAGAATAAGCAAATGAGATTAAGAAATAAACCTTGGGCAGAGGATTATTTGCGCAAACATAATACAGTTGTAGATATGGATGGAACGCATGCTGGCAAGATGTCAGCATGGTTCGATAAATCACAACCGATTTATATTGAAGTCGGTTCTGGAATGGGGCAGTTTATTACAGAACTCGCTGCTCAACATCCTGAAGTCAACTTTGTCTCTTTAGAAAGAGATAAAAACGTGATGATTCGTGTGTTAGATAAAGTGTTGGAAAAGGATTTGCAGAATATCAAACTAATTTGTAATGATGCAATGGAATTAACTGATTACTTTAAACCTGGCGAAATTGATCGTGTTTATTTAAATTTTTCTGATCCATGGCCGAAAAAACGACATGCGAAGCGAAGACTAACGTATCACACGTTCCTTGCATTATATAAAACGATTTTGAAAGAAGATGGAGAAATCCATTTCAAGACTGATAATCGAGGATTATTTGCTTATAGTTTAGAAAGTATGTCTCAGTTTGGTATGTATTTTACTAAGATTAATCTCAATCTTCATGATGAAGATGATGAGGATAATATTGAAACTGAATATGAAAGAAAGTTTGCGGATAAAGGTTCACGTATTTACCGAATGGAAGCAAAGTTTCATCATTAATCACTGCATTCAATAGAATGCAGTTTTTTTGCGTTTCTAAAGTTTGAAAATATGTCTATATCAACCTATACTTAGTTATATATCTGAACGTTAGGGTGAGGCTTTTGAAACTAGGAAAATTTAAAATCCATGATTTGAACGGTGGTATGACGCACATGGACGGAGGCACGATGTTCGGTCCGGTTCCGAAACCCTTATGGGATAGAAAAATACCAGCAAATGAAAAGAACCAAGTACCCATGAGTGTATCTCCGATTTTAGTTCAAACAGAAGAACACAATATCTTGATTGATACAGGTTTAGGTGAAGGCAAGCTTACTGAAAAACAAAAACGTAACTTTGGTGTTGAAAATGAAGGATTAATTGAAGAAGGGTTGCAAAAGCTCGGTTTAACATTAGAGGACATTGATATTGTCTTGATGACCCATATGCATTATGATCACGCTTCAGGTTTATCTGATGTAGAAGGTCATGCGAAATTCCCTAATGCAGTTCATTATATACAACAAGATGAATGGCATGAATTTTTAGCACCTAATCTACGCAGTAAAGCAACATATTGGCCTGAACTTAATCTCGGTGATTATCAAAAGCATTTAATTTTATTTGAAGATGAGATTGAGGTTGTGCCAGGTGTTCATATGTATCATACGGGTGGCCATAGTTTTGGACACAGTATAATTACTATTGAAAGTGATGGAGAAAAAGCAGTCCATATGGCAGATATTTTTCCTTCACATGCGCATATGAACCCATTATGGGTAACATCATATGATGATTATCCAATGCAATCAATCAGAGAGAAAGAAAGATGGCTGCCTTGGTTGATTATGCAGGATTATTGGTTCTTGTTTTATCATGATGCGACATACTTTGTGCTTAAATTTGATAAAGAAGATCATTCTATCAAAGCAGAAATAAAAAGAAATCAATAACTTAAAACAAATGCAACAAAAAAACAATGTCTCCGTTATACGGAAACATTGTTAGAATAAGTATGCATACCAATATCATTAAACTTCTTTTATGTTAATGATTTTACCATTTGTCGCATCGGCGATAAATTCATAATTACTGATTTTGCCGTGGTTTTTAGTTGTAACACCGCCACGGTATATTTCATAATGAATACCGTCTTGTTCGAATGGTTGAGGTTCTGAGACAATGTATGACCCTGTCACGTTCATAAAGTAGCTTTTCACTTCTTCAATTAACTTTTGCGGGTTATACTTTTTAGTGCCTAAAAATGTGAGGTAAGCTAGTAAACTACTCAATAAAACTGTGATTGGTAATACTATCAATAACAAAATTTTTCTTCGAGACATCTCAATTTATACCTCCACTTACGTTATAACAATATTCTACCATAACATTAGGAGGATAATGAATTATTAAGGAGCGATGAACAGTGGAAATTGCGAAAAATGAAACATTACAACATATTAAAGCTTTAACAGAATTTCATGGTGCACCAGGTTTTGAACAAGATTTAAGAGCGTACATAAAAAAAGAAATGGAACCATACGCTGACGAGTTCATCTATAACCGTATGGGTGGATTTTACGCGGTAAAAAAATCTAAAAAAGAAAATGCGAAAAAAGTGATGGTAGCAGCACATATGGATGAAGTCGGTTTTATGATTACTGACATTACATCAAATGGTATGCTGCACTTTACGAACTTAGGTGGCGTTGCTGCAGATATATGGCAAGGTCAACGTTTAAAAGTCAAAACAAGACAACAAGAAATTATTACAGGTGTTGTTGCAAGCATTCCTAAACATTTCAGAACAGGTAATGAAGGTCAACCGCAAATTAAAGATTTAATGTTAGACATCGGTAGTGACTCTGCAGATGAAGTCAGAGCACGTGGTGTAGAGATTGGAGATTCAATTGTTCCTGATACCTCTTTAATTCAATTATCTGAACATCGTTTTGCGGGTAAAGCATGGGATAATCGTTATGGTTGTTTATTAGCGATTGAAATTTTAAAATTATTTAAAGACAAAGAACTAGATGTTGATTTATATGTAGGTGCAAATGTCCAAGAAGAAGTCGGTTTAAGAGGTGCACGTGCAGCTGCAGAACAAATTGATCCAGATGTAGCATTTGTAGTCGATTGTTCACCAGCTAACGATATGAAAGGTGTACAACAACTTTCTGGTAAACTGGGGGCAGGAACATTAATCCGTATTAAAGATGGTACCATGATTCTTAAACCAGCATTCAGAGATTATTTATTAGAACAAGCACAACAACATGATATTAATACACAATATTATATTTCACCAGGCGGCACTGATGGAGGAGAGATTCACAAAGCGAACATAGGTATCCCAACTGCAGTCATTGGTGTTTGTGCACGCTATATTCATAGCTCCGATTCAGTATTTGATATCAGAGATTATTATTCAGCAAGAGCATTACTTGAAGCATCTATTTTAGGATTAGATGATGAAACCATTGCATATTTACAATATTCATAAATAAGAAGAAAGAAGTGGATAAATATGAAACAATTAGAATCAGTAGAAGCGTTTGAACAACTTAAACAAGGTAAAACTGTATTTATGTTTACAGCAGATTGGTGCGTAGATTGTCGTTTTATCGCACCGAGACTTCCTGAATTAGAAGAAAAACATCCGGACTATACATTTGTGTCAGTAGATCGCGATAAATTTATTGATTTAGCAGCGGACTTAGGAATTATGGGGATTCCAAGCTTTTTAGTTTACGATAACGGCGAACAAGTCGGAAGTTATGTCAGCAAAGATAGAAAAACGATTGAACAAATCAGCGAATTTATTACGAATATTTAAATAAAAATACCCTTAGGAAATTCACATTTTTTCTGTTCCTAAGGGTATTTTTACGGTAAACTATAAAAAGGTATGTAATTAGGAGTGTTAATATGAATGTCTTTCAAATGAGAGATAAACTAAAAGAACGTTTAAATCATTTAGATGTTAATTTTACATTTAATAGAGAAGAAGATACCTTGCGCATTGCACGTAAAGATAATGGTAAAGGTGTAACGATTAGATTAACACCCATCGTCGCGAAATATAACGATCAACAAGAAAAAATTGTTGATGAGATTGTTTACTATGTCAATGAAACAATTCAACAAATGAGTGATGATGCACTGCAACAAATGGACAATATCAAAGTGATGCCAGTGATGCGTGCAGCAAGTTTCGATAAGGAAACTAAAGAGGGGCATCCGTTTGTGATTGATGCACATACAGCAGAAACAAATATCTATTATGCATTAGATTTAGGAAAGTCTTATCGACTCATTGACGAATCAATGCTGAAACAATTAAATGTGACTGCACAACAAATTAAAGAAATGGCATTATTCAATATCAGAAAATTAGATAACCCATACAAAACAGATGAAGTTAAAGGCAATCTGTTCTATTTTATTAATACGAATGATGGGTACGATGCGAGTAGAATTTTAAACACGCCATTATTAAATCAATTTGAAGAAAACTGTGAAGGTGAAATGTTAGTAGCTGTTCCGCATCAAGATGTTTTAGTTGTGGCAGATATCAGAAATAAAACGGGTTACGATGTGATGGCTCATTTAACCATGGAATTCTTCACGAAAGGTCTTGTACCAATTACATCGCTATCATTCGGATACGATAATGGCCACTTAGAACCTATCTTTATCTTGGCTAAAAATAATAAAAACAAAAAAGATAAGAGTCCAAATGTGGTCCAAGAATTGAGCACAGTAAAAAATCAAAAGAAAAACGATAAGAAATAAGGAGAATAGATAATGAATTTATTTTACAACTTAAACGGCGTAGGAGATGTAGCATTCTTACAAGTAGAACCTGCTGAAGGAGAGTTCGACTATACAACACATGGTGACGTAGTGAGAATTACGTTAGATGGTAAAGCTGTAGGATATAATATCTTCAATGCTTCTAAGCATTTACCAATCGAAGGTAATGGACATATTAAACTTACACCAGAATTATTAGATGGTTTACAAAACGTTTTAAAAGAATCAGGTATTGACGATCAATTAGATTCTGACTTATCACCAAAATTTGTAGTAGGTTATGTTAAAACTAAAGAAAAACATCCAAATGCGGATAAATTAAGCATTTTACAAGTAGATGTTGGAAATGAAACATTACAAATTGTATGTGGTGCGCCAAATGTTGAAGCAGATCAAAAGGTTGTAGTCGCAAAAGTAGGCGCTGTAATGCCTAGCGGTATGGTTATTAAAGATGCTGAATTACGTGGTGTACCATCAAGCGGTATGGTTTGCTCAATGAAAGAATTAAATTTACCGAACGCACCGCAAGAAAAAGGAATTATGGTATTATCTGAGGATTACCAAACAGGACAACCATTTTTCGAAGAATAAAATGATTGGAAGGAAGTGACATTATGAACTGGTTTGATAAATTGTTTAGTGATGAAGACGAAGAAGAAGTTTATCAAAGAAAATATAGTCAGCGCAGACAAAAATTAGAAGAAAAAGAACGTCGTCGTCATGCATTACTACCAGAAAATAATGATATTTACGAACGTCCAAAAGGTAATTTTAGATTTCCACTTCATGTGAATGATTCTGACCAACAAACAGAATCAGATTCAGAATCCAATCATTCTGAACCAACTTATGAGTCAGAAGAATTTGTTGAAACTTCTTCGTATCAAAAACCAGACCGTCGTCATAGAAGAAGACGTACGTTTTATGATGACGATACACCATCATTTCGTTCTTCACGCAACACACGTAAGCAATCAGAATCAAAAGAACGTGCTCCAGAACAAACGCATCAAAGAGAACATCAAAATAGACGTGTACAGAATTATTCGACACGCTATGATACGAAAGATATTTATTATAAAAGTGGTGAATTCAGAGCTGAAGAAGTACCTTCAGCCATTTTCGGTACGAAAAAACGTCATCCTTTAGAAAATGGTGTTATTCAACGTTCAGAGGGTGTTACTGAAGAACCTAAAAAGCAACAAGAAAAAATACCGACAGATCCATTAAATGGTTCACGTAAACAAGCTTCAAAAGCACATGAAGTTGAAACAAGAGAATCCGAAGACACAAAAAATGAAACAGAACAACTGTCTTCTAAAGATTCACAACACCAAGTGAAACAAACACCTAATTATTCTAAAGCGGATAATACAATTAATATTAATAATATTTATGCTTCACAAATTGTTGAAGAAATTCGACGTGAACGCGAACGTAAAGTGTTACAACGCAAAAAATTCAAAGAAGCACTTCAACAAAAACGTGAACAAGAAGATGTCAGCTCAATTCAAAAGGCTATTGATGAAATGTATGCTGAACAAGCCAAACAGTATGTAGAAGATCCAGTCTTCCAAGAAAATGGCTTTGAAAAAGAAAAAGAAGCCAGAGCTGCTGAAGACCAAGAAGGCGAAGAAACACAACAACCTACCTCAGAACACATACAAACAGAAACGTCTGAAGAAACGTCAACACAACCACAAAACGACTTTGACTATGAAGAAGTAGATTTAAACCAAGTTCAAGACATGCATCAATTAGACGAACAAGACGTTAAAGTTGTAGAAGATGCTCCTGAAGAAACACAACAACTTGAATCAGAATCACCTCAATCTGAGACAGAAAATCTAACAGAGTCTCCTGAGCCTTTACCAGAAGTTTCTGAAGCACAATATACCGAAATTGAAGATGAAGAAGAACCAGTTGAAAGTGAACAGGAAGAAGTACCAGAAGAACCTGTAAATGGAACTGAAATGCATGAAAGTACTGACGAACAGGAATCAGAACCAGTACAAGAAACATCAGAAGAACCTGAAGATGAACAGGATGAACTACAAGAAGATAATTCTACGGAGGTTCAAGAACCTGTGTTAGCACCAGATAGTAATACATCTAAATCAGAGGCAACGAAAACTGATGAGACTAAAGAAGAAGTCACAGAAGAAAAAGCAAAATCGAGCCTTGAACCTCAATTGAAACCAGATCAACCAAAATCTGATGATGCAGAAAAAGAAGAGTCAAAAACAGAAATAAAAGAGGAACAAGAAGAATCAGTTGAACAAGAAGAAACTACTGAAAAAGTTTCTACACCTGACTCTAATAATGAAGAACAAGAAGAAAATAAAGCAGAGGCAGAAGAAGTTAAAACTGAACAACCGAAAATTTCTCGTCCAATTCGTAAAGGTGCTAAGCCGTTCAATGTGATGATGACACCATCAGACAAACGTCGTATGATGGATGCACAAAAACGTAAAGCTGCACAAACATCAAAAACACAAACAAATGATTCTGCGGTTTCTTCAGAGCCTGAACAAAGCGTGGCTTCACAAACGACTGAAGTTTCGACTCATGACGACAGTGAACCACAATCATCACAACAAGAAAATCAAAACTCTGATCAACCAAAAGCTGAACAAGGACATATCACAACAAGCGTACAGACAGCAAAAACGACACAATCTAATGCACAAGAGGAAGTTAAGCAACCTGTAACTGCACAAAAGGAACCTGTTCAAGCACATCACGAAGGTATTCGAAAAGGGCCTAATTTAAAACTGCCAAGTCTAGGTTTATTAGATGAACCAGAAGTACATGAAGTTGACCAAGAGTGGATAGATGAGAAAAAAGAAGAGCTGAATGATGCATTTTATTACTTCAATGTACCTGCAGAGGTTAAGAATGTTACAGAAGGACCTAGTGTGACACGTTTTGAATTATCTGTTGAAAAAGGGGTAAAAGTTTCTAGAATCACTGCATTACATGATGATTTGAAAATGGCTTTAGCCGCCAAAGATATTCGAATTGAGGCACCGATTCCAGGTACAAGTTTAGTAGGTATAGAAGTACCAAATATATCGCCAACAAAAGTGAACTTAAAATCTATTATTGAGAGTCCTCAATTTAAGAATGCAGAATCTAAATTAACAGTTGCGATGGGTAATCGCATCAATAATGAACCGTTATTAATGGATATTGCGAAAACGCCACACGCACTGATAGCAGGGGCTACGGGTTCAGGTAAATCTGTTTGTATTAACAGCATATTACTTTCACTATTATATAAAAATCATCCAGAAGAGTTGAAACTCTTGCTGATTGATCCGAAAATGGTAGAGTTAGCACCATACAATGGTTTACCGCATTTAGTATCACCTGTGATTACAGATGTCAAAGCAGCAACACAAAGCTTGAAGTGGGCTGTTGATGAAATGGAAAGACGTTATAAATTATTTGCGCAATATCATGTGCGAAATATTACAGCTTTCAATAAAAAAGCTTCATACGAGCAACGTTTGCCTAAAATTGTCATTGTAATCGACGAGCTTGCAGACTTAATGATGATGGCACCGCAAGATGTAGAGCAATCTATTGCGAGAATTGCACAAAAAGCACGTGCATGCGGTATTCATATGCTTGTAGCAACACAACGTCCATCTGTAAACGTTATTACAGGATTAATCAAAGCGAATATTCCAACTCGTATCGCATTTATGGTATCATCTAGTGTGGATTCAAGAACTATATTAGATAGCGGCGGTGCAGAACGCTTACTTGGTTACGGTGA
Source organism: Staphylococcus simulans (assembly GCF_025561465.1). NCBI lineage: Bacteria > Bacillati > Bacillota > Bacilli > Caryophanales > Staphylococcaceae > Staphylococcus > Staphylococcus simulans. The sequence goes on from NZ_CP095100.1 coordinate 1,201,907, forward strand.
TATGTTGTATCTAGGTAATGGTATGAATAAACCAATTCGCGTTCAAGGCAGCTTTGTGTCTGATGAAGAAATCGATGCAGTTGTCGATTTTATTAAGGCACAACGTGAACCGGAATATTTATTTGAAGAAAAAGAATTGTTAAAACAAACAAAAGCACAACCTAAAGATGAGTTGTTTGATGATGTATGTCGATTTATGGTTGCAGAGGGCAATATCTCAACATCACTCATTCAGCGTCATTTCCAAATTGGTTACAATAGAGCTGCACGAATTGTTGACCAACTTGAAGCGTTGGGTTATATTTCAGGTTCGAACGGTTCGAAACCAAGAGAAGTTTATTTGACTGCAGCTGAAATAAATGAGGAATAAGAAAGAAGGAGTTTAAGTATGACACACTATCATTTTGTCGGTATTAAAGGCTCTGGTATGAGTTCATTGGCGCAAATTATGCATGATTTAGGCCATGAAGTTCAGGGCTCCGACATCGACCAATATGTGTTTACAGAAGATGCATTAAGAAATAAAGGGGTTAAAATTTTGCCATTTAACCCAGACAATATTCAAAAAGGCATGGTTGTTATTCAAGGAAACGCCTTTTCAGATGAACATGAAGAAATTGTCCGCGCAAAAGAATTAGGATTAGAAATTATTGATTATCCTACATTCTTAGGCCATGTCATTGAGCAGTATACGTCTGTAGCTGTGACAGGTGCACACGGCAAAACATCTACAACAGGCCTTTTATCACATGTAATGAATGGAGATAAAAGAACTTCTTTCTTAATTGGTGATGGCACAGGTTTAGGTATTCCTCAAAGTGAATATTTTGCGTTTGAAGCATGTGAATATAGACGTCACTTTTTAAGTTATCATCCGGATTATGCGATTATGACGAACATCGACTTTGATCATCCTGATTATTTTAAAGATATTGATGACGTTACAAGTGCGTTCCAAGAAATGGCGCATAATGTCAAAAAAGCGATTATCGCATGGGGTAAAGATGACCATTTAAGAAAAATTAAAGCAGATGTTCCTGTTTATTACTATGGATTAGAAAAAGATGAAGATATTTATGCTGATAACCTTCAAATTACAGAACATGGTACATCGTTTGACGTGTACATTGACGGTAAATTCTTCGACCATTTCTTATCACCGCAATACGGGGATCATAATATTTTAAATACACTTGCGGTTATTATGGTTTGTCATTTAGAAGGTCTTGATGTAAAAAATATTAAAGAAGCGTTAGAAACATTCGGCGGAGTGAAACGTAGATTTAATGAAACAAAAGTACATAATCAAGTAATTGTTGACGATTATGCCCACCATCCGCGCGAAATTAATGCTACAATTGAGACAGCACGTAAAAAATACCCGCATAAAGAGGTTATCGCTGTCTTTCAACCGCATACGTATTCTAGAACAAAAGCGTTCTTGAATGAGTTTGCTGAAAGCTTGAATAAAGCAGACCGTGTCTTCTTATGTGATATTTTCGGATCTATCCGTGAACATGAAGGCAGTTTGACAATTCAAGATTTAATTGATCGCATTCCAGGTGCGCAATTAATCGGTGAAAAAAATGTAAATATATTGAAATCATATGAAGATGCTGTGATTTTATTTATGGGTGCAGGGGATATTCAAAAAGTTGAACGTGCCTATTTAGACAATCACGGAGTAATTAATGAATTTTAATATGTTTATGTTAAAATATGTATGGGTATTAAGTAAAAATAAGACATAAGCAATTTAGGAGGCGTTTTTAATGGACTGGATTTTACCTATAGCAGGTCTAATTGCAGCTATAGCATTTTTAGTATTAGTAATCGGAATTGTAGTTGTTCTTTTATCTGTTAAGAAAAACTTAGATTACGTGGCTAAGACTCTTGATGGAATTGAAGGACAAATTCAAGGGATTACAAGAGAATCAACAGATTTACTTCATAAAGCAAACCGCTTAACTGAAGATATTCAAGATAAAGTGGACCGCTTAAATTCTGTAGTTGATGGAGTAAAAGGTATCGGTGACTCTATCCAAGATTTAGATGGATCAGTGGACCGAGTAACTAACTCAATTGCACATAATATTTCTCAAAACGAAGATAAAATTTCACAAGTCATCCAATGGTCAAACGTTGCGATGGAAATTGCTGATAAATGGCAATACAGAAAACAACGTAGAGAAAGTGCAAACTACAGAGGATAATGGTTAAATGCAGTTCTAATTGGAACTGTGTACCTCATCTGTAGGCTACATTATCAATTATAAGACGTACTAACTGCACTTAAATGAGGTTGAATCAACTTTGTTTAAGTGCTTTTACTTTATAGGAGGCAAATACATGAGAAAGAACGACGAAGCTAGATTAGAAATTTACGAAGTTGAAGCTATGTCTGATACTGTCCGTAAAGATTTCGTTTATGGGTTCATCGCAGGAATATTTATTGGTACAGCAGGTGGTTTTGTGATTAATCAAGTGAAAAAACGTAAACAACTTGAAAAGCAAAATCAACCAGCAGAAGCAAAGAAACCATCAGTGAAAGAAAAAGTGTCTGCACAGACAGATGCGCTTAAAGCAAATGCACAAAGTCAAATTCAAGATATTAAAGATAAAGCACAACAGCTTAAATCTGATGTAAAACAAAAATTCAACAATGATGAACAAGAAACAGATCCAAAAGCATTACGAGCGCAACGTGAAGCAATTCGTAATGAAGCAGCAGCACATGATTTAGCAAATGTTTCTCCGCAAGCTCAAGATGTTCAAACAGACAACAATCCTTTAAAATCTTCACAACCAGATACAGTGCCTTTCCATGAATTTACAGCAACAGGAAATGCATTAGCAGCGAAAGAAAAAGCTAAATTAATTGAAAATGATAATACAGTAGCAACTAAAGTAGCTGAACTATTTGAAGCTAAACCAGTAAAATCAAGTGGTTTTAAAACAGTTCCAGTATTAGTTACAGTTGCAGCTGCAGCAACAGCAGCAGGAAGCAAAAAAGCTGCGGATGCTAAAGCAGCAAAACCTGCAGATGCTGAAAAACGTACAGCACAAACACATGAGAAAGCTTCATTCAATAAAGGTGTTATTACGCATGATAAAGCAACTGCTAATCATTCAGAAGCACACAAAACACCAGAAGCTTCAGGTAAAGTAGAATCTAAGACTGTTAATGATACAAAAACAACGAAAACAGAAACAACTAAAACGACAAACACACCTAAGAAAAATGCATCAACAACTAAGCAGACAGCGAAAGCTACTTCACCGAAAGATGCGACAAAAACTACAAAAACAACAACACAAAAACCAGCAGCAAAAGGAAACAAAACAACGACACAAAAAACAACAACAAAGACAACAAAATCAGCTGCAAACAAATCAACAAAGAAACCTAGTGTAACACCAGCGAATAAGAAAACAACGAATAACACTACAAAGACACAACCAAAAGGTGAAACAACTACGAAGAAAATTGAAAAGAAAACATTCAATGACTAATTGTACCTAAAAGAAATCAACCTTATTCTTTTTGAGGTTGATTTTCTTTTTTACTTTTGGTTAAATCTAGTTAAGGAATTGTGAGAAAATTAATAATAATCGAAACAATTCGATTTATTTCGCTTTTCCTCTTGATTAATGATAAAGTTCTTGCTAGAATAACTGTTAAATTCAATATTTTTATCGCTTTAAAGCGTGATAAATTGGATGCAAAAATTACATAGAGGTGACCAAATAATGAATAAGTTAGAACAGTACAGAAATGAAATTCAAGACATTAATGAAAAGATTTTAGACTTACTAGTAGAGCGTGGTAAGTTAGCACAGAAAATAGGGGATGAAAAGCGTAAACAAGGTACTAAGGTTTATGATCCTGAACGTGAAAAAGTAATGTTGAATGCTTTAATCGAAAAAAATAATGGTCCATTTAACGATAATGTAATTAAACAATTATTCAAAGAAATATTTAAAGCATCCACTGACTTACAAAAATCTGATCGTGAAAAACATTTAATTGTTTCAAGAAAATTAAAAGCAGAAGATACAATTGTACGCTTTGATAATGGTGGAGTTATTGGTGATGGCAACAAGTCATTCATTTTCGGTCCATGTTCAGTAGAATCACAAGAACAAGTCGATGCAGTTGCTCAAGACTTACAAAGTAAAGGATTAAAATTCATCCGTGGCGGTGCTTTCAAACCACGTACTTCTCCTTATGACTTCCAAGGTCTAGGATTAGAAGGATTGAAAATTCTTAAAAACGTTAAAGACAAATATAATTTAAATGTTGTAAGTGAAATCGTAACACCAGCTGATTTAGAATTGGCAGATGATTACCTAGATGTGTTCCAAATTGGTGCACGTAACATGCAAAACTTCGAATTATTAAAAGAAGCAGGACGTACAAACAAACCAATTTTATTAAAACGTGGTTTATCTGCGACAATTGAAGAGTTCATTTTCGCAGCAGAATATATCGCATCACAAGGTAACCAAAATATTATCTTATGTGAACGCGGTATCAGAACATACGAAAAAGCAACACGTAATACTTTAGATATCTCAGCAGTACCGATCCTTAAACAAGGTACACACTTACCAGTAATGGTAGACGTAACACATAGTACAGGAAGAAAAGATATTATGCTTCCAACAGCTAAAGCAGCTTTAGCAGTAGGTGCAGATGGTGTTATGGCAGAAGTACATCCTGATCCAGCTGTTGCATTAAGTGATAGCGGACAACAAATGGATATTGAACAATTCAACAAATTCTATGATGAACTAAAACCACTTGCTGATATGTACGATAGCAAGCAATTACGCTAATATATAGTTAATTGAAAGCCTTTTAAATTAAAGTATTCAAACCTTTGATTTAAAGGGCTTTTTTGTGTTTTGCAAAATATCATATGTGTGACAAAACAGTGACAGCAGAAAGTTTTGTTTTGAGTTTGTGACAAATTATGGTACACTTTGAAAATGTTGTGAAAACTTACTATAATAGTGTTTGAAACGCTTTCAGAAAGGGTGATATTATGACCGTTACTATTTATGATGTTGCAAGAGAAGCGCGTGTTTCCATGGCAACTGTTTCTCGTGTGGTAAATGGCAACCAAAATGTCAAACCAGAAACTAGAGATAAAGTAAATGCAGTCATCAAAAAGCTTAACTACAGACCTAATGCTGTTGCACGAGGGTTAGCAAGTAAAAAAACAACAACAGTCGGGGTAATTATTCCAGATATCTCGAATGTATACTATTCTCAACTCGCAAGAGGGTTAGAAGATATTGCAACGATGTATAAATATCATTCAATTATTTCTAACTCTGACAATGATTTAGAAAAAGCTAAAGAAATTTTTAACAATCTACTCAGCAAACAAGTAGATGGTATTATTTTCTTAGGCGGAACACTCGATGCAGAATTGGAAAGTTTAATTGAAAACTCTTCTGTACCTGTTGTAGTTTCAGGAACAAGTGATGATGATAATACAGTTGCTTCTGTAAATATCGACTATAAACAAGCTGCTGAAGAAGTGACTAATCATTTAATCAATTCTGGCGCAAAACGCTTTGCCTTTGTTGGCGGCAATAACTCTGAAAAAGCAGAAAACGATGTGTTATCTAGTTTAAGAGATACACTAGCATCACATGGTTTATCTTTAGAAGATAATCTGACTTTCAGAGGTAAAGAAACATATCGCGATGGTATTAAAGCTTTTGAAGATATTAAAGCGTATCAACCAGATGCAATTTTATCTATCAGTGATGAACAAGCTATTGGTATTGTCCATGCTGCTGAAGATGCGAATATCAACATTCCATCTGATTTACAAATTGTAAGCTTTAATAATACACGTTTAGTTGAAATGGTACGTCCGCAACTATCAAGTGTCATTCAACCGCTTTATGACATCGGTGCAGTAGGTATGCGTTTACTTACTAAATATATGAATAATGAAACGATTGAAGATTCAACGGTCATTTTACCATATCGTATAGAGTATCGCGGTACAACAAAATAAGATGTATAAATTTAAAAGTCTGAAAGAAAGTCACATTACTTTCCTCCAGACTTTTTTTATTTTCCTTCATTTAATCAGAACCAACTCGCAACCTGGTTCGCATGTTTTAAGTTCTTAGCAGTAATTTCTGCAGTACGTGGAATTTCCATATAATCTAGACGTTTATCCTCCCAAGTCGTTGGCAAATCAGTCGGCGCATATGTTCTCCATTTTTCTACCCATTCTTTCGGTAAATCTCCATGTTGAATCGGCACATCCATCAAACTCAAGAAGACATGACTCCAAGCTCTTGGAACAACGCGCCAAATGTTATATCCACCGCCACCGAACATCATGACTTTCCCATCTGTATATTCATCTGCCAACGCTTTAATATAATAGGGAATAGCATAGAGTGAATCTAAAGTACAATTCATATGAGTAAGTGGATCGAGATAGTGAATATCAACACCGTGTACACTTAAAATGATATCAGGTTTGAATGATTTAACGACAGGTGTGACTGTGCGTTTAAAACAATCAATATATGAATCATCTTCTGTATAAGGTTCAAGCGGGACATTGACAGAATAACTGAATCCTTGTTCTTTGCCTCGTTCTGTATAATGACCTGAACCTGGAAATAAAAATTTACCCGTTTCATGAATGGAATAATTCAGAATTTCATTTTGTGTATAGAAGCTCCATTGCACACCGTCCCCATGATGTGCATCTGTATCTATAATCATCACTTTCATGTTATAGCGTTCAGATAGGTATTTAGCGGTAATGGCGATATCATTGTAAATACAGAAGCCATTTGCGCGGCCTGGCAATGCATGATGTAATCCACCACCTAAATGACACCCGTTTTTAACTTCTCCTTGTACAATCATATCAGCAAGTTTTAAAGCACCGCCTACAATACGTGCACTATGTTGATGCATATGTTTAAACTGTGATGTATCTTCGTTCGCAAAACCATATTTTTTGGATTCTACCTCACTTAAAATTCCACGAGAAGCGTGTTTAATCGCATTTACGTAGTCATAAGAATGTATAAGTGTTAATTCTTCATCTGTGGCGATTCTTGGTGTAATAATTTGACTTGAACTCAGTAATCCTGCATCGATTAACAGTTCAGTCGTCAATTTTAAGCGCATTTGATTAAAAGGATGTTCATTACTGAACCGATAGCGCATTAATTGATTTGAATAAACATACCCCGTTTGTTTTTTGTTTTGACTCATAAAATCTCCCCTTTAGTAGAAGAAGCGGTTCATAAAACGTATATCATCAAACGCCTCCATCTGGTCTAATGTGATACGTGCACCGATTCTTGCCATTAAACAGTTTGCTGGATGTCCTGTAATTTCAGGATCATCAGTTGCGAAAATCTCTAAACCCCCATGAGACATCAACTTCTGCATTAATTTTTTATATTCGTAGACATCTAATTTAGAGTTTTTCAAATCCCAGTGCCAATAATACTCAGTTGTTAACACAATATAATCTTCAAATTCATCTTCACTTAAGCTCGTTTTAATGAGTTCATTACCTAATCCTGTACCGCGATGCGGTAAGGCTATTTCAACGGCACCAAGCTCAATTAAATAGGGCAGGTTGCCTGTAGACCAACGTTCTAATGGATCAGGATAATGATAAGTGACATATCCGACAATGGTGTTTTCATGTCGTAAGACGTAAATACGACCTTCTGGCAATTCACTAATTTCTTGAATCGCTTCAAATTGTTCGATAGGTCTTCTAAATGCATCCAAACCATCATCGTAATCCATTTGTTCAAGTTGTTTACGTGGTACAGGACCTTCAATAACATAAGTTGTATCGTGACGTGTGTATGTTTGTTTTACATACGTTTTGACATGTTCCATCTTGCCACATCCTTTTTCATATTCTCCTAAGATGAGAGTGCTCAAATTTACTTTTTCACTAAAATGATATGTTTCCACGTATTAATTTAATTATAATGGTTTTAACATCAATTTACACACAAATCAGAATTATCGCAATTATTTTTGAAAATTTACTATGATTTTTGTATAATGGTTTTTGAAAGCGATTTCAAACAAAGGGGGCAATTCAAATGAAAGTTGATATTTATAAAGGGGGAGAAGGTAATTATAACCTTCAAAACTATGACGAAACGTATCAGAACTTTGATTGGAAAGACGTAGAAAAAGCTTTTTCATGGTATGAAACAGGAAAGATCAATATGGCATATGAATGTATTGATCGTCACGTAGATAATGGCCTTGGGGATAAAGTGGCCTTAAACTACAAAGATGCCAAACGTAAAGAAAGTTATACTTATAAAGAAATGCAGCAATTATCGAATAAAGCCGCAAACGTACTAAAAGATAAAGCACAAGTAGAAAAAGGGGATCGTGTCTTTATCTTTATGCCAAGAACACCAGAGTTATACTTTGCGTTCTTCGGTATTTTAAAAATTGGTGCGATTGTCGGACCATTATTTGAAGCGTTTATGGAAAAAGCAGTTGCTGACCGTTTAGATAATAGTGATGCGAAAGTAATTGTAACAACGAAAGATTTAGTAGACCGTATTCCAAAAGACGACTTACCAAACTTAGAGAAAATTGTCATCGTCGATAATGATGGGGTAGACGATGAATACGTAGATTTTCAACAAGAAATGGAAGATGCTAGCGATTCATTTGATATCGAATGGTTAGATCGTGAAGACGGTTTGATTTTACATTATACTTCTGGCTCTACAGGACAACCTAAAGGTGTGTTACATGTTCAAGATGCCATGATTGTACACTATATTTCAGGTAAATATGTTCTTGATTTACAAGAAGACGATATTTATTGGTGTACAGCAGACCCAGGCTGGGTAACTGGTACTTCATACGGTATTTTCGCACCTTGGCTAAACGGTGTGACAAACTGTATCGCTGGGGGACGTTTCTCTCCTGAAGCATGGTATGGCATGATTGAAGAATTTAAAGTCACAATTTGGTATACAGCACCGACAGCATTACGTATGTTAATGAGTGCAGGAGACGACGTTGTGAAGAAATACGATTTATCATCATTAAGAGAAGTGTATTCTGTAGGTGAACCATTAAACCCAGAAGTAATTAAATGGGCAAAAGAAGTATTAGAACACACTGTTTTAGATACTTGGTGGATGACAGAAACAGGCGGTCATATGATTGTCAACTATCCTTCTATGGATGTAAAACTAGGTTCTATGGGTAAACCATTACCTGGTATTGAAGCGGCTATTGTGGATGACCAAGGTAATGAGTTACCACCGAATCGAATGGGTAACTTAGCCATTAAAAAAGGCTGGCCATCCATGATGCGTAAAATTTGGAAAAACCAAGAAAAGTATGATTCTTACTTTATTGGTGATTGGTATGTATCAGGAGATTCAGCATATCAAGATGAAGATGGATACTTCTGGTTCCAAGGTCGTGTTGATGATGTGATTATGACTGCTGGTGAACGTGTCGGACCATTCGAAGTGGAATCTAAATTAGTGGAACATCCTGCAGTCGCAGAAGCAGGTGTTATTGGTAAACCAGACCCAGTACGTGGTGAAATTATTAAAGCATTCGTTGCTTTAAATCATGGCTATGAACCAGATGATGAATTGAAAGAAGATATCAGAACATTCGTCAAACACGGTTTATCTGCGCACGCTGCACCAAGAGAAATTGAATTCAAAGATAAATTACCGAAAACACGTTCAGGTAAAATTATGAGACGTGTATTAAAAGCTTGGGAACTTGATCTTCCTGAAGGTGATTTAAGTACAATGGAAGACTAATTGTATATAAAAAACTAACAATAAAATAGGTTGATCATATGAGCGATATCAAAATAAAATCAATGTTTTGGTATCGCTTTCATTATTGCAAAATAAAGGTTTTACATAAAATTTTATCATCTATTTTTGTAATATTACCATAAAAGTAAGAATACTTAAAAATTAATGATGAATATGTTCGACAATAAATGTATATTTCGATATGATGAATGATGTAAAAGGTTTTAAAAACAGTTGAAGCAAGTCTCTATTTACTGCATTTATCTAAACGTATTTTAAAAGCGTTGAGGGCATAAAAATACGTGGTAAATAAAGTGAACGGATGGTTGCTGAGACTGTAATTCAATTACTAAATAAGGGGCTGAATGAATTGAGTCATTTATCAGATTTGGATATCGCGAATCAAGCTACATTACAACCAATTAAAGACATTGCAGAAAAGATTGGTATTTCGGAAGATGCTTTAGAACCATATGGTCACTATAAAGCTAAAATTGACATTAACCAATTAAAAGACAATGGGGACAAAGGGAAAGTTGTTCTTGTTACTGCAATGAGTCCAACACCAGCTGGTGAAGGTAAATCAACTGTAACTGTTGGTTTAGCAGATGCCTTCCATGAATTAGGAGATAATGTCATTATGGCATTACGTGAGCCAGCATTAGGTCCAGTATTCGGTATTAAAGGTGGCGCAACTGGCGGCGGTTACGCACAAGTATTACCAATGGAAGATATCAACTTACACTTCAACGGTGACTTCCATGCGATTACAACAGCAAACAACGCGTTATCAGCATTTATTGATAACCACATCCATCAAGGTAATGCGTTAGGCATTGACCAACGTCGTATCGAATGGAAACGTGTGTTAGACATGAACGACCGTGCGTTAAGACAAGTTGTAGTAGGTCTTGGTGGACCAACACAAGGTGTTCCGCGTGAAGATGGATTCAACATCACAGTAGCATCTGAAATTATGGCGATTCTTTGTCTAAGCACTGGCTTGAAAGACTTAAAAGAAAGTATCGCTAACATTACAGTTGCATATACACGTGATCGCAAACCAGTTACGGTTGCTGATTTAGAAGTTGAAGGTGCAATTGCGATGATTCTTAAAGACGCAATCAAACCTAACTTAGTGCAATCAATCGAAGGTACACCAGCATTAATTCACGGTGGGCCATTCGCAAATATTGCACATGGTTGTAACTCAATTCTTGCAACTGAAACAGCACGTAAACTAGCTGATGTTGTGGTGACTGAAGCTGGATTCGGTTCAGACTTAGGTGCTGAAAAATTCATGAACATCAAATCACGTAAAGCAGGATTCGAACCAAGTGCTGCTGTAGTTGTTGCGACAATCCGTGCATTGAAAATGCATGGCGGCGTAGCAAAAGATGACTTGAAAGAAGAAAATGTTCAAGCAGTTAAAGACGGTTTAGAAAACTTAGCACGTCATATCAAAAACATCCGTTCATTCGGTGTAGAACCAGTCGTAGCATTAAATGCATTCGTAGCAGATACAGATGCTGAAACTAAAGTAGTTGAAGACTGGGCAAAAGAAAACAATATACGTATTGCCTTAACTGAAGTTTGGGAAAAAGGCGGCAAAGGCGGCATTGAATTAGCTGAACAAGTGAAAGAAGTATTAAATGAAAAACATGATTTCAAAAATACTTATGAACTTGATGAACCAATTGAACAAAAAATCGAAAAAATTGTTAAAAACATCTACGGCGGTAAAAAAGTAACATTTACAAGCAAAGCACAAAAACAATTGAAACAAATTAAAGATAACGGTTGGGATAATTACCCAGTATGTATGGCTAAAACACAATATTCATTCTCAGATGATAAAGATTTATTAGGTGCGCCTGATGATTTCGAAATCACAATCAGAGAATTACAAGCTAAAACAGGTGCTGGCTTTATCGTTGCTTTAACAGGTGCGATTATGACAATGCCTGGCTTACCTAAGAAACCAGCTGCATTAAATATGGACGTTACAGAAGACGGCCATGCGAAAGGTTTATTCTAATTTAAGCTATAACTAAAACAGGCCCTGAAGTGTGAGTATATTACTCATGACTTCAGGGTCTTTTTGTCATTAAATGTGCTTCTATATTATATTTTTCTGCTTTTTCATACGTAGATTCAGAAATCAATCCTTCTACTCTCATACGCCATAGTACATAATGTTGGCGCTGTAAGCCGATTTCGAGTTCATCTTTAGGTTTAAGTGTGCCGTCTGCTTCATAAGGTGTGTAATAATAAGGACTTTGAACTAATCCGACAAGATAAGCCGCTTCCGGCAAATTCACATCACTTGGCGGTTTCCCGAATAAACTAAATGAAGCGGATCCAATACCTGTAATGTTGTCGCCATTATAATCACGTCCAAAAGGAACGATGTTCAAATACGTATATAAGATTTCTTCTTTAGTCATAATCCGTTCAAGTTTGAGTGCCAATACAATTTCATTTGCTTTACGGTTATAGGTCTTATCATTATTCAACACCTGATTCTTAATCACTTGTTGGGTAATGGTACTGCCGCCTGAAGAGACCTCTGTTTCAAATATATCTTGATAAATAGCTCTCAGTAATGCCTTAGGTAAGATTCCATCATGTTTATAATACAGTGAATCTTCAGAAGCTATTAAAGCTTTAGGTATTAAAGCATTCACGCTTTTCGGTCCAACTAACAATGGGTTTTGTGATTCATCATATTGTGATAAGAAATCCTTTTTAGCATAATTGACTTGTTCATCACCAGGTACATTCAGTACAGCCTCACGTAATTCTGTATCTGTAATATTTTCTGACTGCGCTGTCATACTCATAAAGAAACCGACTAATAAACCGGTTGCTAAACTCAAAGTCAGCAAAATAATAATGAACAGCCAAACAAAAGAATATTTAATCCGCTTATACCATTGTTCAAAGATACGAAGCGGGGTAGAAGCTAAGGGTTCATTAAGTTTGAATGGTTTCATGTTTCGCCTCCGTTAATTAAACATAGTATAGCATAATTGAATTCAAGTTGACTTTTAAAAAACAGTTGATTATAATGAATACAAATTAATATGTTTTGGATAAGGAAAAGTAACTCATTTGATTGTTTTCAGAGAACTGGTGGATGCTGCGAACCAGTAACAACAAATCAGTGAATACACCTGTTGCCTTAATAAAAAGTATCCAACGTTTGACTTAATGAACGTATCATTAATGAAAGTAACCTTTTTAAGTATGGTGGTACCGTGCAATAGATGCGCCCTTACAGAATTTTTCTGTAAGGGTTTTTTATTTTCCAAATTTCTAAAACACAGCAAACACAAAATATGAGGAGGAATATGATATGACAAATGAATTATTACAAGATTTAGAGTGGCGTGGCCTAGTTTATCAACAAACAGATGCTGAAGGTTTAAAAGCATTATTAGATAAAGAGCAAGTGACATTATACTGTGGTGTGGACCCAACTGCTGACAGTATGCATATCGGTCATTTATTACCATTATTAACTTTACGTCGTTTCCAAGAATACGGTCATAAACCGATTGTATTAATCGGCGGCGGTACAGGTATGATTGGAGACCCATCAGGCAGAACGGACGAACGTGTTTTACAAACAGAATCACAAGTTGAAGATAACGTACGTGGTATCGGTGCACAAATGGATAAAATCTTTAATTTCTCTGGTGAAGGTGCAGCACAACTTGTTAACAATAAAGATTGGTTAAGCCAAATTTCATTAATTGATTTCTTACGTGATTACGGTAAACATGTAGGCGTGAATTACATGTTAGGTAAAGACTCAGTGCAATCACGTTTAGAAAAAGGTATTTCTTACACTGAATTCACATACATGATTTTACAAGCAATTGATTTCGGTCATTTAAACCGTGAATTTAACTGTAAAGTTCAAATCGGCGGCTCTGACCAATGGGGTAATATCACAAGTGGTATCGAATTAATGCGCCGTATGTACGGTCAAACAGAAGCGTTTGGTTTCACAATTCCATTAGTTACAAAAGCAGATGGTAAGAAATTCGGTAAATCCGAATCAGGTACAGTTTGGTTAGATGCTGAAAAAACAAGCCCATACGAACTTTACCAATTCTGGATCAATACATCTGACGAAGATGTTATCAAGTTCTTAAAATACTTTACGTTCTTAGATAAAGCAGAAATTGAACAATTAGAAGCATCTAAAAATGAAGCACCTCATAAACGTGAAGCGCAAAAAGCACTTGCTGAAAATGTTGTAAGCTTTATTCATGGTCAAGCTGCCTTAGATGATGCGATTCGTATTTCAGAAGCATTATTCAGCGGTAATTTAAAAGCTTTGAGCAGTCAAGAATTACGTGAAGGCTTTAAAGATGTACCACAAGCTGCAGTCGGCCATGATACAATAAATATTGTTGATTTCATTGTAGAAGCGGGTATTTCTTCTTCTAAACGCCAAGCACGTGAAGATGTATCAAACGGTGCGATTTACATTAATGGTGAACGTCAACAGGATTTAAAATATGAAATTACTGACGAAGATAAAATTGATAATGAATTTACAATAGTACGTCGCGGTAAAAAGAAATACTTCATGGTGAAATACCAATAATATTATTATTTCAGAAATGAATATAAACAAATAAAACGCTTGAAGAGGAATGTCCTGCTTCAAGCGTTTTAATATGTGTTCAAACGATTATTTTTTACCTAGACGTACATCTAAATCTTGTTTCTTGCCATCACGGATAACTTTAACTTTCAATGTATCGTCCGGCTTTTTATTTTCATATAAGTAAGATCTTAAATCACTATCATCTTTAATTGCTTTACCATCTGCTTCGATGATAATGTCTCCTTCTTTAAGTTCGCTGCTGCCTGAAGCTTTCGCCACATAGACACCATCATTACGATCAGTATCTAATTCACGTTTATAACGTTCAGGAATGTCGCTCATGTTGATTGTACCGATACCAATAGAAGGGCGTTCGACTTTACCATGTTTTACAAGTTGTTCGATTGTAATTTTCACTTCATTACTTGGAATCGCAAATCCGATACCTTCAACTTGTGCCATAGAAATTTTCATAGAGTTGATGCCGACAAGATCGCCATCTAAATTGACTAAAGCACCGCCTGAGTTACCAGGGTTGATTGCTGCATCGGTTTGTAGCACTGACACTTTATTATTACCGGCAGATGTTTGTGTTTCAATCGTACGTTCATTTGCAGAAATGATACCTGATGTCACAGTATTCGCAAATTCTAATCCTAATGGGTTACCAATCGCAAAAACGCTGTCTCCTGTTTTAACTTTTGATGAGTTTGCGAATTGGATAGCTTTAGTGCCCGGTGCATTTTCGATTTTTAATACCGCGATATCAGTTAATGCATCTTTGCCGACTAATTTAGCATCGACTTTTTTTGTATCATGTAATTGAACTTTGATTTCACTTGCACCATCCACCACATGATTGTTAGTAACGATATACGCACTGTCACCGGATTTTTGATAAATTACACCAGAACCGATACCCGCTTCTTGTGATTTACCAGCAGAGCCATTGAAGAAATCTTCTAAGCTTTGTGCTTTCTGCATATTGATTACACCAACAATAGAAGGTGAGACATCATTGATCATTTGATTAACAGATTTATACTTTGAACTTTTACCGTCTAAGACATTACCGCCTTTACTATTTGAGGCTTCTTGTACAGTCGCACCGTCATTTGATGAATTCATCAATTTTGTGGCACCGAAGACAATTAAAGCGCCGACGATTCCCGAAAGCAAAGCGATGAGAATCACACGTAACCATGGGAACGAACGCTTAGGCGGTTGATAATTTTCGTTATAGTATTCAGTCATTGAATTCCTCCCAATATGTTTCTTTTTATTATTATCATATGTTTAGTACATAATTTCTACTATTTTGCTATGACAAACTTTATAAGATGATGACAGAATCAATAGAAGCTTGAAATAGGCTTGTTGCCAAGGGGCGGAAGTGATAGAATTTGTATAGTTAAATAAACAATTTAGTAGGTGACAGAATGTATAAATTTATCAGCAGTATTTTATATTGGATTATTGTCAAACTAAGTAAATCGCTTAAAGTTTATGGACGAGAAAATGTACCGCAACTAAATCGTTATGTGGTCACTTGCAACCATGAAAGTTATAACGAAGTGATTATGCTTGGTATGGCGCTTTACCCAAATCAAATCCATTATATGGCTAAGAAAGAGTTATTTTATAACCCGGCTTTCGGCAACTTCTTAAAATCATTAAATGCTTTTCCAGTGGATCGTGAAAATCCGGGACCAAGTACTATTAAAACACCTGTGAATTTATTGAAGAAAAATAAAACAATCGGTATGTTCCCAGCAGGACATCGTACTTCTGAAGAAACACCATTAAAACGTGGTGCAGCTACGATTGCTATGATGGCAAAAGTACCTATTGTACCTGCAGCTTATGAAGGTCCAGATAAAATTATTGGTCTAGTAACAGGCAAAGCTAAAATTATTTTCGGTGAACCGATTGATACGAACGCTTTACCAGACCATTTAAAAAAACGTCATGAAAAAGTGGACTATATTACACAAGAATTAACTAAACGTACAAGAGCCTTACAACAAGAATTAAAACAGTTACCTAAATAATAACATGACATCAAAGTCAGATGATGGTAGAGAACGCAGCTCCTTCACCGCATCTGACTTTATTTTTATGTGTTTTCAATCATTTTATATAGAGAGAGAAGGATGAACAATGTATAACTTTTTACAACGTCTTGGACGCTCATTAATGCTTCCCGTTGCCGTCTTGCCAGCAGCAGCCATTATTATTGGTATCGGAAATTTATTAAAGGCATTAGAGGTTACACCGACTTTAGCTGAATTTATTTTCCAAAGTGGTATCGCAGTTTTAGAACAACTCGGCTTACTTTTCGCGATTGGTGTGGCATTAGGTATGGCCAAAAAGAACGATGGTTCTGTGGCACTTGCGGCAGTTGTTGGTTACTTTGTTGTGACGTCAGTATTAAAAACAGAAACTTTAGCAAAAATTTTAAGTGTAAAAGAAGATAGCTTAAACATCGGTTTTACCGCTATGAATAACCAAAACGTATTTATCGGCTTAATTATCGGTTTAATTGCGGCATTTTGTTACAACAAATTCAGTGGGACCGAATTACCGACTGCTTTGTCATTCTTTAGTGGTAAGCGTTTAGTACCTATTATGACAGCATTCTTATCGGTTATTTTGACGATTATTTTATTATTTGTATGGCCATTCGTGTATAGTGGTATTATTTCATTTGGTAAATGGATTATGGATTTCGGCGCATTCGGTGCATTCCTGTACGGATTTTTCAACCGTTTATTAATTCCAACTGGATTACACCACGCATTAAATTCAGTATTCTGGTTTGATTTAGCAGGTATTAATGATATTGCGAAATTCCAAACAGGAGAAGGTGCGGTTAAAGGTATCACAGGCAGATATATGGCTGGATTCTTCCCAGTGATGATGTTTGGTGTGCCAGCAGCTGCTCTTGCTATGTATCAAACAGCAGATTCTAAACAAAAGAAACGTGTTGCTGGTTTAATGCTCGCTGGTTCGATTTCAGCCTTCTTTGTAGGTGTAACTGAACCGATCGAATTCGCATTTATGTTTGCAGCTCCAGTATTATTTGTAATTCATGCATTGTTAACAGGTTTATCTTTATTCATCGCTGCACTTTTCCATTGGACTGCAGGTTTCTCATTTAGTGCAGGACTGATTGACTTCTTATTATCATTAATTAATCCGGTTTCTAATCATCCATGGATGTTGATGGTACAGGGTGTTGTCTTCTTTGTAATTTATTATGTAGTGTTCAGAGTGGCTATTTCAGTCTTTAATTTAAATACTCCTGGTCGTGGAGATGAAAAGATTGCTGACCCTGTGGATGAAGAAGGTGTATCAAGTGAGACGGGCAAAGGTGGCAAATATAGCGCAATGTCTACACAAATTATTTCTGGATTAGGTGGTAAAGAAAATATTACTTCACTAACGAACTGTGCTACACGTTTACGTTTAGAAGTGGCAAATATCGATCAAATCGATAAAGCGCAAATTAAACAATCCGGTGCTGCGGGTGTAACAACAAGCGGCCAACATAATGTTCAAGTCATTATCGGAACACAAGTTCAACAAGTCGCAGATGAAGTAGAAAGACAATTAGAATCAGAATAAAGTCATAAGAACGGAGACGCTTTAAGAAGAGTTGTCTCCGTTCTATTGCTTATTTATGTATAACTTTGTATAATATTAATTATTCTGAATTTTCCGAAGTAGGTGGAGAAATGAAAGCAGTATTATTTGATGTTGATGGTGTATTTTTAAGTGAAGAAAGATGTTTTGATGTTTCAGCATTAACGGTATACGAAATGCTGATGAGTCAGCACTTTTTAAAATTAATGCCGACTGTGACATTTAATTCTATTAATGACAGCGAAATCAACTTGATTCGCCAAGTTGTTTTTGATCAAGATAACATTTTAAATGCGATGAAATCTCGTGGTTTGAATTCCAACTGGGATATGTTGTTTATTGTGTTATCCATTCATTTGATAGATTTACTCAAAACGTTATCGAAAGAGGACAGGGAAGCCTTTTTAACAGCACATCCTTTTACAGATGTGACCATTCAAGAAGTAGGAGATTTGGTCGGTCGTCAACAAGTCGACTTTATGAAGCCGCTTCACTTTATCGAAAACGCAGAATCAGGTAAAACAAAAATTTACCGTGATTTACGCATCTATGCGGCAGAACAACTTGATACAAAACATACTGAGTTATTTGAAATCCGCAGTCCTTTATGGGAAATTGCACAAGAAGTATTCCAAGAATGGTATTTAGGTCATCGTTTATATCGAAAAGTTGAAGAAAAAATACCGAGAAGCGATTTTAAAACAGGTTATATTTATCATGAAGAAGAATTGGCTGAAGCGGATCAACTCAAAACTTTATTAAGTGACTTAAAAGCAGCTGGCTATACGCTCGCAGTTGCGACAGGTCGACCAAGAACGGAAACGTTAGTGCCATTTGAAGATAAAGGCTTTTTAAAATACTTTGATGAGTCACACATTGTATCAGCGAGTGAAGTGTTAAAGGCAGAAGAAATGTTCCCTGAACTTAAACCATTAGGTAAACCGAACCCGTTTTGTTATGTTGCCGCATATAACGGTAATAATGAAGCGGATTATCAAAATTATGCCGAACAACAAGAACAGGTATTTGCTGGAGAAGAGATATACATAGTCGGTGACTCTCTTGCAGATTTATTCAGTGCACAAAAGACAGGTGCAACGTTTATCGGTACTTTA
This sequence comes from Staphylococcus simulans, assembly GCF_025561465.1. NCBI lineage: Bacteria > Bacillati > Bacillota > Bacilli > Caryophanales > Staphylococcaceae > Staphylococcus > Staphylococcus simulans. Next base: position 1,221,128 of record NZ_CP095100.1, read on the forward strand.
ACCGGTTTAAAAGGTAAAAAAGCAAAAGAAGAATTAGAATCATATCACGCAGATTATATTGTGGATAATGTATTAGATATTCGTTCAATTTTATTGTAATGAAAAACCGGCAAACTTGGATATTATTTCCAGTTTGCCGGTATTTTTGTGATTATTATTTATTTAAGTCTACAAATTGAATAGATTCAAATCCATCGATTTGATGTAATGCAGCGATAACTTCGTCAGAAACAGGCATATCGACTGAGATAATCATCATCGCATTACCGCCTTGTGTAGTACGTCCTAAGTGCATAGAAGCGATGTTGATATCATATTCACCTAAAATTTGTCCTGTGCGTCCTACGATACCTGGACGGTCTTGGTGATGAATGACTAATTGATATTTTTCTGGTTTGAAATCAACAGGGTAGTCATTGATTTGAACGATACGTGGACCATAGCCGTTTAAGACAGTGGCACCGACTGTTACTTTACGATCACGGTTAATCATTGTTAATTCAATATAGTTGTTGAATGAACGTGATTTCGCATCTTTTTCCACATTATAAACAACGTTTTGTTCATTTAATAAGAAGAGGGCATTAACCAAGTTTACACGTTCAGCTAGATCTTGAGATAAAATTCCTTTAGCAATCGTACGTGTTAAAATATTTGTATCTTCTTTAACTAATTCACCGCTGAATTTAATTTTCAATTCACGTGGTGCTTTACCTAATAATTGGATACATACTTTGCCGACCATATCACATAAGTTCAAGTATTCTTGTAACTCATTATCTTCTTCGCCAAAAATCATTTTTGGTGCATTGACCGCATGTCGGACATTACCTGTGTGGAAGAATTCTTCTATTTCATTTGAAACAGAGACGGCCACTTTTTCTTGAGCTTCAACTGTTGAAGCACCTAAGTGCGGTGTTACAACAATTTTATCGTGTTTAGTTAAAGGTGAATCAGTTGCAGGTTCATGTTCAAATACGTCAATAGCAGCCCGTGCAATTAAACCTTTATCCAAAGCATCAACTAAAGCTTGTTCATCAATAATACCGCCACGTGCAACGTTGATGATTTGTAAATTAGGTTTTGCTTGAGCAAAGAAATCAGCATTGATTAAACCTTTCGTTTTAGGTGTCAGTGGGGTATGGACTGTTACAAAATCAGCACGTTGTGCAATTTCATCAACTGTGGCACGCTCGATATCTAGTTCTTTTGCTTTTTCAGCAGTTAAGTAAGGATCAAATGCGATAATTTTCATACCAAAACTTTTCGCACGTTTAGCGACACCTAGACCAATACGTCCTGTACCGATGATACCAAGTGTTTTATGATACAACTCTGTACCCTTAAATTGAGAACGATTCCATTTACCTTCTTTTAATGATTGGTTGGCATCAGGTATTTGACGCGCCATCGCAAGTATCATTGCCATTGAATGTTCTGTTGCTGAAATGGTATTTCCATCAGGGGCATTAATCACTAATACACCATGCTTTGTAGCTGCATCTCTATCAATATTATCGACACCGACACCTGCACGTGCAATGATTTTTAAATTTTCAGCAGCTTCAATGACTTCAGGTGTTACTTGTGTCTGGCTTCGTATGATTAAACCGTCATATGCTTTAATTTTTTCTATTAGTTCATCAGGAGAAAGTCCTGTATCAATATCTACTTCGAAATCTGGATCGTCTAATAAAGTTTGTAAACCATCTTTAGCGATGGGATCTGATACTAAAATTTTATACATAAGCTTTTACCACCTCTAAATATGCTGTAGTACCTTTGCCGATATATGTTTGATGACGTATTTCTGAAAGTACAATTTCTAATGCGCTGATGCATTGTAAAATGTCGGCAGTATCGATTTGACCTAAATGACCAATACGTAGAATTTGACCTTTTAATTTACCTTGACCGCCAGCAATTGTGATATTGAAACGGTCTAGTAATTCATTTTTAATCGTTGTGACTTCGCTTGGAGAATTTGGCACAAATGCGGTTACAGTTGGTGAAGCAAATTCATCTTTAACAAGTAATGGCAAGTCTAAAGCTTTTAATGCAGCTCTTAAACCATCTCTGATGACGTTATGACGTTCAATTACGTTTTCAAAGCCTTGTTCTTCAATCCAATCTGCATAGGCAGCGACACCTTTATACAGACTCACATTCGGTGTAAATGGTGTTGAATTTTTTTCAGCAGAAGCAATATATTTATTGAAGTCTAAATAAAAACGAGGTGTTTTAACTTCTGCAAAACGTGCTTTAGCACGATCAGAATAAGCAGCAAATGCCAAGCCTGGTGGTAACATGATTGCTTTTTGACTTCCTGACACTAAGACATCAATGTAGTCACGTTTTAAGTTGACATCTACAGCCCCGACACAGCTTACACCGTCTACTACAAAGTATGTTTCTGGAAAGTTTTTGTGAATCGCTTTACCCAATTCATGAATAGGGTGAAGGACAGAAGTCGATGTTTCACAATATTGACTGTAAACGGCAGTTACAGGTTCTGGTAATGCTTTTAGATATTGAATAAATGCCTCAACGTCTACTGCTGCTCCCCAAGCTACTTCAAAGACATGTACATTTTTAAAATATGTTTGAGCGATTTGTTTATAACGATTACCAAAGGCACCAGAAACAATTACAGCCACATGGTCATTCGGATTTAACAGATTAACCATACTTGCTTCTAAAGCACTTGTCCCACTGGAAGTAAAGATTAAAACGTCGTTTTCAGCCCCGAATACAGGTTTTAACCCTTTATATGCTTTTTCTGCAATTGCTTCAAATTCTTTTGTGCGATGACCAATCATCGGTTCTTGAATGACGCGTTGAATGCGTTCAGGAATCGGAGTTGGTCCAGGTGTCAATAACAATGGATGATGATACATATAGATTTCCCCCTAATGTAAGATTCATTAATCTTACCAAATATTCTGAAAATAATAAAGGCAATTTAAGTATACTTTTACTTAAAATTGATGATTTTATATTAAACTGATATTGTAAGCGTTTTAATATAAAGTAACAAGCAACCCAACCAAAGTTGGGTCACTGTTATAGAATGACTGCATCGATTTCAATCTCAACATTACCTCTGATTGAATTAGATATCATGCAGTTATTGTCAGCAATTTTTAAAAGTTTATCTAATCTTTTTTCGAGTGCTTCTTTTTGATCAGCATCAACAGTAATTTTAGGATGATGCGTAATTTTCTCCATTTTGAATTTACCGTTATTGAGAGAAGCGGTCCCGACTGAAGATTGGTTAATAGAAATATCAGTGAAATGCGCACGTTCTAGAGTTGCTGCTAATGAAATGATATAACAAGAAGAGGCAGCAGCAATCAACATTTCATCTGGATTTGTACCTTCGCCAACACCTCCAAGTGAGCTTGGAATAGAAATAGACTCGTTTAAAACATCGCCTTTAACAGTGCCAGTTTCATCTCTGCCGCCGCTCCATTGTGTTGTCACAATAAAATCATGTTCTGCCATATCTCTTTGACCTCCGTTTAAATTATGATAGATTGTTTTTACAATCATATTAAAAGGGTGAATAACATGGAAAAAGTCATTCCGAGTGAGGATTTTCAAATTATTGCACATCGTGGATTTTCATTAGACTATCCAGAAAATACGTTACTGGCTTATAAAGCAGCATTGAACGCTTCAGTAGATATGCTAGAAATAGATGTGCATTTAACTAAAGATCATCAACTCGTTGTTATCCATGATGATAAAATAGATCGAACTTCTAATGGAAGTGGGTATGTTAAAGATTATACGCGAGATGAATTAAAAAGCTATGATTTCGGTTCATGGAAAGATGCGACATTTATAGGCGCAAAGATTATGACATTTAAAGAAGTCGCAAAGTTAGTTGAACCACATGATACGACTTTACTGATTGAGATTAAGAAGCCAAGTAAATATCCAAATATAGAAGAACAATTATTAAAAGAAATAGAAGATGCCCATTTAGATGCAGATAAGGTCATTATCCAATCATTTGATGAAAGAAGTATAGAGAAAATTTCTAAACTTACACGAAAGTATTCTCTTGGTGTGTTGTTAAGTAAGAAAAAATATTTGTTTAAAATGCCGAATTTTAATAAATTAGCTAAATTTTGTGAATATGCTAATCCTAATTATGAACTCGTTAACCAAAAGTTTATAGAAAGAGCCCACTTGCATCACTTAAAAGTATTGCCTTATACAGTCAATGATATCAATGATATTAGAAAACTAATGATTGATGGGGTAGATGGCATCATTACAGATGGCCCAAATCATTATTTTGAATTAGATTGATTAATTAGAATACCACTTGTATAATTAAATTATCTAATTAACAGAAGGGAAGATAAGAGAAGAACGATTGAGAACTCATATCTGTTTTTCTCGAACAACGATGAAATTTAACCTCAAACCCATCCAAAGACTGGATAAAAAAGAGTTATTAAGCTGGGTAATCATCATTATAGGAGTTACTATCTATAGAGTAGTAAAACGAAAAAAAGCCAAAGCGCATCGTGCATAATAAAAGGATGTCTGATTTTACAGGCATCCTTTATTTTTTATTCATTTTTATGTCTGATATATTGAATCGTTCATTAATCATGTTATAAGCCCAAGGCAGATACTTTGTGAAACCATAAAAGAATCCAAATAACGCAAAAATCGCTTCACCATTATCTTGGGTAATTGATAATAAAATCAAAGTACTAACAAATACATACACGTTAACCACTAAAACGATAAACGCAAAACTTTTTATTACGTTATCTACTTCGTCATTTTTAAAATATTGATACGTCATAATAATAGCTGAAAGTACAAAAGAAATCGCAAGGGATAAAGATAATGCAAAGCCGAAGTTGGCTATAAAAGCATCAATGATCACTTTTAATATTGATTTTTCAAAATAACTTTTATCAAAGTATTCAGTAAAACTTGGTAAGAAGATGAAACCAGAAACAAGATAAACACCTGCCAGTATCATAATCAATCTATTATTTTTCAACCAGTTTTTCACGTTGCATATCTCCTTCTATTTAGTAATTATATTATGACGCAAACAACTGAATAATACTAGCGCTTATAAAAGGGAAGGGGAAAATTAACATAAAAAAATACTGCACCTTTTGAAAAGATGCAGTATCGAAATCTCGAAATTATTATTTACCTGAGTAGTACTCAACGATAAGTTGTTCGTTGATTTCAGCTGGTAATTCGCTACGTTCTGGAATACGTACGAAAGTACCTGATAATTTTTCTTCGTCGAATTCTAAGTATTCTGGTACGAAGTTGTTGATTTCAACTGATTCAAGGATGATGTCTAGTTTTTGAGATTTTTCTCTAACTGAGATCACTTGACCTGGTTTTAAAGTGTATGATGGGATATCAACGCGTCCACCATCTACTTCGATGTGTCCGTGGTTTACTAATTGACGTGCTTGACGACGTGTACGTGCTAAACCTAAAGCATATACAACTGCGTCTAAACGACGAGCAAGTAAACGCATGAAGTTTTCACCGTGAACACCAGATTGTTTACCAGCGATATCGAATGTGTTACGGAATTGTCTTTCAGTGATTCCATATAAATAACGTAATTTTTGTTTTTCACGTAATTGAATCGCATATTCTGATAATTTTTTTCTTTGGTTTGGACCATGTTGACCTGGTGCGTAAGGGCGTTTTTCTAACTCTTTACCAGTACCGCTTAAAGAGATACCTAAACGACGAGATTTTTTCCAGTTTGAACCTGTAAATCGAGCCATGTTAAGACTCCTCCTTTTGTTTTTTGTAGTTGTTATGAAAAAACAAAGAAGAGTATTGTATGCTTAATAGGATATATTGTTTTGTGTGTCCTCGCCTCATAGCTCCGGTTACACGGCACGTCCGCGTTGGGAACAACATAGAGCCTATTAATATACAATTGCTACTTTCGTTATTTCACACAAAGAGTATTGTACCATTATGACGAATAAAGTCAAGGGTTTATCTATATTTCCATGCAAAACAATTATTTCACTGTTCGTGCAATTTGTTCTTCAAGAATTTTCATTAATGAGACTAGGCCTTCTTCATCAGTTTGAGTAAAGCGTCCTGTGATCGGTGCATCAATATCTAATAAACCGATGACTTCACCGTCGCGATGCAATGGAATGACAATTTCTGATCGGCTACGTGCATCACATGCGATGTGATCAGGGAATTGGTGAACATCTTCTACACGTTGAACGATATCTTTTTCAACAGATGTTCCGCAAACACCACTGCCGACTTGAATAGGTGTACAAGCAGGTCTGCCTTGGAAGGGCCCTAAAATGAGTTGTCCTGCTTCCATTAAATAAAAACCAATCCAATTAATATTATCTAAGTTTTCGTTTAAAAGGGCAGAAGTGTTACTTAGCAAAGTGATTAAATATTTTTCATCTGCATTTAAACCTTTCATTTGTTGTGCAATTGATTGGTAGTTTGTCGTCGTTTGTTTCATAAATAATGACCTCTTTTCTGTCTAGCATTTTCCATATTATAATATGGACATCTATAAGACTTCAATTTAAGGTGCTTAATCAGCAATTCGTATAAAGAAAATTAATATTTTATTTTAATGAGGCAAGAAATTACGCTATAATGAGAAGTGATTAAATAGGAGGAGAAAACAATGGCACTGTATATCATCTTAGCAATTATAATTATTGCACTTATAATTGTCGGTATCATGTTCTATCTCCGTTCTTCAAAACGTCAAGTGGTCGAAAAAACCGAAGAGCGCAAGATAGAGGTTGAGAAACTAACATTAGACGATCGTCTGAGAGAGTTGGACGATTTAACCCTTGAGGGTGAAACACAACTAGAATATGACCGCTTAAAGCGCGAATCATTAAAAAATACTAATGATAATTTAAGTCCGGTTGAAGAGAAAATTCATAATGCGGAAGAAAACTTTGATAAATTCAAATTTGCTGCAGCACAAGCTGAGTTAGACGATGCAAACGCATTAATGGATCGTTATGAAAGTCAACATGCAAAATTAACTGAAGAAGTTGAAAACATTTTAGCTTTGCATAAAGAAAGTGACCGCTTATTTGAAGAAAGCAAAGTTGCATACCGTGAAATGAAACGTGATGTTTTAGCAAACCGTCATCAATTCGGTGAAGCGGCAGCACCATTAGAAAAAGAAATTGAGTTGTTCGAACCAGAGCTTGTTAAGTATACTGAGTTAAAAGAAGAGGGGAACTACAAACAAGCTTATGAGCATATTAAAACGCTTAACGAAGACATCAATTACTTACAAAAAGATATGCAAGAAATTCCAGAATTAATCCGAGAAGCGCAAAAAGAACTTCCAGGTCAATTCCAAGACTTGAAATATGGTTGCAGAGACTTGAAAGTTGAAGGCTATGATTTAGACCATGTTAAAGTCGACAGTAACTTACAATCAATGAAAACAGAGTTGAGCTTTGTTGAGCCGATGATCAGTCGTTTAGAACTTGAAGAAGCAAACGACAAATTAAACGCTATCAATGATCAACTTGATGAAATGTATGATTTAATCGAGCATGAAGTGAAATCGAAAAATAAAGTAGATGAAACGAAAGAAGTTATCACAAATGACTTGTTCCGTGCGAAAGATACAAATTATACATTACAAACGGAAATTGAATATGTACGTGAAAATTACTATATCAATGAGACAGACATTCAAAATGTACGTCAATTTGAAAATGAAATTCAAAACTTGATTTCTGTTTATGATGAAATTTTAAGAGAAATGTCAAAATCGACAGTACGTTACAGTGAAGTTCAAGACAACTTAGCGTATATCGAAGATCACGTTAAAGTGATTAATGAAAAACAAGAAAAACTTCAAAATCATTTAATTCAATTACGTGAAGATGAAGCTGAAGCAGAAGATAACTTGTTACGTGTACAAAGTAAGAAAGAAGAAATTTATCGTAAGTTATTAGCTTCTAACTTAACAAGTGTTCCAGAACGCTTCATTATTATGAAAAACGAAATTGACCATGAAGTACGTGAAATCAATAGTCAGTTTGATGAACGTCCAATCCATGTGAAGCATTTGAAAGATAAAGTTACAAAAGTTGTCTTACAAATGAATAATTTCGAAAATGAAGCAATGGATGTTTTAGTCAATGCAGTTCTTGCTGAAAAATTAATCCAGTATGGTAACCGTTACCGTAAAGATGACAGCAGCATTGATAAGAGCTTGAATGAAGCAGAACGTCTATTTAAAAATAATAGATACAAACGTGCGATTGAAATTGCAGAACAAGCTTTAGATTCAGTAGATCCAGGGATTTCACAACGTATTGAAGATGAAGTTGTTTCACAAAGTCAAATTTAGTACTTTATACAAGAAGGCGAGAGCAGTATTTTGTTCTCGCCTTCTTTTTGCTTATTGAGAATTCATTGATTTGTGGTAAAATATTAAAATTGGAACAAAAGACTCAAAAAGATAGAATTCATTAAGTGGAAGTGACGAAATGTGATTTATTTAGATAATGCAGCGACTACAAAACCTGCACAAGATGTGTTAGACACCTTTGTTAAAGTCAACCAAGATTTATATTTTAATCCGAATAGTCCACACCAAGCAGGTTTGCAAGCTGAACAATTGTTGAAACAAGCGAAGTTACAAATCAACCAAATTCTGAACTTAGAAGATAGATACGATATTATTTTTACAAGTGGTGCGACAGAATCCAATAATATGGCATTAAAAGGTGCTGCTTATAACCGAAAACCTTATGCTGATGAAATTATTGTTTCTGTTTTAGAACATCCATCAGTGTTAGAAGTGATGCGTTACTTAGAAGAAGAAGGGTTTAAATTACGTTATGTGAATGTGACAAAAGCAGGCACCATTGATTTAGAACACTTAAAATCATTGATGAATCCGAATGTTGGTCTTGTCACATGTATGCACGTTAATAATATTACTGGCCAAATTCAACCGATTGAAGCGATTGCGGAAATACTTGAAGCGTATCCAAAAGCACATTTTCATGTGGATGCTGTGCAAGCTATCGGAAAAACTCCTTTACACTTTAATGGTGTAGACAGTGTTAGTTTTAGCGGTCATAAGTTTAATGGCTTAAAAGGACAGGGATTATTATTAGTACGTAATATTCATAACCTTGAACCTGTGATTCATGGCGGTGGCCAAGAATATGGTTTAAGAAGCGGAACAGTTAATTTACCGGTAGATATTGCGATTGTTAAAGCGTTGAAACATGCTGTAAGCGAACAAGAACAACTGAATTCAAGATTGACTGAATGGAATGAAGACTTACGAAACTTATTTAAAGCGTATCCAGGGGTACATGTGAATTCACCACATCAAAGTGCACCACATATTCTAAATGTTGGCTTTGATGGCGTGAAAGGGGAAGTATTAGTCAATGCTTTCTCAAAACAAGGTATCATGTTATCTACAACAAGTGCATGTTCATCAAAACATAGTCGTTTAAATGAAGTGTTACTAGCGATGGGGATCAGTGAATCAAGAATTGAAGGCAGTATTCGTATTTCTATGGGTGCAATAACGACTGAATCAGACATTGAAGGATTTAAAGAAGCGTTTAAAATTGTTTATGAAGAAATGAAGGAGTTGTTAAAGAAATGATCTATGATCATATTTTAGTGCGTTATGGTGAACTAACGCTTAAAGGTGCGAACCGAAAAATGTTTGTGAACCGCTTACGTTCAAATGTCAAACAGGCTTTAATGCCACTTCAAGGCTACCATGTTAAAGCAAACCGAGACAGAATGTATATTGAAGTCACACCTGAAGCGGATATCGAAGAAATTATGCGTCGTATTAGCCAAGTATTTGGTGTGAAGTCCATCAGTCCTGTGATGAAGCTTGAAAAAGATTTAGAAGTAGTGAAAAAACAAGCAAGTGAATTTGCGAAAGCCTATGCAGACGGAGATTCATTCAAAATCGATGTGAAACGTGCGGACAAGCAATTTCCATATGATACGTATCAATTACAACGTATGCTTGGCGGGGCAGTGTTAGAAAACAATGAACAAGTCCATGTAAATGTTAAACAACCAGATCATGTCATTAAAACAGAAGTACGCTTAGATGCAATTTATATTTATGACCGTGTGATTGATGGCGTTGGCGGATTACCAGTTGGTACAGGCGGTAAAACATTATTAATGTTGTCAGGCGGTATTGATTCACCAGTAGCAGGTATGGAAATCATGCGTCGTGGTGTAACAGTAGAAGCCATTCATTTCCATAGTCCGCCATTTACAAGTGAAAAAGCTAAAGAAAAAGTCATTGAACTAACGCGTATCTTAGCTGAACGTGTAGGGCCGATCAAATTGCACATCGTTCCATTTACAGAAGTTCAAAAACAAATTCATAAAGTAGTCCATGAACGCTATACTATGACATCTACAAGAAGAATGATGATGCGCATTGCTGATAAAGTGGTACATCAAATTGGCGCAGATGCGATTGTTAATGGTGAAAACTTAGGACAAGTTGCCAGCCAAACACTTAAAAGTATGTATGCGATTAACCATGTTACTTCAACGCCAGTCTTACGTCCATTATTAACTTTAGATAAAGAAGAAATTGTCATTAAAGCAAAACAATATGGTACGTTTGAAACTTCAATTCAACCATTTGAAGATTGCTGTACAATTTTCACTCCTAAAAATCCGGTTACAGAACCTGATTTTGAAAAGGTAGAACGCTATGAAAGTGTATATGACTTTAGTGAAATGATTGATCGTGCTGTAGAAGGTATTGAAACTATTGAAGTCACTAAAAATTATCAAAGTCAAAAAGACAAAACAACAGAAGCGTTAATGGAAGATTTATTCTAAGTAATATGTGAGTAAAAAGGGGTAAACATCGTGGAATGGGATTTGACACTGATATTAATCATAATTGTATTTGGATTTTTAGCTGCGTTTATTGATGCAGTAGTTGGTGGCGGTGGTTTAATATCTACACCGGCTCTACTTGCCATAGGTCTCCCGCCAGCAACTGCACTTGGAACAAATAAACTAGCAAGTTCATTTGGTTCTTTAACCAGTGCGATTAAGTTTATACGTTCCGGCAAGGTCGATTTGAAAATTGTAGGCAAGCTCTTCCCATTTGTCTTTTTAGCGGCAGTGGGTGGTGCGAGCTTGGCTTCCTTTTTACCAGCTTCAGTCTTAAAGCCGCTTGTCATAATCATCTTAACGATTGTGATGATTTATACACTCGTGCGTAAAGATTGGGGCAGTATACGAACATATCAAAAGCTTTCAACTAAAAAAGCGATTCTCTTTACAAGTGTACTATTACTGATCGGTTTTTATGACGGCTTTTTAGGTGGAGGCACAGGCTCGTTCATGTTGTTCACTTTACTGATAGTCGGATTTGATTTCTTAAGTGCTGCTGGTAACGCGAAAGTCCTTAATTTCGCTTCAAATATCGGTGCATTATTGCTATTTATGTTGCTAGGCAAAGTCGATTACGGGATCGGTTTGATTATGGCCTTCAGTATGATTGTCGGTTCCTATGCAGGTGCGCAATTTGCACTGAGACAAGGTGTCGGTTATGTCAGAGTATTGTTTGTCATCGTAACGAGTGCATTAATTCTTAAAAATATCTATGATTATATGCAGCAATGGTTTAATTAAAGTAAACTGCGTCTTAAACTGTACGCAGTTTACTTTTTGTTTATGACGATAAATCTTTCAATTCAAGGCATCTTCTACATGAAAAATAGTAAATAGTTCATTCAATCGAAGGATAAATATTGGAGTTGACGTGTTGATATCGGTATAATGGGGTAAAGAAAAAGTACTAACAAAATCTCAGGAGGTTGTTTATTAATATGGTACAAATTACATTCGGCGGAGATCCCGTTTCATTAGTAGGTAATGCAGTAGAAGAAGGGCAAGAAGCACCAGACTTCACAGTAGTAAACAATGATTTAGAAGAAGTTACACTTGCAGATTACGAAGGCAAGAAAAAACTAATCAGTGCAGTACCATCTATTGATACAGGGGTTTGTGATAAACAAACACGTAAATTCAACGAAGAAGCAGCATCAGAAGAAGGTGGCGTAGTGCTTACTATTTCTGAAGACTTACCGTTCGCTCAAAAAAGATGGTGTGCAGCAAGCGGTTTAGACAATGTTATTTTATTAAGTGACTACCAAAAACATTCATTTGGTAAAAACTTTGGCGTATTAATGGACGACTTACAATTATTAGCGCGTTCAGTATTCGTATTAGATAAAAATAACAAAGTTGTTTATAAAGAAATCGTGAATGAAGGAACAGACTTCCCTGATTTCGAATCTGCATTAAAAGCATATAGAGAATTAGACTAAAGTAAAGCAAGTATTTAAAGTAATTTTAAGTTAATAAATTTAGACCAGACTGCTCATAATTAGTGTAAGGATTTTAGATTCATTGATTATGAGCAGTCTTTTTAGGAAGGATTTTAAAATGGCTGAAGAACAAACAATTATGGAACGTTTGTTTCATGAATTAGATACTAAAACAAAAGAACTCAATAAAGAAAATGGTCAAAGTTTTATTGAGAACTTAGGGCTTGCGATGGAACAGATTTATCGTAATGACCGTGACTTATTAGAACAAGCAACACTAGCAGACCGACGTAAAGCTTTCCAATTTGCATATTTAAGCTTGTTGCAAGAACAAGATATTCAGGCAAATCACCAAATTACTCCTGACTCGATCGGCTTGATTCTTGGATTCTTAGTACAACAGTTTACACAAGATAAAAAAGAACTGAACATTGTTGATTTAACCAGCGGCAGTGGTCATTTAAGTGCAACTGTGCATGAAGTGTTAACAGAGCAGACATTAATGCATCATCTTGTTGAAGTGGATCCAGTGTTATCTCGTGTCAGTGTACATCTAGCGAATTTCTTGGAAATTCCTTTTGATGTTTACCCACAAGATGCGATATTGCCTTTACCGTTTGAAGAAGCGGATGTCGTGATTGGAGATTTGCCTGTAGGTTATTATCCAGTAGATGATCGCAGTCATGAAATGAAATTGGGATTTGAAGAAGGACATAGTTATGCGCATTTCTTATTAATTGAACAAGCAATTGAAGCGTTAAGAGGTGCAGGTTTTGCATTTTTAATTGTGCCTAGCAATATTTTTGAAGGTGAACATGTAAAACAGCTCGAAAAATTCATTGCAACAGATACAGAAATGCAAGCATTCTTGAACTTACCGAAAACTTTGTTCAAAACTGAGCAATCTCGCAAATCAATCCTGATTTTACAGAAAAAAGAACGCGAGGTAACGCATGCTGTTGAAGTGTTGTTGGCCAATATACCAGATTTTAAATCTCCGCAACAGTTTCAAGGATTTTTAAAAGAATTGTCAGAATGGCTGCAACAAAATCATCACAAAAAATAAACTGTAATAATCTTGAAATTGAACTGTATTAATGGTTAAATAGATATGGTAAAAGAAAATGTAAATATTGGAGGCATAGTTTTATGTCAAAATTAGTGTTAGCAATTAACGCAGGTAGTTCATCACTGAAATTCCAACTTATAGAAATGCCTGAAGAAAAATTAATAAGTAAAGGTTTAATTGAGCGTATCGGCCTTAAAGGCTCAAAAATCACAGTAGAATTTAATGGTCAAAAGTATACTGATGAAAAAGAAATCAGCGACCACGTAAAAGCTGTTGATTTAATGTTGGATAGCTTGATTAACCACGGTATTATTCGTGACATCAATGACATTGATGGTACAGGACACCGTGTTGTTCATGGTGGGGAATTATTCCCTGAATCTGCGTTAGTTACAGACGAGGTAGAGAAACAAATTGAATCATTGACAGAATTAGCACCACTTCACAATCCAGCAAACTTAATGGGTATTCGTGCATTCCGAAAATTATTGCCGAATATTCCACATGTTGCAGTGTTTGATACATCATTCCATCAAACAATGCCAGAACAAGCATATTTATACAGCTTGCCATTCCATTACTATAAAGACTATGGCATCCGTAAATATGGTTTCCACGGTACAAGCCATAAATATGTATCACAACGTGCTGCTGAAATTTTAAATCGTCCAATTGAGGAATTACGTATTATTTCTTGTCACATCGGTAACGGTGCTTCTATTGCGGCAATCGATGGCGGCGAATCAGTAGATACTTCAATGGGCTTCACACCATTAGCAGGTGTTACAATGGGTACACGCTCTGGTGATATTGACCCAGCATTAATTCCATATATTATGGAAAAAACAGGTAAAAACGCTGAAGAAGTGTTAGATATCCTAAATAAAGAATCAGGTTTATTAGGTATCTCAGGTACTTCAAGTGACTTACGCGACTTAGAACAAGATGCAGATGAAGGTAAAACACGTGCACAATTAGCACTAGATGTATTTGCTTCACGTATCCACAAATATATTGGTTCTTATACAGCGAAAATGCACGGTGTAGATGTTATTGTCTTCACTGCAGGTGTCGGAGAAAACTCTGACGAAGTGCGTGGTCGTGTATTAGAAGGTTTAGAATTCATGGGTGTTTATTGGGATCCTAAGAAAAACGAACAAATTCATGGTTCAGAAGGATTTATCAACTACCCACATTCACCAGTTAAAGTATTAGTTATTCCAACAAACGAAGAAGTTATGATTGCACGTGATGCAGTTAAATTCGGTAGTTTATAATTGATAAAATTCATCCAGTTAATAGGGGAGATAACCTTGTTAACTGGATTTTTTTGCGTAATGATAATTTTTAAAGTAATAAAAAAACCGATCAGTTATTAACTGACCGGTTAAACACTCATAGTAAAAGCAAATTAATTATCTTGCTTGATATTGTTTACGTAATTCTTCAGTTGCTACTTGAGGTTCGAAATCTTCAGGCATTTCTTCTGTACGAACTACTAGAACATCACAAGGTGAATGACGAACAATAGCTTCTGAAACAGATCCTACGATAAAGCGTTCTACCGCATTCAAACCAGAAGTACCGCAAATAACTAAGTCTGCTTTGACTTCTTGTGCGATTTTTTTAGGAATGATTGCTTTAGGTGAACCAAATTCAAGGAGTGTTTCAACGTCTTCCACGCCTTCTTTTTGGGCAAAATCTTTATAACCTCTAAGTAATTCTTCAGCGAATTGTTTAGATTTTTCAGTGAACTGAACATCATAAACTTCGTATGAAGTATATGTTCTAGAGTCAATAACATTAGTGATGATAAGTTTAGCGTTGTTACGTTTCGCTACTTCCACCGCTTTATTGAATGCCCATTCAGCTTCTTGTGATCCATCTACTGCGATTAAAATATTTTTATAAGTTAACATCGTACATGACCTCCTTCTTCTATTCACTTATATTTTACCACATTGACAGAATATTAGAAATAAAAGTAGCGATTGAATTTTTATAATTGATTGAATTTTATGAATATCTTATCTTTCATGATAACTTAATCTTATCATCCTTTTCCAACCGTAATGATTGCGCTTTCAGCATATAAGCGTTAGGATAAGGATGGGAGGTGTACGGAATGAAAATAGGTATTCCAAAAGAGATAAAAAATAATGAAAACAGAGTAGGTTTATCACCAAGCGGTGTTCATGCTTTAGTTGAAGCAGGGCACACAGTTAAAGTAGAGAGCAGCGCAGGTGAAGGTTCATTCTTTACAGATGAGGATTATAAAGACGCAGGTGCAACAATTGTTGATGGACCTGGCGAAGCTTGGGATGTTGAAATGGTTATCAAGGTTAAAGAACCAATTGAACCAGAATACAAATATTTCAAGAAAGATTTAATCTTATTCACTTATCTACACTTAGCAAACGACGAAACATTAACAAAAGAACTTGTTGATAATGAAGTCGTTGCGATTGCATACGAAACGGTGCAATTACCAGATAGATCATTACCATTATTAACGCCAATGAGTGAAGTTGCAGGTAGAATGGCGACACAAATCGGTGCGCAATTCTTGCAAAAATTCTATGGCGGTATGGGCGTATTGCTAGGAGGAATTCCTGGTGTACCTAAAGGTAAAGTCACAATTATCGGTGGCGGCCAAGCAGGTACAAACGCAGCGAAAATCGCTTTAGGCTTAGGTGCCGACGTAACAATCTTAGACGTTAATCCAAAACGTTTACAAGAACTTGATGATTTATTCGGCGGACGTGTGCATACAGTTATGTCTAACCCGCTTAATATCGAACAAAATGTTACGCAAAGTGATTTAGTTGTCGGTGCGGTATTAATTCCAGGCGCTAAAGCACCAAAACTTGTAACTGAACAAATGGTTAAAGACATGAAAGACGGTGCTGTATTGGTAGATATCGCTATCGACCAAGGTGGTATCTTCGAAACATCTGACCACGTTACAACGCATGATGATCCAACTTATGTTAAACATGGTGTGGTTCACTATGCAGTAGCAAATATGCCAGGTGCGGTACCACGTACTTCTACAATTGGTTTAAACAATGCGACATTACCTTATGCGCTACAAATCGCAAACAAAGGTTATTTACAAGCATTGAAAGATAACCAACCATTATCTTTAGGATTGAATGTGTACGACGGTAAAGTTACAAATGAAGGTGTAGCTAACACGTTTGATCTTCCGTATACACCAGTAGATCAAGCATTAAATTAATTATTAATTTAATGGGATGTAAGGAGCGTATAAAGCTCTGAAAACATCAAAAATGACGCCATCTCATTGCTGTTTGGGGTATAAACAGCGATGGGGTGGCGTTTTTCTATACTTAAAAATTTTTCAGCTCATAAAAAAGGTGGAGTATTCGTACTCCACCTTAAATCAATACTCTCTCTCATTATTTATCATAATGTGTTAAGACTTCATTTCCATCTTCAGTGACTAAGATGTCGTCTTCGATACGGACACCCACTTCACCAGGAACATAAACACCAGGTTCAACTGTGACAACCATACCTGGAACAAATTGATTTGTGTTGAATCCAGCAACATCTTGATATTCATGTTCTTCTAAGCCTAAACCGTGGCCAAGACGGTGTACGAAGTATTCACCATAACCAGCATCAGCAATAATACCGCGTGCTTTTCTGTCTACGTCACCAATAACTACGCCCGGTTTAATCATGTCAATTGCAGCTTTTTCAGCTTCTAATACAACATTATAAACAGATTGTGCTTTTTCGCTTGGGTTACCGAAAGCTACTGTTCGTGTCATATCTGAGCAATAGTTTTCATAAATAACACCTAAGTCGAATAAGACATATTCATCTTTTTGAAGTTGGCGATCACCAGGAATACCATGTGGTGAAGCAGCATGGTCACCAAATAAGACCATTGTATCGAAACTCATTGCGCTGACACCGTATTTTGTTTGAATTTCATACTCAATATGACGTACCACTTGTTTTTCTGTTACGCCTTCTTCTAAGAAATCTACTCCGATTTCAATACATTTATCAGCAAGTCTTGCAGCTTCTTTGATTTTGTCAATTTCCTCAGGAGTTTTGACATTACGTAAATCTTTGATTGTTTGGTCAATTGAACCGAATGTTTCAACACCAAATCCTTCAATTAATTCTTTTTGACGTTTTAATGTCAGATGATCTTCTTCCACAAGAATTTTATCAAAGTTGTAATCTACAAGCTTAAATGGATCTTCACCATCAGCATTACCGACAACTTTACCAGTGAACGGAGAGGCTTTAACCTCTTCTACTTCTAATTTAGGGACAAATAAAACTTCTTCACCCTCAGCAGTAATTAGCAAGGCTAATAAACGTTCGTGGGGATCGCTTAAGTAGCCAGAAAAGTAGAATACGTTAAGCGGTGTCGTAATCCAAGCAGCCCCTGCATCTTGATTACGTATTTCATTAACAATTTCTTCTGTTTTCAAAATTCTTCAACCTCCATTCGTATGATTAACTTTATTTTAAGTCAAAGCGGTTCAGAATTCAAAAGGCAATGGTGTCATTTAGACTAAAGTGGGGTAAATGTTATACTAGAGTTGAGATTGAAGCATAAGGGGGCTTTTTAAAATGGAATTATCATTTCATGGACAATCAACAATCTATTTTGAAGCAAACGGCAAGAAAGTCATCGTAGATCCATTTATTACTGGTAATGATTTATCAGATTTAAATGCAGAAGATTTAGAGGTAGATTATATTATTTTAACGCATGGTCACGCAGACCACTTCGGTGATACTGTGAAAATTGCGCAAAAAAATAATGCGACAGTTGTCGGCCTTGCGGAAGTTGCAGATTATTTATCAACTGCACAAGGTGTAGAAAATGTACACCCAATGAATATCGGAGGTAAATGGGAATTTGACTTTGGAACAGTTAAGTATGTACAAGCGTTCCATAGTTCAAGTATCACAAATGAAAACGGTATTCCAGTTTATTTAGGTTCTTCAACTGGTTTGATTTTAGAAATTGAAGGCAAAACGATTTATCACTGCGGTGACACTGGCTTATTCAGTGATATGAAATTAATCGCAGATCGTCATCCAGTGGATGTATGCTTTGTACCAATCGGTGATAACTTCACAATGGGTATTGAAGATGCCAGCTACGCGATCAACGAGTTTATCAAACCGAAAATCACTGTACCTGTGCATTACAACACATTCCCATATATTGAACAAGATCCTGAAGAATTCAAGAAATTGGTTAAAGAAGGCGAAGTACAAATCTTAAAACCAGGTGAAGCTGTAGAATTCTAATAACACAGATAATAAAAATGCTTGTACAACTCAATGTACAAGCATTTTTCATTATTTTACAATCAATACTGGGATATGAGCACGTTTTGCGACTTTATGGCTGACGCTGCCTAGCACAAATTTCTTTTGCTCTTGTGCTTTACGGTTACTTACTACTAAAATGTCATAATCACCACTGTTCGCAAACTTAACAAGTTCTTCTTTTGGATTACCGCGTACAATGATTTCATCGTATTCGATACCGTATTCATCAAGAATATCACGTGTTGGTTGTAATTCTTGACTACGCGCTTTTGTTAAATCGTTTAAATGTGTGCCGCCCTTAATAGATGCTTGTGCATCTTGTTCAGTGATCGCATTTAATAATGTGACAATTGTGCCTTCACCAGACAATTTTCTGATATTAGCTAATGCTTTTTTGTTTTCTAAATCAGTATCAACGCCGAGTAAAATATTTTTATACATTCTCAATCCCTCCTTAATACATATTCTAATAAAAATGTGTCAACTTTTCCAATTAAATTTATTGTCAACTTAACAAACCGTATTTAAATTACAAAATGTCAACTATTGAGTTAGGTACTCCACCTATAACATGTTAAAATTCAAGAGAGATTAACTTCGATTTTTAGACTGAATCAAGTTATAATTAATAAGAAGAGTAAGCAGAGAATGAGGGAAGTAAGTAATGACAAAACATGAACAGATTCTTGCACACATTGAATCACTCGCTGTGGGTCAGAAAATATCTGTCCGTAAAATAGCAAAAGATTTAGAGGTATCTGAAGGAACAGCTTACCGTGCAATTAAAGATGCTGAACAACTTGGACTCGTCGCTACCATAGATCGAGTCGGAACTGTGAGAATAGAAAAGAAAACTAGAGAAGAAATCGAACATTTAACGTTTGGTGAAATTGTTAAAATTATTGATGGTCAGGTACTTGCAGGTCGTAACGGTCTTCATAACACGCTGACTAAGTTTGCTATTGGTGCCATGAAATTAGAAAATGTGGTTAAATATCTGACTAAAAATACTTTGTTGATTGTCGGTAATAGGACGGATGTACAATTAGAAGCATTGAGACATGGCAGTGCAGTGTTGATTACAGGTGGTTTTAGTACAACACCTGAAATTAAACGTTATGCAGATCAACATGATTTGCCTATCTTATCGTCTAATTACGATTCATATTTAGTTGCGAATATGATTAACCGTGCGATGTATAATCAGATCATTCGTAAAGAAATTTTAATTGTTGAAGATATTGTTAAACCTGTCACTGAAGAGACTGTATTGAAAGAAACAATGAAAGTTGCAGATGTTAAAAGTCGTTCGCAAGAGACAGGACATTCAAGATTTCCAGTTGTCGATGATGACTTTAAATTAGTGGGGATTGTGACAAGTAAAGATATTATTGCAAAAGATTCAGAAGAATATCTTTATAAAGTAATGACAAAACCGGTATTAAATGTGCAAGTGTCTACAACTGTTGCGACATGTGCGCATATGATGATATGGGAAGGTATTGAATTGCTGCCGGTCACGACAATCAATAAGAAATTACTTGGCGTAGTATCACGTGAAGATGTTCTGCGTGCTATGCAATTATTAGGACGTCAACCGCAAGTAGGGGAAACTATCAATGATCAAGTCGGCAAGTACATTTCAATTAATAAAGATAAAATTACTGTAGATGTTGCACCCCAACTGACAAGCCAATACGGGACGTTAAGTAAAGGTGCTTTTGTCGCAATTATTGAAGAAACGATTCGCTATAAAATGCGTCAAATAAAAAAACAAGAAGTTATGATTGAAAGTTTAAGTATTATTTATATGAAGACAGTTTCTATTGAAACAGAACTTGAAATTAATTATGACATGTTAGATGTTGGGAGACACTTTGCTAAAATTGAGGTCAGCATGCGTGAAGGACAACAAGATGTAGCTAAAGCATTGATTATTTGTCAAATGCTAGAAAGCTGATGTACTGCATCAACAGATAATGAAGGAGTAATGATATGAATACATTTAATGAAATTATGAACCGAATTGAACAAGAAGATACAATTATTATCCATAGACATGTGCGACCAGATCCAGATGCCTATGGTTCTCAATTAGGTTTAAAATCTTATTTACAATTAAAATTTCCAGATAAAAAAGTCTATGCTGTAGGTGAAAGTGAGCCTTCTTTAGATTTTATGGGAACATTTGATGCAGTAAGTGATGATACTTATAAAGAAGCATTAGTCATCGTATGTGATACAGCTAATGCGCCTCGTATTGATGATCAACGTTTTGCTAATGGTAAAGGTTTAATCAAAATTGATCACCATCCTGCATTAGATCAATATGGCGAGTTAAATTATGTGAACACTGAAGCTTCATCAACAAGTGAAATCATCTTTGATATCATTGCGCATTTTAATGATACATCCATCATTGATGCAGAAACAGCACGCTTACTGTATTTAGGTATCGTTGGCGATACAGGTCGTTTCTTATTCAGCAATACAAGTGCGCATACAATGGAAGTTGGGGCACAACTTTTAAAATATCCATTTGACCACACTGCAGAATTGAATAAAATGGCTGAAAAAGATCCTAAACTTATGCCATTCCAAGGCTATGTGCTACAAAACTTTGAAATGAATGACAACGGCTTTGCGAAAGTTCAAATTACACAAGATGTTTTAAAACAATTTGATATTAAACCGAACGAAGCTTCTCAATTTGTAAATACAATTGCTGATTTACGCGGTTTAAAAATTTGGGTCTTTGCAGTTGATGAAGGCGAAGATATTCGTTGTCGTCTGCGTTCTAAAAAAGTTGTTATCAATGACGTCGCACAACAATTTGGAGGCGGCGGACACCCGAATGCATCTGGTGTTACAGTTTATAGTTGGGAAGAATTTGATCGTTTAGCAGAAGCCTTAAATCAAAAATTAATAGACTAACTGCACAATATTAAAAAGGGAGGGACAAAATTATGAAGGCACATCTAAATATCCACACTGCGTATGATTTGCTAGAATCTAGTCTACGTGTTTCTGACATTGTTGAAAAAGCAGTCGCAGAAGGCTATCAATCGTTGGCACTGACTGATAGAAATGTCTTGTATGCTGTCCCTCAATTTTATGATGCATGTAGACAAGCAGACATCAAACCCATTATCGGTATGACTGTAGATTTAAGTGATGGCTTAACAGAGTTAGAAACAGTATTATTAGCTAAAAATAATCAAGGATTAAAATCGTTATATCAACTTTCTTCAGCAATTAAAATACAAGATAAACGTACGATTTCTACAGAATGGCTAAAACATTACCAAAATGATTTAGTCATTATTTTTAAGCGTATCAATGCTGAACAAATGAATTTAGCGGAAATGTTTAGTGAACACGCAGATGTATTCACGGATCATTTAAGCAGCGGTGCAGCAGAACAATTAGATTTAAATCAAGTGTGGATGCAAGAAGCAAAATATCTTGATGAAGCAGATGCTGAAACTGTCAGTGCATTGCAAGCAATTAAAAATAATAAAGCGTTAGACTTGGTAAATACAGGTAGCGAACAGCATGCCCATTTATATAGCCAAGCTGATATAGATAGCTTGAGTTTATCTCAAGACATTATTGATAATACAAATGACCTTGCTGATCAATGTAATATTACGATTGAATATCATCAATCACTGTTACCACAGTATGATACACCTGAAGGTACTTCATCTAAAGAATACTTATACCAATTATTAGATAATGCTATTAAACGTATGAACTTAGATACTCCTCAGTATAGAAAACGTTTAGATTATGAGTTCGATGTCATTACGAAAATGGGGTACGAAGATTATTTCCTAATTGTAAGCGATCTGATTCATTACGCGAAAACACAAGATGTCATGGTCGGTCCAGGTCGTGGTTCATCTGCAGGTTCTCTAATCAGTTACTTGTTGAATATCACAACGATTGACCCATTAAAATATAACTTATTATTTGAGCGATTTTTAAATCCCGAACGTGTCACAATGCCAGATATTGATATCGACTTTGAAGATACAAAACGTGAACGTGTGATTGAATATGTACAACAAAAATATGGAGATTACCATGTTTCAGGTATTGTGACATTCGGACATTTACAAGCGAAAGCAGTCGCAAGAGATGTAGGACGTATTATGGGGTTTGAAGAAAAAACACTCAGTGAAATTTCACATTTAATTCCGTCTAAATTAGGTATAACTTTAAATGAAGCTTATGACACACAAGCATTTAAAGACTTTGTGCATCGCAATCATAGGCATGAAATGTGGTTCAAACTCAGTAGGAAATTAGAAGGATTGCCGAGACATACATCAACGCATGCGGCAGGCATTATTATTAACGAACGCCCATTATATCAATATGTACCATTATTAATGGGAGATACGGGTCTATTAACACAGTGGACAATGACTGAAGACGAACGACTTGGTTTGTTGAAAATCGACTTTTTAGGTCTGAGAAATTTATCCATCATTCACCAAATCATCAATCAAGTAAAGAAAGATTTAAATATCGATATTGATATAGAATCTATTCCTTTTGATGATGAGAAAGTATTTAAAATGTTGTCATTAGGGGAAACAACCGGATTATTCCAATTAGAATCAGACGGTGTCAGAGATGCGTTAAGACGTTTACAGCCGCAACATTTTGAGGACATTGTCGCAATGACTTCTTTATATCGCCCAGGTCCAATGGAAGAAATACCGACATATATTGCTAGACGTCATGACCCATCTAAAGTGGCCTATCTTCATCCTGATTTAGAACCGATATTAAAATCCACATACGGTGTTATTATTTATCAAGAACAAATCATGCAGATTGCAAGTAAGTTCGCAGGGTTCAGTTATGGAGAAGCGGATATTTTACGTCGAGCAATGAGTAAAAAGAATCGGGCTGTGTTGGAAAATGAACGTCAACACTTTGTAGAAGGTGCCAGTCGAAATGGCTACTCAGAACAATTAAGTAAACAAATCTTTGATTTAATTCTTAAATTCGCAGATTATGGTTTCCCACGTGCTCATGCGGTGAGTTATTCTAAAGTCGCCTATACGATGGCGTATTTAAAAGTACATTATACTAATTATTTTTATGCCAATATTTTAACGAATGTGATTGGCAGTGAGAAAAAGACTGAACAGATGATTGCTGAAGCTAAAACGATGAACTTAAAGATTTTACCTCCAGACATCAATGAAAGTCATTGGTATTATAAAGCAGCTGAACAAGGTATTTATTTATCTTTAGGTACCATCAAAGGTGTCGGTTATCAAAGTGTTAAAGCCATTGTAGATGAGCGTTATCAAAATGGTCGATATAAAGATTTCTTTGATTTTACACGCCGTTTATCTGGGCGTGTTAAAACACGTAAGTTATTAGAAGCGCTCATATTAGTGGGAGCATTTGATCAATTCGGTGAAACACGTGCAACCTTATTAGGAACATTAGATGAGGTTTTAGATTCATCAAGTCAAGTCGAACAAGATGCTTTGATTTTTGACTTTGTGACACCGAAATTAGAGTACCAACAAAAAGAAGAGTTGCCTGATTTAGCATTAAGTAACTTTGAAAAAGAATACTTAGGATTTTATATTACAAAACATCCAATGGAAAAATTGTTTGATTCAAAACAGTTTTTAGGCATTTATAAATTAAACAATGCGAACAATCATCAACCTGTACTTGTACAAATGGACACACTGAGACGTATTCGTACAAAAAAAGGGCAACAGATGGCTTTTGCGACTTTAAATGATGGTGAGCACACGTTAGATGGTGTTATTTTCCCTGATACTTTTCAACGTTATGAAACACTTCTATTAGAAGAAAAACCGTTTATTGTAAAAGGGAAATTCGAAAATAGAAATCAAAAGCATCAATTAATTATTAATGAAATACAAGATTTAGATGCATATGAAAAAACGATGTTTGAAAAAGCAACACGTATTATACTCAGAAAAATTAATGTTGATGATTTAGAATTTGATACTGAACCATCTGAAACACATCAACAACTTCCAATATATTTTTATGATGAACAGTCAAACCAAATGCGGCAAGTTGGAAGAATTGAACGTGATGTTGACACGATTGAAAGATTGGTTGAACAAATTGATCCTGAAAATATTCGCTTAATGTAATAGAAGTCTGTGACAATGGATTGCATTAGTTACAGACTTTTAAAACTTTTAAGCAATTCATCGACAAAATTAAGGAAATTAATAATTTGACCCATGAGAATCAGTGAAACAGTGACATCTGTGTTATAATCAGTACATAAAATTCAGAGTAGTACTAAAACCAAAAGTTTATTGTAAATTTTCGGTAAAAATAATAAAACAACTCAGTAATAGATTGAACATAATATGCGTGAATTTATTTCGATATTAAGATACAGAACAAAGGAGCGATTGGTTTGTCATTAAGAGACGATGCTTTAGAAATGCATAAAAGAAATCAAGGTAAATTTGATGTTACACCCAAAGTAAAAGTTACAAATAAAGAAGAATTAAGTTTAGCTTATTCTCCTGGTGTTGCAGAACCATGTAAAGAGATTTATGAGGATCCCCGTAAAGTCTATGATTATACATCTAAAGGCAATACTGTAGCTGTAGTAACAGATGGCACTGCAGTATTAGGATTAGGTAATATTGGTCCTGAAGCAAGTATTCCTGTAATGGAAGGTAAAGCAGTTCTATTCAAAAGCTTTGCTGGGGTAAGTGGTGTACCAATAGCTTTGAATACAACAGATACAGAAGAAATTATCAAAACAGTTAAATTATTAGAACCTAATTACGGCGGTATCAACTTAGAAGATATTTCTGCGCCGCGCTGTTTTGAAATTGAAAACCGATTAAAAAAAGAAACTAAAATTCCAGTCTTTCATGATGATCAGCATGGGACAGCAATCGTGACAATGGCTGGATTGATTAATGCTTTAAGAATTACTGATAAATCACTATCAGATATCAAAGTGGTATTGAATGGTGCAGGCGCTGCAGGTATTGCGATTGTGAAGTTATTATATTCATACGGTGTGCGCAATATGATTATGTGTGATTCTAAAGGTGCTATTTATAAAGGACGCCCGCATGGCATGAATGAAACCAAAGAATTTGTGGCAGAATGGACGAACAAGGATAAACAAGAAGGTAAGTTAGCTGATGTTATCCAAGGTGCTGATGTCTTTATCGGTGTTTCTGTTGCTAATGCATTATCTCAAGATATGGTAAAATCAATGAATAAAGACAGTATCATTTTTGCGATGGCAAATCCTAATCCAGAAATTAATCCAGATGACGCAAAAGCGGCTGGAGCAAGAGTAATCGGAACGGGCCGTTCAGATTATCCGAACCAAATTAATAACGTGTTAGCATTCCCAGGCATCTTCAGAGGGGCTTTAGATGTACGTGCAACACATATTAATGAGAAAATGAAACAAGCTGCTGTACAAGCTATCGCTAATTTAATTGGGCCGGATGAGTTGTCACCGGAATACTGTATTCCAGCACCATTTGATAAACGTGTAGCACCATCGGTTGCACGCAATGTAGCGAAAGCAGCTATGGAATCTGGAGTTGCTAGGGTTGAAGTTGACCCAGATGAAATATACAATAAAACGATGAGATTAACTGATATTAAATAGATTATTTTTACAATGTACTGTTATGTCTTTAAATTAACATAATAGTGATGTGGAGGTTGACCAATGTTTAAAGATTTTTTCAATCGAGGCAGTAAAAAGAAAAAATATGTAACTGTCCAAGATTCAAAACAGAATGACGTTCCATCAGGTATCATGACTAAATGTCCAAAATGTAAAAAAATCATGTATACAAAAGAACTATCTGAAAACCTCAATGTGTGTTTTAATTGCGATCATCACTTATCTTTGACTGCATATAAACGAATTGAAGCAATTTCAGATGAAGGAACATTTAAAGAGTTTGATAAAGGAATGACATCTGCCAATCCTTTAGACTTTCCTGGTTACGAAGAAAAAATTCAAAAAGATCAAAGCAAAACAGACTTGAATGAAGCGGTAGTAACTGGAACAGCCGAATTAGATGGTACAAAATACGGCGTTGCAGTTATGGATTCACGTTTCAGAATGGGGAGTATGGGTTCTGTTGTCGGTGAGAAAATCTGCCGTATTATAGATTATTGTACAGAACAACGTCTGCCGTTTATCCTTTTCTCTGCAAGTGGCGGTGCCAGAATGCAGGAAGGTATTATTTCATTAATGCAAATGGGTAAAACAAGCGTATCATTGAAACGTCATTCTGATGCTGGTTTATTATATATTTCTTATATTACACATCCTACAACAGGTGGTGTTTCTGCCAGCTTTGCATCAGTTGGTGATATCAACTTGTCAGAACCGCGTGCTTTAATCGGTTTTGCAGGTCGTCGTGTTATTGAACAAACAATTAATGAAAAATTACCGGATGATTTCCAAACAGCGGAATTCTTATTAGAACACGGCCAATTAGATAAAGTAGTTCATCGTAAAGATATGCGTGCTACTTTAAGTCAATTATTGAAAATGCATACAGGACAAGAGGTGAAAAAAGATGCTTGATTTTGAAAAGCCGTTATTTGATATAAAAAATAAAATAGATGCTTTGAAAGAATCACAAGAGAAAAATGATGTAGATTTGCAAGAGGAAATCGATATGTTAGAGGCTTCTCTAGAGCGTGAAACTGAAAAAATATACAAGCATCTTAAACCTTGGGACCGTGTTCAATTAGCTAGAATGCAAGAACGACCTACAACTTTAGATTATATTCCATACATCTTTGATGATTTCATGGAATTACATGGGGATAGGAATTTCAGAGATGATCCAGCAATGATAGGCGGCATTGGATATTTAAATGGTCAGCCAGTCACTGTAGTTGGTCAACAACGTGGTAAAGATACAAAAGATAATATTTATCGTAATTTCGGAATGGCTCATCCAGAAGGGTACCGTAAAGCGTTACGTTTAATGAAACAAGCTGAGAAATTCAACAGACCTATCTTTACATTTATTGATACTAAAGGCGCATACCCTGGTAAATCTGCTGAAGAACGTGGTCAAAGTGAATCTATTGCTAAAAACTTAATAGAAATGTCTAGCTTGAAAGTGCCTGTCATCACTTTAGTTATTGGTGAAGGCGGAAGCGGTGGAGCTTTAGGTATTGGTATTGCAAATAGAGTATTAATGCTTGAAAACAGTACGTATTCAGTGATTTCACCAGAAGGTGCAGCAGCGTTGTTATGGAAAGATAGCAACCTTTCAAAAATTGCTGCTGAAACAATGAAAATCACAGCACCTGATTTAAAAGAATTAGGTGTGATTGATGAAGTTATTACAGAACCACTTGGCGGCGCACATAAAGATATTGAACAACAAGCGCGCAGTATTAAACAGGCGTTTGTTTCTCATTTAGATGCGTTGAAAAAATTAGATGGACCAGCGTTAGCTGACGATCGTTTTGATAAATTCCGTCAAATGGGTGAATATAAAGAACAATAAGGGAAAAGGATTCTATACTTCTTTTTTAGGGAAGAGTGTAGAATCCTTTTC
Organism: Staphylococcus simulans; assembly: GCF_025561465.1. Taxonomy (NCBI): domain Bacteria; kingdom Bacillati; phylum Bacillota; class Bacilli; order Caryophanales; family Staphylococcaceae; genus Staphylococcus; species Staphylococcus simulans. Next base: position 1,249,519 of record NZ_CP095100.1, read on the forward strand.
ATTTTGTATTTGAGAATTAATCCGGTTATGATGGTTAAAAATAGCAGAAATTGAAAAAATTAGACTGTAAAAATATGTCTATCGTATCCATATTAAATAAAAAGTGTGGCTATATTTCGAAAATAGAAATATAAAACGTTTACATTATGGATTGCATGGTATTTTTATGGATAACCACGCTATTTTATGGTATTTTTAATGTAAATCATACAAGTTAGGAAGGTCAGTTGTCATGAAAAAAATTGCAGTTTTGACTAGTGGTGGAGACGCTCCGGGAATGAACGCTGCTGTTCGAGCAGTTGTGCGTACTGCCATTTATAATGGGATTGAAGTTTACGGTGTGTACCAAGGCTACCTCGGATTGATAAATGATGATCTTAAAAAGCTTGAACTAGGATCAGTGGGAGATACAATTCAAAGAGGAGGTACATTCCTTTACTCTGCACGTTGCCCAGAATTTAAGGACAAAGAAGTACGTGCCAAAGCAATTGAAAACTTAAGAAGTCATGGTATTGATGGATTAGTTGTAATCGGCGGTGACGGAAGTTATCGTGGTGCTCAACGTATCAGTGAAGAATGCCCTGAAATTCAAACTATCGGTATTCCGGGAACAATCGATAATGATATTCCAGGTACAGACTTCACAATTGGTTTTGACACAGCACTCAATACAATTATTGATTCTGTCGATAAAATCAGAGACACTGCTTCAAGTCACGCGAGAACATTTATTATTGAAGTTATGGGCCGCGATTGTGGTGACCTTGCATTGTGGGCTGGTTTAGCTGTCGGTGCAGAAACAATCCTCGTTCCAGAAGTAAAAACAGATATCAAAGATATCGCAGAAAAAATAGAAGCCGGTATTAAAAGAGGTAAAAAACATTCTATCGTTATGGTAGCTGAAGGTGTTATGTCAGGACAAGATTGTGCAGAAGAATTAGCAAAATACATCCATGTAGATGGACGTGTATCTGTACTCGGTCATATCCAACGTGGTGGTAGCCCAACTGGACAAGACAGAGTGTTGGCATCAAGACTTGGCGGTCATGCCGTAGAATTATTAATTGAAGGTAAAACAGCATTGGGAGTTGGCATTAAACAAAATGAATTAACTCAAACACCATTTGATGATATCTTCAGTAATAAAGGTAGTAAGTTTAATTTTGATATGTATGAGTTAGCACAAGAATTATCAATTTAATGATAGATTTAGTGAAATTTTTAGGAGGCTTTTATAATGAGAAAAACTAAAATCGTTTGTACGATTGGACCTGCATCAGAATCTGAAGAAATGTTAGAAAAATTAATGAACGCTGGCATGAACGTTGCCCGTTTGAACTTCTCACACGGTGATCACGCTGAACACAAAGTTCGTATTGACCGCATCAGAGAAGTTGCACAACGTTTAGACAAAACTATTGCAATCATGCTTGATACAAAAGGACCTGAAATCAGAACACACAACATGAAAGACGGTGTGATTTTCTTAGAAAAAGGTAAAGAAGTTATCGTAAGCATGGAAGAAGTTTTAGGTACAGCTGAGAAATTTTCTGTAACATATGCAGATTTAATCAACGACATTGAAATTGGTTCTTATATTCTATTAGACGATGGTTTAGTAGAATTAGAAGTTAAAGAAATCAATAAAGATAAAGGCGAAGTTTTATGTGAAGTCCTCAACTCAGGTGAAATTAAAAATAAAAAAGGTGTTAACTTACCAAACGTTAAAGTTAACTTACCTGGTATTACTGATAAAGATGCTGATGATATCCGCTTCGGTATCGATCAAAACATCGACTTAATCGCAGCAAGCTTTGTACGTCGTCCAAGTGACGTATTAGATATCCGTAAAATTTTAGAAGAAGAACGTAATACTAACATTCAAATTCTTCCTAAAATCGAAAACCAAGAAGGTATCGACAACATTAAAGAAATCCTTGAAGTTTCTGATGGTTTAATGGTAGCTCGTGGTGACATGGGTGTTGAAATTCCACCTGAAAATGTACCTGTAATCCAAAAAGACCTTATCAGACAATGTAACAAATTAGGTAAACCAGTTATCACAGCAACTCAAATGTTAGACTCTATGCAACGTAACCCACGTGCAACAAGAGCCGAAGCAAGTGACGTAGCTAACGCTATCTATGATGGTACAGATGCAGTTATGTTATCTGGTGAAACTGCTGCAGGTTTATATCCTGAAGAAGCTGTTAAAGCAATGAGAAACATTGCAGTTGCAGCTGAAGCCGCTCAAAACTACAAAAAATTATTAAATGACCGTACTAAATTAGAAGAAACTAACTTAGTAAATGCAATTGGTGTTTCTGTAGCACATACTGCCCTTAACTTAAAAGTTAAAGCAATCGTTGCTGCCACTGAAAGTGGTTCAACTGCAAGAACTATCTCTAAATTCCGTCCACATTCAGACATTATCGCTGTAACACCAAACCCAGAAACAGCTCGTCAATTAGCATTAGTATGGGGCGTATTCCCAGTTGTTAAAAAAGGACGCAAAACTACTGACGCATTACTTAACAATGCAGTAGCAACAGCAATCGAAACTGGTCGCGTTCAAAATGGTGATTTATTAATCATCACTGCTGGTGTTCCAACTGGTGAAAAAGGTACAACTAACATGATGAAATTACACTTAGTAGGTGACGAACTTGTTAAAGGTCAAGGTGTTGGACGTAATTCAGTAGTAGGTAACGCAGTAGTTGTAAATGAAGCTTCTGAATTAGAAGGCAGAGATCTTTCAAACTCAGTAATCGTTACTCATTCTACAGATGAAACATTCGTACCTTATGTAGAACAAGCTGCTGGTTTAGTTGCTGAAGAAGCTGGTATCACATCACCAAGTGCGATCATCGGTTTAGAACAAGGTATCCCAACAATCGTTGGTGCTAAAAACGCAACTAAATTAATCGCTGATGATGTTACAATCACAGTTGATGCAAACACTGGCCGTGTATATGACGGTTATGCAAACGTACTTTAATCATCTCTAAAGTATCAATATTAAACTTTAAATAGACAAGCTGTCTGTTCCTCAGGAGCAGACAGTTTTTTATTTTGATTTGGGAAGTGAATGTATCACCTTATAATTCATGTAGCATTTAAAAGCAGTCTATGCATTGTTTTAAGCATGATATAACACCGGATATGATATTTATAATAAAGAGAGTGTTGTTAATCTATGGGGCTCATATAGGGGATAGAAGAGGATAGGATAGGTTTTAGACAAAGCAAAATGCGCTTACTCTAAAAGTGAGTAAACGCATTTTGTTAGGGTGCGTATTTTTAATTTTTATGATTGATGTTTCTTAAGTTGTTGTGTGTATCTCCAGTACATTAATCCTAAAAGGATAAACCAGATTGGAGATAAAAATACTGCAGTTCTTGTTACCGGGTTGACGAATAGCAATGCGAATACAAAGATGAAGAAAAATAAAATCATGTATCCTGAGAAACGTCCACCTGGCAATTTATAAATTGAATTTTTGTGTGCTTTTGGATTACGTTTATGATAGTTAATATAAGCAACGATAATCAATGCCCAAACTACTAAGAATAAAACTGTTGATACTGTTGTTACATATGTGAATACTAATGTTGCATCTGGGAAAATATAGTTCAATAATGCTGCGATAAGTAATAATGCACATGAAACAAAGATCGCAATGTGCGGCACACCATTTTTATTTGTTTTGTTGAAAACAGGTGGTGCTTGTTCTTGTCTTGATAAACCGAATAACATACGGCTGTTTGAGAAAATACCACTGTTACAAGATGATGCAGCAGCTGTCAGTACAACAAAGTTGATGATACCTGCTGCGAAAGGTATTCCGACTAACGCGAACAATCTTACGAATGGACTGTCAGAAGGATCTACTTTATACCAAGGAATGATTGACATAATTACTGCAAGTGATCCTACATAGAATAGTAAGATACGTACAGGTACACTGTTAATTGCTTTAGGAATAATCTTTTCAGGGTCTTTTGTTTCACCAGCTGTTACACCAATCAACTCAATCCCTACGAATGAGAAGAGTGCCATTTGGAAAGACATGAAGAAACCTGATACACCTTTAGGGAAAATACCATGGTCATAAAGGTGTGTGATACTCGCATGACCGAATTTAGTTTCATAAGCAACGAATATCATACCTAATCCGACAACGATTAACACGATGATTGTCGTAACTTTGATAATTGCGAACCAGAATTCTAATTCTCCAAAAAGTTTTGCGCTTAATAAGTTGAATGCCATTAAAACAAGTACACAGACTAAAGCGCTGACCCAGTTAGGAATTTCAGGCCACCAGAAACTGACATACTTCGCTACGGCTGTAACTTCTGCCATCCCTGTGATAATCCAACATAACCAATATGTCCAACCTGTCACAAACCCAGCAAAGGGTCCGATATATTCATTTGTCACATCTGCGAATGATTTAAATTTTGTGTTTGTAATTAAGATTTCCCCTAAACCCCTCATAAACATAAACAACATTAAACCAATAATGATGTACGTTAATAAAATCGAAGGTCCCGTCATCGCAATCGTTTGTCCTGCCCCTAAGAACAATCCAGTACCGATCGCACCGCCAATTGCGATTAACTGTATGTGCCGATTGCTTAATTCTCTTTGTAAATTGTTTGACATAAATTAATTCAACTCCCTTTTTGCACCTTAATAATATTATGCACATATCCATAGAATATGACAAATGGTTTTTAAAAATATTGAGAATTTTCATGCAATTATCAATGAATTTAAGTTATGATGAATGATAATAAATTAAAAATAATCGGTTAATTTGCATGGGTTTTCGTTACTTAAAACTATAAAAATGTAATATAATACCAATAAAGGCAATGAGATATGGTCTGAACAGGTTGTTTTAGCTGTTTGAGCAATGTAACCGCTTTATACAAAGTTTCGAAATTGTTCACAAAACCGTTAATATTGGATATAATACTAAATGAAAGCCATTTCAATTTGTTATAGAAAAGGGGAAATTAATATGGCAGAATTGCATAAAGGTTTAGAAGGGGTAATTGCAGCTGAAACAAAGGTAAGCTCAATTATCGATAGCCAATTGACATATGCTGGTTATGACATCGATGATTTAGCAGAAAACGCATTATTTGAAGAAGTTGTATTCTTACTATGGAATTACAGACTTCCGACGAAAGACGAATTGAACAAGTTGCAAGAAAAATTATATGAGTATGCAAAACTAGACCAAAAAGTTTATGAGCATTTCGAAGATTATGCAACAGACGACGTTCATCCAATGACAGCATTAAGAACTTCAGTTTCTTATATTGCACACTTTGATGAAAATGCAGAGTCAGAAACGGATGAAGAAAAATTAGAACGTGCAATTAGAATCCAAGCAAAAATGGCATCACTTGTGACGTCATTTGAACGTGTAAGACAAGGAAAAGAGCCAGTTTATCCTAAACAAGGCTTATGCTATGCAGCTAACTTCTTATATATGTTACGTGGTGAAGAGCCAACAGACATTGAAGTTGAAGCATTTAACAAAGCATTGGTATTGCATGCTGACCATGAATTGAATGCATCAGCATTTACAGCACGTTGTGCAGTATCATCTTTATCAGATATGTATTCAGGTATTGTTGCAGCTGTAGGTTCATTAAAAGGGCCTTTACACGGTGGAGCAAACGAACGTGTTATGAACATGTTATCTGAAATTCATTCAGTGGATGAAGTTGAACCATATATTGATAATAAATTGAAAAACAAAGAGAAAATCATGGGCTTTGGACACCGTGTTTATAAAGACGGAGATCCACGTGCGAAATATTTAAAAACAATGAGTAAAAAAATTACGGATGAGACAGGTCGAAAACATTTATATGATATCTCAGTAGCGATTGAAGACTTAATGAAAGAACGTACAGGCATTATTGCTAACGTTGACTTCTATAGTGCGACTGTTTATCACAGCATGGATATTCCACATGATTTATTTACTCCAATTTTCGCAGTCAGTCGTTCTGCAGGTTGGTTAGCACATATTTTCGAACAATATAGAGATAATCGTATTATGAGACCACGTGCTCAATATATCGGTGAAACAAATCGTAAGTATTTACCAATTGAAGAGCGCTAATTTTTAACAGCGACATTCTTGAATCATTAATCACAAAATTTATATTAACGGAGGAATTTAGAATGGCACCAGAAAAAATTGTTAAACAAGAAGACGGTTTATTAGTACCGAATAATCCTATTATTCCATTTATCATCGGTGATGGTATTGGACCAGATATCTGGAGAGCAGCAAGCCGTGTATTAGATGCAGCGGTTGAAAAAGCTTATAATGGCGAGAAAAAAATCGAATGGAAAGAAATCTTAGCTGGTCAAAAAGCATATGATGAAACTGGCGAATGGTTACCACAAGAAACTTTAGATACGATTGAAGAGTATTTAATCGCAATCAAAGGACCTTTAACTACACCAATCGGTGGCGGTATTCGTTCATTAAACGTAGCATTACGTCAAACATTAGACTTATATGCTTGCTTACGTCCAGTACGTTGGTTCAAAGGTGTTCCATCTCCTGTTAAGCGTCCAGAAGACACTGACATGGTTATCTTCCGTGAAAATACTGAAGACATCTATGCAGGTATCGAATTTAAAGAAGGTACGCCAGAAGCTAAGAAATTAATCGATTTCTTACAAGATGAAATGGGTGCTAAAAACATTCGTTTCCCTGAAACTTCTGGTATCGGTGTAAAACCTGTATCTAAAGAAGGTACTGAACGTTTAGTACGCTCAGCTATCCAATATGCGATTGATAACAATCGTAAATCAGTTACATTAGTGCACAAAGGTAATATCATGAAATTTACTGAAGGTGCATTCAAACAATGGGGTTATGATTTAGCTGAAAGTGAATTCGGTGATAAAGTATTCACTTGGCAACAACATGATCGCTTAGTAGATGAAAAAGGTAAAGAAGAAGCGGACAAAATCCAAGATCAAGCAGTTGCAGATGGTAAAATCATTATCAAAGACTCAATTGCTGATATCTTCTTACAACAAATCTTAACGCGTCCTGCTGAGTATGATGTAGTAGCAACTATGAACTTAAATGGTGACTACATTTCTGACGCATTAGCAGCACAAGTCGGCGGTATCGGAATTGCACCTGGTGCAAACATCAACTATGATACTGGCCACGCTATCTTTGAAGCAACTCACGGTACTGCACCTAAATATGCAGACCAAGATAAAGTAAACCCATCATCAGAATTATTAAGTGCAGTATTAATGTTAGAACACTTAGGTTGGCAAGAAGCTGCTGACTTAATTACAGATTCAATTGAAAAAACAATTGCATCTAAAGTTGTAACGTATGACTTCGCACGTATGATGGATGGCGCTAAAGAAGTAAAAACTTCTGAGTTCGCTGACGAGTTAATCAAAAATCTATAAGACTTAATTGATTTCAAGCTATACTGCTCTGATAAGGGCGGTATAGCTTTATTTTTTTGAATGATTGAACTTGTTAAGTGAATGTTAAGTTTATGTAAAGATGTTTCGTAGTATGTTATCTTTTTGAAAATATAAGTTATAATTAAGATGAAAAATACACAGGGGGTAAGACTATGACACAAAAAATTTTAGTAGTCGATGATGAACAATCCATTGTAACTTTGCTGAAATACAATTTAGAAACAGCAGGTTATTTAGTAGAAGTTGCTTATGACGGTGAAGAAGCACTTCAAAAACTGAATGCCGTACAACCAGATTTAGTCGTATTAGACGTAATGTTGCCGAAGTTGGATGGCATTGAAGTTTGTAAAACGATTCGTTCAGACCGAAATCTTGTTCCTATCTTAATGTTGACTGCCAAAGATGATGAGTTTGATCGCGTATTAGGCTTGGAACTCGGTGCAGATGACTATATGACTAAGCCATTCTCACCAAGAGAAGTTGTAGCACGCGTAAAAGCTATTTTACGCAGATCTAAACAAGTTCACAGTCAAAAAGAAGAAGAAACAGATAGTGAAGATGTAATCATCGGTTCAATCAAAATCAGACCTGAATACTTTGAAGTATATAAAAATAATGAACTGTTAGAATTGACCCCTAAAGAATTTGAGTTACTTCTTTATTTAATCGAGCGCCAAGGTCGTGTTATTACAAGAGAGCACATGTTGAACTCTGTATGGAATTATGAATTTACTGGTGATTCAAGAATTGTTGATGTGCATATCAGTCATTTAAGAGATAAATTAGAGGAAAACCCTAAGCAGCCGAAGCTTATTAAAACTGTTCGTGGATTAGGCTATAAACTAGAAAGACCTAAATCTGCAAATTGAAGTTTTACACAAGATTACTGCTGACGTTAGCCATCTTGATTATCTCTTGTCTTGTTGCTTTAGGTTTATTGATTAATCATGCGATTTATACAACGATTTCATCGAGAGATGCTGAAAACTTGAAGCATGATGCTGAGCGTATCAACAAGACATACAAAGCACATCATGAAGAGGCTTTAAAAGAATACGCACACTTAAATAATTTTACAATATCCATACATAGCAATGATGGAGGTAAAACATTATTTAAATCAGATAAAAAAGTTCCCGCAAATCCAAACATCAATGTAGTTGGAAATCCATCTAATCTGCTTTATGATACGCATCATGACAATCGTAGATTTACTTATAAATATATTAGTAATGATCATTTTATTATAATTACAGGTTACGATAATGAAATTACACAACTACAATTTGAAGCTTGGAAATATATTGCGATCATTGGTTTATTCATTATTGCCTTAGTCTTCTTAATTGTTAGAAACATTAACCGCACATATATCAGACCGATTAATGATGTAACTTATGCGACGAAACTCTTAGCACAAGGGCACTATCATATCAGAGTACCTGAAAGCAATGTGAAAGAAACGCGAGACTTATTCGTAACAACGAATGAATTAGCACGTCGTTTACAAAAAATGTATAATGAACAAAAAATTCAATCAAATCGTTTGAAAACAACACTTGAAAATATACCAAGTTCAGTTTTAATGATTGATAAATACGGTAAAATTGTTATCGCAAATACAGCATATTATGAAATGTTTAATCCTGAAACAAATGTCGTGAATCAAAATTACAATCGTGTGATCAAAGGTAAATTGAATACATTGATTATCGATGCCTTTAAAACCGAGAAAACGATGAATGAACAAGTCAAAGTATATTTGAATAATGTTCACGAACGTTATTTTGATACCGTCTGTGTGCCGATTTTATCTCGTAAAAAGAAAAGAATGCAAGGGATGGTTGTCGTTCTTCACGATATTACCAGCTTGAAGAAATTAGAGAATTTGCGTCGTGAATTTGTCGCAAATGTCTCACATGAGCTGAAAACACCTATCACTTCAATTAAAGGATTTGCGGAAACTTTAATTGATGGGGCGAAGAATGATGAAACGACGTTGGATGAATTCTTAAATATTATTTTGAAAGAGTCTAATCGTATTGAGTCATTGGTCGAAGATTTATTAGACTTATCACATATTGAACAACAAAAAGAAATTGAAACAGAACCTGTGGATTTATCTGATGTAACGAGAAACACCGTAAAAACTTTATATACAAATGGTAAAAAGAAAAATATTACGTTGGAAACGGATATTGAAGATTACGTGATTATCGATGCCGAAACATCGAAAATTGCTCAGGTTGTGGTGAACATCGTCAGCAATGCGATTAACTATTCACCTCAAGATAGTCGTATTCATGTGCGTGTCTATAAAGATGGAGAAAAACGTGTCTTAGAGGTCGAAGATTTTGGGATTGGAATCGCTCCAGAAGATCAAAAACATATCTTTGAACGTTTTTATCGTGTAGATAAAGCTAGAAGCCGTGATTCAGGCGGTACAGGACTTGGTTTGTCTATTACGAAACATATTGTCGAAGCTTATCACGGACGTATTCAAATAGACAGTCAAGTTGGCGTAGGTACAACGTTTAAAGTGATATTTTTCGATAATAAAAATAAATCAATTAAGTTATCTTAATATATGCGCCGGATGGAATTCCGGCGCTATTTTTATGAGTGGCTATGTCACATATGATAAAATAGAAACAAATCAATTCTGGAGGTTATAGTGTGGAAAAATTAGTGTTAATTGATGGGAATAGTTTAAGTTTCCGAGCATTTTATGCATTGCCTCTTTTAACGAATCGTGCAGGAATTCATACAAATGCCACTTATGGATTTGCGATGTTATTAGAAAAAATTATCAAAGAAGAAAAACCGACCCATTTCTTAGTCGCATTTGATGCTGGAAAAACGACATTCAGACATCAAACATTTAAAGAATATAAAGGCGGCAGACAAAAGACGCCACCAGAATTAAGTGAACAATTTCCGTTAATCAGACAATTATTGGATGCATATCATATTAAGCATTATGAACTAGAAAATTATGAAGCGGATGATATTATTGGAACGTTAAGTCAAGCAGCAGATAAAGCAGGTTTTGAAACAATAATTGTAACGGGTGACCGAGACTTAACACAACTCGCTTCTGATAACGTGACTATATACTATACGAAAAAAGGTGTGACAGATGTTGACCATTACACACCTTCATTCATCGCGGAAAAATATAATGGTTTAACACCGTCACAGATTATTGATATGAAAGGTTTAATGGGAGATAGCTCAGATAATATCCCAGGTATCGCGGGTGTCGGTGAAAAAACAGCTATTAAACTTTTAAATCAATTTGATTCAGTTGAAAATCTTTATAATCATTTAGATGAAGTATCTGGTAAAAAGTTAAAAGAAAAACTTGAAAACGGTCATGATGATGCGTTGATGAGTAAAGAGTTAGCAACGATTAATAGAGAAAGTCCAATTGAAGTTACACTTGAAGAAACGAAGTTGCCTGATGAAGTGGATCAAACACAAAAAATTGAACTGTTTAAAGAACTTGATTTTAAACAAATGTTGAACCAAATCGATGTTGATGCCGATACTGAAACTGAATCTGATCGAACATATGATATTGAAACAGATTTCAACTCAATTGACTTTGATCAATTAAAACAAGCAGCGCTTCACTTTGAAGTAGATGAAGGTGACTATCTCACTGCAGATATTTTGAAATTCGGCTTTAAAGCAGATGAACACTTTGTAGTGATTAATGCGGATGAGATTCAAAATTATCCTGAGTTAATAAAATGGTTAGAAGACGAACAAACAGAAAAGTATGTCTATGATGCGAAAAAAACATATGCAGAAGCACATCGCATGAATATCGATATTAAAAATATTACGTTTGATATTATGTTAGCAAGCTACATTTTAAATCCATCTCGCTCAATTGATGATGTTCATTCAGTAGTTGTCGATTATGGCCAAGGTTATGTACCTGAAGCAGTACACGTTTTTGGTAAAGGCAAAAAACGACAAGTGCCAGAAGATGATGTGTTGAATCCTTATATTGCTTCGATTTTGGATGCGATTGATACGAGTACACCTGTAATGATTGATGCATTGAAAGAGTACAATCAATTAGATTTATTCAATGACTTAGAATTGCCGCTTGCGCGCATTTTAGGACAAATGGAAGAAATGGGCATTTACACGGATATTGAAGAGCTAAAAGAAATGGAAAGAGAAATTCAAGGTAAGCTTGATACTTTAATTGCTCGTATTCATGAAGCAGCAGGTGAAGAATTCAATATTAATTCACCGAAACAATTGGGTGTCGTATTATTCGAAAACTTGAAGTTACCAGTTATCAAGAAAACGAAAACGGGTTACTCAACTGCAGTAGATGTTTTAGAACAACTACAAGGCGAACATCCGATTATCGAAGATATCTTAGAATATCGCCAGTTATCTAAATTACAATCTACTTATGTAGAAGGCTTACAAAAAGTGATACAAGATGATAATCGCATTCATACACACTTTAACCAAACACTTGCACAAACAGGACGTCTGTCATCTGTCGATCCTAACTTGCAAAATATTCCTGTACGTTTAGAAGAAGGTCGCCGCATTAGAAAGGCCTTTAAACCTGCAGAAGCGGATAACGTTATTCTTTCAGCGGACTATTCTCAAATTGAATTACGCGTACTTGCTCATATTACGCAAGATGAAAGCATGATGAATGCCTTCAGAGAAGGAAGAGATATTCATACAGCTACAGCCATGAAAGTCTTTGGTGTAGAAGCAGACGAAGTAGATGGTTTAATGCGTCGACAAGCTAAAGCTGTAAACTTCGGAATAGTATATGGCATTAGTGATTATGGTTTAAGCCAAAGTTTAGGTATTACGAGAAAAGCAGCGAAGAAATTTATTGATGATTATTTAGATAGTTTCCCAGGCGTTAAACAATATATGAGTGATATCGTTAAAGATGCGAAAGCAAAAGGTTATGTAGAAACATTATTACACCGTCGCAGATATATCCCTGATATTACAAGCAGAAACTTTAATCAACGCAGTTTTGCAGAAAGAACAGCTATGAATACACCAATTCAAGGCAGTGCTGCAGATATTATCAAACTAGCAATGGTTAATTATGATAAAGCTGTGAAAGAAACAGATTTCAATGCACACTTATTACTGCAAGTACACGATGAGTTGATTTTTGAACTGCCAAAAGATGAGGTAGAAGCTTTCAGTGAATTTATTGAAGATATTATGGATAATGCCATTGAATTAAAAGTACCATTACAAGTGGATACTAACTATGGTCCAACATGGTACGATGCAAAATAGAAAGAAGGTCGCAAATTGCCTGAATTACCAGAAGTAGAGCACGTTAAAAGAGGGATTGAACCCTTTGTGATCAATCAAATTATTGAAAGTGTTGAGTTCTCGGATAAAGTCATCGATGGAAAAGCGAGCGGTAGAGACACAATTATTAAACAAATTGATTTGCCGATGTTTAAAAATCGTACAGAAGGCTATAAAATTACACGTGTGGAACGCAGAAGTAAATATATTCTTTTATATTTAGAGAAAGATGAAGATAAAAGAGTATTAGTCAGTCATTTAGGAATGACTGGTGGCTATTTCGTAGTCAATGACTTAACGGAGATTATTGTACCGAATTATCAAAAACATTGGCACGTCAATTTCAAACTTAGTAACGGCAAACAATTAATCTTTTCTGATATTAGACGCTTTGGTGAAATTAAAAATGTTGATGATATTACAGCATACACGTCATTTGAAAAGATGGCTCCAGAGCCTTTTGATGACAATGCATACACACACTATCAAAAACAATTAGCATTGCCGAAGTATCAGAATAAGCCGATTAAACAAGTTATCTTAGATCATCATGTTATTGCAGGTTGCGGTAATATTTATGCTTGTGAAGCTTTATTTAATGCACGTATTCATCCAAAACGCAAAGTTAATACTTTAACGAAACAAGAGCAAAAGCGTGTATTTGATGAAGTAGTGGCTGTTCTAACATTAGGTATTGAACAAGGCGGAACCAGCATTTCTGATTATCGCCATGCAGATGGTCAAACTGGACATATGCAGGAGTATTTAAATGTATATAAAAAGAAAATCTGTCCTGTATGTGGCGGTCCGATTGAGACAGAAGTGATAGGTGGCAGAAACAGTCACTTTTGTCCAAACTGTCAAAAATAAATAAATTGAACGAGGGAGATTAGATTATGCAAAAAGTAATTGGTTTAACAGGCGGAATCGGAACAGGTAAATCTACTGTATCTGAATTGCTTGCAGTCCATGGTTTTAAAATTGTGGATGCGGATATTGCGGCAAGAGAAGCGGTAGAAAAAGGTTCTGAAGGTTTAGAACAAGTCCGCCAAGTATTTGGCGATGAAGCGATAGATGAAAATGGTGAAATGAATCGCAAATACGTCGGTGAAATCGTATTTAATGATGACAAAATGCGAGAGAAATTAAACCAAATCATACATCCTATCGTGAGAGATTTAATGGAAAGACAAAAAGAAGCTTATTTAAAAGAAGGCTTCAATGTAATTATGGATATTCCATTATTATTTGAAAATAACCTTCAAGATACTGTTGATGAAACATGGTTAGTCTATGCTTCTGAAAGTATTCAAGTGGAACGTTTAATGGAACGTAATGACTTAACACAAGAAGAAGCGAAAGCGCGTGTATATAGTCAGATCTCTATCGACAAAAAACGTCGTATGGCAGATCGTGTTATTGATAATCGCGGTACGTTGCTAGAGCTTAAACAAAACCTTGAAGCATTGTTGATGGAGGAAGGTTATATTCAAAGTTCTGAAGAGGTTTAATGTGAATATGATTTTAATCTGAACATGAATACAAAAAATTGCTTATCATTAGTGATAAGTAATTTTTTTAATTATTTTGCTAAAACGCTTTCATTTTAACGTGAATATGTTATACTGATTCCATAAAGTATAACACATATAAAACGAGGGGTGCTTTTTATGACAACGAATATTGCAATTAATGGAATGGGACGCATTGGGCGCATGGTTTTGCGTATTGCTTCTAAAAATGATGATTTAAATGTAGTGGCAATTAATGCGAGTTATCCTCCAGAAACGATTGCACATTTAGTAAAATACGATACAACACATGGTAAATATGACGGTGATGTAGAACCGACAGAAAATGGTATTCGTATTGATGGTCATGATATTAAATTAGTTTCAGATCGTAATCCAGAAAATTTACCTTGGAAAGATTTAGATATTGATATTGTCATAGAAGCGACTGGGAAATTTAATCACGGAGACAAAGCGGATGCACATATTAAAGCAGGCGCTAAAAAAGTCTTATTAACAGGTCCTTCAAAAGGCGGTCACGTACAAATGGTTGTTAAAGGCGTTAACGATGACAGCTTAGATGTTGAAGAATTCGATATCTTTAGTAATGCTTCATGTACGACAAACTGTATCGGTCCAGTAGCAAAAGTATTAAACGACAACTTTGGAATCGAAAATGGTTTAATGACTACAGTACATGCGATTACAAACGACCAAAAAAATATTGATAACCCACACAAAGATTTACGCCGTGCGCGTTCTTGTAACGAAAGTATTATCCCAACTTCAACAGGTGCTGCAAAAGCATTGAAAGAAGTTTTACCTGAATTAGAAGGTAAATTACATGGTATGGCACTTCGTGTTCCTACTAAAAACGTTTCATTAGTAGACTTAGTAGTAGACTTAAAAGAAGATGTAACAGCTGAGCAAGTCAACAAAGCATTTGAAGATGCTGACTTAGAAGGTGTATTAGCTGTTTCAGATGAGCCACTAGTATCAGTTGACTTTAACACAAACCCTAACTCAGCAATCGTTGATTCAATGTCAACGCTTGTAATGGATGACAAGAAAGTTAAAGTGATTGCATGGTACGACAATGAATGGGGTTATTCTAACCGCGTTGTTGATATTGCAGTTCAAATTGGTGAATTGTTAAAAACAAAAGAAAAAGCAACAGCTTAATTGAAACTGCTGTCATAAATTTTTAACCAGTTAATCAGAAGTAGGGCTCTGATTAACTGGTTTTTTTATGTGCTGGCTTCCTTTCTTTTGTGACTTGCACTTTTATAGTATAATAGGCGTAATCAATTAAAGAGGTGAAAATGAATGAAATGCCCTAAATGTAATTCTACGCATTCTCGTGTGATAGATTCTAGACATGCTGATGAAGCCAATGCCATTCGCAGACGTCGTGAATGTGAAAATTGCGGCACTCGTTTTACTACATTTGAGCATATTGAAATGAGTCCGCTTATCGTAGTGAAAAAAGATGGCACACGTGAGCAGTTTTCACGTGACAAAATATTGAATGGGCTCGTTCGTTCGTGTGAAAAGAGACCAGTCGGTTATCAACAGCTTGAAGATATTACAAGTAAAGTAGAATGGCGTTTAAGAGATGAAGGCCATGCAGAGGTTTCTTCAAGAGAAATTGGCGAACATGTGATGAATTTATTAATGCATGTGGATCAAGTATCCTATGTAAGATTCGCCTCTGTATATAAAGAATTTAAAGATGTCGATCAATTGCTTGAATCTATGCAAGGCATCTTACAAGAAAAGAATAAACGGAGTGAATCTTGATGAAGTTGAGTCAAAATGACTTTGGATTACGTCCGCAAGATCCATTCAAAGTGCTGCAAGCACAAAAACTTTCTGCATCTCAACTCGAAGTATTGAACCGTTTGTTTACACCACTTATTGGCACAACAGCCATCGGTGTGTATCATTATCTTTCTCAGTTTGCAGAGGTTAAACAACAAAAAGACTATACACATTATGTGATTATGAGTGAGTTGAAATTAAACCTAGGTCAATTCAGAGAAGAAATGAATCGTTTGGAAGCGATTGGACTGATTAAAACCTATGCAAAACATGATGAAAATCAATCACAATTTGTGTATTTGTTAGTCGATCCGCCATCACCTAAAACATTTTTCAATGATCCTATGTTATCTGTTTATCTCTATAAAGAAGTTGAGGGTAAACGTTTCCATGAATTACGTCGTTATTTTGAATCGACACAAGTTGATTTATCAAATTATCATGAAGTGACAAGAAATTTTACAGATGTTTTTAAAGTACCCAATCATGCGTTAGATAAGGTAGATACGACACATCAAATAACAGAAACACAAAAATACGATGGTATGAACTTAGACCGTGTTCACTTTGACTTCGAATTGTTGTATCAATTACTAAGCAATCATTTTGTCAGTGCAGAAATAATAGAAGAAAAAACGAAACATCTCATTACACAACTCGCTGTGCTATACGGTATAACGCCGGAAGGGATGAAGAATTTGATTTTAAAATCGCTGACAAGTGCACAAAAAATTTCGTTTGAAGAATTGCGTAAACAAGCGCGTGCGTTTTATGCGATTGAACACGAAAATCAATTGCCGTCTTTAGAGGCGCAAGCAGAACCTGTTCGACCAGAAACTGCAGAAGAGGCACAAATAGAAATCAATTCTATTCCTCAAACAGATGAAGAGTTTAAACAATGGTTTAAATTAATGGATAATTTAAGTCCGATTGATATGTTGACAGGGTGGTCGGGTTCAGAACCGACACCTCAACAAAAATATATGATAGAAGACATAATCGTGCGAGAACAATTACCGTTTGGTGTAATTAATATGTTATTACAATACGCCATGTTAAACAGTGGGATGAAATTGACTAAAAAGTATATATTAGAGATTGCATCAAACTGGAAAAAATTGGAAATCAGTTCTGCAGAAGAAGCCTATCATCATGTGATGAAGTTGAAAAAGGATGAACAAGCACGTCAAACTAAAAGTTATCAACAACAAAGCGGTCCAAAACGCTTTAATAATAGAAGAAATCCTGTATCAAAAGAGATTACACCTGATTGGCTGTTGAATCGAGAACATGAAAAACGTCGTAAGAAAGGTGAAAAACGTTCATCCGCTTCAACCGACCAATCTCTCGCGCAAGATAGTGCAGCCTTTTTACAACACTTAAAAGAAACATGGAAGGAGGATGAATAATATGAAACGTTTCAGCAATATCATGCAGACATCTCCAGATTTTCAAAAAAGATTTGAGAAAATCAAAAGAGATGTAATTAATGATCCTGACGTTAAACGCTTCCTAGAAGAACATCAATCTGAAGTAACGAATCGGATGATTGAAGAAGACTTGAATATTTTGCAAGAATATAAAGACCAGCAAAAACATTATGATGGCCATGAATTCAAAGATTGTCCTAACTTTGTTAAAGGTCATGTACCTGAACTCTATATTGAACATAACAGAATTAAAATCAAATACCTTCCATGTCCATGCAAAATCAAACACGATCAAGAACAACGAGAAGCACATTTAATCACTTCACATCATATGCAGAGAGATACGTTAGATGCTAAATTAGCAGATATTTATATGGATAATCGTGAACGTTTAAATGTAGCTATGAAAGCTGATGAATTATGTAAAGCAATCGTAAGAGGAGAAAGTGTTAAAGGTTTATATCTATATGGTTCTTTTGGTACAGGTAAATCCTTTATTTTAGGTGCGATTGCCAATCAATTGAAGTCCAAACTGATTCCTTCAACGATTGTATACCTACCTGAATTCATCCGTACGTTAAAAAATGGATTTAAAGATGGTTCATTTGAACGTAAATTACAAGTGGTCAGAGAAGCGAATATCCTCATGCTAGATGATATCGGTGCAGAAGAAGTCACACCTTGGGTGCGTGACGAAGTCATCGGACCATTACTGCATTATAGAATGGTACAAGAGTTGCCGACATTCTTTAGCTCAAACTTTGATTTCAAAGCTTTAGAACACCATTTAGCGATGACGCGAGATGGCTCTGAACAGACAAAAGCTGCTAGAATTATGGAACGTATTAAATCTTTAGCAGAACCCTATGAATTAGTCGGCGAGAATTATCGTGATGATTGATATTTTTTGAAAATGAGTTATAATAGAATTAAATCTAAATCAACGTAAACATTAAAGGATATGACATGTTTTTCACTGTTATACAGAAAATTGCTGGTGATGAGAAAGCAGTTAACATACTAATATGTTACTCCCTTTTAGATAAATGATATTCGTAATGGATATCCGGCTCAAGACCGTTATCTTATGCAGAGATGAGAAACAGTATCATGGGAATGTTCTGTTTCTTAAACTAGGGTGGTATCACGAGAACCTCGTCCCTTTATAGGGCGGGGTTCTTTTTGTTTTACGTGAAGATTATAAATGGAGGCGTTTATGAATGGACAAAATTAGTATTACATTTCCAGATGGCAACAGTTCTGAATTTGATAAAGGCATTACTACTGAAGAAATCGCACAATCAATCAGTCCTGGGTTAAGAAAAAAAGCAGTAGCAGGTAAATTTAATGGACAAATGGTTGATTTGACTCGTCCACTTGAAGAAGATGGATCAATTGAAATCGTAACTCCTGGCAGTGAAGAAGCACTTGAAGTGTTACGTCACTCTACAGCGCATTTAATGGCACAAGCATTAAAACGTTTGTATGGCGACGTGAAATTCGGAGTAGGTCCTGTCATTGAAGGCGGTTTCTACTATGATTTCGATACTGATGCTAAAATCTCTTCAGATGATTTCCCTGAAATCGAAAAAACAATGAAACAAATTGTAAATGAAAATCATAAAATTGAACGTAAAGTAGTCAGCCGTAATGAAGCGAAAGACTTCTTTAAAGACGATCCGTATAAACAAGAATTAATCGATGCAATTCCTGAAGATGAAAATGTGACACTATATACACAAGGTGAATTCACTGACTTATGCCGTGGTGTACACGTACCATCTACTTCAAAAATCAAAGAGTTCAAACTATTATCTACAGCAGGTGCATATTGGCGCGGTGACAGCAACAATAAAATGTTACAACGTATTTATGGTACAGCGTTCTTTGATAAAAAAGAATTAAAAGCACATTTAAAAATGCTTGAAGAACGTAAAGAACGTGACCACCGTAAAATCGGTAAAGAATTAGACTTATTTATGAACAGTCAATTAGTAGGCGCTGGTTTACCATTATGGTTACCAAACGGTGCAACAATTCGTCGTGAAATTGAACGTTACATCGTAGATAAAGAAGTTAGTTTAGGCTATGACCATGTTTATACACCTGTTTTAGCTAATGTTGACTTATATAAAACTTCAGGACACTGGGATCATTACCAAGATGACATGTTCCCGCCAATGAAATTGGACGAAACTGAAGAAATGGTTTTACGTCCGATGAACTGCCCACACCATATGATGATTTATAAAAATAAACCACATTCATACAGAGAATTACCAATTCGTATTGCTGAATTAGGTACAATGCATCGTTATGAAGCAAGTGGTGCGGTATCAGGCTTACAACGTGTACGTGGTATGACTTTAAATGATGCCCACATTTTCGTACGCCCAGATCAAATTAAAGAAGAGTTCAAACGTGTAGTTGAATTAGTTCAAGAAGTTTACAAAGACTTTGGTTTCGAAAACTACAGCTTCCGTTTAAGCTATCGTGATCCAGAAGATACAGAGAAATATTTCGATGATGATGAAATGTGGAACAAAGCTGAGGCAATGTTGAAAGAAGCAGTAGATGAAATGAACTTACCGTATGAAGAAGCGGTAGGGGAAGCGGCATTCTACGGTCCTAAATTAGACGTTCAAGTTAAAACAGCTATGGGTAAAGAAGAAACTTTATCAACAGTTCAACTTGACTTCTTATTACCAGAACGTTTCGACTTAGCTTATATCGGTAAAGATGGTGAAGAACACCGTCCAGTAGTTATCCACCGTGGTGTGGTATCAACTATGGAACGTTTCGTAGCATTCTTAACTGAAGAAACTAAAGGGGCTTTCCCAACTTGGTTAGCACCAATGCAAGTTGAAATCATCCCAGTTAATGTGGACTTACATTATGATTATGCACGTCAAATCCAAGATGAATTAAAATCACAAGGTGTGCGTGTAGAAATTGATGATCGTAATGAAAAAATGGGTTATAAAATCCGTGAAGCACAAATGCATAAAATCCCATATCAACTTGTAATTGGAGACAAAGAAATTGAAAACAATGAAGTGAACGTGCGTAAATATGGTTCTAAAGATCAAGAAACTGTAGAAAAAGATGAATTCATCTGGAATTTAGTCGATGAAATTCGTCTAAAAAAACAACGTTCGAATTAAGACCTTGAAATCAGTCTGGAATTAAGGTATATTACAATGTAGTTAATTAAATATTAAAAAAGTGTTAGAGGTTGCATCTTTGATGAGTTGCTTATCAGAAGCTTTATTGGAGCGTATGTTGAATAAGTTAAAGGCAAAGATGCCGAAATTTACAATAGCCATAACTATTGTATTTTGGGTCAGTTTCCGAATAGGAACTGGACTGTCACATAATGTGATGTGCTACCGTATATGATAAATTTCAAGTGATGGTCGCATATCTGTAGCGGCCATCATTTTTTGTATTCATGCAAGCCTCTATACTAAAGAAAGGAATCGATTATGAACAATCAATCTAATCAGGATGCAGGCATCCAAAGAGGTCTGAAAGACCGTCATATTTCCATGATCGCCATCGGGGGATGTATCGGAACAGGATTATTCGTTACATCTGGCGGTGCAATTCATGATGCTGGACCACTCGGCGCATTAATCGCCTACGCAGTTATCGGTATTATGGTGTTCTTCTTGATGACATCATTAGGAGAAATGGCAACGTACTTACCAGTATCTGGTTCATTCAGTACGTACGCAACACGATTTGTAGACCCATCATTAGGCTTTGCTTTAGGATGGAACTATTGGTTTAACTGGGTTATCACTGTAGCAGCTGACGTAACTATTGCAGCGCAAGTGATTCAGTACTGGGATCCAATGAAAGGCATTCCTGCATGGGCATGGAGTGTACTCTTCCTTATCATCATCTTCGCTTTAAACTCATTATCAGTTAGAGTGTATGGTGAAAGTGAATATTGGTTTGCATTAATTAAAGTAATAACAGTTATTGTCTTTATTGGTATCGGTTTACTTACTATTGTCGGTATCATGGGCGGTAAATTCATCGGATTTGAAACATTTACTTCTGGTGACGGCCCGATTTTAGGTGGTAATTTAGGCGGAAGCTTATTATCAATCTTAGGTGTATTCTTAATTGCTGGTTTCTCATTCCAAGGAACAGAGTTAATCGGTATTACAGCAGGGGAATCAGAAAATCCTGAACGTGCTGTACCAAAAGCAATTAAACAAGTATTCTGGAGAATTTTATTATTCTATATCTTAGCTATCTTTGTAATTGGTATGATTATTCCTTATACTCATCCAGCATTGATGGGCGGAGAAGATAACATCGCGACATCACCATTTACATTAGTATTTAAAAATGCTGGTTTAGCGTTTGCGGCATCATTTATGAACGCAGTTATCTTAACTTCAGTATTATCAGCAGGTAACTCTGGTATGTACGCATCAACACGTATGTTGTACTCTATGAGTAAAGATAAACTTGCAGCATCAGCATTTGGTAAAACTACAAAGCATGGTGTGCCATTCTTAGCATTAATCGCAACTGGCGCCGTAACAGTATTAATCTTCTTAATACAACGCTTAAGCGGTGATGCATATGAATACATCGTTGCAGCAAGTGGTATGACAGGCTTTATCGCATGGGTTGGTATTGCAATCAGTCACTACCGATTCAGACGTGCTTTTAAAGTCCAAAATTATGATAAACATGAATTGAAATACAAAGCTAAATGGTTCCCATTCGGTCCGATTTTCGCAGGTATCTTATGTGTGATTGTTATTATCGGCCAAGATGTTGATTTCATTAAAACAGGTGATTTTGATCCAAATCGCTTCATTATCACTTACATGGGTATTCCAGTTTTCTTAGCATTCTTCTTGTATCATAAAATCAGATATAAAACTAAAAAAATTCCATTGAAACAAGTTGACTTAAGTCAAGACGTGGATATGAGCCAATTTAAATAAAGTTAAAAATTTTAATTGACTTTGTCTTGTAATGTTGATATGATTGTATATGTTGAATACGAAACGAACCAAGTAGAAGCTTCCCGCTTCTCACCTGTAGCGACGCTTAAGGCTGTTGGCAGGTCCAAAACAACGTTACAATGATGACGTTGACTTTATGGAAAAGAGCGGGCACTTCTGTGTCCGCTCTTTTTTACTTGGGATATTTCGTAAATATAACGGAGGTGTTAACCATAGCAAAAGATCAAACGCAAGTTAACGATAGAATTCGCGCAAGAGAAATTCGTGTCATTGGTCAAGACGGTGAACAAATCGGTGTTAAACAAAAACGTGAAGCATTAGAAATGGCTGATCGTGTTGGTTTAGATTTAGTCGTAGTAGCGCCTAACGCTAAACCACCTGTTGCTCGTATTATGGATTACGGTAAATACAAATTCGAGCAACAGAAAAAAGAAAAAGAAATGAAGAAAAAACAAAAAGTTATCAATGTTAAAGAAATTCGTTTAAGTCCAACAATTGAGGAACATGATTTCCAAACTAAGTTGAAACAAGGACGCAAATTCTTAACTAAAGGCGATAAATGTAAAGTTTCAATTCGTTTCAGAGGACGTGCCATCACTCATAAGGAAATTGGTCAACGTGTATTAGAGAAATTTGCAGGCGAATGCAAAGATATCGCTACAGTTGAACAAAAGCCTAAAATGGAAGGCCGTCAAATGTTTATTATGCTAGCACCACTAGCAGAAAAATAATTTTTAAAGATATTACAGGAGGAATTTCATTATGCCTAAAATGAAAACACACCGCGGAGCAGCTAAACGTGTTAAAAGAACTGCTTCAGGTAAATTAAAACGTTCAAGAGCTTATACTTCTCACTTATTCGCAAACAAAAGCACTAAACAAAAACGTCAATTACGTAAATCAGCTTTAGTTTCTAAAAGTGATATGAAACGTGTAGCACAATTATTAGCTTACAAAAAATAAGTTATTAACGAGATAAACACACAGGTCAGCTTTAGCTTTGAAATAAAGAAAGCGCCTGAAACAAATCAAAAATAATCAGAGTTATAGATATAACCAAGGAGGAATTCAATATGCCACGTGTTAAAGGTGGAACAGTAACAAGAGCGCGTCGTAAAAAAGTAATCAAATTAGCTAAAGGTTACTTCGGCTCTAAACATACTTTATATAAAGTAGCTAAACAACAAGTAATGAAATCAGGTCAATACGCATTCCGTGACCGTCGTCAAAGAAAACGTGATTTCCGTAAATTATGGATTACTCGTATCAATGCAGCAGCTCGTAACCACGGCTTAAGCTACTCAAAATTAATGAACGGCTTAAAACAAGCTGACATCGACATTAACCGTAAAATGCTTTCTGAAATTGCAATTTCAGACGACAAAGCTTTCGGCGAATTAGTTGAAAAAGCTAAAGCAGCTTTAAAATAATTCATTTACAATACTCAATCATTGGTAGATAAGCGTACTGATGATTGAGTTTTTTTAATACAACTTTACGTTGATTTTAAAACTTTGATAGAATACAGACAAGTACATAAACCCAAAGTAAAGGAGAAACACATGTCGAAATTTGATGAAAGAATAATTGTAGTACCAAGAGAAATTGTTTTTAACAAAGAAAAAGACGCATTTAATGGTTTCTTATCAAAAAATGATCCGTCAGGGGAAGCGATTTTCGATAACTTAGACAAGTACGAAGTGAAACGTCGCGGTGATATGGAAGAAGATCCGACATATAAACAATTAATTTCATATTGTTTATTAGAGAACGAAAAGGGCGAAATATTAGTATATGAACGCCTTTCTGGTGGCGGTGAAAGTCGTCTGCATGGACAGTCATCAATTGGTGTCGGCGGTCATATGAATGATGTTATGGATGCACAATCTATTAATGAAGTCTTACGTGTGAACGCACAACGTGAACTAGAAGAAGAAGTCGGTCTTAACAGCAGCAAAACACAAAACATGGAATACATTGGTTTTATTAACGATGATACGAACGAAGTAGGAGAAGTTCATTTAGGTGTCGTATTTAAAATCAGAGTAGATTCAAATAGTGTAGAAGCAAAAGAAACTGACACACTTAAAATCAAATGGATGAATCAAGGTAAAATTGAAAATTACGATGATTTTGAAACATGGAGTGCATTAATCTTACAAGCATTTAATTAGAAGCGGGTGTTAATAATGACTGACATAATCCCATTTCCACAAAATCAATCCAAATTGATTAATGATATTAAAACATCTTTTAAGCATGAACAGTATGATAAGATGTATGATCTTTTTATGAAGTATGAAAAAGATTTTGAACTCGATACTGACTTGGCTTTATTGAAGTGTGAAATGCTTCTGAGAATGGAACAATACTTAGAATTGCGTGAAGAAGCGATTATTTTGTTGAAACAAGGCTTCGATGCATATAATCGCTTAATGGTGTATTATATGACAAGTCTGCATGGGTTAGGCCAATATTATGAATGTGTTAACCTGTTCAATCAGATTATTGATCAAGTAAAAGATCATGATATACGCATGCAGTTGTTTCCTATTAAAGAAGATGCACAAATGCAGCTGAATCAAAATAAAAAGCACTATATTTCAAAAATGAGTCGCTTTACAACGCTGACTATTGATCAACAGTTATATTTATTATTCGATATGATGCATGAAGGCCAATATGGCTTTGCGGAAACTTTTGCGGAAATTTTAAATCAAGAACGACTTCATTCGCATGTGCAAACAATTATCTTAGAATATTTGAAAAAAGCGCAGTATCAACACGAAATCAATTTTGTTAAAAATAATGCAGAATTTAAAGTCGTACCGAAAGCTCTGCCAGGACTTGAATATGCATCTTTTACACAAAAGGTAATTCCAGCGGTGATGCAACAATTTGAAGACCAATTCGGCAGTCAGATGCGAAGTGAAATTTCACAGATGTTGCAAGGTTTTGCAATTGGTATTTATCCATTGGAAATCGAACAAGAAGCACCTGTAGACGCATGGATTGACACATTCTTCAATTATATAGAAGATATGTTGAATCTATCAGAATCAGCAGAGAAACATATGAGTGAACCTGTTTTGAAGTGGATTCATGCGATAGAACAGAATATCACTCAATAATTGGGGTAATATGATATTATTGACCTTGATAGAAAATGAAAAATTAGTTTGTTTTAACATTGCGTATACGTTCTAATCACCAGGTTTGTAACCAATTTATACGTATGCTATAATGAAAAAGTTGAAAAATTAAAAAAGGATTATCATGGAGGTTTTTATACATGACAGCAACATGGGAAAAAAAGGAAGGTAACCAAGGCGTTTTAGAAGTTACAGTTCCTGCTAAAAAAGTAGATCAAGCAATCGATCAAGCATTCAAGAAAGTAGTTAAACAAGTAAATATTCCTGGTTTCCGTAAAGGGAAAGTTCCTCGCCAAATTTTTGAACAACGTTTTGGTGTAGAAGCACTTTACCAAGATGCAGTAGATATCTTATTACCAGAAGCTTATGGTGAAGCTATCGAAGAAACTGGTATCAAACCAGTTGATCAACCAGAAATCGAAGTAACACAAATCGAAAAAGGTAAAGACTTGAAATTCAACGCTACTGTTACAGTTGAACCAGAAGTAAAACTTGGTGAATACAAAGGTCTTGAAATTGAAAGACAAAATGCTGAATTAACAGACGAAGAATTACAAGAACAAATTGATCACAGCTTAGGTCACTTAGCTGAAATGGTAATCAAAGAAGATGGTGCAGTTGAAGAAGGCGATACTGTAAACTTAGACTTCGATGGTTATGTTGATGGTGAACAATTTGAAGGCGGACAAGCTGAAGGTTACGATTTAGAAATCGGTTCAGGTATGTTCATCCCTGGTTTCGAAGAACAATTAGTTGGCTTAAAAACTGGTGAAGAAAAAGACGTTAAAGTTACATTCCCAGAAGAATACCACGCTGAAGAATTAGCTGGTAAAGAAGCAACATTCAAAGTAAAAATCAATGAAATCAAATACAAAAATGTTCCAGAATTAGACGATGAAATTGCGAACGAATTAGATTCAGATGCAGATAGCGTTGATGAATATAAAGAAAATCTTCGCAAACGTCTTGAAGAAGAAAAGAAAGTCAATGCTGAAAATATTGAAAAAGAAGAAGCAATCAACAAAGCAGTTGAAAATGCTGAAGTAGATATTCCAGAAGCTATGATTAACACTGAGTTAAACCGTATGATGCAAGAATTCGAACAACGTATTCAACAATCAGGTCTTAACTTAGAAACTTACTTCCAAATCTCTGGTCAAGATGAATCTCAATTAAGAGAACAAATGAAAGACGACGCAGAAGCACGTGTTAAAACTAACTTAACATTAACTGCGATTGCGAATGCTGAAGACGTAGAAGCATCTGAAGAAGATGTTGATAAAGAGTTAGAAGCAATGAGTACACAATTCGGTATCTCTGCTGAAGATATCAAGAAAACATTAGGCAACACTGACTTAATTAAAGGTGATGTACGTGTTAAAAAAGTTATCGATTTATTAGTAGACAATGCTAAATTTGTTGAAGGTAAAGAAGATAACAAAGAAGAAGAAAAAGAAGAAAAATAATTCATTCATTTCCAATTGAATAAATGAATAGGTAGAGGGTGAAGTTGCATGATAACTGATTCATACTGAGATGCATGTGCATCATATGAATTAAAACATGTGATTTCATCCTCTACAGTGATTTACGGTCGAAATCATTTCGTTTTAGATATGCTTGTGCTATATTGTTTGTAAGCAATTTTGTTGCATAACCTTTACAAAATGATATATTCAATATACAAGTTGATAAAGTAATGAAATCACCATAGATAAAATAAAAATAATTGTAAATGAACTAAAACCTGCAAAAATGTCGGATATATACAGGTTTTAAAAGAAACGATAAAGTCTATAAACACATTTATTGCATACTATAAAGTGTTTTAGTATAGTCTTTATGGAATAGAGGTGTAAATAATAAATGTTTAAGTTCAATGAAGATGAAGAAAAATTGAAATGTTCTTTCTGTGGTAAAGACCAAGACCAAGTTAAGAAACTTGTAGCTGGTAGCGGCGTGTACATTTGTAATGAATGTATTGAATTATGTTCAGAGATTGTTGAAGAAGAACTTGCGCAAACTGCTACAGAAGAATTTACAGATTTACCGACCCCGAAAGAGATTATGGATCAATTAAACAACTATGTAATTGGTCAAGAAAAAGCTAAGAAATCATTATCTGTTGCTGTATACAACCACTACAAACGTATCCAACAACTAGGACCGAATGATGACGATGTAGAACTACAAAAAAGTAACGTTGCTTTAATCGGACCTACAGGTAGCGGTAAAACATTACTTGCACAAACTTTAGCTAAAACATTGAATGTTCCATTTGCGATTGCGGATGCAACAAGTTTAACTGAAGCAGGTTATGTTGGTGAAGACGTAGAAAATATCTTACTACGTTTAATCCAAGCAGCTGACTTTGATATTGATAAAGCTGAAAAAGGTATTATTTACGTGGATGAAATTGATAAGATTGCACGTAAATCAGAAAACACTTCAATTACACGTGATGTGTCAGGTGAAGGTGTTCAACAAGCATTGCTTAAAATTCTAGAAGGTACAACTGCAAGTGTTCCACCTCAAGGCGGACGTAAGCATCCTAACCAAGAATTTATTCAAATTGATACAACGAATATCTTATTTATCCTTGGTGGTGCCTTTGATGGTATCGATGATGTCATCAAACGTCGTTTAGGTGAAAAAGTAATCGGCTTCGCAAGCAATGAAGCGGCGAAAGTTGATGAAAGTGCACTATTAGAACACATTCGTCCAGAAGATTTACAATCTTATGGATTAATTCCAGAATTTATCGGACGTATTCCAATTGTCGCAAACTTAGAAACATTAGATATTTCAGCATTGAAAAATATCTTAACGCAACCTAAGAATGCGTTAGTTAAACAATACAAAAAAATGCTTGAGCTAGATCATGTTGAACTAGAATTTACTGAAGAAGCTTTATCAGCGATTGCTGAAAAAGCTATCGAACGTAAAACTGGTGCACGTGGCTTACGTTCAATCATTGAAGAGTCATTAATTGAAATCATGTATGATATTCCATCTACTGATGATGTAGCAAAAGTGGTTATCACTGCTGATACAATCAATAATGAATCTACACCAGAATTGTACGATGCGGAAGGAAACAAAGTGAATTTAGAAAAAACTTCTGCATAGTTTAGATAAATCAAGCACTCTTTTACTCTGTTGAGAGTAGGAGAGTGCTATTTTTATGGGCATTTTTGATAATAGATTCACTTTTAAAATTAAAATTTGATATAATGAAACGCGAATCAATCTAAAAGTAGTAGAAAAGAGGTCGAATATGAATATCAACCCAAATAATATAGAACTGTTAATCAGTGCAGTCAAACCCGATCAGTATCCAGAAACAGGACTTGATGAAGTGGCGTTAAGCGGGCGTTCAAATGTAGGCAAATCAACGTTCATCAATAGTATGATTGGACGTAAAAATATGGCAAGAACTTCACAACAGCCAGGGAAAACACAAACATTGAATTTTTATGATATAGATCAACAACTTGTTTTTGTGGATGTACCAGGTTATGGCTATGCGAAAGTAAGTAAAAAACAGAGAGAACAGTTTGGTAAAATGATAGAAAAATATATTACTGAACGTGAACAATTGAAGCTGGTAATCCAATTAATTGATATTAGACATGCGCCGACTCAAGACGATGTACTGATGTATGATTTTTTAAAGTATTATGATCTGCCGGTTTTAATCATTGCGACGAAACAAGATAAAATCGCCAAAGGTAAGATTCAAAAGCATCTTAAAGTGATCAGAGAAAAACTTGAAATGGAAAGTGAAGATACAATTATCAGTTATTCATCGATAAATAATAAGAATCAACAAGTGATATGGAATGCGATTCAAAGTTATTTATAATGAGTTTTATGTAAAAAGATGACCTTTATTATTTATGAAACCTATGAATCATGATAAAGACTGTGAGTATCAACTTTTTAGCAAATGTGTCAATAATATGGATGTAGTTAGCATTTAAAGTGAAATATGACAAAATTATGACTAGACCTTTTCTAGATTAGAATATTTCTAATTAAAAAGGTTTGATGACTTTAAGGTTTAAATTTGTGTGTTATAATTAGTGTATTGTCAATAGTATGGAGGGCGTTAAAAATGCATATAATTGCGATAAGCATCAACCATCGTACCGCTGATGTAGCACTGAGAGAGAAAGTTGCTTTCAAAGCTGATGCCATACAAGAATCGCATATTGATTTATTTGAAACTAAATCAATATTAGAAAACGTGATTTTATCAACATGCAACCGAACAGAAGTCTATGCAGTAGCAGACCAGATTCACACTGGACGTTATTACATCCAACGCTTTTTAGCGCGTAAATTCGGTTTAGAAGTTGAAGAAATCAAATCAATGTCTGAAGCATTGGTGGGGGATGAAGCTGTAGAACATTTATTTAATGTAACTTCAGGCTTAGATTCTATTGTGTTAGGGGAAACACAAATTCTTGGCCAAATGAGAGATGCATTCTTTACAGCACAAGAAGTTGGTACAACAGGTACGATTTTCAATCATTTATTTAAACAAGCAATCACATTTGCGAAACGTGCACATCATGAATCTGATATTGCTGATAATGCTGTCAGTGTTTCATATGCAGCCGTAGAATTAGCTAAAAAAGTATTCGGCAATCTTAAATCACAACACGCTGTGATTATTGGTGCCGGCGAAATGAGTGAACTCTCATTACTGAACCTAATGGGTTCAGGTATCGAACATGTTACGGTTGTGAATAGAACAGCTGAGCGTGCACGTCAATTAGCAGAGAAGCATCAAGCTTCTTATGCCACTATGGAAGAATTAGAAAACTTATTAGTCAATGCGGATATAGTAATTAGTTCAACAAGTGCATCTGACTATATTATTACTCGAAATATGATGGAATCTGTAAAACGTCAACGTAAACAAGAGCCAATGGTTTTAATCGATATTGCGGTACCTAGAGATATTGATCCAGCTATTGAATCCGACATGAACATTTTCAGCTACGATATCGATGACCTAAAAGGACTTGTTGATGCTAATTTACGTGAAAGAGAAGCGGCAGCAGCGCAAATCGCTGAACAAATTCCACATGAAATCGCAACGCATAACGATTGGGTCAACATGTTAGGTGTCGTTCCTGTTATCAGAGCTTTACGCGAAAAAGCAATGCATATCCAACAAGAAACTATGGATAGCATTGACCGTAAATTACCTGATTTAAGTGAACGTGAACGTAAAGTGATTTCTAAACATACTAAAAGTATCATTAATCAAATGTTGAAAGATCCGATTAAACAAGCTAAAGAATTGAGTAATGATAAAAATAGCAGTGAAAAATTAGAGCTGTTCCAAAATATCTTTGATATTGAAGCTGAAAGCGAATATGAAAAGAGTGTTGCAAAAAAAGAACGCCGACTTTCAGCAAGACAAATCTTAGGTTTTGATTAAACAGCCATAGTATGGTGATGATATGCAAGATATATTTTTCGTGCGTTTCCATGAAGTAACCTTGCTGATTTATTTACTCAGTATTTCTTGCTATTTTTATGATTTTTTTAAAAAGAATCATAAAATTAGAACCTTAGGGTTCTACACACTAGGGATTGTTTGGTTACTGCAAACAATCTCTTTGTCTTTATATATCAATATGGCCAGAGCGGTTCCGCTCGGTTCGGTCTTTGATGTGTTTTATTTTTTGAACTGGATGATTTTATCGATTTCTATAGTCATCAGTGTTGTAAAACATTTAGACTTTTCTATATTTTTGTTTAATGCCATTGGGTTTGTTGTGATGTCGATACATACCTTCAGACCAAATGAAACATATATTCGAGATGCAGAATTCAATGTTAATCATGAATTGTTGATTATACATGTCTCGCTGGCCATTATCAGTTATGCATTATTTTCACTCGCATTTGTAAATGGTGTGTTATATGTATTGCAGTATCGTAACCTTAAACACAAGCATTTCGATCAAAAATATTTTAGAATAGGTAGTGTGTACAGCTTAGAAAAGATGACGTTTTATTCAACAGTCATCGGATTAGTTATTTTAATTATCGGAGTAATTTTAGGCGCACAATGGGGTTTTCAGACAATAGGTTTCAATATTTTGCTAGATCCTAAAGTGGTATCTTCAATAATTGTAATGATTTGTTATGGTATCTACATTCTCTTACGAACAAGAAAATGGGTAAGCCCTTTAAATCATGTTTTATTTAATATGCTGATTTATCTTTTCAGTATGTTCAACTTATTGTTTATTTCTCATTTTCCGAATTTCTTCGGATAAAGTATAACCTTATGCAGAGGAGGACGTTGGCATGCGTAAGCTTGTCGTTGGTTCAAGAAGAAGTAAATTGGCATTGACTCAGAGTCGTCAATTTATTGAAAAGTTAAAAGAGGTACAACCAGATTTAGATATTGAAATCAAAGAAATCGTCACAAAAGGTGATCAGATTGTAGATAGACAACTTTCTAAAGTTGGGGGTAAAGGTTTGTTTGTTAAAGAAATACAACAAGCCTTATTTGACCATGAGATTGATTTAGCCATTCACTCTTTAAAAGACGTGCCAAGTGAATTACCAGAAGGGCTAACACTTGGCTGTGTTCCTGATAGAGAAATTCCATTTGATGCATTTATTTCTAAAAATCATGTGAAACTTGCAGATTTACCGGATGGTAGCATTGTTGGTACAAGTTCTTTAAGACGTGGCGCACAAATTCTAGCAAAATACCCTAATCTTGAAATCAAATGGATTAGAGGTAATATCGATACAAGACTTAATAAACTAGAAACTGAAGATTATGATGCGATTATTCTCGCAGCTGCAGGCCTACGTAGAATGGGTTGGTCTGATGATATCGTTACCGAGTATTTACAACCAGATTTACTCATTCCAGCAATCGGTCAAGGTGCACTAGGAATTGAATGTCGTAGTGATGACGAAGAACTTTTAGATCTGTTGAAAAAAGTGCATAATCAAAGCGTAGCAGAATGCGTTACTGCAGAGCGTACGTTTCTTAAAGAAATGAACGGTAGTTGCCAAGTCCCTATTGGAGGTTACGCAACTGTTGATAATGACGGACAGCTAACATTTACAGGCTTGATCATGTCACCTGACGGTAAACAACGCTTTGAACATACAGTTAACGGACAAAACCCAGTTGAACTTGGCAAAGCAGCAAGTGATGTCTTGAAAGAACAAGGTGCATATGAAATCATTAAAGCATTAAATGATGAAGCCTAATCTATAAGTCGGAGATGAATTGCTATGAGTGCATCAGTCATAATGACGCAATCTAGTTCAATGCCAACAGAAGATAAAGGATGGATACATTTGCCTTTTATTAAATTAGAACCACTCGCTTTTGATGATTCTGTATTAAATCGTTCTTATACTTGGCTTGTATTTTCTTCTAAAAATGCAGTGCGATATTTTTTACCGTATCTTTCACTATTACGCTATGAAAAGGTAGCAGTTATAGGTGAAAAAACACAACGCTTTTGTGAACAACATGGTATAGAAGTAGATTTTTGTCCTGAAGATTTTTCACAAGAAGGATTTCTAGATAAGTTTACGTTCAAAAAAGGAGCCTCTATTTTTATACCCAGCAGTAAAGCAGCACGACCTATATTAGAAGAGGTATTAAAAGAACGTGGGGCAGATGTGGTAAAAATTGATTTATATGAACCTGTTGAGCATCAACAGAATATTCTTTATGCGATTAAGTTGTTAAAAGAACAGTCAGCTGATGGTATTGCATTTGCGAGTTCATCTTCCGCTGAGAACTTTTTTAAAGCATTGAAACGATGCCAAGTACAACCTGATTTTGAGTGTTATGCTATTGGTCTACCAACTTATGAAACAGTTCGTAAAAATGGTTATGATGCTGTCATAGCACGAAAACAAACAATTGATGGTTTAATCTATACAATAAAAGAAAGTAGGAATCTTAAATGAGTTTTGATAGACACAGAAGATTACGTATTAATGAATCAATGCGCAGTCTTGTAAGAGAAAATCACGTACGTAAAGAAGATTTGATTTATCCTATCTTTGTCGTAGAAAGAGACGATGTTAAACAAGAAATTCCATCTATGCCAGGGATTTATCAAATCAGCTTGAATCACCTAGAAGAAGAATTGCAAGAAGCTTATGATTTAGGTATCAGAGCGGTGATGTTCTTTGGTGTCCCAAATGAAAAAGATTCAGTGGGTACAGGTGCTTATGCACATGAAGGTATCATTCAACAGGCAACTAGAAAATCTAAAAAACTTTATCCAGACATGTTAGTGTTAGCAGATACATGTTTATGTGAATATACAGATCATGGCCACTGCGGTTTAATTGATGATCATACACATGATGTTGATAATGATAAAACATTACCATTGCTTGTGAAAACAGCAATTTCTCAAGTAGAAGCGGGTGCTGATATTATTGCGCCAAGTAATATGATGGATGGTTTTGTGACTGAAATTCGTAAAGGTTTAGATGATGCAGGTTACTACAATATTCCAATCATGAGCTATGGTATTAAATATGCATCAAGTTTCTATGGTCCATTCCGTGATGCTGCTGAATCAACACCATCATTTGGTGATCGCAGAACATATCAAATGGATTCAGCTAACCGTCGTGAAGCACTACTTGAACTTGAAAGTGACTTAAAAGAAGGTGCAGATATGATGATTGTGAAACCTGCGTTAAGTTACTTAGACATTATCAGAGATGTTAAAGAAAGAACGAATGTTCCAGTTATCGCATATAATGTCAGCGGTGAATACAGTATGGTTAAAGCAGCTGCATTACAAGGATGGATTGACGAAGAACGTAACGTTATGGAACAAATGGTTTCAATGAAACGTGCAGGTGCAGACATGATTATTACGTATTTCGCGAAAGATGTTTGTCGTTATTTAGATAAGGAGGACAAATAAATGAGTTACGAAAAGTCTATTGAAGCATTTAAAAAAGCAGAACAATTAATGCCCGGCGGTGTGAATAGTCCAGTTCGTGCATTTAAATCTGTAGATATGCCAGCAATCTTTATGGATCATGGTAAAGGTTCTAAAATCTATGATATCGATGGAAATGAGTATATTGATTATGTATTAAGCTGGGGACCTTTAATTTTAGGTCATGAAAACAAACAAGTGATTGACAGCTTGCATAAAGCAGTCGATAAAGGTACAAGTTTTGGTGCTTCTACATTAGAAGAAATTAAATTGGCAGAACTTGTAATCGACCGTGTACCATCAATTGAAAAAGTCAGAATGGTTTCATCAGGTACAGAAGCAACTCAAGATACAATTCGTTTGGCTAGAGGTTACACAGGCCGCGATAAAATCGTGAAGTTTGAAGGCTGCTACCATGGTCATAGTGACTCACTTTTAATTAAAGCGGGTTCTGGTGTTGCGACTTTAGGTTTACCAGATTCTCCTGGCGTACCTGAAGGAACAGCAAAAAGTACGATTACAGTGCCTTATAACGATTTAGATGCGATTAAACAAGCGTTTGAAATGTATGGCGATGACATTGCCGGCGTGATTGTAGAACCTGTAGCAGGTAATATGGGGGTTGTTCCACCAATTGAAGGTTTCTTACAAGGATTAAGAGATATCACGAATGAGTATGGTTCATTATTAATCTTTGACGAAGTTATGACTGGCTTCAGAGTTGGTTATAACTGTGCACAAGGTTACTTCGATGTTATGCCTGACTTAACTTGCTTAGGTAAAGTAATCGGTGGCGGTTTACCAGTCGGTGCATTCGGCGGTAAAGCGGAAATTATGGATAAAATTGCGCCAGTTGGTTCAATTTATCAAGCAGGTACATTATCAGGTAACCCATTAGCAATGACAAGTGGTTATGAAACATTGAGTCAACTTACACCAGAAAGCTACGAATACTTCAATGAACTTGGAGATATTTTAGAAGAAGGTTTGAAAAAAGTTGCGAAAAAACATAATGTACCATTAACAGTTAACCGAGCAGGTTCAATGATTGGTTACTTCTTAAATGAAGGTCCAGTGACTAACTTTGCTCAAGCAAACCAAAGTGACTTGAAACTCTTCTCAGAAATGTATCGTGAAATGGCTAAAGAAGGCGTCTTCTTACCACCATCTCAATTCGAAGGTACATTCTTATCTACTGCGCATACAAAAGAAGATATTGAGAGAACAATTGAAGCGTTTGATAAAGCATTTGAACGCGTCACAAATAAATAATATAAATTCA
The DNA here is from genome assembly GCF_025561465.1 of Staphylococcus simulans. Classification (NCBI taxonomy): domain Bacteria; kingdom Bacillati; phylum Bacillota; class Bacilli; order Caryophanales; family Staphylococcaceae; genus Staphylococcus; species Staphylococcus simulans. Next base: position 1,285,504 of record NZ_CP095100.1, read on the forward strand.
CTTAATTATAGAGTGAGACATCAAATTCTAGGTGTCTCACTCTCTTTTTGTATAAATTATTTTTGTGAACGATTATAATATCGGTTAGAAATCAATTCTTATAACTTTCGTATAAAGCGTGTTATGATGATAATGAATGAAAAGTAGTGGGATAAGGGTAGTGGTAATCAATGAATAAAAAATTGCGTAATAATATTATCGTATTATTACTAGCAATCGTTATCAGTTTGATTCTATCTGCAATGAATATCATGCTGCCTTATATGTTTGGTCCTATAATCGCAAGTATCATTTGTATCCGAGTCTTCAAGTTGGAAGTAGAATGGCCGTTTTGGCTCAGTCAGTTGGGTTTAATTTTACTAGGGGTACAAATTGGATCCACATTTACACGGACGGTTTTAAATGATATTACGCAAAACTGGTTATCTATTGTTTTAGTAACAGTGTTGCTGTTGGGGATGGCAATACTGATTGCATATTTCTTTAAAAAGATTGCAAAAGTAAATAATGAAACAGCATTGTTAAGTGTTATTCCTGGAGCATTAAGCCAGATGTTAATTATGGCTGAGGAAGACAAGCGTGCCAATATATTAGTAGTGAGTTTAACACAGACTTCACGTGTTATCTTCGTAGTCATCTTGGTTCCAATGATGTCTTATTTTATGTCGAGTGGAAGCGGAGAAGCATCTAGCAGTAAATTGGTGGAACTTGAACCGCTCACTCACGTGTTGAATATTGGACAAATCGTATTGTTGATTGTTGCTATTGCGATCGTTTACTTTGTAATGGCAAAAATTAATTTTCCAACGAAGCAATTGCTGGCTCCAATTGTGGTATTAATTGCTTGGAACATGTTTACGAATGAAACATTTTCACTGGATAACTATTTAATTGCGGCAGCACAGATTGCCTATATGATTAGAATCGGTATTCAAATTTCTAAATTAATGAATGATTTAAAAGGACGCGTGGCAGTTGCTATTGCTTTCCAAAATGTAATGCTCATCTTATTAGCTGGTGTCATGGTCTATTTAATATCACTCTTTAATCATATGCCGTTAAATGATTTATTCTTAGGTGCAGCACCCGGAGGTATGAGTCAAATTGTCTTGGTTGCGATGGAAACACATGCTGATGTAGCCATCATTTCTAGTTTCCATATCTTTAGAATTTTCTTCATTTTATTCTTAATCGCGCCAATCATAAAATATTTCTTAAGCTATACTGAGCGTAAACTGAATAAGTAGCACATGAAAATAACCGCCCGATGAGGCGGTTATTTTGTATACATCTTATTAAATTAATGTGTTTCACCTAATGCGATAGTTTCATCACGATTATCTGCTGATAACTCTGAGATTGCCGCTTCCAACCCTTTAACAATAGTATCTAGCGCCATAGAAGGTGTATTCAGTTTATTCGTGACTTGTTCAGGAATGAACGGTACATGAATAAAACCAAATTGAATATAAGGGAAAGTAGTCGCATGCAAATATCCTAATTGATAGAGTACATGATTACATACAAAAGTTCCTGCAGTATTTGAAAGTGAAGCAGGAACACCTGCATCTTTAATCGCTTGTGTCAGGCGTTTTACTGGCATATTTGAAAAGTAAGCAGGTGCGCCATCTTCTTGAATAACTTCATCAATGGGTTGATTACCTTTATTATCTGCAATTCTTGCATCATCTACATTAATGCCGACACGTTCGGGTGTTAAATCAAATCTGCCGCCAGCTTGTCCAATAGCAAGTACCGCATCATATGTTTCAATTTTAAGTTGTTGTTTAATAGCTTCAACGGATTCGTTGAATACAGTAGGGATTTCTAATTTCGTAATCGTATGTTCACCGATTGTTTCTGGTAATAACTTCACTGCTTCTAAAGCTGGATTTGTTTTTTCTTTACCAAACGGATTAAAAGCTGTAACTAAAATATTCATGTTATCTTCTCCTTTATCTGTTTATTAAAATGCCCAGAAATACATTAATCCGATATGTACTAAGATTAATATGAAAGCCACTGGGATTTGTGCTTTGATGACACTGAATTCATTTTTCATTTCTAATAAAGCAACAGGTAATGTATTGAAGTTTGCGGCCATTGGCGTTAATAAAGTACCACAGAAACCACCAGTCATCGCTAGTGCACCAGCAATTGCAGGATCAGCACCTTGTGCAATGACGAAAGGAATACCAATACTTGCGGTAATAACAGTAAAAGCTGCAAATGCATTACCCATCAACATTGTGAAAATGACCATACCTAATATATACGCAGTGGCGCCAATTAAGTGATTGCCTTCAGGTAAGAAACTTGAAATACCGTTAGAAATCACTTTTCCAACACCGCTGACTGTAAATAGTACTCCTAATGCTGCTAAGAATTGCGGTAAGATACCAACTGTTCCAACTTGTTGTGTCAATCTATCACTGTCATATAACATGTATTTTGCTTTAGGCTTGATAATGAAATACGCAGCAATCAAACCGACAACTGAAGCAATTCCTAAGCCAATAGCGCCACCAAGAGGTGTCCAGTTTGAAATGATGACAGCTACAACAGCTAAAACAACTGCTGGCCAAAAGAGTTTATTGCCAAAACGTTCAGCGCCTTGATTACCTTGTTCCTCAGTAACGTCCACAATGTTTTTGATAGTAACCTGACGCGTTAATGTTAATAGTCCCATTAACAAGATAAGTGCACCATTGATTACGTTTGGTATATACGGTCCAAAAATAAATGTTATCGCAAGCAATACCCAAAAGAGTGCAGTGCCAATACGTTTTTCTTTGTTTGGATCTCGCAATACACGGTAGGCTGTATAAAGTAATTGGATACCAATTAAAATATAAAAGAACTCAAGGATAGTATCTAATGTATGTTGACTCATGCTTGATCCTCCTTGTTTCTGTATTTACGTTCTAAGTAACGGTCTAACAAAATATTTTTAACTACGACAATCAGAATTGTGATGATTGCGATTGGTACAGAAGCAAGCGCTAAACTGACCGCATTGACTTTAATATCAAGTGAATTAAATGTACCGACCATTAAAAGTACGCCAGCAGCACCTACAAATAAATTCTGGCCAAAGAAGTTACCGTAGTTCTCCATAGCCGAAGCTTCTGCTTTAATTTTCTCCACATCTTTTTCATCGATTTGTTCAGGTTTTAAATTATATTTTGTTTTCAATGCCCCTTGAACCATCGGATTAATTAACGGACGTACGAATTGAGGATGACCTCCGATCCGAATGGAAGCGAGTCCTGCAATTTCTCTAATTAATAAATATAAGGATAATAAACGTCCGCTGGTCATGGATTTAACCTTTCCGATTAATACGGTTGCTTGTTTTTTTAATCCAAATCGTTCAATTAAACCAACCATAGGTAAGGTTAATAAGAAAAGAGATACCAGGCGATTATCGACAAAAGCTTTGCCGAGGACGTCTAATATTTCAAAGAAATCCATACCGGATACAAGTCCGGTTACAATTGCAGCAGCTAAAATAACCGCAATCGTATCAAACTTAAATAGGAATCCGATAATAATAACTAGAATACCTATTAATTTTAACCATTCCATAAAATGCCCCCTTAAAATTTAATATAGTTGATATTCTAGCATAAAATAGAGAGAATTTTACGACAATTTTAAATTTTAAAATAAAATAGGAACACAACCGTGTTCCTACTGTTTTGATGGCTTATAAGGACAACCAATCAAGTGGGCGTCATAGAGACCTGCTGCTTCTAAAAATGAAAACATCGTTACAGGACCCATAAATTTAAAGCCATATTTCTTTAAGTCTTTAGACATTTTTTTAGCACGTTCATCAACGGTGATACGGTCTTTAGATGAACGATAACGCAAATCAATCGGCTGATTATCAACGTATGACCACAGAAAATCACTAAAACTGCCATGTTCTTTTTCAATTTGAATATAGCCTTTTGCTTGGCTGACAATTGCTTCTAACTTCTTTCTATAATGAACGATATTAGGAAATTCCATGAGTTCATCAATATCTTTTTCTGTCATTTGTGCAATTTTATGAGGGTCAAATTGATAGAAAGCATCACGATATGCAGAACGTTTCTTTAAAATCGTTAACCAAGAAAGTCCCGCATGTTGTGATTCTAGAGCCATTAGTTCAAATAATTTTTGACTATCATAAAGCGGCTGACCCCATTCTTTATTATGATATTCAATATAGAGTGGATCAGTTGTGTTGAATGCACATTCATTCATAAAATTTCATTCCTTCGCATTGACTTATTTTAGAGTTCTATTATACTATAAATTAGTAGAGAATATGATTTCGGGAAGAGTAGACAGTTGATTAATTTCAAAGAGAATGTATGGTTGGTGAAAATACATAATTGATGCTGTTGAAGGTAGCCCGCTTAGATCTTTAGCTGAACAGTACAGTAGGTTAAAGCGTGTATTGAGCGTTAATCATTATGAAGTGCAATATAGATGAACTATGTTGAATTTAGGTGGTACCACGGAACATCCGTCCTATGTATAGGAACGGGTGTTTTTTATTTTAAGGAGGAATTGTCCTATGGAAATGAAACCAAAATACAATCCGAATGAGGTTGAAGCTGGACGCTATCAAGAATGGGTAGAGAAAGGCTATTTCAAACCTAACGGAGACACATCAAAAGAAACGTATACGATTGTTATCCCACCTCCGAATGTAACTGGTAAATTACATTTAGGTCATGCTTGGGATACAACGTTACAAGACATTTTAACACGTATGAAACGTATGCAAGGTTACGATACATTGTATCTGCCTGGTATGGACCATGCGGGTATTGCGACACAAGCAAAAGTTGAAGCAAAATTACAAGAACAAGGTATTTCAAGACATGACTTAGGTCGTGAGAAATTCTTAGAAGAAGTTTGGAGCTGGAAAGAAGAATATGCTTCATTTATTCGTCAACAATGGGCAAAATTAGGTCTTGGACTTGATTATGATAGAGAACGCTTCACATTAGATGAAGGTTTAAGTAAAGCGGTTAAAAAAGTCTTTGTAGATATGTATAACAAAGGTTTAATTTATCGTGGCGAACGTATTATCAACTGGGACCCTGTTGCGAAAACAGCGATTTCAGATATTGAGGTTATTCACGAAGACACACCAGGTAAATTCTATCATTTTAAATATCCTTACGCTGATGGCGAAGGATATATTGAAATTGCTACAACACGTCCTGAAACAATGTTAGGGGATACTGCAATTGTCGTTAACCCTAATGATGAACGTTATAAAGATGTTATTGGCAGAAAAGTTATTTTGCCGATTGTCGGTCGTGAGTTGCCAATTTTAGCGGATGAATATGTAGACGTTGAATTTGGTAGTGGTGCTATGAAAGTAACACCAGCACATGACCCTAATGACTTTGAATTAGGTAAAAGACATAACCTTGAATCTATTATCGTCATGGATGAATCAGGTAAAATGAACGACAAAGCTGGTAAATACGAAGGTATGGACCGCTTCGAATGTCGAGACCAATTAGTAGAAGACTTAAAAGCAGAAGACTTAGTGATTAAAATTGAAGATCACACACATGCTGTTGGACATTCTGAAAGAAGCGGTGCCATCGTAGAACCTTACTTATCTACACAATGGTTCGTAAATATGGAACCTCTAGCAAAACGTGCACTTGATAATCAAAAAACAGATAATCGTGTGAATTTTGTACCTGAACGTTTTGAACATACATTTAATCAATGGATGGAAAATATCCGTGACTGGACAATTTCACGTCAATTATGGTGGGGTCATCAAATCCCAGCTTGGTATCATAATGAAACAGGCGAAATTTATGTAGGAGAAGAAGCACCAGAAGATATTGAAAATTGGACACAAGATGAAGATGTACTAGATACATGGTTCTCTAGTGCTTTATGGCCATTCTCAACACTTGGTTGGCCAGATACTGAAGCAAAAGATTTTGAACGCTACTATCCAACTAATGCATTAGTTACAGGTTATGACATTATCTTCTTCTGGGTTGCACGTATGATTTTCCAAGGATTAGAATTTACAGATCAACGTCCTTTCAACGATGTATTATTACATGGTTTAGTTCGTGCGGAAGATGGCCGTAAAATGAGTAAATCATTAGGTAACGGTGTAGATCCTATGGATGTTATCGACCAATATGGTGCAGACAGCTTAAGATACTTCTTAGCTACAGGTTCATCTCCAGGTCACGATTTACGTTACTCAACTGAAAAAGTAGAATCAGTTTGGAACTTCATTAACAAAATTTGGAACGCTGCACGTTTCAGCTTGATGAATATTGGTGAAGACTTCAAATTTGAAGATATCGACTTATCTCAAAACTTATCACTTGCTGATAAATGGATTTTAACGCGATTAAACGAAACAGTTAAAACGGTAACTGACTTAAGTGATAAATATGAATTTGGTGAAGTTGGACGTGCTTTATATAACTTTATTTGGGATGAATTCTGTGACTGGTATATCGAAATGAGTAAAATTCCAATGAATGGTGAAGACGAAGCGCAAAAACAAGTTACACGTTCAGTCTTATCTTATGTATTAGACCGTACAATGCGTATGTTGCATCCTTATATGCCATTTGTGACAGAAGAAATTTGGCAAAACTTACCGCATGAAGGTGAAACAATTGTGACAAGCGCTTGGCCACAAGTTCAAACTGAATTTATGTATGAAGACAGTAAACAAGCGATGCAATATGTCGTAGAAATTATTAAAGCTGTCCGTCAAGCTCGTTCAGAAGTGAACACACCGCTTTCAAAAGCAATTCCGATTTATATTAAAACGAAAAATGCGGAAATCACTCAAATGCTTGAAGAAAATAAACATTACATTGACCGCTTCGGCCACCCAAGCGAGTTAATCATTTCAACAGATATCGAAACACCTGATAAAGCAATGACTTCTGTAGTCGGTGCAGGTGAAGTGATTTTACCATTAGAAGGTTTAATCGATATGGATAAAGAGATTGCACGTTTAGAAAAAGAATTAGATAAATGGCAAAGCGAACTTGATCGTGTCGATAAAAAATTATCAAACGAAAACTTCGTTAATAAAGCGCCTGAAAAAATTATCAATGAAGAACGTGCCAAAAAAGAAGATTATCAAGAAAAATATGATAGCGTCAAAGCTAGAATTGAACAATTAAAAGCATAGGAGTCCTGATAATGAATTACCTAGACAGCTTATATTGGATACACGAAAGAAATAAGTTTGGTATCAAACCAGGCACAAAACGCATGGAGTGGATGCTAGAACGCCTAGGTCATCCAGAACAAAACATTAAAGGCATCCATGTCGGCGGAACAAATGGCAAAGGTTCTACAGTCGCATATCTACGTGCTGCACTTGTCGAGAATGGTTATGATGTCGGTACATTTACTTCACCCTATATTGAAACGTTCAATGAGAGAATCAGCTTAAACGGGTCGCCAGTCAGCGATGATGTTATCGTTGACCTGGTTGCTCGTGTGAAGCCGGTAAGTGAAGAGATGGAAGCGGAAACTGAATATGGAACAGCGACTGAATTTGAAATTATAACAACGATGATGTTCTTATACTTCGGCGCGATCCGACCTGTAGACTTTGTGATTGTTGAAGCAGGACTTGGTATTAAAAATGATTCGACAAATGTATTTTCACCTATTTTGACAATTCTAACGAGCATTGGTTTAGATCATACAGATTTATTAGGTTCAACTTATTTGGATATTGCTAAAGATAAAGGTGATATCATTAAAGCGGATACGCCGTTTGTTTATTCTGTTAAAGAAGATGATGCTTTAAAATACTTAAGCGAATATGCAGAAAAACAACAAGCGCCTGCTTATGAGTTGGATAAAGATATTTCTGTTGTTTCAGAAGAAGATGAATTTACGTATCGCTTTAAAGATTATGAATTAGAAAACATAGCGTTGCATATGCTTGGCGAACATCAAAAAGAAAATGCAGCTTTAGCGATTACAGCGTTAATTGTGATGTTTGAAGCGGGACAAATTCAGTTAGACTTCAATAAAATGATTAAAGCTATGGAAGAAGTCAGCTGGACAGGGCGTATTGAAGAAGTTAAAGAAAAACCGCTTATGATTATTGATGGCGCTCATAACAATGAAAGCATCGATGCATTAGTGAGTACAATTCAAAATTATTATCATAAAGATAAGGTTGATATTTTGTTCTCAGCTGTAAGCGGCAAACCAATTCATCATATGTTAGAAGATTTAGGACAAATTGCAGATCATGTTTATATCACAGACTTTGATTTCTATCGTGCGAAGCCAAAAGAAGAAATCGCAAATGAAGCAGAACATTTTGATCCAATTTTAATTGATGACTATGTAGACTTTGTAGAGAATTATGAAGGCGATACATTGGTTATTACTGGCAGCTTATACTTCATCAGTGAAGTGAAAGCAAAAGTGAACTTTGAAGCTTAATGGCTTTAATTAAATATTAAATACTAAACTCCTTTTGAGATGACGTTTATTCACGGCCATTTCAGAAGGAGTTTTTAATGTTTTCTGCATGTAAAAATGACAATTATATATGGTGTTTGTTCGTAAAAACTTAAAATAAAATATTTTATACATACTATTTGAAAATGACCTTCCTAGCACGTATAATAACGTTGATATTTCAGAAAGTAGGTGAAGCTTCTGCACGTTATTGTAGCTGTCCTAATCACTTCAGTGCTTGAAAGTTTTTTGTATCAACTGTGTTTTGTTAAAACGTTAAACTTCAGTTATATGAAACAACGTTCAAAATGTGAAACGTGTTATCGTGATTTAAAATGGTATGATTTAGTTCCGATTATTAGTTTTGTGATATTAAAAGGTCAATGCCGGTATTGTAGGCACAAACTCTCTAAATTACATGTTATTGGTGAATTATTTGCGTTATTGCCAATCGGTTTGCTTGTTTTCAATGTAATTTACCCATCTTCTGCATTATTTCTTGCTTTATATTTATTTCTGCTCGTTGCTGCACTGTATGATATGCATACACATACGATTCCCGTCCACTTTGTTTTAATTTTTATTATAGTTGTCATAGCCTTAGCGCCAAAGGTGTTTATAACACAAATTGTTATTGTAATTTTGCTTCACATTTTATTTATACTTGCACCTCATGCGATAGGGTACGGAGACATTTTAATTTTCACTTTACTCAGTCTCGTCTTTCCTTATTTATTTTTCCTCATGATATTCTGTATGACTTTTATTATTGGTGGTTTATTTATGATAATGTTTCGTTTGTTCACGAAGCGTACAATATTAGAAGAGCCACTTATCCCCTTTATTTTTATCAGCTTTTTAACTATTTCTATCTTTTATCCTAACTTATTATTTATACTTCACTTTTATTAAACGGAGGTTTCGTTTTGAATATAAAACACTTACCTGATTGTGATAAACCTAGAGAGAAGCTTATAGCTAAAGGAGCGCAACACTTATCTGAGTCCGAGTTGCTTGCCATATTGATTAATACTGGCAGAAAAGGGCGGTCTAGTGTCGAAGTTGCGCAAGATTTATTAAATTTAACAACAAAGCTTAAAGATTTAAAACTATTGTCTTTAAATGACTTGATGGATGTGAAAGGTATCGGCATGTATAAAGCGGTGATTTTAAAGGCAGCGTTTGAACTAGGTGAACGAATGAATGCGCCGGATCAAAAAGAGAAAGTAAAAATTAATTCACCCCAAGATGCGGCGGATTATTTTTTATCGAGGATGATGCATTTAACACATGAACAGTTTGAGGTATTATTTTTGAACTCAAAGAATATTGTAATTCGTCATGAAGTCATCTTTGTAGGAACTTTGAATTCTTCTGTGGTGCATCCTAGAGAGGTATTTAAAGCAGCTATTAAGTGGTCGAGCAATGCGATTATTGTGGTACATAATCATCCGTCTGGTGATGTGACACCTTCAAAAGAAGATATTCATACAACAAAACGATTGCAAGAGTGTGGCAGAGTGCTTGGCATTGAATTGCTTGATCATATAATTATTGGAGATGCGAAGTATTTGAGTTTGGTTGAAGCGGGGTATTTTGATGATTAAAAAACCGATAACACGACATGAAGGTGTTATCGGAATGTAGTAAATATGCTTTGATTTAAAATGGATGCATTTGAAAATAGTTCAGAATCCACATAATCCCTTGATAAGCTAAATAAATAATTAAAGCGAAAATCGCAATTTTTATGATAAAACGTAGTAATGAAACACCTACTCTGAAGAGTAGACCAATCAATAATACGAGTAAAATAATTGTTAAAATTGACATGGCTGCAACTCCTTTACATATAGTGTAACTGAAATGTATTGTGGATGCATCGGTCTTGGGATTTAAATCAAGTGTCGTTCTCTAGTCTGATGAAAATTCTCGTAAAAAAGCGTACAATGAAATCATTAAGAATGGGACGGTGTGAGGATGCGTTTTCTATTTAACATCATTAAAAATATTATAGCAGTCGGATGCATCATTGTAATTGTCTTTTTTGCGTTGAAATATGCACCGTTTTTAAAAGAACAAGAATGGAATCCAATCAGCAATAAAACTACCTATTCATCTTATCAAGGCGGTAATGTACCAATTGAAGATTTCAAACCTGGCCAACGTTATGTTGTAGAAAAAAATGATATTTTGAATAATATGCCCGCAAGTCAGACTAAGAACATCTTTAACATGTTGAATAAAGAAGAGTTTATGGATGTCAGCGGATTAAGCAGAATGGGCTATAATGATAATTATTTAATTGGGCAACGTGGCAATCAATTTATCATGTACAAATTCGGTTCTGATGAATTACGTATTTACGCAACAGAAATTGAACTGCATCAAGACTTACAAGCGATGCAGCAAAATATACAAATGCACCCTGTAGCTTATTTTAAATAAATCGAGTTGTTTCTATAGTGCATTATCTTGAAAATAATACAGTCTTACGTTACCCTTGTGTTGAATCATTGATAGAGAGGTTTGGTGTTCTTTAATGAGTAAACAAACAAATGGAAAAAACGCTGCTGAACAATCAAAAGCGCAAAAGCTGTTTGAGAACTGGAGAAAAGAAGAAACCCTGTATAAAGAAGATGAAAAAGAAGACAGCAACAAGAAATAATGATTCAGACTTAGATAGTGTATATGAACATTTACAGCTGATTTTTAATTAAAATAAAATGAAGATATTTTTTGGGCATCAGCCGATTTCAAATGAATTGCTGATGCTCTTTTTTTAAGTATTTTTTGCCAGGTACAGTTGGCACTTTAACTAAGGTGTATAATAATATAAAATATAGTGAGATATGAAAAATTGAGTTAATAGAGGTGTTCAGGTTGTCCAAGTTTTTTAAAAATAACAAATTGATTGTTATTTTCTGTTCCCTGATTCTATTTATATCGTTAATAGGGTTATCGATCAGATCACATCACCAATCGCCTGTGGAACAATATGTCGGTGATACCGTGTCCGTTCCTCAACGCGTACTATCTTATCCATTACATATAGTAACAGGTTCAATTGACGGTTTATTCAATGGAAAAACATCAAAAGAGGATAAAAATAAAATCAAACAATTAGAGGCAGAAAATGAGAGATTGAAAGCGGAAAATGAAGGTTTTCGTAAAGAATTAGATATTAAAGACATCTCTAAATACGAACCTCTCAGCGCAACAGTGATTGCTAGAAATCCAGACCAATGGATGAATAAAGCGATTATTGATAAAGGGAAAAAAGCCGGAATCAAACAAAACCAAGCTGTTATTACAGCTGAAGGGTTAGTCGGCAGAGTTGTCAAAGTCAATCAGTTTTCTGCTCAAGTAGATTTGCTTTCAACTTCATCTCGTAATGGTAAACTTTCAGTTAATATTCAACATGATTCTAAAAAAATCTTCGGGTTGATTAACCATTATGATAGAAAAACAAATGAATTAGTTATCAGTGATATTGATAATAAGGATAAAATCGCAAAAGGCGATAAAGTTGTGACAAGTGGTTTAGCGAATCAAATACCAAGCAACTTATATATCGGTGAAGTTACTAAAGTAGAAAATGATCAATATGGGCTTTCAAAAGAAGTGAGAGTAAAAACAGCGGCAGATTTAAGTGACTTAGATCATGTTTATGTTGCACAACGCGATCCGAAAACACTTCCTGATGAAAGCGGTGATGAATAATGCGTGCGTTTTACTATTTTTTAATTGGGGCTGTATTGTTCTATCTTGATTCATTAATCGCTTTAGTGATACCGATGCAAATCGGTGGAAGAGGGATTATCTTCGTACCGCATTTATTGCTGATGTATTTGTTGATTATTACCATCTATAAAAAACCAAGTATCGCAGTTGTACTTGCGATAATTTTCGGATTAACTACTGATTTATATTATGGAACAATCTATGGTTTAAATACATTTGGTTATTTATTGTTTGTGATTTTGATGGATTTCTTTTTCAAAGTATACTATCGAGATCATACGATGGTATTCATTGGTGTTTGGCTGTTTACAATCATCTTTGAAATTTACCAAGCATTAATTTATGGTTTGTTAGGATTAATTAAATTTAATCTTTGGGACTTTTTATTATTCCGATTATTACCAACCGCTTTCGTAAATTTACTGTTATTGGTGATTGTTTTTAGCTTGATTAAAAAATTAATCAAAAAATTAGATTTGCCAATTGACAGGAAAGCTTAGGGATGGTAAGCTTTAGCAGTTGAGTAGTTTATAGCTACATACAACCGCTCAAATATAGGTTTAAGTATACCAAGTGTATCACCTATATATGGCGTGACTTATTTTATAGGAGGTGCAAAGTATGTTTGCTATTATCGAAACAGGCGGTAAACAAATTAAAGTAGAAAAAGGTCAAGAAATTTACGTTGAAAAATTAGATGTAAACGAAGGTGACACTTTCACTTTTGACAAAGTTTTATTTGTAGGTGGAGACGCAGTCAAAGTTGGTGCGCCAACAGTTGAAGGTGCGACAGTAACAGCTACAGTAAACAAACAAGGTCGCGGTAAGAAAATCACTGTATTTACTTACAAACGTCGTAAAGACTATAAACGTAAAAAAGGCCATCGTCAACCATACACTAAATTAACAATCGACGCAATCAACGCTTAATCATGATTAAGATAGACGTTTCGTTTAATGAAGAGGGTCAAGTAACAGATGTCATCATGGATGGTCATGCTGAACATGGCGAGTATGGTCATGATATTGTCTGTGCTGGCGCTTCAGCGGTTTTATTCGGAAGTGTCAATGCTATCCTCGGATTAACATCTGAAAGACCTGACATAGATTATGACGATGATGGAGGCTATTTCCATCTCAGAAGTGTAAACGTAAACGATGAACAAGCGCAATTGATTTTGCAAGCAATGCTCGTATCACTTCAAACTATTGAAGACGAGTACCACGATAATATAAAATTAAATTATAAGTGAGGTGTATCCAGATGTTAAAATTAAACTTACAATTCTTCGCATCGAAAAAAGGGGTAAGTTCTACTAAAAACGGACGTGACTCTGAATCTAAACGTCTTGGCGCTAAACGTGCTGACGGACAATTCGTAACAGGTGGATCAATTTTATTCCGTCAACGCGGAACTAAAATCTACCCTGGTGAAAATGTAGGTCGCGGCGGCGATGACACATTATTCGCTAAAATTGACGGCGTTGTTAAATTCGAACGCAAAGGCCGTAACAAAAAACAAGTTTCAGTATACGCTGCAGCTGAGTAATTTTTGTTGACGCAACACCAGAAGTTTAACTTCTGGTGTTTTATTTTTGTCTTTATTTCTAAGCGTACATAAAGAATGATATAATAATCTAGATATTGCATTAGAAAATATATATAAAAGAGGTGAGAAACATGTTTGTCGATCAAGTTAAAATATTATTAAAAGCAGGCGATGGCGGTAACGGTATCACTGCATATAGAAGAGAGAAATATGTTCCTTTCGGAGGCCCGGCAGGCGGAGACGGCGGTCGCGGTGCATCTATAGTTTTTGAAGTAGACGAAGGGTTACGTACATTACTCGATTTCAGATATCAACGCCAATTCAAAGCCAAACGTGGTGAAGGCGGCCAAAGTAGTAACATGCATGGTAGAAATGCGGAAGATTTAGTATTAAGAGTCCCACCAGGCACAATTATTAAAGCAGTTGAAACGGATGAAGTCATCGCTGACCTAGTAGAAAATGGACAACGTGCCGTTGTCGCTAAAGGTGGACGTGGCGGTCGAGGCAACTCTCGATTTGCAACACCAAGAAACCCAGCACCTGATTTCAGTGAAAATGGTGAACCTGGTGAAGAAATTGAAGTCACATTAGAATTAAAATTAATGGCAGATGTTGGCTTAGTTGGTTTCCCAAGTGTGGGTAAATCTACATTGCTTTCAACAGTCTCAAAAGCAAAGCCTAAAATCGGAGCATACCATTTCACAACGATTAAACCAAATTTAGGTGTTGTTTCAACACCTGACGGTCGTAGCTTTGTTATGGCTGATTTACCTGGATTAATTGAAGGTGCTTCAGAGGGTGTTGGTTTAGGACATCAATTCTTACGTCATGTCGAAAGAACTAAAGTCATTGTACATGTGATTGACATGAGTGGATCAGAAGGCAGAGATCCTTATGAAGATTACCAAACTATTAACAATGAATTAAAATCTTACGGTCAACGTTTAGAAGATCGTCCACAAATCATCGTCGCAAATAAAATGGACTTGCCAGACGCACAAAATAATTTAGAACTCTTTAAGTCTGAAGTTGGTGACGATGTAGAGATTATTCCAATTTCTGCTTATACACGAGAAAACCTTGATCAATTACTTTATGCGATTGCTGATAAACTAGAAGAGTATAAAGATGTTGATTTCTCTAAAGAAGATGATGAAGCATTAGGTGTGAACCGTGTATTATACAAACACACACCATCACAAGATGCATTCACAATTACACGTGATGATGATGCAGCATTTGTGGTCAGCGGTAAAGCAATTGAAAGAATGTTCCATATGACTGATTTCAATAGTGACCCGGCAGTTAGACGTTTTGCGCGTCAAATGCGTTCAATGGGTATTGATGATGCATTAAGAGAACGTGGTGCGAAAAATGGAGATATCGTAAGAATTTTAGGCGGAGAATTTGAATTCGTTGAATAGAGGTGTCTAAGTGAACGATAAACAAGTGAAAAAGTTCTATCTGATACGAGAAGATGTACTTCCAGAGTCTGTCATTAAAACATTGCAAATTAAAGATGCATTAAAAGAAAATCCGCATTTGTCTATTTATGAAGCAGTCAGACAATACGGTTTATCTCGTAGTGCCTTTTACAAGTATAAAGATACTATCTTTCCAATTGATGAAAAGGTAGAAGATACAAGAGAATTCACTATCATTCTTTATGTACATGATAAGGTTGGTATGCTTGCACAAGTTCTTAATACGATTTCTCAAATTCACATGTCTGTTTTAACGATTCATCAAAGTATTCCGATGGAAGATAAAGCAACAATCACATTGTCTTTAAATACTGCAGGCAGTCAGACTTCGATTGAAGATGTGATTTTTGCATTACGAAACATTGAAAATGTTTATAAAGTAGAAATAATCAGTATGTCAATGTAAGGAAGTGACGGCGTGTACGCATATATTAAAGGTCAATTAACACAATTGTTCCCAACACACGTGGTGGTGGAAACGAATGGTGTCGGTTATGAAATCCAAACACCGAACTCTTATCGTTTTCAATCTTCATTTCAACAAGAAGTAGTAATTTACACGTCTTTAGTTGTTAGAGAAGATGCACAGTTGTTGTATGGTTTTATATCAGAAGAAGAAAAAGAAATGTTTTTAAGCTTGAATAAAGTGACAGGTATTGGTCCAAAATCGGCATTGGCAATTTTAGCTGCAAGTACGCCTAATGAAGTGAAAATCGGTATAGAAAATGAAAATGAAGCGTATTTAACAAAATTCCCAGGTATCGGTAAGAAGACCGCACGTCAAATCATCTTAGATTTAAAAGGTAAAGTTCAAATCACAGATGAAAGTGCAGATACTTTATTACAGCAACCTGATACAACTGTATCCGGCAATTCACCAGTCCTAGAAGAAGCCTTGCTTGCATTAGAAGCATTAGGTTATTCTAAGCGTGAATTGAAAAAAGTTGAAAAGAAATTGAGTACAGAGCAGTTTGAATCAGTGGATGAAGCGGTTAAAGCAGGTTTGAAAATATTAGTTTCTTAAAAATAAGTCAAAAGGAGGGGACACAATGGATGACAGAATGGTAGATCAAACGGTCCATGATGATGAATATTCTTTTGAATTATCATTGAGACCACATTTACTAAGACAATATATCGGTCAAGCATCAATTAAAGCTAATTTAGAAGTCTTTATAAAAGCAGCAAAGATGCGTGAGGAGCCATTAGATCATGTTTTATTATTCGGCCCCCCTGGACTTGGTAAAACAACCTTGTCAAACATCATTGCGAATGAAATGGGTGTAAACATCAGAACAGTCACTGGACCAGCAATAGAACGACCTGGTGATTTAGCGGCAATCCTTTCAGGTTTGCAACCAGGTGATGTTTTGTTTATTGATGAAATTCATCGTTTAAGCAGTGTAGTTGAAGAGGTTTTATATCCTGCAATGGAAGATTTCTATTTAGATATCGTGATCGGCAAAGGAGAAGAAGCGCGCAGTATTCGTATTGATTTGCCTCCATTTACATTAGTAGGTGCAACGACAAGAGCCGGCAGCTTAACGGGCCCTTTACGTGATCGCTTTGGTGTTCATTTACGTTTGGAGTTTTATAACGAGGGTGAACTAGAAGATATTATTAAGCGAACTGCAGAAGTACTAGGTACAGAAATTGATGAAGAGAGTGCTGCAGAACTTGCGAAACGTAGTAGAGGTACACCACGTATTGCCAACCGTCTTCTTAAACGCGTTCGAGATTTCCAACAAGTCAATGAAGACGACAAAATATATATTGAAACAACAAAACGTGCATTACAACTTCTACAAGTGGATGATTATGGTTTAGATTATATCGACCATAAAATGATGCGCTGTATTATTAATCAATATAATGGGGGACCTGTCGGTTTAGACACAATCGCTGTTTCTATCGGTGAAGAACGCATTACAATCGAAGATGTCTATGAGCCTTTCTTAATTCAAAAAGGCTTTTTAGAACGCACACCGAGAGGAAGAAAAGCGACACCCCTAGCTTATGAACACTTTGGCACTGAACATGGAAAGAGGGACAATTTTGAATATTGAAGAGTTTGATTATCATTTACCGGAAGAACTAATCGCACAAACGCCGTTAAAAGATAGAGATACAAGTCGTTTATTAGTATTAAATAGAAAGAATGGCGACATTGAACATCGTCATTTTAAAGACATTATTGAATATTTTAATCCAGGTGACACGCTTGTCTTAAACGATACTAAAGTCATGCCTGCGCGCTTATTTGGTTTAAAAGAAGATACAAAAGCTAAAGTAGAAATGTTGATGCTGACACAAATCGAAGGTAATGATTGGGAAGTATTATTGAAGCCTGCGAAACGTATCAAAGTGGGTCAAAAATTATCATTTGGTGAAGGGAAAATCATCGCAGAATGTATTAAGGAATTAGAACAAGGCGGACGCATTATGCGTTTATATTACGAAGGTATTTTACAAGAACGTTTAGATGAACTAGGTGAAATGCCATTACCGCCTTACATCAAAGAACGTTTAGATGATCCAGATCGCTATCAAACAGTCTATGCGAAGGAAACAGGTTCTGCCGCTGCACCAACAGCCGGCTTACACTTTACAGATGAGCTGTTAGAACAATTAAAAGCGAAACAAGTGAACCTTGCATTTGTAACATTGCATGTCGGTTTAGGTACCTTCAGACCTGTCAGCGTTGATAATATAGATGATCATAAAATGCATAGTGAATATTATCAGATGTCTCAAGCTACAGCTGATTTGTTAAATGAAACAAAACAAAAAGGACATCGTATTATTTCAGTTGGTACCACATCAACAAGAACATTAGAAACGATTCGCAGAGACCATGACCAATTTACAGCACAAAGCGGATGGACGGATATCTTTATTTATCCAGGCTTTGAGTTTAAAGCTATTGATGCTTTAATTACGAACTTCCATCTGCCGAAGTCCACACTTGTCATGTTAGTTTCAGCATTCAGTTCAAAACAATATATTTTAAATGCATACCAAACAGCTGTCGAAATGAAATATCGATTCTTCAGCTTTGGTGATGCAATGTTAATTATTTAAGGGAGTCGTGAAAAAGTTATGCCTGCAGTAACTTATGAACATATCAAAACATGTAAACAATCCGGTGCAAGGTTAGGAATCGTGCATACACCGCACGGTTCATTTGAAACACCTATGTTTATGCCAGTAGGAACACAAGCTACCGTTAAAACTATGAGTCCTGAAGAACTAAGGGAAATTAATGCACAAATCATTCTAGGCAACACATACCATTTATGGTTGCAACCCGGTAATGACATTATTAAACGCGCGGGTGGTTTGCATAAATTTATGAATTGGAACGGCCCAATTCTGACCGATTCAGGTGGTTTCCAAGTATTCAGTTTAAGTAATTTACGTAAAATCACAGAAGAAGGTGTTCATTTCAGACATCATAAAAATGGTTCTAAATTATTCTTGAGTCCTGAGAAAGCGACAGAGATTCAAAATGATTTAGGTTCAGATATTATGATGGCATTTGATGAATGTCCGCCAATGCCTGCTGAATATAAATATGTCAAAGACTCTATCGAAAGAACAACAAGATGGGCAGAGCGTTGTCTGAAAGCACATAAACGACCAGAAGACCAAGCTTTATTCGGAATTATCCAAGGTGGAGAATATAAAGATTTACGTCAGCAAAGCGCTGAAGAATTAGTGAAGTTAGATTTTCCTGGCTATGCGATTGGCGGATTATCTGTGGGTGAACCTAAACCAGTCATGTATGACATGGTTGAATTTACTGAACAATTCATGCCTAAGGATAAACCACGTTATTTAATGGGTGTCGGCTCACCAGATGCTTTAATCGAATGTAGTATTCGTGGTATGGATATGTTTGATTGCGTATTACCAACACGTATAGCACGAAATGGTACATGTATGACTTCTAATGGTCGTGTGGTTATTAAAAACGCAAAATATGCGGACGATTTAAGTCCGCTTGATGAAAATTGTGATTGTTATACATGTCGTAACTATACAAAAGCTTACTTGCGTCATTTAATAAAAGCAGAAGAAACTTTTGGTATACGCCTAACTACTTATCATAACTTATATTTTCTGTTAAAATTAATGGAGGATATCAGACAGGCCATTCGGGAGGATCGTCTTTTAGATTTTAAAGAGGAATTCTTTGAACAATATGGATTGAATGAAGAAAATCCTAAAAACTTTTAATTAAAGGAGTAATGTTTGTGAATTTAACCGGTCTTATTTTACCTATTGCATTATTAGCTTTAATGTGGTTCTTCATGATCAGACCACAACAAAAGCGTCAAAAGGAACACCGTGAAATGGTGAACCGTTTGGAATCAGGACAACACGTTACAACAATCGGCGGCATCAAAGGTGTCGTACGTGCAGTTGATGAAACAACAGTTGTCATTTCAGTTAACGACAAAGGCACTCAAATCACATTTGAAAAAGGTGCTGTAAAACAAGTTAATCCAGACTAATTAATGTTAGTATGACATAGTATAGGCAAGCGTAAGCGAATTACCTGTACATAGATTAACCCAATAAACATCCTAAAGCGATCCGATATAGATTGTTTTAGGATGTTTTAATTTTGTTTGAATTACTTTAAATGCATGAAAAGTTGTTTTAAATTAGTGTAGGAGCGTGTATAATTCAATATTGGAATACGATTTTATAAGGTTTTGCATAGTATTAACGTGATTTAATGTTGATTTTAATCAATTGTACACGCTATGCATCACACAAAGTATTGTTCGAATTTTTGAAAGCTGAGTAAGGATGTAGTAAGCTATATAGGTTCATTCAATTGAAGTGCAGTGTAAGAACAAACCGAAACGTTTGGTTTTAGCTTGCAGTTCATTTGAAAAATCAAGTATGCTATTTACATAAGTAAATAATGAGGTGTTCATGTGAAGAAAAACAGTAGAATAATTGCATTCTTGTTACTTGTTGTGTTGCTTTTTGCTGGCATGGCAGCAACTTACAAGAATGTAATTAAAGACGTTCGTTTAGGCTTGGACCTTCAAGGTGGATTTGAGGTACTTTACCAAGTTAATCCATTACAAAAGGGTGATAAGATAGACGATAAGGCTGTTCAAGCCACAGCCAAAACGTTAGAAAACAGGGTCAACGTCTTAGGGGTATCTGAACCTAAGATTACTGTTGAAGATAATAACCGTATTCGAGTACAACTTGCTGGTGTTAAAAACCAAAATGAAGCTCGAGACATTTTATCTTCACAAGCGAATTTAACGATTCGTGACTCAGACGATAACGTTAAATTAACAGGTAAGGATTTAGTTCAAGGTTCTGCAAAACAAGAGTTTAAACAGAATACCAACCAACCGGCTGTTACTTTCAAATTGAAAGATAGTAAAAAATTCAAGAAAGTCACAGAAGAGATTTCAAAACGTAAAGAAAACGTGATGGTTGTTTGGTTAGACTACGAAAAAGGCGATAGTTACCAAAAAGAAAAAGAGAAAAAAGACCCGAAATATGTTTCAGCAGCGTCAGTTGATCAACCTATCAACTCTGACAGTGTAGAAATTTCTGGTGGATTTAATGGCGAAGAAGGCGTTCAAAAAGCAAAACAAATTGCTGACTTATTGAACTCTGGTTCTTTACCAGTACATCTTAAAGAAATTTACTCTAACTCTGTAGGTGCACAGTTCGGTCAAGATGCATTAGATAAAACAATCTTCGGTTCATTATTAGGTGTCGGAGTCATTTACTTATTTATGGTAGGATTCTACAGATTACCTGGTATTATTGCCGTAATTACATTAACAACATATATCTACTTAACTTTAGTAGCCTTCAACTTCATTCATGGTGTACTTACATTGCCAGGTTTAGCGGCACTGGTACTTGGTGTCGGTATGGCGGTTGATGCGAACATCATCATGTATGAACGGATTAAAGATGAGTTGAGAATCGGACGAACATTGAAACAAGCTTTCCACAAAGCGAATAAGAGTTCCTTTATTACGATTTTAGATGCGAACTTAACAACTGTCTTAGCGGCAGCTGTGTTATTCTTCTTTGGTGAAAGTGCGGTTAAAGGTTTCGCTACGATGTTATTACTCGCAATCTTAATGAGTTTCGTGACAGCAGTATTCTTAACACGTATCTTATTATCATTGTTAGTACAATCAAATTACTTCAAGAAAAGTTTCTGGTTATTTGGTATTAAGAAGAAAGATAGACATGATATCAATGAAGGTATTGATGTGTATCAATTAAAAACACCTTATGATCATTGGAACTTCATGAAACTTGCGAAACCATTATTCTGGTTCAGTGGTATTGTGATTGCTGCTGGTGTAGTGATTCTGTTTATATTCAAATTAAACTTAGGTATCGACTTTACAAGTGGTACACGTGTTGATATGAAAGCAGATCATAAGATTACACAAGAAGACGTTACAAAACAATTAGACAAAGCGCATATGAAGCCTGACCGTATTTCATTATCTGGTAATAACGATAGCGCTTCTGTTCAATTTAAAAATGATTTGAGCAAAGACGAAGTTGCTAAAGTTAAAAATGTGATGAAAAAAGAATTCGGTAATGAACCTACTGTTAACACAGTTTCACCGGTGATTGGTCAAGAAATTGCGAAAAACGCATTACTTTCATTGATTTACGCATCAATCGGTATGATTATATACATTTCATTACGATTCGAATGGCGAATGGGCTTATCATCTATCATCGCATTACTGCATGATGCCTTTATGATTGTTGCGGTATTCAGCTTGTTCAGAATTGAAGTAGATGTAACATTTATCGCAGCAGTTCTAACAATTATCGGTTACTCTATTAACGATACAATCGTTACATTTGACCGTGTACGTGAGAACTTGCATAAAATCAGGGTGATTACTAAACCAGAACAGATTGACAAAATTGTAAACCGTTCAATCAGACAAACACTGACACGTTCAATCAACACTGTATTAACAGTTGTGATTGTTGTAGTCGCATTATTAATCTTCGGTGCATCAAGTATCTTCAACTTTGCACTTGCATTATTAATTGGTTTAGTTTCTGGTGTATTCTCATCTGTGTTCATCGCTGTACCTTTATGGGGCATGATGAAAAAACAACAGCTTAAAAAAGCACCAAATCATAAACTTGTCGTTTATCGTGAAAAACGTAAAAACGAAGATAAAATTCTGGTTTAATAGAACGAGAGTATTAACTCCTGGACTTTTTAGTCTGGGAGTTTTTTTATGATGTAAAACGCTATGTTTGGTAGAAGTTGCTTTTTATTTTATGAGTTCTTCTGTATAATGACATTTGGAAAAGAGGGAAGTCGTTATATGATTAAAGCTAAGTATAAATGGGATTTACAATCGAATATATCAGAAATCACATCAGATGACGCTAAAGCATTAAAGCTTACACCTATCGTACAAAAAATATTACAAAGCAAAGGTGTAATAGCGTCTTCTGAAATCAAACAATTACTAGAACCATCTCAAATTCAGCATGACCCTTATGCGTTAAGTGATATGAAGAAAGCTATCGAACGTATCAATCAAGCACTTGATAAAAAAGAACGTATTTTAGTTTATGGAGATTATGATGCTGATGGGGTAACATCTACATCTATATTAGTCAGTGCATTAAGAGAACTTGGTGCAGAAGTCGGATGGTATATTCCAAATCGATTTACTGAAGGATATGGACCAAATGAAGCAGCCTTTAGAAATGCGGCGGATGAAGGTATCGATTTGATTATTACAGTTGATAATGGTATCCAAGGTCATCATGAAATGCTAGTGGCTAAAGAATTAGACATAGATGTGATTATTACAGATCACCATGAAATTGGTGAAACGTTACCGGAAGCTTATGCGATTGTGCATCCGATGCATCCAGATTTTGACTATCCATTTAAATACTTAAGCGGTGCAGGGGTCGCATTAAAAATTGCTCAAGCATTACTTGATCATCCTGCACCTGAATTTACAGCTTTGGCAGCCATCGGTACAGTTGCTGATTTGGTCTCATTAACAGATGAAAACCGAGCTATTGTACAACAAGGTATAAAAGTGATGAACAATCATCCATCAGTTGCCATCGAAGCGCTGCTAAGTCAAGCAGGGTATAACGACGCGATAAACGAAGAAACGATTGGTTTTATAATAGGACCGCGTTTGAATGCAGTAGGCCGTCTAGATGATGCAAGTTTAGCAGCGGAATTGTTAATGTGTGAAAGTGCGGAAGAAGCGGAATTCTTAGCTGAGCAAGTTGAACATTTTAATCAAGAACGAAAAGATATTGTTCATGAGATTGCAGACGAAGCACTTGAAATGGCACAAGCGGAAGTAGAAGCTGGAAACCGCTTCTTAATCCTTGCCCAAGAAAATTGGCATGAAGGTGTTCTTGGCATCGTTGCCTCACGAATTGTTGAAACATATGGCTTGCCGACGATCATTCTAAACATTGATACTGCACAAGATTTTGCGAAAGGTTCTGCACGCAGTATTGAACAAGTTTCAATGTATGAGATGCTAGATAAAGAAAGACCATTGATTTCAAAATTCGGTGGGCATCATATGGCAGCGGGAATGACTTTACCAATTGAAAATATAGAAAAGCTTAAAACAGCGTTAAATGCTCATATGGCAGAACTCGCAAAACACGAAGATTTAACACCTAGGAAAAAAGTAGATTTAGTATTAAGCGAATCTGATATTACGGTTAAAAATATTTCAGATATTGAAAAGTTACGACCATTCGGTACAGACTTTACTAGTCCTGTGTTTGAATTAGATGGGATTCAAGTCAAACAATCTAAAGGGATTGGTCAAGAAGGCAAACATTTAAAAATGACACTAGGTGATTCTAAGTTACAAGCCCTTTATTGGCAAAATGGTGCATATGCACACCAACTAGAACCGAACGAGCCCTTAAATTTAATCGGGACCTTACAAATAAATGAATGGAATGGTAATCAATCACCTCAATTCATGGTACAAGATATGGCTTCAGAACAGCTGCAAATTTTAGACTTCAGAGGCAAAGCACGTCAACATGAGATGCATGATAATGCATCGACTGCAGAAATTATCAATGCACAGGCTGAAAAAGCACATGAACATCAATATTTCTATGGAGATATAATTGAACAAGTTTATGACAGATATATCTTTAAAGAGTTACCATTGGATTTAGAAACCATGGCACAAACATTAAAGTCAATTCAAGCCAGTCAAATTATTTTAGAGTTGAACCATCAACACTCTATTTATTTTGACGGCATGCCGCAAATGAACCATTTTAAGGCGTGCTATAAAGCCTTATTTTTGAAAGATGAAATCAACTTAGAACAAGATGGAATGCAGTTATGCAACTATTTAAAAATCAAACCGCCTTTATTGATATTTATGCTCAAAGTCTTTAATGAATTAGATTTTATTGAGAATAATCATGGTATAATTAAAGTGAATAAAAATGTAGATAAAAAGGACATTACTTCTAGTAAGCTTTATCAAGCAAGACTTAAACGGATAGATGTTGAGAAATTCTTGTTATATGATGACTTTTCAAAGGTGAAACTTTGGATTAAAGAACAGCTAGCTAAGTAATTAGGAGGAAATAAATAAATGGATTTAAAACAATATGTTTCAGAAGTACAAGATTGGCCTAAAGAAGGCGTCAATTTCAAAGATATCACAACGATTATGGATAATGGGGAAGCTTATGGTTATGCGACAGATCAAATCGTTGAATTTGCTAGAGAAAAAGAAGTAGATATCGTTGTAGGTCCTG
Source organism: Staphylococcus simulans (assembly GCF_025561465.1). NCBI lineage: Bacteria > Bacillati > Bacillota > Bacilli > Caryophanales > Staphylococcaceae > Staphylococcus > Staphylococcus simulans. Next base: position 1,310,602 of record NZ_CP095100.1, read on the forward strand.
AAGCACGTGGCTTTATCATCGGTTGTCCTGTAGCGTATTCAATGGGAATTGGGTTTGCACCAGTACGTAAAGAAGGCAAACTTCCTAGAGAAGTCATCAAATATGAGTACAACTTGGAATATGGTACTAACGTTTTAACTATGCATAAGGATGCTATTAAACCAGGACAACGCGTCTTAATTACTGATGATTTGCTAGCGACAGGCGGCACGATTGAAGCTACAATCAAACTCGTTGAAGAACTAGGAGGTATTGTGGCTGGTATTGCCTTTATCATCGAATTAAAATATTTACATGGTTATGAAAAGATTAAAGACTACGAAGTATTAAGCTTAATTTCATATGATGAGTAAAATAATGTATCGCTTACTAGTGAAGGGTAAGCGATACATTTATTTATTTGCAAAATTTGTTTTTTGTTTTTAAAATAAAAGTTAATTCTACAAGGTAAGCTTGTAAACGACACTGACAAGATAATTGCGAAAGTTCACACAATACGTCGAAGTATAGTGGTTCAATTATCTGTCAATGTATAGTAGAATAGATATATTATTTAATATAAATGTAAGTTGTGATAAAAGGAACGAGTTGAAAATAGGCTGGTAACCTATATAACTATTGTCGAAATACGAAATATTCAAACAAACTGACAAGCAGTTTATAAAATAAAATGTACTTAAAAAGAAGATGTGGGGGTGTCTAATGTGAATAATGAATATCCATACAGCGCAGATGAAGTCTTATATAAAGCAAAATCCTACTTATCCAAAGAGGAGTATGAACATGTCTTGAAAAGCTATCATATCGCATATGAAGCGCATCAAGGCCAATTCAGAAAAAATGGTTTGCCTTATATTATGCACCCGATTCAAGTAGCTGGTATTTTAACTGAGATGCATCTTGACGGACCGACTATTGTTGCAGGCTTCTTACATGATGTAATTGAGGATACTCCTTACACATTTGATGACGTAAAAGCGATGTTTAACGATGAAGTAGCCATGATTGTTGAAGGGGTTACGAAATTAAAGAAAGTCAAATATCGTTCTAAAGAAGAACAACAAGCTGAGAACCATAGAAAGTTATTTATTGCGATTGCCAAAGATGTACGTGTTATCTTAGTTAAATTAGCAGATAGACTGCATAATATGCGTACTTTAAAAGCGATGCCGAGAGAAAAACAAATTAGAATTTCTAAAGAAACATTAGAGATTTACGCACCGCTTGCACACCGTTTAGGGATTAATACAATCAAATGGGAACTTGAAGATATAGCGCTTCGTTATATCGATGGTGTACAGTACTTCCGTATCGTCAATCTCATGAAGAAAAAACGTAGTGAGCGTGAAGCTTATATTGCGAACGCGATAGACAATATACGTGCTGAAATGGATAAAATGCATATTTCAGGTGAGATTAACGGCCGTCCTAAACATATTTACAGTATCTATCGTAAAATGATGAAACAAAAGAAACAATTCGATCAAATCTTTGATTTATTAGCAGTGCGTATTATTGTTGATTCAATTAAAGATTGTTATGCGGTATTAGGTTTAGTACATACTTTATGGAAACCGATGCCTGGCAGATTCAAAGACTATATTGCGATGCCTAAACAAAACATGTATCAATCGTTGCATACCACTGTTGTAGGTCCTAATGGCGATCCTTTAGAAATTCAAATCAGAACACATGAAATGCATGAAATTGCTGAACACGGGGTTGCGGCGCATTGGGCTTATAAAGAAGGCAAGAAAGTCACTGATGATAATTCAAGTTATGCTAAGAAACTATCATGGTTGAAAGACTTGGCAGAAGCGGATAAAACAGCGAATGATGCACAAGAATTTATGGAATCATTGAAGTTCGATTTACAAAGTGATAAAGTATATGCCTTCACACCACAAAGTGATGTGATTGAATTACCTTATGGTGCAGTTCCGATTGACTTCGCCTATGCCGTACACAGTGAAGTCGGCAACAAAATGATCGGTGCAAAGGTCAATGGTAAAATCGAACCGATTGATTACGTATTGCAAACTGGAGATATTGTTGAAATACGAACAAGCAAACATTCCTATGGACCAAGCAGAGACTGGTTGAAAATTGTTCGTTCTTCCAGTGCAAAAAGCAAAATTAAAAGCTTCTTCAAAAAACAAGACCGTTCTTCAAACATTGAAAAAGGTAAGTTTATGGTAGAAGCGGAAATTAAGGAACAAGGCTTTAAAGTTGATGAAGTATTGACAGAAGCGAATATAGATATCGTCAATCAAAAATATAATTTCTCAAATGAAGATGATTTATTTGCGGCAGTAGGTTTTGGCGGTGTGACATCATCACAAATCGTTAACAAGTTAACGGAAAAACAACGTATTCTTGACAAGCAACGTGCATTGAATGAAGCGCAAGAAGTCACAAAATCTGTACCGATTAAAGACAATATCACCACAGACAGCGGTGTTTATGTTGAAGGTATTGAAAACGTATTGATCAAATTATCTAAATGCTGTAATCCGATTCCAGGTGACGATATTGTAGGTTATATTACTAAAGGACATGGTATTAAAGTACACCGTACAGATTGTCCGAATATCCGAAATGAAAAAGAACGTTTGATCAGCGTAGAGTGGGTGAAATCTAAAGACTCTACACAACGTTATCAAGTTGATTTAGAAGTCACTGCCTATGACCGCAACGGATTACTTAATGAAGTACTACAAGCGGTTAACGCAACTGACAGTAATTTAGTTAAAGTATCAGGTAAATCTGATGTTGAAAAAAATGCTATTATTAATTTAAGTGTGATGGTTAAAAACGTCAACGAAGTATTTAAAGTCGTAGAACGTATTAAACAACTAGGAGACGTCTATACAGTAACAAGAGTTTGGAACTAACTGAGGTGTATATAAATGAGAGTAGTAGTACAACGTGTCAAACAAGCATCTGTAACAAATGAAACGTTAAATAATCAAATTGGAAAAGGTTTATGTTTGTTAGTTGGTGTAGGTAAAGATTCGACTGAAGCAGATGTGCAAGCAGTGGCAAAAAAGATAGCCAATGCAAGAATCTTTGAAGATGAAGAAGGAAAAATGAATTTGAATGTGCAGCAAATCGGGGGTGAGATATTATCTATATCTCAATTCACGTTATATGCTGATGTTAAAAAAGGCAATAGACCTGGCTTTTCAAATTCTAAATCTCCAGATGAAGCAAATCGCTTATACGAAGCATTGAACGATACATTACGTACTTATGACTTAGAAGTTAAGACAGGTGAATTCGGTACTGATATGTTAGTGGATATCGCAAATGACGGTTCTGTGACGATTATTTATGAAAGTCAGGACGGCAAAGTGATATGAACCGAATAGAACGGTGGTTTAAAAAGCATAGACTTAAACCGATTCCCGTACTCATTGCTGCACTCTTAATTATTATTGTTGTATTTACGATAATTCTCGTTGCCAATTATCAAGATAAACATGATGATAGTGTAACAATGAAAGAAGATGCAGAATTAAGAACGGGTCCTAACGCCGTTTATCCTGAGATTTTTCCTGCTGAAAAAGGTGAAACATTCCATAAACTTGATAAAAAAGGTAAATGGATTTATGTTGAAACGAGTAATGGCAAGCAAAAAGGATGGGTGGCTGGATGGCATACGGATTTAGATATTCCGCCAGATAATGATCCGAATGCTAAGCCGTTAAAAGGCAAAGTGATTGTACTGGACCCTGGTCATGGCGGTGGTGACCAGGGAGCAGCCAGTGGCACTAAGTATAAATCTTTAGAAAAAGTTTATACTTTAAAAACTGGATTGGAGTTAAAAAAGAAACTTGAGCAAGAAGGCGCAACTGTTAAAATGACGCGTGACAATGATAATTACGTCAAACTGAAAGATAGAAATCTTAAAGGTGATGCGTTTATCAGCTTACATAATGACGCTTTGGAGTCTCCTGAAGCAAATGGCGCAACAGTATATTGGTACAAGAAAAAACAAGAAGATTTAGCACAAGTTTTAAGTATGAGTATACAGAAAAAAGGTTTGCTGTCACCAAAAGGTGCAAGACAGGAAAATTATCAAGTATTGCGTCAATCTAAAATACCAGCTGTGTTAATTGAACTAGGGTATATCAGTAATCCAACAGATGAGATGATGATACGAGATAAATTGCATCGTCAAATATTAGAACAGTCTATTGTTGATGGTTTGCGTATGTATTTTTCAGCTTAAATAGTTGCAATCAATGCTTAAAATCGTTATGATAGTATCTGAATAAAATAATTAAAACCGTTACGATTCTTGAATAGACATTACGAAATGATACAAGAGAAATAATCCTAGGCTGAAAGATTATTCAGAGTAATTTTGTCATTATTGAACACAAGAAGAGGTGAAGGTAAATAGTTACTGTTTATCTTCCGTACAACATACGTTAAATGTTTAAAGTGGAACTGTGCTATACAGTTCAATTAGGGTGGCAACACGGAAAATTCGTCCCTTGTGTGATAGTGATATCATACAAGGGGCTTTTTTATTTCTAAAAGGAAGTGACGATATGATTAAAATCCCACGTGGTACACAAGATATTCTGCCTGATCAAAGCAGAAAATGGAGATATATTGAAACAAAATTAGATGAATTAATGGAACTTTATAATTATAAAGAAATTCGCACACCTATTTTTGAAAGCACTGACTTATTCGCAAGAGGTGTCGGCGATTCAACAGATGTTGTACAAAAAGAAATGTATACATTCAAAGATAAAGGTGATCGCAGTATTACATTAAGACCAGAAGGTACTGCAGCAGTAGTTCGTTCATACATTGAAAATAAAATGCAAGGTGATCCGAACCAACCGATTAAACTTTACTATAATGGTCCGATGTTCAGATATGAACGTAAACAAAAAGGGCGTTATCGTCAATTTAATCAATTCGGTGTAGAAGCAATCGGTGCCGAAGATCCAAGTATTGATGCTGAAATTTTAGCAATGGTAATGCATATCTATGAATCATTCGGTTTAAAACACTTGAAACTTGTGATTAATAGTGTGGGTGACTTTGATTCTCGTAAGGAATATAACGAAGCGTTAATTAAGCACTTTGAACCTGTCATTGATACGTTCTGTAGTGACTGCCAATCTCGCTTGTATACGAATCCAATGCGTATTTTGGATTGTAAAGTGGATAGAGATAAAGAAGCGGTTAAAACTGCACCACGCATCACAGAATATTTAAACGAAGAATCAAAAGCTTATTATGAACAAGTTAAAAGTTATTTAGATGAATTAGGTATTCCTTATGTGGAAGATCCAAACTTAGTTCGTGGTCTAGATTATTATACACACACGGCTTTTGAATTAATGATTGACAGTCCAGATTATGATGGTGCAATCACAACACTTTGCGGCGGCGGACGTTACAATGGTTTATTAGAATTACTAGATGGACCAAAACAAACAGGTATTGGTTTCGCATTAAGCATTGAACGTTTACTACTGGCGTTAGAAGAAGAAGGTATCGAAATCGAAGATGAAGATCATTTAGATTTATTTATTGTAACGATGGGTGAGAAAGCGGACCGTTACGCAGTTAAATTATTAAATGATTTACGCCATCACGGTATTAAAGCAGATAAAGATTACTTGAAACGTAAAATTAAAGGTCAAATGAAGCAAGCGAACCGTGTAGGAGCTGAATATACGATTGTAATCGGCGACCAAGAACTTGAAGATGGAAATATCAATATCAAACATATGGAGAGCGGAGAATCAGAAGCGATTCAACTCACGGATTTAGTTTCATATTTTGAAGAGAAGAAAGCGAAATAAGAGGAGAGAGTAATTATGAGTAAAAGAACAACTTATTGTGGTCTTGTAACGGAAGACCTTTTAGGACAACACGTCACTTTAAAAGGATGGGTACACAATCGTCGTGACTTAGGTGGATTAATCTTTGTTGATTTACGTGACCGTGAAGGCTATGTACAAATCGTCTTCAACCCAGACTTTTCTAAAGAGGCATTAGAAGTTGCAGAATCTATCCGTTCTGAATACGTGATTGAAGTTGAAGGTACAGTAACAAAACGTGATCCTGAAACTGTAAACCCTAAAATTAAAACAGGTAATGTTGAAGTACAAGTTGATAAAATCAATATCATCAACAAAGCACAAACTCCGCCATTTTCAATAAATGATGATTCACAACAAGTGGATGAAAATATCCGTTTAAAATATCGTTATTTAGATTTAAGAAGACAAGAACTTGCGCAAACAATTAAAATGCGTCACCACATTACACGCGCAATTCATGAATATTTAGATAAAGAAGGTTTCTTAGATATCGAAACACCTTTCTTAACTAAATCAACACCAGAAGGTGCACGTGACTATTTAGTACCATCTCGTGTGCATGAAGGTAAATTCTATGCGCTACCGCAATCACCACAATTGTTCAAACAATTATTGATGATCAGCGGCTTCGATAAATATTACCAAATCGTAAAATGTTTCCGTGACGAAGACTTACGTGCAGACAGACAACCTGAATTCACGCAAGTCGATATTGAAATGAGTTTCGTAGATCAAGAAGATGTTATGGAACTTGGTGAAGACATGCTGAAAAGTGTTGTAAAAGATGTTAAAGGTGTTGAATTGACTGAACAATTCCCACGTATGACATACGCAGAAGCTATGTCACGTTATGGTTCTGATAAACCAGATACACGTTTTGACATGGAGTTATTGGATGTTTCAAAACTAGGAGAAACAATGGACTTCAAAGTCTTTAAAGATACAGTAGAAAAAGGCGGAGAAGTAAAAGCATTAGTTGCGAAAGGTGCTTCAGACAAATATACACGTAAAGATATTGATAAATTAACTGAGTTTGTGAATATCTATGGCGCAAAAGGATTAGCTTGGGTCAAAGTTGTTGAAGATGGCTTAAGCGGACCAATCGCAAGATTCTTTGAAGATGAAAATGTTGAAACATTAAAATCTTTAACAGATGCAGAAGCAGGAGATTTAGTATTATTTGTTGCAGATAAACCAAGTGTTGTCGCACAAAGTTTAGGTGCATTACGTGTAAAATTAGCGCATGAGTTAGGCTTAATTGATGAAGATAAATTAAACTTCTTATGGGTAACAGATTGGCCGTTACTTGAATATGATGAAGATGAAAAACGCTATGTAGCAGCGCACCATCCTTTCACATCACCTAAAGATGAAGATTTAGACAAATTAGATTCTGAACCAGAAAAAGCACAAGCGAAAGCGTACGATATCGTATTAAACGGTTATGAATTAGGCGGCGGTTCAATCAGAATCCACAATGGTGATATTCAAGAAAAAATGTTTGAAGTCTTAGGCTTTACAAAAGAAGAAGCACAAGATCAATTCGGCTTCTTACTTGATGCATTCAAATATGGTGCACCACCACATGGCGGTATCGCATTAGGTCTTGACCGCTTCGTCATGTTATTAACAGGACGTACAAACTTACGTGATACAATCGCATTCCCTAAAACTGCGTCAGCTGTATCATTAATGACACAAGCACCAAGTGAAGTTTCTAATAAACAATTAGAAGAATTAGCATTGCGCATTCGTCATTAATAGAAAAATTACACTTTGAGAGTGTTTATATTTGCAATTACCATTTTATGTGGTAATATCTAAGTATAAGATAGTCGTCTGAAATACTCGTAGTTTGCTGTATGTATTTTGACCTAACACTCTTTGATCAGGGAGTCCAATAGGTTTTCTTGCAGCGCACACGCCTCTTAAGGAGGACTTGCAAAACAAGAAACAGGGCACCCACCTGTAATTAGCAGGCCAAAATGATCAAGCTCTAATAACTACGGTACAACGGATTCTATCGTACGTAGGACTTCGGTCCTACGTATTTTTTTTATTTTCTTTTCAAAGTTTGGCTTTTTTCACGAAATAATATTATCTAAATTTGTTATAATGGTATATGGTAGTAAAGTTAGATTAAAGGAGTATAGATTTGATGAAACATCAATTTTCACGTAATGAATTGGCATACGGTAAAGAGGGACTTGATTTATTAAAACAACAAACAGTTGCAGTACTTGGCGTTGGGGGCGTTGGGTCTTTTGCAGCAGAAGCTTTAGCTAGGACAAATATCGGCCATATCATTTTAATTGATAAAGATGATGTGGACATTACTAATGTGAACCGTCAATTACACGCACTTACAACGACTATCGGTCAAAGTAAAGTGACATTGATGGAAGAACGTATCAAATTAATCAATCCAGATTGTAAAGTAACTTCTTTACATATGTTCTATACCGAAGAAACGTATGAACAACTGTTCAATGATTATGATATTGATTACATTATTGATGCGAGCGACACAATTATTTATAAAGTGCATTTGATGAAGGAATGTTTGAAACGCGGCATTAAAATCATTTCTAGTATGGGTGCTGCAAATAAAACAGATCCAACACGTTTCCAAATTGCCGATATTTCTAAAACGAATACAGATCCTATCGCAAAAATAATTAGACAAAAATTGAAAAAAGAAGGTATTAAAAAAGGGATTCCAGTTGTTTTTTCAGATGAAAGTCCAATCGTCATCAGAGAAGATGTTAAAGAAACAGTCGGCGATAAAAATGCGGCAACGCGTAAAGGTCAAATGCCACCATCTTCAAATGCATTTGTGCCAAGTGTAGTAGGCTTAATTTGTGCAAGTTATGTCATCAACGATGTCTTAAAAGATATACCTGTGACTAGAATCAAAGATAAAAACCAAAAATAAAAAGGCTGATGTAGAATCGTAGACTGACTACGATTCTTCTATCAACCTTAATTAACGCTTGTTTTGCTGCTTAGTAATATTGTCATAGATTTGTTTAAGTTGCTGTTCAGTTTTAGATGTTGTTTTAGGATGGTAATAATGTCTGTTTTTAAGTTTATCCGGCAGATATTGCTGTGGTATAAAGCCATTCTCAGAATCATGCGGATATTGATAACCAATTGCATGACCTAATTCTTTAGCGCCTTTATAATGACCATCTTTAAGATGATTAGGCACTTGGCCGACATGACCTTTTCTAATATCAGATAAAGCAGCGTCAATGGCTTTGATACCTGAATTTGATTTAGGTGATAAGCATAATTCAATAACTGCTTGACTGAGCGGAATGCGTGCTTCTGGAAATCCTAAACGTTCTGCAGATTCAATGGCAGCGAGTGTACGTTGCCCGGCACCAGGGGATGCTAAACCGATATCTTCATAGCTGATCACTAGTAATCTTCTCGCGATGGTTGGGAGATCTCCTGCTTCAATCAGTCGTGCAAGATAATGTAATGCGGCATCAGTATCACTGCCTCGAATTGATTTTTGGAAAGCACTCATGACATCATAGTGCATGTCACCATCTTTATCACTGACAAAGCTGCCTTTTTGCATACAATCTTTGGCATCTTCTAAAGAAACGTGAATTTTGTCATTCTCATCAGGTTTAGCACTTAGTACTGAAAGTTCTAAGGCGTTTAAAGCACTGCGCACATCACCGTGACTTTGAGTAGAGAAGTATTGCATTGCATCATGATCAACTGTTGCATGATAGGAAGCAAGACCGCGTTCTTCATCAGCTAAAGCGCGTTCTAATGCTACAGCAACATCTTCTTCTGTCAGAGGATAGAGTTCAAATATCTGTGCTCGTGAACGAATAGCAGGATTAATCGCATGGTACGGATTGGATGTTGTCGCACCAATAAGTACAATTTTTCCGTTCTCTAAGTGAGGTAACAGGAAATCTTGTTTAGCTTTATCTAAACGATGGATTTCATCAAGCAGTAAAATGACTTGACCAGACATTTTCGCTTCTTCAACCACCATTTGCATGTCTTTTTTGGTATTTGTCACAGCGTTTAATTGTCTGAACTTAAACTGTGTAGAACCTGCGATGGCTTTCGCAATACTGGTTTTTCCAATACCAGGAGGTCCATAAAAAATCATTGAAGTCAGTCGTTTGGATTCAACCATTCTTCTAATGATACCTTTTGGACCAACTAAGTGTTGTTGTGATATGATTTCATCTAGGTTTTGCGGACGCATTCTAGATGCTAAAGGTTCGTTAGTCAAGATAGAGTCACACCTTTCTATTACTATATTAACGTAAAAAATGCTAGAATTGAATAAAATAAAATCGGATTAAGCGAGGTAATAAAATGAAAATTTCAACAAAAGGGAGATATGGCTTAACCTTAATGATTTCTCTTGCTAAGAGGGAAGGTCAAGGTTGCGTATCGTTAAAAACTATTGCAGAAGAAAATAAATTAAGTGATCTATACCTAGAACAATTAGTAGGACCTTTAAGAAATGCCGGATTAATTCGTAGTGTACGCGGTGCTAAAGGTGGATACCAACTCCGTGTCCCAGCTGATGAAATTAAAGCCGGAGATATTATTCGCCTGCTTGAAGGTCCGATTTCATTCGTTGAAAGTATAGATTCAGAACCGCCAGCACAACAAGAACTTTGGTTGCGCATGAGAGACGCAGTCAGAGAAGTATTAGATGGCACAACGTTAAAATATTTAGCAGACTTTAACGATACTGATAAACGCGATAATTACATGTTCTATATTTAATAAGTATTGCAGTTCAACTACAGGTTGTTGGACTGCATTTTTTAATGCGTAATATGGATATGTTTATTCAAATTCACATGTGGTATTCATATAATATAACTAGATTTGAAATAATTGGAGGAATCGATTATGGCAAATAAAGGTGAAGACAAATTAGAACAAGCAAAAGGCAACGTTAAAGAAACAGTAGGTAATGCTACTGATAATAAAAAATTAGAAAATGAAGGTAAAGCAGATAAAGCTTCAGGTAAAGTTGATGAAAAAATTAACAATGCTGCAGACAAAGCAAAAGATGCAGCTGGCAAATTAAAAGATAAATTCAATAAAGATAAATAATTATCAATCAATAAATAGAAATAACGGGCAGAATCTTAAATGGTTCTGCCCGTTATTTGTGTTTTAACCAAAATACTAATCAACGTATATATATTTATTTACGAACTTGTTTCATAACACGTTGCAAGCGTTCGAATGATTCTTTTTGTTTTTCTTGATCATAGATATAACTAATTGCCATCAATTCATCAAACTCGCCGTAGATATCCATGAATTTTTCGATTTGTTGTTTAACAGTTTCTTCTGAACCTACTAATGAAACGCCTAAGCGACCTTTTGCCATTTGTAATTCTGCAGGAGTAAGCACATCTGCTAAATTATCAATTGGTGGTTGCAGCGGTTCCATTCTACCGCGTGTAATGCTCACTGTAACTTGTGCTAATGTTGTTGCTAATTTTTCAGCTTCTTGATCTGTTTCAGCAACAATCGCATTCAAGCATACAATCATATATGGTTTGTCTAATACTTCAGATGGTTCGAATAATTCTTTATAAATGGACATAGCTTCTCTCATTTGTTGCGGTGCAAAGTGACCAGCAAATACATAAGGTAAGCCCATTCTTGCAGCGAGATGTGCAGAGTCTGTAGAAGAACCTAAAATATATAACGGAACGTTTTTATCAACAGCAGGATATGCACGTACGTAGCCTTGTTGGTTTTCTGGTCCGAAGTATTTTTGTAGTTGTGCAACTTCTTCAGGGAACGCATAAACACCATTATGTTGATCTCTGCGTAATGCGCTCGCTGTCATCATATCTGTACCCGGTGCACGGCCTAAGCCTAAATCGACTCGGTTTTTAAACATTGTTTCTAATGTACCGAATTGTTCAGCTACGACTAATGGTGCATGGTTTGGCAACATAATACCGCCTGAACCGACACGGATGTTTTTCGTATGCTCTAATGTGTGTTGAATCAATAACGCTGTCGCAGAACTCACTAAATTCGGAGCGTTATGATGTTCTGCAATCCAATATCGTTCATATCCTAATTCATCTAGATGTTGAGCTAAGTCCACCATATTATCGATGGCTTGCTTCTCATCTTCACCTGATTTAACAGGTACTAAATTGAGTGCAGAAACTTTAATTTCACTCACATAAAGACCTCCTCGTTTTGAATGATATATTAATTATAACAAGAACAAATATTAGAAAGAATTTTATTGCTTAAAGCATGTGCTTTGCATGTTATAATATTTGTGGAACAGAGTACTAGAAAAATTGTAGTGTTGGTGCTAGAATTGGAACATTGATAAAATTGTGAGGAAGTGTCTGACAAATGGAAGTATATGCAGATTATGCAGCAACAACTCCAGTAAAAGAAGAAGTAATTGATAAGATGATGGAATTGTATGCGAAGCATTATGGCAATCCTTCATCCATTCATCGTGTAGGTAGAGATGCCAGACAATATTTAGATGCATCACGTAGAGAAATTGCGTCATTATTAAGCGCAACGCCTAATGAAGTGATTTTCACTAGTGGGGCAACTGAATCTAATAATACTGCGATTAAAGGGTTAGCATATGCTAATCAACATAAAGGAAAGCATTTAATTACATCAAAAATTGAACATCATTCTGTCTTGCATGTATTTGAACAACTAGAGCGTGAAGGCTTTCACGTTACGTATTTAGATGTTGATCGTGAAGGTATCATCGATTTAGAACAATTAAAGGCAGCTATGAGTGATGAAACTATTCTTGTTTCTATCATGTTTGTGAACAATGAAGTAGGTACCGTACAGCCGATGTATGATATAGAAGACATCGTTAAAGCACATGATGCTTATTTACATGTGGATGCTGTACAAGCAGTTGAACATCTGTCGATTGAATTTGATGATTTTAAATTCGATACAATGAGTATAACAGCACATAAATTCGGTGGACCTAAAGGTGTCGGTGCATTGTTAGTTAAACCGAAGACACCTATTCAATTTTCACAACTTGGCGGTGAACAAGAAACAAAACGTCGTGCAGGAACAGAAAATGTACCGCAAATTGCGGGAATGGCTGAAGCATTAAAATTAGCTACAGAACATCGTGATGAAAACAACATTCATTTAATGAATCTTAAAGAAACATTTTTAGTTAACTTGCAAGAACGCAGTATTCCATTTGAAGTGAACGGTTCAATGACCGATACAACAGGACATATCTTGAACTTGTACTTCCCATTCATCGATGTGGAAACGATGTTAACTTTGCTTGATTTAGCGAATATTGCAGTCTCATCAGGCTCTGCATGTACTGCAGGTTCAACTACACCATCACATGTCTTAGCAGCCATGTATGGTGATGACGACCCTAGAACAAAACAATCTATCCGCTTCAGTTTTAACGAATTAACAACTGAACGTGACATTAAATATATCGTAGCAGAAATACAGAAAATTTATTTGAAATTTAAGGAGGAATAAGCGTGAGCAACCAAGATACTCGTGTTGTAGTAGGAATGTCTGGCGGCGTAGACAGCTCAGTGACTGCCTATCTTTTAAAAGAACAAGGCTATGACGTCATCGGTATTTTCATGAAAAACTGGGATGACACTGATGAAAATGGCGTTTGTACCGCGACAGAAGACTACAATGACGTGATTGCTGTTTGTAACCAAATCGGTATACCGTATTATGCGGTAAACTTCGAAAAAGAATACTGGGATAAAGTCTTTACTTACTTCCTAGATGAATATAAAAAAGGACGCACACCAAATCCTGATGTGATGTGTAATAAAGAAATTAAGTTCAAAGCATTTTTAAACCATGCTATGAAACTCGGTGCAGATTATGTGGCGACAGGCCATTATGCACAAGTAAGACGCAATGAAGATGGCACAGTAGAAATGCTGCGTGGTGTGGATAATAATAAAGACCAAACATATTTCTTAAATCAACTGACACATGAACAACTATCAAAAGTAATGTTTCCACTTGGCGGCATGGAGAAATCAGAAGTCAGAGAAATCGCGTTAGCACAAGATTTAGCAACTGCGAAGAAAAAAGATTCGACAGGAATCTGCTTTATCGGTGAACGAAACTTCAAAGATTTCTTATCTAATTATTTACCAGCACAATCTGGTGATATGCGCACATTAAACGGTAAAAAAATGGGAACACACGGCGGTTTAATGTATTACACAATCGGTCAACGTCATGGTCTAGGTATCGGCGGCGATGGAGATCCATGGTTTGTTGTAGGTAAAAACCTTGAAGATAATGTGTTATATGTAGAACAAGGTTTCCATCATGATGCATTGTACAGTGATTATTTGATCGCTTCTGACGTTTCACTTGTGAACGATATCGACTTATCACAAGGTTATCGTTGTACCGCAAAATTTAGATATCGTCAAAAAGATACAGGGGTGACAGTGACACAAATCGGTGATGATCAAATCCGTGTTGATTTTGATGAACCAGTACGTGCAATCACACCTGGACAAGCCGTTGTATTATATGATGGCGACGTTTGCTTAGGTGGCGCAACAATTGATGATGTTTATAAAAATGAAGGTCAACTCACATATGTTGTCTAAATTTTAATCAGGGACTAGGACTTTCCTAGTCTCTTTTTTACATAGTTTCAAGTTTTTCTGATAAAATAAAGAGTTGAATAAGAAAGAAATGAGGACTAAGCATGAAACAAGAAGAAATTTATCAGTTAATTAAAGAAGGTCAATTTGAAACAGCGTTAAAAGCACTGTTTGAAAATATTGATGCACATCCTGAAGACATTGAAAACTACATTAATTCAGGTATTCTGCTTGCGGAAGCAGGTGAAATTGAAAAAGCTGAGAAATTTTTCCAAAAAGCTTTAACTATCGATCCGAACAACGGTGCGATTTATTATAATTTAGCTAATGTTTATTATAATGCAGAAAGTTTTAATGATGCGATTAAACTTTATCAACAAGCACTCAAAACAGGTGTCGATGAAGCGGATACCAATTATATGATAGGGATGTCATTTAATAACTTAGGTGACTATAAATCTGCATTACCTTTCCTTATGCGTGCTGCAGAATTAGATCAAAATAAAGATGAAGAAATTCAATTCCAATACGGTTTAGTCCTATGCCATTTAGAATTGTTTGATCAAGCTGTCAAACAGTTAGATACCGTGTTAAATATAAATCCCAAACATACAGACGCATTATATAACCGTGGTTTAGCGGGTTATATGTTTACTGAAGAAATCTATGAAGCAATCCCATACTTTGAAAAAGCAATAGAGATTGATCCAGAACATTTATTAAGTCAGCATGCACTTAAAACATTCACCCAATTTGATGCAGAGGAGGAATAAATTTGGAGAACCCTACATTGTTTGACTATTCGATGGTCAAAGGAACAGTAGAAGCAATCTTATTTCAAAATAAAGATAATTTCTATACCGTATTAAAAGTAGATCCGATTGAAACCAATGAAGATTTTGATAATATGCCTACAATTGTGGGGTTCTTTCCTGAAATTGCTGAAGGCGATGTTTATACCTTCAAAGGTCAAGCTGTGACACACCCTAGATACGGCAAACAATTAAAAGCTGAAACTTTCGAAAAAGAAGTACCGCAAACAAAAGATGCGATTATCAGTTACTTATCAAGTGATTTATTTAAAGGTGTCGGTAAGAAAACGGCTGAAAATATCGTAAATACACTTGGTGAAAATACCATCAATAAAATTTTAGATGATCGTTCAGTCTTAGAAGATGTACCGAATTTATCTAAAAAGAAACAAAGTCAAATCGCAGATCAAATCTACAGTAATCAAGAAGTAGAAAAAATTATGATCAGACTTCATGATTTAGGCTTCGGTCCGAAATTAGCGATGAGCATCTATCAAGTTTATCAAAGTGACACCTTACAAACGATAGAGAAAAATCCATATGATCTTGTCTATGATGTACGTGGTGTCGGTTTCCATAAAGCAGATACTTTAGCTAAGAATTTAGGCATAGAATATAATGCCCCTGAACGCTTAAAAGCAGGTCTGCTTTATACGATAGAAGAAGAGTGTATTAAACAAGGTCATACATTTTTACCTAAAGATTATGTATTAGAAACTTCGTTAGAGATGTTAAGCAAGGGATATGACCAAACGATAGATGCCAGTATGTTAGAAAAAATGATACTTGAATTGACAGAAGAAAGTAAGTTGGTGGAAGCGGATGAAACACTTTCTATCCCAAGCTTATATTATTCAGAAGTCAAAAGTGTGCAGAACCTGTATCGTATTGCGTCACATCAAGCTAAATTAGAGAATATTGAACAATCTGACTTACAAATCAATATTGGTGAAATCGAGGAAATGAATGGAGTCAACTACGCATCTTCTCAAAAAGAAGCACTTGAAACAGCGATTAATTCAAAAGTCATGCTGCTGACAGGTGGTCCAGGTACCGGTAAAACAACGGTTATCAAAGGCATCGTTGAACTCTATGCGGAAACGCATGGTTTATCCTTATCCTATGACGATTACCAAGAAGATGATTATCCGATAGCGCTTGCTGCACCTACAGGACGTGCAGCCAAACGTTTACAAGAATCGACTGGACTTGAAGCAATGACTATCCACCGTTTAATCGGCTGGAGTCAAGATACCAAGCCTGAAGATGTCTTAGAAAATGAAATTACTGCTAAGCTCATCATTATTGATGAAATGTCAATGGTAGATACATGGTTGTTTCATCAGTTCTTGAATGCAGTACCGATTGATGCACAAATCATTTTAGTCGGAGATGAAGACCAATTACCATCAGTCGGCCCAGGACAAGTGTTTAAAGATTTAATTGATGCGAAAGTCATTCCACGTGTTAATTTAACTGAAGTTTACCGTCAACAAGATGGTTCTAGTATCATTGAACTCGCACATAAAATGAAATTAGGTCAGCCGATAGACATTACTGAGCGATTCCACGATCGCAGCTTTATTCCTTGTACAGCTGAACAAATACCAGATGTAGTCAATAAAGTGGTGAGTTCTGCTGTTAAAAAAGGCTACGATATGAGCGATATTCAAGTCTTGGCTCCGATGTATCGCGGCAGTGCCGGCATTAAGCGTTTAAATAAAGTATTACAAGATATCTTGAATCCTAAAGCTGAAGATGCAAGAGAGATTGAGTTCGGAGAAGCGGTCTTTAGAAAGGGCGACAAAGTCTTACAACTTGTGAATCGTCCTAATGATAATATTTTCAATGGCGATATCGGTGTGATTGTCGGTATCTTCTGGGCACGTGAAAACGAATTAAATAAAGATATACTTGTCGTCGATTTTGAAGGCAATGAAATTACATTTACCAAACAAGATATGATGGAGTTAACACATGCTTATTGCACTTCCATTCATAAAGCACAAGGTTCAGAGTTTCCAATTGTTATTATGCCGATTGTAAAACAATATTATCGCATGTTGCAGCGTCCGATTATCTATACAGGACTTACACGTGCCAAACAATCTTTAGTTTTTCTTGGTGACAGCCAAGCCTTTGACATCGGTATGAAGACCCATGGCCAAGTTCGTATGACGAGACTCGCACAATTGCTCAGAGATTACTTCGGTCATGAGAGTGAAACAAATGAGGAACAAGCAGATGAACAAACAAATGACAAAACAACCTCAGCACCTGCACAACAACTCGTAGAATTAACAGAAGCAACGATTTATGAAATTGACCCGATGATTGGTATGGGTAAGGTCACACCTTATACTTTTAATCATGAATAAAGTGTTGTGTGAAGTATGATATATGTTGACTTTTAAAGTCTGTCAGACTAAAATAAAATTAATTCGCATAAAGCCGAGTAAGCAAATCGTTATGCCTAAGAGAGGTACCGGGTGGTGTAAGGTATCGCATCATTTGCTGAACGCTACTTTATGTCAGTCCGTATAAGAACAAGAGTGATGCAGGATAATTTGCTGCATAACTAGGGTGGTACCGCGATGCATTCGTCCCTTTGAGGATGAATGCATTTTTATTTTGTGAAAGAACCTATACGGCAATGTTTTAAATATGTATATTAGGAGTGAGTTATTTATGAAGCGATTAAAAGCGAGTGAAATCAGACAAAATTTCATTGATTACTTTAAAGAAAATGGACATATGGTCGAACCTTCTGCACCTTTAGTACCGATTGATGATGATTCATTATTATGGATCAACTCAGGTGTTGCGACATTAAAAAAATACTTTGATGGACGAGAAATTCCAAAAAAACCACGTATCGTGAACGCGCAAAAAGCGATTCGTACAAACGATATTGAAAACGTTGGTTTTACTGCACGCCACCATACTTTCTTTGAAATGTTAGGGAACTTTTCTATTGGTGATTATTTCAAACGTGAAGCGATTGAATTTGCTTGGGAATTCTTAACTAGTGATCGTTGGATGGGTATGGAACCTGAAAAATTATACGTGACCATTCACCCTGAAGATATGGAAGCTTTCGATTTATGGCACGATGTCATCGGTTTAGATGAAAGCCGTATTATTCGTATTGAAGGCAACTTCTGGGATATCGGTGAAGGTCCATCAGGTCCGAACACAGAAATCTTCTATGACCGTGGTCCAGACTATGGTCAAGATGATCCGGCTGAAGAAATGTATCCAGGTGGCGAAAACGAACGTTACTTAGAAGTTTGGAACTTAGTATTCAGTGAATTCAACCATAATCCAGATCATACGTATACACCACTTCCAAATAAAAACATTGATACCGGCATGGGTCTAGAACGTATGGCATCGATTGCGCAAAATGTACGTACTAACTATGAAACTGACCTATTTATCCCAATCATTGAAGAAGTTGAACAAATTTCAGGTAAGAAATATCAACAAGATGCTACGCAAGATGTTGCATTCAAAGTCATTGCGGATCATATCAGAACCATCGCATTCGCAATCGGTGACGGCGCTTTACCAGCAAATGAAGGCCGCGGTTACGTCTTACGTCGTTTATTACGTCGTGCAGTTCGTTTCAGCCAATCTTTAGATATCAACAAACCATTTATGTATGAACTTGTCGATACAGTGGCAGACATTATGGAACCTTACTATCCAGAAGTAAAACAAAAAGCAGATTTCATTAAACGTGTCATTAAATCTGAAGAAGAACGTTTCCACGAAACATTAGAAGAAGGCTTAGCAATTTTAAATCAATTTATCAAAACAGCTAAAAAAGGCGATAAAATGATTAAAGGTGAAGATGCGTTCAAATTATATGATACGTATGGTTTCCCAGTTGAATTGACTGAAGAAATCGCTGGTAACGAAGGTTTAAGTGTCGATATGGTGACATTCGAAACAGAAATGCAGCAACAAAGAGATCGTGCACGTCAAGCACGTCAAAATTCACAATCAATGCAGATTCAAAGTGAAGTGTTGAAAAATATTACGACAGATAGTGAATTTGTCGGTTATACACATACAGATTATCAAACGGAGTTAACAGACTTAATTTATAATGGCGAAGCGGTAGAACAAGCAGATGCGGGTGAAACAGTTTACTTTATTTTAAGACAAACACCATTCTACGCTGTTTCAGGTGGTCAAGTGGCTGACCAAGGTACAGTCGGCAATGACAACTTCGAAATTGAAGTGACTGAAGTAACGAAAGCACCAAATGGTCAAAACTTGCATAAAGGTATCGTGCAATTCGGTCAAGTCACAAAAGGCGCACAAGTCGACGCTTCAGTTAACCAAGAAGAACGCCGTGCTATTACGAAAAACCATAGTGCAACCCACTTATTACATGCTGCGCTGAAAGAAGTGTTAGGTGACCATGTCAATCAAGCAGGTTCACTCGTTGAAGGCGAACGTTTACGTTTTGACTTCTCACATTTCGGTCCTGTGACTAAAGAAGAATTAGAACAAATTGAACGTCGTGTCAATCAACAAATCTGGAACGGCATCAATGTTTCAATCAAAGAAATGCCGATTGAAGAAGCCAAAGCTTCAGGTGCAATGGCATTATTCGGTGAAAAATATGGCGATATTGTCCGTGTTGTAGATATGAAACCATTCTCAATTGAATTATGCGGCGGTATTCATGTTCAAAACACATCAGAAATCGGTTTATTTAAAATTGTCAGCGAATCAGGTACAGGTGCTGGTGTCAGACGTATTGAAGCCTTAACAGGTAAAGCAGCATTCTTATACCTTGAAGGTATCCAAGATAAATTCAATGAAGTGAAACACTTAGTGAAAGCTAAAGACGATACACAAGTGGCTGAAAAAGTAACGCACGTGATTGACAGCGAAAAACAATTACACAAACAATTAGAACAACGTAACCAAGAAATCACTGCACTAAAAATGGGCAGCTTAGATGATCAAGTTGAAGACATTAACGGGTTGAAAGTATTAGCGTTACAAGTAGAAGCAGACAATGCGAAAGCCTTAAGACAAACTATGGATGATTTCAAATCTAAATTACAAGATGCGGTCATTATTTTAGCAAGTGATGTCGGTGGTAAAGTTGCTTTAGTTGCGACGGTACCGAAATCAGAGACAAATAAAGTCAAAGCAGGCGACATTATTAAAGAAATGGCACCTGTTGTCGGCGGTAAAGGCGGCGGTCGTCCAGATATGGCACAAGGCGGCGGCAGCGAGCCAAGTAAGATAACAGATGCATTACAATTCATTAAAAACTACATTAAATCACTATAATCTCCTTGCACTCTCATGTAGAATAGAGGATGTATCAGCCTACTATAGTAGAAGGAGTGTGTAGTAAAATGAACAATTTTGATAAAACAATGCGTTTCAATATTGAAGAAGTACCAAAAGATGATGTTAAATCCGTGCTGACTAATGTGTATCGTACCCTTGAAGAACGTGGTTATAATCCAGTAAACCAAATTGTAGGATATTTACTTTCAGGAGATCCTGCGTATATCCCACGTCATAACGAAGCAAGAAATCAAATCAGACGTATCGATCGTGATGATATCATGGAAGAACTTGTTTCTAATTATTTGAAGGTATCAGATAAAGAATAATCAATGTTATCACATAAAATTATCGGATTAGATGTTGGCAGCAAAACAGTCGGCGTTGCTGTGAGCGACTTAATGGGTTGGACTGCTCAAGGCTTAGATACACTCCGAATCAATGAAGAAGAAAATGAATTAGGTATAGACCGCTTGGCAGCTATCATCAAACAAGAGGATGCAGATACTGTCGTGATAGGATTACCGAAGAACATGAATAATTCTATTGGATTTAGAGGCGAAGCTTCGTTAAAATACAAAGAAGCACTCCTTGAAGCATTACCAGATCTTAAAGTGGTAATGTGGGATGAGCGCCTAAGTACAATGGCAGCTGAAAGGTCATTGTTAGAAGCAGATGTTTCTAGAAAAAAACGCAGCAAGGTCATCGATAAAATGGCAGCTGTGTTTATCTTGCAAGGCTATTTAGATTCACTTTAATTTACCGTAAAAGGAGCGTTATTTATGTCAGAGAAAAATCAAAATCAAGAAGCGGAATTACAAATCAATAACGATGAGGAATTATTAACTTTATTCGATGAAGAAGGCAATGAAGTCCTTTATCGTAAAGTATTAGAATTTTATCATCCTGAATTTGACAAAGAATATGTCATTTTAGCTGAAGAAGGCGAAGCGTCAGACGACGATGATATGATTGAATTAATTCCGATGATCAATGTCCCAGATGAGTCTGGTGACGGCGGTAAATTCTTACCAGTTGAAACTGAAGAAGAGTGGGACATGATTGAAGAAATCGTTAACACTGAAATGGAATAAATGAGCAGTTATGAAGCGGAGGTTATCCTCCGCTTTTTTCGTGCCTCGAAATCCAATTTTCACTTGACTCATAACAAAGTATTTTGCAGATATTCATTCTGAGTACTTAATATTCAATAGGTTTTATGGTAAAATATGTAAAGTTAAATAATGATATGTGCAACAGCGATATAAGAATCAGTCAAACTGCGACTGATTTATTTTTATTCTTTTGTACATTGTATGGATAAAGGAAGAGAAATATGAGCAAAAATGAAAGTTATTTAGTTGCGTTATCACAAAAGCATTCCCATCCATTAGAAAGATTAAGACCTTATGCGATAGAACATGAGGTACCGATTATTCATCCTTTATCATTAGATATGATCAAACAGTTGATACGCATCCATCAGCCTAAGCGTATTTTAGAAATCGGTACTGCTATTGGCTATAGCGCTATGCATTTTGCGTCTGTTGATCCTTCTGTGCATATATGGACGATTGAACGTGATAAAAACATGTATCAACAAGCTGAACAAAACATTGAAGACTTTGGATATCAAACGCAAATTCATATGATTTATGGAGATGCGAGAGAAACATTTGACCAAGTCTCTGATACACTGTTCGATATGATATTTATCGATGCGGCAAAAGCACAAACAAAGAAATTCTTTGAACTGTATACCCCCATGCTTAGAGAAGGCGGTTTAGTCGTCATTGATAACATTTTATATCATGATTTTGTTGCTGATATTGATGTGGTTCGCAGCAGGAATATTAAACAAATGGTGAAGAAGATTCAAAAGTTCAACGCATGGTTAAATGATAACGAAGCATATCAAACAAACTTTTTAGATATAGAAGACGGTTTAGCAATAGCCGTAAAAGGAGACTCGAAATGACAGAATTACTCGTGACACCTAAATCAGTCGCACATATTGAGACTTTAATTGAAAAAGGTGCTGATGCTTTTGTAATAGGCGAACAAAAGTTCGGTTTACGCTTAGCAGGTGAATTTGATCGTACTGCGATGAGAGAAGCGGTCGATATCATTCATGCACATGGTAAAAAAGCATATGCGGCTGTTAACGGTATTTTTCATAACTATCACTTAAACGCTGTAGAAGATTATATTGATTTCTTACACGAAATCAGAGTAGATCGCATTATCTTCGGTGACCCGGCAGTCGTGATGTATGTTAAAGCACAACAAGACCCGATTGCTTTGAACTGGGACGCTGAAGCATTAGTCACAAACTACTTCCAGTGCAATTACTGGTGTAAACGTGGTGCGAAACGTGCTGTACTTGCGCGCGAATTGAATTTAGAAGAAATCTTGAACATTAAAGCACATGCGGATGTTGAAATTGAAGTACAAGTCCATGGTATGACATGTATGTTCCAATCAAAACGTATGCTGCTCGGCAATTATTATACATTCCAAGACAGACAAATGAAGATAAAACGTAATGAAACAGACAAGGATTTATTGTTATACGATGAAGAACGCGAAAATCAATATCCTGTGTTTGAAGATTATAACGGCACACATATTATGTCACCGAATGATATCTGTTTGATTGAAGAGTTAGAGCCGTTGCTTGAAGCGGGCATCGACAGCTTGAAAATTGATGGTGTATTACATACAGAAGAATATATTAACGTATGTACAGAACAATATAGAGAAGCCATTGATTTATATCATGAAGACCCTGAAGCTTATGAAGATGAAAAATTCATGCTCGTTGATCCGATTGAAGCCATTCAACCAGACCATCGACCATTCGATGAAGGATTCTTATTCAAACATACCGTTTATTAAGGAGGAAAAATCTTGGTTACTCAAGTTAAAGAAGTAAAAACACAACCTAAACGCCAAGTGAAAAAGCCAGAGTTGCTTGCACCTGCAGGTAACTTGGAAAAACTGAAAATTGCTGTACATTATGGGGCAGACGCAGTCTTTTTAGGCGGACAAGAGTATGGACTCCGCTCTAATGCTGATAACTTCACAATGGAAGAAATCAAAGAAGGCGTTGAATTCGCATCACAATACGGTGCAAAAATTTATGTCACAACAAATATCATCGCGCATGATGAAAATATGGATGGTTTAGAAGATTATTTAAGAAATTTAGAAGCCACAGGCGCAACAGGAATTATTGTTGCGGACCCATTGATTATTGAAACATGTAAACGTGTCGCACCTAAACTTGAAATTCATTTATCAACACAACAATCACTAAGTAACTATAAAGCAGTAGAGTATTGGAAAGAAGAAGGTTTAGATCGTGTTGTACTTGCACGTGAAACAGGCGCAATGGAAATGAAAGAGATGAAAGAAAAAGTAGATATCGAAATCGAAGCTTTTATCCATGGCGCAATGTGTATCGCATATTCCGGCCGCTGTACTTTAAGTAATCATATGACAGCACGTGACTCTAACCGCGGCGGATGCTGCCAAAGCTGTCGTTGGGATTATGACTTATTAGAAGTCGATGAAGATGGCGACTTAGACTTGTTTTATAAAGAAGAAGAAGTCGTTCCATTTGCGATGAGTCCTAAAGACTTGAAGTTAATCGAATCTATTCCAAACATGATGGATATCGGTATTGATTCACTTAAAATCGAAGGACGTATGAAATCAATTCACTATATTGCGACTGTTGTTTCTGTCTATCGTAAAGTGATTGATGCTTATGCAGCAGACCCTGACAACTTTAAAATTAAACCAGAGTGGTTAATAGAATTAGATAAATGTGCTAACAGAGACACTGCTTCTTCATTCTTTGAAGGCACACCAGGTTATCAACAACAAATGTTCGGTAATGAATCTAATAAGAAAACACCATATGATTTCTGCGGTTTAGTGTTAGACTATGACAAAGAAACAAAAATGGCGACAATTCAGCAGCGTAATCACTTTAAACCTGGACAAGAAATTGAATTCTTCGGTCCTGAAATCGATAACTTTACACAAGTCGTCGAAGCGATTTATGACGAAGAAGGCAATGCATTAGATGCTGCACGTCACCCACTTCAAATTGTTCAATTTAAAGTGGATCATGATATTTATCCAAACAACATGATGCGAAAGGAAATAGGATAATGAAAGCCACTACCATTATAGGCATTGCAGGCGGTTCTGGATCAGGTAAAACATCAGTCACAAACGAAATTCTGCATAATTTAGAAGGTCATAGTGTTGCATTAATTGCACAAGACTACTATTATAAAGACCAATCACATTTAACATTTGAAGAACGCTTACAAACGAATTATGACCATCCGTTTGCGTTCGATAATGATTTATTGATTCAAAATCTAATCGATTTACGCAATGGTATACCTGTAGAGGTACCCACGTATGATTATGTCAATCATACGAGAAGCCCTGAAACCATTGCATTTCAACCGAAAGATGTTATTATCGTAGAAGGAATATTTGCACTAGAAAACAAAACATTACGTGATTTAATGGATGTTAAGATTTATGTCGATACCGATGCAGATTTACGTATCTTAAGACGCTTGATGCGTGATACGAAAGAGCGAGGTCGCTCTATGGAATCTGTCATTGATCAATATATGTCTGTCGTACGTCCGATGCATAATCAATTCATCGAACCGACTAAACGTTATGCGGATATTATTATCCCTGAAGGCGGCAGCAATAAAGTTGCTATCGATATAATGACGACAAAAATCCAATCATTAATACAAAATCAACAGTAACACTTGAGTAAAGGAAGATGAAAATATGGAAAACCAAAAACAATATCCAATGACCCAAGAAGGTTTTGAAAAGCTAGAACAAGAACTTGAAGAATTAAAAACTGTCAAACGACCTGAAGTCGTAGAAAAAATCAAAGTTGCACGTTCTTTCGGGGACTTATCTGAGAACTCTGAGTATGATGCAGCGAAAGATGAACAAGGCTTCATTGAACAAGATATCCAACGTATTGAACACATGATTCGCAATGCATTGATTATTGAAGATACAGGCGATAACAATGTGGTACAAATCGGGAAAACTGTGACATTTGTTGAACTGCCGGATGGCGATGAAGAAGTGTATCAAATTGTTGGGTCTGCAGAAGCAGATGCATTCAATGGCAAAATTTCAAACGAATCACCGATTGCAAAAAGTTTAATCGGTAAACACCTAGAAGACGAAGTTCGTGTACCACTTCCAAACGGTGCAGAAATGAAAGTGAAAATTACTAATATTCAATCACAATAATCATTTATCACAAAGGCTGATATCGCTTTATGATAAATAGATAACAAAGGGTTGGTGATACTTTTGTTTGAAGCTTGCTTCAAATGGACAAAAGTAAAGCGCCAACCTTTTTTATGTGATGATCGTGGTGAACATGGTCTTTGGTCGTTGCACTAGACAAATTATGATAAAATATCACTGATAGTTCATTTGAAAGGGGAAATGGCAATGATAGGAATCATTGGCGCAATGGAAGAAGAAATAATGATATTAAAAGAACATATTGAGGGTTTAGAAGAAGTTACCATTGCTCATGTAAAATTTTATAAAGGTAAAATTAATGATAAAGCAGTCGTCTTGACGTTAAGCGGTATCGGTAAAGTTAACGCAAGTATCTCCACTGCTTTACTTATTCAACAATTCTCCCCAGAGGCAATTTTGAATACAGGTTCTGCAGGGGCGCTGGATCACTCGTTGAATGTGGGTGATGTCTTAATTGGAACAGAAGCGATGTATCATGATGCGGATGCGACGGCATTTGGTTATGAATTGGGACAAATTCCGAATATGCCGATTGAGTATGAAGCGGATGATAACTTAGCAGAATTAGCACAAGCTGTTATTGAGAAACAAAACTTAACAGGTCGCTTAGGTATGATTGTCAGCGGCGACAGTTTTATCGGTGAAGTTAAACAACGTGAATACATTAAAGAACATTTCCCTAAAGCTATGGCTGTAGAGATGGAATCTGCAGCAATTGCACAAACATGTTATCAATTTAACACACCGTTTATTATTACAAGAGCAGTATCAGATTTAGCGAATGGCGAAGCAAATATTACGTTTGATGAATTCATTGGAGAAGCAGCGAAAACATCAAGTGAAACTGTACTCCAAATGTTAAAATCATTATAAAGATAAGGTGGATTAATGTAATGGGAATTTTAAGTAGGAATTTTATGCCGAATGCTTATGTTAAATCAATCCATGAAATAGACTTTGATCAGTTAGCAGAAAACGGAATCAAAGGCGTTATTACGGATTTGGACAATACATTAGTAGGTTGGGACGAAGCTGATCCGACACCGGCAGTCATTCATTGGTTTAATATGTTGAATGAAAAAGGTATCAAAGTGACAGTGGTTTCAAATAACCATCAAGGCAGAGTATCTAGTTTCTGCCAACCACTCAAAGTCAACTATATCTTTGAAGCTAAAAAACCGATGGGAAAAGCCTTTA
This sequence comes from Staphylococcus simulans, assembly GCF_025561465.1. Classification (NCBI taxonomy): domain Bacteria; kingdom Bacillati; phylum Bacillota; class Bacilli; order Caryophanales; family Staphylococcaceae; genus Staphylococcus; species Staphylococcus simulans. Next base: position 1,337,770 of record NZ_CP095100.1, read on the forward strand.
AACATGCATCAGAACGTATGGGATTAAAACCTGAAGAGACTGTTGTTATTGGCGATCAAATGATGACAGATGTCTTTGGCGGTAATAGACGTGGCATGTATACTGTTATGGTTGTTCCTGTTAAAAAAACTGATGGATTTATCACGAAATTCAATCGAATTATTGAAAGACGTTTATTACACAGATACAAAAGAAAAGGCTATATTAAATGGGAGGAAAATTGATTGACAGAAACGAAATGTATTGGATGCGGTGCGACTTTACAAGCCGATGATCCAAAGAAACCAGGTTATGTGCCAGCGCACAATCTGCATAAAGAAGATGTGATATGTCAACGCTGTTTCAGATTAAAAAATTATAATGAGATTCAAGATGTGGGTATGGATAGCCAAGATTTCTTGGACTTATTAAATCATCTTGCAGATAAAAAAGGACTTGTAGTCAATGTTGTAGATATCTTTGATTTTGAAGGTTCCTTCATAAATGCTTTAAAGCGTATTGTAGGGAATAAAAAAGTGATTCTTGCAGCGAATAAAATTGATTTATTACCTAAACAAATTAATAAACGCCGTGTTAAAGATTGGTTGAAAAAATCCGCGCGAAAATATGGGCTGGAAGCGGAAGATGTTGTTTTAATTTCTGCAGAAAAAGGATACGGCATTCAAGATTTATTAGAAGCTATCCAACAACACCGAAAACAAGAAGATGTTTATATCGTAGGCACAACCAACGTTGGAAAATCTACATTAATCAATAAACTGATTGAACAAAGTGTTGGTGAAAAGAATGTAGTAACAACTTCACGATTCCCAGGAACAACTTTAGATTTAATAGATATTCCATTAGACGATCATTCATTTATGTACGATACACCTGGTGTCATACAAGATTATCAAATGACACATTATGTTTCTGAAAAAGAACTTAAACAAATTATGCCTAATAAAGAAGTAAAACAACGTGTTTATCAATTAAACGAAGAACAAACACTCTTCTTTGGAGGATTAGCAAGAATCGATTACGTTTCTGGAGGTAAACGCCCACTGGTTTGTTATTTTTCTAATAATTTGCCGATTCATCGGACTAAAACTGAAAAAGCCAATGAGTTATGGCGTACTCAGCTCGGTAAATTATTAGCACCACCAAGTAATAAAGATGATTTTAATTTAGACGAAATGAAAGCAGTACGCTTGGAAACGGGTAAAGAGAAGAGAGACGTAATGATTGCAGGGTTAGGTTTTATAACAATTGGACCTGGAGCAAAAGTTATTGTCAGAGTTCCGAAATCAGTTGATGTTGTATTGAGAAATTCAATCATGTAGCAGGTGATAGTTATGAAATTTGCAGTAATCGGTCATCCTATAGACCACTCGTTATCTCCAATTATGCACGACGCAAATTTTAAAGCGTTAAAGCGAAATGACACGTATGAAGCATTAAACATTCCACCAAAACATTTTCATTTAATCAAAGAAATTATAAATGAAAAACAATTGGATGGTTTTAATATTACTATTCCGCATAAGGAAAACATTATACCTTACCTTGATGAAATAGATTCACATGCCGAAACAATTGGCGCTATTAATACAGTGAAGATTGAAAATGGTCGTTGGTTAGGTTATAACACTGATGGCATTGGTTATGTTAAAGGGTTGCAAGAAGTATATCCAAAACTAGAAAATGCAAAAATATTGCTAATAGGAGCAGGTGGCGCTAGTAAAGGTTTAGCAGCCGCATTGAATGAGATTGTTACAACACCTTTAGCTGTTGCGAATCGTACAATGAGCAGATTCGATACTTGGGATTTATCTGTAGAACAATTAACGCTAAGTGATGCTGAAAAAATGTTGGATCGTTTTGATATTGTCATAAATACTACACCTGCTGGAATGAATAAAAATAAAGATGTAGTGATATCATTAGACAACCTAGCACCTCACACACTTGTTAGTGATATCGTCTATATTCCATCCAAAACGCCGATATTAGCACTCGCTGAAGAAAAAGGTAATCCTATATATAATGGCTTGGATATGTTTGTTAATCAGGGTGCTGAAAGTTTTAAAATTTGGACAGGTCAAACAGCTGATACTGAGGCGATGAAAACGGCAGTAATCGAACAATTAAAAAGGAGAAATTAAATGCTTACAGGAAAACAAAAGAGATTTTTAAGAAGTAAAGCGCATCATGTGAACCCTACTTTTCAAATTGGAAAAGCTGGTTTAAATGAAAATATGATTGAGCAACTAGATGAAATTTTAGAAAATAGAGAGTTAATAAAAATTCATATCTTACAAAATAATATGGATGATAAAAGTGAACTTGCACGAGCTGTAAGTGAAGCAACAAATAGTGAATTGGTACAAGTAATTGGGTCTATGATTGTTCTATACAAAGAATCAAAAGAAAATAAGCAAATTGAATTACCTTAATTAATGACGCAATCAATAGTATTATACGGGGGCCAATTCAATCCAATTCATACAGCACATTTAGCTGTAGCAAGTGAAGTGTATCATCAATTAAAACCAGATCGTTTTTTATTTTTACCCAGTTACATGTCACCACTTAAAAGCCATAATTCTGAATTAAACACAACACATCGTCTAAAGATGTTAGAGATCGCTACAGAAGAATTAGGATTTGGTGAGGTATGCTTGGATGAAATAGAACGACAAGGTCAAAGTTATACTTACGACACACTAAATGCAATTAAATCTGAACATCCTGATTCAAGACTTTTCTTTATTATCGGCACAGACCAATACGAACAATTAGAACGTTGGTATCGTATTGATGAACTTAAACAAATTGTTACATTTGTTGTTGTCAATCGAGGAAAAGAAGTACAGGAAGTATCAGAAGACATGATAGCTGTAAGGATACCTAGAATTGATATCAGTTCATCATTGATTCGTCACCGTGTACAATCAGGTGAATCAATACAAATTCTAGTTCCTAAACAGGTTGAATCATATATCAGAAGGGAGCGATTATATGAAAATTGAAGAAGCTATCAAACTAGTTGAAGAAAAACTGCCAAAGAAAAGATATAAACATTCATTAAGAGTAGCTGAGACAGCAAAACATTTAGCTGAAATCCATAAAGGGGACGTGGAAAAAGCTGAACTTGCTGGTGTTTTACATGACTTTTCAAAATATGATGATTTAGGATATATGTATCAAATTGTAGGTCAGCATAATTTAGACCCAGATTTATTAAGTTATGGTTCAGAAATTTTACATGGCCCAGTCTGTGCGGTTATTATGAAAGAGAAGTATGGTATTACTGATGAAGAAGTATTAGCTGCTATTCACTATCATACGACTGGTCGTGCACAAATGACAAAAACAGAAAAATTGGTTTTTATTGCGGACTATATTGAACCAAAAAGAGAAATACCAGGCGTTGAAGAAATTAGAGGAATGGCAGAACAACCAGGCAACTTAGATCAAACAATTTATGAAATCTCTAAAAGAACAGTGCTATTTTTAATTGGTAAAGATATCAGTGTGTACAAAGCGACGATTGATTGTTTAAACTACTATAATTTCAGTGATGAAAGAATAAAGGATGATTAAATGCAAGTAGAACAAATTTTAGATATAGCGATTAAAGCAGTTGAAAGTAAAAAAGCAGAAGAAGTTATTTCACTTAATTTAGAAGGTATTCATGATATGGCAGACTACTTTGTTATTTGTCATGGTAATAATGAACGTCAAGTACAAGCAATCGGTAGAGCGGTAAAAGAAGCTGCAGATAAAGAAGGTATTAATGTTTCAGTGTTTGAAGGTTTAAACGAAGCAAGATGGATTTTATTAGATTTATCTGGTGTTATCGTACACATCTTCCATAAAGATGAACGCGGCTATTATAACATTGAAAAACTTTATAGAGATGCACCGATGAAAACATATGAGGAAGCTTATTAAATGAGCCAGTATGAAGGCTTTAGCCAATATTATGATGAGCTTACACAAGATCAACCATACAATCAATGGCTAGAAATTATACGACAAGCAACTTCTAAGCGAACTAGTATATTGGATATTGGCTGTGGTACTGGTAGTTTGACGACGTTATTAACTGATTTTAAAAGTGTAACAGGAATGGATTTAAGTAGTGATATGCTCGCAGTTGCTTCCCAAAAGTCTGATTCAGTTAGATGGATTGAGGGTGACATGACAGATTTTGAATTAGGTCAAAATTTTGATGTCATTACTATATTGTGTGATTCATTAAATTATATTACTGATCAACATGATGTTATTGAAACATTTAAGCATGTATATCGCCATTTAAATACTGATGGAACATTTATCTTTGATGTCCACTCAAAGTTTAAAATGAATACGCTATTTGCAAATCAAACATATATTGATGAAACTGAACATATCTTTTTAGCATGGGAAGCAATTCAAGGTGATTTACCTGACAGTGTATGGCATTATATGACTTTCTTTGAACAACAAGACGATGGAAGTTATCGACGTTTTGATGAAGAGCATTTTCAAAAAACATTCAGCGAACAAGCATATATTGAAATGCTTAATGAAGTTGGTTTTAGCCACATTCATACATTTTATGACTTTGATATTAAAAATCATGATGAACAAAGCGATCGCTTATTCTTCATAGTTAAAAAATAAAAGAAGAAAAATCACTCCTTTAAACGTTTAAAAGATAAAGGAGTGAATTTTTTATGTTAGAACAGTTAAAACACTACTATAACCAATATAAGCATTTCTCATGGTTATTGGTTATTGCAGTTATTGTGCTTGCTTTTATTTTAATGAAACTACACTCTGATAGTAGTAACCAAGAAATAGAATCAACTGCTCAAAATGTGAGCAACTCTCATTTAGATAATGACAAACAAAATTTTTCAAATAAGAGAGAATCAAACAAAGAGGCCGACACAGAAACTGAAGCAAATAGAAAAACTAAAGTAGTAGTGGTAGATGTTAAAGGAGCTGTTGAACACCCTGATATTTATGAAATGAAAGATAATCAACGTATAAAAGATGTGTTAAATAAAGCAAAGCTAACGAGCAAGGCTGATTTAACAACTATCAATCTTTCGGAGAAATTAACTGACCAAAAAATGATTTTCATACCAGAAAAAGGTCAAAATCTAACAACAAATAGTAGCATAAGCACCTCTAGTACACAAAGCACTAATAAATCACCACAAACGAAAGTTAACCTTAACAGTGCCAAAGAAAATGAATTAACTACTGTGAACGGCTTAGGGCCTTCTAAAGCAAAGGCGATCATTGAATTTAGAGAAACAAAAGGACCTTTTAATAGTGTGGATCAATTGAAAAATGTTAAAGGTATCGGAGAAAAATCGTTCGAGAAGTTAAAAGAATATTTTACAGTTTAACAATATTGATTTATTACTGTGCAGATTTGTAATAAAATAGTATTGTTATAAGACAAAGGAGGTTCAAAGTGTGGAAAGAATTAAATGGGAAGAATACTTTATGGCTCAAAGCCATTTGTTATCTCTTCGCTCAACATGTACAAGATTATCTGTAGGGGCTACTATAGTGAAAGATAATAGAATCATAGCTGGTGGCTATAATGGTTCAGTTGCAGGTGAAGTACATTGTATTGACGAAGGTTGTTTAATGGAAGATGGACATTGTATAAGAACAATACATGCAGAAATGAACGCGATTCTTCAGTGTGCAAAACAGGGTGTTTCAACTGAAGGAGCAACGATATATGTCACACATTTCCCATGTTTGAACTGTACGAAATCTATTATTCAAGCAGGTATTAAGAAAATCTACTATGCTAAAGATTACCATAACCATGATTATGCTTTAAAATTACTGAAACAATCAGGGATTGAATATAAAAAAATACCATTTGATGCCGATCAAGTTGCAGAATTCTTAACGAAGAAGTGATTCATATTTGATATATATCGCACTTGCATTTTTAGAAGGCATCTTATTGATATATAATAAGCCGCTTGCATACATTCTTGCCGGCTTATTATTTTTAATGTTATACAAAAGAAAGCTACCAATATTATTAACCATATTGATATTATGTCAACCTATAATAAGTTATGAAATTTTCTCTAGCCATATAAAGTCTAATATTCAAGATTTAAAGTGGTTTAAGATTCATAGTCATTTGAATAATCGCATTGAAATTACTCAATTAAAGGTTAAAAACGAAAAATATGTAGAAGGGATAGCAAAATTACAAAATCATTCAGTCAAACTTTTCTATTTTCCAAAGCAAAAAAGTCATTTAATTGAATTGAAAAAGTTACCCTCAAACTTAAATTGTATTGTAGAAGGGCAGCTAAAAGTTGATTCGGATTTTAACGACACGATTTCACTTATGGTAAATAAATTTAATACGAAATCGTGCACTGCTATCGAGTCAAATTCCGTTCATTCAATAATTGAAAAACACAAGGCTTTTTCATTAACTCGCTTAAAATCATATTCTCCATACTGGCAAAATACTTATGCAATGATTACAGGGGATGTCAGTTATATTGATAAAGGTGCAATTGAACTTGATAAAGAAATCGGCATTTATCATCTATTGGCCGTAAGTAGTTCACATGTCGTTGTAATAGCATCTATATTTTACTTTGTATTTAATCGTTTCTCTATTCCTCTTTTTATTACAAAGACTTTTATTATCTTCGTATTGTTTTTATTTGCTTATTATACTAATTTTGCACCGAGCGCTTTAAGAGCAATACTTTGTATGTCCTTAGTCATGATTATTCCAAAAAGATTCTATCAATCATTATTAGACATACTAGCAACAGTCTTCCTTTTTTTATGTGTTACCAATCCTGATATCGTTTTTGATATTGGATTTCAATTCTCATTCTTAATCACTTTTTTCATTATGTTATGCGCTCCAATTTTAAAAACATCAACAACTATACAATCTATGTATGCAATGACATTCATAGCACAAATCGGATCATTTTTAGTGAGTGCGTTTCATTTTAATCAGATTCAGTGGATTGGTTTTGTTGCTAACTTCATCTTTATACCATTTTATTCATTCATTCTATTTCCCATTGCTATCTTAACTTTTTTCTATTATCAATTTTTTGGTTCAAATCTGTTATTAAATCAAATAATCTCGTTTAGTTATTGGTTACATGACACGCTCTTAATTCCGATTTTCAAGCATTTAACATGCTATAGATGGTTTATAGGGGAAATGAACAGCTTACTTTTAGCTGGTACCCTTATTTGGCTCGTATTGATGCTTACGTTAACTACAAATGGCAAAATAAAAAAATCTACTGTTATTTTTATACTTGGAAGTATCATTATTACTTATTCAGCATCATTACCACATTTAAGATTTACAGCACTTAATGTTGGACAAGGAGATTCTTTTTTATTTGAAACAGGAGCTAGACAACGCATATTAATAGACACAGGAGGTAAGGCACAAAACGAAAATGAGCTCTTTGATTTTAGTACCAAGAATGCAAATGCTTCTCATTCTATCAGCAAGTTTCATGTGCTTCCAACCCTCCGTAAAAGGGGTATTTCTTCGTTAGATTATGTCATTATTACACATCCACATGCTGATCATATCGGTGAATTAGATTATATAATTAGCCATGTTCACATTAAACGCTTAATCATTAATTTTAAAAGTTATCCCACTCACACATTAATGCAATTAAAAGACTTGTGTCATAAATATAAAACCACTCTATTAGATGTTAATAGTATTTCTTCGATTAAACTAGGAGATAATAAAATAAAATTTTATAATACGGCAATCACTCAAAGTAAGGATTTAAACGATCATTCAATAATAGCTTTGATACAAACTAAGACATATAACATATTAACAACTGGAGACGCGACAATAAAAAATGAACAGAAGTTGCTATCGAATTATAAACTTCCGAAAATAGATATATTGAAAGTAGGACATCATGGCAGTAAAACAAGTAATAGTGAAGTATATTTAAATACTATTCATCCTACTTATAGTATTATATCGAGCGGGCAAAACAACGTATATAAATTACCTAATAAATCTGTAGTAGATAGATTAAAAAAAGTAGGTACTAAGTTATACAATACGCAAAACAATGGGGAAGTGACTTTCAAATTAAATAAGGAAATTGAGGTGGAAACTGAAAAATAATTATAAATGGTCTGACTATCGGACAAATGATATAATACTTAAGTATGCTAATTTTGAGAGGTGCAAGTTGTGGAAAATAATATTATTACTATTTATGGTGAAGTTCCAGAGCTTATAGAAAAGAAAACGCAAGAACTTACACAACAGTATTTGCAAGGTGAAAAAGATGAATTCAATTATGCAAGTTTTAATTTAAATGAAACTGAAATCAGTGTATGTATTGAAGAAGCTTTAACTTTACCGTTCTTCTCTGACTTGAAGGCTGTTATTGTGAAAAACGCTTATATCTTTACAGGTGATAGAGGTAATAAAGATTTAAATCATAATATAGAGCAACTGCAGGAATTTATTGAAAAATATGATGGTCCTTCATTGGTTATATTTGAAGTTTATAATCCTAAGCTAGACGAGCGTAAAAAGCTTGTTAAAAGCTTAAAAAAATATACAAAACTGGTTAAAATCGAGCAAATGTCTGAAGATGAGCTTAAAAATTGGATTAAGCATACCTTAAATGAACAATATAAGGATATTAAACAAGATGCTTTGAACTTATTTATTGATTTAACAGGTATAAATTTTAACTTAGTTAAACAAGAGTTAGAAAAAATTATCTTATATTTAGGAGATCGTCCAACTATAACTAAACAAGATGTTGAGACAATTGTAAATAGAAGCCTAGAGCAGAACGTTTTCTTATTAACAGATTATATTCAACAAGGAAAAAAAACTGAAGCAGTGCATTTAGTGAATGATTTAACTACTCTAAAAGAAGAACCAATTAAGTTGTTGGCTTTGATTGCTAGTAATTTCAGGTTATATTATCAATGCAAAATTCTAGCTAAAAAAGGTTATTCACAAGCTCAAATCGCTAAAACTGTCAGTGTCCATCCATTTAGAGTGAAATTAGCATTGAGAGCATCTAGACAGTATGATTTGAAGCACTTGATGAATATTATGAATGCATGTGCTGAAACTGATTATAAATTAAAATCTTCGTATATGGACAAACAGCTTATATTAGAACTCTTTATTTTATCCATATAAAAAAAGTTCAAGCAGATGCTTGAACTTTTTCATTATTTAGCTGCAACCATTAATTTTGATTTAATGCGGTCAGCTTTATTTGAGTGAATTAAGTTAGCTTGAGAAGCTTTGTCGACTTTTTTCACAGCGATACGTACTAATTCATTTTTGTTTTCAGCGTTTTCAGCGATAGCTGTTTTCGCACGTTTAACTGCAGTACGCATAGCATTTTTTTGAGAAATGTTTTGTGCTTCAGCTTTGTTAGTTGTTTTAACACGTTTAATAGCAGATTTAATATTTGGCATTGAATGTCACCTCCTAAAAGTGATCTATGATCATCAAATAAATATTTGATTACAACAAGAAACATTTTATCAAATGTACTATTAAACTGCAATCATTTATTTTCAATGAGGCTTTTAACAAGCGATGATTTACAGTAAAATAGAGTCTGTCAGTAAAATGTACATGAAATTGCCATTAGTTGCAATTATGGGGCAAACACGTTATTATATCAAAGAATATCATACATAATGCTCTATTTGAATATTATGAAAGTGAGTAGATAGAATGAATAATGAAGAACGGTTAAACCGACAAGAAAATATTAGAAACTTTTCTATCATTGCCCATATTGACCATGGAAAGTCAACGTTGGCTGATAGAATTTTAGAAAACACTAAAAGTGTTGAAACACGAGAAATGCAGTCACAATTATTAGATTCAATGGATTTAGAAAGAGAACGCGGTATCACTATTAAGTTGAATGCGGTTAGATTAAAATACGAAGCTAAAGATGGTAAGAATTATATTTTCCACTTAATTGATACACCAGGGCATGTCGATTTTACTTATGAAGTTTCTCGTTCTTTAGCAGCATGTGAAGGGGCTATTTTAGTTGTAGATGCTGCACAAGGTATCGAAGCACAAACACTGGCAAACGTATACCTTGCACTTGATAATGACTTAGAATTACTTCCTGTAGTGAATAAGATTGATTTACCAGCTGCAGATCCTGAACGTGTTAAACAAGAAATTGAAGATGTTATTGGTTTAGATCAAGATGATGTTGTTTTAGCAAGTGCTAAATCTAATATTGGTATTGAAGAAATATTAGAAAAAATCGTTGAAGTCGTACCACCACCAGAAGGCGATCCTTCTGAACCATTAAAAGCATTAATTTTCGACTCTGAATATGATGCTTATAGAGGTGTTATTTCTTCAATTCGAATTATGGATGGCGTAGTTAAAGCAGGGGACAAAATCAAAATGATGGCGACTGGTAAAGAATTCGAGGTAACCGAAGTTGGTATTAACACACCTAAACAACTTCCAGTCGAAGAACTAACTGTTGGAGATGTTGGCTACATCATCGCAAGCATCAAAAATGTGGATGATTCACGTGTAGGGGATACTATCACACATGCAGAACGCCCAGCAGCACAACCATTAAAAGGTTATAAAAAAATGAATCCAATGGTGTTCTGTGGTTTATTCCCAATTGATAATAAAAAATACAATGATTTAAGAGAAGCCTTAGAAAAATTACAGCTGAATGATTCATCACTAGAATTCGAACCTGAGACTTCTCAAGCTTTAGGCTTTGGTTTCCGTACAGGATTCTTAGGCATGCTGCATATGGAAATTATTCAGGAACGTATCGAACGAGAATTTGGAATCGAATTAATTGCGACAGCTCCATCTGTAATTTATGAATGTATTCTAAAAAATGGTGAGAAAAAAATCGTTGATAATCCAGCACAAATGCCTGAGAGAGATCAAATTGATGAAATTTATGAGCCTTACGTTAGAGCAACAATGATGGTACCGAATGATTATGTAGGTGCCGTTATGGAATTATGCCAACGTAAGCGTGGACAATTTATCAATATGGACTATTTAGATGATATTCGTGTCAATATTATTTATGAAATTCCACTTTCAGAAGTAGTATTTGATTTCTTCGACCAACTTAAATCAAATACAAAAGGCTATGCTTCATTTGATTATGAACTTATCGGCTATAAAGAAAGTGATTTAGTTAAAATGGATATCTTATTAAACGGCGAAAAAGTAGATGCTTTAAGTTTTATTGTTCATAAAGAATTTGCATATGAACGCGGTAAAGCGCTTGTTGAAAGATTAAAAACGTTAATCCCTAGACAACAATTCGAAGTACCCGTACAAGCTGCAGTTGGCCATAAAATCATTGCCCGTACAAATATTAAATCAATGGGTAAAAATGTACTTGCGAAATGTTATGGTGGGGATATCAGCCGTAAACGTAAATTATTAGAAAAGCAAAAAGCAGGTAAAGCAAAAATGAAAGCAGTAGGTAATGTTGAAATACCTCAAGACGCTTTCTTAGCAGTATTAAAAATGGATGAAGATTAATAATAAGGTTGGGACTCTAATGTCCCAGCTTTTTATTTTGAATTTTGTCCTAAAAGCGAGGCGAAAATATGAAAGTTAAAAGTGCATATATTCATATTCCATTTTGTGTCAGAATTTGTACTTACTGTGATTTCAATAAATACTTTATACAAAATCAACCAGTTGATGAGTATTTAGATTGCTTAATTGAAGAATTTAAAACAGCTGACAATCGCACATTAAAAACAATGTTTGTAGGAGGAGGCACACCTACAGCGTTAAATGAGTCACAATTAGAGCGTTTGTTAAAAGCTATCAATGAGCACTTTACTATTTCAGGAGAATATACTTTTGAAGCAAATCCAGATGAACTTACACCATCGAAGATTAAACTTTTAAAAGACTACGGCGTCAATCGCATTTCAATGGGTGTTCAAACGTTTGACCAAGATTTATTAAAAGTACTTGGGCGTACACATAATACGGCAGATATATACAATGCTGTCGAGCTCGCTAATCAATACCAGATTAACTCTATCAGTCTTGATTTGATGTATCATCTTCCTGGTCAAACACTTAAACAATTTGAAGACAGTTTAGATATTGCGTTATCAATGGATATTAATCATATCTCAAGTTACGGTCTAATTCTTGAACCTAAAACTCAATTTTATAATTTATATAGAAAAGGAAAGTTAAAACTTCCAAACGAAGATGTAGGGGAAGAAATGTATGAGCTATTACTTGATAAAATTAATCAATCTTCAATGCATCAATATGAAATTTCAAATTTTGGTCAACCTGGTCATGAATCTGAACACAACAAAGTGTATTGGATGAACGAAGGTTATTATGGCTTCGGAGCAGGTGCCAGTGGATACGTTCATGGAATAAGGTACTCAAATGTCAATCCTGTTAATCACTATATTAAGAAGATTAGAAACGGCGAACGTCCTATTTTACATCAAACAACACCCACTCATCGCGAACAAATGGAAGAACAGATGTTTTTAGGTTTAAGAATGAATCAAGGGGTAAATAAATCTGTGTTCAATCATAAATTCAATGAAAACATTGATCAAATCTATGCTGAGGCACTTACTGACCTAAGTAAAAAGGGCTTAATTATTAATGACAATAACGCTGTTAAATTGACTGATCGAGGTAAAGTTATTGGTAATGAAGTCTTTGAAGCATTCTTATTAGATTAATTTTAAGAGGTCAAGGCTTTAACATTGACTTACTTTGACCAATTTGATAAATTATAATTAGCACTTGGAAGAAGAGAGTGCTAATGAGGTGGAAACATGATTACAGATAGACAATTGAGCATTTTAAATGCCATTGTTGAAGATTATGTGGATTATGGTCTACCTGTCGGTTCTAAAACAATTATTGAGAGACATAATGTTGATGTGAGTCCAGCTACTATAAGAAATGAAATGAAACAATTAGAATCATTTGGTTTAGTAGAAAAATCTCATGCATCATCAGGAAGGTCACCTTCATTAAAGGGTTTTAGATATTATGTAGACCAACTGTTGGAAAATACTTCTCCTCTAAAAGAAACGAATAACCAACGTTTAAATAAACTGTTAATGGAATATAACTTTAATTTATCTGCTGCACTAAGTGTGTATGCGAATGAATTGTCATTATTTACACAGTATACTACGTTGGTAATGAAACCAAATCAATCAAAAGATTTAATCAGCGATGTTCATTTGTTTAACGCAACCGCTAATTTGGTTATTATGGTAATTGTGTTCGAAACAGGAAATGTTGAACATATTCAATTAGCAGTAGACGAAAAGATTTCTAAAGCGCGTTTAATTCAAATAGCGAATTACATCAAAGAACTTTATAACAATAAAAGTTTTGTTGATGAAGCAATGGAACATTCGAGCGACATCACAACAATTCATCAATTAACAGATTTACTTTATCAAAGAGTTAATGATAGCAAGAAAGACATCTACCTTGGTGGTAAATCAAATTTAATTGATACATTGAATGAGCAGAATGTGAATTCAATACAACAAATTCTTCAATATTTAGAGTCCAATAAGATATTGAAACTGTTCGAAAAAGATAATCATTCTGGAATCGATGTTAAAATAGGAAAAGAAATTGATAATGACCTAGAGGACATCTCAATTGTGATGAGTGATTATCATATTGATGAACATCTTAAAGGACACATAGCTGTTATTGGACCGACCGCTATGCGTTATCAAAATGTAATTCAATTACTATATAAAATATAGTTTTGAAATGTATTGGAGGACAGAAAATGGCAGAAAAAGATCAATCAGTTAACAATGAAGAAGTTGCTGAGAACGAAAATGCAACTGTAAATTCAAATACTGAAGAAGATACTCAATCAACTGAGAATACCGAAAACGTTCAAAATGGTTCTGAAGAGAATCAAGAAGAGAATGAAATCCAACAACTAAAAGATGAGTTAAAAGAACAAGAAGAAAAATATTTACGTCTGTATGCAGAGTTTGAAAACTATAAGAGACGTATTCAAAAAGAAAATCAAACATTAAAAACATATCAAGCTCAAAGTGTTTTAACGGATATCTTGCCGACTATTGATAACATTGAACGTGCGTTACAAATAGAAGGTGAAGACGAATCATTTAAATCTCTGCAAAAAGGGGTACAAATGGTTTATGAAAGCTTATTACGCGCATTAGAAGAAAACGGTCTTGAGAAAATAGAAGCTTTAGGACAACAATTTGATCCAAACTTCCATCAAGCTGTTATGCAAGATAGTGATGATTCATATGAATCAGGCGAAGTTACACAAGAGCTTCAAACTGGTTATAAATTGAAGGAGCGTGTATTACGCCCTTCAATGGTTAAAGTAAATCAATAAATATAACTGATGAAATATACAACAAATGTTATTAGGAGGAATTATTAGTTATGGGTAAAATTATCGGAATTGACTTAGGTACAACAAATTCATGCGTGTCTGTTTTAGAAGGCGACGAACCAAAAGTAATCCAAAATCCAGAAGGTGCACGTACAACACCATCTGTTGTAGCTTTCAAAAATGGTGAAACTCAAGTAGGTGAAGTTGCTAAACGACAAGCGATCACAAACCCTAATACTATTCAATCAATCAAACGTGAAATGGGTACAGACCACAAAGTAGACGTTGATGGAAAATCATACACTCCACAAGAAATTTCTGCAATGATTCTTCAAAACTTAAAAAGTACTGCAGAAAGCTATCTAGGAGATAAAGTAGATAAAGCAGTTATTACTGTTCCAGCTTACTTCAATGACGCTGAACGTCAAGCTACTAAAGATGCTGGTAAAATTGCTGGTTTAGAAGTTGAACGTATTATCAACGAACCAACTGCAGCTGCTTTAGCTTACGGTTTAGATAAAACTGATCAAGACGAAAAAGTGTTAGTATTCGACCTTGGTGGCGGTACTTTCGACGTTTCAATCCTTGAATTAGGCGATGGCGTGTTCGAAGTATTATCAACAGCAGGTGACAACAAACTTGGTGGTGACGACTTTGACCAAGTAATCATTGACTACCTAGTTTCAGAATTCAAAAAAGAAAATGGCATTGATTTATCACAAGATAAAATGGCATTACAACGTTTGAAAGATGCAGCTGAAAAAGCTAAAAAAGACTTATCTGGTGTATCACAAACTCAAATTTCATTACCATTCATCTCTGCAGGAGAAAGTGGTCCATTACACTTAGAATTAACTCTAACTCGTTCTAAATTCGAAGAACTTTCAGATGATTTAGTTCGTCGTACAATGGAACCTACTCGTCAAGCACTAAAAGATGCTGGCTTAACAAGCAAAGATATCGATGAAGTAATCCTTGTTGGTGGTTCTACTCGTATTCCAGCTGTTCAAGAAGCAGTTAAAAAAGAAATCGGCAAAGAACCAAACAAAAGTGTTAACCCTGATGAAGTTGTAGCTATGGGTGCAGCTATCCAAGGTGGCGTTATCTCTGGTGATGTTAAAGATGTTGTATTATTAGACGTTACACCATTATCATTAGGTATCGAAATTATGGGTGGTCGTATGAACACATTAATCGAACGTAACACTACTATCCCAACATCAAAATCACAAGTTTATTCAACAGCTGCAGATAACCAACCAGCAGTAGACATTCACGTATTACAAGGTGAACGTCCAATGGCTTCAGATAACAAAACATTAGGACGCTTCTCATTAACTGATATTCCACCAGCTCCACGTGGTGTACCACAAATCGAAGTAACATTTGATATCGATAAAAACGGTATTGTAAACGTTACTGCTAAAGACTTAGGTACAAACAAAGAGCAAAATATCACAATCGAATCAAGCTCTGCACTTTCAGATGATGAAATCGATCAAATGGTTAAAGATGCTGAACAAAACGCAGAAGCAGATAAAAAACGTCGTGAAGAAAGTGACTTACGTAACGAAGCTGACAGCTTAGTATTCCAAGTTGAAAAAACATTAAAAGACTTAGCTGACAATATCGGCGAAGACGATAAAAAACAAGCTGAAGACAAAAAAGAAGAATTGAAAAAAGCACTTGAAGGCGACGATTTAGAAGATATCAAAGCTAAAAAAGAAGAACTTGAAAAAGTCGTTCAAGATTTATCAATGAAAGTTTACCAACAAGCACAACAAGCTCAAGAACAACAACAAGGTGGAGATGCTTCTAACAACAGTGATGTTGAAGATGCAGATTTCACTGAAGTTAAAGACGACGACAACAAAGATAATAAATAAGTGCATGCTTTCTCAAAAGAGCAGCTTTAACTAAATAAAGAAAAAAGCGGCTTCTTAAAAATTTAAGTCAAAGTCAATTGTACATTGGCTTTGACTTTTTATTATTTAACCAACTATACTTTAAAAGGTATAATGATTCTAAACTAGCAGAAAGATAAGGAGAGATTACAGTGGCAAAAAGAGACTATTATGAAGTCTTAGGTGTCAGTAAAGATGCGTCAAAGGACGAGATAAAAAAAGCCTACCGTAAATTATCCAAAAAATATCACCCAGATATTAATAAAGAAGAAGGCGCAGATGAAAAGTTCAAAGAAATTACTGAAGCTTATGAAGTGCTAAGTGATGAGAATAAACGCGCAAACTATGATCAATTTGGTCATAACGGACCACAAGGCGGCTTTGGCGGCCAAGGATTCGGCGGTCAAGACTTCAGTGGCTTCGGAGGCGGTTTCGAAGACATATTCAGTACGTTCTTCGGAGGCGGTGGTGCACAACGTGATCCAAATGCACCACGTAAAGGGGACGACTTACAATACACTATGACTATTTCATTCGAAGAAGCAGTCTTTGGTGCTGAAAAAGAAATTTCAATTCGTAAGGAAGTAAAATGTGAAACTTGTGACGGCTCAGGTGCAAAACCAGGTTCTAAAAAGAAAACGTGTCACTATTGTAATGGAGCAGGACACGTATCTGTAGAACAAAATACAATACTTGGTCGTGTAAGAACTGAAAAAGTTTGTCCAGTATGTAATGGTACAGGTGAAGAAATTGAAGAACCATGCCCAACTTGTCACGGTAAAGGCACACAAACTAAAAACGTTAAAATCAAAGTCAAAGTACCAAAAGGTGTAGACACTGATCAACAAATTCGTTTAGCCGGTGAAGGCGCTCCAGGACATAACGGTGGACCACAAGGTGACTTATATGTTGTATTCAGAGTTAAACCATCTGATAAATTCATCCGTGAAGGTGATGATATCTTCTATAACTTGAAAATCAGCTTCCCACAAGCAGCTCTAGGTGATGAAGTTAAAGTGCCTACATTAGATGGTGAAGTTATTTTAACAGTTCCAGAAGGTACTCAAGACGGAAAACAATTCCGTATGAAAGAAAAAGGTGTTAAAAACGTTCATGGCTATGGATATGGTGACTTGTTTGTGAACATTAATGTAGTGACTCCAACTAAATTAAGTGAAAAACAAAAATCATTAATGCGAGAATTTGCGGAACTTAGCGGTGAAGAAATTGAAGAACAACCTTCTAATTTCAAAGAACGCGCACGTAGATTCTTTAAAGGAGAATAACAATAATGAACTGGGTGGAACTTTCAATTGTAGTAAATCATGAAGCACAAGATGCAAGTACAAACATTTTAGAAGACTTGGGTTCAAACGGTGTAGTGATAGAAGACTCAGAAGATTTAAAAGGAAACTTAGAGGATAAATTTGGCGAAATATATGAATTGAATCCTAGTGATTATCCTGAACGTGGTGTAAGAATTAAAGCATATTTCAACGAATTAGAATACTCAGATGAACTAAAAAAAGATATTTTAAGTGCTATCAAGAAGATTGATACTTTAAATGAAAATATGTTTAGCTATTCTGAACAATCACTTCAAGAACAAGATTGGGAGAATGAGTGGAAAAATTATTTCCATCCATTCAGAGCTTCAGAACGCTTTACTATTGTGCCAAGTTGGGAAGAATATGATAAAGAAAATAATGAAGAATTATGTATTGAACTAGATCCAGGTATGGCTTTTGGTACAGGAGATCATCCTACAACTAGCATGTGTTTAAAAGCGATTGAAACATATGTAAAACCAAAACATACTGTGATTGACGTTGGTACTGGATCAGGTATCTTAAGTATTGCTTGCTCATTATTAGGTGTTAAGCGTATCAAAGCTTTAGATCTGGATGAACTAGCTATAAAAGTAGCAAAAGAAAATTTCATAAAAAATGCTTGTGCTGATTCAATTGAAACAACAACCGGTAATTTATTACAAGGCGAAACAGATAAATATGATATTGTAATCGCAAATATATTGGCGCATATTATTGAAGAAATGATAGATGACGCTTATAATACTCTAAATGAAGATGGTTTATTTATAACATCTGGTATCATTGAAGAGAAGAGCAATGAAATTATAGAACATATGAAGCGTACTGGTTTTAATATCATTTCAATTAATCACGACAACGGTTGGGTTTGTATCGTTGGAGAGAAAGAGAGCAAATAATATGCAAAGATATTTTATAAATCAAAACGCTGATGAAAGTCAGCGTTTTTTTATTACTGACAAAGACGATATACATCACATTTCAAATGTCATGCGTCGTCAAGTCGGGGCTAAAATTATCGTAACCTTCGAGGACTTAAAAGTTTATCTCTGTGAGATTACAACTATAAATAATGAAGGCGTTGAATTTAAATTATTAGAAGAACAACCAAATGATACTGAATTACCTATAGAAGTAACAATATGCAGTGGATTAATTAAAGCAGATAAATATGAGTGGTTGCTGCAAAAATCTACGGAATTAGGTGCTTCTCACTTTATTGCAGTACAAATGGATCGTTCTGTTGTAAAACTAAATCAAAGTAAAGCAGATAAAAAATTGACACGATGGAATAAAATTGTCAAAGAAGCAGCTGAACAAAGTTATCGTCTTGTAATCCCAACTATTGAATTTGTATCGAATTTAAAGAAAGTATATGTTAATATAGATAAATATGATTATGTACTAATCGCTTATGAAGATGCAGCAAAAGAGGGCGAGATGAGTGAGTTTAAACGCGCACTCGAAAAATTCAGCAAAGGAGATCGTGTATTAATTATTTTTGGACCAGAAGGCGGTTTAAGTCCTGATGAAATTGAAATGTTCAAAAATAATAGTTACATAGTCGGCCTAGGTCATCGAATCTTGAGAGCAGAGACGGCTCCGCTTTATGCGCTTAGTGCAATTAGTTATGAAAAAGAATTAATGGGGTGAAATAAATGTCAACAGTAGCTTTTCATACTTTAGGTTGTAAAGTAAACCATTATGAAACTGAAGCAATTTGGCAATTATTTAAAGATGCCGGCTATGATCGAGTTGAATTTGATACAAATGCCGATGTCTTTGTTATAAATACATGTACAGTTACAAATACAGGAGATAAGAAGAGTAGACAAGTCATCCGACGTGCTATCAGAAAAAATCCAGATGCAGTCGTTTGTGTTACAGGATGTTATGCACAAACATCGTCAGCAGAAATCATGGATATCCCTGGAGTAGACGTTGTAGTCGGTACACAGGATAGAACGAAGTTGTTAGGTTATATTGAAGAGTTCAAAGCTGAACGTCAACCAATTAACGGTGTAGGCAATATCATGAAAAATCGTACATATGAAGAATTAGATGTACCATATTTCACTGATAGAACACGTGCTTCTTTAAAAATCCAAGAAGGTTGCAACAACTTCTGTACTTTCTGTATTATTCCATGGGCACGTGGTTTAATGCGTTCAAGAGATCCTGAGAAAGTAGTAGAACAAGCAACAACATTAGTAAATTCTGGTTATAAAGAAATTGTGTTGACTGGTATTCATACAGGTGGTTACGGTCAAGACTTGAAAGATTATAACCTAGCACAATTATTACGTGATTTAGAATCAGTAGATGGATTAGAAAGAATTCGTATTTCATCAATCGAAGCTAGTCAATTAACTGATGAAGTCATTGATGTAATCAAAAATTCAAATAAAGTCGTACGTCACTTACACGTGCCATTACAATCTGGTTCAGATACAGTATTAAAACGCATGAGACGTAAATATTCAATGGCACACTTCTCAGAACGATTGATGAAGTTACATGATGCTTTACCAGGTTTAGCAGTCACTAGTGACGTGATTGTAGGATTCCCAGGTGAAACTGAGGAAGAATTCCAAGAAACATATGACTTTATTTTAGATCATCACTTCTCAGAATTACACGTTTTCCCATATTCAGCTCGAACAGGGACACCAGCAGCTAGAATGGATGATCAAATTGATGAAAGTGTAAAAAATGAACGTGTTCATAAACTAATTGAATTAAGTAACCAATTAGCGAAAGAATATGCTTCTCACTTTGATCAAAAAGTATTAGAAGTAATTCCAGAAGAGCACGGTGAAAAACCAGGTACATTAGTGGGTTATGCAGATAACTACATGAAAGTTGAATTTGAAGGCGATGATTCGCTTATCGGAGAACTTGTACGTGTGAAAATCACAGAAGCAGGTTATCCTTTAAATAAAGGTTATGTTACTCGTGTGATTGATCATGCAACAAATAGCAGTGAATTTACAGCTATTGTGTAAGGTTCAAAAAATTAATTATTCTAATTGACCGCATCAACCACATATATTATAATTAGCATTGCATGGTTTATAAAAAACTATGCAAACGAATTTTAAAGTTCCGTTGTTATTTGGAGGGAGGGAAATACAGATGTCTAAAACAGTAGTCCGTAAAAACGAATCACTTGAAGATGCATTACGCCGTTTCAAACGCTCAGTTTCTAAAAGCGGTACAATTCAAGAAGTACGTAAACGTGAATTTTACGAAAAACCAAGTGTTAAACGTAAAAAGAAATCAGAAGCTGCACGTAAACGTAAATTCAAATAATTATTAAGTCTGTTGACTCCCTCAACAAACAATTAATTATTATATAATGCAGTTTAAACAGCCCTAAGTTTTACAATTATGTAAAACTTAGGGTTTTTTCTTATGTTTTGATGCTACATAATATAATTTTTCTATTGATGTTAAAATAAAACGATAATCCTATAATTACACTAAGTAATCATGTATAATGAACCTTGAGAGCGAGGTGAATCTATGTCATACCAAGCTGAAATCCTACATAATATTTCGGTATTTCAGGCAAGTTCAAATTCCACACTACATCAAATCAGCGATTTTATAACAAGTCCATTTATTTCATTAATTTTAACCTGTATTATCTTTTTAGGTTTTCTTTATCAACTCTATTCCAAGCGTATTAACTTTCCAGGCATTCTTGCTGCACTAGCCTTATTAATACTATTTTTAGGCTATTTGATACAAGGAGAAGTTTCCTTAATTTCTGTTGGATTATTTTCTATAGGTGTGATACTGCTCGTCATTGAATTGTTTGTTATTGGTGCAGTAATCGGCATTATAGGCATGATTCTCATCACAGTAAGTATGATTATGCTTGGTGAAAACATTCTTTGGATGTTAGTCAATGTTATAATCGCTTTAATACTGACTATTATAGAATGGGTGATATTAGTGAAAGGATATAACAAAAAGATTTCGTTATTTGAAAAAGTTATACTCAGAGATTCGACAAGGTCTGAAGCTGGCTATACTTCACACGATGACCGCTCTAATCTAGTAGGACAAACTGCAATCACTTTAACAGAATTACGACCTGCAGGAATGATTTCATTAAATGATGAACGCATAGATGCAGTGTCAGATGGAACATTTATACAAAGAGATGTAGAAGTCAAAGTAACTGAAGTTGAAGGATCGAGAGTAGTTGTCAGAGAGATTCCAAAAAACACATAATACTAGGAGGCACTTACTATGTTAGTACCGTTAATAATCATTGTTATTATTGCAGTCATTGCTCTATTAATCTTATTTTCATTTGTACCAATCGGTTTATGGATTTCTGCAATAGCAGCCGGTGTCAAAGTAAACATTGGCACACTTATCGGAATGCGTTTAAGACGTGTTTCACCACGTAAAGTTATCGCGCCATTAATTAAGGCACATAAAGCTGGTTTAAACCTTACAACTAACCAACTAGAATCACACTACTTAGCAGGTGGTAATGTAGACCGCGTTGTAGATGCAAATATTGCTGCACAACGTGCTGACATCAACTTACCTTTTGAACGTGGCGCAGCGATTGACCTAGCAGGCCGTGACGTTTTAGAAGCTGTCCAAATGTCAGTAAACCCTAAAGTTATTGAAACGCCATTTATTACAGGTGTTGCTATGAACGGTATTGAAGTAAAAGCTAAAGCTAGAATCACAGTTCGTGCAAACATTTCTCGTTTAGTCGGCGGTGCTGGTGAAGAGACTATTATTGCACGTGTCGGTGAGGGGATTGTTTCAACAATCGGTTCAAGTGAACATCATACTGTTGTTTTAGAAAATCCAGACAATATTTCAAAAACTGTATTAAGTAAAGGTCTAGATTCAGGAACAGCCTTTGAAATTTTATCTATTGATATCGCAGATGTGGATATCGGTAAAAACATCGGTGCAGACTTACAAACTGAACAAGCATTAGCAGATAAAAATATTGCTCAAGCTAAAGCAGAAGAACGTCGTGCAATGGCAGTTGCATCTGAACAAGAAATGAAAGCACGTGTACAAGAAATGCGTGCGAAAGTTGTGGAAGCAGAATCTGAAGTTCCACTTGCAATGTCTGAAGCTCTAAGAAAAGGTAATATCGGAGTTAAAGATTACTATAATTTGAAGAACATAGAAGCTGATACAGGTATGCGTGAGTCTATCAATAAACGTACGCAACCAAATGATAACGAGTCACCAGACAAGTAAACGAGGTGATTAAATGAATATCGGTCTAATAATATTTGTCGTTAGTGTTGTTATCTCATTAATATCAGCAATTAACGATAAAAATTATAAAAAGAGACAACAAAATCAACCAAAATCATCACAACCTAGAAGACAACCTACGACTGAGCGTAAACAACAAAAAGGGTTTCTTGAACAATTAGGTGAAAAGTTTGAGGAAATGCAAAAAGAATTAGAAGGTACGCCGCCATCTTCTCAACCTGATCACACACCTAAACCAGAAGAAACTACACGTCCGAACCGTCGTACATCTCAACCGAGACAAACGCGCGAGCAATCATCTCAACCAAGACTCGATTCAAATCAAAAAGAGCAAGTATTAACAAAACAACTGAATGATTCTTTAAATAATGAGTTACATGATTTACGCTCTCAAATGGATTTAGAGAAACAAAAGCAAATTGAGATATTAGAACGTCGTGCTCAAGCAATCATTAGTGATAAATATCTTTCAGAACGTGCTAAAAAAGAAAGACTCAAACAACTATTCGCAAATAAGTTTAATCAAACAAGCACACGAACTAATGAAGATTTACGCTTTGATGAAGATGAAATACTAAATGGTTTTGTTTGGTCAGAAGTACTTAAAAAGCCGAAACAGTTACAATAAATTTAATGGATTGGATGGACATAATTTTATGTCATCCAATCCATTTTTCTTTTATGCAAGCTAAACTTTATTGGATTAATAAACAGCGAGAACATGATATAATGATTGTATGAATATGTGGAAATTATTAACTAAGTCCGTAGTTTCCGTTAACCATTATATTCTGCATCTTATTAAAAAATATGCTGAAAAGCGATAATAATGAAAAGGAGTTAATGTATGCCAGGAATAATAGTTATTGACGATATCAATCAAGCCCAAGCACTAATAGGTAATAACGATGAACACTTACAAGCAATAGAAGAAGCTTTCAATGTTATTGTTCATGCTAGGGGGCAAGAAATAGCTGTAAAAGGGCAACAACAAGAAGAAATTGTAAAAGCAGAAGCTGTAATAAAAAACCTTTTAAAAGTAATTGATCAAGGCGTATCAATTAATCTTAAAGATGTAGAAGCAGCAATTAAAATGGCAGAGAAAGGATCTATCCAACACCTCGTTGATTTATACGATGAAGCAATTACTAAAGATGCTTATGGTAAAACAATTCGTGCAAAAACAATGGGTCAACGTTTATATCTGAATGCGATGAAGCATAATGATTTAGTCTTTGGTATTGGACCAGCTGGTACTGGTAAAACTTTCTTAGCTGTTGTTTATGCTGCTAAAGAATTGCGTCAAGGTAACGTAAAAAGAATAGTGCTGACTCGCCCCGCTGTAGAAGCAGGCGAATCATTAGGTTTCTTACCAGGCGACTTAAAAGAAAAGGTAGACCCTTATTTAAGACCTTTATACGATGGTCTTCATACGGTACTGGGACCTGAGCAAACAGCGCGTTTTATTGAAAGAGGTATCATTGAAGTTGCACCATTAGCCTATATGAGAGGACGTACACTTGACGATGCATTTGTTATTTTAGATGAAGCGCAAAATACGACGCATGCCCAAATGAAAATGTTCTTAACACGTTTAGGATTTGGATCAAAAATGGTCGTAACGGGTGATATGACTCAAGTAGACTTGCCGAGAGGTATTAAAAGCGGATTAAAACAAGCTGTTAAACGCTTATCAGGCGTTAAAGGCATTAGTGTACAAACATTAGACCAAAGTGATGTTGTACGTCATCCATTAGTAAGTAAAATTATCAGCCGTTATGAAGGAGATGAATAAACGCCATGTTCACGATTGATTTTTCAAATCATACGGATGAAGTAAAAGAAGAATGGTATGACCAGATTGAAAAGTTATTAAACTTTGCGAAAGAACAAGAGAATATTGAAGAAGATGCAGAACTATCAGTTACATTTGTTGATAAAGAAGAAATTCAACAAATTAATAGAGACTATAGAGATAAAGATAAAGTTACTGATGTCATTTCATTTGCGTTAGAAGAAGATGAACCTGAAATTGAGGGTTTAGATATCCCTCGTGTACTAGGTGACATTATCATTTGCGCAGATGTTGCAAAAGAACAAGCTGCAGAGTATGGACATTCCTTTGAGAGAGAACTCGGCTTTTTAAGTTTGCATGGCTTCTTACATTTACTTGGCTATGATCATATGAATGAAGCCGACGAAAAAGAAATGTTTGGAAGACAAAAATCTATTTTAGATGCTTATGGCTTAACAAGAGAATAGTCTATGAATCGTTTTAAGTATCCCATTCAAGGGTTGTTGACCATACTACAAAAAGATCGTAACTTTTTATGGCATATCGCAATTGGCTTTTTAGTCATTGGCGCGTCTTTTTACTTCAATATTACCCGCATGGAATGGATTGCGGTTATTTTAACAATTTTTCTAGTGTTAGCATTTGAAGCAATTAACACCGCAATTGAATATGTAGTTGACCTTGTAACGGATGATTATAAACTTTTTGCTAAATATGCTAAAGATATCGCAGCACTAAGTGTGCTTTTAATATCTATCGCAGCAGTAATTATAGGTCTAATTATCTTTATCCCTTACATCGTTAACTTATTATAAAGGAGAGAGATAAAAATGGCTTATACTCAAGAACATTATGAAAAAGTAAGAGAAGCACAAAAACGTTCTTATTCACCTTACAGCAACTTTAAGGTGGGTGCTTATTTAAGAACTAAAGATGGCAAAGAATTTTTCGGCGCAAATGTGGAAAATGCTGCGTATGGCGAAGCAATTTGTGGAGAGCGTTCAAGTTTAGTTGCAGCAATTAGTCAAGGTTATAGACCAGGTGACTTTGAATCTTTAACAGTCACAGTAGATGCTGATAAGCCTTCATCACCATGTGGTTCATGTCGTCAAGTTATTAATGAACTATGTGATGACGACATGCCGATTTATTTAACAAACCATAAAGGCGATATGATTGAAACGACTGTCGCCGAATTACTGCCGCTAGGTTTTTCAGGAAAGGATTTGAATATATGACAGAACATAAATCAGGCTTTGTTTCAATTATAGGCCGACCTAACGTAGGTAAATCTACGTTTATGAATAGAGTACTTGGGCATAAAATCGCAATTATGTCAGACAAAGCACAAACAACTAGAAATAAAATACAAGGTGTTATGACTGAAGATGATGCACAAATTATCTTTGTTGATACACCAGGTATTCACAAGCCCAAACATAAATTAGGCGACTATATGATGAAAGTTGCTAAAAATACTTTATCAGAAGTAGATGCAGTCATTTTCATGGTTAACGCTGATGAAAAGATTGGTCGCGGTGATGAATATATTATGGAAATGCTGAAAAATGTCAAAACTCCAGTATTCCTTGTTATCAATAAAATTGACTTAGTACACCCTGATGAAATCATGCCTATTATTGAATCATATCAAAAATATATGGACTTCTCTGAAACTGTTCCAATGTCAGCATTAGAAGGTTTAAATGTTGAACACTTTATCGAAGTACTTAAATCATATTTACCAGAAGGGCCTCAATATTATCCAGATGGTCAAATTTCTGACCACCCTGAACAATTTGTGGTAGGTGAATTAATAAGAGAAAAAATTCTTCACTTAACGAGCGAAGAAATTCCACATTCAATAGGTGTTAACGTTGATAGAATGGTTAAACAATCTGAAGATAAAGTTCGTATAGAAGCTACAATTTTTGTTGAAAGAGATTCACAAAAAGGAATTGTCATCGGCAAAGGCGGCAAAAAGTTAAAAGAAATTGGAAAACGTGCGAGATTGGATATCGAAAACCTATTAGGTTCAAAAGTGTATCTCGATTTATGGGTAAAAGTACAAAAAGATTGGCGTAATAAAATCAACTTTATTCGCCAAATGGGCTATATAGAGGATCAAGATTAAACTAGAAGGTCGGTGGTACCTTTTATGTTAGTAAAACAAAAAGGAATTATTATTAAAACAGTCGATTATGGCGAATCAGATAAAATTATTACCATCCTAAGCGAAAGTGGCGCGAAGATTCCTTTGATGGTCAAACGTGCTAAAAAAAGTAGAACAGGTATGCAGGCTAATACACAATTATTTGTATATGGCCTGTTTATCTATGCTAAATTACGTGGTCTAGGCATACTTAATTCAGTTGATGTTATCAGTCAAAATTATCAACTTCGTTTAGATATTTATGAGAGCAGTTATGCTGCACTTTGTGCTGAAATCATTGACAAATCTATGGACGAAGAACAAATTTCTAAATTTAATTATCAACTCTTACACTTTTGCTTGAACAGAGTTGAAAAAGGTTACAGCGCCCAACTGATGTCCGTTATTGTTTTATTAAAAAAAATGCCTGACTTTGGTTTTACTATCGCATTCAATCAAGATATTATCTCAGGCGATACAAACCAAGCAAATTTATGTGGCTACAGTTTTAAATATCATGGTGTGATTGCTCAGGAAAATTTGTATAGAGATGAACGAGCAGTTCCTATATCTAATAAAACGCTTTATTTATTGGATGTACTTCAAAAACTGCCTATAGATAAAATGAATTCAGTTAATATTCATCAGGATATAGTAGATGAGATGTCTGATTTGCTTATCATGTTATACCGGGAATATGCGGGTGTGTTTTTCAGAAGTCAAAAATTAATAAATCAATTGCATCGTTTAGAGTCCAATAACCAGAAAAAATGATAGAAAAATAAGGGTATATCGCAATTTCGCGATATACCCTTATTTATTTAATATTAGAATTTAACTTTTTCAGCTAAGAAATCGTTTAATTCAGAGATTGGCATACGAACTTGTTCCATAGTATCACGTTCACGTACTGTGACTTGTTGATCTTCTAATGAATCGAAGTCAAATGTAATACAATATGGTGTACCAATTTCATCTTGACGACGGTAACGTTTACCAATTGATTGCGATTCGTCAAAATCAACTGTAAAGTTTTCGCTTAATTGTTCGTAAACTTTAATTGCTTCTTCAGATAATTTTTTGCTTAATGGTAAAATTGCTGCTTTATACGGTGCTAGAGCAGGGTGGAAGTGCAATACTGTACGTTCATCTTTACTGCCTTCAACACCTTCACGGTCATAAGCATCACATAAGAATGCTAATGTCACACGGTCAGCACCTAAAGAAGGTTCAACACAGTATGGGATGAATTTTTCATTTGTTTCTGGATCATGGTATCTGAAATCTTCACCAGAATATTCACTATGTTTTTTCAAGTCATAGTCTGTACGGCTTGCAATACCCCATAATTCGCCCCAACCAAATGGGAATTTATATTCAATGTCTGTAGTTGCATTAGAGTAGTGAGATAACTCATCTTGGTCATGATCTCTTAAACGAATATTTTCATTTTGAAGACCTAAGTCTAATAACCATTTTTCAGCAAATGTTTTCCAATAATTTTGCCATTCGATTTCTTCACCAGGACGGCAGAAGAATTCTAATTCCATTTGTTCGAATTCACGTGTTCTGAAAATGAAGTTACCTGGTGTAATTTCATTACGGAATGATTTACCGATTTGACCAATACCAAATGGTAATTTTTTACGCATTGAACGTTGGACGTTTTTGTAGTTGACAAAGATACCTTGTGCAGTTTCAGGACGTAAGAAAATTTCGTTAGTTGAATCTTCAGTTACACCTTGGAAAGTTTTGAACATCAAGTTGAATTGACGGATATCAGTCCAGTTAGCAGTACCGCTTACTGGGCATTTAATACCTTCTTCTTCAATAATACGTTTCATTTCATCAAAACTTAAACCATCTGCGATAAAGTTTTCGTCACCTTTTTCATTTTGCATATATTCTTCAATTAATTTATCTGCACGGTAACGAATTTTACTATCTTTGTTGTCGATCATAGGGTCATTAAAGTTACCTAAGTGACCTGATGCTTCCCATACTTTAGGGTTCATCAAAATTGCTGCGTCTAAGCCAACGTTATAAGGTGATTGTGAAATAAATTTTTTCCACCATGCACGTTTAATATTATTTTTTAATTCAACACCTAATGGACCATAATCCCAAGTGTTTGATAAACCACCGTAAATCTCACTGCCTGGAAATACAAAACCTCTGTGTTTTGCTAGCTGAACTACTGATTCCATATCTTTTGCCATAAATAACACTCCTCTTTAATAATAAAAAAACGCCCCAAGATAACGAAATAAACATTTCGAAATCTTGGGACGAGTTATCTCATTTCTCATTGAAATTCGTAATAACCCGCGGTTCCACCCAAATTAGTGTAGACACTCGCTTAGATTATAAAAGTTGTTAGGCCAATTTAATTGTTAAGCTCGCACCATCCTTAACTCGCTTCAAACCTAATTCTAATGCATCCGAAAATTAAAGGCAAGTGTTTATATAGATTTGTAGACCAAAACAATTACAGTTATAATATAAATTGTAAGTGTGAAGGGGTGAAGACATATAGAACTGAGTAGTAGGCAAAGTGAAATTATCGAAATAGTAAAGCAAAATGGGCCGATTACCGGTGAAAAGATTGCCGAACAACTAAGTTTAACTAGAGCGACACTTAGACCTGATTTAGCTATTTTGACAATGTCTGGGTTTCTCGAAGCTAGACCTAGAGTAGGATACTTTTATTCTGGTAAATCAACAAATCAATTATTAACAGAAAAATTACGTCAATATGTTGTTAAAGACTATCAATCTTTGCCGATTGTCTTAAAAGGCGATACTTCTGTTTATGAGGCAATATGTACAATTTTTCTTGAAGACGTCAGCACGTTATTTATTGTGAATACAAATAATGATTTTGTTGGAGTTTGTTCAAGAAAAGACTTACTCAGAGCATCCATGATTGGCGAGGATATACATACGATGCCAGTCAGTGTTATCATGACACGTATGCCGAATTTAACACACGTTTTAGAAAATGATTTGGTCGTACTAGCTGCACAGCTTATGATTGAAAAAGAAATTGATTCTCTGCCGATAGTTCGTGGTAAAGATAATGGTAAGTTGGAAGTCATCGGGCGCATTTCAAAAACCACGATAACAAAATTATTTGTATCAATTTTCGATGAGTAGGAGTAGGATTTAATGCAAAAGATAAAAATAATAATTGCATCTGATTCGGTGGGAGAAACAGCCGAACAAGTTGCAAAAGCTTGTGTTTCTCAATTTAACTCGAAAAATTTCCAAAGTCAGATTGTACGTTATCCATATATTGAAACGTTAGAGAATGTTGATGAAGTTATGGAAGTTGCGAAAGAAAACGAAATGAATATTGTTGTTTTCACGCTTGTAAAACCTGACATTAAAGAATATATGGAACAGCAATTAGCCGAAAAAAATATAAAACATGTCGATATCATGGGACCATTAATGAATATTTTAATTGATGAAATCGATGAAAAACCATACTATGAACCAGGTATAGTGCATAAACTAGATGAAGCATACTTCAAAAAAATTGAAGCGATTGAATTTGCAGTTAAATATGATGATGGTAAAGATCCGAAAGGTTTACCTAAAGCTGATATTATATTAATTGGTATTTCACGTACTTCAAAAACACCTTTATCACAGTTTTTAGCACATAAGCGTTATAAGGTTATGAATATCCCAATCGTTCCTGAAATCAATCCGCCTGAAGGGTTATTTGAAGTAGATCTAAAAAAATGTATTGCATTAAAAATCAGTGAAGAAAAGTTGAATAAAATCCGTAAAGAAAGATTGAAACAACTCGGGCTTGGAGATTCAGCACGTTATGCTACAGGGCAACGTATTCAAGAAGAATTGGATTACTTTGATAAAATAGTTGATCGAATAGGCTGTCCTGTGATTGATGTTTCAGACAAAGCTATAGAAGAAACAGCGAATGATATCATGTATATAATTGAACAAAATAAAATGAATAAGTAAGCCTAATACAATACGCTGGTGTTTTAAACTCAGCGTATTTCTTATTGAGCTAATAACTTTTATTTTTTATAGAAAATGATATAATAATAAGACTAATGTATACAGGTGGTTATGGTGAGAATAGAGCAATCAGTAATAAATGAAATAAAAGATAAAACAGATATTCTTGACCTTGTAAGTGAATACGTGAAATTAGAGAAAAGAGGGCGCAATTATATTGGTTTGTGTCCTTTTCATGATGAAAAAACACCTTCGTTTACTGTTTCGGAGGACAAACAAATTTGTCATTGTTTCGGTTGTAAAAAGGGCGGTAATGTTTTTCAATTTACTCAAGAGATAGAAGGTATTTCGTTTGTCGATGCTGTTAAAGCCCTTGGAGAAAGGGTAAATATAAAAGTAGATGTTGGACAAAATAATGAGCAAAACCAAATCGCTTCTGATGACTTAATGATGATTAAAATGCATGAACTTATGCAAGAATATTATCATTATGTACTGATGAAAACAGTGGAAGGGGAAGAGCCTTTAAAATATTTGAAGTCTAGAGGTTTCACTGAAGAACTGTTAAAAGACAGAAAAATCGGTTTTGCACCCGACAACTCTCACTTTTGTCATGATTTCTTGCAAAAGAAAGGTTATGATATTGAGCTAGCGTATGAAGCCGGTTTATTATCTCGCAATGAAGAAAACTTTAGTTATTATGATCGATTTAGAGATAGAATTATGTTTCCTTTGCATAATGCACAAGGACGAACTGTAGGTTATTCGGGAAGAACATACAAAAATCAAGAACCTAAATATTTAAACAGTCCGGAAACACCTATATTTCAAAAGAGACGACTTTTATATAACGTTGACAAAGCAAGACGTATTATACGTCAAAAAAATGAAATTATACTATTAGAAGGGTTTATGGATGTTATTAAAGCTGACAATGCTGGGGTTAAACAGGTTGTGGCAAGTATGGGAACACAAATTTCCCAAGAACACATAGCGTTCATCAAAAAACTAACATCAAATGTCACATTACTATTTGATGGCGATTTTGCAGGACAAGAAGCTACACTTAAAACTGGGCAGCACTTACTAGAGCAAGGTCTGAATGTTTTTGTTATTCAACTTCCTTCTAAAATGGATCCAGATGAGTATATTACTAAATATGGGGAAGATGCTTTTAAAAAATACGTGGAACATGAAAAACGTGCTTTTGTATTGTATAAAGTCAATTTATATAAAGACGAAATCGAAAATAACGACATGGCTTATGAACAATACCTTAAAGAGATAACGAACGATGTTTCATTAATGCAATCAGGGATTTTACAGAAAAAAGTATTGCAAGACGTTTCTGAATTGTTTAAAGTAAGTTTTGATAGTCTAAATAATGAAGTGTCAAGACATAACCAACATTCATTTCAACAAATATCTGCTGCAGTTCCAGAAGTTAATCAAAAAAAATATTCAAAACAAGAAGATGCTGAACGTAAACTATTAAAACATTTTATGTTTAATAAAGACATTTTTCTTGAACATAGTCAGCGTGTAGAAGCAGATGACTTTACAAATCAGCAATTTAAGCGTATATTTAATATTTTGCACGACTACTATGCTGAAAATGAATATTATAATCTGAGTACTGCATTATTATATAGTGATGAAGAAATAGATAGAGAAACTTTAATTGCATTAGACAATCTTTTACTCAATAACAATCCATATGAACATGAGATTGATGAGTATATTCAAATTATTGTTAGCAGTAGAGATGAAGAGACCTCTGAGTCATTAAACCAGAAGTTACGAGAGGCTACACGTATTGGTGATTCAGAACTGCAAAAGTATTATTTGCAAAAGATTGTCGCTTTAAATCAAAAACGAATGTATTAAAATTGTTAATATATATTTAAAGAGTTTTATTTAAGTAACGCATTGTGTGCTTATATTAATTTCGGGAGGCCTTTTTATGTCTGAAAACCAAGTGAAAGTAGTAAAAAAACAAACCATCGATCCGACATTAACTTTGGAAGATGTAAAAAAACAATTATTAGATAAAGGGAAAAAAGAAGGTCATTTAAGCCATGAAGAAGTAGCAGAAAAACTGCAAAACTTCGATATGGACTCTGATCAAATGGACGAGTTCTTTGAACAATTAAATGATAATGATATAAATCTTATTAATGAAAAAGACAGTTCTGATACAGACGAAAAACTTAATCCTAATGATTTAAGTGCACCTCCAGGTGTTAAAATCAACGACCCTGTACGTATGTATTTAAAAGAAATCGGTCGTGTTGATTTATTAAACGCCCAAGAAGAAATTGAACTTGCAAAACGTATCGAACAAGGTGATGAAGTAGCTAAAGCAAGATTAGCAGAAGCAAACTTACGTTTAGTTGTCAGCATTGCTAAAAGATACGTAGGACGCGGTATGTTGTTCTTAGACCTTATCCAAGAAGGAAATATGGGCTTAATTAAAGCGGTAGAAAAATTCGACTTCAGTAAAGGATTCAAATTTTCTACGTATGCAACATGGTGGATTCGTCAAGCAATTACACGTGCTATTGCTGACCAAGCACGTACAATCAGAATTCCAGTACACATGGTCGAAACAATTAATAAATTGATTCGTGTTCAACGTCAATTACTACAAGATTTAGGTCGTGATCCAGCACCAGAAGAAATTGGTGAAGAGATGGATTTACCACCAGAAAAAGTACGTGAAATCTTAAAAATTGCACAAGAGCCTGTTTCTTTAGAAACACCAATTGGTGAAGAAGATGACAGTCACTTAGGAGATTTCATCGAAGACCAAGAAGTACAAAGCCCATCTGATCACGCAGCGTACGAGTTATTGAAAGAACAATTAGAAGATGTTTTAGATACACTAACTGATAGAGAAGAAAACGTATTAAGATTACGTTTCGGTCTTGATGATGGACGTACAAGAACACTTGAAGAAGTTGGTAAAGTATTCGGTGTTACAAGAGAACGAATTCGTCAAATCGAAGCTAAAGCACTTAGAAAGCTAAGACATCCAAGCCGTAGCAAACGCCTTAAAGACTTTATGGATTAATTAAGTAAAAATAGCGAGACAATGAGCTGATAATGTTTGGCTGACGAAGGCAAGGAATCATGTAAAGACCTACAGTCAATCGAATATCTTGCTTATTGTCTCGCTCTTTTATTAGAGGAGCCAAAGTGATGATTTTAAACCAACGACTTACTGCAGTGAGTAAATATATAACTGGTGATGTATTGGCAGATATTGGTTCAGACCATGCATATTTGCCAATCTATGCGATAGAAAACGAATTATGTACTTCTGCTATTGCTGGAGAAGTGGTAAAAGGACCATATCAAGCTGCTTTAGATAACGTTAAAAAATATAGCATGCAAAATAGGATTGATGTTAAACTGGGAGATGGATTAAATGTCCTAGAAAAAACAAATAACGTTAATACTATTACAATATGTGGAATGGGTGGCCCATTAATTGCAGAAATACTCCAAAATGGAAAAGAAAAGCTAATGAATCAGCCACGTTTAGCGTTACAAAGTAATATTCAAACATCTACTTTAAGACGTACATTAATGCAATTGGATTACCATATTATTGATGAAGAGATTATGGAAGAAAAGGGCCATATTTATGAAATAGTTATTGCAGAATATGGTCATAAAGAATTAAAAGAAGTAGAGTTGAAATTCGGTCCAATTTTAATGAATTCTAAATCAGCTTTATTCATTAAAAAATGGAATAGAGAATTAGAAGCTTTAAAAAATATCCAATCACACTTGGATAAGAACAAGCATCAAAGCCGCTTAGAAGAAATTAATCATGAGATCAAATTAATTCAAGAGGTGTTATCATGAAAACTTCAGAGTTACTAAATATTTTAAATCAGCATGTTCCTTTTTCTTCTGCTGAAAGTTGGGACAATGTTGGCTTATTAATCGGGGACAAACAACAAGAAATCACAGGTATACTGACGGCGTTAGATTGTACAATGGAAGTGGTAAATGAAGCAATAGAAAAAGACATTAATACAATTGTTGCACATCATCCACTTATCTTTAAAGGTGTTAAAAGCATCAATGAACAAGGTTATGGCGCTATTATTCGTCGTTTGATACAAAACAATATCCAATTAATTGCCTTGCATACAAACTTAGATGTATATCGTTTTGGTGTCAATGCGATGCTATCAAAGCAAATTGGACTTACACATACTGAAATTTTAGAACCTCAACAAACAAATTATTATAAAGTCCAAGTGTTTATTCCTGAAGAAAATGTAGAGACATTTAAAAATAAAATGAATGATGAAGGTTTTGCATCTGAAGGTGATTATGAATACTGTTTCTTTTCTACTAAAGGTTCTGGACAATTTAAACCTGTCGAGAATGCACATCCTCATATCGGTGAGTTGGATCAAATCGAAACAGTAGAAGAAGTAAAAGTTGAATTCATGATTCAAGAGTACGAACGTACAAAAGCAGAGGATTGTATTAATGTACTACATCCATATGAAACACCGGTATATGATTTTATTCCATTAACTAAAACGGTAAAACGCGGTTTAGGTATGATAGGACAATTACCAGAACAAACAACTTTAAAATCATTAGCAATGACTATTAAAAAACAATTAGACATACCAAGCGTCCGTTTCACTGGGAATCCAGACTCAGTAATCTCAAAAGCAGCAATTATTGGTGGCTCTGGTATTGGTTATGAAAAATTCGCACATCAAAAAGGTGCAGATGTATTTATCACTGGTGATATTAAACATCATGACGCATTAGATGCTGAAACAGAAGGATATAACTTAATCGATATCAATCATTATAGTGAATATGTTATGAAAGAAGGTTTAAAATCATTACTTAAAGAATGGATTAGTAATGATAACTTTACTATTGAAGCTTCAACTTTAAATACAGATCCATTTAATTATGTATAAAAAACTAAAAAGGAGGGATTTTAATGGCCACACAACACCCATTTGAACAATTTGATTTAAGTCCACAACTTATAGATGCTGTAGCTGACTTGAATTTTAATCAGCCAACTGAAATCCAACAAAGAGTAATCCCTAAAATTATCAAAGGTCAAAATATTATCGGACAATCACAAACGGGTACTGGGAAGTCTCATGCTTTCTTGTTACCATTAATGGAAAAAATTGATACTTCAATTCAAGAACCCCAAGCTATTGTCGTTGCACCAACTAGAGAATTAGCACAACAACTTTATAATGCAGCACATCATTTAGCACAATTTAAAGATGAAGTTAAAGTCACTTTATTTATTGGGGGAACTGATTTTGCACGTGACAAACAACGTTGTAACGTGCAACCTCAATTAGTCATTGGAACACCAACACGTATCAATGATTTATCAAAGGACGGCACATTACATGCACATTTAGCTCAGTATTTAGTTGTAGATGAAGCTGACTTAATGATTGATTTAGGTTTAATTGAAGACGTCGACCATATCGCAGCACGTTTAGATGACAGTGCACATATCGCTGTATTCAGCGCTACGATTCCAAAATCTCTACATCCGTTCTTAAATAAATATTTAAATCAACCAGAACTTATTGAAGTAGATAGTAAAACACAAAACAAGAAAAATATTGATTTTTACTTAATACCGACAAAAGGTTCATCAAAATTAGATAAAACTAAAGCTTTGATTGATATTATCAATCCATATCTATGCCTTATTTTCTGTAACAGCAGAGAAAATGCTGATGAATTAGCAGAATCATTAACTGCAGAAGGCTTAAAAATCGGTATGATTCATGGCGGATTAAGTCCTAGAGAAAGAAAACAACAAA
Organism: Staphylococcus simulans; assembly: GCF_025561465.1. Classification (NCBI taxonomy): domain Bacteria; kingdom Bacillati; phylum Bacillota; class Bacilli; order Caryophanales; family Staphylococcaceae; genus Staphylococcus; species Staphylococcus simulans. The sequence continues at coordinate 1,374,506 of NZ_CP095100.1, forward strand.
TGAAACGCATCCGCAACTTAGACTTTCAGTTTGTAATCGCAAGTGATTTAGCATCAAGAGGTATTGATATCGAAGGTGTCAGTCATGTAATTAACTATGATGTTCCTAAAGACATCGATTTCTTCACTCATCGTGTCGGCAGAACTGGTAGAGGCCAATATAAAGGTGAAGCATTTACTTTATATACGCCCGATGAAGAATATTTAATTGCTGAGATTGAGAAAAAAGGTTATAAATTCCAAGATGTTGATATAAAAAATGGTGAACTAAAAGAAATCAAAGCGCATAATACAAGACAAACACGTAAAAACAAAGATGATCACTTAACTACTCAAGTGAAACAACAAGTTAAGCGCGGTAATAAGAAAAAAGTAAAGCCAGGGTATAAGAAAAAGTTCAAGAGAGAATTAGAAAATTTAAAACGTCAAGAACGTAAGAAATACAGTAAACGTCAAAACAGACAACAAAGAAAAAATAAGTAAAGGTTAGGTGGACAGATTGTTAATTGGTTCTCATGTTCCGATGAATGGTAAAAAAATGCTGCTGGGTTCAGCAGAAGAAGCACATAGATTAGGCGAAAAAACATTTATGATTTATACAGGTGCACCTCAAAACACAAGAAGAAAAGATATCTCAGAACTAAATATTGAAGCCGGACACGAAGCAATGAAAGAATATGGTCTTTCTAATATCGTTGTACATGCACCTTATATTATTAATATTGCAAATACACAAAAACCCCATGTCTTTGATTTAGGTGTTGAATTTTTACAAAAAGAAATTGAACGTACCGAAGCAATCGGTGCAAAAGACATCGTCTTACACCCAGGTTCACACGTAGGAGCTGGTTCTGAAGCTGGCATTAAAAAAATTATTGAAGGTTTAAATGAAGTTCTAACAAATGAAAATGATGTCAGAATTGCATTAGAAACTATGGCCGGTAAAGGATCTGAAGTAGGTCGTACATTTGAAGAATTAGCACAAATTATAGATGGCGTAAATCATAACGAACGACTATCAATTTGCTTTGATACCTGCCACACACATGACGCAGGATATGATGTCAAAAATGATTTCGACGGTGTACTTGAGGAATTTGATAAAATAATTGGATTAGACAGAATTAAAGTACTTCATGTTAATGATAGTAAAAATGAAGTCGGTGCACATAAAGACCGTCACGAAAACATCGGTTTTGGTCATATCGGATTTGATGCATTGAATTATATTGTTCATCATGAAGTATTCGAAAACATTCCAAAAATTTTAGAAACACCTTTTGTAGGCGAAGATAAGAAAAATAAAAAACCACCATATAAACATGAGATTGAAATGTTGGAAAGTCAAACTTTCAATCCTGATATGAAGAATATCATTATGAGTGAATAATTCTATTAGAGTAATTATGTAATTAAAAGACAAAGCTTACTTTGTCTTTTAATTTTACATGCTCAATCGTAAGCATTACAATTTACATATTATTTATTCAAGGTTATATTTATAGCGAGGTGAAGATATGTCTACCCCAGTTTTTGAATTAAAAAATATAAATTACTATTTTGGAAACAAACAAGTACTGGAAAACATAAACATTAAAATATATAAAGGTGATTTCTTGGCAATTGTCGGACCGAATGGGGCAGGTAAATCTACATTATTAAAAATTATGCTAGGTTTATTTCCACTTCAAAGCGGTGAGATGTATATTGATGGCCAGAAATACCAACGAAAATTATCAGAGTTGAAAATCAGCTATGTATCTCAAAAAGCAAGAGCATTTAATTCAGGTTTTCCTGCTAGTGTAAAAGAAGTTGTTTTAAGTGGATTAACAAAACAAAAACACCTTTTTCAATGGTTTAATAAAAAGGATGTACAAAAAGTTAAAAACATCCTAAAACGCTTAAATATTGAACACTTATTAAACAAAAACATTGCTGAATTATCAGGTGGACAACAACAACGCGTGTTAATCGCAAGAGCATTGATTTCAGACCCATCAGTACTTATTTTAGACGAACCTACTAATGGTATTGATGCTAAACATGTCAGTGAGTTTTATCAAACACTAGAGCAATTAAAAAATGAAGGTGTCACTATTATTTTAGTTACACACGATATCGGAGTTGTCGTGGATACTGCAACAAAAGTTGCTTGCTTAAATAGACATTTACATTTCCATGGTCCTGCACAAGAGTTTAAGTCGCTAGATCAAGTTGAAATATCAAAAATTTACGGCTATCCAATTAAATTTGTTGACCATCAACATGAAAGGGAGTGCTGTAACTAATGATTGAAGCATTAATGAATTTCGATTTTATGCGCTATTCTCTTTTAAGTGGTATCTTGATTGGGTTTATTGCACCATTTATTGGTGCATTTATCGTAGTACGCAGACTCTCTTTGATTGCTGACGCATTAAGTCATGTAACTTTAGGCGGTATTTCTTTCGGAATGTTTTTAACCACATTATCACCGATATTTATCTTTATAAATCCTATGTGGGGTGGCATATTGTTTGCGGTAGTCGGTGCACTTTTAATAGAAAAATTAAGAACATCTTATCAAAACTATCAAGAAATTGCGATACCGATTATTATGAGTGCAGGTATTGGCTTAAGTGCCATTTTTATTTCACTTGCAGACGGATTTAACCAAGAGTTAGTAGGTTTATTATTTGGATCAATCAGTGCTGTATCTTTAAGTGATATGATTACTGTTTTGACCATTGCTGTACTTGTAACACTTTTCATTATGTTATTTTATAAAGAACTCTTTATCCTTTCATTTGATGAAGAATATAGTAAAGTTATTGGTATACCAAGATGGATTCAATTCTTATTCATTATCATTGTAGCCATGGTTATTTCAGCATCTATGCGCGTAGTTGGTATTTTACTTGTAAGTGCATTGATGACTTTACCAGTGGCCATAGCAATGAGAATGACAAAAGGATTTAAACAATTAATCCTCTATAGTATTATCATTGGAGAAGTATCTGTTATTGGTGGTTTAGTAATTGCTTTTTATTTAAATTTATCACCAGGTGGGGTTATTGTAGTATTATTAGTACTTATTTTAGTAGCTACAATGTTCACTCAGACTTTACGTACTAGGGTAAAAAAAGGAGATAGTTAAATGAATACGACTGATGCTATCAAATTATTAAAAGATAACGGTCATAAATATACAGATAAACGAAAAAAGATTATCGATATTTTCGTGAAGGAAAACAAATATGTAAGTGCGAAAACAATCCAACAAACTATGGATACTGCATATCCTGGAATATCTTTCGATACAATTTATAGAAATTTGTATTTGTTTAAAGATTTAGGAATTATCGAAAATACTGAACTAGATGGTGAAATGAAATTTAGAATTGCTTGTACACATCACCACCATCATCATTTCATTTGTGAAATTTGCGGAGACACGAAAGTAATTGACTACTGTCCGATGGACGCAATTAGGAAACAACTTCCTAATGTTACAATTCACACACACAAGCTTGAAGTTTATGGCATTTGTGAAAAATGTCAGTAACCATTAAATTTAGTAACTATATCAGTTTATAATGTTTAACTCTTTACTTTCAGGATAAATATATAGAGGAAAGAGTTCATATTAATTAGATACTTCTTTATTTTATAAGCATAAAAATTGTAAGGTATCTAACGACTTGATATAGTAAATATGAAAACAATTTAGGAGGATGATTATTTATGGCTTTTGAATTACCAAATTTACCATATGAGTTTGATGCATTGGAACCACACATCGATAAAGAAACGATGGAAATTCACCATGACAAACACCATAACACTTATGTTACAAAATTAAACGCAGCAATCGAAGGAACTGATTTAGAAAACAAATCAATCGAAGAAATTGTTGCTAACTTAGATAGTGTACCATCTGACATCCAAACTGCAGTCCGTAATAATGGTGGTGGTCACTTAAACCACTCATTATTCTGGCAAATCCTTTCACCTAACTCTGAAGAGAAAGGTACAGTAGTTGATAAAATTAAAGAACAATGGGGTTCTTTAGACGAATTCAAAGACGAATTTGCTAAAAAAGCTGCTGGACAATTTGGTTCAGGTTGGGCTTGGCTAGTAGTAGATAAAGACGGTAAATTAGAAATCGTTACTACAGCAAACCAAGACAACCCAATTACTGAAGGCAAAACTCCTATCCTAGGCTTAGACGTTTGGGAACATGCTTACTATCTTAAATATCAAAACAAACGTCCAGATTATATCAATGCATTCTGGAACGTTGTTAACTGGGAAAAAGTTGACGAGCTATACAACGCTGCAACTAAATAATCTTAATACCCACGAAAAGTTAAATTATAACTTTAACAGCAATTGGTTATCCAATTGCTGTTTTTTTATTGTTTCATTTGATTTTCACTTCTTTTACGAAGAAATCTTAAATTTATGTTTGGTTTTCTATGCAAATTATAGAAAAAAGTTCCGATTTCATATATCATTTGTTTAGAGAACTGTTGAATTGAGGTAGGTTGTATTGCTAAAAAGATTAAAGGAAAAAACGAATGATGAAAAAATCAGGAATCTGATGGATAAACGAATCGGATTCTTCTTCGGTCTCGTTGTCGTAGTATTTGTAATCATTGTTTTACGATTGGGTTACTTACAAATTGCACAAGGTTCTCATTACAAGCAACTCATTAAAAATGATGAAAATATTACGGTAAATGAATCTGTCCCAAGAGGAAGAATTTTAGATCGTAATGGTAAAATTCTTGTTGATAATGCTTCTAAAAAGTCTATTACATATACTAGAGGTAGAAAGACTTCACAAAAAGATATACTCAACGTAGCAGAACGCTTATCTAAATTAATAAAAATGGATACTGATCGTATTACCAAAAGAGATAAACAAGACTTCTGGATTCAATTACATCCTGATAAAGTTTCAGACATGATGAAAAAAGAAGATAAGATGCTTAGTGAAGGGGAAATTTCACAAGAACAGTACGATGAAGAATTGCATAATAAAATCAAGCAAAAACAACTTGATGATTTATCTGACAAAGACTTACAAGTATTAGCAATTTATCGTGAAATGATGTCAGGTTCAACACTAAATCCTCAAACTATTAAAAAGGATGATGTCAGCAATAAAGAATATGCTGCTGTGTCACAACAACTTTCAAAATTACCAGGTGTAAATACATCTATGGATTGGGATCGTAAATATCCTTATGGAGATGTACTCAGAGGTTTATTCGGAAGTGTTTCAACATCAGAAGAAGGTATACCAAAAGAACTAACTGATTACTATTTATCAAGAGGCTATTCAAGAAATGATAGAGTTGGTAAATCATATTTAGAGTATCAATATGAAAATGTATTACGTGGTAAAAAGAAAGAAATGAAATACACAACTGATAAATCAGGAGAAATAACGAATGCAGAAGTAGTTAATCCAGGTTCACGTGGAGATGATTTAGTACTTTCAATAGATATTGACTTACAAAAGAAAGTAGAAGAATCTTTAGAACATCAAATTAATAAACTTCGTGGTGAAGGTGCTAAGAACATGGATAATGCATTCATTGTAGTGCAAGATCCAAATAATGGAGATATCTTGGCTATGGCTGGTAAGCAAATTAAGCCAGATGGTTCCATGACAGATTATGATATTGGTAACTTTACTTCTCAATATACGGTTGGTTCATCTGTTAAAGGTGGAACTTTATTAGCAGGTTATCAAAACAAAGCCATACATGTAGGAGAACATATGATTGATGAACCTCTACATTTCCAAGGTGGGCTTACAAAACGTTCTTACTTCAACCAAAATGGAAAAGTAGATATTAACGATAAAGAGGCATTAATGCATTCATCAAACGTATACATGTTTAAAACAGCTTTAAAACTAGCGAAAGATCCATATCATTATAATATGGCATTACCAAACGATATTAGAGATGCAGGTCAAAAATTACGTAAAGGACTAAATCAAGTAGGTTTAGGTGTTAAAACAGGAATTGACTTGCCTAATGAAGTTGCAGGTCAAATAGAAAAATTAGATTCAAACAGCGGTAACTACTTAGACCTTGCGATTGGTCAGTATGATACGTACTCTCCATTACAATTATCACAATATGTTTCTACGATTGCGAATAACGGTTATAGAATTACACCACACGTTGGTCTTGAAATCAGAAAAGCAACAGATAAAGATAGTTTAGGACCGGTTAAACATAAAATACGCGGTAATGTATTGAATCGTCTTAACAACTCACCTGATGAAATTAAACAAGTTCAAAAAGGGTTTGATATGGCATTTAATAAGGAACCAGGTACTGGATATAAGAGTTTCCATGACACAGTCGTACCATCTGCTGGTAAAACAGGAACAGCAGAAGTATTCCAAGACGGAAAGCCAAGAGTTAACTCAACTTATATCGGTTATGCCCCTAAAGATAATCCTAAATTAGCTTTCTCAATTGTCTATACTAATCAACCCGTTCCAGAACCATGGTTACAAGGTGGAGATTTAGGTCGCGACATTATCAATTATTATTTCGGTAAAGAAAAGAAATCATCAAAATCATAATTTTTCAGCTGATACTCACTCATCGAGTATCAGCTTTTTTGTTTCTATATACCTTCAAATATTAAGTCTAATGACACTTATGCAGATAAACGTTATAATGAAAATATTAATTCAAATAGAAAATATTGGGGTGTTATCATGAAAAAATCTGAACTTCGCAAACAAGTTTTGCAGAAGATGAAAAATATTAACAATCTCAACAAAGAAAAAGCTGATCAATGGTTAAAAGAACAATTATTAAAGACTGACGCTTTTAGAAACGCAAAAACGGTTGGCATTGTATTGTCTATGGAACATGAGGTTAATACATTTCCGATTATTAAAGAAATCATCAGTCAAGGAAAAATCCCTTTTGTACCAGCAACTGATTATGAAACTAAACGTATGACATTCCAAAGACTAAATGATTTAAACCAATTAAGCACGGATGAAAAAGGTATCCAATACGTTGATGCCGATACAGAGCGCACAAATTCATTAGATTTATTAATTGTACCAGGCGTTGTTTTTAACCAAGAAGGCTATAGAATCGGCTATGGCGGGGGTTATTTCGATAAGTTTTTAAATCAACATCGTACAGAAACAATAAGCCTAGTGTATGATACACAAATCGATAATACATTTAAACCAGAAGCACATGATGAAGTCGTTGAACGTCTGATCATTGCTAAAACTAGTTAAACTGGAGGCACCATGAATATAGAAAAACAATTTTGGAAATTAATTTATTATTATGTTAAATACTTCAACTACGAAATCGCACATATCAGTAAAAATGATACAGAAGTTTGGCTATCCAATAAAAATAAGAAAAAACTTATTATTGTTAAAACTGGAGTAAGCAGCTCTCAAGAAATACGTTTTGACAAAAGCAGAGTTTTAGAACATCAAAACGAAATTAGTGAATACACAGGATTCATTCCAAAATATGTGACTTTCAATTATTTAACTGAAAAAATCTTCACTTATGAGAACTTGAATGAAGTTCATCCTATTCACATGAATTTTAATGTCATTCGAAACCAACAAGATTTATTAAAAACTTTGCCGAACCCTATTATAGCTAAGCTTTATTCGCGTCAAAATGATAAAACATCACTCTACTACAAGAAACGACTTTATAGTAACAATCCTATAGAAAAATATATGTTGAAATTTGCTCCAGTCACATACTCGCTTATTGCTATTAATATAATAATTTGGCTGTTTATGTTTTTGATCATCAATGCATTTACAAACAGAAGTTTATTAGATTGGGGCGGTTTAGTTCATTTTAATGTAGTTCATGGAGAGATATACCGTTTAATCTCATCTATGTTCATTCATTTTAACTTTGAACATATATTGATGAATATGCTTTCATTGTTTATCTTCGGAAAACTTGTTGAAGCCATTGCTGGTCATTGGAAAATGCTAGGGATTTATTTCATCTCTGGTATCTTTGGTAACATTGTATCTTTAGCACTGGACACAAACTCGATTTCAGTAGGTGCTAGTGGGGCAATTTTCGGTTTGATCGGCAGTCTATTCGCAATTATGTATCTTAGTAAACAATATACACCAAAAATGCTATTACAATTAGTTGGTGTATTAGCGTTATTAACAGTATTTTCATTATTTATGGCTAATGTAAATATCTACGCACATTTAGGTGGATTTATTGGCGGATTACTAGCTACTTTTATAGGTTATTATTTTAATAAAGATCGAAAGTTATTTTGGATTTTACTTGGTGTCGGTATTTTACTATTGATTATCTTGTTAATAAGAACATTCACTATTAAAGAGGATAATATTTATGATAAATTAATAAGTGAAGAGATGAGCAATGGTAATTACAACAAAGCTGAAGAGCTTATTAAACATACTATGAATAAAGGCTACGAAGATGATTATACATATTATTTAAGTGGTCTGTTAAAAGCAACAAAAGATTCAAAAGCTGAAGGAATTTCAACATGGGAACGCGGATTAAAACATTACCCTAACTCTGGCGTTCTAAATTATGAACTAGCAATTGCTAATCGTTCATTAGGAGATAAAAAATCGGCACTTAAACATATAAAGGTTGCAGTAAAATCAAATCCTCATAATGAAAAATATAAGTATCTAAAAAAAGAGTTGGAAAAACAAAATGAATCGTCAAATTAACACGTTTTACGACGTACAACAGTTACTTAAACAATTTGGGTTTATAATTTACTTTAAAGATAAACACGACATGTATGAAATGATGGAACAAGAAATTAGAGAGCTATTTGAATATCAACTTATCTCTAAGGACGCATTTATCAAGTGTATCTTAATAATCAATCAAAGAAGGATGAATAAGTAATGAGAAATTTAATATTGGCAGCCGATGTCGGTGGAACTACATGTAAACTAGGAATTTTTGATAACAAACTTGAAAGAATCACTAAATGGTCGATACAAACTGATATCAGTGATCCATCAGGTGTCGTTTTACTTAAATCTATTTACAGTGCGTTTGTACAAAAAATGAATGAACTAAGTCTAAAAATGGAAGATGTTATTGGATTGGGAATTGGTGTACCAGGACCTGTTGATTTCGAATCAGGTATTGTTCATGGAGCAGTAAATTTAAACTGGCCTGGGGATGTTAACGTGCGAGCGATTCTTTCACAATTTGTAAGTTTCCCGATTTTTGTTGACAACGATGCTAATGCAGCGGCACTAGGTGAAAAACATAAGGGTGCAGGTCATGATGCAGATGATGTTGTAGCCATTACATTAGGCACTGGAGTAGGTGGCGGTATTATCTCAAATGGTAAGTTAGTCCACGGTCATAATGGTTCTGGTGCTGAAATTGGTCATTTCAGAGTAGACTTTGATCAACGGTTTGCTTGTAATTGTGGTAAAAATGGTTGTTTAGAAACTGTTGCTTCAGCAACAGGTGTAGTTAACTTAGTTAAATTTTATCATCCTAAACTTACAATTAAATCTTCGATTTTAGAGCTCATTAAAGAAGATAGAGTCACTGCAAAAGATGTTTTCGATGCTTCTAAAAAAGGTGATTTGTTCTGCTTATTTATTACTGAACGTGTTGCAAACTATATCGCTTATGCATGCAGTATCATCAGTGTAATGAGCAACCCGAAATATATTATCCTAGGCGGCGGAATGTCTGAAGCAGGAGATATTCTAATTGAAAATATTAAAACTGAATATAGAAACCTTACTTTTACACCTGCACAAAACGGCACTGAAATTGTGAAAGCACAATTAGGAAACGATGCCGGCATTACTGGTGCTGCAGGTTTAATAAAAACATATGTGATTGAAGAGGAGCGTGTTGAATAATGGCTATCGTAGACGTAGTCGTAATTCCAGTAGGAACAGAAGGTCCAAGTGTAAGTAAATATATTGCAGAAATTCAAACAAAATTAAAAGAATTCAAAGAACAAGGTATCATTGATTACCAACTAACACCTATGAATACCCTAATAGAAGGTGATTTGAAAGACTTATTGCATGTCGTTCAAGTAATTCATGAACTGCCTTTTGATAAAGGTCTAGACAGGGTATGTACTAATATAAGAATAGATGACCGTCGAGACAAATCTAGAAAAATGAATGATAAATTGGTCTCTGTTCAAAAACAATTAGACAAAAATAGTGGTGAAAAATAATGGAAATTTCATTTTTAACTTTAGGTATAGCGGATACAAACACTTATTTTATAGAAAATGAAGACAGTGTTTTACTTGTAGATCCATCAAGTGATGGACAAGAGATTATTTCAAAACTTAAATCTATTGGCAAACCGTTGAAAGCAATCATTTTAACTCATGCGCACTTTGATCATATCGGTGCATTAGACGAAGTGTTGGAGCACTATGATGTGCCTGTTTATCTTCATAAAGAAGAATTTGATTTTCTTACTGAACCTGCAAAAAATGGTTCTGAAAAATTCAGTCAATATGGTTTAAAGCCTATTACAAGTCATGCAAAACCTATTGCACTCGATGAAGGTAAACATGATATCGAAGGATTCAATGTCGAAGTCATGCATACACCTGGTCATTCACCAGGAGGGCTCACTTTTATCTTTGATGATTTCGCATTAGTTGGAGATGCTTTATTTAATAACGGTATCGGAAGAACAGATTTATATCGTGGAGACTACGAAACATTAGTAGACTCTATACAAGATAAAATTTTCACTATAAAAGATGATCTACCGTTATATCCAGGACATGGCCCTTCTACCACTGTAGAAGGTGAACAATTAAATCCTTATCTACACGGCTAAAATTTAAAAGTAATATTCTCACCTCCTACGTTTGTATATGTAGGAGGTGATTTTTTATGAAAAGGCTATTTGAAAAAATTTTAATCGACGCAATCGCACAACGCGTATCAGACATTCATTTTATACCAATAGAACATGCCGTACTTATTAAGTTCAGAGTTAATGATATGTTATTAAATTATGAATCCATTGAGATTACAACGTATCAGAAGTTACTTACTTTTATGAAGTTCTTATCTGGCTTGGATGTTTCTACTTATCACCAAGCACAAAGTGGCCAAACAACTTTCAAGCATCAAATGCTTTACAATTTAAGAGTATCTACTTTGCCGCTCTCATTAGGAATGGAAAGCTGCGTTATTAGAGTTTCCCCACAGTATTTTACTCAAGAATTTGAATGTGAAGGTCCAAAACACTTTCATCACTTAATGAATAAAAAACAAGGTTTAATTTTATTTACAGGTCCAACGGGTTCAGGGAAGAGTACTATGATGTATGAAATGGTTTCTTTTGCGAAAGAAAAATTAAACCTAAACATTATTACAGTCGAAGACCCAGTAGAGAAGAGGATTCCTGGGATAACTCAAATCTCTGTAAATGAAAAAGCCGGTATCAACTATGAAAGTTCTTTCAAAGCTATTTTACGATGTGATCCAGATATTATCCTTATCGGAGAAATTCGTGAAGCATCTATTGCTAAATGTGTTATTCAAGCCTCATTAAGCGGACATTTGGTGTTGTCTACATTACATTCTAATGATTGCGAGGGTGCCTTGTTACGTTTACTAGAAATGGGCATAACACCGCAAGAGGCGCAACAAGCCATAGCCTTAATATCAAATCAAAGGCTAGTTACAAATCAATCAGGACATCGTGAACTAGCATATGAGACATTATATCAATCAGATATTCAATACTTTTTTAAAAACAATCATATGCTGCCCAAACATTTTATAAAATTAAGCAAAGTACTTAGTCAGATGAACAAAGAAGGCGTTATTTGTGAAGAAGTGTTTAAAAGATATACTTAATTCCAAGATTCGTAATAAGAAACAAATAAGTGACAAAGATCAACTCATATTATTAAACAGATTGAAAATATTACTTGATCATGGATTTACTTTGATAGAATCATTTGAATTCTTGAATATGCACATTGATTATAAAGATAAAGAAACGCGCCATACGATTATAAAATCTTTAAAAGATGGTAAGAATTGTCATTTTATCCTCTCGTTTCTAAACTATCCTCAAACTATTGTGACTCAAATATATTTTTCCGAAAAGTTCGGAAGGCTGTCTGACAGCTTAACTGAGTCATATACATTTCTAAAACAGAAATGCGAATCAAAACAGCGCTTGATCAAAACAATTCAATATCCTGTGATACTAATAGGTGTATTTATGTGCATGCTGTTTGGTATCAATTATTTTATACTACCTGAATTCCAACAAATATATACCACAATGGACATTCAATTGTCTCCGCTTTTAAAGATACTCAATTATACAATCCAACATTTTCCTCACATCATTCTTTCCCTTATTGCATTTTTATCAATAATTTTCCTAATTCTATTCCAATATATAAGAAAGCTGCCAATAGAAAAACGTATCAAATTTATTATTAAACTCCCATTCATCAACACCTACTACAAGCTCTTTAAAACTTATCAAATTACAAATGAATTATCGTTATTTTTTCGAAATGGTATTGTTTTACAGCAGATATCAAATATTTACACAAAACAGAAGATTGATTTGTTTTTAAATTACCTTGGTGATTTCATGATTAAAAATATTGAAAAAGGGATGCGATTACCTGAAATTTTACAAGCAGTTGGTTGTTTTCAAGAAGAACTTATTCATTTTATTGAACAAGGTGAAAAGAGCGGAAAAATTGATATAGAATTAAGCATCTACGCACAGATTCTTCTAAGTCAAATCGAGCGTCAAATGAACAAACAAATAAAGTTTATTCAACCAGTTATCTTTTTATTGCTAGGATTTCTAATTATTTCACTTTATCTAGTCATTATGTTGCCAATGTTCGACATGCTTCAATCCATCAAATAACAAAGAAGGAGAAACCTATGAAAAACCTTGTCAAAAACTTAAAACATAAATATTTACGAGCATTTACTTTACTAGAAATGCTTTTAGTTCTTTTAGTTATCAGCGTTTTATTGATACTCATTATTCCAAATATCGCTAAACAATCTAAGCATGTTCAAGATACTGGGTGTGAAGCACAACAAAAAATGGTGAATAGCCAAATAGAAGCTTTTACTCTGAATAAAAATAGAGCGCCTTCTTCAGTCGATGAATTAGTTAGTGAAGGATTTTTAAAAGAAGGTCAAAAAACATGTAAATCTGGAAAAACGATTACAATCAGCGACGGCGAAGCTACCGTTAGTCAAAAGTCATGAAAGCTTTTACTATGATTGAAACTTTGCTAGTTCTTGCGATTATTAGCCTTTTAACATATCTAAGTTTAAATGTTAAAAGCCCAACACATTTAAAAGACGTGGAAAATGAATTATTAGCTAAAAATCTTGCTGCGCAAATAATATACATGAAATCTACTGCTATTAAAAATCATGATGATGTTATACTATTTTTTAATCGTGGCAGCAATAGAATCAAAGTAATAAATCAAAATCATCAAGTAAGTTATATAACAATCACAAAAGGAGAAATAGTAAGAAGTAACAATATGGATATTGTTGTTATTAGTCCAGAAGGTGAGTTTAATCGGTTTGGATCTGTTTACATTAAGTTTAATCAAACAACATTTCGCTTTATTTTCCATATTGAGAAAGGAAGTTTAAGAATTGAAAAGACATCGTAGTAAAAATTATATCAAGGGATTTTTTATGCTTGATGCATTGACTTCGTTTTCTCTTATCATTACTTTACTTCTGATTTTCTTACCTGTATTAATTAATCAGCATTTACAGTTTCGTAAAGAAATTGAAAAAGCAGATATGTATCGCACATTAATAACGATAATTAATCGTTTTAACATAAATGAAATTCAACAAGGGATACAACTGGAGCATTATACCATTGAAAAGATTGAACAATCTATTTGTATTAAAAGCAATGAAACTGATAGTCACTACTGTTTTAAAGTTAAATCAAAAAAGAATTAAGGGCTTTACATTCATCGAAATGATTTTTGCGTTATGTATTTTTTCAATTACAATGAGTCTAATACCACCTTTATTCAAATCTGTAAAAACATTAAATAAACACATGGATGATGCATCTTTGATTCACTATGAATTTTTTGCACAAGACATATCTAGAGAGATTAAACATATACCAATAGATAAAATCAATGTCAGTAATAGACGCATAACGTTACAAGAAGATAGCAAACAAACAGCGTATATCTTTTCTAATCGGAAAATTTATAAAAATATAAATTCACGTGGAAATATAACGCTGATACAGGATATAAGTGATTTCAAAGTAACAAAAATTGACGATAAATACTTAAAGGTGGAAATGACTCTGATTGAAAACAAAGAAAAATATTACAAAGTACTATACTTATAATCTGAAAGGTTACCTGTTACCGTTTACAACAATAATTTTTATGATTTTTATTCTTATTTTGACTTCCTATAGCTATCAATATAGCTTAAAATTAAAGACAATACACAACCTTAACATCTACTACAAACAACAACTAGAACAAATTGTTGAGAAGGATGAGAAATATGAAAAACAAGGAAGTTAAAAAAGAACCCATTATTTTTATAGGATTTATGGGAACGGGCAAAACAACATTAGGAAAATATATCGCTGAAAAAGAAGGTAAGAGCTTTATTGATTTAGATCAACTTATCGAATTGCGAACACATCAAACAATCCCTGAAATCTTTGAATTAAAAGGGGAGAGTGGCTTCAGAAAATTAGAAACACAATATTTACAGGAAGCTATTAATGAATATGACATCATTTCTACTGGTGGGGGTGTGATTGAAAGCCCTGATTCTATGGAAATTTTATCCCACTATAAATTTATAATTTGGTTAGATGCAAGCATTCAACTTATATACGATAGAATTAAAAACGATAGTAATCGACCTAACGCTGCAAATAAAGCATTCGATGAATTAAAAAGGTTGTATTTATCAAGGGTTTCACGATATAATGAAATCGCATTCAGCAGAATGGATACAGACAATGATTTGAGTTTATTACATCAAAATTTGATGAATATCATTATAGCGAATGATCAGTATTGGAGAGAATGAATTATCTAAAACATTATTTGTGTTTTAGCTTGTATTCATCGCCGAAGGTGCAAGATGTTATATCGAATCTCTCAGGCAAAAGGATAATACTGTGACGCATTCCTGAAGGTAACTACAGGATAGCAATTGGCTTTGCTATCCTGTTTTTAATATTTAATCACATATAGGGGGTTGCAAGATGTCAAACGACTTAAAAAAGACACCATTATACGACCGTTTTATTGAAAGCGGAGCAAAAATTGTTGAATTCGGTGGATGGGCAATGCCTGTTCAATTTTCTAGTATCAAAGAAGAACATAACGCAGTAAGGGAAGTTATGGGAATCTTTGATGTCAGCCATATGGGCGAAGTGTTAATTGAAGGCAAAGAAGCATCAGAATTCATTCAATATGTGCTTTCAAATGATACAGATCAATTATCAGATAACAAAGCGCAATATACTGCACTTTGCAATGAAAAAGGCGGCGTGATTGATGATTTAATCACTTATAAATTAGATGATAATAAATTTTTATTAGTGGTTAATGCTGCAAATACAGATAAAGACTATGAGTGGATTAAATCTCACTCAGACAAATTTGATGTAAATGTTGAAAATGTTTCTGATCAATACGGTCAATTAGCAGTTCAAGGACCAAAAGCACGCGACTATGTTGCAAGCTTGGTTGATGTAGATGTTTCTGAAATGAAACCTTTCGAATTCAAAAAAGATGTTGAAATCTTTGGAAAAAATGTTATCTTATCTCAATCAGGTTATACTGGTGAAGACGGTTTTGAAATTTATTGCGACTCTAAAGACGTCGTAGATATTTGGGATGGTCTTTTAGAAAATGCTGATTTAAAACCAGCTGGATTAGGTGCACGTGATACTTTACGTTTAGAGGCAGGTTTACCTCTACATGGACAAGAGTTATCAGAAGATATCACACCTTATGAAGGTGGTATTGCATTTGCTGCTAAACCATTGATTGAAGCAGACTTCATTGGTAAAGACGTGTTAAAAGATCAAAAAGAAAATGGAGCAAAACTTAGATCAGTTGGTTTAGAAATGATCGAAAAAGGTATCCCAAGAACTGGCTATGATGTGCTAGACTTAGAAGGTAACAAAATTGGGCAAGTTACATCTGGTACGCAATCGCCAGCAACTGGAAAAGGCATTGCATTAGCAATGATTGACCGTGATGAATTCGAAATGGGCAAAGAAGTCATCGTTCAAGTAAGAAAACGTCAAGTCAAAGCTAAAATTGTCAAGAAAAATCAAATCAGTAAATAATTTAATGAAGGGGTGGCAGTGGTGAGTCATCGTTATATACCATTAACTGAAAAAGACAAAAAAGAAATGTTAGAAACAATCGGCGCAAGCTCAATTGAAGAATTATTTGGAGATGTGCCAAAAGAAATTTTATTGGATAGAGAGTTAGATATTCCAAATGGAGAAGATGAAACTACTTTATTCAAACGTCTTAGCAGAGTTGCTAATAAAAACATTACAAAAGAAGATCATACTTCATTCTTAGGTGCGGGTGTTTATGACCATTATGCACCAGCTGTTGTAGATGCTATGATTTCACGTTCAGAATTCTATACAGCTTATACGCCTTACCAACCAGAAATTTCACAAGGGGAACTTCAAGCAATCTTTGAATTCCAAACTTTAATTTGTGAATTAACAGGTATGGATGTTGCAAACTCATCTATGTATGATGGAATCACAGCATTTGCTGAGGCATGTATTTTAGCATTAAGTCAATCTAAAAAGAATAAGATTGTTGTATCTAAAGGCTTGCATTATCAAGCATTACAAGTACTTCACACATATTCAAAAGTTAGAAGTGAATATGAAATTGTAGAAGTTGATCTAGACGGTACTGTAACTGATTTAGAAAAATTAGATGCAGCTATTGATGAAGATACAGCAGCTGTTGCTGTTCAGTATCCCAACTTCTATGGTTCTATCGAAGATTTAGAAAAAGTTAAATCATTTATTAAAAGTAAAAAGACATTATTTATTGTCTATGCAAATCCACTTTCACTTGGCTTGTTAACACCTCCAGGTGAATTCGGTGCAGATATTGTTGTAGGTGATACACAACCATTTGGTATTCCAAGTCAATTCGGTGGACCACACTGTGGTTTCTTCGCAACAACTAAAAAGTTAATGCGTAAAATCCCAGGTCGCTTAGTTGGTCAAACGAATGATGATCATGGAAACCGTGGTTTCGTATTAACGCTACAAGCGCGTGAACAACATATCCGTCGTGATAAAGCAACTTCAAACATCTGTTCAAACCAAGCTTTAAATGCTCTAGCATCTTCAATTGCTATGTCAGCTCTAGGAAAACAAGGTATTCAAGATATTGCTGAACAAAACTTTGAAAATGCTAACTATGCTAAGAAAGAGTTTGAAAAAGCAGGTGTAGAAGTATTACCAGGTACATCTTATAATGAATTCGTTATTAAGTTGGACAAACCTGTTAAAGAAGTAAATGGTCAATTATTAGAAGAGGGCATTATTGGCGGTTTCGATTTAACTGAAATCAATGACGATATGGGACATGCAATGCTAGTTGCTGTCACTGAATTAAGAACAAAAGATGAAATTGATACTTTTGTGAAGAAAGTGGGTGAGATTAATGGTCAGTAAATCAAGTCCATTAATTTTCGAACGTTCAAGAGCAGGAAGATATGCATACTCTCTTCCGAAAAAAGAGATTGATACAAATGCAGTTGAAGAATTATTAGATGATAAATTCATCCGTAAAAACAAAGCAGAATTCCCTGAAGTATCAGAATTAGACTTAGTAAGACACTATACTGAGTTATCTAACAAGAACTTCGGTGTAGATACTGGTTTCTATCCTTTAGGTTCATGTACAATGAAGTACAACCCTAAAATCAATGAAAAAGTAGCACGTATTCCTGGATTTGCTGAAGCACATCCATTACAAGAAGAATCTCAAATTCAAGGTTCTTTAGAAATCATTCATAGCTTACAAGAAGAATTAAAAGAAATTACAGGCATGGATGAAGTAACATTACAACCTGCAGCAGGTGCACATGGTGAGTGGACTGCATTAATGATTTTCAAAGCTTATCATGAAAAAAATGGTGAAGGTCACCGTGATGAAGTCATTGTACCTGACTCAGCACATGGTACAAACCCTGCTTCTGCAGCTTTCGCTGGCTTCAAATCAGTTACAGTTAAATCTGATGAAAACGGCGAAGTAGACGTAGAAGATTTAAAAACTCTTGTTAATGAAAATACAGCAGCAATTATGTTAACAAACCCGAATACTTTAGGTATCTTTGAACATAACATTATGGAAATTGGAAAAATTGTTCATGATGCTGGCGGCTTATTATACTATGATGGCGCAAATTTAAACGCGATTATGGATAAAGTAAGACCTGGAGACATGGGCTTTGATGCTGTTCACTTGAACTTACACAAGACATTCACTGGGCCTCACGGCGGTGGTGGACCAGGTTCAGGTCCTGTTGGAGTTAAAAAAGAACTTGCTAGCTTCTTACCAAAACCAATGGTAATCAAAGATGGCGATACTTATAAATATGACAACGATATTAAAGATTCTATCGGTCGTGTTAAACCATTCTACGGTAACTTTGGAATCTACTTACGTGCTTATACGTATATTAGAACAATGGGTAACATTGGTCTTAAAGAAGTTTCAGAAGCAGCAGTGCTTAATGCCAACTACATTAAAGCGCGTCTGAAAGATGCATTTGAAATTCCATATAACCAATATTGTAAACACGAATTCGTATTAAGTGGATCTAAGCAGAAAAAAGAAGGCGTTCGTACATTGGATATGGCGAAACGTTTATTAGACTTCGGTGTTCATCCACCTACAATTTACTTCCCGCTTAATGTGGAAGAAGGTATGATGATTGAACCTACAGAAACAGAATCTAAAGAAACATTAGATTACTTCTGTGATGCATTGATTCAAATCGCTGAAGAAGCAAAAGAAGATCCAGATAAAGTGCTTGAAGCACCTCATAATACAGTAATCGATAGACTTGATGAGACTAAGGCAGCTAGACATCCAGTCTTGAAATTCGAAAACTTACACGAAGAAAAACTTTAATATCAATAATGATTAAACCCTCGTTTTTAATGAACGAGGGTTTTCTTCATGAAAAAAGCAGCAATGACAATTCATCGCTGCTACATTTTAATTATAATGCTATTTTTTTGATTTAACTTTCCCGGTCCATTTTTTGTAACCGCCTTTAAGCATGTAGATATCTCTATATCCATTTTTTCTTAAAATACGCGCTGCTCTATAACTTGCTACACCATTGGCATCGCATAAATAAATAGGCTGATCCTTTCTTAGACCTTTAAATCGTTGACTAAAAAGCGTCATAGGAATGTTTCTGGCACCAATAATATGGCCATAATCATAGTCAACTTTTTCTCTTACATCAATCACTTGAGCTTTACGTAAACCTTTATGGAATTCTTCTTGATCTAATTCTGTTACAGCTCTTTTATTGATGAAAAATTGGATTAACATATATACAGCAATAATAACTAAAACAGCTAAAATGATTATCCAAAAGCTATTCATCTTGCTTCCTCCTATATTTACCGATACTACAATTATAAGACTGTTTCACTCATTTATCAAAAAGTTTTTCTCAGAAATGAACCGAGATTTCATTTTGTACAAAAATGCAAATCAGATTTAATATTTACTGATGAAAATCCAGCCATGAATATTAATCAAATATGCTGTATGTATGGTAATATACATACATATAGTTAAATACAAGGTGATTGGAGATTTTAAAATTGACAGAAACATGGAATTTTATTAATTCGGGCAGTCATGACCCATTTTATAATATGGCTATGGATGAAGCTTTATTAAACTTTGTATCCAGAGGTGAAATCGATCCTGTCATCAGATTTTATACATGGGATCCAGCAACGCTTTCTATTGGTTATTTCCAAAGATTAAAGAAAGAAATTGATATTGAAAAGGTCAAAGAAAAAGGCTATGGCTTAGTAAGACGACAAACAGGTGGAAGAGGCGTGTTACACGATAAAGAACTAACATATAGCGTAATCGTTCCTGAGTCTCATCCTAATATGCCTAAAACAGTTACAGAAGCATACAGAGTCATTTCACAAGGTTTATTAGAGGGATTTAAGTTATTAGGCTTCGACGCTTATTTTGCTGTTCCTAAAAGTAAAGAAGAAAGAGAAAAATTGAAACAACCAAGAAGTTCTGTTTGCTTTGATGCTCCAAGCTGGTATGAACTCGTCGTAGAAGGAAGAAAAATTGCAGGTAGCGCACAAACTAGACAAAAAGGCGTTATTCTTCAACATGGTTCTATTTTAAAAGATATTGATATTGATGACTTATTTGATATGTTTATCTTTAAAAATGACCGCTTAAAAGATAAAATGAAGCAAGCTTTTGTAGATAAAGCTGTTGCGATAAATGATATTTCGGATAAAACAATTTCGATTGAAGAAATGGAAGTAGCATTTGAAAAAGGATTCCAAAAAGGGTTGAATATTAACTTTAAACCATTAGAACTTACTAAAGAACAACAAGCTGAAGTAAAAGAACTTGCAGAAAAATACAAATCTGAAGAGTGGACTTATAGAAAATAAGTAAAATCCCCTGAACCTCTATTTAAACGGTGGTCAGGGGATTTCATTTTTATTTACGACGGTTTCTATATTTCCATTTTGCTATTTTATATTTCCTTTGATCTTTTGTTAAAAAGAAGAAGAAATACAGTAAGTAAGCAATACCTGCGATAATAGCTAAGCTAATTATCGTTCTTACAAGGGAAAATAATATTGAATCTAAGTTCAATATTAACCCGATAAGCGCAATTAATAATATGAGATAAAATAATACTTTACGCATGTTTTCACCTTTCAATACTTCTTGCTTTATGAATTAGTTTTACTAACTTTAATTTGTGCTAATTCTTGTTGGCCTTGTTTTATTTTCTTATCACTTTTTGTAGAGTAACCATCTCTGATAGTTTTAAATGCACTGACCAACTTATTATTAAGTTCTTCAATGTTTTTATTATCAGATTTATCTTTATCAGACATACTACTTTTTTCAAGATCGATTTTGTATTTATCATGTGCACTTTGTAAATCAGTGACTATTTTATCGAGTTTGCTGACCACAGCTTCTTTTCGTTTATTCTTTTGGACATCACTTTCAATTTTGTGATAATCCTTTAATGTATCAGTCACTTTTTGATAGTAATCTGATGTCGCGTTAGCATTTTTGGTTTTCATGCTATTTTGTGCTGCTTCTTTAGTATTCTTTTTATCAGCGCCGAGTTGTTTTTCTTTATCTTTTAAATCACTGATATTTTGCTCTAGTTCTTGGTTTTCTAATTTTAATTGATGATTATCATCTCTTAATTTAGTAGTTTTTTGTTCAAGTGGACCTAAGTTTTGACTCCCGCAGCCCGTTAGTAAAATCGTTGCTCCAATAATCGAAATAAATTTCTTTTTCATAACCTTCTCCTAATTCAAAAGCAAATATTATAGCAATATTTTATCATATTTAGTTCTCAGATTCTTATATTTCAGTTTGCACTTTAATTTTCTTATACTTTTTGGGAATTCTTCTTTGATATAAGGTATAAAAGCTTATAGTTCTATGCGCTTTGTGATAAACTTTGGTTATAATAAAAGTGATATAGTCACTATCACAGCTCCATAAAATTACATGATTAAGAATGACATAGGAGGAGTATGTATGTCTAGAATTGAAAAAGTAAATCAAATTATTTCAGAAAAAAATTTAGATGCGTTAGTTGTATTATCTGATTACAACCGCCGTTATTTATCAGGGTTTACTGGTACGAGCGGTGCATTAGTAATTACACCTGAGCGTCGCATCTTGATCACGGATTTCCGTTATATCGATCAAGCTACAAATCAAGCTTCTGAATTTGAAATTGTGAATCGTTCTGCAGGTTTAATTGACGAAGTTAAAGATGTTCTCGAACAAAACCAAGTGAAATATGCAGGATTTGAAGGGCACATCGTAAGCTATGATACATTCCAACAATTAAATGATTCAGACGTTGAATATCAAAGTGTCGGTAATGTAATTGAAGATATCAGAGCTATTAAAGATCAATCAGAAATTGATACGATTCAAAAAGCTGCAGATATTGTAGACAAAACGTATGAACATATTTTAAGTATCGCAAAAGCAGGAATGACTGAACAAGAATTAAAAGCTGAATTAGAAAGTAAAATGTTAAAATTAGGAGCAAGCGGTCCTTCATTTGACACGATCGTTGCTTCAGGATATCGAGGTGCTTTACCACACGGTGTAGCAAGCGATAAAGTGATTGAAGAAGGCGAGTTAATCACTTTAGATTTTGGTGCATATTATAATGGTTATGTATCTGATATCACACGTACTTTTGCAATTGGCCAACCAGATCCTAAACTAGTAGAAGCTTATAATATTGTATTAGAAGCACAGAAAGCTGCAGTCGCACAAATTAAAGCAGGAATGACAGGTAAAGAGGCAGATGCTATCGCACGTGATATTATCGCAAGTTACGGTTATGGAGATAATTTCGGACATTCAACAGGTCATGGTATTGGTTTAGAAATTCATGAACAACCAATGCTTGCAAAACAATCTGATTATGTATTAGTTCCAAATAATTGCGTAACGGTAGAACCGGGTATCTATATAGAGGGACTGGGTGGCATCAGAATAGAAGATGACATCTTAATCACAGAAAATGGTAATGAAGTCTTTACTAAATGCACAAAAGACCTTATTATTTTATAATGAAAGCGTATATGAGGAGGAAACTGAATGATTTCGGTTAATGATTTTAAAACAGGTTTAACAATATCTGTTGATAATGGTATTTGGAAAGTTATTGATTTCCAACATGTAAAACCAGGTAAAGGTTCAGCATTTGTTCGCTCTAAATTAAGAAACTTAAGAACTGGCGCAATTCAAGAAAAAACATTCCGCGCAGGTGAAAAAGTAGAACAAGCAATGATTGAAAACCACCGTATGCAATATTTATATGCAGATGGTGACACTCATGTATTTATGGACAATCAAACATTTGAACAAACTGAATTGCCTGGAGATTATTTAGAAGAAGCATTAAAATACTTGAAAGCAAACATGGAAGTTCAAATCCAAACTTATGAAGGCGAAACGATTGGTGTTGAATTACCAAAAACTGTTGAGCTTACTGTAACAGAAACTGAGCCTGGTATTAAAGGTGATACTGCAACTGGTGCAACTAAATCAGCTACAGTAGAGACTGGATATACGCTTAACGTACCTCTATTCGTTAACGAAGGAGACGTTCTCGTAATCAACACTGGCGACGGCAGTTACGTTTCAAGAGCCTAAATTTTAAATCACCCCTTTTCTGACATCCTATCCATTAATGATTATCAGCAATTTTATGCTGATGGATTCGATGAATGAAAGGGGTTCTTTTATTTTATTATCGTTAAATTACACTATGAGAAAGTTTAAAGTTACAGTGATATGCTTGAATTGATAATTTCAGTCAAGTAAAATATACAAGAAGAGTAAAAACAATCTGAAGGAGCAGTACTATGAATTTTAAAGAAATCAAGGAATTAATTGAAATACTAGATAATTCAAATCTTACTGAAATTAATATAGAAGATAACAAGGGAAGTATCATTAATTTAAAGAAAGAAAAAGAAAGAGAAATCATTACACCACAAATTTCTCAACAAGCTTTCCCTGCACAAGCAGCTGCGCCAGCACCTGTTCAAAATGATTCAGCTGTCAGCGAAGCTTCTTCTGCTGCAAATTCAGAAGCTGATCAGGGGAAAACAATTAACGCACCAATGGTGGGAACATTCTATAAATCACCGTCACCAGAAGAAGAAGCTTATGTAAAAGTTGGGGATACTGTATCAAACGATTCAACAGTATGTATTTTAGAAGCTATGAAGTTATTTAATGAGATTCAAGCAGAAGTTTCTGGGGAAATTACTGAAATCTTAGTTGAAGACGGACAAATGGTAGAGTATGGCCAACCGTTATTTAAGGTGAAATAATTATGAAAAAAGTTTTAATTGCCAATCGCGGTGAAATTGCCGTTAGAATCATCAGAGCGTGTAAAGACTTAGGGTTACACACAGTTGCAATTTATTCTGAAGGGGATAAAGAAGCACTACATACTCAAATTGCTGATGAAGCGTACTGTGTGGGTCCTACACAATCTAAAGATTCATATTTAAACATTCCAAATATCTTATCTATTGCTACTTCTACTGGATGCGATGCAGTTCATCCTGGGTATGGATTCTTAGCAGAAAATGGGGATTTTGCAGAATTATGCGAAGCGTGTCAACTTAAGTTTGTTGGTCCAAGTTACGAATCTATTCAAAAGATGGGGATCAAAGACGTAGCCAAAGATGAAATGATTAACGCAAACGTACCAGTTGTTCCAGGTAGTGACGGACTAGTAGATTCAATCGAAGACGCTAAAAAAACAGCGGAAGAAATCGGTTATCCCGTTATCATTAAAGCTACTGCAGGCGGTGGTGGTAAAGGTATTCGTGTAGCTAGAGATGAAAAAGAATTAGAAAATGGTTACAAAATGACACAACAAGAAGCAGAAACTGCCTTTGGTAATGGCGGACTTTATCTTGAAAAATTCATTGAGAATTTCCGTCATATCGAATTCCAAATTATTGGTGACCAGTTTGGTAATGTGATTCAGTTAGGAGAACGTGACTGTACAATTCAACGAAGAATGCAAAAACTTGTCGAAGAAGCACCGTCACCTATATTAACTCCTGAAAAAAGACATGAAATGGGTCAAGCATCTATCAGAGCTGCTAAAGCAGTAAACTATGAAAATGCAGGTACAATTGAATATATTTATGACTTAGATACTGATGAATATTACTTCATGGAGATGAATACTAGGATTCAAGTTGAACACCCTGTTACAGAAATGGTAACCGGGATTGATTTAGTCAAATTACAATTATTAGTTGCTATGGGTGAGCCATTGCCTTTCACTCAAGATGATATTAAAATCAATGGTCATGCAATGGAATTTCGTATTAACGCTGAAAACCCTTATAAAAACTTTATGCCATCACCAGGTAAAATCACACAATATTTAGCACCAGGCGGTTACGGAGTAAGAATAGAATCAGCTTGTTACACAAACTATACTATTCCACCTTATTACGATTCTATGGTTGCTAAATTAATTGTGCATGAACCTACACGTGAAGAAACAATTATGGCAGGTCTACGTGCTTTAAGCGAGTTCTTAGTATTAGGCATAGACACTACAATACCATTCCATATTCGTTTATTAGAAAACGAAATTTTCAATAGTGGACAATATAGCACTAAATTCTTAGAGCAAAATGATATTATGAAAGAAGATTAAGAAGGAGGCATTCACATGGTTAAAGTATCCGAAGATACACATGCACATTTAGGCAGAGTAGAAATTTCTCCAGAAGTACTAATCTCAATTGCAAGTATTGCAACATCTGAAATAGATGGATTAACTGGACACTTTGCTGAAATCAAAAATGCTTCACCTGAAAAGTTGAATCGTAAAAATTTAACTAAAGGTATTAAACTTGAAACAAAAGAAGATGGAATTTATATAGATGTATTCTGTGAGTTTAAGTATGGTATCAACATCTCTCAAACAGCATTGAAAATTCAACAAACAATTTTCAATTCCCTCAGCAATATGACAACTATAGTTCCTAAACAAGTCAACGTTCATATTACGCATATTGAAGTTGAAAATAACAAGAAATAAGTAACAAAGGAGCACGCTCAATGAGTCGTAAAGAATCAAGAAGCCAAGCATTTCAAGCACTGTTTCAACTTGAAATGAAGAATACAGATTTATCTATAGATGAAGCCATTAATTTTATTAAAGATGATTACCCAGATTTAGAATTCGATTTTATTCATTGGTTAGTATCAGGCGTAAAAGATCATGAACCTGTACTCGATCAAAAAATCCAAGAGAATTTAAAAGATTGGAAAATCTCTCGTTTATTGAAATCAGACCGTATCATTTTAAGAATTGCAGCTTTTGAACTAGAGCATAGTGATACACCACCAAAAGTGGTTATTAACGAAGCTGTTGAACTTGCTAAGCAATTTAGTGACGAAGACCATTATCGTTTTATCAACGGTGTATTAAGTAATTTAAATCAATAGGATAGAGTGATAAGTATGTCCGATTATTTAAGCGTTACAGCCTTAACTAAATATATCAAATATAAATTCGACCAAGATCCGCATCTGCAATCGGTTTTATTAAAAGGTGAATTATCTAACTTTAAACGTCATAGTAGCGGTCACTTATATTTTAATTTAAAAGATAATAATAGCGTCGTAAACGCTATGATGTTTAAAGCACAAGCTAATAAACTAGATTTCACACCCAAAGAAGGTGATGAAGTTTTAATAGAAGCACGCGTGAGTGTTTACGAAAGACGTGGGAATTATCAAATTTATGTAAATAAAATGCATTTAGATGGAATTGGCAACTTATATCAACGTCTAGAAGAACTTAAAAAGGCCTTAACTAAGCAAGGTTTATTTGATATGAGCCACAAAAAGCCGATACCTAAGTTCCCTAAAAAAATTGCAGTGCTTACCGCGAGTACAGGTGCGGCAATACGAGATATTCACTCTACAATAAACAGTCGATTTCCATTAGTAGAACAAATTCAAATTAGTACATTAGTTCAAGGTGAACAAGCTAAAAATGATATTGTAGAAAAATTACAATATGCTGATACTCTTGGTGCAGATGTCATCATTTTAGGACGTGGTGGAGGATCTATTGAGGATTTATGGAATTTCAATGAAGAAGATGTAGTACGAGCAATCTTTAATACACAAACTCCTGTTATCTCAGCAGTAGGTCACGAAACAGATTTCACATTAAGCGATTTTGTAGCTGATGTAAGGGCTGCTACACCAACTCAAGCTGCTGTCATTGCAACACCTGATCAAGTTGAGCTGACACAATACATCAAACAAATAGAGTTAAGTCTATCCAGACACATCGTCCAATTAATTAATAATAAGAAAAAACATTTAGAACATGTAGCTTCTTATTATAAATTTAAACAGCCATCGTTGTTGTATGATCAACAAATCCAACGACGAGATGAATTAGAAAAACAACTAAGTCTTGCGATGACTAATCATTTGACTCATTTACGACAACGTATTGATTTGCTAAACAGTCGCATAAACGTTAGAGATTTAAAACAACATACGCAACAAGCTATTTTAAACAAATCTCAACTTGATAAGGTATTAAACAAATCAATAAATAATATTTTGAGTAATGCTAAAACGATGTTGACACAGCGATTAGAAAATTTAAATAATTTAAGTCCAACCAATACAATGTTGCGCGGTTACACGATTGTCAATAAAGATGAACAAGTTATTACAAGTACGCAATCATTAAAAACTAATGACCACATCAGTTTAACCATGAAAGATGGCGAAGTTGATGCAATAGTTAAGAAAGTTAGGTGCAATAAAGATGAGTAATGAGCAAAGTTTCGAAAATATGATGGAAGAGTTAGAAAACATCGTAAAAAAATTAGATAATGAAACAGTTTCTTTGGAAGAAGCATTAGACTTATATCAAAGAGGAATGAAGCTTTCAGCATCTTGTGATGAAACATTGAAAAATGCTGAAAAGAAAGTAAATGAACTCATGAAATCTAATGATGGAGAACAAGCTGAGACATCAGCTGAGAATGAAAATGAATAAAATGATTGAACTAATCAACCAACAATTACTAGAAACAATTCCTGATTCAGCTCTCGGCACTAATTTAGAAGAAAGTATGCGTTATTCTCTTGAAGCTGGAGGAAAACGTATACGACCAGTCCTATTATTAGAAACTTTAAAAATGCTGTCTAAAAACCATACTTACACTAAGGGTATTCGTACCGCATTAGCGTTAGAAATGGTGCACACATACTCGCTCATACATGATGATTTGCCTGCTATGGATGATGACGATTATCGTAGAGGCAAATTAACAAATCATAAAGTATACGGTGAGTGGAAAGCATTATTAGCTGGGGATGCGTTATTAACAAAAGCTTTTAACTTAATAAGCACAGATAATGCAATTGATGCTGAAACTAAAGTAGCTTTAACATCCCAACTTTCTGATGCGAGTGGTCATTTAGGTATGATTGGCGGACAAACATTAGATATGGAAAGTGAAAATAAAAAAATATCTTTAGAGACTTTACAACAAATCCATCGTGAAAAAACCGGTGCTTTACTGTCTTTCGCAATCAATGCCGCAGCAACAATCGCAAAAGTTGATACTGAAGTATCCGAGATTCTTGATAAGTATAGTGAACATTTAGGTTTAATTTTCCAAATTAAAGATGATTTACTCGATGTCTATGGAGATGCTGAAAAATTAGGTAAGCCTGTTGGCAGCGATGAGAAAAATCATAAAAGCACTTATGT
This sequence comes from Staphylococcus simulans, assembly GCF_025561465.1. Classification (NCBI taxonomy): domain Bacteria; kingdom Bacillati; phylum Bacillota; class Bacilli; order Caryophanales; family Staphylococcaceae; genus Staphylococcus; species Staphylococcus simulans. The sequence goes on from NZ_CP095100.1 coordinate 1,403,192, forward strand.
GACTTTACTTGGTCTAGAAAAAACAGAACAACGACTTCAATATCACGTTGAGCAAGCGAACCAATGTTTGAAACAATTATCTGATAAACAATATGATACAACTGAGCTTGAAAGTCTGACACAGTTGTTCTATAAACGTGATCACTAAAATTATAAGCTGAGTCCTAATATTCAATTTAGACTTAGCTTATTTCTATTTATGAACTTTTATAAATATGCACTATTGTTGGATATTAATAAGCGATATAAGAAGAAAATAAAAGCATTTTGTTTGAACATGTGATACTATGAATGTATAAATATTCGTAATTTGAGGTGTAAGAAAAGTGGCTAAAAAATCAGTAAGACACATAAAAATTAGAGAAATCATATCCACTGAGCAGGTTGAAACTCAAGATGAATTAGTAAAACGTTTAAATTCATTTGATCTGAATGTGACACAAGCAACGGTTTCACGAGATATTAAAGAATTACAGTTAATCAAAGTACCTGCACCGACAGGTCAATATATTTATAGTTTGCCAAATGATAGAAAATACCATCCGTTAGAGAAACTTGGACGTTATTTAATGGATTCCTTTGTAAATATTGAGGGTACAGGTAATTTATTAGTATTAAAAACACTTCCAGGTAATGCTCAATCAATCGGTGCTATCTTAGACCAAATCGATTGGGATGAAGTACTCGGCACTATTTGTGGTGATGATACTTGCTTACTCATTTGTCACGATGAGGATGCTGCAAATGCTATCAAAACACGTATTTTTAATTTGTTATAAGGAAGCGATAAGCCATGTTACAAACACTAACAATTAAACAGTTTGCTATCATTGATGAATTAGAAATTAACTTTGGAAACGGATTAACCGTATTAAGCGGTGAAACAGGTTCAGGGAAATCTATAATCATCGATGCTATTGGACAACTTATAGGCATGCGTGCATCTTCAGATTTTGTTCGTCATGGCGAAAAAAAAGCAACCATAGAAGGTATCTTTGATATTGATAATAATCCCGAAGTGATTAGAACCTTGAACGAATTAGAAGTTGATGCTGATGAAGATTTCTTAATCGTTAAAAGGGAGATCTTCAGTTCAGGTAAAAGTTTGTGCAAAGTAAATAACCAAACAGTAACATTGCATGATTTACGTTTAATTATGCAAGAATTACTTGATATCCATGGTCAACACGAGACACAATCACTGTTAAAACAAAAGTACCATCTTCAACTGATTGATTCATATTCAGATGGCAAATATGATGATATTTTAAAACAATATCAAAATACGTATCAAACTTTTAAAGATAAAACACGTGAACTCGATGAGTTGGAATCTGCTGATCAAGCTTTATTACAAAGGTTAGATCTAATGAAGTTCCAAGCTGATGAACTATCTGAAGCCAATTTACAAGAAGGCGAAGTTGAACAACTTGAAGCTGATATTAAACGCATTCAGAATTCTGAAAATTTAAGTTTGGCTTTAAATGCTGCACATGCAACTTTAACAGATGAACAAGCTATCCCGGATCGTTTATATGAATTGAGTCTGCAACTTGCGAACATTGATGAAATTATTCCTAAAAAGTTCACCGAACTTAAAGAGCAAGTCGACCAATTTTACTATACGTTAGAGGATGCTAAGCATGAGTTGTATGATGAATTATCAAATACAGAATTTGATGAACAGTATTTAAATGAACTAGAATCTCGTATGAATTTACTAAATAATCTTAAAAGAAAATACGGTAAAGATATTTCTAGTTTAATTCAGTATCAAGCTAAACTAGATGATGAGATTAACAAAATAGAAAATTATGAGCAAAGTACAGCAAACTTAAAAGAAGAGATTATTCAGTTACAAAAACAATTAAATAAAGAAGGTCAAATGCTTTCAAAAGAAAGAAGAAAAGTGGCGCGTGAACTAAGAGATCATATTGTAGAAGAAATTCAAAATTTACAAATGAAAGATGCCAATCTCGAAATCTCATTCAAACCTTTAGATGAACCGAATGCAGAGGGTATAGAAAAAATAGAAATATTAATCAGCCCTAACAAAGGGGAACCACTTAAAAGTTTGGCTAAAATTGCTTCGGGCGGAGAATTATCTCGTATCATGTTAGCTTTAAAAAGTATTTTTGTTAAATCTAGAGGTCAAACTGCTATACTATTTGATGAAGTTGATTCTGGTGTTTCTGGTATTGCAGCTCAAAAAATGGCTGAAAAAATGCGTGCAATTTCTGAATATATTCAAGTTATATGTATCTCACACTTACCACAAGTAGCATCTATGAGTGATCATCACTTACTAATCAGCAAAGCATCACAAGATGATAGAACAACAACACATGTTGAAGAATTAATTGGAGAAAATCGTATAGATGAAGTTGCACGAATGATTTCTGGTGCTAATGTGACGAAATTGACAAGAGAAAATGCTAAAGAAATGATAGAGCAAAATCATGCGCTGTAATCTATTTGAAATGAGGGGAGATTAACTATGGAATTCGAAACATTGATCTCTAATACTAAAGAGTTACAAGGTAACATTGGTGTTTTATTTGCGAATGACGAGAAAACAATAGCTGCGATTGTACAATTGCTTAAACAAACAAAATGCCATGTTACGCTCTACGGTACTAAAGATCCAACTGAATTAATACGTTCTTTTAATATAGAAGGGGACTTATTAAGTCGTATACACTTACGAACATTTCACGAGCGTGAGGATGTCTTTAAGAAGTGTGCAGATGATTTAAACTCAGAACAAACTCATGTTTTAATGAAGGGTAACTTACCATCATCAGAAATCTTATCTTTTGTACTAAAACATAAGTCATTTATGGATGAACGACGTTTCTTAAATCATGTATCATGTTTCGATATTCCTTCATATCACAAAATGTTAATCATTAGTGATGTTGCTTTAAATGTAAAGCCTAGCATAGATGATCGTATTCATATGATTGAAAATATTGAAAGCTTTGCGAAGAATATTGGTTATAAATGTTTAAATGTGGGATTATTATCATCATTAGAGCATCCCACAACCAAAATTCCTTCATCAGTAGATGCTGCAGAAATTGCCGCACACTTTAAACAACATAATTTTTTAAAGGTTGAAGGACCATTCGCCTTTGATAACGCGATTGATAAAGAAAGTGCAATTGAAAAGGGTATTGAATCTGAAATCGCTGGTGATGTTGACGCGTTGATTGTTCCACATCTTGATGTCGGCAACACACTCTATAAATCATTAACTTATTTTGCAAATGCCCAAACGGCTAATTTAATTTTAGGATCGAAATTCCCGATTGTTTTAACGTCTCGAGCAGATTCTATACAAAACAAAGTTAATTCAGCTATTTTGGCACTGCATACATTAAAATAGACATATGAAAAATTCCATTGAAATCTAACTTTTTACTAAATAGGAACAGGATGAGTAAATTCATTTCTGTTCCTATTTTCATGAATAATAGTATCAATTCCTCAGAATATAGTACGATTTTTCTTAAAAGCAAAGATATTTCAAATAAATCCTTTTAACGATTTAATTTCAGGTTTTAAATATTTATTGCACCATGAAGAGATTTTTTTGATAGTTGTACTTTCTGTACTTGTAAACTTTTTCTTGCAGCTTATAACTTACTACTGCCATTTAGTAATCAAATATTTCCTGATATAGCAATAGGTTTATATGGTTCATTTTTAACTGCTGAAGCTATTGGTGAAATAATTGGCGCATAAATAATAAGAATATCAAAAAAGATCTACCAATTCAGAAATTGATGACTTTATTAGGAATTTCAGGAACCTCATTAAGTGTTTGCCCAATTGTATACTTATTACTACATAACTATTTTGTGATTCTACTCATACCATTAATTTTCAATTTATTTTTAACAATGTTTAACATACAAATTTTTTCATATACTCAAAGAAATATTGAAGACATATATTTAGGAAGAGTTTTTGGGATTATATTTTCAGTTGCAATACTATTTATGCCGTTAGGAACTTGGGTGTTTTCTTCTATAATGAAACCTACTAATCTATTCAATTTCTCAATTGTTGGAATAGCCATAGTTATGTTATCCATCATTTTCAGACTCATATTAGGTTTTCGTCATAACTAATCTTTTGTATCAAAATTAAATCATGACATACAAATCTATTATGTGATATTCAGGTTTCTATAACGTTTAAGGCTAATGAATTAAAAGTACGATTTTCATTTGTCAGTGAAAGTCGTATTTTTATTTTGTTTTTAGAGATTTAAACTGCAAAATAACTATTTGAGGGTAACAAGTCATTACTTTTATAGGGGATTACTTTTAATTGAATACTAGATTAAGGTAAAATATAAAGGGTAGTTTTGAGAAAACATGAATACTGCATCATGAATGCAATATAAAGCAGGTGAAATATATGACCAATATTTTAGTCATAAATTTAGGTAGTACCTCTTCAAAAATAGGCTTTTATCAAGATGAAAATTGTGTTTCAATGGAAACGATTCATCATGATTTGAACATCTCACAAAAGCCTTTACTTGATCAAGAATCATATCGAATTGATTCCATAAAATCATTTATAAAAGAAAAGACTCCAGGGATGCAAAGTATCGATGCGATAGCTTGTAGAGGCGGTCTACTTAAACCCATAGCTGGCGGTACATATACAGTGAATTCTAAAATGTATGAAGACTTAAGATCTTTCAAATATGGTGTACATGCTTCCAATTTAAGTGGGATTATAGGGTATAAATTAGGAGAAATACTAAATATACCTGTATTTATTGTTGATCCTGTAGTTGTTGATGAATTAATTGATATCGCAAGGATAACAGGTATAAAGGATATTAAGCGTAGAAGTGTTTTTCATGCTTTAAATCAAAAGGCAGTTGCACGTCAATATGCAAAGTCCATTCAAAAGCCTTATAACAAAGTCAATGTTATTGTGGTTCATATGGGTGGAGGTATTACAGTAGGTGCGCATTTACAAGGTAAAGTTGTGGATGTGAATGAAGGCTTATACGGCGAAGGTCCAATGAGTCCGGAACGTGCTGGCACAATTCCGAATGATATGCTTTATCAATTTGGAGTTGAGCGTGGGTATTCACCTGAAGCACTTCAACACTTTATTAGCAAGAAAGCAGGACTCGTTAATTTATGTTCTACTAATAACATGAAACAGTTAGTGAATGAATATAGCGTAAATAAAACAACTCATTTAATTTTAGATGCAATGATTTATCAAATTGCGAAGACAATTGGCGAAAGGGCTGTTATTTTTAAAGGCGATATCGATCAAATTCTTTTAACAGGCGGAATTGCACACAGTCAACTCATCACGGATAAAATTCAAGAATATGTAGAATGGATTGCTCCTGTTAGTGTATATCCAGGCGAGTTAGAGATGGAAGCTCTTGCAAATCAAGTTTATGAAGCAGTTAATTTACGCGAAGAAGTAAAAATATATAGTTAGGAGATCAATCATGGCAGAAGAACAATATGATTTAGTTATTCTAGGTGGTGGCACTGCAGGTTATGTCGCAGGCATCCGCGCATCTCAATTGGGCAAAAAAGTCGCGATTGTTGAAAATCAATTACTCGGCGGTACATGTCTGCATAAAGGATGTATTCCGACTAAAGCCTTGTTAAAGTCAGCTGAAGTATTACATACAGTTAAACATGCTGCGGCATATGGTATTGAAACAGAACAATTTAATTTGAATTATAATAAAGTATATGAACGAAAAAATGATATTGTTAAACAAATGTATACTGGCGTTAAGCACTTAATGCAGCACAACCATATCGATATCTACAACGGCACTGGACGTATCCTGGGTTCATCAATTTTTTCACCTCAACCAGGTACAATATCTGTTGAATACGAAGATGGTACATCTGAACTTATTCCGAATGATTATGTGCTGATCGCGACAGGTTCTAGACCAGCGGAATTACCTTTCTTATCATTTGATCACCAAGTTGTACTTTCAAGCAATGACATTTTAAAAATGACAGAGCTTCCTCAGTCCATTGCTATTATTGGCGGCGGTGTTATTGGTATGGAATTTGCTTCATTATTAAATGATTTTGGTGTTGATGTAACAGTTATAGAAGCAGGTGAACGCATTTTACCTAGTGAAAATAAATCAGTTACACAAACATTAAAAAAACACCTGAATGATAGAGGTGTGCAGATTCGTGAAAATGTTCAATTATCTGAAGACCAAATTCAAATTAGTGATGATTCAGCTGAAATCAAACTAGAAAATGAAACACTGCAAGTAGATAAAATTTTATTAGCAGTAGGTCGCAAACCAAATACAGAGGATATCGGCTTAAACAATACAAAAATTAATTTAGACGAAAAAGGTTTTATTGAAGTTAATAACAAACAACAAACCCAAGAACAACATATTTATGCAGCTGGAGACTGCATCGGTAAATTACAACTTGCACACGCTGGTTCTAAAGAAGGGACAACTGCAGTAGAAGCAATGTTTGAAGACTCAGTAATTCCAGTTGATTATAATGCAATTCCAAAATGTGTTTATACTTATCCTGAAATCGCATCAATCGGCATGGATGTAGAACAAGCTAAAGCCGCAGATTATAAAAAAGCACGTAGTTTTAAAGTTCCTTTTAAAGCTATTGGTAAAGCTGTGATTGAAGATGCTAATCAACAAGATGGTTTTTGTGAAGTAGTAGTAGACCAAGAAACAGATTCTGTATTAGGATTAAGTATGATAGGTCCACATGTAACAGAACTAATCAACGAAGTTGCTTTACTACAATTTATGAATGGATCTACGCTTGAATTAGGACTAACAACACATGCACATCCTTCACTTTCAGAAGTTCTAATGGAAGCTGGACTTAAAGCAGCAAAACGCTCTGTTCATGCGTAATATGAGGAGGAAATAGAAAATGATGGATTATAAATCTGCCGGTCTGACCGAAAATGATTTAAAAGAAATGTATAAATGGATGGATCTTGGCCGCAAATTAGATGAAAGAATGTGGCTCTTAAACCGTGCAGGCAAAATTCCTTTCGTAATTAGTTGCCAAGGTCAAGAAGCAGCACAAATCGGTATGGCGTTTGCGATGGAAAAAGGAGATGTTTCAGCACCTTATTATCGTGATTTAGCATTAATCACATATCTCGGTATTACACCTGCTGAAACAATGATGTCAGCTTTTGGTAAAAAAGGAGATATCAACTCTGGAGGTAAACAAATGCCTTCACATTACAGTAAAAAATCTGTCGATATTTTATCACAAAGTTCACCAGTAGGCACGCAAGTATTACAAGGTGTAGGTGCAGCTTTAGCATTAAAAATGGATCGCAAACCTAATATTGCTATGGCAACACTAGGTGAAGGAACATCTAACCAAGGCGATTTCCATGAGGGACTAAACTTTGCTGGGGTTCAAAAATTACCATTTATTTGTGTGATTGAAAACAATGAATATGCAATCTCAGTCCCATCACACTTACAATATGCTGCTGAAAAACTTTCTGATCGTGCGCTTGGATATGGTATCCACGGAGAAAGAGTAGATGGAAATGACCCAATTGCAATGTATAAAGCTATGCATGAAGCACGCGAAAGAGCATTAAGTGGCGAGGGTTCTACTTTATTAGAAGCAATGTGTACTAGAATGACTGCACATTCTTCTGATGATGATGACCAATATCGTAGTCCTGAAATTAGAGAAGGCTTAAAATCTCAAGATTGCAATATTAAATTTAAAGCACATCTGATGGATTTAGGCATTGCGGATCAAGCTTGGTTCGACGAAATTGAAAAAGAAAATAAATCAATCGTCAACAAAGCAACAAAAGAAGCAGAAGCTTCTCCTTATCCAGATCCAAGTGAAACATATACATTTGTTTACGAAGAAGGAGGGCTTGAATAATGGCTAAACTCACTTATTTAGCAGCTATCAAACAAGCAATTTATCAGGCTATGGAAAAAGACCCTGATGTATTTGTATTAGGAGAAGACGTCGGTAAAAAAGGTGGCGTATTTGGTGTTACTCAAGGCTTACAAGAAAAATTCGGAATTGAACGTGTCATCGATACACCATTAGCCGAATCAAATATCGTTGGTACAGCTATCGGAGCATCTATGTTAGGTAAGCGCCCAATTGCTGAAATTCAATTTGCTGAATATATTTTACCAGCGACTAACCAAATTATGAGTGAAGCTGCAAAAATACGTTACCGTTCAAATAATGATTGGAGTTCACCAATCACTATTCGTGCACCTTTTGGTGGAGGTATACATGGCGCTTTATATCATTCTCAAAGTATAGAAAGTGTTTTTGCATCTACACCTGGATTAACAATCGTTATTCCATCTACACCATATGATGCGAAAGGTCTGCTATTAGCTTCAGTTGAATCGAATGATCCTGTACTTTATTTCGAACATAAAAAAGCGTATCGGTTACTTAAAGAGGAAGTACCTGAAGAATATTATACAGTCCCACTAGGTAAAGCGGATGTAAAACGTGAAGGCAATGATATTACAGTCTTTACTTATGGTTTATGTGTTAATTACAGCTTACAAGCTGCAGATGTTTTAGCAGAAGAAGGTATAGATGTAGAAGTTGTCGACTTACGTACAGTTTATCCATTAGACAAAGAAACGATTATTGAACGTGCAAAACGTACAGGTAAGATTTTACTTGTAACTGAAGATAATTTGGAAGGCAGCATTATGTCAGAAGTATCAGCAATCATCGCTGAAAATTGCTTGTTTGATTTAGATGCTCCAATCATGCGTCTTGCTGGTCCAGACGTGCCATCTATGCCATTCTCGCCACCATTAGAGGATGAATTCATGATGAATCCAGATAAAATCAAAGCAAAAATGTTAGAACTTGCGCGTTTCTAAATTATAGGAGGCTTATCAAATGGAAATCAAAATGCCGAAACTCGGAGAAAGTGTACATGAAGGTACAATTGAACAATGGTTAGTAGAAGTCGGCGATACTATTGAAGAATACGAGCCTATTTGTGAGGTTATTACAGATAAAGTAACAGCGGAAGTACCGTCTACTGAAGCTGGTACAATTACCAAAATCCTAGTTGAAGCTGGGGAAACTATTAGTGTCGGGACACCAATTTGTGAAATTGAAGCTGAAGGTTCATCAGATGAGAGTTCAGAATCTGATTCAAAACTAGAATCAACAGCAACTACAGAAAAATCCGAAAATGAAAATACATCAACAGAATCCCAATCTGAATCTAAACAAAATTTTAAGAGCGCTACCTCTGATAAACCACTAAATAATGGTAGATATTCACCTGTTGTATTTAAACTAGCTTCTGAACATCAAATTGATTTATCACAAGTTAAAGGGACAGGCTTTGAAGGTCGTGTGACAAAAAAAGATATTGAATATGTAATTGCTCACCCAGAAGCTGTCTCAACTCAAGCTGGGTCAACACCAATTCAAAATAAACCTGCTGAAAAAGAAAATATCCAACCTTCTGCATCTACAGAACAATCAACTGTTCCAGCTGATTCTGTTCCTGTGAATGGTGTGCGTAAAGCGATTGCTAAACATATGGTTCAAAGTGTTTCAGAAATTCCTCATGCATGGATGATGGTAGAAGCTGATGCAACAAACTTAGTGAAAACTAGAAATCATCATAAAAAGCAATTTAAGGCAAAAGAAGGTTATAATTTAACATTCTTCGCATTCTTTGTTAAAGCAGTTGCAGAAGCATTAAAAGAGTTTCCAATGTTAAACAGTAGTTGGCAAGGCTCTGAAATTAAAGTTCATAAGGATATCAATATCTCAATTGCAGTAGCTGTAGAGGATAAATTATATACACCAGTCATCCACAATGCAGATGAAAAATCAATTAAGGGAATTGCACGCGAAGTTAATGAATTAGCTCAAAAAGCACGTCAAAATAAATTAACACAAGCTGATTTACAGGGTGGAACTTTTACTGTAAATAATACTGGAACATTCGGTTCTGTCTCTTCGATGGGCATTATTAACCACCCACAAGCTGCGATTTTACAAGTAGAATCCATTATAAAAAAACCAGTTGTGATTGATGATATGATTGCAATTCGTAATATGGTGAACTTATGTATTTCGATTGATCATCGTATTTTAGATGGCTTACAAGCTGGTCGTTTCATGAACACAATCAAAAATAGAGTAGAACAATTTACAATCGAACATACGCATATTTATTAAACTGTTCTTAATGTTAAAGTTAATCCTGTTGAAGATTACTAAATTAATTAGTAGAATAAAATAGAACGTTATTAAGAACTGAAAGGTGATTTCGATATGGATTTAAATTTCGATTTATATATGAACGATGTTGTAGAACAAGCACGTAACGAGATAGAAAAAGCAGGTTATGAACAACTTACAACGCCTGAAGAAGTAGATGCTGTATTAAAACAAGACGGTACTACACTTGTTATGGTTAACTCAGTTTGCGGTTGTGCTGGAGGTATTGCACGTCCAGCTGCTGAACATTCATTACATTATGATAAACTACCTGATCGCTTAGTTTCAGTCTTTGCAGGACAAGATAAAGAAGCGACACAACAAGCGAGAGATTATTTTGAAGGTTATGCTCCTTCAAGTCCATCATTTGCGTTAGTTAAAGATGGTAAAATTGCTGAAATGATTGAACGTCATCAAATAGAAGGCCATGACATTATGGATGTTATTACACAGCTTCAAAATTTATTCGAAAAATATTGTGAAGAACGATAAGAGGTAAAGCAGATGATGCGTTTTAATCCCTATAAAATAGGATTTAGAACGATAAAGACTGCTGTAGGAATGGCACTTGGAATAATTATTGCCAAATTAATTGGTTTAGATAATTTTTCTTCAAGTGCCATTTTAGTTGTTTTATGTATTAAACATACAAAAGTACATTCCCTACAAGCAATTGTTTCTCGTTTTGTATCCTGTATTCTTATATTGATATTAGGATCTATCGTTTTTAGTTTGCTTGGTCAAAATGCAATTGTATTAGGTTTAATCGTCTTATTCTTTATACCTTTAACAGTAGTATTAGGGGTACAAGAAGGTATTATTACAAGTTGCGTTATATTGCTACATGTTTTTAATGCTAAAGTTATTGATTTACATTTATTTATCAATGAAGTTTTACTGTTAATCGTTGGCTTAGGTATCGCTTTTATTATGAACTTAATTATGCCAAGTCTAGATAAACAATTAAAAGAATATAAACATAAAATAGAGAAACAGTTTACTGAGACTTTCAATGCATTCAGTAAATCATGTTTTGATTTAGATTATCCAGTAGATGTGCCACTCAAAAACATTGAACTCGAAATCCAAAAAGCGAAATCTTATGCGTTCAGAGACGTAAAAAATCACTTTGTTCGTAACGAAAACTCTTATTATCATTATTTTGATATGAGAGAAGAACAATTGGAAATAATAGAGCGTATTGAACACCTACTGAAGAATATAAAATCAGAAGATAAAATGATGCACCGTTTAGGTAATTTGTTTGCTGAAATAGCTAAGAACGTTAATAGTAATGATTATACTGCGATGCGTCTGTATTCACTTTATGATTTACATATTGATCTTTATGATCAATCTCTGCCTCAGTCGAAAGAAGCCTTAATCAATCGTGCAAACGAAATACAAATTGTTAGTGAACTAGAACGTTATTTACAAATTAAATCTCATTTTGGATCGTTAAAATTATACGATGAAATATAAAAAAACGAGGGTGATCTTTTTTACAGATCATCCTCATTTTTTATTACTGCATCAATGGTGCTAAACTTGATAATATCAGTGCAACGATTACTGCTACCAACATAACGATGATAACAACTTTTGAGACTTTGCCTTTAAACACGTTATTCTCCTCCAGATAAACTTTCTTCTTAATTATAAATATAGTACTTTATTTTAAATCAATATGGTTATGTTTTCAACTTGACGCTTACAAATTATTATATCATGATTTTAACCTATTTTTTAGAACATATATGTTTTACAAAGCAGATAAATCGTATACACTAAACATAGTATAGGAAGGGGTTAGAACATGATTAACGAACAACGTTTACTAGAAACATTTTTAGAATTGGTACAAATCGACTCAGAAACAGGTCATGAAGAAATCATTCAACCAATTCTCAAAGAAAAATTTGAAAGTTTAGGTTTAACAGTAAAAGAAGATAATGCAGGTAAACAGCCCGACTTAGGTGCAAACAACTTAATCTGTACACTTGCGGCAACAGAAAATCACAATAAAACCCAAAAAATTTATTTTACAAGTCATATGGATACAGTTGCACCTGGTATTGGCATTAAACCTATCATCAAAGATGATGGATATATCTATTCAGATGGTACAACTGTACTAGGCGCAGATGACAAAGCAGGGATTGCTGCTTTACTTGAATTAATTCAAGTATTAAAAGAAAATCAAATCCCACATGGCCAAATTCAATTTGTTATCACAGTAGGTGAAGAGTCTGGTTTACTAGGTGCTAAGGCGCTTAATCCTGAATTATTAGATGCACAATTTGGATACGCAGTAGATGCCAGTGCACCAATTGGAACAACTGTATTGGGCGCACCTACACAGATGAAACTTAGTGCAGTAATTCATGGTAAAAAAGCACATGCCAGCACACCGGATAAAGGTGTAAGTGCTATTAATATTGCGGCGAAAGCAGTCAGTAAAATGAAGTTAGGTAAAATCGATGATGAAACAACTGCCAATATCGGTAGTTTTACTGGCGGTTCAGCAACGAATATAGTCGCTGACGAAGTCACATTACATGCAGAAGCCAGATCACATGACAATAACAAAATCGAAGCCCAAATCAACCATATGAAACAAGTATTTGAGGAAACTGCCGAAGCTTATGGTTGCAGTGCTGATGTATTTACAAGTAAAAGTTATCAAGGTTTTAAAGTAGCTGAAGATGCTAAAGTGACACAATATGCAGTAAAAAGTGCACAAAGTTTAGGATTAAGTGGAAATACAGTGGTTGCCGGAGGCGGCTCTGATGGAAATATTATCAACGCATTAGGTATTCCAACTGTGATTATTGGTATCGGATATCAAAATATCCATACAACTGAAGAAAGAATGGAAATTCAATCTTTAAATTTATTAGCTGAACAACTACTTAAAATTGTAGAATTAACTAGCGATTGATTTTAAGCTTGAATAAGTGAGCAGGAACGCTAATTGTGATACAATAAAATAGAAAATTTTATCAAAGAGAGGTAAGTAATATGACGCAACAAATTGGTGTAGTCGGTTTAGCCGTAATGGGTAAAAACCTAGCTTGGAATATTGAATCTCGTGGCTATACAGTCTCAGTTTATAACCGCTCAAAAGAAAAAACTGACACAATGGTCGAAGAATCAAAAGGCAAAAATATTCACCCAACTTATTCTTTAGAAGAATTTGTGAATTCACTTGAACGTCCACGTAAAATTCTTTTAATGGTTAAAGCAGGTCCGGCAACGGATGCGACAATCGAAGGTTTATTACCATTATTAGATGATGGTGATATTTTAATCGATGGTGGTAATACAAACTATCAAGATACGATTCGTCGTAACAAAGCATTAGCAGAAAGCGGCATTAACTTTATTGGTACAGGTGTATCAGGAGGAGAAGTAGGTGCATTGACTGGTCCTTCAATCATGCCTGGTGGTCAAAAAGAAGCATATGACAAAGTTGCTGATATCTTAGAAGCAATTTCTGCTAAAGCTGACGATGGTGCGCCTTGTGTAACATACATTGGTCCAGACGGTGCAGGACATTACGTTAAAATGGTACACAATGGTATCGAATATGCTGACATGCAATTAATCGCTGAAAGTTATGCATTAATGAAAGATGCATTGCATATGTCACATACTGAAATCGCAAATACATTCAAAGAATGGAATGCAGGCGAACTTGAAAGTTACTTAATTGAAATTACTGGTGAAATCTTCAACAAACTTGATGAAGACGGTTCCCCATTAGTTGAAAAAGTAATGGATAAAGCAGGTCAAAAAGGTACTGGTAAATGGACTTCTATTAATGCATTAGAACTAGGTGTACCATTAACAATTATTACTGAATCTGTATTCGCACGCTTTATCTCATCAATGAAAGATGAGCGCGTCGCTGCTTCTAAAGAATTAACTGGCCCATCACCAAAATTTGAAGGTAATAAAGATGAGTTCTTAGAAAAAATCCGTAAGGCGCTTTATATGAGTAAAATCTGTTCATATGCACAAGGTTTTGCGCAAATGCGTAAAGCAAGTGAAGAAAACGAATGGAACTTACAACTTGGCGATTTAGCTATGATTTGGAGAGCAGGTTGTATTATTCGTGCACAATTCTTACAAAAAATTAAAGAGGCATATGATAATAATCCAGAATTACAAAACTTATTATTAGATCCTTATTTCAAAGATATCGTAACAAATTATCAATCAGCATTACGTGATGTTGTTGCTGAAAGTGTTGCAAATGGTGTTCCTACACCTGGATTTGCTGCGAGCATTAATTACTTTGACAGCTATCGTTCAGAAAACTTACCAGCAAACTTAATTCAAGCACAACGTGACTACTTCGGTGCGCACACTTATCAACGTAAAGACCAAGAAGGTACATTCCATACACATTGGGCTGAAGAAAAATAATTTTATAAATCTATAAAAAGCACACTATCAGATTATCATTTCTGATAGTGTGCTTTTCACTTTAATTATTCATCTAAATCAACAGGCAACCATAATTGAATTTTTGTAAAAGGATTGTCGAAAGAAATATCAAATGGATAAACCTCTACATACAAAGCTTCAGTTTCATAAGGCAACGTCAGCTGCAATCTTGTTTCAATATAGTGCCATGCTTCATTGACCGCAAAATCAATCTCACCTTGTAAATTAAACTTAGCATATTGTCTAGAGGGTAAAAATCGACTTTCTAAATGAGCGGGGTACCGTTCGCTTGGTACACCTATAAACAATTCAACACCATTTTCCAGTGGGCACTTTACAACAAATAGTTCATGAGGACTTACATCGTTATAACGTTCAAGTTCTTTAATTTTACCATCTACTAATAAATCCTCTAAAAAATCAGCAACAAGAAATGGATTGCTTAAGTCCTCTGTATTCACAAATTTAGCATAACCGACTAATGCGTGATCCTCAGATTTTTCTAATCTATACGTATAAGGTGGACGATCCGTTGTTGCTATTCTTAAATATAATCTTTCTTGCATTTTCAACTCATCTTGCTTCAACTTTGCTTGAATAGGGGAAATGCCATGATAATCACTAAATGCATTAGCAAAATCATTTGTATCTTCATAATGATACTTTTTAGCGATATCTACTAAACGAAAAGCCCCTACAATCACATCTTCAGCTGCTTTCGTTAATTTTCTAGCTTCTGCATACTCACTAGGAGATAAGCCGACAACCATTTTAAAAGACTGATCTAGATGCATGGGAGAAAGGCCAACGTAATCGCTTAAATCTTGCAAATGAAAAGGCTCATAAACACGGTCCTCAATATAAACAATGGCCTGTTGTATTTGCTTGATAACGTCCAAACTGCTCACTCCTAAAATAACTATTGTCCTATATTATACCGTATTCTTCTATGACTTTCCTACAAAAAGACGTTAAAAAAACAAGACAGTATCAATGTTGTGACACTGTCTTGTCTTCATAAATTTAAACTGATATTAATGTATATCGTCCCACCAGTGGAATCCATCACGACTTAATAACAATTCACTTGTTAATGGACCGTTAGTACCTGATTTATAGTTAGGGAAGTCAGGTTCAACTTGATCCCATTCTTCTTGAATTGCATCAACATATTTCCAAGTTGATTTTAATTCTTCCCAGTGTGTAAAGTTTGTTGCATCACCTTTTAAGCAGTCGAACAATAAGTTCTCATAGGCGTCAACGGTATTCATTTTATCTTGTGCACTCATTGAGTATGATAGTTGAACTGGTTCAGTTTCAATACCTTGTACGTTCTTCTTCGCATTTAAATGAATAGAAACACCTTCATTAGGTTGGATGTTAATAACCAATAAGTTGGAATCTAAATGCTTATCTTTTTCGTAATATAAATTCATAGGTACTTCTTTAAATTCAACCACGACTTGAATAGATTTACGTTTCATTCGTTTACCAGTACGGATGTAGAATGGTACACCAGCCCAACGGAAGTTATCAATCATGACTTTACCTGAAACAAAAGTAGGTGTGATTGAGTCTTCGCTGACACGATCTTCTTCACGATAGCTTTTAACATACTTGCCATCAATTTCACCAGCATCATATTGACCACGTACAAAGTTTGTACGAACCGCTTCAGAATCCAATGGTTGCAACGACTTTAACACTTTTACTTTCTCCGCACGGATATCTGCACTATTTAAACTGATCGGCGGTTCCATCGCTAACAACGCTACCATTTGAAGCATATGGTTTTGGAACATATCTTTCAATGCACCGCTAGATTCATAATACCCTCCACGGTCTTCAACACCTAAAATCTCAGATGAAGTCACTTGAATATTTGAAATGTATTTATTGTTCCATAAAGGTTCAAACATCGCATTCGCAAATCGTAACACTTCGATGTTTTGTACCATGTCCTTACCAAGATAATGGTCAATACGGTAAATTTCATTTTCTTTAAATGATTTTCTAATTTGTTTGTTTAATTTTTCAGCTGAAGCCAAATCACTGCCGAATGGTTTTTCAATTACAAGGCGTTTGAATCCTCTTGTCTTAGTTAAACCAGATGATTTTAAGTAATCCGTAACTAAACCAAAGAAATTAGGGGCCATAGCTAAGTAGAATAGACGATTTCCTTGTAAGCCGAATTCTGAATCGAGTTGATTACTAAACTGCAATAAATCATCATAGCTTTGTTCTTCGCTGACATCATGTTTGAAGTAAAATACATGTTCCATAAATTGATCAAGGTGTTTTGTATCTTTTACATGAGCTTGAATAGATGACTTAACTTGGTTGCGAAAATGCTCATTCGAATAGTCACGACGGCCAATACCAATGATTGCAACATGTTCATCTAAATTATCTTGTTGGTATAAATGGAATAGTGAAGGGAACAGCTTTCGATGACTTAAATCACCAGTTGCTCCAAAAATTGTAATCAAACATGGTATATGCTTTCTTTTATTACTCAAGATTCAAAACCTCAATTCTATATTAGATATGCTATTATTATAAACTATGAAGAATTAATGTAACACATTTATGCTTAAATTTCTTCGTGTTTGTCATTTTAGATATGGTACACTAACGTGTAGAGAGGAGCGTTATAATGGAAATTACATTTTTAGGTACTGGAGCGGCGTTGCCAACCAAAGAACGCAATACACAAGCAATAGCGCTCAACTTAGAACCCTATTCAAATTCAATATGGCTATTCGATGTAGGAGAAGGAACGCAACATCAAATCTTGCATCATTCGATTAAACTCGGAAAAGTAGACCATATTTTCATCACCCATATGCATGGTGATCATATATTCGGCTTACCCGGCTTATTAACAAGCCGTTCTTTCCAAGGCGGGGAAGATAAACCCTTAACAATCATTGGGCCAAGAGGTATTAAAAGCTATGTTGAAATGACATTACAAGCCTCATTATCTAAATTAAATTATCCAATTACATTTATAGAAATTGATGAACAATTACATTACCATCACGAAGGTTTTACAATCAGTGCATATGCTTTGAATCATGGTGTACCATCATTCGGCTATCGTATTGAAGCACCAACCACACCTGGTAAAATAGATGTCGCTGCATTAAAAGCTATCGGTATGGAACCAGGACCAAAATACCAAGAAGTCAAAGAACAAAATACTTTTGTATTCAACAATCAAACTTATGACTCATCACAATTTAAAGGTTCAGATAAAATAGGTCCTAAAATCGCAATATTCGGCGATACCATGCCTTGTAAAAATGAATATTTACTTGCTGAAGATGTTGACGTGATTGTTCATGAAGCTACATATATTGATGGTGATAGAACATTAGCGGATAGTCATCATCATAGCCATATTTCAGATGTATTAAAACTATTAGAAGATTCTCATGCGAAACAAGCATTGTTGAATCATATTAGTAACCGTTATAACCTGAGTGATATCGATGTGTTGTATGCTGAATTACAAGAGCATTATCCACATTTAAAATTTAAATTCGTAAGAGACTTTGATGCGTTTGAAATATAAAAATGCTGAGGCAGATAATTTAACTGTCTCAGCATTTCTTTTATCAATTTTAACTTATTCGTCGTTCGATAACTCTTTACTTCTTTTTACTGCCGCATTGAAGCAATCTTCGAAAATACTTTCAATATCGTGTTGAGCTAAAGCATCTAAGCCTGCTTGCGTCGTTCCACCTTTAGAAGTCACGTTTTGTCTTAATTGTTCCATACTTAAATCAGAACGCTCAATCATTTTTCCAGTTCCGATTATCAAGTTACGTATAGATTCTTCAACTTCTTCTTTATCTAAACCAAGTCTGACACCCGCTTCTACATATTGTTCAAACACATGATACAAGAAAGCAGGGCCGCTGCCAGTAATCGCAGTGACTTGATGCAACGCATCTTCTTGAACTTCAATTTCTGAACCAAACGCATGGACAATATCAATAACTTGTTTTCTATCTTCTTGCTTATAGTTTTCTGAGAAACTGATACCTGTGACTGAATGACCGACTTGTGCGTTCGTATTAGGCATAATACGCGCAATTGGGTTATCATGGTCAAGTTGTTTTCTGATATACTGTATCGAGATACCAGCCATGATGGAAATAAATCTATTTTTATCTGTAATATATGGACGGATTCTATCAGCTAATGCTTCAAAATCATAGGGTTTCGTTCCTAAAAAGACAAAGTCAGCATCTGCTAATAATGCGGCGTCATCATAACTATAATTAACGCCTAATTCGTCAGCATAGCCTTTTAAGACCGCTTCATTAGAACGGTTTGTAATATAAATATCATTAGGATCGATTACTTCAGATGCAATTATTCCTGCAAAAATAGCATGAGCCATGTTGCCTGAACCATAGAATACAATTTTCATATTTTGAATAGCACTCCCTATATTTTGATAATTGATACACTTATCATAGCAATATCAATCATTTTGCACAACAATGTTAATTTGAGGCTATAATTTCAACGGATATACAACTCATACAGAGCGGAGGATTATAATGCAACAGATAATAGGAAAGCATTTTATCGTAACAGGAGGCACGAGTGGACTTGGCTATGCACTTACGCAACAACTTTTAGCCAAAGGTGCTCATGTAACTTTACTAGTAAGAAACATAGAAAAATTTAATGAAACACATTTTCCAGTCAATCAACACTTATTAGATTCAAAGTATTGTGATTTAAATGATGCAACAGATATTCATCAACTCACATTTTCAAAACCAATCGATGGATTTATACATAGTGCAGGGTTGGGATATTTTAAACCTATACTGCAACATAGTGAACAGGAAATGATAGAAACGTATACCATTAATGTCCTTCATTTCAACTTATTATTATCTCAACTTGCACCTTATTTTACACAACATCCTTTTATAGTCGGTGTCAGTAGTTTAGCAGCTTTTTCTATCCAAACAGCAAGTGGTCACTACGCAGCAAGTAAAGCAGGATTTAATCAAGTATTAAACACATTAAGATTGGAACAGCCAGATTATCAAGTGACAGTAGTAAATGCAGGACCGATACGTACACCATTTCATGCTAAAGCAGATCCTACACTAAATTATGCTGCACAAGTTGATAAGTTTATGTTAGATCCTAATGTACTAGCGAGAGATATCATTTCTGCGATGTTAAAAGGAAAGGCTGAAGTTAATCGCCCTAAATGGTTGCACAAACTTTTGAAAATCTATCAATTATCACCAAGAACACTTGAAAGGTTGGCACCGCAATTATTTAATAATAAAAACTCATAATAAAAAGACTTGTCATATCCGTCCAAAATAGTTCTCAGTAACAACGTGACGTTATTTTGAGGAGATGACAAGTCTTATTCATTTATATTCCTATTTATGATTTAGTGGTTTAGTTGAGATGATTTGTATAATGTAAATCTTTTACGCGTTCTTTTGCGGCATGTAAACGTGTTAAATCCACATGTGTTTGATAATTCTTCACGTTTTCTTCTAGTTGTTCAACACTACTAGCACCTGCCACAATTGAACCTAAAACGTCTTGTGTTAATAAGTAATTGAAAGTGAGTGCTGATAAATTATTTTCAATTTCTTTAAGCGATGCGACTGTACTGCCAAGTTCTTGATAACTATAATCAAAAATACCATCCGCAAATTTTTGGTCTAACGCTGTATTGCTTTCAGCTGTCAGTAATCCTTTAAATAATGGTCCACGCGCGAGCATTTTAACACCTTTTTGATGTGCTTGTTGAATTAAATCTTCAGGACGATTATCAATCAAATTATACTGTGCCATCCAAGTGTCAATTTGACTGTGCTCTAAATAATATTTAATAACATTAGGGCGAATAGAAGAGATACCATAGGCACGAATTAATCCTTCTTGTTTTAATTCGTCAAAAGCACTGATTGTTTCATCAAGCGGATCTTCAATTGTTCCGCCATGTAATTGATATAAATCTATTTGATCGACACCTAAGTTTTTTAATGATTGTTTGACACTTTCTTTGATGTGTTTCTTAGAAGGATCCCAAAATGTCGTACCATCTGGTTGAAGGTGGTTACCGACTTTGGTTCCGATAACGATATCTTCTGAGTTTTGATACGGTTTCAAAATTTCTCCTACTAACTTTTCATTGATGCCTTTGTCATACATGTCTGCTGTATCAAAATATGTTATTCCTAATTCAATGGCACGTTCGATAATGGCTTGTGCATGTTTCTTTTCTGTACCAAGACTCATACACCCTAAACCTAATTCAGAAATCTCTAAACCGCTATTCAAAACATTCTTTTGCATGTTGTGACTCCTTTCGATACACTTTAATTGTCTAACACTGCTAGTTTATCAGTATTTCAATATAGTTAAAAGGAACGTGATTCAAATGGATTTAACAGAGAAAACATTAAATAAACAAACTATCTACAAAGGTAAAATTATTGAAGTAGATGTAGATGAAGTACAATTACCAAATGGCAAGACTTCAAAACGTGAAATTGTTAATCACACAGGTGCAGTTGCAGTATGTGCATTAACTAACGAAAACAAAGTAGTTTTCGTTAAACAATATCGTAAACCGATTGAACAAGTATTGTTAGAAATCCCAGCAGGCAAGTTAGAAAAAGGGGAAGAACCAAAATCAGCAGCTTTACGAGAATTAGAGGAAGAAACAGGTTATAAAGCGAATAGTTTAGAATTAATTGCTGATATTTATACCTCTCCTGGATTCGCAAATGAGAAAATCGCTATTTATTTCACTGACGATTTAGTAAAAGGCGAGGTCCATCTAGACCCAGATGAATTTGTTGAACAAGTAGAGTTGAGTCTCGATGAAATCAATGATTTAGTACAAAATCATAAAATTGAAGATGCCAAAACTTTAATCGCGTTACAACACGTATTATCACATTATAATCATTCTAAATAACAAATGAGAATGTGTTGCAATTTGCCTCAAATACTGGTAATTTATAAATGAGTCATTAAGTTACATTACAATGATAATAATTATTAGTAGAGGAGTGAGGCTTCCGTGGAAGAACGTTTAAAACGCGTGAAGCAACAGTTACAAAAATCATCCTACAAATTAACTCCACAACGTGAAGCAACGTTAAGAGTGCTTATTGAAAACGAAGAAGATCATCTCAGTGCAGAAGATGTCTATTTAAAAGTAAAAGACAAAGCACCAGAAATTGGTTTAGCAACTGTCTATCGTACTTTAGAACTGCTTGCTGAACTTAAAATCGTCGATAAAATCAACTTTGGCGATGGCGTTTCACGTTTCGACTTGAAAAAAGAAGGCGAAAAGCACTTCCATCACCATCTTGTATGTATGGAATGTGGTAAAGTTGAAGAAATTGTCGAAGACTTATTGCCAAAAGTCGAAGAAAGAGTAGAATCTGAATTTCATTTCAAAATTTTAGACCACCGTTTGACATTTCATGGTATTTGTCGTGAGTGCCAACAAAAGAAAAAAGAGAGTTAGTTTAGGTTAGAAGGTGAACGGATTGGAAACGAATTTTCAAAATATTATTGAGGAATATTTAAAGTTCATCCAAATTGAAAAAGGTTTAAGTGTTAACACCATTGGCGCCTATCGTCGTGATTTAAATAAATATAAAGCCTATTTAGAATTAAAAAAGGTTAAACATATAGATTTTATTGATAGAGAAACGATTCAACAATGTTTAGGATATTTACACGATGAGGGTCATTCCGCAAAATCAATCGCACGCTTTATCTCCACTGTTCGAAGCTTCCATCAATTTGCGCTCAGAGAACGCTATGCCGCAAAAGACCCGACAGTTTTAATTGAAACTCCGAAATATGAACGCAGATTACCAGATGTGTTAGATGTCGATGATGTTTTAGCGTTGTTAGAAACGCCGAATTTAGGAAAAAACAACGGCTATCGTGACAGAACTATTCTAGAGCTTCTTTATGCAACGGGTATGCGTGTAACAGAGTTGATTCATGTCAGAGTCGAGGATGTCAATCTGATTATGGGCTTTGTCCGCGTATTCGGTAAAGGAAGCAAAGAGCGGATTATCCCTTTAGGTGAAACGGTGATTGATTATTTGAAAAAGTATATCGAAACTGTTCGTCCGCAATTATTAAAGCGTACAGTTACGGACGTACTCTTTTTAAATATGCACGGCAAACCTTTATCACGACAAGGAATATGGAAACTCATTAAACAATACGGTGTCCAAGCCAATATATCTAAAAAGCTGACACCCCATTCATTACGTCATTCATTTGCGACACATTTACTAGAAAATGGGGCAGATTTAAGAGCAGTTCAAGAGATGTTAGGACATTCTGATATTTCAACTACACAACTTTATACGCATGTTTCGAAATCTCAAATCAGAAAAATGTACAACGAATTCCATCCACGTGCATGAGCCATGATCATTTGGTTCATGCACTATTTTTTATGTTTCAATTGGTTTTGTTTTAATGCTTCTAATCTTGCTTGTTCAACTTCATGACGATCTCTTAACAAGTGATGGTCGCAGATATAAGGAAGTGTATTAATTTGATGCATAATTGCATAATCAGGATAAATGCGTTTGATTTGTTTTTTCATTGTTGATAGTAAAGGTAATTCTACTGGTTTAAATAGTAGCTCCTGATTAGTACTTTCAATTAACTCACGTAATAACATTAGATAACTTCTGCTTTCTAATCCTAATTGATCTAATTTAGCATAATTCGCATGAGCAACTCGATAAGCACGATTAAATAATGTATGTGCACCTTTATAATTTGCGCGTCTATAGTGATAGCATCCGGTCGCACACAAAATTAAACTCACAACAGCGTCTTGTTTCGTGAAATGAGATTGAGCTTTCCATGCGTCTTCTAAAATATCATGGCACAAAAAATAATGTTGTTTAGTGTGGAACTGATAGTAAAACTCGATTAATGCTTGTTTCATCTGTTAAGCGCTCCTTGTTTCTCGTTTAATTCTTATAATGATTGATGTATAATATTGTACTGAATGACAAATGCGACTTGCAATTAAAGGAGATACAAATGGATGTACGAAGTTAAACTAGATGCTTTTAATGGGCCGCTCGATTTATTATTACACTTGATACATAAATATGAAATTGATATTTATGATATTCCCATGAAAGCTTTAACCGAACAATATATGAATTATATTCATGCGATGAAACAATTAGAAATTAATATTGCAAGTGAATACCTAGTTGTAGCATCAGAGCTGCTTATGATTAAAAGCAAAATGTTATTGCCGCAACAACCAGATCTAGAAGATGAAGACTTAGACGATCCTCGTGAAGATCTAGTAGGAAGATTAATAGAATATCAAAACTACAAAGAATATACTGAATTTCTAAATGAAATGAAAGTTCAAAGGGAACAGTACTATAGTAAACATCCAACTGACTTAAGTCATTTAGAAACTGCAGAATTATGGGATGAAAACCATACGATTGACCTGACTGAATTAATTATGGCGTATCAACGTATCAAGACTAGAGCTTCATTTGACACGCCGAGACAAGTTACTATCCAAAAAGAAACATTTACGATTGAACAAGCGTCAACACAAGTGTCTGAACGTTTGGCAAAAGCAACGTCATTTAATTTCTTCAGTTTGTTCACTTTTAAAGAGACAACAGAGCATGTCGTTACACATTTTCTAGCAATTTTAGAATTGTCTAAATCAGGCATTATTCAAATTACACAAGATAAAGAATTCGCAGACATTAATATAACTCGAGGTGTAAATTATGGCGCTTAAGCAAATCGGAATATTAGAAGGTTTATTATATACAGCAGGGGATGAGGGGTTAGAAATAACTCAGCTGCAAGACATATTAGATATCTCTGAGGAAGAATTGCTTGCATTAGTAGCTGACTATGAATCACCCGGACTCATGATTCATCAATATGGAAACACATTAGTTCTGACAACTAAACAAGCATTAGCTGATTATATCGAACAACTTGTGAAGCAACAATCTAATATGAAACTGTCTCAAGCAGCCATGGAAGTCCTTTCAATCATTGCTTACAACCAACCTGTCACAAGAAGTGATATTGAAGTCATACGAGGAATTAATTCTGATGGTGCTGCCAAAACATTGATTGCTAGAGGGTTAATCGAAGCTAAAGATGAAGACAATTCAAGAAGCCAACAATTATATACTACGCCGCTATTCTTAAATGTATTCGGCATGAAAAATATAGATGAATTACCAACGACCGAAGAAGAGGAAGAAGAAATAGAATCATTCTTCAACAATTTAATTAACCAAAAAGGAGATAATAATGAGTAAAGAATTAGAGAGATTACAAAAACGTATCGCAAATAGCGGTTATACGTCTAGAAGAAAAGCAGAAACATTAATTACAGAAGGTAAAGTTAAAGTGAACGGGGAAACTGTAACTGAATTAGGTACTAAAGTAAAACCTTCAGATAATGTTGAAGTTGAAGGCGTTAAATTAGAACAAGAAGACAAACTTTATATTTTATTCTACAAACCAGCACAAGTTATCACAAGTGTATCTGATGATCGAGGCAGAACAGTCGTAACTGATTATTTCGAAGACTTAGAAACACGTATTTATCCAGTTGGCCGTTTAGACTACGATACATCTGGATTGCTTATCTTAACTAATGATGGCGAGTTTACAAACTTAATGACACATCCTCGTTATAAAATTAAAAAGAAATATGTAGCTAAATTAAAAGGTTATTTGATGCGCGATGAAGTGAAACAACTTGAAAAAGGAATTCAATTAGAAGACGGAAAAACACATCCAGCAGAAGTTAAAATTAAAAATCAAGATAAAGAAAAAAATACAACACTTGTTGAAATTACAATTTCAGAAGGTAGAAATCGACAAGTACGTCGTATGTTCGAACATTTCGGTCATGAAGTAACAAAATTGACGCGTATTGAAATGGGTGGTCTGACATTAAAAGGCTTGAACGCTGGAGAAGGACGTGTCTTAACGCCACATGAAGTAAAAAAACTTCGCAATTTAGCCGCAAATGGTTAAAACTTGTAGCAACAGCATAAAAGTTTGTGAAATTATGCACAAATTATGTTAATCTATTTTTATTCACAAGGTTACAATTAACTTGTTGATATATGCTTATGTTATAATATGCTTTGTAGTGAAAAATCGTCTTTTTTTACAACCTTTATATATAATAAAAATACGAAGACGATACTCAAATTATTAAATCCGAGAAAGTTATGACAGATATTTTATCAATACAGGAAATCATTCATGATGTTTATGATGTTTTAGGACTTGTCTGTCTATCTTATTGGACAACTATTGTTGAATGCTCATATGGGAGGTACATAAAATTATGACAAAAATTCTTGTCGTTGATGATGAAGAAAGAATTCGCAGACTATTAAAATTATATTTAGAACGAGAATCTTTTGATATCGAAGAAGCTCGAGACGGCAAAGAAGCATTAGATTTAGCTTTAAATCATGACTATGCTTGTATCTTGTTAGACTTGATGCTTCCCGAAATCGATGGTATTGAAGTTGCAAACCGTTTGAGAGAGTACAAAGAAACTCCAATCATTATGTTAACTGCAAAAGGGGAAGAAACGAACCGTGTAGAAGGATTTGAATCAGGTGCAGATGATTATATCGTCAAACCATTCTCTCCAAGAGAAGTCGTACTTAGAGTAAAAGCTTTATTACGACGCACGCTAACAGCAACTTCAGATCAAAATGAACCACATGCTAGAGATTTAATCGAATTTAAGCATTTGGTTATTGATAATGATGCACACCGTGTACTTGCAGATGGTACACAAGTCAATTTAACACCTAAAGAATACGAATTATTAATTTTCTTAGCGAAAACACCTAACAAAGTATTCGACCGTGAACAATTATTAAAAGATGTTTGGCATTATGAGTTCTATGGAGACTTGCGTACTGTAGATACTCATGTTAAACGACTCAGAGAAAAATTAAACCGTGTCTCAAAAGATGCAGCTCAAATGATTCAAACTGTATGGGGCGTTGGTTATAAATTTGAGGTCGACAACAACGATGAAACGACTCAATAATGTCGTCATAAAACTGTGGTTAACTATTATTTTAATAGTAACGACAGTTTTAATTTTACTTAGTGCTGCATTAATCACATTCATCCAACAGTATTATACGCAAGATACTGAACATTCTTTAGTCAACGATGCACATCGTATCAGTAATCTGCTAGAGGAGTCAGATAATAAATCATTAGCTATCAAACATAGTAAAATGCTTATCGAAGGCCCAAGCGGTTTGATTATAATGAAAAATAAAAAGGATGAATATTATAACTCACATTCAAAATTCAAAGAACAAATGATGGATGTGATTCAAAAAGATAAAGACTTTGCGCAAGTATTTGACAATAAACAAAAAGCATCTGAACATATTAAAATGACTGTTGATGGTCAAAAACATACGTATGTTTTAGTAGGATATCCAACAAAAGTTGATAACACACATCCTAATGGTGCAGTCTTTATTTACCAAGACCTAAAAAGCATCGATGATACAAATAATGTTATTACCATTATCATACTTGTTACAGCGGTTATTTTCTTAATCGTGACCACTGTATTCGCATTCTTCTTATCATCACGAATCACAAAACCGCTTCGCCAACTCAGAACCCAAGCAACCGGCGTTTCTAAAGGCAATTATTCTTTAGTGAACGATATTCATACAAAAGATGAAATAGGTGAACTCGCACACTCATTCAACCTGATGAGCAATGAAATCCAACGTCATATTGATGAAATCTCAGCTTCTAAAAATATTAGAGAAAGTTTAATCAATTCGATGGTTGAAGGTGTATTGGGTATTAATGAAAATAGGGAAATCATCCTATCTAACCAACTCGCTCAGCAAATGGAAAATGAGCTTGATGGAGAAAACAAAGCATTATTCGTTGAACAAATGAATAATACTTTCACAGATAAGGAAACACAGTTTGAAGAATATGAAGTCAATAACCGTTATTATGTGGTAATTATGAGTTATATTGATCAATTCCAACCAAACGGCAGCAGTGGTATTGTCGCAATCATTCGAGATATGACAAATGAACACAAACTGGATCAAATGAAAAAAGACTTTATTGCGACAGTTTCACATGAACTCAGAACACCAATTGCCTTATTGCAAGGTTATACGGAATCGATTGTAGACGGTGTAGTTTCAGAACCTGAAGAAATTAGAGATTCGCTTTCTATTGTCTTAGATGAGACACAACGTTTGAATCGATTAGTCAATGAGTTGTTAAATGTTGCGAGAATGGATGCTGAAGGCTTATCTATTCACAAAGAAGTGCAACCTATCAGCCAATTGCTTGATCGCATGCAGTTGAAATATCGTCAACAAGCAAGTGAATTAGAAATTGATATAGATCTCGCGCCAGAGACACACAACCAATTATGGTTCTATGATTCGGATCGAATGGAACAAGTACTTACAAACCTAGTCGATAATGCGACAAGATATACTGGTCCTGGAGATTCCATTAAAATCACAACTGGCGAAGATGATAATTACGATATTTTATATATCTCAGATACTGGCAGTGGTATTGCACCTGAACATGTAGAATTAGTTTTCGATAGATTCTATAAAGTAGATGCTTCTAGAAAACGCGGCAAAGAGGGAACAGGACTTGGTCTATTCATCAGTCGTATGATTATTGAAGCACAAGAAGGTACAATTAATTTAACGAGTGAATTAGGTAAAGGCACGACTTTCATTATTAAATTACCAAAACCACATCATCATGAAGCATAATCATTTAACTTGGGCGAAACGCCCAAGTTTTTTTATTTTCCTAGTTAAGCAATCGGATTGAACTTTTAAGATAAATCGGCTACAATAAATAGGAAAATAAAATATTAATGAAATTCATCTTCGGGGTCGGGTGCAATTCCCAACCGGCAGTAATTTAAGCCTGCGACCTGTATTTATCGATTGATAGATATGGCTGATCTAGTGAGATTCTAGAGCCGACAGTATAGTCTGGATGGGAGAAGATGGAGGGTTTATTTGTTGTGCAATGAAATCCTCCTATTCACGTAGATGAATGGAAGGAGCCTTTATGAATCAACAAAACAACAAACGTTTCATCGTCATAAGTATGTTGAGTGCAATTGCTTTTATTTTGATGTTTATCAAATTTCCTTTACCATTTTTGCCTCCGTACTTAACTTTAGATTTTAGTGATGTACCTGCTTTATTAGCAACCTTTATTTTTGGACCTATAGCAGGCATCATCGTCGAATTGATTAAAAACTTATTGAATTTCTTATTTAACATGGGAGATCCAATTGGGCCTTTAGCAAACTTTGTAGCAGCAGTAAGTTTATTATTAACTGCGTACTATGTCAGCAAAGCGGTTAAAAGCCGCTTCAATATCATCATTGGCCTCATTGTAGGTACAATCGTCATGACATTGGTATTAAGTGTTTTAAACTACTTCGTATTATTACCGCTTTACGGTATGATTATGAACTTAAGCGATGTCATGAAAAACTTAAAAATCATAATAGTATCTGGTATTATACCGTTCAATATTATTAAAGGTATCGTAGTATCTATCGTTTTCTTATTGTTATATAAACGATTAAAGAAAGCACTGCGTTATTAATAACAAACTAAAAAACCCCCGGAAATATTTTTCCGGGGGATTTTTTAAGACATCATCTGTCTTGTTTTATCAATCTATGTTGAGCGAAGACAGCCAACTGGTCTCACGATTGATACTATTCGAATTTTAATGCATCACCATCAAACGGTTCGTCTGCAATTTTAATAGAATCTGTTGGGCAACCTTCGTCTGCATCTTCTAAGTCTTCGTATAATTCTTCTGGAACAGGCGCTGTCCCTTCATTATCATCTAAGATAACATAAGCAATACCTTCATCATCATAATCATAAATGTCAGGTGCTGCAGCACCGCATGCGCCGCAAGCAATGCATGTATCCATATCTACAATCGTATATTTAGCCAATTTACTTCGCCTCCTTCTCTAAAAATGCTACACTGATAACGTAATTTATATTTTAACACCAGTTTATCTTTTTTCAATACTATAAGTCATAGGTGATGATGGATTTGAACGAAATAATTCAATACATAAAAAAACATGCATTTCATTATAAAACTGACAAAAGTATCTACAATATACTGATTGGTGCTAAAACGCATCAAACCTACTTTGATGCATGTAGCCAACAACTTTTATCATTATATCATAGTCAACCTGATTTAAAATATACGTCATTCGAACGAATCTATCATCAGAATAACGAAGATTTATCATCAATTCCGTTAAAAGTTTCAACACGTTATACCTTTGAAAGTATCCAACAGACTTTTCAAGTTTTGCAGTTGTTAATACAAACCATTTCATTCAAACAACATCACACGCTTTCTTTTATACCCGTTTCAGAAATCAGTAAAGTACAAAAGCGAGTAAAAACTATTTATTTTAAGCTTGAAGCACAGCAAAGCTTAGATGCATTTAAAACAGAGATATATCAGCTTTTCGAACTATTAAACCAAGCACAGCCGCGTTCTATATTGCATTATTTCTTACAAGGTTATGATGAAGTCATGTATACGAACCAACAAGTCAGCTTAATCGAAAATTTAAAAATGTCAGAGTTAGCCATCATTAAAATGAATGATTTAGTCGAGATGATGCATTTATTGGAAGATCAAGAGACTTTTCCTACCTTGCACCAAGCTATTATCTTACCTGCGCTTTCTATCAATACTAAAGATACATTAAAGTTAGTAAATGACGGTTTATCGTTAGAAGCAATTGCACAAAAAGAAGGCGTAAAATTAAATACAATTGAAGACCATATCATTGAGCTATATATTAAAGGATATTTTACTGATTACAGCTTGTATTTGGATAAGGAAGATTTAAATGAATTTAAAACATTTTATATTGACCGCCAAGAAGAACGATTACGAAATTTTAAGGCAGCGTTTCCTAATATGAGCTATTTCGAAATTAAACTTGCGATTACCATATTAGCGAGGGAGGGGATTTGATGCTGGAAGAAGCTTTAAAAAAATGGTTTGGCTTTGATTCATTTAAAGAAGGTCAAAAACCTATTATCGAAAATGTATTGAATCATCAGCACACTTTAGGCATTTTACCTACTGGTAGTGGTAAAAGTTTGTGCTATCAACTGCCGACTTATATTAAACAAAAACCCACACTTATCATTTCTCCTCTAATTTCATTAATGGATGATCAAGTTATGCAGATGCGAAAGAACGGAGAGCGTTCTGTCAGTTACATTCACTCTGGTATGAGTTATGAAGAAAAGATGAAGAATTTAAAACAATTGAAATCATCAAAGTTTATCTTTTTAAGTCCTGAATTCATCTTGCATCAAGATAATATTAAATGGATTGATTCGATAGATTTAGGTATGATTGTGCTTGATGAAGCACACTGTATTACAGAGTGGGGTTATGATTTCAGACCGCATTACGCGTTAATTGGCAGAATCACTAAAAAATTTCCAAAAGCGACATTGCTCGCACTGACTGCGACTGCACCATTACATTTACAAGAGGATATAGAAGATATCGTACAGACAAAATTGAAGGTGGTCAAAACCAAAATGAGCAGAGATAATATTATGTTATCTCATCTCAACTTTGAAAATAACGCCGAGAAAAATGAATGGTTAAAATCTTTCATAGAACATTCAGGACCAACTATTATTTATGTATCTTCAAAGAAAAAGTGTAGGGAACTAGCGCAAATGATTTATGATGAAGGTTACCTTACCGGCATATACCATGGTGATTTATCATATCAAGAAAGACAAACTGTACAACAACAATTCATACAAAATAAAATTCCTATGATTGTCGCAACAAGTGCATTTGGCATGGGAATTAACAAACCTGATATCCGCACAGTCATTCATTATCATTTACCGGTCAGCCCTTCAAGTTACCTTCAAGAAATTGGTCGTGCCGGAAGGGATGGACAACTTAGCCAAGCTATCAGTCTTTATCAACCAGACGACTATTTCTTATTAGAAACTATTCTTTTTGCGGATATCATAACTGAAGCTGATATTGATGCATTTGATCAAGGTGCCAACTTACCTGAACAAAAGGCAGAAATTCTTGATGTTTTAGCAACTCAATATACAATCGAACAAATAAAAACGATTTTCTCAATCTCAGAACAACGCAAAAAAGAAGGGTTATTAACCATGATGGGATACAAAAACTTAACAACTTGCAGACGTCATTATTTAATGTCATATTTCGGAGAAACGATCACTCCGACAGAAAAATGTTGTGACAATGATAATACAATTCAACCTATAAATGTATTAAATAAAAAGAAAGTCGCAAGAAAAATGGATTATTTAGAAAAATTAAACCAAATATTTACTTAATATTAATCATTATCCTTTGATTTAATGTTATGGTTAGTGAATAACCACTTACATCCTAGAGATATTAGTAGAAATAATATAAACTTGTGACAACGTAGTTAAATGGATACTTTATTTTGAAAAACAAGTTGCAGATAGGGTATAATTCTCTTTGCTTAGTATGTATTGCAAGTTATAATTAACTTACAAGATGTGTTTTTCAACCTCTTCATTTAGGGTATGAACACTACATATGTAAATAAAAATATTTTTAATATAGAAAGGATGATGACGTTGTCAAACAACAATTTCAAAGATGATTTTGAACGCAACCGTCAATCGATTGATCCTAAACCATCTCATAAAAAGCCTGATCATTTAGACGAGTCAGTTGACACAGAAACAAATCATCAAGAAGAACCTATAAAAGAAAAGCAGGAACAACATTTCCCACCGAGAAACGCGCATAAAAGACGTCAAAGAAGACGTGCTACTGCAACACATCAACGTGAAGAAAAAACAGAAAAACCAAATGACTTACATAGCCAAGAAGAAGAACCAACGAAAAAAGAGTCAAAAGGTCATATTTCTGAAACTGTAAAAGGTCAACAAAACGGCAAGAAAAAAGATGCAGGTACAGCAGCAGGCAGTGTTGGCGGCGGTATTATCGGTAAAGATTTAGAAAAAAATCATGAAAAAGCTTCTGAAACTAAAGAAGATAAGAAAGATAAGGATATCAAAAAAGAAGAACCCACAAATACTGAAAAAGACAACTCTGGTAAAAAAGCTGCAGCTGCTGGTGCAGCTGGTGTAGCTGGAGGCGCTGCTGCTGGTAAAGCTGCTCAAAAACATTCTGATAAGAAAAAAGATGAAAAACAAAAAACTGAAGAGCAACCTAAAGAGAAAGACACAACAAAAAAAGACAACTCTGGTAAAAAAGCTGCTGCTGCCGGTGCAGCTGGTGTAGCTGGAGGCGTTGCTGCTGGTAAAGCCGCTCAAAAACATTCTGATAAGAAAAAGGCCGAAAAACAAAAAGCTGATGAACAACCTAAAGAGAAAGACACTGCGAAAAAAGACAACTCTGGTAAAAAAGCTGCAGCTGCCGGTGCGGCTGGTGTAGCTGGAGGCGCTGCTGCAAGCAAATCAGCGCATGCAGGTACTGGAAACGGAGGCGCAGGTAATGGCGGTTCTGGCAATGGTAGTTCCGGAAACGGCAGTGCTGGCAATGACGGAGAACCTCCTAAAAAGAATAAAGGCGGATTAAAAAAATTACTTCCTTTACTTTTAGGCTTATTATTAATCGCAGCTATCGCAATTTTTGCTGGTTTAGCATTAACAGAACAAGGCAGTCATAAAGCACAAGACGACAACAAAGTTGCACAAAAATCGGATAAAGACAAAAATAAAGATAAAAATGAAGATAAAGATAAAAAAGCAGCAGACAAAAACAAAGATAAAAAATCTGATAAAGCAAAACACGATCATTCTAAACATCATGC
Source organism: Staphylococcus simulans (assembly GCF_025561465.1). NCBI lineage: Bacteria > Bacillati > Bacillota > Bacilli > Caryophanales > Staphylococcaceae > Staphylococcus > Staphylococcus simulans. The sequence goes on from NZ_CP095100.1 coordinate 1,436,936, forward strand.
CGCTTCAGATTCAGAAGCAACTGACGAATCACAAGCACAAGATCAAGACCAAAATGCTTATGATCAACAACAAAACGCTGCACAAAACCAAAACGGTCAATATAATCAAAATCAGCAAGGTCAACAAAACAATCAATACAACCAAAACCAACAAGCGCAACAAGCACAACAACATAATCAAGGTGGCCAAACACATACAGTATACGGTAAAGAAAACTTATATAGAATTGCAATCCAATATTATGGTGAAGGTACACCAGAAAATGTTGAAAAAATCAAACGTGCAAATGGTTTAAGCAACAATAATATTTCAAATGGACAACAACTAGTTATTCCACAATAATGATAGTAGCCTCACTACAAAATGGTAGTGAGGTTTTTTCTTTCATTAATGCTTCACAATTTCTAATCTTTCTTAGATGAAAAAAGATGAATACCTTTTAAAAATTTGTATGACTGATATAATATTAGGGGTGTGAAGAAGGAGGTCAACTGTATGCAAACAGTAGAAAGTATCATTATCGGCGGCGGACCTTGTGGGTTAAGTGCTGCGATTGAACAAAAGAAAAAAGGAATTGAAACATTAGTAATAGAAAAAGGGAATGTTGTAGAGTCTATTTATAATTACCCTACGCATCAAACATTCTTTTCTTCTAGTGATAAATTAAGTATCGGCGATGTACCATTCATCGTTGAAGAGTATAAACCAAGAAGAAATCAAGCGTTGGTGTACTATAGAGAAGTTGTTAAGTATCATCAATTAAATATTCATGCATTTGAAGAAGTGCTTACAGTTAAAAAAATGGGTAAACGCTTCACAATTACAACAACTAAAGATACGTATCAATGTCGTTTCTTGACTGTTGCGACAGGCTATTACGGTCAACATAACGAATTGGAAGTAGAGGGTGCTAAATTGCCAAAAGTCTTCCATTACTTCAAAGAAGCACATCCTTATTTTGACCAAAACGTTGTGATTATTGGAGGTAAAAACTCAGCAGTTGATGCGGCGCTTGAACTAGAAAAAGCAGGTGCAAATGTGACAGTACTTTACCGTGGCTCAGATTATTCATCAGCAATCAAACCATGGATTTTACCTAACTTCGAATCATTAGTAAGACATGAAAAAATCGATATGCATTTTAATGCAAACGTGACTAAGATTGATGAGGATAGCCTAACATTTGAACAAGAAGGCGAATCTTATACAATTCCTAACGATTATGTCTTTGCGATGATCGGTTATCATCCAGACTATGACTTCTTACAAACGATTGGTATCGATATTAATACAAATGAATTCGGTACTGCACCTGTGTATGATAGAGAAACCTACGAAACAAATGTAGAAAATTGCTATATTGCAGGTGTTATTGCAGCTGGTAATGATGCAAATACTATTTTCATTGAAAATGGCAAGTTCCACGGTGGCATTATTGCACAAAATATTGTTGCTAAAAAACAAACACCGCTTGAATCTTAATTCAATACTCAAAAAACCGAGAAACAGTACTAGCTTCTTCTCGGTTTTTAGTTATATCCAATTATACTTGTGCATCAAAGTATGCTTTAAGTTGTTCTTTATCATAATGATTGCTCATCGCAACAAGGAGCTTAAGACGTGCTTTTTGACCATTCAAACCGTTTGAAAAGATGACGCCTCTTTGTGCTAAATCGTATCCGCCGCCTTCGTAAGCATAGATAGGACCAACAATACCGTTAAATGATCTTGATACCAGGATTACAGGAATACCTTTATCTAAACAAGCCATTAATCCTTTTAAAGCAGTAGGGGGTAAATTACCTTGCCCAAGGGCTTCAACTACAATACCGTCAACTGCTCTTTCACTGTAAAACAAGAAAATATCACTCGGCATATCCATATAAGCTTTAACAATAGGTACATCTAATTTCGGATTGATTTTATCTAAAATTTTATGTCTGTACGGTTTATGGTGAAACTGTACACTCGTTTTTGTTAATACACCTAATGGTCCATGGTTAGGACTTTGGAAAGTATTCGTATTTGATGTATGTGTTTTAGTTACATTTCGCGCAGTGTGAATTTCATCATTAAATACAACCATTACACCTTTATCAGATGAATCATCTGAAGCAGCCACACGAAGTGCTGAAATGAAATTATACAATCCATCTGAACCGATTTCGTTAGAGGAGCGCATTGCACCTGTGATTACAATAGGTTTGTCAGTTTGTGTAATTAAATCTAATAAGTATGCTGTTTCTTCTAAAGTATCTGTACCATGTGTAATTACAAAACCATCGTATTGATCATGCTTGCTGTTTTCTTCAATAACATCCCTGAGCTTAACAACATCTGCAATTGTCACATGGGGAGACGGCAGATTAATAGGATTAATCTCAGTAACGTCTGCATATTGTTTGATAATATCATGGTGCTTTGAAATGGGATTTTCTTCATTTTCTACTACTTTATTGCTTTCATCTTCAGACATACTGATTGTACCACCGGTATGCATGACTAAAATCTTTTTCAATGTCATCGCTCCTATCTCTATAATACGTTTTTATGATAAAATAAATATGAATAAACGACAAGGGAAGGTTTTCTAGATATGAGTTTAATTAATATAGCTATTGATGGCCCTGCAGCAGCGGGCAAGAGTACCATTGCACGAAAGGTTGCTGAAAGCCATTCTATGATCTATGTAGATACAGGCGCGATGTATCGTGCAATTACCTATAAATATTTAAAAGAAGGTAAACCAGAAGACTTTCAATCTCTTATTGAAAATGTAACATTAAAATTGGTTTATGATGATGTGAAAGGTCAACGTGTGTTGTTAAACGATGAAGATATTACAGATTTCTTACGTTCTAACGAAGTCACACAAAATGTTTCTTACGTAGCATCTAAAGAACCAGTTAGAACATTTGCGGTTGAAGTACAGCAACAATTAGCTGCTGAGAAAGGGATTGTGATGGATGGACGTGACATTGGCACAGTAGTGTTACCAGATGCTGAATTAAAAGTATATATGATTGCATCTGTTGATGAACGTGCTGAACGCAGACAAAAAGAAAATGAAGCAAGCGGAATTCCTTCCTCTTTAGATCAATTAAAAAAAGAAATCAAAGCACGTGATGATTACGACATGTCTCGTGAAATATCTCCATTACGTCAAGCAGATGATGCAATTACTGTGAACACAACTGGAAAATCTATCGAAGAAGTAGCTGAAGTAATTAATCAACTTATCAGTGAAACACAAAACAAGCAGTCATAATTTCAGATGTTAGGCTGATGTTAATTATATTAATTTGATTATAAAAATTCATAATCATTCTATGGCGATGCTAACAGATTCAAATAATTATGCCATACTGTGAATAATAAATGAGTTTTTGTGGTATATATTATAGTGAGAATAAATACGTACATTGGAACGTAAAAATAATACTTTTTTACTGCAGAACTTGAGAGAATTCTTCACTTTTTGTGAATAGAGGTGAATTTCTTGACAATTCTGTCAGTTTGTAAGATGTTATAATTATGTAGTGTACAAGGAGGCATACAAGATGACTGAAGAATTCAATGAATCAATGATTAATGAAATTAAAGAAGGAGATAAAATCTCTGGACAAGTCCAAAAAGTCGAAGAAAAACAAGTGATTGTTGATGTCGACGGTGGCAAATTTAGCGGTATTGTACCGATTAGTCAATTATCTACTCATCATATTGATAGCCCAAATGAGGTTGTCAAAGAAGGAGATGCGGTAGAAGCTTATGTGACTAAGGTAGAAAATGACGAAGAAAATGAAACAGGTGCATATATCCTTTCAATTCGTCAATTAGAACAAGAGAAGTCTTATCAATATTTACAAGAGAAACAAGAAAATAACGAAATTATCGAAGCAAAAGTAACTGAAGTCGTTAAAGGCGGTTTAGTTGTAGACGTAGGACAAAGAGGGTTTGTCCCAGCTTCATTAATTTCTACTGATTTCATTGAAGACTTTTCAAGCTTTGATGGACAAGTTTTAGAACTACGTGTTGAAGAACTTGATCCAGAAAATAATCGCGTCATCCTTAGCCGTAAAGCAGTTGAACAAGAGCGTAATGAAGCTAAAAAAGCTGAATTACTAGAATCTCTTAATGAAGGCGATGTAATTGAAGGTACAATCGCACGTTTAACTAACTTTGGTGCTTTCGTAGATATCGGCGGTGTTGATGGTTTAGTTCACGTATCTGAACTTTCTCACGAACACGTTGATAAACCGGAAGACGTTGTTTCAGTGGGCGAAAAAGTTAAAGTAAAAGTAAAATCTGTTGAAAGAGACTCAGAAAGAATCTCACTTTCAATTAAAGATACTTTACCAAGCCCATTCGAAAGTATTAAAGGTGAAATCCATGCGGATTCAGTTATTGAAGGTCGCGTGGTAAGATTAACTGACTTCGGCGCATTTGTAGAAATTGCTGCTGGCGTTCAAGGACTTGTTCATATTTCAGAAATCAGTCGCAAACATATCGCTAAACCTAGCGATGTACTGGCACCTAACCAAACAGTTACTGTGAAAGTACTAAGCGTTGATGAAGAAAATGAAAGAATTTCACTTTCTATCAAAGCAGCTGTACCAGCTGAAGAAGAAGTACTTCAAATCGACGATGACGAATCACGTGACTATGTTGAAGGTAAACATGAAGAAGAAGATAATGATAACCCAACATTAGGTGAAATGTTCGGCGACAAATTGAAAAACCTTAAATTTTAATAAGTAATTCGCTAACATCAGTCAAGACTGTAGTAAGTGTCCTAACTTCACACTTTACAGTCTTGACTTTTTTATTGCCTAAATTTCTTTTGCTTTAAATAAGCCATGTGATAAAATTAACTAGATATATGAAAGAGAGGAAGTTAGCTTATGACTAAACCTGTTATTGCTATTGTAGGTCGACCGAATGTCGGTAAATCCACAATATTCAATAGAATTGTCGGAGAGCGTGTATCGATTGTAGAAGATACACCCGGCGTTACAAGAGACCGCATCTATTCTAGCGGTGAATGGTTGACACATGACTTCAATATCATTGATACAGGCGGTATTGAATTATCTGATGCACCATTCCAAACACAAATCAGAGCACAAGCTGAAGTCGCAATTGATGAAGCAGATGTTATTATTTTCATGGTTAACCAACGTGAAGGATTAACGCAAACTGACGAAATGATTGCGCAGATGCTTTATAAAACAAATAAACCTGTCGTTTTAGCTGTCAACAAAGTTGATAATCCAGAAATGAGAGCAGACATTTATGATTTCTATGCACTTGGTTTCGGAGAACCATTCCCAATTTCAGGTTCACATGGACTTGGTTTAGGGGATTTGTTAGATGAAGTAGCTAAACACTTCAAAGATGAAGGCGATGATCTTTATGATGAAGACACTATCAGATTATCTTTAATCGGACGTCCTAATGTTGGTAAATCCAGCTTAGTCAATGCAATTCTTGGGGAAGATCGTGTTATTGTTTCTAATATCGCCGGAACAACACGCGATGCCATTGACACAGAATATTCTTATGAAGGACAAGATTATGTCTTAATTGATACAGCAGGTATGCGTAAAAAAGGTAAAGTATATGAATCAACAGAGAAATACTCTGTATTACGCGCATTAAAGGCCATAGAGCGCTCTAATGTCGTACTTGTTGTCTTAGATGCTGAAGAAGGTATTATTGAACAAGACAAGCGTGTTGCAGGGTATGCACACGAAGAGGGTAAAGCTATTGTTATAGTAGTAAATAAATGGGATACGCTTGAAAAAGACAGTAAAACCATGAAAAAATTCGAAGACGAAGTTCGTAAAAACTTCCAATTCTTAGATTATGCACCAATCGCATTTGTTTCTGCGAAAGAAAAACAACGTTTACGTACATTGTTCCCATTAATCAATGAAGCGAGCGAAAACCATAAAAAACGTGTTCAAAGCTCAACATTGAATGAAGTCATCACAGATGCTATCGCAATGAATCCAACACCGACTGATAAAGGTCGCAGATTAAAAGTGTTCTATGCAACACAAGTTGCTATTGAACCACCAACATTTGTGGTATTTGTTAACGATGAAGAACTAATGCACTTCTCATATAAACGCTACTTAGAAAATCAGATTCGAGATGCATTTGGTTTCGAAGGAACACCAATCAAAATAATTCCAAGAAAACGAAATTAGTATTGAAAGGATGAAGTATATGAGTAAGGTTGCCGTTTTTGGTATGGGCAGTTTTGGTACAGCATTAGCGAATGTACTCGCACAAAACGGTCACGAGGTCTTAATGTGGGGTAAAAATAAACAAAGCATTGAGGAAATCAATACTTATCATACAAATTCACGCTATCTAAACGAAGCTAAATTAGAAGAGACAATTAAAGCCACTTCTGATTTAGAAGAAGCTGTCAATTTTTCAGATACGTATCTGATTGCACTACCAACAAAAGCTATTAGAGAAGTAGTTAAACAAATCGATGAGAAATTAGATTCAAAAAAAGTGTTTATCCATGTCGCAAAAGGAATTGAAAACTCAACATTCGAACGTGTATCAGAAATGATTGAAGATTCTGTTGCGCCAGAACATAATGGCGGTGTTGCTGTATTATCTGGACCAAGTCACGCGGAAGAGGTAGTTATTCAACAACCAACAACTGTTGCAGCTTCTTCTAAAGACCCAGAAATCAGTAAATTAACACAAGATTTATTTATGAATGAATATCTGCGTGTATACACGAATAACGATTTGGTTGGCGTAGAATTAGGAGGCGCTTTAAAAAACATTATTGCCGTGGCTAGTGGTATTGTAGCTGGTATGGGGTTCGGCGATAATGCTAAAGCAGCCTTAATGACACGTGGATTAGCTGAAATCAGCAGATTAGGGGAAGCACTTGGCGCAGATCCGATGACGTTTTTAGGTCTCGGCGGTATCGGGGACCTAATTGTAACTTGTACTTCAACGCATTCAAGAAACTATACACTTGGGTATAAAATCGGCCAAGGTAAAACAGTAGAAGAAGCACTTTCAGAAATGAACATGGTTGCTGAAGGGTTCTATACAACTGAATCTGTGCATAATTTAGCTAAAGAAAAACACATTGATATGCCGATAACATCTGCATTATATGGCGTATTGTTTGAAAATGTGCCATTAGAGAAAAGTTTAAAATTATTAATGGATAGAGACAAAAAGTCAGAATAGAAATTAAATTAATTTACTATTATTGTATATTTACACATAGGTGGCTAAAAAACCTTATAAATCGCGGTTTTATGCTTATAAATAATTGCGATAGTAAGAGCCGTTGTGTTAAAGTCATAGCATAATGATATTAAGTTATCATTAGCAAACCCTTGGGAGGTGACTCATAATGAACAAAACAGACTTAATTAATGCTGTTGCAGAACAAGCTGAATTAACTAAAAAAGAAGCTGGTTTAGCAGTTGATGCTGTATTCGAATCAATTCAAAACTCACTATCAAACGGTGAAAAAGTACAATTGATTGGTTTCGGTAACTTTGAAGTTCGCGAACGTGCAGCCCGTAAAGGTCGCAACCCGCAAACTGGTAAAGAAATCGACATCCCAGCAAGCAAAGTTCCAGCATTCAAAGCTGGTAAAGCTTTAAAAGATGCAGTTAAATAATGAATTCAATACTTAACAGAAAAGCCCTTTTCGGGGCTTTTCTTTTTATTACATACTTTTTCATTGAATTACTTTTACGACTGAAATTGCTAGATATTGCAAGCAGTTGAACAAAAGTGATTTTATTTTTCTATATATAATGTTAAGATGATTATTGATTAATAACGTGAGGTGCAGACATGGATTCAACATTAAGTACATTAAAAAACCAAATAGATCGTAAGCTTAATGGTATACATAGTCATGAACCAATTCAGTATAATCATCAATTGGCTCATGTACTTGATGCGCAAGATATTTTGCCTGACGCAAAATTAGCATGCCTCGCAATTGATACATCCATGAGTCATCTTGATTCAATCACGAGTAGTCATCTTTCTAAAAATGCGATTCTGATAGGGGATTTGATCAGTGCACATTTTTATACGTTGACAGCATCTATCAATGATTCAGAATATCTAGAAGCTATGAGCAATGCAATCATTAAAGTAAACGAATTAAAAACCGCTTTGCATTACAAAACGCTTTCTCATGACGCGATAAAAGACGCAGTTCGATATATTGAAACTATTTTCCCTGCAATTACCATCCAGCATTTCAATCCAAATGTTGAATTAAGCAACGCAAAAGATAGTTTAATTCAATACGCTTCAGAAAATTATCCAGCGTATCTTAAAGATTATAGTGAAACAGAACTCGAAGCTATTTTTAATGAATTGCGCAGTAATATAAAATAAAGTAGAGGTAATATATATGGCTAAAAATAAAGCAGATAAAGAAAAAGTGCACAAAGTCTTTCAAAACATTTCCACTAAGTATGATCGACTCAATAATATTATCAGTTTTGAACAGCACAAAGTATGGCGTAAACGCGTCATGAAATCAATGCAAGTTAAACCTGGCAGCAAAGCATTAGATGTTTGTTGCGGTACAGCGGACTGGACAATTTCATTAAGCAAGGCTGTCGGTCCTACAGGTGAAGTCATTGGTCTAGATTTCAGTGAAAACATGTTAAAAGTTGGAGAAGAAAAGACTAAAAATATGGCTAACATTCAACTTGTACAAGGCGATGCCATGGAATTACCTTTTGATGATAATGAATTTGATTACGTAACAATTGGTTTCGGATTAAGAAATATCCCTGATTATGTCATTGCACTTAAAGAAATGAACCGTGTTTTAAAACCAGGTGGCATGGTGGTCTGCTTAGAAACAAGCCAACCTACAATCCCAGTTTTCAAACAACTTTATCAATTATACTTTAAATTTGTTATGCCGATTTTCGGTAAGTTTTTCGCTAAATCTAAAGAAGAATATGAATGGCTTCAACAGTCAGCTTTCAACTTCCCAGATCGTGATGAACTTAAAGCGCTGTTCCAATTAGCAGGGTTCAGAGATATTGAAGTTAAAAGTTTCACTGGCGGAGTTGCCGCAATGCATTTAGGGTATAAGGAAAAAGAAACAGCAAAAGGTGATTAATGTGGATAAGCTGAACATTAATAGAGAAGTTAAAAAAATTGAAAGACAACTGAAGGACACAATAAAAAGCAATAATGTTGTATTAGAAGAGGCGGCACACCATTTACTTTCATCAGGCGGTAAACGTGTGCGTCCGTCTTTTGTTATTTTAAGCAGTGAATATGGGGATTCACCTAGAAACAAAGATACTTATAAGATTGCTGTTTCGTTAGAATTGATTCATATGGCAACTTTAGTGCATGACGATGTGATTGATAAAAGTGATAAACGCAGAGGCCGTTTGACTATCAGTAAAAAATGGGATCAAGATACAGCGATATTAACAGGGAATTACTTATTAGCTTTAGCATTAAAACACATTGCATCAATTGAAGACAAAAGAATACATACAATTTTATCACATGCTATTGTAGATGTATGTCGTGGGGAACTCTTCCAATTCCAAGATCAATTCAACTCCAACCAACCTGTCACAAATTATTTACGTCGAATTAACCGCAAAACAGCTTTGTTGATTCAATTAGCGACAGAACTAGGTGCATTATCTGCACATGCAGATACTAAAACGGCTAATAAAATGAAAAGAATCGGACATTATATTGGAATGAGTTTTCAGATTGTCGATGATATTCTAGACTTTACAAGTACTGAGAAACAACTAGGTAAACCAGTTGGCAGCGACTTAATGAATGGTCATATAACGTTACCAGTGCTATTAGAAATCAGAAATAATCCATCATTCAAACAAAAGATTGATGCATTACAACCAAATAGCCCAAAAGAAGATTTTATTTATTGTGTTAATTATATTAGACAATCTGACAGCATCGACCAATCTAAGCAAGTGAGTCGTCATTATTTACAAAAAGCAGTACGTTTGTTAGATGAATTAGAAGAAAACACAGCTACAACATGGTTTAAAAAACTAATTAAGCGTATGGAATCTAGAAATGTATAAAAAACAATCACAAAATATTGAAAGCGCTTAAATAAACTGTTAAACTAAAAATGTATTTATTTAGATTCATAAAAATACACATCTATTTTCAGGAGGATTTGCGAAATGGAAAGAACTTTTCTAATGATTAAACCAGATGGTGTTCAACGTAATATCGTTGGAGAAATCATCACTCGTTTAGAGAAAAAAGGATTAAAACTCGTTGGCGGTAAATTTATGACTGTTTCCAAAGAATTAGCAGAAACACATTACGGTGAACATGCTGATAAACCATTCTACGAAGGTCTTGTTTCATTTATTACTTCAGCACCAGTATTTGCGATGGTAGTTGAAGGTGAAAATGTAGTAGAAGTAACCAGAAATATGATTGGTAAAACAAATCCAACTGAAGCAGCACCAGGTACTATCAGAGGTGACCTAGGCTTAACTGTAGGCAGAAATGTTATTCATGGTTCAGATTCTCCAGAATCTGCGAAAAGAGAAATCAGCTTATGGTTCGAACCTAATGAACTAAGTGTTTACACAGCCAACAATGAAGAATGGTTATACGAATAATAATATAGAGTATACAAATTAAATTCATTTTATCCAATGTAAACCAGATTGAATTACTTATTCAGTCTGGTTTTATTTTTTACCCGCTATAATAGTCAGAAAAATTTTACAATTAAATCATTTTAATTGTTTCTGTCCATATTTCACGTGTGCTATGATAGTAGGTATACTTATTATTACTAATTTGAAATGGAGTGATTGCATAATGAGATTTTTAACTTCTGGAGAATCCCATGGACCGCAACTGACTGTAATTGTTGAGGGCGTTCCAGCTAATTTAGCTGTAACAGCTGAAGATATCAACGTAGAAATGTTTAAACGTCAAGGCGGTTATGGTCGTGGTCGTCGAATGAAAATTGAAAAAGATGCAGTAGAGATTGTTTCTGGTGTGCGTAATGGTTATACATTAGGAAGCCCAATTACTTTTGTAGTGACAAACGACGACTTTACACATTGGAGAAATATTATGGGTGTTGCTCCTATTTCTGAAGAAGAACAAGAACAAATGAAACGTAAAATTTCAAAACCAAGACCTGGTCATGCAGACCTTGTCGGCGGTATTAAATACAATCATCGTGATTTAAGAAACGTCTTAGAGCGTTCATCTGCAAGAGAAACAGCTGCGCGTGTAGCTGTCGGTGCCTTATGTAAAATTTTATTAAAACAATTAGGTATTGATATATATAGCCGTGTCGTTGAAATCGGTGGTATCAAAGATGACGCTGAATATGATTTGGAAACAATTAAATCTCATGAAGATAGTAATGATGTTCGTGTTATCAATGAAGAAAAAGCACAAGCAATCAGAGATAAAATCGATCAAGCTAAAAAAGACGGCGATTCACTTGGTGGTGTCGTACAAGTAATTGTTGATCATATGCCAGTCGGTGTCGGCAGTTATGTTCATTACGATCGTAAATTAGACGGCAGAATTGCTCAAGGAGTAGTCGGTATCAATGCCTTTAAAGGTGTAAGCTTCGGCGAAGGATTTAAAGCAGCCGAAAAACCAGGCAGTCAAATCCAAGATCCAATTCTTTATAATGAAGAAACAGGCTATACACGCGCTTCGAACCATCTCGGCGGTTTAGAAGGCGGAATGAGCAATGGTATGCCGATTGTAGTCAACGGTGTGATGAAGCCTATCCCAACTCTTTATAAACCATTAGCTTCTGTAGATATTGAAACAAAAGAGCCATTCAAAGCTACAATTGAACGTTCAGACAGCTGCGCCGTACCAGCAGCAAGTATCGTTTGTGAACATGCAGTAGCATTTGAAATTACGAAATCATTATTAGAAGAATTCCAATCAAACTATATGGAACAACTTCAAGCACAAGTAGAAGAACGCAGACAACGTAACATTGAATTTTAAAATCAAAGGTGATTAAGATGCAACTGATGACAACATATCAAGACAATAACTATCCTATTATTATTCAGCATGATGCAATGACTCATTTAAGTACTTTTTTGTCACAATACAGAGATGTCGCTTTCATTGTTGATAAAAATGTAGCAAGTTTTCATCCAACCAAAATAGAACAAGCAACTTCAGCTATCAAATCAAATCAGATTTCACATATGATTTCAGTAAAAGGAAACGAACAAACGAAGTCCTTTTCTGTTTATGAGTCTGTGCTTGAACAACTTTTAGAAACAGGTATCACACGTAATACATGTATAGTCGCTATCGGGGGAGGCGTGGTTGGAGATTTTGCCGGATTTGTAGCTGCAACATTATTACGTGGCGTAGATTTTATACAAGTACCAACAACCATTCTTGCACATGATTCAAGCGTTGGTGGTAAAGTAGGTATCAATACGCCTCAAGGTAAAAACTTAGTAGGTGCTTTTCATCGTCCTAAAGCTGTTATATATGACTTAGACTTTTTAACATCATTACCTTATGTTGAAATCAGCAGTGGCTACGCTGAAGTATATAAACACGCATTATTGAACGGCGAAAGTGCGCTAAGAGAAATTGAAGCAGCTTATCCAAATATAACTGCATTATCAGAACTTAACCAATTAGATGATTTCTTACTTAAAGGTATTGAAACAAAACTGAATATCGTTGTTGCTGATGAACATGAACAAGGGAAACGCAAATTCTTAAATCTTGGTCATACCTTTGGACATGCGGTTGAATATCATGAGAAAATACCACATGGTCACGCAGTAATGATTGGTATCATTTATCAATTCATTGTTTCTAATCTCATTTTAGACACAAATTATGATATCCAACACTTCGTAGATTATATGCAAAAATTGGAATATCCGCTTAATGTTGTTTTAAATGCTGAATTCCAACCTTTATTAAATTTAATGTTAAAAGATAAGAAAAACGATCAAAATGGCGTTCAGATGGTGCTCTTGTCTGAAATTGGCAAACCAGTGGTGACACATATTGATAATACTGTGCTCAAAAATGCATTTGAACAACTACAAAACCTGTTAAAGTGAGTGAAACTAATGAGTAAAACTGAAGAAATCAATGTTCAAGGTCCTTTACGCGGTGAAATAGAAGTACCTGGTGATAAATCTATGACACACCGTGCGATTATGTTAAGTTCATTAGCAGAAGGACAATCAACTATTTATAAACCTTTATTGGCAGAAGACTGCCTACGTACAATTCAAATATTTCGCCAACTTGGTGTTGAGTTTAAAGTTGAAGATGATAAAGTAATTGTAAATTCTCCAGGTTATCAAAAATTCGTTACACCACATCAAACCTTGTATACGGGTAATTCAGGTACGACGACACGTATCATGGCTGGATTACTTAGTGGATTAGGAATTGATTCTGTATTATCTGGTGACGAATCTATCGGCAAACGACCTATGAACAGAGTCATTGATCCTTTAACTGAGATGGGCGCTGCAATTCGCGGTATTGATGGCAATTATACACCTTTAATTATCAATAAAGGACAAATTAAAGGCATCGATTATAAAATGCCAGTAGCAAGTGCACAAGTTAAAAGTGCCATTCTATTTGCGAGCTTATTTTCTGATGCGTCTTCTATAATCCACGAGATAGGTATTACACGCAACCACACGGAAACCATGTTTGCACATTATCAAATACCGATTAAAACTGATGGTATGACAATCGAAACGACACCACGTGCGATTGATTCTATTCAAGCCAGAGATTTTAAAGTGCCGGGTGATATTTCATCAGCTGCTTTCTTTATTGTTGCAGCATTAATTACACCAGACAGCGATATTACAATTCATAATGTAGGAATGAATGAGACACGTTCTGGTATTATAGATATAGTACAAAAAATGAATGCGAACATTGAAATTTTCAATGTGACAGAAGGGGCGGAACCTACAGCTTCTTTACGCATCAAATACACACCCGATTTAAAACCACTCGACATATCAGGCGAATTAATTACACGCGCAATCGATGAAATTCCAATCGTTGCTTTGTTATGTACACAAGCACAAGGTTCAAGCGTGATTAAAGATGCAGAAGAGTTAAAATACAAAGAAACGAATCGAATTGAAACAACTTCAGATGAACTCGGCTTACTCGGCTTTGAAGTTCATCCAACCAATGATGGTTTTGTGATTCATCCATCTACATTCGAACATGCAGCAGAGGTAAGTTCTTACACTGATCATCGCATTGGAATGACCTTGGCAATTGCGTCACTATTAGGAACTGAACCGCTTCACATCAAACGATTCGATTCAGTCAACACTTCATTCCCAGAATTCTTACCTTTACTTAAATCGATAGCACAGAAAGGATAATTTGAAAGTATGGAAGATACACAAAAATTAATTGATGATATTCATCTGCAAAAAATAGATAACTTAGACAGCAGAGTTGAGCAAGCAATTTCAACAGCTGATGACGATACATTATTCATGTTAGGAGAAACACTCTATAACTATGGTTTAACTCCTCAAGGTTTAGAAGTATTCAGAGCCTTATACAATAAATATCCAAACGAACCAGAATTATTGATTTATTTCATTGATGGATTGATTTCTGAGGATAAGACAGATGAAGCTTTAGAATATTTGAGCCAAGCAGACCTGAGTACAGAACGTTTAATGTTAGAAGCAGATTTATATCAACAAATTAATATGCTTGAAGTAGCCATTGATAAAGTCCAAGAAGCGATTGAGTTAGAACCGAATGATCCCGTTCTGCATTTCGCCCTTGCTGAATTGATGTACTTCGATGGGCAATATTTACGTGCGTCTGCAGAATATGAAACAGTTCTAGAAACTGGTGAATATATGGTAAACGGGGTCAACTTGTATGCGCGACTTGCAGATAGTGCTTTACAAAGCGGTAACTATGACGACGCAATTAAACTATATGACGACATTCATGAGCAAGACATGACCCCAGAAGACTATATGAAGAAAGCATTAGCATATGAAAAAAATGAATTAGTTCAAGAAGCCATTAAAATTATGAGCACATTAATGGAAAAAGACCCTGATTACATTCAAGGCTATTTTTATCTCCAACAGCTTTATTTACATCAAAGAGATTATAAGTCAGCCATTGAAGTCGGTCACGAAGGTTTACGACTTAATGTTTTCTACAAAGAGCTAATGTTATCAACAGGTAAACTCGAATTAGATCAAGGAGATGCTGAAAAAGGGGTAAAACTCTTACTTAACGCATTAGAAGTAGATAACGCTTATCAAGAACCTTTAATTGAACTTAGCAGCTATTATCGTACTAAAGAAGATAATGAATCGATTATCGCACTCTTACAATATGCGAGCGAAGACGATTTAGATCCTCGCTTTATGTGGAACTTAGCTTATGCGTTAGGGGCAGAAGAACGTGATAAAGAAGCGCAGCATTTCTTCGATCTCGCTTATCCTACATTTGAAAATAATCCTGATTTCTTAGGAGATTATTACTTCTTCTTAATTGAAACAGGACAAATTGCACAAGCTAAACAATTATTACCTAAATTATTAGAACTTGATCCAAACAATGATGAATGGCAACAAGAAGCTGAACGACTGCAATACGATTAAGGTGTTGGTGAATTTTAATGAGAGATTATGAAAGTTTAAATCTGCAGAAGAAAAACTTGATTGATTATTTACTCTTTCAATATGGATTTAAATCTAGGATCAGCGTATGGGTATTGAATTTAATCAAGTCTGATATTCAGCGTTTAGAGAGCGTATATTTTGTAGA
The DNA here is from genome assembly GCF_025561465.1 of Staphylococcus simulans. Taxonomy (NCBI): domain Bacteria; kingdom Bacillati; phylum Bacillota; class Bacilli; order Caryophanales; family Staphylococcaceae; genus Staphylococcus; species Staphylococcus simulans. The sequence continues at coordinate 1,452,798 of NZ_CP095100.1, forward strand.
TGAACCATTATCACATCGCAATACACTTGAACTTGCGGTGAATGAAACCTCAAGTATTGGAATTAAACTTACGCTTGATCAGAAGCAGTATCATAATACCAATGAAATCTTCCGTCTTGTCGCATACGATAAGCCTGTGTTGGATATCAAAATTCATATCCCTAAAAGAGATATACGTATTGATGAAATTTTATTAGCACAATTGTTAACTTCACCAGAATATACGTCTCATTTGAGCGATCTGCATGCGGTCACAACGACACCGCAGGCTGAATTATCATTGATTCACCGTCTACAAAATACAATAGATTTAAGCTTGCAAATCAATGATCCTGAATACTTCTATCGACTGTCTCACTTATTAAATACGATTAAAGCGAAATCTTATAATTTCCCAACAAAGGAATGAAAGCGATGAGTATCTTGCAGTGGTGGAAATGGGCGTTATATGCACGCCCATTTCTTTTATTAGTTTTAGTTTGTAATATTTTAGGTACAATTTACGGTTACATATGGTATGGCAGTCAGTTAAAAGAAGCTGCATGGTATTATTGGATATTTATTCCAGATAGTCCCACAGCTTCGCTCTTTTTGTGTATTGTCATTTTGTTGTTCTTGTTGAATAAACAGTGTTCTATCATAGAAGCATTAGCATTTATGACGCTCAACAAGTATGGTATATGGGCTGTTATCATGAATTTGATTTTATTTTATCAATACGATGAAATTACAATCAGCGGGATGATGTTATTAGTGTCACATGGCATCATGGCATTTGAGGCCATATTATTTTATCCACGCTTCAAAATCACTTTAGGTGCAGGTCTCATTGCGATTATTTGGATATTCCATAATGACTTAATAGACTATGTCTTTATGCAGTTTCCATACTATCCGTTTATCGATACGCATTTAGAACTTGTTGCATATATTGCGTTTATATTAAGTACGCTATGCATCATTTTATATTTTTATTTAAAACCTTTGATACGACGCAAATTAATTGACCAAAGTTTACGTTCTCAGTAAAATAATGTTATAAAGGAGTGAGCATTTTGTCTTTAGTAAGTATGATAATTTATTTTGCAATATTAATGATTTTGCCGCTTTGGGCACAACATAAAGTTAAATCTAACTACGAAAAATATTCACAAGTCAGATCGACAAGTGGTAAAACTGGACGAGAAGTGGCTGAAGAAATATTACACGCCAATGGTATCAATGATGTTGAAGTACTAGAAGGTCAAGGTTTCTTATCAGACCACTATGACCCGACTAAAAAAGTAATTCGTTTATCTCCTGCGAACTACAATCGTCCAAGTGTTGCTGCAACAGCGATTGCGGCACACGAAGTAGGGCATGCGATTCAAGACGCTCAAGGTTATTTCTACTTGAGATTCAGACACGCATTGTTCCCATTAGCTAATATCGGTAGCAGCTTGTCATACATTTTAATTATGGCAGGTATCGTATTAACTTCGATGCAAATGGCAATCGGTTCTACAGCGTTATGGATTGGGATTTTCTTAATGGCATTTGCAGTGTTGTTCTCAATCATCACATTACCTGTAGAATTTGATGCAAGTAAACGTGCGATGAATAATATCAAATCATTGCATATCGTTAATGACAAAGAATATAAACATGCACGCAAAGTATTGAGTGCTGCAGCAATGACATATGTAGCTTCAACAGCTGTTGCAGTTGCAGAATTATTAAGATTTATCTTAATTGCACGCTCAAGCGATTAATTTAATAAAGTAATGAAACCTTGCTCTCGCAGCAAGGTTTTTTATTTTGTTGAGATTGCACTTAAAATGCATAATAAAAAAATATAAGATATACTAGGAGTTAAGATGTAAGGAGATGAAATGCATGAAAACTATGTCAGAAATGCAAAAAGAAGTCGATGCATATATCGGCCAATTTAAAGCTGGTTATTTCTCACCCCTTGCGAATTTAGCACGTTTAACAGAAGAAGTCGGGGAGCTTGCTAGAGAAATCAACCATGTATATGGAGAAAAGAAAAAGAAAGATACTGAAGAGGAAAATACGATTAAAGCTGAACTCGGAGACAACCTGTTCGTTTTATTGTGTATCGCAAATTCTTTAGATATCGATATGACCGAAAGTTTTGATGAAACAATGCATAAATTTAATACACGAGATAAAGATCGTTTTGAACGTAAATAAAACTATATAGAGAGATAAAGGAGAGTCGGTTTGAAATGAAGATAGGAATTACATGTTATCCTTCTATGGGAGGTTCAGGTATTATCGCAACTGAACTTGGGATAACACTTGCTGAAAGAGGGCATGATGTCCACTTTATCACTTCAAACTTACCGTTTCGTATTAGAAAACCACTTCCAAATATTACTTTCCACCAAGTAGAAGTAAACCAATATGCAGTTTTTCAATATCCACCTTATGATATCAGTTTAAGTACAAAAATCGCATCTGTAATTCGTGAATATGATTTAGATATCCTACATATGCATTATGCAGTGCCTCATGCGATTTGCGGCATATTAGGACGTCAAATGTCTGGTAAAGACGTCAAAATCATGACGACTTTGCATGGTACAGATATTACAGTGCTTGGTTTTGATCATTCTCTTAAAGATGCGATTAAATTCGGTATTGAAAATAGTGACGTTGTAACAAGTGTAAGTAAATCATTAGCACATCAAACGCAAGAAATCATCGGTACTGATAAAGAAATCATACCGATTTATAACTTTGTCAGAGAAATTGATTTTCCGACAAAACGAGACGATGCATTGAAAAAAGTTTATGGTATCAAACCTGATGAGAAAGTATTGATTCATGTTTCGAACTTTAGACAAGTCAAACGTATTGATACGATTATTGAGACTTTCAAAAAAGTGCATGATCAAATACCATCGAAATTACTATTACTAGGTGATGGACCAGAGTTAATGGAAATGAAACGTTTAGTACGTGAACTAGATATTGAAGATGATGTCATGTTTTTAGGAAAACAAGAATTTGTAAATCAATTTTATCAAATGTCTGATTTAGTACTCTTATTAAGTGAAAAGGAAAGTTTTGGTTTAACTTTATTAGAAGCGATGAAAACAGGTGTTGTACCCATCGGTTCAACGGCTGGCGGTATTAAAGAAGTGATTAAACATGAAGAAACAGGCTTTATTGTTGATATTGGAGATAGCGATAAAGCGAGTGAATATGCGATTAAGTTATTAACGGATGATACGTTGTATCAACGTGTTCGCGAACAAATGTTGAAAGACGTGACAGAACGTTTCAACTCTGAGTTAATCGCAGATCAATATGAATATTATTACAACCAAATGTTAGAGGAAAATCATGAATAAAGACTTATTTTTAAAAGCTGCACCTATTTTAAACCAAATACAAGAGAATGGATTTGAAGCCTATTTTATCGGTGGATCGGTCCGTGATTATTTAATGAACCGTCCTATTCACGATATTGATATTACTACTAGCGCTTCTCCCGATGAAATCGAATCCATATTTGATCATACGATTCCAATTGGTAAAGAACATGGAACGATTAACGTTGTTTATCAAAATGAAAATTATGAAGTAACCACATATCGTGCCGAAGGTGAATACAAAGACCATAGACGGCCAGATGAAGTTTATTTTGTACGTGATTTATATAAAGATGTAGAGCGTAGGGACTTTACAATGAATGCGATTGCGATGGATACTGATTTTACCATTAGAGACTATTTCGGCGGATATGAAGATATTAAACAAAAACGAATTGTTACAGTAGGCCCTGCAGAAGAGCGTTTTACTGAAGATGCTTTGCGCATACTACGAGGCTTACGCTTTAAATCGCAATTAGGGTTTGACATAGATGATGCCACATACAATGCGATGAAAAACCGTATGGCTGATACTGCCTATTTGTCCATCGAAAGAATCATAGTAGAGTTAACGAAACTACTAAATGGTAAAGATGTCGCACACGTTTATCCATTATTACTTGAACTGAATTTCTTTGATTATGTGCCATTTTTCAAAAATTATAAGATGTCACACATTCATATTTGCGAACCAATTTCATTAGAATTAATGCTTGCGGTAATGATGTTTAAACAACCTGAAAATAATGGTGCTTTAGCAAAACTAAAAATTAGTAACGATATGAAAAAGAAGGTAAAAATGTATTGTAGTATTTTTGAAAAGCTAGAAACACTTTCAGATAAAAAAGCATTGCGTCTTTTAGTTTACGACTACGGCTTGCCTGTATTATCTTATATATTGTCGATGCATGAAACACTGAATGAAAACAGGATTTATTTAGGTCATCCTTTAATAATAAATCAAGAATCAATTAAAGAGATTGACAAGGACTTAGTGATTTCTAAAAGAAGTGATATCGCTATCAATGGTAAAATCATATTAGAAACATTAAATCGAAAAGGCGGCCCATGGTTAAAAGATATACTAAGAAAAATAGAATGTGCGATTATCAATCATGAGTTGCAAAATGAACAAAGTGAAATCATAAAATGGGTGAAAGCAAATGTCTAAATATAGTCAAGATGTCGTTAAAATGTTATATGATAATCAACCAGAATATATATCTGGTCAAATGATAGCAGAACATTTACAAATTTCGAGAACTGCTGTTAAAAAAATTATAGATCAATTAAAAGCAGAAGGGTGTGTTATTCACTCTGTTAATCATAGAGGCCATCAATTAGAACAGCTTGCGGATACTTGGTATCCTGGAATTGTAGAACAAATTGTGGATGCACAAGGTTTTTTCGATGATGTCTATGTTTATGATACGATTGATTCGACACAGCTTGCTGCGAAACAAAAAATGGTTGGCCATCAAAACGCAATGTTAGTGTTGAGTAATGAACAAACGAAAGGGCGTGGCCGTTTCAACCGTTTTTGGGACTCAGCAAAAGGGAAAGGTCTATGGATGAGTGCAGTATTTCGTCCTAAAGTTCCTTTTTCTTTAATCACTACATTTAATTTATTTATGGCTTTAGCAATTCGCGAATCTATCCAACCATTTTCAAACGATAAAGTTGAAATCAAATGGCCGAACGATATTTATATCGGTTCGAAAAAAGTATGTGGTTTTTTAACGGAAATGTCCGCAAACAGTGATGGTATAGAAGCTGTTATATGTGGTATCGGTATCAATATGAATCAACATGCAGACGAATTCCCAGAAGAGATTGCACATCGTGCCACAAGCATTTTTGAACATGCCGATCAAAAAGTAGACCGTTATGCATTTTTAGATACATTATTAAAAAATATGAAAAAACGTTATATTCAATTCTTAACCGTACCATTTGAATCTATTAGAGACGAATATAGAACACACTCGAATATCTGGCATAGAACATTGAAATTCACAGAAAATGATGAACAATTCAGTGGTCAAGCGATAGATATCGATAAAGATGGTTTCTTATTAGTCGTAGATGAAGCAGGTACAAACCACCGTTTAATGAGTGCAGATATAGATTTATAGAAAGGAGGCGATCGTGTGAGTCAAACTACTTATGCAGTGGTAGATTTAGAAACGACAGGTAACCAGAAGGATTATGATGAAATCATCCAAATCGGTATTACATTTGTACGTAATTATGAAATTGTCGGCTCATACCACTCTTTAATAAAGACAGACTTAGAAATTCCGCCTTTCATTCAGGCACTCACGTCAATCGAAGACGCTATGTTAACACAAGCGCCATACTTTCATGAAATTGCAGATGAAGTTTATGAAGTCTTGAAGGATTGTGTGTTTGTTGCACATAATGTCTCTTTTGATTTGAACTTCTTAAAAAATGCATTTAGAAAATGTAATATTACTTATCATCCTAGAAAAACGATTGATACTGTAGAATTGTTTAAAATTGCATTTCCAATGGATAAAAGCTATCAGCTGAGTGAATTAGCAGAAAATCATAATATTCCACTGAATAATGCTCATCGCGCTGATGAAGATGCGGCTACTACAGCAAAATTAATGGTTAAAGCTTTTAATGTATTGAACGCATTACCGACTGATACATTGAAACAACTTTATTACTTAAGCAAAGATTTAAAATATCAGTTACATGATGTATTGTTTGAAATGGTTAGACATCATGGCGATCAGCCATTAGATAATCAATACGCTCAATTTGAACAAATCATTTACAGAAAACAAGTCGATTTCAAAGCACCTTCCATTGATTTTGAAGGTTCAACTGAAGACTTTTATAAAAAGGTCATTGACGCTTTGGGGTTCACATATCGACCAAAGCAACTTTATTTAACAGAAATTATTTTAGATCAACTCATGCATAATGATAAAGCATTGATTGAAGCACCTTTAGGTTCAGGTAAATCTATTGCGTATTTAATTGCAGCACTGATGTATAATATTGAAACTAAACAACATGTCATGATTTCAACAAATACTAAGTTATTGCAAAATCAGTTATTAGAACATGAAATACCTACACTAGAAAAAGTACTTGGTTACCGTATCAATGCGGCGATTATCAAAAGTAAACGTGAATATATTTCTTTAGGACTCATCAGTCAAATCCTTAAAGACGAAACACAAAACTACGATGTAACTTTACTTAAAATGCAGTTGTTGATATGGATTACCCACACAGAAACAGGGGACATTCAAGAGCTTAATCTTAAAGGCGGACAAAAGATGTATTTAGAGCAAAAAGCTGAAACTTATGTGCCGGTCCGTCATGATATTCATTACTATAATTTCTTAAAACGTAATGCACAAAATATCCAAATTGGTATAACAAATCATGCGCATTTAATACATGCTTCTCAAGAAAATAGTATTTATCAATTGTTTGAAGACTGTATTATCGATGAAGCACATCGCTTACCAGATTATGCATTAGACCAAGTCACAAATGAACTCAGCTATTCAGATATTAAATATCAACTAGGTTTAATCGGTAAGACTGAAAATGAAAAACTATTAAAGGCAGTAGATCGTCTTGAACAAAAACGTATCTTAGAAAGATTAGATATTCCACCGATTGATGTTTTTGGACTTAAAACCGCAGTAAATGATATTCATGAATTGAATGAACAATTATTTACGACAATCTTCGATATTATCCATGATTCTACGATTCATGATGATGATAATCATAAGATTCATTTTGTAAATCAATTTGATAAAGCGCCGATATTAAAAGATATCCATGAGATTATCCATAAATTGAACTTAACGTTAGAATACTTTAATGGCATGAGTCATAAAACTATCAAATCAATTCGTAAACATTTACTGTACATCAATGACCACTTCCGTGCGATTGAACAAAGTTTAAAAGCAGATCACACATGCTTTTTATCCATTAAAAATTTAGAACAGAAATCAACGATTACGATTTATGTGAAGGATTATAAGGTGAAAGATATACTTTCACATCAAATTTTAGACAAGTTTAATGCCTTAACTTTTATTTCAGGCACGTTAACTTTTAATGGATCCTTTGAAGCTTATAAAAAGTGGTTTAACCAAGATGCTGAATTCAACACGTATATTATTGACGATGTAGTTGATAACCAAAATAAAGCAACTATCTTTATTCCAAATGATGTTGAGCCTTATCATTATCGTGATGTAGAAAAATATGAGCACGCGATTGTCAGTTATATTACTGAATATGTAAATATGACTGAATCTAAATGTTTAGTGCTCTTTACAAGTTACAAAATGATGTATCATGTTCAAGAATTATTAAATGACTTACCTGATTTTGAAGATTACATTATCTTGTCACAGCAAAACAATAGTCAAAACTATAAAATAGCGCAACAATTCAACAGCTTTGATAAAGCAATCTTATTAGGAACAGGAACATTCTTTGAAGGCTTTGATTTTCAAGGTGACGGCATTAAATGTGTCATGATTGCAAAACTGCCGTTTATGAATCAGAACAATACGAAATACTGGTTGATGGATTCAGAGTTTGTCTCCACGTTTAAAGACTATGTGCTGCCTGATGCAGTCATTCGTTTCAGACAAGGATTAGGGCGTTTAATTCGAAACGAAAATGATAAAGGCATCATTGTTTCCTTTGATGACCGCTTAATCAAAAGTAATTATCAGCATTTCTTTATGCATACGTTAAAAGCATTCAATCAGCAAATCGGTAATCTGCAAAAGTTCAGTAAAATATTAAAGCGATTAACCGCACAATAGAGTTTATCAACTAGAAGAAAACGCATTTATTTGATAAAATATATACGGGTTAAAAGTTAATCAAATGCTCAAAGCAACTTGATAAAATTAGAAGTTTCGAGCAATCATTAATTCTCTAATAAATGTCAAAAAGAAGTATAGGAGTTTGAATAATGAAGACTACAATCAAAGAAGCAAAGAACTACATTGGTCAAGAAGTCACAATTGGCGCTTGGCTTCAAAACAAACGTTCTAGCGGTAAAATTGCATTCTTGCAATTACGTGATGGAACTGGATTCATGCAAGGTGTCGTAGTGAAATCTGAAGTAGATGAAGATACATTTGCGACAGCTAAAAACTTAAATCAAGAATCATCAATGTACATTACAGGTACAATTACAGAAGATAATCGTTCAGATTTAGGTTATGAAATGCAAGTTAAATCTATTGAGATTATTCATGAAGCACATGATTATCCAATCACACCAAAAAATCACGGTACAGAATTCTTAATGGATCACCGTCATTTATGGTTACGTTCTAAAAAACAACATGCAGTGATGAAAATCCGTAATGAAATTATTCGTGCAACATACGAATTCTTCCACGATAACGGATACGTTAAAATTGATCCACCAATTTTAACAGCAAGTGCACCAGAAGGTACAAGTGAATTATTCCACACTAAATATTTCGATGAAGATGCCTTCTTATCACAAAGTGGTCAGCTTTATTTAGAAGCAGCAGCAATGGCATATGGTAAAGTTTTCTCATTCGGTCCGACATTCCGTGCTGAGAAATCTAAAACACGCCGTCATTTAATCGAATTCTGGATGATTGAAGGCGAAATGGCTTTCTATAACCACGACGACAGTTTAGAAGCACAAGAGCAATACGTTGCTCATGTTGTTCAATCTGTACTTAAGAATTGTGCCTTAGAACTTAAAATCTTAGACAGAGACACTTCTAAACTTGAGAAAGTAAAAACACCATTCCCACGTATCACATATGATGATGCAATCGAATACTTAAAACAAGAAGGATTTGATGACATCGAGTGGGGTGAAGACTTTGGTGCACCGCATGAAACAGCGATCGCAAACCATTATGATTTACCAGTATTTATCACAAATTATCCTACAAAAATCAAACCATTCTATATGCAGCCAAATCCAGACAATGAAGACACAGTCTTATGTGCTGACTTAATCGCACCTGAAGGTTACGGTGAAATTATCGGCGGCTCTGAACGTATTAATGACTTAGAATTATTAGAGTCACGTATCGAAGAACATGGTTTAGATAAAGAAAGCTATGAGTACTATTTAGACTTACGTCGTTATGGTTCAGTACCTCACAGCGGCTTCGGTTTAGGTTTAGAAAGAACAGTGGCATGGATTTCTGGCGTAGAACACGTTAGAGAAACAGCACCATTCCCACGCTTATTAAACCGTTTATATCCATAAACAATTCTATGATTTGAATGAAAAATAAATGGGTCCAGTCATGTGTGTAAACGATGACTGGACCATTTCAATAGGTAAAATATCAAAAAAGGAGGGTCACTTTGGATATAGAATTACTTAGAAAACGCCCCGTTGTTATTAGAAGAGAATTACTCGATCACTATGCTGACATGGGATTATCAGAAACTGATTTAATCATCTTATTAAAATTAATTTATGAATATGAGCATTCAAATAAACAACCTTCTATTTCATATCTTAGTAAAGGTACAACGATGAAGGAACGTGAAGTGACAGGTGTTATTCAGCGTCTAATTCAATTAGACTTATTAGATTTAACAGTACAAAAAGATGAAGAAGGACGTTTTGCTGAATTTATGAATCTAGATGGTTTTTATCAATCTTTCAGTAAAATTTTAAAATCCCAAGAAACACAACAACGTGAAATGAATAACCAAGAGTCCTTTAAGTCATTATTCCAAATGATTGAAAGCGCATTTGGCCGTCCTTTATCACCCATTGAAATTGATACATTAAATCAGTGGATTGACGTTGATCACCATGATATTTCAGTGATTCAAGCTGCGGTGAATGAAGCATTGAGTCAAGAAAAAATGAGCTTTAAATACATTGATAGAATCCTATTAAATTGGAAGAAAAACAACGTTAAAACAGTGGAGGACTCTAAAAAGATCAGTAGTCAATACCATACACCGCAAATGAAACATACAGTCAAAAGCATTCCGAAATTTGACTGGTTGAATCAGGAGGAATCATAATGTTAAGTAAGAAAAAGGCATTAAGTATGATAGATGTCATTGATGAAATGTTTCCAGATGCAGAATGTGAGCTTAAACATGATAATCCATTTGAATTAACCATTGCGGTGTTGCTATCTGCACAGTGTACAGACGTATTAGTTAATAAAGTAACACGTGAGTTATTTAAAAAGTATAAAACACCACAAGATTATTTGGATGTCAGTTTAGAAGAACTGGAACAAGATATTCGCTCAATTGGGTTATATCGTAATAAAGCCAAAAACATTCAAAAGCTATGCCGATCACTTATCGATAAATTTGATGGCAAAATACCTAATAATCGTACAGATTTAGAAAGTCTTGCAGGTGTTGGTCGAAAAACTGCGAATGTTGTATTAAGTGTCGCATTCGGTGTACCAGCGTTAGCAGTTGATACACATGTAGAACGTGTTTCTAAAAGATTAGGTATTAATCGATGGAAAGACAGCGTCAAAGAGGTAGAAGAGCGCCTGTGTTCAATTATTCCAAAAGAAAGATGGAATCAAAGTCATCATCAACTGATTTTCTTTGGACGTTATCACTGTTTGGCACGTGCACCGAAATGTGATATTTGTCCTTTATTCGATGATTGTAGAGAAGGGCAGAAACGATATCGTGAAAAACTAAGAAAAGAAGCTAAAGCATAAGAGGTGATTTTTTGATTACAAAATCTGATTTTGAAGCTTTAGAAGCCCAAATTGATGTCTTTGCGAAAAAGAAACAATTAACATCAGACCAAGGAAAAGCGTTACTTGATGAATATTTAACTTTAATCGAACACTATTTTTGTCAGATTAACAATGTTGAAACAATTGATTACGATAAATTAGAAACTTATCCAGTTGTGCCCATTAATTTCCAAGAACGATTTGATTATATTCATCAACGAAAACATCACTTTATGGGTTATCGTCAGATGAAAACACTCATCAGTGAACTCATTAAAATGAACGCAGCGTATAAAGCAAGACAAGCACATCAAAAACGCTAATAATTTAAATGAAAATGATAAAAGACATGTTTGAATTTCTTGTTCAAACATGTCTTTTCATATTATTAAGTATAGAAAAAAGTGCAGTGCTCAGAAATTTGAGTCACTGCACTTTTATTATTTATGAAGCTTTATTATTGAAAATGGCATGTAGATTAAAGAATCTTGATAATGCATTGCCATTTTGATTATCGCCTTGCTGGTTGTTGTTGCCTTGTTGTTGATTATTGCTTTGTCCTTGTTGGTTATTGTTACCAAAGTTTTGACTTCTGTTATTTGAACCTTGTTGTTGACTATTGTTGCTATTACTGCTGCCGCCTTGAGTAGTACCATTACCGTTTACTTTACGGTTTGTAGTATTGTGGTCAGGGTTGCTAGCAACGTATAAGTCAGATTTGCTTGAACCATTAACTGAAGCTGGACGTTGGAAGTCTTGTCCGTCTCTAGGACTGATATCTGACATCACATCTTCAAGCAAGTATTGTGGATACTCTTGTTCGTTATGACCAACGAATGAGTTTTGACCATATTCTTTAACTTTATTGAAGCCCATCCAAACTGACATTGAGTATTTAGGAGTGAAACCGTTAATCCATACATCTTTCGCTGCGTTATCAGGTAAGTTGTATTGTTGGTAAGTTTCTGAACCATAAGTACCTGTACCAGTTTTGGCTGCTAAGTTAACACCAGATACGCCATGACCATAAGCAGAACCCCAAGCTTCAAATGTACCTTTTAGTACTTCTGAAAGCATGTATGCTGTGTAATCATGCATAGCTCTGTGGTGTTTGTGATCAAACTCTGTAGTATTACCTTCTTGATCAACAACTTTAGTAATACCGTGTGCTTGGTTGTATTCACCGCCATTAGCTAACGCTGCGAAAGCAGAAGCTAAATCAGTAGGTGAGAATTCAGATGATGAACCACCAAGTACTTCTGAAGGACCAATTTCACCTTCATATTTCAAGCCAACTTTGTCTGCAAATTTCTTAGGTGCGTCTTGACCAGCATCTTGTTTCGTTTGTTGCCAAGCTTTCAATGCTGGAATGTTGAAACTTTGACGTAATGCATCATAAAGTGTGACATTACCATGACTCTTCGTATCATAGTTTCTGAATGTAGTACCATCTACCATGTATTCTGATTCGTCTTGAAGTTCATGGTTTGTTGCCCATTGCATATTCTCAATTGCTGGTCCGTAAGACAAGAATGGTTTTAATGAAGAACCAGTAGGGTGAGGGTCAGTTGCTTGGTTACGGTCGACAACATCTTTGAAGTGTCTGCCACCAGAAATTGCGACTAATCCACCGCTCTTACTGTCAACAATTGTTGAACCAACTTGTTGATCTTCGTTCTTATAGTAATTGCCGTTATCAATACGGTTCTGCAATGCTTTTTGAACGCTAGAGTCCATATTAGTATAAATCTTAATACCACTATTCATTAAGTCGCCAAGATTTTTGTCTTGGAACTCAGGATGTGCCATTAATTCAGACTTCACAAAGTTCACATATGAGTTATACTCAGGATCTTTATTATCTGGCTTAATTGCACGATCATCAGCACTACGTTTAACTAAGTTTTTCTCAATTGGTGTATCTTGCGCTTTTTTCATATCTTGTTCAGAAATACGTTTATGATAATGCATTAAGTATAATACAGTATCTTTACGAGATTCCGCTTCTTTAGGATTATCATATACATTGTATAAGTTAGGTACTTGAGGTAAACCTGCTAAGTACGCTTCCTCAGCTAAATTTAAATCTTTCAAATCCTTGTCGAAGTAATATTTAGCTGCTGCTTTAATCCCATAAACACCGTCAGAGTAGTAAATTTTGTTTAAGTAGATTTGGAAAATCTCATCTTTACTGTACTCTTGTTCTAAACGATACGATAAGTATGCTTCTTGTGCTTTACGGCCAATCGACTTTTGATCGGTTAAGAATGAACGTTTAACAACTTGTTGTGTTAATGTTGATGCACCTTGTGAACCGAATCCGCCAGTAATGTTTTTACCGACCGCACCGAATAAACGTTTATAGTCTAAAGCACCATGCTTATAGAAACGATTATCTTCAGTAGCTAGAACGGCATCTTTCATATTTTGCGGAACATCTTTTAAGTCCACGTGCGCACGTCTTTGACCGTTATCAAGTGTCTTGATTAATTTACCGTCTTTATCATAAATCTTTGCTGGTATAGGATCTTTTAATTTTGCATCAGAAAACGCTGGCGCTTTCCATGCGTAGTAAGCGAATAAAAGAACACCAACTAAGACTAAGACAATAAACGCAATTAAAATGAAGCCAATAATCTTAATAATTGTCCTCTTAATATTCCTATTCTGTTTTTTACCAGACTTTCCATTCTTAGAATGAGAAGTCTTCTTTCTTTCCGTCATACGCGGTCCTCACTTTCATCTAATATCAACTTATCAACGGCTTTGAGGTAATTCAATCGTGGTTGATACTGATAAGGAATATGGTAACCATTTTTTCTTATTTCTTCAACTGTAATTGATTTTCTGATGTTATTTTGATGTCTTTGCCAAAAGTTTTCAAAGGAACGATAAGGCAGCATATAAACTTCATCTAATGCTTTAAAACGAATTAGTAAAAATACAATTCCGTTTTGTTCATAGCATGATTTCATATGCGCAACTTGGTGTTCATGAATATTTTGTAATGGAAAAGACGTCTTGCTCTGTGTTTCTTTTGCTTCAAAATCAATATAACGGCCATTATAAATACCGTTATAGTCAGTTGTAGATGGGGTGCGGAAATATGCTTCTTTAATCACAGCTTTACTGCGTTTAGGATAAGAAACATTTACGATTTGAACGGGTGTCGGTTTCTTGTGTATTACTGCTTTACCTGTAGAAAGGTAGTAATCGTTTGATAATTCGATTTCCTTTTCTAAAGTCATCCCACGTCCGCCATACTTGATTTTACTTGAATTGAATGGGTTTGTGCGTCCAACTTTAGTCTTATTTCTATTAAATGGTTTACCATTTGGATAATTCATTTGTTTCACCACACCAACAGGTTTTTAAACCGTAATAATTATACACAACTTACAGTGAGATGCAAACTCTCGAAACTTATATCAATACAAAGCTTACTTAAAAACCTTCCTTTAGTATTTAAGCAAACATTGGTTTGTGTATATGTCACTTATTTTAACGTTAATCAGGCTATTTAACAATATTGAACCCTTTTATCATAGGGATTTAAAGGTTTTCTGAAATGACGTACTTATCAATATATGATAATTTAATTGTGAGGGAGGCGAAATGTGATTGTATACCATTATCTCAACATTAATAGAACAAACCTATATTATGAAACAAAGATATGAAGAAGCTAGATCAGGTAAGGCATATGATTTCAAAAACGAGGTGATGCCTTTTGCTTATCACATCGATGATTTGTTGAACCAATTGGATGGTTATGCAGAAAATATCATTGCGCTTTCATACATGAATCAGTTGAAGTATCAAATACTCAAAGAAAATTTAGAACGCCTTTCTGTCGAATGTCATTATGCTTCAGCAAGCCGGAAACTCTTTATGGATAAACTGAAAAGTGTGAACTATGACTTAAACTATTTAAAGGAAAGTGAAACGCAATATGGTTAAAACAGCATATGTTACCGGCTATAAATCCTATGAATTAAATATATTTAAAGATGATGCACCTGAAGTAAAATACCTTAAATTATTTTTAAAAAATAAATTGCAAAATCTGGTTGAGGAAGGTTTAGAATGGGTATTGATACAAGGACAATTAGGAATTGAAATGTGGACAGGTGAAGTGGTGCTTGACTTGCAACAAGAGTATCCTGAATTAAAGCTCGGTGTGATTACACCTTTTCAAAATCATACAGAACGATGGAATGAACAAAATCAGTTGAAGTATCAACAAATTATTGAAAAAGCTGATTTTCATGATTCAGTGCATCACGCACCCTACGAAGGGCCCTTTCAATTCAAACAAACAGATCAATTTATCCTAGACCATACTGATATGACTGTTCTAATTTATGATGAAGAACAAGAAGCGAGTCCAAAGTTCTTTAAGCGGATGTTAGTTGATTTTGCAGAACAAACAAACTATACTTATGATGTTGTAACGTTTGATGAAATCAATACATTCATCAGTGATATACAGTGGTCTGAAGAAAGTTTCGAATGAGGTGGAGAAAAAATGGCAGATGTATCTTTAAAATTATCAGCAAAAGATATTTATGAGAAAGACTTCGAAAAAACCCTTGCACGTGGATATAGAAGGGAAGAAGTAGATGCATTTTTAGATGACATCATCGCAGACTATCAAAAAATGGCAGACATGAATAATGAAGTAATTAAATTAAATGAAGAAAATCATAAGTTGAAAAAAGAACTTGAAGAGTTACGTTTACGTGTAGCTACTTCTAGACCACAAGAAAACAAAAGTTTTTCTTCAAACACAAATTCTAGTAATGTAGATATTCTTAAACGTATCTCTAATTTAGAAAAAGCAGTATTTGGAAAATAGTTATTCTAAGTTTATGGCTCGAAGTCTGAAAAGTTGTGCTTTTTCGGATTAGCTTTACCATAGACAAAGAACCATGCTATAATTTTAAGAAGTGATATTTCGGGTAATCGCTATAGCAATATAGAGGAAAGTCCATGCTCACACAATCTGAGATGATTGTAGTGTTCGTGCTTGATGAAACAATAAGTCAAGGCTAATAGACGGCAGTGAAATAATCTAAGTCTTTTGGATATGATTAAAGTAGCTTGAAAGTGCCACAGTGACGGAGCCTTTACAGAAATGTAAAGGGTGGAACGCGGTAAACCCCTCGAGTGAGCAATCCAAATTTGGTAGGAGCACTTATTTAGCGGAATTCAACGTATAAATGAGGGAATAAGTGTGCGTAAATACTTATTCCAGACAGATGGTTACCACCGGCGTACGAGTGACTACTAGTGCACGTTATCAGTACTAAGGTACAGAACATGGCTTATAGAAATATCCTCACTAGTTCAGCTCTCCAAGATTGGAGAGCTTTTTTATTTGATATCTCGCTTACTACACATATATTACCGCTTCAAAATTTGCTACAATAATAAAGTAAATCAACAAAAATAGAAGGAAGGTCAACGCATATGTATCAATTATTAGCCGTATGTCCAATGGGTCTTGAAGCTGTCGTTGCAAAAGAAGTTAACGCATTAGGCTACGAAACAACAGTGGAAAACGGAAGAATATTTTTCGAAGGCGATGAAACTGCAATTGCCAAAAGTAATTTATGGCTGCGTACTGCTGACAGAGTCCGATTAGTCATGGGACGCTTTAAAGCAACAACATTCGAAGAACTATTCGAACAAACCAAAGCATTACCTTGGGAAACAATCATTACAGAAGATGGTAATTTCCCAGTACAGGGTCGAAGTGTTAAATCAACGCTTCATAGTGTACCTGATGTTCAAGCAATCGTGAAAAAAGCAATTGTTGAACGCTTAAAAGATGCCTACGCACATAAAGGATGGTTAGATGAAACAGGAAGTAAGTATCCTTTGGAAGTCGCAATTCATAAAGACGAAGTACTTTTAACAATTGATACTTCTGGTTCAGGTTTAAACAAACGCGGATACAGACTCGCACAAGGTGAAGCGCCAATCAAAGAAACATTAGCTGCTGCGTTGATTCGCTTAGCTAACTGGGATGGCAACACACCTTTAATCGATCCATTCTGTGGTTCAGGAACAATCGCAATTGAAGCATGCTTAATTGCACAAAATATTGCGCCTGGCTTTAACCGCTCATTCGTTTCAGAACAATGGGATATCATGCCTGATGATCTATACGAACAATTGCGTGACGAAGCAGATCAACAAGCAGATTACGACAAAGAAGTTGAAGTCTATGCATATGATATTGATCCTGAAATGGTAGACATTGCGATACGTAACGCTGAAGAAGTAGGATTGAGTGAAGTCATTCAATTCGGTGTCAAAGATGTGAATACTTTAGATATCCATACCGATCAACCTATCGCATTAATCGGTAACCCGCCATACGGTGAGCGTATTGGTGATAGAGAAGAAGTTGAAGAAATGTATCGCTATCTTGGTAAGTTGATGCGTCAGCACAAAAACTTATCAGAGTACATTTTAACAAGTAATAAAGAATTTGAATTTTTAACACAACAAAAAGCAACAAAACGTAGAAAGCTCTTCAATGGTTATATAGAATGTACGTATTATCAATATTGGGCTAAGAAAAAGTAAATAGTTTGAAAAATTGGGGTGACTAGGATGAATCAAGAATTTAAACGCGGCATAGTATACTCCATAATTGCCTATATCCTTTGGGGAACATTACCAATTTATTGGTCGTTGCTCAATGATATCAGTCCGTTTGAAATTCTCGCTTATCGTATTATTTTATCCATGATTTTTATGGTTGTATTAATCATGGCAATGGGAAAAGGTTCACAATTTATAAGTGGCATTAAAGCCTTAACAACCAAACAACTTTGGGCTATTATTCTAGCCGGCTATATCATTACAATAAACTGGGGCACATTTATCTGGGCGGTTAATAATAATCACGTACTCCAAGCGAGTTTAGGTTATTATATTAATCCGCTTGT
This sequence comes from Staphylococcus simulans, assembly GCF_025561465.1. Taxonomy (NCBI): domain Bacteria; kingdom Bacillati; phylum Bacillota; class Bacilli; order Caryophanales; family Staphylococcaceae; genus Staphylococcus; species Staphylococcus simulans. Next base: position 1,470,894 of record NZ_CP095100.1, read on the forward strand.
CAGCATTTTACTTGCGATGATCTTTATGAAAGAAAAATTCAATAAGTTAGAATGGTTAGCAATTTTCCTTGCTTTTATTGGCGTGCTATACATGACGTTAAAAATCGGCGAGTTTCCGGTTGTTTCGATTATTTTAGCGGTGTCATTCGGATTTTATGGCCTGCTTAAGAAAATTGTACCGATTGATGCTTTAAGCAGTATTACATTTGAATGTATCGTTACAACGCCAGCAGCTTTGATTTATATCGTTTATTTATGGATCTCACATCAAACAACCATTGGTATCAACATGCCGACATTCTGGCTATTGTTCTCAGGGGCTATTACAGCGATTCCATTAATTTCGTTCTCTGCAGGTGCAAGACGTATTCCTTTATCATTAATGGGATTCATTCAATATATCGGTCCGACATTAATTTTTATTTTAGGTATCTTTATTTACAGAGAACCTTTTGATACAAATCAATTCGTTACCTTTATCTTTATTTGGGCTGGAATTATCGTTTACAGCTTATCTCGCTACTTACAAATTAAGCATGCGAATAATCCAGGTCTTTAAAATTATGATGCATTTGACTAAATATCAGTCAGATGCATCTTTTTTATTCTCCGCAACATCGATTTTAATCCTTTAGAGTAAAGCGCTTTTAGTATACAATTAAAGCAATGTTATTTATAAAGGGGTACATAATCTATGACGAGTAACAACCAATTAGATATTTTATATAAATTAAAAAAAGAAGTCGAAAAATCAAACCATCAAGATTTGGTCCATATTATCAACCAAGTCATTAAAAAAGTTTATCTAGATCAATACACATTAACATTTGTCGGCCACTTTTCAGCAGGCAAATCTACATTAATCAACTTACTACTAGAACAAGAAATCTTACCAAGTTCACCTGTACCGACAACCAGCAACACAGCAATCGTCAGTGTCGCTGATAAAAGTGAAATTATCGCAAACTTAGAAGGTCAAAAATATACACGCTTGAATAATTATGATGAAGTGAAGCAATTAAACAGACAAAATGGGGATGTAGAGTCTGTAGAAATTCGTTTTGAATCTGATAAATTCAAAAAAGGATTCACCTTACAAGATACACCAGGTGTAGACTCAAACGTTTCATTACACCAAGCATCAACAGAACAATTCATGTTTACCAGCAATATTATTTTTTATACAGTAGATTATAACCATGTTCAATCCGCAATGAACTTCCAATTTATGAAACGTTTGAATCATGCAGGCATCCCAGTAGTCTTCGTAATAAATCAAATCGATAAACATAATGATGAAGAGCTTTCATTCGATGCTTTCAAACAAAATATTCAGCACGCGGTAGATGAATGGGACTTAGAACTTCTGAAAACATTTTATGTTTCTAAGTATGACCACCCAGAAAATCAAATTAATGCACTGTCTGATTTCTTAATCGAACAAGATACACATCGCGAGTCTATGGAAGACTATATTGAAAGAATCACACAGTTTATTACCGAAGACCAAAAATCATATATTCAAGCTGAAATGCAGGATATTTTAGCAAATTTAGATATTGATGCTTCACAATTTGACCAAGCTTATTTAAACTTCCAACAGAATCAATCTGTTAGTGAAGAAGCACAGTTGTTAAATGATCCAGATAAGCTCTATAAATATTTAAATTATCAACGCAAAAACATTTTAGAAAACGCATACTTAATGCCGCATGAAATGCGTGAAAAGATTCGTCTCTACTTAGAAAGCCAAGTAAAAACCTTCAAAGTTGGCGGTTTCTTTAATAAGAAAAAGAAAACTGAAGAAGCTAGGGAAGAGCGTTTACAAAATGTAATGACAGCGTTACAAGATATTGTAAATCAACAAATCAGACAGCCTATGCGAGAAGATATGTCATTCTTAACCCGCTTCATCAACCAAACAGACGTCAACCAATCTATTTTAAATCAGCATTATGAAATACCATCCTCACTTGTCACAGATTTATACCAAGAACAAATGAGTATCAGTAATGCTTATGTATTAAACTTCTGTGACGATGTCGTTAAAGCTATTCATCGATTTATTAAAAAAGAATCTGAACCTCTATTAAAACGTGCTATTGAAAATGCTGAAACACAACATGTCGACGATGAAGAAGAGACGGATCAAAATGATTATGAAAAATATATTGAGTTACGTAAGCTGCGTGAATCACTCATCACAAGAAATTATCAACATTATTATATTCACTTAGATGATTCATTAGATAAATTGATTGACCGTACAGAAATCACATATACAAAAGAAGAGCTAGAAACACCGAAAAAACAACTGAACCAAACTAAACAAAAAACTGAGTTAAAATCTGATATCGATATTGAAACAATTAAGCAAGGTATCGCTATCATTGATCCTGTTCCTTTATTTGAACAAACCAAATCTGATTTAAAGGCTGCTATTGAACGAATGGATCAACAAATTGTGAAAATCGGCGTCTTCGGTACATTCAGTGCTGGTAAAAGCAGCTTAATCAATGCGTTACTAGGTGAAAATTATTTAGTAAGTTCACCAAATCCTACTACAGCAGCAACAACAGAGCTCTCATATGGTAATTCAAGTGCAATCACTTTAAAACAAGCACCTCAATTACTCGCGGAATTAAATCAATTAGTTGAATCTCAAAAATTCCACTTTGAGAGTTTAGAGGACTTTAAAGCAACAGATACAACAGAGTTAAAACATTCATTGAAGAAAGAACAACTTGCTTTTGTTAATGCGGTTAAAGAACAATTAGATTTATACCAAAATATGATTCAAGATGGTTACCATCACGATATCAGTCAGGATGAAGTGAAAAAGTGGAGTGCTCAAGATGAATATGCTGCGTTTGTGGAAACTGTTCATTTAAACTTACCGATAGACTGGTTGAAAAATAAAATTATTGTAGACTCTTTAGGTCTATATTCAAATAACCAACGTCATTCTAATGAAACAGAAAAAATATTAACATCATCTGATTTGATTTTATACGTAAGCTATTTCAATCATTCATTCACTGATAACGACAAAGCATTTATTGAGTATATGAAAGAGATGAATCAACTCAATGAAAATCAAACATTCAAGATGATTATTAATGCAGTAGATTTAGCAGAATCAACAGAAGATTTAGAAGCTGTGGAAGATTATGTCAGCGATGCATTACAACAAGTAAATATGCCTGCTGATATTTATAGTGTTTCTAGTCGACGTGCATTAAAAGAGGGCGATGAAGGGCTAAATAAACTAAAAGATAGTCTAGATTACTTTGCGGAGGTCGAATCTAAGGTTGTTTTACAACAACAAATGAAAGCGCAACTTGAACAAATTAGTGCCTCTTATACACAAATGTCAGAAGACTATCAAAACAACCGTGAAGAAATGGAAACGCGTCAACAAGAAGTAAGAAAGATTGAACAAAAAGGCGCGATTCCAAATACGACTTTAAAAACGACTAAACAACATGTTTATAACGAAGTTGAAGATCAAGTATATCACTTGAATGAACGCTTAAAAATTCAATTGTTTGATGAAGTTCGTACAGTATTCAACGGGCAAATGACTAAAAACAATGACTTTGATGCTGAAAAACGTGATGCAGTTAAAACATATCTTGAACAAATCCATGGCAGATTGTATATGGAACAAACTTTAATTGCTGAACGTATTAAAAAATTCTTTAATAAGCAACTGGAAGATCAACTTGCACCTATTGTTAAGCAATTGAATCAATTGCATATTTTATTGCAGCCACACTTTGAGATTGAAATGGATAAAGATAAAATTACAACGATGCATATTGATTTTAATGAAATGTTCGAACATCTTCCGAAAAAATTGACGAAAAAGCGTTTGTTGCAACTGAAAGCACAAAAAGAACTACAAGAGCAAATCACAATGGAAACGGTTGACTTGTTGCAAAACAACATTAACCAATTACGACAAGAGTTAGAACAACAAGTGTCTAAGATGGGCAAGATTGCAGATCAACAATTAAATGAGATTTCAAATGAAATACATGAACAAGCAAGCGCATTATTAAGCGTTAAAATTGATAATAGCTTGATTCAACAAATTGATGCGGCTAACCGTCAATTAAAAGAAATTATTTAACTTAGAAAGAGGAAGTAGTATGACAAACAAAGTATTGCTGGTAGATGGAATGGCGTTATTATTCCGCCATTTCTATGCTACAAGCATTCATCATCAATTCATGAGAAATTCAAACGGAGTTCCGACTAATGGCGTACAAGGGTTTGTTCGTCACATCTTTTCAGCGATAGATGATATTCAACCGACACATATCGCTGTATGTTGGGACATGGGGCAACAAACATTTCGAAATGAAATGTTTGCAGATTATAAACAACATAGACCAGCACCGCCTGATGAATTGATACCACAATTCGATTTAGTTCAAGATATTTCAAACGCACTTGGGTTTGTTAATATTGGAGTTAAAAATTATGAAGCCGATGATGTTATCGGAACATTAAGCAGAAATTTATCAGAGGATAACGAAGTTTATATCGTTACAGGAGATAAAGATATCTTACAATGTATAAATCCTAATGTTGAAGTTTGGTTGACTAAAAAAGGATTTAATATTTATAACCGTTATGATTTAACACGCTATCAAGAAGAATATCAATTACATCCGCTTCAACTCATCGATATCAAAGCGTTTATGGGAGATACCGCTGATGGTTATCCTGGCGTCAAAGGAATTGGTGAAAAAACAGCACATAAATTAATCTTAAAATATCAGTCTGTAGAAAATGTTATCAATCACATTGACGAATTGACACCGGCACAACAAAAGAAAATCATCAGCCAATTAGATGATTTGAAACTTTCAAAACAACTTGCAGAAATCCACACTAATGTACCATTAGATGTAACAGCATTATTTAATCAAATGCAGTATCATCTGGATTTCATTGATATTTTCAATGTCTTAGATACTCACGATTTGAAAGTGTCTAAGAAATTTATTGAAAGAGAATTCTTACCATTTTAATCATTCAAAACAAAAGCGGGAGGGCGTTTCACAGTTAATAACTGTGGAGACGTCCTCCCGCTTCTTTTATTTTAATTGCTGATAGAGCGCTTGTTGCGCATGATGATTGGCTTCTTTATTTTGTGCTCTAGGAATCCAATCAATCAGACATAAATCAAATGCTTTCATTTTCTTCGCTGCTTCAACTAAATAACCTTTAAACTTCTCATTCTTAGCAAAGCCTTTATCTAAACTGTCAGTGATCAGCTTAGAATCGGTATAAATTAATGCTGTAGATACATTTAATTCTAATGCACAGTCTAAGGCAAAATTAAAAGCTTGCCATTCTGCTGAATGATTGTCAGTAGGTGCGATATCTTGCGTGAAAGTTTGATGGTTACTCTCTTCAATAATTGTTGCTGCAATAGATGCTGGTCCTGGATTACCTTTAACTGCTGCATCAAAAAATATTTTAGCCATACATCATTCCATCCTTAATCAAAATATTATATTATCTATACCCTTAATCAGTAACCTTCATCTGTGGATTGAATTTTACCTTTTCGGTACATTGATTTAGCCCAGTAACCAAATGGCACATTAAAGATTGTAGCAAGTAGTTTTAAGAAGTAAGTCGTAATAAAGATTTCAAAGACTGCACCTGCTGGCAGCAAACCAATAAACGCGATACTTACAAAAAGGGCAGTATCAATAATAGAACTTAATGTCGTACTCCCATATGCACGAATTGCAAATGTGCGATCTGACTTGAATACTTTTTTAATCGCATTGAAGATAAAGACATCGATATGTTGTCCGATGATATAAGCGATAATCGAACCTAACGCGATTCTAGGTACTATATTGAAAATTGTACTTAGCGCATTTTGTGCCATATCTTCTGGAGCGGGAATAAAATGTAATGATAGTTGCATTAAAATTATCATTACTAATGATGAACTAAAGCCCATCCATACTGCTCTTTTAGCTACTTTACGTCCATAGATATCGTTTAAAATATCCGTCGCTAAATAAATAGACGCAAACATTACATTTCCTAAAGTCGCAGAAATCGTAAAGATGTCTACAGTTTTAATTACTTGAATGTTAGCAATTACAGTTCCGATAGCTACCCAAGCAATCAAACCTTGCTTACCGAACAAACGATACATTGCGACCATTAATGTAAAGGTCACTAGAAAGGCAATAATACCTAATATTTCATTGTAAAACATAATTAACCTCCTAAATTTTGTTAATGCGGGTGTTTAGAAACCGCAACTCAACTCATATATTCTATAGAAATCGTACATTAAATGCAATAGCCATTTAGTTACAACTACAAAGTAGAGAGATGAAGTTAACCGTGTCGCATGATATAATGAGGCTAAATTAATCGTCCTTAAACCATTTAAGGTGTTATTAATTATGTAAAGGGAGTGACGATTATTTTTTCAAAATCCGAAAAAAGAGCGCTTGATTCCATAGATGATTTATTAAGCACTTACTGCAAAAATTGTGAATTAAAAACATATAATCGTAAAACAAAAGGAAAAACACATGCACATCATTTTTGTATTTACGAATGTTCAGTAGGTAAACAAATCAAGCAATTTGGTAATGAACTACAATAATTGGGGGTTATTTTGATGGAAATCGTTCGTATTGAACCGACACCAAGTCCGAATACCATGAAAGTGGTATTGAATAAGAAAAGAGAGGACAATCAATCCTCCACTTATACAAAAGTAAAAGAAGGCCAACCTGATTTTATCAATAGACTTTTAGAGGTTGATGGTGTTAAATCCATTTTCCATGTCATCGACTTTTTAGCTGTGGATAAAGCACCAAAAGCAGATTGGGAAGCGTTATTGCCTAATATTACAGCTGCAATTAGTAATGAATCTGAAACTGAAACAAATGATACACCTGCACCTGATGAACATTTCGGCGAAATTAAAGCGGAAGTGCTCAAATTTAAAGGTATCCCGTATCAGATTAAACTCACTACCACTAAGGATGAAGAACGCAGACAATTACCAGACTACTTTGTCGATACAATGCTAGCAGCACAAAAAGATGATGACAATGTAGTATTTATGCGTAAGTGGGAAGATTTAGGTACGCGTTATGGCGAACTAGAAGAAGTTATGGATAATGTTGAAGAAGAACTTGTCGCACTATATCCTGAAAATAAACTTAATGAATTAAAACAAGAAGCATTAAATACAGATATTGTGGTTCCAACAGCACACTATCAACATGTGACAGTTGATGAATTTAATGCGGCAGAAGATTGGAAAGCGCAACTTAGAATGTTGAAGTCTTTCCCAACACCAACCAAAGAAGATTATCCTCTTATCGAAGCTGCATTAAACCATCCTAAAATTCCAATTCGACGCGAAGCTATTGTGCTAGCAAGTATGGTAGAAGATGAGTCAGTTCTTCCATATATGTACCAAGGTTTACAGGATAAAAATCCTGGTGTACGCCGAACTGCCGGAGATGGATTAAGTGATTTAGGATTTAAAGCAGCTTTACCAGAAATGGAGAAAGCTTTAGATGATCCACAAAAGATTGTGCGTTGGCGTGCCGCGATGTTTATTTTTGATGAAGGTGGCGAAGCACAATTACCAGCTTTGAAAGCACATGAAGATGATGACGCTTACGAAGTGAAGTTACAGATTCAAATGGCCATCTCTCGTATTGAAAAAGGTGACGAAGCACTAGGATCTGTTTGGAAACAAATTGCTAACCGTAATAAATAAGCGGAATTAGGATGAATCAACAAATTAATTAGATTACATTTCTGATTATTTCATGTAAAATAAACTATAAATGAACAAGGAGTGTATATTATGAATCCGTATGAAGCATATATGCAAGAACTCGCACAAGGTATGCGTAGCGAGTTAACACAAAATGGTTTTGAAAGTTTAGAAACTGCAGAAGCAGTTGATCAATATATGGACAATGTAGGTGCTGAGGAAACTACATTTGTTGTTATTAATTCAGTATGTGGTTGTGCAGCTGGATTAGCTCGTCCAGCAGCTGTAGCAGTTGCTGAGCAAAATGATAAAAAGCCTGATCACAAAGTAACTGTCTTTGCAGGTCAAGATAAAGAAGCAACACAAGAAATGAGAGAGTTCATACAACAAGTACCTTCAAGTCCTTCTTTCGCTTTATTTAAAGGTACAGAATTAAAACATTTTATGCCTCGTGAATATATTGAGGGACGCGATATTCAAGATATCTGTATGGATATCAAAGATATGTTTGATGAAAACTGTTAATCAATTTGAATTGATTTCATAATCGAAGGTACGGGACAATATTTGATGGCTGACTCAGTCCATCAATTGTCCCATTTTTTATAATTGGAGATACATACGATTTGAGGAGGAGATAGGTATGAATTCATTCGACGAAGCATATCATGACCTATGTAAGGAAATTTTAGCTATCGGGAACGAACGCGATGATCGTACACGTACTGGTACCATTTCAAAATTCGGTCATCAATCACGCTATGACTTAAGTAAAGGCTTCCCTTTATTAACAACTAAAAAAGTATTCTTTAAGTTGATTGCGACTGAGCTGATTTGGTTTATGAAAGGCGACACAAATATCAAATATTTACTAGAATACAACAATAATATTTGGAATGAATGGGCATTTGAAAACTATGTTGAATCAGAAGATTATCATGGACCGGACATGACGAATTTCGCACATCGAGCATTACAAGATGAAGCATTCAACGAAGCTTACCAACAAGAAATGGAAAAATTTAAATCACGCATTCTAAACGATGATGATTTTGCGCAAAAACACGGCAATTTAGGGAATGTATATGGTAAGCAATGGCGAGATTGGGTTGGTGCAGATGGTCAACATTATGATCAACTTGCTACAGTCATCGAACAAATCAAAACTCACCCTACATCTAGACGTCACATCGTATCTGCATGGAACCCAGCAGAAATTGATACGATGGCATTACCGCCATGTCATACGATGTTCCAGTTTTATGTACAAGACGGCAAACTAAGTTGCCAATTATATCAACGTAGTGCAGATGTATTTTTAGGAGTTCCATTTAATATCGCAAGTTATAGTTTACTAACACATTTAGTAGCAAAAGAATGCGGCTTAGAAGTCGGTGAGTTTGTGCATACGATTGGTGATGCACATATCTATTCTAATCATATCGATGCGGTCAAAAAACAATTAAGTCGTTCAAGTTACGAACCACCTCAATTAAAAATCAATACAGATCGTTCAATTTTTGATATTCAATATGAAGACTTGGAGATTGTAAATTATCAATCACACCCAGGTATTAAAGCACCTATCGCTGTATAAAAACAATTAGAATTTTTGAAAGGGGATAAGAATATGACGCTTTCTATTCTTGTTGCGCATGATCAAAACAGAGTAATCGGTAAGGATAACCAACTACCATGGCATTTGCCTAATGATTTAAAACATGTCAAAAAATTAAGTACTGGCAATACACTCGTAATGGGCCGTAAAACATATGAATCTATCGGCAAACCGCTTCCAAACAGACGTAACGTCGTTTTAACACGTGATGAATCTTTTCATCCTGAAGGTGTAGATGTCATACACAATTTTGAGGATATTTATGATTTGCCTGGCCATGTCTTCATTTTCGGCGGCCAAGCATTGTTTGAAGAATTTATCGATAAAGTAGATGACATGTACATCACTGTCATTGAAGATAAATACCAAGGAGATACGTTCTTCCCACCTTATACTTTTGAAGATTGGGAAGTTGAATCTTCAGTTAAAGGAGAACAAGATGAACGCAATAAAATTCCGCACACGTTCTTACATCTTGTTCGTAAAAAGTAATAGGAGGTATGGAAATGCGTAAAAAAATTGTCACAGACTCAACAACAGATTTACCTCAATCATATCTAAAAGAGCACGATGTTCATGTGATTCCTCTTAATTTAACGATTGAAGGCAAATCTTATATCGACCAACAAGACATTTCTTCTGAACGTGTAATTGAGTTAATAGAAGAAGATGTAGATATCAAAACCAGCCAACCTCCTATTGGTAAATTTATTGAAATGTACGATGAATTAGGAAAAGACGGCTCAGAAATCATTAGTATTCATATGACATCTGGATTAAGCGGTACGTATCAAACTGCGTATCAAGCTAGTCAAATGACTGATTCAAAAGTTACAGTTATTGATTCAAAATCCATTTCATTCGGCCTTGGTTTCCAACTGGAACATATTGTTGAATGGAATAACGAAGGGTTATCAACAGAAGAAATTCTTAAAAAATTAAAACATTTACAAAGCAATATCAAACTCTTTGTAGTGATTGGACAATTAAACCAACTGATTAAAGGCGGACGTATCGGTAAAGCTAAAGGTATGATTGGTAATATGATGCGTTTAAAACCAGTGGGCATTCTTGATGATGGACAAATCAAAATCCTTCATAATGCACGTACGCAAAAGTCGAGTATTCAAATTATTAAAAAAGAGCTTGCTCAGTTCATTGAAAATCATTCGATTAAAAAAATCGGCTTAGCTCATGCAAATGCATTAGATTTTGTAGATAAGTTTAAACAACAATTTGCGATTGAAGAAAATAATACTGAAGTTGAAATCAATACGACAACACCAGTTATTTCAACACATACTGGACAAGGTGCAGTAGGATTCGTTGTCTTGCGTCAATAATCGATAATTCTCATGAAAATCATCGGGTTAAAGCAAACTAATAGAAAATAAAGTGCAGTCATGATAAATTTAGAATTGACTAAACGCCGAATGGAGGTAATATTTTGGCATATGCAACATTAGCTGGCGGTTGTTTCTGGTGTATGGTAAAACCATTCACATCATATCCTGGTATTAAGAATATTGTCTCAGGATACAGTGGCGGCCACGTAGAAAATCCAACTTATGAAGAAGTATGTACGAACACAACAGGACATGTTGAAGCAGTACAAATTGAATATGATCCTGAAATCACTTCATTTGAAAATATATTAGATGTTTATTTCAAGACGTTCGATCCAACAGATAATGGTGGACAATTCTTCGATCGCGGTGAAAGTTACCAACCGGTCATTTTCTACCATGACGAAGAACAAGAAAAAGCTGCACAATCTAAAATCCAGCAGTTAAACGAACAAATGATTTTTAATAAACCTGTGATCACACCGGTAAAACCATATAAAAACTTTTACCCAGCAGAATCTTATCATCAAGATTATTATAAAAAGAATCCAATGCATTATGAACAGTATCAAAAAGGTTCAGGAAGAAAAGACTTTATAGAAAGACATTGGGGGGAGCAAAATGCTTAAAAAAAGTAAAAATGAATTAACAGATATGGAATATCTTGTTACTCAAGAAAATGGTACAGAACCTCCTTTCCAAAATGAATATTGGAATCATTTCGAAAAAGGTATCTATATCGATAAACTTTCAGGCAAACCACTATTCACTTCAGAAGAAAAATTTCATTCTGATTGTGGTTGGCCAAGCTTCTCTAAAGCTCTAAGTGACGATGATATCATTGAACTTGTAGATAAGTCATTTGGTATGGTAAGAACTGAAGTACGTTCTGAAAACAGTCATTTAGGTCACGTTTTCAATGATGGACCAAAAGAAACAGGCGGATTAAGATATTGTATCAATTCAGCTGCTGTACAATTTATTCCTTATGATAAATTAGAAGAACTTGGATATGGTGATTTGATTCCACATTTCAAGAACCAAGGAGAGAAATAATATGTTTAAAAAATTATTTGGCAAAGAGGATAAAGTAGATAAGTCAATCGAGGTTTATGCACCGATTTCTGGTGAATACGTTAAAATCGAAGATATTCCAGACCCAGTATTTGCGCAAAAAATGATGGGTGATGGCTTCGGTGTTAATCCAAGCGAAGGTGTCGTTGTTTCACCAATTGAAGGTAAAGTTGACAATATCTTCCCAACTAAACATGCGTTAGGTTTAAAAGCTGATAACGGTTTAGAATTATTAATTCACATCGGTCTAGATACAGTTCAATTAGATGGTGAAGGATTCAATGTATTAGTTGAAAGCGGCGATACAGTAAAAGTTGGAGATCCACTAGTTGAATTTGATGTAGACTATATTGGAAATAACGCTAAATCAGTCATTTCACCAATTATTATTACTAATACAGATCAAGCAGATAAAATCGATATCCACCCGCAAGATCAATTAGTTAAAAGTGAAACAAAAGTAATTGATGTGACAATGGGTTAATGAAAGATTATTCATTTTATCAATTTGCGCTTACTGTGCGAGGCAGACCTGATGAAAAAGGTCAATTAGCAGAACAGATTTTTGATGATTTAGCTTTTCCAAAACATGAGTCAGACTTTCATACATTGTCTGACTATATAGAGACTGAAGCTTCTATCAGTTCACCAATGTATGTATTTGATGACTTATTTGATGAATATCAGGAATGGTTAAAATTTTAAATTTTTGACGTAGGGTTGGTGTGAGGCACCAGCCCTTTTATTTTTTATATAGCCATATATAAGTTGATGAACGTGCTGAATTTGGTAAAATGAATTATCCATTCAAACTAGAACTTATTTATGCACATCAACGTAATTTAAGAAAGGGGCATATCCGAGTGACACAACATAATGATGAAACTAATCAACCTTCAGATGAACAAGACTCAAAAAAGGCACCTAAGTTTTTTAAAATTAAAAGATGGAAATTCATCACATTTAGTATACTCGCATTGTTGTTAACGATTATCCTTACAGTCTTTGCGACAATCGCGATAGCACACAAATTTTCAGGGCTAGACGACTCACAAAGAAAATCATTCAGTAAAGTTGAAAGTACATATCAAACATTAGCCAATGATTACTATAAAAAACAAGATTCAGAAAAATTATCTGAAGCTGCCATTAACGGTATGGTTAAATCATTAAAAGATCCTTATTCACAATATATGACAAAAGATGAAACCAAATCATTTAATGAAGACGTTTCAGGTGATTTCGTAGGTATCGGCGCTGAAATGCAGCAACGTAATAAAGAAATCAGTGTAACCAGCCCCATGAAAGGATCTCCTGCAGAAAAAGCAGGTGTACAACCCAAAGATGTTTTAACTAAAGTAGATGGGAAATCTATTAAAGGTAAGTCACTGACAGAAGTAGTCAAAATGGTACGTGGTAAAGAAGGTACTGAAGTTACGTTAACTATTAAGCGTGCCAACCAAGAGCAAAACATTAAAATCAAAAGAGAAAAAATCCACGTTAAAAGTGTTGAATACAAAAAAGAAGGCGATGTTGGTGTCTTCACGATTAATAAATTCCAAGAAGATACAGCCGCTGAATTGAAAACTAATATTATGAAAGCACACAAACAAGGCGTACGAAAAATTGTATTAGATTTACGTAATAATCCAGGCGGATTATTAAATGAAGCCGTTAAAATGTCGAATATCTTCATCGATAAAAATAAACCGGTTGTGAAGTTGCAAAAAGGGAAAGAAATAGAATCGGTGAATACTCCGACCGATCCATTAAAAGAAGCAAAAGATATGAAAGTATCTATCCTTGTCAATGAAGGTTCAGCCAGTGCTTCTGAAGTCTTTACTGGCGCAATGAAAGACTATAATAAAGCGAAGGTTTATGGTGAAAAGACATTTGGTAAAGGTATTGTACAAACCACACAAGAATACTCAGATGGTTCGTTATTAAAATATACTGAAATGAAATGGTTAACACCACACGGTACTTATATCCATGGTAAAGGAATCAAACCAGATGTCGAAATTGCATCTCCTAAGTATCAATCATTATCAATGATTCCTGATGACAAAGTGTTTAAAGAAGGCGATCAAGATAAAAATGTCAAATCTATAAAAATCGGCTTAAAAGCTTTGAATTATCAAGTTGGAAAAGAAAACAATGACTATGATGCAAAACTCAAATCTGCAGTTGAAGATTTCCAAAAAGATAATCAATTACCAGTAACAGGCAAATTTGATAAAGAAACGAATCAAAAATTCGCAGAAAAGTTAGTAGATAAAGCGAATAAAGATGATGAAATGTTAGATACTTTAATCAAAAAATTAAAATAAAGGGGCACAATTTATGATCAGAAACGCATCACAAGAAGATTTAAATGCGGTAGCCGTATTGACAGAAGAAGCCAAAAAAATTATGGCAGAAGATAATAATCCACAATGGGATGAAGCCTATCCATTACTAGAGCATTTTGAGGAAGATATTACAAATAAATCATTATTTGTATTAGAAGAGGAGAATACAATTTATGGTTATATTGTTATCGACCAAAATCAATCAAAATGGTATGATGAACTAGAATGGCCGATAGATAGAACCAATGCTTATGTCATTCATAGACTTGCAGGTTCTGCTAATTATAAAGGCGCAGCAACAGCATTATTTAACTTTGCTGTTGAACGCGCGTTAGATCACGGCGTTGATGTGTTACTCACTGATACGTATGCTGCGAATCAACGCGCGCAAAACTTATTTGAAAAATTTGGTTTTCATAAAGCAGGCGAAGCCAATTTAAATTATCCTCCTTACGATAAGGAAGAATCATTCTATGCCTATTATAGAATTTTAAAATAAGAATAGAGGTATTTATCATGACGAAAATTGCATTTACTGGCGGCGGAACAGTCGGACATGTTTCAGTCAATTTAAGTTTGATTCCAATTGCGAATGAAAGAGGTTACCAAACTTTTTATGTAGGTTCTAAAAATGGAATTGAAAAAGATATGATTTCATCACAATTACCAAATACACCATACTTCCCGATATCCAGCGGGAAGTTACGCAGATATTTATCATTTGAAAATATCAAGGATGTATTTAAAGTACTCAAAGGAATTTTAGACGCACGTAAAATCTTAAAGAAACAAAAACCAGATTTACTTTTTTCTAAGGGAGGATTTGTATCTGTACCTGTAGTCATCGCGGCACGTTCATTAAATATCCCGGTGATTATTCACGAATCAGATATCACTCCAGGTCTTGCGAATAAAATTTCTCTAAAATTCGCAAATAAAATCTATACAACATTTGAAGATACATTAAAATATCTGCCAAAAGCAAAAGCAGATTTTGTTGGTGCAACTGTTAGAGATGATTTAAAACAGGGTAACAAAGAAAAAGGTTATCAACTGACAGGATTTAACGCTGAGAAAAAAGTGTTATTAGTCATGGGCGGCAGTTTAGGCAGTAAAACGATTAATGATTTAATTCGACGCAATCTTGACGAATTATTAAAAGATTATCAAATCATTCATCTAACTGGTAAAGGACTACTTGATTCATCTATTCAAAAAGAAGGTTATCGTCAATTTGAATTTGTGACGAGTGAATTAACAGATTTACTCGCGATTACAGACATGGTAGTCAGCCGAGCAGGTGCTAATGCAATTTATGAATTCTTAACATTAAACATTCCTATGTTGCTGATTCCATTAGGATTAGACCAGTCTCGTGGCGATCAGATTGATAATGCAAAATATTTCCAATCTAAAGGGTATGCGCAAACATTACCAGAAGATAAAGCTTCTCAACAAAAATTCATGGATGCGTTAAAAGAGATTGAAAATAATCGTTCAACTATTGAACAACAAATGTCGAACTATCACCAGCTATTTACTAAAGAAGATTTATTAGACAAGATTCTTAAAGATACAAACCAAAAGGAAACGAGGGAAAGCTGAGTTGAGTCGAGCTAAAAGAATTTCACTGATTCTAGTATTTACATTGATATTCAGCGCGATTGCTGTGTTCCATCAAAATAGAATCGGTAATTGGATTGATACAGAAGTCTATGATTTTATTTATGCCTCACACAGCATCATTACAACTAGTATTTTTATGGGTGCAACTTGGATAGGCGAAGTATGGTCAATGATCTGCCTTTCACTTTGTGTTGTCGCATTTTTATTAATGCGTAAAATGCAAATAGAAGCTTTATTCTTTGCGATTGTGATGGCAGTTTCAAGTATCTCTAATCCAATTATGAAAAACACAATTGATAGAGAGCGTCCTACTAAATTAAGACTTGTAGAAATTGGCGGCTATAGTTTCCCAAGTGGTCACGCGCAAGGTTCTACATCTTTCTTCGGTAGCTTGATTGCAATTTCAAGCCATTACTTACACGGGACACCTCGTGTGATGATGACTTCATTCTGCATCTTCATGATTGCGATGATTTGTATGTCTAGAATTTATTTAGGTGTACATTATCCTACTGATGTCATTGCAGGCGTGCTTGCAGGTGCTGTATGTATTTTATCTGTATCATTATTGTTCAAAGGTAAATTCAAAGCCTTTGCTAAATGAGAATTAAAGTGAGATTAAGTGCTGCTTAATCTCACTTTTTTTAATTTATAATAGAAAAAACCGATTCTGCTTAATTGAGAATCGGTTAAGTATGTCACGTTACTTTTAGTGTAACGTCAGTATTTACGGGCATATATAAAAGGGGATAAATCGAAAATGACCAATCCAATTAAGAACGAAATGTGGGGGGGATGTCTCATTTGTGATTGATAATCATTTTCAATTACTATTATACATTAGTGAGAATGGTTGTCAATTAGAAATCAAAAATAATTTCACTTTTTTATTCAACTCCATATTTTTGTCACAATTAATCATTTGATTCGTTTCATTCGTTCTTAAACGTTTTGATTATGATAAAATCATGATTGAGGTGCTTTCAATGACAAAAATATTAATCGTAGAAGATGAGCAAAACTTAGCTCGATTCATTGAATTAGAATTAGTACATGAGAATTATGAAGTTGATATTGAAAATGATGGTGCAGAAGGATTAGAAACAGCATTAAAAAAAGAATATGATCTGTACTTACTCGATTTGATGTTGCCACATATGGATGGTTTAGAAATATGTAAGAGAATACGTGAAGTCAAATCTACTCCAATTATTATCATCACAGCAAAAGGTGATACATATGATAAAGTAGCAGGTTTAGATTATGGTGCAGATGATTATATCGTAAAGCCATTCGATATCGAAGAACTATTAGCACGTATTCGTGCAACATTAAGACGCCAACCAGCTAAAGATATCATCGACATTAAAGGTATTCAAATTAATAAAGAAGCCTTTCGTGTTACGATTGATGGTCAAGAGGTTGAATTAACTAAAACCGAATATGACTTGTTGCAATTGCTTTCTGAAAACTTAAATCATGTCTTACAACGTGAACAAATATTAAATCATGTTTGGGGTTATGACAGCGAAGTAGAAACCAATGTAGTGGATGTTTATATTCGTTATCTGAGAAATAAATTGAAACCGTTTGGTAAAGAAAAGGTAATCGAAACAGTACGTGGTGTCGGTTATGTGATACGCAAATGAAGCAACGAAAATTAAAAACTCAATGGATGCTAATTACTACGAGTATTACGTTTTTGATTGTTTTCATTTTCAGCTTAGTCATCATTTACTTTTTGAGCATTACTTTAAGAGACAGTGAAATTAATGATGCAGAAAAAAGTGCTGATAACGTTTCAGCTTTACTTGCGACGAAATCTTTGGTTGATATTAAACCTTTAGATTTAAACGCATCACTTGGTAATTTCCAAAAAGTGATTCTGTTTGATAATGACAAACAAAAGATAACCGAAACATCGACTATGAGTGATTTTATTAATAGCACAAAAGGTATTGAACCTTCTCAGTATCACAGTGTTTACGTGCAACGTATTAAAGATGCAAACTTTTTAATCGTTTCTCATCCAGTCGAAACTGAAAAGTTTCATGGTTATTCTGTGATTATCCATTCGCTCGCAAGTTATGATAGTGTTATGCATTCATTAATCATCTTATCGGTGTTATTTGGTATTATTGCCATTATTATTACTGCCACTATCAGTTATATCTTTTCTGCACAAATCGCAAAACCTATTACAATTATGGCTAACAAAATGCGTAAAATCCGTAGAGATGGTTTCCAGGAAAAATTAGAACTACCGACTGAATACGATGAAACAACTGACTTGATTGATACATTCAACGATATGATGATTCAAATTGAAGAACTATTTGATCAACAACGCCAGTTCGTAGAAGATGCTTCACACGAACTGAGAACACCGCTTCAAATCATTCAAGGTCACTTAAATCTTATCCAACGATGGGGTAAGAAAGACCCAGCAATTTTAGAAGAATCATTAGATATAACAATCGAAGAAATGAATCGTATTACCAAGTTAGTAGAAGAGCTGTTACTATTAACGAAAGAATCAACCTATAAAGATGCTTTAGATGTAGAACCTGTTGATGTGAATGACGAGATTAAATCTAGACTAAAATCTCTCAAACAATTACATCCTGATTATAGTTTTACATTTACACCGTCAGTGAAACCAATATGGCTGAATATTAATCGTTATCAACTTGAACAAGTATTGCTTATCTTTTTGGATAATGCGATTAAATATGATACAAGAGAGAAAAGAATAGAAATTTGTACTGCACTTAAAAATAGACAAGCAACTATTGAAATTACCGATCATGGTTCAGGCATTCCTAAAAAAGACTTAGACTTTATCTTTGACCGTTTTTATCGCGTAGACAAATCACGTTCTAGACAACGTGGAGGTAATGGTTTAGGATTATCGATTGCTCAAAATATAGTGAATTTACATGGCGGTACGATTCAAGTTGAAAGTGAAGTTGATATGTTTACAACATTCAAAATTACCTTCAACGTATAATTACATTTTAATGATAATTCGTCTATTATTGTACAATATTATATTTAAGGTTATATATGTGTATAAAGAGCCGTCATATCGGCTCTTTTTCATGCCATCAAATCGTCATTCTCCCTTTAATTTGTGAACATTTAATGATATTATTTATTTGTAAGCGTTTCAATATATTGTGGAGGGAGTAATATGACGAAATATACACAGGTTAGTGAAGCACCTGTAAATTTCGGAGCTAACTTAGGGGTAATTATTGATTTATACGATCAATATCTACAAGATCCAACTTCTGTCTCTGAAGATTTACAAATTCTATTTAGTACAATTAACAATGACAACAGAGAGGTGGCTGCAGCACCTTCATCAAGTTCTGATGATATGACAATTAAACAAGTTATGCGTTTAATCGATAACATCAGACAATATGGGCATCTGCAGGCAGATATTTATCCAGTCAATCGACCAGAACGTAAAAATGTTCCTAGATTGACACTTGAAGATTTCAATTTAACAAAAGAAGATTTAGAGCAAATTTCTTCAGGCATTGTGTCAGATCATTTTTCTGATATTTATGACAATGCCTACGAAGCAATCCAACGCATGGAAAAGCGTTATAAAGGGCCGATTGCTTTTGAATACACACACATTAACAACAATAAAGAACGCGCTTGGCTCAAGCGACGTATTGAAACGCCATATAAAGCAAACTTAAATAAAAGCCAAAAGCTAGAATTATTCAAGACATTAGCACATGTTGAAGGTTTCGAAAAATATCTTCATAAAAACTTTGTAGGGGCAAAGCGATTCTCTATTGAAGGTGTAGATACCCTTGTGCCAATGCTGCAACAAATCTTAAGTCGTGCAGCTAAAGAAGAAATTCAAAATATTCAAATAGGTATGGCACACCGTGGACGCCTCAACGTTTTAACACATGTGTTAGAAAAACCTTATGAAATGATGATTTCTGAATTCATGCATACTGATCCAATGAAGTTCCTACCACAAGACGGCAGTCTAGAATTAACTTCAGGTTCAGCATGGACAAGTGACGTTAAATATCACTTAGGCGGTACGAAAACAACAGACACTTATGGTATAGAACAACGCATTTCATTAGCAAACAACCCAAGTCACTTAGAAATCGTGTCACCGGTTGTATTAGGTAAAACACGTTCTGTACAAGATGACCGTCATCAAAGCGGCAAAGTACAAACAGATTTCAGCAAATCTATGCCGATTTTAATTCATGGTGATGCTGCTTATCCAGGACAAGGTATCAACTTTGAAACAATGAACTTAGGCAACTTAGAGGGGTATTCAACAGGCGGTTCATTGCATCTGATTACTAACAACAGAATCGGTTTCACTACAGAGCCACAAGATGGTCGCTCAACAACATATTCTACTGATGTTGCTAAAGGTTATGATGTACCGATTATGCATGTTAATGCAGACAATGTTGAAGCAACAATTGAAGCAATTGATATTGCAATGGACTTCAGAAAAGAGTTCAACAAAGATGTTGTTATCGATTTAGTCGGTTACCGTCGTTATGGTCATAACGAAATGGATGAACCATCTATTACAAACCCAATTCCTTATCATGCCATCCGTAAGCATCCAACTGTAGATCACATTTATGGTGACCAATTGGTTGAAGAAGGCATTATCTCTGAGGATGAAAAGAATGACATCTTAGATGATGTTCAAAAAGAACTACGTGCAGCACATGATAAAATCGATAAAAATGATAAAACAACAACACAAGATATGTCTAAACCGGACAATGTTGACTTACCGCTTCAACCTGATGATCGTCAATTTGATTTCGAAGAATTGAAATCAATCAATGATGCATTATTAACATATCCAACAGGTTTTGAAGTCTTGAAAAAACTGAACAAAGTTTTAGAAAAACGTAGAGAACCATTTGAAAAAGAAGATGGTTTAGTAGATTGGGCACAAGCTGAACAACTTGCATTTGCGACAATCATGCAAGATGGCACACCAATTCGTTTAACAGGTCAAGACAGTGAACGTGGTACTTTCAGTCACAGACATGCGGTATTGCATAACCCTGATACTGGCGAAGAATATGTGCCTTTACAACATGTACCAAATCAACGTGCATCATTCGATGTTCATAACTCACCGCTATCTGAAGCAGCTGTTGTAGGCTTCGAATACGGTTACAATGTTGAAAACAAGGGTACTATGAATATCTGGGAAGCTCAATACGGCGACTTTGCGAATATGGCACAAATGATGTTCGATAACTTCTTATTCAGCAGTTATGCGAAGTGGGGCGAACGCTCAGGTCTAACATTGTTCTTACCACATTCATATGAA
Source organism: Staphylococcus simulans (assembly GCF_025561465.1). NCBI lineage: Bacteria > Bacillati > Bacillota > Bacilli > Caryophanales > Staphylococcaceae > Staphylococcus > Staphylococcus simulans. The sequence continues at coordinate 1,492,051 of NZ_CP095100.1, forward strand.
GGACAAGGTCCAGAGCACTCATCAGCAAGATTAGAGCGTTTCTTACAACTCTCAGCTGAGAATAACGCGACTGTCGTAAATTTATCTAGCTCAAGTAACTATTTCCACTTATTACGTGCACAAGCAGCAAGCTTGGATACTGATGCAATGCGTCCACTAGTTGTCATGTCACCGAAAAGTTTATTAAGAAATAAAACTGTAGCTGACACAATCGATAAATTTACACAAGGCCATTTCGAACCTATCTTGCCAGAAGAGCATGAAGCAAGCAAAGTCAAAAAAGTGATTTTAGCTTCAGGTAAAATGTTTATTGATTTGAAGGAACGTCTGCAAAAAGAACCGGATGAATCGATTTTATTGATTGCGGTAGAACGCTTATATCCATTCCCAGCTGACGAAATCAAAGCAGTTATTGATCAGTTACCAAACCTTGAAACAATTGCATGGGTTCAAGAAGAACCGCAAAACCAAGGTGCTTGGTTGTTCGTATATCCTTACTTAAGTGATATCGCTAGCGATCAATACGAATTGCAATATAGCGGTCGTATTAAACGTTCTGCGCCAGCTGAAGGTGACGGAGAAAATCATAAACTCGTTCAAAAATCTATTATCGAAGAGAGTCTTAACAAAAATTAGGGGGAAATTAGTATGTCTGAGATCGTAGTTCCAGAGTTAGCAGAATCTATTACAGAAGGTACAATAGCTGAATGGTTGAAGAATCCAGGTGATTCAGTAGACAAAGGTGAAGCTGTTGTCGAATTAGAAACAGATAAAGTCAACGTTGAAGTTGTATCTGAAGAAGCAGGTGTTTTACAAGAACACTTAGCAGAACCTGGTGATACTGTTGAAGTAGGACAAGCAATCGCAACTGTAGGGGAAGGCAGCGGCAGTTCATCATCTTCAGCTTCATCTGATGACAAAAAAGAAGAAGCACCAAAATCTGAAGACAAATCAGAATCAAAATCTGAACCAGCAGAAGCTGACAAATCAGAAGAAAAAGAAAGTGCTTCTAGTGACCAACGCGTCAATGCAACACCATCTGCACGTAAATATGCGCGTGAAAAAGGTATCGACTTAGCAGAAGTTGCTTCTAAAGGTAACGATGTTGTACGTAAAGATGACATTGATCGTCAACAACAAGGTAACCAAAAACAAGCTGAGCCAGCGAAATCAGAAGCACCAGCTAAACCACAAAGCAGCACACCAAACAAACCAGTGATTCGCGAAAAAATGTCTCGTCGTAAACAAACAGCAGCTAAGAAATTATTAGAAGTATCTAATAACACAGCAATGCTGACTACATTCAACGAAGTTGACATGACAAATGTGATGAACTTACGTAAACGTAAAAAAGAACAATTTATCAAAGATCATGACGGAACAAAATTAGGTTTCATGTCATTCTTCACAAAAGCAGCCGTTGCAGCATTGAAAAAATACCCTGCAGTGAATGCTGAAATTGATGGACAAGACATGATTACTAAACAATTCTATGATATCGGTATTGCGGTATCTACAGATAATGGTTTAATCGTGCCATTCGTACGTGACTGTGATAAGAAAAACTTCGCAGAAATCGAAAGTTCAATCGCAGACTTAGCAGTTAAAGCACGCGACAACAAATTATCACTTGGTGATTTAATGAACGGTTCATTCACTATCACAAACGGTGGTATCTTCGGTTCAATGATGTCTACACCAATCATTAACGGAAGCCAAGCAGCTATTTTAGGTATGCACTCAATCATCACGCGTCCAATCGCGATTGATAAAGATACAATTGAGAACCGTCCTATGATGTACCTTGCTTTAAGCTACGACCACAGAATTATTGATGGTAAAGAGGCAGTAGGATTCTTGAAAACAATCAAAGAGCTTATCGAAAGCCCTGAAGATTTATTATTAGAATCTTAATCTATAAAGTAAATCATATTACAGACCTTGATACGACGGCAGTTTTGCCGTCGTATTTTTATGTTGATTTTTGAATTTAGAAACAAAAATAAGCAGCGTGATTGATTTTAATGAGTTAAATCAATCATCGCTGCTTTTAATTCTATAACATATTGAAAACGACAAGTTCTATAATCGCAAGGATGACAAATACGATACATAAAACTCCGAAATGTTGCTTTTTAAACTTCGCATTTTCTTTAATTCGACCTGTGAAATAGTTAATACCGGAGTACGCTGCTACAAGTATCGTTAAAGCGAATAATATCCAGAAAGTAAGCATTATTAATCATCTCCTTTGATCCAAATTTTCAGATCAAACATGCCTTTTCTAATCCTATATACTATTACTATACCTTATTTTGACTGAATTCATTCATTGAACACTTCATCATACAAAAACCACTTCATTTAAGTTATAATGAATGAGAAATCACAAAAGAAGGTGTGGGTAAAATGGCAGGTTTACGAAGTGTCACAATAGGTACTCGAAATCTAGAACAATCAATTTATTTATTTCATGATATTTTAGGATTGAATTATGAAAGACAAGGTTCAAAAAATGCAGTACGTTTTGGTGATGCATTTTTAAGTCCGGGTACAAGAATACACTTTATTGAAGTACCAAACTATTCGACAGAAAATAATCATGTCTTAAGTGTCGGTTTAAGAACACCATCAGATTTAGGATTAGAAGAGTATCAATCAATTTTAGACCAAAATGAAATCAAATATGGTGACGTTACTGAAATGAATAATAATAAACATTTTGAATTTAAAGACGGTAACGGACAATTCTTTGATATCTATTCTAATGAAAATAATAGTGGTGTACCATTAGGTATGCCTACCGATGAAGGTACGGTGAATCCGCTTCACCAAATCCAAGGACTTGGACCAGTGATTGTTCAAGTTAACGAAATGTTGCTGACTTCATCGATTTTATCTAAAGTATTCGGCCTTGATCATTTTGCTGAATACACACCGACTACAGATGATGACTTTAAAGTACAAGTATTTCGAATTGGAGAAGGCGGCTTAGGTGGAGAATTACACATCTTCCAAGCTACAGAATCAATCAATTTACCAGAATATGGTTCGGTCGAACAAATCGAATTTAGTACGCAATCTAAACAAGAATATCGCAATGCGGTCCAACAGCTAGAAACAATTGGCATTCCATATCAAACACTTGAACAACAAGATTCAGAATCAGTTCGTATTACAGAAAATAGTGGATTGTCATTCATCTTAACTTTAGAAAAAGCATAACCTGCACAGAAAGGATTGTGAACATATGTTACACGAAGAATGGAAAGACAAACAACCAATTAAAAAGGTAGAAGTACTGCATACAGACGCTAAAAAATTTACAGTATCTGATATGTTGACTATTGGAAAACAATACGATGTCGTTAACGAAACTGAAGAATATTATCAAATCATTGATAACTCAGGTAAAGTTGGCGGTTATTATAAAGAGTATTTTAAAGAAGTTTAATAAGCAATTTGAATTAAATATTCGATTAGGGACTTGGGCACAATGATGTGCCTCGGTCTATTTTTTGATGTATGAAAAGGAGAAATTTTAAATGGCACAACATCAGTATATTAATGCCGATAAAACAGTATTTGGTGACGCATATGCAATGATGCGCTTAAATAAAAACATTTTATTAAAAGGACCAACAGGGTCAGGTAAAACGAAACTCGCAGAATCATTAAGTGAAGATATTAATATTCCAATGCATCAAGTCAATTGTTCTGTTGATTTAGACGCTGAAAGTTTACTAGGTTTCAAAACTATCCAAACAAGTCCAGATGGCAATCAAGAAATTGTCTTTATTGATGGGCCTGTTATCCAAGCGATGAAAGAAGGACACATTCTATACATTGATGAAATCAATATGGCGAAACCTGAAACACTTCCTATCTTAAACGGTGTGCTAGACTATCGTCGCAGTCTTACAAATCCGTTTACTGGTGAAATTATTAAAGCAAAACCTGGTTTTAATGTCATTGCAGCAATTAACGAAGGTTATGTAGGTACATTACCGATGAACGAAGCATTAAAAAACCGTTTCGTTGTTATTCACGTCGACTATATTGATGGCGAAACATTAAAAACAGTTATTAAAGAACAAAGCCGCTTAGACGATGATGCACTTATTTCAAAAATTGTCGCATTTAATGAAGACTTACGTACTATGACAAAACAAGGGCAAATTTCTGAAGAAGCTGCAAGTATTCGTGCATTGATTGATATGAGTGATTTAGCAACAGTCATGCCGATTGAACGTGCAATCCAACGTGCGATTATTGACAAGTTAGAAGATGAACGTGAACAACAAGCGATTATTAATGCAATAGAATTGAACTTTTAGTGAGGGATTTTTATGACCAATCGATTTATCAAGTTTAATGATGAAATCTTAGACGCTAAAAAAGTGATGATGTTGCAAGACCTTGCACGTTTACTTTTGGAAAATAATCAAACGCATGTCAAAATTCAAAAATTCCCTTATTATGATCCGATTGATAATGAATTAATCGCTAGTGTCTTCTGGACACACCGTCCAAGTCATATTGAAATTACTGGACTAAAGACAGATGTTTTACTTGCGACCTATGGTTATCGATTAATGGATGAATTTATTGTGAATGAAGTACTAGATAATCAAGAATTTAAACATCCAAGCTTCTTTAAACAAGTCTTCAAATTATTAGAAGATATGCGTGTGCTAAATGCGATTGTTAAAATTCGCCCAAGTATGAAAGATGCAATCGCTTTGCGCAAACAAATTCGTCTTAACTATACTGAGTCACAAATCAGTGTTTATCGCACAAAAACAACTTATACTGATTTAATCTTCTTATATTTAGAGAAATCACTATTAACTGAAGACTTTTATGAAGTGCCTAGTATTAGACCTGATTTAGATCCAATCTTACAAAGTATGTATATGTATCTGCCTAATTTCTTTATGAACTACACATCAGAAGACAATAAGTTCTTAGCTGAACGTATTATGTATCAGCTTGATGACTTATTAGATGAAGACATGCTAAATGAGTATTATTACATTCCACGTAAAGTTTATAAAGAAATCCAAGCTGAAACTTTCGATGACCTTAAACGTGTGGATGCAGCAAATGTTGACGGTAAAGATGACACAGATGAAGATGATGACATCGAGACAGCTGAAGCTGACACCAAAGCACAAGACTCTAAATCGCAAGGTGGTTCTTACCTAGAAATGGAACTCCATGAAGGCGAGAACAGTGAAGCTGTCAGTGATAATGACAACGCACGTGAAGGTGATGCTTCTGATGATATGACAGATATGATGACTAAAAAGGGTAAAGGATCAAATGAGACCATAGATAATGAGTCGGGTGGCCAAACAGGTGCTTCATCACAACCTTTTGCCTTAAAAGGTATCAATGAAAATGTGGAAATTAAATGGAATGTGCCGGAAATAACAGCTGAGGATCGTGCAGCATATCACGAAGTAGAACGAGAAGTACAATACGAAATCAAGGATTTAACACAAATCATTGAAAAAACGATAGAACGTGAACAAGTTGATGAACGTCATAACCTTACTAAAGGACGTTTACAAAGAGACTTAATCAATTGGTTTATTGATGACCAATATAAAATGTTCTATAAAAAACAAGATTTAAGTCGTTCCTTCGATGCGACATTCACATTACTTGTTGATGCATCAGCAAGTATGATTGATAAAATGGAAGAAACAATCAAAGGTGTCGTATTATTCCATGAAACCTTGAAAAAACTGAATGTAAAACATGAAGTTTTAGCATTTAATGAGGATGCATTTGATGCTGATGACAAATCGCAACCTAATATTATTGATGAAATTATCAATTATAATTATTCTATCGGTTCAAAAGACAGCGCTAGAATAATGGAATTAACGCCACAAGATGATAATAGGGATGGTGTCGCAATCAGAATTGCAAGTGAACGCTTATTAAGCAGACCGCATCACCAACAATTTTTAATCATCTTTTCTGATGGTGAACCTTCAGCATATAATTACGATCAAGATGGTATTATTGACACGTACGAAGCTGTTGAAGAAGCTAGAAAATATGGTGTTGAGATATTTAACGTATTCTTAAGTCAAGAAGAAATTACCGAAGATATTGAACGTACCATCCATAATATTTATGGACAATACGCTTTATTTGTAGAAGGTGTTGAGAACTTACCGAGTCAACTTTCACCTTTATTGAAAAAACTATTATTGAAGTCTGTCTAAAGACCTTATACAATACGCATACAAAACACAATAAGACATTATCTTGTTGATTGTATGCGTATTATTTTGTTTTAAAATTAGTAAAATGACATATTTCACTGATTATGTAACAAATTTCGCGTGATACTTTTTAAATTTTCTGAAAGTTTATATGGCAATTCCTAGTGCATTATGCTAAAATAAAGCAATATTTAAGATTTATAGTAACAGAAGGAGCACATCAAAATGAATAAAAACACATGGATTATCGGGTTTACCTTGTTTGCCATCTTCTTTGGCGCCGGAAACCTTATCTTCCCACCAAACTTAGGACTAGATAGCGGTCATTATTTCTGGCCAGCTATTCTCGCATTTGTATTAACGGGAATCGGGCTTCCGTTATTAGGTGTGGTAGTAGGTGCTTTAGATAAACAAGGTTATATCGGATCATTTAATAAAATATCACCTATTTTCTCAGTAGTATTCCTAGTGGCTATTTATTTAACAATCGGACCGTTGTTCGCAATTCCACGTACAGCGTCAACATCATTTGAAATGACTGTTACACCGATCATTAATACAAGCAGCCCAATTGCGTTATTTATTTTCTCAGTTATTTATTTCGCAGTAGTATTATATCTTTGTTTGAGTCCCGGTAAAATGGTAGACCGTATCGGTTCATTATTAACGCCAGCATTGTTGATTACAATCATTGCTATGATTATCAAAGGATTTATGGATTTCGGTGGTAATCCATCTAGCCATGGTACAGAAGCATATACATCAACATTAACTGGTTTCTCTCAAGGTTTTACACAAGGTTACCTTACAATGGATGCAATTGCCGCAATTGCTTTCTCTATGATTGTAGTAAATGCAGTTAAAGCAACAGGAGTGACACATGCTGATACAATCTTCAAACAAACAGCAATGGCAGGTGTAATTGCAGCAGCTGGTTTAATGTTCATTTATATTTCTCTAGGTTATATCGGTAACCATATGGTTGTATCTCCAGAGAAATTAAAAGATTTAGCAGCACATGACCAAAACGTCGGTACATACTTACTGACTACAATTGCCGGAACTGGTTATGGTGAATTTGGTAAATACTTATTAGGTATCATCGTTGCACTTGCTTGTTTAACAACAGCATGTGGACTTGTAGTATCAGTAAGTCAATACTTCAATAGTATTTTCCCTAAAATCTCTTACAAAGCTTATGTATTAGGCTTTACTGGTATCAGTTTAGTACTTGCTAACTTAGGTTTAAACCAAGTTATTCAACTTTCAATTCCAGTATTGATGATTTTATATCCAATCGGAATTACAACTGTATTATTAATTTTGATGGCACGATTTGTTCCAATGAAACCAATCGTCCAACAATTTACAATTATTGTGATTACAATTACATCATTAATTAGTGTAGCGGTTGCTAAAGAATGGATTCATTTTGGAGCTTGGAGCAAATTACCACTTGCTAGCAACAGCCTAGAATGGTTCCCAATTGCGATTGTAGCTGTAATTATCGGGTACTTAATCAGCTTAGGCGCAAAAAATCAAAAACCAATCGTTTACGAAAAAGAATAATTCTATAAATCTAGAACGGGAGTGTACAAACCATACGTACACTCCCGTTTTCTATTCTTATTCGTTTTCTATATCTACATACAATAGTTTTACTTTGTCTTTTAACAATTTAATTTCAGCAGGCGTATCAAATAATATTTCTCCATCAATGTCCATTTTAGTATTTGGAGTCGTTTCTAAAGTTGCTTCATCAGTGGATACTAATGTGATATTCTCAGTGATATCATTCCAATTCATACTGTCTTTCACGTGGAAGAAATCCTTAATTAAACTCATATTATGATTTTTGAATAGGAAGATATTCATTTTACCATCGCAAGGGGATAAGTCTTCTAAAGGAATTCTGCTTCCACCGACAAAATTACCATTTGCGATGAGAATCATGGATGTTTCTCCTGAATAACTTTCACCATTTGCTTTAACTTCATATTTATAGGTTTCAGGATCAGCAATTACTTTTAAAGTAGTAAAGATATAACTTAACTTACCAAAAACTTTCTTACTGTTTGAATCTACATTTTCTGCATTTTCTACCATCATACCGATTCCGGCAAAGTTTAACGCAATATGACCATTAATATCTAATACATCAAAAGATTTCACTTTAGCTTCAAGCAATTGTTGTGCTGCTTGTACAGGTCTAGCAGCCAAATTTAATGTTTTAGCAAAATCATTAAACGTTCCGCCTGGAATAATGCCGATAGGAATATTCAACTCATTTTTTACGACGCCGTTTACTAACTCATTAACTGTACCATCGCCGCCTAAGATAAAGAAGATATCATATGAATGGTCATCATTTTGTGCTACAGTATCACAAAACTTTTTAATATCTCCTTCTTCTTTACTTAATTTAATTGTTAAATCATCACACATTTGAACTAAGCTTTCTGTTACTTGTCCAATAGATTTATACAGGTTGCCTTGACCTGCAGCTTGATGATAAAACAAAACACCTTTATTGAAGTGTCGTGTCATTAGTTACCAGACTCCTTTGAACTTATCTCGTTATACTTACCCAAAAATTAATATTGTTCAATCATACAAAAGAAAAAACGATTATCTTTCACCAAAACGGTAGGGGAGATAATCGTTTTTGTTTGTTATTGTACTTTATTTTCTTTCATTGTTAATAAGCGGTCTTTCATATCCGCTTCTAAATGTTGCAATTCTTGTTCAGCTTGTTGACGTTTTTCACGACCTTCAGCTTGAATTTGCAATGTTTGTTCAACTGTTTCAATAATATTCTCGTGTGTTGATTTTAATGTTTCAATATCAACAATTCCACGTTCATTTTCAACAGCAGTATCCACTGCATTTTGTTTTAACAACTCTGAGTTCGCAGTTAACAGGTCATTGGTAGTATCAGTAACTGCACGTTGGGCTGACATTGCTTGTCGTTGACGCATCAATGTTAACGCAATAGCCATTTGGTTTTTCCACAATGGAATACTTGTCAAAATTGAGCTTTGAATTTTTTCGGCAAGTGTTTGGTTCACATTTTGAATCATACGAATTTGTGGTGCAGTTTGTAGTGATATTTGTCTAGATAACTGTAAATCGTAGATACGTTTATCTAAACGATCCGCAAATTGTTCTAAATCAGCTACTTCTTGAATATCCATTTGATTGCCTGATTCATATGCCTTTTGTCTTTTCTCAGGTAATTCTTGTTCTAAGATTGCTTGTTTCTTTTCTTGTGCCGCTGCAATATAAAGATTAAGTTCTTCAAAGTAGTCTTTATTTTGATCATATAGACCGTTTAATAATTGAATATCTCTGTTCAATCCATCTTTATGATTTTTTAATTCAACAGAAATACGGTCTACTTGAGAGCCAACTGATTGCATTCTTGAGAAAATTTCATTCGCAGAAGCTTTAGCGCGTTTAAAAATTTTCTTTATGAAAGAATCTTTTTCTTGTTTAAAGTCATCGGGTTGTACTTCTTTAAGTTTTACCATTAATTGATTTAATGTATCTCCGATAGGGCCTGTATCTTTAGACTTTACTTCAGTCAGCATTTTATGTGCGAAAGTCGACATACTAGATTGTGCATTAGAACCGAATTTCATCAGTGAGTCATAATTCATCGGTTCAATCTGATTTGCCAACTCTTGAATTTTCTTTTGTTGTTCTGGCGTGAAATCTTTATTAGCCTCCATGAGTGTCTGGTCATTTGAAATCTGGCTCTGTAACTCTGGATGTGTCGGCATTTCATTTTCGTTAGCCATTAATCATGCTCCTTTCTTTGTAAGTGACGTTGTTGCTCTATTTTATTCATTTCCATTTCAACATCAAGACGTGTATAGTCTTCTTCATTTAATCGCTTTAAATCAGCAACTAAAGTTCTTTTAACTTCATCTAAGGTAATACGTGTTTGTTCTAACTTTTGTTTTTCTTCTTTAGATTTTGCTGGCATTTTTGCCAATCTTGTATAGCTTTCAATCAAGTTCAACGCATTGTCTAAGTGCGAATAGAAAAAGCTATCAACAATAAAGAACTTTTGTGGTTGCTGTCTCACCGTAAAATATATCGTTCGTGCTAACCTATGAATTTCGTTAACTTGCTTGAAATCTTTTATTGATCGCACATTGATAAAGGATTTTAGTAGTTTTCTAACTTTTGTTTGCGCATTATTTAAATGGTGACGCACAAATCTAAAGTCTCTTCGTGTTAATCCTATTTCATTTAAATATTTTTTGGATGTGAAAAATTGAGTAGGAAGGTAAAAAGCAAAGAATGCTGCAATACCAATTCCTAAATCATATACAAATAATATATCGAATGCATAAATACTTGTGAGCCAAGCGACAATAGCAGCTGGAACACCTACAAGTGTTCCATAAATTCGAGAAATATAATATCTCAATTTACATCTTCCTTTTTAAATAGTTCTAAATCTTTCTAAAGATGAATCTGTATCTAGATGTTCAATGTTGTAGTCTGTGACATTGGAAGCAGGGGAAGCACCCTCGATTATCGCTTGTGTGAATTGTTCGAGTTCTTGTTCTTCACCTTGGGCATATATTTCTACATATTGCTCAACATTTTGTACTGTTCCTGTAATATGATATTTTTGTGCAAGGCGTTCAGTAAAATAACGGAATCCGACACCTTGTACTTGTCCAAATACTTGAATTTTTCTACGTTGCATAAGATCACCTCTTTGTTTTATTATACGAATTTTCAGGGCAAAAAACTAATATTTACTACACAACCCAATATCTATAAATACAAACACATTTCTTGAAATTATCTCTTCAATAGTTAAGAATATAAAGAGAAATGATTTTCTAAAAAGGGGATTTTAAAGTGTGGACAGTCAATATAATCAGAGCTGACTATGAGGGATGGTGGTTGTTCGATGATTGGCGCGATAATATCTATGAACAATTTCAATTTGAACAATATGAGGATATGCTTAAAAAATACAGAGAACTGATTTGTTTGTCTAAAATGAAGTTTGATAATTTCATAAAAGGTAAGTACAACATTTATGCATTCTACAATAATTGTGATATGGGGTTTTGTGAAGATTGCGATGAAGATATGCAAATATTTTATAGCTTTATCGTATTATATAATAACGAAGTATATTACGACCTCCCAATTATTGACTAATTATTTTTTACTATTTGTATTGCAATGATATGGGGAATGCACTATAATGGGTTTTAAGCAATAGTTTTATTCCATATTGCAAAGAATATTTAGCTCAAACACATATAGAACATACCGATAACATTGCTTTTGCGTGATCTGCAACTAAGGGTGGTATCGTAAGATTTATATTGAGTCATGAACAGTTATTAATCCACCTGCAGCATATACATAAGACTGTTGAAAAGTGATTAGAATGATATAGATATCAAGATTTACTTTTGTGGTTTTACAATACTCTAATTATCGTAAGTATTTTTTGTAATATGCGAATAAGCATATTGAATTTTAGTCTTGGAGGTTTCACAAATTATGAAACAAGGTACAGTTAAATGGTTCAACGCTGAAAAAGGATTCGGTTTTATCGAAGTTGAAGGAGAAAACGATGTATTCGTACACTTCTCAGCAATTAACCAAGAAGGTTACAAATCATTAGAAGAAGGTCAATCAGTAGAATTTGAAGTAGTTGAAGGCGACCGCGGTCCTCAAGCTGCAAACGTTGTTAAACTATAATTAATAGATGGCTTTTATTGATTATTAAACACTTTACACTTTGTAAAGTGTTTTTTTCTTTGTCTTTTTCCTTTTTTGGCTTTATCCCCAATATAAAACGGAAGGGAAAATTAAGATAATGATACATTGTTGTTTCTTGGAAAAGAGTGATTTTTCTTCTGTTAATTTAGTAAATCTCGTATAATACAAAAAACGAACTGATCTCATCTCAGTTCGTTTTTTACATTTATGATTTATTTTACTTTTGTATCATTAATAATTAATTGACGTAGTGATTGACGTTTGATAACTTCTCTTGCTTTACCATCTTTCACAAATAAGACTGCAGGTTTCTGCATTTGGTTATAGTTAGATGACATAGAGTAGTGATATGCACCTGTTGATAATATCGCAAGGTAATCGCCACGATGAACAGATGAAGGTAATTTCACATCTCGCGCAATAATATCGCCAGACTCACATAATTTACCAGAGATAGTGACTGTATCGTCCGCTTCTTCATCACGATTAACTAATAAGGCATCATACTTTGCACCATATAATGCTGTACGGATGTGATCACTCATACCACCGTCAATAGATACATATTTGTTAATACCAGGAATTTCTTTAATTGTACCGACTTCATAAAGCGTTACACCAGATTCTCCCACAATAGAACGTCCTGGTTCAATACCAATTGTTGGTAGTGGATAATCTGCTTCTTTCGCAATATCTTTTAAAGCATCTGTAATTTCTTTGATACCTGACTCGATAGGGAAGCTGACATCACCTTCAACATAACGGATACCGAAGCCGCCACCAATATTTAGTAAATCCACTTCTAAATTCAAATCTTTTAACCATTTAATCACAATTTTAGCTGTTTCAATCATTGCTTCTGTGCCTTCAATTTGAGAACCAATATGGAAATGGATACCTTTTAAGTTTAATTTATCGCTATTTTGAATTTTTTCAATCGCTTGATCTGCTAAACCATAGCGAATAGATAAACCAAATTTACTATCTTCTTGGCCCGTTTGAATAAATTCATGGGTATGTGCTTCTACACCAGGATTTACACGTAGTACAACATCAGCTGTTTCTGATGCATATCTATTAATTAATTCGATTTCATCTAAAGAATCAATCACGAAATAACCGATTTTACTTTCTAATGCATAACGAATTTCGTGTTTTGTTTTGTTATTACCATGGAAGTGGATGTTTGCTGGGTCGTAACCGGCTTCTAAAGCAGTATAAAGTTCACCTTCAGATACAACATCTAAGCTTAATCCTTCTTCTTGTACAAGCTTAACCATTTGTAGGCAAGTAAATGCTTTTGAAGCATATGAAATATTATAATCAAGGCCGCTAGCTTCAAATGCTTCTTTATATCTGCGCATTTGATTACGGATTTGGTCCTCATCATAAACAATCAGTGGGGTACCGAAGCTTTGAGCAATCATTTCTAAACTTGTGCCACCCATTGTTAATTTACCATTTTTATATTCTACAACCATTTTATCGAATCTCCTTTATCAAAGAATCATGGTTTAGCGCACTTAATTGTTCAGAGTTCGCGCCGACACCTTTAAACGTATATTCATCAATACGCATATCTTCATTATATAGTATCACTTCATCTTGTGCAGTAACGGTTTCATCAACCGCAACGAACATATGACTCATCATCAAAGCTTTGATAGGGTAACGTTTACCATTAATAATGGCTTCGTGTTTAGCTCTGGTTCTTAAAATACCGTCACCGTAACCCATATCAACAACCGCAAGTTTTGTATGATCTTGTTCGACTTCATACGCAAAGCTATAGCCGCAATAGTCACCTTTATTTACATCTTTGACTTGAATCACATTACCTTTAACAGTAAGTGATTGACTGATAACGTCTTCTGATAAGCTGCTGTAAGGTCTTGAGCCATATAAAGCAATACCGACACGTGCATGCGTGTGATGCGGTAAAAGTTGTTGTTCTTCTCGATAAAATGAAGCACTGTTTTGTGCATGAATTAAATCAAAATGATATCCCTCAGAAAGTAATGCATCGACAACGTCAACCCACGCTTGTTTTTCAATACCATATTCAGGAACATCAAATTCATCTGCGTAACCAAAATGTGTCCATAAACCACTGATAATCATCTGATCTTCATTTTGGTTATTCGCATGATCTTCAAGTACTTCTTTAATTTCTTGTATGGTTTTAAGCCCAGAACGATGAAGTAAGTTCTCAAATTCTAAGTGAACATGGATACCTTGTAACTCTTCTTTATATTGATAGTAATAAGTTAAAGAGGGCAGGGTCATGTGAATATGATTATCTCTTACCGCATCAAAATCATAAACAGCGTTCATTAAAAAAATCGTCGCATTTGGCGCAATTTTTCTGACACGAATAGCTTCAGCAAGTGAAGTTGTGCTGAATGTATCAATGCCAGCTTCTAAAAAGGCTTCTACAGAAAATTCTAACCCATAGTTATAAGCATTGTTCTTCACAACGGCCATTAAATTTTGGTTATGACGTACTTTTTTCGCATTATCTATAAATTGTTGACGGTTTACCGACCAAATTGCTGTCATGAAGAAACCTCCTTGCCATATTGGAATAATAGATTTTCATAATAATCCGCAATACGGATTAATTGTGCTTCGTCGAAGTTAAGTTTCGGTGTATGCAAACCATGTACCCAGTCATTTGCTTCATTACGAATACCGACAAAAGCAAAGTAACTTGGCGCAATTTGGCTATAGAAACTGAAATCTTCACCGAATAAATAAGGTTTTTCTAATTCTACTACATTAAAGTCCGCATCTTTTAAAGCTTTAACGACACCATCATGTAAAGTAGGGTCATTAAAAGTAGGTGGGTAACCTTCTTCAAACTTCACTTCGCAATTAACACCAAATAATAATTGTACACTTTGTGCAATTTTAGACATTTGGTCTTTTACTGCTTGTAGATCGTTTGTGTCATACGTACGAATTGTACCTTCTAAGTAACCTTGACTAGGGACTGTGTTAATCGCTTCACCAGCATTAAAACGACCAATATGAACTATATTTCTTTGTAAACCATTCAAATGATATTGTTGAATTTGACTCACTTGGTTTAATACATGGATTAAACCTTCACCACATGAGCGTCCTTGTTCTTTATTCGCAACGTGGCTAGATTGTCCTTTTAAGAAGAAGCGATATTCTGTAGCGCTCGCAGTAATTTCTTCATTCATAATTGTTACAGTGCCTTCATCATTAAACGGCATAACATGGATACCAAAAACCGCTTCGATTGGATGATGATCAAATGCACCAGCTTTGATCAAACGGTTAGCACCTGCGCCTGTTTCTTCAGCAGGTTGAAAAATAAACACTACATTTTGCGGTAATTCGCCTTTGTCAAATAAAGCTTTGCATCGTCTGACAAATAAGAGTAGGGCAGTTGTATGGCCATCATGTCCACACGCATGCATCACATTTGCTTTTGAACTTTTAAAGTCGATGTCATTTTCTTCATCAATCGGTAAAGCATCAATATCGGCTCTAAACGCAATTGTATGATTACCGTTACCTTTTAAGTGTGCAACGACACCTGTTTCTAAAGGACGTTCATAAGGTACGCCGATAGATTCTAAAAAAGCGATGATATGATTCGTTGTTTCGTATTCTTCCAAACTTAGTTCTGGGTTTTGATGTAAATGGCGACGATGTTGTGTTACAAATTCTAATTCAGTTTGTGTCATAATATCCTTCCTTTTGTCTTACTTAATAATATGTATAAAAGGCGTATGTGAGGCTCTGCAAAACGCACACGATACGCCTTTTTTGATTTATTTAATAGTTGTTAACGTCTGGTTTTTGATTAGTCATTTAATTTACGTAAAGCAGATACGATTTCGCGTTTAGAATCTTCAACTTCAGAAGTTTGTTTGATTACTTTCGCTGGTGTACCTGCAACTACAGTACCGGCTGGAACGTCTTGTGTCACAATTGCACCTGCAGCAACAATTGCGCCTTTACCAACACGAACGCCTTCTAAGATAACTGCATTGGCACCGATTAATACATCATCTTCAATTACAACAGGGGAAGCACTTGGTGGTTCGATAACACCTGCTAATACAGCACCTGCACCGACATGTACATTTTTACCTGTTGTTGCACGACCACCTAATGTCGCACCCATGTCGATCATCGTACCTTCGCCGACTACCGCACCGATGTTGATTGTTGCGCCCATCATCACAACTGCACCATCTTCGATAATCGCTTGTTCACGAATGAATGAACCTGGTTCAATACGCGCGTTTGTATGACGTAAATCTTTTAGTGGAATCGCAGAGTTGCGACGATCCATTTCAATTTCTACATCTTCAATGTAGTTTTGATATTCGTCATAGAATTTATCCCAGTCATCTGCTTCACAGAAAATCACTTTAGAATCTTCTCCGCCGAATACTTTAAATGATTCAGGGAATTCTACGTTTTTGAACGCTCCGTTAATATAAACTTTTAGTGGTGTTGATTTTTTCGCATCACTAATATATTGAATAATCTCCTCAGCTGTTAAATCTTTTGCCATGGTAAAAACCTCTCCTTTGTTTAATTAATTATTTAAATTATCAAATGTATAATACCCATTTGGTTTAGAAACCAATCGCTCAGCGGCTGTAATTGCACCGTTCGCAAAGATATCTTTTGATTGTGCACGATGTGTTAATTCAATCGTTTCATCGACACCAGCAAACAATACTTCATGTTCACCAACAATTGTACCGCCACGAACAGCACTAATTCCGATATCTTCAGGTTTTCTACGTTCAGTTGTTTGTGAGCGATCATAGACAGGATTTACTTCTTTAATATCTTTGATAACATCTAACAATTTAATCAATGTACCACTTGGTGCATCTACTTTTTTATTATGATGTGCTTCGATTAATTCGATATCGTAACCTTGTAAAAGTGGTACGGCAACTTCTAATAATTTTGTCATGACATGGATACCATAACTCATATTTGCACTAAAGAAGACTGGCATGTCTTTACTTAATGCTTGTAGTTTTTCTTGAATTTTTTCTTTTTCACCCGTTGTAGCTACAACAACTGGTAATTTGAAATCTTGGTCTAATAACGGTAATAATAATTCCGGATTAGAGAAATCAATCGCTACTTCAGCATCTTTTGCTTCACTGATTTGTGAATAAGTAGGGTAGGGATAGTCATTTTCAGGATCTGGAACGATAACACCTACAATTTCATGTCCTTGCTCTTCAGCCAAACGTGCCACACGTTTGTTCATTGCACCATATCCGATTAACAAAATTTTCATTAAAGTTCACCTGCTTTATATTTGGCATATGCTTCTTCAAGTTGTTTACGGTCTGATTCTTCTAAAGTCACTAACGGTAAACGTACTTCGTAGTTACCGAATCCTTCAACAGCAGTAAGTGCTTTGATTGGGATAGGGTTAACATCTACTGATAACGCATTTAACAAACGGTTAATTGGTTCGAAATCTTTATCAATAGATTCGCCACGTTTTGCTTTTTCATAAAGTGCTTGGAAATCACCAGGAATCGCGTTTGCGACAACTGAAATTACACCATGGCCGCCTTCAGCGTAATAACGTACAACATTGTCATCGTTACCGCTATATAATGAGAACTCAGATAAGTCTAAGCGTTCTTTTAACGCACGGTGATGTTCAAAATCATTAGTCGCATCTTTCAATGCTACAATATAAGGATTTTTCGCTAACTCAACCATTGTTTCTACATCAATTCTCATATTTGTTCTTGATGGTACATCATATAAAACAACAGGTAGTTCTACTGCATCTGCCACTGTAGTGAAGTGGGCGATTAAACCACGTTGGCTTGTTTTATTGTAGTAAGGTGTAATCAGCATAATTGCATCTGCACCTAATTCTTTAGCACGTAATGAAGCATCTAAAGATTTTTTAGTTGAGTTTGTACCTGTACCAGCAATAACAGTTGCTCTGCCATTCACTTGTTTAATAACTGCTTCTAATACTTTTTCTTTTTCATCTTCAGTTAAAGTAGGGTTCTCTGCAGTTGTACCATTTACAATAATCGCTTGAATATTATTGTCTAATAAATAATTAACATGTTTCTCTAATGCTTGATAATCGACTTCATTATTTGTGAATGGGGTCGTAAGAGCTACCCCAACTCCTTCAAATAAACGACTCATATTAAGAAACTCCTTTCATTGATAAAACTTGTTCTAAAATTTGGACTGTATTCAATGCTGCGCCTTTAAGTAAGTTATCTGATGTTACCCAAATATGGAATGTATTATCTAATGAATCGTCTTTACGGATACGACCGACAAAGACTTCATCTTTACCAGTAGAATAAACAGCCAATGGATATTCATTATTTTCTGGATTGTCTACTAAGACAACACGATCATCGTTTTCAAATAGTTCTTGAATTTCTTTTACTGTCGCTGGTTTATCTAAAGTAACGTCCATTTCAACACTGTGGCTGTCTTGTACAGGTACACGCACACAAGTTGCTGTTACTTTTAAGTCTGGTAAGTTTAAGATTTTACGTGTCTCATCAATCATTTTTTGTTCTTCTTTTGTATAACCATTTTCTAAGAAGACATCAATGTGAGGTAACACGTTGTTATAAATAGGATGAGGATAAGTTTTTGGTTCTTCTCCTTTTTCTCCATTTAATAAATCTTCACGGCCAGCGTAACCTGAACCTGATACTGCTTGATATGTTGTATAAGCAACACGTTTTAAACCATATTTATCTTGTAATGGTTTTAAAGGTACCACTGATTGGATTGTTGAACAGTTAGGGTTTGCGATGATACCTCTTGTAAATTTAGGTTCATTGACTTCTGGTACGACTAAATCGATATCATCGTGCATTCTCCATTGACTTGAGTTGTCGATAACAATGGCTCCCGCTTCTTCAAAAATAGGTGAGAAGTGTTCACTTGTAGCGCCCCCAGCACTCATCAATACATAATCAAAATGTTCGCTTGCAGCGTCTTCTGTTAGTTCTTGAACTGTATATGTTTTACCTTGAAACTCGATTTCTTTTCCTGCTGATCTTGCTGAAGAAAATAATACAAGCTCATCAAATGGAATATTTTTACGATCGATTGTCTCTAACATTTTGCTTCCTACTAAACCTGTTGCACCTGCGATTGCTAATTTTGTCATATTCAATTCACTCCATATTATTATTTAAGAAAGTCGTTAATTCTTTCTTGAGTTTCTGATTCTTGCTGCTTTCCAACTTTTAAATATCAAATGTTTCATAAAGTTGTTTGACTGCACGTTCTCCGTTATCAGCATCGATAACATAAGAGATACTGATTTCAGATGTCGTTGTTTGATAGAACGGAATACCTGCATTAATTAAACTGATGAAAGCTTTCGATGCGACACCTGACATATCTCTCATACCTGATCCAATCAAGGAAATCTTTGCGTAGGCATCATTTAAATTATAATCTAAAGCTTGATAACTTTCTGACAATTTGTTAAAAATACCTTTGATTTGTGTCAAATCAGTATCTTTAATTGTAAATGAGAGCTGTAACCCTTCAAGGTTGACGATTTGAGAAATCATATCAACATTGACTTGTCCTTCTTCAAGTAAAGTAAATAAATCTGTTAAGAGTTTATTATCAGATAGGGGATAGCTGATAGTGACATGCATCATTTTGCTATCTAAAGCTACGCCCGTTACTGCTTTTTTCTCTAGTATTTCTGTTTGTGACATAATCCACGTTCCTTCCACATTTGATAACGTTCTTCCTAAATACAATGGAATGTTATAGTTATTTGCGAGTTCGACACTGCGTGTTTCTAAAACCCCAGCACCCAGTGCGCTCATTTCCATCATTTCTTCGTAAGAAACTACACTTAAACGTTTGGCATCTTTATAAATACGAGGGTCAGTCGCATAGACACCGTCAACGTCTGTATAAATTTCACATGGTGTTTGATTGGCTGCTGCTAATGCAACTGCTGTCGTATCCGAACCACCTCGGCCAAGCGTAGTCAATTCAAGTTCATCATTGATACCTTGGAACCCGGCTACAACAAGTACATCATGCGTTTCAAATGCTTTATCAAAAGTATCAGGGTTGATTTCTGCAATCCTGCTTTTGAGATGATGTCCAACTGTTTTAATTCCGGCTTGATATCCTGTCATGGCTCTTGCTTGAACGCCTATATCGTTTAGCACCATAGACAAGTAGGAAACAGTTTGCTGTTCACCAGTTGTTAATAAGAGGGCAAGCTCTTGTTGTTTTGGTTCGCTGGTCAGCGCAGCTACATTTTCCATTAATTGGTCAGTTGTTTTTCCCATTGCACTGACCACGACAATAAGTTGTTCGTCATTTTCAATTCTATTTTTCAGCATTTCAGCAATATTCCTAATTTTCGTAAAATCGCTGACAGACGAACCGCCGAATTTTAAAACACTTCTCTTCATTGCTTTACATATCCTCCTCGATAGTAGGGGAGAATCACATATATAAAAAGAGCAAGTCCGGAATGCGAACTTGCTCGTAAATTTATATACAAGTGATGCACTCCATTATTTGATAATAATGACAGACCCTTAGCTCTTAACCTGAAAGTCCAACAATCATAACTCTGCATTTATGATTATTTCGGCATCTCACCCTTTCCTTACCAACTGCAACAGACAGTAGGCGTGGCAAGTACTTATGATTGATGCGCCTCATCAAAAAAACTATTCAATTAATTAGTATGTATCACATTATACATAGTTACCATTGAGATGTAAACCAGAAATATATGATTTTTGGAAATTTACTGAAAAAAGCCTAAATTCCGAAAGTATTTACTAATTAAGTGTAATTTATACTTTGTTTTTTTCATCGTCTATTATCAATTTTTTAGCTATATACTCTATATAGACGGAACTGTAGGGATTAAACATAGAAAAAGAGGTTAGGATTTTTCACCTAACCTCTGCATAATTTCTAGCTTAATACACCAGTTTCTTTTAGGTACTCTTCGTAACTGATTTCTTTAGAAAGGGCACCTTGTGGGTTTAAGTCGATCACACGGTTTGCGATTGTGTTAATAAACTCAAAGTCATGTGATGTGAAGATGATTGAACCTTTGAATGATTTCAATCCATCGTTGACTGCAGTAATACTTTCTAAGTCTAAGTGGTTTGTTGGTTCATCCATTAAGAGAACATTCGCACTTGAAAGCATCATTTTACTTAACATGCAACGTACTTTCTCTCCACCTGAAAGGACACTTGCTTTCTTCTTCACTTCCTCACCGCTGAATAACATACGACCTAGGAAACCACGTAAGAATGTCTCAGTTTGTTCATCTTCAGGTGCATATTGTCTTAACCAGTCGACTAATGTCATATTCACACCATCGAAGAATTCTGAGTTATCTTTAGGGAAGTACGTACGTGAAGTTGTCACACCCCATTTAACTGTACCTTCATCTGGTTCCATTTCTCCAGCTAAAATTTTAAGTAATGTTGTTTTCGCAATTTCGCTATCTCCAACAAGTACAGCTTTATCGTTAGGGAACATTGTAAATGAAATGTTATCTAAGACTTTTTCACCGTCAATTGTTTTTGATACGTTTTCTACAAATAATAAGTCATTACCGATTTCACGTTCTGGTGAAAACTTCACGAAAGGATAACGACGAGATGATGGTTGAATATCATCTAACTCGATTTTTTCTAATTGTTTCTTACGGCTTGTTGCTTGTTTAGATTTAGAAGCGTTCGCAGAGAAACGTGCAATGAAGTCTTGTAATTCTTTAATTTTTTCTTCTTTTTTCTTGTTTTGTTCTTGCGCCATTTTTTGAGCAAGTTGACTTGATTGATACCAGAAGTCATAGTTTCCGACATACACTTTGATTTTACCGAAGTCTAAATCAGCAATATGTGTACATACGTTATTTAAGAAGTGACGGTCATGGGAAACTACAATAACTGTATTTTCAAAGTTAATTAAGAAATCTTCTAACCAGCTGATTGCAGGGATATCTAAACCGTTGGTAGGCTCATCAAGTAAAAGAACATCAGGTTCACCGAATAAACTTTGAGCTAATAATACTTTTACTTTTTGGTTGTTTTCTAATTCAGACATCTTTTTATCATGTAAATCAGCAGGGATGCCTAGACCTGATAATAATGTTGCTGCATCTGCTTCAGCATTCCAACCATTCATTTCTGCGAATTCGCCTTCTAATTCTGCAGCACGAATACCATCTTCATCACTGAAGTCTGGTTTCATATAGATTTCGTCTTTTTCTTTCATCACTTCATATAAACGCTCGTG
Source organism: Staphylococcus simulans (assembly GCF_025561465.1). Lineage (NCBI taxonomy): Bacteria > Bacillati > Bacillota > Bacilli > Caryophanales > Staphylococcaceae > Staphylococcus > Staphylococcus simulans. Next base: position 1,514,376 of record NZ_CP095100.1, read on the forward strand.
ACCTTGAATCACAACATCTAATACGCGCTCGTCTTCATAAGCAAAGTGATCCTGTTTTAAAATCGCAAGTCTTTCGTTTTTATCCATTGAAACATGACCTGTTTGTGAATCTAATTCACCAGAAAGTATTTTTAAGAAAGTAGATTTACCTGCACCGTTTGCGCCAATCAAACCATAGCAATTACCTTCTGTAAATTTGATATTTACATCTTCAAACAATTTACGATCGCCAAATCGCAAACTTACATCAGTAACTTGTAACATGAATTTCCTCCATTAATTGATATTTCTAACGCATGAATTATACCACACAAATACGTTTCTTTCGATATATGGCGGTTAAACAAACATAATTCATCTATATTATAGAAAGAATCAATAGAAGTTCTGTCTATAAAAATGTTAACCGTGTTATAATATGCCTAATACAGAAAGTGGAAGGAGTTATTATGGCTTTAAAAGATAACGATATTATCGGTACAATTGAATTTCTCAAAGTAGTCGGTTTGAATGGTTCAACATACCAATTAGCAGGCCCAAATGGCGAAGAAGTGAAACTCAATCAATCAGAAGTAAATGAAGAGGATGACCTGGAAATAGGTGAAGAATATAGTTTCTTTATTTACCCAAACCGTTCTGGCGAATTATTTGCGACTCAAAACATGCCAGACATCACAACAACCAAATATGACTATGTTAAAGTACTAAAAACAGATCGCGATGGTGCGAAAGTAGATGCAGGACTTCCTCGTGAAGTTTTAATCCCATGGGAAGATTTACCAAAAGTTAAATCATTATGGCCGCAAAACGGCGATGAAGTGCTTGCGACATTAAGAATCGATAGTGAGAGACAAATGTTTGCGCGTCTCGCTTCAGAAACGATCGTCAGTCAAATGTACACACCTGTACATGATGATTCACTTCAAAACAATATTATCGAAGCACGTGCCTATCGTGTATTAAAGATTGGAAGTTTCTTACTATCTAAAGATGGTTATAAAATCTTTGTACATGAAAGCGAAAGAAAATCAGAACCTAGACTAGGGGAAGCAGTCAATGTGAGAATTATTGGTCATAATGAAAAAGGCGAGTTGAATGGTTCATTCTTACCATTGGCTCATGAACGTCTTGATGATGATGGCCAAGTGATTTTTGATTTACTTGTAGAATATGATGGAGAACTGCCGTTTTGGGATAAATCAAGTCCAGAAGCAATCAAAGAAGTGTTCAATATGAGTAAAGGGTCATTCAAACGTGCAATCGGTCATTTATATAAGAAGAAAATCATTAACATTGAAACAGGCAAAATCAGCTTAACCAAAAAAGGGGAAGCGATTGCTGAATCAGAAAACCAATCTTAATAATATGAAAAACATTGAAACTAGGGTGCACTGCATCCTAGTTTTTTCTATTTTTTGTAATCTCACTGTAAAATAAGCACCTAAAAGAGCGATTTTTACATTCAAAATCAAAGCCACGCAATTTATTTCTCCTTTTTTCAAATTTTTTTACAGAAATTTTCAATCTAATTTCCATTGAGCAATTATGAAGGGCATATTAACGAAATATTAAAACGTTGATATGACGCGGTTTATTATGCATTTGTAAACTTTGTAAAGATTGTAAATTTAATCTGATTTCTCATTCACTGTATATTTACAATTCCTCTATTTGTAATTAACAATCCGTCTGTAATATAGGTGTTGAAAGTAATTACATACAGCTTGAGCAAACAAAAAAATCATAACGCTCAAATGTTTATTTTAGGAGGATTTCTTATCATGAAAAAATGGCAAGTTTTAGGAACTACAGTAATTGGTGCTTCATTATTATTAGGCGCATGTGGAAACAGCGGCGGCGGTAGCAGCGACAGCGGAGATAGCAAGGATAAAGAAGTCAAAGGCGAAGTTAAAGGTGACGGTTCTTCAACTGTAGGACCAATTATTGAAATTTTAAATGAGAAATTTGCTCAAAAATATCCGAACGTTACGGTTTCATCAGGTACTTCTGGTACAGGTGGCGGTTTTGAAAAATTCATCAATAACGAAACTGATTTCTCAAACGCTTCACGTCCAATCAAAGATGAAGAGAAAAAGAAATTAGAAGAAAAAGGCATCAAATACTCTGAATGGAAGATCGCTAAAGACGGTGTAACAATCGCAGTCAACAAAGATAACGATTTCGTTAAAGAGTTAACAGTTGATGAGTTGAAAAAAATCTACTCTGGTCAAGCTAAAACTTGGAAAGATGTTAACCCTAAATTCCCAGCTAAAGAAATCAAAGCATTCTCACCAGACCAATCACATGGTACTTACGATTTCTTCAGTGAAGAAGTTATGAACAAAGAAGATATCAAAGCTGAGAAAAACGCAGATACAAACGTTATCGTACAATCAGTTAAAAATAACAAAAACGGTGTAGGTTACTTTGGTTACAACTTCTACGAGCAAAACAAAGATTCATTAAAAGAAGTTAAAATCAAAGGTAAAGACGGTAAAGCAATCGAACCAACTAAGAAATCTATCCAAGATGGTTCTTACGCATTAAGCCGTGACTTATATGTATACACTAACGACAAAAAACTTAAAGACAATAAAGGTCTTAACACATTCATCAAATTTATCTTAGAAGATAAAGGTAAATCAGCAGAAAAAGCTGGCTATGTAGCATTACCTGAAAAAGACTACAAAGATCAACTTAAAAAACTAGAAGATTCAACTAAATAATCACAGCAGTACTCAAGTTAAACTTCCATTAGCAGTGAAACTTTCAACTTAAGTTTCGCATCTCATAAGCACTTGTCCACCCGAGCTGTGTCTCGGGTGCGCTTGTTTTAAGACTTATTCACACAATCAAACTGTTTAACACTTATTATTTTTCCAAGGGAAGGAAGAAGGGAATTATGAAATCTCAACACAACGTTAGAGAAATGATTGCTCATAACCAAAGAAACAAAAAAGGTGTCAGTGACAAACTTGTTCCTATTGTTTTAGCGGTTATCGCAGTGATATCGATTCTTACAACAATTGGTATCTTATTTACTCTATTAACAGAAACTATTACATTCTTCACACGTGTATCTATCGTAGAATTCTTGTTTACAAGAGAGTGGAACCCATTCTCTAGCGACCCGAAATACGGTATTTGGGCATTAATATTTGGTACGTTGAAAGTTACTGTCATTGCGACACTCTTTGCGGTACCTATCGGATTAGGCGCAGCGATTTATTTGAGCGAATATGCATCAGACAGAATGCGTAAAATTATTAAACCTGTACTTGAAATTTTAGCAGGGATCCCAACAATTGTGTTTGGTTTCTTCGCATTAACATTCGTAACACCAATGTTACGTAGTATCTTCCCTGAATTAGGAAGCTTCAACTCAATTTCACCAGGTTTAGTCGTAGGGGTTATGATCATCCCATTAATCACAAGTTTAAGTGAAGATGCGATGGCATCAGTACCGAACAAAATTCGTGAAGGTGCATTAGGATTAGGCGCAACAAAATTTGAAGTTGCGACAAAAGTTGTTTTACCCGCAGCCATTTCAGGGATTGTCGCTTCAATTGTTTTAGCAATCTCAAGAGCCATCGGTGAAACAATGATTGTATCTTTAGCAGCAGGTAGTACACCAGATGCAACATTTAATTTAACTGGTTCAATTCAGACTATGACAGGTTATATCGTACAAGTTGCAACAGGTGATGCAACATTCGGATCTGATACGTATTACAGTATTTACGCTGTAGGATTTACGCTTTTCCTTTTCACACTTGTAATGAATTTAATCTCTCAATGGATTGCAAAACGTTTCAGAGAGGAGTATTAAGATGGCGACTACAACAACTACAAACCAAAGTGGCAGCAGCAGAGCGCTGGTTAACCAACAACAAGTTGAAAAGAAATTATCATCTCGTTTAACTAAAAACAAAGTGTTGAAGTGGGTATTCTTCGCTTGTACTTTAATCGGACTTATTGTGCTAGCAGCATTATTAATCGATACATTAATCAAAGGGGTTCCTTATTTAAAACCATCATTCTTTACGAACTTCTCATCTTCAATGCCTTCAATGGCAGGGATTAAAGGTGCATTAGTTGGTACATTATGGTTAATGATTACAATCATTCCTATCTCAATTATTTTAGGTGTAGGTACAGCGATTTATCTTGAAGAATATGCGAAAGATAATGCATTCACAAGTTTCGTTAAAATCAGTATTTCAAACTTAGCTGGTGTACCTTCAGTTGTATTCGGTTTATTAGGACTTACGATTTTCGTTCGTGGTATGGGAATTGAATCTTTATCACTAGGTAAATCAGTCATTGCAGCCGCTTTAACAATGTCATTACTGATTTTGCCAGTAATCATTGTATCAAGCCAAGAAGCAATTCGTGCTGTACCTAAATCAGTACGAGAAGCAAGTTATGGATTAGGCGGCAACAAATGGCAAACAATTTACAAAATTGTTTTACCAGCTGCATTACCTGGTATCTTAACAGGATTCATCTTATCGTTATCACGTGCATTAGGTGAAACAGCACCATTAATCTTAATCGGTATCCCAACAATCTTATTACGCTTACCAACTGGTATCTTCGATATGTTCCAAGCAATGCCGATTCAAATTTACAACTGGGCAAAAATGCCGCAAGAAGCATTCCAACATGTCGCATCAGCCGGCATCATCGTTTTACTTGTATTGTTACTAGCGATGAATGGTTTAGCGATATTCTTAAGAAATAAATTCAGTAAAAAATACTAATTGATAAATTGAAGCTCACGAATAATAATTGATCAAAGGAGTTTTGACAGAATGGAAAAAGTTCAAGACAGAAAACAAGGACAAGACAAGGCAAAGCTAAATGAAGAGTTACAAAGCCACGCGTCAGAACGTACAATTAAAGTAGAATCATACTCTAATGAATCGTCTAAAATTGAAACAGATACAAACAAAGAAATTGTTTACTCAACTCAAAATTTAGACTTATGGTACGGTGAAAACCACGCATTAAAAAATATTAACTTAGATATTTTAGAAAACAATGTCACAGCGATTATCGGACCTTCAGGTTGCGGTAAATCAACGTATATCAAAACATTAAACAGAATGGTAGAACTTGTACCAAGTGTTAAAACAGCAGGTAAAATTCTTTACCGCGGCAACGATATTTTCAGCAATAAACAATCTGTTGAAAAATTACGTACAAACGTAGGTATGGTGTTCCAACAACCGAACCCATTCCCGAAATCAATTTATGATAACATCACATATGGTCCAAAAATCCACGGCATCAAAGACAAGAAAGTCTTAGATGAAATCGTTGAAAAATCATTACGCGGCGCAGCAATCTGGGATGAATTAAAAGACAGATTAAACCAAAACGCATATGGTTTATCAGGTGGACAGCAACAGCGTGTATGTATCGCTAGATGTTTAGCAATCGAACCTGATGTAATCTTAATGGATGAACCTACATCAGCACTTGACCCGATTTCAACATTAAAAGTTGAAGAATTGGTTCAAGAATTAAAACAAAAATATTCTATCATCATGGTAACGCATAACATGCAACAGGCAGCACGTATTTCAGACAAAACAGCATTCTTCTTAAATGGTTACGTAAACGAGTACGATGATACTGATAAGCTCTTCTCTAATCCTTCTGACAAACAAACAGAAGACTACATTTCAGGACGTTTCGGTTAATGACTGTTATCCGTCAGCATTATGAAGAGCAACTAAAAGACTTAATCAAAGATTTACGTGCTTTGGGAATTAAAGTCTACTTCAGTATCGAAAAAGCGGTTCAATCTTTAAATAAAGAAGATCGAAATTTCGCTCGCCAAATCATTAAAGGTGATTTGGATATTAACCAATTAGAAGATGAAATCAATGAAAAAGTTGTGATGTTAATCACAAAACAACAACCGATTGCGACAGATTTACGTATGATGATTGCTGCATTAAAAATCGCATCAGAATTTGAACGAATCGGTGATAATGCCGCAAGCATTGCGAAAATCCGTAAACGTGTAAAAATCACTGATCATTACATTTTAACGCGTTTAAAAACAATGGGTGATTTAGGGTTGCTTATGCTGAAAGATTTAGATACAGCATTTAAAAATAAAGACGTAACTTTAATTCTTGAAATTATCGAACGAGATAAAGATATTGACGATTTATATAAAGACATCGTAAATACAACTTATTTAATCGATAATGATCCATTTGTGGCAGGGCAAGCCCATTTAGCCGCAAGACATTTAGAACGTATGGGAGACCATATCGCAAATATCGCTGAAAATATTTACTACTATATTACTGGCGAAGCTTACGAATCAATGGTCTAAAAATATAAAAACAGGGAGAACACTCAATGCGAGCGTTCTCCCTGTTTTATTTGTGTATCTAAACAATATATAATGCTTGATATGAACTTTTCTTATGATTGTTGGTTAATTTCTTCTGTTAATTCTTCAAGTTCATCTACAAGACTGCTGATATAACTGATTGTCTCACGCAGTGGGGCATCTGTTGTAATATCAATACCTGCTGTTTTTGCTAAGTCTACAGGTGATAAACTGCCGCCAGCTTTCAAGGTATTCAACCAATCTTCTACTGCAGGTTGTCCTTCGTTTTTAATACGTTGTGACATCACTGTACCTATTGTTAAACCAGCAGAATACGTATAAGAATAGAGTCCCATATAGTAGTGTGGTTGACGCATCCAAGTCAACTCTGCTCCTTCAGAAATTTCAACTGCATCACCAAAGAAGTCTTGATAAACTTTGCGTGTAATATCATTAAGTGTAGAGGCTGTTAATGTTTCACCTGCATCTACTAAGCGATAAACTTCTCTTTGATACGTTGCTTCTAATAAGTGCGTCACCATATTGTGATAGTATGTTCTTGAAATAATAGAACCGATTACCCAACGTTTAAATTTAGGGTCATTACTACTTTCAAAGAGATAGTTCGACATTAACATTTCATTGGTAGTAGATGGTGCTTCTACAAAGTACATAGACGCTTCTGATTCTAAGAAGTTTTGATGACTTTGTGCAAGATTGAAATGACCTGCATGTCCTAATTCGTGTGCTAATACAAAGGCTTCATTCATTTTACCAGTCCATGAGATAAAGACATAGCTATGAGAAGCATATGGACTTGCACAATAAGCACCTGTTTCTTTACCTTTATTTTGCGCAAAATCAATCCAACGATCATCATAAGCAGCTTGTACCATGTTCAAGTAGTCATCGCCTAAAATACCTAATGCATTATAGATATAGTTTTTAGAATCTTCAATTGAGATTTCTGGATCGTATGATGGATCAATAGAGACTTTCAAGTCTTCAAATTTCATATGGTCAAAACCATGTACTTTTTGAAGTAATTTCGCATATCGTTGCATGACAGGTGCTAATTCACTCATAATGACATCAATTTGACGGTCATACATTTCTCTTGTCACTTCTTGTTCTTCCAACAAGTAGTCAATGACTGAATCATAGCCTCTTAAATCCGCTTCAATTTTCTCTTGTTGTACATGCGTATTATAAATCGCAGCTGTCGTATGTTGATATTTACGTAAAGCTTCACTGAAATGTTTAAAACTTTTACGTCTGAATGTTGTATCAGGATTATCTTCATATTCATTTTCGAAAGTAGGGTAGTCTAATGGATATGTTTTACCATCTACTTCAAATGGCTCAAAATGAATATCCAACATTTTAGTGATACCGTACATATCATAAGCCGCACTAAATGTCGGTGATAAAGCTGCTAATGTTTTTTCCACCTCGAATGACAATTGGTGTGGTTTACGACGTTTCAATTGTTTTAAATAATGCGGATAAGGTGTATCAGCAATCAATTCGTCGATTTGCGCATCAGATAATGCGAGAATTTCTGACTCAACAAAAGCAAGTTGACTCGCAATTTTTCCGTATGATGTACTAAGTTTAGCACTCAATTTTTGACGGTTCGGATCAGTAGTATCTACACTGTGATACATTTCCGCGTAATTACCTAAACGATCAATTTGAACTAATAAATCTACAAATCGAGGTAATGCTGCTTTCACTTGTTCTACTGAATCTAAATGATTTTCAAACGTCTTATTGAACGCAAGTGTATCACTTAATACTTCTTCTAATGTTTGATAAAATGCTTCATCACTTTCAAATAAATCCGATAAGTCCCATTTCTCTTGCTTAGGAATATCTTTTCTTAATGGTAATCCTTGGCTCATATAGAATTCCTCCTGCAATCTTAATAATTGTTATGAGTAAATTATACATCAAGCGATTCATGAAAGCATCTAGCACAAGCTTTGATTTATTTCATGTTTTAATCACTTTACTGTACAATATGTATAAAGCAAACGATTAAATTCTCATAGAAATGAGAGGAGTAAGTATATGACGATTTTTGATATGCCGAATTATTTATGGATTACGATTGTAGCAGTATTAATCGTAACTGTCTTTTTCGGACTCGCTTTAAGTAAATGGGTAGCACCTGCAGTATTAACATTTGTAGTACTAGGCGTGCTTGCATTCTTCTTGCCAAACTTTTTTGATATCACCTATCAGCCATTATTAGGGTATGCTGCGTTTATGGCAATTATCAGTTTAATTGAAAGTTTCTTAGTCTGGTATTTCACACGCGACTTCAGACGTCGCCGTTTAGAAAAACGTCTTCAAAAAGAGCTGCATGAACATGAAGGCAGACGTTCACGCATACATGGTTTCCGCAGAAATAAATAAATATATTTATAACAAACAAGGCTGTTTTCTAAGCAGTCTTGTTTTATTTTGTTTATACTATAGCGCCAACGCACTCTTCTTTTAAAATGAATATTTACGTATTATAATTAAACAATAATGCCTATAGATAGAAAGGAAGTGAACAGCATCTCAAAAGATGATGTTTAAACTTACATAACATAACTTTAACTGAGATGTCTTTCATGAAACGATTACTTACATCACTTGCTGCAGGTGCAGTCATACTTGCTGGATGCAGTAATAGCGGAGGTTCCTCATCAGCTGATGACCAATTAAAAGTCGAACTCCCTCTAAAAACGACAACACTTGCACCGTATGATACAGATGTTCCTGTTACAATTGGAGCGGCTGAAACATTATTTAAAACAACAACGAAAGGTGAAATTAAACCACACCTCGTTAAATCATACGACCAACCATCTGATGATACATTAACTTTCACCTTAAAAGACGGCATTAAATTCCAAAATGGACATGCCTTAACAGGACAAGCTGTCAAAGATAGCTTAGAGCAAGGTTTGAAAAAAAGCGACCTACTGAAAGCAACATTACCTATTGAATCTATTAAAGCTGAAGGCCAAAAAGTAACGATTAAGACTAAAGGTGCGTATCCAGAGTTGATTTCCGAACTTGCGAGTCCTTTTACCGCTATTTATGATACAAAATCCAAAACAGATATCAAACAAACACCTGTCGGCACAGGCCCATATGCCATTAAAGATTTCAAACGAACACAACAAATCAATTTAAATCAAAATAAAGATTATTGGCATGGTGAACCAGAATTAAAATCTATGAAAGTTACCTTTAATGAAGATGGCAGTTCAAGAACAGAACATGTACTCTCTGGCCGTACGGATGTCACTACTAATGTACCTGTAGATAAAATCAACAGCGTCAAAAAATCAGATAAAGCAAAACTAGAAAATACTTCAGGTTTCAGAACATCACTATTACTTTACAACCACACAAGTCCTAAAATGACTAAAGACGTGCGAGAAGCATTAGATGCTGTGATTAATCGCCAACAAATCAGTGATAAAGTCGCTGATCATTATGCAGCACCAGCCAATGGTCCGTTCAATACAAAACTAGATTTTATTAAAGATAAAGCCATTCCGAAACAAGATATCTCTAAAGCCAAAGCACTAATGGAAAAAGCAGGCTATTCAGAGAAACATCCATTAAAATTGAATGTTTCATCTTATTCAGGCAGACCTGAACTGACTAAAATCTTACAAGTCATTCAATCTGATGCGAAAAAAGCACATATTCAAATTAAAATTCAAAACGTAGATGATATTGAAGGCTTCTTGAAAAACAAAAAAGATTGGGATGCCTCTATGTATAGTTTCGGTACGATTCCTAGAGGAGATACAGGTTACTTCTTTAATATGGCATATAAAAAAGATGGTGCAGTGAATAAGGGCGCTTATCATAATCACAAAGTAGATCAATTGATTGAACAATTGAATCATACTGTAGATAAAAATGAGCGTCATCACTTAACAAATGAATTATTAGAAGTATCAAAGCAAGATATTCCAAATAGTTATATCCTTTATAATGACCAAATCAATGCGATGAACCAAAAAGTCGAAAATGTTCAAACGACACCAGAAGGTATTTACCTGATTGATGAAAAGGTAGATAAACGAAAATGATAATTAAACACTTACTCTCTAGAATAGGACAAATGATCTTAGTATTATTTGTCCTTTCTACTATTACATTTATATTGATGAAACTTTCGCCTGGTGATCCAGTCAATAAAATGCTGCATTTAGATGTTGCGAATGTATCTCATGACAAAATTGAACAAGCCAGAGCACAATTAGGATTAAATCAACCGATAATTGTGCAGTGGTGGGAGTGGTTTACACATATCTTACGTTTGGACTTCGGCACGAGTATTCAAACACAGGAGCCAGTACTGAATGAACTATTATTCTTCACACCACCCACACTCACTATCGCATTTGGTACATTATTGATTACGTTGTTATTATCTTTAACACTTGGAACGTTAGCTGCTGTTTATTATCACACTTGGATTGATCGTACCATTCGTGTGTTAACTTCAGCTTTTGTTTCAATTCCTTCATTCTTTTTAGGAATGTTACTGATTTATTTCGTAGCACAAAAATTAGAGCTATTACCAGCAGCTGGTATTGATACGCCTGCTGGTTATATTTTGCCTATTATCGCGTTAAGTATCGGTTTAAGTGCGTATCACATTCGCTTAATGCGTTCGACTTTAATCGATTTATATCGAAGCAGGGAAGTGAAAGCGTCACGTGCACGTGGCATGTCAGAAAGTTATATTCTATTTAAAGACATCTTCAAACCTGCTTTGATACCCGTGATTTCTATTATCGGTATGTCTATTGGCGGTTTAATCGGAAGTACTGTTGTAATCGAGAATTTATTCGATATACCGGGTATCGGTTATTTCTTAGTTGAAAGCATTCGTTCGAGAGATTATCCTGTCGTTCAAGGCGCTGTATTAATGATAGGCGCCTTTGTGGTAATTGGAAATGCGATTGCGGATATCATTATCTTATTCTTAGACCCGACACAACGCTATAAACATTTGAAACCTAAATCTTTATGGTCACGCAGAAGAGAAGGGCGAGTGAAACAATGATGAAACTGACGAAACATAATATCATTTTTTATATTTTCGCTATCTATTTGCTTTTACTCATTCTTCTTCAATTTACAGTAACAAGTAACCAAGCATTAACGGTACATTTAAACGATGCATTACAAAATCCAAGCCTACAACACTGGCTTGGGACTGATGATTATGGCAGAGATTTATTTGCGCGACTCGTGATAGGTGCACGTTATACACTTGCGATTACACTGCTAACAATTGCTTTAATCGTAATAATAGGTGTACCGCTAGGTTTGATTGCGGGTTATCGCAAAGGTATCTTAGACACCATTATTATGAGAATCATTGATATTGGTTTAGGTATCCCTGACTTTGTCTTAATGATTGCATTTGCGAGTTTCTTTAAACCAAGTATTTGGAATTTAGTCATTGCCATTACAATCATTAACTGGATGACTTATACGAGAGTAACGCGTACGATTGTAAATACAGAGATGGACAAAAATTATATTAAACTAGCCCGTTATTTCCATGTGCCAGGCTATGTAATTATCTTTAAACACTTATTACCGCAAGTGCTTCCTTCATTAATCGTCTTGATGATTGTAGATATTGGTAAAATCATCCTATATATTTCATCACTTTCATTCTTAGGGTTAGGCGCACAACCACCTTCACCAGAATGGGGTGCGATGTTAGCGGCTGGTAGAGATTTCTTTACTGAACATCCGATTATGTTATTAGCACCTGCAACATTGATTTCCATTACTATTTTGCTCTTTAATTTGGCAGGGGATGCATTGCGAGACCGTATCTCAGAAAGAAGGGATATTCATGACTAAAACCTTGATGCAATTGAATAATTTGAATATCACCGATCAACAGAAACGTCCCTTAATACAGCATTTAAACTTGTCTATTATAGAAGGTAAAGTGAATGTATTAATCGGTGAAAGTGGTTCAGGCAAAAGCTTAACCGCAAGTGCATTAATCGGTCAAACGCCTAGAGAATTAAAAGTATCTTATAATCAATTCTATTTTGAGAACCAACCCATTCAATCTATTAAACCATTATTAGGTAAACAAATTGGGTATATCTCACAAGATTATGCGCATAGTTTTAATAATCACACCCGTCTTGGCAAACAATTAAGTGCCATATATCGTACGCATTATGCTGTTTCTAAACAAGAAGCATTAGAACATATTGAACGCGCCTTGAATTGGGTGAATTTAGACAGCAATAATATCTTATCTAAATATCGTTTCATGTTATCAGGTGGACAGTTAGAACGATTGTATATTGCGAGTGTTTTAATGTTAGAACCTGATTTAATTATTGCGGATGAACCTGTCGCATCCTTAGATGTATTAAATGGCCAACGTATTATGAAGCTGATTAAGCACTTAGCTGAAGCTCACAATACAACTTTACTGTTAATCACACATAACTTAACACATGTGATTCAATATGCGGATGAAATCAATGTTATTAAAGATGGAACCATCATTGAAAGTGGACCTATATCGCAATTTAAAGAAGGTAATATTGCTGGATATACAAAGCACTTGTTAAATGCGAGAAGTCGCTTAATACGAAAGGAAGATACGCATGATTAAAATTAAACATCTCAGTTTTGCGTATGACAAAGCAGATATTCTTCATAACATTAATCTCAATATTCAAAAGGGCGAATTAGTAGGGATTATCGGTGAATCAGGCTCTGGTAAAACGACATTAATGAACTTGATTCTAGGTGAATTAACGCCTGTTCAAGGCACAATAGATATTAATTCGCCTCGTATCTTGCCAATTTTTCAACAAGCGACACAGAGTTTCAATCCAAAGTTAACGATTAAAGCATCATTAATAGAACCTTTAAAATACTATGCGAATGCTGAACACTCATTTGACCAAGTTGTATTACCTTTAATGTCACAATTAGACTTAGATAGCCAACTCTTAACGCGTTATCCAGATCAAGTCAGTGGGGGGCAATTACAACGATTTAATGTATTAAGAACGGTTATGTTGCAGCCTGATGTTTTAATTTGCGATGAAATCACATCAAGTTTAGATGTTGTTGCTGAACAAAAATTAGTCGAAAAGCTTAAAGCCATCCATAACCAACAACAAACAACAATGATCATTATTTCTCATGATATAGCAATGTTAAATCAAATTGTTGAACGAATGATTGTCATTCAAAACGGTCAAATTGTAGATGACTTCAAAACAAAAAAATTATTTGATGAATCACGTCATTCATATACTAAAGAACTCATAGCTGCTTATAATGAAGATTAAATTACTCATATAGTATCCAGGTACAAAAAGGTATCTGGATACTATTTATGTAATATCTTAGATTATGTAAACTAGAGACAGATCAGCTGATTCAATTAATGACCAATGCTTAATCAAAGCTTTTTACATACTTAAATCCATAACTTGCTATATGTACGAATTTACCTAAATTAAAATACATAAAAACAGCTTTTTTGGTTTAGAATTTGAGGAAGTTCAAACTAAATCAAACAAAGACTCAAACACAAGTTACAAATCATGACCAAGCAACATAAACATAACAACAAAAGTATCAATACATACACAATAGAGTATAGGTAAAACCACTTCTTCTGCTCAATACATAACTTCCTATAATATATATTATGTAAACTAAAAGAACAAAAAGAATAGTTACATACAGCTACCTCGCTTTTATGGTCATATTTACCATATATTCAGTTTTGCTAACTTATGTTATTTTCTGCATACAGTCATTAACTAACAAATCTATAATTCATTTTAAGCTGAACTGACTTATCTTAATTACCGTGGATCTTCATATTAATTTATTCAAACTACAAATCTAAGTTCAAATCGCATATCTCATTATTATAAATCAGCTTAGTCATTTCTAATTGCTATTATGTAACGCCATTGGTATTTGTCCATCATATCTAATTCTCATTGCAGCTCAGAGCGTCTCTCAGCATCTTATTTTATAATAAATACCTTATCTACGTTCACATTATCCATCTTTGACATTACTTAAATCAATCCAGTTTAAACATCGTTAATCATACCATTTTAATTATAACTACTTAGCGTCATCTGTATGATTATCCGTAATGTTAATTCTCGATGCAATACAGAAGCTCTCTCAGCATTCAAATTTTCTAATAACAGTATTTATAATGCTTAAACACCAATATCTAAACATACTCAGTCAATCCTTATATGCAATGATTTTAAATACAATAACGTTAATTAGTTTACATAACATAAATATATTTAATTCTATCTTTTACAGTCATTTAGCTTTCCAAACAACTAAACCTCTTAATTTTTAGCTATTTATCGCTAAATAACTGTATACATTAATCACTTGATGCTAAAATCGATAAACGGTTTAACATGCTGGATCAAAAAATTGATGATAAATTTAATGCATTAGATGGTAGAATTGTTAAACTTGATACAAAGTTTGACGATTTCCAAAAAAGCTCAAATACTCAGTTCAAATGGTTAATGACAACTATGCTCAGCATGAACCTAATAGTTCTTGGTGTATTGACTTGCTTTATATAACGTTTTTTTATATTTTGAGGTTTATTTTAAGTCACTTAACCTCCCTAGTATCGCTTATTTATCCCTTCTCTCTATGTGCATCTATGTATATTTGCATGTCTTCTTACCATTTTAAGTAAGGAGTATTCTATTTAACTTCACTTTAAACACCATTTAATTATACAATTTACTTCTTTTGTTGATTATCATCTTATTTTAACTATTTATGAATTTTTTAACATGTAATTTTTCGTTAAAGGGTATATACTAATGTATATAATTCATGAAAGAGGTGTTAAAATTGTCTACTAATCACATTAGATGGTCAAGTTTAATCATCGGTTTATTATTCGCATTGATTGGAATTTTAAGCGTGAGCTTCCCTGTCGAAAACTTAACAGTCATCACTTGGTTATTCGGGATTTTCTTCATATTTAATGGTATTGCTGAATTATTCTTCAGACGTTTAACAAAAGCTTTTGTAGGTATTGCTAGCGGCTGGTTAATGATACTTGGTATTCTTAATATTATTTTCGGTATTTTATTTATTGTTTTTACTAATGTAGGTCAAGTCGCAATTATTTATATGCTTGCATTTTGGTTTATCTTTTCATCTGCATTAGGTGTCTTTACTGTGACACCAGTAGAGCGTACAAATAAGGTATATCACTTTTTTTCATTACTCGTTAATATCATTGGTATTATCGCAGGTATCATTTTATTGTTCAATCCATTAATAGGTGCATTTTTAATCGCTTTCTTTGTTGGTTTCACTTTCCTATTAATCGGTTTAAACTATGTCTTTGACGCATTTGCGCACTAATTAATTCAAAAAAACGTGCTTTCTTCAAAATTTGATGAGGAAAGCACGTTTTTTATTATGTTAGGTTGCTTCTTATAAAAGCATTTATTTTTTTACTTTTTGACGGATGTTATTCAACGTATTGAAAATCCAATATTTCACTTTTTGAATTGGTTTATAGAAATCTCCGATTAATTCTTCAATTTGTACATTGAAGCCGCGTTTGAAGCGGTACACACCGTAGTCTTCACTATCTTCAGTGAAATCACCTGATAAACCATAGAAATTATAACGATCATAACCATGTTCGAAGCAATAGTTAATCATGAACCAATGCATCATATAAGGTCCCATGTATTGATTATATTTCTCTGAAGAACCACCAGAGAAGTAGTTCACTTCATAAGCATTTGCGAAATAAACGCCTGCAGCTAAATCTAAAATTGAACCATCTGTTTGACGCAATTCGCTCGCTTTCAGCAATTCTTTTTGGTCATGTTCAATTTGTTTATCCAACTCTGAGATTTTCTTCAATTGTTTATCAGATTTATTTTCTTTCGCCATCATTTGATCACGACGGCCTTCTTTATCATTTAAAGACTCTTGTAGCGATGTGATGTACTCATCTAAATCAATATAAGCTAATGGGATTAATACTTTATCACCATAGTACTCAATGAAGTTTTTGAAGTACTCATCTGTTTTTGAAACGAAACCAGCACGTTCTTCAGTTTCACGGTATAACTTGAAGAATTTATCTAGTTCGTCTTCACCTAAGAAACGAACTTTTACCCCATAATTAATTGACTTATTGATATTACGTTTACGTTGGCTATCAAATTGTTTTTTAAGAGAGGCTGGTGTTTCGTCTTTAAGATCTAAGACACCCATCCAACGCACTTGGCTTGAAGTGTCGTATTTTGTTGTGAAGCCATGGTGATGATAACCGTGTGATTTAAATAAGTTCACAAGTGCATCATTTTGTTCACGACTTGGGAATGGGTTTACGTCTTTATCATAAATTTGGTAAATCCAATATGGATCTAATTTCACATATAAGCAATTATGCTGACGTAAGTATTTCTCTAACTCACGTAAATAAAACTCTACAAGACCTAAATCGCTATAGTCCATGACCGGACCACGGTTTGAATAATAAACATAACTTCCCATTGTAGGAATTTTAGAGAATAAACTTGCTGCAATCACACGGTTGTCGATGTCTTTAATCCCTAATAATACAACTTCAAAACCGTCTGCTTCTCTTGTGCCGATATTTTCTTTCGTTTGAAAATAATGGCTTTCTAGCGATGGATTCTGCACAAAATTGTCATATTCTTTAACTGTCAACTCTGTAAATTTCATTTCTTTATTTCCCTTCTACCTTATGTTTATCTATCTTTGATTTTCTTAAGCGTTGTATAAAGTTTATACATCGGCTTATTAATCGGTGCAATAAAGTCTCCAACATATTCAATTACATCTGCGTTAAATCCTTTTTTGAACTTCACAACGCCTGCATCCTCAGCGTCTTCAGTAAAGTGGCCGCTGATACCATAGAAGTTATAACGATCGATACCATGGTTGATCGCATAGTTGATCATTTCCCATTGCACTGCATAACTTCCCGCAAAGTGACGGTATTCATTCGCAGTACCACCTGCATAATAAACAACTTCAAATGGATTAATAATAAAGAATCCAGCTGAAATCGGTAGTTCATTACCATGTTTTTGTTGTAAGTCTCGCGCTTCAGCAACTTTTTGATGATGTGCTTCTAATTGTTGTTCAAGGTTTTCTTTTTTGCGTGCAGCTTTTTGGTTCTCAGGATTCTTATTCAAGTCTTTCTCAGCTTTATTGATTTCTTTTTCTAAATTCTTTTGTTCAGCGTTCAATTCATTAATATACTCTTCAAAATCAATGTAAGCCATCGGTACTAAGACACGATTTTTATAGTGTTTTAGTCTGTGATAATAGAAGTCGTCTTCACGATCATCAAAGTCTTTCGCTTCTGCAGTATCTTCCATAAATTTACGAAAAATATGCATTTCATCTTCACCTAAGAAGCGGACTTTAACACCATTACGTTTTACTTTTTTCGTATTACGTTTACGTAGACTATCCATACCTTTTAAAACATCTTGTGGTGTTTTATCTTTTAAATCTAATACAGAATGGAAACGAATTTGAATAATCGGATCAAAGCCAGTTGTAAAGCCTTGATGGATATAACCCAGTTGTTCCATTTTATCAAATATCCAATCATGACCGGCATTTCCTGTAATCTCACCATCATGGTTACGGTATTGATATGGTAAATATGGATCTACTCTTAAGTATAATGCATTGTATTGTTTAACATATGCCTTTAATTCTCTAAAGAAGTAATGGACTAATTCTTTATTATCATAATCAATGACCGGCCCACGGTTTGAATAGAAATATTTAAAGAATTTCATTACTGGCACAGCTGTAAGTAAACATGCTGCAATGACATTGTCATCTTTGTCTTTCACCCCGACAAGATGTGTTTCTGTACCTTCTGCAACTTTCAACTCATAGTTGCCTACCATTTGTGTAAAATGGCTATACGGCATTTTATCTGTAAAATCTCCAAATTCAGCTGTAGTTAAATTGGTAAACTTCATAATTTCAATAACTCCTAATTCGTATTCTCTATCTTTTAATTTCTTATTGGTATCAATTTTCAATCTTCATTATTATACAATACCCAAAAGGAAAACTAAAATTGAAACCTTTCATTTCTGTTGTTTTATTATGTATGTTAAGCAAGAATTCAACTTCTTACAACTATTCTGGTTCGCCTTTAAGTAAGTACCTTGTGTAATAACCTTGCTTATCTATCATAACACGCACACGTGTCAAACCGTTATCAAAACCACTATATATAAAGCGAAAATCAGAGTCTGAGACAGACCCTGATTTAAAAAAACATTTTATGATTGTGCAGTTGTTTTATTTTCATCTAATGCTTTACGAATACTTTGTAAGTAACCTCTTGTTGTTGCTTCTTCGTCATTTGCGAAACGTTTGACGATTTCACTGCCAATGACTGCACCATCAGCGAAACGTGTCACTTCTGCGACTTGTTCTGGTGTTCTGATACCGAATCCTGCTACAACAGGTACATTTGCTTTTTCTTGAATGAATGCAATTTTTTGTTGTAATTCTGGGTGGAACGTTCCATTATCTCCAGTTGTCGCATTCATTGTTACAGTATAGATGAATCCTTCAGCATGTGCTGCGATGTGTTCAATACGTTCGTTTGAAGCGGTCATAGCAATTAATGAGATGATATTAACTTTGCGATCAGGGAAACGTGCTTTGAGTTGTTCTGCAAGTTCAAATGGTAAATCCGGAATAATTAAACCGTATACACCTGCTGCCTCACAGTCTTCTAAAAATGCTGCTTCTCCATAATGTAAAATTACATTATAGTAAGTCATTAAGACATATTTAGACCCTTGTAATTCATCTTTATGTGCTTTAAGCTCATCTAAAATCACGCGTGCACTCATACCTTCTTTAATTGCCTTACTGCCTGCATCCATAATTGTTGGACCATCTGCGACAGGATCTGAAAATGGTAGGCCGATTTCAACAATATCTGCCCCTTCTTCTTGTAAGACTTTTAAATTATCAATAAATTTTTTGTTACCCATAATATAAGGAATAAATAGTTTACTCATGACCTTCACCTCGTTCTTGTGTATATTTACGAATTGTATCCATGTCTTTATCTCCTCGACCTGAAACAGTAACAACAATAATTTCATCTTTGCCCATTGTCGGTGCTAATTTTTCTACATAACTTAAGGCATGTGCACTTTCAATTGCTGGAATAATGCCTTCTGCTTTCGTAAATCTGATTAAAGCTTCCATCGCTTCTTCATCTGATGCACTTGGGTATTCCGCACGACCAATATCATGGTAGTAACTATGCTCAGGTCCAATACCTGGATAATCTAGACCCGCTGAAATAGAGTGTGCTAAACCGATTTGACCGTTGTCATCTTGTAATAGATACATTTTCGTACCATGTAAGACACCAACAGAGCCTTTACCGATTGCTAAAGCATGTTTTTCTGTGTCTTCACCTTCACCTGCAGCTTCTACACCATACAATTTTACGTCTTTATCTTGTACAAAAGGATAGAACGTACCAATTGAGTTAGAACCGCCGCCTACACATGCAACTACTGCGTCAGGTAAACGACCTTCTTTTTCTAAAATTTGTGATTTAATTTCATTGCCGATGACACTTTGGAAATCACGAACCATTGTTGGGAACGGATCTGGTCCTAATGCTGAACCTAATAAATAGTGTGTATCGTCAACGTGGCTGACCCAATATTGTAACGCCTTGTTCACCGCATCCGATAATGTACCTTGACCATCTGTCACAGACACTACTTTGGCACCTAATAATTCCATTCTGAATACGTTCAATGCTTGACGTTGGATATCTTCTTCACCCATGAAAACCACAAGTTCCATATCAAAGAGTGCTGCTACGGTTGCACTGGCTACACCATGTTGGCCTGCACCTGTTTCAGCAACCAATTTACGTTTGCCCATACGTTTAGCTAGTAAGGCTTGACCTAAAGCATTATTAATTTTATGTGCGCCTGTATGGTTTAAGTCTTCGCGTTTTAAATAAATTTTTGCGCCACCTAACTCTTCTGTATAGGATTTCGCATAAGTTAAAGGTGTTTCACGTCCTACATAATCTTTTAAATAGTAATCTAATTCTTGTTGGAATTCGGGATCATTTTTAGCTTCATCATAAGCCTGTCTTAATTCTTGAATCGCTGGCATTAATGTTTCTGGGACATAGCGTCCGCCATAATTACCAAAGAATCCAAGTTCATCTACTTCAGTTTGAATGGGTTGTGTTGTTTCGTTCGTCATTTTTATCTCTCTCCTTAATATAATTTGAAATTTGTTTCATTGCTTGTGGATCTTTTCGACCTTCTACTTCAATGCCACTTGCGATGTCGAATCCTGTTGTTTGAATATCGAGTTGTTCGAATTGTTGAATCTTCTCTAAATCCATACCGCCTGCCACTAAATACGGAACATCTGAGAGTTGTTTCAGTAATTGCCAATCAAATGATTGACCAGTGCCGCCATAATGGATGGAAGGTGTATCGATAATAAATAAATCTACTTCGTTTCGATAAGTTTCAATGGCTTCAACTAGTTCAGAACTTGCTGGAAGTGCTTTGTATATTTGAATGCCAGGATATTGTGAGTTGCACCATCGTAATAGTGCAACATCTTCATGTCCGTGAAATTGAATCGTATCAATATTTGTTTCTTCTATAAGTTTTGCAACAATTTCCTTTGTTGGATTAACGACCACTACTACTTTATGAATCTTTTCTGGTACAAGTTTTGTTAATTGTGCAATGTCTTCTATACTTTGATGACGTTTACTTTTGGGATAATGGATAAAGCCTATCGCATCTATATCATTCTCTATGGCTCGTGTAACATCGTCTTCTGATTGAAACCCGCAATATTTTAAGAACATCTTACTGCTCCTTTTTTAGCTGTAAGCTTGGTAAGAATTGGGATAAATCATCACACTTCATAAGTGATTCACCAACTAAGATGCCATCTATACCTGAACCCACAATTTTTTCGACGTCTTCTTGTGTATGAATGCCGCTTTCTGAAATATAGTAATAACCATCTTTTTTATTCTCTAGTATTTCATTAGTATGTTCGACATTCGTCACAAAACGTGTTAAATCACGGTTGTTTACACCAATAATATCTGGCGCAAGTTGATAAGCTCTCGCTAATTCTTGCTTACTGTGTACTTCTACTAACACATCTAAATCTAAAGATTTCGCATATTGATAAAGTTCATGCATTTGTTGATCATCTAAAATATTGACGATGAGTAAAATGATGGATGCACCTGCACGATATGCCACATCAATTTGAATCGGTTCTATCATAAAGTCTTTACATAATACAGGTAATGTCGTTTCTTTTGTAAGTTTATTTAAGCGTTCATAACTGCCGCCGAAATAATATTCATCAGTCAGGATAGAAATTGCTTGTGCACCGTAGGCTTCATAATCTTTAACTTGTTGTGTCAAATCTCGATCAGGTAATTTCTTAACTGAAGGACTTTTAGATTTAATTTCTGCGATGACTGATAAATGACTCCGTTCTTTTAAACGTTCACTTAATTTCTTTTTATATTTAACATTGGTTACTGGAAGTGTACGTAATAAACGATCATAGTACCCTTCTTCTAATAACGATTTCTTATATTCAACAATGTCATCCAATATAGTCATACACTTGCCCTCCTGTTTTTTTATATTGAGCAAAAGCTTTACCTTCATCGATTAATTGTTGTGCTAATGTCACACCTTCTTGAATCGAATCTGCTTTTTCCGCAACATATAATGCGATACCAGCATTTAATACCACGACATCACGTTTACTTGAATGATCTTTGCCAGTTAAAATATTTAAGGTAATTTCTAAGTTTTCTGCAGGTGTGCCGCCTTTTAATGTTTCATTACTTGCTGGTGTTAAGCCCACATCTTCAGCATTTAAATGATAAGACGTAATACCTGTTTCTTGGTTCACTTCATAAATAATGTTTTCTCCAGATAATGTCGCTTCGTCCATTCCGTTTGCGCCGTGTAACACGATGGCACGTTTTCGACCTAAATCATAGAGTGTTTCAGCCATTGGTTTCACAAACTCTGGATTGTAAACCCCTACGACTTGATACTCTAATTTGTATGGATGAATCATAGGTCCTAAGATGTTAAAGATGGTTGGACCTTCTAACATTTTGCGAATCGGTTGGATATATTTCATGACCGGATACGTGTCTGTCGCATTTAAAAAGGCTAAACCTGTTTCTTGCATTCTTGTTTCAACATCAGCAACTTGCGAACTAGCGATTCCCATTTTATTGAGTAAGTCACTGCTGCCTGAAGCGGATGTGATACTGCGGTTGCCGTGTTTTAGTACGTTGACACCTGCTGCAGCGACGATGAAAGAAGCGGTTGTTGAAATATTGAAGCTGTTTGATTTATCGCCACCTGTACCACATACACACATAGCACCAGGGTAAACCGGTTGTACAGGATACATCGTTTGAATCATTGCTGCTACTAAATAAGTGACTTCTGTTTGATTTAATGGGCGAGCAGTATAATCACGTAACAATTCTGCTTTTGTTTCATTATCAATATCCGGGTTTATTAACGTTTGGATAAATGTATTAATGTCTTGTTGCGTTAAGTTCGGTTGTGTTTGGATTTTTTGAATAAGTGTCATGGCTGCTAGCCCCTTTCTCAACGAGTTTAATAAAGTTATGAATAATCTCAGTTCCATGTTCAGTCGCAAAAGATTCTGGATGATACTGGATACCATAATGTGGTTTATCTTGATGTTCGAAAGATTGAATACAATCCGTTGTTTCTCCTGTAATAACTAATGATTCTGGGAATGTTTCTGAATCGCTGATGAGCGAATGGTAACGCATGATTTTAAATGCTTCAGGCAACCCTTCGTATAAGACTGTCGGTTTTAATTGGTGCATCGTATCAATCTTGCCATGTAAGACACTGGCACCTTGGATAACATGTCCTTTGTAGTAACATGTCAAGGCCTGTGCACCTAAGCAGATACCTAAAATCGGCAAGTCTTCAAAATGTTTAATAATACGATTTAAGTCGTCTGTATCTTCAGGATGACCAGGTCCCGGTGAAATAATCACCGCATCTGGTTGTAAGTCAAAGACTGTCGGATCATCAGGGTATTTCACCACGACATCTGTGTAACCTGCTACGATATTCACTAAGTTATAAGTAAATGAGTCATAATTATCTACGATTAATATCATGGTGTAACCTCCAATAAGCTTTTCGCTTTAAGTTTCGTTTCTTCTAATTCTTTTTCAGGTATTGAATCATATACAACACCACATCCTGCCTCTACATCTACATACGTCTCATCAATTAACATCGTACGAATCGCTAAAGCGAAATCTAAATCGTGATTGCAGTTGATATAACCGACACCACCGCTGTAAACGCCACGTTTATACGGATGTGCTTCATAGATACGTTCAATTGCTCTGAGTTTTGGTGCACCTGATACCGTGCCTGTTGGTAATAAGCTTGCGATAATGTCCATAGGTGACATTTTTTCATTTAGCTGCCCAGTTACGACACTAACGATATGCATCACGTGTTCATATTTTTCAATTTCCATTAAACGTTCAATTTTAGATGTGCCTGTCTTGCTGACACGATGAATATCATTTCTTCCTAAATCTACTAACATACGATGTTCACTTAACTCTTTTTCATCACTTAACAATTGCTGTGCATTAGCTTCGTCTTCTTCAGATGTTTGTCCTCTTTTGATTGTTCCGGCAATTGGATTAGTAACAACTTCATTACCTTTAACTTTGACGAAACTTTCAGGTGAACTTCCGACGATAATCGGTTCATCGATATTTAAGTAATACATATATGGACTTGGATTTTGACGTTTCAACTTACGATACAGTTGATAAGATAAGTCATGTAATTTATCGCCGAACTCATGTTTATAACGATAAATTCTTGAAGGGACAACTTGGAACATATCTCCCTCAGTAATTAACTGTTTAAATTTCGAAATATTTTGAATAAATTGATTATCCGGAATATTCGGAATAATATCTTTTTGACTTGGCACAAAAGAAGTATCCGGCTGATACAATTTAACATTTTGTAAAGCATCTATTTGTTGGCTTACTCTTTTTTCAATCGCTTCAGACGGTTCATTTGAGAATAAGTTTGTAGATATCACATACAAGTATTCTTTATAATGATCAAATACATATACATTTTCAATCATGTATAAATGAACGTCAGTTTGATTTGGTTTATCAGCAACTTGTCTTTTCTTTAGTACTGGAAATTCATGTCTGACTAAATCAAAACTACATGAGCCGATAAATCCTGAAATAAATGGTAGATCTTTTAATAAGTCCTCTTCAATCTCTGCGTAATAGCTTTGAACATAATCTTTAAGTCTTTGATAAGGTTGTTTCGTTTCTGTGATTGTTTGTTCTGGTGTTTTTATTGTAAGTTCATCTTCAGTCAATATCACCTCACCGTATATATCAAAGGCAACGACTGAATAACGACCTTTAGTTTTATTTTGACTTGCACTTTCTAAAATAATTTTTCGCTCTGCTAATTGTGCTAATGCTTCAGGGGTAATATCAGCATTTAATCTCTTGTATACTACATCCATTATGTTAATTCTCCTCCCATAATAAAAAGCGTCCTTGTTTGTTGTAACAAGGACGCTTTTGGCGCGGTACCACCTTTATTAGCCATCAGTTTGATGACCCACTCATACTTGATTGAATTGTCAGCTTCCAACAAAACCCAATTCATTAGGCAGCGAGGTTAGTTTGCATCAACCACTAACTTTCTGAATTTACTCTAACTGCTTAACTACTTCATTTTATCTCTTCACTGTATTTCTCTTTTTCTTTTTAACTCAATATAAAAACACCACAATAACGCTCTTCCGATAAGGACGCGTTACCGTGGTGCCACCTTAGTTCAACATTTTCATGTTCTTATTCATTATTTAAATTGTTGATCTTGCACATTAAAAGCCCAATTCACATTATATGTTGTACTGATTTACATCAACCATCAGTTTTCTGTGTGCTACAAATCATATAAGCTACGTTTACTTCTAACGTCGTTTGCAATGTACTTTGAATAATACACGCTCTTTTTTAAGATGTCAACACATAAATTCAAAAATTCTAATTATTTCGAATTAATCTTCAACCATTTCTGAATAAAGATAGACTTCAAGTAAACGCTGTGTCGCTTTGATTGAATCAAGATGCGTACGCTCTAACGCATGTGAAGATTCGATACCCGCACCAAATAAACCGTGTTTTATATCTGCTCCTGCGCGTAACGCAGCTGAAGCATCTGAGCCATAGTAAGGATAAATATCAACTTTGTATGGAATATTATTTTCTTTCGCCAATTGTGCAAGATGTTGGCGTAATTTTTTATGATATGGTCCTGATGCATCTTTAGCACAAATCGACACTGTATATTCGTCTGACGTTTGACCATCACCTAACGCACCCATATCAAATGCGATGTATTCATTCACTTTACCTGGAATTGACGCATTCGCACCATAACCAATTTCTTCATTATTTGAAATAAAGAAGTGTGTCGTATAAGGCAATGTTTTATCATTGTTGCTATAGTCTTCTAAGAAATCCATAATCATCGCAACACTTGCCTTGTCATCTAAATGACGAGATTTAATAAAGTCATTCTCTGTAATGATTGTTCTAGGATCTAAACTTACAAAGTCCCCTACTTCAATACCTAATTGGCGTGTATCTTCTTCATTATGTGTTACCGCATCAATTCTGATTTCCATATGTTCTTTATCTCGTGGAATATTATGGTTGTCTTTATAAACATGAACTGAAGTTTCATGTAAACAAATAGTGCCTGTATAGTTTTTACCTGAATCTGTATGAATCGTACAGTATTCACCTTCAATTGCGTTGAACGCATAACCGCCAATCAACTCAATACCTAAGCGACCATCTTCTTTAATTTCTTTGACCATTGCGCCTAAAGTATCTACATGTGCAGTAATACAACGATGATCTACATCATTTTCACCTTTAACTGTAATCATCAATGCACCTTTATTTGTCACATAAGTCGGATACCCTAAATCCTCCGCAAAAGATTGCACATACTCTATAGCTTGATAAGCATCACCTGATGGGCTTGGAATTTCGGTTAATGTTTTAATAGTTTCAAAAATATTTTTTGACATAAAAGACCCCTCCTTACTCTTATTGTACCGATTAATTTTCCAAATAGAAATCGAAATAGATAAGTGAAAGACCTTGCACCATTTGAAAATATACACTATAATATCGCTATTCTGAAAATTTAGACAGAGGTGAGTCTTTTGACTAAAAATATTTTATTTGTTGGTTTAGGTTTAATCGGAGGCAGTTTAGCTACCAATTTCAAGTACTTTCATGATGATGTCAATATCATCGCCTATGATTCTAATCCAAGTCAACTTGATAAAGCCCTATCTATTGGGATTATTGATGAAAAAGTATTAGATTATGAAGCAGCAGTAGCAAAAGCAGACATTATCATTTATGCAACACCTGTCCAACAAACCGTTCAATATCTAAAGACTCTTACAAATTTGTCTACAAAACCTGGGTTGATCATTACAGATACTGGAAGCACTAAAGGGACAATTCAAGCCTTTGAAAAACAATTACTAGCAGAGAACATTCACTTGATCGGAGGACATCCAATGGCCGGCAGCCACAAATCAGGCATCTTAAACGCTAAAAAGAATTTATTCGAAAATGCTTACTACATGCTGGTGCATTCAGAAAAAGACAACGATGCAGCTTCAGAAGAAATTAAACAGTTACTCCAAGCCACACGCGCAAAAGTCATTGCTACATCACCTGAAGAACATGATTTTGTGACGAGTATTGTCAGTCATATTCCTCATATCGCTGCAGCATCTTTAGTCAATTTAAGTTTAAATCATGATCAAGATTCCCCGTTAATTAAACAGTTAGCAGCTGGTGGTTTCCGAGATATCACACGTATTGCCAGCAGCAGTCCTGAAATGTGGAGCGATATTATGCATGAGAATAAAGCATATATCTTATCTGGTATCGAAGAATGGCAAACACAACTCGCCCTACTCGCTTCACAAATCAAAAATGACGATAACGAAGGTATTTATCAATTTTTCGAACAAGCACGTGAGTACCGTAATCAGTTACCTGCGAAAAAACCAGGTGCTGTGTCTAGTTCTTACGAATTATACGTCGACATCCCTGACGAACCTGGTATGATCAGCAAAGTAACATCTATACTAAGTTTACATAATATTTCTATAAGTAACATTAATATTGTGGAAGTCAGAGAAGATATCTATGGTGCATTACGCATCAGTTTTAAAACGCCTGAAGATCGTGAACTTGGCATTAAAGCCTTAAATGAATTCGATACTTACAGTCTATAAATCATTAAAAGCTCCCTTCAAAGCATACATCAAGCTTTATAGGGAGCTTTCTTTACATTTTATGGCCTGCCATAAGACCTAAGCGTCCGTATTTCGTACCAGCATCTGTATAAGAGATGGCTTTTGAAACAATACCTTTACCATATTTTTCTTGTAGTTGATCAATTGCTTTCGCTAAAGCTTCACTTCGTTTTCTTTCATACTCATCTACAAATAGATTTAATTGTTGAATACCTTCAGGCACAAATTGTGTTAATGAAACACTGAGCGTGCGATAAAGCAGCTCTTTTTCGCATAATTGATTTGCCCACTTTTCTACGCCTTTCCAAATCTCTTTTTCCAAATTTGTCGGTTCGTCTAATGTGAACTGTTTATGCACGCCTCCACCATCTTTATAACCAAAAGAAAAATGAATAGTACGTGCACGCATTTTACGTAATCTAACGCGCATTGCTACATCTTCAATTAACTCTTGCATGACGACTTTCGCATCTTCATACGTATAGTCGTGCATTAATATCTGACTCTTACAAATCGATGGATTGGTAATTTTATGTTTCTCCCGTATTTTACTTTGATCAATCCCATGTGCATGCAGATGTAAATCAATCCCTTTAATTCCGAAATCTCGTTTTAAGTATTGATAAGGATAATGTGCTAAATCACCAATCGTAAATATCCCACGCTTATTCAATTTCTTTTCGGTACGTGTATTGATCCCCCAAAACTTATGCAACGGTTGGATATTCCATAACTTCTCTGGCACATTTTGATAGCGCCATTCCGCAATGCGATTATCATTATGTTTTGCTTCAATATCCATCGCAAGTTTACTCAGCAACATATTTGAACCGATACCGATTGTACAGTATATCTGTGTCTGTTCATAAATTTCTTTCATCAATTTGATACAAAATGAATGGACGGTACTACTGAAGCGATGATAACTGTCTGTCACATCCATAAAAAATTCATCAATACTATACTGATGCAAATCTTCAGGTGGTACATACTGCAAAGCAATTTTAGAAATCATAATCGAAACGTCCAGATACTTACGCATACTGGGATTAATAATATAAATATCATTGCGGTGCGGAATTTCAAACAATCTTGAACCTGTGGTTATACCGATGGCTTTTAATGGCGGTGTTGCTGCTAATACAACAGAACCTTGTCGTTTTGTATCAGCGACCACCGCAAGCTTTGTCTTTAAAGGATCTAAACCTTTTGAGATACACGATACACTCGCAAAGAAGCTTTTTTGGTCAATACATAAAATATCTCTATCCTCTAATAAATGGTAATCATACATTGTAACACCCCCGCTTCTGATACTTTTAGTATATACGAACACTTGTTCTTATTCAATACTAAAGAGAACAAATGTTCTATTTTAAAAATTATTATATTCCTAATCTCTTCGATACATTAGTGGTATAATAAACTTACATCAAACAAGGGAGGCGTTCTCATGCCATTAGTAAACATTAAATTAATCGAAGGTCGTACAGACGAACAATTAAAAGCATTAGTGAAAGAAGTAACAGATGCTGTAGAAAAAACTACAAATGCTGATCGCAACGCTATCAGTGTAGTATTAGAAGAAATGAAACCAACACATTACGGTGTCGGCGGCGTTAGAAAATCAGACCAATAATAAAAAAAGGTGAGAAGCAGTTAATCATTAACACTAACCGCTTCTCACCTTTCTTATTTTACCTCTCTATCTCCTCTTTCACCTTTACTTCTCATCTATTTCTATCCTCTTTACTACTTACCTCTCCTTTACTTAACTTCCTTCGTTTCACATCAAAACAATTCTCTTCTCACTACACCCTTATACCTATAGCTCACCTTCACATCTCTATCCACTCTACACACACATACAGACCACCCACACCGCTTTAAACGTAAAAAAACAGCCGACACCTATATGCCGACTGCTTTCTACTCAATCCATATATTCCATCAATATGAACCAAAGTACTGCACTGTTAATTTTGTCCTTCTTTTTTCTTGTTGCTGTTATCATTGCTGTTGTCATTTAAAAATTCTTCAATTGCCTTTTTATTCGCAGGCTTATCTACTTCTAACGCACTGCCGCTTTCAGGTGTTTGAATATCTTGATAAGTCCCTTTCATCGGAACCGTTAATGTCTTCACGTCTTTATCACCGCGGATACCGAAGTTCATACCCGTTTGAATTAACGCAGAGTCTGGAATATCTGTATTCAGATAACCACGTAAAATACCTGCGACTTTAGGTAATTTGAAAATCGCACCTGGTTTTGTCATTTCTTGTTTTAACGCTTGAATCACTTGTTGTTGTCGTCTGACACGACCAAAGTCACCTTCAGGGTCATGACGAAAACGTGCATAACCTAATAACTCTTTACCATTTAAATTATGATGCCCTTTTTTCAGTGAGACACCAATTAATTCTGACATATCTTTCTCTACATCAATCGGAACACCATCAGGAGCTAACTCATCGACCATTTTCTCGAAACCTTCGAAATCCACGACCGCATAGTATTCAGGGTTAATACCATAGTTTTCAACCAAAGCTTTTCTTAAAAGCTCAGCACCGCCTAATGAATAGGCTGCATTAATTTTATAGTCTCTATATCCTGGAATTTTTGCGTATGTATCACGCATCACAGAGACCACTTTCATTTTTTTATGAATATAGTCATATTGTGCTACCATGATAGAGTCTGTTCTAGATTTACCGCCATCTGATTTGTCTGCCCCTAAGAGTAAAATAGAAATCTTACCGTCGTTTTTAACAGGACCGTTAAACTTTTCTACTTTCATATTCGAATTATGTTTTTTCGCATAATTAATACCGCTTCTATACCCAGACACCGCATATACAACCATAATAATAAATACAATTAAGATACCTAAAATCACAAACGGAAGTTTGCGCATGCGTTTCTTGGTGCGTTTCGGAAGCGGTTGTTCGCCACTGCTTCGTTTATAATTGTCATTATTCGTTTCATTTGTCATTTTAACCAACCTTATACTTCAAAATTAACAGCCTATGTAATATAATTAATACATACTAAAGTTATATAATTTTCTTTTAAAAATCAAGTATTTTCTAAGCAAATGGTACTAAGGTCCCATAAAAAGAAAGGATAGATTGAATGAATATCAATACAGCTTATTTTGCCGGGGGATGCTTTTGGTGCATGACTAAACCTTTCGATACCTTTGATGGTGTTGAAAAAGTTACATCCGGCTACATGGGAGGCACTGTTGATCATCCCACGTATGAACAAGTTAAAACAGGTCAAACCGGTCATTTAGAAACCGTTAAAATAGAGTACGACGTTGCCTTAATTTCATACAATAAATTACTTGAGATTTTCTTTTCAGTCATCGATCCTACCGACGCTGAAGGTCAATATCAAGATCGAGGCTCACAGTACCGTACAGCTATATTCTATACTAATGAAGACCAACAAGAAACCGCTGAACAATATATCGAGTCATTAAAATCAACTATCAACAAAGATAAAGCTGTTGCGACGAAGGTTTTACCTGTTGCGACATTCTATGAAGCAGAAACATATCATCAAGACTTCTATAAAAAGAATCCAGAACGTTATCAAGAAGAACAAGCACAACGTGAAGCCATCAAACAACAACGAAAAGACTCATAAGCTGATTATCATATAAAAATGCGCAAGCTCATCATAATGATTGATGACAGACTTGCGCATTTTTTCTATGCTTTATTTTGTTTTAGAATTGAATCTGCTGTTTGGTCTGCATTTGACCAACGCGATGCATACATCATATCCGTCCAGTTTTGGAATAATTGTTGCGCATAAGAAATCCAATGGGCTGGCAACAAGTCTAGAGAATCTCCTCTGAAGTAGTTTTTAGGTTTAACTGCGGTTTCTTTAGACTTATCACTATCGCGTTTAAATTCATTTAACAACGTATCATTCTCATATTCAAAATGACCGCCGATAAATAAATCTGTTTGATTGCGATTAGAGATAAAGTCTATACCCGTATACGGACTATACGTAATCACATTTAAGTCTTCTTCTTCCATGACTTCTCCTGGATCCATATAAGAACCTCTAGATTGCGGAATAATGTATTCTGGTATTTCAGATAACGCAGGATGTGCTTGTAAAATATGATAGCGATAAATTCCAGTGAGTTTCTTTTTAAACATTCGCTTATGAATACCGTAGCGATAATTCAAAGCAAATTGCGCACCCCAGCAAATAAACAAACGTTGTTTCACATGTGTATTCGACCAATCAAAAATCTTTCTTAATTCTTCGATGTAATAGACTTCAGAGAAATCAAGATGTTCTACAGGAGCCCCTGTCATAATCATGCCATCGTAATGGCGATGTTTGACAGCTTCAAACGTTTTATAATACTGTTCTGCATGATTATAAGAAGCAGACTGCGATTTGTGAGTAACCGGATAGATGAAGTCAACATTAATTGCGTGGCTCGTCAAACCAAGCAGTCTCAGCAACTGTCTTTCAGCATCTTGTTTCACCGGCATCAAATTAACAATCAATAAATTCAAACCTTCAGGTATACGCTTCTCTTTAAATTCGATTTGCTCTGTTTTTAGTACAGGCAGAATCGGAACGCTATCAATAAACAACATCTTAAATCGCGTCTAATCCTTTTTCTAAGTCAGCGATAATATCATCAATATGTTCAAGACCGATAGACACACGGATTGTTTCAGGTGTAATACCTGCTTTCAATTGATCTTCTTCATTTAATTGTGCGTGTGTTGTAGAAGCCGGATGAATCACTAATGATTTCGCATCGCCGACGTTCGCAAGTAAAGAGAAGAGTTCTAAAGATTCGATAAATTTAATGCCTGCGTCATAACCGCCTTTGACACCGAAAGTGAAAATAGAGCTTGCACCTTTAGGTAAATATTTTTCTTTTAAATCATAGTATTCGCTTGATGGTAAGCCTGCATATTTAACCCATTCAACTTTGTCATGGTTTTCTAAGAATTTCGCAACTTTTTCTGCGTTTTCAACATGACGTTCAACACGTAATGATAATGTTTCTAAACCTTGTAGTAATAAGAAAGCATTAAATGGAGAAAGTGCTGCACCTGTATCACGTAATAATGTTGTTCTGACTTTGAATGCTAAAGCAGCTGGTCCGAACGCTTCAGTGAACACTAAATCATGATAAGATGGATCAGGTTCTGTTAAGCTTGGGAATTTATCGTTTTGTGTCCAATCGAAGTTACCGCCATCAACGACAACACCACCCATTGAAGTACCATGACCACCAATAAATTTAGTCGCTGAATGTACCACAATGTTCGCACCGTATTTAATTGGTTGGATTAAGTATGGAGAAGCAAATGTATTATCAACAATTAATGGAATACCCGCTTCATGTGCAATTTCTGCTAACTTTTCTATATCTTCAACATTACCTTCAGGGTTACCGATTGTTTCGATATAAAGTGCTTTTGTATTCTCTTTAATCGCATTTTTAACTTCATCAAAGTTTTTGCTGTCTACGATTGAAACATCAATACCGAATTTAGGTAACGTATGTGCAAATAATGTATGTGTACCACCGTATAACGTAGAGCTTGCGACAATGTGATCACCTGCATCTGCAACAGTTTGAATCGCATATGTGATTGCAGCCATACCTGAAGCTACCGCAACCCCAGCGACACCGCCTTCAAGTTCTGCTACACGTGTTTCAAACACTGCTACTGTCGGGTTTGTTAAACGTGAGTAAATATTACCTAATTCTTTTAAGCCGAATAAATTGGCCGCATGTTGTGTATCATCAAATGTGAAAGATGTTGTTTGATAAATCGGTACCGCTCTCGAATGCGATGCTTCATCTACCTCTTGTCCTGCGTGTAATTGTAACGTTTCGAATTTAAAATCATTTGTCATGTTCATTTCCTCCTTAAATGTAAAAAACGAGCCTACCTGAAAAAGATAGACTCGCTACGGGCTTATCTTTCAGGTCTTCACCTGCTGGAATTAGCACCTAACTTAAATAGGTTGCCTGGTATCGTAGGGCCAGTCCCTCCACCATTCTTGATAAGTTTTTTTATTAATTTATTCAGAGTATAGACTGAAATTCAGACAATGTCAATAGACTTTTCTTAGTTTTCTGAATTTTGGATTAAAATAAAATATTTGGATAACAAAGTTTACATACGTTTAATCGTAAACCATTAAAAAAAGACCGAGACCTTTTTTGGCCTCGATCTTTATATGCACCTTGCAGTATGAAACGGTTCAACTAGTGTTTAGAGCGAATCACTAACAACACTTTAATCATACTTTGCCATAAGGAACTGTGTCTTGAGTAAACTAAATATCGTGGTTCCCACTCTGGTTTGAATTTGTCTTTATAACGTCTTAAACCGCTGAAGCGATATAACGTATTAAAGTTATCAAAGATTTTACCTGCGACACGTTCATTCCAATATGAGTATTCATTTTGACCGACATTGGATAAGGTCGCCATACCCATGTTAAATGCTTTGTAGCCTTTTTCTTGGCTCCATAACAACATATGCAGATAGAGCGCATCCATCAACGGTAAATCTACATCTGGCAACCAACGAATTAAATCTACTGAAATGGAATCATTGTAATACGTCGGCATTAAACTGCAGAATGCGATGACACGGCCATTTTCTTCTTTTAGAATTCCAATCGGTGCTTTAGATAAATAATCATGTGTGAAACGGCCGACTGAGAAATGCATTTCATTTTTGCCGTCTAACCATTGATCACTAATATCTTCCAACTCTTTAAGGAATTCATCTGTATATGGCGGTTCTATAATCTCAAAATGGACATTTTGGTCTTCTAGTTTATTTAACGTTGCTCTGAATCCTCTGCGTTTTTTACCAGAAGTTGTAAATGTTGTTAAATCAATGACCGCTTCTTCACCCAATTTAAAGAACTGGTTACCAAAATCATGATATAGCGGCATATGACGATTTGTCGCTTGATAGAAAATCACTTCATAACCCAAATCTCTAGCATAATGGTACAACGATTCAAACAAATCATTAAATCGTTTAGGGTTACCAATCGGATCACCTAATACCACAATACAATTAAGTTTAAAGCGATACATCACAAACGCTTCTTTTGATTCATCCATATACACTGTTTTATCTCCACTATGAAGCAAATGGCTTAAATAGTTGCCTCCGAATTTTTCGATAATCGCTTCACACTGTTCGATATCATTGGCTGGATAATCTTTACGATATGCATTTTCAAATAACCAGACAATAAACGTCACGATAATAATAACCACAAGAATGGTCAACCATAAGTAATAACGTAACATTGAGTTATCTACTTCAATACGGTAAGCATCTACCGCATCTAATACAAAGACAATCATATAGTGATTCAGTGTCAACATAATAATACTAATAATCAGCATTGAAACTATATGGCGTAAACGAATCGGACGTTTTAAGACTTGTGCTTTCATAAAGGCATAAATCAATAAACCAAATACCACAAGCAACCACGTAATTAATAAAAATGAGGTATTCGTATACACTGTAATCACAAAGATCAACACGATAGAAACCATCGCAAATAATATGGCTCTGCGGCTTTGTTTAAAGATACCGCGAACATTCAACATCAGAATTAAACAAGCACTCGTATGAATCGTCACCACAATATAATAAAACATATGGTTCGGATCATATAAGCCTTCATAAATAATACTGACGTTATTTAAGATAAAGACTAAACTCGTAAACATGACCAGTACCGCTAAAGAAAGCGATGGAATTTTAGAAGTGATGGATTTTTGATATGAAAATAAAAATGAAGTCACTTCTTTTGCTGGTGTATAGTACTTCGATTGTTCAATATAACGTTTAGCTGAAGTACCGAATTCAAACATTGATAAGATTAACGCAATAATCACTGGAATGATATAATACGCAAAACGATATAACATCAACGCTAAGACAATTTTTTCTTCTGGTAAATTCAAGTGCTTCAAGCCGACTAAAATCACGACATCAAATGCCCCGAAACCACCAGGAATAAAACTGATTAACCCGGCAATCGCCGCAATAATAAAGATACCGACAAATGATGTGAATGACACATCTAAGTTGACAATCCGTAATGCAAAATAGAGTACAAAA
This sequence comes from Staphylococcus simulans, assembly GCF_025561465.1. Lineage (NCBI taxonomy): Bacteria > Bacillati > Bacillota > Bacilli > Caryophanales > Staphylococcaceae > Staphylococcus > Staphylococcus simulans. The sequence goes on from NZ_CP095100.1 coordinate 1,550,482, forward strand.
CTTGCGGCTAACCATTCCACACCTGACACTAGTGTTAAATAGACACCTGTAAAACGACGAGACGGTTCTACTGGTTTTTTAATTGTGATAAAGATAAATACAGGCAAGAAACATGCGACCACATAGAGTAAAACATGTACTACTGGATAATCATTCAGTAAATGTTTCGCATTAAATACATGGGTCACGACTAGAATCGACAGCATGCTTAAACCAGTCAACATCGATAATAAAACCAATGAAATATAATGCAATAACGTTTTCGTATCTTTCACGTAAGGTTTATAGACTGATAGACGTGCACCCGCACCTATAAAGCCTCCAAATCCGATAATAGAATTCAACGCATTGATAATATAGCTGACACGCAATACTTTAAATAAAGACATTTTCAATTTTAAAGTCCGTACCATCGTCACATCATACAGGCTTAATAATAATATAGATAAGCCACCAGCAACTAACAGACTCGTTAATTCAACACGATTCAATTTTTCAAACAGTACAAATAATTTTTTAAAGTTCATGGTTGAGAGTTCTTTGTATAAAGTCGTCACAACTAAGATAAAAAGAACAGTCGCAAACACAATTTTCGCACCGGTGATTAATCGACCTTTTAATTGTTTTGACATTGTTTCCCTCAATTCCTCACACCATTTCAAGCAATTCATGAAATGATTTATAATATACCAAAATGTTACCACATAACTATATGTCAAAGCACCAAAAAAATAAGACATGACACCTAACAAAAGTGTCATGCCTTATACGTTACTTTACTTCAATTGATTATTCGGATTATCTGCCCACTCATCATCAGCAACTTCATAAGGTCCTGAATCTTGACCATAATAACGGTTATAACGACGTTTATACATACCGAATAAGTGTGTGACTAACACTTTAATGACCGCATAACCAGGAATTGCGAGAATGACACCCACAATACCAAGTAAATTACCTGCACATAATAATACAAAGATAATTGTCAAAGGATGAATCTTTAATGTTTTACCCATAACGTTAGGTGAAATAAAGTGACCTTCAATAAATTGAACTGCTGTCCACACAACAATTAATTTTACTAACATAATCGGTGATGTAATCAATGCCATAATAATAGCTGGAGAAATTGCGATGGTTGGTCCTAAATAAGGAACCACACTAGTGACTGCCGCAATACTCGCTAAAACTAAGCTGTAATCTAAACCGATAATCGAATAACCGATAAAGAGTAAGATACCGATACAAAATGATACAATGATTTGACCTTGGATATATGAACCTACTTGTAAGCTCATGCTTTCAATTACTTCATGCACATCTTGACGATATTTCGGTGGCATCACTTTTGTTAAACCTGCTTTGAAGCGATGACCATCTTTTAAGAAGAAGAAGAGTACGAATGGTGTTGTGACGATAACCACACCAATATTCACAACCGCTTCAGCGATTGACATAATCTTCGTTCCGAAACCATCAAAGAAATCTGAAACCATTGTCGGTACTTTCTTCGCTATTTTATCAAGCTGATCTTGAATTTGCGTATAGAAATCAGACATACCCGCAAAATGCGACCAGCTGGTTACTTGATCAACCATTTCATTAAATTTATCTACATAACGTGGGAAGTTATGCGCGAACGTTTTGATTTGGTCGCTAATGACTGGAATTAGTAAATTAACTACTAACGCAATCACCGCTGCAGCGAAACAAAACAGAATAATAATCCCCCATAGTCTTGGGATATTATAACGTTCCATAAATTGAATAACTGGATTTAACAAGTAGAATAAGATCAAACCTAAAATAACCGGCGCTGCAATCGTATTGAATATGATCACAAACGGGTGGAATATGTACGATACTTTATCAAATATAAATATTGTTAATCCAATCATAATCAACATCAGAAGACCGAACATCAAGTTCTTGCCTCCGATAAATCTCATAAACCGTGTTTCACTCAGCGAAAAACGCTTCGGTTTATCATTATTTTCCATGTACTTCACCATTCCTTGCTATTGATTAATCATATTTTATCGCTATTTTGTAAAAAAAGAAACTTTTTATTTATCATTCCCTTCAACGCTACTCTTTACCCCTAACCCTAAAAATAAAAACTGATGCCTAAAAAAAATTTAGACACCAGTTTGTGTTTGATTTACTATGGTTTGACTATAGCGATTTTATCCCCATGTGTCACTTCACCTTCATGAACCAACTCTATTTCTGGTTGTTCTTGATTTGTGACGATAATCGGTGTGATAGTACTATCCGCATGTTTCTCAATATAATCTAAATCTACTTTCATCAACGGTTGGCCCAGTACAATTTTATCCCCTGCTTCAACTAAAATATCAAAGCCTTGGCCTTCCAATTTAACGGTTTCTAAGCCGAAATGAATTAATAATTCTACGCCGTCTTTAGATTCTAAACCCAGTGCATGTTTGGTTGGGAAGATCATCTTCACTGTACCATCAAATGGTGCGTAGACTTCACCTTTAGATGGTTGAATCGCAAAACCGTCTCCCATCATTTTGCCAGAGAAGACTTGGTCAGGCACCTCTGAAAGCGAAACGACTTTACCTGTAATCGGCGCATAAATTACTGCACCGCCCTCAGCTACAACTTCTGCTGTTTCTGCATCACCATCTTCTGTTACTGTCGTTTCTACTGGAGACGTAATCTTGCCATCCATAATCTGTTGCATATCATGTTTGATTTGATCTGACTTCGGTCCGAAAATCGCCTGCATATTATTGCCGACTTCAAGGACACCTGATGCTCCTAAATCTTTTAATTCTTGAACATCCACTTGAGACTTATCATTCACTTCTACACGTAAGCGTGTAATACATGCATCTAAATGTTTAATGTTGTTTTTACCACCCATCGCATCTAATACTTTAAATGGTAATTCACTCACTGACACGTTCGTTTGTGTCACTTCTTGATCTTCACGACCTGGTGTTTTCAAGTTCATTTTCTTAATTAAGAATGTGAATAAGAAGTAGTACACAACTGCATAACAAATACCGACTGGAATTACTAATAACGCATTGGAACGATTCCATGATAATAAGCCATATAAAATATAATCAATAAAACCGCCTGAGAAGGTCATACCGATTTTAACGCCTAATAAATGCATAATTAAGAATGAAGAACCTGCTAAAATGACATGTGCAACATAAAGAATCGGCGCTACAAATAAGAATGAGAATTCTAATGGTTCTGTAATCCCTGTTAAAAAGGCTGTAAGCCCTGCTGATAACATTAAACCTGCGACTACTTTTTTACGTTCTGGTTTCGCTTGACGATAAATCGCGAACGCTGCTGCTGGCAAACCGAACATCATAAATGGATATTTACCTGTGGTAAAAGCCCCTGCCGTAAATGGCACACCATCTTGGTATTGTGCCATCCAAATACGTTGGTCACCACGAATTAAGTTACCCGCTTCATTTGTATAATGTCCGAACTCAAACCAAAATGGAGCATAGAAAATATGATGTAAACCAAATGGAATAAGTGAACGTTCAATAATCCCGAAAATAAATGTCGTTAAAGCTAAGTTTTTACCTAATAAGAAATTAGATAAGTTATTTAAGCCATCTTGAACAGGTGGCCATACAAAACTTAAAACAATCCCTGTCACGATTGCGACTAATGATGTAATAATCGGTACAAATCGTTTCCCAGCAAAGAATCCTAAAAATTGAGGAAGTTGAATGTTGTAGAAGCGGTTGTAACATATCGCTGCTAAAGCCCCGATAATAATCCCGCCGAATACACCTGTTTGTAAGGTCGGTATGCCTAATATCAAAGCATGTGCCGGGTCTTTTGCTGATTGTCCTAACGTTTTAGCCCCTTCAGCATAAGAATAAATATCATCAATTGTAATACCTACGACTTTACCCATGGTCGCATTCATAATTAAATAACCGACTAGTGCCGCAATACCAGCAACACCATCACCACCTGCTAAACCAAGTGCTGTTCCCATCGCAAAGAGTAATGGCAAGTTATCAAAGATGACCTGACCAGATACTTCCATAATCTGACTGACCATCTGAATATAATGATTTTCCATCCAAGGTGCGTAGTGTAAGATTTGTTCGTTGTGCATCGCATTACCGAACGCCAGTAAGATCCCAGCTGCAGGTAAAATCGCCACTGGCAGCATTAAGGCTTTACCAATACGTTGTAATTGTCCAAAAAAGAATTTGAATAACTGTTTCATAGATAACCTCCTTGTATAAAAAAAGCACGAGCTAGAAACCTCCTAGAGTTTCATAGCTCGTGCTCAATGTGCATGACGCATCGATTAAAGTGTCTAAGGTGTTGTTTCTGTGTAGCTGTTTCTATTTAATTAAGACTGCTTTATCACCATGGTTAACATGGCCATGTTGTAACACTTCTAATGTGCGATCATTTAAATTTGTAACGACGATTGGTGTAATCGTACTTTCAGCATGTTCTTTAATGTAATCTAAGTCGACTTTCATTAAAGGTTGGCCTAAAACGAAGTTATCGTTTTCTTTAACTAAGATGTCGAAACCTTGACCTTCAAGTTTAACAGTTTCTAAACCGAAGTGAATCAATAATTCCACGCCATCTTCTGATTCAATACCAATCGCATGTTTTGTTGGGAAGACCATTTTCACAGTACCGTCGAATGGTGCATAAACATCACCATTATCTGGTTTGATTGCGATACCGTCGCCCATCATTTTTTCAGAGAATACTTTATCTGGTACTTCTGTAATATCTACTAATTCACCTGTAATCGGTGCATAAATCACTGCGTCACCTGTTTGCGCTACTTTCGTTGTTGCATCGCCTTCATCAATCACTGTAGTTTCTTCAGGAGATGTGATTTTACCATCCATAATCTGTTGCATATTATGTTTGATTTGATCTGATTTCGGACCAAAGATCGCTTGCATGTTATTACCGACTTCAAGCACACCTGAAGCACCTAAATCTTTCAAACCTTGTACATCTACTTTTGCTTTGTCATTTACTTCTACACGTAGACGTGTAATACATGCATCTAAGTGTTTGATGTTAGATTCGCCACCCATCGCGTCTAACACTTTGAATGGTAATTCATTTGTTGAAACTGTAGATGTCTGCATCTCTTTGTCTTCACGACCTGGTGTTTTGTAGTTCATTTTTTGGATGACGAAGCGGAAGATAACATAGTAAATAACCGCATAAATTAATCCAACTGGAATAACTAACCACCATTGTGTCTTATTCGGCAAGATACCGAGTAAGAAGAAGTCGATAAATCCACCAGAGAATGTGTAACCTAAGTGCACATCTAATAAGTAAAGAATTAAGAATGATAAACCATCTAACACTGCATGAATGAAGAATAATAATGGTGCTACGAATAAGAATGAGAATTCTAAAGGTTCAGTGATACCTGTTAAGAATGATGTCAAAGCACCAGATAACATTAAACCAGCAACCACTTTTTTATTTTCTTTTTTCGCTGTTTGATAAATCGCAAGTGCTGCTGCTGGTAAACCGAACATCATAACTGGGAATTCACCTTGCATGAATTTACCTGCAGTTAAAGGTACGTTATCACGAATTTGTTCGATAAAGATACGTTGGTCACCATGAATGATTTGACCAGCTAAGTTTTTATATGAACCGAATTCAAACCAGAACGGTGCATGGAAAATATGGTGTAGACCAAACGGAATCAATAAACGTTTAATGAAACCGAATAAGAATACAGCTAATCCTGTATTTGATGCTAATAAACCTTCACTGAATGCGTTTAAGCCGCCTTGGATAAATGGCCAAACAATCGCCATTGGAAACGCTAAAATAAATGATAACGTCGCCATCATAATTGGTACGAAACGTTTCCCTGCAAAGAATCCTAAATAACTTGGCAGCGAGATATTATAGAACTTGTTATAACACCAGGCCGCTAAAGCCCCGATAATGATACCGCCAAACACACCCGTTTGCAGTGTCGGAATTCCTAATACTGTCGCAAAACCTTTTGCAGCATCTGCTGCTTTTTCAGGTGTTACATTTAAGAACATTCCCATTGTTTTGTTTAATACAATAAAACCGACGAATGCTGCGATAGCTGCAACACCATCTCCGCCGGCCAACCCGATTGCGACACCTAATGCGAAGATAATGGCCAAGTTATCAAAGATAATCCCACCGGCACCTTCCATCATTTTCGCAACGTTTTGAACACCTTCTACTTTAATAAAAGGCAGTAAACTTTGAAGCGCATCGCCTTGAAAGGCGTTCCCTAATGCTAAAAGTAAACCCGCTGCCGGTAAGATCGCAACAGGAAGCATTAACGCTTTACCAATACGTTGCAATTGACCGAAAAACTTTTTCCACATAAAAGTTTCCTCCTAAATTTATAAAGTTGTAAACATCACCTAGCGACATAGCAGCAAAGAAAAAAGGCATGAGTAATAAAAGCTGGAAGTACGACCAACTTTCATGACTCATGCCTAATCGAATTAGTTACACGTTATGATTTTGATTTTTATTCGCAAAATGATAAATATGCAACGTCAGATACGAGAGTTCCGCTTCATAGACAGGAACTTCAAGATGCTGCTGCATCATTTTAATGATTTTAACAGCTATATTATAGCACACGGGATAATGCGCTTTCAACATGTTTCCGAAATCTTCATTGACTTGAATAGTTTCACCTTTTTGCAAGCGTCTGATTAAGAATTGGATATGGCGGATAAAGCGTTGATAGATAATCGAACTTGTATCAATTGTATAACCTAAATCATGTTCCATAATTTGAACACTTTTATTGATAATCTCATTCGTCAATCTTACTTCGCTTAAAGTTAAATCATCTTTACTGCTTGCGATATGTAACGCGATAAAGCCGATTTCATCATCTGGAAAATCAATATCTAACAAGCCGTTTAAATGCTCTATCACTTGAACCGCAATTTGATATGATTCAGGGTATAGCTGTTTCGTTTCAATTAAGAATGGATTTTTAATAAATTGCTGCTGTTTGATACGTTTATACGCAAACAAGATATGATCCGTTAACGCGACGACTAAATCATTATCATCAACTGAGCGATCCGCTTTCGTGATGATATCAATCGCTTCAATAATTGATTGTAAAACATCATCATCAGCCATCTCTACTAATGCTTTATAATGTTCTTGTTCAGATTTATGTTCTAATTTATAAACTTTATCAATCATTGCTTTGTCAGATAAGCGCATCCCTTTTTTCTTATTAAAACCGATACCTTTTCCGATAAGAACGACTTCGTGCTGTTGTGTTTCATCTTTACAGATGATGACGTTATTATTTAATGCTTTCTCTATCACGTAGCTGCTCATGAAGATCACCTTTTCTCCTCAATACTCTATCCTATTCATTATAGCCCATTTCACTATTGATAGCGCTGAATTAGAAATTATTTTACCATATCCTTGTACATACTTGGACTATTTTTTATTATTTCATGTTTTTCTTCTCTAGAAATACAATAATTTGTCATTTTTTATACTTCTAAAAAAATAAAATCCCTTATCAACAACACCTGATGTGTGTGATAAGGGAAGCAAATGGTTGAATCTCTTATTCAACTCATACTCTATTTATTATTTTTTACGTGATAATTGTTTAGCTGGATCGCCCCAACATTCAATACCAAATAAATTGATTTCCAAGTTCTCTGGCTTGAAGATCGGTTTCTTACCAGCTTTACGTTGGTCATGGTAATCTTTCATCACAGCCAGTGCAATGTTAGACAAGGCAATGATAGAAATAATATTGACGATTGCCATTAAGCCCATGAAGACATCCGCAGTACTCCATACTGTTTCTGTTTTCACGACTGCACCAAAGAAGACTAATAATACAACTAAACATCTGAAAATAAATAACACCGTTTTATTGTAAGATAAGAATTCAATGTTAGATTGACCATAATAGTAGTTACCGATAACAGATGAGAATGCGAACAATGTAATTGCGACAGATAAGAAAATACCGCCTGCACTGCCTAAATGTTCGTTCAATGCTGATTGTGTTACCGCAACCCCTTGTGGTGCACCTTCACCGAATTGTAAACCGCCGTATAATAAAATAACGATTGCTGTTGCAGTACATACTAAGATTGTATCGAAGAATACACCTAATGACTGAAGTAAACCTTGCTTTACTGGGTGTGGTACAGCTGCTGTTGCTGCCGCGTTCGGCGCAGAACCCATACCGGCTTCGTTTGAGAATAAACCACGTTTAATCCCTTGTAATACTGCCGCACCGACTGCACCGCCAGTCGCTTGTTCAATCCCAAAGGCACTCTTGAAGATTGTTAAAATCATTGGAATGATTTGGTCATAGTTCATGATTAAGATGACTAATACCACACCAATATAAATAATTGCCATAATCGGAACGATATATGAAGACAATGTTGCAATACTTCTTACACCACCGAAAATGATAATTCCTGTTAATACTGCAAGGACAATACCTGTTACGACTGGGCTGATATGATATTGTGTTTTCAATGATTCTGCAATGGTATTGGCTTGTACTGTATTAAACACAAAAGCGAATGTAATCGTAATTAATACCGCAAATAAGACACCTAACCATTTTTGATTCAAACCTTTTGTCATATAGTACGCTGGTCCCCCACGAAAACCGCCTGCTTTATCAGGCACTTTATAAACTTGTGCTAAAACGGATTCTACAAACGCACTGGCAGCACCGATAGACGCGATGACCCACATCCAAAAGACTGCACCAGGACCACCTAAGACAATTGCAGTCGCAACACCGGCAATATTACCCGTACCTACACGAGACCCTGCACTGATTGCGAAAGCTTGGAAAGGTGAAATCCCTTTTTCACCGCTATCTAATGTTTCAGGTTTTTCCACTAACGCTCTAAACATTTCTCCAAATGACGTAAACTGTATAAACCTGGAGCTGATTGTAAAGAAAAGTCCTGCAGTCAGCAGTAAACCGATTAAGTATTGTGACCAAATCAGGTCATTCCCTACTTCAACAAATGCTTTAAACCAACCAGGTACTAAACTATCAAAATCTTTCACATTTATTACCTCATATTCTGTTAAATATTTATGTATATCTGATACATAACAATGGAATATATCGACTGCTTTCTTCAATATACACCACTTAAATAAAAAAAATACCAAGAGGCAGGATTCTAAAAGAATGTGCTACCACTTGTTATTTCATTTGATTTACTCTATATTTTATCATCTTAGCAATTATCTGACTATATTTTTTTGAAAAACCTTATCCTTCACAAAGAAAAGCTGTTCAAATTTAAAGGGATATACGTCCCTTTTTTGAACAGCTTTACTTCATTAAATTTATGCTTCAGGTTCACTCATATCTGATACAGATAATGCTTCAACATCTCCGAAGCTATCTACATCAACCACAAATGAGCCATTTGTATATTGTTCTGTTAAATGTACATCTCCGACAGTACCTGTGAAAGTATCCTTGTTTGAATACAATGTATACGTCGCAGCTGGATTTTCAATCACATCAGCACCTACGATACGATGCGGTTTGCTTTTTAGTTCTTTCAACAGTTTAATACCGCGTTGTGCACGTTTAGCTTCTGTTAGCACTTGATAGCCGATACGTTTAACTGCACCTCTTTGTGTTGCCATTAAAATCGTATTATCAGGATGTACGACTTGTGTCATCACTACATAGTCTTCATCTTTAAGGTTAATCGATTTCACCCCTGCAGCACGTAAACCAGTACTTGATAATTCATCAGAACTATAAGTTAATGACATACCTGTATGTGTAATGACTGAGAGTAATTGCGGTGTTTCAATACGCATCACATTAATCACTACATCGTCATCTTTTAATTTCATCGCAATCAGCGGTTTATTGAAACGTGTTGTCTTAAACAGACCTAACTCACTTTTCTTGATCATACCGTTTTTCGTAGCCATTAAATAATCCGCTTCTTGTTTGAAATCTGGTTCAGTAAAGACATCAATGACACGTTCATCATTTTCTATCGGCACAAGTTGTGAAATATGCTGACCAAGGTCTTTCCACTTGATATCAGATAGTTTATGCACCGGTAAGTAGAGATAACGGCCTTTATCTGTAAAGACTAAAGCGATATGTTGCGTATTCGTTTCTACGTAACGTAATAAGCTGTCGCCCTCTTTTAATCCGACTTCTTCTACTTTATTCGCATTGAAGCTTCGGATTGAAGTACGTTTGATGTAACCATCTTTAGATAAACTTAAAATTGTTTCCTCACTCGGCACAATCACTTCTTTAGAGATTTTAATTTCAGAAATCTCTGCTTCAATACGAGATAAACGTTCTGATTTAAAACGTTTACGAATCTCTTTCAATTCATCTTTAATCACGTTTAATAAAGCATCGTGGTTATCTAAGATATGACGTAAGCCTTTGATTTGCTCTTCTAATTCTTTATGTTCCGCTTCAAGCGCCACAATATCAGTGTTTGTTAAACGATATAATTGCAATGTTACAATAGCTTCTGCTTGTTCTTCAGTGAAGTCAAACTCTGCGACTAAATTATCTTTCGCATTACGTTTGTTTTTAGATCCGCGGATAATCGCAATGACTTCATCTAACACAGATAAAGCTTTCATTAAGCCTTCAACAATATGCATACGCTTTTCAGCGTGGAACAAGTCATAGCGCGTACGTTTCGTCACAACTTCAATTTGGTGATTCAAGTAACTGTCGATAATTTGGCGGATGCCCATTTGTTTAGGACGTCCTTCACTGATTGCGACCATGTTGAAGTTATAAGAGATTTGTAAATCAGTATTTTTATATAAGAAGTTTAAAATCGCTTCACTATTAACATCTTTTTTCAATTCAATCGCAATACGTAATCCCGTACGGTCTGTTTCATCACGTACTTCGACAATACCATCCACTTTTTTATCTGCACGCAATTCATCAATCTTTTTCACTAATGCACTTTTATTCACTTCATAGGGAATTTCAGACACTACTAATTCTTGTCTGCCGTTACGTAACGTTTCAGTTTCCACCATAGAGCGAACTACAATACGTCCTTTACCTGTTTCATATGCTTTTTTAATACCGTCGACACCTTGAATAATGCCGCCAGTCGGGAAATCAGGCCCTTTTATGTGTTTCATTAACTGATTCACTGTAATATCTGGATTATCAATGAACTTCAAAGTTCCATTAATGACTTCACCTAAGTTGTGCGGCGGAATATCTGTCGCATAACCTGCAGAAATCCCTGTGGAACCGTTCACTAATAAGTTAGGGAAACGCGCAGGCAATACCATCGGTTCTGTTGTAGTGTCATCATAGTTCGGCACAAACGAAACTGTTTCTTTATTGATGTCGCGTAATAATTCTTCAGAAAGTTGACTGAGTTTCGCTTCGGTATAACGCATCGCAGCTGGCGGGTCATTATCGATACTCCCGTTATTACCATGCATTTCAATTAACACATGACGCAATTTCCAGTCTTGACTTAAACGCACCATCGCATCATAAACAGAAGAGTCGCCATGAGGGTGGAATTGTCCGATAACATCACCGACTGTTTTGGCACTCTTACGGAAGTTTTTATCAAATGTATTGCCGCTTGAGTACATCGCATATAATATACGACGTTGTACCGGCTTTAAACCGTCTCTGACATCTGGGAGGGCACGTTCTTGGATGATGTATTTACTGTAGCGGCCGAAGCGGTCGCCAATGACATCTTCTAACGAAAGGTCTTGGATGATTTCGCTCAATTTACTTCCTCCTCATCGTATGCTTCTTGATCTAGAATTTCGATTTCATCATTTTCTAGAATACTTTGATCTTCTTGCATACCAAATTGTACATGTCGTTCAATCCAATCACGACGTGGTGCAACTTTATCACCCATCAACGTCGTCACACGTTTTGATGAACGAACTTCATCTTCAACATTAACGCGAATTAACGTACGCGTTTCCGGATTCATTGTAGTTTCCCACAATTGGTCAGGGTTCATCTCACCTAAACCTTTATAACGTTGTAAGCTGAAACCTTTACCTAATTGTTTTTGAAGATTTTCTAGTTCATCATCTGTCCAGGCATATTCTACTTTCTTCGCTTTACCTTTGCCTTTTTCTAATTTGTAAAGTGGAGGCAAGGCAATGAAGACACGGCCTGCTTGTACAAGCGGCTTCATGTATTTAAAGAAGAACGTTAATAATAAAACTTGAATATGTGCACCATCTGTATCGGCATCGGTCATAATAATGACACGATTATAGTTGCTGTCTTCTAATTTGAATTCAGTTCCTACACCTGCACCGATCGTATGAATGATAGTGTTGATTTCTTCGTTTTTGAAGATATCTTCTAAACGTGCTTTCTCAGTATTAATAACCTTACCACGTAATGGTAAAATAGCTTGATATTTGCGGTCACGACCGAGTTTAGCGGAACCGCCTGCAGAGTCACCCTCTACAAGATACAGTTCTTTCTTCTCTGTATTTTTACTTTGTGCTGGTGTTAACTTACCAGACAATAAAGTATCTTTGCGTTTGTTCTTTTTACCAGAACGTGCATCTTCACGTGCTTTACGTGCAGCTTCTCTGGCTTGTTGTGCTTTCACTGCTTTTTTGACAAGTGATTTAGATAATTGTCCTTTTTCTTCTAAATAGAAAGGTAGTTTCTCTGCGACTACACTATCTACTGCACTTCTTGCTTCCGCCGTACCTAGTTTAGACTTCGTTTGTCCTTCGAATTGTAATAACTCTTCAGGAATACGGACAGAAATAATCGCTGTTAAGCCTTCACGAATATCATTACCATCTAAATTTTTATCTTTAGCTTTTAATTCACCAATGCGACGCGCATAATCATTAAACACACGTGTCATCGCAATTTTGAATCCGACTTCATGTGTACCGCCATCTTTAGTACGTACGTTATTGACAAAGCTTAAGATACTTTCAGAATATTGATCATTGTATTGGAAAGCGATATCGACTTCGATACCATTGGCTTCTCCTGAAAACGTCGCAACATCATGTAAAACTTCTTTGCCTTCGTTGACGTAAGACACGAATTCTTTGATGCCGTCTTCATAATGATAAATTTCTTCTCTTTCTTTACCAGAACGTAAGTCTGTTAAAGTGATTTTTAGATTTTTTAAAAGGAAGGCTGATTCTTGTAGGCGTTCGCTTAATGTATCAAAATTGAATGATGTGGCTGATTTAAAGATTTCTGGATCAGGTTTGAACGTTACTTTCGTTCCTTTTTTACGTGTTTTTCCTTTTTTCTCTAAACCAGTGGCAGGTAATCCCCCTTTATTAAAACGCTGTTCATAAATAGAGCCGTCTCTATAAATTTCAACGACTAACCATTCACTTAATGCGTTAACTACGGAAGCCCCTACACCATGTAAGCCGCCTGATGTTTTGTAGCCGCCTTGGCCGAACTTACCGCCGGCATGCAAGATTGTGAAGATAACTTCGACTGTCGGTTTGCCAGATTTGTGAATCCCTGTCGGCATCCCGCGTCCGTTATCTTCTATTGTGATACTATCATCTTTATTGATAGTCACTTTGATTTCATTACCATAACCGTTCAATACCTCATCTACTGAGTTATCTACGATTTCATATACTAAGTGGTGTAAACCACGTTTATCGGTTGACCCAATATACATTCCTGGTCTTTTACGGACTGCTTCTAATCCTTCAAGTACTTGAATAGAATCGTCCGAATAGTTTTGTCGTTTATTTGTTGTCAATCGATTCTTCGCCTCCTACAAACGTACGTTCGTTTATAAAACATTACAATAAACATTCTTACTTAAATCAAATCAAAATGCAAGTCAGAAATTGATTTGCATACGATAACATTTTACAACCTAACGAAAAAAGATTTCTTTCGATAAAAGATTTTGTTACTATGAAAATCGAACATTGTCGCTTAAACTATATATAACGAGAATGTGTCGTGAAAATAACAGAACAGTCCACTTCAAAGCCTTGGAGTGTGGTAAAATAACGTTATCGTCAATAAAGGAAGTGTCAAAGTCAATGATGATTGTACTCATGCTGCTGCTCGCCTACTTAGTAGGTTCATTCCCAAGCGGTATCATAATCGGAAAATTATTTTTCAAAAAAGATATAAGACAGTATGGAAGCGGTAATACCGGTGCTACTAACAGTTTTCGTGTGTTAGGACGACCAGCCGGATTTGCTGTAACTTTCTTAGATATATTTAAAGGTTTTATTGTAGTTTTCTTTCCACTATGGTTCCCAATCCATACGACAGGACCTATCAGTGAGTTCTTTACACATGGTATGATTGTCGGTGTATTTGCGATAGTCGGACATGTTTTCCCAGTCTTTCTTAAATTCAAAGGCGGAAAAGCTGTCGCAACCAGTGCGGGTGTCGTATTAGGTGTTGCTCCGATTTTACTCTTAATCTTAGCAGCTATCTTCTTTATTACATTAAAACTGACTAAATACGTATCCTTATCAAGTATCGTCGCAGCTATTTGCTGTGTCATCGGATCACTCATTATTCAAGATTATATCTTATTAGGTGTCAGCATCATCGTTGCTGTCTTATTGATTATCAGACACCGTACAAATATTATAAGAATCTTCAAAGGTGAAGAGCCTAAAATTAAATGGATGTAAATCACAAACCGGGACAAAATGTGTTCCGGTTTTTTTATAACTATACAAAATTTTGTCAAATCCGTTCTATACTTTTTAAAGAAATTGAGCATTTAAGGTTAATCATGGTGTTATAACGGTTATACTCTTATATATAAATCTTTATATGCAGCATAATATTTGGTAATAATGAGAGGAGTTTTACCATGGAATTGAAATTGACAGATAAAGCAATCAACTGGTTCAAAGATGAGTTTGAATTACCTCAAGAAGGAAAAGCCATTCACATCTTTGTGCGTTATGGCGGAGAACCTCAAATCAAACAAGGTTTCAGCCCTGCATTCAATATTGATAACCGCAATGATCAACCCATTGAAATTGGATTTGAACAAGACTATGACGGTGTAGACATCATTATTGCCGAAAAAGACTTATGGTACTTTGAAGATGTATCAATAACTATCGATGTTGATGACAAAGATGAAATTACTTTCAAATTTTAATAGCATCTCTAAACACATATAAAACTGGGGCATTCATATGTCCCAGTTTTTTGCGTTCATTTAATTATTGAATCCCATCAGTCACTTCAAATTGTTCGCCAGCTTTGTTTCGTTTTTCTACTTCTTGATAGACTTCGTGCCAGTCTGGGAAATAACGATCTAAACGAATCGGTGTATGCGTATCTTCTGTCATACATATCAGCTCAGTTGAACCTGTTGTCGCAATTTCTCCTTTTTCGTTATAAATTTCATAACGATATAAAGAGCGTAAACGTGAATAGCGTTCTACCCATGTTTTTATTCTTACTTTTTCAGGATAAGTCACAGGTTTAATAAACTTCACATCTAAGTGCGTGACTGGAGAAATGATGCCACGCGCTTCCATATCGGCATAATTAAAGCCAAGCTTGCTTATATAGTCTGTACGAGCAACTTCAAACCATGTCGCATAGTTCCCATGATAAATAAATCCCATTTTATCAGTTTCTTGGTATCTTGCTTCTATTTCAGTAATACTGTATATCATTTTTACGCCACACTTTCTATTCTCATTCCATGTTTTATCATAGCACAAAATGAAGAGGCTAAGACAGTTTCACACCATCTTAGCCTCACATCAAGTTCTATCAAAATAAGGTTGATGCCTTACGCATTTGCTAATTTATTACGTAATACAAGTTGTAAGATACCGCCATGACGGTAGTAGTCTAATTCAACTTGTGAATCGAAACGAGCGATTACATCGAATTCGATTGTTTCGCCATTTTCTTTTTTAGCAGTTACTTTAACTTTGTCATGTGGTTTTACAGATTCATCGATATCTACTGAAATTTCTTCAGTACCATCTAATCCAAGGCTGTCAGCTGAGTCGCCGTCTTGGAATTGAAGCGGTAATACACCCATCATTACTAAGTTAGAACGGTGGATACGTTCGTAGCTTTGTGCAATAACTGTCTTAACGCCTAGTAAGTTTGTACCTTTAGCAGCCCAGTCACGAGAAGATCCCATACCGTAGTCGTTACCTGCTAAGACAACTAATCCAGTACCGTCTTCTTTGTATTTCATTGCTGCGTCATAGATTGGCATTACTTCGCCTGTAGGCCAGTAAGTTGTGAAGCCGCCTTCTGTACCTGGCGCTAATTGGTTTTTAATACGGATGTTTGCGAAAGTACCTCTTACCATTACTTCGTGGTTACCACGACGAGAACCGTATGAGTTGAACTCTCTGATTGGTACGTCATTTTCTTGCAAGTATTGACCTGCTGGCGTATCTTTACCAATTGCACCCGCTGGTGAAATGTGGTCAGTTGTTACTGAGTCACCGAATTTACCCATCACGCGTAGATCTTTAAGCGGTTCGATTTTTCCTGGTTCTTTTGATAAACCTTGGAAGAACGTAGGGTTTTGGATATAAGTTGAGTTAGGATCAAAGTCGTATAATGGTTGATCCGTAGTTTCAATTTCATTCCACATTTCGTTATTTGTGTATACATCTGAGTATTCTTCACGGAATAAGTCAGGTGTAACAGTGCTTTCAACAGTATCAGCAACTTCTTTGATTGATGGCCAGATATCATCTAAGTATACATCGTTGCCATCTTTGTCTTGACCGATTGGGTCATTTTGTAAGTCGATATCTACGGTACCTGCTAAAGCATATGCCACAACTAATGGTGGTGAAGCTAAGTAGTTACCTTTTACTAATGGGTGGATACGACCTTCGAAGTTACGGTTACCAGATAATACAGAAGTTACAAGTAAGTCTTCGCCTGAAATTGCTTTTTCAATTTCTGGTAATAATGGACCTGAGTTACCGATACATGTCGTACAACCATAACCTACTAAGTTAAAGCCTAATGCATCTAAGTACTCTTGTAAGCCTGAATCATCTAAATAGCCAGTTACAACTTTAGAACCTGGTGCAAGTGATGTTTTCACGTACTCAGGTACTTTCATGCCTTTTTCAACTGCTTTTTTCGCAACTAAACCAGCACCTAACATTACATATGGGTTAGATGTGTTTGTACATGAAGTGATTGCCGCAATAGCGATATCACCTGTTGTCATTTTAGCAGTGTGGCCATCTGCGAATTCGATTGTTGCTTCTTTATCGAATTCAGATTCGTCGAATCCGAAACCTTGGTTGCCTGCTGGTGCAGTCACTGCTTTTTCGAATTCTTGTTTCATGTCGCCTAATTTAATTAAGTCTTGTGGACGTTTAGGACCTGATAAAGAAGGTTCTACAGTAGATAAGTCTAATTCAAGAACATCTGTGTAAGAAGGATCTTCTTTTTCCACATCGAAGAACATATGGTTTTGTTTCAAGTATTCTTCAACTAATTCAATTTGTTCTTCAGTACGGCCTGTTAAACGTAAATATTTTAATGATTCTTCATCAACTGGGAAGAAACCACATGTTGCACCGTATTCAGGTGCCATGTTAGCGATTGTAGCACGGTCAGCTAATGGTAAGTGTTGAACACCAGGACCATAGAATTCTACGAATTTACCAACTACGCCTTTTTTACGTAACTCTTCAGTTACACGTAAAGCTAAGTCAGTTGCTGTTGCACCTTGTGGTAATTGGTTTTCTAAACGAACACCGATTACGTCTGGGATTGGGAAGTATGAAGGTTGACCTAACATACCTGCTTCAGCTTCAATACCGCCGACACCCCAACCTAATACGCCAAGACCGTTGATCATTGTCGTATGAGAGTCAGTACCGACTAATGTATCTGGGAATGCTACTGTTTCACCATCTACATCTCTTGCATGTACAACGTTAGCTAAGTACTCTAAGTTAACTTGGTGTACGATACCTGTTGCTGGTGGTACAGCATTGTAGTTATCGAATGCTTTTGTTGCCCAGTTTAAGAATTGGTAACGTTCGAAGTTACGGTGGAATTCTAATTTCATGTTTTGACGTAATGCATCTGGATTCGCATAGCTGTCTACTTGTACTGAGTGGTCAATAACTAAGTCTACAGGTACTTCCGGGTTAATTTTATTAATATCGCCGCCTACATCATCCATTGCTTTACGTAATGAAGCTAAGTCAACAACTGCTGGTACACCTGTGAAGTCTTGTAAGATAACACGAGATGGTTTAAATGGTACTTCACCTTCAGCGCCATCACCGAATTTTGCTAATTCTTTAATATGGTCATCAGTAATTACGAAGCCATCCTCTTGGCGTAATACCGATTCCAATAGTACTCGAATTGAATATGGCAATTTGTTGATTTTAGTTAAACCTTGTTCTTCTAATGACTGCAAATCGTAAAAAGTATACGTATTGTCGTTTAAAGTAAACGTTTTCTTTGCTTGCTCTTTTAAGTTAGAAGACATCTAAATCCCCCCTGATTAATATTATGCCTTTACTTAGATTGTATATTGATATGATAGCGAATACAACTGATATTCATTAAAAACCAAATGTTCATTGTTTTTGTTTTATAATCAGTATGTATAAGTATATCTTATCATATCGACTTCGTGTAATAAGTATCTATTATGTATTGAGAATAATTTTCATTTATTTAGCCTAAATAAAATAAAAAATGCGCTGCCTTTCAATTTAATAATTGAAAGACAACGCATCTAAAATTCAATTAAGAATCAAGATTTTGTGATTGTTGACGTACTTTACGTTTTTCTAGAATATCTTCTTCATAATCTTGTTGTGAATATTTCACATATTCTTCTAAACGATGCTTATTAGGTGTCAATGTTAAGCCTAAGAACTTACGTTCACGGTTCGCATCTTTGTAGAAGGCAATCATCATTAATATGATCACAATGGAGAATGGCAAGGCACTGATAATCGCTGCACTTTGCAGTGAGTTCAAGCCTGTATCTCCACCTGAGAATAACAAGATGAACGCGATTAATGATTGCGCAACACCCCAAGTTACTTTAATGTATGATGCCGGTTCTAATGAACCATAAGAAGTCTGCATACCTAATACGAATGTAGCTGAGTCTGCAGAAGTAACGAAGAATGATGCAATCAATAGTAACGCAACAATTGATAATATAATGCCTAAAGGCAAGTGATTAAATACTGCGAATAATTGTGTCTCAGGTGACATTTCAAAGATTTCTTTGTGTTTTTTACCAGTTTCAATACCTAGTACACCAAACACACTGAACCAAATGAAGCTGACTAATGCTGGTACTAATAGCACGCCTGAAACGAATTCGCGAATTGAACGTCCTTTAGATACACGCGCAATGAACACACCTACGAATGGACTCCAGCTTAACCACCAGCCCCAATAGTATAGTGTCCAACCTGACATCCATTCACGTTTTTGTGGGTTTAATGCTGCTGTATCAAAGCTGTTGGCTAAGAATGTGTTCAACAAGCTACCTGTTGAGCTTGTCAACATGTCTAAGATTAGAACAGTTGGACCAATAATTAATGCAACAATCATTAAAATTGTACCTAAACCGATGTTTAAGTTACTTAAGTATTGGATCCCTTTACTGATACCAGACCATGCTGATGCGATGAACATGATAGTCACAACAACGATAATAATACCTTGTACCCAAACATTGTTTGGAAGGCCGAATAAGTAATGTAAACCACCATTGATTTGTAGTGCACCCATACCTAATGATACTGCTACACCAACAACAGTCGCGAAGACTGCTAATACGTCAATGATAGTACCCACAGGTCCATCTACTTTATCTCCTAAAATAGGACGTAAAGTCTTAGATAATAAACCTGGTTCTCCTTTTCTGAACTGTGCATAAGCAAGTGCTAATGCTACTACACCATAAGTTGCCCATGCATGGAAGCCCCAGTGGAAGAACGTAGAACGTAACGCTTCAGTATAGGCTTGAGCTGTTTCAGGTTTCGCATTTGGCGGCGCCGCAAAATGTCCCATTGGTTCTGCTGCACCATAGAATACTAAACCGATACCCATACCGGCACTGAATAACATCGCAAACCATGAAATCGTATTGAATTCAGGTTTGTCATTAGGCTTACCTAGTTTCAGTTTTCCAATTGGACTGAAGATAAGGAAAACACAGAAGAATACTAGGATTGTAGTTAAGATTAAGTAATACCAACCCAATTTATCGGTAATCCATAGTTTGATTGTATTCGTTACATGATCAAACTGTGATGGGAAGATTGCACCAGCGAGTACTACAATAAGTACAATAATTGAAGCGTAAATAAAGACTGGTGAGAGCTTCTTACCTCTTTGAGAAGAATCCATAATCAATTACTCCCTTTCTGATTTATTTTGTTGTCAATGATATGCTTTTGATATTTTATAACAAAATATCATTTTAGTGAAAAACCAAGTATAATCATAACAAAATCAAGTTGTATAGGCAAATTTAGGAAAATTGATTATACAATCGTATAAAAATCAATTTTATTAAAAATACATTGAGCAATAAACAACTTGATTTCTTACATTGAAATTATACATTACTTTAACATACCCTCTTACCAGATAAAAAACTAAGAATTTTTAACTTTTTTTAAGCAAACGCTTACTATTAGTAAAAAATCCAACATCTAAAAAAATGTATTTTATTACTTAAAACATTAATGTATAATTAACTTTAGTAAATTTAGGAGGACATACTCGTGTTTAAAGAATTTAAAGAGTTTGCGTTTAAAGGAAATGTATTAGATTTAGCTGTCGCAGTAGTAATGGGAGCTGCATTCAATAAGATTGTTACATCACTTGTCACTTATATTATTATGCCGTTAATCGGTTTGATTTTCGGAACAGTAGATTTTGCGAAAAACTGGTCAATGTTCGGTATTAAATATGGTTTATTTATTCAATCGATTATTGATTTCTTAATCGTCGCTTTTGCATTATTCTTATTCGTCAAAGTAGCTAACACTATGATGAAGAAAGAAGAAGTTGAAGAAGAACCAGAAGAAAATACAATCTTATTAACTGAAATCAGAGACTTACTTCAAAAACAGAATAACCCATCTGATCAATAAGATTTAGCACAAAATAAAAAGCAATGCCGCAATTTTAATAACTGTGGCATTGCTTTTTTTATTGAAATCTAAATTCTGCATGGCTTTGATAACCATTTGAATGAATCTGTAAAATACTTGGAATGCGTTGTTTTAACTCGCTGACATGAGAAATAATCCCCACCATTCGACCTGATGTTTTAATATTAATCAATGTATCCAATGCTGTTTCTAACGTTTCTTGGTCTAGCGTTCCAAATCCTTCATCGATAAAGATAGCTTCTAACGTAATACCGCCAGATTCTTGTTGTACCACTTCACTTAAGCCTAACGCTAAGGCTAATGCAGCTTGGAAAGATTCTCCGCCTGACAATGTACTAATCGGTCGTGATTTATTAGAATACCAGTCAAAGACTTCTATATCTAATCCACTGTAACCTACTGACACCGCTTCACTTCTCACCAATTTATACCTTTGATTTGTCATCTGGAAGAAACGTTTATTCGCATTATCAATAATCAAGTTTAAGTAATATCTCAACACGAAGTTTTCTAATGTTAATTTTTGAATATTTTTTCCAGATAAAATTTCTGAAAGTCTGAAAATCTCTTCTTGATCAGCTAATTCTTGCTGTAACGTTGTTATATTCTCTTTTAACGCCTTAAATTCTTTTTGATTAGATTGGATTTTGAATTCATGTTCATTCACTTGTCGCGTTTGCACATCTAACTTCTCTTTCGCCTCTTGAAGTTGCGCTTCCAAACTTTCTAAATCTGGTTCAGGTTGTCCTTGTATCAATTGTTTTAAATTCTCAATTTGGCTGGCTAGTTTAACTTGAGCATCACGGAAATCTTTAATTTCTTGTTCAATAGATGCTTTCTCACTCATTTTTTCCAGAACATTTTTCACTTCATCTGGTGATTGAATACCTAGCGTTTCCATTTCTTTATTAGACTGTGTTTCTTGATTTTTGATTTGTTCTGAGAGTTCTGATAGACGCTCATTAACACTTTGAAGCGAGTTTTGTTTTAATGCAAAGTTTTGTTCAAGCTCTCTTATTTTTTCAGTTAACTTTGTCTGTTGTGTTTCATATTGACGGACTTCTTTTTCTTTAGTTTCATAATCATTTTTAAATGCCACTACATCTTTATATTCAGTATTTGATTCAAACGCTTTAATCAGTTTTTGCTGGTTCGTCAATTCTGCTTGTTGATTGGCTACTTTTAACTGTAATGACTGAATTGCTTCTTTAGTTTGTTGTTTTTGCTTTATTTTCTCTTCAAGTTCAGCATTAGCTTTTTGTTGTTGTTGTTTTATGGTTTCTGTATCTTTATATTGCTCCCTTAATGCTTCTATATCCACTTTGATTTTTTCAGTGCCATGTGTTTCTTCAAACGTATTGACTGCTTGTTGCTCGATTTTTATTTCTGTATTGAATTCGGCTGCTTTAGCTTTTAATTCATCTCTTTGTTTTTGTAAGTTTTCAAGCTCATGTCGATAAGCTCTTAATTGTTCGTAATCTACATGATCTGACAGTGATGTAATTTCATGACCACAAATTGGACATTGATCACCAGGTTCTAACATAGATTGTAATTTTCGAATCATTGTTTCTTGATTGTCTAATTCTAACTGATGTGTATTGAATGCTTTGATTTTTTCTTCTAGTTCATTTAAGGCCGTTTGATTTTCTTCTTGCTTTGTTTTTAGCCGTTCAATATTTTGTATTTGCTTTTGATATGTCGTAAAGGCAGTTTGATATTGTTCAGCTGCTTTAATTTCATTGTCAATTTCAAACAGTTTCTGTGTTAGTTGATTTACTTTTTCGTAATCCGGTTGAACTGTTTCATGACTTGAATCAAGTTGTTTTAAATGTGCTTGTTGTTCATTTAATGCATCTTCTAGTTGTTTCACTTCAACTGTCAGCTCATCGATTAATTTATAAGCACTTTGATATTGAGATGCATTTTTATAAAAATATTGAGTTTCACTTATAAAATGTTGTGCTTGTTCGATTTGTGATTGATTTTCTTGTAATTGTTTTAACTGTTGTTTACTTTCTTCTAATTGCGTTTCAATTTGTTTTAACTGTTTAGTTAAATTTTCGGATCTTTCTTGCGTTTGTGTGTAATCTTCACGCGATTGTTCAAGTGTCGTCAAAATTTGATGTAAAGGACGCACTTCTCTCATTTGTTTTAAAAGTGTTTCTAACAATTCAATATGTTGTACTTCATTTGTTAAGTTTTGATACTTTTCTTGTTCTTGTTGTAATGCTTTGATATTTTGATTCAGTTCAAGTGCTTTACGATACGTAGCATCTGCTTTTTCAAATTCATTTTGTTCTTTTTCTTTTTGTTTTGTCAGTCGTTTTAATAATGTTTCAGCTGTTGTTTCAAATTCTGGGATATACAACATCAATTTATCTGTTTGAATACTTGGTGTTGTTTTCAAATTTTCTAAATGTTCATCTTCAAAAGTATCTACATTTTGCCAATGTTGCGCAATTGTTTGATAACGTAATTCAATTTGATGTTTTTCATCTTTAATCTCTTCTTCTAGTTGCTTTTTTAGGTGGTCAAAACGTACTGTGTTGAATAATGTACGTAAAATTGTTTGTTTCTCAGAACTTTTAGAGAATAAAAACTTTTTAAATTCACCTTGCGGTAAAATAAATAACTGTCTGAACTGACTGGCATTAACGCCTAATAATCTGATCAGATACTCTTTTCCTTGTCTGATTCGACTTTCTATAAGTTCATAGCCGTCATTTTTCCACTCGTAAATTAGTGCTTCGCCTTTTGTCTCGTTTTTATTTCCTTCTTTCACAAAGGGTGCTTGTCGGACGACTTTAAATAAACGATTTTTCAATCGAAATTCAAATGTGACAACCATTGGTGATTTACCATCTGCGAAATGGCTTCTAAGCTCTTTGCCTTTTCTGCTTTCTAAAGAAGCTTCATCAAATAAAGCATAGACAATCGCATCAAATAACATTGACTTTCCTGAACCTGTTTTACCGCTGATTAAAAACAGTTCGTTATCCTCTAGTTTAGAAAAATCTATTGTTTCGTCTAAGAAAGGCCCGAAGTTTTCTAAATGTAATGTCAATGGTCTCATGCTTCTTCACCTCGATTCATGCGATTTAACAAGTCATTAATTTTTTGTTCTTGTACTTTGCTTAATGATTTTTGTGTCATGCTTTCATAGAAATCCTCAATAATTTCTTTATCTGTCATTTGTTTAATCGCATTTTGTGTTTCATGTACTTCAAACGTTCGACTCTGATTAGATAGTGCTAATACGTTAGGATAGATTTGTTTTAAATTCATCATCGGATCATTAACATGTGAAAGTTGAGTTAAATTGAAATGGATGTAGTTTTCTTTATTTTTAACTTGTGCATTTTCTTGAATTGCTTCTTCATAAGTGGCATCAACGACTTCTAATTCTCTCAATGGTTTGAGTGGAATGAAAATAGATTCAATGTATCCTTCTTCATCTACAGTTAATTTACGATAACCTTTTGCTTGTTTCGTTTCTGAAAATGAGTACTGTAAGAGTGAGCCACTGTAATGAACAAAATCTGATTGAATACTGAATGGATGATGTAAATGGCCTAAGAGTACGCTATCAAATTGCTTCATAACATTTTCCGATATTTCTTCAACTGTTCCAATAGATAACTCACGTTCTGAATCTGACTTTATGCCGCCTGAAACAGTCAGATGACCGACTAATATATTAGTTTGATTAGAGTCTAATTGTGCTGTCATATGTTTTAAACAACATTGAATTGCTTGATCGTAGGACTTCAATTTTTCTTCTGGATAGAAATGCTGAATTTCTCCTAAAGTTGCGTATGGCAACATATAAAAATTCACACCATTAATCGTAATCGGTTCTGCAATGCGGTCTAAATTGGTGCGAATATATAAATGCGTATGCTCAAACCAGCTAGCTCCATAATTCAATCGTGTTCTGCCATCATGGTTACCGCTAATAATGATAAGTGGAATATTTAATGTTAAGTTTAAAGTTCTTGTTGTTTCTTCTAATAATTTAACTGTTTCTTTATTTGGATAGCTCGTGTCATACAAGTCACCTGCAATGACAATGACGTCTGGTTGTTCTTCTTTCATCGCATCAATAAATTGGTTTAAAATGTAACGTTGGTCCTCTAAAAAAGATTGCCCATTTAAAATTTTACCTAGATGCCAATCGGCAGTATGTATGATTTTCATCTAATCACCTCTTTTATTGATTATAGTACAAAACGTCCATCCCTTTATAGAGAATAGACGTTCATCATTGACTACTTATATAGCTTTTGAAATTTCGCAAAGGTATACACCATCCCAGCAATAATCGCTGAAATAATACCTATAACATGTTTGAGTTTCACTCCGAGTCACCTCTCTTTATGCTTATTTCTTACCCAAAATAAAAATAAACGATGCTTTACCAATCATTGCAAAACATCGTTTAAATTATATTTATTGTTTTATTTACTATTATCCATCAATCAGCTATTTGTTTTCTTAATTTTTTATATTTCATCAGCATCGCAATTCGCCATGGTAAAATCATTGAAAATGCCAATAAGAAAAACATACCGCCGAGTTGACCTGGATCAATTTGACTGCTGATGACAAGTTTCATAACAGTACGAATCACTAGCAAGGAAATCAAAATGATTGGAAAGGCTTTCGAACGTTTCATATAAATCTCTTTGCCCTTTATCTCGAAACGAGATGTCCAAATCAATACAATTGAGAACATCAACCCAACTGCCATTGCTTCAAGTGCTTCAAGTCCTGTAATTCTAAAATAAGGAATAACATACATCAGCGCACCCGTAGACATAAAAATCGGCGGCAATATGAGTTTCTTCTCATTGACTGGATATTGTTGTGCTTTCATTCGTAATATAATAACGCCGATACTCATTAAAAATGCGACACCGACTGAGAATATAAGATATAACACCGTGACACCTTCTTTTCTACATTAAGTCTATCCTGCGAAATCATTTCATAGTATATCATTTTGTGTCTATATTTCCATATCAAAACGATTGAAAAAGTATAAATACAAATAAAAAGAAAGCTATATGCCGCTGCACACAACTTTCTTTTTATAGATACTGATTATTTCATTTTTTGATCCATGTTTTTGTTCATCATCGTCATCATTTGATTGATTTTCTTTTGAGATGGTTTTTGGCCCATTTGCATCATCATCATACGTAACATCTCTTCGTTGATAGGAGGATTCTTTTTAAGATAATCCATCATATATTTTCTTGCTAGGAAGAATCCACCAACTAAACCGATGATAAGTGCAGCAATGATTAATAAAATTGCTATCCAAGTTGCCATTGTCTCACCCACTTTCTTTATCCTTTAGCATTTTACTAAAATAATTTCATCTTTTCAAGTTGAATCGATACTAAAACATAAGAATAAGAGCTATTCCTAGCTCATTGAAACGCTAACCGCTATTTTGGGTGTTTCAATTGTAGAATAGCTCTTATCTTTATCTTAATTCAAAACTTATAGGTTATTCAAAAGTTTTAAAACATTTTCTTTAGTGAAGCCATATTTTTCAACAACTAATCCGCCTGGTGCACTTGCGCCGAAACGATCGATACCAAGTACTTCGCCTTCTAAGCCGACATATTTATGCCAACCTAATGAAGAAGCCATTTCAATCGCTAAACGTTTTTTAATTGTTGGTGGGATAACTTCATCTTGGTAAGATTTTGGTTGTTGTTCAAATGCATGCCAGTTCGGCATAGAAACAACACGTACTGAGTTACCGTTATCCGCAAAAGTTTTTGCTGCTTCTACTGCTAAGCTTACTTCTGAACCAGAAGCTAATACAAGATATTCTGGATTTTCTTCAGATTCATATACTACATAAGCACCTTTACGTACACCTTCTTCTACTGTTTCTTTAGAAACATCTAATACAGGAAGGTTTTGACGTGTTAATACTAATGAAGTTGGTGTTTGTTCACTCTCTAATGCAACTTCCCAAGCTACGCGTGTTTCGTTACCATCTGCTGGACGAATCACATTCATATTAGGAATTGCACGTAAACCTGCTAATTGTTCAATCGGTTCGTGAGTTGGACCATCTTCACCAACAGCGATTGAGTCATGTGTAAAGATAAATGTTGAGTTAAGACCCATAATTGCTGAAAGTCTTAATGCTGGTTTTAGATAGTCACTGAACACGAAGAATGTCGCACCGTAAGGATTTACTCCACCGTGTGCTGCCATACCGTTTACAGCTGCTGCCATCGCAAATTCTCTAACACCGAACCAAATATTTTTACCTTCAGGTGTATTGCGATCATAGTCTGGTGCATCTTTAACATTTGATTTGTTTGAACCAGCTAAGTCTGCTGAACCACCGAAGAATGAAGGTACAGATTTGCTTAGTGCTTGAATGACTTCACCTGAGTCTGCACGTGTAGCACTTTCTGAACCGACTTCGAATTCTGGTAATTCTGCTTCATAGTTTTCAGGTAATTTACCAGCAATCGCATCTTTGAATTCTTGTGCTAATTCTGGATAAGATTCTGCGTATTTTTCAACTAAAGCTTTCCATGCTTCTTCGTTTTCAGTTGCACGTGTCAACATAGTTTCATTGAAGACATCATAAACTTCATCCGGAACGTAGAAACGTTTTTCTGGATCCAATTTATAGTTTTCTAATGTTAATGTACGTTCATCATCACCAAGTGGAGCACCATGTACACCATGTGTACCTGATTTATTTGGTGAACCGTAACCAATAACTGTTTTAACTTCAATCATAGTTGGACCATTTTGTTCTTTAGCTTTTTCAATGGCACTATTAATTTCTTCTAAATCATTACCATCTTTAACTAAGATGTGGTTCCAACCATATGATTCAAAGCGTTTTTTGATGTCTTCAGAGAATGCTTTATCAAGATCACCATCAAGTGAAATATCATTTGAATCGTATAACACGATTAATTTGTCTAATTGTAAGTGACCTGCTAATGAAGCTGCTTCATGAGAAATACCTTCCATCAAGTCACCATCAGAAGCTAAAACATAAGTGTAATGATTTACGACTTCAGCATCTGGTTTGTTGAATTTACCTGCTAAGTGGTTTTCTGCCATTGCCATACCTACTGACATTGCGAAACCTTGTCCAAGTGGACCTGTAGTTACTTCGACACCTTGTGTGTGTCTGAACTCAGGATGTCCTGGTGTTTTAGAATCCCATTGTCTAAATTGTTTCAATTCTTCTAATTCTAAGCTGCCTGATACATGTAATAGGCTGTAAAGTAATGCAGAACCGTGCCCTGCAGATAAGATGAATCTATCTCTGTTAAAGTATTCATTTGAATTAGGGTTAAAGTTCAAATGTCTTGTCCATAATGTGTATGCCATTGGTGCAGCACCCATCGGTAATCCTGGGTGACCAGAATTTGCTTTTTCAATTGCATCAATACTCAATGCTCTGATTGTATTGATTGCAAGCTCATCTCTTTTATCGAACATCAATAAAACTTCCTTTCTATACAGCATGATTTTATGCCATTATACATTAAATCAGTTAAGTTTAACATTTATTGTCCTCATGAAATCGCTATCAAATATAATAAAAGTGATTAAAACAATCAAAATATACATTTTCATGAAAAAAGAGCCTTTAGAACATCAATTATTCTGTTCTAAAAGCTCTACATTTATTGTAGTATATTGAGTTTTATTGTCTTTTATTTTGCTCACGTTGTACTTGTTTTAATTTTTCTGGTGTTACATCATTTCCCTCAGGATCTAATACTTTTGTATTTTCAATTTGTTGTTTGAAACCTTCGCGGAATGTTTCAAGATATTTTTGATGTAACTCTGCTCTTTCTTTCGCTTCTTCTTTTGTTAAGCCTTCTTCTTTTTTCTTCTTAGAAAGTTCATTAATACGGTTAATTGTTTCTTTATGTTGATCTGCCATGCTATCGACCTCCATTAGTCTGATGATTATTTATCTTAGCAAACAATCGCTCAAAATAAAATCAATATGTTCTACTAAACTTATTCCCACTTACAGCAACCTTACACCATAGAACACATCGTGTTAGCAGTATAATCAATACACTTTATTTTTAAATCAGTGAACAGTTGCGACGATAGGTCTGTTATTTTGTTCGCCCTGTTCTATATATTGTTGCTCATGTTCGGCTTTTTGTTCTACCTTAGTTGGAAGTGTATGATCTGTCATTTCGTACACTTGTTCCTCATTACTTGACTGCTCTGCACCGATTAAAAACGCTGAAACTAACATAAAAGACATTAACAATACTGCTGTATATAGTAAAAAACTAGTTTGATATTTCCTAATCATTATTCGAACACCCCTAGAACATTTGTTTGTATTTAAACAATATCAGAACGATTGTTCGGTGTCAACACTTTTACGAACAAATGTTTGTAAAGGCTATATTAACGTGATATAATAAGAACAAACTAGAAGAGGATGTGCATATAAATGACTGAACTTACGAAGCGTCAAAGCGAAATTTATGAATATATAAAACAAGTCGTTCATACAAAAGGTTATCCGCCAAGTGTCAGAGAAATCGGTGAAGCAGTCGGACTTGCTTCAAGCTCTACTGTACACGGGCATCTATCACGATTAGAAAGCAAAGGGTATATTCGTCGTGACCCTACAAAACCACGCGCAATTGAAATTGTCAGCGACCAAATTGAAGATGCTGCTGAGATCGAAGGTACTATCCATGTACCAGTTATTGGTAAAGTCACAGCCGGTGTCCCAATCACAGCAGTAGAAAATGTAGAAGAATACTTCCCATTACCAGAACACTTTACATCAACACATAACAGCGACATTTTCATTTTAAATGTTGTTGGAGACAGTATGATTGAAGCTGGTATTTTAGATGGAGATAAAGTCATCGTCAGAAGTCAGACTATCGCAGAAAACGGTGATATTATTGTAGCTATGACAGAAGATGATGAAGCAACTGTAAAACGCTTCTACAAAGAAAAACATCGTTATAGATTACAACCTGAAAACAGTACAATGGAACCTATTTATTTAGAACATGTATCTGTTTTAGGTAAAGTTGTAGGTCTATTTAGAGAGCTGTAGGCAATCGTATCTGTTCATAGGCATATCATCTCTTCTTAATTTTTGTTCGTGACAAATTATTTAGATTCAAATTAGATTAGTAAACTACTAACACCCCATAATGTCCAAAATTCATAGACATTATGGGGTGTTTTAATTATTTTGGTCTGTTTATCTCCATTCTGTTATTTCTTATACTGTGCATAAACAATTTGCATCTTAAAGCAGCTTTAGCCTTGCATGCACCTTGCTTTTTAGTTTAAAATGCAGCAATGCCATCATATTTTCATACTTTTGTATTTATATAAAAGAGAAATTCACTTATACTAAACATGAGTAATACTTGAGGAGTGAGATGAAATGGATTTAATTTACAAAGGTAAAACAAAAGATGTCTATCAAGACAAAGATGGTGAAATTGTTCTTTTCTTCAAAGATGATATGACAGGAAAAGATGGCAAATTTGATCCAGGTGAAAACCAAGTTGGCTTAACTGTTGAGGGTTCAGGTAAAGCTGGTCTTAAAATGACAAGTTATTTCTTCGAAAAAATCAACGCTGCTGGCATTCCAACACATTATATCGACGCAAACATTGAAGATCGTCAAATGCGTGTTAAAAAAGTATCAGTATTCGGTCATGGATTAGAAGTTATTTGCAGATACCGCGCAGTGGGTTCATTTATCCGCAGATACGGTGACTATATCGAAGAAGGCGCACCACTTAACGCATATGTAGAAATGACTTTAAAAGATGATGAAAGACAAGATCCACTCATCAACAAAGCAGGTCTTGAAGCGTTAAACATCTTAAAACCAGGTGAATACGACGAAATTGCTAAATTAACAGTAAAAATTTCAGACATCATTAAAGAAGAACTTGCACAAAAAGGTTTAGAACTTTACGACATTAAATTAGAATTTGGTCGCGATGAAAAAACTGGTGAAGTTTTACTTATTGATGAAATCTCTGGCGGTAACATGCGTGTGTTTGATAAAGACGGCAAATACATTGAACCTTTAGAGTTTGGAGAGTATTTATTCTAATTAAACGAAAGCTGAGATCAAAAAACGATCTCAGCTTTTTTATTTACAACTTTTTCACAAATTCTATATAGTGCTTGCTGCCTTCAATCAATTCGTTTTTCGTCGCATGATTCACTGTACCATATTGTTCAAAGTGTCCTTTATATTGGGCACCGATATAATTAAAAGTCGCAACGAATGGTGAAAGTAATGTGTCTAACGTGAATCGATTCGAACCTTCTTCTGAATAATCTTCTTCTAAACTGCCAACTGTCGTCGCAATCGCAAATTTTTTATCACGAAGTTTCGTTCCTTCTGGACCATATGCAAAATTAAATAAAAATACTTCATCTTGATATTGTTTCAATAATGGCGGACTACTATACCAATATAATGGAAATTGGAATACTATTGTATCGTAACTCATTAATCTTTCTTGTTCGCGTGCAACATCAATGTTTCTGTCAGGGTACAATTCATATAAATCGACCACATCAATTTGTTCGTTTATCAAAGCATTTTTCCACATACGATTAACTACTGAGTTTTCCATATCTGGATGGATAATAATGACTAATTTTCGCATCTTTGCACTCCTTTGATCTTCTTCAATACTCGAAATGATTATAACTTTTAAACTTTTCTTTTGCCATGATGCTTCACAAAAATTGCGAACATTTTCTATTAAAAAAACTGTTAACCACAATTTGTGATTAACAGTTTATCCATTATTTAGCTTCCTTGATCTCCTCAGCTAATTTATCACTATATCCAAAGAACCAAGTTAATACAAAAGCTGTCGCAAATGAAATTACTAACACTAATAAATAAAGTGGCAATTGGCCAATATCTTTTAAGAATAATAAGATACCTGGCAATACAGTAATCGCCATACCTGATGCTTTTAAGTGGAAAAGTGCTGCGAAGAACCCACCTACTGCTCCACCAATCAAACCACAAACAAAAGGTTTAAAGTAACGTAAGTTTACACCGAAAATCGCAGGTTCTGTAATACCAAGTAATGCTGAAAATGCTGAAGGTAACGCTAACGCTTTTAATTTAGCCTTTTTCGTTTTAAGTCCTACCGCAACAGCTGCTGCGGCTTGAGCTGTCATAGCTGCTGAAATAATCGGGTTGAATTCATTATAATGGAATTTTTCTAACAACTGAATTTCCATGAAGTTAAAGATGTGATGTACACCTGTAACCACGATAATTTGTTGGAAGAACCCAATTAAAAGTCCAGCGATACCGAATGGTAAAGCAAGTACCCATTCTGTTCCTGACAATATAATTGTTTCAATTGAATGGAATACAGGACCAATCACAAATAATCCTAAAGTAATCATCACAAGTAAGACTAAGAATGGTGTCACAATTAAATCAATCGCATCTGGAATACGTTTTCTCAATGCTTTTTCAAACTTAGCACCAATTAAACCAACGAAGAATGCAGGCAATACTGAACCTTGGTAACCGACAATCGGTATAAATCCAAAGAATTTAATAGCTTCTGCTGAACCATCACCTACTTCATACGCATTAGGCAATGCTGGGTTTACGAGCATCAATCCTAATACGATACCTAAAACAGGACTGCCACCAAAGACTTTAAAGGCACTCCAAGCAACTAATGCAGGCAGAAACGCAAAGGCAGTATCCGTCAGCACTTGTGTGAACAAAATAAAGTTTTGTGGGATATCTTTAGCTGTCATGCCCATCCAGCTTAAAATTTGGTCGTTCATTACGACACCGCGTAGTCCCATAAACAGACCTGTCGCAACTAAGACTGGAATAATCGGTACGAAAACATCACCGAACACACGAATCGCTCGTTGAAATGCATTGCCTTGTTTGGCACCCGCTTCTTTAACCTCTGATTTCGAACTGCCCTCTACACCTAATTGTGTAATTTCATTATAAATCTTGTTGACGGTACCGGTTCCAAAAATAATTTGAAATTGTCCCGAATTATAAAAGGCACCTTTTACTTTTTCAATTTCTTCTACTTCTGCTTGATATACTTTTTCATTATCTTTGACCATGATTCTTAAACGCGTCGCACAATGGGCAAGAGATTCAATATTTTCCTCTCCACCCACTGCTTGAATGACCGCTTCTGCTATTTTCTTATCACTCATTACTTTTCACCTCTCATAAACGTTGTCGTTTGTGTTTTTGTCGGCAGACTTTCTATCGCACCATATGCAGTAGTTGTTAATGCGCCGACCGCATTCGCAAATTTTAAAAATTGATGCCTTTCTTCAAAAAGCTTGTGCTTACCATGTGTTAATAACTGATAGTTGATGGCACCGATAAAGGCATCACCCGCACCAGTTGTATCTAAAACTTCCACGTTAAAACCAGTTTCTTTTGCAATTAAGCCTTCTTTTGTATAAAGCGCAGCACCTGCTTTGCCTTCTGTATAAATAACAGCTTCTACATTGCCTTTAAAAAGCGAATCGATTGCTGCTTGTTTATCTTTAATACGCGTAATAAATTCTAATTCTTCATCTGAAATTTTGACAATATGTGCTTTAGGAATAAATTCTAATACAGTATGGTGTAATGCATCTAAATCATCCCAAAGCGGGAAGCGTAAGTTCGGATCAAAAACAACAGTCCCTTTTGCTTCTAACATTTGATCGATCAACATGCGGTGTGTTGCTTTCATTGGACAATCTACTAAATCAACCGAACAAAAATGCAGAATATCTGTCTCATCAAAGGATAAATCTGTTAACTGATCCGCTTCCAACAACATATCTGCTGAAGGTTTACGATAAAACGCAAAGTCTCGTTCTCCCGCTGCGGTTAAGCTGACAAATGCAAGTGCTGTATTCGCTGTGGATGTTTGTTTCAAATACTGCGTATCGACACCAACATCCTTGAGTTTATCTTCTATTTTCTCGCCGAATGCATCATCACCGACTTGTGTAACTACTGCCGCATCGCCGCCTAATTTTGCGACACAACTTGCGACGTTTGTAGGTGCACCGCCGACTTGCGGTGAAAACTGTGTCACTTCTTTTAATTTCGCATCACGTTCACTAGGGATAAAATCGATTAATGCTTCTCCAACTGCATATAATTTATTCATGATTACCCTCTTTTCAATTCATATTGTTTCGTTTCCATTTTGACCGTTCCTGACTCTGACGATAGTTGACAATATTGATATGGTTCAACAGGAAACAGTCTAGACGTCATCACATGTGTACCTTCATTAATGAAGATTTCTATACTTGATGTATCTATAAAAATTCTCAATGATTTTAAAGCATCAAATAACTTTACACTTCTCTTTTGATTATCTTGATTGTTTGGTAATTCACCACTCTGGCTGCGATCTAGTTCAAAAACTCCTGTATTTTTATCATACGTTATTTTAACCGCTTCTTCGACTTGATTAGAAAAAACTATGCTTAATACATCCGCTTCATTTTCAACGATTGAAATGTTGATTTCTGAACGGTCTGGTTGAATCAAATCTAATACAGTGTTGTCATTAGTGATATCCATTGTTGTTTCATTACTGCGAACTCTCAACTTTTCTACATCTGGATGTACCGTTTGTATTAATGTATTCTCTTTAACTTTCAATACCCTCGGTAAAGTCAGACAATGTGCCCAGTTATAAACATCTGTTGGATAGTTAATGTCTGGTAAACCCATCCATCCGATTAAGACACGTTCGCCTTCTTTAGAAATAGTTGTTTGCGGTGCATAAAAATCAAAACCGTGATCTAATTCAACAAATCCATCATGTTTCATTTCTAAAGTCTTTAAATCAAAATCTCCTATGATATAACCAGATTGATAGATATTACGATAGTTCATCCCATCTGCTTCTAACCCTTGTGGACAAAAAATTAACACATCTTTATTTCCTAATTTAAATAAATCTGGGCATTCCCACATATATCCGAAATCTGATAAACCTGTTTGAATTTCTCCGAGTAAATGAAACTTGAATGATGTATCACCTTGATAGATTAAAACACGCCCTGTTTGTGCTGTAGTTTGTGCACCAATCACGAAATAATAATTTCCATTTTCCTGCCAAACTTTCGGATCTCTAAAATGGTCGGTATAACCTTGCGGTGAACCTTCAATGAGTGGCTGTTTGTCCTTCACTTGAAACGCGTCATTTAATGTCGCTACCATTTGATAAGGTACACGTTCCCAATCTTTTGTCCTATGATTACCTGTATAGAATAAATACAACTGGTCTTCAATTTGTATACTAGATCCACTATAAGCACCATGCGAATCATATGTGGTATCAGGATAGACGACTGGCCCTTTATTTTCAAAATGAATCAAATCATCAGAAACAACGTGATACCAATATTTCAAACCATGAACAGGACCTAACGGATACCATTGATAAAATAAATGGTATTGACCTTTAAAGTAAATGAAGCCGTTCGGATCATTTAACAATCCTGAAACAGGTTGAACATGAAAGTGTTGTCGCCAAGGCGATTGATGCACTTTGTCTGTCATACTTTCAAATTCTTCATTTGTAATTGAAGATAACCCTCGATACCTTGCTTCGCGTGTCCATTCCATCCTATCACTCCTTTCTATTTGGAACCGGTTCCAAAACGCTATAAAAGTAAAACGCTTTCACAAACATTTTACTCATTGCTTTCAGATAAGTCAATACTGTTATTTTTAATAAACTCAAAATCCATCACTTCTATTTGTTTAATCACTTCACCATTGATAATACGAATTAAATTTTGGGCAGCTTTCTCACCTGTTTGTTTATAGGGAAAGCTGATTGTCGCAAGAGATGGTGTGACAATAGAGGTTGTATCATAGCCTCCGAATCCCGCTATTGATAGTTGATTTGGAACTTGAATATGTTGATGATGGGCAGCTTTCAAGGTTCCTAACGCAATATTATCTGTCCCGCAAATTAATGCATCGTATTGAGACACTAACGGTTTTGCAGCGACTACAGCTTGTTGTAAATCAAAAGTTGTGTAATAAACATCAGGCGTTTGATTATATCGTTTTAAACCTGACAATATACCTTTTTTTCTTTCAACACCTACTGCTTTATCATATTCATCGACACTTAAATATGCGATACGTTTAAAGTTTTGTTGTCCAAATAATTCTCCAATAGTACGCCCCGCTTCAAAATCATTTTGTATTACAGAAGGTACATGTTCATCTGACTGCCCGACTAATATAACAGGAGCCTTTATTTCTTGTATCGCTTCAATGTGTTGCTTTGTGATTTGTGTGGCGATTAATAAAATACCATCTACTTTATTTTTATTTAGTGTATATAATGCTTCTATTTCTTGTTCAATACTTTGACTCGTATTAACAATCAGGGTTTGGTACTTAATTTCACGTAAGTAAGTATCTGCACCTTCAAGAATCTGATTTGCCGCATAGGAATCAAGTCTAGGAATAATCGCACCAATCATGAATGTACGTTTGGCTTTTAAAGATTGTGCAAATTGATTAGGTGAATAGCCTGTTTCCTGCACGATTTTATCTATTTTA
Organism: Staphylococcus simulans; assembly: GCF_025561465.1. Classification (NCBI taxonomy): domain Bacteria; kingdom Bacillati; phylum Bacillota; class Bacilli; order Caryophanales; family Staphylococcaceae; genus Staphylococcus; species Staphylococcus simulans. The sequence goes on from NZ_CP095100.1 coordinate 1,587,335, forward strand.
TCCTTAGTTTTCTGGCTGACTGATCCGCCATTTAAGTATCTTGATACAGTGCTTTTTGATACGTTTGCCATAGATGCGATATCTGAAATATTCATAGTCACCCTCCTTCCTTTATGATTTCAAGTCATTTAATATGTATTATAAAATATTAACCTTTTTTTCTGCTTGTGCTTATTATAATCAAGAAATCATTCATTAATCAATAATTTCTGAATAAATTAATCTTTTCTTTATAAAGCAAAAGACAAAATCTCTGCTGAATACAGAAATTTTGCCTTTATTTTAAAGCTGATTAACTTGTGTAATTTTCAGTCCAGAAAGGCTGTCGTTCATCATTGAAATCAACACCGACACCTAAATTTTTAAAGCTTGGTTGTAAAATATTTTTTCGATGTCCTTCTGAATTCATCAGACCTTCATGTGCGAAAATACTATTTTGATGGCCGTACGCTAAGTTTTCACCCGCGCTATTATAATCAATGCCATCCTTTTTCATACGATCAAATGGAGATTCTCCTTTTGGATTAGTATGATCAAAATAATGGTTGTCAGCCATATCTTTACTGTGTTTTCGTGCAGTATTAGAGATTGCATCGCTATATTTCAATACAGATAAGCCTTTTTGAACACGCTCTGCATTGACTATATCAAAGTTTTGCATCTCAAAACTCTGAGCAAGTGAAGACGATGGCGCACCGTAAGGTTTAGTTAAACGATGTTCCATTTCCTTACTAATCTGCATGACACCTGTTACTTGATTATTTTCATGCTTGTCATAAAAGACGGTCGTATAAATACCATCTTTATCAAAGACATCATATTCATCGCTCGTAATTTGGTATCTATAATTACCTTTCGTCATTTCATCAATCGGTTGGCCTAGTCTATCTCTTACAGCTGATTTCGGCGAACCATACTTGATTTTAGATTTAGAAGAGATAACATTTTGATTGCTATAGATACCATTCACTTTATTATTCATATAACTGACCATTACGAATGAATGGTAATCCTTATGGTATGTGTACCATTTTAAACCATATTCATTTGCGCTGACACGCTCAGGTTTACCTAAAGCCTGTTCGACTTCTTCTTTTGTCATATTCATTTGAATGTTATTTAAAGCAAAATCTTGCTTATCCGGCACTTTAAGTGCTGTTTCATTGGCACTTTCTTGTGCAGTGATTGCTTGTATTTTGGCTTTTGCTTGATTTTGAATGTCAATCATCCATGGTGTCTCTTTAACAGGAATGATTAAAGCAGCAAGTAACAGGATGACTACAAATGAAAATGTGCGTCTGATCGTCTACACCTCCAGAAGGTAAAGCTTAGTCTCTATCACCATTGAAGATAGAGTTTCTTACGATGACATAATCTACTTTTCTTAATTCAAGCAAGTCTTTACCGCCTGCATAAGAAATAGAGCTTTGTAAGTCCTGTTGCATTTCATTCAATGTGTCTGCTAATGAGCCTTTGTGTTCTACAAACATTTTCTTACCTTCAACGTTTTTGCGCTCACCTTTTTGGAATTCAGAAGCACTGCCGAAGTATTCTTTGTATAATTTACCATCAAGTTCTACTGTTTCACCTGGTGATTCTTCATGTGCCGCAAATAATGAGCCAATCATAACCATTGAAGCACCAAAACGAATTGATTTCGCGATGTCACCGTGTGTTCTGATACCGCCATCAGCAATAATTGGTTTACGCGCTGCTTTACTGCAGTGGTTTACTGCAGCTAATTGCCAACCGCCTGTACCGAATCCTGTTTTGATTTTTGTAATACATACACGGCCTGGTCCGATACCGACTTTTGTCGCATCTGCACCAGCGTTTTCTAATTCTCTTACACCTTCAGGCGTACCTACGTTACCTGCGATCACAAATGAATCTGGTAAATATTCTTTCAAGTGGCGAATCATGTTAATGACTTGTTCTGAGTGACCATGAGCAATATCAATTGTGACATATTCAGGTTTTAAACCTTGTTCAGCAATTTCTTTAACGAAATCATATTCATTATCTTTAACACCTACAGAAATAGATGCGAATAATCCTTTATCTTGCATTTTTTTGATGAATGGAATACGTGCTGCTTCATCAAAACGATGCATAATATAGAAGTAATCATTTTCTGCGAACCACTCTGCAAGTTTTTCATTCATAACCGTCTGCATATTTGCAGGAACAACCGGCATCTTAAAACGACGCGGTCCGAATTGGATTGATGTATCACATTCTGAGCGGCTTTTCACTATACATTTATTAGGAATCATTTGGATATCTTCATAATCAAAAATTTTCATATCTATCTAACACCTTACCCTTTATTTTCTCTAACTCAAAAAGTCCAATATACATCATACTACCTCATTACGACTTTTACCATAAAAAAGCGTGTATTCTCTCTAAAAATACACAAAAAAGAACACATTTCATTCAAGAAATGTGTTTTATGATAAATTGATTGCTAAAAACTAGAAATTACCAGCTTGCTTTTCTTACGCCAGGAATTTGACCTTTATGTGCATGTTCTCTGAATGCAATACGTGACATTTCGAATTTTCTCATTACGCCACGAGGTCTTCCAGTTACTTTACATCTACGAGTTAAACGTGTTGGTGATGAATCTCTAGGTAATTTTCTTAATGCTTCATAGTCACCTTTAGCTTTTAACTCTTGACGTTTTGCGTAATATTTAGCAACGAGTTCTTCTCGTTTTTGTTCTTTAACAACTTTTGATTTTTTTGCCATTAAAGTTCCTACCTTTCTTAATAGTAAATGTTCATAATCGTAATTATTACGATTTATATCATAACACAATTTCCATCTTTATCAATACTTTTTGCTCATTTTTTAGGCAAAGTTATTTACTAATCGTAAATTTTTCTATACAATAGAATACATTGAGCTTATGCTGCTTATTTTATCCATCTTGCACGATATGCATGATTGTGGTAAATTTAAGTGCGTAAGTATTGCTAATAACTTAATAGAAAGGGTGTCTACATTGCGCGTAAACGTAACATTAGCTTGCACAGAATGCGGCGATCGTAATTATATTACTACTAAAAACAAACGTAACAATCCTGAACGTATCGAAATGAAAAAATACTGCCCAAGATTGAACAAATATACATTACACCGCGAAACTAAATAATGTATTGAAACTACGATAGTGAACTTACCTATTCAAATCGGTAACGTTCACTTTTTTTATTGTTGGGTCTAAATATACACCTCTTCTTCTATTTTGTCTAATACGCTCTTACTATATCAACTAAGAATTTATGTCAATTTAACGGACACAATGAACAAAATTCTGTCATTTTTCTGAATTTTTTAAAATATTTGATTTAATGCATCAAAGGTCATTGATTAGTCGTATAAAAACAATTAGAATAGAGTACATATATTTTAATTTAAAGATTAGAGGTAACGCATATGGATGAAAACAAAATGAATAGAGGACTCAGTTCTCGCCATATATCAATGATTGCTATCGGGGGTGCAATCGGTACAGGTCTCTTTATCGCAATGGGCGGCGTCATTTCTCAAGCTGGTCCTGGCGGTGCGATTGCAGCGTATCTGATTATTGGTGTCATGTTATATTTCTTAATGTCATCAGTCGGAGAACTTGCAACCTTTTATCCTGTATCAGGTTCTTTCAGTTCTTATTCAACACGATTCGTTGACCCCTCACTTGGTTTTACAGTCGGTTGGTTATACTGGGCAATGTGGTCACTTGTGACAAGCGTTGATGTTATTATCGCATCAAATGTCTTGTACTATTGGGACACATTTAAGTTCTTCTCTCCACTTACATGGAGTTTAATATTTATCACGTTCTTACTATTATTGAATATCTTTACGGTAAGAGCCTTCGGTGAAGCGGAATTCTGGTTAGCAGCTATTAAAGTTGTGACGATTATCGTTTTCATCATTATAGGTGTTTTAACTATCTTTGGTATTCTTGGCGGTCATACGTATGGTTTTAAAAACTTCACTGTCGGTGAAGCACCATTTGTTGGCGGTATCTCTGGTTTCTTAAGCGTTCTGCTTATCGCTGGATTCTCTGTCGGTGGTACGGAAATTGTAGCGGTCACAGCTGGTGAATCAGATGATCCTAAAAAATCAATGCCAAGTGCTATTAAATCAGTATTCTGGAGAATTTTATTATTCTATGTTCTTTCAATCGCAGTCATTTCAGCGATTTTACCTTACAATGAACCGTTATTACTTAATAAAAGTGAATCTGTAACACAAAGTCCATTTACGATTGTGTTCGATAGAGTCGGTATCGCCTTTGCAGCTTCTGTCATCAATGCGGTTATTTTAACATCACTATTATCAGCTGCTAACTCAGGTATCTATTCAACAAGTCGTATGTTGTTCTCACTTAGTACAGATCGACAAGCGCCGAAATTCTTAAGTTATTTGCATGGTAAAACAAAGTTACCGATTCCAGCCATCTTAACAAACTTCGTAATTGTTGTGGCGGTCATTATTTTAGCGAACTTCCATGCGAATGCGATTTTCACATTACTTGGTATTATAGGGCAACTTGTTATCTTCGTATGGGCAGCCGCAATCTTCTCGCAAATCAGATTGCGTAAAGGATTAAAAGCACAAGGTATAGATATTAATGAACGTTTACCTTATAAAACACCGTTATATCCGCTAGGACCGATTCTTGTTTTAGCTATACTCGTGTTCTTGTTATTCGGTGGTTCATTTGAAAATATGATTCACTTGAATGTCGGCGGATTAATTAAAGACTTCGTACCGATTGTAGTGCTCTTTATTATTTTCATTGTTCATAAAATCATTAAGAAAACAAAACCTGTTAAATTGAAAGAAATGGATGTAAGAAGTTTCGAAGAATTTAATAAAGTGAAATAATTATTCACACTGACAGATTGGCTTTGGCCAATCTGTTTTTTTGTTTCTTCTTATAACTTTTAAGATTTTAACGTTTATGGATATGTAGTATAATAGGAGTAATAAGACGAGAAATCGAGGTGTTACAACATGGTAGGACAAACAAATTTATTTGACGATGTTTTGAAGGAAGATGAACGTTTTGTGATTGTCGTTCAGTCTCTTGAAGAAAAAAATGGCAGACTTATCAAAAGAACTTTAAGAGAGTATCCAAGTCTAGAACATGATCAAATGGTACCTCTATTTGAACACTTAAAAGATGTTTACCTAAGTGAACCGTTTGAAACTGGACAATCATCATTTATTATCACAGTCTATACAAACTTAGACTACTCTGCTGATAATATCTATGCTCTTGTAAAACGAAACCATGGCATGCATGAATGGACACATACAGCTAAATAAGATGTATCGCATACAAAAGGAGACTCTCTTGAACAGAAAGTCTCCTTTTGTATTTAAATCTATAAAATTTTCTTTAAGGCATAGACAATACCGTCTGAGTTATGATCTAACGTCACAAAATCAGCGATTTCTTTTAACGCATCACGTGCATTGCCCATTGCGACAGCATACCCTGCTTCTTCCATCATAGAATAATCATTCATACTATCACCAAATGCGATAGTCTCACTGATATCGATGCCTACTTTTTCGCATAACGCATGTAATGCATTACCTTTAGACACACCATGCGGTACAAATTCTAAGAAGAAGGGTTTACTTGTCGTCACATCGATTTGGTCGTTAAACACACCGCCAAATGCTTGAGAGAGTTCTTGAATATGTGATTCGTAGTCTACGCCCAACACTTTCGCAACAGGATTTTGAATGAATGCTTTCAAATCATCTGTGCGATGCATAGGTAACCCTGTTAACTCAGACTCAATATTCATATACTCATGTTCACCTTCATAGATAATATGACCGTCTTGATACGTCAACACAAAGATATTATTATCGCGACAATAATCTACAATACGGTCAAAGTCTTTTTTAGAAATACTTTGTTCGGCTTCAAGCTCTCCATCTCTAACACGTGTTGTACGACTGCCGTTAAAACTGATGACATAACTATCATGCTCATGAAGATGCAAGTCTTTTGCGATTGGCAACATACCTTCTGTTGGACGTCCTGAAGCTAAGACAACATGATATCCTTTATCTTGTAATTCAATTAAATATTTTGCAGTATCTGGACTGACTTGATTCTCTGAATTCAACAAAGTATCATCCATATCCATTACTATCATTTTATAGCTGCTCATTTGATGTGCAGTGCTCCTTTCAAGCGTATTCCATCAAATTATATCGCATTTCTTCATTAATCATAAACTTTTTCAACGATAATTCCGCTTTTATTGACTGAAATTAATTCAGATTCACAATCTGGCAACTCTTTGTTCAATCTTCTGACTAATTTACCGCTTTTAGAAGGATCAATTAATGTTAAAATCGTCGGACCAGCCCCACTGATAACTGTCGCATAAGCATGATATTCACGACCTAACGCTTTAACGCGTTGAAATTCTGGGATTAAATCTTGACGATACGGTTCATGGAACCCATCCATTTCCATCAACATACCTGCTAATTGATAATCATGCTGCATCAATGCACTTAACATCGTGTTACTGATGGCACTGTATTGAACCGCTTGTTCATGTTCAAAGCTTTTCGGCAAAACTTGTCTAGAGTCATGTGTCTTCAACTCGTAGCTTGGAATAGTGATCACGAGGTTCACGTATGGAGGTTCTATTGAAGAAATGTATGTTTCTTTTGTTTCATGATTATAAAATCCAGCAATCATCCCACCATAAATCACAGGGGCAACATTATCTGGATGTCCTTCTATTTCTGTTGCGGCTTCGACCATTTCAAATTCTGATAATTGTAAGTGACCGAAGAAATCTGCTAAATAAATACCTGCAACTAAAGCAGAAGCCGAGGACCCAAGTCCTCTGGCTAAAGGAATTTCACTCCGCATAGTGACATCTAATGGCGGCACTGACATATCATATTTCTGTTCAAGAAACTGTACAACTTGATAAATCAGATGGTGTTCATCTGTCGGTAAGCCATGCAAGTTGTCACCTTTATGATGGAAGTGCCATCGATCATCTGCACTCACTTCTGCTTCAACATATAGGAACTTATTTAATGCGAGTCCGATTGAATCAAAGCCTACGCCAAGATTGGCAGTAGAAGCGGGAACTTTAAGTTTTAAACTTTCTCCCATTAATGTATAGCTCCTTTGATATATTTAATAATACTTGCTTTATCATTTGGTAAAGATTTAATCGGGTTGTCTAATAATGAGATGGCAGTATCAGGGTCTTTCAAGCCATTACCAGTTAACACTGCAGTGACTGTAATATCTTTTGGTAATTTACCAGCTCTATGCAATTTAATTAATCCAGCAATTGAAGCGTTACTTGCAGGTTCTGCAAACACACCTTCTTTAGAAGCAAGTAATTGATAAGCTTCTAAGATTTCTTCATCTGTCACACTATCAATCAAGCCGTTAGATTCATCCAAAGCTTTCACTGCTTTATCCCAACTTGCTGGGTTACCGATACGAATCGCAGTTGCGACTGTTTCAGGATTTTTAATGACTTTGTTCTGTACGATTGGTGATGCACCTTCCGCTTGGAATCCAAATAATTTCGGTAAGCCTGTTTGATGTTTATCATTAAACTCTTTGAAGCCTTTCCAATACGCAGTGATGTTACCTGCGTTACCGACAGGGATGGCTAATACATCTGGTGCTTTGCCGCCTAATTGATCGACTACTTCAAATGCACCTGTTTTTTGACCTTCGATACGGTATGGGTTAATTGAGTTAACAAGTTCAATTTCGCCTTCTTCTTTCGCAACTTCTTTAACAATTTCTAACGCTTCATCAAAGTTGCCTTCAATCGATACAATTTCTGCACCGTACATGACAGCTTGTGATAATTTACCTAAAGCGATTTTACCTTCAGGAATAACTACGATTGCTTTCAAGCCTGAACGTGCCGCATATGCAGCTGCAGAAGCCGAAGTATTACCTGTTGATGCACAAATCACTACTTTTTTACCTTCTTCTTTTGCTTTAGTGACTGCCATGACCATACCACGGTCTTTAAATGAACCTGTCGGATTGGCACCTTCAAATTTTACAAACAAGTTAATACCTAACATGTCTGATAATGTATCACAATGAATCAACGGCGTTTGGCCTTCATTTAAAGTTACATTCGGTGTGTTGTCGCTAACTGGGAGATATGCTTTGTATTCTTGTACTAAACCTTGCCATCTTTTCATTTTAATTAAACCCCTTCTACTGGATAAACTTTTTCCACTGGATATTTGCCTTGTGCTAAAATCTCATCAGCTGGAACATTGATACTTTTTACAATGACAGCTGCTGTGTTGTCATCTCGTTCAATGACATTGAGTGATTTGTGAAGCGGTAATTGTGCTTTAACCTCTTCTTCCACTCGTTTAACCGGTGCACCATTTGTTTGTAAAACAACATAGTAACTACCTTTTTCTTTTAATTTTGTCGGTTCATCTGCGTCGATCATTTCTTTTGCATGACCTGTTTTCAATTCGAAATGCGGCGGTAAAGTATGCAAGTTAGATTCGAATTGTAGTGAGACGTTTAGTAAGTCGCTGACTACTGCACTACCTGTAGCTAAGCTACCTGCACCTTTACCATAGAACATCGTTTCTCCAACAGAGTCGCCGATAACATAAATCGCATTATATTCATCTTCAACTGATGCTAATTGATGTCTTTCATCGATTAAGGTTGGTGCAACAGATGTTTCAATAACACCATTATCAAATGTACCTTTACCGATTAATTTAATTTTATAACCAAGCGCTGTTGCAGCTTTGATATCCTCTACTGTTACTTCAGAAATACCTGTTACTTTAACTTCGTCTAAACTGATAACTCGGTTGAATGATAAGTATGTAACGATGACTACTTTACGTGCCGCATCGATACCTTCAACATCATCGGTTGGATCTGCTTCAGCAAAACCTAAACGTTGTGCCTCATCCAAAGCTTCTTTAAAGCTTGCGCCCTCTTTTGTCATCTTAGATAAAATGAAGTTGGATGTACCGTTTAAAATACCCATGAATTTACTGATGTTGTTCGCATTTAAACCATTGTTGATTGCGTTGACGATTGGAATACCGCCTGCCACACTGGCTTCGAATTTTAAAGCAACGCCATTTTCTTCTGCTAAATCTTCTAATGTGCGTAAATGAACCGCTAATAAATCTTTGTTAGCAGTAATCACATGTTTGCCCTGTTTTAATGATTTTTTCAACCACTCAACAGTAGGTTCGATACCGCCCATCACTTCAATCACAATGTCGACTTCATCATCATTTAAGATTTCATCCACATCTTCAGTCAGATGGTATTTACTGATATTTAAGGGACGTTTTTTCTTTTTATCTCTAACAAGAATATGTTTGATGTGAAGATCTTTGTGAATCGTATCTTTAATCTGTTGATGATTCTCTTCAATAATTTTAACTACTCCTGAGCCCACTGTTCCCAGACCGAGCAAAGCGATGTTTAACTTCTTCATAATTACATTCCTCCGTTTGTTCGTTCTAAAAAAACACCTGTACTATTGAAAAATACTTGATTATGGTTTAGTATAAATTCATTCATCAAAATTGTAAAGTTCAAAAAATTTGGAATATGTTGAAATTTTACCATTTTTCACCCAAAAAACAAAGCAGTATATTATTAAGATTGATAGAAAGGTTGATTAAATATGAAAGTAGCTAAATTTGGCGGTAGTTCCGTCGCTTCAGCAAGCCAAATTCAGAAAGTGTTAAACATCATCAATAGCGATGACGAAAGAAAAATAATCGTTGTGTCTGCTCCTGGTAAAAGACATTCTGAAGATATTAAGACAACAGATTTGTTGCTTAGGCTTTATGAAAAAAGTGTAGCAAAATTAGATTATCAAAATAAAAAGGAAGAAATTATCGAACGTTATGCAGATATCATCCGTGATTTAAACATGGACGAAAATATTTTAACAGAATTCGATGATATTCTTGAACAGCGTATCAAAGCCAACCAAAGCAATCCGCCTCGTTTAAAAGATGCATTACTTTCTTGTGGTGAAGACTTTAACGCTCGCTTAATCGCGCAATATAATAACGCTCAAGGTGTTCCAACTACATATGTGTCTCCTTTAGACGCAGGTATTACCGTAACCAACACGCCTCAATTTGCTCAAATCTTAGAAGAATCTTATGATAAAATTTACAATCTAAGAAAAATTGAAGGAAAAATTATCGTTCCAGGTTTCTTCGGTTACTCGAAACAAGGTAATGTTGTCACTTTCCCTCGCGGCGGTTCTGATATCACTGGTGCAATCTTGGCACGCGGTGTACGCGCAACGTTGTATGAAAACTTTACAGATGTTTCAGGTATCTATCGTGCAAATCCGAACTTAATCAAAAACGCTGAAATTATGGAAGAAGTAACATATAGCGAAATGCGTGAACTTTCATATGCAGGCTTTAGTGTTTTCCACGACGAAGCCCTTCAACCTGTACAAAAAGAACGTATTCCAGTCGTAATTAAAAATACAAATCGTCCTGAAGATCCAGGTACTTTCATCAGATACGACCGTGAAATTAAACCAGACCACTTGATTACAGGTATTAGCTGTGACAAAGGCTTTACAGTCATTAACGTACGTAAATACTTAATGAACAGACAAGTTGGTTTCACACGTAAAATATTATCAGTACTTGAAGACTACAATATCTCATTTGACCATATGCCTTCTGGTATTGATAACGTCAGTATTATCATGCGAACACATCAAATTCGCGGCAAAGAAACAAAAGTGTTAAATGAAATTCGTAAACAATGTGATGTTGATGAATTAGGTATTGATAACGACTTAGCTGTGATGATGGTTGTTGGTTTAGGTATGAACCAAATGGTCGGTACTGCCAATATGATTACATCTGCACTCGCAAAAGCGAATATTAACCTGAAAATGATCAACCAAGGTGCGTCTGAAATTTCAATGATGTTCGGTATCAGCGTTAAGGATGCTGACGATGCCGTACGTGCAGTATATGATGGAAGTTGTGCCCATGCGAAAGAAAATTTACAATTAAAATAATCTGAATTTAAACAATATTTAGTTAAAATTTAAAGATATAAAAATACAAGAGTGTTGCGACTAAGCAACGCTCTTGTTCTTTTTACGATGCGTATAATGCATCATGTAGACGTTCTTCACCTACGACCACGCGTAACATAACGAATTGATAATAACTCAATGCATCAATCACAGCTTTGTTGTTAAAACTACTGCGATGTACTGAAGGTTGCAGCAACTCATACATCAGAACGATTTCTGGTTTAATATAATCAACGCCCCAAGGTAAAGAATGGAAATAAATATGTTTTTCAGGCAATCGAATGTTGTGGTTGAATCTAAACATCCACTCTTTGTTATGTACATCATAAATATAAATAGTCATAATTCTTTGCCCATGTATTTCTACTTCTAAATGTGTTAGTTGAGAGAATTTCGTATCTCTTAATTTTTCACTGACATTCCCTTCTGAATCTATGTATCGAATACGATAATTATCTGGGATATTCTTTAAAACTTTAGTAAGGTTCTTACGTTTTACGCAAATATCTACTGTATCGTTAATAATAAATTCATTTTTCAAGAATAAAAGTTTTGCAGTCTCTCCGAAAAATTTGATTTCATCATTGGTATTCTCTATTAATCTATCAACCAAGAAATTTAAATCTTCATTATTAGACTTTTGCATTCTGACACCTCCTACTAGTAAGCGCTTACAATAATGGTTATATTTTCTCTCTATTCATATTCATTTTAGCGTGTGTTTCACTACTTGTCTATCATTTAATTTACATATCCGATATGAATATAACGCTGATTTGATTCTATAAAATCAGGATAATTAACGACAAAACTGTGTCGCGCTTGTTGGATCAACGTTTTTTGCAATGCCCCTATTTGTGAATGCACTTGATATAAACTACCTTGTTCATCTATATAACTCGCTGCGCAGAAATAGACATCTATTTGAAGGGTTTTAAACGATTCCACCATTGTATCACCAGTAATAATATGTAAGCTTGAATCCACTTTACCTGGCGCAAAAATAATATTTGAAAAAGTATTTTGACACACATACTGCATAATATCAGTGGAAAATGTGACAACAGAAACATGTCTCTCCTGTTCAGCCAAACAGTCTAAGACATAATAAGAAATAGGATGATTATCTAATGCGATAACTGCATTAGGAGGAATATTATTATAAAAGTCTGATAAATCTGTTTTATTCTTTATAATAGAGAACAATTTTTAAACTCCTTTTGTTATACCAAGTAACCCTATTGGATTTATAAACTTTATTTTCATTCGTTAATTGAATTTTTAAAAATAGATACAATAATTTAAGTTAAAACTAAAGAATATCTCTTTTCAAAGTATAACTTTTTTATTATAATAATATAGACGCAAGATATTATAAATACAACACGAGGTGAAATCATGTATTCTGAAAAAACACAGTCTACAGAATCGATTTTTTACTATGAATTGCATCGAAAAGAATTAATTAAAGCTTTGAAGCAGGAATATAACTTACGTTTCAACGATTTATTATTTTTAAAACACATTTTAGATCGTCAAAAGAAACTTATTCCTCTTCTTGAAGTGAAACACGGTATGAATTTCAGTTTAATGGAAATTCATAAATCGTTCAGCACATTAACGGAAATGAAAATCATCGGCAAGCAACGCTGCATCGATGATGAACGAAAAGTTTTCATTACTATTACAAGCGCACAAACGAAAAAAGCATTGAAACTGCTTGAGGAATTTGACGCTTTACAAAAATCTATCTTACAAGATACAAAAGCGTAATAGTTTTTAAGATATTTCATTGATTCCCAAGCTGAGTTGAAACCAAACACTTAAAATTGAATTTAACGATTAAAGTTCCAGACACATTTCCTACATATTCGTCTGGAACTTTTTTAGTATTATCATAATATGTCATAAATGTTACATTAATATTTTGTTAAGACTTTATTATTGATTTTTACCACTAAGAGTTAGATTATTAGGGTATGTTTAAATTTAACTACTTTTTATTGAGTAAGGAATGATAGGTATGTATTTAATATTACTTCTAGTTGCTGTCATCGTGATTTTGGCCATTGCGCTTGTTGTATCACGCAGCTTAATGCAGCACCGACTAGATACAGAGATTTATTCAAAAAATCAACTTGTAAGCAAGGTCAACACCTTACGTACAGAAGTCGCATCATTGAAAAATCAAATCATTAATGATGGTACACAACAACATCATTATGGTGTACGCAAAGCTAAACAATCTATCGAGAAAGTTATGCAAAGCTTAAAAGAAAATGGAGAAGTTAAGTTTTATCATATTGTTTCAACAGGCAATGTTGCTGTTAAACATCCACTCTTCGATTTCTTGCGTACTTTTGATTATGTAGTCATCACAGATAAAGGGTTGTTAAATATCGACGTGAAGAACTGGAAAGAAAAAACATTTTATCATTTCAGTGCTGAACCTGAAAAACCTATTGATACAAATGTAGAAGATATTGATCAAATTATCGGGCATTACATCGCAGATCAATATCAAAGTCAATTCCAGTCAACAAGAGAAGATATTTATACGTTCACTGAAAAAGTCAAAAGCAACAGTGTCACTTTTGATTTCTATGACTATGACCCGTACCTTACAGCTTCTGTGAACTCTAAAGAACTAAAAGATGCTTACGAAAAGAACTTCAATCAAAAAATTTCAAGTGTCGGTTTAGTATACTTTAGTGACGGTTCTGTAAATATCATTGATGGTCCGACTGAACGTCAAAAATATGTTGAGACCGCAACTTCTAAGCATGACTTAAAAGATGCGATTCGCAATATATTTATGCAGTCAAAACATGAAATCACTGAACAAGATTGCGAAAAGATTCTGGGCTACATCAATCAACCTTAATTAAAATAACGGACAAGCACATTCAGCTTGTCCGTTATTTTTTAACTCCAAATATTTAAATGTTTTTGTTTCGCTTCTCGTTCAGCATCTTTAAGCACATCTCGGTACTTGCCATTCGGCGCAAAGTACTTTTCACGTGCAAGTCCTTGTTTAACTAATTCTTCGTTAAACATATGGTTCTCATCTAACCAAACATAAGCTAAATAGCGGCCATATTGATCTTTCGGCTCTTTATCAAATTCTAAATAAACCTTTTGGTTATTTAAATGCTTCTTGGTATAGTTTGAAGCCTCTTTCCCGTACGGTTGTACAGGTGTATTAGGTTTAACTGTTTCTGGTGTATCCATACCAATCATTCTGACTTTAATTTCACGATTATCTTTATCTGTTGCGATAAAGGTGTCACCATCAATAACACGTTTGACAGTAACCGCTTCTTTATCCCCCATCGATGTCGACGCTTGTTCTCCACCGCTTTGTTTAAAGGGACCTGAATGATTAAAGTATTGGAAACCTAAAACAATTACAGCAATCACTGCAATTACAATGATTGACGACATAGACTTACGTTTCAAAAATTTTCACCTGCTTTGATTAAAGTTATCACCGACTCATCATACCTATTTTTTCATAGGTGCGTCAATTCTCTGATGCACAAAAATTTGGTATGATAGAAACAAGGAATTTGATGAGGAGGCGCGCTATGCAAGCCATTAAAGAAAATATTGTAACGATTGTTGCCGTTGCAGTCGCAATTATCGTCGGCTTGATTTTGCAATATGTATATGAGTTTCCATTACTAGTCACAGCAATTATTGGCATCTTAATGGGAATGCTCGTCGGTTTTATTTTATTTATCATCCAGCAGAATCGAGATAAACACAATAAAAGAAAATAACACAGTATAAATAAACTCGGAAATGAGACAGCTCACTTCCGAGTTTTTCTTATCTTATAAAATTGGTGTAATCAGTTTTGAGAAGCCCTCTTTCATTTTAATCCAGAATGAACGATTCGCATAACGTGCTTTCGTTAATTCTGTTGAAAGTGTGATATCATGTTCAAACGCTTTACGTAACTCTGTAGCGATTTCTTTGTTATACATAAAAGCGTTGACTTCAAAGTTTAATTCAAAGCTTCTGAAGTCCATGTTGGCTGAACCGACACTAGCGACTTCATCATCAATTACCATCGTTTTAGAATGGATAAACCCATTATTATACGTATAGATTTTGACACCTGAGTCTAATAGCTCTGCCGCATGATAATATGTTGCCCAGTATACAAACGGATGGTCAGGCATATCAGGAATCATCAAGTGAATGTCTACTCCTGAATTTGCGGCCATCTTCAACGCATTGATATAAGAATTATCTGGAATGAAGTAAGGACTCTGCATATAAATCGATTTTTTAGCTGAGTTAATCATTTTTGTATAGCCGAATTCAATTTCATGCCAGTTATCATCAGGGCCGCTTGAACAAATCTGAACAGAAGCTTCCCCTACATCTTCTTTCACTGGGAAGTATTTAGGTTTATATGGCAACGTTTGACGTTTAGATTGAGAATTCCAATCCAACATAAAGCGTAATTCTAACGCATCCACTGCAGAACCTTTAATTCTGACATGTGTATCTCTCCAATAACCGAATTTTTTACTTAAGCCTAAGTATTCATCTCCAACGTTGAAACCACCGATATAACCGATTTGACCGTCAATTACAACAATCTTTCTATGGTTACGGTTATTAATTCTGAAGTTGATTAACGGCAGTTTGCTTGCGAAGAAAGCTTCAACTTGCCCACCAAGCTTTCTAAAACGCTTGAATTGGCGCAAGGTTAACTTTTTCGAGCCAATATCATCATATAATAATAAGACCTCTACACCCGCTTCTAAACGCTCTTCTAAAGCATCAATAATGCGATGGCCTAAACCATCTAATTCAAATACATAATACTCTAAGTGGATAAAAGACTCCGCTTTTTTAATATCTTCAATCATTTGATCGTATAATTTATGGCCATCGACAAACACATCGATATCATTACCTTCTGTTAAGAAAGCAGGTTGTCTCGTTAACAGCATATTTACTAAGTCATGATGTTTTTGAACTATTTCATTATCACTTTGTATCTGATCTTGTTGAACTTGGTAACGTTGTTCATTGATAATATCATCAAATTGTTCTATATCTTTTCTGTAATCTTTGTATAACTTTTTCTTTGATACGCCTCTTCCAAATAAAATGTATAAGAAGAAACCTAACACTGGTGCGATAAATAAAATAAACAACCAAGCCCATGTGGCACTTGTCGACCTATTTTTCAAGAAGATGATATTAAAGGCAACAATCAAATTCAAGATTGTGAATAAGATAAATATGCCTAGCAATATATCACCTAGTAATCCTGGTACGTAAAAGGCTATCATTGTCTCAACTCCATTCTTGCGATTCATTTTAAACTCTTACATTGATTTAATGGTAAGTTAAAACGTCTATCATTTAATATAAATAAGATAAAACTATTTTAACATTTATAATCGCTTAAGACATCATATAAACAACTGAAATATCAGTACTTGAGTACGTCTGATTTCACATTTCATTTAGTCAGATGTTTATGTCTAACGCAACTTAGGTATAATTTTACATAGAGAAAGTCATAGTAGATTCTCTCTTATTTAAGTAAAAACACAGTAAATCGGAACGAAAATGTGAAATATTTTTGAATGGTTCGTGTTTTAATTTGTTAGAATTATCAGAAAAGACATGTTGAACCCTTGATATATAAGGCTTTTTATACTGATGTCAGGAAACCTTACATATTTTTGTAATTTCGGTTTATTTGTGATAAGTTAATAACAAGTTCAAAAATAGAGGTGATGGAGAAATGTCAAATGATGCACTTCGCAGAAACATGGCCGTCTTCTCTATGAGTGTCGTAAATCAATTGACTGAGCTAACACCAAGACAGGTACGGTATTACGAAGCACATGGACTCGTTAAACCAGAGAGAACACCCGGTAACAAAAGATTATTTTCGATGAATGATTTAGATCGCCTGTTAGAAATCAAACACCTATTAGAAAAAGGGTTTAACCTAAAAGCAATCAAACAAATCATTTATCAAGATGATCAACACTTGTCTACTGATGAAAAAGCCATCAGAAAACACGTTATCGTTGAAGCAACACAGAAACCGCAACAGGAAGCTATCCCGATAAATCGAGGCGACCTATCTCGTTTTATCAAATAATTCACTGGAGGATTTAAAACATGGCAAAACGTACATTTACAAAAGATGACATCCGCAGATTTGCTACTGAGGAAAACGTAAGATATTTACGCTTGCAATTCACTGACATTTTAGGAACAATCAAAAATGTTGAAGTACCTGTAAGTCAATTAGAAAAAGTATTAGATAATGAAATGATGTTCGACGGATCTTCAATCGAAGGTTTCGTTCGTATTGAAGAATCAGATATGTATTTACACCCTGACTTAGACACTTGGGTTATCTTCCCTTGGACAGCAAGTCAAGGTAAAGTTGCACGTTTAATCTGTGACGTATACGGTACAGATGGTAAACCATTCGCTGGTGACCCACGTACTAACTTGAAACGTGTCTTAAACGAAATGGAAGAATTAGGCTTCACTGATTTCAACTTAGGGCCTGAACCAGAATTCTTCTTATTCAAATTAGATGAATATGGCGAACCAACATTAGAATTAAATGACCATGGCGGTTACTTCGACTTAGCTCCTACTGACTTAGGTGAAAACTGCCGTCGTGATATCGTATTAGAATTAGAAGACATGGGCTTTGACATTGAAGCCAGCCACCACGAAGTTGCGCCTGGCCAACATGAAATCGACTTCAAATACGCAGATGCCATCACTGCATGTGATAACATCCAAACTTTCAAACTTGTTGTTAAAACAATTGCACGTAAACATAACTTACATGCGACATTTATGCCAAAACCATTATTTGGTGTAAACGGAAGTGGTATGCACTTCAACGTTTCTTTATTCAAAGGTAAAGAAAATGCATTCTTCGATCCAAATGGTCGTGACCAAATGACTGAAGAAGCTTACCAATTCATCGCAGGTATCTTGAAAAACGCACGTGGATTCACTGCTGTATGTAACCCATTAGTAAACTCATACAAACGTTTAGTTCCAGGTTACGAAGCACCATGTTATATCGCTTGGAGTGGTAAAAACCGTTCTCCATTAGTACGTGTTCCAACTTCACGTGGTTTATCTACACGTGTAGAAGTTCGTTCAGTTGACCCAGCAGCTAACCCATACATGGCTTTAGCAGCAATCTTAGAAGCTGGTTTAGACGGTATCAAAAACAAACTTAAAGTTACTGAACCTGTAAACCAAAATATCTATGAAATGAACCGTGACGAACGTGAAGCAATCGGTATCGAAGATCTTCCTTCAACACTTTACACAGCATTAAAAGCAATGCGTGAAAACAAAATTGTTAAAGATGCTTTAGGTTCACACATTTATAATCAATTCATCAACTCTAAATCAATTGAGTGGGATTACTATAGAACACAAGTATCTGAGTGGGAACGCGAACAATACATGAAATTGTATTAATCACTACGCACACAGGTGCTAAACAATAGGGATAAAAAAAGAGGCCGATTGGCCTCTTTTTTGTTGCTATCTTAATCTTTTATTGCGTTTTATCTTACCAAGTTTATACAAAATGAAAGAAACTGCTACCATATATATTCCTAACACCGAATAGAAAAATACAGGTCCTAAAGATTTACTTGCTTCAAAGCACAACAGCATCATTAATGATAAGACAAATAATAAGGTACGATAAGTCAGAACCATAACGTTCTCCTCCACTTCGTTGATTCATGTACCTTCTTTTTCTCTCACATGTTCATTATTATTATATCTTTTATTTTTTAAATTTCATATACTTTATAGTATTTTTTCTGTGTTTTCATTAAAAAACCGACGCAAAATTGCGTCGGTTGCTTTATTTTAGATAAGACCTTCTTCATTCATTTGTTGAACAGCTCTTGTGACTGCCAACTTAACATGTTCATACGTTAAGCCGCCTTGAACATAAGCTTCATATGGCGGTCTGATTGGACCATCTGCTGAAAGTTCAATAGATGAACCTTGTACGAATGTTCCCGCTGCCATAATCACATCATCTTCATAACCCGGCATGTAACTTGGCTCTGGACTGAAGTGTGCGTTGATAGGTGAAGCGGCTTGAATACATTGGCAGAAGCGAATCATTTGTTCTGCTGTATCAAATTGAACAGTTTGGATTAAATCCGTTCTTGGTGTATCAAATGCCGGTACAGTATTCATGTTTAATTTCGTTAGAAATAAACTTGTAAATAATGCACCTTTCAAGCTTTGACTAACCACATGTGGCGCTAAGAAGAAGCCTTGATACATGCTTGGCAGCTCAGTTAAAGAAGCTCCGGCTTCTTTTCCAATACCTGGTGCAGTCAAACGATAACCGCAACGTTCAATTAAATTTGTTTTACCAACAATGTAGCCGCCGATACGTGCCAAACCGCCACCTGGGTTTTTAATAAGTGAACCTGCCATGATATCTGCACCTGCTTCAATCGGCTCTTCATCTTCTACAAACTCTCCATAGCAATTATCTACAAAGACAATCACATCAGGATGTTCTGCTTTGATATCAGCCACTGCACGTTTAATTTCATCCACCATAATCGATGGACGTTGATCATAACCTTTAGAGCGTTGTATTGCGATCACTTTTGTATCGTCATTTATCGCATTCAGTACTGCAGGAACATCAATTTGTCCAGCTTCTGTTAAAGCGACTTCGTTATATAATACGCCATTCTCTTTTAAACTGCCGATACCATTACCATTGACACCGATGACTTCTAACAGTGTGTCGTAAGGACTGCCGGTAATATATAATAATTCATCACCATGTTTTAGATTGGCTTGTAAAGCCACAGTAATCGCATGCGTACCAGAAATAATTTGCGGTCTGACTAACGCATCTTCAGCTTTAAACGTATGCGCATAGATTTCTTCTAAATGGTCACGACCGATGTCGTCATAACCATAACCTGTTGTCCCTTGCAAATCAGATTCTGTCGCTTTCACTGCGTGAAAGGCATCTAACACTTTCGCTTGATTACGATAAGCGCAAGCTTCAATTGTTTTAAAATAAGGTTGTAATTCTGTTTCTGTTTCTTGAATAATTTGTTCTAAATCCATGGTGCTTACTTCTCTCCATTTTCTTCTGCTTTTCTTCTATAACCTTCTACTTCATAACTTTCATTTTCTTCGTTAAATTCAAGTTTATGAATCAACGTATGACGTTTTAAGAAGTATAGACGATCTGCATCATCTGCAGGAACTGTCTCTTCATAAGGTTCCATTTGTTTTTCTACTTGGTCTATTAATAACTGTCTTACTTTTTCTTCATCCGCTTCATCACGTGCTGAAACGTATACATTCGGCAATTGAGACGCAGGGGTTGGTCCTTCGTTCAAGTCTTTCTTATTAAAGATGACTGCTTGTGGAATCTTATCCATATCTAAATCGCCAATGATACGGTTAACCGTATCATACTGCGTACGATATTCTTCGTTACTTGCGTCAACGACGTGAAGTAGTAAATCCGCATCGCGCGCTTCTTCTAATGTGGATTTAAATGCGGCAATTAACGTAGTCGGTAACTTCTGAATAAAACCAACTGTATCAGAGATAATTAAATGATAACCATCATTCACTTGGATTTGGCGTGTTTTCGGATCCAATGTAGCGAATAAAATATCTTTTTCATACGTAGATTCATCCGCTAAAATATTAAACCAAGTTGATTTACCAGCGTTCGTATAACCTACTAAAGCTACTTGGAACACATGATTTTGTCTACGTTTAGAACGATAGCGTTCACGATGTTCGACTACAGTTTGAAGTTGGTGTTTGATTTCATTCATACGGCGACGAATATGACGTCTGTCTGTTTCTAATTTTGTTTCACCAGGACCTCTTGTTCCGATACCGCCACCAAGTCTAGATAAACTTTTACCATGACCTTGCAGACGTGGCATTAAATAATCAAGTTGTGCTAATTCAACTTGCAGTTTACCTTCCTTACTGCTTGCGCGCATCGCGAAAATTTCTAATATTAATTGGGTTCTATCTATAATTTTAATACCTAAATTATCATTCAGACTTTTAGATTGTGCAGTTGTCAGTTCATCGTTAGCTACAACGACATCGACATCATACATTTCTACATAATCTTTAATTTCTTGTAATTTACCTTTACCAACATACGATTTATCTTCAATGCGGTCTTTTTGTTGTGTAATTTCACCTAAAACATCTAATCGGCATGTTTCAGCAAGTGCTTTTAATTCATCCATGGTTTCACGGAAATCGAATTGTTTTTCATCATATGCATCGACCCCGATTAATAATGCTTTTTCTACCGCTTCTTCTGTATCAAATATTCTCTCTTGAGGCAAAAATGTATCCTCCTTAAATTCATTTTACGGTCATTTTGAATGTTTATTCAATCTACTAGTAATCTATTCCATTTTATCATAGAGCATATCTAAAGACTATTCAGGCGAAATGTGTTAAGTTTGGGACATCGAGGTGAAGAAAACATGAGCATATATGATATTGAAGTTACAAAAACCGATGGCACAACCTATCAACTAGATCAATACAAAGGAAAGGTCATGTTAATCGTCAACACAGCGAGTCAATGTGGCTTTACGCCACAGTTTGAAGGCTTGCAAGAGCTTTACGAACAATACCAAGATCAAGGCTTTGTCGTATTAGGATTCCCTTGTAACCAATTTGGCAAGCAAGAACCTGGTAACGGTCAAGAAGCCATGCAAAATTGTAAAATTAATTATGGGGTAACTTTCCCAATGCACGAAAAAATTAAAGTGAACGGACCTGAACAACATCCACTTTATCAATACTTAACAGAACAACAAGATGGATTTTTCAATAGTAAAATCAAATGGAATTTCACTAAGTTCTTAATAGATAGAGATGGCAATGTAGTCAATCGTTTCTCACCACAAAAAAATCCAAGTCAAATCAAATCAGATATCGAAGAACTATTATAATGAACAATAAAGACCGTCTTATAACCATGTACTATATGATTATAAGACGGTCTTTTTATGTATTGAATGATTAAAAAAGCAACGACTATGCATTAAGTTGTATCACTTAATACCAGACGCTGCTCTTCGTGTTTTTTACCTATACCAATTAATTAAATAAATAAATTTGTACTAAAACTCAGTTCAACATGATTCATCTATTGTGAGATTATATGCAATCTAACCGTTACATGATGTTTTTTCCTGATGATTGGGTTTTAGAATTAAACAAACGAACAAATTACTCAACCACTGATGGTTCTTGTGTGAATGTGCTGATCGCATGTTTGTAAATTAAATGATTTTTGCCTTGTGAGAATAAGTTCACAACGGTGTCATCGAATTCTACAATTGTTCCTTTCATTTGGAAACCGTTTAATAAGAAAACAGTTAACTCCTCTTTGCTGTCTTTAAAACCTTGTAGAAAATTCTCTTGGATGCTTTTATCATTCATGATTGCATTCTCTCCTTTTTTTTATTTATGTGGGCAGTAATGTCATCTAGAATCAATGGAAGTGGCTGTTGCTCTCTATCAAACCATTGCACATTCATTTTATTTTTGAACCAAGTCATTTGACGTTTTGCGTAATTTCTTGAGTGTTGTTTTAACTTGTCAACTGCTTGTTCAATCGAAATGTCTTGATCAATAGCAGGAATCAACTCTTTATATCCTATTGCTTGCATGCTCTGACAATTTGTAAAACCCTGTCTCAGCAGTTGCTCTACTTCATTAATTAAACCCGCTTTCATCATATGATCAACACGATTGTTTATTCGTTGATACATAGTTTCACGCGACGTTTCTACCCCTATTAATAATGTATCATAATTTTCTGTATATTGTTGAACTTTTTTGCGATTACTTAATTTTTTTTTCGTTTTTAAGTAATATTCAACCGCTCTCAACACTCTTTTACGGTTATTCGGGTGAATATCCGCTGCAGACTCCGCATCAAAGCTTGCGAGATATTGATGTAACGCTTCATTAGACAAGCTTTCTAATTCCTCCAGCTTTTCACGTACAGCACGTGCTGTTTCTTCAGAAACTTCTTCTTTATCAAATGGATAGTTATAAATTAATGATTGAATATAAAGACCCGTACCTCCAGCGATAATTGGAACTTTACCGCGCGCTGTGATGTCTTTAATTAATGCTTCAGCACGAACTTTGAAGTCATATGCTGAAAATGATTCATCTGGATTTAAAATATCAATAAGATAATGAGGGATATTTTGCATCTCTTCAGGCGTAGCTTTAGCTGTCCCAATGTCCATGCCTTTATAAACCTGCATTGAATCACCGCTGATAATTTCACCATCAACTTTTTTCGCAATTTCAATGCTTAATTCAGTTTTCCCTACCGCTGTTGGTCCTACAATGACAACGAGTAAGGGCTTTATATTGTTGCTCATATTAATCCCCCTGCTTATATTTGTTAAGGATATTTTTCTTAATCCAGTCATACATGTTATTCCATGTTTGATGATAGTCTTCTTCAAACAGAATTTCATGTCGCTTATTACGATAAAGTTGTACCGTAATGTGTTTTACACCATTTTTCTTCATTGCCACACCCAGTCTGCGAATACCTTTGCCATAGTCTCCAAATGCATCATCTTTACCAGAAATTAATAAGACTGGTAAATCTGCATTCATCTTTTTGATTTCTTTTGGTGTGCTGGTTTTCATCATTTCATTCAGCGTTTCATAAATAATCTGATTTGAGACTAAGAATCCGCAATACTGATCAGAACAATATCTATCAACTTCCTCTCTTTGTGTTGATAACCAATCATTCTCAGTTTGCACGTTTTGAATTCCTCGATTGAATGGTCTGAAAGCTAGACGGTTGACCCATCTGAGTCTTCTGCGTTTGCCAAATACAATCGTGATTATTTTCATTAACGATGCCAAAATTTTCCCTTTTAATTTTGGGAACAATCCTGTACCTGTCAAAATCAAACCTTGCGACATATCAGGATACATTTCAACATATTTACGTGCAATAATCGATCCCATTGAATGGCCGAGCACAATATAAGGCAGTTCATCTCTTTCTGGATATAACGTTTGCGCAATTTCATAAGCATCCGCCGCAACATTTTCAATACTGTCATAATGCCCTCTTGTGCTTTCGTCTATATCCTTACCATGACCTCGATGATTGTGACGAATCACATCATAGCCTTGTTGGTTGAGCGATTCGACAAATGTATCATAACGTCCCATATGTTCAGCCATACCATGAAAAATATGTACAATACCAATTCGTGTTTTATTCGCTTTATCTAATTTAACTTCAATATTTGTACCATCTTCAACTGTTACCTTAAATGTGTTAGGACACATTGACTACACTCCCGTCTAACTTTTTATTATTCTAAGATGCCTTCACTAGATGTCTTACCCTTCTATTATAAAACAGACCCCAAATTCTTGAAATAGGCTTTCATTTACCTAAATAGTAAAAAAACTGCACTCTTTAATAATAGGATAACAAAAATGAGCTGGAACTTCGTCCCAACTCATTTTGATACTCTATTTTGCTTTATTCAGCAGGTTGATTATTCGCAGTTCTTGCTTCATTAATCGCTTCTTCTAATTCTTCTGTATACAATGAACGTTGAATTTCGTCATAGTTTAATAGTTGTGCTAATACATCTACAACCGCTTCTTTATATTTCAAGACATCTTCAATATCGAAGTACAACATACCTGTTCTGCGGATTAAGAAATCTGTTGGTTTATAAACCATTTCATTTTGAATACCATAAACCAATTCAGCATAGATTTCTAATGGCAATCCTGAGTTTTGATATTGTGCCGTATGCGCAATTTTATAGATTTCATCTGCGTTTGAACCATAACGTTGTGCAATATCTTCAGCAGTTTTTGCGTCAATTTGATATTTCTTTGCTTCAGCTACTTTTTCTTCTACAAAGTGATCGAAATTCGCACTGCCGCCGACATCTCCGCCTGAAATTGTCAGATGTTTTGTTTCGCATGGACCGAATTTCTTACCAAAGTCTTGTTGTAAACGTTTTGCTAATAAGTCCACAATGCCTTTTGCCATATGACGATAACCTGTTAATTTACCGCCCGCAATTGTTAATAGGCCAGATTTACCTTCCCAGATTTCATCTTTACGTGAAATTTCAGATGGGTCTTTACCTTCTTCTAAAATCAATGGTCTGATACCTGCCCAAGAAGATTCAATATCTTTATCTGTAATATCTAATCCTGGGAACATATAGTTCACTGCATCGACTAGGTAATCACGGTCTTCTTGTGTTGGTAGTGGTGACGCTTTGTCATTGTTATAGAATGTGTCAGTTGTGCCGATATACGCTTTACCTTCACGAGGAATCGCAAAAATCATTCTGCCATCTGATTTTGTATCGAAATAAACCGCTTGTTGTAATGGGAATTTAGATTGATCGATAACAATATGCACACCTTTAGTTAAGCGTAATTGTTTATTGTTTCTAGAATAATCAGCGCCTCTGACTTCATCTACCCATGGGCCACTGGCATTAATAACTTTTTTAGCGTGAATGGTATAAGCTTCATCCGTCAACATGTCAGTCACTTGAATGCCATTCACTTTTTCGTTGTCATTGTATGTGAAATTCATTGATTTCGTATAGTTAAGAATATCTGCACCTTTTTCCGCTGCACGTTTCATGACTTCAATTGTTAAACGCGCATCATCTGTACGATATTCAACATAGTAACCGCCGCCTTTTAGGCCTTTCTTTTTAACTAATGGTTCTTTTTCTAATGTTTCTTTTTTGTTCAACATTTTCTTGCGTTCTGATTTTTTAACCCCTGCTAAACGGTCATACATTGCTAAACCGATAGAAGTTGTAAATTTACCGAATGTACCGCCTTTATGCATCGGTAACAACATCCATTCCGGTGTTGTTACATGTGGACCATTTTCATAAACAATCGCACGTTCACGTCCAGTTTCTGCTACAACCCCGACTTGAAATTGTTTTAAGTAGCGTAAACCGCCATGAACTAATTTAGTAGAACGAGAACTTGTTCCTTGCGCAAAGTCTTGCATTTCTACTAATGCCACTTTCATACCGCGGTCTGCCGCATCTAACGCAATGCCGGCACCTGTAATACCGCCGCCGATGATAACGACATCATAGTCTTCCTCTTTCAATCTTCCTTTAATTACATCTCTGTTTAATGTTGATAAACTCATTGAACAACGCCTCCTAAAATATTCTGTTATGAATGCATGAGACAAGTCGAGATGCGAATTTAACGCAAAATAAATTAAAAAATGAGAGACCTATCCCATACATTAAAAATGGTGTGAACAGTTCTCTCATTCTCGAGTCATAGATATTAACTTGTCTTTAGTATAACATAGTTAGAAATCAGTCGTCTAATTAGTCGTCCAGCTTGAAGACTTGTGTTGCTTCTACAGCTTTTTTCCAACCTTTATATAATTTTTCTCTTTCTTTTTCATCCATTTCAGGTTCGAAAGCTTGATCTAATTTCCAACGGTTCGCAATTTCTGCTTTACTATCCCAGAAACCTACCGCAAGTCCTGCAAGATAAGCAGCACCTAACGCAGTCGTTTCATTGATTTCAGGACGTTCTACTGTAATGTTTTGAATATCTGCTTGGAACTGCATTAAGAAGTTGTTCTTAACAGCACCACCATCTACACGGATATTCTTCACTTCAATACCTGAGTCTTGAATCATCGCTTCAACCACATCACGTGTTTGGTAACAAATAGATTCTAACGTTGCTCTGATAAAGTGTTCTTTCTCAGTCGCACGTGTAATACCAAATACTGCACCACGCGCATTCGCATCCCAATATGGTGTACCAAGTCCAACAAACGCCGGTACCACATAAACACCATCACTTGATTCAATACGGTTTGCATAGTTTTCAGATTCAGGTGCTGAGTTAATCATACGTAAACCATCTCGCAACCATTGAATAGCTGAGCCAGAGACGAAAATAGAACCTTCTAATGCATAATTCACTTCGCCATCTAAGCCGAATGCGATTGTTGTTAATAAACCGTTATCCGATTGAATCGCTTCTTTACCAGTGTTCATTAACATGAATCCACCCGTACCATATGTGTTTTTCACTTCACCACGTTCGAAGCATGCTTGTCCGAATAAGGCTGCTTGCTGATCCCCTGCGATTCCCGCAATCGGTACTTCTTGTCCAAAGAAATGATAATCTTTTGTTTTCGCATAAACCTCACTTGATTCATGAACTTCCGGCAACATTTGTTTTGGAATGTCTAGAATTTCTAATAATTCATCATCCCATTTTAAGTCATGGATATTGTAAATTAATGTACGGCTGGCATTCGTATAATCCGTCACATGCGCAGCGCCCCCTGATAATTTCCAGACAATCCATGAATCTACTGTACCGAATAATAAATCACCGTTTTCAGCTTTTTCTCTTGCGCCTTCTACATTGTCTAAAATCCATTTGATTTTAGTACCAGAGAAATATGGATCAAGAACTAAACCTGTTTTCTCGCGGAAGGTATCTTCATAACCTTGATCACGTAATGATTGTACAATATCTTGTGTTTGACGAGATTGCCACACAATCGCATTATAAATCGGACGACCAGTATGTTTATCCCAAATGATAGTTGTTTCCCTTTGGTTTGTAATACCGATACCGCTGATTTGATGCGGATAAATATTATCGTCATTCAACACTGTCGCAATGACAGACAACACGGATGTCCAAATTTCATTCGCATCATGTTCAACCCAACCTAAATGTGGGAAATGTTGTGTGAATTCACGTTGTGCTGTTGAGACAATTTCTCCTTCTTTATTGAATAATATTGCACGTGTACTTGTAGTACCTTGGTCTATTGACATAATATATCTTTCCATAGTAAGCCACTCCTTAACCCTGATTTTAACATGTTATTAATGTTTTAACTGTTCCCCCGAATTATCTAAGCCTGCAAACACTTTGATTAGTAAATCGTACCAATGTCTTTCTTATCGATTTTATTTAACACAACACCTAAAATTAAAGTTGCTGCAGTTAATAAAATCGCCACAACAGATAATGCATCAAATGTTTCTTTATAAGCTGCGCGGTAAATACAAGCACCTAACATACCGCCTGCAATTGGACCTAGCACAGGCACAATCGCATAAGACCAATTTGAATTACCTTTACCTGCAATCGGTAATAATGCGTGCGCAATACGCGGACCTAAATCACGCGCTGGATTAATCGCATAACCTGTCGGGCCACCTAAACTTAAACCAATTGCCACAATCAAACCACCGACAATAATCGGATTTAAGCCTTCAGTGAACTTATTAATACCAATAAATAATAAGCCTAATGTTAATGCTGCTGTACCGATAATTTCACTGAAAAAGTTGGCATAGTAATTTTTGATACCTGGTGCTGTACAAAACACTGCTAATTTTGCACCTTGATCTTCAGTCACTTTCCAGTGCGGTAAATACATTAACCAAACTAAAAAGCCTCCGACAATACCGCCGAGCATTTGACAGATGATATAACCTGGCACTTTGTACCATTCAATACCGCCATCCATCGCAAAAGCAACTGTCACAGCTGGATTTAAATGTGCACCTGAAAAAGTTCCGACTGCATAAACACCTAGTGTTACCGCAAGCCCCCAACCAAGCGAAATATTAATCCAATCACTGCCTAAACCTTTTGATTTTGCTAAGTTCAAATTGGCAACCACGCCGCCCCCAAATAAAATCAGAATGGCTGTCCCTAGAAATTCCGCAAAATATGGACTCATCTTAATTCACTCCTTAAAAAAGACAAAAAGACTCCTACATAATTGAATACAATGTAGAAGTCTCCTATCTCTATCAATATTTATATTAACTTATTAACAGAATATCTTTTTATGAAAGCGTTGTCAATAATTATTCACAATTTCACAAAATTACGTTCCAAAAATTTACCATAATGTTTTATTGCTCGTTGTAACATATTCCGCACCACTTGTTACGGCTTCTTGTACTTCTTCTTCTAAATCAATCAGCCCACCAGCAATCACAGGTGTCTTTGTTTCATCATAGATTTTCTGTATTACCTTGCTTGCAACTCCAGGTAATACTTCCACAAAATCTGGCTTTACTTGTTGGATTAAAGCAATACTTCGTTTAAGCGCATGACTATCAATAATAAAGACACGTAAAATTGTCGTTACTTTTAATGTCTTTGCTTTTTTAATCACTTTAGGTTTCGTCGACACAATGCCTTTCGGCTTGAATTTTTGAATCAAATATTCACAACCGAACTCATCGTGCGCAATACCCCTTGTTAAATCCACATGAATATACATTTCCATGCTATGTTGTTTCAATAAATCAGTAATACTTTGTAAATGACCAATATGCGCATCTAATAACACGCAAGTAGGATAATCCGTTTTCACCAATTTTTCTAAATCGCGCATTTCACGGATTGCAGGTAAAATGTGTGGTTTCAAGCTCATATCTCCTTTACTGGATACGTTTGAATAAACGCTCCATTTCATAATTTGAAAAACTGATGATAATCGGACGACCATGCGGACAAGTAAATGGATCTTCCATTTCTCTCAACTGATCAATTAAGTCCGCCATTTCATGATTTCGTAAATAATGATTGGCTTTAATAGATTTTTTACAGCTCATCATGATGGCCGCTTCTTCTCTAATCTTCTTAATCTCTACTTTTTTATGTTCTAGCACATACTCTACCATATCTTGAATAATCTCTTCTGCCTCTGCTTTAGGGAACCAGACAGGATAACTATTCACGATATAGTCATGCGCACCGAACGGTTCTAAATGTACCCCTACTTTATCTAATTCATCCTTGAACTCATCAATAATCATTTGTTCATCTTTTGAAAAATGGAACGTTAACGGTATTAATAAATTCTGAACTTCATTCGTTACTTCTCCAATTTTCTCACGGAAATACTCATATTTAATGCGTTCTTGTGCTGCATGCTGGTCAATCATAAACATGCCAGTCTCATTTTGCGCAATAATATATGTTCCGTGAACTTGGCCAACTACTTCCATATATGGCACACGATGTTTAGGTTGCGCATTTTGTGTTTCACGAACATCTGGCGTTGGTTGCGCATCATACGCTGCTTCTTCTGGTGTATGTGTTGTAGCTTCATTTTCATTTAATAATACATCGTCATTATCAGATTGATTATCTTTTTCTTCTAAATCAGACAACATTGCTTTTTGCATCTCTTGATACGCTTGATAATCTGAAGCTGATGTATTCTTTTCAGAGACCTGTTCATTGGAAATTTCTGGCTCTGATTCAGTAGTAGGCAAATCATTCGAAGTTTGAGTAGATTGTTGCTGGTTTCTTTTTTCAAAATCTAATTTCTGTTGTTCAAATGATTCCAACACTTTGTTCTTTTTATACAATTTATTTTCATCATTATGTGGAATTAAGATTTTATCTTTAAACGCATCTCTAATTTTTTCTACAATTAAATCATATAATTGTTCTTCTTTAGAAAGTCTGACTTCTAATTTTGTAGGATGCACATTGACGTCTACTAAAATTGGATCCATTTCAATATTGATATAACAAATAGGATAACGGCCGATTGTCAGCAACGTATGATATCCTTCTAAAATGGCTTTATTTAAAATGAAATTCTTAATATAACGTCCATTGATAAAAATAGAAATATAGTGACGGTTACTACGTGAATGTTCTGGTTTAGCGACATAACCTTCTAGGTGGTAATCACTCGTATCACCTGTAATATGTACTAAATCTTTAGCCACTTTCATACCGTATATTTCTGCCATCACTTCATTCGTACGCCCAGAACCATTTGTTTTAATCAGCACTTTGCCATCTGAAACTAAAGTGAAACGCACATCTGGATGACTCATGGCCATACGGTTGACGATATCTGTAATCTTGCCTAATTCTGTATACAAGCTCTTCACATATTTCAAACGTGCTGGCGTATTATAAAACAAGGATTCTACTAAAATATCTGTCCCTTGTTTCGCTTTCGCCGGCTTTTGGTTTAAAATTGCACCATCTTCTGCATAAATTTCATGACCATTTTGTCCGTCTGTACATGTTTTTAATGTCACTTTTGCTACAGAAGAAATACTGGCCAAGGCTTCACCACGAAAGCCTAATGTTCTTATATGGAATAAGTCGTTATCTTCACTTAACTTACTCGTCGCATGACGATGAAAGACTAACTTCAAGTCATCTTCCTCTATACCTGTTCCATTATCTACAACACGAATAGATTCAATGCCAGACTGTTTAACTTCTATATTAATTTCACTTGCTTGTGCATCAAGGGCATTTTCGAGTAATTCTTTGACGACTGATCCAGGACGTTCTACGACCTCACCCGCCGCAATTTTATTAGCGAGTGAAGTTTGTAATTCTTTAATTTTGCCCATGATTCGTCACCTCTATTTTAATTGATTTTGTAATTCGTTTAATTTAATCAATGCTTCAAGCGGTGTCATATTAGAAATATTAAGTTGTTTCAATTCCGCTTCTATCGCACTTTCTTTCGGCGCACTATCAAATAAGTCAAAGGTACCTTGGAAGAACTCTGCTTCATTTCCTTTAGACTGTTTTGTTTCTTCTGTGCTTTCAGCCACCTGCATTTCTGATGTTTCATTCGTCGGAATATGCGGCTGTGGTTTATCTTTTGCTTCAAAGGCATCTAAAATCACTTGTGCACGGTCAATCACTTCATCAGGTAAGTCTGCTAATTTCGCAACTTGAATACCATAACTGTCATCTACTGCACCCTCTTTGACTTTATGCAGGAAAATCAATTCGCCTTGATATTCATTTGCTGCGACATGTACATTTTTAAGACATGGTAACGATTGATCTAATGTTGTCAGCTCGTGGTAATGAGTAGAGAATAAAGTCTTCGCATGAGACGTTTGTGCTACATATTCAATCATGGCTTGAGCTAATGCTAAACCATCAAATGTAGAAGTACCTCGACCGATTTCATCGAAGATAATCAAGCTGTCTTCAGTGGCATAAGTTAAGGCTTTTTGTGCTTCTAACATTTCTACCATGAACGTACTTTTACCTGAAACTAAATCATCCGCTGCACCGATACGCGTAAAGATTTGGTCAAAAATCGGTAAGACCGCTTCACCACATGGAACATATGCCCCCATTTGCGCCATAATACTGATAATCGCAATTTGACGCATGTATGTTGATTTACCTGACATATTCGGTCCAGTAATTAAGTAAATAAATTGTTCATCATCTAAGTAACAATCATTAGGTACATAATCATTATAATCCATCACACGTTCTACCACTGGATGGCGTGAATCAATTAAGTTCAATGTTTTATCTTCACTGAACTCAGGTCTAACGTAATTATATTTTTGCGCAATTTCCGCAAAACTTTGAAGACAGTCAATTTCTGAAATTAATTTCGCTTGTTTTTGAAGACGTTCAGTATAAGTTTTAACCGCTTCTCTCAATTTCACAAATAACTGGTACTCTAATTCAACCGCTTTATCTTCTGCGCCTAAAATCAAATCTTCTTTTTCTTTTAATTCGTCAGTAATAAAACGTTCCGCATTCGATAAAGTTTGTTTACGTGTATAGCCATAATCAGCAGGTTCAAAGTCTTTTAGATTCGCACGCGTAATTTCGATAAAGTAACCGAATACTTTGTTGAAGCTGATTTTTAATGAGCGGATGCCAGTACGTTCTCGTTCTTTTGCTTGAAGTTGCGCAAGCCATTGTTTCCCATTAATTGACGCTTCTAAATATTCATCAAGCTGTTCATTGAAGCCTTGTTTAAATAAACCACCATCTTTTACAGAAATCGGAGGTTCTTCCACGATACTTTGTTCTAATAAATCGAGTAAATCATCTAAAGGTTCTAGCTGTCTGAATTGTTCTGGCAGCTGTTGGTCAAATTCATCAAGTAAAGCTTTGATATTCGGAATTTCAGATATTGAGTGCTTCAATTGGATTAAATCACGTGCATTGACGTTACCATAACTGACACGTCCTACAAGGCGTTCAATATCATAGACTTGGTTTAAGTAATTACGGAGTGTATCACGTTCGATGAAGCGGTCTATCAATTGAGACACTGCATCTAAACGTTCATTAATAGCCTGTTTATAAATTAATGGACGATCTATCCATTGTTTTAAACGACGTGCTCCCATCGGAGTTTTCGTTTCATCCATCAACCATAATAAAGTACCTTTTTTAGACTTCAAACGGATACTTTCTGTTAACTCTAAATTACGTTTCGCATAATAATCCATTTTCATAAAGTCTACTGCTTCGTACACTTTGACATCTTCAATATGATCTAAGTTTCGTTTTTGTGTGTGATGAATGTAATCTAATAAGACTTGTACAGCACGATGCATCAAGTCATCTTCTACTTGATTCACTGGATAGTCTTGATTCGTGATATCATCTACAACAGTCAACGTTTCAGTCGCAAGCGACATTTGTTGTTTTAAGTTTTCTTCTACTGTTTCTGCTGTCACAATTTCATTTGGATTAATCGTTGTGATTTCATTCAGCAACATACTTTCATCTTTAAAGTGTGTCACTTTTAATTCACCCGTAGAAACATCGCAATAACTTAACGCAATGTTACCATTTTCTCTGACGAAGCTTAAAATATAGTTGTTTTGTTTCTCATCAACACCGCCCTGGTTCATAATCGTACCAGGTGTAACGACGCGGATGACTTCACGGCGTACCATGCCTTTTGTGACCTTCGGATCTTCCATTTGTTCACAAATAGCCACTTTATAGCCGTTATCAATTAAAGTTTCGATATAGCTTTCTGCTGAATGATACGGCACCCCGCACATGGGTATCGGATTTTCTTTTTTCGCATCACGCTTCGTCAACGTGATTTCTAACACTTTCGATGCGACTTTAGCATCTTCATAAAACATTTCATAAAAATCGCCTAGTCTGAAAAACAGTAAGCAGTCTTGATATTGTGATTTAATTTTTAAATATTGCTGCATCATCGGCGTTACATTTGTCATGATTTTCAATCATTCCTTCTAATTTTAGGTTTAATCATTATAAGTGATTGTATAGGAAATTCATATTCTTTTCACTTGTCTTAACTCATCTATTTTAACAAATTATGTTCTCACAAACGAGTATCGTCTTTACACTGTAATTTTAATCTAATTTTAAAAACAATAATAAATCATAAAACCATAGTTAACTTTTATAAACTTATAGTAAATATGTGCAATTCTCCTTAAATCTTAAGCTATCATGAAAATATCTTAAACAAAGGAACATGAATACATATGAAAATTAAATCAACTATTTTTTCTACTCTCATGATTTCTACTGCACTTCTCGCAACTTCCCAAGCTTCTTATGCGAACACTGACACTATCGGTCCAGCTTCAAATGCGCATAATCAGTCTACAAAAAACATGTCGAATCATCCGCATAACATCTTAAATCAAAATGTTTCAATCGCACATCGTGGCGCGAGTGGTTATGCACCTGAACATACTTTCTTCGCATATGACAAAGCGAAACATGAACTTAACGCAGACTACATCGAATTAGATTTACAGATGACCAAAGACGGCAATCTTATCGCGATGCATGATGAAACGGTAGATCGTACAACTGGTGGAAAATTCCAAGGTCCCGTCAAAAATTATACGACAGAACAACTGAAACAAATGGATGTCGGTACTTGGTTTAACGTTGAAAATCCACAATATGCGAAACCTGAATATGAAGGCGCAAAAATTCCGACGCTTGACGAGATTTTAAATCGTTATGGTCAAGATACTAATTATTATATCGAGACAAAGTCACCAGATGTGTATCCAGGTATGGAAGAAAAATTACTTCAAACACTGAATCAACATGGCTTATTAACTCCTGCAAAACTAAAAATCGGACAAGTTGTGATTCAAAGCTTCTCACAAGAAAGTTTACTGAAGATGCAACGCTTAAATAGCCATATTCCGCTTATTCAACTAACAGATGTTGGTCAATTATCCGCTTATACTGATCAACAACTAGACTTTATTTCATCTTATGCACAAGGTGTCGGCCCTGAGTATCATGATGCGACACCACAAAATGTCGACAAAGCACATCGTCACGACTTACTTGTTCATCCATATACAGTAAATACACAACCAGAGATGCAAGCATTGCTGAATGCAGGTGTAGATGGTGCATTTTCAAACTATATTGATCAGTATATCCAGTTACGTGATCAAAAATAGTACTAATTGACCACATATAGTTATTTCATGTATGAGCTTCTAACAGCTTACTAGTATTTTCATTCTATAACTAAAACAATATTTAGTTATAAAAACCAGAAGATATAACAATGACCCCATTCACTTCATTTAAGAAACGAATGGGGTCTTATTTATTAATCTTTAGGCAACCAACGAGAGAGTTTGCCTTTTTTAAATAATATCATTAATACAACATAGCTGATGAAAGCACCGACAGCACTTGAAGTTATAAAGGCTGCCATTAAAGGTTTAATCGCAAAATGTTGTAAACCGAGTACGAATGCTAATGGAATACACATAAAACTTCCGATTAATCCTGTACCGATGACTTCACCGATAGCTGCCATAAATAAATGTTTACGGTAGCGGTAAAGTGCACTTGCCAACAATACACCAATCATACTGCCAGGAAACGCAAAAGCTGATCCTGTGCCGAACATCATTCTAATTACAGAAGATAGAAAGGCTTGTGCCAATCCAAACCACGGTCCTACAAATACAGCACATAGCACATTAATCATATGCTGAATCGGTGCTGCTTTAATCGGTCCAATAGGGATAACAATCAAACTGCTTAAAACCACATTAATGGCGATAAACATTGAAGTCAGTGTAAGCTTTCTTACATTCACAATAAAAAACGCCCTTTCACTTATAATTTAAAGTTACTGCTTGTGGTGCGCTGCATTTAACTGATCAGCCATCGTATTAATCATCATCTGCAATAAATCATTCGCATCTGCTTGGGCATCACGAAACTCTGTCACAATCGGCAACGCATTGATTTTTTGTTGAATCTCCGCAATCTCTGCTTCACTACGCTTGAAAGCTTCCATTTTGCCATAGTTCTGCAAATTGACTGATTGCTTTTGTCGTTGTTTCAAATCAGCCATCCACGCATCGATATGATGATTACGATGTATTTGTTGTTCAACTTTTTGATATTCTTTAACGGTTTCTAAAGCTTTTATTTGATCACTGAGTGCTTGTGCCTTAGCGATAATCTCTGCTTTATCGTACATTATGCTTCAACCGCTTCAGCTTCCACAATATTTAAGAATGTACCGTTTAAAGAATATTGTTTAGCTTCATCAATTTTCACTTTTACTAATTGACCAATTGCTTCGTTAGGTCCTCTGAAATTGACAAGTTTGTTTTTCTCAGTATAACCTGCTAAAACATTTTCATCTTTTTTACTGCTGCCTTCACATAATACAGTGACCACTTCACCTTCGTATGCTTTTAAGGCACGTTCTGAATAATAACCGACTTTTTTATTCAATCGTTGTAAACGTTCTTTCTTCACTTCAGTTGCCACGTTATCTTTCATACGTGCTGCTGGTGTACCATCACGTTGTGAATAAAGGTACGTATACGCATGTTCGAATTCAACTTCATCATATAGTGATAAAGTCTCTTCAAATTGTTCTTCAGTTTCATTTGGATAACCGACAATGATATCTGTTGTTAACGCAACATCTGGAATTGCTGCTTTGATACGATTTACTAAATCTAAATAACTTTCACGTGTATATTTGCGTCCCATAATTTTAAGTACGGCATCATTACCAGATTGTACCGGTAAATGAATATGTGGAACAATATTGCCGCCTTTGGCAATAACTTCAATCATGTGGTCTGTGAAGTCCCATGGATGACTTGTTGTGAAGCGAACACGTGGGATATCAATTTTAGCGATATCTTCAAATAAATCGCCTA
Source organism: Staphylococcus simulans (assembly GCF_025561465.1). NCBI lineage: Bacteria > Bacillati > Bacillota > Bacilli > Caryophanales > Staphylococcaceae > Staphylococcus > Staphylococcus simulans. The sequence continues at coordinate 1,624,572 of NZ_CP095100.1, forward strand.
AACCATATTCAATATCTTGTAAGTCCTTACCATATGAGTTAACATTTTGTCCTAATAATGTAATCTCTTTATAACCTTGACGTGCTAAATCACGGACTTCTTCAATAATGTCTTCTGGTCTACGGCTACGTTCTTTACCGCGTGTAAACGGAACAATACAATATGTACAGAACTTATCACAACCGTACATAATATTGACCCAAGCTTTGAAATAATCATCACGTACTTTAGGCAAGTTTTCAATAACATCGCCTTCTTTTGACCATACATCAATGACCATTGCTTTAGATAAATAAGCTTCTTCTAAAATTTCAGGCAACTTATGAATATTATGCGTACCGAAAATCATGTCCACATTTTGGAATGATTTTAAGATTTTATTTACAACTGATTCTTCTTGTGACATACAACCGCAAACGCCGATTAAGCAATCTGGACGATCACGTTTTAAATGTTTTAAATTACCGATTTCACTGAACACTTTATTCTCCGCATTCTCACGGATTGCACAAGTATTCAGTAAAATAACATCCGCTTTCAACATGTCGTCTGCTAGCGTATAACCAAGTGCCTCAAAAATACCTGCCATTACTTCTGTGTCATGTGCGTTCATTTGACAACCGTATGTTTTAATAAAGAACGTACGGCCTTTACCCATATCTTTAAACTTTTCATCTATTTGGAAATCACGATTATATTTTACTTCTTCTTTACCGCGTTTTTTGGCTTCTTTTAAACTAGGAGGTTGATACACTGTTTCGAAGTACTGACTATAATCTTTTTCTTTTTTATTTCGTTGAGCAATGACGTCTAAAGAACCTGCTTTTCTTTGTTCTTCATTCACTTCGCAAAATCCTTTCTATATCCCCGATTTATCATTATTACATTATATATGGTTTATCATAAAAGTGCAAAATGATTCTTGTTCTCATAAGAAAAAGCCGGTCAATGTGACCGACTCTTTGATTAGTGTTTAGATTTAGGGTTCAAAGCATCTTTTAATCCTTCACCCACGAAGTTGATACATAAAATTGTAATCGTAATAATCATCGCTGGTGGCATCCAAATCCATGGTTTACTGCTTAATACATCCGCTTCTTGCGCATCCGATAACATATTCCCCCATGTCGGTGTTGTTTTCGCAATACCGAAACCAAGGAAACTTAAACCAGCTTCTGCCACGATTTGTACCGCAAATAATAATGTTGCTTGTACAATGATGACACTTAAAATATTTGGAAGTAAGTGTTTTAACATAATTTTATAAACAGGTGTTCCAATTGAAACAGCCGCTAAGAAATATTCATTTTCTTTTTCCTGCATGACTTTACCACGAGTTAATCTGGCAATCCCAACCCATGATAAAGTAATGATTACGGCAGCTAAAATAAATGCTGAGCCATATGGATTTTTGATTTTGTCACTGAATGTCGCATTTAATACGATTGCGAATGGAATGAATGGGAACAACATAACAAACTCAGTAAAACGCATAAAAATGGTATCTACTTTGCCGCCATAGTAACCTGAAATCATTCCGACAATCAAACCGATGATTAAAATTCCGGCAGTTGTCACAATCCCAAAGACCATAGAGACACGACCAGAATAAAGCAGACGACTTAAAATATCACGTCCACCGGCATCTGTGCCTAACCAGTGTTCTGGTGACATATCCCCCTTAATATAAACCAAATTTTGTAAGTTTGGATCGTACGGCGCAAGCAGTGGAGATAACATTGAAATCACAAATATCGCAATTAATGTAATCAGCGCTGTCATTGCTAATTTATTATGTGTGAAGTGAATCATGGCTGTTTTCAGCGGTGAATAACTTTCATGTTTCGTTTTTGATTTTTTAGACATGTTTTCTCCTCCTTAGTTGCTCTTAATTCTAGGGTCTACAATACTGTATGTGATATCGGATATTAAGTTCGCTAATAGTCCTAAAAATGCAAAGAATAAAAGTAATGCCATCATTAATGGATAGTCTTTACCACTGATTGCTTCAATTAATAATTTACCGATACCAGGATAAGAGAAAATCGTTTCAGTAATAACAGCCCCACCGAAGATAGATAACACATCTCCACCGAAGAATGTCACAATCGGAATGACTGAGTTTCTTAAAATATGTTTGTTGTAAATTTTGTTTTCTGAAATACCATTTGAACGTGCTGTTCTGACATAGTCTTTACGTGAATTTTCGATAATATCATTTCTTAAGAATTGTACGTAACCTGCTGTCGACATAATACCTAGAATCAATGCAGGCAATAAGGCATGATAAATTTTACTCATATAGTACGGGAATGTACCTTCTTCCAAACCAATCGTCACTGAGCCTTGGAATGGGAACCAGTTTAATTGGAAAGCAAATAAATAAATTGCGAACACACCCGCTACAAATGATGGTAACGCGAGTAAGAAATAGTTCGCGATTTGTATAGAATAATCTAAAGATGAGTACGGTTTCCGTCCTGAAATAATACCAAGCGGAAACGCTAAAATATAAGTAAATATCAAACTTAATGTACCTAGTGTAATTGTGTTTGGCATTCTTTCTTTAATTAAATCTAAAACTGGACGTTTGAATCGTACAGATTCACCTAAATCACCTTGAGCGATTTTTTCAGCCCATTTCATATATTGCACATGAATCGGCTGGTCATAGCCTAATTTTTTTCTTTGCTGTTCAATATATTTAGATGCTGAACTATCAGTTGACGTTACAGATCCTGTAAAAGCATCACCCGGCTGCATTTTCGCAATACCGAAGATAACGATTGAAATTAAGAATAATAACGGAATCATCAATAATAAACGACGAACAATTAACTGAATCATTTTTCCACCTCTTCCTCAATCAATAAGCATGCTGCGAAATGATTTTGACTGACTTCTTTATACTTTGGCTTAGTTGTTTTACACGCTTCTTGAGCAATCGGACAACGGGTATGGAATGGGCACCCTGTCGGTGGATTGGCAGGAGAAGGTAAATCACCTGTTAATAAAATACGTTCTTTTCTTTTTTCTGGATCAATTTCAGGAATAGCTGAAATCAAAGCTTGTGTGTACGGATGTTTAGGATTGTTATAAATTTCATCTGACGGACCTTGTTCTACAATGTGTCCGAGATACATAACTCCAATGTAATCACTCACATGCTTTACGACACTTAAGTCATGGGCGATGAATAAATAGCTGAGATTAAACTCTTCTTGCAAATCATCTAATAAGTTCAAAACTTGAGATTGTACAGAAACATCTAACGCACTGACAGGTTCATCTAAAATGATAAGTTTTGGTTTTAAAGCGAGTGCACGTGCAATACCGACCCTTTGTCTTTGCCCCCCTGAAAATTCATGCGCATATTTATAATAATCTTCTGTGTTTAGTCCTACTTTGACAAGCAGTGCTTTGACTTCTTTTTCGAGTTCTTCTTTAGATATTTTATGATAGTTTTTAATCGGTTCAGCGACGATATCGCCGACCATTTGAAGCGGGTTTAATGATGCATAAGGATCTTGAAAAACCATTTGAAAACCTTGTCTCGCTTCTCTCAACTTTCTACCTTGAATCTTTGTGATATCCTCGCCATCGAATAAAACAGTACCATCTGTCGGTGTCTGTAATCTTAAAATGCTGCGTCCTGCTGACGATTTACCACAGCCTGATTCACCAACAAGCCCCATTGTTTCTCCTTCATTAATTTTAAAACTGATACCGTCTACTGCTTTAACTTGACCGATTGTTCTACGAAAAAATCCACCTTTAATTGGATAATATTGCTTAAGATTGTTTACTTCTAAGATTGTCTTTTTATCCATATCGTTCCTCCATTATTGCTCGTCATATAAATGACAAGCGACTTTATGTTTTGCGTCAATCGATTTTAAAGCGACGTTTTCAGTTTTACAGATATCCATAACATGCGGACATCTATTTGCGAATTTACATCCTACTTTCGGCATATTTACAAGTGAAGGGACACTACCTTCAATGACTTCTAATTTTTCAACATCACTGTCTAATTTAGGTATCGATCTGATTAAAGCTTGTGTATAAGGATGTTTCGGAGATTTGAAAATTTCATTAGTCGTGCCAGTTTCAATAATATTACCAGCATACATTACGGCAACGCGGTCACAGAGTTCTGAGATAACAGCTAAGTCATGCGAAATGAAGATGATAGACATATTCGTTTCTTTTCTGATTTTACGTAACAACTCTAAAATTTGGGCTTGTACTGTAACGTCTAAGGCAGTGGTAGGCTCATCAGCGATTAACAAATCAGGACTACAAGAAATAGCTAATGCGATCATGACACGCTGTCTCATCCCCCCTGATAATTGATGCGGATAGTTATCAATGACTTCTGCGGCACGCGGAATACCTACTTGGTTCAGCAAATCAATCGCTTTGGCTCTCGCTTCTGATTTATTCAATTTCAAATGCAGCATGATTTTTTCAGTAAGCTGATTACCAATTGTAAATACTGGATTTAAAGCTGTCATCGGTTCTTGGAAAATCATTGAGAGTTCTTTACCTCTTAGTTGGTTATAGTCATTCTCACTGATGTTGTCGACACGCTTACCTTTAAAGACGATTTCTCCTTCTTCAATCTTGGCAATTTTTTCTGGTAATAACTGCATCACAGATAAACTTAATACAGATTTACCTGATCCTGATTCACCTACGATCCCAAGAATCTCCCCTTCTTCAACTGACAAATTAATATCATTAACTGCAGAATGCCATTCTTTCTTTATGTAAAAGCTGGTTTTTAATTGTGTTATTTCTAAAATATTCCTCGATGTCAATTTCAACACTCCCTTTTTTTGCTTAGAAAAAGCCTCGAAAATAATCGAGGCTTTTCATGCAAAATTATTTTTCTACAGTCCATTCATTTGCAGGGTTAGAACCTTTGAATGAAACTTCAAAGTTTTTAACTTTATTGCTAACTAAAGTAATATCTTCAAGTTCTACAAGAGGGATAACTGGAACATCTTTATTCCAAAGTTTTTGCCATTTCAAGTAGATATCTTTACGTTTTTCTTTGTCGTTTCCTACAACATCAAAATCAGTAGCTTCTGCTAATAATTTATCTGATTCTGGGTTGTTGTAACGTGATTCATTCCATAATGCATTTGATTTATATAAACCTGATGGATCTGGGTCAGCCCCTTGTTGCCATCCTCTGAAATAAACTTCAACGCTACCGTCTGATTTTTCTAAATCTGCATTATATTTACTGAATTCAACCATGCTGACTTTAGTTTTCAAACCAACTTTTTCCCAATAACCTTTAAGTGCTGCAGTTCTTGGTTCAAATGTTGGGTTTGTACCTGCATAGTGTTTCAAGCTGATTTCGAATTTTTTACCTTTAGGGTCTTCTCTGAAACCATCGCCGTCTCTATCTTTATATCCTGCTTCATCTAATAATTTTTTCGCTTTTTTAACATTGTAGCTATAGTCTTCTAAGCCTTTATTACCTTGAGATACCCAGTGACTTGTTGGAATTAATGAGTTCGTTGGTTTAGCGTAACCATACATGAATGCTTTAATCCATTCATCTTTATTGATCGCATAATCCATTGCTTTTCTTAAACGTACATCTTGGTATTTAGGAAGTGGTTCTCCGACTTTCATTGCTTTTTTATCATATTTGTTTAATACAAATCCGATAATTTGGTATTGTGTTGATGGTGCTGTTAATATTTTAATGTTGTCTGCTTTAGAGTCTTTGACTTGTTTCGCCATTGGTGGTGTACCTTGACCTACCATGTCGATGTCGCCGTTTTGAAGAGCTTTAACCATCGCATTTTGGTCTACAACTTTATAGTTGATTTTGTCTAGTTTTGGTTCACCTTTCCAGTAATCTTTGTTTTTCTCAAATTGTACTGATTCGCCATCTACGATTTTTTTAACTTTGAATGGTCCATAACCGATTGGGTGTTTACGAACAGCGTCTGATTTCGCCATATCTTTAACTGGAATATCTTTAAAGATTTTTTCACTCAATAAATCGCCAGCATAAATTTTCAATAAGTTATTAACTTTTTTCTCTTTGAATGTGATTTCTACATTGTAGTCATCAATTTTTTTGATACCTGAAATTGTATCCGCTTGACCTTCTTTTTTCGCTTGTGCCCCTTCGATACAATCTACGTTGTCATAACGTGGACCATCGTAGTCAGGATTTGCTAATGTTTCTAATGTGAAAATCCAGTCATTGATTGTTAATGGATTACCATCTTGCCATTTCACACCTTTTTTCAATGTGAATTTATATTTCTTAGCAGGTTCGATTTCTTTCCATGACACTAAGTTTGGTTCTAATTGTAAATGATCATCCATTTTGAATAATCCATCACTGAATAATCCGATAACACCTGAATCAGTGACTGATGCTGCATAAATACCAGAGAAGTTACCTTCTGGTGGTGCACCTGTACCAATATTTAATGTACCGCCTTTTTTGTCACTCTTGCCCGTACTGCTTGAACCCTTAGTATTATCAGAATCCGACTTTTTGCTGCCGCATGCTGATAGTACTAATAACAGTGATAGTAAAACTATCGCTAACTTAAACCATCGTTTCTTCATATAATTCCTCCTCTTGCTGTTATCTCTATGCCGCTTATATGAAATTATTATATTAATATTCAGACTATTGTGTCAATGACGCTTCTATTTTTTATTATTTTTATAATTAGGTTGTTTGATAAAACAAAAAAGCACTCCTGTAATTAGGAATGCTTTAGCAAATAATATTTATTAATCATATTTTGCGGTCAAATCTTCCATTGTAATACCAGTCGGTACATAATAGAACTTCACTTGACTGATGACACTTGGTACTTCTAGTTCGACCATTCTGTCATTAATATTTTGAATTAAAATCAAACACTCGCTCATTGTGCCTTGAACGGTTGTTTCTAATGGCGATACTCTAAATTTTAATCCAGATTGTTCAATAATAGAAATCGCTTCATCAACATATGGAATAACGTCTTCACCATTGGGGGTTTTAGGTAATACTTGAATACTCATCAATGTATCTTGCATCTTTCAAACCTCTTTTCACTATTTCATTAACTTTACTGTATCAAAATTTATATTTTCTATCGAATATTCTATCTTAGTTTTATGGAAATCATACAGTGTGGTAATAACAGCTGATAATAATGAGGCGATGATCAATTTCTTTATAGACTAGGCGGTGGATTTCATCAAGTTTCAAAACTTTAAAACCACCTTCACTGATTCGTCTAACATATAGAGGCACAGGATGATTATCTTCATCAAAAGGAATTTCACCTTTAATTTGTCTGATTGCTCGATTAAAATGTTTGATTAATTCTCCATTTAAACTTTTGAAATGGGTATGATCATTATTTGCTGTTTCCGTAAAATCGATTAATAAATGATCGTCTACTAACACTTTTACGAGATGTCCATTGATATAATCTCTAATACAGTGTGCTAAATGTTTTCGATTGGCTTCGTTTTTTAATAAATAAATGCGTGCATCATACCCTTGTGGTGTTTCATTTTCAATTATATGTTCATTTGAAGGATCTACTTGCTGTCCTTCTAAGTAATTATGTGCAATTTTATTTAATAAGTGCTCTTGTGTCATAGGAGTTTCATTTCCGTTTATCTCTTTCTTCATTTTGTACACCTCTTAAATGCGACTTATTTAAACATTACCCTGATTAAGCGGTATGCCAAACTTTTATTTTAAACTTTAGTCAATCTCAATTTAATGGATATACAAAATAATCATATAAATATATTTTCAGAATCATAAATAAGCCTTCATACCCTTACAATAACTTATACCCGTTATTTGAAGAATATGAAGGCTATTTTGTATTTTAAATAAATTGTTTTGTTAGTTCATCAAATTGTGATTGGTCAATGTTGATATCTTGTTTAGCTAAAGCTTCTCCGCTCATCACTTCTAATTGTGATTCATAAGAAGGTGTTTCTTTATCTTGATATACAATACCTGTCAGCAATGATTCATGATTGATAACTGCTTGTGTTGCTTTACCTTTATCTGATGGATCATAATCTTCTAATTCATCAACAGATACAAGATTTTCTTTAAACCAATCATACGTATTTACTTTATTATAAGTCACACATGGTGAGAAAACGTTCACAAATGAGAAACCATCATGGTTGATTGCTTCTTCAATTAAAGCAGTCAATCCTTTGATGTCACTTGAGAAACCTTGTCCTACAAATGTTGCACCTGATGATAATGCTAATTCTAACGGTGCGACGTTTTGTTCAATGTTGCCTTTTGGTGTAGTTTTTGTCACAAAGCCAGGTGCTGATGATGGTGATGTTTGTCCTTTAGTTAAACCATAAATTTGGTTATCCATAACGATGTACGTAATGTTCATGTTACGACGTAATGCATGAATGGTATGACCCATACCAATCGCATAACCATCTCCGTCACCGCCTGAACAAATCACTGTTAAATCTTTATTGGCCATTTTAACACCTTGCGCAATCGGTAAAGCACGACCGTGAATCGCGTGCATACCATATGAGTTAACATAGCCTGATAAACGACCTGAACAACCGATACCTGTAATTAATGCTACTTCTTCTGGTTCTAAGCCTACATTTGCAGCTGCTTTTTGAATCGCTGCTTGGACTGAGAAGTCACCGCAACCTGGACACCAGTTAGGCTTAACGTTATTTCTAAAATCTTTAAATGTTGCCACCTGTAACCACTCCTTCAGTTTCTTTGGCAATTTCTAAACCTTTTTCTTCAATTTCATGTGGTAAGAATGGTGTACCATCATACTTCGTTTGATTGATTAATTTTTGATGGACGTTCACATTCATTTTTAATATATTCGCAAGTTGTCCTTGATAGTTATGCTCAACAACAACTACTTTTTTCGCTTTATCTACCGCTTCTTGCACAATTTGTGTAGGGAACGGATGCAATTGTTTAATTTGTAAATGATTGACTTTAATACCTTCATCTTCAAGACGTGCTTTACCTTCTTGAATTGCACCTTTTGTTGAAATGAAACCAATATATAAGATATCCGCTTCATCATACGGTTGATCATCAATCACAGGTTCATTGATTAATAACTTTTCTGTTTTACGCATACGTTTGTCCATTTGTTCTTGACGGTTTTGTGCAGACTCGCTAGGTTTACCTTCTGGACTGTGTTCTACACCTGTCACATGATGAATACCGCCTTTAACACCTGGAATTGGTCGTGGTGATACACCGCTTGCTGTTAATGCATAACGTTTGAAGTAAGATTTATCATCTTCATCTCTTTCAATATCACTTTGCAGCAACTCGCCACGTTTAATTTCTACACGACTGAAATCTAATTGTTCAACAGTTTGTTTACCTAATGCTAATTGTAAATCACTTAAGATAATGACTGGGCATTGGTATTCTTCAGCTAAGTTGAAAGCTTCAACTGTTAAATAGAACGAATCTTCAGCATCTGTCGGTGCTACGACAATTTTAGGAATATCGCCATGCGTACCATAAATCATCTGCATTAAGTCAGATTGTTCTTCTTTTGTCGGTAAGCCTGTTGATGGACCGCCACGTTGTGTATTCACAATCACTAACGGTGTTTCAGTCATACCTGATAACCCGATAGATTCCATCATTAACGACAAGCCAGGTCCTGCTGATGCTGTAAATGCACGGACACCTGCATAGTTTGCACCGATAGCCATTGTCGCAGCCGCAATTTCATCCTCAGTTTGGATAACTGCACCATTTACTTTTGGTAAGTTTTCAATCATATATTCCATGATTTCTGATGCTGGTGTAATCGGATAAGCAGCCATAAATTTAGAACCCGCTGAAATCGCACCTAAACCAATCGCATCGTTACCAATCATATATAAATGCGGCTCAGACTGGCTTGCTTCAAGGTGGTAGTCACCTTTTAAGTCTGTCATTTCTTCTTTCATAGCTTCATAGCCTGCATGCAACGCTTGAACGTTCATGTCTACAATATTTTCGCCTTTTTTACCGAATGTATTCGCAATTAAAGATTCGAAAGATTTGATATCTAAATCCATAATGGCACATGTTGCACCAATTGCGACCATGTTTTTCATTAATTTCGTACCTAACTCTTTTGCGATATCTGTAAAAGGCAGTACGATCAGTTGGGCTTTACAATTTTCAGGACAAGACGGTTTTGCTTTTGCATCTACAATAATTACGCTGTCATCACGCATTTCATGATGGTTTAATTCAATCGTTTCTTGATCAAATGCGATTAGAATATCTAAATCATCGCTGATCGCATGTACAGGTGTTGTTGATACCCTGATTTTATTATTGGTATGTCCGCCTTTAATACGGCTTGAGAAATGTCTGTATCCGTAGAGATAATACCCTTCACGGTTCATTGCTGTGGCAAAGATTTCTCCAGTCGATTCAATTCCTTCACCTTGTTGTCCGCCTACTTTCCAAGATACTTGTGATTTCATACCTAGCTTTGCCTCCTGTAATATAATTCATCTATCATCATAACAAAATAAACCACTGTATTACTATGATAACAGTGGTTTTAAGTGAAATTCATACTAACGGACGATACCCTATCAGACCATTTCGAATGGGTTATCTTCGTTAATTAAAATCCGTTCAATCTTTTTGGTTTTACCATTTTTATCTAAATCAATAACTACACCAGATAAAACTTCTCTTCCCTCGTCAGGTACAACATGACGTTGCGGTAAACTTGAGATAAAACGGTAAATGACTTCATCACGATTAATACCTAAAATACCATCATAGAAGCCAGTCATACCGACATCTGTAATGTAACCTGTACCTTGAGGTAAAATACGGTTATCTGAAGTTTGAATATGTGTATGCGTTCCAACTACAGCACTTGCGCGGCCATCTAAATACCATCCCATCGCATTTTTCTCTGATGTTGTTTCCGCATGAAAATCTACAAAAATATAAGGCGTTTCTTTTTGTGCTTCTTTTATCAAAGCATCTGCTTTTTTAAATGGATCATCAATATCTTGCATAAAAGCGCGTCCTTGCAAATTGATAACAGCAAGTTTTGTGTCATTAATTTGCATATAACGCATGCCGACACCTGGTGCTTCATCAGGGAAGTTCGCAGGTCTGACCATACGTTTCGCATCATCAATAAACTCATAAATCTGACGCTGACCATACGTATGATTGCCCATCGTCATAAAGTCTACGCCTTCACGTAATAATTGTTTATAAATTTTTTCAGTCAGTCCTTTGCCGTGTGCCGCATTTTCAGCGTTCACAATTGTCGCAGTCGGACGGTAATGTTGTTTCAATTTAGGAAGATACGTCGTGATTGCCTGACGTCCTACCTTACCTACGATATCGCCGATAAATAATATTCTCAACGTTCCTTCATCCTCTCATATTAGTTAGTTTAATGGAAAAAGCATCAATTGAAAAGTATCAATCGCGTTCTGAAATCAAAGATTCTTTTAAGTTTTAATAACTTCATCTTTAATTTTATGTAGAGCGGGTAAAAGTAATTAAGTCATTCATACATCACATTGTTGTATTTGTAAAAAATCTGTCAATTTTCGACTAGAAGTTTTACTTTTTCAGGGTGTGTTTGTATGTTATGATTTGTCTATCAAATTTATAGGAGATGTCGTTATTCAATGTCAATTAATATTGATCCCGAAAAGTTCGCAGAACTAGTACTTCAATCAAATCCGTCAAAAAGTGAGGATGCTGAAGATATCGCAAAAGAAGCTTTAGAACTTTATGTTAATGCTTATCGTTTAGCTGAAAGATACGCACAATTATCTTCAAACGCTTTAGATACATGCGAAGTACTTAAAGAAGTAAAACAAACAGATTTACTTTTATCTAAATAAAGACAACGATTATAAAAATAAAAGCAATGCAGTGATATACACTGACACATGAAACACGTGAAGTTAAGCAAAATATGCTTAACTTCTTTTTTATGTTCAACTTTTTATTGTTTCTTCAAATGTTCTATCAATAAGCTTAGATTATCATCAATGTATTTATTCTTATGTGTAAACAAATAAAAATCACGTTGTATATCTACAGGTACTACGCTTAAATATTGATGATCATAAGGAGTCAGTGCTGAAGAGGAAACAATAGATATTCCCATACCACTGCGCACCATATTTTTAATCAGTGTGGTATTATTCATTTCAACTAAAAAGATATCATCTAAGCCTAGTTTCTCAATTCCCTTCTCTTGGTATGCACGCGTACCTGAGCCTCTTTCTCTAATATAAAACGTTGAAGCTTGTTCAAACACTTGCCCTTTTCTACGAATTAAAACTAACTCATCATGTTCAATTTTAATTTTATTTAACGCATTGTCTTGAATTTCTTTTTCTACAATACCTACATCGATACTATTATGTTTAAGATGTTCAATAATATGTTCTGAGTTATCTAATCTCGCATGAATGTGTAATTTAGGATATTTTAGAGCCAAGTCTGCGAGATGTTCAGACAATCGATATTCTCCGTAAGTGTAACTGCTGCCAATGGTTAGTTCTCCTGAAATTGTATGAGGTGCTTGTTTTAAATCTTTTCTCAAACGATCTTCAAGTCGCTGTTTTTGTATCGCATATCGAAATAAAGTTTCACCATCAGTTGTGAGTCGCATGTTCGAATGTTTAAATTCAAATACCTTCACGTCATAGTCACTTTCTAAGCGTTTAATATCTCGGCTGATTGAAGGTTGCGAGGTATATAAGTTTTGTGCTGCTTTCGTGTAGCTTCTCGTTTTTACGACTTCAATTAATACTTTAAAAGAATCCATTGTACGTCCTCCGACTCTTTGACTTTTCACTATTATAACAAATTTGTTATGAGCGCTATACCAAATATTTATTTAACGTTATAGTCAGCCAATGATAACCTTAATTTTAAGGAGGCATGACTATGACAACATTTAGACAAAAACCTTTCATACTAGGGATACTCTTTACTCTGGTTATCGCACTCATCAGTATGTTGTTAGCGAAGTTGCCGATTCTCGCAAATGTAGGTGCATTGACTATTGCGATCTTATTTGCGATTGTTTATCGACATATTAAAGGATATCCGGAAACACTTAGACCTGGCATTGAATTTTCAGCGAAAAAGCTTTTGAAATTTGCGATTGTCTTGTATGGTCTTAAATTAAATATTAACGAAATCATTACACAAGGACGTACATTATTACTCGTGGATATCGGTGTAGTTATTTTTAGTATCGGTTTTATTTTCTTATTAAACAAATGGCTTAAAGGTGATCGTGATATCGGTCTTCTATTAGGAATCGGAACAGGAATTTGCGGTGCAGCTGCTATTGCCGCAACTTCTTCAATTCTAAAAGCGAAAGAGAAAGACACAGCATTAAGTGTGGGCATTATCGCATTAATCGGAACACTCTTTTCATTGGCCTACACTGTAATTACTTCTATCTTTAATATTGCGCCACAATTATACGGTGCATGGTCAGGCAGTAGTTTACATGAAATTGCGCATGTCGTATTAGCTGCTGGATTTGCGGGAGAAGCTTCACTTAAAATCGGACTACTCGCAAAACTCGGACGTGTATTTCTATTGATTCCAGTCAGTTTGATTTTACTCGCAATCATGAAATACAAATCACAACATAGTGCACAAAAAGCTAAAATAGAAATTCCATATTTCTTATTTGGTTTTATTATTGCTGCATTGATTAATACGTATTTACCATTGCCAGAACCTTTAATGGCAGTATTAAATTTCTTAGCAACATTACTCATCATAATGGCAATGGTTGGATTAGGCTTGAATGTTGCCTTAAAAGATATTAAAGATCGTGCCGGCAAAACATTAATAGCAATTGTAATCGCATCTATTATATTATCCGCATTAACTTTTGCGACTCTAAGTATGCTGCATATATAAATTTAATATGAATTAAATGAAACTATCCCTTGAGCTCATTCAAAAGCTGAAGGGATAGTTTATTTGTATATAAAAGAACCTTGAGCTATCTCTAGCCCAAGGTTCTGTTGGTTTCAAAAATTATTTTGCATATTCAATTGCTCTCGTCTCACGAACAACTGTCACTTTGATATGTCCTGGATACTGTAGTTCATCTTCTATTTGTTTTTTAATATCTCTTGCTAGGCGATGTGCTTTCAAGTCATCGATGTCATCTGGTGATACAATCACACGGATTTCACGACCTGCTTGAATCGCAAATGCTTTTTCTACGCCTTCATAACCTTCAGATAGTGCTTCTAAGCGTTCCAATCTGCGGATATAATTTTCAAGTGTCTCTTTACGAGCACCTGGACGCGCTGCTGATAAAGCGTCTGCTGCAGCAACTAGGATAGAGATAATAGATGTTGGTTCAACATCCCCGTGGTGGGAATGAATCGCATTAATAACTGTTTCGTTTTCATGATATTTCTTCGCAAGTTCTACACCAATTTCGACATGGCTGCCTTCTACTTCATGATCAATCGCTTTACCAACGTCATGTAACAAACCAGCACGTTTTGCCAATGTCACGTCTTCACCAAGTTCAGCTGCAAGCATTCCTGATAAATGCGCAACTTCGATTGAGTGTTTTAAGACATTTTGGCCATAACTTGTTCTGAATTTAAGTCGACCGAGTATTTTAACTAGGTCTGGATGCATGTTATGAACGTTAATTTCAAATGTAGCTTGTTCACCAGCATCTCGGATAATATCATCTACTTCTTTACGTGCTTTTTCTACCATGTCTTCGATACGACCCGGATGAATCCGACCGTCTGAAACAAGGTTGACTAAAGCTGTGCGTGCAATTTCTCGTCGAATAGGATCGAAGCCTGATAATATAACCGCTTCTGGTGTATCATCTATAATTAAATCGATACCCGTCAATGTTTCTAAAGTACGAATGTTTCGACCTTCACGGCCAATAATACGACCTTTCATTTCATCATTCGGTAAGTTGACTACCGATACTGTTGACTCTGAAGTATGTTCAGCAGCTAAGCGTTGAACCGTTGTTGCCAACAGTTCTTTTGCGGTTTTATCAACTTTTTCTTTCGCTTCATTTTCCTTTTCTTTAACAAGTACTGCAATATCTTGTGACAGTTCTTCTTCAACACGTTGAAACTGTTCTTTGATAGCTTCATCACGTGTGAGACCGGAGATGCGTTCTAATTCTTGTTCGTGCTTCATTATTATGGATTGAACACTACTCTCTTTTGCATCTACTTGTTGTTGTTTTTCTTCAATTTTCGATTCTTTTTGCTCTAAAATCTCATCTTTTTTGTCTAATAGATCAGACTTACGCTCTAAGTTATCTTCTTTTTGAAGAAGGCGGGTCTCTTGTTTTTGAAGATTTCCACGTATTTCTCGAAGTTCATTTTCTGTTTGTTCTTTTAAACGTTGATTTTCTTCTTTCGCCTCAAGTAATCTCTCTTTCTTGAGATTCTCTGCTTCTTTGTTCGCCTGATTGATAATATCATCTGCAGTTTGTTTTGCTTGCACTTGTTTATCGTGCAAAACTTTTTGGGCAACTATATACCCTACAACAACTCCTAGAATACAACCCAGCAAAATGAGTAGGAGGGTTAATAAATTCACACAAACACCTCCTTTTTCTAGGATTTTGTTTATTTGTATATCAATTTCAATATGATTATATGAAGTTATATAAGAATCATACATACCAATTGTACTTTTTTAACATGAGAAGTGTCAAGGTTAATAGTTTACATAACCTTCATAATTACACCGCAAAAAGAAAAACCTGGAAGCTATTTCCAGGTTTATAAAATAGATACTATTCTTCTTCAAATAAAGATGCATTTTCACTATTTTTTTCTGCTTCTTTTTCTTCTTTCTCTTCAACATCTCCATCAAAAATACCAAGTTTTTGACGTAATTTTTGATCGATGTCTGCTTTAACATCAGGATGTTCTTTCAAGTAATTCTTAACGTTTTCTTTACCTTGACCCATACGGTCGCCGTTGTAAGAATACCAAGCACCTGATTTATCAACGATATCATGTTCAACACCTAAGTCGATTAATTCGCCTTCTTTAGAAATACCTTGTCCGTACATAATATCAACTTCTGCTACTCTGAATGGTGGCGCAACTTTGTTTTTAACTACTTTAATTTTAGTACGGTTACCTACAATTTCTTGGCCTTGTTTTAATTGTTCTGCACGACGTACTTCTAAACGTACTGAGCTGTAGAACTTCAATGCACGTCCACCTGGCGTTGTTTCAGGGTTACCGAACATTACGCCGACTTTTTCACGGATTTGGTTGATGAAAATCGCTGTACAGTTTGATTTAGAAATAGCACCTGAAAGTTTACGTAAAGCTTGTGACATTAAACGAGCTTGTAAACCAACGTGTGTATCTCCCATTTCACCTTCAATTTCAGCTTTAGGTGTTAATGCTGCAACTGAGTCGACAACAATAATGTCTACTGCACCACTACGCACAAATGCTTCTGCAATTTCTAAACCTTGTTCCCCATGGTCAGGTTGTGAAAGGTATAAGTTATTGATATCTACACCTAATGCTTCTGCATATACAGGATCTAACGCGTGCTCAGCATCAATAAATGCTGCAATGCCGCCTTGTTTTTGTACTTCAGCAATCGCATGCAATGCAACTGTTGTTTTACCAGAACTTTCTGGTCCGTAAATTTCTACAATTCTTCCTTTAGGGTATCCGCCTACTCCTAAGGCATTATCTAATGTAACAGAACCGCTTGATACACTTGAAACTCGGCGCGCTTTGTTATCGCCTAACTTCATAACCGCACCCTTACCAAACGATTTCTCCATATTCTTAATTACAGTATCTAGCGCTTTTTGACGTTCATTATTCAATGTCTGGCCTCCTATTCGAGATATCTTCTCAAATTTATCTTAATTCATACTATACAGGTTTCTATCCTAAATTACAAGAAATAAACGAATATTTGTTCGGTTATTTCTTGTTTTAAGTGATAACCAACCGAACACTAGTACTTATAAACGTAATTTTTTGTCTATTTCTTACTTAGAAAACATATTTATCAAACGGATATAGACATAGTTTGGCGTTCTATGTTTAATTAAATTCCTTTTTTGCGTCATAGTAAACGCTTCTATTTTGAAGTCATCTTCTGTGCGTACACCTAAATACACTTCATCCTCTTCATGCAATAAGGCTACACCGATATCAGTTTGATAAAGTTTACGTACTTGTTCTGCACCTGATTTTAATCGTGTTTTAATATCTAAGTCTTGTTCTACAAAGATAACATCATCAACCAACATACCTCTTAACTTATCAAGTTTATCATCTTCTTTAAGTTTAGAGTAAACTTCTCCTGATGTAACACCATCATAAATCGCAAAAGTACCCGGTACTTTTTCAAGTGTTGCTTGTTCGATTGTTGTTTCATCAGAACCAAAATAATAATCTCCAATACGATTAAGGATTTCTGTTCTAATTGGTTTGATTAAAGACTTACATGTATCTTCATCTGGTCCACTTGCTGTAACACGAATTTTAACTTCATGAGAACCAGCTAAAGGAGCAATTGTTGGATTAGATTGATTGTCGATTAAATCTAACAACTCTGTTTCAACACGTGATTCTCCGATACCCGCAAACTTCAATTGTTCAGAAAAGATTGTACCGTTTTCTTGCATTAATAATGGAAGTAATTCTTCTTCTGCCATCGGATTCATTTCTTTTGGTGGTCCAGGCATTAACGCAATACGTTTACCATCTTGTTCTACTAACATGCCAGGTGCCATACCTACTCTATTTGGCAGAACCGTTGACCCTTCAATCACTAATGCTTGTTGTTTATTATTTTCGCTCATTTCTTGTTTTTGTTCTTTAAAGTAGCTTTCAATATATTCTAATGCTGTTTCATCTGTAACCAGTTCACGCCCTAAGACTTTTGCTACTGTATGTTTCGTTAAATCATCTTTTGTCGGACCAAGTCCGCCTGTCATTACGATCGTATCGTTAACTTCTAGAGATTGACGCAATAAGCGTTCTAATCTAGCTTCATTATCTCCAATTACCGCTTGTTCCACGACATTTAAGCCAACACCGTTAAATAATTGAGAAAGGAACTTCGCGTTAGTATTGAGTATTTGTCCTAATAGGAGTTCTGATCCTACTGCTACAATAGAAATTTTCATAAAATTTCCTCCATTACCTTTGAGAATCTTAATTCATACCATACAAATATAAGAGTGGCATAAACATAGTGATTTGTGAACTCATATGCATTCAGTTCACCGCTATGTATATGCCACCCTTAAGATGATATAGATTATGATTGTTTTTTAAATACATCTCTACCTTTGTAGAAATATTCAATACCTGAAAGAACCGTAAAGAATACACCGATGTATAACAATACTTGTCCGATTGGGAAACCAATCCATACGACAAGTGGTTCACCAAGTAAAATCCAAACTAATGCAACCATTGTAACTGCTGTTTTAATTTTACCTAATTGACCTGCAGCGCTGACAAAGCCTTGTTCAATTTGAAGTAAGCGTAAGCCTGTTACCGCAAATTCACGTGCAATGATAATAATCGCTACAACTGAATTCGTTAAATCAAGTTGAACTAAAACGATTAAAGCACTCGCAACTAACAATTTATCTGCTAGCGGGTCTAAGAATTTCCCCATGTTTGTCACTAAATTCCATTTACGTGCTAAGTAGCCATCCGCAAAGTCACTGAGTGAAGCGATGATAAAAATCAAACCGCTGATAAAGAACTCAATACGAATCGAATGACTTCCGATAAATGTCATATTGCCAAAGCCGAAGTCGACTAACGCAAAAAGAATAAATACCGGTATTAAAATTACCCTGAAGATGGTTATCTGATTGGGTAGATTCATAAACATTTCCTCTTTTCTTGCTATTTTATAATAAGAATACTGCTGCCACCCATAAGACCAAAGTTACCACAATAAAAATACTGAGCCAAACAACCAGTTGCTTAGAATCTTTACTTTGTGTTTTATAATCTGGCGGATTTGAACCACTGAATTGTTCAATAGTTTCATCATAGTGGCTATCTGCAGAATTCGGCAGCTCCTCTTGATGATGAGCAATCAGGATAGAAGCATCTGTATTCACTGCTTTGGCA
This sequence comes from Staphylococcus simulans, assembly GCF_025561465.1. Lineage (NCBI taxonomy): Bacteria > Bacillati > Bacillota > Bacilli > Caryophanales > Staphylococcaceae > Staphylococcus > Staphylococcus simulans. The sequence goes on from NZ_CP095100.1 coordinate 1,643,763, forward strand.
TATTTCTCAATAATACCTTCCGCATAATTCGGATTAGAAAGCGCATTAAAATCATTCGCTTCGATAAGAGTCAAAGTTTCTCTTTTCACTTTAGTCTTTGACTCTAATTCATTTAACGTCATGCCTAAGCGTTCTCTTTTCCCTTTTAATGTCTGTCCAATTGTATTGCTCATGTTTTGACACTCCTTGAAACATTATTCAAAAAATCCGAATCCTCCGCCAAAGTCATCAAAGGAATTACCGAAATCTAAGTTATTCTTACTTTTAACTGTTTGTTGTTTCATATGTTCATATTTGATTTCTTGATCTTCAGTTTCTCTCAACTCAATAATATAATCAAAGTCTTCTAACTGATAATCACAAGAATCTACAAATAAATCCGGATGTTCTACCACTTTGATTGCTGGTAAAGCCATCACTTCATCGACTAATTGACGATGCTTAGGATCATTTTCTCTGGCAGTCACTGCCCCATCGATAATATAAACATGTTCTGGTCCGTATTCTCCTTTTAATAGAGAATTACGTATGGTTTGTTTAATCAATGTAGAACTGATAAACAGCCAACGCTTATGCGCACAGACACTGCCTGCTACAATTGATTCTGTTTTACCGACACGTGGCATGCCACGAATACCGATTAGTTTATGGCCTTCTTCTTTAAAGATTTCTGCTAAAAAGTCTACCAGCAGACCTAAATCCTCACGTTCGAATCTGAACGTTTTCTTATCATCTGCATCTTGTTTGATATAGCGGCCATGTCTGACTGCTAAACGATCACGTAATTGCGGTTTACGCATTTTAGTAATCGAAATTTCATCAATTTGACTTACAATATCTTCAAAGCGTCGCATTTTGTCTAAACTGTCTGCACGAATTAATAGACCTCGACGATTTTGATCGACGCCATTAATTGTCACAATACTGATCCCCATCATCCCTAATAGACTTGCGACATCTCCTAAAAGTCCAGCTCGGTTAAAGGTAATTTCATATTCTAAATACCATTCAATTTTTCTTTCTGGTGCTATCATGTTTTAACACGCCCCTTAGTTCAACAACATATAGAATTCATCAGAATGAATTGATACATACTCATTTTCAATAGAATTGAAAGATATCTACATTATACATTATCTCTAAGTATATGAATATGGAATTCATGTTTAAATATACCAACCGCCATTGACTTTCTGTATTGTACCTGTGACACTTTGTGCACGTTTATCATAAAGATAAGCACATGTGTACGCAACTTCATCTGGTGTAACCATACGTTGTTGTGGCAGTTCATCAATAATAGCTGCTAATTCAGAAGGTTCAAACTCATCTGCCATATTACCACTGACCATGCCAGGTGTCACAGCATTGACTGTAATATTTGTCATCGCAAGTTCTTGGCTTAAAGCTTTCACAAAGCCGATTTGTGCCGCTTTCATCGCAGAATAAACAGTTTCCATGCTCGCACCTGTTTCTCCCCATATTGAAGAGATAATTAAAATGCGACCATGAGCACTTGCTCTTAATTGTTCTAAAAAGAAACGTGTAATAAGCATCATGTTTTTAACATTCAACTGATAACATGCATCAATGTCTGTTGCTGTCATATCTTGAAACATGCCATATAAACTGCGACCAGCTGCATAAACTAAAACATCCAAATTATGAATAAATGAAAATACAGATTCCATGTTTATATCTTGCGTCAAATCCGCTTGTACAAACGATACATTCTGACTCTCATATTTAGCTTTTAGCTGATCTGGTGACGATTGATTATAATGAACAATGACCTCATAACCATCTGACAATAATTGTTCTACAATAGCGGAACCAATAGAGCCAGAACCTCCAATGACTAATGCTTTCATTTACTTCTTAATCTCCAGTCTGCTGTCAGCAATTTGATCAAAGTTTAAACTTTTCTCTGCCGCTTCATTAATACTCTCTAACGTGATACTATCTACAATGTCCAACACATTGAATAAGCTGACACCTTCGAAATAAAGTTTTGTATATTGATTCGCAATATATTCTGGTGAGTTCAAACTTGAAATAAACTCTCCAATAAATTGTTTCTTCAATAATTCAAAGGCTTCTTCATCTTCTAAATTGCCGACCTTAGCTTTCAACTCATCCAACAATAACGACTTCAACTTATCTGGGTCTGGTGTTGAACTTGTAATTAAAGAGAAGCTGTAAGAAGGTTCTAACACAAATTGATAACCAAATGTATCATCAATTAAGCCTTCATTTAATAAGTTTTGATAGAAGTCTGTTTCTTCACCTAATACCATTTCGAAGAAGAATGTCATTTCAATATCACGTTTCATAAAGACTTCTTTTGATGCTTGTTGCGGTACGTTTTTAAAGCCAAGCATCAATCTTGGAATTTGAATATTCATTTCCTCAACCACTTTGGTTTGTTGAACTGCTTCAGGCTCTTCTAAGCTATCGCGTACAATTTCAGGCTGTGCTGTCAATTCTCGTTTTGCTTCATGATCACGAACTAAATCATGAATACGTTCAGGATCGACATTACCTACAACAAACATCACCATATTAGATGGATGATAGAATGTTTCGTAGCAAAGATATAAATCATCTTTTGTAATTTCATAAATACTTTCAACACTGCCAGCAATATCTACTTTAACAGGGTGTTGTTTATACATTGCACGTAATGTATTGAACATTAGCTTATAACCTGGTTGTTCTTGATACATTTTTATTTCTTCAGCAATAATCCCTTTTTCTTTTTCAACTGTTGCTTCAGTGAAATAAGGCGTCTCTACCATGTTCATCAAACGTAAAATGTTCGACTCTACATTTGAGGTTGCGCTGAATAAATAACTTGTACGATCGAAACTTGTAAAGGCATTGACTTGTGCGTTATCTTCCGCAAAGTCAGTAAATAAGTCGCCTTCTTCTTTTTCAAATAATTTATGTTCTAAGAAATGCGCAACACCATCCGGTACTGTCACAAATTCATCACTGCCTAAAGGTTTAAATTTGCTGTCTAATGAACCGAACTGTGTCGTATATGTAACAAATGTTTTTTGGAACCCTGGCTTTGGAATGATAAAAACTTTTAAGCCATTATCCATTTGCGCTTCATATACTGTTTCATCGATTAACTCATAATAACGTTTTTTCATTTATGCTTCGTCCTCCTTCGTCAACACATAAATCGTATCTAGGATGGCACTTTGTGTGAGACGAATAACATCTTCTTTCGTCACATCGTGAATTTTTTGTCCATAATTACCATTTGTTAAATCTTTCGGTAATAAGATTTGATTATGTGCAATTTCTACCATACTTTTCGGACGGTCTTGTGATTCGTTACGTTGTGAAATTAAAATTTTCTTCGCAAGTTCTAATTTCTCTTCACTGAATTCACCACGTTGGAATTTTTCAAATTCCGCTAAAATCGTATCTTTCGCAACTTCATATTTTTCAGCAGAAACACCACTTAACACAAACATGTAGCCATTCTTACCATCAATTTGTGAATGTACAGAATATGCTAAACTTTGTTTTTCACGCACTTCATTGAACAAGACAGATGATGGATCACCACCGAACATTGTGTTGAAGACCACAAAGGTATAGTAATCTGGTTGTCCATAATATGTGTTGAAGCGATAACCGATGTTCAACTTCGCTTGGTCAATTTCGTCATATTCTACAATAGTTTGCGGCAGTTCATCTTTAGAACGTTGTGCTTGAATGACTGAAGACACTTGTTGAAGTGGTTTAATATCAAACAGTTGTTTGATTTTGTTTGTGACTTCTTCTGAATCGACATTACCTACGACATAAACAGCACAATCATCGTTCTCTAACATGGATTGGTATGTATGATATAACAATTCTGGTGTGATTTGAGGTATATGTTCGATTAAACCTGATGCTAGATAACTATATGGTTGATCGCCAAACATGTTTTTCATTAATTTTAAGAAAGCTAGTTGTGCTTTATTATCATTGATTGCTTCTAGTTTCTTTTTCAATAATGTCTTTTCTTGTGTCACAAATGTTTCATTGAAACGTTCGTTTTCAACTAATGGATGATAAAGAATTTGTTGAAGTAATGCTAAACCTTCATCAAACAAGGGGTCTTTATGTTTTAAGTAACGTTCGTTCACAATTTCTAATGTAATTGTGATGACATGTTTATCCTTGAACTTTGTCACGAAACTATTGACATAAGCCCCATATAACTCTGAAAGTTTTCTGTTAAACGCTTTATCTGTCGGCCATTCTTTTGTGGCTCTGACAAGTAATTTACTTAACAAGGCACGCGCAGTCATCGTTTCTTCATCCAGCGGTGCCATAAATTTGAATGTGATAATTGTTGTTTTAAATTTATCCGTCGGCATCACCTTAATGCGCGGCTCTGTATGATTGTGTTGTTGACTCACACTGTCACACCCTTTCTTAATTTTCTTCAATTTTACGTATTGTTTTAAATTTGACTACTTCACTCTTGAAGTAATTATAAGAGTAAAGAATCGGTCTGTTTTGATGGTCATAATGGATTTGTCTTAATAGCATCAATGCTTCATTTGGTGCTGACTCTAAAGCTTCTGATACTTTAGGTTCATAGCTGACCGATTCAATCTCTGTTTCTGAATATGCGATACTGATATCAGCAAAAGCTTTGATTGCAGTTAAAATGGATTCATCATGCGCTTGAAATGCAGCACAAGTCAGGTAACTTGTTGCCACTTTATCTAAACAATAAACAACAGGACTACCATCAGCGGTTCTGATTCTTTCAATCAACGTGACAAATTCGCCTTCTTTTAAATCCAGCGCTTTACGATCATACATTGTTGCTGGTTGTTGATCTAAATTCATAAAAATAGTGCCCGCTTTATAACCTTCATTTTCAATCATTTTGCTGATGCTTAACAACTTATCAAGTGGATAGAAGAAAGGTTGAGAAGTTTTAACACTCGCTGTTGCTTCAAAGTTTTGTGTTAAAACTTGTTCCGTAATAAGTTCATCCACTGCATCATATACATCATCAGTTTTTGCGTTAACTTCTCTTGCGATTGATAAAGTACTTGGAACCGGATCACCCGGTTGCAAGTTACCTTCTTCAATTTCATTTAATATCCATTCTTTAATTCTGTATATCGAATTCGTATTTGTCATCATTACACCTCACCATTATCTAAATCCACTAATACTTGTCGTGGTTTACTGCCTCGTTGTGGTCCAATCACTTGGTTGTTTTCTAAATCATCCATTAAACGTGATGCACGGTTGTAACCGATTCTGAATTGACGTTGTAAAAGGGATGTACTCGCTTTTTGCTGTTCGACAATAAATTGATAAGCTTCATCATATAGCGGATCTTCACTTTTCTTTTCTCCGCCCTCTGGTGTTGTACCAGGTTCCATTTCTTTAACATAATTCGCTTTTTGTTGATCAATTACAAAATTCACTACATTTTGAACTTCTTGATCACTTAAGAATGCACCTTGGATACGCGTTTGAATAGAACCGCCATTACCAAAGTACAACATATCCCCTTTACCTAATAGCTTCTCAGCTCCGCCTCGGTCGATAATCGTACGAGAGTCTGTTTGAGAGCTGACCGCAAAGGCAATACGTGATGGAATATTGTTCTTGATTAATCCCGTAATAACATCCACAGATGGACGTTGTGTCGCAATAATTAAGTGAATGCCTGCAGCACGAGCCATTTGTGTAATACGTTGAATCGCATTCTCAACATCTTTACCTGCAACCATCATCAAGTCAGCTAATTCATCTACAATTACGACAATATAAGGTAATAGAGATTGTTTTTCATCTAATTCCTCATTTTGACGCTTCATATAGTCATTATAGCTTTCAATATTTCTAGTACCCGTATGTTGGAATAAATCATAACGACGTTCCATTTCCGCCACAATTTTCTCTAACGCTTGCGATGCTTTATGAGGATTTGTGACCACTGGAATTAATAAATGCGGAATACCGTTATATACATTCAATTCTACCATTTTTGGGTCAATTAGCATGAGTTTTACTTCATGTGGTTTCGCATTCAGTAAAATACTCGTAATGATACCATTGATACATACAGATTTACCGCTTCCGGTAGAACCTGCCACAAGCAAGTGCGGCATTTTATTTAATTCTACGCTGATAGGTTCGCCTGATATATCTCTACCCAAACCTACCTCTAATTTATTCTTAGAAGGGAATTTTTCATCTAAGACTTCTTTTAAAGAGACTAATGCGATTTTATCATTCGGTACTTCGATACCTACAGCTGAACGACCAGGAATCGGCGCTTCAATACGCACATCTTTGGCAGCCAAAGCTAACGCAATATCATTATGCAAGTTGACGATTTTGCTGACTTTAACCCCTTGTGCTGGTTGTACTTCATATTGAGTCACTGCCGGACCGATTTTGATTTGGGTTACTTTCGCATTAACATTAAAGTTCTTCAATGTATTTTCAAGTAAGCGCCCTTTCTTTTGAACTTCAGCACGTGAAGTTGTTTTTTGTTTCACTGGTTCATTCAAAATTGAAAGTGGCGGTAATTGATAGTCTGAATTTTCAACTTCACCCGCTTCAGAAATACTGCCCATATCTTCAGATGATTCTGTTGATTCATTTGTTTGTGTTTGTTCTACCAACTGACGTTTTTCACGTTTTCTTTTAGGTGCAGGTTCTGCTTGAGGTTTAGGTTCTGCTGGTTTTGGTGTCTCTTCTTTTTGATCATCACCGAAAATCGGAATCGCAGCTTCTTGCTTCTCTGGTTCTGACATGGGAACTTCTGTAAAGTCGCTGACATCCTTCACTTCTTCTTGTTGTGCACGCTCTGCTGCTTTTTCTTCTTTACGGCGTTGTTTTTCTTCTGCACGCTCAGCTTGACGTGCTTTACGTTCTTTTCTATGTACTGCTGCTTTTTCACTGCCTGATTTTAATTTCTCTAAGAAAATTTTAGCCACATCACGATGACGTTGTTTAGATAATAAAATAAAACTAGAAATAAAAAGTAATATTGTTAAGATGACAACGCCGACAATAGATACAAGCGGTATAGAGAAATGAACTAAATAATAACCAAGCACCCCGCCGCCGAAATTCGGAAAATGGGTTTTATCATATTGACGATACACATAAGAAATAACAGGTTCACGGTCGCCCGCAGCACCTTTCGTAAAGACTAAATACAACTGTGTCGCAAATAATAACGCAACTTGTAACACAATTGAACCTGTTAATCTTCTAGTTTTCGGCAACTTGCCGTTATAAGCTAAAAAGCCTGATGCTAATATAACGAGAATGTAGGTTAAGTATCTACTATAGCCAAACAAGTAATTGAAAAGGGTATCAATTACTCTTCCGATTATTCCTAATTGGAAGGCACCTAGAACAACAAGCACTACCGTAATAATCGCAGCAATATAGCGTAACGGTGCTTCATTTTGTTTTTTCTTTGTGGTTTTTCTTCTTGCTGTCGTTTTACGTTTCGTATTTGTTGTTCTTTTCTTTCTTTGTGCCAAAACATACACCTTCTTTTCCATAAAATATGTCTTAGTGAATATGTATTATGCGTACAGACAAACTAAGGTGCCTATACGCACACATGCTAAACTTACTATCCTTCTATTTTAACATTTAACGTATAGACCACATAGTTACACATGATTAAAATATGAGCTATACGATGAAATGCTATGGTACGCATGTTTGCACACCATAGCATTCTTGTATGTTAATCTTGCATACTTTTAATTAAACTTCAGAAATAATTGGGATAATCATTGGACGACGTTTTGTGTTTTCAAACAACAACTTGCTGATTTTATCACGCATATTTTGCTTGATTTCAGACCATTCAATACGACGTTCTTGAAGACCTTGTTCCACAATCTCGCGTACTTTTTCTTCCGCTTCTTTCAACAATTCTTCACTTTCTCTGACATACACGAAACCACGTGATTGAATTTCAGGTCCTGCCGCAATTTGTCGGTTTTTCGGATCTAAAGTCACAACCGCAATGAAAATACCATCTTCTGCTAATAAATGGCGGTCACGTAAAACGATATTACCGACGTCACCGACACCGATACCATCAATCAGTACGTTACCTGATTCTACTTTTTCATTTAAAATCATATCTTCGCCATCGAAGTTTAAGACATCGCCTTTTTCAGCTAAGAAAATCTTTTCAGGTGCTACACCTGCTTCAGCCGCTAATTTTGCATGGGCAATCTGCATTTTGAACTCGCCTTGGACAGGGATAAAGTATTCTGGCTTCATGATGTTAATCATCATTTTGAGTTCTTCCATGCAACCATGACTTGATGCGTGGATTTTCTTATTATTTGGGATGATATCTGCTCCGGCACGTGCTAATTCATTTAACGTGTCACCGATAATTACTTCCATGTTAGCTGACGCTGTCATGGCTAAGAAGACTGAATCTCCTTTTTCGATATTCATAATTTTATGCTTTTGACGCGCCATTTGGTTCAATGCTTCTACAGGTTCTCCTTGCATACCTGTCGCAATAATTACCACTTCATTTTTCGGATAATTTTTAACTTCATTAATTGGAATTAATAAGTCTTTTGGAATATCAAAGTATCCCATTTTACGTGCAATATTGAATGATGTTTCTAGTGAACGTCCTAAGAATGATACTTTACGATTCAATTTGCAAGCTATATTTAACACTTGTTGAATTCTGATAAAGTTTGATGCATAACAAGACACAATCAATCTGCCATTCACTTTTGTAAATGCATCTAACATATGAGATTCAATCACATTTTCAGGTGTGTTGTAACCTGGTTTCTCCGCTTCAGTCGAATCACTGATTAACGCAAAGACACCTTCGTCTCCGATTTCAGTCATTTTCTTAAGATCTGGCGCATAGTTGCCTTGTAAACTTTGGTCAAATTTAAATTCACCAGTATATACAATTGCACCATATGACGTATGAATCGTTACACCTAAACTATCTGGAATACTATGTGATGTATTAAAGAATGATACATTGACATTTTTAAAGCGCATTACAGATTCATTGTTGACTGTATAATATCTGACTTTCTTATCAATTTTACGTTCTTTCATATATTCTTTAACAAGTGCTAATGTCAATTTAGAACCATATACTGGTGCGTCAACTTTTTCTAAAACATAGCTGACTGCACCAATCGCATGCTCATGTCCATGCGATAAGAATATACCTTTTAATTTATCTTTATTTTCAATGACATATTGAATATCAGGAATTACAATGTCGACACCCAGCATTTCGTCTTCTGGGAACATTAGACCTGCATCCAACATAAACATTTCATCGTCAACTTCAACGATATACATATTCTTCGCAATTTCACCCACGCCGCCAAGCGGGATGATGCGAATATCATTATTCTTTTTCTTTACTAAATTCAATTTTTCTCCTCCTATTTATAATCCCCGACCATATAAGTATTCACTCTATATTATAAGTTAAAATCTTTTTAATGTACACTAATGAATCCATAGGCCAGCACGATGTTAAACCGTACATATGTATAAAAGAATGCTTGTGAAGCAACATCAAGTTGTACAAGCATTCTTCTTATTCAATCTCATATTCTATTAGTTTTCTTTATTTAATAATACACGGTGAGATGCATTCACACGTCCTTTACTGTCAATTTCAGTTACTTTAACTTCAATTGAGTCGCCAAGTTTCAATACATCTTCAACTTTATTGATACGCTCATTCGCAATTTGTGAGATGTGTAATAACGCATCAGTGCCTGGGAATAATTCTACGAACGCACCGTATTTTTCAATACGTTTAACTTTCGCATTATATGTTTGACCCACTTCTGCTTCACGTGTAATTTCTTCAATAATTTCACGCGCACGATTGATCATCGCTTGATCTACTGCACCGATAAAGATAGTACCATCTTGTTCGATATCCAGTTTAACACCTGTTTCATCAATGATTTCATTGATTTTCTTACCGCCAGGTCCAATAACATCTCTGATTTTGTCTGGTTTGATTGTCATTGTTTCAACTTTAGGTGCATACGCACTTAGTTCTGGTCTTGGTTGATCGATTGTTTGAAGCATGTGTTCTAGAATTGTTAAACGGCCGACACGTGCTTGTTCTAAAGCTTCTTCAATGATTTCTCTAGTTAAACCATCGATTTTGATATCCATTTGGATTGCTGTGATACCATCTTTAGTACCGGCAACTTTGAAGTCCATGTCGCCTAAAGCATCTTCCATACCTTGAATATCTGTAAGAATTGTATAGTTATCATCGCGTGTTACAAGACCCATCGCAATACCAGCAACTGGTGCTTTGATTGGTACACCTGCATCCATTAAAGCAAGTGTAGAACCGCAAATAGATGCTTGTGATGATGAACCGTTTGATTCAAGCACTTCGCTGACAATACGTACTGTATATGGGAAATCTTGTGTGTCAGGAATGATATATTTCAAAGCACGTTCGCCTAATGCACCGTGTCCGATTTCACGACGACCTGGTGCACGAACTGGACCTGTTTCACCTACTGAGAAGTTCGGGAAGTTATAGTGATGCATAAAGCGTTTTTCAACTTCAGGTCCTAAACCGTCAATTAATTGATATTCGCTTAATGCGCCTAATGTCAATACAGATAACGCTTGTGTTTGACCACGAGTGAATAAACCTGAACCATGTGCACGCGGTAATAGACCTACTTCAGATTCTAATGGACGAATTTCATCTGGTTTACGTCCATCTGGTCGTACTTTTTCATCCGCGATTTGACGACGGACTTCTTCTTTTACTAAATCATTTAAGATTGCATTTACTTCAGCAAGTAACGCTTCGTTTTCCGGATTTTCTTCATCCTCGAAAATCTCAATAATTTCGTCACGAACTGCGTCGATATTTTCTTCGCGTTCTTTTTTATCAAAGGTTTGAATAGCTTCCTTCAAACCTTTTTCTTGTGTTAATGCAGTTACTTTTTCTTCGACTTCTGCATCACGTTCAACTGGAATAAATTCTGATTTCTCAGGTTTAAGATAATCAATAATTTCCTCTTGGAACGCTACTAAACGCTTGATTTCTTCATGACCGAAGAAAATTGCATCTAGCATTTCTTTTTCAGTAATCTCGCTTGCGCCTGCTTCAACCATGTTGACTGCGTCTTTATGGCCTGCAACTTCTAAATCTAAACGAGATTGTTCTTTTTGTTCTACAGTCGGGTTGATCACATATTGACCATCAACATAACCGACATTTACCCCTGCAATCGGACCTTGGAATGGGATATCTGATACACTTAATGCCATTGATGAACCGATCATTGCTGCCATTTCTGGTGAACAATCCGGATCAGCACTTAACACGATATTCATGATTTGAACATCATGGCGGTAACCTTTAGGGAATAATGGACGGATTGGTCTATCGATTAAACGCGCAGTTAAAGTTGCTTCGTCAGCCGGACGACCTTCACGTTTTTTAAAGCCCCCAGGAATTTTACCTGCTGCATACATTTTTTCTTCATAGTTAACTGTTAATGGGAAGAAATCTCCATCACGCGGTTCTTTTGATGCTGTCGCAGTAGATAATACAACTGTATCCCCATAACGTACGAGTACCGCACCGTTTGCTTGTTTTGCCATCTGCCCAGTTTCAATTGTTAACGGACGGTTTGCCCATTCGGTCTTAAACACTTTCTTGTCTTGAGACATTAGGAATCTCCTTTCTCTTACTACCTCTTTTACATTAATAATTCTATCATATCATTTACATGATTATTTTTATACGCACATTCGTATCTAAGCTATAAAAAAAGGAAAGCAACCAACGATGGTCCTTTCCTCTAACTGGTATCAGCGTTTTACTTAAGAAAAGATTAACGACGGATACCTAATGATTTGATTAATTCACGGTAACGTTGAATATCTTTTTTACGTAAGTAGTTTAATAAATGTCTACGACGACCTACCATTTTTAATAAACCACGACGTGAATGGTGGTCTTTTTTGTGTGTACGTAAGTGTTCGTTTAAAGCATTGATTTCTGCAGTTAATACTGCGATTTGTACTTCTGGTGAACCTGTGTCTGTTTCGTGTACACGGTATTGTTTGATTAATTCGTCTTTACGTTCTTGTGAAATTGCCATTGTCAATTTCCTCCTTTAATAATTTAGTCTCCCCAGTCTGAGTCAGGCGTCGGAGTATCGACCTGCCAAGAGTGAGGACTGTTTTTAATCTTGTTTTGATTACCACATGTGTAATCATTCCGACCTAAATATTATAAGATACTTCATCACCGAAATCAACCGATAATAAATATTTCGCTTGTTCTTTATCTTTATTCATTTGTTCTACAAGCGGATCAATACCATCAAACTTGATTTCCGGTCTTAAATAGTGGTGCCAAAAGACAATCACACGTTCACCATAAATATCTTCTTCAAAATCAAAGATATTCACTTCAATCACGACATGTGATTTCTTAGGATCATGGAATGTCGGTTTCACACCCACATTACATACACCTCTATAAATACGTTGTTCTGTACCGATAGCTAAGCTGACTGCGTACACACCTTTTTTAGGTAATACATAATCGTCGCTCGGTTCAATATTTGCTGTTGGGAACCCGATTGTTCTGCCACGTTTTTCACCTTGGACTACTGTTCCTTTGATGCGGTAACGATAGCCTAGTTCATCATTTGCTTTCTGCAAGTCGCCTTCTTTTAATGCTTTTCTAATTTCAGTTGTTGATATTTTCTCTGAGAACATTTCTTGTTTGCTCACAATCGTTGTATTAAAGTGTGTTTTTAATTCTTGGAGTACAGACATATTGCCTTTACCGTGTTTGCCGAATGTAAAATCAAAGCCTGCAACGACTTCTTTCACATGGTTTGCGATTAAATATTCGTTCACAAACTCATCAATCGAAACATCCGCAAATTTAGATGTGAAATTCACAATAATAACATAATCGATGTTATATGATTCTAAAATTTCAATTTTATCACTTAACGGCGTTAAATAATCCGTTCTTTTTTGTTTAGGATTCAATACAACCGATGGATGGGGATCAAACGTCATAATCGCTTTTTTTAAATTACGTTTTTTCGCAATCTCATTTAAAGTATGAAAGACTTGCGCATGTCCTTTATGCAAGCCATCAAAAAATCCCAATGCCATCGCAACGTCTTCTTGTATATATTGCTCAGGTTGAATTGGATGTGTAACTTCAATTACTTTCATTTTGCGATGCTCCTTTAGTTAAATACCTTTTTAGGTTTGATTTCATTCGGTTTCTCAGCGTGCGGAATATAAAGTGCTAAGGCTTTTTCTGTTTCTTTATCTTCCATCACTGTTACTTCATCAATCGCTTCAGAAAATTCATTTTTATAAAATTTCTGTCCATTTAAAATACGTTTTTTGATGTTCGGGTCGTCAATTTGAATATGAGGCAACCCTTTCAAACCATATTCTATCGGAAATAGCTTTTCCTGTAATGCTTCTTGCTTATATAATTCATCAATTTGATCCAAAGTTAAACTTTCATCGATAGAAAAACCGCCGCTTTCTACACGTGTTAATTGAGACATATGTGCCGGAAAACCTAATGTTCTGCCGATATCAGTTGCTAACGTTCTGATATATGTCCCTTTCCCACAACGTATAAATATATCAAATGAACATGTGTCATCTTTATACCGAATCTCAGAATTACGTTCAATTTCATAAATACGCACTTTTCGTTTAGGGCGTTCAACTGTTTCATTATTACGTGCGTACTCATATAGCTTACGTCCATTCACTTTAACAGAAGAATACATCGGCGGAATTTGTTCAATTTCACCTACAAATGATAAAATCGCTTCATCAATTTTATCAGCTGTTAAATCTTTACTGACTACTTTCGTTTCTAGCACCTCTCCAGTTTGGTCTTCAGTAGTTGTACTCACACCGACCGTAACCGTTGCTTGATATGCTTTACCCATTTCCATGATATAGTCACTGACTTTAGTGGCACCACCGACACAAATCGGTAAAACGCCATTTACTTCTGGATCTAATGTGCCTGTATGGCCTACTTTTTTAGTATGTAAAATTTTACGCAATTTAAATACAACATCATGGCTTGTTAAACCACGTTCTTTAAATACAGGTAAAATACCCTCCATCAACTACACCTCTTCTCTCTGTCATACCTCTACTATTTTACAATAAATTCAAAATGAAATATAGGCAAAGAAAATAAGCAACTGTTGAACGCATATAACACTTCAACAGCTGCTTATATTTTTAATCATCAAAATCATCATCGTCGTCATCATCTTTAATTTCGAACCATGACACAGACAGTACTTTTTTATTGAGGGCATTCACTTTAATTACTGCGCCTTCATCATCGTCTACGATTTGTTGAACCGTATAAAAAGGTGGATTGTGCTCTTTTTCTAAATCAATATAAACAAATTGACCTGGCACTTGATGTTGTGCGACTGCTTTTGCTGTTTCTTCTGAAATATAAGGTGTCTCTTTCTTCTTAGTTGCTTTTTCTTGCTGTGATTTTGACTTAGTCGGTTGTTTGACTTTTACTGTATGGACATTTTTAATTGCGCCGTCTTTTTTATCCACTTCTAAATCATACTTTAACCCTTCATCTAACAATTTTACCTTATAAGTTGTTTTAGCTTTGTTCAAAGAAATAGATTGAATTTTGCCGTCATAACGATCATCTACTAGTTGTTTAACTTCTTGTTGGGTGTAGTCGTGTTGCGTGGACTTGAAATAAATCACTGCACATAATATCACTATCAATATACAAATAATGACTATCAACAGTATTTTAATCATCTTTTTGAGCACCATTTGAAGTCACCTTTTCTATAATCAAAATAAACGTTGTGCCAACATCAAGCACACTTTGTACTTGAATTTCTATGTCATTACGTTTGGCTAATTCAAACGCGATATAGAGTCCTAAACCAGAACCCCCAGATTGTCTTGCTCTTGCTTTGTCCACACGATAAAATTTATTGAAGATCTGTTCTAAATCTTCTGGTGGAATACCAATGCCACGATCTGAAATATTCACGTTTATGTGCGTTGGATGTTCTGTCGCATGTATCATCACATCATCTTGACTGTACTTAATCGCATTATCTAAAAAAATTGTCATCAACTGTTTGAACTGATCTTCATTCACAAATGCACGTGCAGTATTATCACAGTGAAATACAATATCTCTATCATATGCATGTGCGAAACGTGAAGCCTTATGCTCTAATATTTCATTTAAATCAACAGATTGCCGTTCGGCCTGTTGATTACTGCGCTCTACTTTAGCTAAATCCAACATTTGCTCTGTTAAATATTTCAGTCGTTGTGCTTCATCGCTAATCGCATCTATACTTTCATTTAAAATATCTTCTCTAGTTTTTCCAAACCGCTTTAACATCTGACTATATGAATTAATCACTGTAATCGGTGTTTTCAATTCATGAGAAGCATTGGATATAAATGCTTGCTGCTTTTCATCATGTTCCTTTAAATTTTCCATCATATCATTATATGTCTGGGTTAATGCTTGCAACTCTTTAGTATCCTTTTGATTAATATCCATAATGACATAATGATTCGTTTCAATCGTCTTTTTCATTTTCTCAATCAATTGATTTATCGGTTGTAAAATAATTTGAGTCAGTAATCGATTTAATAAAAAGACAATCAACAAAATAAACAATGTAGAAAGTGTTAATACCACTTTTAAAATATCGTATTTACTATATTTGAAATCGATATTCTCAAAAATTTGTAAATTACTGACTTCACCATCTTTCCAAACGAGTGGAATACTGACTAAGACAAAATGATGCCCTTTTTTATAAATCGCCTTTTTATATTGTTTATTTTTATACGGTTCACTTAAATCTTTATATTTTGGATTAGATGTGACTTGAAATTTACTATCATCATCTTTACCTACAATCGCAATATAACCATCAGTTAAAATCAAACTTTGCAATACTTTTTCTTTGTCGTTATGATTTTCTTTGGCCTTTCGTAATTCTTCCATCGTGCTGATTGCTTTATCTTCTAATTGTGCGGTTTCCGCATTTAACGAAGTGGTACGATAAATAAAATAGATCGTCAAATTAGTAATAATGACAACAATCGCAATCATCAAAGTGATATAAATTTGAAGTTGTGTTCCTAGTTTCATAACTAAGCTCTCATCATATAACCGATACCTCTGACACTTGATATAATTGAAGTATCAGCCGTATCTAATTTCTTTCTTAAGTATCTGACATAAACATCTACAACATTCGTATCACCTACGAAATCATAACCCCAGACATACTCAATGATCTGCGCACGATCTAAAGCAATATTTTGGTTAGTCATAAAGTAGTACAACAAATCGTACTCTTTTTGTGTGAGTTCGACTAGACTGCCATCGACAAAAACTTCTCTAGATTGTGGATTCAATTCGATGTGATCATGTGTTAAAACTTCAACAGCTTCTTTTTGATTTAATTGCTGCTGTTTTAAATGTACACGAATCCGTGCTAATAATTCTTCAATTTCAAATGGCTTAGTCATATAATCATTCGCACCAGAATCTAAACCGCTGACTTTATCCATGACTTCATCACGTGCAGTTAACATAATAATTTTAATATAGTCATCATCATTTCGAATACGTCTGAGCACTTCTAATCCATTTAAATCTGGTATCATCACATCAAGTAAAATCAAATCAATCTGACGTTCTTGATAAAGTTGTAATGCTGCTTTACCAGAATGCGCAATACAGACATCATAGCCTGCATAATCCAATTCTAGTTCAATGACGCGTGCTATTTTCTCGTCATCTTCCACAATTAAGATAGTTTCCACTTTCTATTCACTCCTATTTCAATGCAAGCCCAACATATTGCCAATAAACATAATACATCACAATCATGGTAAGCATATATACTGGCATGATACCTAAACTTAAATACATGAGCTGTTTAATTGTAAATGGTCTTTCTTTATTCTCATAAAACAATAACAAGGCTTTAGAACTGACTGGAAAAGTTAAGCAGTAGTTCGTACCGATCAGCGCAATAAATACAACTGCTGTCAGGTTTAAACCAAACATTTTACCAAAAACAATCAGTAATGGAATAAAGACGACTGCACGTGTTGTATGACTTGTAATATACAAGTGTGAAGTCACAGTTAATACTACAATAATCACTAACGGCACAAATTCATTTACCAGTTTGACATGATGCATCACTTGATATAATTGATGTTGAATGACATCGAGCACTTTATATTTCACCAATAGATTGCCAAGTGCAGTCGCACCCGCTACAAAGAAAATTAAGCTCCATGACACTCTGTTAAATGCTTCACGCCATCCGATCAAATCAACTTTAGGCATAATCATAATCAAGCTCATTAAAATTGTCACAAAGGCAATATCGAAGCCATGCAGTGGTTCAGTAATCCAAAGTATCACTGTCAAATTAATGAGGACTGCTGCTTTTTTCTCTTTTTTAGTCAATGGTTGTTTTTCATATTGTATTATATTTTCTGTTGAAATCTTTTCAACAGGCTTCATATAAAACTTTTTTATCATAAATAAGCTTATTATTGCAATAATTATCCCAAATGGAAAGCCCCATAGTAAGAATTGAAGATAAGAAATAGAACCATCTGTTTGATTTTCAAGCAGTCCAATCCCAATAATATGACTGCCTGCACCGATTAAAGATAAGTTTGTTCCCATCAAAATTAACACTGGCATCAATATGCCTAAATACTGACGATTCGAATTAAAACGATTGCCAAATGCTTGATATACAGGTAGAAGTGCTGCTGCACGACCTGAAGTAGATGGAATAATTAAAGATAAAATTTGTACTAAGATAAAGACAAAGATATTCATACGTTTCCCAGACGTACACTTCGCTTCAATCCAGCGAATCAAACGATCTAATAACCCACTGGTTTCCACTACGCCACCAATAATAAATGCGCCAATCATTAACCAAATCACATGTTCTTCTAATGATTGATACAAAATATCTTGCGGCATACCGAGTAAAATACCTAAACATACAACCAACATCGCAGATAACCCTGCTGGCATTTTACTAAAAATAAATAGTCCTAAAGATAACACAAACAAAGCCACACTCAATTGTCCTAAATAGGACAAATTTGTTTCTAAAAACAGCCATAGCGTGAAAATAAGATAAAGAATGACTGCGATTAATTTAGAATAACTCATCTTTAAAGCACAAAATGTCTTTGTTTAGTTGTGTGTGTTTGTGACTTTGTTTGATTCATCTTCATACCGATTTGAATTGAGTGATATATATTTCGTGCACATTCCTTTAGCCATTTTGATGCATACTCAATAGAATCATCTAAACTTGAAGGCTGTTTAATAATGCTGTGAAAGGCATTAATACCACTTTGATAATTAAATTCCGCATCTTGACCGATTGTGCCTGCTAATGCAATCACAGGTGTATCATATTGTTGAGCGATTCTCGCTACTTCAGCAGGAATTTTTCCGTTTGGCGTTTGGAAATCTAAACACCCTTCTGCTGTGATGACTAAATCAGCTTGTGCAATAACAGGTTCAATATGCAAGTACTGTTGAATTAATTCAAAACGTGGATGCAATGTAGCGTTCGCAAAAGCGATTAACCCTGCACCTAATCCACCAGATGCGCCAGAACCTTGTTGATAAGCAACTGACTCACCTGTTGAACGTTTTATTAAACGTGCCAAATGATCAAGGTTGTCCGATAAATGTTCGACTTCTTTTGGACTTGCACCTTTTTGTGGACCGAATACTTTTGCGACACCTTTTGGTCCACATAAAATATTCGACCAATTCACTGCTACATCTATAGGTGTATTTAATACACGCGGATCAATATGAGATAAATCCATATCATGAATACGGTCAATTTCACCTCCGCCATGGATAAATATTGTTTTACCTTTATAATCTTTGAAACGTGCACCGATTGCTTGTGCCATGCCGACACCGCCATCAGATGTTCCCGAATCACCACAGCCGATTAAGATACGTTCAGCGCCATGATCTAATGCGTGGATAATTGCTTCACCTACACCGTATGTAGAAGTGTGAAGCGGATTTCTCTGGTTGCTAGGCACATGTCTTAGACCCGCAATTGCGGCCATCTCAATTACCGCAACTTTTTGTTTGTTTTCATAAAACATACCATAAAATGTTTTGCGTTTTTGTCCTAATGGATCTTCTGCATTTAAATGATAAAGCTGACCATTTTTAATTTGCGTGATAGTTTGCGCAAATCCTTCGCCTCCATCCACCATGGGAATCACTTGAATATTTAAACTTTCATCTGCTTCATGCAGACCTTTTTGAATTGCTGTACCGACTTCTGCTGAACTCAAGCTTTCTTTAAAGCCTGAGGGTATCACTGCAATTTTCATTGTTATAACCTCCTAGTAAAAATCCTTATCGCCTATGTTAAGGAGGTTAAGTTTGTAAAGAATTAGAGAATTATTAGAATTCAATTAAAAAAACAGCTATGCACTTGCATAGCTGCCCATAACTTCATTTAATTAGTCATTTTTATGAAGATCTTGAATCATTCTTTCGATTTTATTACCGTACTCGATTGAGTGATCATATTCGAAATATAATTCTGGAATTGTTCTTAGACGAAGTCTTGAACCTAATTCCGCTTTAATAAAGCCTCGCGCTTTTTCTAACGCTTTAAACGTATCGTCTACTTCTTTTTCTTTACCTAATACTGTTAAGTAGACTTTAGCTTGAGATAAATCGTTTGTCACTTGTACGTCAGTGATAGTTAAAAATCCGATTCTCGGGTCTTTAACTTTATTGTTGATAATATCCATCAACTCTTGTTTCAATTGTTCACCAACGCGTTCTGCTCTCATTTTACTCATGTGTGTTTCACCTCTTTATTTCAACAATGAACGATTGAGTTCAATCCAAGATTATAAACTATAATCGTCCCTTTTACAAAACTTTTCCCTTTATATTGAGCAATTAATCAATATGACACGCGCAACATGTTAAGAAACAGTTAAGCATATTAATTTTGCGTAAACGTATAAGATATCATTTCAAAACAATCTTTACATTTCAGAAATGAACACATACTTTTTTAAAAATAATAGTCTCCTTCAAAAATAGAACCAAGCACTTTATAGCTGTATCAAGCGTTTAAAGTACTTGGGTTAAAATTTCTTATTCATACTAAAAACAATTCAATCACTATCATGTTATTTTTAGTCGTTTCATTTTTAAATTTCATTTCATTATTGAACTTCTCGTTGTCGTGAACGTTTCATCAAATACGTTAATACTAATGCTGAAACTGCACCACATAATGCGACCACAATACCAATTTTAAAAATCATTTGATAGGCAACAGCTTCATGTCCTTTAAAGGCATCCAGTAAATTACCATTTAATTGATACACCCAAAAGACTGGCGCATACGCTAAAAACGAACCGACACTCATCGCAGACCCTGAAAAATCTTCAGGTAATTTCAATTCTGAAATTGGCGCAAGCAATACACTTTTTGATAAGAATGTCGTTAATGACAAGATTACTAATAAGACAATACTTAACTGTGTTCCGATTTTAAAGTATACAATAATGATTAAAATAACTGTTGATGCGAGTAATGCTACACCAATCATTTTCGCTGAAGATTTAAAGACAAAGTCCGAAATCATTCCCGCAATAACACCAGCGATAACCCCCATCAACGCTGTATTGATTACACCGAAAAATGCAGTTTGTGCTGTTGTTAAATGATAAACACTTTGTAAGTAAGGTACAGTGTAAATTAAAATAATATAGCCCCAATATACTGACATTGCGGTAATCGCAGCTAACCACACTTTTGGTTGTGTTAACACATACACTAACCCTTTTAAAGCTTTCGCAGATTTATAACCTGTTTCTTGATTATGCGATTCATCAGCCGCAATCCCATTTTTCGGTACAAATTTCCATATTAAAATAATCATCGGGATTAGTAATAAGTTATAGGCTAACATACCGCCTTTTAATACGACGACGCCACTCACCGCAGCCATAATGGCCACAAGTAATAAGTTCATCAACATTTCTTGTGCACGGCGAATGGATTCTAATAATCCAAACCCTAAACCTCTATGTTCACGATCAGTGAAGAAAACTACCCCATTCAATACTGCAGGCCAGAAGAACGCTTCAACTAACCCCCAAATGACTGCGATCACTTTTAATATCGTAAAGCTTGGATTCAAGAAAATCACGATACACATCGTGATAAAACGAATTGACATCCCCGTGATGAGTAAAGAACGAATCGAGAATCTATTATTGATCCATCCACCTGGAATATAGAAGAACATCGATAACCCGATTAAACTAAAAATCACACCAAGTTCCGCATTATTAACATGTAGTACTTGTAAGAGTTGGTGATAAAACGTACCTTTAAAAGCTTCGAATCCTGAATAAATAATTTGTCCTGCAGTGACAACAGAGAGGTATCCTGCCAGTTGTCTCGCATTTTTCAATCCTAGTTTTTGCATCAGCCAATTCATGTTGTTTTTCCTCCTAGTTGCGGCCTATGTCAAAGTGATTCTTGCAAATGTACTAAATTTTGTGGATAGTCTGTAAACACACCATCCACACCAAAGTTAAAGAGTTGGTTCACTCTATCTACATCATTCACGGTATATACATTTAAAATATAACCATCATCTTTGATACGTCTGACTAACGCTTCAGTCAAATCAATATCTTCCAAATGCAAAATATGTGTATCACAAAAATCTAAAACTGTACGCCAATCTTCATAAAATGCACACATTTCATAAAGTACCGCTCTAGGATATTGAGGAAGTGCTTCTTGAACTGCTTTAAGCAATGGAATATTAAAACTAGAAAATAATATTTCTACTTCAGGACTAAATTTCGGCATTGCTTCAACTAACTGTTTAATTAATGATTTAGCTAATTTTGGTCCATGATTACCTGTAATACCTTTTAGTTCAATATTGACATTTAGTTGAGAGGCATTCACAAAATCAATAAATTCATCGAAAGTTAGAACTTTTTCTTCTTTGAATTTTGGATGGAACCAATAACCTGCACTCGCTTGTTGGATATCTTTAAATAAGGTTTCACTGATTTCTCCTGTCATTGAAGTTGTACGATCTAAATAATCATCATGAATCATTATTAATTGTTCATCTGCAGTAATTCCGACATCGACTTCAATCCATTGCAGTTCAGGAATTTCTGCTGCGGCATGATAAGATGCTAACGTGTTCTCTGGTGCGACACTTGGTACACCCCTGTGTCCAAAGATTGTTTTCATAGCTGTTCACCTTCTAGATTATAAAATAGATTGCTGTAGTGATATTAAATTCAACTTCTCACAACTTGTTAAAAGTTATGTATAATTTCAATTTAATCATATGCCTATGCAAAGCCTATTTCAATAAGTTTTATGGTTTTTATTGAAACTTTACAATACATTTACAAACCCAGTTCTTATAGAGGTAAATCTGTTTTAAAATAAAAAAATCCAATCTGAATACAGTGCTGAGACTATCATCAGATTGGATATTTAATATGTTTTATGATTTTTATTCATCAAAAACTAGAATGTTGAAGAAATGCCCATCAATATCTTCAAATGTGAAGCCATAAAAACCATCACGTTCTTTAGGTTGATCGATAATTTTACCTCCGAAACTCTGTACATCTTCTTTAAGTTGATGTGCTTCTTCTTTTGTATCAACCGAAAGTGAAATCAACGCATCATTACCATAAGGTACGCGATGAATATATGATTCAAAGTATTTCATGGCTACAATCATTATCGGAGAGCCTTTTTTTGCTTTGATACCGAACATCTTGCCCTCTTGTTCCGGACGTTCCATAATCTCAAAGCCGATATTTTGATAAAACTTCTTGCTTTTGTCTAAGTCCTGACTCGCAAGATTAAACCAAATATTGTTAACCATCATACATACACCTCCCAATTATATTTATGATAGTATTCCCTTAATCATACGAAAAAGCACTCCCGCCTAAGGAAGTGCTTTTATCTAAATTATCAAGTTTAACGTTGGATTTCAACCATTTCGTATGCTTCGATAATATCGTCAACTTTTAAGTCGTTGTATTTTTCAATTGTAATACCACACTCGTAACCTTTTGCCACTTCTTTCGCATCGTCTTTGAAACGTTTTAACGTATCAAGTTTACCTTCGAAGATGACAATACCGTCACGGATGACGCGTACTCCTGCGTTACGTGTGATTTTACCTTCAGTTACATAACATCCTGCGATTGTACCGACTTTAGAAACTTTGAATGTTTGACGAACTTCAGCTTGTCCGATAACTTTTTCTTCGTATTCAGGGTCAAGCATACCTTTCATCGCTGATTCAATTTCTTCGATTACGTCGTAGATAACACGGTGTAAACGTAAGTCTACATTTTCTTGTTCAGCTGCACGTTTCGCACCAGAGTCAGGACGTACGTTGAAGCCGATGATGATACCGTTTGAAGCATTCGCAAGTGTAACGTCAGATTCGTTGATTGCACCCACTGCTGTATGGATGATACGAACGTTAACACCTTCAACATCAATTTTCATAAGTGAAGCTGCTAATGCTTCTACTGAACCTTGTACGTCACCTTTGATGATTACGTTAAGGTCTTTCATTTCACCTTGTTTCATTTGTTCGAACAAGTTGTCTAATGAAACGTTTTTGCTTTCTTGACGTTGTTGTAAGATGCTTTCTTCATGACGTGCTTCACCGATTCTACGTGCTTGTTTTTCGTCAGAGAAGACAACGAAGCGGTCACCGGCTTGTGGTACATCATTAATACCCGTAATTTCAACCGGTGTTGATGGACCAGCTGATTTGATACGTTGACCTAAATCATTCACCATTGCACGGATACGACCGAACGTATTACCTACTACAATAGCATCTCCCACATGCAACGTACCATTTTGAACTAATAATGATGCCGCAGGACCACGTGATTTGTCTAATTCAGCTTCAATAACTGTACCGACAGCACGTTTGTCTGGGTTCGCTTTTAACTCTTGTACTTCTGATACTAGGACGATCATTTCTAATAGGTCTTCAATACCGTCACCGCTTAATGCTGAAAGTGGTACGAAGATTGTGTCACCGCCCCAGTCTTCAGGGAATAAACCATGTTCAGTTAATTCCTGCATAACACGATCAGGGTTTGCTGTTGGTTTATCAATTTTGTTTACCGCTACGATAATCGGCACATCTGCTTCTTTTGCATGGTTAATCGCTTCAATTGTTTGAGGCATAACACCATCGTCTGCTGCAACCACTAAGATTGTGATATCAGTGACTTGCGCACCACGTGCACGCATAGTAGTGAAGGCTGCGTGTCCAGGTGTATCTAAGAAAGTGATTTTTTTGCCGTCATTTGTGATTTGGTAAGCACCGATATGTTGTGTGATACCGCCCGCTTCACCTTGTGTCACATGTGTATTTCTGATTGAGTCAAGTAGCGTTGTTTTACCATGGTCAACGTGTCCCATGATTGTTACAACTGCTGGACGCTCAATTGCATCCGGATCTTCTTCTTCATCATCGAAGTAGATATCTAAGTCTTCTTCGTCAATGACTACTTCTTTTTCTACTTCTACACCATAATCATCAGCGATTAACTCAATTGTTTCATCGTCTAATGATTGGTTAATGTTTGCCATAATACCAAGTAAGAATAATTTCTTAACAATACTTGATGACTCAATATTCATTTTGTCAGCTAATTCGCCAACCGTAATACCTTCTAAATAAGTAATTTTTTCTGGCATTTCTTTTTTCGGTTGTTCTGGTGCTGGTTTTTGATTATTGTTTTTCTTATGTTTGTTGTTGTTTTTATTATTATTTTTGTTGTGGTTCTTGTTGCCTTTTTTATTATTCTTTTTAGCATTACCGCTATTATTGTTGTTATTATTATTTTTATCTTTATTATTGTTTTGATGTTTTTTGTGATTATTTTGAGCAGCTTTATCGTTTTGCTTATCTTTAGATGAATTTGGTTTGAATTTTTTATCCAACTCTTTGATTTCATTCGGTTCTAACGCTTGCATGTGGTTAGACACCTCAACATTCATCTTCTTCAATTCATCAATAACATCTTTACTTTTTAATTTTAAATCTTTTGCATACTCGTAAATTCTCTTTTTACTCATATAATCACTCCTTACGTTATTCATCTATCATTGATAATAGCTTTTTGGCAAAACCGTTATCCATTATAGCTATATTCACGCGAGAAGATTTGCCAAGTGCTTGGCCTAACTCTTCTCTTGTACCGAATATACGCAACGGAACGTGATAACTCTCACATTTTTGACTGATTTCTTTGGTTGTCCTCGATGACGCATCCTCAGACAGAATCACTAACGATGTTTTTCGTTTTTTGATTTCTGTCAGAATAACTGACTCACCACTTTTAACCTTGCCAGCCCGCATTGCCAATCCTAAAAAATTCAAGATGTTGCTCTTATTCATTTTGGAATCTCTTCTCTGTAAATGAGACGTATGATTTCTTTATAGACAGGCTCTAAAGTTTCAGCATCAGCATTAAAGAACTTCTCTAAAATGCCTTTTTGCTGTGCTTTTTCTACAAGTGCTACATCTTTAGAAACGTACGCACCACGTCCAGGTTTCTTACCTGTCGCATCTGCAGAAATTTCACCTTCTTTGTTTATAACCACACGAATCATATCGTTTTTGGGACGCATTTCATTTGAAAGTATACACTTTCTCATTGGAATCTTCTTTTTCTTCATAAAGGCATTCACTCCAAATTATTCTTCTACGTCTTTTTTAGCTTCTGTTTCTTCTGAAGCTTCATCTTCTTCTGACTCAGCTGCTTCAATGTCTTCCGCTTCTTCTGCTTCAACATCTTCAACTTCCTCAACTTCAGGTACTTCTTCTACTTGTGCCACTACCACATCTTCAGAAAGATCTTCTTCGATTGGTGTTTCTTCAACTTCGTCTTGTTTTGGCACTGGGTAGATACCTGCTTCACGTGCATCTGTTTCAGATTTAATATCGATTTTCCAACCTGTCAATTTCGCTGCTAAACGTGCGTTTTGACCACGTTTACCGATAGCTAGTGATAATTGATAATCAGGAACAACTACTGTTGTAGATTGATTGTCTTCGTCTACAATTACTTCTAAAACTTGTGAAGGGCTTAATGCGTTTTTCACAAAGACTTTAGGATTTTCATTCCATTGTACGATATCAATTTTTTCTCCGCCAAGCTCTTCAACAATCGCTTCAACACGGACACCTTTTGCACCTACACATGCGCCGACAGCATCAATATCATCATTTTCAGAGTAGACACTGATTTTTGAACGATCGCCCGCTTCACGTGCAACTGATTTAATCACAACAGTACCATCATAAATTTCAGGTACTTCTTCTTCAAACAAACGTTTCAATAAGCCAGGATGACTACGTGATACATAGATTTGAGGACCTTTTGTCGTTTGTTCTACTTTATTAACGTATACTTTGATACGTTCATTTGGAATGTAACTTTCATTTGGACTTCTTTCAGCTTCAGATAATACCGCTTCAGTGCGTCCTAAGTTAACATACACATATCTGTAATCGACTCTGTCGATGATACCAGTCATGATATCTTCTTCTTTATCGATAAATTCATCATAAAGAATTTCTCTTTCAGCATCGCGTAAACGTTGCATCACAGCTTGTTTTGCTGCTTGTGCACCCACACGGCCGAAGTCTTTCGGTGTAACATCTTCTTCGTAGATATCACCGATTTCATATGCTGGGTTTTTCACCAACGCTGTACTGATGTCCACTTCATCGCGGTCATCAAATACTTCTTCTACGACTTCTTTACGTGCGATAACTTTGAACGTACCTTCGTCCATATTCAATTCCACACGTGCATTACGTGAAGATTCATAGTTCTTTTTATAAGCAGTAATCAATGCTGCTTCAATCGCATCGATTAGTACTTCTCTAGGAATTTTCTTTTCTTTTTCCAAATATTCTACTGCTAATATTAATTCATTTGACACGGTTAAATCCTCCTACTCACGTTAAATCAAAACTGCATGACGTGCTTTAGCAATTTTATTTCTTGGGATTTCAACTTGCTTTTTCTTTGATTTGACTTGCACTTCGATCACAACTGACTCGTCATCTACTGACTGCAAGACACCTAACCATTCTTTAGCACCTTCAACCGGCGCATAAAGAGTGACAAATACAGGTTGATTGACTGCATTACGAAACGCCTTATCGTCTTTGATAGGACGCTCAGCACCTGGTGACGCAACGTCTAGGTAATACATTTGTTCAATCGGATCTGCTTCATCCATTGCTGCGCTGATTTTTTCTGATGCTAATGTGCAATCATTTAAATCAACGCCGCCCTCTTTATCAATAGAGATTCTAAGATAGCGGTCTCTACCTTCTTTTGTGAATTCAATATCCACGAGTTCAAAATTCAATTCATCTAAAACCGGTTGAATAATTGTTTCGATTTGTTCAGTAATTTTACTCATGCTGACCTCCTTTATACAAATAGAAAAGAGCGGGTAAACCCCACTCTTCGTGACTAAAGTTCATTTTTTACGCACTATGATTATAACACAGTACATCTTTAAATGCCAATTGTAGCACAGTTGACACTTTTTAAGCATTACATATCAAAAATTGATAATTGTGCTTTATCAGGTAAACCAGGTAATGAACCTAAATCATCTAAATACTCAATGACTTTTTGAGAAAGACCCGCTTTCTTATTCAAGTCTTCTTTAGATAAGAACGGTCCTTCATTACGCGCTTCAACAATACGTTTCGCTACGTTTTCACCTAGACCTGGCACCGCAATAAACGGTGGAATCAATGTATCGCCTTCAATAATAAATTCAAATGCCTGACTCTTTTCTAAACTGATCGGCTGCATACGGAAACCGCGATGCGCCATTTCGTTCATGATTTCAAGCACAGTTAAAACGTCTTTTTCTTTCTTGCCAAGTTCCATGTATTTAGAATACATATCTTTCACTGCCGCTTTGATACCTTCTTTATCTTTGATCATGGTTAATAAGTCAAAGTCTGATGCACGAACAGTAAAGTAAGACGCATAATAATATAACGGATAATGCACTTTGAAGTAAGCGATACGTACCGCCATTAATACGTAAGCTGCCGCATGGGCTTTCGGGAACATGTACTTGATTTTCTTACATGAGTCTAAATACCAATCCGGTACATTATTCTCTTTCATGATTTCTTCCCATTCTTCTTGCAGGCCTTTACCTTTACGTACTGCCTCCATAATTTTGAAGGCTAATGATGGTTCTAATCCGGCATACATTAAATACACCATGATATCGTCACGACAACCGATAACTCCAGATAGATCACATGTACCTGAACGTACTAATTCTTGGGCATTGCCTAACCATACGTCTGTACCATGGGATAATCCAGAAATCTGAACGAGTTCAGAGAATGTTGTCGGTTTCGTATCTTCTAACATTTGACGAACGAACGCTGTACCGAATTCTGGTACACCGAACGTCCCTGTCTTACATAAAATGTCTTCTTCTGTAACACCTAAGGATTCTGGTGTACTGAAAATACGCATTGTTTCTTTGTCATCGACCGGCACTGTTTTCGGATCAATGCCTGATAAATCTTGAAGCATACGAATCATCGTCGGATCATCGTGCCCAAGAATATCTAGTTTCAAGACGTTATCATGAATGGAGTGGAAGTCGAAGTGCGTTGTCATCCAAGCTGATGATTGGTCATCCGCTGGATATTGAATCGGAGTAAAGTCATAAATATCCATATCATCAGGTACTACAATGATACCACCAGGGTGTTGACCTGTTGTACGTTTAACACCAGTACAACCTTTAACTAAACGGTCAATTTCAGCACCACGTTTATGAATACCTTGGTCATTTAAATAACCTTTGACATAACCGAATGCAGTTTTCTCTGCGACTGTACCGATAGTTCCGGCACGGAATACTTTATCTTCACCGAATAAGACTTTCGTGTAGTTATGTGCTTCAGGTTGATACTCACCACTGAAGTTCAAGTCAATATCTGGTACTTTGTCACCTTTGAAGCCTAAGAATGTTTCGAAAGGAATATCTTGGCCTTCTTTAATCATTTCAGCACCACATTCACATGTCTTATCTGGCAAGTCGAAACCAGAACCGACGGAACCGTCATTAAAGAACTCGCTCTTCTTACATTTTGGACAAATGTAGTGCGGCGGCAATGGATTCACTTCGGTAATTTCAGTCATTGTCGCAACGAAGCTTGAGCCGACAGAACCACGTGAACCTACTAAGTAACCATCGTTGAGTGATTTCTTAACCAAACGTTGCGAAATCAAGTAGATAACAGCGAATCCATTACCAATAATACTTTCTAATTCTTTTTCAAGACGATCAATAACAATTTGCGGTAAATCATCACCATATAATTTACGCGCATTCGCATAACTCATTTCACGAATTTCTTCATTCGCACCATCCATATTAGGTGTATACAATTTGTCTTTAATCGGTACAACACGTTCAATACGATCAGCTAGAGCTTGTGTATTATCAACGACAATTTCTTTCGCTTTCTCTTCACCTAAGAAATGGAATGCATCTAACATTTCATCTGTCGTTCTGAAATGTGCTTCAGGTAACGTAGAACGATTTAATGGGTTACCTGGTTGAGACGCGATTAAGATTTTACGTGCAATTGCATCATGTTCATTTAAGTAATGCACATTACCTGTCGCAACCACTGGCACATTGACTGCTTTACCCGCTTCAAGCAAACGCTGATAAATCTCAATCATAGTTTCATTATCACGAATCAATTCACGATCGATTAAATCTTGGTATAACGCAGGCGGTTGTACTTCTATATAGTCATAATATTTCGCAATATGTTCAACTTGTGATTGGTCTTTCTGCATTACCGCAGTAAAGACTTCACCTTCATCACATGCTGAACCGATTAATAAACCTTCACGGTACTCATCTAATAATGAACGTGGAATTCTCGGTGTACGATAGTAATACGTCACTAAGGATTCACTGACAATCTTGAATAAGTTTTTTAAACCTGTTTGGTTTTGAACTAAAATCGTCACATGACTTGGACGTGCACGTTTATAAGCATCTTCGTTTGATAGTGATTGGTTGATATCTTGATGATTTTTAACACCGAGTTCATCCACTTGTTTCAACATTTTAATAAAAATATAAGCCGTAGCTTCTGTATCATAGATGGCACGGTGATGTTGTGTCAGTTCAACACCATATTTTTTGGCTAAGAAGTTCAAACCATGTTTACCAAATTCTGTATTTATCGTACGTGATAATTCTAAAGTATCGATAACACCATTTGTATAATGGCCTAAACCTGCACGTTCATAGCCAGTATCAATGAAGCCCATATCGAAGGATGCGTTATGGGCAACGAAAATCGCATCTCCGACCCATTCTTTGAATTCTGTTAATACATCATCAATTTCAGGAGCATCAACTAACATTTCATCTGAGATGTGCGTCAAATTCTTGATAGTTTCAGATAAACGCTCATGCGGATTACTGAAACGTTCGAACTTATCAATGATTTCACCATCATGGACTTTTACAGCGGCTAACTCGATAATTTTGTCGTATTGGTTTGATAAACCAGTCGTCTCAACGTCAAATACCACATAAGTCGCGTCTTTAAGATTACGGTCAGTCGGATTGTAAGCAATCGGTACACCATCGTCTACTAGCATACCTTCCATACCGTAAATCATTTTAATGCCATGCTTTTCAGCAGCACTGAACGCATCTGGATAAGCTTGAACGACATTATGGTCCGTTACTGCGATGGCAGGATGTCCCCATTTCGCAGCTTGTGCCACATAATCACCGATTTGATTAATACCGTCCATTTGACTCATCGCTGTATGCAGATGTAATTCCACACGCTTATCTTCTGCTTTATCAAGTTTTGGTGTTTTCTTAATTTCTTCAATATCAGACATCATCATGACTAAATCACGTACGAAAGTATCTTCTTCAATACGGCCTTGCGCACGTACCCATTTACCGACACTTAGCGCTTTGAAATGTTCTAAATCGTCTTTGTTTTTACGTGTAAACATTTTTAGTACGAGTGAGTCTGTGTAATCTGTTACTTTTAATTCTACGATGTGACGACCACTTTTTAGTTCTTTGATATTCATATCAAAGATAACGCCTTCAATCGCCACTTTGAATTCTTCTTCAATAATAGATTCAATCGGTCTGACGTTATCCACTTGGATTGGTTTACCGATTTGACATTTATCAACAGCACTTTCGTTATTATCTTGTTGCTTAGCTTTTTCTGCTTTCATACGTTCTAATTTTTCAGTTGCTTCTCTTGCGCTTTGTTGATCTTCTTCTTGAATATGTGCTTCTAATGAAGCTAAATCATTATCATGTTCAGACGTGTCTGTTTCAAAGACAATCTTATTCACGTCAAAGCCGCATTGTTGGTATGCTTTGACTAAGCTGCCGTTACACGCTTTATGGAAATAATCACGTTCAATATCATTTGAAACCATCACTTTTAAGACATTACCTGAAGTAATCAGACGTTTTTGTCTTAATTGTCCTTTTACTTTGGGTGACAATCTCGTCTGTTCAATACAATGGTTGAAGTATTTCATCGCAAACTCATCTTGGTTTCTTGTATCTTGAACAACAAAATGCCAATCTACAGTCGCAATCTCTTTAAATTCTTCAATCAAAGCGTGGGTAAATAACATGTAGTCTTCATAAGTTAAAAAGCGAGGCAGTGTAATTTGAAATAACCATGTCCGCTCTTTTTGAGAGACATCAATGCGGTTTAATTCACTGTTTTCTATAATATCTGGTTCGAGCTGATTCGCAATTTTAATCTGATCAGCTAACACTTTAAATTTTTCTTGATTTGTCATTGCCAAGACCATTACCACCTTAGTCATTAATTAC
The DNA here is from genome assembly GCF_025561465.1 of Staphylococcus simulans. Taxonomy (NCBI): domain Bacteria; kingdom Bacillati; phylum Bacillota; class Bacilli; order Caryophanales; family Staphylococcaceae; genus Staphylococcus; species Staphylococcus simulans. The sequence continues at coordinate 1,675,928 of NZ_CP095100.1, forward strand.
ATCGTTCATACGGTTAGGGAGAATTTTAATTTATTTAAAAAGGTGCATGCCCTTTTGAGTATAGAAAAAATGGAACCACGTTTGACAACGCGGTTGATTTTCATCTCTGTTCTGAAGTTCTAAAATATTATACCAAATTTCCAGTAATACTTAAAATGAGCAAACTGAATTTTTCGCTATGTAAAAAGCCGAAGTGCAGTCAGAGCACTTCGGCTTGTTGATTTATAAAATTAAATCTGTTCGTATAAATCTTTCACGTAATTCACTAAATCTGCTGCCGCAACTTCTTCGCTTTCTCCATTGTCACGACGTTTTACTTCAACAATACCTTCTGCCGCACGTTTACCAACTACAACACGTACTGGTAAACCGATTAAGTCAGCATCGTTGAATTTAACACCTGCACGTTCTTTACGATCATCGTATAAGACTTCAAATGACGCTTGAAGTGCTTGGTATAACTCATCACCAAGTTCTCTTTGATCATCTTTCTTAGGATTAATCGTAATTAAGTGTACTTCAAATGGTGTCACTGATTTAGGCCAGATAATACCATTGTCATCATTGTTTTGTTCTACAATCGCACTTAATGTTCTTGAAACCCCGATACCATAGCAACCCATGATTAATGGTTGTGCTTTACCTTGGTTATCTAAGAATGTCGCATTCATAGATTCAGAGTATTTTGTGCCGAGTTTGAAGACTTGTCCAACTTCGATACCTTCAGCGAATTTAGCTTCGCCTGAACCATCGCTGAGCGGTTCACCTTCTAAGATGAAGCGGAAGTCTCCGAACGCTTCTACGTTAAAGTCACGTTCTGGATTCGCATTCACATAATGGTAACCATCTTCATTTGCACCAACGACAATATTAGGAATTTCTTGTACGAAATTATCCGCATATACTTTGATGCCTTTTTCTTGAATAGGTCCGATTGAACCTGGGTTTGCACCCACTAAGTTGATAATTTCATCCTGGCTCGCAAGTTCAATATTGTCTGTACCGAAGTAAGCTTTTAATTTTACGTCATTCACTTCATGATGGCCACGCACTAAGACAATCACAAATTCGCCATCCACTTTGAATACCATTGATTTCGTAATTTGATCTAGTGGGCGATTTAAGAAATCTGCCACTTCTTGTGCTGTATGCGCATTTGGTGTTTCAACTTTTTCTAATTCCAGTAAAGCTTCATCGTGTGCTTTTGGCTCATACACAACTTCTGCTTTTTCAATATTAGCTGCATAGTCGCTGTTTTCACTGTAAACAATTGTATCTTCACCGATTTCACTTAACGCCATAAATTCATGAGTATGGCTGCCGCCGATTGCGCCTGAATCTGCGACAACTGGACGTGCGTTAATACCCGCACGCTTAAAGATACGGCCATATGCATCATACATATCATTGTATGTCTCATCTAATGACGCTTCATCCGCATGGAATGAATACGCATCTTTCATAATGAATTCACGACCGCGTAATAAACCGAAACGTGGACGCTTTTCATCTCTGAATTTAGATTGAATTTGGAATAGTGTTAAAGGTAATTGCTTATAAGATTTCAATTCATCACGTACTAATGATGTGACGACTTCTTCATGTGTTGGTCCTAACGCGAATTGACGACCATTACGATCAGTCAGACGCATTAATTCACTGCCATAAGCTTCCCAACGTCCTGACTCTTCCCATAATTCTGAAGGCTGTAATGCCGGCATTAAGATTTCTACCGCATCAATTTTCTCCATTTCTTCTCTGATAATTGATGTAATATTATTTAATACACGTGTCGCAAGCGGTAAATAACTATAAATTCCACTTGTACTTTGTTTAATCAATCCTGCTTTTAACAGTAATCGATGACTTAAGGCTTCAGCTTCCGCTGGCACCTCTCTTAACGTTGGTATAAATACTTTTGACTGTCTCATAAAACTGAGCTCCTCCATTTCCTATAAGAAATAACGTTGTATGTCATTCCATGTCACTAATATCATAATAATTACTACAAATATAGCACCTGCACCAATAATGTAGGCTTCCGCTTTTTTGTTGACGGGCTTTCTGAAAATCGCTTCATAAATAACGAACAGAATTCTTCCGCCGTCTAATGCTGGAATTGGTAATAGGTTCATTAAACCTAAGTTCACACTTAACATAGCTGTCCATGCTATCAAGTTAATGATACCAGTTTTCACCACAGTATCAACATTATGGTAAATACCGACAGGTCCATTCAACATGTCGAATGAAAATCCACCTGTAAAGATACTCCCTATCATAGACACAATTGCTGTGAAAATAATCGTTCCTGCTTTGAAGAATTGCTCTACACCTGTTGTAAGCGGCGCAATCAGAGAGCTATGGTCTTTATCAGGTTGGAAACCTAAGATATAGCGTGTTTGAGATGTCAGTTTGGTTAACTTCTCAACGACTTTTTTAGGTTTGAATTCAGCTGATTTTTGGTGACCGTCACGCTCATATTGAATTGAAACTTTTTGACCTTTATTATCTTCTAAAGCTTTTGTGATATCTTTAAAGTTCTCAATTTTTTTATCACCGATTTGTTCAATTTTATCACCAGGCTTCAAACCGATTTCTTGTGCTGGTGTATTATCCGCGACTTGTTTCACCACATTATTCGGTGTGCCTTGGTAATACGCTAATCCGAGAAAAATCACAATCGCAAGCAAGAAGTTGAATAATGGTCCCGCAAACAATGTTAAGAATTTTTGCCATGGTGTTTTGTGTACCAATTGACGATTACGCGGTGCAATTTGGATTAACGAACCATTTTCTACAAAATATGCTTCTTTCGCAATATAAAAACGATGGCGTTCGTCATCATAAGATGTAATACCTTCTAAATACATTTCATCTTTGAAGTCAATTTTCTTCACTTCAATGACTTCTGCTTGTTGGAATTTATGTTGATCATCTAACAAGATATGCGTAATTTCATCTTGATCATTTAATTTAATCTTAACTGACATACCTGGTTCTACAGGCAGCTCTTCTAAACCGTCCCCTGCCATACGGACATAACCGCCGACGGGTAATAAACGGATAGTATATAACGTTTCATTCTTTCTGAAACTGAATATTTTCGGTCCCATGCCTATCGCAAATTCAGGACACATAATCCCTGCACGCTTCGCGAAGAACATGTGACCGAACTCATGCACGAAGACTAATACGCCGAATACGATAATAAAAGATAGTATAGTTATTAGCAAAATTGGGCCACTCCTATTTAATTAATTGGTCCATCAAATATGTAAAACTTGCTTAAACAAGATACATGTGACGGTAACATTTTATAAAATCATTTTAATGAAAATCATGCGAACATACAACAAATATACGATGTTACAAAAATGAGGCATGCCTTAAGCAAACGCTGTTTCTTTGTTTGCATAACCGCATGCCTCACATTTTTAGTTTTGTAAAAGTAAAATATTTAATAGCGGTAATACGAACATAAAGCTGTCGAAGCGATCGAGAATACCACCATGTCCTGGTAATATTTTACCTGAGTCTTTCACACCAAAGTGACGTTTGAATCCTGATTCAACTAAGTCGCCAAGTTGTCCGAACATACTTAATACAACCGTTACAACCATCATAACGAAAATGTTGACTGGGAATTCAATAAACATCTGCATAATGATCGGTACCAACAAGCTGCATAGCACGCCGCCGATAAAACCTTCAATCGTTTTATTCGGACTGATAACCGGCCATAATTTATGTTTACCGATACTGCGTCCAAATAAGTAAGCTCCTGTATCTGTTGTCCATACGACTAAGAAAGCATATAAAATGAAGGCAAGACCTGCTTCACGTGTTTCATATAAGTACATGAAGCCGATGCCGACATATGCAACAGACATTAAGCAGAAGGCTGCGTCGATGAAGCTGAAGCGGTTTTTAGACATAACCGTATAACTTAGTACCACGAAACTCATGATTACAAGTCCCTTCAACTGTATAGCAGGGACTAATGAACCTAAATCTTGCGGCAACATAATAATGACGAGCCCAAGTGCACTGATAATCCCTGGTATAGAAATAAAACGGATTTTATTCATATTTAGTAATTCTTTTAAAGCGATAAACGCTAGTAAAAATGAAAAGTACATCAGTACTTGACCACCGATAATTAATATCGGTAAAAAGATGATTAAGGCAATAATAGCCGTGACCGTTCTTACTCTCATATTAAATTCCTACCTTAAATTATAATAGCCCGCCGAAGCGACGTTGTCTTTTTTGATATATCTTAATACAATCATACAATTCTTGTTCATCAAAATCAGGCCACAATTTCTGGTCAAATATAAATTCACTATATGAAATCTGCCATATTAAGAAATTGCTGATACGTTGTTCCCCAGATGTGCGAATCAATAATTCAGGATCAGGATACTGACTTGTCATTAAATACTGATTCATCATACTTTCAGTGATATCCTCGCTATTATATCCTTGTTTCTGCATATCATCAAACATTCGACGAACACTGTCTACGATTTCTGCTCTTCCACCGTAATTAATCGCAAAAATCAATTTAAGTCCTTGATTATGTGCTGTCTTTTCTTTCGCGTGATTAATTGCTTTTAACGTTGATGCCGGCAGATCATCTGTAAATCCGATAGTTTCAACTTTGACATCTTTTTCAATTAATTCAGGTAAAAAAGTCTTAAGGAAATTCACTGGTAAATTCATAATATAATTTACCTCTTGTTCAGGACGGGACCAATTTTCAGTTGAAAAGGCGTAGAGCGTTAAATACTTTACACCAATATCATTTGCTGCTCTTGTGATTTTCTTAATGGTTTGCATTCCCTCATAATGCCCTTTGATTCTTGGCATTTTACGTTTCTTCGCCCAACGGCCATTACCATCCATGATAATCGCTATATGTTCGGGTATGTTATGTAAATCTAATTCTGAATGGTTCGTTTCAGTTTCAGAACGATTCTTATTTCTTAGCTTTTTAAACATGGTCTATCCTCCGAGCTCAATCTATCTCTGTTACATTATAATAGATTATTCATGCAATTATCTATCATTTTATCACACTCGTTAAACGCAATGAATAGAACAATTAAAAAACTGTACCAAAGTCTGAGTTGGTACAGTTTTAATAAGTGATTTAAACACTGTCTTGCTTAAATCTGTTTAGATGATTAGACAGCCATAATGTCTTTTTCTTTTTCATCTAATACTTTTTCAATTTCTTTAATAGAATCATCAGTGATTTTTTGAACTTGTTCTGTTGCTGAACGTAATTCATCTTCTGAGATATCCCCATTTTTTTCGTCTTTTTTCAATTCATCATTGCTGTCACGACGAATATTACGTACAGATACTTTCGCATTTTCAGCCATTTTCTTAACGTCTTTTACTAATTCTTTACGACGTTCTTCAGTTAAAGCAGGTACTGTAATACGAATCACTTCACCATCACTTGTAGGGTTAACACCTAAGTTTGCTGCGTTGATTGCACGCTCAATTTCAGAGATTGATGATTTGTCATAAGGTGATACTACTAATAAACGTGGTTCAGGTACGTTGATGCTTGCTAATTGTTGTACAGGTGTTGGTGCACCATAGTAATCAACATTTACACTAGCTAATAAGTTAGAGTTTGCACGACCTGCGTTAACTGTCGCAAATTCGCGTGATAAACTCTCGATAGATTTTTTCATTCTTGATTTCGTTTCGCTTAAAATGTCACTCATCTTTCTTACACCTCAAATTTATAAAATTATTTAGTTATAGTTGTTCCGATTTCTTCGCCTAATACCGCACGCTTAATATTACCCTCTTCTGAAATAGAGAACACATTCAACGGAATGTTGTTGTCCATACAGAATGAAGCGGCAGTTGAGTCCATGACTTGAAGACCCTCTTGTAACATTTGAATGTATGTCAAATGCTCATATTTAACTGCGTCTTTATCAACTTTTGGATCAGCTGAGTAAACACCGTCAACATTATTTTTACCCATTAAAATTACATCAGCTTCTACTTCAGCTGCGCGTAATGCAGCTGTTGTATCTGTTGAGAAGTAAGGGTTGCCAATACCCGCAGCAAAAATTACAACACGTTTTTTCTCTAGGTGTCTGATTGCACGACGTCTAATATAAGGTTCAGCGACCTGTTTCATTTCGATTGATGTTAAAACACGTGTATCACAGTCAAGTTGTTCTAAACTGTCTTGGAGTGCTAATGCATTCATAACTGTTGCTAACATACCCATGTAGTCAGCTGTCCCGCGATCCATACCTAAATCACTGCCAGTTTTACCTCTCCAGATGTTGCCGCCTCCAACGATAACTGCGATTTCACAGTCCAATTCTACGACTTCTGCAATTTGTTTTGCAACACTTTTAATGATGATTGGATTAATTCCGAATCCTTTTTCTCCTGCAAGTGCTTCTCCGCTCAATTTCAAGACAACGCGATTGTATTTAGAAGTTTCAGCCATTTTCTTATCCTCTCTATAGTAAAAATATGTATGTGATACAAGTAAAGAAGACACATTGAGGTACGTCCGATACAAATGTGTGCATTTATATAGATATACAAGGGTGTCTTCTTTCTTGTTCAACATTTTAATAGATTATTATTTCATTTGTCCTTTAACTTCGTCAGCAAAGTTTTCGTCACGTTTTTCTAATCCTTCGCCTACTTCATAGCGTACAAAGTCAGTTAATTTACCGCCTTTTGATTTAAGGAATTCTTCAACAGTAACATCAGGGTTTTTAACGAAGTCTTGGTCAACTGCGCAAATTTCTTGTAAATATTTGCGTAAACGGCCTTCAACCATTTTTTCAACGATTTTTTCTGGTTTACCTTCATTTAATGCTTGTTGTTTTAATACTTCTTTTTCGTGTGCAAGTTCTTCTTGGCTTACTTGGTCAGAAGAAACATATTTAGGATTGATAGCAGCAATATGCATTGCAACATCTTTAGCAGCTTCTTCGTCAGTTGTACCTTCAACTACTGTTAATACACTGATACGGCCGCCCATATGTTCGTATGCACCGAATGCATCGTTGTCGCCTTTAGTTCTAACTGCGAAACGACGTAAGCTTAATTTTTCACCGATTGTTGAGATTGCTTTGTTGATACGTTCGCTAACAGTGTCACCTGTTGATAATTTAGTTTCTAACAATGCGTCAACTGATTCTGGTTTAGTTTCAAGAATTTGGTTAGCGATTTCTTTAACTAGCTCTTGGAAGCCTTCGTTACGTGCTACGAAGTCAGTTTCAGAGTTGATTTCAACGATTACAGCATCGTTACCGTTAACTCCAACATAAGTCATACCTTCAGCAGCAATACGATCTGCTTTTTTAGCAGCTTTCGCAATACCTTTTTCACGTAGGTAGTCGATTGCTTTTTCGATATCGCCATCAGTTTCTACTAATGCTTTTTTACAATCCATCATACCTGCGCCAGTTCTTTCGCGCAATTCTTTAACTAATTTAGCTGTAATTTGTGCCATTCAATTTTCCTCCATTTATATAACATAATATAATCAGTCAAATATAGTATATCAGTTCTCTCTCTAATTATAACTCTATTTGTCTCGCGTTAAACGCGTAAACTCTGATTATTCTTTATTTTTTATACGCTTATCAAGTATGCATCGCATACTCAATAAAAGCTTTACTTTTTATTCATATTATTTTTAAAAAAAGGTGATAAGCCTCAATATCTTATCACCCATTTTGAATTATTCTTAGTTTGATTCAACAGAAGTTTCTTCAGTTTCTTTTGCTTCGCCTTTATCTTCTTCTTTTAAGTCGATGTTTTGCTCAGCAGCTACTTCTTCATTAGAAACACCTTGTTGTCCTTCTAAGATCGCATCAGCCATTTTGCCTGTTAATAATTTAACGGCACGGATAGCATCATCGTTTGCTGGAATTACGTAATCAATTTCATCTGGATCGCAGTTAGTATCAACGATACCTACGATTGGGATGTGTAATTTACGTGCTTCAGCAATCGCGTTGCGCTCTTTACGAGGGTCAACTACGAATAATGCTTGAGGCATTGATTTCATATCACGAATACCACCTAAGAATTTGATTAAACGGTCGTATTCTTTTTTGATTTCAACTACTTCTTTTTTAGGTAATACTTCGAATAAGCCGTCTTCTTCCATTTTTTCAATTTCAGAAATACGTTTTACTCGTTTAGAGATTGTTTTGTAGTTAGTCAAGATTCCGCCTAACCATCTTTGGTTAACGTAGAATTGACCAGCGCGCTCAGCTTCATTTTTGATTGATTCTTGAGCTTGTTTTTTAGTACCTACGAATAAGACTTTACCGCCATCTTCTGATACTTGTTTAAGGAAGTTGTAAGCTTCGTCAACTTTTTTCACTGTTTTTTGTAAGTCGATGATATAGATACCATTTCTTTCAGTGAAAATGTATTTTTTCATTTTTGGGTTCCAACGGCGTGTTTGGTGACCGAAGTGAACACCTGCTTCTAGCAATTGTTTCATTGAAATTACTGCCATGATTAAAATCCTCCAATTTGGTTATTTTCCTCCATAAATAGCTCATGTAATAACGACGCAATAACATCGCACCAATTACATTTCAGCTCTTTATGTGTGTTATCGGCTTTATAGCCGTCATTAAATATAACATACTGCCGTCAATAAAGCAATATTTAAAATTTAAGTTGTCAGCGTTCTATCGTCTTATTTTGTTTTTTCTAATTCGTCTAAGAATTGTTCTTTTTTAACTTTGATGAAAGTACCTTTCATACCAAGTGAACGTGACTCGATAACACCAGCACTTTCAAGTTTACGTAATGCATTTACGATAACTGAACGCGTGATGCCGACACGGTCAGCAACTTTAGATGCGATTAATAATCCTTCTTTACCGCCTAATTCTTCAAAGATATGCTCGATTGCTTCTCTTTCTGAGTATGATAAAGAATTGATCGCCATGTTGATTGCTGCTTTATCACGTGCTTCTTGTTCTACTTCACTGTGTTTTTCACGTAAGATTTCCATACCTAATACTGTTGCTGCATATTCACCTAGTACTAAGTCGTTTTCATTAAACTCATCAGATACACGGCCAAGTACTAAAGTACCTAAACGTTCTCCACCACCTAATACTGGGAAGATTGTTGTTTTACTATCAATGAACGCATCTCTGTTTTCTGGAGGGAATACAGATAAATCATCATCGATATCAATGTTTGATTCTGTTTGTTTAACGTCCATTAATTTTTCAGTATATTCACTTGGAATATGGCGGTCTTCCAACATTTGATTGATTCGACTGTTTTTCAACAATTCATTTAAGCTTGCTCCTAAGATTTTACCTCTGCGTGAAACGATAAATACATTAGTTACAGTTACCTCACTAATTTTACGCGCTACGTCTTTAAAATCTACAGCAATTCCTTTATGTTTTTGCAACAGTGTATTCAATTCTCTTGTTTTTGAAAGTAAACTCATTTTTCTTCTCCTTTTGTATTTGTAATTATAAGTTTATAAGATAAATGCACTTAAATCTTTGTTTGTAGAAATAGATTTCAATTTATCGTCAACATATTGTGCTGTTATCTCTACCACCGCATTCGGCATTCCAGGTGCTTCGTATGAAAGATCCTCCAGCATTTTTTCTAAAATCGTATGAAGTCGACGTGCACCGATATTATCAGTGTCTTGGTTAACTTGGAAAGCAATTTCAGCTAAGCGCGTAATCGCTTCGTCTGTGAAGTTAACCGTTACTTCTTCTGTTTGTAATAATGCTTCGTATTGTTTAATCAGTGAAAGTTTTGGTTCTTTAAGAATATTCACGAAATCTTCAACTGATAAACTTTCAAGTTCAACACGAATTGGGAAACGTCCTTGTAATTCAGGAATCAAATCACTTGGTTTTGACACATGGAAAGCACCTGCTCCGATAAAGAGCATGTGTTCAGTGTTGACACTACCATATTTCGTTTGAACGACACTGCCTTCGACAATCGGTAAGATGTCACGTTGTACACCTTGTCTTGATACGTCTTGGCCGCCTGCATGATTATTGCTGGCTACTTTATCAATTTCATCGATAAAGATAATGCCCATTTGTTCTGCTAATTCTAGCGCTTCTTGGTTTGCTGTTTCATGATCGATTAATTCATCTGCATAATCATCAGCTAGAATTTTACGTGCAGTTTTCACTGGAACTTCACGCTCCACTTTTTTCTTAGGCATCAATTGATTCATCATGTCTTGAACTTGTTGGTTTTGGTTTGTACCTAACATTCCCATTGCACCTGGGTCTTGTTCAACTTTGATACGAACTTTTTCTTCTTCTAATTCACCATTTAATAATTGACGGCGAATTTCAGAACGTTTTGTTTTAACGTCTTCTGTTGGCGGTTCTTCATCTTCCTCATCTTGGTTGCCAAAGTTCGGCATCATTCCGCCGAATAATGATTCAAAAGGATTACCTGCATTTTGGTTCGCTTTTTTCTTCATACTCGGTACGAGCAATTTAACCAATTTTTCATTCGCTTTTTTAATCGCTTCGTCTTTAACTTGTTCTTTTCTAGCTTCTTTAACAAGTCTGACAGCAACATCAACCAAGTCACGTACCATGCTTTCAACATCACGTCCAACATAGCCTACCTCTGTGAACTTAGTTGCTTCAACTTTAATAAATGGTGCGCCGACGATTTTGGCCATTCTTCTTGCGATTTCAGTTTTACCCACACCAGTTGGACCAATCATCAAAATGTTTTTCGGAACGATTTCTTGTTTTAATTCTTCGTCCAACTGACTTCGGCGATATCTGTTTCTCAAAGCAATGGCTACTTTCTTCTTAGCGTCATCTTGACCGACAATGTATTCATTCAAACGCGATACAATGTCTCTTGGGGTAAGTTTGATTGCGCTAGCATCCATTCGTTGATCAACCTCCAATATATAATTTACCTCTTCCAATGTTTTGGAAAAATAATGTTGTCTTAATTTTCGTTGTACTTATAATTCTTCGACAATAATGTTGTCATTTGTGAAAACACAAATTTCTGAAGCGACTTTCAAACTTGCATAAGCCATATCTTTTGCTGACATGTCTGTATGACGTTTTAAAGCACGTCCAGCACTTAAAGCATAATTGCCGCCTGAACCAATCGCAATTAAATCATCATCAGGTGCGATTACTTCACCTGTACCGCTGACGACTAATATTGCGTTTTTGTCCATCACAATCAGCATTGCTTCAAGTTGTCTCAGCTGTTTATCGCCTCTCCACTCTTGTGCAAGTTCAACTGCAGCACGTTCTAAATTACCGCTGAATTCTTGCAACTTAGTTTCGAATTTTTCGAAAAGTGTAAAGGCATCTGCCACACTACCAGCGAAGCCAGCTAAGACTTTGCCATCATACAGTCTACGAACTTTTCTTGCTGTTTGTTTCATGATGACTTGTTGTCCTAATGTCACTTGACCGTCGCCTGCCATTGCAGCATGACCATTTTGTCTGACCGCAAAGATTGTTGTCGCATGAATTGAATTATTCATTCCTATTTCTCCTTTTTAGCTCGAGGATGTGCATTTAAATAGACTTTGCGCAATTGTTGGTTGGAAACATGCGTATATCGCCCTGTCGTTGAAAGATTGACATGACCAAGCAAAGATTGCACTGTTCTTAAATCCGCACCTTCATTCAACATATGTGTCGCAAAAGTATGTCTCAATTTATGCGGGTGAATATCCGTCACGCCCGATGTGCGTTTCACAATATCATTCAACACATAACGAACGCCCCGTTCAGTAATCGGTCGCCCATTCATATTTACAAGCAAATAATCATGAGACGCTTTTTTGAGCGGAGGAAATTCTGAAAGATAACGTTCAATACTCTCTCTGCACATATTTCCAAAAGGAATAAAGCGTTCTTTATTACCTTTCCCAAGCACTTTCACACCTGGTGAATTTAAATCTAAATCCTCTAACTTAATGTTCACTAATTCTGAAACACGAATGCCCGTACCATATAATAATTCTAAAATGACACGATCACGCATGCCTTTATGTTCATCTTCTTCAACTGTTTCAAATAACGCACTCATTTCTTCTTCATAGAAAAAATGAGGCAAATATTGCTCTTTCTTTGGATGCACAAGTTGAACAAAAGGATTTACTACTGTGTCATCTTGCGTCATCCAGTATTCATAAAAAGACCGTAACGTTGAAATTTTACGAGAAACTGTTGTTCTTTTCAAGCCTTTTGAATATAAATAAGATAAATAATTTCTTGCATCCTTATATTCAAAAGATTTTAATTGTAAATGCTCCTGTTCTAAAAAAGAATTAAACTGCATCAAATCGTCGTGATATGATTTCAAAGTATGTTTAGAAAAAAAGCGTTCTACCTTTAACATGTATAAAAAAGAATCTTGGATTTTATTCAATAAAAACCCCTCCATCATTTGCATTGTAGCATATAGACAGAGGGAGCTGCAGTGATTTAAGTCTCGAAACCGCAAACGTTTTCTAAACACAAATCTATTTTATCAAAATATTCATAATTTATCACAATGTTTGCTTAAAGTTTTCTAAGTACGTTAAAGCACGGTTCGCTTGTTGCTCATAACGTTCTTTTTTATCTTTAATTCTTTTCTCAAGTGACGGCACTAAACCGAAGTTTGCATTCATCGGTTGGAAGTTCTTATTGTTCTTCGCATGTGAAATATAATATGCCATACTGCCGATCATTGTTTCACGCGGGAAAATCACTTCTGCTTTGCCTTGTAGTTTATGCGCCACATTGATACCAGCCACTAAACCGCTGGCAGCACTTTCCACATAACCTTCTACACCAGTCATTTGACCTGCAAAGTAAACTTGATCATGTCCTTTAAGTTGATATGTTTCACTTAAGACATCCGGTGAGTTGATAAATGTATTACGGTGCATAACGCCATAACGTACAATATCAACATTTTCCAAACCAGGGATTAAACGGATAACTTCTTTTTGTGCACCCCATTTTAAATGTGTCTGGAATCCGACAATATTATAAAGTGTGCCTGCTGCGTCATCTTGACGTAATTGAACCACCGCAAATGGACGCTTACCTGTTTTAGGGTCTTCTAATCCTACAGGTTTCATTGGCCCAAATAGTAATGTTTTACGTCCGCGCTCAGCCATTACTTCAAATGGCATACAGCCTTCGAAATATTTTTCTTTTTCAAATTCATTTACCGGCGCAACTTCCGCTTCCAACACCGCATCATAAAAACGGTCGAACTCTTCTTCTGTCATCGGGCAGTTTAAGTAAGCCGCTTCACCTTTATCATAACGTGACTTCAGGTAGACTTTATCCATATCAATCGTATCTTTTTCGATAATCGGTGCTGCCGCATCATAGAAGTAAAGTTGATCTTCACCTGTAATGTCCACAATTTCTTTCGCAAGCCCTTCTGTCGTTAATGGACCTGTCGCAATAATTGTATAACCTTCAGGGATTTTCTCAATTTCTTCATTGATAACTGTAATATTCGGATGTGATTTCAAAGTATCAGTAATATAACCCGCAAAGTCATGTCTATCTACTGCTAACGCACCGCCAGCTGGCACACGTGCATTATCAGCCGCTCTAATAATCAATGAATCTAAGCGACGCATTTCTTCTTTTAACACACCTACCGCATTTGTCAGTGAGTTGCCGCGTAATGAGTTCGAACAAACTAATTCCGCGAATTTATCTGTATGGTGGGCTGGTGTTTGTTTTACTGGACGCATTTCAATCAAATTAACTTTGATACCTCGTTGCGCAAGCTGGTATGCAGCTTCTGAACCAGCTAAACCTGCACCGACCACGTTAACTGTCTCTGTCATAAATAAATCCTCCTCATTCAGATGAAAAGAGGCGAGACGCAAGCAGCGTTGTGCTTTTTGTGTCCAACCTCTCAGCTCTTACTTTACTTTTGTACTTCTTCTTTATAATCACAGTTCGAACATACGACTTGACTAGAACGTCCTTTTTTACGAACAACTAAATGATGATCACATTTCGGACAATCTCTGCCGACTGGTTTATCCCATGAGATAAAGTCACATTCTGGATAGTTTGAACAGCCGTAGAAGATTCTGCCTTTCTTCGATTTACGTTCTACCACTTCGCCATCTTTACATTTCGGACATTTCACGCCGATTTCTTTAACGATGGCTTTCGTGTTTCTGCAATCTGGGAAGTTTGAACAAGCCATAAACTTGCCGTAACGCCCCATTTTAATCACCATTGGCGAACCGCATTTTTCACAATCTTCACCAGCAGGCTCATCTTTGATTTCAATTTTTTCCATTTCTTTTTCAGCACGTTCTACATCGTCTTTGAAGCCATTGTAGAAGTTGCCGACAACATTACGCCAGTTTTCATCGCCTTCAGCGATTTTATCCAGCAATGTTTCCATGTTTACTGTAAATTCAACATCGATGATTTCTGGGAAGTATTCTTTGACTTGCTCATAAACAATTTCACCTAATTCAGTAGGTACGAAACGTTTACTTTCTAACTTCACATAATTACGTTTTTGAATCGTATCAATTGTCGGCGCATACGTAGATGGTCTACCGATTTTCAATTCTTCTAACGTTTTAACTAAACGCGCCTCTGTATATCTTGGAGGTGGTTGTGTGAAGTGTTGAGAAGGTTCGATATCTGTTGCGATTACAGTTTCACCTTCATCAATAATCGGCAAGCGTTTGTTTTGTTCTTCTTCTTCATCTTTAGATTCAACGTATAATGTCATGAATCCTTTGAATTTGATAGCTTGACCATTCGCACGGAACTTAATATCACCTTGTTCAACATCCATCGCAACTGTGTCAATTACAGCAGGTGCCATTTGACTTGCGACAAAACGTTCCCAAATCAATTTATATAAACGGTGTTGGTCTTTTGTTAAGAATGATTTCATTTCGTCAGGTGTACGCAGAGTCTTTGTAGGACGAATAGCTTCGTGTGCATCTTGATCCCCTTGCTTACCTGTTTGTTTACGATGAGATACATATTCTTTACCGTACTTTTCAGTGATAAAATCTTTTGTTTCTGCTTTCGCATCTGCAGAAATACGTGTAGAGTCAGTACGCATATACGTAATCAAACCAACTGTACCTTGACGTTTAAGGTCAATACCTTCATAAAGTTGTTGTGCAACCATCATAGTCTTTCTTGTTTTGAAGCCTAATTTTCTTGAAGCTTCTTGTTGTAAAGTAGACGTTGTAAATGGATTTGCTGGATTACGTTTCTTCTCTTTACGTGTGACTTTAGTCACTTCAAACTCATTACCATTTAATTGGTCTGTAATGAATTTAACGTCTTCATTTTTTTGTAGTTTATACGGTTTGTTTTTATAATGAAGGAATTTCGCTGTAAATGTAGATTTTTTATAACGGAATTTCCCTTCTATTTTCCAGTATTCTTCTGGTTTGAAGTTACGGATTTCATTTTCACGATCAATGACTAAACGTAATGCGACAGATTGAACACGTCCTGCTGAAAGTCCTTTTTTAACTTTTTTCCATAATACCGGAGAAATGTTATAACCTACTAATCTGTCTACAATACGACGTGCTTGTTGTGCATCCACTAAATTAATTTCAATACTTCTCGGCGTTTTAAAACTTTCTTTAACTGCATCTTTTGTAATTTCGTTAAATACTACTCGGTTTTTCGCATGTTCATCTAATTTCAAAATGTTTGCTAAGTGCCATGCAATTGCTTCACCTTCACGGTCCGGGTCACTTGCTAGGAAGATTTTCTTTGCTTTTTTAGCATGTCTCTTCAACTCTTGAACGACTGGTCCCTTACCACGAATCGTAATATATTTGGGTTCAAAATCATCTTCAACATCAACGCCCATTTGGCTTCTTGGCAAATCTCTGACATGCCCCATTGAAGCGATAACTTTATATCGTTTCCCTAAATATTTTTCAATTGTTTTAGCTTTTGCAGGCGACTCAACTATGACTAAATTATCTGCCAAAGTAGATCCCCCTCTGCTTCAATAAAATGTTCCTTGTTACAAAGATAAATGATAAACGGTTTATTTTACATTTGTCAATATTTTAATTCACCTGAAAATGAACAGACATCATTTCATTTAAGTCTTTATTTCATTTTTTCAATCAATTTAATGTTTCATAATCTTCCATAATATCTTGCGCACTCAAAACGATTTTCGCGCCTTCTTGTGCGCGTTTTAAATTTCCTATGGTCAATTTTTGAAATAAGCTGCCTGGCAACACATAAACATTTCTGTCTTGTTCTAAAGCTAAATCTACTGTGATTTGTGCGCCGCTTCTTTCTCTAGACTCAGTAATCAGTACGCCTTGCGATAAACCGCTAATGATACGATTACGCTCCGGAAATTTATATCTGGCAGGTCTATCTGTGGGGATATATTCTGAGAGGGTTAAACCTGTTTGTTCTATTCGTTTTCGTAATGCACGCGTTTCTTTAGGATAATGATGATAATGACCAAATGCTAAAACGCCAATCGTTGCCATATTATAGTGTAAAGCCGCTTCATGTGCAAATGCATCTCCGCCTTTAGCTAAACCTGAAACGATAACGAGCTCATGTAATGCTTCATTCTTAAAGAGGTATTCTAATGCATTTTGTGTATACTTTGTCGCTTCTCTAGAACCGACGACACTTAAATAGTGAGGTGCTTTTAAGCAAGTTCTATTGCCTTTACAAAATAATAATAATGGAGGTGCATAAATGTGTTTAAGTAAGTGAGGATAATCAGGATGAAAAATGGAAATTAAGTAGATGTTTCGAGAGACCAAAGATTGATAAATATCATTAGGCTCTATCTGACAATATGTTTGATAATGCAGAAGCATAGTTTTAGAGGCAGTATTTTGTGAAAATTGTCGAAGTTTTGTCATTCTTTCTGGTAAATTTAGTCCAAAATAGTCTGGATACCTGATTAAAAGTGCGTATATTTGCTTTGTGGAGTAACCTGCGTAGCGTAATCTGAGGAGTTCTAAATCTAATTCTTTGAGGTTCAATCGTTTACCTGCTTTCTTGTGGTTTTTTCGTTATTATACGACCTTTTATATAATGGAAACAATACTTTTCTATACAAAAGCTTATTCAGAGTTTCTACTATTATATATGAAAAATCAAGTTATGTTTCAATGACTATGTGAATACTCAACTTTAACATGAAAAAAGGCACAGACTTGTACCTAAGTACAAATCCATGCCTGATTTATAAAACGCAGTGAATTACGCGTCTTTTTTAACTGTTAATAACTCTTCATAGATACCTGCTTCTTTAGCTGCTTCAATTAATGTTGAACCAATTTCAGAAGGTGTATCTGCCGTTTTAACACCATTGTCATTCAATGTTTTGATTTTTTCTTTAGCAGTACCTTTACCGCCAGAAATAATCGCACCAGCGTGACCCATACGTTTTCCTGGAGGTGCTGTTTGACCACCAATGAATCCTACAACTGGTTTTGTCATATTTTTACTAATCCATTCAGCCGCTTCTTCCTCAGCAGTACCGCCGATTTCACCGATCATTACGACAGCTTTAGTGTCTTCGTCTTTATTGAATGCATCTAATACATCGATAAAGTTTGTACCGTTGACTGGGTCGCCACCGATACCTACTGCTGTAGTTTGGCCAATGCCTTCTTCAGTTAATTGATGCACTGCTTCGTAAGTTAATGTACCTGAACGAGATACAACACCTACGTGGCCTTTTTTGTGGATGTAGCCAGGCATAATTCCGATTTTACAATCATCTGGTGAAATAACACCTGGGCAGTTTGGTCCGATTAAACGAGTGTGTTTATCTTCTAAATAACGTTTAACTTTAACCATATCTAATACAGGAATGTGTTCTGTAATACAGATTGCTAAATCTAATTCAGCGTCAGCACATTCTAAAATTGCGTCAGCTGCGAATGGTGCTGGTACGTAAATAACTGATACGTTTGCACCTGTTTCTTTTTTCGCTTCTTCTACAGTGTTGAATACTGGTACACCTTCAACAACTTGACCACCTTTACCAGGAGTTACCCCAGCAACGATTTGAGTACCATATTCAAGCATTTGTTTCGTATGGAAAAGGGCTGTAGACCCAGTGATACCTTGTACAATTACTTTTGTGTTCTTATCTACATATACGCTCATCTTAGTGTCTCATCCTTTCCTTAGACTTCTTTGACAAGTTTGACAATTTTTTGAGCGCCTTCAGCCATAGTTGCTGCTGGCTCAATTGCTAAACCTGAATCTTTTAAGATTTGTTTACCGATTTCAACATTTGTACCTTCAAGACGAACTACTAAAGGTAATGTTAAGTCGACTTCTTTAACTGCTGCTACGATACCTTCTGCGATAACATCACAACGCATGATTCCGCCGAAGATATTAACAAAGATACCTTTAACATGATCATCACCTAAGATGATTTTGAATGCTTCAGTAACTTTTTCTTTCGTAGCGCCGCCGCCTACGTCTAAGAAGTTAGCCGGATTTCCGCCAAAATGATTGATTGTATCCATTGTAGCCATCGCTAAACCTGCACCGTTAACCATGCAGCCGATGTCGCCATCTAAAGCGATGTATGATAAATCATATTTAGAAGCTTCGATTTCTTTTGGATCTTCTTCTTCTAAATCACGTAAT
This sequence comes from Staphylococcus simulans, assembly GCF_025561465.1. Taxonomy (NCBI): domain Bacteria; kingdom Bacillati; phylum Bacillota; class Bacilli; order Caryophanales; family Staphylococcaceae; genus Staphylococcus; species Staphylococcus simulans. The sequence continues at coordinate 1,694,617 of NZ_CP095100.1, forward strand.
TCTAAAATGTCTTTGTGTCTGAATAATGCGTTATCGTCAAAGTTGATTTTCGCATCTAACGCTAAAACATCACCGTCACCAGTTGTAACTAATGGGTTGATTTCAACGATTGATGCATCTTTTTCGATAAATACATTGTATAAAGCGATTAAGAATTTAGCCGCTTTATTGATTGATTCTTTTGGAATATTAATGTTGAATGCAATACGACGTGCTTGGTATGGTGCTAAACCAACAACAGGATCGATTGTTTCTTTGAAGATTTTTTCTGGCGTTTTAGCCGCTACTTCTTCAATTTCAGTACCGCCTTCTTCAGATGCCATTAACGTTACACGATCTGTTGCACGGTCGATAACGAATCCGACATAATATTCTTTTTGAATATCGCAGCCCTCTTCAATGTATAAACGTTTAACTTCTTTACCTTGTGGACCTGTTTGGTGAGTTACAAGTGTTTTACCTAATAATTCATTAGCGTAAGCTTCCACTTCAGATAATGACTTAGCGATTTTAACACCGCCAGCTTTACCTCTACCCCCAGCGTGGATTTGTGCTTTTACAACATAAACATCAGTGTCTAATTCTTTAGCTTTGTCTACTGCTTCTTCAGCAGTGAATGCTACACGTCCTTCTGGAACTGGAACGCCCATTGAACGAAAGATTTGTTTTCCTTGATACTCGTGGATATTCATTCTCCATCCTCCTGTTTCTTAGGTTAAGTACACTGTTAATTATAGAAAATGTAAGCGCTATTGTAAACTGAAAGCGGCTATTTTTGTCAATTTTGTTAACTTTTAGACTTTATCTCGAATCCTCGCGAAGTGTGATATTGCAACTATTCTAGCTTTTTTCAAATTAATCTGAATATTACACAAGGTTGGAAACAAATATTACAATTTGCACCAACCTTATTTTTAAAACAATTTTGTTGTAAGAGATTTAATCGGTTCAAATGATTTACGATGTTCTGGAATCACACCTAATTTATCAATTCCTGCTAAATGTGCTTTTGTGCCATAACCGACATTATGTTCAAAATCATATCCCGGATACTGTTTTGCGAGTTCACGCATATAAGCATCACGGTATTCTTTTGCCATGATACTGGCTGCTGCTATGGACACACTTTTTGCGTCACCTTTAATGATAGAAGTTTGTTCAATATCTAACGGTAATTCCATCGCATCAATCAATAAATGCGTCGGTTTGATAGATAAAGCTTCAATCGCACGTATCATCGCCACTTGCGTTGCTTGATAAATATTTAAATCATCGATTTCTTCTGGAGTCGCAATTCCGTAAGCATATGTCGCTTCTGCTTCTAGCGCAGATTTCAACTGTGCACGTTTAGCAGCCGAAACTTTCTTTGAATCATTTAAGCCATAATATGCATGCCCTTCATTTAATACCACAGCACATGCGACTACTGGACCAGCTAAAGGTCCTCTGCCGACTTCATCTATACCGCAAATAATCGCCTTATTGTCATGCGCTAAAATATCATTTTCATATAACATCATCTCTTGGTACTGCTCAACAAGTGCCGCTTCCTTTTCTAATTGTCTTTTACGACTTAATAAAGCTTGCTGTACACCTTTTCTTTCATCTTGATGCCATTCAAGTGTTTCCAGTTCAGCTAAAGTTTTTACATCTTTTAACGCTTCTTTAATTGCTTTGATTGACTGTCCCATTATTTAATTTCATCTGCCATCTCTTTATAAATATCAAAACTTTGTGTACCAAGTTTCGCATTTCTAATATCATTAATAATTAATTCAATGACTGATTCATAATCCACTTCATTGCCGCGTTGTAATAGACCACGTCGACGTCCAATCGCATCAAACCATTCAATATTTTCAGCTTCTGCATCTAAATCAACATTATAATGTTTTTGTAATGCTTCAAGCGCGTGTGCTTTATAGAACTCTAAACCAAAAATGGCTACGTCATCTAAGTGTACGATACTGTCTTTAATCGCACCTGTTAAACTTAATTTCTTACCAACTATTTGATCTTCGAACTTCGGCCATAAAATCCCTGGTGTATCTAATAATTGCAGTGATTTACCTACTTTAATCCATTGTTGTTGTTTCGTTACACCTGGTGTATTACCTGTTTTCGCAATAGCTTTATTTGCAAGTTTATTAATTAACGTAGATTTCCCTACATTTGGAATACCTACAATCATGGCACGGATTGCACGTGGTTTTAACCCTTTCGCTTTATCACGTTCGAACTTTTCTTTTGTCGCTTGTACAGCCGCTTGTTCTACTGATTTCAAGCCTTTACCATGCTTCGCATCTACTGATACTGGGAAATAACCTTTACTTCTGAAATAGTCTTCCCATTTGGCTGTTTCATTTAAATTCGCCATATCTTTTTTATTTAAAATAACCACACGTGGTTTATTTTGAATCACTTCATCAATCATCGGGTTTCTTGAACTGTAAGGAATACGTGCGTCTACTAATTCAAAGACCACATCCACTTTCTTTAACTGTTCGGACACTTCACGTTTAGCTTTCGCCATATGCCCTGGATACCATTGAATAACCATGTTTCATCACCTTTCATTCATCGCTTTACTCTATTTTACATTCTCTCTATTATACTATATTTTGGAAGTCTTGAAAAAATGAAAAAAGAAACCCAAACAACTGATTAAGTGCTTGAGTTTCTTACATCAATAATTAAATTTATATTAGTTGTTTAATTCTTCTTTCTTTACCACCGGCACATACACTTGTGCTTCATAATCTGATGAAGTCACATCTCCATGTGGATAGAATTCAAAAGCTGGTCCTTCAGCCATGTGATAACCTTCGCTTGCTAAGAACTCAGGGTTAAACACTTTTTGACATACTTGCTGGATTGATTCTGGTACAGGTCCTTTAGCATTTACTACCATATAATCGCCTTGAGGTAGAGCATAAGGATGCAAGCCTGATCCAAATTGATTATCAGAAGTTACTGCAATTAAGTAATTCATCCCTGCTTCTTTAGGTACAATCACTCCTAAGTATCCTTCTAATTGGTGGTTGCTTAATTCAGATAAAGTTTGTTCTTCACCTGATTCACGAAACTTTTGCCATGCTTTCGGTAAATTTTGTTGCGCGTCTTGCATCGTCGCATATTTACTCAAATAACCAATAACCTTTAATTCATTTAAATGCTTTACTTCGTATTCCATATACGCCACTCCCGTCATTTCAATTAAACTTGATTAGTGTTTAATACCCTATATTCTCTATAATATGGCATAAAAAAATACAAGTACCGAAAAAGGTAGATGTTTTCGGTACTTGTATTAATCTCACTTAGACTTATTCTTCGAATTTCGCTAAGTCTTCTGCAATGTGTTCAGACGCTACTAAACCACGTGATTTTGCCCATAATTCACGGTTTACGAAATGAATACGTCCGTTTTTCTTCGCATTGATTGAATTATAAACTTCTGATTGACGTAATTCTTCTAATGCATCTGCATTTTCATCATCAACCATTAAAATTAAACGTTCTGGATTTAATGTTTTTAATTGTTCATCCGTTAATTTTAGATATGGTCCATCTTTATATTCTGGATACGTTTTTGAGTCCGCTTGAGTGATTGCCATTTTGAAGCCAAGACGTTTTAAGAATTGACCAACATAACTGTTCGCATCATGCCCTACAATATGATTATCTGTCACTACTGCAGCCAATGTGCCTAAACTTTTATCTAACGTAATACCCTCTTCGATTTGTTTGATCTTTTGTTCATGCACAGCGACACGTGTTTTCGCTTTTTGTTCTTTTGATACAGCTTTACCGATTAACTCGAATGACTCTAAGTTTTGTTTATAATCGCCATCAAAGCTTTCAAGTAAAATTGTCGGTGCAATTTTTTCTAAATCTCTATAGATTTTGTGATGACGTTCACCGTCAGCAATAATTAATTGTGGTTCCGCTTCTCTTAAAGCATCTAAATCAGGATTGTTTCTATCTCCTAAAGAAACATATTCACCAATCTGTGTTCTGACTGCTTCAAATAAATTCTCTTTATTCCCATCATCAGCAATCGCAGCTGGTTTAATATCTAAAGCTAATAAATCATCTACGAATGAAAATTCTAATGCGGCAACTCTGTCCACATTCTCCGCAACTTGAGTGATGCCTGATTCATTTCTTACTTCAACCATATGATTAAGACCTCCAAATTGATTTGTTATTGATAGTACTCCCATATAATTGTTACCGGTAGTTATATTCCCTATATGTTAGACATTATTCATATTAAGTTAATATGATACTTTACAAAATTTTAATATTAGTTGATTTATTTCCCTTTATAATCGCGTTACTGCTAAAATTAAAAAGGGTATATGTAGTATATTACCTAATTCTACATATGCATTTTAATTTCAGGAGAGACAAAAAATGAAATTCACCCTAAAACATAACCTAGTGCGTTTTTTAAAAATTGCTGGTATCGGCACATTAATGATGCTGATTATTTTCTATCCTGCAATCCGCGCTTATACGAAACATCAAATTGTATTCAGTGGTGCAGGCGATGGTTTCAGACAAATGATGCCATTTCAAAAATACTTATATGAACACGTCACACACTTTTCAAGTTTCTACGATATTTCTTTCGGTTTAGGCGGAGATTATATCGCAGATTTAGCTTATTATTATTCAACCTCTCCACTTACCTACTTAAACTTTTTATTTGTGTGGTTAGGCGAACATCTCTTACATATGAATCCAAGCAGTATTGAATTTTGGCCAGGAAACCAATTATTCTTTGCGATTGTCAAAGCTATTTTGACATTTATTGCTGCTTACTATATGATGCGCTATTTTAAATTAAAACGTTATACCGCACTGATCGCTACAATTTTATACACCGCTTCTAATGTCATGATGTATTTCAACTTCACTTGGTCATTTTATGGTGATGTATTGATTTACTTACCGTTGACAATATTAGGTGTAGAAAAGTTATTTAGAGAACGTAAAGCCGCTTTATTGATTATCGGTTTAGGCTTAACGCTGATGTCGAACTTTTATTTCAGTTACTATGAAGCTATTATTATCGGTGCTTATTTAATTTATAGAACTGTCGCAGTTTATAAAGAGGATATCTTAAACCGCATACAGAAGATTTATATTACAGTGGTAACTATACTATTAAGTTTAATGGTCGCTAGTTTTGGATTTTACACAGGTGTCAGCTCATTCTTGCATAATGATCGTAAACAAAATCCATTATTAGAGTATCCATTCTTTGTAGATTTATTGAACACAGATAAACAAACATTTATATCAGGTTTTCATATTTTATTGTCGATTTTAGTTTTGATTGCCCTACTGCAATTTAAACTATACAAACATTATTTCTATCGTTTATTTGCGATTATGACATGGATTTTCTTATTAGGTTCATTTACCAACCCATTTGATAGTTTCTTTAACGGCTTTTCTATCCCGCAACGCAGATGGGTCTATATGCTGGCAATGAGTGCCGCAATATTGGTTGCTTTGATGATTCAATATTTAGCGGAAATGTCTATCATTTCTTTAATTGCCGCAACAATTCCAGCCGTTTTAGTCTTAATCATTTCATCACGTTATGCTGAAGGCGAATGGCATTGGTGGATCAGCACAGCTGTCATCATCACAGTATTGGCATTGATATTAATTATCTATAAAGGTCAGATGAAGCATTGGATGAAGCTTATGTTAATCGCATTGATTTTAGTCCAACAATTCTGGCAGTTAAAAGAATATAAAGAAAATATTTTGTCTGAGTATGAAGCAAAAGTAAAACAAGTCACAAATTATGATTACTTCAGTCACCCGCTAAATAAAAAAATCAAAGCCATTCAAAAAGAAAATCAAGATGATTTAATGCGTATTGATTATATGAGTGTTTATGGTTTAAACTCACCATTCATTTACAACTACAACGGCATCTCGCTTTATTCAAGCATCTTTGATGGTGAAATTCTTAATTATTATGATAATGTGATGCAGATTAATATGCCGATTGATAAAAACAGTACTTATCGTTTATTTAATAACCGAGCTAACTTAATGGCTTTATGGGATGTCACAGACCGCTTCAAAATGGAATCAGATAAAAACATACCATACGGTTTCGAACTAAAAGATAAAATCAAACATGATGATAGAATCTTTGTTCATTCAAAAAATCAAATTGATTATCCAAGTGCACATATTACCAATAAAACATTTAATATGGACCAATTAAAATCACCGCTAGATCGTGAACAAGCCATGTTAGAAGGCGTTGTTTGGGATGATAAAAAAGGTAATTCAACATTCAAAACGAACCCTAACTTACTACCAAAAGCAAAGACAACATTACGCGATGCAAAACAAATAGATCAAAAACATATTCAAGTTCAAAAAAACAATGGTGGTTTAACTATGCAGCTGCCTGAATCTGTTGCGAATAAGTATCAAGATATGTATGTAGAAATGGATGTTGAACGTATCGCACCAGCTTCAGAACACTACGTAAAAATCAATGAATATAAACAAAAACGTAATCGCTTAGACTACAAATACCGACGATTTGTCAGCCCTGTGACTATGCGTATTAAAGCTTCATCAGAACTGAAGTTACAACTACCAAAAGGTAAATATCGTCTAAAGCTTAAAGGTATTTATGGAGAAGATTACAGTACTTTAAATCGTACTAAAGATACTTTAACGCCTGTCAAAGTTACTAAGAATAACCGTAACTTACACATTCAAAAACCAAAATCAGCACATGGTTATATTGTCTTACCTGCTGCCTATAGAAATGGAATGTATGCGTTAATCGATGGTAAGAAGCATGAAGTTAAACAAGGTAATGGCATTATGACAGTAATTCCAACTAAGAAAGGTCAAACAGATATTTATTTAAAATATGAACCGCCATTATTAAAACCATTAATCGTCATTACAGGAATCGGTTTAGTTTTGAGCGTGGTCTGGTGCCGTTATTTACTCAGACGAAACAAAACGAAACAATAAAACAAACAGTGTGTATCCTTCTATATTTTGGATACGCACTGTTTTTTAATCCCCAACACTATTTTTACCAATGACTTACGCTTTTTTTACTGTCTGTGATTATGCATATACAGCCTATTATCTTCTTACTTATACTATTTTTATATCTCTACTCCATTAACATTCGCCTAGAAAGGTTTGATTACACAACATGAAAGAACGTAACTATCAAAGCACCAATCACGAATATCTGAGTCACATACTTCCAAAATTTAACACGTCACTTTCTACTAAAGCACTTCAAAGTAACTCTATTTCCTATCAGACATTAATGAATCATTTTGATCATCTTCTAAATGCTTCTGAAAAAGCATTACTTGAGTCTGTTTTAAAATCCACACTTACGATAATCACACTTTCTAGAAAAGATTATTATCAACTCACTCATTTGAAAGTGACACACTATGTCATCCCTATTGCTAAAGACCGCTACTACCTCTCACCTGAATTTTTAAATGATTATAACCACTATTGTTTAAATGAAAAATATTCCTCCTTACCTTTGCTTGAAGATTGGGTTCATACAAAAATCGAAACTTTAGCTTCAATAGAAGAAAAGCGTAGATTATATGAAACCATGGATTTTGAAACATGTTTAGCTGAACGTTATAACACAAAAAATTTAGACTTTATATGTGTGATGGCTAATATTAAAAATTATGATAAACTGACTGATTCTGAAAAGTGTACCTTAATCACCAAAAAAGTGATAAGAGATTATGGCTTATTTGAAAAACTAATTCAAATCGTGCCACCCTTACGTATACTTTTTGCGTATATGGTTTATGAGGATAGAAACAGTTTTGTAGGTGCAGAACTCCCTGGTGAAAATATTGCGGTCTTTATTTTGTTTAGCGACATTGAACTCAGTATGATTTATTTACCTTGTGACTTATTTGAACATTTAAAGTGTTATTTTAGTTTACGTGGTCTGCAGCCTGAAGAAATACTTAAACAGTCGATTGAAGATTTTACAGATCAAGCCTTAGATGAAGACCTTCAACAAGCGTTATTAAAAGATTTGTGCCATAATCGATTATCAGTCGGGGAAGCCAAAAAGGTTCTACCAGCTTTGATGCATAATAAAATCCAGGCAAATATTCTTACTGATTTGAACACTGAAACTAAAATCAAATTCTTTGAAGCACTTGTAAACTTATACGGTTTTATCCCTATTAAAATTGTGGTCAAACTTTATAATTCATACTTTGAAGCACATGAAACCAGCGCATCTATAAAAGATAAGATAAGCACAGATTATAAAAGTCACATGGTTGCTATCAGCGATAATTATCTTACACATACGACGTTAAAAGAAGCTTACCAAACCCTAAATGCATTATATGAAACTGTCCCTTATTATTTACCTTCAACACTTATGACATTGTTTAAAGCCGCTACTTCAGAGGACTGGATAGAAAATAAGAATTTCGAAGACAGTCTGCTATTTCTAAGAAGTAGTATCAACCTTCAAGGAGAATCCTTTGATATTCCTATATATATGGTTGAAATCGCTATTTTCGAAGATGTCATTCTTCCTAATATCAAAATGGTGCCAAAAGAAGATGACTTGAAGGATGCTGTACAAATGTGGAAAGCACAAGGATTGTATAACAATGTAAAAACGAAACATGTTTTAAAACATGTCAAAATTGTTTATTCTAAAGTGAGACTATGGGCATACAGAGGACATAACCAACGAGAATACAATGAAATCATTCATCAATATCACACACATCAAAAGCCAAGTGCAGATGATTGGAATAGTGACAATTCTATCTAAACTATATAAATAAAAGAATCGCCTTCTCTATTAAAATGGCGATTCTTTTATCGTTCTTATTCTTTTACATCTTTAGGCAATGTATCTAGATAATGGATTTCTTTCACATACTTGCCTTTATGGATAATCACAACATTCTCTTTTTGAGGATCAAAACCATTGAATGTCAGCTTATAAGGCACACGTTCTCCATCTTTTGAGTAAGCTTGAACATTTTCATAGTATTGTGTACCTTTTTCAACCTTCGCATATGATTTTTCTGTAGTTAGAAACGGATTGACACGATCTGTGAATTCATTCCTGACAATACTGAATGCGACAACCGCAAAGAATAACAATATCGCAATCGTTACTAAAACCTTCTTTTTCATTTACTTCTACTCCTTCTATGATGATTTTCTTGTTGTACTAGTAAAAATAAAGACTTCATTTTATAGAATGCTTTCATTATACCTATTTTTTCAGAATTTTCATACGACAATTTACATAAAAAAAGACTGTTCCATGATTAGGAACAGTCTTGTCTACTCGTATGTCTATCTGTCTAAAATTAGCGAATTTCTTTAATTCTAGCAGCTTTACCACGTAAGTTACGTAAGTAGTAAAGTTTAGCACGTCTAACTTTACCGCGACGAGTTACTTCGATTTTTTCAATTTTTGGTGTGTGTAATGGGAATGTACGTTCCACACCTACACCAGATGAAATTTTACGAACTGTGAAAGTTTCTGAAACTCCGCCACCGCGACGTTTGATTACGACACCTTCGAAGACTTGGATACGTTCACGAGTACCTTCGACGATACGTACGTGTACACGTACAGTGTCACCGGCACGGAAGTTTGGTAAGTCTGTGCGTAATTGTGATTTAGTAACTGCTTCGATTAATTTGTGATTACTCATTTTATTATTCTCTCCTTCAAACTATGTTCTTGCCTCGACAACAAAATAGCAGCGGATCATAGTGATTTTTCGTGCTTAGCACACTTAAATAATATTAGCACACTGCTATTTGGTTTTCAATTGGTTTTTGTAGTTTTCAAGTATTTTTTCATCTTCTGATGTTAATGGATACTTTGTTAGTAAATCGGGTCTTTTGACAAATGTTCTAATTAATTTTTGTTCATGTCGCCATGCATCAATGTTTGCGTGATTACCTGATAATAAGACGTCTGGTACTTTCATACCTTCAAATTCTCTTGGACGTGTGTATTGCGGAAACTCTAATAAACCATCAGAGAATGAGTCATCTTGATGTGACTGTTGATTGCCGAGTACACCTGGAATCAAGCGTACAATCGCATCTGTCATGCTCATCGCAGGCAATTCTCCACCTGTTAATACATAATCTCCAATTGAGATTTCATCAGTCACTAAATGTTCTCTGATACGTTCATCATAGCCTTCATAATGACCACAAATAAACACTAAGTGTTCTGCTTGGCTCAATTCTTCTGCCACTGCTTGTGAGAAGGGTTTGCCTTGTGGGCACATTAATATCACACGTGTATTTTCTGTCGTCTCAAGGTCTTTCATCGCATTAAAGACAGGTTCTGGTTTCAATACCATACCTTGACCGCCGCCGAATGGATAATCATCAACTTGATTATGTTTATTAACCGCATAATCTCTGAAATTGACGGTGTTCACTGTTAGAATCTCTTTCTCTTGTGCACGCTTTAAAATAGAATGATTTAATACGCCATCAAACATTTCTGGAAACAGCGTTAAATAATCAATTTTCACTCGTCGAACATTCCTTCCAATGGCGTAATTTGAATACGGCGCCCAGAGACATCTACTTCTTGGACAACATCTGCGATATAGGGAATCAAGTACTCTTTATCACCTTGAACGACCCATACATCATTGGCACCTGTTTCAAAAATTTCTTTCACACGACCAATCGGTGTTTCACCATCAAAAACTGTGCAGCCGATAATGTCGGAATAGTAAAACTCATGTTCATCAAGTTCAATTGCTTCATGATCACGCTCTTGTGTCAGAATATCACCTTTAAAGTGCTCCACATCATTAATGTTGTTGACACCTTCAAATGTCAACATATGGAACCCTTTGTGCATACGATAAGAAGCAACTGTTAACGCAATTTCTTCGCCTTTGTGATTCAATGTCAAAACTTCACCAGGTTGAAAACGTGTGTCTGTAAAATCTGAGTTAGATTTCACACGTACTTCACCTTTTATCCCATGTGTATTTACAATTTTACCGACTTCTACTTTCATGCACATTGCCTCCAATATTTGGTCTCGTGAAAAAAGCTCCAATACTTAACAATAACCCTAAGACAAGTGTATTGTCTCAGGGTTATGAGATTAAAGCAACTTATAGCTTAAATTACTTAGATTGACGTTGGTCGTCGAATTTTTTCAAAATACCTTCTTTAGATAAGATATTGTGAACTGTATCAGTTGGTTTCGCACCGTTAGCTAACCATTTAAGTGCTAACTCTTCGTCGATTTTAACTGTTTGTGACGCATCTTTAGTAACCGGATCATAAGTTCCGATTTGTTCGATGATACGACCATCACGTGGCGCACGAGCATCTGCTGCTACGATACGGTAGAATGGATTTCTTTTTGAGCCTAAACGTGTTAAACGAATTTTAACTGCCATGTATAATTCTCTCCTTTGAGTCTTTGTTTTCTTTTCTACAAGAAATAATAATAACAGGTATCAGAAAGTTTGTAAAGAGGTTTCTCTTTACCAATTTTATTTTTTATCTCTAATACACAGTAAAAGGTGTTGTAAGTCGCTGCTCACAACACCTTTTTCGATTAGAACGGCAAGTTCATGCCTTTCATCATATTTTCAATTTGACTGCGTTTGCCTTTTTTACCTTTGCCTCCGCCAGTAAATTGTTTCATCATTTTCTTCATGTCATTGAATTGTTTCATCAAACGGTTAACTTCTTGAAGTGAACGACCTGAGCCTTTTGCGATACGTTTCTTACGAGATACGTTTAAGATTTCTGGTCTTTCACGTTCAGCTAAAGTCATAGATTGGATAATTGCTTTGATATGATCGATTTGTTTATCGCTCATATTCAACTTATCCATACCTTTCATTTTGCCCATACCTGGAATCATTTTCATGATTTCATCTAATGGTCCAAGATTTTTAACTTGGTCTAATTGTTCTAAGAAATCATCTAATGTAAATGAAGCAGTACGCATTTTCTTCTCTAAATCTTTTGCTTTAGATTCATCTACATCTTGTTGAGCTTTCTCGATTAAACTTAACACATCACCCATACCTAAGATACGTGACGCCATACGTTCTGGGTGGAACAATTCTAAACCGTCAAGTTTCTCACTGACACCAATAAATTTAATCGGTTTTTGCGTAACAGAACGGATAGATAAAGCTGCACCGCCTCGAGTGTCACCATCAAGTTTTGTTAAAGTAACACCTGTTACACCTAATTGATCATCAAATGATTGCGCAACGTTGACTGCATCTTGACCAGTCATCGCATCTACAACCAACATAATTTCATTTGGTTTAGACAATTCTTTGACTTCAGCTAATTCGTTCATCAGTTTTTCATCAATATGCAGACGACCTGCTGTATCGATAATCACAAAGTCTAAATGTTCTTCTTTAGCATGTTTCAATGCATTGTCAACGATTTGTTGCGGCTGGACTTGGTCGCCTTCACTATAGACTGGAATGTCTAATTGTTTACCGACTGTTTGAAGTTGGTCAATCGCTGCTGGACGATAGATATCGGCTGCAACCAACAATGGTTTCTTATTGTATTTTTTACGCATTAATAATGCTAATTTACCTGCAGTTGTCGTTTTACCTGCACCTTGCAGACCAACCATCATCACAACTGTCGGCGGTTTATTTGCCATATTAACCGTCGCATTTTCGCCGCCCATTAATTGTGTTAATTCATCTTTAACGATTTTGATAACCTGTTGGCCAGGTGTTAAAGATTGCATGACATCTGAACCTAAAGCACGTTCAGAGACAGTTTTGATAAATGATTTTACCACTTTGAAGTTAACATCGGCTTCAAGCAATGCAAGACGCACTTCACGCATCATTGCTTTAATATCCGCTTCAGTCACTTTCCCTTTTCCTCGGATCTTCTGCATGGTCGCTTGTAAACGATCGGATAATCCTTCAAATGCCATCCAAGTGACCTCCTTATTCTAATTCTTCTAGTTTCTCAATATATTGTTTCAAGGCATCCGGATCTTCAATAGATGCTTTCATTTGAGTATAAATTTCACGACGTTGTTCAAATTTTGAATAAAGCGCTAATTTCGCTTCATAATCTTCTACTAAATCACCAGTTCTTCTTATGTTATCATATACTGCTTGGCGACTCACATCAAAAGTATCTGCGATTTCGCTCAAAGAGTAATCTTCAAGATAAAATAATTCCAAATAATTACGTTGTTTTTTCGTCAATAAAGATTGATAAAAATCAAACAAGTAATTCATACGCAATGTTTTAACTAAATCATTTTTGCTCATCAGGTGTGTCACCGTCGTTTTCTGTTGTTTCTGCTGCTTCTTCTTGATGTTCTTCAACTGTTTGTTCAATCATGTCCGCAAATAAGCCGTAAACGTAACTTTCAGGATCGAATGGTTGTAAGTCATCTAATTGCTCACCTAAACCGACATATTTAACCGGAATATGCAGTTCATTACGGATGGCTAATACAATACCACCTTTAGCAGTACCGTCAAGTTTTGTTAATACAATACCTGTGACATTCGTTACATCTTTGAAGTTACGTGCTTGTGATAATGCGTTTTGTCCAGTTGTGGCATCAAGGCAAAGCAATACTTCATGTGGCGCATCTGGAACCGCACGTCCGATGACACGTTTCATTTTTTCTAACTCATTCATCAAGTTCGCTTTGTTTTGTAAACGTCCTGCAGTGTCACAGATTAAAATATCGACACCTTGGTGTTTGGCCGCATTAATCGCATCATACATCACAGCTGCTGGGTCTGAACCTTCGCTTTGACTAATAACATCTACACCGACACGTTCGCCCCATACTTTTAATTGGTTGATTGCACCGGCTCTGAATGTATCACCTGCCGCAAGCATCACTTTCTTGCCTTCTGCTTTATAACGGTGTGCCAATTTACCGATAGTAGTCGTTTTACCTACACCATTGACACCGACCATTAAGATGACATTCAAACGGCCATCTTCTAAGTTCATTACTTCAGAATTATCGTCTTCTTGTTGATAAATTTCTACAATTTTTTCAACGATAACTTCTTTTAAGTCTTCTGTTTCTTTAATGTTACGTCGTTGTGCTTCTGTACGAAGTTCATCAACTAATTCCATCACTGTATTGAAACCTACGTCAGCAGTAATCAACATTTCTTCTAAGGCTTCGAAGAAATCTTCATCCACAGTACGATAACGTGCAATCAAGTTATTTAATTGCTCTTGGAAGTTTTCACGTGATTTCTCTAAACCTTGTCTGAATTTCGCACCTAATTTTTGAGATTCAATTTCTTCAAATTCTTCAATAGAAATTAAACCGTCATTAAAATCGAAATCATCTTTCGGTTCTTCTTTAGGTTTTGCTTCAGGTAACGTTGATTTTTCTTCTTTTTCAGCTGGTTTCTTGTCTTCTTCTGACGATTCCGTTTGGTCCAAGTCTTGAAGCTCTTTTTCTTCTTCCATTGGTTTGCCCGCAAACTTATCTTTTAGTCGTTTAAAAAAGCTCATTTTTCTTCCTCCTTCAACACTTCATCTATCGTATTTAAATTCACACTTACCAGTTTAGATACACCGGATTCTTGCATCGTAATACCATATAGTCTATCGGCCGCTTCCATTGTTCCTTTACGGTGTGTAATCACAATAAACTGTGTCTTCTCAGATAATTGTCTTAAGTAATTCGCATAACGAATTACATTCGCCTCATCTAAAGCTGCTTCTACTTCATCTAGTATAACAAATGGTGCTGAGCGTACTTTCAATAACGCAAATAATAAAGCAATTGCACTTAATGCACGCTCTCCACCACTAAGTAATGACAAATGCTGCAGCTTCTTACCTGGTGGTTGTACGATAATTTCAACACCTGCAGTTAAATAGTCATCATCTGTTAATTTCAATTCAGCTTGACCGCCGCCGAATAATGATTTAAACACTTCTGAGAAATGTCCTTGAACCGCATGGAATGTTGTTTTGAATCGATCCATTACCGCTTGGTCCATTTCACGAATGATTTGTTCTAATGTCGCTTTCGCTTCTCTTAAATCAGTACGTTGTTCATCTAAGAAAGTAAAGCGTTCATACACTTCTTCAAACTGTTCAATCGCATTAAGGTTAACTGGACCTAATTCTTCAATCGACATTTTAGTCAATTTCACTTTCTGTCTTAAAGCGTCAATCGGTTCATCTTGTTCATAGAGGTCTTTTGCCGCTTCAAACGTTAAATGATAATCATCATTTAAGTGATCCATACTATGTGAAATCAACACATCCAATTTGGATTGCTCTGCTTTGATATCTTGATAGCTGTTTTCAATTGATAGGATATCGCGATGTGTTTCTTGAAGTTTGTCATCAAATTCTTCTATCGAAGCGTTCGTTTCTTGACGTTTACCTTTTAATACGTCTAAGCGTTCATTTAAATCTGCTTTTTCTTGTTGTTTGATTTCAATATCTTTTTGAATCGTTTCAAAGGCTTTTTGTCCTGTCACTTCATCAGAATTAAACAGCTCAATATCTTCCGCTAATTTTTCTTGTTGAAGTTGATTTTGTTTGATTTGATTATCAATACGTTCAAGTTGTTGACGTTGTGTTTTACTACGTTCTTTCAACACAGCTAAATCTGATTGTTTTTGATGCAATTGTTGCTGTAATTGTGCAGTACTTTCTTTACCTTCTTTAGATAATTGCGTCAAACTTTCAATTTGTTGTTCTAAATCAGCTAACTTTTTCGCGAGTTGTTCTTTTTGTTGTTGTTTCGCTTCTAAAGTTTCACGGCTCTTTTCACTTTGATAGCCATCATTTTTCTCAAATTCAAACTCTTCATGTTCACTCTTAATATGTGCTTCACTTTTCTTCAAACGGTCTAATTCTAGTTCGATATTATGCACCGCTTGTTTAGCTTCGTTATATTGTTGACTGATTTTTAAATATGTTTCACTCAATTGATTCGCTTCATCTTTGACTGCTTGAACTTCTTTTTCAAATTGAGTTGTCTGCTGTTCAAATTGTTTCAACTGTTCACGCAACTGCGTCAATTCATCACGTTGTGCTAAAATGCTTTTCGTCTGACGTTGACCGCCACCAGTCATAGAGCCGCCTGGATTCACGATATCGCCTTCTAGTGTCACAATACGTGTACGATAACGAATCGCTTGTGCTAATTCATTTGCGTGTTTTAAATCATCGACAATAATGGTATTGCCGATCAAATTATAAATAATCGCACTATAGGTGTTATCTACACCGATTAAATCCGCAGCCACCCCGACAAAACCTGTTGCTTGTTGGGCAGTGTTCATAATATCTGTTTGTAAACGTCTTGGTTGAATAACATTTAACGGTAGGAATGTTGCTCTGCCTAAACGATTTTGTTTTAAATAAGCGATCGCTTGGCGTCCATCTTTTTCAGTATCTACAATGATATACTGCATAGAAGCACCTAATGCTGTTTCAATAGCTGTAGTTAATTCTGAGGGTACATCTATCACTTCTGCTACTGCTCCATGGATACCGTTCAATGGATTGTTTTTCGCTTTCAAGACATGTTTTACACCATTGAAGAAATACGTATAGTCTTCTTCACGACTGGTTAAACTTTCTATTTTAGCTTTCAATTTATCTGTATAACGATACGCTTGGTATAACTTTTCTTCGTATTCGTTTTGTTTATTTTTCGTTTCAGTCAGTTGTGCTTCATTGTCTTTTTGTTGTTGCTCTAAGGAAGCTAATTGTTGTTGTTTTTCTTTTTGTTGTGCTGTGATTTGATTAATTTCAGACTGAATTGATTTTAATTGGTTGAACGCATCTAATAAACGACTATCTAAACGATTTTGTTTGGCTTCGTTTTCTTCAATAGTGCGTTGGAGGAAGCGAATATCGTTATTAACCTCTGATTGTTCAGACATTAAATCATAATAACTATTTTTAATCTCTTCAAGTTGCTCTTCATGATCTGCATCTGATACATATAATTGGTCTTCAAGCTTTTTCACTTCTGCAGCTAAACTTTGTTGTTTTTCAGTCAGCGTTTGTTTATCTGCTTTAGCTTGTTGTTGATCTTCAATCAGTTGCGCATGTTGTGCTTTCAATGCTTCTTGTTCTTCTTCATAACGCGCATTTGTTTGTGATTGGTTACGCTTACGTTCTTCTAATACATTCAGCTGACCTGATAATTTTTCTGCTGCTTCTGTTGCTTGGACTAACTGATAATTCAAGCGTTCAATTTCATCGTTTTGTTGATTTAATTCCGCTTTATAATTCGCTAGCGTACGAGAATAACGATTTTGATCTGCTTCTTTTTGCGCTTGTTGGCTCTTTAAGATATTTAAGCGTTCATCTGCTTTACTGATAGCTTCGTTATACTCATTAATATCATGAACCGTCACCAATACATCGCTTTTCTTCATTTCTTTAGATAAATGTTGATACTCTTTCGCAATCGCTGCTTCTTCTCTTAAAGGTTCTACACGACCTTCTAAATCATACAAAATATCTTCAACACGATTTAAGTTTTCTTCTGTTTGATCTAACTTTTGAACAGATGCTGCTTTACGCTTTTTATACTTTAATACACCTGCAGATTCTTCAATAATTTGACGTCTGTCAGCGGGTTTCGCATTCAAGATTTCATCTACACGGCCCTGTGAGATAATACTGAATGCTTCTTTACCTAGTCCTGAATCTAAAAAGAGATCTGTGATATCTCTTAAACGGGCACGTTCGTTATTTAAATAATACGCACTCTCGCCGCTGCGGTACAGCCTGCGTGTAACGATGATTTCGTCTTCTTCAACGTTTAATTGATGTGCATGATTATCTAATTTTAATCGAACTTCCGCATAGTTTTGTGCTTTGCGATGTTCTGCGCCGGAAAAGATAATATCTTCCATTTTCGAACCGCGTAAAGATTTCGCAGACTGTTCACCTAAGACCCATTTGATGGCATCTGTTACGTTACTTTTACCGCTGCCGTTCGGACCTACAATTGCGGTCACACCTTGGTCAAAGTGGACTTCAGTTTGCTGCGCAAACGATTTGAATCCGACTGCATTGATTGATTTTAAATAAACCATACTTCACTCGATCTCCCTATCACTGTTTGACACAGCTTGTTCATTGTTTCTGATTCATCACTTTATAAGCCTTCTCTGCGGCTTTTTGTTCTGATTCTTTCTTCGTTCTGCCTTGGCCTTCTGCCACCGCTTCACCTTCTAATAACACTTCTGAGGTAAAGAGACGGTGATGTGCTGGACCTTCTTCATGAATTAAACGATATGTGACACTGCCTTTATTCAAGCGATGAATATATTCTTGGAATTGTGTTTTAAAGTCAATGACACCCATTAGCGCATCATCTTCAACGTATGGGAAGATAACTTCTTGCGCAAATTGCCATACCACATCTAATCCTTGATCTAAGTATAAAGCGCCTACAAAAGCTTCAAAGGCATCTGATACGAGCGACGGACGTGTGCGTCCACCAGTTTTTTCTTCGCCTTTGCCAAGTAGGATTAATTCATTTAATTTGATTTTATTCGCAAATATTACAAGTGAGGGTTCACAAACGATGGTCGCGCGCATTTTTGTCAGATTCCCTTCAGGCAATCCTGGATATTTGTCATATAAATACCGTGAAACCGTCAATTCTAATACCGCATCTCCTAAGAACTCTAAGCGCTCATTATGCGCAAGTCGGTCCATATTAAAATCGTTGATAAAACTAGAATGTGAAAATGCTTGTTGATAAAGAGGTAAATGGTCATACGTGAGATGTAACATCTCCATTTTTTGTGCAAACTTTTTATTAAAAGCCTGCAGCATAGCGTCTTTCTTATGCTTGGTCAAAAGATGACCTCCTTTTAATTTTACAGAATACAACATCGCGCTGTATGCGCTTATGTGTCTCATTTTACGTGAATTTAATGCAAAACAAAAGAAAAATCTGAGTCGCTGATTAAGACGACTCAGATAATATTGTTATTATTTTTCAAGGTTGTTGATGAAGTTTACTGCGTCACCAACTGTATTGATTTTTTCAGCTTCTTCATCTGGAATTTCAGTACCGAACTCGTCTTCTAATTCCATAACTAATTCTGCGATATCAAGTGAGTCAGCGCCTAAATCATCTTTGAAAGATGCATCTTCAGTTACTTTGTCAGCATCTACACCTAAACGGTCAACGATGATATCTTTAACTTTATCGAAGTTTTCCACGTCGATTCACCTCCTTTAAAAAGCCTATACGACTCTATTATTTTCCCATTTTATCATCAAGAATACAAGTAGGATTACCCCACAAAATAGTGTAATCCCACTACTTCTCGTGAATTAATGGTTATTATTCCATAAACATACCGCCATTAACATGGATAGTTTGGCCAGTAATGTATTTTGCTTTGTCAGAAGCTAAGAAAGCTACTGTGTTCGCAATGTCTGTATCTTCGCCGAAACGGCCTAATGGAATTTGTGATTTCATTTGATCTTTAAGATCGTCATTCAACGCATCTGTCATATCAGAAACGATAAAGCCTGGTGCTACTGCGTTAACTGTAATGTTACGTGACGCAAGTTCACGTGCTGCAGTTTTTGTTAAACCGATAACCCCTGCTTTAGTCGCAACGTAGTTTGCTTGACCAGGGTTGCCGACTGCGCCCACCACACTAGATAAGTTGATGATTGCACCGCTTCTTTGTTTCATCATTTGACGTGTTGCTTTTTGAATACAGTTGAACACACCTTTTAAGTTTGTGTTGATCACGTCATCCCATTCTTGTTCTTTCATACGCATTAATAAGTTATCACGTGTAATACCTGCGTTGTTGACTAATACGTCTAAAGAACCGAATTGTTTTACGACTTCTTGAATCATGTCTTTAACTTCATCAGGATTTGCAACATTTGCTTGAATCGCAAAGGCTTCGACGCCTTTATCCTTGATTTCTTCGACAACTGCTTCTGCTTTGTCTTTATTGCCCGCATAGTTGACTGCGACATTATAACCTTCTTCAGCTAGCTGTAACGCAATACTGCGCCCAATACCTCTTGAAGCTCCTGTTACTAATGCACTTTTACTCATGTTCATTCCATCCTTTAACATCTTCGAGTGTTTGAATCGAAGTTAATTTAACGTCTCTGTTGATTTTCTTGATTAAGCCCGATAAAACTTTGCCTGGTCCGATTTCAATAAAGTGATCGACACCTTGTTCAATTAAATACTCTGTTGATTGAATGAATTGAACTGGTGAATACAATTGTTTGACCATGTTTTGTTTAATCACTTCTGCGTCAGTTTCAGCTTGCGCATGATAGTTTTGAACAACCGGAATTTCAGCATCGTGCCATTCGAATTGATTGATGTAATCTTCGAAGTCTTTTTCAATGACTTGCATCATAGATGAGTGGAAAGGTCCTGACACTTTTAATGGTAAGACACGTTTCGCACCTAAGCTTTTACCTTCTTTTACAATACGATCAATCGCTGTTTTATGGCCTGAAACTACAACTTGACCTGGTGAGTTGATGTTCGCCGGTTCAATAATAGAACCTTCTTCTGATAAATCTTCACAGATTTTTGCGACATCATCATAATCTAAACCAAGTACCGCTGCCATGCTGCCGACACCGCTTGGGAAAGCTTGTGCCATCAATTCGCCTCTTTTACGGACGATTTTAACCGCATCTTCGAATGCTAAGACTTTTGCTGCGACTAAACTTGAATACTCACCCAAGCTGTGTCCCATTGTATAGTCCGCATCAACATCACCTAATGCGTTTAATAACGCAATACTATGTGTTAACAATGCCGGTTGTGTGTTTTCAGTTTCGCCTAGTTTACCTTCTTCATCTGTAAACATAGTTTCTAATAAATCAAAGCCTGCCGCATCTTGTGCAGCATCTAAAATTTCAGTAGCTTTTGTATCTTGTTGATACAAATCTTGCGCCATACCTACTTTTTGTGCACCTTGTCCTGGAAAAATAATTGCTGTTTTACCCATTTTGTTCACCTACCGTCTCTTTCATTACTTCAACAATATGTTGTTCTCCTGCGATTTTCGCTTGGCGAATCGCAGAATAAAAAGCCCTCGCATTAGAACTGCCATGTGCTTTAACCACAATACCATCTAAACCAAGTAGTACAGAACCGCCATATTCAGCGTAATCCATTTTTTTACTCATGTTGCTTAAGTCTTTCTTCAAGACTAAGGCAGCTAATTTATTTTTAAAGCTTGCCATTAATGTAGACTTTAACATTTTACCGATTGATTTCGCAGTGCCTTCTAAATTCTTTAAGACCATATTGCCTGTAAAGCCATCAGTGACCACGACATCAGCCGCATCTTCCATTAAAGTTTTCGCTTCAACATTTCCTGAGAAATAGAATGATGGATCAGCTTTCATTAAATCATACGTCGCTTTCGTTAGACTGTTACCTTTTTTCGCTTCAGTTCCGATGTTTAATAATGCGACTTTCGGTGCGCCGATACCACGGATTTTCTCAGCGTAAATATTGCCGAGTTGCGCATACTGTAATAAATGTTCCGGTTTCGCATCCGCATTCGCACCGACATCTAAGAACACAAAACCTTTACCTGAAACTGTCGGTAAAGTTACAACTAATGCTGGACGTGCGACACCTTTAATACGGCCGACAATAAATAAACCTGCTGACATCAAAGCACCGGTATTACCAGCTGAGACACAACCAGAAGCTTCACCATCTTTAACTGCTTGTGCAGCTCTGACCATTGAACTGTCTTTCTTACGTTTTATGGCACGAACCGGCTCATCTTCCATTTCGATTTCTTCAGTCGTATGACGGAAATCCAAACGGTCATGTTTCAGTGTGCACTGTGCTTCATCTCCGAATAAAATTATATGTAAATCTGGGAAGTCATTCAACGCTTGCTCTACCGCTTCTAACACGATACCCGGTGCGTCATCTCCGCCCATCATATCAATGGCTAATGTCACCATTTCGTGATCACTCCTCGTTATAATAATACATTTTAAATGTACCTTTAAAAACACATTTATCTTTCACATAAGAAGAAACCGCAACAGTAATATATTTCGAACCGAAATCAACCACTTGCGCAAAGGCATGGACTGTATCATGCAGTTTCACTTGTTTTAAAAACGTCACTTGGCTTTCTCTTGTCAGCACCATACTCTTTTGGATTAAAGCAACGCATAATGAATTCGCTTGCGCAAAAAGAATATGTCCACGTGCAATGTCATTACGTGTAAAGACTGAATCTTCCGTAATATAAATTAAAGATTCTGCAGTCACATCTGGTTCTACCCGGATTAAATCTCCGATAATCTCATTTCCTTCTATTGCACGAATATGCTTATAGTTATGCTCAGCAACGGTTTTAATACGTTTACGTAATTCTGGAATCTTCAAAAACGTTCTATCTAATCTGATGGTTTGGATACTGACAGAAAATAAATCACTGAGTTCATTATCAGTCATAAAGGGGTTTTCCTGCAGTCGTTGTTTGATAGCTTCACGTCGTTCTTGTTTCTTCAACTTCATCGCTTTACCCCCTAATTAGTACCAAGTCTTAAGACTACCTACATATCATATCATTTTCTCTTAAATTTGCTCAACAAAAAACACAACAGCCTAATTAAGTATAGTGTATCGAAATTAGTCTGTTGTGTCATGTATTGTTAAATCAAAAGGATTTGTCTTTATTTAAAGCGTTCATTTTTAATCAAAACTTGTATGCAAGAGGTTTTGTTCTACAAAGTTGCGCAAAATCGCGTATTGGTCTGTAAAGAAGACACCTGATTGAATAAGTTCTGCCGCTTCATCTCTTGCGACTTCTAACATACGATAATCTTCGACTATGTTTGCGACTAAGAAATCAGGCAGACCACTTTGTTTTACCCCGAAGAAATCACCAGGTCCACGCATTTCTAAGTCACGCTCACTCAGTTCAAATCCATCTGTCGTTTGCGTCATAATAGTCATACGCTCAATCCCTGTTTCTGTTTTAGGAGAGGCAATCAGCACACAATAACTTTGATGGTCGCTACGACCGACACGACCTCTTAACTGATGGAGTGTAGATAAACCGAAACGATCAGCATCATAAATAATCATAAATGTCGCATTCGGTACGTTTACACCCACTTCAACCACTGTAGTTGAAACTAAAATATCAATGTCATGTTGGTTAAAGCGCTGCATTACATCATCTTTTTCATCTGCAGGCATTTTACCATGGAGTAAGCCGACGCGACCGACACCATAATGTTGTTCGAGTGATTCATATAACTCTACGACGTTTTGTACATCTTCTAAGTGTTCCGAACTCTCAATTAGCGGACTGATCACATAAGCTTGTCTGCCTTTATTTAATTCTGCTGTCATTTGGTTTAGGACCGATTCATAGGCTTCATGTTTTGCCCACATCGTTTTAATTGGTTTACGACCTTTAGGCAATTGTTTAATCGATGACACATCCATTTCACCGAAAACAGAAATGGCTAATGTTCTTGGAATCGGTGTCGCAGTCATAAAGAGCACATTCGTCATGGCTCCCTTTTCACGTAATGCTTGGCGTTGGTTAACACCAAAGCGATGTTGTTCATCGGTAATCACTAGTCCTACATTTTGGAAAGAGACATCATCTTGAATCAAGGCATGTGTACCGATTAGACAATCAATTGTGCCGTTTTCAAGTTGCTCTAGTAAGAGTTTTCGCTTCTTACCTTTAACTGAACCTGTCAGTAACGCAACATTCATGCGGTCGCCAAATAGCTCCGTTAAACTTTCCGCATGTTGTTCCGCTAAGATTTCAGTCGGTACCATTAAGGCAGATTGATAACCTGCTGTCTTTAAGGCATACATACATAAAGCGGCTACGACTGTTTTACCAGAACCTACGTCACCTTGAAGGAGGCGGTGCATGCGAAGCGGTGCTTTCAAATCTCTGAAAATTTCATTCACTGCAGTTTTTTGCGCGTCCGTTAATTCAAACGGTAAACTGTCAATAAAATCTTTGACTTGTGCTAAATCATAATCAATTTCAATCGCTTCATCACTCGATTTTTCTAAACGATTCAACCACTGCATTCGCAATTCAAATAAGAACAACTCAGTAAAAGCGTATGTTCTGCGCGCTTTTAATAACGCTGTTTTATTATCTGCGTAATGCAACGTTCTAATCGTTGACGCTAACGATTCTAGTTTATATTTTTGACGTAAATCTTCAGATAGCCATTCGTTGATTTCAATATCATCTAACACTTTACGAATGATATCTCGAAGCGTCTTTTGTTTAATGCCTTCTTTAATACGATAGACGGGTTCTAATTGTTCGCCGTCTTGTGTTTGTTCTGGCTGATTCGTCGTAAAGAGACGCATGCCATTGATTTCTTGTTTCGCACGATTCCATTTACCTTTAATTGTCACATGGTCATGCAAGTTGATTTTCTTTTTTAAATACGGTTGGTTAAAAAACACAGCTTTTACCGCAATATTGTTGACCATTAAATGGACAGTAACTTTAGAACGGTTTCTGCCAAAAAAAGCGACAGTGGGCGTTGTGTAAACTTCGCCGACCACTGTCACAGTTGATTGATCTTCTGCTTGGTTTAAATCTACCACACTATTATCTTCATAGCGTACAGGTAAATAAAGCACTAAATCTTCTACGTTATAAATATTTAATTCATTTAACACCGCTATACGTTTTGGACCTAAACCTTTGATTTGGTCTAACGTATACGGCTGATCAATGAGGTTTACTTTAGACATGTTAATCACCAAATATTTGTTGTTTTAAGCGTTGGCCGGTTGGTGTTCCAGCGAGGCCGCCACGTCCTGTTTCACGCAGTGCAGAAGGCATCGTCTGCCCGATACGATACATTGCTTCTATCACTTCATCTGTCGGAATACGCGACGTCACGCCCGCAAGTGCCATATCCGCTGACACAAGCGCATTCGAAGCACCTGCCGCATTTCTCTTTACGCAAGGCACTTCAACTAATCCCGCTACCGGGTCACATACTAAACCTAGCATATTCTTCATACAAATTGCAAAAGCTTCAGCTGATTGCTGCGGCGTACCACCAGCCATTTCAACCGTTGCGGCTGCAGCCATCGCAGCGGCAGAACCGACTTCTGCCTGACAGCCGCCTGATGCACCAGAAATGGATGCGTTATTCGCAACCACAAAGCCGAATGCACCTGCTGTCAACAAGAAGTTCAACATATCACGTTGCGTAGGATTAAAACGATGCTTAATCGCAAATAATACACCCGGCACAACCCCTGCAGAACCCGCAGTCGGTGTCGCACAAATTTTCCCCATTGCCGCGTTCACTTCATTAGTTGCCACTGCTTTACTCACCGCATCTAATAAAACCGGACCCGATAAAGCTTGTCCGCTTTCTAAATATCTTTTAATCAGTACTGCATCGCCACCCGTTAAACCCGTTGTAGAAGTCACCCCGTTTAAGCCTTCTTCTAAGGCATTTTCCATCGTTTTAAAATGATGCGACATCCCCGCATATACTTCCTCAGCTGTCGCACCCGTCACGTCCATTTCTTGCTCTAACATAATTTCATGAATCGCTTTGTCTTCAGTTTCACATCTCTTTACTAATTCTTCTACTGTTTGAAACATCTTATATCCCCCTCTCTTTCTAATCTTCCATTAAGGATACCGCTGTAACATCATTAACCATTCTAATTTGATCTAAGATAGCTTCATCCGGTCTTTCATCTAATTCACAAGTCATCAATGCAGAATCTCCTTTTTCTTTACGCGCAACTTGCATAGAACCGACATTAATACTGGCTTCTCCTAAAATATTCGTGACTCGTCCGATAGTTCCGAAGGTATCTCGATGAAAGACTAATAATGTTGGATAGTTACCTGAGATACTGATTGGGAAACCATTAATAGCGACAATTTCAATTTTGCCTCCACCGATAGAAACACCCTCAACAGATAACGTTTGATCACCTTTCGACATACTTAATACCGTCGTATTCGGATGCGGTTTATCTTCATGCATAGAAATAAAGTTAACAGTCATTCCTAATTCTTCTGCCGTCTGTAAACTGGTCTTGATACGGTCATCGTCTGTATCATAACCAAGCAAGCCTCCAACTAATGCAACATCTGTCCCATGACCTTGATAGGTTTCCATAAACGAACCATATAAATAAATATCGACACGGTCTGGCAAATCCCCGAATAATTCACGTGCAACCATTCCGATTCTAACTGCCCCTGCAGTATGAGACGATGAAGGTCCGACCATCGTCGGTCCGATAATTTCAAAGACGCTTTTAAATTTCATGTTAATTCCCCCTCGCATTAATTTTTGATTATTGCAACTATTTTAAATATTATAACAATTATTCTCGTAAATAAGCACTTATTTTTACACTAATCTTACAAAACTTTTGTATTTCATCGTTTTTGTCATGTACAAACTATAAGTTTTCTATATTTATGCTTACACACAGAAAAATCCACTTAGACCGCTTTAGTCTAAGTGAATTTTTTTATATACATTACTTTATATGATTTTCAACGTTATTCTACAGAGAATAAATATGGATAAATCGGTTGATCGCCGACTTGTTCATCGACTTCTGCATCAGGATAAGTTTCTTCTAACCATTCTGTTAATGCTTCAGTTGTTTCTGCATCAGCATCTTCACCTGTAATTACTGTAACAATTTCAGTTTCATCATCCATCATATCAGCTAACAATGCTTTCGCTGCTTCTAATTGTGTTTTCTGACTTGAAACAATTTTACCTTCTTTAAGGCCCATAAATTCGCCTTCTTTGATTTCTACACCATCAATTGTAGTATTACGTACAGCGTTCGTAATAGAACCAGAAGTCACATCTTCTAATGCTTGTGTCATATTTGATTGATTATCTTCTAATGACGCATCTGGTAAATATTGGAACATCGCCGCAATCCCTTGTGGAATAGATTTCGTCGGAATAACTACTGTTTCAGCTTCAACAATCTCAGCTGCTTGATCACTCGCCATTTGAATGTTTTTGTTATTCGGCAAGATAATAGCTTTTTTCGCACCAGATTGTTCAATCACTTTAACGATGTCTTCTGTTGATGGGTTCATTGTTTGACCGCCATTAATAATAGACGTTGCACCCATTGATTTAAAGATATCTGAAATACCATTACCCATAGAAATCGCAATAATCGCAGTTTCTACTTGTGGTGTTTCATCGTTAGATTTTTGTTTTTCTTTATTGACCACATTGCGGTGTTGTTCACGCATATTTTCAGCTTTGACTTTAATCAATTCACCATACTCTTGGCCATAGTTGAAGACTTCACCTGGATGTTCAGAGTGCACATGCACTTTCACGATTTCATCATCATTGATGACAAGTAAAGAATCTCCGAATTTAGACATGTCTTCACGGAATTGCTGCTCATTGAATGGACGTTTATGTTTGTCAAAACGTACCATCATTTCCGTACAGTAACCATAGACGATATCTTCTGTATTAATGACACCATGGAAATCATGTTCGTCATTCACAAATGTTTCAGTATCTAGTTTTGGTTTTGTCGCTTCGACTTTTTCACCTTTCATCGCAATTAAGAAACCTTCATAAACACACATTAAACCTTTACCGCCACTGTCGACTACGCCGACTTCTTTAAGTACTGGTAATTGGTTCGGTGTGTTTTCTAAGGCAACTTGACCATATGCGATAATCGCTTCTAAGACTTCTACACAGTCTTCAGTCGATTGTGCTTTCTCAACACCTGCTTTAGCCGCTTCTTTCGCAACCGTTAAAATTGTCCCTTCTACCGGTTTCATCACTGCTTTATAAGCTGTTTCAATACCCGCTTCAAAGCTTTCTGCGAAGGCTTTCGCATCTAGTGTTTCTAAGTCTTCCATATTCTGACAGAAGCCTCTGAAAATTTGTGATAGAATCACGCCTGAGTTCCCGCGGGCACCCATTAATAAGCCTTTAGAAAATGTCTTTCCTAAGGCTCCGATGTGATGTGAAGCATTTTGTTCGACTTCTTCTCTCCCAGAAGTCATCGTAAGATTCATGTTCGTCCCTGTGTCGCCATCTGGCACTGGATAAACATTTAATGCATTGACTAGCTCTGCATTATTTGATAAATTTTGTGCCCCTTGGATCACCATGTCGGCAAATAATTTACCATCTATTTTGCTGATCATCATGTCTTCCTCCTAATGTTTCTTGCCATAATTATTCATACGTACACCCTGTACATAAATGTTGATTGAATTGACTTTCAAATTTAAAGTTTTTTCCAAAGTATATTTAACAGTAGATTGTACATTATTCGCTACTTCAGAAATCTTAATGCCATAACTTACTATAATATACATATCAACGTCAATTGCTTTGTCATTTGAACGCACCACAATTCCGCGTGCATAATTTTCATGACCTAAAATTTCCGCAATGCCGTCTCTGACTTGTTGTTTGGATGCCATTCCGACAATACCATAACATTCTACGGCTTTACCACCTACTACTGAAGCGATCACGTCGTTGGAAACGTCGATATTGCCGTATTCATTGGTAATTTCTAATGTCATTATGAGTTCCTCCTTAAATATAGGTCTAATCAGTTATGATTTATGTTTTGGATTCATTACATACTATTATATAATGAATAACACAATTTCGCCTTTTAAATGCCGGATTTTACTCTTGGCTCATCCTTATAAAATCATTGCGTGGTTATAAGTCCACGTCGCCGCTTTTTAATAAAAACGCATACATAGACATTTACAAATTATAACACAATTTTGTTCCTTGTTTAGAATAACTTAAAATATTCTTGAAAGCTATAATTTTTGGTTGCCAATCTGAAAAATATATGCTAAATTAGGAAAGTATATCATAAGTCAGTGTGTTTATATTTATTAAAGGAGGTACTTTCATGGGTAAACAATGTTTCGTAACAGGTCGTAAAGCTTCGACTGGTAATCGTCGTTCACACGCTTTAAACTCTACTAAACGTAGATGGAATGCTAACCTTCAAAAAGTTAGAATCCTAGTAGACGGAAAACCTAAAAAAGTTTGGGTTTCTGCACGTGCTTTAAAATCTGGTAAAGTAACTAGAGTTTAATAAATATTAAGCACATGACAAAAACGACTCGTATGTGGCGGGTCGTTTTTTTCTTGTCTTAAAACAGCGATTTAGTCTTTTTAATGATATATTGTACGAAAAACAGCGGATGATGGTTTGCTTATGCATCATCCGCTGTTTTTTTATTGATGTGTTGTCATAAAGAAGGTTGCGTGTTTATTTGTATTCAGCTCATTTTATAATGAATGTTGTGCATCTCTGCTTCTGATGGCTAGGATACCGCCAGATTCTACCTCGATTGTGCCTCGGTAAGCTGCAATTTCGTTTGAAATGGTTAAGGTTGAGCCTTGGTGGAGTGTTTGGTTTTGAAGCGGATATTTAAAGCCTGTCAGTGAAATCACTGTATTAGATCTTTGCGGCACAAACGATACATAAGGCATATGCTTATCATACGTCATATGATATTCGCCTTTTTCTAAATATGAAATTTCATTATTCGTATCAATAATGCGAATCACAATACCCGCTTCTACATATTCAGGCACTTGCAGCAGTTGTACGGCACCTAAGAAATGATCCAGTCTGCCGCCTGTCGCACCATAAATATCAATTTCGTCAAAACCGCATTCCACTGCTTCTTTGACACCTAACCCTAAATCAGTATCCGCTTTTTCTGCTTTAACTGGGTTAATATCTAGCTTCGTTTTTAATTCAGTACGTTCCTCGTCCGTCACTGAATCAAAATCACCCAATGAAAAGATCGGTTCAATTTCATGTTCTATTAAAATTAAAGCACCGCGATCAATACCGCCCCACTCTTCTTCAGATTTATCTTCTAATAAATGTTTCGGCAAATGACGATCGCCGCATAATAGATTAATTTTCATAGCGTCACCCTGCCTTATTCTGATGGTTGTGCTGTTGATTTCAATGCTTCTACAACAGATTGATAACTCGCTTGTTTAAAGAAATAAGAACCTGTCACAAGCATTGTCGCACCTGCTTCTACACATTTCTTACCAGTAATCGCGTTAATACCGCCATCCACTTCAATATCGAAGTCTAAATTAAATTTCTCTTTAAATGCTTGTAACGCAGCCACTTTCTCTACACTGTTTGAGATAAACGCTTGGCCGCCAAAGCCTGGATTCACTGTCATAATCAATACATAGTCTACATCATGTAAAATTGGTTCAATTGCGGCAACAGAAGTACCTGGATTAATCACGACACCTGCTTTAGCACCATGTGTATGAATCAGTTGAATGGCACGATGAATGTGCGGTGTTGCTTCGAAATGAACTGAAATCATATCTGCACCTTTAGAAGCGAATTCTGCGATATATGCTTCTGGGTTTTCAATCATCAAATGCACATCAATCGGTAAATCAGTACCCGCATTTACTGCTTCTAAAATAGGAAGACCAATTGAAATATTCGGCACAAATTGGCCATCCATCACATCAAAATGTACACCGTCTACACCTGCTGCTTCTAGGTCTTTCAATTCCTGTTGTAAGTTTAAAAAGTCCGCTGATAAAAGGGATGGAAATACTTTAACCATTAATATCTTTCCTTTCGTGCTGCAATCTCTTCAAATAATTGTACATAATGCGCATAACGGAATTCCGCAATATTGCCAGCTTCTACTTGCGCTTTCACATTACATTTCGGTTCTTTCATATGATTACAATTTCTGAACTTGCAGTCTTGTCCGTATTCTTGAATCTCTAAAAAATAATCTTTTACTTCATCTTTTTGAATATGATCAAAATCAAGTGCACTAAATCCAGGCGTGTCTGCCACAAAGCCACGCTTACGTTCAAACAACTCCACATGACGAGTTGTATGTTTACCTCGATTTAATGATTTTGAGATTTGATTTGTTTCTAATTGTAAATCAGGACGATAGGCATTTAATAAAGTCGATTTACCTACACCAGATTGACCGCTCAATACTGCTAAACCATCGCCCCACGCATCGAAAATCGCTTCGACATCGTCATCTTTTCCGACAAATTGCGTTTGATAGCCGATTGCTTGATATACAGCTAAATCTTTTTCTATCTGTGCGATTTGAGTCTCTGATGCCATATCTTTTTTCGTTACCACAATACGTGGTCTCAATTCATAGGAATGCGCAATGACTAAAAAGCGATCGACTAATTGTGTTGAAAAATTAGGTTCGACTGCACTCATCACAATAATTAAATGGTCAATATTACTGACAGGCGGTCTTTTCAATTCATTTTGACGTTCATGTACATGATGAATATAGCCTTCTGTCACATTTTCAATTTCAAAATCTACAATATCTCCGACAATCGGAGAAAATTTCTTCTTTCGGAATAGGCCGCGCGGTTTTGTATCAAAAAGCTCACCATCTGAGTCCACACGATACACACCGCTGATCGACTTGATTATACGTCCTGTTCTCACCGAGACACCTCTCTTATTTCGTTCATTTTCTCTAATACATTATACCAAACGTTCCCTTAATAAACGAACGGATTGAAACAAAGAAAATCCCATCTCAATTCAACTGAATGAATGAGATAGGATTTTGAAATGTTTTAGTCATATGCGACGTCTTTATCTGCGACAATTTTATCGTCTACACGTACCGTATAACCGGCAGTTTTGCCTTTTTCAATTTTTAATGGAATTGAAATCGAACGGTTGCTGTTGATATGAAACGTTTGAACTGCTGAAGAACCGTCATGGTCTTTATCTCTGACAAAGACTTCTACTTTCTGACGTTCTTTATCTTCACCAGAATATGGCACTTGAACCGTTTGTGTCACATCTTTGACTGATGGATTGTCGTCAGCTTTATCTTCATCTTTACCATCATCTTTTCCTAATGATACGACAAACGTTACTGTAGAATCCTCATCAATAGATTTACTCTTAGGTGATTGCGAAATAATCTTGCCTTTTTCGACTTTATCACTGTGTACTTCTTTTTCTTTCACTGGTTTCAAGCCTTTATCTTGCAGTTCTTTTTCTGCTTTATCATAGCTTTCACCTGTATAATCTTTGACATACACTTGTTTCACACCTAAAGATTCAGTCAGTACGATATGTGTATCATTAATCGGTACTTCGGTATCAGCCGCTATATTTTGGTTTTCAATCAAACCACGTTCTAATTTAGTCTTAGAGTATGCTTGTTCTACTGAGATATGTTTGAAACCAAGTTCATCTAATAGCTTCAATGCTTCCGTTTTACTTGTACCGTATAAGTTAGGCATTTGTGCTTTTTGCGGACCTTTAGATAACACGATATTTACGGTGCCATGTTCTTCTACACGCTCACCTGGTGCAGGATCTGTTGTGATAATTTGATTTTCTTGATACTTATCACTATAAGCCCGTTTTGTTTTGCCTACTTTAATATGATGTTCTTTTAAAATCTGTTCAGCTTGTGCTTCTGTTTTACCGCGCAAGTCTGGAGTTTCGATATATTTATTTCCTAATAAGCCGTACGCAATAAAGCTGATAAGACTGATTAACAATAACGCGAAAATTAACGCAAAGAAGAACTTTTTCTTTTTAGACCGACGTTTTTTAGGTACTTCGTAAACAGGTCCTTCTGTACTTTGGAAACGTTGTTGATTCACAATTGGAATTTCCATTGTTTGATGAATCGGTTCATTATCTTTAGTTTCTTTTGCGATTGCTGCTTTATCAATCGCGATGGTTTTAGTATCTGCTTCATCTGAAACATAAGGTGTTTCATCTTCACGACATTTTTCTAACGCACTGCTTAAATCACGTTGCATACTTTCAATATCTTGATAGCGTTTGTCTCTATCTTTTTCAGTCGCTTTTAAAATCACGTTGCTGAGTGCTTGCGGGATATTAGAACGGATATCTGTTGGATTCGGCATTTGGTCTTGAATATGTTTGATGGCGATACTGACAGCTGTTTCTCCAGTGAATGGCGGTTCACCGACTAACATTTCATATAAGACAATCCCGATTGAATAAATATCCGTACGTTTGTCTGTTGCTTCACCTTTCGCTTGTTCAGGTGAAAGATATTGCACAGTACCGAGCACATGGCTGGTTTGGGTCATGGCTGTTTCACTTAACGCTTTAGCAATACCGAAGTCTAAGATTTTTAATGTCTTATGTCGGTCTACTAAAATATTTTGAGGTTTAATGTCTCTATGTACGATACCCATTTCATGTGCATGTTGAATGCCTTCAAGTATTTGTTGTGCGAAGTTAACCGCTGTTTCAATACTTAAAGGACCATGTGTTTTTATATATTCGGAGAGTGTCGGACCTTCGATATATTCCATGACTAAGTAGAAATATTCGTGGTCTTCTCCGACATCTTTGACACTGACAACATTATCATGAGAGAGACGAGATGTATTATGCACTTCACGTTCAAATCGTCTCACCATGTCTTCTTTTTCATGTGGCGCAATATGAATCATTTTGACCGCAACTTTAGTTTCTAAGATCAAATCTTCAGCGAGGTAGACATTACTCATGCCGCCTCCACCTAAGAATTCTATGATTTTATATCGTTCGCTGATAGTTGAACCAATCATCATACGCGGTCACCTTCTATTTCTGCCAATACGAAGCTGACGTTATCGGTTGAATCATAGGCTTGTGCTAAATCTAATAAGGCTTGGCCTTGTGTTTCTAGCGGTAAGTCTTGATTCAATTGTTCTTGAATTAAATGCGGACGGACAAAGTCTGTTAAGCCGTCTGAATTTAATAATAAGTAATCATTGAAGTTCAAACGTTTCACATAGATATCTGCGACTACGAATTTATCTGTACCCATCACTTTGGTAATGATATTACGTTGTGGATGCGTAAAGGCTTCTTCTTCGGTAATTTGTCCTGTCATCACGAGATGATTGACAAAGGAATGGTCGCTTGTGATTTGTTCGATTTCACGGCTGTTGATGAGATAGGCACGAGAGTCGCCGATGTTGGCGATGATGACGCGCTTATCATAAATCAGGGCGACAACTGCTGTAGTGCCCATGCCTCTGAAATCTTCGTTAGCTGCGGCGTAGTTATAGAGCTCTCGGTTAATGAGCTGCAGGGTGCTGCGCAGCCATTCTTCCGCTTGAGATTCTTCGACAAGGTTTTCTTGTTCGAAGAGTTCTTGGAAGCGGTTGACTACGAATTGACTCGCAACTTCGCCTGCTTTATGTCCGCCCATGCCGTCGCATAAAACCAACAGCTGTTGATCAGTCATGTTGTAGAAGATGCCGCCAGCATCTTCGTTCTTTTCCCTATGGTGTCCTGTGTCTGTAAAAAATTGTGCATTTAACATAGGTTCCTACCTCGTTTCTACTTGACGTTCCTTCGCTCTTAATTGTCCGCATGCGGCATCGATATCTGAGCCTTGGTTACGTCTGATTGTCGCATTAATACCTAAACGTTTGAGTTCTTTTTCAAACTTAAAGATATCTTCTTTAGATGTCTTCACGTAATTTCTTTCAGGTACATGGTTCACTGGAATCAAGTTGACATGACAGTTCAAGCCTTGAATTAAATGTGCCAGTTCTCTCGCATGTGTAAGCTGATCGTTTACACCGCCGAATAAACCATACTCAAACGTAATACGACGATTCGTTTTTTCTTGATAGTACTGAATAGCTTCCATTAATTTATCAATTGAATATGCACGGTTGATCGGCATTAATTTAGAACGAATTTCATCGTTCGCCGCATGTAAGCTGACCGCAAAATTGATTTGGATTTCTTCATCTGCGAAATCATAAATTTTAGGGATAATGCCTGATGTTGAAACCGTGATATGACGCGCTCCAATATTTAAACCATTGTCGTGGTTTACAATTTTTAAGAAGTCCATCATTTCATCATAGTTCTCAAATGGTTCACCAATACCCATAATTACGATTGAAGAGACACGCTCATCTGTCGCATCTAAGGCTTTTTGAACAGTAAGCACTTGGGCTACGATTTCTCCTGCTTCTAGGTTACGTTTCAATCCACCGAGTGTAGACGCACAGAATGTACATCCGATACGGCAACCTACTTGTGTTGTTACACAGACAGAATTACCATATTCATGGCGCATCAACACAGTTTCAATTGTATAACCGTCTTGTAATTCAAATAAGAACTTGATTGTCCCATCACGACTTTCTTGTTTAACGGCAGTTTCTAAAGTCGTGATTGTAAAGTTGTCTTTTAATAATGCGCGCAAGTCTTTAGATAAGTTTGTCATTTCGTCGATTGTATCGACACGTTTCTCGTAGAGCCATTCAAAGATTTGTCTTGCTCTGAATTTCTGTTGGCCATGTTCGACTAACCACGCTTGCATCTCTTCATAGCGTAGTGAATAAATTGATTGCTTTTCAAAATCAGGAAGAAAACGATTCTTTTTCTTCTTTTGAGGTGTAATCATGAATTAACTTTCCTTTCTTCTAATCTTTGTAATAAAGAAACCATCTGAGTCAAAGTCTTGCGGTAAGATTTGTAAAGTCTTTACTTCCTCTCCTGTTCTAGGATGTGGGAATGGTTCAAATTCAAAGTCTTTGTTTTGTTTTAAAAATGTATAAATCACATTTTCATTTTCCATCTGTTCTATTGTACATGTTGAATAGACAATCACGCCACCCGGTTTTACAGAATCTTTAATATTATTCATAATTTCTAACTGTAAGTCGACTAATCCATCGACCGTTTCCGGATTTTGTGTATATTTAATTTCTGGTTTATGGCGTAACACACCTAAACCGCTACATGGAGCATCCACTAAAATTTTATCATACTTTGCGTCATATGGCTTTGTCGCATCGTGTTGAAACGCTGTGACGTTCTTCAAACGCAACTTACGAATGTTATGCTCAATTAAATCAATTTTATGCTCATGGATATCCGTCGCATCGACATGACCGCTGCCTTTTAATAATTCAGCAGTCTGACACGCTTTACCACCTGGTGCACTACAAGCATCTAAAATATTTTCACCTTCAACAGGTGCTAAGATTTCAGCTACAAACATAGAACTTTTATCTTGGATAGATACATAACCATCTTTAAATGCACGGCTTTCTACTACTGGACGTCCTGACACATGTAAACAATAGTGAATATCGTGATCTTGTGATACTTCATAATCTTCTTTTTCTAAGCGTGCTATCGCATCTTCAATCGTTGTTCTATGTGTATTGACACGTACTGTTTGACCTGGTCGTTCAAGCAACGACTGAGCAATTGCTTCAGTTGTTTCTAAACCAAAGTGTGTCACCCAATGTTTAACAATCCACTTAGGCAAGCTGTACATAATCGCAATACGTTGTTGGTCATTTTCAATATCTGCAGGGTTTGGTAAATCACTGCGCATCATATTACGTAAAATACC
Source organism: Staphylococcus simulans (assembly GCF_025561465.1). Lineage (NCBI taxonomy): Bacteria > Bacillati > Bacillota > Bacilli > Caryophanales > Staphylococcaceae > Staphylococcus > Staphylococcus simulans. The sequence continues at coordinate 1,731,162 of NZ_CP095100.1, forward strand.
ATTCACAACTTTACTGTTATGCAGCCCACCACGTTGTTTAGTGATTTCAACTGCTTCATTGATAATTGCGTGATCTGGGATTTTATCTAAATATTGATATTGGTAGATACTCATCCATAGTAAACGGCGCATCCACCCTTTAATCTTCGTTTTTACGAAAGGCTTCAAATAATAATCAAGTGTATATTGATGTTTCAACGTACCATAGACTAATTCTGTTAATAACCCTTTATCCGCACGGCTCAATTCATTTTCTTTTAAAACTTCATTAATCTTTAAGTTACTGTACGCTTTGTCTTGGATAATTGCTTGTAATGTGTCAAATGCGAGTGTTCTCACTGTCTGCATTAATTTAATTCCTTCCCAACTAAGTCATCTTGGTAGCCGCTTAAGAAGTTCGCAGTCGGCATACGTTTTTTACCTGATAATTGAATATCTGTTAACGCAATCGCATCAGATGAACCTGTTCCGACAATGATTGCTTTCTTTGTCGTTTCAATAATTTCACCTGGTTTGCCTTCTTTTCCTTCTACTATATGTGCTTGATATAACTTCATATTTTTATCATCTAATTTTGTATATGCCACTGGCCATGGTGATAAACCACGGATATGGTTGTAAATATCTTGTGCAGATTTTGACCAATCGATACGTTCATCTTCACGACTGATATTTGAAGCGAATGTTGCCTCTTCCTCATTTTGTTCAATACGTTCATTTGTACCATTAATAATGTCTGGTAAAGTTTTCGCAAGTAAATCTGCACCTAAGAAGCTTAATTTATCGTGCATAGAACCTACATCATCATTTGCTTCGATGTCAATGGCTTGTTGTGAAATGATGTCGCCTGCATCTAGTTTTGGTGCCATATACATAATCGTAACGCCTGTTTCTTTTTCGCCATCGATAATCGCTTGATGAATCGGGGCACCGCCACGGTATTTTGGTAATAATGAAGCGTGCACATTAATTGCGCCTAAACGTGGCGCATCTAACAATGCTTTCGGTAAAATTTGACCGAATGCTGCTGTCACGATTAAGTCTGGTTTTAAATCAATTAATGTTTGTAAATCTTCTGATTGTGAAATTTTTTCAGGTTGATAGACTTCAATCCCATTTTGTAATGCCACTTCTTTTACTGGCGGCGGTGTCATAACACGCTTACGCCCTACTGGACGATCTGGTTGTGTTACAACCGTAATCACATCTTCTTTCGCGATTAACATTTCTAATACTTTTGTGGAGAAATCTGGTGTTCCCATAAATATAATTCTACTCATCTTCTAAATACGCCTCCAATTCTTCTTCAGTCAATTGTTTTTCCATCTTATCTGTAAAAGGCACGCCATTTAATTGATCTATAATATGAAGAATCATGCGTGCAATATCATCATATGCGGTTAATTCTACTGTATTGCCTTCAACATCATTACTTTGGACGACAATCATTTGACTGCGAGTAACTGTCCCAAAGATATCTGGAAACGATACATCGCCTTCTAGTTCAGTCACTTTCGTTTCTGATTCACTGACAATACGTGGATTGATTAATTGAAGTAATCCGTCCGCTTCCATATCGATAATCGCTGCTTGTTGTGAAACCCCAATTTGTGGTGCACACAAAGCAGATGCTTCTGTTTCATATAAAGTATCCTCTATATCTAATAATAACTGTTTCAACTGACTATCAAACGTTTTAACATCCTCTGCTTGTTGACGCAATATTGCGCTTGATGCAGACACTAAAGGTTTCACTGCCACATTCATCGACTCCTTAAAAAATTCATCTAATCATTATATCGTAAAACACTCAGAAAAGCGATACATCCACAAAAACAAACAACAAATTCCTAATAAAATTAAGATTTAAAACAAAACAAAATGGGTAAAGTATTAATATTGTATAAATTTAGGGTTTATACGCGTATTGATTAAAGGTGGTGAATATTCTTGGATGATATTACACGTGATCAGGCATTCATCGTCGCGGTGTTGTATAAATATTATACAGAAAAACGTAACGCTGACATGACACCTGAACAAGCGAATGATTTCAAGGATTCTTATTCATTACAAGAAAACTATTTCTGTGATAAGGATCGAGACTCATTCTTAGACGATTTGAAAGTCTTATTTGATAAAGGATATGTAGACGGTAAATGGGACGGCACTAAAATTAATGATGTTCGCTTATCAGACAAAGGCTTTGATGAAGTGAACACGAACTTATTAAGTAAATAGAACAAACAGTAAAGCACATCTCAAGCGAGTGAGATGTGCTTTGTTTGTGTTATATCCCTAAATTATCACGATAGATTTTTTCTATTTTCTTTTTATTTGCTTCATCAGGAAGGAAATAGAACAATCCATCATCTAACATTTGATTGTCACCTTCTAATTGAAGCTTTTCAACATTCTTTTTAGCAGGTTCATAATTCTGTCTTAAATCATTGAGTTCTGTAATTGATAAATCAGTTTTTACGTTATCACCTAACGCATCTACAATTCCATTAATTTTAGGTATAGAGTTTACACTGACAAGTTTATTAACAAGTGCTTGCAGTACAAGTTGTTGTCTTGCTTGACGACCAAAGTCGCCACCAGCACCATCTTGTTTTCGGCTCGTCATAAATGTACGCGCTTCTTTTCCTTTCATATGATACTTCTCATTTTTTTCAAAGTCATATCCCTTATAAGAAAAAGTTGCGTTACTTCTAACATCTACACCATCAACATGATTAATAAGTTCTTCAATACCATCCATATTCATGGTTGCATAATGATCGACTGGAACATTCATCAGTTTTTCAATTGATTTTACAGCCATATTAGGACCTCCGTATGCATAAGCATGATTGATTTTTTCTACCGAATCATGCCCTACAATATCTGCTCGTGTATCTCGTGGGATACTGACCATAACTGTTTTCTTCTTATCAGGATTGATAGATAAAAGAATAATAGAATCAGAACGTTCTCCGCCGCCTTCAGCTTTTCTGACTTCATCTGAGTCAATACCAAACAAAGCAATGGAAATCGGTGTACCATCTTTTTTTACTGATTCATTTCTTAAATCTGATTTCTCTCTATCTAGCGGACTATTAATAGAATTATTCAATCCAAATAATTTAAAAGCTAAATATCCGATAAAAATAATGGCTATGAGTAACAAAATACCAACAATAATCAACAACCATTTTACTGGTGTCGATAGTTTCTTTTTATTTTTTCGTGACATATCCAATCCTCTTTCCGCCCTATCTAGCTGTTAGCTTTCAATATAAGCTTTTACTCTTTCAATTACAGTTTTAACTTGCTCATTTGTCATATTTGAGCCTGATGGTAAACAAATACCTTCTTCGAACAATTTTTCTGCATTATCTGTCTCATCATAAACATAATCAAATGATTCATACAGTGGCTGCAAATGCATCGGTTTCCATACTGCTCTTGCTTCAATATTTTCTACATTTAATTCTTTGATTAACTCAGCAGCGCTAATATTAATTTTGTTTGAATCAATAGTCATTGCTGTTAACCAACGATTAGATTTACTGTCTGGTAATTCAGTTTGGAAATTAATACCATCAATTTCACTTAATGCATCATAATACATGTCGAAGATGTCACGTCGACGATTCACACGATCATTAATAACTTCCATTTGGCCACGGCCAATACCTGCTGAAATATTACTTAATCTGTAATTAAATCCTAACTCGCTATGTTGATAATATGGTGCTTTATCTTTAGCTTGTGTTGCTAAGAATAATGCATGGTCAATGTATTCTTTATGGTTGGAAAGCAACATACCCCCACCACTTGTCGTAATGATTTTATTACCATTAAATGAAAAAATACTTAAATCTCCAAAACTACCACTCATTTTACCGTGATAAGTTGACCCAAGAGATTCTGCTGAATCTTCAATTAAAGTAACATCATAACGTTTACAGATTTCTGATATCTTTTCAAAATCTGCTGTCTGACCATATAAATTAACTACTAAAACTGCTTTAGGTAAAGTACCTTTATCTTCATATATTTTAAATGCTTTTTCTAAAGCTGTCGGTGACATATTCCATGATTCCATTTCTGAATCAATAAATACTGGTGTAGCATCTTGGTATAAAATTGGATTAGATGTAGCACAGAATGTTAATGATGAACAAAAGACGATGTCACCTTTGGCAACACCTGCTTCAATCAATGCAAGATGAATAGCAGATGTACCACTTGCTGTAGCTAGTGCATAATCTGCACCTACGTAATCTTTTACATCATTTTCAAATTCCGTTACATTTTCACCTAAAGGTGCAATCCAATTATCTTTAAAAGCTTTTTCTATGTACTGGGTTTCTGTCCCACCCATATGCGGTGTTGATAAAAATATTCTCTCTCTCATTATCATCATTACTCCTTAATAACTTTTGCGGGTGATCCTACTACCGTTACATTGTCCCTTACATTAGAAATTACGGTAGAACCTGCGCCTACCATAACGTGTGCTCCAACTTTCAAATTCGGAATCACTGTCGCATTTGCTCCAACTTGCGTGCTCTCACCAACCGAAACATTGCCAGTTAACACTGCTCCTGGTGAAATATGTGTATAATCCTTTATTAAACAATCATGTTCAACTATGGAACCGGTATTTATAATGGCATGCTTCCCTATTACTGTATCCGCATTAACAATGGCACCGGGCATAACAACGGTACCATTGCCAATTTCTGCAGTTTTACTAATAATTGCATGCGGATGAATAAACACTGGAAATCTTTCGATAGGCACATTAATCTTGTCGAAAATTTTATTTCTAACTTTATTATTCCCTATTGCAATAACAAAATAGTAATTTTCTTGATAAAGTTGAATATTTCTAAGATTATCGAAAATCAAATCTTTTTCTTTATACATTTTTTCAATATTATCATCCAAATATCCACTAACTTTATAAATGCCTTCAGCTTCGATTACATCTTTGACAACCTTAGCATGTCCGCCATTACCAATAATTAGTATTGATTTCATTGCGGCGAACCTCGGAATTTTTCCATTGTTACGTGATCCTTAGCACTTACATCCTTACGATTTAAAACATTGATAAATGTTTTGTATAGGATATACATATCTAACTTGAACGATTGGTTTTCAACATACCAAACATCCAATTTAAACTTAGCTTCCCATGAAATCGCATTTCTGCCGTTTACTTGTGCCCAACCTGTGATACCAGGTTTTACCAAGTGACGTTTCTTTTGCTCTTGTGAATATAAAGGAAGATATTCCATTAATAACGGACGTGGGCCTACCAAGCTTAAATCACCTTTTATGACATTAATTAATTGGGGTAGTTCATCAATGCTAGTTTTACGAATAAAACTGCCCACTTTTGTCATTCTTTGTTCATCAGGCAATAATTCACCTTGATCGTCTCGTGCATCAGTCATTGTTCTGAATTTATAAATATAGAAAGGTTCTCCATTTAAACCTGGTCTTTGTTGTTTAAATAACACTGGTCGTCCCATACTTTTGGCAATGGCAACAGATGCACCGACTAAAATTGGAGCACTCACTAAGAAAACTGAACTACCTATCGCTAAATCAATTGCTCTCTTTAACATCTTTATCACCATTTCCAATCTTTTTAAATACTTCAATCTGCTTATCGGCTACTTTAGCTTCATCATATAATTGATGTGCACGTGTAAAACCATTTTCTTTCATACCTTGTAATGTCATAGGATTTTCAATAAGATAATCCACTTTATCAGCAATCTGCTTGCTCGCATTTAAATCGATTAAATAGCCTGTTTCATCTTCGACAACTTCTTCTCTTGATCCTCTGATATTTGTAGCAATAACTGCATTTTTCATTGCCATTGCTTCAATAATTGAACGTGGCATTCCTTCTCTATATGAAGGTAGACAGAAAATATCACTCAAGTACAGCAGTTCATTGATATTAGATGCTTGTCCTGTAAAAATAATATTAGGATTTTCCTCATATTTGTTGAGTGTTTTTGCTGTTTCTAAGTCTCTTTCACTTTTAGGCAAATCACCGATAATCAAATATTTAACATTTTTACTTTTTAAATGTTTAAATGACTCTAACAAATCGATAATTCCTTTTTCTTTAACAAGTCTTCCAATAAATGACACTACAATATCATTTTCTTGAATACCTAAATCCTTTTTGATTTGATTAATTTTTTCATCATCAATCGATTTAAGGTTGAATGCATGACCTAAATCAATACCATTACTAATATGATAGTAATGATCATGTTTTTTCTTACTCAAGAATTTATTTTTCACTGCAACATCAAAATCTTCTTTACTTTGCGTGAAAATATAATCAGTGAAAAATCTACCAATATACTTTTCTATATTGAAAAATAATTTATATTGTTTTTTTGACATGCCTTCATGGAAATAAAACCCATGAGCTGTATATATAATAGTGGGTACTCCAGCCAATTTGGCCGCAATCCTGCCTAATACTGCAGCTACAGGTGTATGCACATGTACAATATCAGGTTTAATAGATTTAAAAAGTTTAACCATTTGAAGCACAGATTTAAGATTGCCTACTGGGCTTATCTTTCTATCAATGTGTATATTATGAAAATAAAAGCCTTGTTTCTTAATTTCTTCTACATAATCACCTTCACTACTTACGCAGTGTACTTCAAAGCCTTCTTTTGCTGAATGTTGATTCAAGGTGTTCAATAATTTAATATGCGTCATATCAATAGCTGCTACTTGAATAATTTTCACAAACCCACCTCCAGTTCTTTTTCTCTTTAATAAAGTTTACATAAACCAAACTATTTTTAAAGTCTCCAAATACTTTGGTTTTCTTTTAATTCATCTTCTTGAATAATGCCTTTAATATCGAAAACAATACCATTATCTGAAAGTAAATCGAGATACTCAGATTTATTTTCAAGATAATCTCTATGAGGTACTGCAAAAATTAATGCATCAGTTTCTGGTAAATTTTCTTTAGAAACTAAATCAATATCATATAAAGCTTTAGCAGTTTCATTATCCGCTTCGACATCATTCACATTAATTTTCAATCCATAATCTTCTAATTCTCTTACAATATCAATGACTTTCGTATTTCTTAAGTCAGGACAGTTCTCTTTGAATGTAAGACCTAATAAATTAATAGATGCATTTTGAACATTGATGCCTTTTTTCAATAATTCTTTGATGATGTTAGAAGCAACATGTTTTGACATATTGTCATTAATTCTTCTACCTGCAAGAATAATTTCAGGGTGGTGACCTAATTCTTGAGCTTTATGAGTTAAGTAGTAAGGATCTACACCAATACAGTGTCCACCTACTAAGCCTGGTTTAAAGTTTAAGAAGTTCCATTTCGTACCTGAAGCTGCAAGTACAGCGTTTGTATCAATACCTACTTTGTCGAAGATAACCGCAAATTCATTCATTAAAGCGATATTAACGTCACGTTGTGTGTTTTCAATAACTTTCGCTGCTTCTGCAACCTTGATAGATGGTGCTTTATGAACACCAGCTTTAACAACTGATCCATAAACATCAGCAACAATATCTAATACCTCAGGTGTTTGTCCAGAAACAACTTTAGTGATTGTTTCAAATGTATGTTCTTTATCTCCTGGATTAATACGTTCTGGTGAATAACCCACAAAGAAGTCTTCTCCAGCTTTTAAACCTGAATTCTCTTCAAGAACTGGTACACATTCTTCTTCAGTTGCGCCAGGATATACTGTAGATTCAAATACAACAATCGTGCCTTTTTTCAATGCTTTACCTACAGTTTTACTTGCGCTGATTAATGGTGTTAAATCAGGTTGATTATGTTTATTGATTGGTGTTGGTACCGCTACAATAATAAAATCAGCTTGACTTAAAGTATCAATACTATCTGTAAATTCAACATCTGATTCTTTCAAATCTTCAGTTGTTACTTCGTTTGTTCTATCGTGATTTTCTTTTAACTCTTTAATTCTTTTCGGATTAATATCAAAACCGATTACTGAATTCTTTTTTCCAAATGCTACCGCTACCGGTAAGCCTACATATCCTAATCCAACAACTGCTATATTTCTTTCCAAAACAATTCCCCTTTTCTATTTCTCTAAGTTATTGATGGTGAATCTAGTTTTTCCACCTGATGTTTTAGGTATTTCACTGAAGTAATTAAATTTAAATTGAGTAGTATCTCCAAATCTCGTACTGAGTTTTTCAGTTAAGATTTTTTCTAATGCATTTTTATTAGTATCTTTCTCTACAACCAAATTCACTATAATTTCATCCAATTGATTTTGTACAAATTGTGATTGAACGATGTCTTTTCCTGCTTCTCTAACTACAGTTGATAAATTCACATTAGTAACAATACCGCGTTCATTAGACATTAAAAAGTCATTGTTTCTGCCAATAATTCTTTTTATTTTAATATCACTTTGCTTGTAATTTGCATCTAACGGTTCAAACAATTCAACTGAATCACCGATTTTATATCTAATCAATGGTGTAGTCGTAGTATAAAAACCAGTGACTACTAATTCATAAATATTTCCTTCTAAATGCTCTAATTCAAACACGCCTGTTGCAGGATTAATTTCAAGTTCACCTTTTGTATTTTCTGTAATAAAAGGTGCACCTTCAGAAGATGCATATTGGTTTCTAACTGGACAATTAAAGGCTTTTTCAATATCCATTTTCATTTCATCAGTTAATGCTTCTGCTGTTGGGAATATTGCGATTGGTTTGAATTTCAATCGAATATCATGTTTGTTGATGTATTGTGCAATTCTATGCAATACAGTAGTGTATCCATCTAGAGTTTGCGGTTTGAACTTATTTAACTTTTTGATGTAGTACTTTAAATTTTCTCCATCTGCATGATACGCAGAAAGCATGAGTTGGTTTAGCGGCTTATTATAACGCCAGAACACTTTTTTCTTTTGCTTATTTGGAACTAAAATTCTACCACCGACGCTTACACGTCTCATACCTTTGTATACACCATGTTTCTCTTTAAAATAATCAAGATATGCGATTTTTCGAGACATATCGATTGGATGTGTATAATAAACTAAACTTTTACCTGTTGAACCCCCCGTTTTCATGGGAATTAACTTTTCTTTACGCGTAACAATTTCATCAATGTTGTTTCTGATTGTTTCTTTATCCATAGTAGGGAATTGTTTCAAATCCTCTACTGTAATATTACTTTCAACATCAGGTAATACACGCTTAAAGTACTCACTATTTTCTTTAACATACTTGTAAAAATCATTCAGTCGTTCTTGTTGTAATGCAAACTTATCTTCTGTATTATGAAGTTTTTCTAATTCATTATAATATTCCTCAGTATACCTTTGTTTAATGAATTGTTTACCTTTAACAGACACCATTAAGTTTTGAAACCAAATTGGTGAATGATTATATATGAATTCTAACATTACAATCTTCCCTTACTTAATAGAATAATAATCTAAATACCAATCAATAAATTTATTTACGCCATCTTGAATTGTTGTTTCTGGTTTGAAATCAATATCACGGAATAAATCATCAACATTTGCATACGTTTCTGGAACATCACCTGGTTGTAAATCCATATAATTTTTCTTAGCTGTCTTGTTGAGTTTATTTTCTATTGCCTCTACAAATTCCATTAACCTTACAGGGCTATTATTTCCGATATTATATATTTTGTACGGTGCATATGACGAACTTGGATCTGGATTAGCTCCACTCCATTCTGGATTTGATTGAGCTGGACGTTTAACTAATCGACTGATTGCTTCTACAATATCGTCTACATAAGTAAAGTCCCTCATCATATTACCGTGATTATATACATCGATTGTCTCGTCATTAACAATTGCTTTTGTGAATTTGAAAAGGGCCATATCCGGTCTTCCCCATGGGCCATAAACTGTGAAGAATCTTAATCCCGTTGTAGGTAAATTGTATAAATGGCTGTATGTGTGTGCCATTAATTCATTGGATTTCTTTGTTGCGGCATATAAACTTAGAGGATGATCTATGTTGTCTGAAGTTGAAAATGGCTTAGAAGTATTAGCACCATAAACTGAACTAGATGAAGCATAAATTAAATGTTTAATATTGTAGTGTCTGCAGCATTCAAGAATGTTAACAAACCCTACAATATTTGAATCAATGTAAGCTCTTGGATTTTCCAAGCTATACCTTACACCTGCTTGTGCAGCTAAGTTAACAACAACATCAGGTTGCTGCTCTTTGAAAATATCTTCTAACTTATCTGCATCTTCTAAAGTTACTTTGTAAAATGTGAAATTTTTATCACCAATTGATTTCAATCTGTCTTCTTTTAATTTTGGGTCATAGTAATCATTAATGTTATCAACACCGATAATTTCATGCCCTTGTGAGATCAATTTCTTAGCTAGATGTGAGCCTATAAAACCAGCTGCACCTGTAATTAAAACTTTCATTACTCTACCTCCTCATTTGCGATTCTCTTCAACTCATTTAATGCTTCATTTCTTTTGTTTGAAACTAAAGTTCTTCTATATTTTTTAATGTTTTTAAAATTCTCTTCGATATTCTGTTTTAAAAACTTTTTGTCTTCAATGCCTTTAACTAATAAATCCACTAGATTTTCAGGTTGCTTAATTGAAAACTGGAATTCTTTATTAACGCTGTCTGGTAATCCTCCAACATTAGAAGTAAAGACAGGAACTCTATTGCTAATTGCTTCAACCACTGCTCTTCCATGGCCTTCAGTTTTACTTGGTTGAATATACATATCTAGCTGTTGATACCATTTATCCATTTCCTTTTCACTATTCAACATACCTTTGTAAATTACTTCGTTGTCAATACCCTGTTCTTTTATATACTTAGATAAACCTTCATCTAATCCTTGACCAACCATCTGAAGTTGAACGGTAAACCCTTTTTCTTTCAATTTCTTAATTGTATCAACAGCAATGAAATGGCCTTTATATCTAACATATGTTGACCCTACAATGCCTATTTTCACTGGATGGTTTAAGTTGATTTCATCTTGAAATGAATTATTCTCAAGCAACTCATCTTTTACTATTACATTTGAAACACCATTAAACATTTCACCTTTTGATGGATACTTACTTTGTAAATATTTTTGAGTGATATATACTGCAATACTTGCATGCTTAATACTTCGCTTTTGAATTATCTCACTTGGAAGTGCTAATGCTTTTGCAAATAAACCTCCAAAATTCCAATAAGTATCAAACATTGATCCTACAACTTCAACCATGTATTTCTTTTTTTTGCGGATACAAATATTTGCTGCAACAAACCCTAATACACTAGGTAAACGTATAATCACGCAGTCAGCTTTATCAATTTGATTTTCTAAGTTTTTACTTATTTTAGAATAGTTCATTATTAATTTTTTAATACTTGTATATTCTTTAATAGGCTGAAAGCTTACATTAGGGCCACTTGACTGTGCATCATTTTTGATATTCTTTCTACTTAAACGTGAAGCAACTTTAACTTTATCAAAGACATTTAAATATCTTTTCCAAATTTCATATGAAAATCCATTTGAATAAAACTTTTCCGTAGAAGCCTCATATTTAACAGGAAAATCATGAACAAATAATACTGATGTCATTTTACTGCTCCTTTTTTAATCATTATTGACATAATAACAACAAGCTTAATAGTAGACTGAATAAACGTGATTACAACAATGGCTAATGATGCACCTAGCAATCCATAATTTGGAATCAATAGCAATGATGCAGTTATAGATGCAAGTAGTGTTATAAACGATGCGAATAATTGAATTTTGTACCGCTCTAAGGCCATAAGTGTTGTATCGTACATCCAACCTTGGAAATTAAAAATAATTGAAATAGCTACTATGGTTAAAATATAACTCTTATCTGCATATCCACTTCCGTAGATAATGTTGATAATCTTATCTCCAAACAAGTAGCTTGTAATAACTACTACTCCACCTAAAACCACTGAAGCTATTAAAACATCTCTCAAAATGAATTTTCTCAACTTACTAAATTGATTATTCTTAATCTTACTTTTGATACTAACAATAAAGTTTTGGGAAATTGCATTCATAAAGATATCAATAATTGTTAATAGATAGCTTATTGCAGCAAAAATACCTATTGCTGTAATACTTAACTTGTCTTCGATTACATACCTGGGTATTAAAATATTATAGGAGTTAAGCAATTGTACTATTCCTAATGGAATTCCTGCTAAAAATATTCCCCAAATAATATTAAAGTTAAAACTTGTTTTCTTACCTTCATCAACAAAATTTTGTGTTTTCTTTTCAGCAAGTACTAACCATATAAATTGTACTATCAACTGAGCAATCATACTTAAAACTAAATTTTTGGTAACTATTAAAACAGCGCCAAATGATAAAATCACTAAAGCTGATTTAACAATCATTAACAATGATATATTCTTGAACATTGATTTTTTATGGTAGATACCATAATACAATTCAGAATTTAAATCGAGTAATTTTGTCGCAGCAACTAAGATAACAATGACTAGGTATTCTTTGAAGAAAATCAAGGTAATTATAGTAATGATTACAAGCGAGATTAAATTCAAAATATTTCTTAAGTATTTTAAATTAACAAATGAAAGATTATCTTCTACGACATACCTTAACCTTAATCTCATATTTACTAACAGAACAATGGGTGTTGTTAAAGCAATAGCAAACGTATATATACCAACTTGCTCAGTATTAGTTAATCTAACAATCAAAATCAGAATAAGCCATTTTATAAATGAAAAAGTAGCATTACCCATGAAAGTATAAATAAGATTTGTTAATTTACTTTTCATTAGTTAACACAACCTTATTATTTAGATAGTAAACCAACAAGAACAATGGTAAAAAGAACGTTAAATCATTAATTAGTATGTTCCCATTTTGAGCCATAACAAATCCCATTCTTCCACTAGATAGAGAAAGGATATATATTAATTCAAAACGCTTCACTTTGATAATTTGTTTCAAAAGATATAAAGCGATAAAAATAAAAGCAATACCTAATAACGGTGAAAATATAAATCCTAAATATAAGTTTGATTGGCCAATCATCGGAACAATCTGAGAAACGTGATCTGATGAGAACAAACGAACATTAAAAAGTTTTGAACTTGAAACAAAGTTAAATTGCTTTAATATAACGTTAGGACCAATAGCTGATCGAAATACATCTACTAATAACATTACAGGGCTTCTTTGAATAAAACTCATATCCAAACTAATGGCTACATTGTAAACCCCTGCCAAATACACTTGTAAATTATCAGTTATGTCAATCAGTTTATTTGAACCATTTGTTATTGTAGTTGTTTCTCTATACTTAGTCATATTGCCTACTACCACTGGAACCAAAGTAATAAGAATCGCTCCTAAAGCAACTCCGTATTTTCTAAATAGATAAACTAAAATCAACAAATTAATTATAAAGCTAAAAATAAAATCTGATCTATTCGTGCCAAATAAAATCATTGCGTTTATTAAAGTAATAATAACGACACTGGTAAAAGCAAAAATTGGATGTTTTATGTAAAATCTTTCCATAAAGAACTTAACCAGCATAAAATAAACTATATAGCGAGATACATTAATAAATATTATAATAATTGAAACTAATGCATCTGATTCTTCTACAGTAGTATAATTACTGTTTATTGAAATAAAAGAGAAGAATTGTAAAGAACTAGGCTTTAAAGCAACTAATAGCAGTGTGAATAACACAAATGAAATATATATAAAATTATTTTTGTTAAATTTTATATCTTCTATAGTGCTTTTTATCTTCGTATTACTTACACTATTTTTAAACAAAATTTTATGGAATATAAAAATAGCAAGGTTATAAGCAAAGAGTTCATAAACCATTAGGTAAATAGCTTTTCTAAACTTCGTATCAATTGGAGAAAAATTAGATCTTCCGTAATACCAACCTGAATTAACCACTAAATATGAAAGTATTACATACCTTACAAAACTCACAACAATATATACTGATAAAAATAAACTGAATCCATATTTTACAGTGACACGGTGTAAAAAGACCACATAAAGCAGCCCGTATGATAATGGTAGCAAGTATAAAAATCTATATCCTGACGGCAAACTATTTTGACTTAGAAATAAGTTAATAGTGATAACAAACGAAATTATAACTATTAAACTAGTCACCATATTACTTAATATTTTAGATTTATACACTATTCTCACCTAAAGCCTTAATTATTTTGGCTGGCACTCCACCTACTAATACATTGTTCTGATCAATATTTTTATTTACTAATGAGTTGGCTGAAATAATATTGCCTGAACCAATTTGAACTCCCATAGCTATTGTTGAGTTACCCGCTACCCAAGTACCTTCTCCAATAGTTATAGGTTTCGAATTTGAATGAGTATTGCTAACACTATTATTCAAACGTTCGTGTTTAGTAGTTGCAATAATTACATTTGGTGAAATAATAACATTATCTAAAATTTTTAAGCCGCCTGTGCCGTTTAGCCATACATTATGAGCAATATAAACGTTATTTCCTAAAGTTATATTGCGATGCATATTTATAATCACTCCGCTTGCAATTTGCAAATTTTCGCCACAATTCTTGAATAATGGTTTTAATAATCTACCTCTAATTTTATTGGTAATTTTAGCATTAGGGAAAATATATAAAAATCCATTAACTAAATTGGGATATAAGTGATACTTAATCATGTTAAAAATTCTCATACTTATCACTCTTTCTAATGCATACTAGTAATTTTAAAAAATTCCTAAAATCTTTTTGCGTGTATACTCAACAGGTCTACCACTAATAATCTTACTATCTTCTATCATCAACTTATTATTGTTTAAATACCTACTAATATCATCTTGATAGTTACTAAGTTTTTTGTTGCTTAGAAGATTATTAAACCCAAACGGTCGCTCATCAGCACTATGTGCATCAGAAGCGACAAAATGTACTAAGTTATGTTCAATCATTTGTAAAGATAACTTCTGTATATTTTTTCCAAATGTTCCTGTTAGAGAAGAAGCGGTTAGTTGACTTAGAGCTCCAATTCCAACTAATCCATATAATACATTAATATCTTGTGAAATTTGTTTATTTCTTTCAGGATGAACAATTACCGGAATAAAGCCTCTGGTTTGAATCTCATAAATAATATTTTGCGTATAGTTAGGTACTTGGTTTGATGGCAATTCAAGTAAAAGATATTTTGAATTATTTATCCCTTTAATTTTGCCATTATCCAAATGTATTAATAATTGATCGGATATTCTGACTTCTTGACCTGGATAAACTGTAATTCCTAATTTCTTTACTTCTTCATGTTCATTTATCTCTTGAACGTTTTGTACGATGTCTTGAAACTCATTATCATATCTATAGTGTAAATGGTGAGGACTGGCTACAATCCCAGTTATGTTTTGCTCAGCTGCTTGTTTAACTAATTTAATCATTTCCTCTTCATTTGAAGGGCCGTCATCTACACTTGGAATAATATGGTTGTGAATATCAATCATTTTTATCTTCTCCATAATATGCATAATAACTTGATGTTTTATCTGGTGTTGTTTTGTTTAAAATAACACCTAATACTTTTGCACCTGTTTTTTCAATTAAATCTTTTCCTTTTTTAACTGCGTTTCTATCGTTGTTTTTAACATCTACAACCATAGCAACATACCCACTTATTTCTGAGAATAACTGAGCATCTGTCACTGTATTTACAGGTGGCGTATCAATTATGATGATGTCATATATTTCATATAACTCTTCAAGCACACTTAAACATTGGGAAGAACCAATAAGTTCTGACGGGTTCGGCGGGATTGGTCCAGAAGTTAATAAATCCAAGCCTTCAACTTCCGTATTCTCAATTGCTTTACTTAAATATGATTGATTAATAATCAGATTTGAAAATCCATCTACATTTGAAGTGTTAAAAATATAATGTTGAGTCGGTTTTCTCATGTCGCCATCAATTATTAATGTTTTAAAACCAGCTTGTGCATATGTAACTGCAACATTTGCAGAAACAAGTGATTTACCTGCCGAAGGTTTTTCTGATGTAAATACTATCGATTTAATATCATTATCAGCAGTTGAAAACATAATATTAGTTCTTATTCCTCTGAACTTTTCACTAATAACAGATTTCGGATCATTAAATGTGATTAACGGGTTTTGAATTACTTCATTTTTCTTTGCCATAGCTATTAAGTCCTCCTTATTTCTTTTTACCGAAGTCTGAAATAGAACCTAGAACAGGTAATCCTAAAACTTCTTCTACTTCTTTTTCTGTTTTAATTCTTCTATCTAGCAATTCTTTTAGTGTCACAATAATTAACGCAATAATTAGCCCCACTATTAGACTAATAAGACCATTAATTATTGGCTTAGGTGCAACTTTCTTTGCATTTTCAGCTTTAGATAATGTAGAAACGTTATCAATATTCATAATTTTACTTGCGTCATCACTAAATACTTTAGAAATAGTATTAGCTACTTTAGTGGCATCTTTTTTCTTTTTACTTTCGACAGTAATATTCATAATTTGCGATTCTGCTTGGTTGTTTACACTTAACATTTCTGAAAGTTCTTTTTCAGAATATTTTCCATTCAATTCTTTTGAAACTTTATCAAGAATTCTTGGGCTTTTAATAATTTCTGAGTACGTTTTAACAAGTTGAATATTAGATTGTACTTGTTGTGCCATCATCTCATTGCTTGTTTCTTTTTGATTTACTAATACTTGCGACGTTGCTGCGTACTTAGGTTGGATAAGTAAGAAACTAATCAATAACCCTACAATCAAAAAGATTAACGGCAAGATAATTAAAAACTTTAAATTTTTCTTTAATGCCGTCATCAAATTTCCTAAATCAATTGTCTTTTCCATAGTAACCTCCATTATATGTATAGTACATACTAATTAACGTATATTTTACATTATATAGGATAACATGACGCTTTTGAAACAAATTTTAAATATTTTTACAATCAAAATCAGATTGTAATATTTTTTAATAAAATCCACAAAATTATAACAATCACTAAATCTATTGATAGCTTAATTCACTGGATACCTTTGCTAAGGCGTAAAAAAGCACCTACCAAGATTTCTTAGTAGATGCTTTAAACTATTGTAAAATAATAAAGAAAACAATAACAAATATACTTACAATGAACCTCACACTTTGTGCTAAAAAGATGATTTTCCCAAAAGTTCTCTTTTGATAGATACCTATGCCTACTTGGATCTTCGCAAATCCAATGATTAAAAGAATCAGAGCTGGTATGAAATTAGCAATTAAAGCTCCGATATCTAACAATAAGCTTCCTACTATTAAGAGGATCATTGTAATTTTAGGTGTTTTCGGATTACGTGCTAACATTAATATCGCAGATAAAAATGTGAAAACTGAAAATGCTATGATAAACGTTTTGAGCAGAATCATAAAATCACTCCTTGATTCCTTATTATACATGAAAATAATCATTACAATATCAAAAAAGGGATATTAACTTATAGTTACCTATATAAAATATATACACCTGTACAAGTTAGTGCATTCTTAATAATAAAACCTCATTAAAAGCAATAGAAAGTTAAATTGCTTTTAATGAGGTTGCTTTTTATTATCAGTTAACCAGAAACTACTGTGATACCTTGGTTTGGATATTGATCATTTTCAGCTTCATCTATAAATGCGTTACTGAAATCACTGTACGATACATAAGATTTATTTCTTGAGTTATAAATAATTGTATCAGTACCCAATTTATAATCGTTGGTTTCTGGACCATTAAAATCAAACATGCTTGCAGGACTTACAAACGTCCAGTCTTTTAGTTTGTCTTGTGCTGCTAGAATATCATAAGCTTCAGCCATTTTTATAGCTGATTCTTTTACAGCCTCTGGGATATTTGGATTATCCGCTACTCTTGTTGTTTTACTATCATCTATATACAATCTACCTGTTCCACCAACAAACATCAGTTTTACATCTATACCGTCTAAAATATTAATAAGATGATTAGTCATTTGAATATATAACTCTTCTTTTCCTCTTGGTGCGCCAAATGCGACAAATACTGCATCAAAACCTTCTAAATCTTCACGAGTAATATCTAATATATCTATTTCTACATATGGAACATCAAATTGTAATTTATTATGATTTCTGACAAACGCAGTAACTTCATGGTTTCTCTCTAATGCTTTTTCAGTTAAAATTGTTCCTTGTTTACCCGTTGCGCTAATGATTGCTATTTTCATCGTTTCATCATCCCCTTTTGAAAATTAATTATAGCTTTGATAAACTGCTTACTTTTAACAGTATAGTGCCTCATAAAGAATCCTTAATCGTATATCTATATGAAGTTCGTAAGCAGATAAGCATTTATAATTTAATTTATTTTACACCACTTTTTGTATAGCACGCAATAATAAAGAACTTTCAAAAAGTATTACACTTATACATTGATGTTGGCTGAAAATAAAAAGATAAGTGATAATCTAAAAAGCATCTAATACTTTCTAAATCATCACTTATCCATCATTTTATGCTATTTTATTCTCTACATCATGACATAAGGGTTTATGTCTATCTTTAATGAAAGCTTATCTTTTTGATAGCGTTCATGATAGTAATCATCTAAATATTGAAGTGCTTTGTGTAATTCGGGTTCACTTTTGTATTTGACTAGAACTTGGAAACGAAATTCTCTATTAATTCTAGCGATAGCTGCTGGTGATGGTCCTAAAATCAAAGCCCGATCCGTAAGGTGTTGTAATAATATTTTATGAACATGTGCCGCTGCTTGCATAACTTCTTTCATATTTTGGTGAGAAATCGTAAAGTTAATCAAGAAATAGTATGGTGGATACTTACCAATTTGTCTGTATTTCATTTCTTTATGATAGAACGATAAATAATCATTAAGCTGGACATCTTGTATCGCATAATGATCAGGGTTATAGGTTTGAATAATAACCTTCCCTTCTTTTTCATGACGTCCTGCACGCCCTGCTACTTGAGTCAGCAATTGGAAGGTTCTTTCACTGGAACGAAAATCTGGTAAGTTCAACATTGTATCAGCGTTTAATACACCGACAAGTGTAATATTTGGGAAATCCAACCCTTTCGCAATCATTTGAGTACCGAGCAGAATATCCCCTTTACCTTCTCCGAAGTCATTCAATAACTTCTCATGTGCACCTTTTCTTGATGTTGTATCTGCGTCCATACGAATAATCTTCGCATTTTCAAATTCACGATTTAAAAGTTCTTCAACACGTTGGGTACCAGTTCCCATTTGACGAATGTGTTCACTTTCGCAGTTTGGACATTTATTAGGCGGTGTTTCTTCATAACCACAATAGTGACATTTCAATTTATCGCTAGATTTATGGTAGGTCAATGAAATATCGCAGTTCGGACATTGCGGTACATGACCACAGTCTCGACATAATATAAATGAAGAATAACCACGTTGATTTAAGAATAGTACAATTTGTTCATTGCGAGATAAACGGTCTTGAATTGCTTCTCGCAATTCTGTCGAAAACATTGACCGGTTACCATTTGCTAATTCTTCACGCATATCTACAATATCAATTTCAGGTAATGGTTGATTATTCACACGATCAGGTAAGCTTAATAAGTGATAAACTCCCTTTTCAGCACGTGCATATGATTCAAGACTTGGCGTCGCACTACCTAAAATTAATGGACATTGATGATATTTTGCTCGCCATAATGCAATCTCTTTCGCATGATAACGAGGATAATCTTCTTGTTTATATGTTGCCTCATGTTCTTCATCAATAATAATCATACCCAGATTTTTAAATGGTGCAAAAACACTAGAACGCGCGCCTACACTTACACGTGCACGACCGTCACGTATTTTTTGCCACTCATCATAACGTTCGCCTTTTGAAAGACCAGAATGCAATACTGCAACTTCATCACCAAATCTACGTTTAAAACGTAAAACCATTTGTGGTGTTAAAGCAATTTCTGGAACTAACATCATAGCCTGTTGATTTTTTTCTAGAACAGCTTCTATCGTTTGAAGATAAACTTCAGTTTTACCAGAACCTGTTACACCATGTAATAAGAAAGTCTCTTGTTTTTCTTCATCAATAACCTTTTTAATCTCATCGTAAGCGATTTGTTGGCTTGGAGTGAGTTGTCGTTTTTCTTCTTGTTCAAATACTCTTGATGCATATGGGTCACGTTCTACTATGGCATCATACTTCTCTACAAAACCATTACGTTCCAATGTTTTAGCACTTGAAGCTGATAACCCTACTTCTTCAAGTTCTTTTAAAGGAACATCTCTATTTTGTGCATCTAGCAAGTAAGCATAAACATCATATTGTTTAGGGTGTCGTTCTAACATTGCTAAAACTTCATCTGGTTGATGATCATCTCTTATTCGTATTGCACGTTGTGTTTTTTTCTTTGTATTTTGAGACAGTAACGTTTCTTCTCTAACGATACCTTCTTCTAATAAAGGAACTAAATGTTTTAAATCACCATTTTGTTGAGCAGCTTTATAAGCATAATGTCCTTCTTTATTAAAGCGTTTTAAAATGTCATCTGGTATTGATTCATCTTCTACAATTTCAAATACTTTGGTATATCTTGCTTTAATAGCACTTGGTAACATGGCTTCTAAAATAGAAATACGTTTCGTGACATGATATTTACCATACCAAGCGCTTAAATCAACTAATTCAGGTGTCAGTTCTGGTTTAATATCTTGAATTTCTTGGATTTCTTTTAGTTTAGATAGATCTAGTTCTGGATCTGGTTCCTCAGCTATTTCCATAACATACCCTTGAATGGTTCTGTACCCAAAGGGTACAACGACTCGTACACCAACTTGAATTATGGGTACGAGTCGCTCTGGTATTTTATAGTCAAAGGTAAAGTCTACGTTTTTAGCTGGGACATCTACAATTACCTTTGCATACATTTTTTCCACCTACGTTCTAATTCTTCTAAGATTCTTCCAGCAAGCTGCTGTTTCTTACCTTTCTCTATATTAACTGCTTCGTCATTTTTGAAGTATAATGTGACTTCATTATCATCAGAACTGAAACCGATAGATGTGTCTCCTACGTTATTCGCAATAATCACATCTGCATTCTTTTTCTCTAATTTAGCTTTTGCATATTTTTCAATATCTTGTGTTTCAGCTGCAAAGCCAATTAATTTTTGATGCGATTTATGCTCACCTAAATATTTCAATATATCTTTAGTTCGTGTAAATGAAATGGTTAAATCTCCATCTTGTTTTTTCATTTTATGTTCCAGTTTTTCTGATGGTTTGTAATCTGAAACTGCAGCCGTTTTAAAGACAAAGTCCTGAGCATCAAAACGTTCAACTACTGCGTTAAACATATCTTCCGCACTAGTTACAGGTACAAAGTCCACATTTTCTGGTGGCGTTAAGCTTGTTGGACCACTCACTAAAGTTACTTTAGCGCCTCTCTTTTGTAATGCATCAGCAAGTGCATATCCCATTTTTCCTGATGCTCTATTAGACACAAAACGTACAGGATCAATCACTTCGACCGTTGGTCCTGCTGTAACTAAGGCATGTTTACCATTGAACCAATCACTCTCATTGATGACTGATTGATTATTATTTTGTTCCATCGTTTGGCGCATGAATGCAATGATATCCAATGGTTCCATCATACGGCCCTTCGCTACATAGCCGCAGGCTAAAAAGCCTTCACCAGGTTCAGCGAAATGATAACCATCTTCAGCCAATACTTGCATGTTCGCTTGTACTCTTGGATTTTCATACATATGCACATTCATAGCAGGAGCAACAAATTTAGGAACAGTTGTCGCTAATAAAGTTGAAGTAATCATATCGTCAGCAATACCGTTTGCTAATTTACCGATAATATTGGCAGTTGCTGGCGCAATAATCACTGCGTCTGCCCAATCACCTAATGCTATATGTTGAATTTCAGCTGGATTTTCTTCTTTAAATGTACTCGTGTATACAGGATTACGACTGATTGCTTGGAAAGCAAGCGGTGTCACAAACTCTTGTGCATGTTCAGTCAGCATTACACGTACGTCATACCCTGCTTGTGTTAATTTACTTGTTAAATCAATCGCTTTATAAGCTGCAATACCACCCGATACTGCTAATAAAATATTCTTCATCGCAATCTTTGCCTCCAAGTTTATTCTCTCTTTATGTATACGGCTTAATATTAAAAAATGAGTCCAAATGAAATGGCCTCATAATTCATCAATCATTTTATATTTTAACACTCTAGGTCAAAAAAGTCCTTTGCTTTGCAAAGCAATAAAGTTGATTCTCTATCTCTATCCGCGTAAGATAGCTTTCGACACAGACAATAGAAAGAAGGTTTGAAGATGGAGACTTTAAAGCAATATGACGATATTACACAACGCATTGAATCAGAAAATAAATTCTTATTATATGTCATGGCGAATGGTTGCTCAGTCTGCCATGCAGACCAACCTAGAGTAGAAAAATTAGTAAATCAGTTAGAAATACCTGCAGCACAAATTATTGTAAATGATATTCCTGAAGCTGCTGGTCAACTCTCACTCTTTACTGCGCCTGTCGTCATTCTTTTTAATAATGGAAGAGAATTTCATAGACAAGCACGTATTATAGATTTCGATCAGTTAGAACGTTCTATGGAGCAATTGAAGATGTCTTATTAAATGAAAAACAACCTTTAAAGCAGTTTTTTGCCTTAAAGGTTGTTTTCAATTTATATAATCACTTTAAACTCAGTCTTTTGTTTCGAATTCACTTTCGTTTAATTCTGGTTCGATTGGAGTGATTTTGCCATCGGCAATCTCTTCTAGAGCTTCTCCAACTGTTTTAACTGAGTGATATTTTTCTAATAACGCAGTGTCTTTTTTGTCATATAATTCACGTGCGCGTTTGGCTGCCACTGTTGCGATTAAATATTTTGATTTTACTTTTGAAGTTAATTGATTAAGCGGTGGGTATAACATTATTTTTTGGCCTCCAATATCATTTTTCTATACTTTGCTTCTATACGTTCACGTTTTAGATGTTCGGCTGCAACGATTGCTTGAATACGTTCTTTAGCAAGTTCTACTTCATCGTTTACCACAACGTAGTCATAAAGATTCATCATTTCCACTTCTTTACGTGCTTCTTTCACACGACTTTGAATCTTTTCGTCTGATTCTGTACCGCGGCCGACTAAACGCTCTCTTAAGTGATCTAAACTTGGCGGTGCTAGGAAGATAAATAATGCATCAGGGAATTTCTTGCGTACTTGTTTCGCACCTTCAACTTCGATTTCTAAGAAGACATCATAGCCTTCATCCATAGTGTCTTTCACATACTGTACAGGTGTACCGTAGTAGTTACCTACATATTCTGCATACTCAATAAATTGATCTTGTGCGATAAGTTGCTCAAACTCTCGTTTTGTCTTGAAAAAATAATCAACGCCATCTTGTTCACCTTCACGCATTTCACGTGTCGTCATTGAAATTGAATATTTGTATGATGTTTTCGGATCATCAAATATTTCTTTGCGGACAGTACCTTTTCCGACTCCAGATGGACCTGATAAGACAATTAGTAAACCTTTTTCATTATCCATGCCTTACGACCTCTCTAAGCTATTGTTGTATTATATAATGATACCATATTCTAAATAAAATTGTATAGATGCCAATAGATAAAATCTTAATTTGGAAGTTTACCATATTCACATGGTACAATAATAAGAACGTAGTACAAGAACGAAAATAAAAAGGTAGCTGATAATTATGGCATTTGATGGCCTATTCACAAAGAAAATGGTAGAAGAACTGTCCTTTCTTGAAGGTGGACGTATTCATAAAATCAACCAACCTGATAACGATACAATTATAATGGTCATTCGTCAGAATCGTAAAAACCATTCATTACTGTTATCTATCCATTCTAATTTCTCTCGTATGCATATTACGAAAAAGAAATATGATAACCCATTTGAACCGCCAATGTTTAACCGTGTCTTTCGTAAACACTTAGACGGCGGAATTATACAAGCAATTCGTCAAATTGATAATGACCGTCGTATCGAAATCGATGTTCAAAGCACAGATGAACTCGGTGATAAAATATATCGTACCGTTATCCTAGAAATTATGGGTAAACACAGTAACTTAATACTAGTTGATGATAATCGTAAGATTATCGAAGGTTTCAAACATTTAACACCAAACACAAACCAATATCGAACTGTGATGCCAGGTTTCCAATATGAAGCACCACCTACACAAAATAAAATCAATCCTTATGAAGTTTCAGGTCAAGATGTACTCAAGTATATTGATTTCAATCAAGGCAATATTGCGAGACAACTCTTACAAACTTTCGAAGGTTTCAGTCCACTCATTACGAAAGAAATTACAGAACGTCGTCAATTTATGACTACTGAAACATTACCAGCAGCATTCGATGAAGTTATGGAAGAAACTAAACTTAAACCTGTTCCGATTTTCCATAAAAACCATGAAACTGGTAAAGAAGATTATTACTTCATGCGTTTAAAACAGTTTGATGATGATAGTGTGACTTACGAATCACTTGATGAGTTATTAGATCGTTTCTACGATGCACGTGGCGAACGTGAACGTGTTAAACAACGTGCGAATGATCTAGTTCGTTTTGTCCAACAACAACTTCAAAAAAACCGAAACAAACTCGTTAAATTAAACGCTGAGTATGAAGGTACGCAATCAAAAGAAGATATGCAGTTATATGGTGAACTCATTACCGCAAACATCTATCGCATTAAACAAGGTGATGAAACCTTAACTACTGAAAATTACTACACAGGTGAAGAAGTGACAATTAAGTTAGATCCGACTAAATCACCTTCACTGAATGCTCAATATTACTATAAGCAATATAACCGTTTAAAAACACGTGAACATGAGCTTGAACACCAAATTCAACTCACAGAAGAAAACATTGCATACTTTGAATCTATTGAGCAACAGTTGGCTCATATCACAGTAGAAGATATTGACGAAATCCGTGAAGAACTTGCAGAACAAGGCTTTATGAAACAACGTCAAAATCGTAAGAAAAAGAAACAACCGCAAATGCAGTTGCAAACTTACCTTTCTACAGATGGCTCAACTATATATGTAGGTAAAAACAACAAACAAAACGATTATCTAACAAATAAAAAAGTACGTAAGCACCATTTATGGTTCCATACAAAAGATATTCCTGGTTCTCACGTAGTCATTTTTGAAGATGAACCAAGCGATAAAACAATAGAAGAAGCTGCAATGTTAGCAGCCTACTTCTCTAAAGCAGGAAACTCTGGTCAAATTCCAGTAGATTACACAGATATCAAAAACGTACACAAACCATCAGGTGCGAAACCAGGCTTTGTAACATACGATAATCAAAAAACATTATATGCCACACCAGATTATGATCACATCCAATCAATGAAAAGCGATTCAGAAAAAGTGAAATTAAAATAATCTATTTACTTTAAAAGCACTCGAAGACAAAATGTTTTCGAGTGCTTTATTTTAAAATATCCAACCTTTAATTTTTTGACTATCAGGAACAAACGGTTCACGCTTATCAATTTCTTCATTTTTAATAATTGCTTCTGCATTCTTGATTAACTTCATCATAGATTCACGAAAATTCAATAACACTTCTTCCTTAAACAAAGATTTCATAATAAAAGGTCTGGCTTCAAAATCATGCGCATCAGATGCGATAAAATGAGCAAGATTACATTTCATTAGTTCAATCGATACATCTTGAATTCCTTTACCAAAATCCCCTACTAAAGACGTTGAAGTAATTTGACTTAATGCTCCTTGCTGAACTAAGTTATATAAAACACTCATATCTTTCAACAAAGCGATATTACGTTCAGGATGTGCAATGATGGTAATATAACCTAAATCCTGTATATTTTGAAACATTTGATACGTATAATCAGGAATGTCGTTAGGAGGAAACTCAATGAGTAAGTATCTGGACTTATTTAAACCACTTACCTTTCCGGATTTAATATCTTCAATTAAATTCTGATGAATTCTTACCTCTTGTCCTGGATAAATTTGAATTCCTAAATCTTTAACCTTTTTTAATTTACATAATCTTTTTATTTTTAACTTTACTTTATCAAAAGAATTATCGTATTTATTAGTATAATGAGGTGTTGCAATAATTTTTGTTACATTTTCTTTTTTAGCTTGTTTTAATAATTGAGTAGCCGCTTCTTCATCTCTTGGTCCATCATCTGCATCAATTAATATATGATTATGCATATCTATCATGGGTATCACTCCAAAATTCAGACTACCAATCTATCTTTTTAAATGGCGTTTGTTCATAACTCACCTTTATTATATTCTTCTTTCATAGCCTGCTGTAAATAAAAAACAACCCACCTATCAGGTGAGTTGTTTACATATCATTGATGAAATTAATCCATTAATGCCAGTTGGAAATTCACACCGAAGCGATCTTGTATCCATGCGAATTCTCTGTAAGGTCCAAGCTCAGTTTTGGCCATTAAAATGGCACCGCCGCTTTTTAGTCCACTGTATAGACGTTCCATTTCCATAGCATTATCTACTGTCACAAATAAAGAAATAGATGGATTCATCGGTATTTCAGTTCCATTAGAATTATCAATCGCCATAATAATTTGGTCTTTTAAACGAATAATTGCGTGTTGGACTGCACCCGCTTCTCCGCTTCCAAACTCATCATACTTCACCATTGAAACCACTTCACTATCTTCAAATACTGAAGTATAAAGTTCAATCGCTTCTTCAGCTTCATTATTAAACATTAAAAATGGTGTCACCTTTGGTATTTGCACACTATCCCCTCCTTATTGACTTGCTATTTACTAATCACATAGTAATTTAAAATTAAGCAACTTAAAAATCACTATTTTAACACTTAAAACGATACATGAATGACTATGCAAAAGCAACTCAACCTATACATAGTACTGCCTTAATTGAGATTGTGTTTTTCCTCAAAAGGGTTAAATTAAGCTAACATTATGAAAGACCAAAAGTGAATCAAACAGTACCTTTTTCTATATGTATGACACAATTCATAGTATAATGACTTTATTCCAAAACAATGAGTAAATCTTAATCAGATGATTGAATGAATGGAGGTCTATGATGTCTCACTTTTTCTTACCTATTTTAGCAATGTTAGCAGTGATTATTATCGGTTATATCTTTATTAAAATATATTTACGCTAGTCTATTTGTCACTTTTGACTTAGACAGATTTTTCTTAAAATCTAAAAATCCGCAATCATAAGCTCAAAATGAGTGTTCATGATTGCGGATTTTGTCGTTTGTTTTAAATTAAGCCTTTTTCTTTTATATCTGTTTTACATTTCTTGAAAATGTTTTTCTCGTGTTCATTCGATAACCATTGATTTTCATCTTGATCATGATTATTGACCGGCTCACGGTAATCTTCATTTGCGGATAAGAACTTATTTAAGTGCGCAAATGGTTTATGAGCAGTTTGTGCATGTGTATTGGACATGGTTCATCCCTCCATCCAATTCCATCTTATGCTAAATTGTCTCTCCATTCAACTAAAGATTGAATATCTGACTCAGAAATTTTACCTTGTTCTTTAGCCACGTCGATTAATTCGTTGTAGTCACTTAAAGTATAGAACGGAATATCAGCATCTTTGAACATTTGATCCGCTTTAGCAAGACCATACGTAAAGATTGCGACTACACCTAATACTTCAGCGCCAGCTTCTCTTAATGCTTCTGCAGCAACTAAAGAAGAACCGCCTGTTGAAATTAAGTCTTCAACGACTACGATTTTTTTACCTTTACTTGGTGCACCTTCGATTTGGTTTTGTTTACCATGGCTTTTACTTTTAGAACGTACATAGCTCATTGGCATATCTAATTTTTCAGAGATGAACGCTGCATGAGGAATGCCCGCTGTCGCAGTTCCTGATACAATTTCAGCATCTTTGAAATGTGTTTGAATCAATTCGATTAAACCGTCACGAATCGCGTTACGAACTTCTGGATAACCTAATGTAACACGGTTATCACAATAAATCGGAGATTTAATCCCTGAACTCCATGTAAATAAATCATTCGGTGATAGTGCAACTGCACCAATATCTAATAATGATTGCGCAATTTGTTTTGACATCTTAACCTAACCAACTTTCTTTAATATGATGATAACTTTCAACCGGATTGTCACTTTGTGTGATTGGACGACCTACTACTATATGTGTAGAACCCATTTCACGTGCTTTGTCTGGTGTTGTAATACGTTTTTGATCGTCTTGTGCGTAATGTGCTGGACGAATACCTGGTGTTACTTTCAAGAAGTCTGAACCTAATTCTTTTGTCAGTAATTCTGCTTCTAATGGTGAACATACTACGCCATCTAAGCCAGCTTCTTTAGTTAAACGTGCATAGTTTAATACAGCCTCTTCAATTGAAGTTTGGATGTTTTGTTCTTTTTGCAGCATTTCTTCTGTTGTTGATGTTAATTGTGTGACCGCAATAATTTTAGTGTCTTTGTTGACGCTACGTAAGCCTTCAACTGCTTGGCGCATCATTTCAGTACCGCCTGCAGCATGTACGTTTACTAAATCTACATTTAAACGTCCTAAACCAGCCATCGCTTGTTTGACTGTATTTGGAATATCATGCAGTTTTAAATCTAAGAAGATTTGGTGGCCGCGTGCTTTAATTTTGTTGATTAATTCAGGGCCAGTTTGATAATAAAGTTCCATTCCGATTTTGATGTATAAAGGTTCATCAAATAAATCTAAGAAATTTTCTACTTCTTCAGCCGTCGCAAAGTCTAATGCGATAATCGGTAAAGGTAAATTACGATTTGCCATTATTTAGTCACCTCAAAAGTCCTTTTGTACAATTCATTAATATGGTTTACACCTAAGTCGTCGAGCAATGCTGGCAGTTCATCAATGATTTCTTTACATACCATTGGATTTTGGAAGTTAGCTGTTCCAACTGCTACCGCATTCGCACCCACTGAAATATAGTCTATAACATCTTGTGCGTTTTGAACACCGCCCATTGCGATAATTGGAATATCTACAGCTTGTCTGACTTGATAAACCATTCGCATTGCGACAGGTTTGATTGCTGGTCCGCTTAAGCCACCGACTGTATTTGCGATAATTGGACGCCCTGTTTTCGCATCAATACGTAAGCCGACTAATGTATTAATCATTGTTAAACCATCCGCATATTGCGCGATTGCTTTAGCCATTGCGACAATATCTGTTACGTTTGGTGAAAGTTTCACGTATACAGGCACTTCAGAAACTGCTTTAACTTTACGTGTCAATTCAGCAGCAACCACTGGATCCACACCAAACTGCATACCGCCTTCTTTCACGTTCGGACAAGAGATGTTTAATTCCAACGCTTTCACATTTGGTGCTTTTGAAATATGTTCAGCCACGTATACATAGTCTTCTTCAGTAGAACCAGCAACGTTTGCGATAATCGGTACATCAAATTGTTCTAACTTCTTAAGTTCATGTTCAATAATGTGATGCACACCAGGGTTTTGTAACCCAATCGCATTAATCATACCACTATCAGTTTCAGCAACACGCGGTGTTTCATTACCATAACGCGCTTCTTTCGTAGCGGCTTTAATCATAATGGCACCTAGTTCGCTTAAGTCATAAAATTGACTGAACTCTGCACCGAAAGCAAAACAACCGCTTGCTGGCATAATCGGGTTCTTTAACTCTAATCCTGGAATTTCTACATTTAATCGACTCATAGGATGACTGCTCCTTTCTCAAATACAGGTCCATCTGTACAAACTTTGACATAACTTGTTTCAGATTCAGGTGTATGGCAGACACATGCGTAACATGCGCCGATACCGCAACCCATGCGTTCTTCAAGTGATAAGAAACCTTCAACATCTGCTAATTTGTCATGTTCTTTAATGGCTTTTAACATCGGTTTAGGCCCGCATGTATAGTAAATATCATAATCTACCGGCAACTCAGAAATTACATTTGTCACAAAGCCTTTTGCTCCCATTGTGCCATCTTCAGTCACAATGTGCGTTTCACCCAATTGCGCAAACTCATCTGCGTAGAAGACATCTTTTTTACTTCTGAAACCTAAAACATGCACTGTCTCAATACCTTGACGATTGAGTTGTTTAGATAGTTCATATAGAGGAGGAACACCGATACCGCCGCCCACAAGAAGCGCTTTACGTTCTGCTTTTTCAACAGGGAAACCATTACCTAAAGGTGCAATAATATCAATCGCATCATTCTCACGCATTTGAGACAGACGTTGTGTCCCAGCACCTTCTGCACGATATAACATCGTAAAGGTTTCAATTTCAGGTTCGATATGACAAATTGAGATCGGACGTCTCAACATATGCAGTGAACCTTCACCTACTTTAATATGAACGAATTGTCCAGGTTGTGTCATTTTACGTGTCACAGGTCCTTTTACTTTAATTTCAAAAATGCGGTCCGCAATTTCTCGATTGGATACGATAATGTTTTGTTCCACTGTTAAATCCTCCTTTTAATCTTGAATCTATCTTCATTATAGCCACTTTAACTACTTTTACATACTTCTCATTGTGAATGTCATACTTTCAATCACATTCGTTAACGCATTCGCTGTATCTAATGATGTTAAACATGGCACACCATTTTCTACAGACGCACGTCTGATTTGGAAACCATCTCTTTCAATCGTTTTCCCTTTTGTCATCGTGTTAATGACAATTTGTACGTCACCATTTTGAATGCGATTTAATAAATCATCTTCACCGCCGATTTTACCCACTGTTTCAACCGGAATATGATTTTCAGCTAATTTCGCAGCTGTACCTGAAGTTGCGAGTACTTTATATCCCACTTCATGTAAACGTTTTGCGATTTTAACCATTTCTTCTTTGTCTTTATCACTGACAGTAATTAACACTGTGCCATGATCTTTCACTTCCACACCGCTCGCAGTTAAACCTTTGAACAATGCTTTTTCTAAAGTTAAATCTTTACCCATGACTTCACCTGTTGATTTCATTTCAGGTCCAAGCGTAATGTCGACATTTTTCAATTTATTAAAACTGAATACTGGCGCTTTAACATAAACCCCTTCTGAATAAGGTTGAAGTCCTGGTTTGTAACCTAAGTCACTGAGTTTTTCTCCTAAGATGGCACGCATCGCAAGTTGTGCCATTGGAATATCTGTAATCTTACTTAAGAACGGTACTGTACGACTTGATCTTGGGTTCACTTCTAAGACATAGACACCATCATGTGCTAATACGAATTGGATATTGATTAAACCGATAATATCCAAACCTTTCGCAAGTTTCGTTGTATAAGCTTCTAAAGTTTGAATCACTTCATCAGATAACGTTTGAGGCGGATAAACCGCGATAGAGTCGCCTGAGTGCACCCCTGCACGTTCAATATGTTCCATAATACCTGGAATAATCACTGTTTCCCCATCTGAAATCGCATCAACTTCAATTTCTTTACCTGTTAAGTAACGGTCTACAAGTACTGGATGTTCAGGACTCGCTTTTACAGCTTCTCTCATGTAGTTTTCTAACTCTGCATCATTATACACGATTTCCATCGCACGGCCACCTAATACATACGATGGACGTACAACAACTGGATAACCGATTTCTCGCGCATTATCTAAAGCTTCTGCAGGAGAAGTTGCAGTTTTACCTTTCGGTTGCGGTACATCGATGGTATTTAAGAGTTCTTCAAACTCTTTTCTATCTTCAGCACGGTTTAAATTCTCTAAAGATGTACCTAAGATTTGCACACCGTGTTTCGCAAGTTTTTCTGCTAAATTGATGGCAGTTTGACCACCGAATTGAACTACAACACCTTTAGGTTGTTCGAGTTCAATAATGTTCATGACATCTTCTTCAGTTAATGGTTCGAAGTAAAGTTTATCTGAAATTGAGAAGTCAGTTGACACTGTTTCAGGGTTGTTGTTGACGATGATTGCTTCATAGCCTGCATTTTGGATTGCCCATACGGCATGAACTGTCGCATAGTCGAATTCAACACCTTGACCGATACGGATCGGACCAGAACCAAGTACAATCACTTTTTCTTTATCTGTTACGATGGATTCGTTATCTCTTTCATATGTTCCATAGTAGTACGGTGTCGCAGATTCAAATTCTGCAGCACATGTATCTACCATTTTGTATACTGGTTTAATATCATTTTCATGGCGGAGTCGATAAACATCTTCTTCTTCCATATCAAATCTATGCGCGATGACTTTATCGCTGAAACCATAGTCTTTCGCATATTTAAGATATTCGATATCACCTTTATGTGCTTTTAATTCACGTTCGATATCGATAATATGTTGGAATTTGTTAAGGAAGAAGTAATCGATTTTAGTCATCTCGTGAATTTCTTCGAGTGTTGTACCACGTCGAATCGCTTCACCGATGAAGAAAAGACGTTCATCATCTTGTTGTAAGATACGTTCTTTTATGTAGTCTAAATCGTAACTTTCTCCATTCGGTAATCCTAGATGATGGACACCATATTCTAATGAACGAATGGCTTTTAATAATGATTCTTCATACGTACGGCCGATAGCCATAACTTCACCTGTTGCTTTCATTTGTGTTCCAAGTACACGTTCACCTTTTTCAAATTTATCAAATGGGAAACGTGGAATTTTAGAAATCACATAGTCTAAAGCTGGTTCAAATGCCGCATAAGATGTGCCTGTGACAGGATTTAACATTTCATCCAATGTTAAACCAACCGCAATTTTAGCTGCTAATTTCGCAATCGGATAACCTGTTGCTTTTGATGCTAAGGCTGATGAACGTGATACACGTGGATTAACTTCAATGATATAGTAATTCATTGAATATGGATCAAGTGCTAATTGTACGTTACAACCACCTTCGATACCTAAAGCACGAATAACTTTTAATGATACGTCACGTAACATTTGATATTCAACATCTGTCAAAGTTTGACTTGGCGCAACAACGATAGAGTCACCTGTATGGATACCAACTGGGTCGATATTTTCCATATTACAAACCACAATGGCGTTATCGTTTTTATCACGCATTACTTCATATTCAATTTCTTTAAATCCTGCGATAGATTTTTCAATCAAACATTGTGTAGCTGGGCTATAATGCAAGCCGTTTGTCACAACTTCTTTTAATTCTTCGTCGTTATGACAAATACCGCCGCCTGTACCACCCATTGTAAATGCTGGGCGGACGATTAATGGATATCCCACTTGTTCTTTAAACGCAAAAGCTTGTTCTACGGTGTGGACGATGTCACTTTCAGGAACAGGTACATCTAAGTCATTCATCAAACTTCTAAATAACTCACGGTCTTCTGCTTGTTGAATTGAGCTTAATTTTGTTCCTAATAAACGTACATTGTTCGCTTCTAAAACACCGCTGTCATGAAGTTGAATGGCCATGTTCAAACCTGTTTGTCCACCAAGTGTTGGTAAGAGTGCATCAGGTTGTTCTTTACGGATGATACGTGCGATAAAGTCGTGTGTTAAAGGTTCGATATAAACTTTATCTGCAATTTCTTTGTCAGTCATAATTGTTGCTGGGTTTGAATTGACTAAGATAACGCGGTAACCTTCTTCTTTTAAGGCTAAACATGCTTGTGTACCGGCATAATCAAACTCTGCAGCTTGGCCGATGATGATAGGTCCTGAACCAATCACTAAAATGGTTTTGATGTCATTATTTCTAGGCATTGACTGTACGCTCCTTCGCTTTGAATTCTTTCATCATATCAATGAATTGATCGAATAAGTAATTTGAATCAGTAGGTCCTGGGCATGCTTCTGGATGATATTGTACTGAAAAAGCAGGAAGCGTTTTATGTTTTAATCCTTCCACTGTGCCGTCATTTAAGGCAATATGTGTGACTTCTAAATCTGTGTGTGCAACTGAAGCTTCATCAATTGCGTAACCATGGTTTTGACTTGTTAAAGCAATTTTTCCTGTTGATAAGTCTTTAACTGGATGGTTTGCACCACGGTGACCAAACTTCATTTTGAAAGCTTCGGCACCTTGTGATAATGCAAATAGCTGGTGACCTAAACAAATACCGAAGAATGGAATTTTTCCTAAGATACCTTGAATCATTTCCACAGCTTCTGGTACATCTTCAGGGTCTCCTGGGCCATTTGATAACATGACACCGTCAGGTGACATGCCAAGAATAATTTCAGCTGGTGTATTGTATGGCACGACAGTTACATTACAACCGCGTGCGTTAAGTTCTCTAACGATATTTTGTTTCTTTCCGAAGTCTACCAATACGACGCTTAAGTCTGAACCAGTTGATACATAAGGTGTTTTCGTCGATACCATCGGTACTTCATCACGAGAGAGTTCAAATTGTTTAAGTTCTTCTATGAATGTTGGAATATCTTCAGCGTGGTCTGTAAAACCTGCTTTAAGTACTCCGTGTTCACGTATTTTACGTGTGATACTACGTGTATCTACACCAGAAATACCTGGAATATCATATTGAACTAATACATCGTTGAAAGTCTTTTGTTGACGGAAGTTGCTAGGATGTGTACTCGCTTCTTTTACGACTACACCACTTAATGTCGGTACTAACGATTCAAAATCATCTCTGTTAATACCGTAATTTCCGATTAAAGGATAAGTGAATGTAATGATTTGACCTGTGTAAGACGGGTCAGAAATTGTTTCTTGATAACCCGTCATTGCTGTGTTGAAGACAATCTCACCTTTAGTCAGATTGTCTGATCCCAGCTTTCTTCCTTCATAAATTGAACCATCTTCAAATACAAGATATCGTTTTTCTAACATTGTTGTTTATTCCTCCTTGAATGCCACTTCTCCAGCTACCATTGTTAATACAGGGTTGCCGTATACTTTATAACCGATGAATGGTGTGTTGCTTGCTTTTGAATGGAAATCTTCTGCTTTGATTTCTCTCTCTTCTTCTAAATCGATTAATGTTAAGTCTGCTGTTTTGCCTTCTTCTAGGATGCCGTATGGCAAGTCAAAGATCTGTGCAGGTTTAATTGTTAAGTAGTCAACTAATTGTTGTAATGACCAATCTCCATTTTTTACAAAGTGTGTGTAAAGTAATGGGAATGCTGTTTCACTGCCGACAATACCGAATGGTGCTTTTGTCATTGGTTGTGCTTTTTCGTCAGCTGCATGTGGTGCATGGTCAGTTGCGATACAATCAATTGTGCCGTCTAACAATCCTTCAATCAGTGCATCTCTGTCTTCTTTACTTCTTAAAGGAGGATTCATTTTGTACATTGCGTTGTCACCAGGGACATCGTCTTCTGTCATTAATAAGTGGTGCGGTGTCACTTCAGCAGTGACTTTGATACCTGCTGCTTTCGCATCACGGATAGCACGTACACTTTCTTTTGTTGAAACGTGACATACGTGGTAGTGACAATCTGCTGCTTCAGCTAATAATACGTCACGTGCGATTTGTACAGCTTCACAAATGTTTGGAATACCCGGAATACCTAATTCTTTACTGCGTTTCCCCTCGTGCATAGCGCCGCCGTAGATTAAACTGTTATCTTCACAGTGTGCAACTACTGCTTTGTTTAATTTGGCTGCTTGTTGCATTGCTTCATACATTGTGCCGGCTGTTTGTACCCCTACACCGTCATCTGTGAACGCAAATGCGCCGTGCTCAGCTAATCCTTTGAAATCAACTAATTCGCTGCCTGCTTGTCTGATTGTAATTGAAGCGTATGGTAATACACGAACACGTGCGTTATCTTCAATTAATTTGTTGAGTTTTTCTAAATGTTCAACTGTATCTGGTACTGGGCGAGTATTCGGCATTGGGCAAACTGTTGTGAATCCACCGCGTGCTGCTGCTTTTGTACCTGTTTCAATTGTTTCTTTATGTTCTCCGCCTGGTTCTCTTAAATGTACGTGTACATCAACTAAGCCAGGTGCTGCGAAGTGACCTTTTGCGTCGATCACTTCAACTTCTGAACCTACTGTGATTTCTGGTGCGATTTCTTTTACTTTGTCGTCTTCTACTAAGATAGAAGCCTCTGTTAATTTCCCGTCTTTTAATACTTTTGCATTCTTAATTAGCAACATCGATAAGAACCCCTTTCTGTTGTTCCGCAATAATATGGCTGATGACTGACATACGTAAGAACATGCCGTTTTTCATTTGTTTGAAGATACGTGCTTTTGGCGCTTCTACTAATTCTGTATCAATTTCAACGCCTCTGTTCACTGGTGCTGGGTGCATTACAATTGCATTTGGTTTCATGCGGTTGTATCTTTCTTTTGTTAAACCGTATTTTTCATGGTATTCATGTGGATCAAAGTTTAATTCTCCGTCATGTCTTTCGTGTTGTACACGTAATAACATCACAATATCCGTTTCTTCGATGACATCATCAATTTTGACATAAGGTGCATCTAGAGTATCGTCAACCCATTCATCTGGTGCTGCGAATTTAACGTTAGCACCTAAAGATGTAAGTGCTTGGTAGTTGCTGCGTGCTACACGTGAGTTTTTAATATCTCCGCAGATTAACACGTTTAAGCCTTTGAATTTTTTGTATTCTTCATAGATTGTCATGATGTCAAGTAAGCTTTGTGTTGGGTGTTGACCACTGCCGTCTCCGCCATTAATGACTGGGATGTTTAATCCCTCTAATTCTTTGTAGTAATCATTTTGTGGGTGACGGATAACTAATGCGTCTACACCGATGCTTTCTAAAGTTTTGCATGTGTCATATAATGACTCACCTTTTTTAACAGATGAAGTACTAGTTTCAAATGGAATTTCTTGCATACCTAAGCGACGTTCTGCCATTTCGAAGCTGCATTTTGTGCGTGTTGAGTTTTCGAAAAATAAGTTTGCTACGTATGTGTCATTTAATTTATGAACTTTCTTACCTTGTTTATATTCGATTGCTGTTTCGATAAGTGAATAGATTTCTTCATTTGATAAATGTTCCATAGATACTAATTGTTTCATTGTTAATTCCCCCTAAGAATTGGATAAAGTTTATTTATTTGATGTTTCCGGTTTTACTTTAGGTAAAATTAGGTTCAATACGATACCTGAAAGTGCTGCAAGTGCCATACCTTCAACTTTGACGCCGTGAATATCGAACATTAAGTTTCCGATACCCACCACAAGAATAACTGACGCGATTACTAAGTTACGGTTTTCCGAAAAATCTACCTTGCTTTCAACCAGCATTCTTAAGCCGCTTGAAGCGATGATACCGAATAAGAGAATGGATACCCCACCCATAACTGGTGTTGGGATTGATGAAATCAATGCTGTGAACTTACCTACAAATGCCAGGATAATCGCAATGACTGCTGCACCGCCGATAACGTAGATACTGTAAATCTTTGTTATCGCAAGTACGCCGATGTTTTCACCGTATGTTGTACTTGGCGGTCCGCCGATAATACTTGCAAACATTGTAGATACACCGTCTCCGATAATTGATCTGTGAAGACCTGGTTTCTCGAAGAAGTTTCTGCCGACAATCTTGTTGATGACCATTTGATGTCCAATGTGCTCACTGACTGTGACGAATACAATCGGAACCATTAAGAGCACCAGTCCGAAGTGGAAGCTTGGATGATAATCTACAAATGGTACATAGATGTGCGGCCAGTCGAACCATGATGCTTTCATCACTGGTTTGAAATCTACGATGCCGAAGATGATGCCTGCGATGTATCCTACAATGATTCCGATTAAGACTGGAATCAGCGAGAAGAACCCTTTCATGTAGCCTTGAACAACTAATGTTGTGATTAACGTGATCATTGCGACAATCAAGTAAGTAACGTTGTAACCTTTCATGTCTGCAGTGTTTTCAAACATTGCCATGTTGGCAGCTGTCGGCGCAAGACTTAATCCGATAACCATGATGACTGGTCCTACTACAACGGGCGGTAACAAATGCATAAGCCAACCGATTCCGCTTAATTTGATTAAGATTCCGATGATGACATACATCACACCACTCATGAAAAGTGCCACAAGCATGTCTCCTAAGCTGTGTGTACTTAATCCTGTAATAATCGGTGTGATGAAGGCGAAGCTTGAGCCTAAGTATGCTGGAATCATTGATTTTGTAATTAAGATATAAAGCAATGTCCCGATTCCTGATGCAAGCAATGCTGCTGAAATTGGCAAGCCTGTTAGGAATGGTACTAAGACTGTTGCTCCGAACATCGCGAATAGATGTTGTAAGCTGAGGAAGGCCCATTGGCCTGCTTTCGGCTTTTCATTGACATCTAGTACGGGTTTCACCGTTCGCTCAAACATTTGTTCATTTTCCATTTCTCTTTCTTCCTTTCATAAAAAAATCTCTTTACAGCAATCAGCGTGCAAAGAGACATTGTGGGGGAAAGATAAGAAGGTGTTGTCTGTTTGAGATACACGTGTACCTCTTTAGAAGTTGTTTCTTACAAGATTTGTAGCCTCTCGTGCTAGCATTGTAAGTTGACAACAGTTCTTATCTAACCCTTTGTCAGTCTCTCGTACTGATTTAAAAGGGTAAGCTATTCAATTATAACTGCGTTGCGACCATCTGTTTCGTCTACATAGACTAAAACTTCTTCGTCTTTCGCAGTTGGAATATTTTTACCTACGAAGTCAGCGCGTATTGGTAATTCGCGGTGTCCGCGATCCACTAATGTTGCTAACCCGATTTTTTGTGGCCGAGAATGTAGTAAGATTGCATCGAGTGACGCACGTACAGTTCGACCTGTATAAAGCACATCATCAATGATGATAACGACTTTGTCTTTAAGGTCTACATCAATGACATAAGACTTCTCAGACATTTTAGGTGTCGGTAACTCTAAGTCATCTCTGAATTGCGTGATGTCTAATGTTCCTGTAGGAACACTTACGTCTTCAATTTGTTGAATTTTCGTTTGAATACGTTTCGCTAAAAATTCTCCGCGTGTTTTCACACCAAGCAACACAAGATTTTCAGTACCTTTGTTATACTCTAGAATTTCATGTGCGATACGTGTTAAAGTCCGCTGCATGCCTGCATCATCTAATACAATACGCTCTGTCATTCCCGCACTCACCTTTCCATAAAAAAATCCCGTATCTCAATTGAGAGACACGGGACACGAAGAACATGCGAGATTTACTATCTCAACTATTTAAATCAGTAACTGTTTTGTCGGTTACTTTACTAAATTTGTATGGCAATCAGGGTTGGTGAATTGCGTGTTCATACAAAATTACCTCTTAATAAAGTGTTTACTTAGTTACTTTCTCTAGTTTCAACATGTAAATTATCTGCCTTCGGAGCATCTCTGTACTCTCAATTAAAGACTTACGATTTCTTTATTAAACTGTACTAAGTTTAACACAGATAGATGAAAAGTCAAAGACATTTCCAAAACAAAT
This sequence comes from Staphylococcus simulans, assembly GCF_025561465.1. Classification (NCBI taxonomy): domain Bacteria; kingdom Bacillati; phylum Bacillota; class Bacilli; order Caryophanales; family Staphylococcaceae; genus Staphylococcus; species Staphylococcus simulans. The sequence continues at coordinate 1,770,798 of NZ_CP095100.1, forward strand.
ATAAAGATTTCTCCATTCAAACAAGCACGATAAATAGTTAAGTTAATCTCCATGGTCAATTCATTCTAAAAGATCACAATTCTAAAACGTCAGACAACAAAGCAAAAATCAAGATTACGTTTTACTTCATTCTAAAAGATCACAATTCTAAAACACATTGATGAAACGATTAATGGATGGCATGGTTTTACTTCATTCTAAAAGATCACAATTCTAAAACTTCATTACACGTTCAAAGTCTTCGTCACTTGTTTTACTTCATTCTAAAAGATCACAATTCTAAAACCTCAAACAACGAGAAATCAAGACTTTAGAGACCTTTATAATGACAGTAAACTAATATTTGTTCATAAATTGAATGAAGAACTCATCATCAAGATATGGATGTTGGCAAAATTCATGATAAGCTATCATTTTGCTTGTCTTATCCAAATCAGTTATTGATTCTTTTTCTTTAAACAACAATAACTCTTCTCTTATTTGTTTAGTATTCACCGGCTCTCCATTCATTTTAATATGCGCTAATGTATCAGACTCTATAATAAAATAAGGATGGCTCGTAACAATAATACTAAACATATTTAGAGTCTGCAGATATTTATTAAATGCCTTCATATCCGAAAGCCCTAAATGAGCTTCAGGGAATAACAAAACCAGCACATTTTCTTTTTCTGTTGATGTTAATGTGTCTATAAATAATTTGCGTTGCTCTATCGCATTTAAATCTTCTAAATCATTATGAAAATCTGGTTTAAACATGCCAAGCAACTTTTTCAAAACAATATTAGAGGATTGAAAGTCAACTTGATAACTTTCATTCTTTATTTCTAATGAGTTTAAGAAACTTTCTATCGTTGACTCTACCTTATTATATAATAAATTAGTCGTTTCTTCGTTAAAAATTTGTTGTTCGAAACGATGATATAATGCTTCTTTGAATATTTTACTATCAAAGAGGTTTATATCACCGCACGGAACAATAATTAAGTTTACTTTATTAGGTAATATTGTTTGATAATCATCTGCTACAAGTCTAACGTTTTCATCATAATTTTTAGATTTAGACTGACTATACTTTATAAGTCCCTCAGTTAAAGCATTCAATTTACTAGTATTCTGAAAAGAAATCACATTTAATCTTTGCTTTGCTATTTCAATCGGTTTATTAAATTCTCCAACTAATTTCATAATTCAAGAATTCTTTCTGTTGTATTTACATCATATTTCGTTCTAGGTTCGCCAACTAGATAGGTCATGTCTGAAAATTGTTTTTCAGTGACAATTAACGATTGCACAATTCCATGCGCAGGTAAGTTTTGTTTAAGCTTACTTATTTGATGGTTTAATGTACCTCTATTTAATATCAATTTACAATAAATTGAATATTGGCTTCTGACATATCCTTCATTCAACAAAAATTTAACAAACTTTCTATATTCACGTCGTTCTCTCGAAGTCTCAACAGGTAAATCAAACATAATAAAAAGTCTCAAGAATCTCATAATACTCCTTTCAAACACCCAATTTTTAGAAGTTAAAAACAGGCATCTTAATAAAGTTGATATCTCCACTTTCCAAGAATTTAAAAATTCCATCCAAATAAATTTCAATCGCATTAACTAAAAAGTAATTCTTTTTGTTTAACTTAACTTTCTCATTAAACATGTTTAAAATCGCTCTTTTTTCCTCTTTTTCAAATTTATCGTACACATTTTGTAGAACCAAAAAATCTACCAACGGTCTAAATACTTCCATAAAATCACACGCTAAGTTAAAAGGGTTAAATTCATTTTTATGTTTTATCCCTATCTCAGTTAAATAACCTTTACTAACAATAGTTCGCACAAATACAGCTAATAATACTTGATAGCCATAATCCAGTCCTGCATTCACAAATTCATCTGAATTTCTGGATACACCTGAATCTAAAATAATATTGAAATAAGACTTTGCGGCTAGTCCCTCTCTATTTGTACTATCATTTAATTTGGTTTCATGAACACAGTTATCAAAGAATGAGGTATCAATATTTCTATAAAAATATTGAATCACTTGTTTTTGTTTAGCAATTTTATTTTTTATAATCCTCTGCCAAAGTAATGATTTATATTCCTTATTCCAGTTCAATTGTTTAGCAATATGCCTAGATTGTTTGTGATGCCCATAAATTGGCACCACAAACGATGAAGGTAAATGTTTTTTATCGCATAAAAGCGTAATAATCTTATTTTCAGACAAGGCATTTAATAAATGTCCAGTAATAGAAACGCTTGGATTTTCTATCACCAAGCATAGAATTTCTTGGAGTGGAATTTTATACAATTCATCAGCTTTTACTATTAAATGATTCATTCTCAAGGACAACTTTGATTCTTTAGTAATTATGACAGTCCTAAAGCTCATTTTTAGACTCCGCTAATTTGAAAATAGATTTAGGTTTAGTTGTTTTTAAACCAGTAATGGATTTATATTGTATTTCAGCATTATTTTTAGTATCTATAAATGTGTTTGGCGTTTGTCCATTCCATCGTATCTTTAATTCTTTTGATCTCTCAGCTGAGACTTTAGTCATCTTCAAAACTTCTAATATAGATTGAGTCATTGAGTCGTTAGACTTTTCTGTTTTGTTAAACAGATTTTTTATTAAGTTAACCTTTCTATCTCTAGATTGTAATCCAATACTATTTCTGAACTCTTCAATAACTTTTTCTGCAAACTGATTATAAAACTCTACTTTTTCTTGTTCTGTCATATTATTATATGGACTTAATGCCTGTTTTATTTTACGTTGCATTGCGATATCAAACTCTAATTGTTTACCATTAATGCGTTCATATGCAGAAACAAATAAGAATGGATGTCCATTGACAAGAAGTGTATCGCCCTTATTAATACTAAATAGATATTGTACTTTTTTAATGTCTAATTTAGGAAATGCTTTTCGAACAATTTTCAATGCACGTGTATTCATATCTACATCAGCATTATTTACATATTCAAATACCGTTTCATTAAATACGCCGTAACCTATTAACTCCTGATCTTTTTTGACATAAATGTAGCTAACTACAATACCACGTTTATTTTTCATTTCTTTATAAACAGCTGTTTTACTTTTATCCGAGTCATACTGTGCAGTCGTATTTTTAGGAGAAAAAGCACTTTGTTTATAGAATGCACTTTCTGTGCTTTCTACTTTCCTTGAATAATTGAACTTAAAATTATCTAAGTCAAATATCAATTTAGAAATCATACCTTCCCCATGTTCATTAACATAGTTTTCCATACGCTTAAACAGGAAGAATTCTCTTTTCTTATTATTCTCAGTGAATTCACCCAATTGTCTCCATTTTTCACGCACTTTTTCCCACTTGAAGTTAAATTCAAATAGATTAACTTTAGGATAAAAGACACGAGCAGCTTGATATACGAAACCATTTAAATACGCATCTACCGCATGATGCCAATCGTTAAGTTGACGAATTTTAGGTATATCAAATTTACGTCTTAATTCAGAAACGACGTTTGCTTTCATAGGCACTACAGTTGTTGATGGATATTCTTCTGTTAAGAAGTCACTTACATGAGAAATAATCTGTCTTGTTTCAACAAGTTGTCTTTGAATAAAACCTTCTTTATCCAAATCATTAAATTCTTTCTTCATTAATTTTGAAAGCTTACTACTGCTAATTAGGTCATTTTCATATAGCATCTTCCAAAATGAAACAAGTACATGATTATCAAAAATTTCTAGCGGCATTTTATCGCCTGATTTTTTCTGGTTAGCGCTTTGTATAACAAGAACTTTATTGTTAATACTATCGTCCTTTACAAATGTTCTCGGTAAAATATGATCTATTTCATAGAGTTGATTATTCGTATCTGACATTAATCTTTCTAAATCTATCGGCTTCTTGGTATACATACATTTACCGTTTTGATGAATATAAAGCCATAATTTAGGATTAGAAAAATCTAAATCAGGATAAGCTTTTAGTTCTTCAAACAAACCTTCGAACTCTTTATTTCGTTTTAGGTTATTCTTTTTAACCAAATCATCCCAAAGTTCGCTACGTGACTTTTGGCGTTTACCTTTTGCTTGATCTTCTGTCGCAAATTCAATAATAATTTTCTCTGGTGCACCAAATAAATTGCTAATTTCTCTTACCATTTTTATCGCGTTCCAAATGCCCTTTTTAAGTGCAGGAGAAGTTCTTAATTCAGCAACATCTTTATAAGAAATTTTAGCATTTTTTACCTTATTACTATTTTTAATGAAACAATCAAATCCTAATGTTTTATCTGTGATAATTTCCATAAAGTTATTTTCTGTACTATACATCAAATCTATTAAAGAACGACCATTCACTTCTTTAGTTAGTAATTTTTCACTTAGTCTTCCCCATCCAGAATAATTCAGTTTAACAATTTGATTAAGTTGTTTCTCAGTAATATTTGGATACTTTTCACCAATTTTCTGTTTCAATATCGCTTTATCTTCAAAGATTGTAATCCATAAAACTAACTCTTCAATCATCTGTCTTTTGTTTTCAACAGAACCAAAAATAGCTTTCATATCATTATAAGTAGAGAGTTTTGACGCAAATTTAGAATCATTTTGCGTACCAAACACTTTTAATTTTTGACCACTTGTTTTGTTTAAAGTATTTCTATGTTCAGAGTTTTGTAGTAAAGTGATTAAATCTTTATGCGTGACATTCTTTTTCTTTTGGAACAGATTATGATAAATAAATTGTTTAACTTTAGGATCAAGTCTATGGATTCTATGCTTAGGTTCATTTTCTCCTCTAAGTTGCACATTATTAAGTTCATTGAGTACTTCCATCTCTTGGTATAACAGACTGTGTTTTGGTAATACATCTTCTTCTAACAAATAAGTGCACTTACTTGTCATACGTCTGATGAATTTTTCAGCACTCTTAGATTTATCAATAACTTTGTCAAAGTTCCATGGTAAAGTTTGTTCATCTGATTTACGAATCATCCATGCAAAATCAGATTGTCCATTTTTATTAGTGAGCGGACCTACATAATATGGAATTCTAAATGAAATTAAATTGATAACTTTACCAATCATCTCTTCAGTAATTTCAGGATAATATTTTTGTTGATTTCTAAGTATATTTTCCGCTTCAAACACATTATTTTGATACGGTATACTCGCATTATCCGTCGTATTTTGGACCACTAAGAACTTTTGTTCATCTATTAAATTTAAAACCTTAGTATATTCTTTAGGCACTATCCCTTTTAAGTCCTTCATCAATTTCGCATACTGATCTTTAGGATGAATGAGATATTGATCAAACTTAGATAGCTTCCCGAACGTTTTCGCATCAGGGTTTTCTTGATATGCCCTCATATCTTCTTTACTTGTCACGAAAAACTCATGATATTTATCATACTTATTTTGATAAACGATATCTTTAATTAACTTCAATTGATTTTTGAAAATCTTATAATCTCTCACTTTGGCTGCAGAGATACTTGTTGCACCTTTTAATATTCTGTCTAACATAATGCCCATAAAGAACGTATTAGCCGACTCAATAAAATTCAGTTGTTCATCTGTAAGAAACTCTGATAAATTTTCATAATAATCATCAGATAACGAAATTGCATCACTACCTGTAGCACTTTCTTTTATATCTTCTGCATTTTCCATATTTTCAAATAAAATACTTTGCTTAAATTTAAGGCCAACTAACATTTTAAATAGCTCTGCATGAGTTTTTGACACATTTCTCTTTAATTCTTTAGATTTATCATTTCTTGTTAACTGATCATCTTTTAAAGTATTGACAATCACTTTAATATCTTTATTGGAAATAGAGTCTTCATATAGATTAATACTTTGATATTGTTCTAACAGCTCTGATAGTTGTGCTTCATTATCAACAGTTTTCCCTTTATCAAAACTTAAATTATTAAATAAGAAATGGCCACGGTACTTAACTAAGTGGTAAAGCGCTAAAAAAAATTAATTCTGGTTCAAATTTCTTTTCGGGATGGTTCTGAATGTCTTGTTGTAAATGATAAATCGTAGGATAAGTTTTAGGGTTCTTCCCTAAAGTTTTTAAGACTTCAGATAAACTGCGATGTTTAAAATCCTCATTTGAATTTTTCCATTTATGCAAGTTTAATAATTGGTAATAATTAGGATTCTTTACTAATGGTGCTAAAACTTCCTGTAATAATCCAAGACGTTTTATTCTTCTATTTTTACGTCTTCTACTTGTTCTAAATCCACGCCTTTCAGCTGCTGTATCTGCACCTTCAAATGTAAGCACACCTATCGCATCTTTATCATGGTATTTTAAAATATTAAAATCTAAATCCATACAAGCATAACCAATACTTGCTGTTCCAATGTCTAAGCTAAGAATATATGGGTTTGTTTTCTTCATGTCATCACCTGTTGTCGTAATAATTTATATAAATTATCTCAAAATTCTTTTATTTTATAAAGTCCTATGTTAAGATGTAATAGAAGTTTACTTCATTCTAAAAGATCATAAATAAGTTAAAACAAGCTTAAAGCGAAAATGTAGCTTAAATGCTAACGTCTTACTGTGTCAGTAAGACTTTTTTTATGCAAAAAATCCCTTGAAACGAACACTTTCATTTCAAGGGATTTTCTATTAGATATTAAGTTTACTTTTATTTACGCATCTCTTGTACGAATATCTTCAAGGATTTCCTCAAAGTAATCTGGAAGAGGTGCTTTTCTTTCGATGTATTCACCAGTTACTGGATGTGTGAAGCCGATGACTCCTGCGTGTAAGGCTTGACCACCAATGTCCATTGTTTTTTTCGGTCCGTATTTTGGATCTCCGACTAATGGATAACCGATGTATTTCATATGTACACGAATTTGGTGTGTACGTCCTGTTTCAAGTTCACATTCTACTAATGTGTAGTTGTTAAAGTGTTCTAACACATTAAAGTGTGTAATCGCATCTTTACCGTCATCGACAACATCCATAGCTTGACGGTCTACTTTATTACGGCCGATTGGCGCATCGATTGTACCGTAGTCATGTGGAATATTACCATGAACTAATGCCGTATATTTACGCGTTACAGTTTTGTCCATTAACTGTTCCACTAAACCTCTATGCGCAATATCGTTTTTCGCAACCATTAATAAACCTGACGTATCTTTATCGATACGGTGGACAATACCAGGTCTGATTTCACCATTAATACCACTTAAATCTTTGATTTGGTACATTAAGCCATTTACAAGTGTCCCACTGTAATGACCTGGTGATGGATGCACAACCATACCTTTAGGTTTATAAACAATTGCCACATCTTCATCTTCATAATAAATGTCTAAGTCCAAATTTTCAGGTTGAATATCCGCTTCAACCGTCTCCTTCTCCGTCACTTGAACTTGATCATTCTTCTTCATTTTATAATTCGCCTTCACAACTTTTTGATTCACTTCAACTAAGCCTTCTTTAATCCAATCTTGGATTTGGCTACGTGACCAATCAGAGTTTTGTTCAGGCAAGAATTTATCTATACGTTGACCAACGTGTTCATCTTCTGTAATCTTAAAATCAAATTGAGTCATTTCAACACTCCTTTACTTCACTTTATTTTTCTTCGAATCAAACAACAACAAAATCAAAATTAAAATGACACCGACAGTCAAACTAGAATCCGCAACATTAAAAATTGGGAAATCATAACCGAAAATATACGTATCAATAAAATCGACCACTTCACCATTTTTCATACGATCGATGAAATTACCTAATGCACCAGCAAATAATAAACTGATTGCCATCTGCATCCAGAAATGACCTCTTGCTTCTTTAACGTAGAAATAAGTAAGTAACCCTAATACAATAATCGTAACTAAAAAGAAAAAGCCCATTTTGCCGCTGAGTATTCCCCAAGCAGCGCCTGTATTACGGTGAGAGGTAATGTTTAAAAATCCTGGAATGACTGAATATGAGTCACCTACTGACATTGTTTTAACAATATATGCTTTAGTAAATTGATCTAAAATCAGTACCGCTAAGGTCACAAATAACGTGGCACCGATGAAATATGATTTTCTCATGTCTTCCTCCTTGAAGCAGCCAGATAATCTATTGTGTCACCACAATGATGCATACTGACCTTTCACTTCTTCATAACAACATTGTATATTATAACAAATTGCCAGTAGAACAGATACTAAAATTATCAATTAAGCTTCTTTAGTATCTTGTGTCTTTGGATTCTCTTTTGGATGAATATAATGATAATTTTGAACTTGTTGTGGTTGAATCGTACGTGAAGTCACTTTATGAGGCGCAACGTAATTCATTTCAGTCACATATAATGAACCATCGTCATTCACATGTTCAATGTATGCGACATGACCTTCTTCACCTCTTGATGATTGTAAGAGTGATGAAGCTTTAGGTTGTTGATTCACTGTGTAACCCGCTTCTTCAGCTTTGTCTGCCCAGTACTTCGCATCTCCCCAACTTTTACCAATCATATTACCGTCATCTTTGACTTTCTCAAACACATAATCCGTACATTCTCCATCATCGTACGGATTAATTGCCATAGGATCAGGTTTCATCTGTTCTATATAATGTTCAATCTCATCTTGATGGTCGACTGCCACATATGTTGCTCCACCAAGGACGACCAACATAACACCTGCTGAAATTAGTTTTTTCAATGATTATCAAACTCCTAGATAATTAAATCGAAATGCGATACCGTCCGGTCCTTTTAGCCAAGTATGTGTCGTCTCTGGATAATGGAAATCTACTAATGTTAAACCATACGTATCATCATTTTCCATCCGCTGCATACTAGACATCCAATGATTGACAGCTAAAGTATGATGATAACCGTTTGATGACATAAAGAGTGATGATTTATTCACAAAAGAAGATTCTTCTAATCCAAAGTGTGCTAAGTAATAATCTTTCACTTCAGAAATACGTACCGTCTTCAAATGTAAATTACCAATCATACTGTCATCTGGAATACCTTGCCATCCATCACGTGAACGTAAGTTCATTAGTTTAGAGGCATATAAATGTCTTGTATCCATAATCACACGATTCTCTTTATCAAAATCCCAGGTTTCTTCCGGTTGGTCCGCATAAAATTCAAAGCCATTACCTTCAGGGTCTGTAAAATATAATGACGTACTGACATTATGTTCCGCACCATTTAACGGGATTTCATGTTCCGTTAAGTGTGCCATTAAATCCGCTAAATGCGCGTGCGAACCTAAGCGAATACCGATATGAAATAATCCTGCTTCTGATACTAATGGCTCTCTGCCATCATCTATTTGATGTAAGGTAATGCGATGTTTTGAATCTCCTACTTCATATTGAATAGAAGTATACGTTTCATTAATCACATTAAATCCTAATATCTCTTCATAAAAGTGTTTTAAGTTTTCTTTATCTCTCACATTTAACGTCACACCATTGACGTAATGTTTTTCTCCTAATTGACGCAATGCCGTCGCTCCTTTCTGTCTATTTTCATTGACGTTCCATAAGCGTATTACTCATTATACCGAGTTTTCGACTCAATTACTCAGGATTGGCTCACAGTCTATACATTGAAAAAAGCACTCTGAGGGTTAGTCAGAGTGCTTCATTTTTACTTTAATCTTTATTTTAACAATGTGTGACTTATAAAGTTTCTACAACTGCTTGGCAACGTGGGCATAAGTGATCTAAGCCGTTTGCTGAACCAAGTTCAGTGCTGTAGTTCCAGCATCTTTCACATTTTTCACCGTCAGCGTGAACAACTTTGATGTCGCCGTGATAGTATTCAGTACCATCTTCAACTTTATCTTCTACTTCCACTTGTGACACGATGAATAATTGTTGTAAGTTTTCAAAGTCTTTTAAGAAGCTAGTCGCATCGAAGTGTTCATTGCTTCCGATGATCACTTTCGCTTCTAATGATTTACCGATAACTTTGTCGTTACGTGCACTTTCTAAAGCACGGTTCACATCGTCACGCAATTTCATGAATGTGTTCCATTTTTCAAGTAATGCTGTGTCTGGTTCAACCACTTTAGGCATATTTGCTAAATGTACACTTTCTTCTTCTACGTGAGGGATATATGACCAAACTTCTTCAGCTGTATGCGCTAAGATTGGTGCTAATAATTTAGTCATGTCGACTAAGATTTGGTAAAGTACTGTCTGCATACTACGACGTTTTGGTGAATCTTGTTTTTCGATATACAAGATATCTTTACCGTAATCTAAGTAGAAGTTACTTAATTCAACGTTGATGAAGTTTTGAACTTCTTGATAGATGTTTAAGTAGTCGAAGTTATCGTAGTGTTTGATGATATTTGCTGTGAATTCACGTAAACGATTTAATAAATAACGATCGACTTCTAATAAGTCCGCTTCATCCAACGCATCTGTACTTGGATTAAAGTCATTAACATTACCTAACATGAAACGTAATGTGTTACGGATTTTACGGTAAACATCCGCAGTTTGTTTTAAGATTTCATCAGAAATACGTACGTCAGATAAGTAGTCTACACTGCTCACCCATAGACGTGCGATATCTGCACCTTTTTGTTTTACGATTTGATCAGGAACGATAACGTTACCTAATGATTTACTCATTTTCTTACCTTCTCCGTCCATTACGAAACCATGTGAAAGTAAGAATTTATATGGTGATTGGCCACGTGTCGCAACTGAAGTTGTGATAGAAGAGTTGAACCAACCACGATATTGGTCACTACCTTCTAAGTAAAGGTCAGCTGGGAATGACAATTCCGGACGTGTTTCTAATACACCACGGTGTGATGAACCTGAGTCGAACCATACGTCCATGATGTCTTCTTCTTTTGTGAATTCACCATTTGGACTGCCTGGATGTGTGAAGCCTTCAGGTAATAAGTCTTTCGCTTCACGGTCGAACCATACATTTGAACCATATTTTTCAAATAAGTTCGCTACATGATAGATGACTTCTTTATCCATGATGATGTCGCCATTTTCAGCGTAGAAGACTGGAAGTGGTACACCCCAAACACGTTGACGTGAGATAACCCATTCGCCACGGTCACGGATCATGTTGTAGATACGTGTTTTACCCCAGTCGACTTTGAAGTGTGTTTCTTCAATTGCGTCTAAGATATCTTGACGTACTTTACTGATTGAAGCGAACCATTGTGGTGTCGCACGGAAGATAACCGGTTTTTTCGTACGCCAGTCATGTGGGTAACTATGTGTGATGAATTGTAATTTTAATAAAGAACCATTTTCTTTAAGTAAGTCTGTGACAGCTTTATTTGCTTTGTCGTAGAACATACCTTCGAATTGGCCGCCTTCTTCAGTGAAGACCCCTTTATCATCTAATGGGCTGATAACAGGTAAACCATATTTTTGTCCGACAATATAGTCATCTTCCCCGTGTCCAGGTGCTGTATGAACCGCACCAGTACCAGCGTCAGTTGTAACGTGTAAGCCGTTGATAACTAATGATACACGATCAACAAATGGATGTTGTGTTTCAACATATTCTAATTCTTTACCTGTGAATGTTTTTTCAAGTTCGATTGCGTCTTTATCCCAATCTAATGCTTCAGCAACTTCTTCTACTAAGTCAGTACCTACAACATATTTTTCACCATTCACTTTATATTGACCATATTTCAATTCTGGGTGAACTGTAATCGCAACGTTTGAAGGTAATGTCCAAGGTGTAGTTGTCCAGATAATGAATTTCGCATCTTCATCTACAACACCTTTGCCGTCTTTAACGTCAAATGCCACATAGATAGATGGTGAACGTTTATCATGATATTCGATTTCCGCTTCAGCTAATGATGATTCACTTGATGGTGACCAGTAAACTGGTTTTTTACCTTTATAGATTAAACCACGGTCAGCCATTTCACCGAATAAACGGATTTGTGCTGCTTCATATTCAGGTTTTAATGTGATGTATGGATCGTTGAAGTCACCATTCACACCTAAACGTTTGAAGTCTTTCTTTTGAATATCGATTTGTTCTAAAGCGAATTCCTTACATAATTCACGGAATTCAGATACAGGCATTTCTTTACGCTTAACACCTTTTTTCGTTAATGCTTGTTCAATTGGTAAACCATGCGTATCCCAACCAGGAACATAAGGTGAATAGTAACCTTGCATTGATTTATAACGTACGATAAAGTCTTTTAAAATTTTATTTAAGGCATGTCCCATGTGTAAGTTACCGTTCGCATACGGTGGGCCATCATGTAAAATATAAGTTTCATTTCCCTTATTTTTTTCTAAGATTTTATGGTATAAATCTTGTTCATCCCATTGTTTTTGGATTTCTGGTTCTTTCTTTGGTAATCCCCCTCGCATTGGGAAGTCTGTTTTCGGCATCAATAGCGTTTCTTTGTAGTTCATTAATTTTCACTCCTTAAAATATAAAAAAGAACTCTAAGTTCAATTAACAGGGACGATTAACCGCGGTACCACCCTGATTAACTCAACTTAGAGTTCTCTTCATTCTTACCTATATGATTGGATAAAACAGTGATATAAGAATTAAACATATATTAGGCTCGCACCATCCCTAACTCGCTGTTATGTTGATATGTTCACTTAATTCTTACGCGTCTGTTTTACAAAATTCAATTATTATTTTTGTTCTTTATCTGTTTCGTTTTGTGCTGGTGTGCCTTCTTGAGCTTCAGCTTGTTGTGCTTGCGCTTGTTGTTTCTCTTGTTCAGTCACATCATTTTGATGTAAATGTTGGAAGTTTTCTTCTGTGACTTGTTGTGCATCTAAGTCATAGTTTAATAAGTAATCCCAATCATCATTCTTCAATAAATCTAACTGAGCTTCCACTAACATGCGGAAACGAGAACGGAAAATCTTAGATTGACGTTTCATATCTTCTGTTTGGAAAGATAAACGTCTTGCTTTTTCCACACCGTCATTCACAATACGATCTGCTTCTGCTTTTGCTTTCGCAATAATCGCTTCTGCTTCTTTTGTCGCAGCCATTTTTGTTTCTTGGCTTGCTGATTGTGCTTGAACTAAAGCGTCACTTACTGATTGTTGTACTTCTTTGTACGCTTTTAAGTTATTTTCTTTTTCTTCTACAACTGTTTCAAGTTGTTTTTTCTGTTCTTTTAAATGTTCAATTTCTTGACTGAGTTGGCTTAAATAATCAGCGACTTCAGTGGGTTCAAGGCCATTCTTAATTCTAGAAAATTCTTTGTTTTTAATTTCATTCGGTGTAAAAGACATCTTATATTGTCCTCCTTAATCATACACTATTTGAATAAAGTTTCATATACTATGCGCAGTTTGTCTTTCTTTGTTTTATGACCGATTTCAGTCACTCTCGCACGGCCATGTCCTTGTATCGACAGCAAATCTCCAGGTTCTAGTTGGAAATCTGGACGTTCAATAATTGTATGATTCACTTTGATACGTTTCTTTTCAATATATTGTTTCGCAATTGAACGTGATTTACGAATCATTTCCTTCAACACAACATCTAAGCGCATTGCGCTGACCGTTGCTTGATGGAGCGTCCAATCCTCTTTTGATTGTATCATATCTTCTAGTGGTACTTCATGCAGTTTGACCGGCACACCCTTGATTCGCTTTAATTCCAACATTATATACGATTTAATATTCTTTGTCAAAATAAACTGAATTTTATCGCCTACAATAATATCGCCGAGCTGATCGCGTTCAATACTGAGTGACATCAACGTTCCAAGCACGTTACGATGATCAATTGACGCAAACTTTTCAGGATACTCTAAATCAAACAGCACCAGCTCAAAATCTTCTTCAGTCGGTTCAAAGTAATCTGGCGCAATCACTGCACGCTTACGTTCACTAGATGGACTGCCGCCATTAAATGAAACCTGTAAATCATCGAAACTATTGACGATGACTTCTAAAATATATTGTGCTCTTGGATCTAGAAAGTGTGTTAACACCGGCGCATAATTGCGTTCTGCTTGTTGTACTTTATCCATCAACATTGTGATGATAGGTTGTTCTTCTCTTCTAAAGTGTTGATATATATCTATGTGAATTCACCCCTGACAAAAGAAAAAGGCAGCCTAATTCCAATGAAATTCGGCATACCTTTCATGATTTATTAAACTAATTGTTGCAGAATCAGCACGAAGATCGCATGTAAGCCTCTTTGGAAGAATATCAACACAAAGATAGCGGCTAAACTTGAAATATCAATCATACCGATTGGCGGGATAATTTTACGAAACGGTGCTAAAAACGGTTCGTAAATCTTACGTAGGAAACGTCCAAATGCAGAACCTTGCGCATTCGGTATCCATGACATAAAGAAGTATAAAATCATACCCCAGTAATACACTGTCAACAATATCTCTATCGCATTAAATAAGAGCGCTAAAACATTAACTAAACTCATAGCTGGTTACCTCATTCATAATCAAATTCAGACGTATCAATATCTTCTGTAATACTGCCAGCTACTTCTACGTTATCTGGTGTACATAAGAAAATATCATTACCGACACGTTGGATGTCTCCGCCGATTGCGTATACTGTTCCGCTTAAGAAATCAATAATACGTTTCGCAGAAACATTGTCAATACGTTGTAAATTGACGAGTGTCGCACGTCTATTCTTCAACTCATCCGCAATATCTTGCGTATCTGAGAAGACACGTGGCTCGAATAAACACATTTTTGAACTTTCGTGCAAGTTCCCAGCGTTCATATTGACTACATTTCTTGAAGGGTCATTGTTTGTGTGATTAGCCATTTGATACTTCCTTTCATTGGAAGACGTCTGCAATCGATTGCTTTGTGTTTGACGTTTAGGGACAGTCTTAATTGCACGCTGTCTTTCATTATAATAATTATTATTGTTTGTTGATTGCGTTTGCTGCGCTGTTGTAGTAGCTTGTGTTTGAGGTTCTGGTTCAGCTTGTGCAGTATTTTTTGTAGGTTGCTGACGATCAGCAACTTCCTCTTCTTCTTCTATGACAAAAAAATTGTTAAATAGGTCTTTTAAAGCCAATTGGCTCACTCCTCTTTCCCTACTAGTTTAGTACCGATTCGTACGAAGGTTGCGCCTTCTTCTGCAGCAATTTCATAATCATTACTCATGCCCATAGATAATTCAGTGCATGGCGCATAATCTAATTGTTTTGCTTGAATTTCATCACGTTTATGTCTTAATGTTTCAAAAATCTGTCTAATTTCTGCTTCATCTTCTGTATAAGGTGCCATTGTCATCAGACCCACGACTTGAATGTTCTCATATTGTTCAAGTAATTCGATAAATGCATCTACTTCTTCTAAAGCAAGACCATGTTTACTTTCTTCTTCAGAAACATTCACTTGAACAAAACATTTAACGACATGTGATGCGCGTTTATTGATTTCTTTCGCTAAACTTTTACGGTCTAATGCATGTAAGTAATCAATGTCATCGATAACTTCTTTGACTTTACGTGATTGCAATGTACCGATAAAGTGCATTACCACGTCATCTGGCAATGCTTCTCGCTTAGCTTGGAAACCTTCTAAACGATTTTCCCCAAAATGTCTGATGCCAGCATCATATGCTTCTTTAGCTCGCTCTATTGTAACATATTTTGTTACAGCAATCACGTTCGGTCTGGTGTCACGATGGACTTTCTCAAGACTTTTCGTAATATGTTCGTTGATTTGTTCTAGATTTTGTTTCACATTCATTCCAATTACTCCTTACTTCTTACTGTCCGATAAATGCCAACATACGGCCAGTCTTACTTTTTTCTACCCTATATGAAAAGAATAAGTCCAAATTCTCAGAAGTCGCATAATCTGTTACGTCAATATTTTCACTCGGTACACCTGCTTGGATGAGTAATTGACGATTCGCTTCTTTTAAATCGATGCCATGACGATCTTCGCCACGTGTGTCAATAAATGTTGATGTATCAACAGGTAAGGCTTCAAATTGCGCTTTAATGTCATCATTAATTTCATAACTATTTGAAGTCGCAGGACCTATCACAACTTGCAGGTCTTTCAAATCAAAAATGATATGTTCTAAAATTTCTTCTGAAATACGGCCAACTGTACCTTTCCAACCTGCATGTGCTAATGCAATAAAATGATGTTTTGGACTATAGAAATAAACAGGTACACAATCGGCATAGCACATCGTTAATAATACATCTGAATCATATGAGTACATACCATCTACTCCATGCAAAGCATCTGTTAATGTATCAATGTTTGTATTCGCGTCATCTGATGTCACTTCAACGACATTTGTGCCATGTGTTTGAATCGGGAAAATCCATTGTTTTCTATCATAACCAATGGCATCAGCAATGATACGTTGATGGGCATGTACATTTTCAGCAGCATCATCGATATATAATGCCATATTAAACGCGTTTTCTGGATACGGACTCTGTCCACCTTCTCTGGTAGTGAATCCTAAAGTAATCCCTTCTGATTTCGCACCCGTATGTTCTAAATAATGTGGTTGTTTGCTAAAATTCTCTGGCATAATAATCTCTCCTATTTATAGATTGATGCCTTTTAAACTAGGTTGTCAATTTAATAGTAAAGCTAATTGCGCTTATATTCAAATATATAAAAAGTGTCATCAGATCAATCGATCTGATGACACTTTAGATTATTGTTCTCACTAGACCACTCGATGACCTGTTGCATCTAATCTTACGTGATACTATGGTTGATTGCTCAATGCAAACTTTATAGAAAGAGATTAACGTCTAGTTCTTCTTGAACGTCTTTCTTCTCTGTTTCTGATGAAGCTTGGAATATCATCTTCTTTAGTAGTGTGTGTTCTTGATTCGCTTGATGATTCAGAACTATGAGATCTTGGCGCATGACCGATACCTTCGTCGCTTGAAGCACTTGTGCTTGTTGCGCTAGATCCGAAACCTGTATTAGATTGTTTACGTGCATGAGTAGCTGGTTTGTCTTCGAAACCAGTCGCAATTACAGTAACTACGATTTCATCTTGTAATTCAGGGTTGATAACAGTACCGAAGATCATGTTTACATCTTCATCTGCTGCATCTTGTACAATGTCAGCCGCTTCTTGCGCTTCGAATAAAGATAATGATTCTCCGCCTGTAATGTTCATTAGGACACCTTGTGCACCAACGATTGATGTTTCAAGTAATGGAGAAGAAATAGCTTTTTTAGCTGCTTCAACTGCACGGTTTTCACCAGAAGAAACACCGATACCCATTAATGCAGAACCTTGGTTAGACATGATTGTCTTAACGTCTGCAAAGTCAAGGTTTACTTCACCAGATACTGCGATTAAGTCTGAGATACCTTGTACACCTTGGCGTAATACGTTATCCGCTTCTTTGAACGCTTCCATCATTGGCGTAGATTTGTCAACGATGTCTAATAAGCGGTCGTTTGGAATTACGATTAATGTATCAACAGCTGCTTTCATTGATTCTACCCCTGCAGCAGCTTGAGTTTGACGTTTACGTCCTTCGAAACTGAATGGGCGAGTTACAACACCAACTGTTAATGCACCCATTTCTTTCGCGATCTTAGCAACAACTGGTGCAGCACCTGTACCAGTACCGCCACCCATACCAGCAGTTACGAATACCATATCAGCGCCTTGGATAGCGTCTTCGATTTGCTCGCGAGATTCTTCTGCAGCTTTTTTACCAATTTCTGGGTTCGCGCCAGCACCTAAACCACGTGTTAATTTTTCACCGATTTGGATTCTGGACTCAGCTTTAGATAAATTTAATGCTTGACCGTCAGTGTTGATTGAAATAAATTCAACATTGTTCATTCCGTGGTCAATCATTCGGTTAACAGCGTTGTTACCTCCGCCGCCGACACCAATGACTTTTAACGTCGCTAAATGATTAAATCCTTGTTCAAATTCTAACATTTAAATTTCCTCCTAGTTTTAATGGGCAATCAATCAAATAGAGATTTCAATAATTTTTTAAATTTACTTTCTTCTTGTTTCTCATGAGATTGGTCTGAGTTATAATCAGTTTCTTGCTTAGTATTGTGTGTTTCTGGTGTTTCAGAAACTTCATCTGTTTCAATTGATTCACCTGAAGCAGGTGTTTCATGAGTCGGTTTAGCTTGTTTTTTCTTGAACCAGTCGAAACCGCTTGCTTTTTCAGTATGCGGCTTAGGTTCTGACTCGATTACTTCCTCTTCAAATTCTTCATTATCATGATTACTAATTGTAACATAATCTAATAATTCATCAAAAGTGATACTGCTAGAAATCGTTGAAATTGCAGATGAGAATTCAGGTTTTCTGATTCCCATTTGTGAAGGTGTATGTATTCTTACCTTCTCATTAACCATATCTTGCAATAATTCACGAACACCTAACAAGTTTGCTGAACCGCCTGTTACCACAAATCCGCCGTTGACTTTCGTCAATCCTAATTCTTGCAGTAAATCAAAGACATTAAAGAAGATTTCTTCTACACGTGCTTCGATAATATCTGCTAAATCTTTTTGCGTGAATTGTGCATCTTCATCACTATCGATTTGTTCAACTGAGAAAACATCTTGATCTGATGCTGAGTTATAGAATGCATGACCATATTGATGTTTCACTTTTTCTGCTGTCGCATAAGATGTGTTAAGGCCTTGCGCAACATCATCAGTGATATCACGTCCGCCCATTTCGAATGAATCAGCGTCAACTAACTCGCCGCGTTCGAAGAATGCTACTTGCGTTAAATCTTGGCCAATGTCAATCACACATGCGCCTAACTCTTTCTCAGTCGGCGTCAAGATTGAGCCATAGTTGTATGCATCAGAATAAACATCTAATACATCCACACCGCAAGCTTCTACACATTTAATCAAGTTGACAAGAATTGATTTTTGAATCGCAATAACACCTGATTCAACTTTTAACGAATGTCTTGCAATCAATTCTTTCGGATCAGAAACTTCGTTGTCGCCATCTACGATGAAACGAATTGGGAATGTATCCACCACTTCAGTTTCTTCAACGTCGTTTTTATCTCTGATGCCTTCTAACACAGTTTCAATGTGTCTTCCGTTTATTTCAGTATCTTCATAAAATTCGATTTCATTGGTTTCATCATAAACTTCAGTAGCGACAATCGGCAATTTCAAGAATACTTCTTTAATATCAACGCCTGACGCGATTGAAGCTTTCTTAATTGTATCTTTAACAGCTTGTTTAGCTAAATCGAAATCATCGATCAAGCCATTCTTAATTCCGCTTGTATAGGTTTGTCCTGTACCTATCACATTAATTCCATTATGAAATTTTTCGCCTACTATTGTTTTTACACTAGATGAACCAATATCTACACTTACATAGTAATGTTCCTCCATAGATAGGCACCTCCTGACAATTTCTTTAAAAAATACACTATAGTTAGTTTACAATACGTTTCTATGGTTGTGAACTATAAACACATGATATTCAAGACTTTTTTAATTATTTGTACTACTTTCTTTCTGAGAATTATCTTTTGTTGTCTTATCGTCTTTCATTTGGTCATTAATTTTGTTCAAAGTATTCTGCAATTCATCTTTCGCTTTATCTTCCATTGCTGTACCTTCTTTCAATTTCACACTACTGTCTGATGATGTTGATGAAGAAGATTTGTATGGAATAAATGAAGCACCGACATATAAATCAATATAACCTGATTTTTTCAGTTCACCAGAGTCATCACGTTCTAGTGCGCTGACCATTTCAGGATAATATTTTAATTTATCCGCAATCGTGCGTATATTGCCGATGACTTGAATGCCATCTTTCATATACAATCTGATTTTATTGCGGTTGTCTTTATCATCCGCATATTCTACTTCAGAAATCGATTGTCTGATTTCTGCCGGTATTTCCGATAAAGCTTGAATCATTTTATCGCGTCGTGATTCATTAAAACCTGATATCACTGGCGCATCATTCGGTACTTGTCCTTTATAATCTTTTAAAATATGATCATTTGAAAGCACTGGATGATATTTGCCCTTATCTTCTAACAATCCGACCAATTGATACTCAGAAACATTCACCTCTAAATTATTCGGCAATTTTCTCTTGATCTGTACGTCTTTAACGAAAGGATTTTCTTTCATTTTGTTGATGGCTTTCCCTTTGCCGAACATGTAGATTTTAGTATCTCTCTTTAAATCCAAAGCTTGTTTCGCTTCTTTATCAGAAAGATAATGGTTGCCTTTAACCTCTACATGGTCAATATTACTAATTGGCGTGAACATATACAATACTATCAGAATAATTAACGCTATGAGTGTTCCAAATATTATAAGTTGAACGCGCCGCTGTTTTGCTCTGCGTTTTCGGCGTTTTTCTTTTAAGTACTCTGAATCAATTTTTCGTACTTTGTCTGCCATCCATCATCACCCTCCTACTTCGAAGGGAGATGTGAACGAAAACTGTCGATGAAAACATCTCCTCGTTCTTCAAAAGTATTGTATTGATCCCAACTTGCACATGCTGGTGATAATAAGACCACATCATTCGGTTCAATAATATCTTGAACTTTCTCCACTGCGTCTTTAACATCTGTTGCACGTACCACATACTTGCCTTGGCTTTCACCAAGCTTCGTCAACTTATCTTGTGTTTCACCAAAGGTCAACATCGCACGCACATTCTTCATGTATGGAATCAATTCATCAAATCCATTTCCGCGATCTAACCCGCCGCACAACCAAATGATCGGTTGTTCGAATGAATTCAACGCAAATTGCGTTGCTAAAGTATTCGTTGCTTTCGAGTCATTATAATATTTGTTCGTTTTATTCGAACCAATATATTGCAGACGGTGTTTGATACCTGAGAATGTTGTTAGTGTATGAATGACTGCATCAATAGAAACACCTGCTAACACTGCTGCAAGTACAGCAGCTAAAATGTTTTCTAAGTTATGTTCACCAGGAAGCACAATATCATCTTTATGAATAATACGTAAACCATTCAAGACGATATATCCGTCTTTCATATAAATGCCGTTAACTTCTTGATTTGTAGAGAAATAATATGTTTTGGCTTTTAAGCCTTCTGTTTCAATCAAATGACGTTGACTGTAATTACAAATCAAGAAGTCATCTTCAGTTTGATTTTTATAAATACGTCGTTTCGCATCACGATAGTTTTCTAAAGTACCGTGATAATCTAAGTGCGCTGAATAGATATTCGTAATAATCGCAATATGTGGACGATACGTATCGATACCAAGCAATTGGAAAGATGACAACTCAGTAATTAAGTAATCTTCAGATTTTGCTTCTTGTGCAACTTTAGATGCTACAAAACCGATATTGCCTGAAAGCAGACCTTTTTGTCTGCTATTGTCGAACATGTCGCCAATTAACGAAGTCGTTGTTGTTTTACCATTTGTCCCAGTTACCGCAATAATCGGTGCTTCTGAAATCAAATAACTCAATTCGACTTCCGTTAAAATTTTCAAACCACGCTTTTCTGCTTCTTCAATCAATGGCACAGTATAGGGAATACCTGGATTTTTAACAATGATTGGATTGTCATCCAATAAAGATAATGGATGATGTCCCCCGATGACAGTTAAACCCATTTCTTTTAAATCTTTCGCATGCGGATCTTTGGAAAGGTCCCCGCCATCATTGACAGTAACTTCTGCACCAAGATGGTGTAGTAATTTAGCCGCTTCATATCCGCTTTTCGCTAATCCAACTACTAATACATGTTTTCCTTCTAATCCTTTATATTTAAGCATTGATTAATGCACTCCAATCCATAAACCTATCAAGCCTGTGATGAGTCCTGTAATCCAAAATACTGTCACAACTTTCCATTCATTCCAGCCGCATAATTCAAAGTGATGATGTAACGGACTCATCTTGAATATACGTTTGCCTGTCAATTTGAATGAAGCGACTTGTAAAATAACTGATAATGTTTCAGCAACAAATACAAATCCGATGAACAATAATGAAATTTCCGCGTTTAACATAATTGATACAGTTGCGATGATACCACCTAAAGCTAAGCTGCCTGTGTCTCCCATGAATACTTTTGCTGGGTTGACGTTATAGAATAAGAAACCAAGCAATGCGAAGACCATAATAATACAGAATGTACCTACTGCATGATTACCAAGCATAAAGCTCATAATCGCATACATAGAAAATGCAATGATAGATAAACCTGTCGCTAAACCATCTAAACCATCTGTTAAGTTGACCGCGTTAGAGAAGCCGACTTGCCAGAAGACAATGAAGACAACATAAACGACAGAAAGCGGAATTTGTACTGTTGTAAACGGAATGTGAATGCCTGTCGCAAAATGAATCATGTTAAATGTATCACTCAAGATAAAGAAGATAACCGCAATCGCAATTTGTGCTAAGAATTTTTGCTTACTTGTTAATCCTTGGTTATTCTTCTTCACGACAATGATGTAGTCATCGATAAAGCCGATCAAACCAAAACCGACTGTCACAAATAACAATAGAATAAACGGATTCGGATTATCTGAGAAGATAATCGCAATTAATGTTGCGACGATAATACTGATTAAGAACGTTAATCCACCCATCGTCGGTGTACCTGTTTTCTTCATGTGGCTTTTCGGGCCTTCTTCACGGATACTCTGTCCAAACTTCATCCTTTTTAATGTTGGAATCAGTATGGGCACTAATACTGCTGTAACTAAAAATGCGACAATTGCTAAAACATAAACCATATTGTTCTCCTTGTGTATCTTAATTTAATTTTATATGTAAGATGAGGGATGGATATCAAACGTATCCATCACCTCTTGATGCTAATCTGCTTGTGGTGCGGACAATTTCACTTCTACTTCTTTTTTATCTTTCAACGATGTATTCGGGCTGATAGATTGTTCAGAAACAAAGCCATTACCTTTCATTTTAACACGAATTCCTGTTAATGATTCGAAAGCTAAGACATCATCTTTACTCCAATCTTTCATATCAGGCATTGTCATGTCACCATCTGTTTTCATAAAGACTTTACTGTGCAGTAATGTCTTTTCATCAGCTTGCGGTAATTGCTGTGCAACCGTATCGCCTTCACCGATGACTACTGGTTTCAAGTCTTTGTTTTTCACAGCTTCTTCAGCTTGATCCACAGTCTCGCCTGAAACATTTGGCACTTTGCCGAATGAATCTTTAGTTGCTTTTTCATTATCTTTACCGACATTTAAATACTTCAATGTATTTTCCATAATTGGATTAAATGCCGAGCTGACATTCATTTCATAAGCTTCTTGTTTATTTTTCTGAGCTAAGCTCATCCCAGCATAAACAATAATTTCAGGATTTTTGCTTGGCGCATGTCCGATAAAGCTTGAGAAGTATGGATAAGGACCTTTAACGTAACCGCCGTTTTCAGAGTCAGCTACTTGGGCAGTACCTGTTTTACCACCAATACGATACCCTTTGACTCTGAAGTTTTGCGCATGACTTTTCTTGCTGTTAACAACTAAGTCCAATTCTTTTTTCACTTTGTTCGCGGTATCTTCCGTAATTGGTTTGCCTGCAAATTCTTTCTCACCTTTATATAGTGTATCGTTTTTAACCGGATTGTCTATACTACTTACGAACCAAGGTTTAACCATATTCCCTTTATTAAAGAATGCAGTTTGTGCTTGCAGCATTTGGATAGGAGTGACTGTTGTAGATTGTCCGAATGCTGTTGTTTTTTGTTGTAATTCATTATCCCAGGCAATACCGCCCGCTGCTTCACCATCGAACATACCGCCTGTTGGTTTACCGAAGCCGAATTTCTCATACCATGATTTCATCTTGTCAGATCCAACCATATCTTGAAGCTGCATCATCAAGGTGTTGGATGAATAAGTGAAACCAAGACTCATTGGAATTTTACCCCAACCTGTATTGTTCCAGTCAGAGATTTCAGAACCCATGATATCTCGATGACCTGATTTATATTCCTTATCTGGTTTGAACTTACCTTCTTGAATCGCTGCGGCTAAACCATACGTCTTGAAGGTAGAACCCGGTTCATACGTATTTTGATATAGGTCATTCGCCCACTTCTTACCGAAGTCTTTTCCTGTTTCAGGGTTGAATGTCGGACGTTGACTGAAGGCTAAGATTTCACCTGTATGTGCATCCATAACTACCGCAAAGGCATCTTTTGGTGCGAAACGATCATCTAACTTATTCAAGGCTTCCTCTACAAAGACTTGGATGTTGGAGTCAATCGTTAAATGCACATCATCTCCACGTTGCGGTGCTACTTCTTGTTTAGAATTTGGTGCGATATAGCCCCAAATATCATGTACATAAGATAACATCCCACGCTTACCGGATAAATAGCTGTCGAAGATTTTTTCAACACCCATGGCACCTTTTAATTCTCCATTATCTGGATTCTTTTGTGCCATTCCAATTAAGTGAGAAGCAAAGTTTCCATTAGGATAGAACCGTTCTGTTTCAGGATATAACGCAACACCGGGCAATTTCATTTTTTCGATTTTGTCTTTTTGTTGATACGTTAAATTGCTGCCCTTACGGCCGAACTCAACTTGGAACGCTTTTTTGTTATCTAACATTTTTTCAATTTCTTTAGGTTCCATATCGATGACAGTTGCGAGCTTCTTAGCCGTTTCTTTCTTATCAACCACATGACGTGGCTTGTCTGAACCTTCATCAGCTTTCTTACTGACAACTGCTGTCAGTTTAAAGCGTTCAACGTCTTCTGCGAGGACTTTGCCATTACGGTCGTAAATCTTTCCTCGTTCTGGTTGTTGTTGTGTTTGAACTAAATATTTTTCATTGGCTTTCATCACTAAGTTTTGTCCTGAAGAATGCCCTGTCAACATGACAAAGGCATACCTTAAAACCAATAGAAAAAAGAGCAGTCCGAACAAGCTGACGAGGAGGACTGCCCCTATTTTATTTTTTTTAATTTTAATTTTTCGCTTCGGCATTATTACGCACTACCTTTACATTATCGTTCTTTAAGCTCATGCCTTGTTTTTGAGCTTTATCGTAAATGCGTTCATAAGAAGAGTTCTTTTTGATTTCTGATTTTAATGCGCTGTTCTGACTTGATTGTTGTTCGATTTTATAATCTAAATCAGCAATTTTACCCTTAGTATCATAAGCATCCATTTTTAATGAAAGTATATAAATACTGATCATTGCAATCACTGCGACTAAAGATATGTATAATACCTTCTCAAATTTAGTGAGTTGTACGACAACCTTGCGCTTAACTTTCTTAGTCGGCGATGGATTGACTTCTGGGTTTTGTCTGGCGGGTTCATATTGTTCGGTATAAGGTTCATAGATTCTTTCTACAGCCATAGCAGTTTGTCACTCTCCTATCATTTTAAAATCTCTGCTACACGCAATTTCGCACTGCGAGCGCGGTTATTTTCTGCTAAATCATCATCGGTTGCTGTAATCGGTTTGCGGTTAACACGTTTTAGTTTCGGTGTATATTCCTCTGGAATAATAGGTAAACCACGGGGAACTTCAGGGCCTTTTTCATATTCTTGGAAGATTTGTTTGCATAAACGGTCTTCCAACGAATGGAAAGTAATCACTGAAATGCGTCCGTGTACTTTGACTCTTTCAATTGCTTGCTCTAATGAGTCCTCGAAAGCTTTCAATTCATCATTTACAGCAATTCTGATAGCTTGGAAGACACGCTTCGCAGGATGCCCGCCTTTACGTCTTGCTTTAGCAGGAATACCTTCTTTAATAACGTCAACCAGCTGTAAAGTTGTTTCAATGGGTTCATGTTCTCTTGTTTTTTCAATTCTTCTGGCAATCTGTTTAGAGAATTTCTCTTCACCATAACGATAGAAGATTCTGACTAAACTTTCATAAGGCCAGTCATTCACAACTTCATAAGCTGATAAAGGTTGTGTCTGGTCCATACGCATATCTAATCTAGCATCTTGGTGATAACTGAATCCTCGCTCCGGCACATCTAACTGTGGGCTTGAAACGCCTAAGTCATAATAAATGCCGTCTACTTTGTCAATGTTCAAATCATCAAGGATTTGATTGATTTCTCTGAAATTACTGTGCACAAAAGTGACACGATCTAAGTGGTCCTTTAAGACCTCTTTCGCATTTTCAATTGCTGTCATATCTTGGTCTATCGCAATCAAATGTCCCTTGTCATTGAGTTGATTTAATAAATAAAGGGCATGGCCTGCTCCACCAAGTGTACAGTCTACATACACACCATCTTCTTTTATATTTAATTCGTCAATGGTTTCTTTTAACATGACACTTACGTGATGAAACACTTTCATTCCTCCATTTAAAAATCAAAGTCTATCAAATCTTCAGCGATATCTTCGAAACTGTCTTCAGATTCTTCATAGAAAGCGTTCCATGTAGATCTGTCCCAAATTTCGATGCGGCTAGAAACACCGATCACTGTACATTCTTTAGTTAAATTAGCGTACTCCCTTAAATTTTTAGGGATATTAATACGCCCTTGTTTATCAAGTTCCACTTCAACAGCACCTGAGAAGAACATACGCATAAACTTACGTGCGTCTCGTTTTGTCATCGGTAATGACTTCATTTTCTCCTCAATATTCTGCCATTCTTCCATAGTGTAACCGAACAAACATTTATCAAGGCCTCTGGTAATAATAAAACGTTCATTCAATTCGTATCTGAATTTAGATGGTACAATCATGCGTCCTTTTGCGTCTAATTGGTGTTCGTACTCACCCATGAACATTTATATCACCTCACCTTATTTATAATTTACCACAACTCACCACTATCCTCCACTATTTATGTGAACATATCAAAAAAAATTCATTTTTAGCATAAAAATAGCCCGTGCTCAAGACTGCGAGCACGGGCTAAACCCTTGATTCCCTAAGGTTTGATAATAATTTGATTTAAAGTGTAACGAAGTGGTGGATAGGTGGAGGGACTGAACACATCCATCCCAAAATCATTCATAATTTGTAGCGCATTCCAGATTCTTTCTTGAAGACCGCCCATTGGGTGGAGGGCATCGTTAATTTCTCTAAAATGTTTCATGCTGATCGCATTTTCCCTCTCGATATTATGGAAATAACGTTTTCTAAGATAATCATACTGCGTATGATGAATTTGATTATTTTTAATCACTAAATTCTTATTATCTTCATTATCTTTTACTTCAGCTAATAACTGCTTATAGACTTCTTGCTGATTCTCTTGAAGCGCGTCTAATTGTTCTAGGAAATTATCAGATGCATGCGCTCTGATAAACTTATCTTTCTCATCATCAATACCATTGGTAATCACATCTTCAGTATTAATTTCATAGCGATTCAATAGTTTTTCAACGCGTGGTGTTAAATAAGTTATTTTCATACGTGGCAAGACAATCGGCATGTCTACATCTAAAACATCAAATGCACCTTTTAATTCTGCCCAGTATTTAATTTCACTTGGACCGCCGATAAAGCTGAGCGTATTGAACAACCACTCTTCCATAATCGGTCGTGTCACCACGTTGTTTGAAAAACGTTCAGGTTCTTGTTCTAAGATTTCAAGCAATTCCGCTTCTGTATACCCAGTTTGAGACTTACTTGTATAGAACTTACCATCTTCAAAAGTCAATAATTGACGCATGTCTTCTTCATGTAAGAATAGATGCACATTCGTGTCAGTTTGAATCATCTGACTGAACCCTGCTTCTACTGTACGTGCTTGTTGTTGTCTAAAGGCATTATCTACCGCTTCATGTTGTTTCAACATTTCTTTTAATATCGGTTGTTCAAGCTGACGCAATTTCGGATCTTGCGCATCAATGAATAGTACACCGTAATCTTTGAAGACTGTGTGTAATAACGCTTTGAAAATATCCGTCCACGTTTCATATTTTTGAATTAGAGACAACATCGTCTCATGCAGTACTTTTGTATGTTCTGTTTCTTGAAGCTGCCCCATAAATTGATCTAATGCTTCAATTAGTGCTTCCTTATCAGGCGTATAGCGTGAAACGTTACTTTCAGGCGGTGTCATAGTATGATACTTTACCTTCTGCAACATCGCTTTTTTTGGATTAAAGACATACGTGTGATTCACTTCATCGAAGTCGTGGTCCTCTCCGGCTATCCAAAAGACCGGCACCACTTCTTTTTGATATTCATCTTCTACTTGAAGACTTAAATTAACAATCGATAATATTTTATGAAAAGTATACAGCGGTCCCCCGAACAACCCTGCTTGTTGTCCACCGATGACTACTTTAGCTCCTCGACTTAATTTATCAATACTCTCTCTTTGTTGATCAGATAAATCTAAATCTGACATATATTCACCAATAATAGAAGCTAATGCTTTCTCCCTGCCGTTGCTTGGCTTGTTTAAAGCTTCTTTAAAGCTTTCAGGAGACATCGCATCATATTGGTAAAATGAATTAAGCACTGAATCGCTTGATTTTAATTTTGTCAGAAACTGATCATTCTCATTGATATTTGCGGTTAAACAATCCATACACTTTTCTCCTTAACTACTGTGTTTTCTCAATCATAGTATAATGTCTATTTCTATATAACACAATTTAACGGCTTATCGTATTCAATGCGTGTAAGCGCTATTTAATATATAATATACTTAAGAAAACAAAAGGGGGAGAAATAAAATGGGCAACATAAAACACTTAGATATTAACTATAAGACGGATGAATTGTTTGAGAACTTTAGAGAAACAAGTAATCCTAACCTCGCCTTTATTGATGAATTTGCGGGTGAAATGATTGACGCAAGTTCAGAATCACCATTTTACGGCATTTTTGTCGGGGAGAAAATTGCAGCGAGAATGGCATTATATGAAAATGGCGAAGTTGAAGAACAATACTTCCCTGACTACGATCATTACTTAGTATTATGGAAACTTGAAGTATTACCTAATTATCAATCAAGAGGACTGGGCACAGAATTAGTAAACTTTGCGAAAGAAAAACACTTACCAATTAAAGCTATCGCAAGAAACCAATCTAAAGATTTCTTTATCAGACATGGTTTCAAAGATGTCGAAGCAAAGAACCCAGAAGGTTATGATGTATTGATTTGGGAACCAGGCCACTAAGATACACAAACAACATTGGCATTTAATAAAAATCACTATTAAAACATAAAAATACGGTCTTGCATGTGGTGATGCAAGGCCGTATTTCTATTATAAAATCGATTTGATTTCATTTAAGTTTTTAATTTCATAGTCTGGCTGAATCTGCGTTGTATTTTCTTTACCTCTATAGTTAAACCAGCATGTCGCAACACCTGCATTAATACCACCTTGGATATCAGATGTTAGCGAATCACCGATAATCAATGTACGCTCACGATCCGCATCTATACGGTCAAATACATAATCAAAGAATTCCGGCATCGGTTTTTGGAAACCTGTCACTTCTGAAATAAAAATATCATTAATCATCGATTCAAGCGGTGTTTGGGTCAGTCTGCGTAATTGCGTATCTTCAACACCATTCGTCACGATATAAAGCTTCGCATGATCTGCCATATATTGAATGGCATCTAAAGTATCAGGAAAATACTTTACCGGTGCTGTCGCAAGACCATCGCGGAACATCACATCCGCTTCATGTCCATTTACCTGCATCCCAAAACGATCAAAATAATTAATAAAACGCTCAGTCAGCACTTCTTCTTTTGTTAACTTATTCTCTTGAAACGCTTCCCAATGCGCTTGATTCACTTCTTTAAATAACGCTAAATTTTGATATGTCGGATCAAGTTGATATTCTTTGGCTAAATGAAAGAATGCTTGGTCTTCTGCATCATGAAAGTCCACAATCGTATCATCAAAATCTAACAGTATCGTTTCATACTTCATTGTTTCACCCCCATTAGTCCTCATGGTAGTTGAATTTATAATATCTTGCAATAGCACTATACGTCTCTTACAAGATTTAAGCAATTAACCCATCTAACATTTAATTGTGAAACTATATTTTGTTAGATATACTAAAGAATATAAACAGACATCAATCACCTATTTGGGTATGGGAGGATAAAAATATGACCTTCACCGCGACTACCTTTTTAACTTTATGGCTGCTATTCACACTTGTCTTTATTATCTTTTTATTCTTTACATTAAACGCTTTAGGTAAACAAGCTCGATACAAATTCAAATTGACTATTACATTGAGTTCTTTATTGTTAGGTCTCATTTGTTTTGTGGGTATTTTCACGGATCAATCACTCTACAAAAACATCAATACAAAGTTTTCTTTCAAAGATAAACTGTCCTTCTTAGACAAAAGAGATAAACCAAAACCTGCACCTCAACCAAAACAAGACACAAGTCAAAATCAAGATACAGAACACCACTATTCTCGTGATGAGATAAAATCTAAAGGATACGAATATGAACATGACTATTTCCCGGTCGATTTTAAACCTACAACCGCTTCAGGCAAAACGATCAAATCAAAAGCTGAAGCATTAAAAGTAGGCCAAGACATTGAGCCTGGATATTACCGTATTACTCCTACCGGCAAATCGTCGTCTGGAATTATCACAATGAAAAACTCTTTTGATAAGGAAGCAGAGAGTCAATTCCTTTCAAAAACTTCTGGCCCCTCTTCATTTACAACGTATCTTGTCGAAGGTCACACGCTCGTATTGAATGAAAAAGAAAAAGCAAATCACACTGAATATATCGTCGCACCAGAAAAACATAAGATGCGCACAAGTCTCACACCTGGTACTTATATCGTCGGTACCGATGTTAAACCTGGTAAGTATAAAATCAAATCAGATAACAGCGGGAACTTTATCGTCACAAGCAACAAAAAAGATGGTCCTAAATATAATGAAATCTTAAAAAAGAACTTCACCAAGTCTGTTTCACTCGATAAAGGAGACATTATTTATATTAAAGGACGTCCTATAGTGAAGCTCTCACCCCAATAGCTCATTTGCCTATCGTTATTAGCTGGCGTATAATTAAGTTCGCATGTATTTAAATTACCCTTAGACTATAATCAATGGATTAAGGGTAAATACATTATAAGAGATGTATTAATGTTTAAAGGGAGTTGAATTCAATGAATCCACGTTTAAAACGCGCGTATCAGTCATACATTGAGAAGTTTGGTGAACAACCACCAAAACCTTATATGAGTACTTTAAGTGAATACGAACAAGAAGAAGTCATCAACCAACGTATCAGAACAAACACAAAATTCTCTGATGATAAGTACTATAAAAAAATACCAGTGAGATAAATTCGATCTATTAAAAAGATGTACCTTAGTTGGTGCATCTTTTTTTAAAATATACTCATATCAATTAGGAGGTATTAAGATGGAACAATTAGGATTTCGAGAAAGCTTCATTAAAGGAAGCATTCTTGCAGAACTTGATAAAAAACAGAAAAAACAATGGAAAGAATTGAGTATTGAAGATAAGCGCCACTTTATAAAGCTTTACAAGGAAATCTTTAAATTTAATAAAGAAAAGTTTTATCAAGACTTGGAACATATATTTCAAGAAAGAGGAATTTTAGGTGAGGAAAAGACACCAGAACAAATACACCATGATAAATTGATTGATTTCTTTAGAACACAAGGTATACCTAATCCAACCGAAACAACAATAGAAGCATTTAAGTTCCAACAAATTTTCGCTAATTTCGATAACTTCTATCATGTAATGGGACAATTCACTTTCAATATAGAGAAACAAGCACAATTTAATTACTACATGTCTCAACAAAAGCAAAATTTTATACACATCGCGCAAAGAGACAAGATAATCAAACAAAATGATGAAATCATAGAATTACTTAAAAAAATTGCTGATAAATAAGAAAAAACCCATAACCACAGAGGTTACAGGCTTTAAGTGACGTCCTGGGAGGGATTCGAACCCCCGACCGATGGCTTAGAAGGCCATTGCTCTATCCAGCTGAGCTACCAGGACATAATTTTTTAACACAAGAATTATTATATCTAATTAAAGTATTTAAATCAATACCATTCATAATAATTTCTGTTATGATTTTTCACTTTAGAAGTTGTATTGCACTTATCATGACAAGTATATCACTTTTCTCAAGTAGAGAACAGTTAGGAATGCCTAAGTGTCAAGAATCTGTCAGATATACCACGGGTATGCATAGAACATTGTGAGTTAAGGAATTTAGCCCAATTAGATAAAAGATGATTGTATAGTAGAGATATCAAAGGTTGGTATTCCACTTAACCTTAAACAATACAAATATTGAGGTGACAATCATGGAAGGTTTATTCAACGCAATCCAAGCTACAATTGAAGCAGCTCAAAACGGCCAAAACTTAGAATTAGGTAAAAACATCGTAGACATCATCACAAACGGTGCTAGCATTGTAAGTAAACTCTTTGGTATCTAATATAAAGCCAAACATTCACCATATTGTTTTAGCGAGAAGATCTAATAAGGTCTTCTCTTTTTTGTGTTCGAATTTATGGATTACTTTTCTCACGACCTTAATCTAAGCACCCTCCTACTATTTTATTGTAAAATAGTTATACACTTTAACTGATGGAGGTGGCGATGTGGATCAAGAAGAAGAATTGAAACGTTTAAAAACAGAAAATGAATTACTTGTCATGAAATTAAGACTTAAAGAAAAGTATATTAAAGAATTAGAAGCTGAATTAAGACAACGCAAAAGATTGCCGATTCATTATATAAAATCACAAACACTTGCGGACCACTTTGTCACACTCAAAATTGAAACAACCGGTTTAAGCTCTGATTTTCATGATGCTTTTCAAATCGCACTCGTCGAATTTAAAAATGGTCAAATGATAAACCAATATATGAAATACTTTCGACCTACACGCTTATTAACAAGAAAAGTGATACAAATGACAGGTGTTACGAATGAGTTCTTAGAAGACAAAGATTTTATTGAAAAAGAAGATATAGAAGCCATTCGTACATTTATTGGAGATAAACAAATCGTAGCGCATGCGGCAACTTTCTCTATGAAATTCCTATTACGTTATTTCGACGACTTTAATATAGATATGCCTGAATATACTGTGCTAGATACACTCCCTCTTGCGAGAAAGTTAGTGAAAGATACACCTAATCATAAATTCGACACTTTAAAGACATACTTTAACTTAGAAAACTATGAACCTGAAGATGCTTTAACCGATGCGATAGTAACAGGTCAACTTGCTTTGAAGCTAAATAAACTAAAACAATAAAGAGAGACTACATTTATGAATATCAATTTCTTACCTGCTTTGAAATCATTTGTCGCTAAAATGAACCAAGAACTGCTAGTACTCTATTTATCATCGAAGGATCAACGCACACCAATGACCGTTAAAATACTTGCAGTCTGTATCGTTGCTTATGCATTAAGTCCGATTGATTTGATTCCTGATTTCATCCCTGTTTTAGGTTATCTAGATGATATTATTATTGTGCCATTAGGTATTGCCTTGTGCTTAAAATTAATACCTGAACCTATTCTTCAAGATAATCGTCGAAAAGCATCTAAACTCAATAAAAATATCCTTTCACAAAATTGGTATGCGGGTGTTTTGATTATCATCTTGTGGATAATCGTTATAAGTGTGATTGGTTATTTTATTCTCAAAAACTTTTTTTGGTAATTAACATACCTTTAACAAAAATAAGCATCCATGTCGTTTTATTAAGACATGGATGCTTATTTCAGCTTTTATCTATTATTTTCTTTTATTGTTTTGAATGATCTTGTCCGTGCAACATCCAACGCACATTATATTTATCTGTAAATGAACCCATTTTACCGCCCCAGAATTGTTCTGCTAGTGGCATATCTACATGTACAGATTCATCATCTTTTACTTTGTCATATAAAGCTTCTACACGTTTTGCATCCGCTTCATCATTAATATCATAATCAATTAATAAAGAAATACCTTCGTTGATTTGAACATCTTTACCGAACGCATCAGATGCGTATAATGTCACACCTGCAATTGTAAATTCAGAATGCATTGTTTTATTGTCCGCTTCTTCTTCACTCACACCAAAGTTTTCAGCTTGTGATGGATCAACAGCTAAACGTTGAATATCAGTTGCGCCAAAAACCTCTTCATAATATTTTAATGCCTCTTTAGTATTGTTAAACGCTAAATATGGATATAATTGAGTCATAATCAATCCCCTTTTTATTTAATGTACTGCATTCTAATCATACCTTTTATTTGTAGTTTCAAACAACAAATAAAAGGGGATATGATGATAAGTTAAAAAAGAAACTCGAGGTGTTAAAATGATTCAACGTTTAGACGAAGTCATGTTATATGTGAATGACCAAGAAACAGCCAAAGCTTTTTGGACAGAAAAATTAGGTTTCACTGTTTCATCCGATACAGAACAACATGGTATGCGTACCATTGTACTGCGTCCATCAAGTGACGCACAAACAGCCATTGTCCTCCACAACAAACAAAAGATACAATCATTAGATTTAGGTATTAGTACAAAAACACCTTCTTTAATGTTTGCGACAGATGATATTGAACAACTCTATCAAGATTATCAAGACAAAGACATCACAGTCGGTGATTTAGTCGACATGCCTCAAGGCAGAGTCTTCAACTTTGCGGATGATGAAAATAATTATTTCGCAGTCAAACAAATCTAATAAAAAAGATGCTGGAGGATAAAAATTTTCACCCTTCAGCATCATTATTTTTAGTTATTTTTCAATTTTAACCGTTTACTTTAAATTCAACTGTTTCAATAATGTCATGATTTCTATTTCTGAAATTCAATGTGACATTTTGACTATCTACTAAAAGTTCAGCATAAGTTTCTTCCATCATACTTCTTGATTGTGAAATACTGCCTGGATTAATCACATGTACCCCTTCTATTTCTTCATAACGAGCAATATGTGTATGTCCATAAAAGGCTAACTGACAATTTTCTTCTTTAGCTTTTTCAGCTAGAAGTTGACGTGTCGTATTCACTCTGTATAAATGTCCATGTGTATAGAAAGCACGCAAACCTTCATCACTGATGACATTTTCATTTGGAAACTCTGGATAGAAATCACAGTTACCTTTAACGCGATGGTATAAACTTAATTCTGTATCATCATATTGGAACTCTGAATCACCTAAATGCAACGCAACATCAACTTGGTCATAGTGGTTCACCACTTCAAATAAAATACCAGACTCTGTGTGGTTGTCACTTACAATAATCCAACGTCTCAAATTTGATCACCCTTTAAATAAGCTTTTAATTTATCAATTGCTTGACGTCTATGGCTGATTTCACCTTTTTCTTGATCCGTTAATTGTGCCATTGTTTTATGCATTCTTGGTACATAGAATATCGGATCATAACCGAAACCATGTTCACCTAATTTTTCCATTATAATTACACCGCTGACTGTGCCTTCAAATGTCACAGTTTCTTCGCCTGGTGCACTCATGCTGATGACACAAACGAATTCTGCCGTACGGTGGCGGCTGTTACCTTTTAATTTCTCTAATAACTTTTCAATATTCGCATTATCATCTTTATCTTCTCCAGCATAACGCGCTGAATAAATACCAGGTTCCCCATTTAGCGCATCCACTGTTAAGCCACTGTCGTCTGCGATGACACGTTTGCCTAACGCTTTAGCTGCTGCCTCAGATTTTAATTTTGCATTTTCTTCAAATGTTGTCCCTGTTTCTTCGACATCAAAGTCTGAAATTAATTCACTGATACCAATCACATTGTATTCAGGAAAGATGACTTTAAAGTCGTTGATTTTTCCTTTGTTGTTTGTCGCAATTACTAAATCTTCCATGTCCTTCACCTCAATATTAATCCACTTTCACATGTGTTACTTCAACATTATCTATTTTTAACCATTGTCCAATGATGTATTGGATATGTTTTGTATCCCCTGTCGCAAAGAAGCGATGTTTCGGATGTGGGGTATAATGCGCATGTTCATGACTGAACGTCAATAACGCACTGACCTCACGTGCTGTTTCTAAACCAGATGATATCACAGTTTTATTACCACCGAAATAATCATAAATCGGTTGGAAGAGTAACGGATAATGCGTACATCCTAAAATTACCGTATCAGCATCATTATTTCTATATTGTTTTAACGTCTGATGAATCACAATATTTGTTGCGACGGGATCATGATAACGCATTTGTTCCACTAAAGGTACAAAATCCGGACATGCAACTCCTGTGACTTCAACATGCGGATTAATCGCTTGTATATGTTTTGTATAAGCTTCTGATTTAATTGTCCCTTCAGTACCCAACACCATTACTTTATTATTTTGTGTCGTCATAATCGCAGTACGTGAACCAGGTTCAATTACACCAATTACCGGAATCGGTAATAAGGCTTTCAACGTATCTAATGCGACAGCTGTTGCGGTATTACATGCGATAACCAGCATTTTAATATCATATTCCATTAATTTATTCGCAAGCTGTACCGTGAAATCACATACTTGCTTGCCATCTCTTGGTCCATATGGACATCTGGCACTATCACCAAGATAATAGATCGTTTCATTTGGCAGCTGACGTATTATTTCTTTGGCTACAGTGAGGCCGCCGACTCCTGAGTCAATTACTCCGATGGGTTTATTCATGTCTTTTTCATCCTCACACTAAAGCATTCTTAGACTATATTTTATCATAACCCTGAATTAGATTGCATGAATGGTTATTTGGTTTCACGAGACAAAATGTAGACGAAAACGCTTTAAAGATTAAAAGCTTCAGAATAATGTACCTCTCCACTCATATTCATTAGCACATTTTCCTTCAATTCCAAAATCATTAAATAAGGTTCCATCTCTTTCATTGGTCCAAAAATATGATAAGCCGCAGCCAGTTCAAACCCGAACTTCTGATAATAAGTTGGGTCACCTAAAACTACAACTGATTGATAACCTAGTTGTCTTGCGGTTTCTAATGCTGTTTCAACCAACTTCGTTCCTACGCCTTGTCTTTGATAATTCGGCGCTACACTTAATGGTGCAAGCGCTAATGACGGCGTTTCAAACCCAATAGTAATCTTAGACATCATAATATGACCGATAATCTCCTCTTGTACTGATAGAGCGACCAAAGAGAGTTCAGGTACATAAGCGGTACTTTTTCTTAAACGTTGGACTAATAGATGTTCCGTCTGATCACTCATCTCAACGGTTTCAAAAGCTGCTTGAATCAATCGTTCTATAGCTTGTTCATCATTTGATTGTTCTGTTCTGATTTTCATCTCCGACTTCCTTTCTTCCACTAAAAAAGAGGCAAGGAGTCGCACTCCTGCCTCTTGATTTATTATCAAATTATTGTACTTGGTGGTCAGAACCAAAGAATGATTTGAACATGTAGAATGAAGTTTCTCTGTTCAACGCTGCGATTGAAGTTGTTAAAGGAATACCTTTAGGACAAGCATTCACACAGTTTTGTGAGTTACCGCATTCTTGAAGTCCGCCGCCGCCCATTAAAGCGTCTAAGCGTTCGTCTTTAGTCATTGAACCTGTTGGATGCAAGTTGAATAAACGTACTTGTGAAATTGCTTGTGCCCCTACGAATTCGTTTTTACTTGTTACGTTAGGACAAACTTCTAAACACACACCGCATGTCATACATTTAGATAATTCATACGCTGTTTGACGTTTTTTCTCAGGCATACGTGGTCCAGGACCTAAGTCATACGTACCGTCAATCGGTACCCATGCTTTCATACGTTTTAAGTTATCGAACATACGAGAACGATCAACTTGTAAGTCACGTACGATTGGGAATGTGCTCATTGGTTCTAAACGGATAGGTTGTTCTAATTGATCTACAATCGCTGAACATGCTTGACGTGCATGACCATTGATAACCATTGAACAAGCACCGCATACTTCCTCTAAACAGTTCATGTCCCATGTTACCGGCGCAACTTTTTCCCCTTTTGTATTATACGGATTACGTCTGATTTCCATCAAACAAGCAATCACGTTTAAATTCTCACGATAAGGAATTTCAAATTTTTCTTCATATGGCTGTGAGTCCGCAGTATCTTGTCGCTTAATGATTAAAGTTACAGTTTTAGAGCTATTTTGAGCTGGTTGTTGAACCGCTTCATCTTTAACTTCTTCTGCCATTATGATTTGCTCCCTTCTTCCTTACTTGAATCTTCTTTACTAGATTTTGATTTAGATGAGTAGTCACGTTTACGTGGTGGAATTAAGCTGATATCCACATCTTCGTATTCGAATCTTGGTGGATTATCGATACCTTCGTAAAACGCTTTTGTTGTTTTTAACCACTCTTCGTCGTTACGATCAGGGAATTCTGGTTTGTAGTGTGCACCACGTGATTCATTACGGTTATATGCACCGATTGTAATCACACGAGCAAGTACTAACATATTCCATAATTGGCGTGTGAAGAATACAGCTTGGTTACTCCAAGTTTGTGTATCTTCCATGTCAATATCTTGATAACGTCTCATCAACTCAAGAATTTTTTCATCTGTTTCTAGTAAACGTTTGTTATCACGAACAACTGTTACGTTTTTCGTCATGATTTCACCAAGTTCACGGTGAAGTTTGAAGGCATTTTCTGTCCCTCTCATGTTTAATAAATCGTCAAAACGTTTTTGTTCTTTATCGATTAAGTCTTGGTAAAGACTGTCGTCTAATTCAGTATATGAATGTTCAACAGTGTCGATATATTTTACAGCGTTCGGTCCAGCTACTGTACCGCCGTAAATCGCTGATAATAATGAGTTTGCACCTAAACGGTTACCGCCGTGTTGTGAGAAGTCACATTCACCTGCTGCGAATAAACCGTCAATTGTAGTCATTTGATCATAGTCTACGTATAATCCACCCATTGAATAGTGAACTGCTGGGAAGATTTTCATTGGTACTTTACGTGGGTCATCGCCTGTGAATTTTTCATAAATTTCGATGATACCGCCTAATTTAACGTCTAATTCATGCGGATCTTTGTGTGATAAATCTAGATATACCATGTTTTCACCATTGATACCTAATTTTTGGTTCACACATACGTCGAAGATTTCACGTGTTGCGATGTCACGAGGTACTAAGTTACCGTAATCCGGATATTTCTCTTCTAAGAAATACCAAGGTTTACCGTCTTTATAAGTCCAAATACGTCCACCTTCACCACGTGCTGATTCACTCATTAAACGCAATTTGTCGTCACCAGGAATCGCTGTTGGGTGGATTTGGATAAATTCACCGTTCGCATAAACTGCACCTTGTTGATACACGATAGATGCTGCTGAACCTGTATTGATCATTGAGTTTGTAGTTTTACCGAAGATAATACCAGGACCGCCTGTTGCCATAACTACTGCATCAGAACGGAATGCATCGATTTTCGCATCTGTTAAGTTTTGTGCGACGATACCACGCGCTGCGTTGTTTTCGTCTTTCACAACACCTAAGAATTCCCAACCTTCGTATTTTGTCACAAGACCGTCTACTTCGAACTTACGAACTTGTTCATCTAATGCATATAATAACTGTTGACCAGTTGTTGCACCGGCATATGCCGTTCTGTGATGCAACGTACCGCCGAAACGACGGAAGTCAAGTAAACCTTCAGGTGTTCTGTTGAACATTACACCCATGCGGTCTAATAAGTGGATGATTTTCGGTGCTGCATCCGCCATTGCTTTAACTGGTGGTTGGTTCGCTAAGAAGTCCCCGCCATAAACTGTATCGTCAAAGTGGATCCAAGGTGAGTCGCCTTCACCTTTTGTATTAACCGCTCCGTTAATACCCCCTTGCGCACACACAGAGTGCGAACGTTTTACGGGTACTACTGAGAATAAATCAACATGTACACCTTGTTCTGCTATTTTAATTGTTGACATCAGACCGGCAAGTCCTCCACCGACAACAATAACTTTTTTCTCTGCCATATAAATGTCACTCCCTGAAAATATAACCTTTATTTACGCTATGCTATTGCTCTTATACGAACGCTAAGATTGCACTTACACCGATGTAAGAAACAATAACGAATACTACTAATGATACCCATGTAAATACGCGTTGTGATTTAGCTGATTGTAAGGCACCCCATGTTACTAGGAATGACCATAAACCGTTCGCAAAGTGGAAAATTACTGCTACTGTTAAAACAAGGTAGAAGATTAACCAGAATGGATTGCTTAAGTAGTCTTGCATCATGTTGAATCCTAGTTCTTTATGCCCTAACCACATTTCCACTTTTGTTTGGTAGAAGTGGATTGCGATAAAGATAAACGCTAAAACACCT
The DNA here is from genome assembly GCF_025561465.1 of Staphylococcus simulans. Taxonomy (NCBI): domain Bacteria; kingdom Bacillati; phylum Bacillota; class Bacilli; order Caryophanales; family Staphylococcaceae; genus Staphylococcus; species Staphylococcus simulans. Next base: position 1,811,150 of record NZ_CP095100.1, read on the forward strand.
GTGATACGTTGTAATAAGAACATCCAGTTTCTGAACCATGAATAATGGCCGACGTTCTCTTTAGCCGTGAATGCAATGTGAATACCGTATAACGCATGATAAAGAATTGGTAAGTAAATTAAGAAGATTTCAAGCGCTAACAAGAATGGTAATGATTCCATAAATCCTGCTGCTTGGTTGAAAGCTCCTGCTCCTTTAGTCGCTTGGTGGTTAACTGTCAAATGCACTAATAAGAATGCACCGATCGGAATAACCCCTAGTAACGAGTGTATGCGTCTTAAATAAAATTGATTCTTAGTATAACCCAAAAGGAAGTCCCCCCTGTGAAACAAATGATATTAATTGATTTCATTTTCAGGTTTGTTGAAATGCTCCAAATGCTCACAAAATTAAGTAAAATCAATACAAATGACTCAACCACCAACGAACAGCCCTGCTGGGAGTTGTAAAACACTGCAATCAGCACGGCAGCTCAGCGCCATTTTTCTCTATGTATGGACCCCTATCTTAGCTGTATATGCTGAACCGATGACCGCTGCAATCCCTTACAATCGAGGCAATTGTATTCAATTACACATTAAGTGAGAATCATTTTCATTTAGAAAGCGTTTACAAACGCACCTAAAAAAATAAAATCTCGTTAATGATATTGTAACATTTTTTTACAGCCTTTTGGGCATGAGAATTATTATCAATGGATTTTTTTCAATCTTAGTTTAAATTCAGCTTCAAATAGACTTAAAATTAAGCTGAAAGCGGCACCTCCTTCAGCTTTCACTTCAGAATATACCGCTTCTAACTTTTTTGTTCTTCCTTATTTAATTCTTGTAGTAAATTCTCAGCTATCTTTTTAGGAAAACCAATTTCTTGAAGCTCCGCAACCGTGGCTGCTTTCATTTTCTTCACAGAACCAAACGTTCTTAACAACTTCGTTTTACGTTTTGGTCCGATACCATCAATATTATCTAACACAGACGTCAAACCATGTTTTTGTCTTGTTTGTCTATGGAATGTAATCGCAAAACGGTGGACTTCATCTTGAATTCGTTGCAGTAAATAGAACGCTTGACTGTTCTTCTTAAGCGGAACTACTTCTGCGTTTACACCATACAACAGTTCTGACGTTCTATGCTTATCATTTTTACGTAAGCCTGCGACAGGAATATCTAATCCCAATTCATTCTCAAGTACATCAATAGCTACAGACATCTGTCCTTTACCGCCATCGACAATAATAAGATCAGGTAACGGTAAACCATCGTTCAATACACGTGTATAACGTCTACGGATCACTTCTTGCATGGATTTATAATCATCAGGGCCATCAACCGTTTTAATTTTATATTTGCGGTATCCTTTTTTATCTGGTTTACCATCAACAAAAGTAACCATCGCAGACACTGCATCAACACCTTGAATGTTAGAGTTATCAAACGCTTCAATACGAATCGGCGTTTGAATTCCCATTTGTTCTCCAAGCTCTTCAATCGCTTTGATTGTTCTAGACTCGTCTCTCGCAATCAATTCGAATTTATTTTCTAATGAAATTTCAGCATTATGATTCGCCATCTCAACTAAATCTTTCTTTTGGCCTCTGACTGGTTGCACAATTTTTGTATCTACAACCGATTGAATCATGTTAGCATCCAAATTTTTCGGCACATGCACTTCTTTCGGTAAAAGATGTTGATTCAATTGATAGAATTGACCGATAAACGTATAGAACTCCTCTTCTTCTGTTTGTTGAAGTGGAATCATTGTTGTATCACGTTGAATCATATTCCCGTTTCTGACGAAGAAAACTTGAACACACATCCAACCTTTCGACACACTATAACCAAATACATCACGTGCTTTATTATCTGTCGACATGATGTTTTGTTTTTTCGTCAAGTTATGAATATGTTGAATCAAATCACGATACTCTTTGGCTTGTTCAAAGTCTAATTGTTCACTCGCTGCCATCATGCGATCTTCTAAGTTCTTAAGAATTGTTTTATCTTCACCATTTAAGAACTCTGTCACTTCTTGAATCATTTGCGCATATTGTTGTTCATCTACGTCATAGACACAGGGGCCTAAGCATTGACCGATGTGATAATACAGACACAATTTATCCGGCATTTTATCACATTTACGGAATGGATAAATACGGTCTAACAATTTTTTCGTTTCTACTGCTGAATATGCGTTTGGATAAGGACCAAAGTATTTACCTGTCCCTTTTTTAACAGTTCTTGTAACCAACAAACGTGGATATTTTTCTCTCGTAATTTTAATGAAAGGATAGCTCTTATCATCTTTCAACAAGATATTGTAACGAGGTTGATATTGTTTAATTAAATTCAGCTCTAACAATAACGATTCCGTTTCACTATCTGTAACGATAAATTCAAAATTACGGATTTCTCCTACTAAACGTGTCGTCTTCGCATCGTGCGCACCTGTGAAATAAGAACGTAATCGATTACGCAGACGTTTAGCTTTCCCGACATAAATGACTTGATCGTTGCGGTCTTTCATTAAATAACAGCCAGGTTCAAACGGAACCACTGATAGTTTCTGTTTAATCTTTTCTTTATAATCTTCCAACGATTAACCTCCCTTCTCCTAAAGTTTGATAGATTTACTATGAAATTCAATTTACTATTATAACAAATACCAGCTTATACGAGCGACTGGCTTGCTTAACCAACGCCTTAAATTTCCATATGAAAAAGACCAGAACACTATATTCTGGTCTCGCATTTTTGTAATGATTGATTCGATATTTAACGTGAAGTTTCAACCATAATCGCCGAAACTCGGCATTATTTTAAAATTATAGGTGTTTGTTTAATACTTCAGCTAAGTTTTCTTTAGGTTGGAAACCTACAACTTTATCAACAGGTTCTCCATCTTTGAAAACGATTAGAGTTGGGATACTCATTACTTCGAATTTAGCTGCAGTGTTAGGATTTTCGTCAACATCTAATTTTAAGATGTCAGCTTTACCGTCGAAATCTTGAGCTAATTCTTCTAATACAGGTGCGATCATTTTACAAGGTCCACACCAAGTTGCCCAGAAATCTACTAATTTAACACCATTTTGAACTTGTTCGTTAAAGTCTGAATCAGTAACTTTAATTAATGCCATAAATATCGTTCCTCCTTAGGAATTTTAATGATGAACAAAGTATATCAGATACGATTTGTAATTGCATCGGCTTTGCTCATAACCACATTCTTTTTTATATTTCTTCATATTATTTTCATAATCGTATTATTTCAACGTCGCAACTGTTACACCGAAGCCACCTTCACTTGGTGTACCCGTGCGGTAAGAGGCAATATTTTTATGTCGTTTCAAATGTTGTTGCACTGCCTTCTGCAATGCTCCTGTTCCCTTCCCGTGAATAATATAAACATTCTCGTAGTTGCTGAGCATGGCTTGATCTAGGTACTGATCTAAAGCTGTTACCGCTTCATCATAACGATAACCTCTTAAGTCTAACTCCATTTTCACTGGAGAACGGTTCGAACGTGATACCATTTTCGTTTGTGGTTCTTGTGTCTTTTGTTTCTTCTCTAAGTCGGCAATCGGTAATTTCATTTTAATGATGCCCATTTGAACCACTGCTTCTTCATCATCCAAGATTTCAAGCACTTCACCTTTTTGACCATAGGTTAAGACTTTGACTTCATCGCCAGCTTTAATCTCATCCCATTTTTTCTTCTTCACATTTTGTTTAAGGTCAGTTGCTTCGTATTGCTCATCTAAGTGTTTACGTTTTTCAATCAACTCGTGCTCTTTCACATCAGCGTTTTTCTCATCTCTTAACTGACGTAAATCTGAAATAATTTCTTCTGCTTCTTTTGTCGCAGCTTTAACACGTTGATTGGCTTTCGTTTTCGCTTCATCCATCAATTGTTTTTCGTAATTTTGATATTGATCATATTTCTGACTCAATTGACGGTGTAAATCTTGTGCTTCTCGTAATAATTGTTCTAATTCAATACGTTGATTATCTACACGTTTCGTATTCTTCTCTAGTGAAGCAATCATATTATTGATTTCTTGCTCATCTTGTCCAATCATCGCTTTCGCATCACGAATAATTTTGCCGTTTAAACCGAGTTTACTTGAAATTTCAAAGGCATTTGAACGTCCAGGCACACCCATTAATAATTTATACGTTGGGCTGAGCGTATTCACATCGAATTCCACACTGGCATTCATGACACCATCACGGTTATAACTATACGCTTTTAATTCAGGATAGTGTGTCGTAGCCATCACTAATGCACCGCGTTTTTGTACATTATCTAAAATACTCATTGCGAGTGCTGCCCCTTCACTTGGGTCTGTACCAGCACCAAGTTCGTCAAAGAGAATCACACTGTTGTGATCTGCATGTTTTAAAATCTCTACAATATTCTTCATATGAGAAGAGAACGTTGATAATGATTGTTCAATCGATTGTTCATCACCGATATCACAATAAACATTATCAAAGACACCGATTTTACTACCGTCTAATGTTGGAATTAATAAACCTGATTGTGCCATCACGATGATTAAACCTAACGTTTTCAATGTGACAGTTTTACCGCCAGTATTCGGACCCGTAATAATCACAGTTTGAATGCCATCTACAAATTCAATAGTATTCGCAACAACCGTTTTTGGATCTAATAATGGATGGAATGCTTTTGGTAAATACACCTTACGTTCTTCTGTAAATTCAGGTTTCGTCCCTTTAATAGAACTGCCGTATCGTGCTTTCGCAGTTAAGAAGTCGATTTGTCCCATTACAGACTCTGCAATTAAACAAGCATCCGCTTCACCAGCAACTTCTAACGTCAACTCCGTCAAAATACGTTCGACTTCTGCTTTCTCATCATTACGGAGTCGACTGATCTTGTTATTCATTTCTACCACAGCAGAAGGTTCAATATATAACGTTTGACCTGAAGATGATTGGTCATGAACGATACCATTGAAATCTTGGCGATATTCCGCTTTTACTGGAATTACATGTCTATCATTTCTGACTGTAATAATCGAATCTGATAATTTCTTTTGGTTCGATTGACTTTTAACCACACGGTCTAAGTTTTGTTTAATGCGTTGTGACGTACTATGAATGCGACTTCTGATACTTTGAAGTTCATAGCTTGCATCATCAAATAAATCATAAGCATCACATTTTTGTTTAATTTCTTGATACAAATCCGAAAGAATCGGCAATTGAGTCATACGCTCATCTAAAATCGGATAATTGATAGCTTCCTCTTCTTCTAAGAGTTGACTGTAGAATGTTTTATATTGATTTTGAACTTGAATCAAACGCTTAATCTGGTTCAATTCACGTACATTCAACATACTGCCGATTTTCGCACGATGAATAAGCGGTGATACTTTAGATAAACCACTCAAACTCGGTAAACGATGCTTATTATAAATTTGAGATATTTCGTCTGTTTCATCTATTTGATGAACAACAGTTTGATAATCAGAAGCTGGTGACATTGACGATGCTTTTTCTCGTCCTAAGTCACTGACAGCTTCTTTTTCTACAAGTGCTTTGATTTTATCGAAATCAAGCACATCTAATGTCTTCTGTCTCACTGACATCCCTCTATTTCTTTAGCTTTTTATTATTTTCTATAAATGATTTGAAATCTTCTCTGCTCATAGTGTTCAACACACGTGATTTATCAATAAAAGCTTTTTGCGCTGTCGCGATACCATATTTCATCAACTCTAAGTTATCGATATGGTGTGCATCCGTATTGATGGTTACCATAATATCTTGATGATGACGTAACGCTTCTGCACTTAAATCTAAACGTAATGGATTCGCATTGATTTCTAAAATGGTGCCTGTTTCTTTCGCTATCTCGAATAATCGATCCATATTAACTTTATAGCCGTCACGGCGACCGATAATACGTCCTGTTGGATGTGCAATATGACGCACATAAGGATTACGGCATGCTTGTTCTAAGCGATGCATAATTTGTTCTTCCGTTTGATTAAAGCTTTGATGAATCGATGCGATAACATAATCAAGCTGGGCTAATATCTCATCTGGATAATCTAATGTACCATCTGCTAAAATATCCATTTCAGTTCCAGAGTAAATATCAATTTCATCATATTCCTCATTCATCGCTTTAATTTCTTCATTTTGACGTAATAAACGCTCAATTTCTAAACCATGTGCTACACGTAAACTACGTGAATGATCTGTAATAACCATATATTCATAGCCTTTTTGAATATTAGCTTCAATCATTTCACGCAAACTAAAGGCACCGTCACTCATGGTTGTATGCATGTGCACATCGCCTTTAATATCATCTAAAGTCACAATATTAGATAAGTCTCGGTCAAATTCACTGCCATCTACACGCATTGGCGGCGCAATCCATTCATGTCCGAAATGTTCATAGATAGCTGCTTCACTGTCTAATTGCAGTAAAGAACCATCTGGCTGTTCAATGCCATATTCACTGACTTTTTCACCGCGTGCTTTCGCAAGTTGACGAATACGGATATTATGATCTTTTGAGCCAGTAAAATGTTGCAGTGTATGATAATATGCGCTTGGTTCAACAATTCTGAAGTCGATTTCAATTGTTTCATCTTCAAATTCAACTTCTACCGATACTTTCGTTAATCCTACTGCCACATCTTTGACTTTATGCGGCACCTTTAATAAGGCTTGTTGCACAGTCTCAGGATCATTTGTACTCATTATATAGTCTAAATCTTTACTCATTTCCTTCACTCTGCGGAAACTGCCTGCAACATGATATTGTTCTAACGCATCAATCGTCTCTAAATATTCTTCAATTTCTTGATTCAATTTAATCAATAAGTTGATAGGATAACGTTCTTTACGTGCACTTAGCGCTTTGACACCCGCTAAGATATTTTCTTCAGTCTTTTTACCGAAACCACTTAACGCACTGACTTCTTTATTTTCACAGGCACGTGCAAGCTCTTCTTTATTCGTAATGCCAAGCTCTTTATAAAGTTTATGAATCTTTTTACTGCCAAGACCTGGAATCTTCAATAATGGCACTAAACCTTCAGGCACTTCTTCTTCTAATGCTTTAAGTGTTTCAGATTCACCTGCTGCTAAATATTCATTGATAACTTCGCCAACACCTTTACCGATGTTTTTAAGCTTTGTGACATCTTCAATTTCATCCATCGTACGTTCATCTGTTTCTAAACTTTGCGCTGCTTTACGATAAGCAGACACTTTGAATGTATTTTCACCTTTTAACTCCATGTAAGTGGCAATTTTCTCTAATAAACGCACAACATCTTTCTTTGTAATATGTTGACTCACTTTATTCACTCCAATTAAAAAGAGGAACTTGATGGCATTCGTATATCTGTAACAGATTGGCGAATGTGTCAGCCTCCTCTTTGTTTAGTCTTTGTATTCATTGAATTATAATGCCATCACAAATGATGACAGATATGGGGTATGAAAGAGTATCAAATTTGCGATAATCGATTGTGCAAATTGCTGCTGAATCGAAAAGCTCGGATATAAGCTGCATAAGTATAATACGAGCAAGACAATGACCACAGAGCTGATCAAGCTAAGCAGTACACCGAAACTTCGATTCAAGATAGATATGGGTTGTGTTACCATTATTTTATCAAACGCAGATAAAATAAGGTATAAAATAAACTTGCTGATTAGAAATATCATGATAAACGCGACAATATTTTCAAAGCGCAGATGAATATCATCATATTGTATAAAATAATGTGTTTGCGCTGCTTTCGTTTTAGGAAACGGAACATATAATTCTAACTGCTTCGCAATCGGTGCGTACCATAATGCCGCAAAGATAAACGCAGCGACCGTACTTATAAAATGAAGCAGACTCCACCAAAATCCTCTGCGAAACCCCATAGCGGCAATCAAAATAAAGACAAAAAAGATGAAGAAATTTAGCAGCATAGGCAGACCCTACTGTTCGTCATGCTTCAAACGATTCAACTCTTGTGTCAAACGACGGTTTTCTTCTTCTAATAACACTTTTTCATGCATAATGTTAACCGCAGTTAATACTGCTTTACGTGTGGTATCTAACCCTGCACTCTTACGACCTAATTCTTGAATTTTTTCATCTACTAGATGCGCAACATAACGTATATGCTCAGGATTATCTTCGCCGACTATTGTATAATTTTTGTTATTAATCGTAACATTGATTCTATTTTTAAATTCGCCCAATTTGATAACTCCAATCTTGCTTATTTTCACTCATTCACCACGACAACTGATGAGTGTATCTCTTATATTAATCGTAACTGATTTTCACACTGATTTGTTGAAAACCACTCTATTTATTCATCACGAACCATTATACACGAGTGCCATTTATTATGTAAGTAGTGTACGCTTTTTGCCAATGTTATGTAAACAGACTGTAATATATAACCTTTTATTGCGACAGGCACCTATAGTAAAATAAGAATACTACTACAAGTAAGGAGCATCCCTATGGCGAACGTCGTATTAAAATTAACAGAAGAACAAATTCAACAATTACTTAGCAAAATCAACGCAGACACAACGAATCTTCCCAAAGGCTCACGCGCACGCGCAAAATATCAAGGTACAACAATTCATATTTATAATTCCAACAAAGTCATGTTTCAAGGCACTCAAGCAGAAGCAGTTTCACAACAATTACTAGGTAATGCTGCCTCAACGTCTAAAGCACCCTCAAAGAAGAAGAAAACAACAATCATCAATTCCAGTGATTATCCATTTAATACATCCAACTGTATCGGCAGTGATGAAGCAGGCAGCGGCGACTATTTCGGTCCGCTTACTGTTTGTGCGGCTTATGTGTCAAAAGAACATGTCGAAGTATTAAAAACGTTAGGTGTCGATGATTCTAAAAAATTATCAGATGATAAAATTGTTGAATTAGCTAAGCAATTAGTGACATTCCTTCCCTACTCACTACAAACATTAGATAACAAAAGATATAATGAACAAAAACAACTCGGCTGGTCACAAGTTAAAATGAAAGCTGTTTTGCATAATCATGCCATTGAAAACGTGGTAGACCGTATCGAAGCACAAAACTTCCCTTTAGACTATATTGTAATTGACCAATTTGCGGTACGCGGTGTTTATCAAAATTACGCACTGACAGCTATGCCTTATCCAGACAAAACTTGTTTCGAAACAAAAGGTGAATCCAAATCTTTAGCCATCGCAGCCGCAAGTATCCTTTCCCGATATGCTTTCGTGAAACATATGGAACATATGGGCAAAAAAATAAACCAAACGATTCCAAAAGGGGCAAGTCAAACAGTAGATTTATTTGCGGCTCGTTTAATTGATCAATACGGTACAGAGACATTAGACTCTATATCAAAAGCTGACTTTAAAAATAGAGACAAAGCCTTAGACCTTTATCGTAAAAAACAATTAAACAACTAATCACCTTAACAGATTGCTTACACTTTATATATAAATAAAATGAAACAAGCTCCTTCCACACATGATTTGTGTAGAAAGAGCTTGTTTTTTTATATTTCATTTTCTTCAAATGAACCGAATTAACGAATCACTGCACCTTCTGCAGTTAACGCATTCACGATTTCATCATGAACCGCTGTCACTTGTTCGTCTGTTAACGTATTTTCTGTATCTAAATAAGAGATACGGATCGCAACTGATTTCTTACCAGCTTCCATATGTTCGCCTTCATAGACATCAAAAACTTGCGCATCTTGTAAGATTTTACCGCCATGTGCTTTGATTGTGCTAATAAGTTCAGCAGCTGACACTGTTGTATCTACTTCTAATGCGATATCTCTCGTTACACCAGGATATTTAGGGATTTGTTCATAATTGATGTAACCCACAGAAACATTCATCAATTTATCGTAGTTTAATTCAAAGACATACGTACGTTGTTTTAAATCATTTTCTTCAGCTAATTGCGGGTGTAATTCACCGATAAAGCCGATGACTTCGCCATTTAATAAAACATTTGCCGTACGTCCTGGATGTAAACCATCCATTTGCGTTGCCTCGTAATCAAATGTAACATCTAATTTTTCCGCAACTGCATCTAAGACACCTTTCGCAAGATAGAAATCTGTTAATTCTTTTTTACCTTGCCATTGGTTGCTGCTATATTCACCAGTTAAAATACCACTTAAGTATTCAACCTCATCTGGTAATTCACCTTTGCCATTCGCAAAGAAGACGCGACCGATTTCATATAAGAATACATTTGTGTTTTTACGTGCCACGTTATAAGCCACCGCGTCAATTAAATGTGGTAATAAACTTTGACGTAATACTGCGTGTGCTTCACTCATCGGCATTAACAATTCAATGTTTGGTTTGTCACTCACTGAGAATGCTTTACCACGTGCACGGTCTACTAATGAATACGTAATTGCTTCACTTAAACCTGCACCTTCTAATGTACGTTTTAAAATACGTGTTTTTGATTGACGGTCTGTCAATTGACCGCTTGTAACTTGTTCGAAGACTGGTAATGTTGATGGAATTTCATCATAACCATAAATACGTGCCACTTCTTCGATTAAGTCTTCTTTGATTTTGACATCTCTACGACGCGAAGGAACATAGACTGTTAAGTTACCTTCATTATTTTCAGTTTTGAAACCAAGTTGACTTAATGATTTCACAATCGCTTCAACTGTCATTTCTGAACCGATTGTATTATTAATTTTATCAACTGTAATTTCAATAGGTGTAATAAATTCGCCTAAGTCACCTGATGCGACGCGATCTGATAATACTTCACCTTGTGCGTAATGTTCTAATAAGTAACATGCACGGTCAACAGCTTGGTCTACAAATTCAGTCGCAATTCCTTTTTCGAATCGGCTTGAAGATTCACTACGTAAGTTAAGACGACGTGATGTATGACGAATGCTGACAGGATCGAAAATTGCACCTTCAACCACGACATTTTGTGTTTGTTCAGTAACTTCAGAGAAGTCTCCACCCATCACACCACCAAGCGCAATCGGTTCTTTGCTGTTTGTGATAACGATATCTGACGCTAATAATTCACGTTCTGTATCATCTAACGTTGTCATTTTTTCGCCTTCTTGAGCTTGGCGCACGACAATTTTGTCAGACCCGATATGATCTTGGTCAAACATATGAAGTGGTTGGCCGTATTCTAATAACACATAGTTTGAAATATCTACAACATTATTAATCGGACGAATACCGGCTTTCATTAATCGTGCTTGCATCCACATTGGAGATGGGCCGATTTTAACGTTTTTAACGACACGTGCACTGTAATAAGGTGTTTTATCTGGATTTTCAACTGTTACTGAAATTTCTTCAGATGCTGAAGTTTCAGTCGTGTCAGGTTGTGTTTCTGGTAATGTTAACGGTGCACCATAAAGTGCTGATGTTTCATAGGCAGCACCTACCATACTTAATGCATCCGCACGGTTCGGTGTTAAGTCGAATTCCATTACTTGATCATTTAAGTATAATGCTTCTAATGCATCAGTACCTGGTTTAACTTCATTCGGGAAGTTATAAATTCCTTCTTCAAATGCTTTAGGTACCACGTTGCTTTGAACGCCGATTTCTTGAAGTGAACAAATCATACCTTCAGAAACTTCACCACGTAATTTCGCACGTTTAATTTTAACGCCGCCTGGTAAACGACCGCCAACAGTTGCGACAATCACATATTGTCCAGCATCAACGTTAGGTGCACCACATACGATTTGTACGGGTTCTTCTTCACCGATATCCACTTTACAAATATTCAATTTATCTGCGTTCGGATGTTGTGTTTTACTTTCCACATAACCTACGACTAATTTTTTAATTTCAGCTGTGTAATCAATGATGTCATCGACTTCAATCCCTGTACGTGTGATACGTTCAGCTAATGATTGAATCGGTTCATTAACCGCAACTAAAGATTCTAACCATTCTTTTGATACAAACATTATGCTTCACCTCTATCTTCAACAGCTTTGAATTGATCTAAGAAACGGACATCATTTGTATAGAAGTAACGAATATCTTCAATACCGTATTTCAACATTGCGATACGGTCAGGACCCATACCGAATGCGAATCCAGTGTATTTAGAAGAATCGAAGCCAGCCATTTCTAAAACATTCGGATGCACCATACCGGCACCTAAGATTTCAATCCAGCCTGAACCTTTACATACGTTACAACCTTTACCGCCACATTTGAAGCAAGACACATCGACTTCTACTGAAGGTTCAGTGAATGGGAAGTAACTTGGACGCAAACGGATTTCACGTTCTTCACCGAATAATTTTTTCGCCACAAGTTCAAGCGTACCTTTCAAGTCACTCATTTTAATATTTTCTGCCACAACTAAGCCTTCAATTTGTGTGAATTGGTGACTGTGTGTCGCATCATCTGAGTCACGACGATATACTTTACCAGGACAAATAATTTTAACTGGTCCTTGACCATTACGTTTCTCAAGTGTACGTGCTTGTACAGGTGAGGTATGTGTACGCATTAACGTTTCTTCTGTGATATAGAATGTATCTTGCATATCACGTGCTGGGTGTGATTTCGGTAAGTTTAATGCTTCGAAGTTATAGTAATCTTGTTCTACTTCATAACCATTCACAATTTCATAACCTAAACCTAAGAATAAATCTTCAATTTCTTGAATCGTACGTGTTAATGGGTGTGCTGCACCTTGTTTGATTTGGCGACTTGGTAAAGTCACATCAATTGTTTCTTCTTCTAATTGTTTATTTAAACGTTCTTGTTCAAGCACTTTTTTACGTTCAGCAATTGCTTGTTCAATCGCTTGGCGTACTTCATTGACTGCTTGTCCGAATTTTGGTTTTTCTTCATTTGATAAATCTTTCATTTGTTTCATTAAACCTGAAACAGAACCTTTTTTACCTAAGTATTTAACTTTAACATCTTGTAACGCTTTCTCATCTGACGCTTGTGACACATCGGCCAAAGCTTCTGATTTCAGCTGATTCATTTCTTCAGTTTGAATCATATCTGCCCCTCCTAAATAATATTGCCAATAAAAAAAGACTTCTATCCCTGAGATATGGGACGAAGTCTTCCGTGGTACCACCCAAATTTATGCATACGCATACACTTGATTTATCATAGATAACGGTGATGAACCGACTTAAATTTCTTTAAGTTGCCAAAAAGGTGAAAAAAATTATCGCATTCTGGAATAACTTTCAGTCACGGTTATTCTCCCTAAACAGTCTGCTTCTGATAATTTACGTCTTTTTATAGGCAAAGTATTAATTTATCTGTTTGAGTCATCTGCTCAAACTCTGAATCACATTTAATTATAAGTAATCCCTTCCGACCGGTCAACCTTTTAATTTATAGATTAAGATACTGCCTGCAATCGCTACATTCAGACTTTCAGCAGCCCCGTACATCGGAATTGTTAAACGTTTCGTCGTGTGACTTAACAATGCTGGATCGACACCTTGACCTTCGTTACCAAGCAATAACGCGAAAGATGATTGTGCATCCTCTTCATTAAAATTCACCGCATCTTCTAATGCAGTGCCGTATACCGGCCCATCAAATTGATTAATAAATTCCTCAATCGGCTGAGTGACAATCGGTAAATGGAAGACACTGCCTTGGCTTGAGCGTAATACTTTATCTTGATACGCGTCGGCTGTTCCTGGTGACATAACAATCAAATCCAACGCAGCTGCATCAGCTGTACGAATCAACGTACCAAGATTACCTGGATCTTGAATGCGATCAAGCAGTAATACTTGTTTAGCCTCTGCGATACGTGAAGCAACCTCTGGTTTTTCAATGACCGCAAAGATACCTTGAGGTGTCACAGTTCCTGACAAACTTTCTGCTACTTTGAAGTTTATATGGAACGCTTCTTCAGCAGCTTCAATTAATTGTGCATCAAAGCGTTCAGGTTCAACGACAAAGAGTTGCTTTACTGATAATTGGCTTTGAACCGCTTCTTCAATCAAATGTGTCCCTTCTACCAACAACAGTCCTGTTTTATCTCGTTCTTTTTTCTTCTTTAATTTATTCGCTTGTTTCACCTTCGTATTTTGCGGTGACGTAATTTGTTCCATAGTCGGTTACCTCATTTACGATTTTTCCTTATTTTATCATGTTGCTTCTCATAAACAAAAATGAGACCTACCGTTATATACGATGGGTCTCATTATTCATCAATTATTTTGAAACGACTTCTTCACCGTTGTAAGAACCACAGTTTTTACAAACGCGGTGAGATAATTTGTATTCACCACAGTTAGGGCATTCAGTCATACCTGGTACTGATAATTTAAAGTGAGTACGACGTTTATTTTTTCTAGTTTTAGATGTTCTTCTTTTTGGTACTGCCATGATTTAATCCTCCTTAAATTTCAAACACAAAAATCTTTGTTACTGTGCGATTAAGATGTTAATAACAATACTATCTATTGTACATCAACTTCTATTGCTTTTCATCATAAAATTGTTGCAATTTTTGAAGCCTTGGATCGACTTTCTTAGAAGAGATTTCTTCTGCTTGTTCACTTTCTTCTAATTCGTCTTCGTCAATAACTTCCCAACCTTGACCGCTCTGCAGCATGTCTTCTAAACTGCTGTCTTCAGCCACTGCTCGGATAGGCTTTTCTATGATGACAAGCTCTTCTGCGATATCACGTAAATCAATCATTCCGTTTGTAGCAAGATGATAATGTTCATCATCTTCTTCGCTATCACTAAACTCATGACCTTCTAAATCAAATATTTCTGTTGTTTCCACATCAATCGGCACTTCAACCGGTTTTAATGTACGCGCATCTTCCATCGTGTACGCACCAGTTAAGTGGATATCAGCGACAACTTCATTTGATTTGACATCAAGTTTGCCCTTCACTCGGATATCAGATAAATCTATAAGTCCTAATTTATCAATTAAATGATTATAATTTACTGTTTGATCAAATTCAAAAGGCTGACCTTGATATTTTCTTAATTGCGTTATTGACCATTTCATATGGCTTCACCTCTAACAAGCACAAAATTTATTTTAACTTTCTAGCGTTAAGTTGTCAAGATTTTTTCTTAACATCTTGACTTTTTGATACAATAATCATAATGAATTCTGAAAGGACGGATTGCAAATGAAATGCGCTGCACTGATTACAGAGTATAACCCCTTCCATAACGGGCATGTCTACCATGCAGAACAAGCACGTCAAATCGCTGATGCAGATATCACTGTAGCTATTATGAGCGGTCAATTTGTGATGCGCGGAGAACCCGCAATCTACAACAAATTTTTACGCACAAAATTGGCACTCTCTGCTTGCGACCTTGTCGTTGAGCTTCCTGCTTATGCAGCGTTATCTGCTGGAGAATACTTCGCAGAAATGGGTGTCAAAGTTGCTGACTATCTTAATTGTGATGCACTCGTGTTCGGAAGTGAATCCGGCAGCATCAAAGATTTCGAACATGTTGCCATGCAACTCAACCATATCGAAGAACATCCAGAATTTCAAACAAAGCTGCACGAAGGGAAAAGTTACCCTAGAATCATCCATGAATTATTAGATGAACCTGCTTTACTGCAGACACCTAATAATATCTTAGGTCTCTCTTATGTACAAGCTATTCAACACTATGCAGCACACATCACACCTTTGACATTACAACGACATCAAACGAACCATCATAACCAAACCATAGACAACCAAACTTTCGCAAGCGGCAGCGCAATCAGAAAGGCGCTCAAAAACAATGATGCAAGCTTTGAAACAGTAGTTCCATCATCAGTTAAACACTTGTATACATCACCGCAATTAACGTTAGATGAAGTGTTCCCTTATCTGAAATTTACATTATTACGCGCCTCTCTTGAAGAACTACGTGAGATGCATACAGTTAGCGAAGGGTTTGAGTATCGTTTAAAAGAAAAAATCCAATCTGCACACAACTTCAATCAATTGATGCAGCTGCTTAAAACTAAGCGCTATACGTATACCCGTATTCAGCGTATGTTAATGAACTGCTTGTTAAACTTTAAACAAGCAAATAAACAAAACGAAATTGACGCTGTACGCATCTTAGGTATGAATGAAAAAGGACAAGCGTACTTAAAACAATTGAAGAAAGATTTTCCAGATCGTCACTTTATTACGAACGTTAATAAAGCGACCGCAAGTTATTTTGAACCAGAAATCAAAGCAACTGAAATTTATAATGCACTGTCTGGTCAAACCGCTGATGATTTCAATACACCTGTAATTAGGGTACAGTCACAATAAGGGGGTAAATCAACATGCAAGTTTATTCAGAATCGGAAGTAAAAGAACGTTATCATATGAAAGATGCGATTACAGCGATTGAAGAAAGTTTCAATAAGCTGAACCAAATCAAAACTGCACCACGCACGGTGATTCCTACAGGTGATGGTGCAAAATCTATGTTATACATGCCTTGTGTTGACTTAGCCAAACAACTCGGCACAATCAAAATTACATCTATCACACCAGAGAATCCAAAACAGCAACTACCTACTACACAAGCACAAATCGTGATTACTAATCTTAAAAATGGTGAAACGAAGGCGATGTTAGATGGCAGTTACCTGACTAGATTGAGAACTGGTGCACTGAGCGGTATTGCGACTAAATATATGAGCCGTGAAGATGCGACAACTTTAGGTATGATTGGTACAGGTGGTATGGCTTACGAACAATTCTTAGGTAATATCGAGGTCCGCCCTATTGATACAGTCTTGCTTTACAACCGTACAACAGAAAAAGCACAAGACTTTAAAACACGTATTTTAAAAGATTATCCAGATTTAAATGTTCAAGTATTAGAAGATGTATCAAAACTGGTCAAACAAGCAGATATTATCAACTGCCAAACACCTTCCACGCAGCCTGTCTTTAACGCTGAAGATGTGCAGCCAGGAACACATATCAACGGTATTGGCTCTTACCAACCGGATATGAAAGAACTAGATGCAAATATTTTCACGCAAGCAGAAAGTGTCGTTGTAGATGATCTTGAAGGGGCTAAAGAAGAGTCAGGAGAATTGATTGAAGCGAATGAAAATAAAACTTTCACTTTCGAAGAAATCAATGATGAACTCAAAACACTTTCACAACAAGGGACTCTATATCGTAAAAATAATGACGCCATCACTGTCTTTAAATGTGTTGGTGCAGCTTACTTTGATTTAGCTGTTGCCATCGGTGCTTATGAAAAGTTAAATCAATAACTACAAAACATTTAATATCAAATAAAAAACACGTTTCAACACCTTTTGTATGATACAAATAGACGTTGAAACGTGTTTTATTAGTTTCCGAATTTTTCTTTTAATGCTTTTTCTACAGGAGGCGGTACAAACTCAGAAATATCCGCTTTATATTGCGCTACTTCTTTAACTACACTAGAACTGATGAATGAATAGTTCGTGCTTGTCATCATATATAATGTTTCGACATCACTATTCAACTTCTTGTTCATAGATGTTAAACGCAATTCGTATTCAAAGTCGCTGACTGCACGTAATCCTCGAATGATTGTTTTTGCGCCGATTTTATCACAAAAATCTACAAGTAAACCATTGAATTGGTGTACTTGTACGTTCGGGATATTTGCGACAGATTCTTCAATTAAAGCGATGCGTTCTTCCACAGTAAAAGTCCCTGACTTATTACGGTTTTTCAATACACAGATGTGGATTTCATCAAAACGGTGTGCCACACGTTCAATAATATCCAAATGCCCATATGTAATTGGATCGAAACTACCTGGTATTACTGCTTTTGTTTCAGCCATCATGTTCTCCTTTTTCTAATAACATAGTATCCGTTAAGCCATAATGATAACGTTTAATCACTTCAAAAGAGTGCGTATCAATGTTTTCTTTATGGTTAAACTCACAAACGATGATACCACTTTTCTTCAATAAGTTAAACTCTTCGATTTGTGCTAATGCTTTATCAATTAATCCTTTATCATAAGGCGGGTCTAAGAAGATTAAATCAAATTGAATGTCTCGTTTAGCTAACGCTTTCAAGGCACGGTCAGCATTATTTTTATAGACTTCTGCTTGTTTCATCAAATCTAAGCTGTTTAAGTTTGCTTTGATTACTTTGACTGCTTTAAAATTTTGATCTACAAAAATCATTTCGTCCATACCACGAGACAATGCTTCTATACCTAAAGCACCGCTTCCCGCAAACAAATCCAAACCGATACCTGATACATCATGCAAGGTATTAAAGATACTTTCTTTTACTTTATCTGTTGTCGGACGTGTATTACGCCCTTGCAGACTTTCTAGAGGTTTACTTTTATGTTGGCCTGATATCACTCTCATCTAATACTTCACTTCCCCTCTTGTTCTATAATATAATTTGGGTAATAAGGAGGCTATTCCCAAAATGAAACAATCTTTTATTGTACTCGGTGAAGGACTCACCGATTTATTTGAGTTCAAAACACTTATTCAATATAATCATGAACGCATTAATCGCATTGTGTTCTTTAACAGTCCAAGTTCAGACAAAGGTTTAAGTTCTGCAGCGATTATCATGAATCCAACTGAAGGCAATTACTTCCAAGCCATGTATATCATGTTGAATGCTTTTCCTTACCCTCATCCAGAGGATAATAAAAAGTCAGCAATGATTCGCGGCTTCGCTGAAGATTATCAATTACCGTTAAACGAATTAGATGTTAAATCTTCAGACGAGTTTCATGATTTAGAACTCTATTTCAACTATTTAGTCGGTGTCTTACGCTTATATCATTGGATACCGCCATTACAATAACGTTTAATGTCATATCATAAGGGTTATATTGGTTGATACAGTAGTGTAACTATTAATTGATTTCGTATTTTTCTTTTTCATACGTTTTCTTTAAATATTTATAAGGAGAACCTTCAATGTGACGCACATACTTTAATTTCATGAGTCGGTTGACAATATGATCGGCATCATTTTCATTGATATACATGATGACATATTTGCGATTACGATTACTATTGACAATATGACCGTATTTTCTAATATGACGTTCATGCTTCATATGTTTAAGGTATATAATTAAACTGGTTCTTGGTATGATTTCTGTCATTTTGATCACTCCATTACTTTAATCTATAGTATCACGACTGAACTAAATTTGAAATAACCAAACCCCTGTATCACTAAGCATTCACGCTTCTTAGATATCACTTTTGGTTAGCTTCATAAACTACGAGGAGGAAATTTCATGGTAAAAATAAGTAGACTTATTAGAAACAGTGTAGCAGGTGCTGCCGGTATATTCAGCGGACTTATCTTTTTGTCAAAATTAAAAGGACAACCAGAACCTCAACCTATCCCAGCATTCTTTACACGTAAGCCCCATTATATCTTCGCCCATCGCGGCGGCATGGCTTTACGTCCGGAACAAACAAAACTCGCATTTGATACAGCGGCATCTTACGAAGTGGATGGTTTCGAAACAGATGTACGGGTCACAAGTGATGAACAATTGATTGTCTTTCACGATGCCACAGTCGACCGTACTACTAACGGTTCAGGCAAAGTACGTGAACATCGCTTAGATGAACTGCAAAAGCTGGATGCAGGTTATCATTTTAAAGACATCAATAAAGAGACGCCTTATCGTGACCACCCAGATGCGAAAATCCTGACATTTGATCAATTGTTAGAATTATATCCTGATATGCTCATTAATGTGGATTTAAAAGATAGTCCAGACTCTTATGAAGGTACGATTGCACCAGAACTATTATACAAATCTATCGTACGTCATAACGCACAAGATCGCGTATTAGTGACGAGTTTCTATCAGGAACAAATTGCTAGATTTTCTGAATTAGCATTAGGAACAGTTGCGGTAGGCGCAAGCCAAGAAGAAGTCACTGTAGGTATCGTTAAATTCTTCAGCGGCTTAGGCAATATGTTTGAAGCGCAAGCCAACACTTTCCAAATGCCGACAAGTTATCATGGTGTGCCACTTACTTCAAAACGATTAATCAATTGGTTGAATTCTCGTAATATCGTTCCAGGTTATTACGGTGTCAACAGTATTGATTTAATGAGTGACCTATTTAACAAAGGCACACATACTATTGTCACTGACAGACCTGACCTTGCATTCCAATATCGTCAAAACCAAGCTCAACATTAATATGACTGATCACTCAAATTATAATAATTAATAAACAAAGCAACACCCGCTACCATCGGCTTTATAGCTTATGTAGCGGGTGTTGCTTTGTGTTTTATATTAAGCGTGGATTTGGCATTGGCATGTTCCGCCTGTACTGCATCCATGCATATCTGTTCTAAAGAATGGGTTCCCTACTTCAATTTTCACATTATCTGAAATAGAAGTTGCGATAATTGTGATGACTTCATCCACTAAATTTTGAAGTTCAGTTTCTTTTTGTTTATACGCCATCACAGATGGAACCATGTCATACGCTCGTTTACTTTTACGCGTTGCACGTGTCACTGTTTGATAATCTGGATGATATTTACCAAAACGCATCACTTCATCATAACGTTCTTTATATTTCATAAACGTTTGATAATGTATTTGTGCTGCTTCATCTTCGTTCATTGCTTGACGTGCTGCTATATATTCTTGGTAAATCTCTGAGTTTAAAATCATTTCACTGACTTCATCTACACCATCTAAAACCTCAATGATTTCAGAATTAATCATATTGTCACCTTCCATCAGTCTCCAATAAATATTAATGTATAGTAGCCGTCCATGACATCTCCGCCCATTTCAGTATATTGTGTATTCAATAAACGAGAACGGTGAATGTCTGAATTCAACCAGCTATGCAAGAGTGTCGGTACGTCATTAAAGTCATAACCAACGTTTTGTCCTACGGCTTCAAATTTTATATTACGATCATCTAGTTGTTGTTTCAAAGCACCTTCAGTAAATTCAACATTTTTGTTATTTGTACTTTCGTATAAGTTTACTGAAGCGATGTGACTCAAATCATTATTTACTTTGAACGGTTTAAGCCCCTTCAAGCTTCTGATTTGATTGGTAACTTCATAAAGCGTCATTAACTGGTTGACGTTTTGTTCGTATGGGACATCTTTATGTTGATTTTTAACAGTTTTTTCATTTGATGTTTGTGTCATTTGATATGGATTAAACATGACAAGTGCATTAGCATCAAGGAATCTTACACCAACCACTTTATTGGTTTGTTGATCGATATACACTTGCGCATACACATCACCATATTTTATCAGCATTTGTGTTTTCATATCTTCATCAGAAAGTTCTATATCATAAGACTTACCGTTAGCTTTGATACGGGGTTCTGGATTAATACTCGTGTTTTCAAAAATACTCGAAGCATCTTCAGAGATATTGATAGGTTCAATATCCGCCTTCGTTCCTGTCGCATAGACTGATTTAATGATATTATTCTTAGCCGTCACAATATAATATTGATTCTGTGCTCTGAAGACATAGTTTTTATAGTCATTTGCGTATGCATAGACACGATCAGCTTGACCGAATTTCTTCGTCAAACCGCTGATGTCATTGTTGACCCATGTTCCAATTCCTGTCTTAGGTTTTGGATTTTCAGTCTCCGGCCCTTTTTTCTGTGTTTGTTCAATTTTTGTCGACGATTTCTTGTTTGGATTTTCTAACACATCAAATTTCAGCCGTGGCGAATAAAATAAATAGATAAGAAAAGTTATGAGAAGCAAGACGCCTATAACTTTAATAATTAAATTCCTCATTCTCCGCCCACCTCAATGTTAAGTAATTATCATTGTACACGTTTCACACGCACACTCGCAAGGATAGTCTTTATGTAAAAACATCGACTGACAACAAATAACGTCATCAGTCGATGTTTTACATTTTAAAAGCCGAAAGTTGCTTTAAATAATGAAGTTGTTTCTCCACCTGGGTACATAACATATAACAAGATGTACACGATAATACCTGTGAACGCTGTAAAAATCCAAATAATCGCTGCCCAAGGTCCAACCTTGCGGTGAAGATTAAATTTGTCTTTAAACGCTGTGATGATTTGGAATAATCCCATTAATCCACCCACTGTTGATAACGCGATGTGGAAAATCAAGAAGAAATGGTAATATCCTTTTAACCATGCAGGTCCACCGAAAGCAGTGTTCCCGATAAAGAATGTTCTACTTGCATAAATGATAAAGAATGTTAATGCGAAGAATGCCGCAGTCAACATTACTTTCTTATGCGCTTCAATTTTACGTTTTTTAATCAAGTACCATCCAACAATAACTAACGCCGCACAAATTTGAATACAGCTTGTACTTATCGTCGGCAATATAGGTAGACTCATAAATCTCATCCTATCTTCAATTTATTTAAATCATATTGATTAAAGAAATTACGACTGCTAATGCAAAGAATAGCACTAAATAGTTTAGTGAGTAAACAAACATTAACGTAGCCCATTTCTTTTGATTGAAGTTCTTCTTGAAGCTTGTTAAGCCAAGATACATCCAACCTAAGTTCAGAAGTGTTGCCAATACAACGAATACCGTACCTAAATTTGTAAATAATAATGGTAAAGGTAATAATGCGACTAACCATAAAAGCATACCTACACGTGTACGGTTAAAACCTCTAACAGATGGTAACATAGGAACTTTAGCTAAAGCATATTCGTCTTGACGTTTAATAGCTAAGGCATAGAAATGAATCGGTTGCCAACAAAATACCACTAAGAATAACGCAATTGCTGTTAAGCTTAGTTGGCCTTCAATTGCTGTCCAGCCGATTAAAGGCGGTACTGCACCTGGGAAGCTCCCGATAACAGTATTCCAAGTTGTGTGGCGTTTAGACCAAATTGAATAAAATGATACGTAGCCGATAATGCCCATTAAACCAATGACACCTGATGGTATATTTAGGATAAATAATAAGATTTCTCCTAGAACCATCATTCCGAAACTTAAAATCAATAAATTTTTATTTGAAATTCTGTTATTGACTGTCGGTCTTGACTGTTTGCTTGGCATAATGCTGTCAATATCTTGGTCATAATAGTTATTGAGTGCACATGCGCCCCCCATGATGAGCGTTGAACCGATCATCATCAACAGAATTTGCGGTATAGATGATAGGAAGGAGTGATTCGTTAATACAATCGCTAGCCATGCTCCTGTGAAGGCAGGAATTAAGTTCCCTTGAACGAGCCCCATTTTAATAATTGCTTTCAGTTCTTTAAGGGTTACACGACCAGAAGCTTGCGACAAAGTATGTCCTTTATCCATAATGCCCCTCCTTAAAATATTCATATAATACAATGATATAGCAAAAAGTAATAGTTGACTAGGCTAAATAAGACAAATTTGTGACACTTTAGCGACAACACTAATTTTCAAAAAATCGTCATTTTTGTGACACATTTTCAATCCACATGCTATTAAAATTTATAGCCATTATTGATATAATGTTTATAAATATTTACAATTTATCAAATGACAAATAGGCTTGAGGCATGGAATTCGGATTCGTCTTACATACTTGTTCGTACAAATCCCTCCTTTCCTCTGCCTTTATCTATGTCAATTAATCAGTGGGGTGTTTTAAATTGTTTAAAAAACGTAACCTTAGATGGTTAGCTGTTCTTGCAACAGTTATTATGGCATGGGTTCAATTAGGTGGCGCACTTGTAACAAAAACAGGTTCAGCCGATGGTTGCGGATCATCATGGCCGTTATGTCATGGTGCTTTATTACCGCAAAACTTACCTATTAGTACAATTATCGAGCTCAGTCACAGAGCAACATCTGCTTTATCATTAATCGTTGTATTATGGTTGGTCATTACAGCTTGGAAGAATATCGGGTATATCAAAGAAGTTAAACCACTGGCAATTATCAGTGTCGGTTTCTTGCTTATCCAAGCATTAGTCGGAGCTGCAGCAGTGCTTTGGCAACAAAATGATTACGTGCTTGCATTGCACTTTGGTATCTCATTAATCAGCTTCTCATCTGTTTTCGTATTGACATTAATCATCTTCGATGTAGATAAAAAATACGAAGCGAACAAAGTACACATAGATCCTAAACTTAGAATCTATACTTGGACAATGGCGATTTGTTTATATGTCGGCATTTACACAGGTGCTTTAGTACGTCATACAGATTCATCATTATCTTATGGTTCATGGCCATTACCATTCGCAGACTTGATTCCACATACAGAACAAGACTGGGTACAATTCATGCATAGATTATTAGCACTTATCGCTACAATCAGTGTGTTCCTTGCATTTAACTATGCAATCAGACACTATCACGAAAACCGTACCATCCGATATGGTTACACAGCAGCATTACTTTTAATCGTACTGCAAATTATCACAGGTGCTTTATCAATCTTCACAAGCGTGAATTTATTCATCGCTTTACTACACGCATTAATTATCACATTTGAATTCGGTTTAATCGCCTACTTCATCTTATTGATGCTGCGTACAAAACGTGTTGAAAAAGTTAAAAATAACGCTTATTAATACAAATAACCGTTGAACAGACATCACTGTTCAGCGGTTATTTTTCGTTGTTTCACCCAAACTTCTTATTCACTATTACTATAAATAGGCTTCTCAAGAATAGAAATACCGGAAACTGAAGAGAGTATCAGCTTCCGGCATATTTTAACGATTATTCATCTTTTTCTAATTCCACTAATAAGTCACCTGTTTGAATACCTTCACCATTTGTGACAGTAACTTGTTTTACTGTACCGTTGAATGGTGCTTGTACTGTTGTTTCCATTTTCATTGCTTCAGTAATCAAGAGTGCTTGTCCGCTTTCTACGTGATCACCCACTGCAACTTTAACTTCTGACACTGTACCAGGCATTTGTGCACCGATATGGTTAGGGTTAGCTTTGTCTGCTTTTGGTTTTACTGTCGCATTCGTTTTCACATTTTCATCTTGAATTTTAATTTGACGTGTTTGACCGTTCATGATGAAGAAGATTGTTCTGACACCTTTATCATCTGGTTCAGTAATTGCTTCTAATGTGATAATCAACGTTTTACCTTTATCGATTTCCACTTCAACTGTTTCACCTGTACGCATACCGAAGAAGAATGTCGGCGTATCTAATAATGACACATTACCGAATTGTTCTTTCGTAGCGATGTATTGTTCATAAACTTTAGGATAAATCGCATAACTGATTAAATCTTGTTCAGTGACAGGTTTTTCTTGTTTTGCTTGAAGTTCTTCACGTAACGCTTCAAAGTCGATATCTTCAAGGTATTCACCTGGACGCTCTGTTAATGGTTTTTGACCTTTCAACACAACTTTTTGAAGTTCTTTATTGAAGCCGTCTGTTGGTTGACCGATTTCACCTTTGAAGAATGAGACCACTGATTCAGGGAAGTCGAGTTTGTAACCGTCTTTTAAGACATCTTCTTCTGTTAAATCATTTTGTACCATGTATAACGCCATATCGCCGACTACTTTTGAAGATGGTGTTACTTTAACAATATCTCCAAATAAGAAGTTTACGCGACGATACATATCTTTAACTTCATGGAATCTATTGCCTAAGCCTAAACTTTTCGCTTGTTGGTTTAAGTTTGAGTATTGACCGCCAGGCATTTCATATTGGTAAATTTCTGTGTTCGGTGATTTGAAATCACTTTCGAAGTCACTATAGTAATGACGTACTGTATCCCAATATTGACCTAAACGTTCAAGACCATTGATATCTGTACGTGCATCACGACCAAAGCCATTTAAAGCATAGTACAATGAGTTCGCACTTGGTTGACTTGTTAAACCACTCATAGATGATACTGCTGTATCAATGACGTCTACACCTGCATCTGCAGCTTGTTTATACGTTAAAATACCGTTACCGCTTGTATCATGTGTATGCAAGTGGATTGGTAAATCAACTGCAGCTTTTAATTCTCCGATTAATTCAAAAGCAGCTTTAGGTTTTAATAAACCTGCCATGTCTTTAATCGCAAGAATATGGAATCCTTCTTTTTCCAATTCCTTCGCAAGGTTCACGTAGTATTCTAATGTGTAAATATTAGAGCGTTGCGGATCTAAAATATCCCCTGTATAACAAATTGTACCTTCAGAGATTTTGCCCGCTTCTTGAACCGCTTCATTCGCTACTTTCATTTGGTCTAACCAGTTCAACGAGTCGAAAATACGGAAGACATCTACGCCAGCTTCAGCACTTTCTTTTACGAATTTCTTAATCACATTATCAGGATAGTTTTTATAACCTACTGCGTTTGATGCACGTAATAACATTTGGAATAAAATGTTAGGAATGGCTTTACGCATTTGTTCTAGACGTTCCCATGGATTTTCTTTCAAGAAGTTATAAGCAACGTCAAATGTCGCACCGCCCCACATTTCAAGTGAGAATGCATCTTGTAAGATTTCCGCTGTTTGTGATGCAATAGCTAACATATCTTTCGTACGCACACGTGTCGCAAGTAAGGATTGATGCGCATCACGGAATGTTGTATCTGTAATCAACACATCTTCTTGTTTTAATAACCAGTCCGCTACAGCTTTAGGACCTTGTTCATCTAAGAGTTGTTTTGTACCTCTTAATTGTTTGATTTCTGATCTTGGTACACGGTCTACATGTGGACGTTCAAAATCCGGTTTTTGACGTTTTTCAACACTTGGGAAACCGTTGATTGTCACATTACCAATGTATTCTAATGTTTTAGTACCACGGTCTTGTGTTGGATTAATTTCAAACAACTCAGGTGTTTCTTCGATGAATTTAGTTGTATAGTCGCCTTCTTGGAATTGTTTATTGCGAATCACGTTAATTAAGAATGGAATATTCGTTTTCACACCACGAATACGCATCTCACGTAAAGATCGATCCATTTTTTCAATCGTTTGTTTAAACGTTAGCGCATGTGTAGACAATTTCACTAATAATGAGTCATAGTATGGTGAAATTTCAGCACCTTGGAATCCATCACCAGCATCTAAACGTACACCGAAACCACCACTAGAACGATAAGCGATAATGTGTCCAGTATCCGGCATAAAGTCATTTGTCGGATCTTCAGTTGTGATACGACATTGAATCGCATACCCTAATGTATGAATATCATCTTGATGCGGAATACTGATTTCATCGTCAAATAACGATTCACCATCTGCTACAAGAATTTGTGTTTTCACAATATCGATACCTGTAATCATTTCAGTGATTGTATGTTCTACTTGTACACGTGGGTTAACTTCAATAAAGAAGAACTCATTGCCAGATACTAAGAACTCAACTGTACCTGCGTTGACATAGCCCACATTGTTCATTAATTGTAATGCTGCGTCACAAATACGTTGACGTAAACCTTCATCCATACCTACTGATGGCGCAACTTCAACAACTTTTTGGTGACGACGTTGTACAGAACAATCTCTTTCATAAAGGTGAACAATATTACCGTGTTCATCACCCATGATTTGAACTTCTATATGTTTTGGTTCATTAATGTATTTTTCAATATAAACTTCACTGTTACCAAAAGATTTTTGCGCTTCAGATTTCGCACGTGTAAAGGCTTCTTCAAGTTCAGACTCCTCATTCACAATACGCATACCTTTACCGCCGCCACCGCTAGTGGCTTTAATCATCAATGGGTAACCTGCTTCTTTCGCAAAATCTGCAGCTTTATGATAATCCTCAATCGGACCATCTGTACCCGGAATAACTGGTAAACCAGCTTCAATTGCTGTGGCACGGGCTTTCACTTTATCACCAAACATATCTAAATGTTTAAGTTTAGGGCCGATAAAGATAATACCTTCTTCTTCACAGCGTTTTGCGAAGGTTTCATTTTCACTTAAGAATCCGTAACCTGGATGAATCGCATCAACATTCGCATTCTTCGCAACTTCAATAATACGTTCAATATTTAAATAACTGTCAGCAGGACCTAAATCCTCTCCGACTAAATAAGATTCATCAGCTTTGTTTCTATGTAACGAACCTTTGTCTTCATTTGAATAAATTGCGACTGTTGTAATGTCTAATTCAGTGGCTGCACGGAAAATACGAATTGCGATTTCACCGCGGTTTGCTACCATTAACTTATTAATCTTCTTCAAGTGATCAACCCCCAAAAAATCAATTATTAGAATTTTCTAAACCTTTGTTGTAGATAATAGTATACCAAAACACGAACATTAATGTTAGTAGATGTATCTGTTCTGATATGTAAACTTCAAGCCAAACTATACTGTTTCAGCAGCTTATAAACACGCCACCAAAGCATGTTAGACAGTGCTAGTATAGATAAGACATATAGAAGCATATCCGTATTATATCATATTTTCTTATAACACATCATAAACTTTATTTATACTTATTTCTGAAAGCAATCATTTTAGCTTAACCATTATTCTTAACATTTCTTACTCGTCAATAAAAAACGTTTGTCTTTTTAAAAATCTTTCAATCGACATAAAAAAAGACTGAACGTGCTTACGCTCAGTCTTGTCATTTAATATCTTCTTGGAATATCAATATGTTTTTGTTTTGCTTTTTGTTTATCCATCTTGATTTGTTTCGCAGTAATTAATAATAAGCCTAAGGCGATACTTAAACTAATCATAGAGGAACCACCAAAACTAATAAATGGTAACGGTACCCCTGTCAACGGAATTAACGCTGAAATACCACCTAAGTTAACGAATGTTTGACTGCCGATATAACTTGCGATACCAACACAAACGAGTTTATAGAAATAAGAACTTGTTTCAGAAGCTAACTGGAAAGCTCTATAGACAATAAAGAACAATAATCCAATCACAAATAGGCCTCCGATTAAACCTAGTTCTTCACATATGACCGCAAAAATAAAGTCTGTATGCGGTTCTGGCAGATAGCCAAGTTTTAACACACTGTTGCCGATACCTTTACCGAATAATCCCCCATTCCCAATCGCCATTAAGGAGTTTGAAATATGGTAACCTGTACCAGATTCAAAATGGAATGGATCTGTCATAATTCTAAAACGGGCAACTAAGTATGCAGGTAACCAACCTGCAATGGCGAATAGTACTAATGCAATACTGCCACCTACCAATATGATACCGCCCCATTTTAATAGCGGTTTAATCCAAATACCTGCATAAAGCATAATGGACATAAAAATAATGATAATCAGCATCGTTTGTCCAACATCACGTTGGAATAGCACCATGATAATACACACAATGATAAATAATAACGGATTCAGTATTAATTTCGGATTCGCAAGTACGCGCTCACGCTTTTTATTAATCATGAATGGCAGATAAAGTATAATGGCGATTTTCAACAACTCTGAAGCTTGTAAGTTCATAAACCCTAAGTTAATCCAACTTTTAGAACCATTGATATTTTTACCGATTAATAACGTAAAGAATAGCAAAAGGAAAATACCTGCCATCATAATTTGTTGCACACGTGTTTGCTGTAAAAATTTAACGTTCATGAAGAACGCCATAAAAAATACAATAATAAAACTCATCACAACGTACATTAACTGTCTTGTATAAAAGTACGTACCAGACACAGGTGTACCCCCTGTTAACGTCCCTTTAGTAGCAGGAACCATACTGGCACTGTAAACCATAATCAACCCAATCAAACACAGCATTATATATGTAATCACTAACGGATAATCGATATATTTTGCATACTTTCCGACATACCGAAAGAAAGATTTTATGTTATTCATTTAAAAATCATCCAATTCTCATATTTGAAGTGTTTTCAAATATATTTAGAGTTTGTATAAGACTTTAATGTCTTAATTCTGTTTTCACTTTGACGATATCTTTATAAAACCACATTTTTAAGTCGTGTTGCAAGCATTTCTGTATGCTGAAAAGAAATAAAAAAAGTGACTGTACATTCTATCAACTTCTGACAGAACTGCAGCCACTTTGTGCGGTTTAATCTGATGCTGTGAAATTAAACGTTTGTGAATGCTTCATGAAGTTTAGACAATTCTTTTTCAAGACGCAACATGATTTCTTTACCTTGTTCGATATCGATCAAGCCTAAGTTTGCTGCAAAGTCTACTTCTTTTTGTAAGCCAAACATTTGTGTATCTAAAACTTCTTCATACAAAGGACATTGCGGCAATGTTAAATTGTCCATTTGTACTTTAATTAATTGCAGAATGCGATCTGCATCTTTATTTAATTGGTCATATGCCGCGTTATTGATTGTGTTCGATTTCGTCATGACATACTCCCCCTATCATTTGTTTGTCATATTAAAAATTTTAGCCTACTCAAAACTAAATTGCAAGTAAATTTCGAATCAGTAACTCTATTCTATGTTATCATAGACTCAGATATTATAAAGGGGAGCGCATAACATGATACAAATTAAGGGTAAAGTTAAATTTCCAATTACTTTAGACAGTACAACTTGGATTTTTGACGATCGTAAAGTAAAAATCGAAGATTTAGAAGCAGGCGTCTTTGAAGGAACAAAACCTGTCGAATTCCAAAATAACCGTGAATGGAATCGCGCAATTTTGGAAGGACAAACGAATCCTCCAACCCTGAATTCTGAAATCAAGTATAAAAAGCGTGCCATGATTGAGGACACATTTGTGATTAACATGACACCTTTCTTCAAGAATGCTGAACCAAATGACGATGCCACAGCAATTCGTCTATCAAACGATGAAGATTCAATCGAAGTACCGTTAAGCTTATTACCTTACCTGTTCTTTAAATTCGCAGATAAAGGGAAACGTTTATATGATGACAACGGTGTTGACAGCTTCGTGTACATACCTGAAGAAGGGTATTCACATGAATTCAAACATGTGACGTATATCGAGGTGGTATAATTTGATAAAAGTACAGTGTATCATCTGTGATACGGAAGTACTCATGGATGAAAATACATTGGAAGCCAAACAGCTGCGCAATCATCCTATGCGCACATTTATGTGCGAAGATTGCAGAAGTCGTTTAGATGTTCCTAAACAACGTAATAACTTTTATAAAGCACAAGAAAAATTCAATATATTAACAGAAGACCATGACGATTGATTCATGGTCTTTTTTTTCTTCCTAAATACAAAAAAGAAGCCCGAATCTTTTTGATTCAGACTTCTTCATTATCTTAAAGCTGTAACGATTACTCGTCTTCAGCCATTAATTGTTTAATACGTTTTGCTTCTTTTTCACGTTGAGATTTATTTAAAATTTTCTTTCTCATACGGATACTTTCAGGTGTTACCTCTAACAATTCATCGTCATCGATAAATTCTAACGCTTCTTCAAGTGTTAAGATACGTGGACGTTTCATTGTTTCAGTTTGGTCTTTCGTAGCTGAACGTACGTTGGTTTGGTTTTTAGTTTTAGTGATATTTACTGTTAAGTCATTATCACGGTTATTTTCACCAACAATCATACCTTCATATACTTCAGTACCTGGTTCCATGAAGTTAGTACCACGGTCTTCTAAACCAATAATTGCATATTGGCTTGCTTTACCTTGGTCCATAGAAACTAATACACCATTACGACGTCCGCCGATACGACCTTTAATACGTGGACGGAATTCTTCGAATGTGTGGTTGATGATACCATAACCACTTGTCATTGACATGAACTCAGTTGTGTAACCGATCATACCACGTGCAGGCACCATGAATACTAAACGTGTTAAACCATTATCTGTAGTCACCATGTCTAACATTTCACCTTTACGTTGTCCAAGTGACTCGATAACTGAACCTGCATTTTCTTGAGGTACTTCACATTGTACGCGTTCAAATGGTTCACATAAAACGCCATCGATTTCTTTAAGGATTACTTGTGGTTTAGATACTTGTAATTCAAAACCTTCACGACGCATATTTTCAATTAAGATAGATAAGTGTAATTCACCACGACCTGCGATAACCCAAGCATCTGGTTGGTCAGTTGGTGTTACTTTTAATGATACGTCTGTTTCAAGTTGTTGATCTAAACGGTCTTGAATTTGACGTGCAGTCACATACGTACCTTCACGCCCTGCGAATGGTGAGTTATTTACACGGAAAGTCATTTCAAGTGTTGGTTCATCAATACGTAAAACAGGTAATGCTTCTTGATGGTCATGTGGTGTTACTGTTTCACCTACGTTGATATCTTCCATACCTGAAACCGCAATTAAATCCCCAGCATGTGCTTCTTCAATTTCTTCACGTTTTAAACCGAAGAAACCGAATAATTTGCTGACACGGAAGTTTTTAACACTGCCGTCTAATTTTAATAATGAAACTTGATCTCCGACTTTGATTGTACCGCGGAATACACGACCAATACCGATACGACCTACATAGTCGTTGTAATCAAGTAACGCGATTTGGAATTGTAAAGGTTCATCGCGGTTATCTACTGGTGCTGGTACATAGTCTAAGATTGTTTCATACAATGACTGCATGTTTTCATCTTGTTTATCTGGTTCTAAGCTTGCTGTACCGTTTACAGCTGATGCATATACAACTGGGAATTCTAATTGGTCATCATTTGCATCTAATTCGATAAATAAGTCTAAGACTTCATCTACAACCGCTTCTGGGCGTGCTGCAGGTTTATCGATTTTATTTACAACCACTACAGGTTTTAAATTTTGTTCTAACGCTTTTTTCAACACGAAACGTGTTTGAGGCATTGTACCTTCGTAGGCATCAACAACTAATACAACACCGTCTACCATTTTCATGATACGTTCCACTTCACCGCCGAAGTCAGCGTGACCTGGTGTGTCTAAAATATTAATTCTAGTGCCTTTATAATTAACTGCAGTATTTTTCGCTAAGATTGTAATACCACGTTCTCTTTCAATATCATTAGAATCCATTGCACGTTCATCAACATGCTCATTCTCACGGAAAATACCAGATTGTTTTAATAATTCGTCAACTAATGTTGTTTTACCATGGTCAACGTGAGCAATAATAGCAATGTTACGTACGTCTTCTCTTAAATTTGTCATACTAAATTTCCTTTCTTGAGTAAATTCCCACTTCAATTTGCAACTTTTTTATTATATCATATTATTGAGCAAAGAATAATAAGGTGGGGTTTGAATGCAGAAAAAAAAATCAAAAGCTATATTTTGGCTTTATTCTGTTCTTGCAGTCATTTTCTTAGTACTGTTCAGTTTTAGCTTAGGTGCTCAAAATTATTGGTTTATGGCGATTACAGCCATTATCCTAATTGCAATTTTCGGTGCCGGCTTTACAACTAAGAAAAAATATCGCGAAAACGATTGGTTCTGACCAATCATTACATGAATTTTTAACATAAAGGGTTCCACTCCTTGCAGTACCCTGCAGGAGAAAGAATACACATATATTTCAGTCAAAAGAAAAAGGTTGGGTACCTAGATGCTTTTTGAACAATTGCTTGTTTAAACAGCTTCGATGGTCCCGACCTTTTATTTTTTATCGATATCTTTTGTGTAATGTCTCAAAAGTTTCTTTTTCCGGCAACATGTGTTTCGTTAAAATTTCCTCATGTATGGATTGATTGCCGACCAATACAGAGTGCGGCTGATTTAGTGAAAGTGGATTACCTAATAAATCCGTACCTTTACCGCCTACTTCATTTAAAATAATTAAAGCACCGGCATAATCCCAAGGTTGTAATCTCGGTGTTAAATATGCACCTAATTTTCCTTGCGCAACATGAATCATTTCTAAGGCTGCAGAACCATAAGCGCGACAACTTCTCGCTTCATCTACTACCTTTCTGAATATAACACCAATCACCGGCTTTGTTAACCAATTTGGATTAATTCCAATCAAACTTTTATTTAAATCCGAATTCTCAAGCGGCTTCATTGGATGTTCGTTTACAAACGCACCCTCTCCTGCTTTTGCATGATAGAGCAAATCATTCATGACATCATAAACAAATCCTGCATAAGGCTCTCCATCATTATAAATACCGATAGAAATCGCAAAATTTTCTTTTTGATGCACAAAGTTCAATGTGCCGTCAATCGGATCTATAACCCAGACAATACCTTTTTGTTCAACTTCAGACATCGGTCTGCCATGTCCTTCTTCACCAATAAATTGATGGTCTGGATAATTCTCCATAATGTTATTGTAAATAAAATCTTCCGTTGCTTTATCAACATTTGTCACCAAATCATTTGGATTGGATTTTGTTTCAATATTGATATCTTGTTGCATCATTTTACGGATATTATTACCCGCTTCAATTACAAGTCCTTTTGCAAAATCATATACTGCCATTTACGAACACCCCTTCTATCATATTATAACTAAATCATTTCAGAATTTCATTTACTCTAAATCAAGCCAAAATTATGCTACAATGTTTTCAATCATAACAACAGGAGGCTTTGTCATGTCTAACTATACTTTTTCTTCTAAAGACTTTAAAGTCTTTGAAGTGCCTGGATTAGAAGCACGAATGGCTGAAATCGAACAACACATCAGACCAAAACTACATCAGTTGGGTGAACACTTCGCTGACTTCTTATCTACCCATACAGCAGATGAATTCTTTATGCATATCGCAAAACATGCACGTCGTACAGTAAATCCGCCGAAAGATACTTGGGTCGCTTTCTCTACGAATAAACGCGGTTATAAAATGCTGCCGCATTTCCAAATCGGTTTATACGAATCACAAGTCTTTGTCATGTTCGGCGTTATGCATGAAGCTAAAAATAAAACGCATTACATTGAGGTCTTTGAAAATCACTTCAAAGATATTGAAAACTTGCCTGCAGACTACCGTATTTGTGTAGATCATGTCAAAATGGATAAACCATTGATCCAAGACCTATCGACTGAAGATTTAGAACAAGCATTGTCACGTGCAAAACAGCTTAAAAAAGGCGAATTCTTTGTTGCACGTACACTCGCACCCGATGCACCTGAGTTAAAGTCAGATCAAGCATTCCTCGATTATTTAGAAGATACGTTTGAGCAACTGTTAAAGTTTTATCCATAATAGCATAATACCGAGCATTTAACTATTCATTCAAAATTATCGTGCTGATTTAGACAAAGTTTGCCTTATACTACTTTGTTTAAATCAGCTTTTCTTTTTCACCTACATCTCGTTGCTCACAATTTTAAACGTAAAAAACAGTTTTATTAGGTTGACCTAATTTTATTTTTACTTTATTATTAAACCATTGTTAGAACATAGAGAAGTGGGGGTGACCTTCTTGACTAAAAGACAGGTCAATAGACAGGTCAATTATAATAACGACAGCTTAGACGAAATCAACAATACTGTCAGTTTCAATTCAAACAGCAGTATCAAGCAGAAATTCCTTTCATTCTTAGGACCGGGCTTACTGGTTGCAGTAGGTTATATGGATCCTGGTAACTGGATTACCTCCATGCAAGGCGGAGCCAAATACGGTTATATTCTGCTTTTTGTAATATTAATTTCAAGTTTGTCTGCCATGTTGCTTCAAAGTATGACAGTCAGACTCGGTATCGCATCAGGCCATGACTTAGCACAAGTCACAAAACGTTTTTTAAATAAACCTTTAGCATTTATATTCTGGATCATAGCTGAACTCGCAATTATTGCGACAGATATCGCAGAAGTTATCGGCAGTGCCATTGCGCTTGATCTATTATTCGGAATTCCATTGCTTGTCGGTGCGATCATCACAGTACTTGATGTCTTTATCTTATTATTTATTATGAAATTCGGTTTCAGAAAAATTGAAGCCATCGTCGGTACGTTAATCTTTACTGTACTCGCAATCTTCATCTTTGAAGTTTATATTGCTTCACCTGACGTTGTCAGTGTATTAAATGGTTTTATACCTAGCAGTCATATCGTTACACAACAAGGTGCCTTATATATTGCCTTAGGTATTGTTGGTGCAACGATTATGCCGCATAATCTTTATTTACACTCATCTATCGTCCAATCAAGAACATATAATCGTAAAGATGAAGCTTCTAAAGCACAAGCCATTAAATATGCGACAATTGATTCAAACATTCAATTGACTATCGCATTTGTGATTAACTGTTTATTACTTGTTCTAGGTGCTGGTTTATTCTTCGGTACAGGCAATGCAGATAATCTTGGCGGTTTCTATGACTTATATCAAGCCTTAGAACAACAACCGTTGCTTGGCGCATCTCTTGGCGGTTTAATGAGTACTTTATTCGCAGTCGCTTTACTTGCGTCAGGTCAAAACTCAACGATTACAGGTACCCTAGCCGGTCAAATCGTTATGGAAGGTTTCATCAACTTGAAATTACCAAACTGGGTAACACGATTAATCACACGTTCTATCGCAATTATTCCAGTTATCATTTGTTTAATTATCTTCCATGGTAATGAAAGTATGATGGAACAACTCTTAGTCTTTTCACAAGTATTCTTAAGTATTGCGTTGCCATTTACTTTAATCCCGCTTCAACTTGCGACTAACAACAAAGACTTGATGGGAAGATTTAAAAACAAATTATGGATTAACATAATTTCATGGTCATTAATTGTTATCCTAAGCGGATTAAACATCCATTTAATCATCCAAACATTCCAAGAACTGTAAACAAAAGCTATACAATAAAAATAAAGCAGCTGCAATCCAGTAAGTTTCCCCTTTACGGATTGCAGCTGCTTTTTAATTTTATTATTTGAAATCGTCTAAATCATGTCTGCGTGGACGTTCATGATCGTCTCTTCTACGTTGTTTAGCCAATTCACTTTCATTCGCATTTTCTTCATAATGCGCTTCGTGATTAGCTTCTGAATCAAATTTGTCATGTTCTGCTTTGTCTCTTACCTGTTTGCCTTCAGGATTGACTTTTTCATGCTTGTTTGTGTTTTCATTATCACGTGTAATGTCTTCGAAATAGCCATGATTTCTGTCGTACTCTTTGTTGGCTTCACGTTTAGCTTGGCTTCTTCTAACAAATAACATAATCGCTACAATAAAGAATAAAATAGATGCGATAAAGTTTGAGAAGTATAAACCAACTAGTGCCGCGACAATTAAGATAATACCTGCAGCAATGCGGTTTTTCTTACTTAATACAAGACCCACTGCTGCGATAATTGCGACAACAATCAAACCAATCGTTGTGAAGACCATTGTTTGATGCAAGAATTCAGGTGACATACTGGAATCCCCTTGTTTTAACAGAATGTCAGCCAACATGCCATCCTTCATGAATGTACCGATTAAGAACAGCAACATATAGAGTACTGTCAGACCTACACCGATCCATCCAATGATTCTTTCTACTTTTCTATTCATTGTAATACCCTCCTGATTAAGCGAAATTGAAGCGTCGCATTATATTCTTCGCTGACTTCATCCGCTTTTTTAAGGCCGCTTAACGGGTCTTATAAACGTAACTACCCTTAAAGCACTCAATTTATGCATAAATCAATTAAATTTCATTTATTTCAACTATGCAATAGAAAATTTTTTGGTTTTTTACCAAGATAAAAACCGAAAGCAACGATAGTCATTGCTTTCGGTTTATCAAAATTATGATTTTTTATCTGAATCTTGTGCTTGTGTATCTTCAGTTGACTGTACGTCATCTTCTTTTGTTTCTTGCGTTGTCGGTGATTTACCTTGGTTGAATGAACGACGTTCTTCAAAGTTCATGCGTCGTTGATTCACAGCACTCGGACGATTTTTACGTGCTTCTTTCGCACGACGTTTTCTTTCTTTTTTCTCACGTTTACGTGCTGCTTTCTCTTCAGCTGTTTCACCTTTACGCGGTTCAACATCACGATATTTTACTTCTTCAGGCTCATCAGAAGGTTCTTGCATACGCGCTTGTTCACGCTCATATGCATCTTGTTCTTGTTGTTCTCTGACTTCTTCTTCTGATTTTTGTTTATATTTCGCCTGACGTGATAAGAATTCAGGTTCACTTTCATCTTCACGTTTTGTGATTGGTTCTTCAGACTGTACAGGTTCTTCTGTATCTTCTGTTTGATGTGTCTCTTGTACTCTGTCTTTTTTCGGTACATATGGTTTCACATCATCTTCTTCGTCATCATACTCATCACGTTTTTCATAAGAAGGTTCATAACGTGGTGTTCTCTCGTCTTCTGGATAGCCATGTGGACGTCTTACAGGTTCACGGTCATATCTATCATAATCATCATAACCGCCCTCATATGGTACATAACCACCGCCATAACGTGGTACAGTTTCTATTCTATCTTTACGCGCAAACATCATAATTGCGACAATGAAGAATAGTACTGGTATGACGATTGTTGCGAGTAGTAACACTAAAGGCAATGTAATGATAGATGCAACTAAGAAGAGAATTCCAGATAACACTCGGATATTCATAGAAATGAGTGCTAAGAATGAAATTAATAAACAGACAATTAAATAAACAATGACAGCCCAAATACCGTTTTGAAGCCAAATCACAAATTGTGTTGTATTTAAACTGTTATTTGCGAGCACTTGTTGTGCTAAATCATTATTGTTGATTGACTGTTCAAGATTTTGAATTGATGTATTGTTGCTGAATGACACAAGCGCAATAAACATAGTAATTACTGTTAATAACAATAATCCAATCCAGTTCAGCCAACCTAAGACTTTTTCTGCCACTCTGCTGACTGGACGTTTTATTTGTGTATATTGTGGTTCTTCAGACATCATTAACACTCCCTACTCTACTTACTAATCAAAATATTATTGTAATGACATTTTGAAATTCAAAAAATGCTCATTATAATCATTTAAAATATCTTTACCCAAATCTTTATAGACTTCAAGCCTACTTTGTGTTTCTTTTGAAGGATAAAACCTTTGATCATTTTTAATTTCTTTCGGTAAACGCTTTTTAGCCGCTTCATTCGGCGTCGCATAACCGACCCATTCAGTATTTTGCTTACTGTTTTTTGGGTCTAACAAGAAATTAATAAACTGATACGCACCTGCTTGGTTTTGTGCTGTTTTTGGGATTACCATCGTATCGAACCACAAGTTAGAGCCTTCTTTTGGGACGACATAGTCAAATTCAGGATTCTCTTGTACAATCGGTGCTGCAGTGCCGCTCCATACGACTGCAATATTCGCTTCGTGTTGTTCTAACATCATCGTTACTTCATCACCGACAATCCCTTTGACTTGAGGGGCTAAATGCGCTAAATCCGCTTCCGCTTCATCTAAACGTTTCGGATTCGTTTCATTTAAGCTGTAGCCGAGTTTATTCAAACTTAAGCCCATCACTTCCCTCGCACCATCCACTAATATGATATCATTTTTAAACTTCGGATTATATAAACTTCTCCAACTTGAAAAATCATCATGTGGATAGGCGTCTTTATTATAAAGTATACCCACTGTACCGAAGAAGTAAGGTATAGAATAACGATTATGTTTATCATAATCCATATTCATGTAATTTTTATCTAAATATTTCATGTTTGGCAGCTTACTATGATCTAGAGGAACTAATAAATCATCCTTTTTCATCTTTTGAACCGTATATTCACTTGGAAATGCGACATCATAATGCGTACCGCCATTACGAATTTTTGCTTCCATCGCTTCGTTTGAATCAAACGTTTCATAAATCACTTGAATGCCAGTTTCTTTCTCAAACTTATCGATTAACTCCGGGTCGATATATTCTCCCCAGTTATACACATAAAGTTTCTTGCCTGATGCTTGATGTGCTTCACTGCCATACCATTTACTGATTCCTAAACAAATGACTCCTATCACCAGTGCACCGATAATCAATTGTAAAAATCGCTTCATCGCAGTACACCTCGTTTCAAGGACAAGCGGCGTTTTGTATAACGCTGAATCATATAGTATCCGATAATACCAATGATGATAACGCCAAAGATTAACGTTGAAATCGCATTGATTTCCATACTAATACCTTTACGTGCCATCGCATAAATTTCTACTGATAACACACTAAAACCGTTACCTGTCACAAAGAAGCTGACAGTAAAGTCGTCTAATGAGTAAGTCAATGCCATAAAGAAACCAGCCATAATCGCAGGCATCAAATTCGGAATCATGACACGATTTAAAATCTGCCATTCTGTTGCGCCTAAATCTCTCGCAGCCACAAACATATTTTGATTCATATCATAAAGTTGCGGCAACACAATAATGACTACAATCGGAATACAAAACGCAATATGCGAAATTAATACCGTCCAAAAGCCGAGCCCCATTCCTGTAAAATGACCGATAGCAGTAAACATAATTAAGAATGACGCTCCGATTACGACATCAGAAGAGACCAATAACACATTATTTAACGTCATAAATGTCAATTTCAAACGTTTCTGACGTAAATGATACAGCGCAATAGCACCAAACGTACCAATTACAGTAGACACGGCTGCAGCTAATAATGCCACTGCAATCGTATTGAATAAGATAGCCATTAAACGATCATCTTGAAATAAACTTTGATAATGTTCTAACGTGAAGCCTTCAAAATGAATCATATTGCCGCCTGAATTAAAGGAATATACCATTAAGAAGATAATCGGTACATATAAGCCGATGACTAATAACCAAAGATAGACTTTGCCATACCATGTCATGATCTGCG
Source organism: Staphylococcus simulans (assembly GCF_025561465.1). Lineage (NCBI taxonomy): Bacteria > Bacillati > Bacillota > Bacilli > Caryophanales > Staphylococcaceae > Staphylococcus > Staphylococcus simulans. The sequence goes on from NZ_CP095100.1 coordinate 1,851,821, forward strand.
TCCTCCTTCGTTGCCTGATTTCGTGATGACTAACACGAACGCCATAAATAAGATTAAAACAATCGCAATGGTTGAACCCATGCCGTAGTTTTGAATCACTAAGAATTGTTCTTCAATAGATGTCCCGATATTAATCACTTTGTTACCCGCGATTAAACGCGTAATCATGAACAGTGACAAAGCTGGAATAAACGTGACTTGAATTCCAGAGAGTACGCCTTCTTTCGTCAAAGGTAAAATGACTTTTAAAAACGTCGTCCAACGATTGGCACCGAGGTCTGTAGACGCTTGAATTAAATTCTCAGGAATCGTCTTCATGCTATTGAAAATCGGTAAAATCATAAATGGGATATAAATATAACTCGCAACGATAATAAACGCAGACGCAGTAAATAATAGTTCCATATGAGGAAGATGCATCACATTTAATATTTGATTGATAATACCATCATGACTCAAAATCCCGATAAATGCATACGTCTTGAGAAGTAAATTAATCCACGTCGGAATAATTAATATTAAAATCCACATGTTTTGATGTACAGATTGACGAATAAAATAGGCTGCTGGATAACTGATAATCAATGTGACGAGCGTAATGATGGCCGCATATAGAATAGAAATCCCCATCATTTTGACATAACGCATACTTAAAATCTGTTGATAGTTCGTCAAACTGAAATGGCCTTGATTATCTAAAAATGAGAAATATACTAATAAAATTACTGGAATGATAATAAAACCTACCATCCAAATCATATAAGGAACCATTAAGTATTTATTTAATTTTGTCATCGTTTAGTCCTCATAACTTTCAATACGTTTATCAAATTCCGCTTCTGTTTCACCTGGCACCATGATATGAATCGCATCTGGTTCAAAATACAAACCGACTGTATCTCCAACCTTCGCTTTCTTTGTCGTTTGAATCATCCATTCATAACCTTCTTGGTCCTGACATGTGACTTCATAATGCACACCTCTAAACAAGGTAGACTTCACAACTGCTTTAAATAAACCTTGAGTTTGATTTGTAATTAAAATATCTTCAGGACGAATGACTACTTCGATTTTAGTCCCTTCAAGGATTCCCATATCCACACATTCAATTTCTTTATCATAAATATTTACTAAACGATCTCGCACCATCGTACCTTCTATAATATTAGATTCACCGATAAAGTCAGCCACAAAGCGATTGACCGGTTCATCATAAATATTAATCGGTGTATCAAATTGTTGGATTTTACCTGCTTTGATAACCGCAATATAATCACTTAAGGCTAGTGCTTCTTCTTGATCATGTGTGACAAAGATAAATGTGATGCCTAAACGTTTTTGAAGTGCACGTAATTCATACTGCATTTCTGTACGCAACTTTAAATCTAAGGCAGATAGAGATTCATCTAACAATAAGATCTTAGGTTCATTCACAATGGCACGCGCAATGGCCACACGTTGTTTTTGTCCGCCACTCATTTCATCAATCGTACGTTGTTCATAACCTTCTAATTTTACGAGCTTCAACGCTTCAGCCACTTTCGATTTAATCGCTTTGTTTGATAGTTTTTTCAATTTCAAACCAAAAGCAATATTTTCATACACATTTAAATGTGGAAATAACGCATAATCTTGAAAGACTGTGTTTACTTGACGTTTATTAGCTGGAATTCCATTGATATTATGGTTTCCGTATAATACGTCTCCTGAATCTGCTTGTTCAAAACCTGCAATAATTTTTAAAATGGTTGTTTTACCACATCCCGAAGGACCTAGTAAGGTATAAAATTTTCCTTCTTCGAAATCAATAGAGATATCGTCTAAGATGGTTTTGCCATCGTATTGTTTACTCACTCCTAATAACGATAATAGCGACATATGTTCTTTCCTCCTATAAGTACGATGCAGTAACCACCATCATGGCTTTCGTTTCTGTATCAGTTTGATTAGACAACTGATGTTTATCATGTGCTTTAAAATAAAGCGCATCTCCTGCTTTGGCATGATAGACATGTTCTCCAAGTGTTAAAGTCAGCTCTCCTTCTAAACAATATATGAATGTATCTGAATCAGAAGGTTTAAAATTTTTATATGCAGTATGCGGATGTAATTGAATAAATAACGGTTCCATTTCAAATTCATTCGAACGGGCAATCGGCCACGTTAAAATATAACCTTCATCATATTCGTCATAGACCGTTTGTTCATCCTTTGGATACAACACCTTCTCAGCTTCTTTTTCTTTAAAAAAAGTCTCTGGTGATGTTCCGAGCACTTCTAATAATTGTAGAAAGGTTTCCATACTTGGTGAGGATTGTCCGCTTTCTATTTGTGAAATATAGCCTTTAGATAAATCTGTCCGCTCTGCTAATTCTTCTTGTGTCAGCTGTTTGATTTTACGTAAATTACGTAATTTCAATCCAATATTCATGAATGACCTCACTCTCTTGCTTAAAAAATGACATAAAAAAAGCACAGTTCTGTTTAGTATTAGTAAACTTTAAGTTTAACGCTTACTAAAAATAACAGAACTGCACCTGATTTACAATATAATTTTAATCATTTGCACTAAATTTTTTAGTTTCAGTTTCGTTTTTGATACGTTTGATCGCACGATAGCTATTATAGCCGCTGCCTTTTTCAAAATCATCTAAGATATTCTTCTCATCTGCTTTACCTGGAACGACCTTTTTAAAGTTGCGATAAGCATTCATAAAGTCATCTCTGTCGACTTGACGTTCATAATAATCTTCAACACGATTAAAGAAATGAATCACATCTATCATTTCTTCTTGAGACCAATCGACATCAATAGGATATTGATATTCCATATATATATTCCTCCTATCTATTTGATTTCAGCCATATTATAACATGTATGATAAAAAAACCGCCGAGCTTAAAAGCCCGACGGTTTCAGTTTATATGCTTATTCTAATGTTGGGTGTTATTACATAGTGTGGATTGGTAATCCAAGTGCTTTTTCAGCTGCTTCCATGCTCATTTCACCTAATGTTGGGTGAGCATGTACTGTTAATGCGATATCTTCAGCATTCATACCAGCTTCAATTGCTAGACCTAATTCAGAGATGATGTCAGAAGCACCTGCACCAACAATTTGTGCACCTACTAATGTGTCATCTTCTTTAAGTGTGATCAATTTAACGAAACCAGTAGTATCGTTTAATGATAACGCACGGCCGTTTGCTGCGTAAGGGAATTTAGAAGCTTTATATTCTAAACCTTCTTCTTTCGCTTGCGCTTCAGAAAGACCTACTGTTGCGATTTCTGGTTCAGTGAAGCATACTGCAGGCATACCGATGTAATCTACTGCTGATTTTTCACCAGAGATTGCTTCAGCTGCTACTTTACCTTCATAGCTTGCTTTATGAGCAAGTGGTAAACCAGGAACGATATCACCGATAGCATAGATGTTATCAAGTGAAGTACGGCTTTGTTCGTCAACTTCTAATAAACCGCGGTCTGCGAATTTAAGACCTAATTCTTCAAGACCCATTTCATCAGTGTTTGGACGACGACCTACTGTAACTAATACGTAATCAGCGTCGATTGTTTTTTCTTCGCCTTTAGCTTCGTAAGTTACTTTAACGCCGTTTTCTGTTTCTTCAGCAGATTTAGCCATTGCTTCAGTAACAATTTCCATACCTTTTTCTTTCATTTTTTTCTTAACAGGTTGTGTTAATTGTTTTTCGAAACCGCCTAAGATATCTTTAGCGCCTTCTAAGATAGTAACTTCTGTACCGAAGTTCGCAAATGCTGTACCTAATTCAGAACCGATGTAACCGCCACCTACAACAACTAATTTCTTAGGTGCTTCTTGTAAGTTTAACGCACCAGTTGAATCGATTACGCGTTCGCCGAATTTGAAATTAGGAATTTCAATCGATCTAGAACCTGTTGCGATAATCGCATGTTTGAAGTTGTAAGTTTGAGCGCTTTTTTCGTCCATTACACGTAAGCTGTTTTTGTCGTGGAAGTAAGCTTCACCTTTGACAATTTCTATTTTGTTTCCTTTTAATAGACCTTCAACGCCGCCTGTTAATTTGTTAACTACAGACTTTTTGAACTCTTGAACTTTTTCGAATTTAAGTTCAACGTCTTTAGCGATGATACCTAGATCTTCAGAGTTTTTAGACTCTTGGAATACGTGTGATACGTGTAATAACGCTTTAGATGGGATACATCCTACGTTAAGACATACACCGCCTAATTCGCCTTTCTCAACGATTGTCACTTTTTGACCTAATTGTGCTGCGCGGATTGCGGCAACATAACCGCCAGGACCTGCTCCGATTACAATAGTATCTGTTTCAATTGGAAAATCACCAACTACCATGTTTTACCCCTCCATTAATAATAATTCTGGATTATTTAATAAACGTTTGATGTGGTTCATTGCGTTTTGACCAGTAGCTCCGTCAATTTGTCTGTGGTCAAAGCTTAATGATAATGCTAATACAGGTGCTGCAACAATTTCCCCATCCTTAACAATAGGTTTTTGTGCAATACGACCAATACCCAAGATAGCAACTTCTGGGTGGTTGATTACTGGTGTGAACCATTGGCCGCCTGCTGAACCGATGTTACTGATTGTGCATGATGCACCTTTCATTTCGTCAGAAGTCAATTTACCGTCACGTGCTTTAACAGCAAGTTCGTTAATTTCATCTGAGATTTCGAACATTGATTTACGATCAGCATGTTTAACAACCGGTACTAATAAACCGCGGTCTGTATCTGCAGCGATACCGATGTTCCAGTAGTGTTTGTGTACTACTTCACCGTTTGCATCATCAAATTCAGTATTTAATGCTGGGTATTTCTTAAGTGCTGATACTAATGCTTTAACAACATATGGTAAGAATGTTAATTTAGTACCTTGTTCCGCAGCAATTTCTTTGAATTTCTTACGGTGATCCCATAATGCTTGAACTTCCACTTCGTCCATTAATGTTACGTGAGGCGCAGTGTGTTTAGAGTTAACCATTGCTTTCGCAATCGCTTTACGCATTGCAGGGATTTTTTCACGAGTTTCTGGGTATTCGCCTTCAGCTGATACTGGTGCTGCAGCTGTTTCTTGTGATGCTGCTGCTTCAGTTGCTGGAGCTTCGCTAGTTTCTGCACTTGGTGCATCTCCGCTTAAGTAAGCTTCAACGTCAGCTTTAGTGATACGGCCGTTTTTACCAGAACCTTGAACTGCTTTGATATTTACATTATTTTCACGTGCAAATTTACGTACAGAAGGCATTGCTTTAACTCTTCTGTTTTCATCTACTTCTTCGTCAGCAGCTGGTGCTACGTTTGAAGTATCTTGTTCTGAAACTGATTGTGCTTGATCTTTAGTTTCTTCTTGGCCTGCATCTTCTTCTTGAGCAGAATCGTTACTGTGTCCGCCTTTGAATGACATTTCTTCAGCGTCTGGAGAATCAATTTTGATAATTGTGTCGCCAACGACTGCTACAGTTCCTTCTTCTACAACAACTTCTTCGATTGTACCGTTAACTGGAGAAGGGATTTCTACAACAGATTTGTCGTTTTGTACTTCACATAGAATATCGTCTTCTTGGATTTCGTCTCCAGCTTTTACAAACCACTTAACAATTTCACCTTCGTGGATACCTTCACCAATATCGGGTAATTTAAATTCAAATGCCACGTTCTTGTCCTCCTAAAAGTCAATTTAAGTCACATAAACCAGCACAAAACAATTGATTAAAACAAAAGTGTCTTCAAGTCTGTACATAAGCCTTGATTAAACTACTGATAATATAATCAATTTGATGTTCTAGTTTATAGTTTGACATAAAACTTGATTTCGTTTCAATGAAATCTATCTTCAATTTATTTTTACTACTTCATAACAAACCATTTGCCCTTGCAAAGTACATGAGATCGCAAGAGCAAATTTGGTTGTCTGACTTATGGAAAGCTGAAGTGTTGATTCAACTATACCCATAAGTTCATTTAAATATGCCGACTCACGCTCTATTAAACAATTAGAAGTTTAAAGTAGCTTTTGCAGATTCGACGATATCGTTTTTGTTTGGTAACCAAACATTTTCCGCTTCAGTAAACGGATAAACAGTATCTGCTGCTGCAACACGTGCAATCGGAGCTTCTAATGAAAGGATTGTGCGCTCAGATAGTTCAGCTGCTACTTGTGCACCTACGCCAGCTTGACGTTGTGCTTCTTGAACTACTACTGCACGGCCAGTTTTTTCAACTGAAGCTACTAATGTATCGAAATCGATTGGTTGTACTGTACGTAAGTCGATAACTTCCGCTGATACACCATCTTTTTCAAGTTCTTCCGCTGCTTTTAATGATTCTTGAACCATTGCACCGTAAGCGATAATTGTGATGTCATCGCCTTCTTTTTTAACGTTCGCTTTACCAAGTTCAATTGTGTATTCCTCTTCAGGAACTTCTTCACGGAATGAACGGTATAATTTCATGTGCTCTAAATATACAACTGGGTCATTGCTTCTGATTGCAGAAATCAATAAACCTTTTGCATCATATGGGTTAGATGGGATAACTACTGTTAATCCTGGTGATTGTGCCAAGATACCTTCTAAGTTATCTGCGTGTAATTCTGGTGTGTGTACACCACCACCGAATGGCGCACGGATTGTAACAGGTGCAGTTTTTGTGTTACCTGAACGGAATCTTGTACGTGCAATTTGACCTGCAACAGAGTCAAATACTTCGAATACGAAACCTAAGAATTGGATTTCCATTACTGGACGGTAACCTTCTACCGTTAATCCAAGTGCTAAACCGCCGATACCTGATTCAGCAAGCGGAGTATCGAATACACGATCTTCACCGAATTCTTTTTGCAGACCTTCCGTTACACGGAATACGCCACCGTTAACACCAACGTCTTCACCAAAAAGCAAAACATTTTCATCGTTTTGAAGTTCAGTTTTAAGTGCGTTGTTAATCGCTTGTACCATTGTCATTTGTGCCATGGCTTACTTCGACTCCTTCTCTTTGTAAATTTCATACTGTTCTTTTAAGTTTTGAGGCATATCTTCGTACATGATTTCCATCAAGTCAGTAACAGTTTGTTTTTCAACTTTATCAGCTGCTTTAATTGCAGTTTTGATTTCGTCTTTTGCACGTTCGATTACTTCGTTTTCTTTTTCTTCATTCCATAAGCCTTTAGCTTCTAAGAATGCTCTGAAACGAACTAATGGGTCTTTTTTCTCCCAATCAGAATCTTCATCTGAAGTTCTGTAACGTGTTGGGTCATCCCCAGCCATTGTATGTGGACCATAACGGTAAGTCATAGTTTCAATTAATGTTGGGCCTTCACCGTTAACTGCACGATCACGTGCTTCTTTAGTTGCTTGATATACAGCTAATGGGTCCATACCGTCAACTTGAATACCAGGGATACCTACTGCGATTGCTTTTTGAGCTAATGTGATTGCAGCTGTTTGCTTGCTTCTTGGTGTCGAAATCGCGTAGTTGTTGTTTTGAATTACAAAGATTGCCGGCACTTTATAAGCCGAAGCAAAGTTGATACCTTCGTAGAAGTCACCTTGTGATGAACCGCCGTCACCTGTATAAGTGATAGCTACTGCTTTTTTACCGCGTTTTTTAAGACCTAATGCAACACCGGCAGTTTGAATATATTGTGCACCGATGATGATTTGAGGACTGAATGCGTTTACACCTTCAGGGAATTGGTTTCCTTTAAAGTGTCCTCTTGAGAATAAGAATGCTTCTGTAAGTGGTAAACCGTGCCAAATGATTTGTGGAACATCACGGTAACCTGGAAGAATCCAGTCTTCTTTCTCTAATGCATATTGTGAAGCTAGTTGTGAAGCTTCTTGACCAGCTGTTGGTGCGTAGAAGCCTAAACGTCCTTGTCTGTTTAAAGAAACAGAACGTTGGTCTAGGACACGAGTCCATACCATTCTTTCCATTAATTCAACTAATTGCTCATCAGTTAAATCAGGTACTAAGTCTTCATTCACTACTTTACCATTTTCGTCCAATACTTGGACCATCTTAAATTGTGCTTCAGTATCTTTCAATACTTGCTCAGCGTCGAATTGGGCTTGTAACTTCGGAGCCATTCAATTCACCATACCTTTCCCGTATAATAGAAAATTCATTTCATCCATAAATTAGTATAGCATAGTTTTGTATAACTGTTAAATGAATTGTAAAACTTCTGTATCACTTGTGTTAAGTACAGTTATAAGACCTGTACCAGTCATTATACTAAAACTGTATCAGTGTTGTTTATTTGATTTGTTGAGCCGCTTCCATTTGTTTTCCGCGCTCGTCACGAGTTTTGCTATATTTTTTAATTTTGTTATTTACCTCTTTATAAGAGTCGTCAATTGCTTTTGTTTTTTCATCAATCTGTGATTGTTCTGCTTGACCGTTAGTTTTTACAATGTATTCAAATAAATCTTTTTCTTTGTCTAAACTATTGTTGTAAGCTTTCGCATATTCATCATGCGCTTTATAGTTTTTCTCAAATGCTTTGTTTGTTTTTTCTATGCCGGATCTTCTTTTATCGTTTCTAATATCCTTTGTCCGCTTTTTAGCCTCTTCAAACTTTTTCTCAGATGCATCAAAAGCTTTTTCTTCTTTTTTAAATTCATCTTTACGTTCATTTACATTACTTACAATATCTTTAGAAGTTTTTACAACCTTCTGTGTATCTTTACCGTTGATTTTCTTAGCTAAATCATTTTTCTCGTTTGTAAGTTTATTTAGTTTTTCACCGACTTTTACGGCTTCGTCTTCTTTTTGTACGGCTTCTTTCAGTGTCTTGTTGTACTCTTTAATCTGATGGCTGTCTGTTGAACAAGCACCTAATAATAGAGAGGATGCAATCACTAAACCAAATGTGCTTTTAATTTTCATGCTTCAAATTACCTCCTTGGGGATTTCAATAATGATGTTAATTAATTTTAAGCGATTTCGCAAATACTTTTCTGTTCTATCCGGAAGTTTTTTGTTATATTTTATAATAAGGACGGTGTATGACATGATTACTATGAAAGATATAATCAGAGACGGACATCCGACACTTCGTGAAAAAGCTGAAGAAGTTAAATTTCCTTTATCAGATGAAGATCGTAATAAAATCAAAGAAATGCATGAATTCTTAGTCAATAGTCAAGATGATGAAATTGCACGTAAATACAATTTACGTTCAGGTGTAGGTATTGCTGCACCACAACTTAACATTTCAAAACGTATGCTTGCTGTGCACTTGCCAGATGATGGTAACGGCAAATCATACGAGTTAATGTTGATCAATCCGAAGATCGTCAGCTACAGTGTACAAGAAGCATACTTGCCTACAGGTGAAGGCTGCTTAAGTGTAGATGAAGATATTCCAGGACTTGTGCATCGCCATCATCGTATTACAGTTAAAGCTAAAGATATTGATGGCAATGATATCAACTTACGACTTAAAGGCTATATTGCTATTGTTGTACAACATGAAATCGATCATTTAGACGGTATTATGTTCTATGACCACATTGATAAAGAAAATCCACTTCAACCTCACGAAGATGCTATCCGTCTGTTTGATGAATAAACATAAATTGAGAGGTCGCATAAAGCGGCCTCTTTTTTTATATACACTGCTATTTCCTTATTATATGAAGATATCTTTACGACAATGATACGTAACATTTAAACGTTCTAAACCTTCTTTAAGTTCAGGCAGCATACTTTTATCCACCCACTCTGGATCATGGTTATGTCGTATAAAATGATGATTATCTGAGACATTATCTACAACTTCTTCGTATTCAAAGAACATCACGATTTCTTTCCCACGCTTTTCAAACAAAATACCTTGAAACAATTTATCTCGTCTTTCCTTTTCTCTTTTTACATCTTCAATAATTCTTTTAGCCTTACTCATTTTCCTCACCTGCTTTTAGTCTCTAAATCATTGGACCCGCTTCGTTTTCTCTTTTATATATTTTACCACACTTATTTTGACTTTCTCTTTTTGATAAATATTCCCCTAGCTTTCCTTGTCGCTAAGTAAAACCGCTTTATTTATTGAATTACATCATGTAAAATAAATAATAACTGTATATGTATGGAGAAATCTTCATGCATGACTAACTAGAACGTCATTTATAACAAACCTAGCAAACATACTGGGCAGTTAAGCTGGTATGTTGTATTTATTTTAAGAAAGAACACAATGATGAAACAAACCATAAAGAATAAACTAGGCTTGTATGAACAATAAATTAAAACAACTGAACATATTTTTAGGAGGAAACAATATATTATGGCAATTTACAAAGTATTTTATCAAGACGACAGAGCAGAAGTAATCGTGCGTGAGAACACACAAACGATTTACGTAGAAGGAAATTCAGAAGAAGAAGTAAGAAAATATCTGAAAGACCGTAATTACAATATCGAGTTCATTACTAAATTAGAGGGCGCACATTTAGAATATGAACAAAAATCTCCAGACTATCAAGTGGAGCATATCCAATAATGAAACAACTCAAAAATAATGAGGTCGGTGTATACGCAATCGGCGGTCTCGGCGAGATCGGTAAGAATACGTATGCAGTGGAGTATAAGGATGAAATCGTCCTAATCGATGCGGGTATCAAATTCCCAGACGACAATCTATTAGGTATCGATTATGTCATTCCGGATTACTCATATCTTGTTCAAAACAAAGATAAAATTATCGGCCTATTTATTACCCACGGACACGAAGACCATATCGGCGGTGTGCCCTTCTTATTAAAAGAACTTAACGTACCGATTTATGGCGGTCCTTTAGCACTTGGGTTAATCAGAAACAAATTAGAAGAACATCATTTATTAAGAACAGCTGAATTGAATGAAATTACAGAAGACAGCGTCATCAAGTCAAAACACTTCAATGTTTCATTCTATTTAACAACACACAGTATTCCAGAAGCATACGGTGTTATCGTTGGAACACCTGAAGGTAATATTGTACACACGGGTGACTTCAAATTTGATTTCACACCTGTCGGTACACCAGCTAATATTGCGAAAATGGCGAAACTCGGTGAAGAAGGCGTTTTAGCCCTTTTATCTGATTCAACGAACTCACTCGTTCCAAACTTTACTTTAAGTGAACGTGAAGTCGGCCAAAACGTCGATAAAATTTTCCGTAAATGTACAGGAAGAATTATCTTTGCGACATTCGCATCTAATATTTACCGTGTGCAACAAGCTGTAGAAGCTGCGATTAAATATAACCGTAAAATTTTAGTATTCGGCCGTTCAATGGAAAACAACATTAAAATTGGTATGGAGCTTGGTTATATCAAAGCGCCACCTGAAACATTTATCGAACCAAGCAAAATCAACTCTGTTCCTAAACACGAACTCTTGATTTTATGTACAGGTTCTCAAGGTGAACCGATGGCTGCGTTATCACGTATCGCAAACGGTACACACAAACAAATTAAAATTATTCCTGAAGATACAGTTGTCTTCAGTTCATCACCTATCCCAGGTAATACGAAAAGTATCAACCGCACAATTAATGCTTTATATCGTGCAGGCGCTGATGTTATTCACAGCAAGATTTCAAACATCCATACTTCAGGTCACGGTTCTCAAGGCGATCAACAATTAATGTTACGCTTAATCCGTCCGAAGTATTTCATGCCGATTCATGGTGAATACCGTATGTTGAAAGCACATGCGCAAACTGGCGTTGAGTGCGGTGTAGATGAAGACAACATCTTTATTTTCGATAATGGTGATGTCTTAGCCCTAACAAGAGATTCAGCACGTAAAGCTGGACGTATTCCTTCTGGCGATGTATTGGTAGATGGAAGCGGTATCGGTGATATCGGTAATGTAGTCATCCGTGACCGTAAATTACTATCTGAAGAAGGTTTAGTAATTGTCGTTGTAAGTATCGACTTCAACACAAACACATTACTTTCAGGTCCAGATATCATCTCACGTGGTTTCGTTTATATGCGCGAATCTGGTCACTTGATTTACGATGCACAACGTAAGATCAAAACTGAAGTCATTTCTAAGTTGAACCAAAACAAAGACATTCAGTGGCATCAAATCAAATCATCAATCATTGAGACATTACAACCTTACCTGTTTGAAAAAACAGCACGTAAACCAATGATTTTACCAGTGATTATGAAGGTCAATGAGAACGGTGAACAAATCACACCGACGAAAAAACCTAAATCATCTAGACCTAAACGTACAAATAAAAAACAAAACCCAAAACAAAATCAAGAACCAAAACAACACAATAGTAAAGAAAATCATAAGCATGCGACAAACAAACGTCCTTCAAATAATGGTCAGAAAAACCGTAAACCAAGAAATCATAAACCGCACCATAAAAAAGAAGGCAACGCTAAACCAAAACAACACGAAGAAAAGTCTAAACAAGACTAAGCTTCTATAAATTAAAGATAAATATAGGAAAAGCACATTCCACGCGGAATGTGCTTTTTGTTTGTATAAGGTTGTGTTAGTGGACAAGTTTTTTCTCGAAGCGATTTAAGTCGTTGTCGTGTCCAATCATAATTAAGATATCGCCAAGTTCAATATTCATATTCGGATCTGGAGAAATAATAACATCTTTATCACGTTTAATCGCGATAATATTGATACCGAAGTTTGCACGGATATCTAAATCTACAATCGTTTGACCCGCAATACGTTCATTCGCTTTGGCTTCAACAATTGAATATTCATCCGCAAGTTCCAAGTAATCCAAGACACTGGCACTCGCAATATTATGCGCAATTCGACGTCCCATATCTCGTTCAGGATGGACAACTAAGTCAGCACCGATTTTATTTAAAATCTTCGCATGGTAATCATTTTGGGCTTTCGCAATAACCTTCTTAACCCCTAATTCCTTAAGAATCAGAGTTGTCAAAGTACTCGTTTGAATATTTTCACCAATCGCCACAATGACTTGATCAAAGTTACGAATCCCTAAACTTTTCATTACCGCTTCATCTGTTGTATCTGCGACTACCGCATGTGTCGCGATCTCACTATATTCATTTACGCGGGCTTCGCTTAAGTCGATAGCCATCACGTCCATGCCTAACGCATTTAATTCTCGGACTATACTGCCGCCGAAACGACCTAACCCTATCACAACGAATTCTTTTTCCATTTCTTTTACAACCTCCGCAAAAATAAAGATGAGACAAGGCTCTGTTCAATCATAGACAACCTATGATTGTGCCTCGCCTCACCTTAGACTTAATATTAATAATAACCTTCATCATTCTTACCTTCAACATAATCTTTGTTGAAGATGAATAATCTCATTAAGAAAATCAGTGATGGAACAAGCATCAATAATCCAACGACTGCCGCAATGGTTAAGGCCCATGCCATCGGGTCATCTGTTTTGTGAATGTCTCCATTGATATATGGATACAAGATGTATGGCCATTTACTTAAACCATAACCTGTCACGGCTGTAGCCATTTGAATCACAACTAACATAAATGCTGTTCCCGGTGATTTTTTCATTATAGATAAAATCCAAGCTGCTAACAAGCATAATATACTGATTAAGAATAACCACCAATATTGGTTAACCGCAACATCAAAGTGTTGCTTGTTTTGACTGCGTAATGTGATGAAAGTAAATAATGATACTAAAGCCATCGGAGGACCCCAGAAAACAAACCACATGCGAATAATATTATAGGCCTTCATGTTTTCTGCTTTACGCGCATAATACGCAAGGAATCCTGATGAAATATACATTACTGAAACTAAAGCTAAGAATACAACTGCCCACGCAAATGGACTAAAGAATAAATCTAACCAATTTAAATCGACACCTGTACCTGAGCTTGTTTTATGAATATAGCCGCCTTCTGAGATAACAAGTCCCATACTTAATGCAGCCGGGATGAATAATCCAGATACACTATGCAAGACGAGCCAAGAGAATTTCGAATCTGGTCCATAGTTTTGGAATGCATAGAAACTACCGCGAATCGTAAGTAAGATTAAAGCGATAGATCCTGGCACTAACAGAACCGAACCATAATAGTACGCGAAATCTGGGAAGAAACCGACAATTCCTACGGTAAAGAATACTAAGAATACGTTTGTGACTTCCCAAATCGGGTTCAGATAACGACCGATAATCGGTACTAATGTGCTTTCAGTACCTCTTAATTTCGATTGTAAAATGAAGATACCTGCACCAAAGTCAATTGAAGCAATAACGATATACAAGAATAAGAACAGATACAAAACGATCATTCCAAATGCTGTAATACTCATGATGCTTCACCTCGGCTCTCTTCTAATTTTTCCACATCTTTATATGGCGGGTTATTCTTGAACATACGGATTAATACATATGCTGCAGTGAATAAGATGATAAAGTATACGACACCAAATGCGATGGTAACACCTGGTAAACCGCCTGCATGTGTAGCTGCTTCAGACACTCTCATGTAACCTCTTAAAATCCAAGGTTGACGGCCCATTTCTGTTAAGAACCAGCCGAACTCAATCGCAAGCATAGCTGCAGGACCTGTTAATAATATGCCATACAGCAATATTTTGTGTGTTGAGAACTTACGCCATTTCTTAACTAGTCGTGTTAAGACATAAATACCTGAAACAACGAAACAGAAGATACCGCTTGTCACCATTAAGTCAAAGAAGTAATGGACAATTAACGGCGGCTGTTCATTTTTAGGGAATTCATTTAAACCTTCAACTTCTGTATTGATATTGTTGTCAGATAAGAAGCTGAGTAATGCTGGGATTTTAATCGCACCATGCACTTCTTGATTTTTCTCATCTAGTACACCAAACAGAACTAAGTCTGCACGTTTTTCAGTATCATAATGCCATTCATATGCTGCTAATTTTTCAGGTTGTTCATTGTGTAAGAACTTCGCTGATAAGTCTCCAGCAAGCATAGAACCTAGTGTAAAGACTAAACCGACAATCATAGTCAGTTTCAATGCTTTCTTATGATATTCTCTGTCTTTTTCAAATTTATTTTTCAATAATTTAAATGCTGCAATCGCCGCTAAAATAAAGGCCATTGTCATAATTGCTGTAGTAATTACGTGGAAGGCTCTGACACCAAATGATGAGTTGAACATTGCTGCTACTGGATCAACATGAATCATTTTGCCATTTTTCAATTGGAAACCTTCAGGCGTATTCATAAATGAGTTCACTGATGTGATGAAGAAGGCAGATAATGTACCGCCTAATACCACTGGAATACTCATAATCAAATGTGTCCATTTGTTTTTGAATCGTTCCCAAGTGTAGAAATAAATACTAAGGAAAATTGCTTCAAAGAAGAATGCGAAGACTTCCATGAATAATGGCAAGGCAATCACGTGTCCTGCAATCTTCATAAATTGTGGCCAAAGCAATGACAGCTGCAACTCGATAATCGTACCTGTTACAACCCCTACCGCAACAGTTACCGCATAACCTTTGGCCCATCTCTTAGCTAATGTAATATATTTTGCGTCATTTCTTTTAACACCAAGAAATTCAGCAATTGCGAACATAAGCGGCATCCCCACACCGATAGTCGCGAAGATAATATGCACAGCTAAGGTCATGGCAGTTAAAAATCTGCTCAGTTCTACTGCTTCCATAATATCACCCTGTTTTTCTCTATATTTTTGTTACTGTCTAATGCCCGCAACGTCTCAGATGAAATGTGGAGGAAATTGTTTACACAAAATCCAAAAAAACTTGAAACATTCAAATATAGGCGGTTAGCTTGATTTTTAATCGTCCCTTTAATACAGTAAACACATCAATAAAATGTAAAGGAAGATAAAACATGCCGAACGTAGTCATTTATACACAAAACGACTGTCCACCTTGTCAGTTTGTGAAAAATTATCTCGATCATCATCACATTGCATACATTGAGAAAAATATTTCAAACTCACAATACCGCAATGAAATGATAGATTTCGATGCATTTTCAACGCCATTTATCTTAATCGATGACACACCTATGTATCAAGTGGACATAGATAAAATCAACACATTACTCGATATCGATAAAGACTGACTTAAAAATGAATGCATTCTATTTTAAATTACCTTTAAGGTAAATGATTCAAACAATTATGCTGTAATCTGCGTTCATAGACACAGTACCTTATATGTTACGCTCTCATATGCTAGTTTACAATTATTCTAATCAAGATTTTCATTATATTTATACAGAATTTAAATCTTTGTCACAAATTTGTAAAACACACAGTATATACCACGTAATTAAATTCTTTGTATGTTGATTACATTACTCAAATAATAAGTAAATGTTTGTACACTAATAAAACCGCGATGAAAATGAATTGGACATTCATTTCATCACGGTTTTTATTAATATTTTATCAATGATTATGCATGTTTCGTATAGTCTTCTACTAAAGCAACAACTTCTTCTGATGTTGCACAGTTCACTGCTTTCGCTGCTAAGTCTTTCATTTGCGCTTCGCTTAAGTTTCTGATTAAACGACGTGCTTTAAGGATTGAAGTTGCACTCATAGAGAACTCATCTAATCCAAGACCTAACAATAATGGAATTGCAGTTTGGTCTCCGGCCATTTCGCCGCACATACCTGTCCATTTACCTTCAGCATGAGACGCTTCGATAACACGTTGTACCAAACGTAAAATAGCTGGGTTATATGGTTGGTATAAATAAGACACACGTTCTGACATACGGTCAGCTGCCATTGTATATTGGATTAAGTCATTTGTTCCGATACTGAAGAAGTCTACTTCTTTCGCAAAGACATCAGCAAGTGCTGCTGTCGATGGAATTTCAACCATGATACCGACTTCGATATCATCTGAAACTTCAACACCTTCATTTTTAAGGTTTTGACGTTCTTCTTCTAATAATGCTTTCGCATCACGGAATTCTTGAATTGTCGCAACCATTGGGAACATAATGTTTAATTTTCCGTATACTGAAGCACGTAATAACGCGCGTAATTGCGGACGGAAAATTTCTGGTTGTGCTAAGCACAAGCGGATTGCACGATAACCTAAGAATGGGTTCATTTCTTCAGGTAAGTCTAAATAAGGTAATTCTTTGTCTCCACCGATATCTAATGTACGAACAACCACACGTTTGCCTTTCATTGCTTCAAGAACTGCTTTGTATGCCTCAAATTGTTCGTCTTCAGTCGGCATTTGATCTCTACCCATATATAGGAACTCAGTACGGTATAATCCGATACCTTCTGCACCATTTTCAACTACACCAGGTAAATCGTTTGGTGTACCGATGTTTGCAGCTAATTCTACATGATGACCATCTTCTGTTACAGATTCAGCATCACGTAATTTTTGTAATTCTTGTTTATCTTTGAAGAAGTTATCACGTTTTTCTTGATATTGTGCTACAACTTCGTCACTTGGGTTAACAATAACATCACCTGTCATACCATCAACAATAATGATGTCGCCTGCTTCAACTTCCTCAGTAATCGTTTTAGTACCAACGACTGCTGGGATTTCTAAAGAACGGCTCATAATTGCAGAGTGAGATGTTCTGCCTCCAATGTTTGTCACAAATCCTTGCACATATTGTTTGTTCAACTGTGCAGTATCTGAAGGTGTCAAGTCATTCCCGATAATAACGACACTTTCATCAATGATACTTGGGTTTGGTAAATCCACACCTAAGATGTGTGCTAATACACGTTTAGAAACGTCGCGAATATCCGCTGCACGTTCTGCCATGTATTCGTTGTCCATTGATTCAAATATTGTGATAAATTGATTTGAAACATCTGCTAACGCTTGAGCAGCATTAACGTTTTCATTTTTAATTTTTTCTTCAATAGGTTGGATAAGTTCTGGATCTTCAAGCACTAATAAATGTGCATCGAAGATAGCCGCTTTATCTGCGCCTAATTGTTGTTCGGCATTGTTTCTGATTTTAGTCAATTCAACTTTTGATGTGTTAAGTGCGCCGTTAAATTTAGCAACTTCAGCCTCTGTATCAGTCACTGTTCCGTTATCAAACGATAGGTCAGGTTCTACTAATAGATAGGCTTTTGCGATTGCGACACCATCAGATGCCGCAATCCCTCTAATATTTTTAGTCATATTAGTTAGTTAAACCTTCTTTAGATAAAACGTCAGTGATAGCTTGAATTGCATCAGCTTCGTCGCTTCCGTCAGCATAGATAGTAATGTCAGCATCTTTACCTACGCCTAAGCTCATAACACCCATAATTGATTTTAAGTTGACTTTTTTACCGTTATATTCAAGTTGAATATCTGAATCAAATTTTGAAGCTGTTTGTACAAGCATTGTAGCTGGACGAGCATGAATACCTGTTTCGTCGATGATAGTGTATGATTGTTGTTCCATAATAATCTTTCTCCTTCGCATCCATTAATTGGTGAGTGACTCACCTGAACATTATTACACCTTAACATTACCAAAATATGACGCTAAATTCAATTTGTTTAATCCATACAGGGCAATGAATTTAGCGTTTTTGTGAAAATATGCACAATTTAATTGACAACTCGGTTTTAAATTAATTTTTTGGCAACGTTTTCACATTTATCGATGTGCTCGTACCCTAATTTTTTCATGAAATAATAACTGATTGATGCTGCGATTGCTTGACCGACAACCGGGAACCATCTTGTTTGTTTCGCAGCTGTACGTTTAGCAACATCTTTAACGACCATTTTCAAGATACCTTTTGAAACCGTACGTCCGATGAATTGACTGCCTTGGATTGATGCTGCGACTAATACACGTTCTTTTAAATCATCACTCATACGGTTCACTTCTTTATGATCTAAACCGTAAATTTTATTAATATCTTCTATAATATCTTTCATCAGCTTTAAATCGACCCCAAAATCTAATCCTGGAATCGGAATGACACTTGCTGAAGATGACAATAATGCTTTCTTTCTTACTAATTCTTCAGCGCGTTCACGTCTTTTTGCTAAATCCTTTTTATTCTTCGGTAAACGCCCTTTACCTACGACCGGATCAATTTTCAACATTTTATTTCCAATTTTGTCTGTAGATTTTTTTATGAATTTATCTTTAATCCCCATAATAGTCCTCCTCGATTATTACTTCTTCCACTTTTTCTGATACCCGAACAAAGACTACTTTTAAATATTTTGATGGTTTATAGTGCGGATGTGTTTTAAAATCTTTCGGAAGTCCCATTGCTTCTAAAATTTCAAAATCTACATCTTGTGCATCAAGCGTTCTCTTAATCATGTTTTTAAACGCTTTTGAAGTTAACGCACTTGAGTTTGTACTTAAAATTAAAGTACCTCCATCATTTAAAACAGGTAAAGCTTCTTCAATCAACTTATGATAGTCTTTTTGAACCGTAAAGACTTTCTTTTTATTACGCGCAAAACTTGGCGGATCAATAACAATCGTGTCATAAGCCTTATTGTGTCTTGCCGCATAATGATAGAAGTCAAAAGTATCCATGACATAAATATATTGTGTTTTCGGGTCAATACCATTTACCCCAAAATTCTCCTCTGTCAAACCTCTAGAACGATTTGCAAGGTCGACACTAGTCGTTTCTGCTGCTGTTTGTGCTGCAATGACAGAGAATGCCCCTGTATAACTAAATAAATTCAAAACACTGCGGTCAGGCGCATAAACATCACGTAATTTTTTACGCACTTCTTTTTGGTCTAAGAAAATTCCTGTCATCGGTCCGTCATCTAAATCAATATTATAGAACGTAAAGTTTTCTTCAATAACAATTGGGAATTCCGGTGCTTCCCCTGTTACGAAACCACTAGATACTTCACTGTCTTTAAAACGTGTCTTCTCAAAAATTGAAGTATAAGGAAAGACAGCTTGAACAGCTTCTAAAATATCAGTTCTGAACGTATAAATCCCTTTTGAATACCATTGGATTAATAAATGACGATCGTAGTAATCAATTGTTAAACCGCCGACACCGTCTCCTTCTGCATTAAACAATCTGAATGCATTTGTACCATCGATATCAAAGTAGTATTGTCGATAATCTAAAGCTTCTTCAAATAGCGCTTCAAAAAATTCTTGATTAATTTCTTCTTCAGCATCATAGCTTAAGACCCAACCTAATCCTTTATGTTGGCGCCCAACGTATGCTGTCGCAATGTATCGGCCATCATCAGTCACAATATGAAAAATATCACCATCTTCTAAATGACTATGTTCATAAATATCTTCTTCATCCACTAATGGATACTGATTTAAATACTTTTGTTCTTTACCTTTATTTAATACTGCTGTCTTCATATTATTATTCCGCCTTCTATGTGTAGTTACTTTTATCTTAACGTATCAGACGCTTCCTTTCTAAAAAGAACGTCTCAAATCCATTAAAAAAGCCGAGGAAACTTAAGTTCCTCAGCTTTTGTGTGATTCTGCTTTAGCTGGCGTACGTAATTGGATAATAAACGCAATCGTAATCGCCACAAGCATAATAAATAAAATCGGTGTAATAAAAATGGATAATAATAATCCATGAATCATAATATTGACAAATTCTGTCAACAATTTAAAGAATAAAATACTCACCATAAACAACTGCGCATAATACAATTTACCGCGTAAGAAATGCGTCAATGTTGTAATGATATAAGCGATAATCACAAGCAACAATAAGAAGAGTGTGATCCACTCGATTACATATGATGTTTGTGATAATTCCCAATCACCTGACATAAACAAACCATTACGGTTGTTTAATTCTAGTAAGGTAAATAGGAATAAAATCGCACCGCAAATCAATTCAACGATACCCGGTTTAATCCATTTTGGACGACGCATCCAAGTTGGGAAATCGTCTTCTTGCAGATTGACTTTATCTTTAACTGCTTTTTTGAAACTATCTCGTTTTCTTCTGATTTTCTCTAAATCAATACTTCTGCGTGTTCTGTATGTCAATTCTTGTGTACGTTCTTGAATTTCACGCAGCTGTTCTTTCGTTTGGCTAATTGTGCCGTTCTTGTCTGTACGTGAATACAACATTTCTTCGCCTAATTCTGCTTTAGTTAGCGGCAATGATCTTCTAAGGAATAAGAAATTCCAAATAGACATTTGACCTAAACACCACATGACAACGAAGAATGCGTTGACACTTAAAATATCAATTAACGCAATTTCATGACTTTCGATTCTGCCATATAACGAAATTTGAGAAATTAAATAACTGATTCCGTACGTACAGATAATCCATAGATAGTGCTCTTTTTGGTGCGCACTGTTCAACTCATCCTTGTACACAATGTATCCGATATGCACAATAAACGGAACCACGAATACAATCGCAAAGAAGCCGTAAACTTGTGTCATAAAGACGATTGTGATGAGGAAGAAAAAGATTCCTATTATAAGGAAGAAAATTGAGATATCATAATCATATTTTGTAGTCATAAATAATAAATAGCCAATCCATAGCAATGCAACACCGAACAAGATAATCAAGATGGCGCTGACCACTGGGAAATGACCAATAAATTGACTCATAATCCGTATTATTTCAACAAAGAAAGCATTGATGAAATCCCACACATTATTAATATGTATGTCAACCTTGCTCCCCTTCGCAAGTTTATGGATAAATGATAGATTGAGTAATACAATGATTCCAATGAAAAGTGAAACAATGCCAATAATCAAACTATAAATGATTTCAGCGTGCTTCTTTATATACGACATGTTTTTCACCTCATAGTTATTATATATGAACAATTCCATTGTGTCTTTAAAAATTAAAGTAAATCATTCTATGGTAGTATATTAGACTCAGACGCTATGCTCAATCCTAAATACACAATTTAACGTAATCTTAATGTGAACTTGCCTTTTTCATACCCGTTCTCTCTGGCTTAAATCTAAAATCACCTTGACAGAACCTATTAAAAAGCATACATTTAGTATAAATCTAATAAAGAAATACACTAGGGGTGTTTCGAACTGAGATGAAGCACAAAGCTTCAAACCCTTCGAACCTGATCTAGCTGAGACTAGCGTAGGAAAGTGTAAAGAATGAACTGGTTTAGGATTTCAGGGTAGAACCAGGGTATTCTGATGCTTATTTTCACGCTGCTTGCTAGACAAGTTTGCGTGTTTTTTTGTTTATATAGGAGGAATTGACATTATGTCTAAAGGACTTAAGCTTTCAGATATCTTAGTTACTGTGTTAATCGCAGTTATCTTTGCTATCATTTACAACATTTGGAACTTAGTGTATAAAGCCATGCAAGTGACTGGCTTACACTTAGAAGAATTATCTTACGGTATGTGGTTCGCAGCTGCTGTTGTTGCTTACTTAATCATTCCGAAAGCCGGTATTGCACTGTTAGCTGAATTCGCTGCTGGTGCTGGGGAAACAATTGTAATGGGACGCTTTGATATTGCGACAATTGTTTACGGCTTACTACAAGGTTTAGCGTGTGAAATTATTTTTGCGATTTTCCGTTATAAATCACGCAAATTAATGGTAGCGGTACTTGCTGGTCTAGCAGCCGCATTAGTTACTTTCCCTATCGACTTCTACTATGGTTATTTAGGTGAAGTAGCTGGATGGAACTTATTCTTATATGTATTCTTCCGTTGTATCAGCGGGATTGTACTTGCTGGGATTTTCCCATATTATCTTGTCAAAGCTCTGGATCAGACTGGGGTTACAAAATTATTCCGTCCTGCTTCCAAAAAGGATTATGACAATTTGTAAGGAGACATAAACGTGTTACTTGCTCAAAATTTACGACTTAAATATCCAAATGCACCAGATAAAATATTTGATGGTTTAGATATAGAAATACCTGATAAACAAAAGGTCTTATTACTCGGCCCTTCAGGCTGCGGTAAAAGTACCTTACTCAATGTATTAAGCGGCATTGTGCCGAACCTAATCGAGCTTCCAATGAAATATGACGCATTGGAAGTCGATTTAAATAGCGGCGTCATCTTCCAAGACCCAGACACACAATTTTGTATGCCAAAGGTTTATGAAGAACTCGCATTTGTGTTAGAAAATAAACAAGTGCCGAGAAAAGAGATGGACGCTTTAATTCAACAAGCATTAGCATCAGTCGACTTAGACGTTGGTCCTAAACAAACGGTTCAACAATTAAGCGGCGGTATGAAACAAAAATTAGCAATTGCTGAAACGGTGCTTCAAGAAGCAGATACATTATTCTTGGATGAACCGACTGCCATGTTAGATGTGGATGCGACAGAAGATTTATGGAATCAAATTAAAGACATGTGGCAAGAACAAACTGTCTTGATTGTAGAACATAAAGTGGAACACATTTGGGAACATGTGGATCGTGTTATTTTAATGAATCATCATGGGGAAATCATCGCAGATGATACGCCTCAAGTGATTTTACATCAACACGAAGATTTGCTGACTGAATATGGAGTATGGCATCCAAAGGCTTGGGACCATGCACCTAAAGCTGAATTATTACCGAATAAAGACATAACATCACGCTTCAAATATGAAAATGGCGAAGTCATACGTGGTAAGAAAACACTCATTCAAGTACCTGAACTCACAATCGGCGATGGTGAGTGGATTACCATCACAGGTAAAAATGGTGCAGGTAAAACCACTTTACTTGAGTCTATGATGCAATTGATTAAATATCGCGGAGAGATGTCTTATGATGGGCAACCGCTTCATAAAATTAAAGAAGCAGCAAAGCATATGTATCTGGTTTATCAAAACCCAGAACTGCAGTTCATTACGAATTCTGTTTATGAAGAAATCTTTATCAACTTCAGCGGCGAAAGCGCAAAAGCTGAAACTGAAAAACTGATTGAATTATTGAATTTAGAAGCAGTTCGTGATCAACATCCCTTCGAATTATCAATGGGTCAAAAACGACGTTTAAGTGTTGCGACTGCTTTAAGTTCACGTGCTGATATTATTTTACTTGATGAACCAACATTTGGTTTAGACAGTCACAACACGTTTAATTTATTAAATCTTTTCCAACAACGTGTTGCACAAGGTCAAACGATTATTATGGTTACGCATGACCCACATATCATTGAACGTTATCCGACAAGACGTATCGAATTACGTGACCACATGTTATGTGAAGATGTTCTATTTGAAATGGAAGGTGAAAC
This sequence comes from Staphylococcus simulans, assembly GCF_025561465.1. NCBI lineage: Bacteria > Bacillati > Bacillota > Bacilli > Caryophanales > Staphylococcaceae > Staphylococcus > Staphylococcus simulans. The sequence continues at coordinate 1,876,017 of NZ_CP095100.1, forward strand.
AAATGTATGAAGCATGGAAAAAGTATTTCACCTTCGTAGATGAAGTTAATATTATCACCAAGCTTGGTTTAGGTATTTTCTTATTCTTCTTTGTGATTTTCATTCACAACTTTGATGTGATGATTTACCTAACCACTTTGATGTTTTTATTCTTACTGATTTTCGGCGGTATGAAATTGAAGGTCACTGCCCTATTCGTACTTTACACTGTGATATTCAGTATCATCTCAGCACTCTTTATGATTTTCTACGGAGATGGTACACATACCCTATTTAAATTAGGCTTTATTCATATCACAACTGAAAGTTTAGTGAGAGGACTGCATTTATCTATGCGTACGGATACCGTCACATTCTTCGGTATTGTGATGGCCTTTACGTCTCAAATTGTGATGATCTTCTACAGCCTGATGCAGCATTTGCGTGTAAAACCAAAAGTAGCCTACGCGTTTATGGCTGCCATCCGTATGGTACCGTTGATTATCAGTTCATTCATTCAACTACGTAAATCATTGAAGATGCGTTATCGTATGGTAGATAAATCAAATTATCGCGGTTTCAAGCGTGTGAAACATTTAATTATTCCGTTGTTAAGTCAAAACATACGAAAAGCACATCAACTTTCGGTTGCTATGGAGAAAAAAGGATTTAAAGATGGTAAAAGAACGTATTATTACTACGCACCATTTAGTTATCGCGACATCTTATTTATCTTATTATTCGCGGCGATATTAATTATTTCTGTAATGTTAGCTCATTATTTACCAATTACAGGAATTACTGACGTACGTGGTTGACACAAGCATTTATAATTCTTAAAATTTTTATCGGGCTGTGGTTGTCGAGCTGCAGCCCAACCAATATTTACATTTTCATTCATCCATATTTTTCCCAGCAGTGAACGGTCACCGATTCAACCGTTTACTGCTTATTTTTTATTTAACAAATATTATCGTTTAATTAAGTCAAAAGTCATATACATGTTATAATTGAAATAATCAGATTCACACAGAAAGATTGGGGGCAAAATTTCATGAAAAAACGTAATGATGCATACGAAAAAGGCTATCAACAAGCCGTCAAAGAAATTGAAACCATGTCAAAACTAAAAAATAAAAAGCGCCGTTTAAAACGTTACATTAAGAGCCGTAAACGTTCTTGGCGTTTCCATCAATTATTCAAGAGACGCAGCTCTCGCTACGTTTCTGGATATAAACAAGCTTATATTGATATGGCGAAATCATTGCCTGAAGAGTAAGGAAGTTCTGCTTCCTTGCTTTTTTATTTTGTCCCTACAATTTCATAATTAGAAGATACACGACTTAACAATAATTTATTCAAGTATTTTTCTACATACCAAAAAACAGCCGATACACAATGTACGGCTGTTTTTAGTATAAATCTATTCTTTTAAATTATGCTTCGTGTTTAATTGCTTTATCACTGATGTCACGACGATAGAATAAACCTTCACTATCAATGGCATCTGCTTTTTTATAAGCATTTGCTTTGGCTTCTTTAACTGTTTTGCCTTCACCGATCACTAAGATAACACGGCCGCCAGAAGTAACGTAATCGTCGCCTTCTTTTTTCAGACCGCTGACAAATGTAAGTCCATCTAAATCAAAGCCGCTGACTTTCACACCTTTTTCATATGAGCCAGGATAGCCTTTAGACGCTAACATCACACCTACAACAGCTTCGTCTTTCCATTTGTATTCAATCGGTTTACGTGCTTCTAGGTCTAAAATGTGCTGCATTAAGTCGCTTTCCATACGTGTTAATAATACTTGTGCTTCAGGGTCTCCGAAACGTGCATTAAACTCGATAACTTTCGGACCTTCTTCAGTTAAGATTGCGCCAATATATAGGACACCGAAGAATGGATATCCTTCTTCTTGCATTGCTTTCGCAATCGGTTGCGCAATTTCATCATTTGTACGTTTTAGTACATCTTCTGAAATATGAGGCACTGGGCAATACGCACCCATACCGCCTGTATTTGGTCCTTTATCGCCATCATATGCACGTTTATGGTCTTGTGCAATCGTATCGAAAGGTACAGCATAATCGCCATTCACAAAGGTCATGACAGAGTATTCTTCGCCTTCTAAGAATTCTTCGAATACAATTTTGCCTTGTTCTTCAGGATACAGTGTTTCGACTGCTTCTTTCGCTTCATCACGTGTCATCGCGATAATAACACCTTTACCTGCGGCAAGACCGTCTTTTTTCAAGACAACAGGAATCTTGCAATCTTCTACATATTTTAATGCATCAGATTTAGAATCCACTTCTACATATTCTGCAGTTGGGATGTCATATTTTTCCATAATACGTTTCGCAAATGATTTTGAACCTTCAATTTGTGCTGCTTTCGCACCAGGACCGAAAACTTTAACACCTGCGTCACGTAATTTGTCGCCTAACCCTTCAGTTAAAGGTTGTTCTGGACCGATGACTGCCCATTCAACTTCATGATCTACCGCAAATTTTACAATGTCATCATGTGCAGTTTCAGCAATTTCACCGTGCACTTCAGCGACAGTTTCCATTGCTGCATTTCCAGGAATTGCATACACTTGGTCAACAAGTTCAGATTGATTTAATTTGTGCGCAAGGACATGTTCACGTCCTCCGCCTCCGATTACTAATACTTTCATCTTTAGCATTTTCCTCCTGAATGATTAATGTTTGAAGTGACGTACGCCAGTCATTACCATCGCAATGCCGTGTTTGTCTGCCATATCAATAGAATCTTGGTCTTTAATAGAACCACCTGGTTGGATGATCGCTTTGATACCTGCTTTTGCTGCTAATTCTACTGTGTCATCCATTGGGAAGAAACCATCTGAAACTAATGCTACATTATCATTAATTTCAATTGCACGTTCAATCGCAATTTCTGCAGAACCGACACGGTTCATTTGACCTGCACCGATACCTACAGTTTGATGGTCATTACTTAAGATGACAGCGTTACTTTTAACAGCTGCTACAACTTTCCAACCTAATTCCATTGCTTGCCATTGTTCTTCTGTCGGTTCAACTTTAGTCACAACTTTCATGTCATCACGTGAAATTGTTTTTGTATCTTTATCTTGAACTAAATAGCCACCTGATACAGATACAAATTCTTGTTCATCGTGATCCACTGCCATATCTACTTCTAATAAGCGAATGTTTTTCTTTTGAGTTAAGACTTCAAGCGCTTCATCTGTAAATGAAGGCGCAATGACAACTTCTAAGAAGATTGAATGTAATTTTTCAGCAAGTTCTTTTGAAACTGGACGGTTAACCGCAACAATACCGCCGAAGATAGATTGGCTATCTGCTTCATACGCATTTTGATATGCTTCTTCAATTGATTCGCCAACACCAACACCACATGGGTTCATATGTTTAACCGCTACTGCAGCTGGTTCTTCGAATTTTTTAACTAATGCTAATGTCGCATCAGCATCTTTAATGTTGTTAAAGCTTAATTGTTTCCCATGTAATTGTTTAGCGCCTGCAATCGTATTGTTCGCATCTGATGTACGTACAAAGTAAGCAGTTTGTTGAGGGTTTTCACCATAACGTAATTGTTCTTTATTTTCTTTGAAGAAATTCACAATCGCATTATCGTAATCATTTGTATGTTCAAATACTTTAATCATTAATGATTTACGGAATGCTTCGTCTAATGTGTTATTTTTAAGGTGTTCAATGACTGCGTCATAGTCAGCAGGATCTACCACAGTTGTCACATGCTTGAAGTTTTTCGCAGCTGCACGTAACATTGTCGGACCACCGATATCAATGTTTTCAATCGCATCCATTTCAGTTACGTCAGGGTTTGCGACAGTTTCTTTAAATGGATAAAGGTTCACGACAACCATGTCGATAAGATCGATGCCTTTTTCTTTTAATTGTTGTAAATGTTCAGGTTTATCGCGATCAGCTAAAATACCGCCATGTACTGCTGGGTGTAATGTTTTTACACGGCCATCCATGATTTCATCAAATTTCGTTAAATCAGAAACTGATTTTACAGGAACACCCGCTTCATCTAATGCACGCTTTGTGCCGCCTGTAGAATACAACTCATAGTCTAATTCAACTAATGACTTCGCGAAGTCTACAATGCCAGTTTTGTCTGATACACTTAAAATTACTTTTTTCATGTTAGAAATTGCCCCTCTTATCGAATAATTTTTGCGATGACTCTAGGATAAAGTTCATATTCTAAATTTTTAATACGTTCTTCTAGTTGTGCTTTTGTATCATCTGGATAGATATCACATTGACTTTGTTCAATGATTTCACCTGTATCCATGCCACTGTCTACATAATGAACAGTAGAACCTGTCACTTTATCTCCACTTTCAAAGGCCTGACCAATTGCGTCAATGCCTTTGTATTTCGGTAATAAAGCCGGATGAATGTTTAAAATACGGCCTTCATACGCATTCAATAAATCTGGACCGATTAAACGCATATAGCCTGCAAGTATAATCCATTCCACTTCTTCTTCTTTTAACAATTCTAATAAACGTTGTTCATAATCACTTTTAGAATCAAAAGTTTTAGGAAGTGTCACATGGACAGGAATGTTTAATTTCTCTGCACGTTCAATCGCGAATGCATCGTCGTGATCAACATAAAGCGCTGTGATTTCAATATTATCTAATCTGCCGTCTTGAACTCGTCGTGCAATATTTTCAAAGTTGCTGCCAGAACCTGACGCAAAGATGGCTACTTTAGTCACGCTTTAACCCCCGTTAACTCGATAGGTTCTTCTTTACCTTCAACGATTTTACCGATTTTGAACGCTTCAACATTTTGACCTTTTAAGATATCTAATGTTTTATCTGCGTCCGCTTCATCTACAACTAATGTGAAACCAATACCCATGTTGAAGATATTGTACATCTCTTCAGTTGCGATTTTGCCTGCTTCTTGTAACCAATCGAATACTTTAGGTGTATTGAATGATTGAACGTCAATTTCAGCAGTGACACCTTCAGGTAAAGCACGTGGAATATTCTCATAGAAACCGCCGCCTGTGATATGTGTCATCGCATGCAATTTCACTTGTTCTTTCACAGCTAATACAGGTTTAACATATAAACGAGTCGGTTCTAAGAAAGTGTCTAAATACGTACGACCATTATCGAATTCAGCATTTAAATCAACACCTGATTCTTTAATTAAATGACGTACTAAGCTGTAACCGTTAGAGTGAATACCGCTTGAAGCTAAACCAATAATTACTTGTCCTGGTTTAACTGTTGAACCATCGATGTATTCATCTTTTTCAACTGCGCCCACTGCGAAACCAGCTAAATCGTATTCACCTTCGTGGTACATTTCGCCCATTTCAGCAGTTTCACCGCCGATTAAAGCTGTATTTGTTTCTTCACAACCATCGCTGACACCTTTAACAATTTGTTCGATGACTTCAGGTACAACTTTGTTTGTTGCGATATAGTCAAGGAAATAAAGCGGCTCTGCACCTGTTGTTAAAATATCGTTGACACACATAGCCACTGCATCGATACCGATTGTGTCATGTTTGTTGTGATCAATCGCAAGTTTCAACTTAGTACCGACACCGTCTGTACCAGAAACTAAGACAGGTTTTTGCATGTTTAATTGTGATAAATCAAACGCTGCACCGAATCCTCCTAGTCCACCTAGTACTTCTTTACGCATTGTACGTTGCACATGGCTCTTCATTCGCTCAACTGCTTCATATCCAGCATGAATATCCACACCGGCATTTTTATAAGAATCTGCTGCCACAGCTTTACACTCCTCTTCTTTTCAGTTCTTTAACTTCTGGTAATTGATGATCTACAATTTCAATTGGATAATTGCCTGTAAAGCAAGCGTCACACTCGCCTTTTGAGTCAAATTCTTTAAACACTTCATGCATGCCTTCTACAGATAAATACGTAAGTGAGTCTGCACCAATCATGTCTTTGATTTCGTCGACACTATGTTGTGCTGCCATTAATTCTGCATGTGTAGACACATCGATACCGTAATAACATGGATCGACCAATGGTGGTGATGAAATACCCATATGCACTTCTTTCGCACCAGCAGATTTTAATGCTTTCACAATGTATTTACTTGTCGTACCACGCACAATAGAGTCATCAATGACAACGACACGTTTGCCTTCAATGACGTCTCTGATCGGCGCATGTTTCATACGTACTTGTTTTTCACGAACGCTTTGGTCTGGTGTGATAAACGTACGGCCGATATAACGGTTTTTCAATAAACCTTGTTCGTTTGGAATACCTGAGTATTCAGAGAAGCCTTTTGCTGCTTGTAAAGATGAATCTGGTACACCGATAACAATATCAGCGTCAATACCCATCTCACTTGCTAACTTCTTACCTAAAGCTTTACGCACATTATAGATAGAGTGTTTATGGAACTCTGAATCTGGACGTGCAAAGTATACATATTCCATTGAACACATATTATGGTGAATTTGGTTCGTGTACGTATCATAATCTATGTCATGGTCACCGCTGAATGTAATTAATTCACCCGGTTCGATGTCACGAATATATGTTGCACCGATTGCTTGGAACGCACATGTTTCACTTGCGACACAATACGCACCATCTACTTCACCTAACATGAGTGGACGTACACCATTGTTATCTCTAACCGCAGCAAGTTGATTAGTATTCAGCATGACACAGCTGAATGCACCTTTAACTTGATTCAATGCTGCTTTTTGGTTTGATTTAATGCTTGGAGATTTGCCTCTGATTAATAAATGCGCTAATACTTCTGAATCACTTGTTGTTTGGAAGACGCTGCCTTCAGATTCTAAAGCCTTACGAATTTGAACAGCATTCGTTAAGTTACCATTATGCGCAAGTCCTAAATCACCTTTTGAATGCTTGAACAAGAAAGGTTGAACATTGGCGATTTCACTGGCACCTGTTGTCGCATAGCGTACATGTCCAATCGCATGTTGGAATCCTTGTAAAGATTCTAATTGCGCGTCTGAAATAGCTTCAGTTAATAAACCCATGCCGCGTGCCCCAAACAGCGATTCGCCGTTTGAGCACACGATCCCAGCACCTTCTTGACCACGGTGTTGCAGACTATGCAACGCCATATAAGTTAAAGTTGCTGCATGGGGGTGATTCCAAATTCCAAAGACTCCACATTCTTCGTTTAATCCGCGGATGTCATACATTGAGGAATTGCTCCTTCCCAAATTTCGTTTAACGTCGACACGTTTTCTTCTACAGTTGTTTGACCGTTTGTAACTTTGAACTTGTCATCCTCAGTGATAGTTCCGATTTCTTGTGCATTAGGAATATCTAATGATTGTCCTGCTTTAACTGCAACAATGTAACGACCTTGTGATTCACTGAATAATTGTGCATCAGTCACGTCTAATGTTGCATCTACACCTAAACCGTAGTGTGCACTGATTCGTGCTAACGAAATCAATAAGCCGCCTTTACCGACAGTTTGTACATGAGACGCTTTGCCGCTTCTGATTGCTTCTTTGATTTGTTCGCCTTTTTCAACTTCATTTGATAAGTCAAGTGCTTCTGATTCATGGTTGACTTTACCATATAATAATTTTTCGATTTGGCTGCCGCCGAAGTCATCGCGTGTTTCACCAACAACATACAATTTATCGCCTGCATGTGGGTGGAAATCATTTAAGTAATCGATGTCTTCAATTAAGCCGACCATACCTACTACAGGTGTTGGGAAGATAGAAGTACCTTTTGTTTCGTTATAAAGTGAAACGTTACCTGAAACAACTGGTGTTTTCAGAACTTCACATGCTTCTGCCATACCTTTTGTAGAATCAGTTAATTGTTGATAGATTTCTTTTTTCTCTGGTGAACCGTAGTTTAAGCAGTCTGTCATTGCTAATGGTGTTGCACCTACAGCAATTAAGTTGCGGTATGCTTCAGCAACGACCATTTTACCGCCTTCGTATGGTTGGTTGAATACATAACGTGCTTCGCCATCGATTGTAGAAGCGATTGCTTTGTTTGTACCTTCAACACGTACTACAGATGCTTGTAAACCAGATTTTACAACTGTGTTTGCACCAACTTGTTGGTCATATTGTTCGTATAAATAACGTTTTGACGCAATTGTCGGATGTGCTAATAATTTATGGAATACATCTTTAACATCTACATTGCTGTAGTCGTTTTTAGATGTGTTATATTCTTTTGCTTCACCTTCTAAAATATATACAGGTGATTCATCTGCTAATGGTTGTACTGGGATGTCTGCATAAACTTCATCATCATAAGTTAATACGAAACGATCTGTATCCGTAACTTCACCGATAACAGCACTATCTAATTCACGTCTGTCAAATAAGTCTAAGAATTTTTGTTCCGTACCTTTTTCAACAACAAGCAACATACGTTCTTGTGTTTCAGAAAGCATCATTTCGTATGGAGAGATTCCTTCTTCACGTACAGGTACTTTTTCTAACTGCATGTGTAAACCACTGCCGCCTTTAGCTGCCATTTCTGAAGAAGATGATGTTAAACCAGCTGCACCCATATCTTGGATACCGACTAATTCTGGGTAAGTGATTGCTTCAAGTGTTGCTTCCATCAATTTTTTCCCTACAAATGGGTCACCGATTTGTACTGATGGACGTTTGCTTTCACTTTCTTCACTTAATTCTTCAGATGCGAAAGTTGCACCATGGATACCGTCACGGCCTGTTTTTAAACCAACGTAAATGACTGAGTTGCCGACACCTTTAGCTGTACCTTTTTGGATTTTATCGTGATCAATGATACCTACGCACATTGCGTTAACTAATGGGTTACCATCATAGCGCTCATCGAATTCGATTTCACCTGCTGTAGTTGGGATACCGATACAGTTACCGTATCCGCCGATACCTGCTACAACACCACGTAATAATGTACGGTTTTGGATTTCATCCAATTCACCGAAACGTAAACTGTTTAATAAGTTGATTGGACGTGCACCGATTGATACGATGTCACGAATAATACCGCCGACACCTGTTGCTGCACCTTGGTAAGGTTCAATCGCAGATGGGTGGTTATGTGATTCAACTTTGAATACAACCGCTTGGTTATCACCGATATCTACAACACCAGCACCTTCACCAGGTCCCATTAAGACATGTTCGCCTGTTGTAGGGAATTGTTTCAAGAATGGTTTTGAGTGTTTGTATGAGCAGTGTTCACTCCACATTACAGAGAAAATACCAATTTCAGTAAAGTTTGGTTGACGACCTAAAATTTCGACAACTTTATCATATTCAGCGTCTGTTAATCCCATATCACGGTATAAATGTTCTGATTTAATTTCTTCGATACTTGGTTCAATAAACTTAGGCATTTTGTTCCCTCCAACTATTTACCATTGACTCAAATAATTTCACGCCATCGTCTGTTCCTAAAATTGATTCTAATGCACGTTCTGGGTGAGGCATCATGCCGCACACATTACCTTTTTCGTTAACAATACCAGCAATATCGTGGTAAGAACCATTTGGATTATCTTTATATTTCAAGATAATTTGATTATTATCTTCTAATTCTTTGTACATCTCTTTTGTGCAGTAGTAGCTGCCTTCACCATGAGCTACTGGGTATACTACTGTTTCACCTTCAGCATATGCTTTTGTGAATGGTGTGTTGTTATTTACAACTTCTAATGATTCGTTACGGCTCACAAATAAATGTGAACTGTTGTGTAATAACGCACCTGGTAATAAACCGATTTCTGTTAAGATTTGGAATCCATTACATACACCTAAAACAGGTTTGCCTTCATCTGCAAAACGTTTCACTTCTTTGATAACTGGTGCAACACTCGCCATCGCACCTGAACGTAAGTAGTCACCAAATGAGAAACCGCCAGGGATTAACACCCCATCAAATCCTTCTAATGATGTCTCACGATAATCAACATACTCTGCGTCTACGCCTGTTTTCAAAGCTGCGTTCAACATATCTCTGTCACAGTTTGATCCAGGGAATACAAGTACTGCGAATTTCATTATGCATTCTCCTTTTCGTCAACTACTTTATAGCTGTACTCTTCAATGACTGTGTTCGCAAATAATTTTTCACTTAAAGTTGTAACGATATTATGAACCGCTTCATCTGTTGCTTCGTCCACTGTCATGTAAAGTAATTTACCTACACGGATATCATTCACTTGGTTATAGCCTAAGTCATGTACGGCACGGTTAAGTGCTTGTCCTTGTGTATCTAATACCTGTGGTTGTAATGTGATGTGCAATTCGATAGTTTTCATTATTTAAGATCCTCCAGTTTATTTAAGAAAGTTTGATAAGTCTCGATAATTGAACCGCGGTCTTCACGGTATACGTCTTTGTCAAAATTAGTGTCACTGTCTTTTTCCCAAATACGACAAGTATCTGGTGAAATTTCATCTGCTAAAAGAATTTGACCATCTTTTGTACGGCCGAATTCTACTTTAAAGTCAATCAAACGTAAGTTGATACTATCAAGCAATTCAACTAACGCTTTATTAACGCCTAATACCATTTCTTTCAATTGTGCAATTTCTTCAGTTGTTGCGATGTTTAATAATCTTACATGGTCATCTGTCACTAAAGGGTCATTTAAAGCATCATTTTTATAGAAGAATTCTACAAGTGGTGTTTCAAATTTTTGTCCTTTTTCAAAACCTAAGCGTCTTGTGATAGAACCTGCCGCAATATTACGTACGACCACTTCTAACGGAATGATTTCTACAGATTGAACAAGTTGTTCAGTCTCAGACGTTTGTTTGATAAAGTGGCTTTTGATGCCTTTTTCTTTAAGGTGTTCAAACAAGATTGAAGTGATTTTATTATTTAAGCGGCCTTTACCGTCAATATGGTCTTTTTTCGCACCATTGCCGGCAGTCACTTCATCTTTGTATTCCACGCGTAATACGCCGTCTTCATCTGTTGAGAAAATTCGTTTTGCTTTACCTTCGTATAATAATGACATTATTTTGCTCCTCCTCTAAAGGTTGCCAACATGTCTTGTTCAGTTTTATCAATGTCATCAGTTAAAACTGTCATGTGACCCATTTTTCGTGCTGGTTTTCTAGATGCTTTGCCATAAATATGAACATGCCATTCAGGATGATCGCCGAATTCATCTTCAAGTAAATCTAAATCCTTACCAAGCAAATTCATCATGACAGCTGGTTTTAAAATTTCAATGCGTTCTGGTAATTTTTGACCCGTAACCGCTAAGATGTGTGTATCAAATTGTGAGAAGTCACAAGCTTCAATAGAATAATGACCAGAATTGTGAGGTCTTGGTGCAATTTCGTTTACATATAAGTTGTTATCTTTATCAATAAAGAACTCTACTGTAAATGTACCCACAAAATGCACTTTTTCTTTAATTTTATCTACTTCTGCACGTGCTTCTGCTTCTTTATCAGAACGTGCAGGTACGATTGTTTTGAATAAAATTTGGTGACGATGTTCGTTTTCTTGTAATGGGAAATAAACGATTTGACCGCCATTTCCAATTGTCACAGTTAATGACACTTCTTTATAAAGGTCTAAGAATTTTTCTGCTACACATTCTTGTACTTTGATTAATGATTCAGCCTCTGCTAAATCTTCTTCTGAACGTACTAGCACTTGACCTTTACCGTCATAACCGCCGAAACGTGTTTTCACCATAAATGGATAACCTAATTTTTCAACAGCATGCTCTAAATCTTCAGCATTTGTGATTTGTGCATACGGAACGATTTTCGTACCTGCTGATTCTAATGTTTGTTTTTCAGTTAAACGGTCTTGTAATAAATGGATGGCTTGATAGCCTTGAGGAACATTAAATTCTTTTGTGAGTGTTTCTAATTGATCTGCAGCAATGTTTTCAAATTCATATGTTACAACATCAGAAGCTTCACCAAGTTGTCTTAATGCATCTAGGTCATCATAAGCTGCATTAATAAATTCATGTGCTACATATTGACACGGTGCTTCTTTGTCTGGATCTAAGACGATGACTCTAAAGCCCATTTTTTGAGCAGATTGTGCCATCATTTTGCCAAGTTGTCCGCCGCCAATAATACCGACAGTTGATCCAAACTTTAATTTACTGAAGTTCACTTTGCATCTCTCCTACTTTATCTACTAGTGATTGCTGATAAGCTTCTAATTTCTCTTTCACTTCATCGCTTTGAATACTTAAGATTCTCGCTGCAAGGATTCCAGCATTTTTCGCACCTGCTTTACCAATTGCAGTAGTTGCAACTGGAATTCCGCCAGGCATTTGGACGATTGAAAGTAATGAATCTAAACCTTTCAAACTCTTAGATTCAATCGGAACGCCGATAACTGGTAATGTCGTCATTGAAGCAACCATACCAGGCAAGTGTGCTGCACCGCCTGCGCCTGCAATAATAACGTCATAACCGTTCAATCTTGCTTCTGTAGCAAAATCAAACATCAGTTTTGGTGTACGATGTGCTGAAACGACTTTCTTATCGTACGGGATTCCAAATTGATCTAACATCTGACAACTTTCTGACATCATATCCCAGTCAGATGAGCTGCCCATAATAACTGCCACTTTCAAATTGAACACCCTTTCAATTATTTGAAATTTTAATCTAGTAAGTTGTATATTACAGATATAGCATAACAAATCAAGTCATGCTTTTTCAATCAAAAATCGAACTTTCTCATGAAAATTCAATTAAAATTCCGGATTTTCATGTAAAATAGTTGTATTACACTTCAAAACACTAATGAAAGTTCGAAAAATTATTAGGAGGAATTTACACATGGTTGCAAAAATTTTAGATGGCAAACAAATTGCTAAAGATTATCGTCAAGGATTGCAAGATCAAGTTGAAGCGTTGAAAAAAGAGGGCTATACGCCGAAACTATCAGTTATTCTTGTAGGTAACGATGGCGCAAGCATGAGCTATGTAAGATCAAAAAAGAAAGCTGCTGAAAAAATCGGCATGATTTCTGAAATTGTTCATTTAGAAGAAACAGCTTCAGAAGAAGAAGTATTAAATGAATTAGAACGTTTAAACAACGATGACTCTGTCAGCGGTATCTTGGTTCAAGTACCTCTTCCAAAACAAGTCAGCGAACAAAAAGTTCTAGAAACTATCAACCCAGCAAAAGACGTTGACGGTTTCAACCCAGCAAACATCGGTAAATTGTATATTGATGAACAAACATTCGTACCTTGTACACCACTAGGTATTATGGAATTATTGAAAAATGCGGATATTGATTTAGAAGGTAAAGAAGCAGTTGTTATTGGACGTTCTCATATCGTTGGACAACCTGTTTCAAAACTATTATTACAACAAAATGCGACAGTGACTATCTTACACTCTCGTTCAAAAGACATGAGCAAACATCTTAAAAATGCAGACGTTATTGTCAGCGCTGTAGGTCGTCCAGGTTTAGTCACAAAAGACGACGTTAAAGAAGGCGCAGTTGTCATTGATGTGGGTAACACACCAGATGAAAACGGCAAACTTAAAGGTGACGTTGAATATGATGAAGTAAAAGAAATTGCTGGCGCAATCACACCAGTTCCAGGTGGCGTTGGCCCAATGACAATTACAATGGTGTTAAACAATACGTTATTAGCTGAAAAAATGCGTAGAGGTTTAGATAAATAAAATCTTAACTTTTCAGTAAAGGTACATTGAGGGGTACCTAAAGAAAAGAGCGGTCGGCTTGCTTTCATGTTGAAGCAAGTACCGACCGCTCTTTTTTATTTATAATCATTTGCGTGAAATAGACGATTGAAAAATGGTTTACCAAATAATTTGTTCGATTGTTTCGTCGTCTAGTGATTTAGCGATTTCTGTCACTAATTGTACAGCGTTCAAGTAGTCTTGTTTATGCATAACAGAAACATTTGAATGCATGTAACGAAGCGGAACACCCACAACGATTGAAGGAATACCTTCATGTGCTAAATGGATACTGCCTGCATCTGTGCCGCCGCCTGGCGTTGTATCCCATTGGATTTCAATACCTTTGTCTTGTGCTACTTTTTTCACGTGCTTTCTAAATCCAGAATGACCGATTGCTGTCGCGTCCATAAGTACGACTAATGGTCCTTTGCCAAGTTCAGCTTCATGATCACCGCCGCCCATTCCTGGTGTATCATAAGCAATGCCGACATCCACCGCAATAGCTAAATCTGGTTTGATTTTATTCGCCGCAACTTTCGCACCACGTAAACCAACTTCTTCTTGAACAGTTGCACCTGATACTAAGTTAACATTGATTGCGTCGTCTTTTAGATTGTTTAAAGTATCTACAGCAAGTGCACAGCCGAAGCGATTATCAAATGCTTTTGCTGTTAAGTAGTTCTCATCACCTAATACTTCGAACTCAGAGTATGGTGTTACCATGTCACCGATATCAATACCAAGTTTTTCAGCTTCTTCTTTTGAAGCTACACCTACATCAATAAACATATCCTTGATATCAATTGGTGTTTTACGTTGTTCAGGCGTTAAGACATGCGGAGGTTTAGAACCAATGATCCCTCTAATCTCTTTGTCATCATCTGTTGTTACAGTTACTTTTTGAGATAACATTACTTGACTCCACCAACCACCGACAGGTGTGAATTTCAAATAACCTTTGTCGTCGATTTTAGTCACCATAAATCCAACTTCATCTAAATGACCGGCAAGCATTAAAGTTTTTGAACCTTTCTCTGCTTTTTTCTTTCCGAAGATGCCACCTAAATTATCTTCAACCAGTTCATCTGAAACAGGTTTCAAATAATCTTTCATCAGTTGTTTTACTTTGTATTCGTGACCGGCAATTCCGTTCACGTCTGTTAAGTCCTTTAATAATTTAACTGTTTTATCCATGAATATGTCCCCCTTCTTTTCTTATCATCATATCAATATTCAAGACGTGTGAACACTTTTTATGCTCGATTCATGAACCAAACAAAAAGGAGCTGTCCCTTCCGAAAATTCGGAATGAACAGCTCCTTCTCTATCATTCAGATTATTATTTCAGTAAAAATTAAACGTCTACGCTTAAACGTGGAATGAATGTTTCGAAATGAATTTGTGATTTGTCTAAACCTAATTCATATAATTCATTGACGATTGATTTCAAGAATGAAATACCGCCACATACATAAACTTCTGTATCTTCTGTAACATATTGTTTTAAATCTTCTTGAGTGATGTAGCCATTTGATTTGCGATCATGGATTTCATAAGTCACATTATCATTTTCTGCTGCATCGTTAGATAAACGTTGTGAGAATGGTACATCATTAACATCAGTTGTATTGTGAATGAATTGAATGTTCGGTACACCGACTTCAATTGCTTTTTCATACATTGACACTAATGGTGTTACACCAATACCTGATGCTAAGAATAACTGGTTTTTGTCAGTGTTATGCAATCTGAATGCACCTACTGGCGCAGTTAAGTTGATATCATCTCCAACTTTCACTTCGTCATGCAAGATAGTTGAAACTTCACCTTCACTGTCTTCAGAAACATCACGTTTAACTGCGAATGTTAACGTATCTTCGTCTCCGCCAACGATTGAATAGTGACGTTTTGCTCTGTATGGTAATTTATCACTTGAAACATCAACTGTAATATATTGACCTGCTTCAAAGTTGCGTAAATCATATTTATCTGATGAAACTGTAAATGCTTTAATATCTGAAGCGACATTTTCAATGTTTGTAACTGTGAATGGTTGGAAACCATCCCATAACATTTCAGCATACATGTCTTTCTCTACTTGAATGAATACATCTGCAATTTCCCAGTATGCGTTAATCCAAGCTTGAATCACTGGATCTTCTTCTTTTAAATCTAAAACGTGCATAATTGCTGCGATTAAATTTTCACCAACAATTTTGTAACCTGATTCAGGTACTTGTAATGCAACGTGTTTGTAAGCAATCTCTTTAACTACAGGCATAATTGCACCTAACTGTTCAATGTTTGCTGCTGCAGCTAAGACTGTTTGAGCTAAGGCTGTGGATTGCAAACCTTTTTTCTGGTTAGTTTGGTTGAACATGTTGCGTAACTCTGGGTGTTCATTGAACATTCTATTGTAGAAGAATGACGTAATTTCCACACCTTTTTCTTGAAGAACTGGTACTGTTTGTTTAATAATATCCATATCTTTTTCAGATAACATTTAACTTCACTCCCTCTTCGACTCAATTTCATCATAATACGAATATGACGAAATTAAAACAATTAAGAACCTAGTTCACATAATAGACAATTTTATTTCATATTTCTTCATATTCTTTTCACAATTAAGTATAAACAATATGACAAACTTAAAACGTATTATAATGGTTTTTATTTAAAGCATTCTTCTTACATGTGCGGGACTCAAAATCCCATGTTAGTAATGAAATAAAGTATGACCCCCATTATTATTTAGCATAAATCCCCCTTTAACTTCTTTCCTATATAATGTTTCTAAATATTTCCGCTTTTTTCTCAGTAAATATTTGACAACTGAGAAAACTTAACGTTATTTTAATCTGATTTTCATAATTATTCTGTAAAATTAGTCTTGTGATAAAGATTAGGTCCGTAGTAGGATGTAATAAAGAAATAAACACGGTATATTGAACCTAATACAAAGTTCAATCGCAAATATTCGTGATTGAACTGATTAATATGACGCTTTAATGATTAGCCATTGAATACGGAGGTCTAAACAATGAACAAACTATTACAGTCACTTTCAGCACTTGGTGTGTCTGCTACATTAGTAACACCCAATTTAAACGCTGAAGCTACAGATAACTCTGTACCAAAGCTTAAAGGTGTTGAAGATGCGATTATTCAAAAAGGCGAAAATTACAACTTACTGAATGGAATCAGCGCTTATGATAAAGAAGACGGAGATTTGACTGATCAGATTATCGTCAATGGTCATGTCGATACAAATAAAATTGGTAAATACAAAGTCGAATATCAAGTCATTGATTCAGATGGAGCGAAAGATATTTCTGAACGCTACATAGAAGTCAAGTAACTTGTCGATAAAATCTATTTAAAAATAATTATTTTGTTTTTTGGCGCTAGCGCTTCCAACCCCTTAATTGATAAGCATTCTCAACTACAGCGCCCTTTTTTGTGCTTTCTGTCATTTTTGTCAGTATTCACAAAATGGACACATAAATTTAACAAATCTGTGAAAGCCCGTCAGGCCTAGTGTCTGTAAGGCTTTCTTTATTTTTATGTAAAAAAGTTGCGGATACCCACTTGTAAATATTGCATAATAAACTAAAATTATTGTTAAGCCCTACAATTGTAGTATTAGGAGGTCAATAAAGTGTCAAAAATTAAGTCTTTGCTTCTATTGTTCGGCTCACTGATTTTACTCAGTGGTTGTGAACATATGGAAGTACTTAACCCAAAAGGGCCAATGGCAAGCAGTTTAAAATGGCTGATCATTTATTCAATCATCTTTATGCTTGTTATTGTTGCGGTTGTATTTATTCTATTCGCTGTATTTGCTTACAAATACCGATACACAAATACAACACAATCAGGTAAAGTACATCACAGTGCTTTATTAGAAACTATTTGGTTCACCGTACCATTTATCATCTTACTTGCTTTGGCTATTCCAACAGTCAAAACACTTTATGAGTACGATGCACCGCCTGCAAAAGACAAAGACCCTGTCGTCGTTTATGCAACAAGCGCAGGTTTCAAATGGTTCTTTGCTTATCCAGAGCAAAAAATTGAAACAGTGAATCACATTACGATTCCAAAAGATCGTCCGATTGTATTCAAGTTGCAATCTATGGATACAATGACAAGTTTCTGGATTCCACAACTTGGCGGTCAAAAATATGCAATGACTGCAATGACAATGGAATGGACATTAGAAGCTGACCAAGAAGGTACGTTCCGTGGACGTAACTCAAACTTCAATGGTGAAGGTTTCGCTCGTCAAACATTCCCAGTACATGCAGTAAGCAACTCAGAATTCAACAAATGGGTAGAAAAAGCTAAGAAAGAACCTAAACTTTCTCAAGATACTTTCGATAAACAATTACTACCTACAACTAAGAATGAAGAGTTGACATTCAGTGGTACTCACATGGACTTCGTAGATCCAGCTGCTGACCCTGAATACATCTTCTACGCTTATAAACGTTTCCATTACACTCCAAAAGATCCAAACTTCTATGATGTAACTGAAGGCGTATTAAGCAAACCAGATTCAAAATATCCTGCTCGTAAATCTCAAATTACAAACGCTATGTATAAGAGACACGGTATGGATGCTATGATCTTACCTAACGACAAACCATATAATAATGAATTCAAGAAAGAAGAATCTCATAATATGGACGAAATGGAAAAAGCTCAAAAAGGCGCTAAAGATGAAAAAGCTGAAGAGCTTAACAAGAAAAATCATGGAGGTGAACATTAATGAATTTCCCATGGCATGAATTACTCGTTCAAGGTAACTGGATGATTACAATGGCACAAATTGGTGCGCCATTCCTAGTTATCGGGGTAATCGCAGTAATCACGTACTTTAAGTTATGGAAATATCTTTACAGAGAGTGGTTTACAACAATTGACCACAAGAAAATCGGATTAATGTATCTGATTTGTGCTGTATTAATGTTCGTCCGTGGTGGTATTGATGCAATTTTAATTCGTACGCAATTAACAATTCCGAACAACCCGTTCTTGGAATCAAACCACTATAACGAAATCTTTACAACACACGGTGTTATCATGATCATCTTCATGGCAATGCCATTCATTTTCGGTTTATGGAACGTAGTTGTACCTTTACAAATTGGTGCACGCGACGTTGCATTCCCTGTAATGAACAACATTAGCTTCTGGTTATTCTTCGGAGCAATGTTACTATTCAACATGTCATTCATCATTGGTGGTTCACCTGCTGCAGGTTGGACAAACTATGCACCACTTGCTGGTGAGTTCAGTCCAGGTCCTGGTGTTAACTACTACCTATTAGCTATTCAGCTTTCAGGTATCGGTACATTAATGACAGGTATTAACTTCTTCGTAACAATTTTACGAATGAAAACACCAACTATGAAATTTATGGAAATGCCAATGTTCACAGTAACAACTTTCGTTACAGCATTGATCATTATCCTAGTATTCCCTGTATTCACAGTTACATTAGCATTGATGACAATTGACCGTATCTTCGGTACTCAATTCTTCACAGTTGCTAATGGTGGTATGCCAATGCTTTGGGCTAACTTCTTCTGGGTTTGGGGGCACCCTGAGGTTTACATCGTTGTCCTTCCAGCATTCGGTATTTTCTCAGACGTTATTTCAACGTTCGCACGTAAACACTTATTCGGTCATAAGAGTATGATCTGGGCAACATCAGCAATCGCATTCTTGAGTTTCTTAGTATGGGTTCACCATTTCTTCACTATGGGTAATGGTCCTTTAATCAACTCATTCTTCTCAATCTCAACAATGTTAATCGCTGTGCCTACCGGTGTTAAAATATTCAACTGGTTAGCTACGCTATACCAAGGTCGAATTTCTTTCGAATCGCCAATGCTATTCTCATTAGCGTTCATCCCAACGTTCACAATCGGTGGGGTAACAGGGGTTATGTTAGCAATGGCTTCAACAGACTATCAGTACCATAATACGTACTTCTTAGTAGCCCACTTCCACTACACATTAGTTTGTGGTGTTGTGTTCGCTTGTTTAGCAGCACTTATCTTCTGGTATCCTAAGATGATGGGTTACAAATTGAATGAACGCTTGAACATTCCGTTCTTCTGGTTATTCGTAATCGGATTCAACGTATGTTTCATGCCACAATTCATTCTTGGTTTAGACGGTATGCCACGTCGTTTATACACTTACATGCCATCAGATGGTTGGTTCATGTTAAACGTAATTTCTACAATCGGTGCACTATTAATGTCAATCGGCTTCTTATTCTTAGTAGCTAACATTGTTTACAGTCACCTTAAATCACCACGTATCGCTTCAGGCGACTCATGGGGTATCGGACGTTCACTTGAGTGGAGTACTGCTTCATCAATTCCACCAGTGTACAACTTCGCAATCACTCCAGACTGGGATGATTTAGACACATTTGTAGATATGAAAAAACAAGGTCGTCATTACTTAGACAACCATAATTATAAAGATATCCACATGCCGAACAACACACCAGTTGGTTTCTTCATGGCTATCTTCTTAACTGTTGGTTGCTTCTTCTTAACATTCGAAACTATCGTACCAGCGATTATCTGCTTAATCGGTACATTAGGTACAATGATTTACAGAAGTTTCCAAGTCGACCATGGTTACTATATCCCAGCTTCTGAAGTAGCTGCTACTGAAGCAAAACTTCGTGAAGCTCGTGAAAAAGAACGGGAGGCTGAAAGTCATGCATGATACAAAAACAATTGATGCGCAATCGCATGAAGGTAATTTGAACAAGTTTGGCTTCTGGATCTTCCTAACAGCTGAATTCTCTTTATTCGGTACACTATTTGCGACGTTGCTTATCATGCAACACGGCGGTGATTACGCTGGTAAGTTAACAACTGATTTATTCGAAATGCCTTTAGTATTATTAATGACATTTGCGTTATTAATCAGTTCATATACATGTGGTATTTCAATTTATTACATGAGAAAAGAAAAGCAAAAACTAATGATGATCTGGATGATTATCACATTATTGCTTGGTATCTTATTCGTAGGTTTAGAAATTTACGAGTTCGCACACTATGCACACCAAGGTGTAACACCACAAATCGGTTCTTACTGGTCAAGTTTCTTCATCTTGTTAGGAACACACGGTGTCCACGTTTCGTTGGGTATCGGTTGGGTGATTTGTCTATTAATCCAAGTAGCAATGCGTGGACTTAATAAAGACAATGCGCCAAAATTATTTATCGTAAGTTTATACTGGCACTTCTTAGATGTTGTTTGGGTCTTCATCTTTACTGCAGTATACTTGATAGGGATGGTGTATAGCGGATGAATACAATAGCAAAACATACAGTTGGCTTTATTGCCTCAATTGTCTTGACACTATTAGCAGTATACGTGACGATTTACACATCTTTAGCACTTAACGCTAAGATTACAATTATCTTTGGATTTGCTTTCATCCAAGCTGCCCTTCAATTATTAATGTTCATGCATTTAACTGAAGGTAAAGATGGACGCACACAATTATTCAAAGTTATCTTCGCCATTATCATTACCCTAATTACTATTATCGGTTCTTATTGGGTTATGGTCGGCGGACACAGTGCTCATATGTAATATCAGTATTTATATGATGCACAAAAAACTGGCTGGGGTTTCTCCCCTGCCAGTTTTTTTGGCTCTCTGTCAAATAGGACTGGTGAGCTAAAACACAGAGATTAAGCAGCATAAAGTTGCTTGATCTCTTTTTTTGGATTAGCTGCAAAAAGATTTGTACATAAAATGATACGACTGCGTAAATTACCAAAATTTCTATAACCAAAAGATATTCTCTGTATCAGCTTTATTTTAGTATTTATTCCCTCAAGTGGACCGTTGGTCAAGTTACTGTATTCAAAAGTATTTCTTATCATACTATTGTGCTTTCTAAGTGTCTTAACAGCTGTTTGAAGTTTAGGAGCAACGCTATTGATTTCTATATTTTTCAAGGTAGTTTCAAAAGCAGCTTTATTGTTTTCTTTCAATGTGGATCTTAACTCATTTACGAGTGTATGTGTGTTTAAAAGTCTTTCGTCAAAACTCAGTAAGTGTTCGACAACACCTTTTGGTGTTTTCCATTGTTTATATAAAGGCATCTTACTGTAAACAAAAGCTTCAAGTTGTTCATATGGTTTTAAAAGAATCTTCCAGTAGCGCTTGTACTTGTTGTATAGAGGTCTTTCAGTTGTTCTGAAACTATTCATAACTGTTACTCGAGTCATGTTCAAGGCTCTATTTAAAGACTGAACAATATGGAAACGATCTATTAGAATTTTGGCATTAGGAAAAACTTCTCTGATCAAAGCCATATAAGGTTCGTACATATCGATAGACACTGTTTTCACACGTTTTCTTTCAGAAAGAGGATAACGATAGAAATAGTTTTTCAAAGCAAATAACCTACGGTCAGGCACAATATCAATAATACGGTGTGTTACTGCGTCTGCATAAATAAAACTCATTTTACCGACAACATTTTTAACGCTTTTGAACTCATCCATCATCAAGTGTTCCGGTAAATATTTAAACGGTGTTTGAGCTATTTGAGAAGCAGCTTTATTAATTATTCGAGTAACTGTGGAATTACTGACATGACAAGATTCAGCAACAGATTTTTGCGAACGTATGTCTATCGACTTATTCAGCACAGCTAATCGTGTGTTTTGAGAAATATAGCAATTCCGCTCAACGACAGGTGTTTCAGCAGTGAAATAACTGCAGCACTTTTTACAGTGGAAACGCTGTTTTTCCAATATTAAATAAGCTGGCTTCTCCGATACCTTAGGTATCGTAAGACATGATTTTTTTAAACCATTTTTGATTATAGAAAAGTTCGTATTTTCGTGTCCGCAAAGTTTACATCGCTTGGGAGAATGTATTAATTTTCCAAAGTAAAATAAAGAATTTTTCCCTTTATACTTTCTTTCTTCAACCTTATCTTCAAAAGTGATATTTTTATCTTTAATTCCAAGTGTTATTGATATAGTATTAGACATAGGCGCATTATCTCCTTAATTATTGGTTGTAGGATACTTCTAATTATAGAGATAATTGCGCTTTTTTTGTATCAAAAATAGGACTAGTGATTATCCCCAGTCCTAAATAGTATAGAGCCCATAATTTTAGACTATTTTGCAGAAGGATTATAAAATATATAAGTAGCTTATTTTATTTTTAAAAGGAGGAAGAAAGAGATATGACAACCCCTATTATCATAGATACTGATCCAGGTATTGATGACGCAGCAGCTATTAGTATTGCACTGAATCATCCTGAGATTGATGTGAAGATGATTACTACCGTACATGGTAATGTCAATATAGATAAAACTACACGAAACGCCCTACAACTCAAAGCATTCTTTGAAAGCGATGTTCCAGTACATCGTGGTGCAGTCGCACCTTTAATCAATGCACCGATTGATGCTTCTCACGTACATGGTGAAACAGGTATGGGTGGTTATGAACTTCCAGAACCCTCACCAGAATTACTTGCCTCTAATCGAGCTATAGAAGCTATGCGAGAAACTATTCTAGAATCTGATGAGCCCATTACACTTGTGCCAATTGGTCCTCTAACAAATATCGCTTTGCTTTTTAAAACGTATCCAGAAGTTAAATCTAATATCAAAGCGATTGTTTTAATGGGTGGCAGTGCTGGACGCGGTAATGTTACACCTGCTGCTGAATTTAATATCTACTGTGATCCTGAAGCTGCAGATATTGTCTTTAAAGCAGGTCTCCCTATCACAATGGTTGGACTTGATGTAGCAAGAGGTGCTAGTTTATCAAGTACTGCAATCAACGAGTTGAAATCTATTAATCAAACTACCCATATGTTGTATCATATGTTTAATCATTACCACGGCGATGAATTCGATACAGGCATTGCTGTATACGATGCTTATACCATGCTTTACCTACTGCATCCAGAACACTTTAAAACTGCAGATGCAGCAGTTGCGATTGAATTAAACGGCACTTACACACGCGGTGCTACTGTTGTGAATTACAATGCTCAAGAAAAGTCAGTAAACGTTGTTTTAGCAGTAGACAAAACTCGCTTTAAACAGCTGTTCTTTGAGGCACTCTCATATGCAAAATAAAACCAAATATGGTACATTCCCAATAAATTATTATGCTATAATAATGACGAAATCGAAAAAATATACAGGTTGTGAAATATAATGAATTTAAAAGAAGCGCGACATCAAAAAATACTATCCATCTTAAAAGAAAACGGAAGCGTCAGCGTCAGTTATTTATCTAATGATATGGACGTGGCTGCAATGACTATCCGACGTGATTTAAAAGAGCTTGAACATAAAGCCTTACTTGTACGTGTTCACGGCGGAGCTGTCTTACCTCATACCTTTTATAACGAGCTTGCAAATGAAGAAAAACAACAGCTGAATAGTGATAAAAAACGTATGATTGCTGAAAAAGCCAGCCGACTGATTCAAAATGAAGATACGGTATTTATTGGCTCAGGTACAACAAATGAAGCCATCTTCCCTTTCATTAAAGATATGCGTTTACATATCATTACCAATTCACTGTATATTTTTGAACAATATGAAGGCTTAGAACATATGGATATTGTTTTAATCGGTGGTCGTTATCGAAAGAAAACAGGTTCATTTATCGGACGTCTCGCAAATACAATGCTGGAGTCATTACATATTGATAAAGCATTTATTGGCGTCAATGGTATCAGCGATAATGATGCGACAACTGCGAATGAAGAAGAAGGAAAAGCCAATGAAATTATTTTGAACCAATCTTCGAAGAAATATCTTGTTTCGGACAGTTCAAAATTCAATACACGTGCTTTTTCAGTTTTCTATCAAATCGATCATTTAGATGCGATTATTACTGATAACGATATTTCGCAAACAATCAGAGAGAATTATCAAAACTATACTGATATCTTATAATTTAATACGAATATTAACGCACACGAAACGTGTGCGTTTTCTTTTTGTCTAATTATTGAAATATCCCCTCTTATCTTCTTATAAATTCCCTTTTATCAATAGATTTACTTATTTTTTACAATCTATCAAATTGACAAATTACCCCTTGAAGTGTATATTCTAGATAAGAACAAAATCAAACATTTTCGAACAGGAGGATTTATTATGTCTATTGTTATTCATAGTGATTCACAGTCAAAAGAATTAAAAGATTTCATTTTAGAATCTTTAGCAGATGCTGAGTACGAAATCGAGGACTTATCAGTAAACAGTAAAGCAACTAACATTGCTGAAATTACACTTGAGGTTACTAAATATGTCCAAGAACACGAAGGTACTAAAGCCATTGTCATCGACAAATACGGCATTGCACCTTTCAACTTTGCGAACAAACAAAAAAATATTATTGCAGCAACGGTTTCAGATGAGCAATCAGCAAAAATGACTCATAGACACAATAATACAAACGTTATCGTATTAGGTAGCGAAGTTGTAGGTAAATTAAACGCATTAAACTGCGTAAAAGCATTCTTAAAAGCAGGCTACGACGCTGGACGACACCAAATCAGAGTAGATATGTTGAATTCTTTATGTTAATAGGAGGATATTAAATTATGAAAATTGCTATTGGTTGTGACCATATTGTTACAAATATTAAAGCAGAAGTTGCTACTTATTTAAAAAATAACGGACATGAAGTTATTGATGTCGGTACTTATGACTATGTACGTACACACTACCCTATCTACGGTACACGTATCGGTCATTTAGTTGCTACAGGTGAAGTAGACTTTGGTGTTGCATTATGTGGTACTGGTGTAGGTATTAGTGCAAGTGCAACTAAAGTACCTGGAACTCGTGTTGCATTAGTTCGTGATGCAACAAGTGCACGTTTAGCAAGAAGCGAATACAACTGTAATGTCATCGCAGCTGGCGGTATGGTTACAGGTGTTGACTTAATCAAAAACATCGTTGATACATTTGCAGAAACAGAATATGAACCAACTCCAGAAAAAGAAGCGATCATCAAAGCAATGGATGAAACTTTAAAACCTGAAGATGTTCATTACACTCCAGATATGTTCGATGATTTCTTAACTAAATGGAATAACGGAGAATATCACGACTAATGACATTCAAACTATTAACCGTTACATTAAATCCTGCAATTGATATCAATTACCCATTAGAACACTTCGAAATCAATTCAGTTCAACGTGCAACCGAAGATTACAAATCAGCTGGCGGTAAAGGCATCAACGTAGCACGTGTTGCGAGTGAACTAGGAATTGATGTTACATGTACAGGAATTATCGGCGGTAAATTCGGCGAGTGGTTAACAAACAACTTAGATGAAACAAAAATCCAACATGATTTCACTGTTTCTCCAGCTTCAACTCGTTTATGTATCGCCGTTACAAGCGAAAATAGTCAAACTGAAATTCTTGAAAGCGGTGCATTGCAACCAGAAGAAATTCAAATCCGCTTCTTAGAACACTTCAATTCGATTATCTCTAACTTTGACTTAATTACGATTTCAGGCAGCTTACCTAAAGGCTTCCCTGAAGACTATTACGTCAAATTGTTAGAAGTCGCAAATGAACAGAATGTACCAGTTTGTTTAGATACTTCAGGACAAGTATTAAACTATACTGTTAATCATTCAAAACATTGCCCTCCTCTCTTAATCAAACCAAATGATGAAGAGATCAAAGCAATTACTAATTCAGGCAACATCGACTTAGCCAATCAATTATTAGACGAAAGCTTAGCGCATATTCCGTATATCTTATTATCTTTAGGTAAAAATGGTGCATTACTACGTCATGAAGCACAAGTCTATAACGTTGATATTCCTAAAGTCGTTGCAATCAACCCAGTAGGTTCTGGAGATAGTAGTTTAGCTGGTTTCAGCTATGGCATCTCTAAAGACGCTTCTATCCAAGAATCAGCAACATACGCTATGGCTGCTGGTATTTCCAATGCATTAGAAGCATGAACTGGCCACATTGACTTAAATAACTTTGAGAAATTCAGTAATCAAATAACTATTGAAAAGGTGGAGCATTCATCATGACAAAATCAATTAAACCTTTATTAAACGACAAAAACTACATCGCTGCATTAGCAATCGACCAACGTGGCGCTTTAAAACGCTTATTAGGTGAAGATGCTAAAACAGAAGATTTAGAACAATTCAAAGTACATGTATCTGAAGAGTTAACACCATACGCTTCAAGTATCTTATTAGACCCTGAATATGGTCTTCCAGCAACTAAAGTTCGTGCTAAAAATGCTGGTTTATTATTAGCTTATGAAAAAACTGGTTACGATGCTTCAGAACCAGGACGTTTACCTGACTTATTAAATGTATGGTCTGTTAAACGTTTAAAAGAAGCTGGCGCAGATGCTGTTAAATTATTAGTTTATGTTGACATCGACGAAGACAAAGCAATCAACGATCAAAAAGAAGCTTTCGTTGAACGTGTTGGTGCTGAATGTGTAGCTGAAGGTTTACCATTATTCTTAGAAATCGTTTCTTATGACGCTAACAACGCAGACAGCGGTTCTGAAGAATATGCGAAAGTAAAAGCACACAAAGTAAACGAAGCAATGAAAAAATACTCTGAACCTCGTTTCAACGTAGACGTATTAAAAGTAGAAGTTCCTGTAAACATGAACTATGTTGAAGGTTTCGGTGAAAAAGCATTATTCACTAAAGAAGAGGCTGCTCAAGCATTCAAAGAACAAGCTGCTTCAACTAACTTACCGTACATCTACTTAAGCGCAGGTGTATCTGCAGACTTATTCCAAAAAACTTTATACTTCGCTAAAGAATCTGGTTCTACATTCAATGGTGTATTATGTGGCCGTGCTACTTGGAGAGGTGCTACTGACCACTTCTCAGAAGGCGAAGAAGCTGTTGTAGAATGGTTCCGTACTGAAGGTAAAGCTAACATCGAAAGCTTAAACAAAGTATTAGATGAAACTGCTAACCCAGTTAAATAATAAATCGAATCACTATCTTGCCTAGCAACTTTTGGTTGCTAGGTTTTTTTATGTTTTCTATATAGACAGTTATCTATATAGTTGATACTCTATTAAAGAAAGGATGACTTAATGAACTATCAAACATTATCTACATACTTAAAAGCGATATCGAGCCCTATTCGCTTAGAAATACTCAATTTATTATCTTGTGGTGAATTATGTGCTAATGATTTATTGACCTACTTTCAAGTGACACAACCTACCCTAAGTCATCATATGAAAGCTTTAATGGATAATCATTTAGTTAATAAACGCCAAGATGGTAATAAACATTACTATCATTTGAATACAGAAACCTATACTTCTCTCTTAGATCAACTCCATGATATAGGTACATCTCAACCTAGTTGTGCATGTCACAACATTCATAAAGGAGTAGAACGACTTTGACTTTTCTAGCCATAACAATTTTTATACTTACCTTAATTTTTGTGATATGGCAGCCTAAAGGGCTGGATATTGGTATTACAGCGCTTGTAGGTGCTGTGCTTGCCTTGATCACTGGTGTTGTCACATTAAGCGATGTCGGTGAAGTGACACAGATTGTATGGAATGCGACACTCACATTCATCGCATTAATCATTATTTCTTTAATCTTAGATGAGATTGGTTTCTTTGAATGGGCAGCTTTACACATGGTAAAAGCATCACAAGGTAACGGGATTAAGATGTTTGTTTATATCATGTTATTAGGTGCTGTGGTTGCGGCACTTTTTGCCAATGATGGTGCAGCATTAATATTAACGCCTATCGTTCTTGCGATGGTGCGACATTTGAACTTTAATCAACGTGTAATTTTTCCGTTCATTATCGCAAGTGGTTTTATTGCGGATGCGACTTCCCTACCGTTGGTCGTTAGTAACCTAGTCAATATTGTCTCTGCTGACTACTTTAATATTGGTTTTGTTGAGTATATGAAACATATGTTACTGCCCAATCTTTTTGCGCTTGTAGCCAGTATTATCGTGCTTTATCTATATTTTAAGAAAGCCATCCCAACACATTTTGATGATACAACACTCAAGTCACCCCGTAGTGCGATTAAAGATGATAAGTTATTTAAAATAGCTTGGATTGTGCTTTCAGTATTACTCATAGGTTATGTCATCAGCGAGTCATTAAATATTCCTGTATCATTCATCGCAGGCGTAGTTGCGTTAGCTTTCTTAGTACTCGCAAAAGGTTCTAAAGCTGTACACACAAAACAAGTTATTAAAGGCGCACCTTGGAACATTGTCTTATTTTCACTTGGTATGTATTTAGTTGTTTTCGGACTTAAAAATGTAGGCATTACTGCGTTGTTAGGAAACATCATAGACAACTTCTCACAACACGGTTTATTGAGTGGTATTATGGGCATGGGCTTCTTATCAGCTGTCTTATCCGCAATTATGAACAATATGCCAACTGTCATGATTGATGCGATTGCGATTAATCAAGCACATGCCTCAGGTATCATCAAAGAAGGTTTAATTTATGCGAATGTGATTGGTTCTGATTTAGGGCCGAAAATGACCCCTATCGGTTCGCTCGCAACATTACTTTGGTTACATGTTCTAGCCCAAAAAGGCGTCAAAATCTCATGGTGTGTTTACTTTAAAACAGGTGTGATTGTGACATTACCTGTCCTATTCATCACACTTATCGGTTTATATCTCTCACTACTACTTAATTAGAAAAGAGGAACACATATGGATAAACCTATTATTTACTTTATTTGTACAGGCAATGCATGTCGCAGCCAAATAGCAGAAGGTTTCGGAAAAGTGATACTTGGAGACAACTGGACTGTTATGTCTGGAGGGATTGAAGCACATGGTGTGAACCCTCATGCGGTTAAAGCGATGCAAGAAGTTAACATTGATATCAGCGATCAAACCTCTGATAAAATCGATATTGATTTATTAAACAAAGCCAAACTCGTTGTGACGTTATGCGATCATGCGGAGGCACATTGCCCTGTCGTCCCTAATCATGTTAAAAAAGTACATTGGGGCTTTGAAGATCCTGCCGGCAAAGATTGGTCTGTTTTCCAACAGGTCAGAGACCAAATTGGTCAACGTATTCTGCAGTTTAAAGATACGAAGCAATAACTTTCAAACATATATTCTATACCAACTTATATAACAAAACCCCTCAGAAAATTCTGAGGGGTTTTGCCTTACTTATTTACTTTCCATAAATGTCGTCTGATAATTGTTTATACCATTTCGCACTGTCTTTAACATAACGTTTTTGAGTTTCGAAATCGATATAGAATAAACCATAACGTTTATTGTAGCCGTTTGACCAGCTGAACATATCTTGTAGTGACCAGATGAAGTAACCTTTAACGTTGATACCGTCTGCGTATGCACGTTCGATTGCTTCAATATGTTGTCTTACATAGTCAATACGTTCGTCATCATGTACTTCACCGTTATCTTCAAGTACATCTTTGTAGCCTAGGCCGTTTTCAGTAACATAGATTTTTTTGTAGTTAGGATAGTCGTTTTTAATACGTTCCATCATGTCATATAGACCTTCTGGATAAATGTACCAATCCCAGTCATTTGTAGGGATTGCTTCATTTTTAACAACTTCTCCGATACCTTTAACACGGAAGACAGAAGTTCCTTTATCGCCTGTACCATTATGGTGAATATAGCTTTCTTCATTATGGTATTTGATCCAGTTACTTTGGTAATAGTTAATACCTAAGAAGTCAAGTTGTGGTGCAGCTTTACGGATTTCTTCTAGTTCTTCTTCGCGAATATCTAATTGTTCGAATTCTTCACCTAAGATTTCTCTTACTACAGTTAATTTAGCTGGAGTATAGTAACCTAGGAATGTTCCGTCTAACATGAAACCATTCATAAAGATATCATGTTTGTAAGCAGCGATTTGGTTTAATGGTTGATCATCGATGCTGTAGAATTGTGTTAATGCGTGAACTAAACCAATTTCACCTTCATAACCTTTTGATTTAAATAAGTTTACAATGCGGCTATGTGCAGCGATTTGGTTATGTTGTGCTTGTAAACATTTTAAAGTGTTGTACTGTTCACCAGGAGGGAAAGCACCTGTAATATATTGTCCTTGAACATACGCGATTGGTTCGTTGATTGTGATCCAGTATTTAACAACATCATGATATTCGTCAAATACAAGTTCAGCATAACGTTCGAATGCATCGATTTGATCTTTGTTTAACCAGTCACCTTTTTCAAATAAAGTTTCTGGAGTATCAAAGTGGTGAAGTGTAACAAAAGGTTCGATTCCATATTTATGGCAAGTTTCGAATACTTTGCGATAATATGTCAAACCTTTTTCGTTTACTTCACCTGTACCATCAGGAATAATACGTGACCAAGCAATTGAAATACGGATTGCTTTGATACCATATTCTGATGCTAATTTGATATCTTCTTCATAACGATTGTAAAAATCACTTGCTGGGTCTGGAGAAAAACGTCCTTGTTTTTCTAAGAAACCATCCCATAATACACGACCTTTACCATCTACAGTACTTGAACCTTCAACTTGATATGCAGCAGTTGCAGCACCTAATACAAAGTCTTTAGGTAATTTACTCATTAAATTGTCTCCTTTTTAGTTAATTAATATCTTCAATATTACTAGTTACATCACACACAAATGGAGCCCCTTGCCGCTTGTGTAGATACTTAAGATGTCGTGTGTAAATGCGACAAGGGGCTAAGTGTGTGTCTTACATTAAATTATTGCTTATTTTTCGTTGATTTTTTCGAAAATCAATTTCATTGCGCCTTCTCCATCACGAGTTAAGCCAATGTATTGTTTACCAGTTGTTGGTACTAATACAGCACCGTATTGATCAGTATATTTTCTCATTTCATCTTTCATCGCATCCATTTGTGGTGCTAAGATTACGATGTCCATATCTTTGATTAAGTCCATATCTTGACCGTAAGCACGAGCTGTTGCTTCTAACGGAATGTCATTTTCTTTCGCATATTTGTTTAAGCTGTTTGCTAAGATACCACTTGTACCACCGCCGGCACATACAACTAATACGTTTGTATGTTCACGAGAATTGAAGTCTGGAGTGTTTTCTTCAACTTCAATTGGTGCAGCAGTTCCGCCGCCAGCTGTAGCAGCTGCAGCTTTTTGTAATTCAATTTCATGTTCTTCATCAAGTTTTAATTTGTCATAAGCTTTGATGAACGGGAACCAAATTGTAAAGTCTAATACTAAGATAATGGCGATTAATAATAATGATAATACTGAGAAGTTAGACGCCATATAGATACCGATTGGACCTGGTGTTGGCCATGGTAAGAAGTGCATAAATCCGTTCATTCCAAGATTATCTACGAAGAATTTTAAAATCCAAGAGTTTAAAATTGGTGTGATAATGAATGGAACCATGAACACTGGGTTCAAGATGATCGGTGCACCAAATAATAATGGTTCGTTAACGGCGAATGTAGTCGGGATAACCGAAGCTTTACCCACCGCTTTTAATTCAGGGGACTTACATAGGAAAATGAAGATATAAGGTACTAATAAAGTTGCACCTGTACCACCAATTAATGCTACGAAGTCTTGTGTTGATTGAGTTAATGCGTAATGCGCATGTTCACCCGCTCTGAATAAACGTAAGTTTTCTACTTGGTTGTTGTACATAATCGCGATTACTGCCGGACCAACTACTGAAGGACCGTGAACCCCGATAAACCAGAAGAATGCCATGAAACCAAAGATAATCGCGAATCCTAAGTAACCGTTTGCTGCTCTGAATAATGGAGATAACAATGTAGTTACCAATTCTGCTGTGTTACCGTGTGATAATGCACGAACGACAATATCAACGATCCAGAAGAATGTTACTGAAAGTGCGAATGGGATCATGTCTTTAAATGCTTGCGCGATGTTACCTGGAACTTGCGGAGGCATTTTGATTGTGATGTTTCTACCAATACAGAATTTATAGATGTTCGGCACGATGAATGCGACTAAGAATGCTGCGATTAATCCTTTAGTACCTAATAATTCAATGCTGATACCATCTTTGATTGGTTTAACTGCTAAGATTAATAACGAAGCTTCAGCAGCTACGAAAGTTGAAATTACGTTGATTTGGTTCGTTTTAGGTAATTTCAAGTTTCTGTTGTCGGTAAGTGATTTAGTTACAGTACCTGCCATGAAGACGGCTAACATACCCATCGTGAAGTTATAAACTTTCATGATGATGTCTTCAATATTTTTAGGCCAGTGGAATCCCCATACGTTTGGTACATAAGCTACCAAGATAAATAAAGATGAGAATAAAACGACTGGCATTAAAGCTACGAAACCATCACGGATTGCAGTTAAATACGGGTTAGATGCAATCTTTTCAAAGAAAGGTTTCATTTTTTCAATCATTTTAATAATTTTATTCATGCTGTCACCTGCTTATTAGTGTTTTAAATCACGGAGTTGTTCATATAAGTCAATCATGTAGTTTGCTGCGTCTCTCAAAGCCATTGTAGTCATCAAATGGTCTTGACCGTGAACCATAATAAAACTAATATCAGATGCTTCTCCTGCTGCTTCTTTCGCTAACATTTGCGTTTGTTCCTTATGTGCTTCTGTGATAAAGTTGTTGGCTTCAACAATGTGTTGACGTGCTTGTTCAAAATCGTTTTCTTTAGCAGCGGCTAAAGCTGCCATTACTTCTCGACGTGCATCACCTGCAATCGCAACGATTGTGAAACCAATCATCATGTTTTCTTCTTTGTTGCTCATGGTGTTTCCCCCTTAGGTTGAATTAAAATGTGTAATTTACAATTATCAACGCCAACGATACAACATGAACATATAAAAAATTATCGCAGCTTTTATGTTCGTTATTGTTCGTTTTTGTTCACAATAATAATGTAACTTTTTAACTCGTACTAGTCAATTCAAATTTTAAAAATTATAGTTGTTTCAAGCGATTTATGACAAATAAGTTACATAATCTACATAAAATTGACAGCGCTTTAAAGATTTGAATGAATTCCCTTTCATTTTGACGTAAAAAAAGACTACCTAGGCATTAACCTAAGTAGTCCATTTCGTATTTAAAGATTAGTCATCTTTTTCATTTTTTAAAATTTTAGCTGTTTTCGCATCCAAGCTGAACTCTTGTTTAGAGTTGCCTTTTTGTAAGTCTACATCGTAAACGAATTTACCTTCGTCACTATCTCTTGATAATGACCATTCATGGATATCACCATTGAAGTTGTCTTTCGCTTTTTTGATGATTTCATCATAAGGTTTGAAGTCTTCATATTTGAATGATTTTGCTTTGTCATAATCATCTTCTTTTTCAGTTGATTTATTCATGACTTTACCATCTTTACTGTTGATGATAACTTCTCCTTCTTCACCTTGTTTTTGTAAATCGATTTTATATGCCCATTTGCCTTGTTCTTTTTCAAATGAGATTTCTTTTAATTCACCATCATATTCTTTCTTAGCAGTTTTTACTGCATCTTCAGGTTGAGTTTTAATATCTCCTAGTTTAATAACGTTACTGTTTTTACCAGTCTCGCTTGTACCAGAAGTATCACCTTTTTGTTTTTGTTCTGTATTGGCTTTTTGTTCTGAATCATTTTTGTTTTCATCGCTTGATCCGCCTTGCCCACATGCAGCAAGGACTATTCCGGAAGCGACTAATAAAGAAAGCATTTTTTTCTGCATATCGATTCCTCCTTGTATTTATATACCCGTTACGCCATGAATTATTTAAATTATTCCCAATATTTTGTGTTATTATACATTTAAATATATTGTTTTCTCTTTATTTGAGAAATTGTTTCCAAACAAAATAGACTGTCTCGCTCTACATATCACTGTAGATGAAACAGTCTATTACTTCACTTTTTTATTCTACTGTTTTGCTTTTTTAGTAGGATCTGGTTGTTTCAGATAATCCATAAAAATCTTTTTCATTAATGTTTCATTCTTACCAACTGGTTTTTGATAGTTAGCGCCCATCACTAATATATAATCCTTATTGAAGTAGCAAGTAAATTGTTGCCCATAAAAGATACCATTCGCGCGCGCACTCTGACCAAAACTGTAAAAGCCATAACGATATGCATGTGGAAACTCTTTGGTGTTCACTTCATGTAAGAGTTGATTTGTAGTATGTGCATTAAACATCTTCTGATTTTGTAATGCTAAGACAAATTTCCCCATGTCTCTAGGTGCCATATACAAATTACCTGCCCCATAATATTGATCCATGTATGCAGGAAACTCTGGTATTTTTAATTCATTATAGCCTTTAGCCATATAAGGTTTATAAGCAGTGTTATTGTAAAAGGCTGTTTGGTTCAATTCATATGGTTGCACAAAGTTTTGATTGAAATAATCTGCATATGACATCTTAGTGACCGCTTCAATCACCCGCGCTAACACAATATAATTCGCATCATTATATTGATGCTTTCTAAACATATCCGGCTGCAACCCTTGTTCCTGCAACATATGAACTGCTCCATCTATACTATGGATATTCGTTTTCGGGCGAAACATTTGTATACCGCTTTGATGCAGCATAAAATCACGCAGAATCAAAGGTTCATTGGTTTGAAACCAAGGTAGATATTTTGTCACTTCATCGTTGATGTTGAGTTTACCTTCTGTTTCTAACTTTTTAAGCATCATACCTGTCATAAACTTTTGCGCTGACCCAATCAAATACATTGAATTAGGATTCGTCTTTTTACGATTAATAAAGTCTTGATAACCATATCCTTTATCCATCACGAGTTTACCTTGGTAATATACCGCAATATCACCATTGAACTTTTGTTTTTTCAAATATTCATCAATGGCTGTATAGCGCACATTCTTTTCATTCATTACAGTTTTATAACTTCCAACTTGAACTGATGGATGATTATCTTTAGTTTTCAAAAGGTTATGATGATGTCCGTATTGTTGAAAATGTTTCCAATTTAAATAATAGGTTATCACACCGGCTATAAGTGCGACAATTAGTATAAATATCATTATCTTTATTAGTTTTCTCTTCATTGTTGTCCTCTTCACTTGATGTCACGTCTTGAAATGATACGTTAGTTGATTTGATATCGTTTTTGTTTTGGTATTAAAAAAACGGTTTAAATCAAATGACTCTGCTTTTTTTAGTTGGATCTGGTTGATGTAATTGTTTCACAAAAATATCTTTCATATAGTGTTCATTAACGTATTTCGGATATTGATAGTTCGTTCCCATTACCACGATATAATCTTTGTTAAAATAGCTGGTCATTTGATGACCGAAAAACATACCGTTGACACGACTACCATTATCATAACTATAAAATCCGTAACGATAAGGTTCATTATAGGTTGGTGTGTGTAATTCGTATAACAACCCTTCCGTATCTTTTGGAGATAAGATTTTATTTTCTTGCAAGTTTGCGATCAGCTTTGCCATATCTCTCGTTGACATAAACAAATTACCTGCACCGTAGTAATGGTCCATAAATTTTAAAGTCATCGGTTGTTTTTCAGCATTGTAACCTTGTGCCATAAACGGTTGATATTGTGTTTCATTATAGAAAGCTGTTCTATATAATTGGTTCGGATTTTTTAATTTTTCATCAAAGTATTGATCAAATGACTTGTGTGTCACTTTTTGAATAACATCAGACAATATAATGTAGTTTCCATCATTATATTGATGTTTATGATATTTACCCGGCTGAATGCCTGCACGCTGTAACTCTTTCGCAACATCTTCATTACTGTGTGCTGTATTGCTGCCAGTAAATTTCTTTAAACCGCTTCGATGCAGCATTAAATCCTTCAAATAAAGGGGTTGCTCTGTTTTAAACCACGGCAAATATTTATCCAATCGGTCATTAATATTTATTTTGCCTTCACTTTCTAATTGTTTCAATAATAAGCCTGTTGTGAACTTTTGAGAAGAACCGATCAAATACATAGAGTTCGGTGTATTTTTCTTATTCTCTTCAAAATTTTGATAGCCATACGCTTTGTCCATAATTAACTGACCCTTATGAAAAATCGTAATTGTACCGTTAAAACCTTTTCCTTTTAAATATGCATCAATTTTAGGGTCTACTGCATTATCTTTCATTACAGTATAGTAATTTGCTTTTTCTTTTGACTGTGCATTTTCACTTATTTTCGGTAGTTGATGCTGACTATAGCTTTGATGATGTTTCCAATTTAAATAAACCGAAAATACACCAACCAACAACGTAACTACAACGACAAAGATAATGCCGTTCTTTATTCTTCTATTCATTCATTTCCTCTTTTATCGATATGTCTTTCTTGTTAGTTTAATTCATTTTTATTAATCCAAATACGTTTGTTCAAATTGTGTAACAACAGCTTCTAAATCTTCAACATTTAATGAGAAGTACACTTTGATTTTAGGTTCTGTACCTGAAGGTCTTAACGCGATAAAACCTTCATCTAAAATGAAGCGGATTAAGTTGCTTTGTGGTAATGTTGTTTCCACTGTTTGATGATTGACTAAGTCTGTAATGGTCTTCGTTTGATAATCTTCAATTTGTTTCACTTTTAGTCCAAGTAATGTATCTGGTTGTTCTTTTCTGAAACTTTCAAGTAAATCATTTATTTTTTGTCTGCCTGAAGCACCTTCAAATTTAGGTGAAATCGTTTTGTCTTTGAAGATACCTGTCAAAGCATAAACTTCATCTAAGACATCTTTAAACGTTTTACCTTGTTGGGCTAATTCATTTTTGTATTTAACCACTAATGGAATCATTTGAATCGCATCTTTGTCTCTTGAGAATGGTGCTGCTAGATAACCATGGCTTTCTTCATAACCTAATACCAATTGTTCATCAGTATCTTGTTTGTTTTGAAGAATTTCAGAAATAAATTTGAATCCTGTTAAAACTGTATTACTTTCTAAATCTAATGCTTGTGCTAAGCGATCACTGGCTGCACTGCTGACGATAGATTTCACCATGTATAACGGTTGGTTTGTACCTTCTGCTTTTAATTGGTCATGACGCAGTTTTAATAAGATTAAGCCGATTTCATTACCGTTGAAGTAACGGTGTGTACCATCTTTGTAGCGTTCGATCATGCCGAAGCGGTCAGCATCAGGATCCGTTGCTAAAATCAATTGGGCATCTTCTTGATCCGCTAAGCGTAAACTATACGTAAAGGCTTGTTCTTCTTCTGGGTTCGCATAAGCAACTGTCGGGAAGCTGCCGTCAGGTTGTGATTGTTCTTTTTCGATGACATAATTGCTGTAATTTAATTTTTCAAAGATTTCGGATAGAATCGGTAAACTTGTACCATGTAAACTTGTTAACGCAATTTTTTCAGTTTGCGTTGGAATTGAATCAACTAATTTAATTACTTCTGCTTTATAAGCTTCTGTAACATCCTCTGATAAGTATGTAATGAAGCCATTGTTTAGTCCTTCTTCAAAATTTCCGCCTTCAATGTCTAATGGATCTTCAATTTGATTAATATAACTACTTAACATCTCAGAAGGTTGAGGCAATAATTGACCGCCGTCTGCACCATAAATTTTAATTCCATTATATTCTTTAGGATTATGACTCGCTGTAATCATAACACCAGCGTCTGCTTCTAAATAACGTACCGCAAATGATAATTCAGGTGTAGAATTATAACGTTTGCCTACTACAGCTTTCACTTCATATTGTGCTAGTACTGCTGCGATTTCATGTGCGAATTCTTCTGATAAGAAACGTGTATCAAAATGAATCACGACTAATGATTCAGGTTTGTGTTCACTTAAATATTTAGCTAAACCTACCGCAACTTTACGCACTGTAAAGGCATTTAAACGGCCAGGTCCTAAACCGATTAACCCTCTGATACCTGCTGTACCAAAAGCGAGTGTGTCTTCAAATCCTTCATTTTTAATATTTTCAGTTTGATCTTTATAAAACGCTGAAACTAAACTTTCATCTATCTTGTTTTCCCAATTCAATTTCATACTTACTTATGCTCCTCTCTATGATTTAAATCTACTATAAGTCAATAGTCCTCAATAATAGATAATATTACTTCACTTCAATAGTTTTATTATAACTTATGTTTTTCAGATTGACATACATCTCTGGACTAAATATTCTCACTGACCCAAGACTGAAGTTCTGTTAAATCATAATGGTTTTTTATATCTTTTGATACATTTTCAAGTGTAATACTAGTTAAAGTATTTATTAAAGTTTCCTCAATAATTGTTAATGATTCAGTTACCGCACATTTTTGTGCTTTTTCACCTTCATTTTCACCTAAAAAATTACGTAACAAGTGTTGGCTCGCGAATATTTTCCCTCTGCCTTCTACTGCCATGAACACATCATAAAATGTAATTTCTTCTAGAGGTTTTTCTAATGAAAATCCACCATTTTTACCTGGCGTTGAAATAATAAGTCCTTCATTTACGAGTAACTTAATAATTTTCTTTAAATATGAATGTGAAGTATTTAATCGCTCGCTTAAAGCAAGTGAATTGATACTTTTTCCGTCAGGTAATTCATTTAATATAAGTAAAACATAGATAGATTGTTCCCATCCTGATGATAATTTCATATTGACACACCATCCTTAAAGTTTTAATTTATACATTAGAGATAAACAATATCCCTAATATAGATTTATACTTACAATTATTGTATAATTTTTTCTAATTTTTTTAAATGAAAGTGAGGAAATATACCATGGAAAAGCTAAGTTCTAAACATACGTTTCTTTTCAGTATAATTTTCACAACAATTTTTATGGGTTCTTCGTTTCCTACAGGAAAATATTTAATATCCGTTGATGGTACACCTCCATTTTATATTGGCGGATGGCGTTTTTTAATTGCAGGTCTACTTATGTTATTAATCACCCTTGCTTTACGTGGTTGGCGCCCACTCGTGCCCGCTTCAAATCAAAACATTACTAAAGGAACAATCCTTGTCATTGTTATTGGCTTACTGCAAACAGCTGGTACAATGGGCTTTTTAAATTTATCAATGGCTAAAGGATTATCATCTTCAATGTCATCTATCATTTTATTTACAAACCCTTTATGGTTAGCATTTTTAGCCCATTTTCTATTAAATGATAAATTGACAAAATTAAAAGTATTAGCGTTATTTCTAGGTATTACAGGTGTAGTAATCTGTTTAGGGTTAGATAAATCAACTTTAGGTATCGGTGCATTTTATGCACTCTTAGGATCTTTATGTTGGGCTATCAATACAGTAGTCACTAAAATGGTTTCTTTCGATAAAGGGCCATGGGTCCTCACAGGTTGGCAACTATTTATCGGCGGGTTTATCATGTTGATTATTTCTGCTGTTTCCAATGAACACTACCATATTTTAGACTTAAGCTTTTTTGGCTGGTTTAATTTAATATGGCTTATTATCCCAGCATCTATCGGATCGTTCGGCTTGTGGTTTTTAAGTCTTCGTATCGGTGGAGCTACAGTCGCAAGCAGCTTCTTATTTTTAGTCCCAGTTTCTTCAACAATTTTCTCTATTATTTGGTTACATGAGAAATTTACTTTCAGCTTAGTAATCGGCGGTTTATTTGTAGTGATTGCTTTAATAATCGTTAATCATCATTCAGCACAGTCAAACGAGTGATGTAATTTATTAGAAGTTTTTCTGATTTATCTTTAGTAATCTGCTGTTTTGTGAAATAATAAGTGGGATACAAAGTTTGTAATTTAGCCATATTAGTATTAAAATATATGGTTATAATGAGCAAAATTATCGGCAATCCATGAGCGGTGCATTAGCTGCCTATTTATAGGATTGCTACATCTTAAAATTGAAACCGGGAGCAAGACTAATGAATAAAATTTTCAAGTATTTTTTAATACTTCTTTCACTCGTCCTGGTCATTATTCCTATTATTTTCGCAGTGATGTTATATAAAACTTCTAGAAGCGCAATCGATTCATCGTTCAGCGATAATTCCAATAGAGTATCGAATTTACGTGATGGTAAAGTCAATCCTGCAAAGGAGCCGATTTCTATACTTTTTTTAGGAATAGATGATAACAAAGGCAGACGAGAAGGCGGTCAAGCCACTGAGAAGTCACGCACAGACGCAATGATTCTTTCAACATTCAATCCTGATAAGAAACAGGTCAGAATGTTAAGTATTCCACGAGACACTATCAGTTATATTCCTAAAGTCGGTTACTTTGATAAAATCACACATGCGCATGCATTTGGTGGACCGAATGCTTCAATGGATGCAGTAGAAGCTACATTAAATGTACCAGTCGATTACTATGTACGTATTGATATGGACGCTTTCGTACAAGCTGTTGATGAACTTGGCGGTATTTATTATGATGTGCCATACAATTTAAATGAGCCGAATACAGGCGATGATGGTCGTATTAAAGTCAAAAAAGGCTATCATAAATTAAATGGCGATCAAGCATTAGCTGTAGCTAGAACAAGATATCATGATTCCGATTTAAAACGAGGACAACGTCAAATGGATTTAATTAAAATCCTCGCAACAAAAGCGCAAAAATTAGATAAAGTAAACAAACTTGATAACTTAATTAAAATTGTAGGTAAAAACTCAAAACATAACCTTTCAAACAAAGATATCCAAAAATTACTTACGACTTACCTTCCAGCTGATTTAGATATTAAAACAGCCCAAATCGAAGGAGATAACGAATTACTTAATGGTATCTATTATTACAATCCAGATATCAAAAGCATCAAGAAATATGCGAACTTACTACGTTCGGATTTAGGTCTATCTAAAATCAAAGATAAAGATGAATTCTTAAACGAACGCGTTATCAAACAATATGGTGAATTACTACCATTAACACCAATTGATGACAGTTTACTAAGAGACAATCAAAAAGATACGACTGAAGATGAAGAATCTGATGACCAATCTCAAGATGAACAATCAAATAATAATCAACAATACGATAATTCGGGTAATGAACAGTGGAATAACCAACAAAATCCAAATAACGGCTTTAATCAAAATCAGAACCCAGGTAATCAACAAAATCCGAATATGAATAATAACCCAGCGCAGCAACAAGCGCCTTCTGGTCAAGACTTTTATTAGAAAGAGGAGCGATAACGTATGCCACGTAAAACCTATGAGAAATTAAATAATATCAATGGAATGTTCGGTATTTTAGAGCAACAAATCATCCACAGTAAAGATATGGCACATTTCAGAAATGAATTCTTCTATGTGAACCATGCGCATAGAGAGAATTATGAAGCGTTACTGCTTTACTATAAAGATAGTGTTGAAAATCCATTTATTGATGGTGCTTGTTATATCGTTGCCCTGCCTGAAATCTTTGATCGTGTAGACGTATTCGAATCTGAACTACCCTTCTCTTGGGTTTATGATCAAAATGGAATTACTGAAACCATGAAAAGCATCAGTGTTCCAATTCAATATTTAATTGCGGCAGCTCTTGAAGTGACTGACGTTAATATCTTTAAACCATCAGGTTTCACAATGGGTATGAATAACTGGAATATTGCGCAAATGCGTATATTCTGGCAATATACAGCCATTGTGCGTAAATATGCCCAATAATTAATTAATCGTTACAGCGCATGAATGCATGCATCTGTAACGATTTTTTTGTACGCTTATATCGTATCTAAAAAATAAATATGAGGATGATGAATATGTTTAAAATCGCAAAAAGCAAAAAGGAAATGCAAGATGTGTTTGATGTAAGAATCGAAGTCTTTGTGCATGAACAAAATGTACCTTTAGAAAATGAATTGGATGAATTCGAAGATGTCTCTAAACATATTATCGGATATGATGATAACCAACGCCCTATTGCGACTGCACGTTACAGAGATTACAATGGTGTTGCAAAAATGGAACGTGTTGCAGTTTTGAAAGATTACAGAAAACAAGGGATTGGTCGCGATTTAATGAAATATATTGAAACAATTGCGAAAGACGATGGATTTTCAAAAGCAGTTTTAAATGGTCAAATTCAAGCACAAGCTTTTTATGAATCACTGGGTTATAAAGCCGAGGGCGACGTATTTCTAGAGGAAAATATTGAACATATAACAATGTCGAAAGCGTTATAATTTCTATGAAATTTACAATTTTTATAGATTAAAAGCCATATTAATGTAACCTTTAGTAACTATTTACTTTATAAACAATTGAGTACTCACATTAAGGTTTGATTACAAATCGATTAAAAACCTCTCTATCCTACTTTAGTCGTATTATAATATATGAAAATGATATATTACATAGTTTTGACATAGTGTCATATTCATTCAGTCTGCTAGTAGCTTTGTGTGTAGAAATGATATGACCTGGATAAATGTTAATAATGCGTTTCAACAACTACCAATGTGTTAATAACATCATCAAGTCATCTATTTTCTAACGTCACCCACAGATTTGAACTTCACTGACGTTAAGAATCAAACATCTAGGAAATTCAGAATTACCAATCCAGACGTTTATCTACAGACTGTAATATATTCAAAATAATATATTGTTAAAAGGAGTATCATTTTATGTCTAAAAAGTTTCATTACAAAACCC
Organism: Staphylococcus simulans; assembly: GCF_025561465.1. Taxonomy (NCBI): domain Bacteria; kingdom Bacillati; phylum Bacillota; class Bacilli; order Caryophanales; family Staphylococcaceae; genus Staphylococcus; species Staphylococcus simulans. The sequence goes on from NZ_CP095100.1 coordinate 1,919,377, forward strand.
CAGCAATCATTGCATTAACAATCGCAGGATCTGCTATTACAACGCACCAAGCATATGCGCAAAGTAATTCAGAAACTTCAGAACCTACAAATACTACAAGCAATGTAAACCAGAATCAACAGCCGACAGGTAATCAAACGGCTCAAAATCAACAAGCAACTCAGGATACAGCTAAAACTATTGCTGGTACACAACAATACAAAGACCCTACACAAGTACAGCCAAAAGAAAATGATGAAAATTTGAGTTACGATTCTAAACTTGATCAATTAAATAATCAAGCAGAACCAAGTAATGAAGCAAATGCACAACCAACTGCAGATGCTCAAAACAATACAACTGATCAACCTGCTAATGTTACACAACAAGATACAGAACAAACAAATGCACAGGCTCAAAATGCGCAGGTAACAGAACAACAAAAATTAGCTGAACAACAAGCTCAAGCTGCTCAACAACAAGAACAAGCAAATAAACAACAAACTCAAGAAGCACAACAAGCTGTTCAAAAACAAGTTGTATCTGAACAAAACAAAGCTTCTCAACCTGAAGCACAAACATCAGTAAATCAAACAACACCTCAAAAAGTTGAACAACCTAAAGCAACAACATATGCAGCACGTTCAACTGAACCTGTAACGACTTTCCGTTCAGTACAACAACCAACACAAACTGCAGCACGTTCAGTACAACAACCTACGCAAACAGCAACGCGTTCAGCACAAACTACACAAACTGCAACACGTTCTGCGCAACCTGCACAAACAACTTATAGTGCACCTAAACCATCACTACCAAAATATAAACCAACAGTGAAATCATCAATCAATGATTACATTCGTCAACAAAATTACAAAGTACCAACGTATGAGCAAGATTATTCTTCATACATTCCTAAATATAATTATCGTTATGGTAAACCTGAAGGTATCGTAATCCATGATACAGCGAATGAAAATTCAACATTGAATAACGAAGTTGCTTATATGAAAAACAACTGGCAAAATGCCTTTGTTCATGGTTTCGTAGATGGTAATCGTATCGTTGAAACAGCGAACACAGACTACCTTGCATGGGGTGCTGGTCCAGTAGCTAACGAACGTTACATTCACATGGAACTTGTGCATACACATGATAAAGATTCATTTGCGCGTCAAATGAACAATATCGCTGACTATGCAGCAACAAACTTACAATATTATGGTTTAAAACCAGATAGTGCTGAATATGATGGTCGTGGTACAGTATGGACTCACCGTGCAGTTTCAAACTTCTTAGGTGGTACAGACCATGTCGATCCACATGGTTACTTACAATCACGCGGCTATAACTATGATGCGCTTTATGATTTAATCAATGAAAAATATTTAATCAAAGAAGGCGTCGTGGCACCTTGGGGTACTGCATCAAATACAACAACACAACCGACTCAACCTACTCAGCCAACAACTAAACCGACAACAAAACCTAGCACAAATACATCTCAATTAAAATTAATTCCAGTAGATTCACTAGGTCGTCTCAACAACACTAACAACGGTTTATATAAAACAGTTTATGATAAAGCTGGTGTTCAAAACTCAAACTTAAATAACCAAACATACCGCTTAACTAAAAAAGCGTTATTAGGTGACAAATCATTCTACTTAATCAGTGATTATAATAAAGGTACAAATTATGGTTGGGTACAAACTGGCGACATCACATACAAAGTCGGCCATCCTGTTACAACTAATACTAAAACTTATGGTGTTCAATCAGGCACTAAATTATACAGCACACCTTGGGGTACTGATAAACAAGCTGTCGCAACTGTTTCAGGTACAGGTGCACAAGCATTTAAAGCTTCTAAACAAACAGAAGTCAGCCCTACTCAATTTGTATACGGTACAGTAAACGGTAAATCTGGTTGGGTAGATATCGCTAAATTATCTAACTACACTGCACCTAAAACAACAGTCAACAAACCAACAACACAAGTAAAAGGTGTAAGTACTACAACACCTTCTAAAACAACAACGACTAAAAAAGCTGTGAAACCTACTGCTAAACCTGTTGCGAAAACAACAACTAAAACTGCAGTGAAACCTGCAGCTACAACAACTAAAAAAGTTGTTAAACCAGCAACTAAACCAACTACTGCAGTTAAAACTACTAAAACAGCGGTTAAACCTGCAGCTAAGAAAGTTGTTAATACAGTAAAATCTGTAGCGAAAACAACTGCTCAAAAAGTTCAACCTACTGCAAAAGCAGCTACAACAACTAAAGCAGTTTCAAAACCAGCAACAACAAAAGCTGCAACACAAACAACTAAAGCACCATTAAACAAAACAATTACAGTAAACAAATTAGGTCAATATGTATCTGATAACTACGGTTTACGTGCAAGTGTTTATGATAAAAAAGGTGCGAAAGCTGCGAAATTCTTAGGTTACACATACAACATCACTAGAGAACGTAACCAAGACGGTACATTATACTACTTATTACAAAATATCGGTTTAACTACGCCACTTGGTTGGGTTAACGCAAAAGATGTAAGAGTTGCGGATAAAGGTCTTGTAACACCTACATCTCAACAATACAGCGTTAATACAAAATCAAATGGTCTGTACACAACACCTTGGGGTACAGCAAAACAATTAATTGATCCATTAACAAAACAAAATGGTACATTCAAAGCAATTAAACGTACTTTAGTCAACAAAACACCTTATGTATACGGTACTGTAAATGGTAAAACTGGTTGGGTCGCTGAAAAAACATTAACACCTAAAACAACAGCTAAAGCTGCGACAACTTCAGCACAAAAACAACAACCAGCTGTGAAATACAACCACGACTATATCGTGACAAGCAATAAAGGTTATTACTACAAAACACCGAATGGCCAAGTATTAGGTTCATTAAAAGACCAATTCGGTAACATCATTACAGTTTTCGAAAGACAAGTAGTTAATGGTGTGACTTGGTATCATGGTGTCTTAGCTAACGGACAAACAGCTTGGGTTAAAGCTGCAGATGTTCGCAATACATTGACACGTACAAATGTTTCTGACTACTCATTTGATCAAGCAGTCGCAAAACAAATGAACTTACCTTGGTCACCTAAAGTTCAACACGTGCCTGGTCAATGGGATGATGCATCAGAAGATGAAGTAAGAACTGCGATGGACCCTAGAACTATCACAGAAGATGCGACACAAAAATATCAATTCTTACGTTTAGACAAAGCACAAGCCCTTTCAGCAAGCAGTGTAAATAAATTACTTGAAGGTAAAGGGATTTTAGAAGGCCAAGGTGCAGCTTTCACACAAGCAGCTAAAACATATGACATTAATGAAATCTATTTAATCTCACATGCCTTACTTGAAACTGGTAACGGTACATCTGCTTTAGCTAATGGCGGTTATGTCAACAACGCCAACAAAGTTGTGACAAACGAACCTAAAAAATACTACAATATGTTCGGTATCGGTGCGATTGACACAGATGCAGTACGTGGCGGCTTCAAAACAGCAGCACACTACGGTTGGGATACTGTAGAAAAAGCGATTATCGGCGGAGCTAAGTTCATCACAAGCGACTACTTAGATAGAGGTCAAAACACACTTTACCGCATGCGTTGGAATCCAAGCGAACCAGCTACGCATCAATATGCGACTGACATCAACTGGGCAAGCCACAATGCGACAAGAATGAAACAAATGTATGATAAAATCGGTGAAACTGGTAAATACTTCGATACAGATATTTATCGCGTTTAATCCAAATTATCATTTTGATATTTGAAAAGGACCTGCAGCGTAATAATAAAATGCTGCAGGTCCTTATTCATTAAAAATACGGTATACAAGTTCTGTATACCGCATTCTTTTTAAATGTAAAAGGTTTTTTTATTTAATTTTGCTAGTAAGTTATATAATGTTTCCACATCTTCAGCGGATAACTCTTCACAGTGTTTTTGTAACCATTCTCGGCGAGCGTCATTAATTTGATTGATTAATTCTTCGGATTTCGGCGTGACACTTAATACTTTACAACGTAAATCATGGTTCGATTGAATACTGATCACATAACCTAAATTGACGAGTTTTTTAATCCATCTTGAAACAATAGATTGTTCCTTTCCGATTTTCATTGTTAAATCATATTGTGATAAACTATGATGCTCATTCAAAATTCGTAAAAGTTCAATTTGTTCAGTTGTTAAATTAGCGCGTTGCCCAAAACGTTTATTTACGATAATCAAATCATTGTGTGTCAGTGTTATTTGTTGTTCAAGTTGTTTAAACATAGATGTTATACCCCGCTAGTTTTAATATACATATTATAAGTTTTTTGCGGAAAATACACAACATTAACTTGCAAAAGTTGTTTATCTTGCATTTAAGTTGGTATGTATAATACGTTAAGATTATCTAAAATCTCAAAAGGAGTTTACATATGCATAAATCACTATCCCATAGAGATTATTATTTTGATAATGCCCGTGCCTTTTTAATTTATTTAGTGGTATTCGGACATTTATTAAACCCTTATGTAGAAGGACATAAGCACATGGGTGCACTGTATTTATTAATATACAGTTTCCATATGCCCTCTTTCCTATTTATAAGTGGTTACTTTGCGAAAAATATCGGTAAGCCGGATCATTTAGAAAAAGTTGCGAAAAAACTATTAGTACCTTATTTTGTGTTCTTTAGTTTCTTCTCAATCTATTATTATCTGACAGGTAAAAGCAGTCACTTGCAGTTGGATCCATTTGATCCTGTCTTTGCGTTATGGTTCTTAATTACGCTCTTTATCTTTCATGTTGTCTTAGTGATTGTAAAGAACTATAAAGCTTATTACGTATTACCGATTGCTGTAATAGTGTCTTTATTGGCAGGATTCTCTTCTGATATCGACGGCTATATGAGTTATTCAAGAACGATTGTGTTCTTCCCTATTTTCTATCTAGGGTTTTTAATGAATAAACATCAAGCGATGTTACTGAGAAATAAGAAGTTAATTCCAATTTCATTATTGATTTTAGTTGGATTCTATATCGTATATATGATTCATCCGATTAATTCTGATTGGTTGCTCGGCAGCTCACCATATAGTTCTTTGGATGGTCCTGACGTCTATAGTCCATTGAAACGTCTATTGCTCTATATCATTATTTGTGCCACGATGTTCTCATTCTTGAACCTAATCCCTTCAGGATTACATTGGTTTACGTATATTGGCCAACGTACTATGTACATTTATCTGTTACACGGTATTGCGATTGGATTGATTCGAGGCTTTAAACTTTATCCTTTCCAAGACCCAGTTACGTTGTGGACTTACCTATACTTGATTGGTTTAACAGCACTCATTGTCTACCTGTTATCCACAAACTTTGTAGCAAAATGGACCAATCCAGTCATCAATCTCAAGTCACCATCAAAATTTAAATCTAAATTATAAAGTATTGTGAGGCAAATCAACATTGCCTCACTTTTCTTTTGACAATTATCGACTTAAAATTAAAGCAATTCAGACTTTTTGACGGTTTTCAGTGTTACAATATGATAAGATAGCATTTACTTACATAGTGCAGTAATCAATTGAGGTGTTAACAGAGTGAAATTATCTTTAAATACAAATTCTAAATTTTTACGTGCGCCAAGCATCAGACAATTTTCAAGCCGAATTAAAAATATACCGGATTGTATCAACTTAACAATCGGTCAACCTGACTTCCCTATGCCTGATGTGGTTAAAGACGCGTACATTAAAGCGATTGAAAATGATGAAACGAGTTATTCTCATAATAAAGGCTTAATGGAAACAAGAAGTGCCATCCGTCAATACTTCAACCTTCGTTATAATGTGGATTACACAGAGGAAGAAATTATTGTGACGAATGGTGCAAGTGAAGCTATTGATACAGCTTTACGCAGCATCTTAGAACCTGGAGATGAAATCATTATTCCTGGTCCTATTTATGCAGGCTATATTCCATTGATTGAAACATTAGGCGGTCATCCTGTTTATGTAGATACTACACAAACAGACTTTAAAATTACGCCTGAAGCAATTCGTTCACATGTAAACGATAAAACAAAAGCGATTCTTTTAAACTACCCTACCAATCCAACAGGAGTTATTTTAAATAGAACAGAAGCTGAAGCGATTGCTGAAGAGCTACAACAACACGAAATTTTTGTGTTAAGTGACGAAATTTATGCTGAAAATACCTTTAAAGTTAAACACACATCCCTTGCGGAATTTGAAGGTTTACGTGATCAATTATTATTAATCAGCGGTTTAAGTAAATCCCATTCAGCTACAGGTATCCGTATAGGCTTTTTACTAGGCCCTGAGTACTTAATAAAGAAATTGACATTTATGCATGCCTATAATACGATTTGTGCCAATGTACCCGCTCAAATCGCTTGTATCGCTGCGTTAACAGATGGCATCGATGCGCCAAAAGCGATGAATAAAGCATACAAAGAACGTTTAGCTTATTTAAAACAACGTTTACTTGATATGGGCTTTAAAATCGATGCTGAACCTGAAGGTGCATTCTATATTTTCCCGAGCCTTGCGCCATTCGGTATTGAAGATGACTTTAATTTCTGTGTCGATGCCTTAGAAAAAGGTCATATTGCGATGGTACCTGGTTCTGCTTTTACAGATGCAGGTAAAGGTCATATTCGTATTTCATATGCTTATGACTTAGATACCATCAAAGAAGGTATGGATCGTCTTGAAAATTATTTAAATCAGTATGTAAAATAAATCATCATTAAGAAAGTGAGATAGACTAGTTCGCTAGTTCTACCCCACTTTCTTTTTTATTCTTTTTAATGTGCGAGTTATCTTAATATTATCCCTAAAAAAATTATCCTCTCTTATGAGCATAACATTCCCTCTTTATTCTCAGTATTTCTTGTTGACTTGACTAAACTTCTGGTTGACTTAGATTCTTTTGTGCGAAACCACGCATCATGTTATAGTAATCTTCTTTTTCATCAGAATCTAAATTCAATTGATTAATTACTTGTGTTGAAATGTTCTTGAATTGTGCTTTTAATTCTTTTCCCTCTTCAGTTAAACTTAACATCACTTTTCGTTCATCTTCAGGTAGTCTTTTTCTAATGACCAAGTTCTTCTTTTCTAAGCGCTTTACAATCGGACTGATTGTCCCTGAATCTAAAAACAATTTATTGCAAAGTGTTTTCACAAACACTTCTTCATCATCTTCAATATAAGATAAGACCATATAATTTGGGAAGCTGATATTGTATTGTTTCAGAAACTTGTTAAAACGGTTGATCACTTCTTTTGTTGTGATATAAAAAAGAAAACATAAGTCGTGATCTAAATTCTTCTTTGTGCTATTACTCATATAATTTCACCTCTACCTTAAAATATATTCAACATCATAATGAATGTCAATGAAATAGTTTTATTTATTAAGTAAATTTGTACTTGCTTTATATAATTTGTTTAACTCACTCCGCAAAATAAAACACACAATAATACACATAAAATAAAGAGTTATGCCGACTTTAAAAATATATTAATCCTAACGTGCACTTTATAATTTTAATCGCTGGACGTGCATTTTTTATTTACCTAATAAGTAAAAAAACGACATAAAAAGCCTCCCGCTTCACACCCAAAGGTATGAACACGAGAGACTTAATAAGAACCTCATCTAAATGATTAATCTATTATGGGAATTTAGGGAATTGATCAAAGTCAGGTTGACGTTTTTCTTTAAATGCGTCACGACCTTCTTTCGCTTCATCAGTTGTGTAATAAAGTAAAGTTGCATCCCCAGCCATTTGTTGAAGACCTGCTAAACCGTCAGTATCAGCATTCATTGCTGCTTTTAAGAAACGTAAAGCAGTTGGTGAATGTTGCATGATTTCTTGACACCATTGTACTGTTTCATCTTCAATTTGGTCTAATGGTACAACTGTGTTGACTAAGCCCATATCTAAAGCTTGTTGTGCGTCGTATTGACGGCATAAGTACCAGATTTCACGCGCTTTCTTGTGACCTACGATACGAGCTAAATAACCTGAACCGTAACCTGCATCGAATGAACCGACTTTAGGTCCAGTTTGACCGAATCTTGCATTGTCTGCAGCGATTGTTAAGTCACATACGACTTGTAATACGTTGCCGCCGCCGATTGCATATCCACGAACCATTGCGATGACTGGTTTAGGAATAACACGGATTAAACGTTGTAAATCTAATACGTTTAAACGAGGAATTTGGTCGTCGCCAACATATCCGCCGTGACCGCGAACTTTTTGGTCGCCACCTGAACAGAATGCCATGTCGCCTTCACCTGTTAAGATGATTACAGAAATACGTTGATCATCGCGTGCACGTGAGAATGCGTCAATCATCTCTTGAACCGTTTTTGGTGTGAATGCATTACGCACTTCTGGACGGTTGATTGTAATTTTAGCAATACCATCGAAAAACTCATATTTTATCTCTTCATATTCTTTAATTGTTTCCCATTGTCTAGTCATTTTGCTCCTCCTTATTTAAAAAACCTAATATTAGTATATCAAATTGTGTTGGTTCTTCCACGTGAACCGTATGGCCAGCACCTTCCACAACATGAACTTCACTGTTTGGAAGTTGCTGATGCATCTTATGCGCAAGTTCCACAAACTTTTCGTCATACTCGCCGACAATCAGAGAGACCGGCAGCTGAAGTTGCGCAAGTTCTGGCCATAAATTCGGCATATGACCTGTGCCATAGTCACGCAGTGCTTTCGCCAAACCTTTTGGATCTTGTGCTAAGCGCATTGCACGATGTTTCTGGCGTTGTTCTTTTGTCATCATCTCTGCTTGGCTCGCAAACAATGGTAATTTCTCCCAATCATTCACAAACACTTCAATGCCCGCAATTTCTAATACTTTAGCTCTTGCTTCATCAACTTGCTGACGTTCTTTTTGCGCTGTTTCATCTGCAATGCCTGGTGAAGCACTTTCTAAAACCAAACCTGCTAGGTCTAATTGACCATGTAAGGCATAATACAATGCTGCACGGCCACCCATAGAGTAGCCATGTAAATAGATATCATAAGCTTTAAATTGTACGAGTACATTATCTAACGCATCGCAAATAAAATCGAAATCCCATTGCTTAGTTCTGTCGCTGTTATCTTGACCATGTCCAGGCAGTTCTATCGTTACAACAGCTGCTGCTTCAGTCAGTTTGTCAATGTGTGAACTAAATGATGTCGCATCACTGATAAATCCATGCAACAAAACAAGCAAGTTATGATTTTCTGTTTTTTGACTGTCATAAAAATTATAATTCAACATTCGCAATATCACTCAATTTCTGATATAGGATTTGGTGTTGTTGATGATTGTCTTCACGGTCTGTACGAATTTCATAAATGTATGATTCTAATTGTGATAATGGCGTGAATTTAAAGTCTTCGACAGAATCCATTAAGGCATAGTTGAAATCATACAACATGGCCGCATGTTTGAACTCAAGATGCGTCGGTGTACCGAATAAACGTTCAAAGTATTTCGCTGCTGATTCTTTTTGTGGCAGATAAGAGAATATACCGCCGCCATCATTATTCAACAACACAATATTTAAATGAATATCATTCAATTTAGCCATCAACAAACCGTTCATGTCATGATAGAAAGCTAAATCACCGATTAACAATGTCACTTTCTTATGCACTGCCATACCGATTGCAGTAGAAACGACACCATCGATACCATTAGCACCGCGGTTGGCATAGATTTCCGCTTCACTATTTACAAATAGATTATCCACATCTCTAATTGGCATAGAATTGCTGACAAATAAAGCATCTTCTTTAGTAAGTTTATCTAATAAGATACCGACATTCGCCGCTTCGTCTGTCGCATGATCGATATAATTTTTTACTTCGATTTTTGCACGACTATCCATATCTTGCCATTGGGATAACCAACGTTTACGATAAGCTGTCGGAATATCGCCAAGTGCACGGAAGAAGTCGTTTGGTGTCATTTCAAATGTAATATCTGCCGGTGTTGGGAAAGCATCTGGCTGCGCACTGTTTTGTACCGCAATTTGATAAGCATCTGTAGCTTTCAACCATTGATTTAATTTCTTAGATAATACTGGTTTGCCGACACGAATCACAAAATCAATATCTTTCGGATCTAAACCTGCACGAAATAGTAAGTCATACGTTGAAATAATATTCGGGTGACCTGATTGACGCAGACCTGAAAGCGGACCTGCTAAAATAGGCAAGTCATGGACCGTCGCAAATGGTAACAACTCTCTCACATCTTGATGCTGCATATCGCCGACAATAACGAAACCACGTTTTTTCTTCAAGATTGGCTTAATAGCTTCAACCGTAGCTGTCTTTTGATATTTAGGTATGACTTTTTCGTTAGTCGTTAACCACTCTGTCATCTCGAAATCTGGTGTCAACGGTTCTCTAAACGGCAAGTTAAAATGTACAGGCCCACGTTTGGGGCCTTCAAAATATTGACTTGCTATCTGCATTTGGAAACGAATAACATCTTCAGTTGAACCTGTAGTGTCATCAGCTAATGGCATATCAAACTGATGACGTACAAAGTTTTGGAACATGTTGACCTGGTTCAACGTTTGCGGCGCACCAATGCCACGTAATTCATGTGGGCGATCGCTTGTTAATACCACTAACGGCAAGTTGCTGATATCACTTTCAGCCACTGCTGACGTATAGTTGGTTGCTGCTGTTCCTGACGTACATAAAATAGCAACAGGTCGATTGCTGCCCTTAATCAATCCGAGCGCAAAGAATGAAGCACTGCGCTCATCTGGATGAATCCATGTCTTAATACCTGGGTGTGCTTCAAACGCTAAAGCAAGCGGTGTTGAACGAGACCCTGGACTAATGACAACTTCTCTGATGCCGTATGCATAGATTTCTGAAGCTAACGTAAACACTTGTTTGGTTAATAAAGTTTGATGATTATCCATGATTTTCGACTCCTAAAGCATTCATCATCGGAGTAAATTTAAGTGTAGTTTCTTCTAATTCACTCTGTGGATCAGACTGCTTAATAATACCGCAACCTGCAAATAAAGTTGCTTGTTTCTTTTTAATCAGCATAGAACGGATTGCGACGATAAATTCACAATTATCTTCCATATCAATATACCCTACTGGCGCACCATACAGACCTCTTGTTCCGAACTCTTTTTGTTCGATAAAGTCCATGGCTTTTTCTTTAGGATAACCGCCTAACGCAGGTGTTGGATGCAGACGGTCTAGTAAGCCAATATAGGTATTATTTTCTAACGCCCCTGAAATCTCTGTGTATAAATGATACAAATGATCATTTTTTAGGATTTTAGGATGCTTATTATATTCTACATCTGTAACGTACGGCTCAATATCATCTAGAATACTTTGCACCACAAAATGATGCTCTTGCAAGTTTTTCTCATCTTTCAAGAAAGCATCTACGTGTTTTTGATCTTCAGTTTCATCAGATGTACGTTTAATTGTCCCTGCAACTGCTTTCGTCGATAACACTTGGTTTTCGACTTCCATCAGCTGTTCTGGCGTTTGTGAAAAGAACACAGACCCTTCCGATTGCATTACGAATATATAGCTGTTGGATTCGTTGTGCATCGCATTTTCTAACACATATGCGATATCAATTGGTCGATCAAAGCGAATCATACGTCTGCGTGCTAAAACGATTTTTTCTTCGTCATTCATAGAATCTATGGCTTCTTGCACAATTTCTAACCATTCTTCTTTATAGATATCTTCACTGCGAACTACATCCCCAATAGGTTGTGTCGGTTCTACTTTCGTTTCTGCAACTTGTTGTACAAGTTCATGTAGGTCTTCTATATTAAACTCTTCTCTTAATACTGTATAAGTGACGAATGTTTCTGAAGCGGTCATCGTAATTAATACTTTCGGCAACACGAAATGGTTCAAGCCGAATTGACGCCACTCGTCATCTGATTTATGACTTGAAAATTGGAAACCTCCACACACTTTTAAGTGATGTTTGTTTGAATCTGGATGGATAAGTGCGATATCATTTTTATAATTTTCCCATTCACGGAAAATGGTTTGTTTATTTTCATAGTCATTTTTAAATTTTAAAAGCGCGTTATATCCGAAAAAGGCCGTTTCTCCTGTATTCTCCCTGAAGTAGAAGCGGTCATCTGCTTTATCTTCTGTCATTTGGAAAAGCATGATTGGGTTCGTCGGCTGGTCGATTTTAACCTCCACTGAAACCCATTTTTCACGGCTTTCATATATTGCGTCGAGAATTTGATCATCCTTGACACTTACAGTCATCTATCTCACTTCTTTCATCATTCTACTTAATCACATTATCTCATTGTATCATTTTTTATCTTCATCTGTACTTTGATTTGCACATTTATTATTTACTATTTTTACATGATTTGACCTTTCTCTTTCTATTGCTTAAAATAAATTTATTAATCAGAATGCAGATAATTTATAATAGAATCTTTGTGTCTTAAAATCCGCAATCTGAAATTTGGTATTTTTAAGTGTTAAGAAGGAGAAACCATGTCAAAACAATATCAGGAATTTTCAACTGTTCGAAAATATTGGCTGTTGATGCGTCCTCACACTTTAACTGCAGCTGTAGTACCTGTATTAGTCGGTACAGCGACAGCAAAGTTATTCTTATTAGGTAGTGAAGACCATCTTAAGTTCAGTTTGTTTTTAGCGATGTTACTTGCTTGTCTTTTAATTCAAGCAGCCACAAATATGTTCAACGAGTATTATGATTTCAAGAAAGGTCTTGATGATCATACATCAGTGGGCATTGGCGGTGCGATTGTACGTAACGGCATGAGCCCGAAACTCGTGATGAACTTAGCCATCGCCTTTTATGTGATTGCTGCGCTAATCGGTTTATTTATCGCTTCACAATCTTCTTATTGGTTAATCCCAATCGGAATCTTGTGTATGGCAGTCGGTTATCTGTATACAGGCGGTCCCTTCCCAATTTCTTGGACACCTTTTGGAGAGTTGTTCTCCGGCGTCTTTATGGGATTGATTATTATTTTAATCGCGTTCTTTATTCAAACAGATAACTTACAAGGTTATGCTGTATGGATCAGTGTACCGATTATTATCACAATTGGCTTAATTAATATGGCCAATAACATCCGAGACCGTGTCAAAGACAAAGCAAGCGGACGCAAAACATTACCGATTTTATTAGGTAAAGCCAATTCTATCCGCTTCATGGCCCTCATGTACATCATCGCTTATGCATGGGTCATTTATACTGTTTTCTTTGTACCTGGCGGTTCAATCTTTTACTTACTCGTACTGTTATCATTCCCGTTCCCTATCAAAGCCATTCGTCGTTTCAAAAAGAACGATACACCTGCTGAAATGATGCCAGCTATGACAGCAACAGGTAAAACAAACACAGTATTTGGTTTACTGTATGCATTAGGGATTTATATCAGTGCGTTATTAGGCGGTATTTGATGATGATAAAGAGATTGGAACTTTTCGTTCCAGTCTCTTTTTTTATCCTTCTTGAGGTTCAATGACCATGTGATAATAATCATGGCCATATAAATCAATCACACCTTCACTATGAAACCCTAAACGTTCGTAAAGTCTGAACGCACCTGTGTTTACTAAATCACAGCTCAAGCTCAGCTTATATGTTTTAGAGTGATGGATGACAGATTCCATTAACTGTGTCGCAATTCCTCTTCCTCTATATTTGGGGAAAACAGCCACAGTTTCGATATATAGCTCATCTGATTTTGCTTCTCTTAAAGGTAAAGGTGTTCCTATTGCTTTCGCTTCTTTTGGTAAATCTAACTTCAACCAATTTTCTTCTAAATCCATTTCATCTTTACCAAGATACGTAATAATAACGCCAGCGACTTCCCCTTCAACATCGTAAACTTGTACATTGTCGTAATAACAACGATAAGGTATTTCTGTAATACTTTGTTCCAGCCATTGAATGACATGAGATTTATCAAATCGTTTTACAATCGGCAACTCCATATCTTGCCAGATAATATATGTTAATTCTGCAATAGCACGTTTATCAGTTGGTTTAGCAGGTCTAATCATTGTTTTCTCCTTTATGTGTTTAGTTATTATCATTCACTATATAGTTTAACAATCATTTATATTGTTTGTTCACTTATTATTTTAACATTTGTATTATTGGAAAGTTTGTATTTCATCATTCATAATAAAGGTATCACTTAAATGGAGAAAGGAGCAATCAGTATGAAAGTAAATAAAATTGTTTATATTGTACTTGCACTGTTCCTCGGCAACTTCGGGGTGCACAGATTCTACGCAGGTAAAAACGGCTCAGGCCTTTTACACTTAGCGTTCTTCTGGACAGGCATTCCACATGTGATCGCGATTATCAGCGCAATCAATACAATGCTATTCAGACCAGCAGACAAACATGGTAATATCACATTTTAGTTAAATGGAGTTGAAACTATATGAATAAAGCAACGATTCTAACGTATTTAAATGAAAATCCTGCTAAATACCTTGTCCTTTATATGGACAACGGCAATGAAATTTCAGTAGAAGCCGTTGAAGAGAATTCAAATGCAGGCGCATTACACGTTACAGAACCATCAGAATATGTAGTAGATATTTCCAAGATTTCTTATTTCGAACTTTTAGAACGTTCAACGTATTAATTAAGATATAGCAAAAAGAACCTGTCCAAGCTTGAGATAAGCTGACAGGTTCTTTTTTGTCCTTTTGAATTAAGGATGAAAAATCAGTAATAACACCACTGCCACAATTTGTGCAACAGAAGTTGTAATAATTCGACGCGTATAATAATAGCTGATTGATAGAATAGCTTGTACGATGAAAATAAAAATGCATAACCAGATTTGATCGAAGTAGAAAAAGAGTGAACTTGAAGCGAGTGCAGTAATCACAATCGCTGCCCAAGCCGGTAACTTAAGATTCAACAATTGTTTTTGCAGTACCGTACGCATATAAAGTTCATGACAAGGAATCACAAAGAGTAATGTCACTAAAATCTGCCATTTAAAGTAAACGCCAGAACGTGATAAATCTTTAATCAATGATGTATACGTTAAATCTTGTGACATCAAAGACATAATCAACTGTACAATGATTAATGCGATTGCGGTTAAAATACCGATACCGATAGACGTCAACAATCGTTTAGATTCTAAATCACGTTGATAAAAGACATAACTGATACCCGCAAACAACATAATGCCTGTATACAGATACCAATATTCTTGTCGTTCTCCCCACATGATAAATAAGATGATGTGGAACACTACAAAGCTTATCACAAACCATAGTAATGCTTTTGTATTAGTTTTCATTATATTTTAACCTTCTTGATCAACTATCTTATAGCGTTTATGATTAATTACCGTTTTTTCAGGTAAATCTAATGATTCAAAATTTTTCATAATAGTTAAGTCAACAATAACAGAGTTATCATTAATTTTTTCGACACGGCCTCTTAAACCGTCATAAAATTCTACAATATCTCCTACTTCTGCAATAGTCATTACAGATCCTCCTTGAATTATACTATTCTATATTGTACTAAAATTCTCTCTTCAAATAAACAAATATCCTGTAAACACGTTATAATTGTAATTGAAGTCCGACTGGTGCCTTTTTTCTGGCAAAGTGTATAGTTGGCATTTTATCCTAAATTAGGGCATAAATAAAGTATCAAGCAAAGTAAGTACAGAAGGAGAGAGAATGTATGAAGTTTGTTAGTAACAAAGGTATTACAGACCCCACATTAAATTTAGCAATGGAAGAGTATGTGTTAAAACACCTTCCTAACGATAGCGATTACTTTTTATTCTATATTAACCGCCCTTCTATCATTATTGGTAAAAACCAAAATACGATTGAAGAAGTTGATCAACATTATGTAGATGAACACAATATCGATGTTGTGCGTCGAATTTCAGGCGGTGGTGCCGTTTATCATGACTTCGGAAACTTGAACTTCAGTTTTATCACTGATGACGACGGCAACAGTTTCCATAACTTTAAGAAGTTCACAGAACCGATTGTTCAAGCCTTACAAGCAATGGGCGTAGATGCTGAAATGACTGGACGTAACGATATCCAAATCGGTGCAGCTAAAATTTCAGGAAATGCGATGGTTAAAGTGAAAGAGCGTATGTTCAGCCATGGTACTTTAATGTTAGATAGTGACTTAAACGAAGTTGCGAACGCTTTACGTGTAAACCCTGCGAAGATTCAATCTAAAGGGATTAAATCAGTACGTAAACGTGTCGCAAACATCTCTGAATTCTTAGAAGAGCCGATTGACATTGAAACTTTCAAGGAAATTATCCTAAAACATATCTTTGGTGAACATGAAGTTGAAGAATACGTGTTAACTGAAGATGATTGGAAGAACATTGAAGCATTAAGTAATGAAAAATATCGTTCATGGAATTGGAACTATGGTAAAAACCCTAAATATAACTTTGAACGTGAAGAGAAATTCGAAAAAGGTTTCGTTCAAATTAAATTGGATGTTAAGCGCGGACGTATTGAACATGCGAAAATTTTCGGTGACTTCTTCGGTGTCGGCGATGTGTCAGATTTAGAACATGCATTAGTCGGCAGCTTGCATAATTTCGAGAGTATTGAAGCGGCTTTATCTGAATTCGATACGTATCATTATTTCGGAGATATTCCAAGAGAAGAATTAATTCGATTAATGTCATAATTAAATAAGCTTTACATGATTAAGGTGAGAACTCAGTTTCTCACCTTTTCTCATTCAACTTTAACAAAAAGAAAAATCCCATTAAGTCAACGTCTTAGACATTGATTTAATGGGATTCTTACAGTAACGGAAACGGAGGGATTCGAACCCTCGCGCCGCTCTCGCGACCTACACCCTTAGCAGGGGCGCCTCTTCGGCCAACTTGAGTACGTTTCCATATGGCTCCACAGGTAGGACTCGAACCTACGACCGATCGGTTAACAGCCGATAGCTCTACCACTGAGCTACTGTGGAATAATGTAATTTCTTCAAGCACAAATACTATTATAACAATCCCTTAAAATAATTCAAGAGAAAATAACGAAAAAGTTGCGGAACATTTACACTCATTCCCTATAAACATCCCGCAGTTTGAGATAATATCATAAAATGTTTAAAATTACGCTAGCTGCGTGGTGTGTTATTAATCACTAAATAAGTACAAAGTGTTTCATACACGTCTAAAGCAGGTTTAGAGTAGTCAATAGGACGCTCTGTATTCCATTTAATTTTCTTAACACGCTTTCTAATGATGTGTTCATAATAAGCTGCATTTTTATATTGATGCCAGATAGTACGGACTGTTGCGGTTGTGATTAAAGATTGTCCGTCAGAAAAAGTGATTTTAGTGGTATTGTTCTTCAACGCTTTGATATCTTGTACAAATTCAATGTTAATCCAAATATTGTCTTCAGAGCGTTCAGAATGGGTAGAGAATAGAAAGATTGAAATAACTGGTGAAAGTAAAATGGGTGGTTTACTGTTAATGTTGGTAATCCGAGCGGTATCAGTTCGAAGTGATTGAAAGGTTGAACCATAAAAGCGACAAGAGTTGTCTAAAGTTTTTTGCGGGGAGCTTTCTACAATCCTCGGATCTTTATTGTAGGTAAGCAATTTTGTATGGAGTGCTCCATACTCTTGAGCAATGACTGGTATAATGGCCATATCATCGCTTTTGAAGATGCTATGTTCGTCCATAAGCACGTCCTCCTATTTAATTAATTACGATTAGAATTCGTTAGACATCTAATCATGTAATTATTGTATACTAGCACCTAGAAAAGTCAATAGAAACTTTTGAGTTAATATTACACTTTTAATTTTTAAAAAGTCAGAATATTCATTGATTTTAGATTAAATGCAATGTATACTCGTAAATAACTTAAAAAAAGAAAGGCAGTGATTAAAATGAATCACAATATCAATGTAAAAAATGGAACACTGAAGGCGTTCGTAGCGAATGTAAACGACCTGGGGGTAGAACTCGTAATTGATCAAGCTCTACGCAATGTACGTAAAGAAAAACTTACAGAACTGATTGACCAAGCTTTAATCGAAAAAGATGAAGCAGCATTCAATCGTTACATTGAAGAATACAATCAATTGGAGGATGTTTTAATTGGCTAACTCGTCGTGGGATTCCTGTTCCTGTTCATACTAAAAGGTCTATTCATTTCAAATACCGAATGAATAGACCTTTTTTTGTTTGCTTATTTTTAAGCATAATGAGAAATAAACTTCGTTCTATTTCCCCTCTTGATCATTTAAATAGTAATAGCCAATTGTATAAGTCAGTACTTCATTATCTTGGATTGGACTCGCTTGATCTTGAGATTGATGACGTACATTTTTATGGGCATCTTTGAAGACATCTGAGCTCAACCAATTTTTGAAACATGCTTCTGCATCCCAAATTGTTAAAATTTTCACTTCATCATATTCTTTTAAATTATTTGTCGTTGTGACAAACATTTCTTTAAAACCTTCAATTGTTTCAATACCTTGTCGTTTGTAAAAACGTTCTACAATTCCTTCTGCTGAACCTTTATCTAATTTCAATTTGTTTTCTGCCATAAACATAGCGCATACACTCCTTTATCTGTTTTCAATTAATTTTCCAACCACAACAACACGTTTATCAGAACGCGAAAAAGCATCTTCACACGTAGATAACGTCATTATCTTGTCTTGTGGATGAACTGAAATATCTGTTTTGATTTTCGATTTATTTTTCGTTTCTTTTAAAAACTGTTCGTATTCATGTACATTGTTGAAATTTGTCTGTATATAGTTATCATGGGCATCCGTCGAATATGCGCTGAATACTTTTAACGCATACTGATGATACTTTGTATCAAATTCTATCGTTTGATGTGCATCATAAAATGTTTGATTCAAATATTGATGTAAATCATCAAACATAGTTTTATCGCCAACACTATGACCATAAAGCACTGTATTTTGAGATAAATCTTGTAAGTTATTACGATAATCTACAAAGATACTGCCCTTTTTCGTTTTTTGTTTCTTAAAGTTATGTTCTAAGTAATCTTCATTATCTCGGGATTGTAAAACGGGATAATTCAAACTCGTACCTTCTAAACGAATCCACCCATGAATGTCAGAATTGACCTCTGCTAATGCTTCAAATTGTGGGCGGACCCCTTTCTTTTTATAGTCCGTTTGTAAGACCTCGTATTGTTTTTCTTCCGCTTCATTATCTAAACGATGTTGGAAGATAAGATAGATAGCCGCAATAATAACCAGCACTAATCCAAATTGAATGACACGTATTAGTTTATTCACCATTAACACCCGCCGTGACATTTACCAATTAATATGCCGCAATCTTTATCATGAATAATCTTTGCGTCGATTTGGTAAATTGTTTTTAATAATTCTGGTGTCACGATAGCTTGCGGCTTGCCTTGTGCTGCAATTTCACCATTTGCGACACAAATCAGTTCATCACTATAAGTTAAAGCTTGATTTATATCATGAAGCACCATGATGATAGTTAAACGATGCATGTCGTTTAACTGTCGAATCATCTCAAGGACTTGATATTGATAATGTAAATCTAAAAATGTGGTAGGTTCATCTAATAATAAATATTGTGGTTCTTGGACTAAGGCCATTGCGATAAAAACACGTTGTTTTTCGCCACCGGACAAAGCGCCAATCGGACGATCTGCATACTTAGTTAAATTGAATTGTTCAAGTACACGTTCAATGACCGCTTCTCCTCTTACATCCTTCTTCAACCAACGATGATGACTATATCGTCCATAGCGCAGTAATGTTTTAACGGTGAAATCTTCAGGTGCTGTATTGTTTTGATGGACTGCTGATAACATTTGCGCAAGTTGTTTCTTACCTAATGTATTCAAATCATTGCCTTCTATGTACACACAACCAGCCTGAGGTTGAAGATAACCTGCAAGCATTTGAAGTAAGGTACTCTTACCTGATCCATTCGGTCCGATAATAGAAGTTACCGCATGACGTTTAATTGTCAGATTCAAGTCATTAAAGAGTTGTCTTTGACCATATTTAAACTCAACGTTGTTGATATTCATTTCGGTACGCTCCTTTACAAATTAAATAGATAAGATAAGGTCCGCCGATAATGACCGTAATAATATGCGCTGGCACTTCAAATTGACGGGACATCAACCTGCCAAGTGTATCCGCTAATAGCACGGCTATCGCACCGAATAACACACAACAAATCACAACTTTCTTATAGTCACTGCCGACTAATCGACGTGCAATATGCGGTACAATCAAACCAACAAAGGCCATAGCACCAGCTACAGCTACTGCACTGCTCGCTAAAAAGACCGCAATTAACCCTATCCACATACGGTAACGTTGAATAGGAAAGCCTAAGTTGTGTGCTTGTCGATCATCAAATCCCAACATATTCGCTTGAAAGATAACAGTTATAGCTAAGATAAGTCCTATACACGTTGTCACTGAAATTTGTGCTACGTCTTTCCATACTTTTAAAGATAAACCAGCAGATAATCTCACAGCTGGGTTAGCGGTTAAATATTCCAACATACCATTCAACATCGCATACATCGACACACCGACAAGCAGCATGCGCATCGGATTCAGCTGATAACGATGTTGTAAATAAAACAATAAAGTAAATGGCAATAATCCGCCTATAAAGCTGATAATTGGCATATAAAAGAATAAAGTCGGCATCAAAGTCATCACAAGTGCTTTAGCCACCAAGGCACCTGAACTGACACCGATAATACTGGCATCAGCAAGCGGATTTTTCAGCACTGCTTGTAAATAAGCACCCGCTACGGATAACGCAGCACCTGCACAAATCGCAACAATGATACGTGGTAAACGTAAATCTATAATCGCATCGATTTGATTATCATGACCTGTTGCGATTTTATTCCAAAGCTGAGCTGAACTTATGCCTAATTTACCGTTAAGCAACGCAAACAAGACCACTACAACAAAGAGAAATAAGGTACACATAAAGACGACACTGAATTTATATTTCATATTGCACCTCATTTCTTGTTGTAGAAGATATCATATAAATCTTGCATGGCTTGGTCTGCATCGATATTAGCTGTAATGCCGAAAGGTTGTTCTTCTAAATCATAGACACGACCTGTCTTGACTGCTTTAAAATGTTTCCAAATATCATTTTCTTTGAATTCTTTATCAAACATCTTTTTAACTTCTTCAGGCATTCCATGTGGCAAACGCAGAATAATATCTGGATCAACGTCATACAGATACTCTGTATTAGAAGCTAGATATTGTTTCGAATCTTCTTTAATCACATTTTCACCGCCCGCAATTTCAACTAAATTGCCGATATAAGAGCGATTCGTAGCAACTAAATAACTGCCTGGCACACCCATTAAAATAAGTACTTTAGGGTGCTTTTGTTGCGCTGCTTTTTGTCTGATTTGTTCTTCTGCATGAGTTAATTTTTGATTTAGCTTTGATGCTTCTGTTTCACGATTAAATTCTTTACCCATCTGTGAAATAGAAGTTTTCATGCCTTTTAGACTGTCATAGTCATAAAAGATAGCTTTAGCTTTAATCATTTTGAACTTAGGTTTTGTCTCATCTTCAATAGTAGAAACGCCTAAAATATGTGTCGGGTGAACAGCTTGTACCTTCTCCATATCTGGTGTCATCGGTTGTCCGACTTTCGGTACATTGTCATATCTTTTAGGTAGTGTTTTATATGAATCTGGTTTACCTGCAATATCTAAATTCAAAGCATCTAACGTTTGTGTCAAAGCTACTGTTGTCGGTACAATGCGGTATTTTTCAGAAGATGTTTGGTTATTTTTATCTTCTTGTGCTTGGCAACCAGTCAGTAGAACAATTAAACCTAAAAGTACAACACACCATTGTTTAATGTTTTTTCTCATGACCTTTACCTTCACCCTTTCTAACGTAAAGTGTAGAGACTACTAACAAAGCACTCGCCAAAATAATCACCGCACCTAAATAAATTTGATTCATTCTCTTTAAATACTTTCCAACATCTGAATGTGTCTTTGTAAATTTAATAGGTTCACCATCATCCGCATGCCGATTGAATTTAGGAAATATTTCAGGCAATGGCGGTTCTTCCATTGTTTTTGCAGTTTGTATTGTTTTAACAGCACTTGGTTGTGAAGGTCTTGATGACGTAATAAATGGTGTGTCATTCATCGATTGTGCCTGATTAAATGCTGAATTGGTTGGTGTTTGTTTATGATTATGTGTCTCAGATGCATGTTCTGACGGAGTTTCTACTACAGTATTTTCTTTAGTTTCAACCGTTTCTGTCGTTTCATTTGTTGATATTTCTGTATCCTCATCTTGTTTGATAGATGTGCCACCTTTTTCTTCTTGTTGGCTTGGTGTGTCTGTCTCTTGAGCTGTTTCATTAAACACCATTTCAGTTGTATAGTGATGATCATAATTTAAATGCGGAACAATAATATGTACTTTTGAGGTCAATATTTTCTGATCTTTTGGCATGTTAAATTCAATGACACGTTGATCTTGTTGTGAATCTTCACTTACCACTTTTACTGGAATACGCGTTTCACCATTAAAGATTTCGAAAGACTTCCACCACGCAGCATTTTTTAATGTCATTTGAACAGTAGCTTGCTGATTGTGATAGGTCACTTTAGCTGGATGTACCATATATTGATCCATCACTGATCGTTCATTTGTTTGATGTTTTAATACTTTGAAATGCAAATTCTGTATTTCTGATACGTGGGTATTGGATTTCTTAGGAAATACTTTTTTGGGTGTGTGTTTTTCTGTTGGTTGTGTATCTGGTTTTGGTTGAACGTCAGTTTTTGGCTTCGATTCAGGACTTGGCTTTGGTGTCGGTTGTACTTTAGGTGTCACATCTTTTGGCAATTGTGCTTCTAAATTAATTTTGGTTGTATAGTGATGATCGTAATGAATATCAGGGACGATAATATGTACTTTTGAAGTAAATGTTTGCGTCTCTGATGTGACTTCAACTTCTACAATACGTGCTTCTTTTGTTTCACTGACTGTACGTACATCACATTGTTTATCACCTTCATATAATTCAAAAGCTTTCCACCACTCTGGATGCAGCAATTTAAACTGTAAATAAACTTTGTTGTTTTTAGTTTTGACAGTTGCTGGATGTGCCATATAATCATTCATAACTGACACATCCTGACTGTTTTCTTTATAGACTTTAAAAGGTATCTCTTTAACTGTTTGTTGTGATAATGTTTGATGATTGACTTCAGCTTTTGAGTTATCAACGGTAAATGAACAAAGTAAGCTGCCACATAGTGCAGCAACTAAACATTTGTGAGGTACATTCATTTTAATGTTGTCCTTTTTTACGTTTATAGACGACAAAAGATAGAAGTAATACAGCTGAAGCACCCATTAAAGTGATATAAAGCCATTTAGATTCACCGGCAGCTGTTTGTGGATTTGTCGGTGTCGCATCTGATGATGTTGCTTTTCCTGTTGCTTCGGCATTTTCTCCTTTTGAAGTGTCACCTTTTGAATCATCCGCATGGGATGCAGCTGCGGCACTGTCACCTTGCTTATCACCTTTTAATAAATATGTGATGTTGTAGTTATGGTCATATTTAAAAGGTTTACCGTTTACTTCTTCATCGATATACACTTTAATTGTGCCTGGAATTTCGCCTGATGTTTTATCGATTAAAAATTCTGAAGTACGTTCATCTTTTGCTTTATCTTCATGCACAATATTTTCTTTTTGACCGTTAAATGTAAAGTTAACAATCCAATGACTGTGGTTGACTGTGAATTGTACATATTGTTTACCGTTTTTATCAATTAACTTAGCGGGTTTATTGAAATAATCATTTGCCATGGATACGTCTTGTGTTTTATGTTTTAAAATATCGTAATTCAGATCTTTTTCAGCAGCTGAAGCTACAATGGAAAAAATGGCCCAAGTTAACACAATTAATACCGCACTCATTGCGATAACTTTCTTGATTGTTGCTGTCATATGAATCATCCTTCTTTCTATATGATGAGAGGTTGTGAGAGACCCACAACCTCATTTTCTTGATTCTCAGGAATACATTACAGACTATTTTTCTTTGATTTCACGTGTCTATTCCAAAACAGTGCGATACCACCTAAAAATACAGATAAAATACCGAATGTTGTCGCTGTTTCTTCTGTACCAGTTTTCGGCAATGCTTTTGCCTTAGCAGGTGTTGAGTTGTTTCCTTTAACTGATTTTACAGTTTCAGACTTCATTTCTTTAGCTTTAACTGAACCAAGCGATTTTACAGATTTAGATGCTATAGCTTTCATAGATGGTTGAGTTGCTACCGCATCTTGTACTTCTGTCACAACTTCAGATACTTTTGGTTCTGTTTTTTGAACTGACATCGGTTCTACTTTTATTTCTGGTTTTACATTAGACTCATCCGATGCTTTTTCAGTCGATTCATCGACTTGCTTAGTATCTTTTTCAGGTGTGATAACTTTTGGTTGTACTTTTTCTTTTTCAGCTGTTTTATCTACAACTTTATCAGTTGCTTGATCTTCAGCTTTTTCTTGTGGCTTAGGCATAGGTTTAACTTGTGGTTTTGACTCAGGTGCTTTTAAATCAGCAACCGCTTCGTCAAAAGCAATTTGTGTCGTATATTTATTGTTGTAATTGATGCCTGGGACTACAATATGCACCTTACTTGTTAACATCTTTGTACCTGGTTTCACTTCAAAGTTAATAACTTTTTGATCTGCTGTTTTTGAAACCTCATGTTGTTTGAGCTGTTGTGCACCATCAAATAGTTCAAATGATTGCCACCAATCTGGATTTTTAATTGTAAGCTGTACAAATGTTTTACCATTTTCCTTAACCACTTTTGCTGGGTGGTCCATATAATCATCCATGACTGATTTTTGATCTTCACCGTCTTTTTTAACCATAAAGCCGATTTCTTTTGTAACAGGCGCAGCATTTAAAGTTTCTACTTTAGGTGTAGTGTGGTCAGATTGTTGTTCAACTTGTGGTTTTGGAGCTGGCTTTTCTACTTGTGGCTTAGGCGTCACTTTCGGTGCTGCTGCATCTGTTTTTTGTTGGTTTGATTGTGCAGTCGGCGGTTTATTTTGGTCAAGGTCTTTAATTCTGACGTGGTAAGCACCTTCGTAGTTAATTTTAGGTAAGCTGACCTTCACAATCGCATCATAGTGATCAATACCAACTTGATATGGGAAGACGACTGTTCTTTCATTCTTCTTCGTATCACGTGCGATCGTTTTCACACGCTCGTAACCTTCCTTAGTATCTACCATAAAGTCATCCCACATGCTTTCTGACTTAATTGTCATCGCCACATAGTGTTTACCGTTTTGTTGGAAGACTTGCATAGGTTTGACTACTTCAAAGTCCATATGTGAGGGCTCATTTTTCTTACTATGCAACACTTCAAAGTTATGTTGTTCTGGGTTCGTAATTGTGAAATCTGACAATGGCGCATTTTTAAATTCTTTTTTCGCTGCTTCTAACTGTTCTTTTAATTGTTCTTCATAGTCAGCAAGCATTTCTTTATCTTCTCTTGTAGGCACTTTATCTTTCGCCATCAATTTTTTAAGTTGATAAATTTTATCTTCTAGCGTAATCGCATTGTCAAATGCTTCTGTTTCTTTCTTTTTCTTATATTCATCTTGTGTTAATGGCTTAGAATCACTTGCGTTGATAGCTTGGTTGAATTTAAGTTCAACATCTTCAAACTCTTGACTAGTAACCAATCTTGATGATGATTTCGTTGATGATTTCACAATGACACTTTGTGTATTGTTTGGAACTGCGAATTGTAACTTAGCTGTATTTTTTGCTTTATCGTAAGCAGTGATTTGTGTATTTAATTTATGGTTCTCTTGATAAACATCAAATCTATCCCAAATTGTTGGAATGTCTAATGTTAATTCAACAGTTGATACTTTATCACCTTTCATAAATTGAGCAGTTTGTTTAATATTTGATGCATGGAAGAATGCTTCTTCGTCAGTATTTGGTTTAACAACTTTAAACTCTACTGGGTAACGCTCTTCGTTTGCGTGAGGATCTTGTAAAGATGGTTGTTTTATTGCTTCTTGTACTGAGACTTGATTTGTTGGTGCTGCTGTTGCTTTTTCTGTTTGTGGTGCTTCTTGTTTTGGTGCTGGTGTTGTTTCAACTTTCTCAGGTGTCGGTTTTGAGTCTGTTTGAGATTGTGCTGTAGATGCTGCTTGTGGTTTATTTGCTTCTTTCTCTTTTGACTCAACTGTTTTTGGCGCTGAAACAGGTGTCGCGTTTGGTGTCGTCGAAGTGCCGCTATCCGTTACAGTAGTCGGTGCTGCTGCGTTTGATACGGGCGCTTCTTGTTCAGCTGCTTGTGCTTGTCCTCCTCCTAAGAAGATCACTGCACCTACAGCTATCGAAGCTGCTCCGACAGTAAATTTACGAATTGAATATTGGTACGCTTTCTGGTTGGCATGGTTCATAACTGTTCTCTCTTTGTTGTTTCTCACGTTGATAACGCTCCTAATCATTAATTTTTACACCAATAATGATAATCATTCTCATTAACAATGTATAAAGGGAGTATAGCACACCCTTAAATCAATGTCATTACTATTATTTATGTTTTTTAAAGTAGTTAAAATGACACTATTATATTTGCGTTATTATTAAATATTTATAATTCGAAGAAGTTTTGAAGCGCTTTGACATTACGCATATCAAGCGGATAGTGGTGTTTGACCTCCCCTTCATGAAATTCCGCAATATAATCTGCGCTGTTTATAATCAATTCATAGTCATGTGTAATGACCAGAATTGTATACCCTTGGCCTTTTAATTGTCGTAATTCTGTCGCAAATTCAGACATACGTTTGCCATCTAAACCACTGGTTGGTTCATCAAATACTAAAATAGGTCTGCCGCTTTCTTTAGCACTCGCAATCGCCAGTCGCTGCATTTCTCCGTTTGAAAGTGATAAGGGATGTTTATCACGATGTTGTTTTAAATCAATCGTATCTAACACATGTAGTAAATCAGTATCTGACATATTACGATGACTGAATCTGATTTCTTCTTCTACAGTTTCACCGAAAAGTTGAGACTCTACATTTTGAAAGACTTGATATACATCGTGCTTCCACTGTTTTTGACGTATTTTATGTGTACCATTCATAATGACCGCGTCTTTATTTAACTTAACTGCACCCATTAATGCTTTCGCGAATGTAGATTTCCCTGCCCCATTGTGGCCGACTATCGCTGTTATCGCACCTTTATGTAAATCAAATCGCTTAATATTTAAATCTAATGTTTCTTTTTTCTGATAGCGATATTGCCAGTTTTGTATAGGTATCACATCGTGTGATGAAGGTTCTGATCGTTTTGGTCGTAGTCGTGTTAAATCTGTCGCTCGTAAACCATGTGCTTTTAATTGTTTTAGTTCTAATTGACGAAAATCATCTTGATTCCACGCTTTAGTAATCTGACCTGATTCAATTAAGATAAAACGATCTGCCAAATCTAATAAATAATGCAGACGATGTTCCGCAATAACAATCGTCTTCCCTTGTTGCTTCCAAGATTGAATCATACGTGCTAATTTTTGAACGGCTTTGAAATCTAAATTTGAAGAAGGTTCATCCATGACAATAAGCGCTTGTCCTGCGATTTCAATACTGATACAGGCAATCATTTGTTGTTGACCACCCGACAATTCAAAGACATTACTTTCCAGTAAATCATTAATTTGATATTGATCTACTGCTCTAATAATTCGTGATTGAATTTCTTCTGGGTCTGTATAGTAATTTTCTAGTTCAAAGGCAAGTTCATTTAATACATGTGTACAGAAGAATTGTGATCTAGGATTTTGAAAGATACTGCCGATTTGGCGACTTAAATCTTTGAAAGCATAGTCCTTCATGTTTTGTCCTGCGATGACAATATCTCCTGCGATTTCACCTGAGAAAAACTGAGGAATTAGCCCGTTGATTAATCTTAGTACTGTTGATTTTCCGCATCCTGATAATCCTGTTAAACAGACCACTTCGCCAGGACGAATAGTTAAATTAAAATCTTCTAATGCATTTTTATCTGAAGCACTGTAGCTGAAAGTTACATTGTTAAATTGAATCATTTGAGCCTCCCTCTTATATAACGTAATAAAATAAAACAAGTAAAATTAAGAATCCTGCGACAGTTTTGTCGATTGCGGTCATTTTAAATACAATGAGTGACGTACGTGCAGCGTCTACAGACAGTCCTCTTGTTAAAGAAGCGGCTGTCAACTCATTTGAAATTTTGACCACTCGATTAATTAACGGTACAATACGCATTTCGGTATAACGTAGCGGATGTAGAAACGCTTGAAGTGTCGTCATACCCCGCATACGCATCGCATGTTTAATGTTTTGCGATTCTTGATAGACCACAGGAAGAAAACGAAACATGACCGCTAAAGGAATCGTCAACACATTTGGAAACTTCATTTTCTCTAATGCACGAATGAACATTTCAACTGACGTTGTTTTAAATAAGACAAATCCCATTAAAGCAGCAGGTAAAAAACGTGTAAGCAAATTGGCTATTATAAATATCAAACTATACACAACCGCATGGTAATCTCTCAATTGGAATGTTTCGATATACCATCCAGTAAAAAGAATAAAAAAGCATAATAAGCCAGCTTTATAATAATGTAGATAAAGCAGACAAAATGTAGGTATCAGAATAATTACAAGTCGTGGATAAACCGCATGACCCGTAGTAGTTCCTGTTAAAGCGATAAAGGATATCAATACCATACTTAACAATTTTATTCTTGGATCAATTTGCATTTTGATCATGAGACCATACCTGCACGTACAAAATGTTTTTTAAATAGAATTCTTGCGATGACAATTCCGATAACAGCACCGACCATACAAGTCACTATAATGATTGGTAATGTTTGTAGCGTGAATAGTTTATCTAGTAATGCTGTATATTCGTGTCCTCTTTTTTGTTCTAGATAATCGAAAAAGGATTGTCTTGCGAAGTAAAATGGAAGCAAACTGCCGAGTGACCAAAATGAAAAGACAATATAACCGATACTTAATGTAATCCAATGACGATAGTTGCCGATCTTCATAATTAAATCAGCTAGAATCGGTAATGGAATACCAGTAATTAATGCGAGCCCTGGGTGACCCATAATAAACAATACTAAGCTCACTACAATACCACTGATACTTAAAGCACCAAACTTTTGTGTTTTAGCTACCAACAACATAATAGGTACACTGCCAATAACCGCAAATAATGCAGGTAAGAAAAACATAATCACTGGCACAATCCCAGCAATACCTACAGGTGTAATTAACACAAAGAATATTGCGGTAAAGAGCCCGATGTTAATTAAATCTTTAACTTCTAATTTCTCACGTTGCATGCATGTATCTCCTCCTTAAAAATCTGTCGTTAAATTTATCGTGTGAATATAACTTAATCATAGTTTACCACCATTGATAATGATTCTCAATTACGTATTTCAATCAAAAATTACTTTCATTTAGTAAAAGGTATATAAAACAATAAAATAGAAATAACTGCTTATCTGAGCTTTAAATTATTCAAATCCATTTAGAAACCCACATCAAACCAACACTTTCTATCCTATCAATCAGACTATTCATTTTCTACTACAATTAAAATCTCTCTATATAAACTATGTTTAGATTTAAATTTATCCTCGTACACATAGCCTAGTATACTAGCTAATTTATATATTTTAACTTTTTTGCTTTGCAAAATTAGCTTCACATCTAAAATATAAAAGGGGCTGGATTTATGTCCCAGCCCCACTCTTTTTTTATGATATTCTAATACACTCTATAATATGCTTGGTTACCCCACCAAGCTTTTTCCGCAGATGCACGTGCTTGTTTTTCAGCAGTGGTATAGCCACTATCTGAACGATATTTGCCGATTGCTGTAGAATCATGACCATAACTATTATGTGTGTAATATGACCAAACATATGTTGAGCCTATTCCATGACTCCATTTTCCACCTTCTGCCCATTCGTAAGCATTTGCAATTGTAGTTGTTCCCATTCCTAGTAATAAAGTGGCAATAATTATTGTTCTAGCAACATACTTTTTCATGAAAACACCGCTTTTTTAAAGTGTTCTCTATCTATTAAAAATAATATACAATAAAAACCGCTAGCGTCAATAAATTTTCTGAATATTCTTATATTAATGAGTCTTTTCGTAATAATTATCATATTCTGAATATTCTATTGATTTAACTGTGATTTCGTGCTATGATTACGTCATTAAATCAATACGCTTTAGTTCGGTAGAGAGTGAAAGCGTTGATGGAAGTGAGGAACTATAAATGGAATACATCGAATACCAAGATAAAGTGCTTAAACGAAAAGATTTGGAACTCCGCTTTTTAAAATATTTCCAATCTCATCAATATGAAGTGATAGACCTGCATTTTATTGAACGTTTGAATTGGCAACAGTTGACGCAAGATGATTTAGAAAGTATGGGAACGCGCAGTATTTGGAAAAATGGTCAAAATTTCTTTGCGCTTCGTAATGACTGGACAGATCAACTTCAACATTATGTCAGAACGTATGCTTTAAATTTAAAACAAGCCGTATATGCAGGCCCTATCGCAAACAATGAACATATCAGCACAAACTTAGGTATTGAAGTATTTCATCCGACTTACCAAGAAATGTTGACGAGCTTTCAGTTAATGTTGGGATTTGTTCAAAAGGAAATGAAACGCGAGGTAGATTTTGCGGTGATTGGTCACTATCAACTGTTATCGTTGTTGTTAAGTGAAGAAGAACGCACACCAAAAATCTTACAATTGATTAATGAACGTAACCTTTCTGAACTTAATCAGCAGTTGCCTAAAGGTCATAAACTTTTAGGTTTATTGAAACAACCGACTCATTTGCAACTGGATTATATTCGAAATATTATCCCTAACGATCATCCGACATACTTATCTTTATTACGATGGTCAGAAGAATTAAAACGTGCAGGCATCCAAACGATTCACTTAGATGTAACAACAATGCCACCGAAAACTTACTATATCGGCAGCTTTATGCAGCTGTTTGAAAATAGCCAGTCTGAACCGATAATGTCAGGCGGTCATTACAGTGGAACAATCGATGGTTTCGGTTTTGGGATTCAATTAGATTAGGAGGAACAAATTATGTTAACGATTGCCCTCAGCAAAGGGAGATTACTCAAAGACTTCATCGCATTTTTAGAACGCAACAACAATCCTATATGGGCAGAAGCTTTACATCAACGTGAACGTAAGCTGCAGATTACCGTAAAAGATATTAAATTCATTTTAGTTAAAGGAACAGATGTCCCTACTTATGTTGAAGAAGGTATCGCAGATTTAGGGATTACCGGCAGTGATATCTTAAGTGAAAAGCCAAATCATAATGTGAATAACTATATCGATTTACCATTCGGTCAATGCCACTTTTCTGTAGCAGCCAAACCTGGTGTGACAGATATCAATCGTGTTGCGACGACTTACGTTAATACTACACGCCAATATTTCAATCAACTCGGTCAAGATGTCAGCATCATTCCTTTATCTGGATCAGTGGAACTCGCAGCTGTCGTCAATATGGTTGATGCTATCGTGGATATCGTCCAAACAGGGACAACACTTAAATCTAACGGATTAGAAGAACGTGAACAAATTGGTAATGTAAATGCGAAATTAATTACCAATAAACATGCTTTCTTCAGTAAATCAGACGCTATTAATCAATTCATTACACAACTGGGGGTTTCTATACATGCTTAATAAAACTGAATTTTATGCGCGTTTCCAAAACGTTTCAGATATCGAACAATCATTAATCGACCAAGTCAACACAATCATTCAAAACGTCAAAAAGAATCAAGACAAAGCCTTATTTGACTATAATAAACAATTTGACGGTGTCGAACTTTCACAATTAGAAGTACCGCAAGCGGATGTTGAAGCCAGCTTGACTCAAATCTCACCAGAATTACGTGAAGCTTTGACACAAAGCTTTGAAAATATCAAAGCATTCCAAGAACGTATCAAACATGAAGATGTTATCGGCGAATACACAAGTGAAATTTATAACCCGCTTGAAAGTGTCGGTATTTATGTTCCAGGCGGTAAAGCCGCTTATCCTTCGACTGTTTTAATGACTGCGACACTTGCTAAAGTTGCAGGGGTCAAAGAAATTATCGCAGTGACACCTCCACAAGCTGAAGGCATTAAACCAAGTATTCTAGCAGCTTGTAAAATTGCGGGTGTCGATCGTACTTTCCAAGTCGGCGGTGCACAAAGTATTGCGGCGTTAGCCTTTGGTACGGAAACTGTACCTAAAGTTGATAAGATCGTCGGACCAGGTAATCAGTTTGTTGCGTTAGCGAAACAATTACTTTATGGCTATGTCGGTATTGATCAAATCGCTGGACCAAGTGAGATTATGATTATCGCAGATGAAACATCTCGTCCTGAATTTATTGTTCAAGATATCTTAGCACAAGCTGAACACGATGAGCGTGCACGTACTTTTTTATTATCTACAAGTCAATCTTTATTAGAAGAAGTAGAAGCGTTATTACCAGAGGCTATCAACAACGCCCCAAGAAAAGCGATTATCGAACCAAGTGTACGAGACTTCCACTACCCTATTTTGACTGAAAGTATCGAAGATAATATAGAAATCGCAAACTATGTCGCACCTGAACATTTATCAATTCAAACAAAAGAACCTGACTATTACATCAACAAAATCAAATATGCTGGCGCAATGTTCTTAGGTTCTTATGCACCTGAAGCTTTAGGCGATTATAACGCAGGGCCAAGCCACGTCTTGCCTACTAACCAAACATCCCGCTTCACAAACGGTTTAACAGTCAATGACTTCCTCACAAGTCACTCTGTAATCCGTTACGACCAACATGCCTTCAACAACCTTGCAGAAGGCGCTATGACAATCGCCCATGAAGAAGGCTTATACCAACATGAAGCCTCAGTTAAAGTCAGAGTAGAACAGGAGGAATCATAATTGATTTATATTGATAAAAACGAAAGCCCGATTCCTGCACTTTCTAAATCAGAAATTGCAGAAGTCATTAATCATACAGATTTTCGCGTCTACCCAGAAACACAATATAATGATTTTCTTAAAGCATACGCGGATTTTTATAATTTAAATACCAATCAAGTTTTAGCTGCGAACGGATCTGATGAATGGATTCAAAAATGTATGTTAGCTCTGCCAGAAGGCCCAGTACTTACGTTAAGCCCAGATTTTGTTATGTATACCGAATTTGCGCGCCAAACTGAGCGTGACATTGAATATGTCTCATGCGACCAAGATTTCCGCTTCTCACTCGAAACGATTTTAAACCGTATTGATGACGTTCAACCTGCGTTCTTTATCATGAGCGTGCCACATAACCCAACAGGCGAACAATATCCTTTCAATTTCTTGAAAGCTATCAGCGACAAAATGAAAGCACTTGGCGGTTACTTTGTCATTGATGAAGCTTATATTGAATTTGGCGAACCGATTGAAGTAGCGTTAGAAGATCATATCATCGTCATGAAAACATTAAGTAAAGCCTTCGCGTTAGCTGGCTTACGTATCGGTGTCGTGATTTCAACACCAAAAACGATTCAATTATTAAATCGTTTCGCACACCCGTATCCGATGAGCACTTTATCTTTAACACTAGCGGAAACATTATTTAAAGATACTAAACGCGTTATGAATCTGATCGCAGAACAACGTTACTTATGTCGTAAACTTAATGATATTTTCAAACCTTACCACAGCAATGATTTAAAAGTGATTCCATCTAAAGCAAACTTTGTCTTCACATATGGACCAAAAGCACGCAGTTTAGGTGAATACGTGATGGAACATGGTTTTAAACCACGTATTTATGATGAACCTGAATTAAATGAAGCTGTCCGTTATTCTATTGCGACAGATCAAGAACTCGATCAACTCTCACAAATCATCAAGGAATGGAGTGAACAAAATGACTTATCATAAAACACGCGCAACTAAAGAGACCTTTATAGAAGCAACGCTAGATTTTACCAATCAATCAGAAACATCGATTTCAACAGGGGTTGGCTTCTTAGACCATATGTTGACTTTGTTCAGCTTCCATAGCGGTATTGCCCTTCAGTTAAAAGTTGAGGGTGATACCTATGTTGATGATCATCACACAACAGAAGATATCGGAATTGTGTTAGGTCAATTATTATTAGAAGCTGTTCGTGATAAAAAATCTTTTACACGATACGGTACTTTCTATATTCCAATGGATGAAACGTTAGCACGTGTCGTTACAGATATCAGTGGACGTCCTTTCTTATCATTTAATGCCGAATTCTCTAAAGAGAAAGTCGGTACATTCGATACAGAACTTGTCGAAGAATTCTTTAGAGCGCTTGTGATTAATGCCCGTTTGACAACACACATTGATTTAATCCGCGGCGGTAATACGCATCATGAAATTGAAGCGATTTTTAAAGCCTTTGCGCGCAGTTTAAAAATCGCACTTTCAGAAAGCGATACACAAGGTGTGCCTTCCTCTAAAGGAGTGATTGAATGATCGCGATTGTAGACTATGGTGTCGGAAATATCAAAAATGTTGAACGCGCGGTCAATCACTTAGGCTACGATGCACAACTGACAAGCGATTTTGACACAATTAAAGAAAGCTCGCATATTATCTTACCAGGTGTCGGTCATTTTAAAGATGCGATGACAGCACTCAAAGCTTCCGGCCTAGATAAGTTACTGATTGAGCTTCAAGACAAGAAACCGATGATCGGCATTTGTTTAGGTATGCAGCTGATGTTTGAACACAGTGATGAAGGCGATGTAGAGGGTTTAGGTATGATTCCTGGTCGTGTCGTGCCGATTGATACACCATACCCTGTACCGCACTTAGGTTGGAATAATTTAGAAAGTAAACACCCTCTTTTAGATAAAGACGTTTACTTTATTCACTCTTATTACGTTCAAACACCTGCACCGATTATTGCGACAGCGGAATATGGTCTGCCGATTACCGCCATTGTCCAAAAAGATAATAAAATCGGTATCCAATTTCATCCAGAAAAAAGCGGTGATTTCGGATTAGCTATTTTAGACCAAGCATTGAAAGGCGGTTTTATTCATGATTGAAGTATGGCCAGCAATTGATTTAATCGATTCACAAAGTGTGCGTTTAACTGAAGGTGACTATGAAACGAAAGAAGCGATGGCGAGAACGGCAGAAGAAGCCGTTCAATTCTATAGTCGTTATAAATGTGTGAAACGTATCCATGTTATCGATTTAATCGCTGCAAAAACCAAACAACCTGTTGAAGCGGATTATATTGAACAACTTGTTGGTTTAACAGATTTGCCGATTGAAGTTGGCGGCGGTATTCGTTCTACTGAAACGATTGAAGATTATTTCAATAAAGGTGTCGCTTATGTGATTGTCGGAACGAAAGGTATTCAAGATACCGCATGGCTTAAAACAGCTGCTGAACAGTTTCCAAATCGTATTTACCTATCTGTAGACGCTTATGTTGACGAAATCAAAGTTAACGGATGGTTAGAAGAAACAGGATTGAACTTATTTGAATTCGTTAAGACCATTGAACACTTACCGCTTGGCGGCTTGATTTATACAGATATTTCGAAAGACGGTAAATTAGAAGGACCGAACTTCGAATTAACGAAACAACTTGCGCAAGCGACTGCCCTACCCGTCGTCGCATCTGGCGGAATCCGCAGTTCTGATGATTTGAAGCGTTTAGAAGCGGATGGTGTACATGCGGCTATCGTCGGCAAAGCTGCGAATACTGAAGCCTTTTGGGAGGGATTAGAATGATAAAAAAGCGTATCATCCCTTGTCTTGATGTCAAAGACGGTCGTGTCGTCAAAGGTGTGAAGTTTAAAGGATTGCGTGATATCGGCGACCCTGTGGAAATGGCAGCGTACTATAACCAAGAACTAGCAGACGAACTTGTTTTCTTAGATATTTCACGTACTGAAAGTGGTCATCAAATGATGTTAGATATTATCGAAGAGACTGCTTCAAAACTGTTTATCCCATTAACCATCGGCGGCGGTATCAATTCTGTTGAAGATATCTCTATCTTGTTAAAACATGGTGCAGATAAAGTTTCATTAAACTCTAGCGCATTAAGAAATCCAGAATTAATTGCGGAGGCAAGTCAGAAATTCGGTACGCAATGTATTTGCGTCGCAATTGATGCGAAATGGGAAGAAGATAAACAAGATTGGTTCTGTTATACACATGGCGGTAAGCAACGCACAGATAAACGCACTTTAGACTGGGTTCAAGAAGTCGAAGCATTAGGTGCTGGTGAATTGCTTGTGACTAGTATGGATTACGATGGTGTCAAACAAGGTTTTGATCACCGCTTATTATCATTAATCAATGACCGTGTATCTATTCCGATTATCGCTTCAGGCGGTGGCGGCAATGCGCAACACTTTGCGGATTTATTTAAGGAAACTGATGTTTCAGCCGGGCTCGCTGCCAGCATTTTCCATGATAAAGAAACAACCGTCGGCGCTGTGAAAGCATTTCTAAAAGAAGAAGGAGTTGAAGTCAGATGGCAATAACACCAGACTTTTCAAAAGGATTAGTACCCGCAATCTTACAACACTATCAAACTAAACAAGTGTTAATGCTGGGATATATGAATGAAGAAGCGTATCAAAAAACTTTAGAAGATAAAGTGTGTTGGTTTTATTCTCGAAGCAAAGAACGCTTATGGAAAAAAGGTGAGTCTTCTCACAACTACCAACATGTCGTTGATCTTAAATTAGATTGTGATCAAGATACAATATTAGTCTTCGTCAATCCAGATGGTCCAACTTGTCATACAGGTTCAACGAGTTGTTTCAATACAGAAACACCTTTCTTTATCGATAGTTTAGAAGACATTGTGCAATCACGCGCAAACAGCGATGATGACAAATCATATACTCATTACTTATTGAATGAAGGTATTGAGAAAATCACGAAGAAATTCGGTGAAGAAGCATTTGAAGTTGTGATTGCTGCTATGAAGAACGATCAAGAAGAATTAGCTAATGAAACAGCCGACGTTTTATATCACCTCTTTGTGTTACTCCACGCTTGTGGTGTAACTGTAGATGATGTGAAACAAGTTCTACAAAGCAGACATCAAAAAAGCGGTAATTTCAAAGGTGAACGTAAATCTGTTCAAGACTGGTAAAAATTGTTTTAAATAAGCATATAAAAAGCATGCGTTTGAGCTCAATCCAGAGCTTCAAACGCATGCTTTATTTATTGTAGTTATTTCTATGTTTAATGATGTTGAATGTGATTTAAATTTCTACTAGGTTACTTTTTAACCAATTTGTACTTTTTCTTTTGGATAGTGATACAAGACAGGCTCTTTTCTGCCGCCAATCATTAAGATGAAGGAGATTAATCCAACCCGTCCGATAAACATCAAGACCATCAAGACCACTTTGGTGATATCTGTACCATCACTCGAGAGACCTAGCGATAACCCACAGGTTCCGAATGCAGACATGACTTCAAAGAAGACTTGAAGAATAGACATTTTACTGCCTTCTACTGCTTGAATAATCACAATTGATGTTAGTGATAAGATTGTTGCAACACTAAACACCATAAAGGTCTTTTGGATATCTGACGGCAAGATTTCTCTATTAAAGACTTTGATGGTAATACGTTCTGAATCCGTACGGAAATTTAAAATAAAGAGAATCAGAATCGCAAATGTCGTTGTTCGAATGCCCCCACCTACTGAACTTGGTGAAGATCCGATAAACATCAATGTCCCCATCAATGAGTTGGTCGCATCTGTAAATTGTGAGATGTCTACTGTCTGTAATCCGGCACTTCTGGTTGTAGTCGATTGGAACATGGCATAAAAGAGTGCTTTATGCCAACTGACGTCTTTCAACGTGTTGCCCATCTCTAAGATTAAAATCATCACTGTTCCGAATAAGAATAATGCGAAATACGTAATCGTTGTGATTTTCGCGAATAATGAGAAGCGAAAGTTCGGATTTCTATTACTGATATACGCTTTAATTTCTAATAGTACCGGGAACCCGATAGAACCCAGTGTAATCAAGAACATCACAATCGCTTGTACGAAATAATCATTCGCATAAGGAATCAATGAATTCCCTGTAATATCGAGTCCTGCGTTAGTTGTAGAGGCCACTGAAACGAAGAAGCCCTGCATTAACGCATATTGGATATCTGCGGTATCTCTATAGAAATAAAAGGCTAGTAATAGCGCACCGACAAGTTCAATCAATAAGACGGCTCTGACAATTTCAATAATCAATTGAACCGCACCACTCATCGTATGGCGGTTATTATCCAACATAATCATCTGACGTTCACGTAAGCCGATATGTTTACCTAAAATGAGCCATAACACCGTACCTAATGCCATGACGCCGACACCGCCGATATTTAAAATAATCATAATGACAATTTGTCCGAAAGTCGAATATGTATCGGCAATCGTCACAGGTGTCAATCCAGTCACACTGATCCCTGATACAGCCACAAATAATGTATCAATGGGATCCACGTGCACACCAGGCTTATGCACGCCAGGTAAATTTAACATCAAAAATGCTGCGATAATCGCAATCAAATAGAATAAGACAATACCTTGTTGAGGACTGGATCTTTTAAATAACTGGTTAAAAATGGACAACTGTTTTCACCTCAACACTACTTCAATTTAATCGTTATACTTTTTAGTTTACCATTTCGATATATTTTTGCAGATAATGGTTTCAAATCTGCTTGGTGTTCAAAGACAATCTGTCTATATCTTAAATTATCTTCAATTTTTTTACCATCTAATTCTACAATAATATCCCCTGTTTTTAAACCTGCTTTTTCACCTGGTGAGTTTTGATTTACTTCTCTGACTACAGTACCTTGTTGTAAATCTTTAGGAACTTTGAATTGATCACGTTCTTGATCTGATAAATCAGCGACATTCGATAAAGCAACACCTGTATTCGGATAATCAATTTTACCTTTATCTTCTAATTGTTTTGCGAGCGTCACAGCTTTATTAACTGGAATCGCAAAGGCCATGCCTTCTACTGCCGGCATATCAATTTTTAAAGAGACGATACCAACTAATTTACCGTTTTGATCAACTACTGCACCGCCTGAGTTACCAGGGTTGACGGGCGCATCAATTTGAAAGGCTTTTGTCAGTACATCATAGTGGTTGTCTTTATCGATATCTACAGGTACATTACGATTTAAACCTGAAACGACACCATTTGAAATACTGCCTTTAAAGTCAGCTCCTAACGGATTTCCAACTGTTATAACAGGTTCTGCTAATTGAAGTTGTTTAGAATCACCAATACGTATAGCTTTGACATCACTATCTTTTTCAACGTTTGCTTTCACAACTGCTACATCTGAATATTTATCTTTACCGATGACTTTCCCTGTTGTTTCTTTGTTGTCATCGTATAAAATACGTTGTGTTTTTTTATCGCCGACTACATGACTATTCGTCAATATAAAAATGGAGTCGTCTACTTTTTTGTAGACGACACCTGAACCAATTTCATTATCAGAATTTGCGGTTTCTTTATCAATTGAGCTTTTATTTTTTGTTTTGTTCTCAACTGTTACGACTGAATGAATCGAACTTTTTGCTGCTTTCATCATAGCTGTCTCTTGTTTATCGCCACTGCCATCAAACGTTGCGACATCACCGGCACTTCCATTATCACTTCTTAGATTATGGAATATCGCAAAGAGTAATAGCAATAAAATAATTACGCCGACCGCAATTGCGATTTTAGCCCAATGTTTTTCAAAGAATGCTTTGGCCTGATTGC
This sequence comes from Staphylococcus simulans, assembly GCF_025561465.1. Classification (NCBI taxonomy): domain Bacteria; kingdom Bacillati; phylum Bacillota; class Bacilli; order Caryophanales; family Staphylococcaceae; genus Staphylococcus; species Staphylococcus simulans. The sequence goes on from NZ_CP095100.1 coordinate 1,959,480, forward strand.
TTTGTGTACTGTGTTTTGCAGGTTCGCCATCTTTATGAGGCGGTTTTGTTTCTGATTCTGTCTCTGTTGGTTCTTCTGATGTTGCGTGCTCATGAATTTTTGTGTCATCGTCTACTGTGACTGATGAAACATTTGAAACAGTTTTTTCATTCTTCACTGTTTCTTTTTTCGCACCTGCAGTGGATGTTGATGGCTGTTCTTTATGTAAGGATTCATCTTTTGATGATGTTTTTGCCTTCGGTGTCTCTGTTTGTTCATTTTCTACTTCAGGCTCACGTTTACCTTGCGCAATTTCTTGTTGATGTTGAATTTCTTCTTGTGTCAATTTTTCAATACGTGCTTTTCTTAAGTTGTCTTTCACACGTTCTTCATTGTTTTTAGCTTGCATTGCTGCTTTTTCTTTTTCTTGTGCTTGTTGCTCTTTTTCTTGTTCAACACGTTGTTCTCGTTCTTCATTATGGAAAAACTCTCGACGTTTTCGTTTATAATGACTTTTCGGTATAACTTGTTTTTCATCTGGTTGACGCTTTCCATTATCTTCTGCCATCATAACGCCCTCCTCTACTACAATCTTTCTTATCTATTATGACACAATCTATTGTAAATTTCTTGTAAACTTAGTGCTTTCACTAAAAAATTTAGAGGATTTTTTCTTCTACTTCAATCTGAAGGTAAAACAAAAACCGTCTATCTTTTGAATCAATAAAGATAAACGGTTTGTCATTGCATATTGTATTATGAATTTGATTGTTCTTTTGCTTTCTTTTTGTTGTGGCGTAAAGATGATAACCAACCAAAGATAACAAGTCCAATCATGACACCCCAGAAAATGATTTGCCATAATGTTGAATGTGGGAAATGTTCTGGAATTAAATGAACTTGTGGATGTGCAAGAACAAGTACCACTAATTTGATACCAACCCATCCAACAATCGCAAAGGCTGCACCTTCAAGACCAGGATATTTATTTAATAGTTCTACGAACCAAGTTGCCGCAAAACGCATTAAGATAACACCGATCATACCACCCATGAACATTACTGCGAATTGACCTAAGTCCATACCGCCGAAATGAATACCAACTGGTTTCAACGTGAAGGCAATGGCCATTGCTGCAAGCATTGAGTCAATCGCAAAGGCAATATCCGCAAATTCGACTTTCGCAACAGTACTCCAAAAGGCTTTCGGGCTGACTTTCTTTTCAGTTCCGTGCTCATCATAGTGATGATCATCACCTTCTGGTTGTTCAGGTCCATGACCTTTGGATTTGTAGAATTGATATAAATTCCGTCCTGACATATATAGTAAATAAACGGCACCAGCTGCTTGGATAAACCAGAAGTTTACTAAGTAACTGATTAGGAATAATGATAAGAATCTAAAGATAAAGGCTCCTAATAAACCGTAAAATAATGCTTTCTTTCTTTGCTCAGGCGGTAAATGTCTTACCATTACTGCCATAACCACTGCGTTATCCGCAGCTAGTAATCCTTCTAAAAATACGAGTACGAGCAATACCCATCCGTAGGATAAAATTAAACTCGGATCCATTCAATGACCACTCCTTCAAAATAATTCAATCGTCTGGCTAAAAAACGTGGACAAAATAAAAGAGACCTATGCTAAATAAATAGCAAAGGTCTCACTTGAATCCATAGCTGTTTGTACGGACTCCATTTTACCGGAAATGTCTATGCATTTCGTAATGACGATAAGAATGTTGAAGCGGAATTGAATCCAACTTCGTAAGTTACTCCCCTCTGACATGACTGTCATAGGTATTCATTTATTTAAAATAATTATACCCCATTGGATACCTATAATAAACTATAAAGTTTAATTTCAGGGAATTTTTCTTCAAACCAACGCGTCGCAAATTCATTTTCAAACAAGAATACTTTTTGTTCATAGCGGTCTTGTACTAAGATAGAACGCGCTGTACTCATCTTATCTTGGATATCTTCTTCATTTTCAACCCAACGTGCAATCTTGCGGCCAACGGGTTCCATAATCACATCGACATTATATTCATTATTCATACGGTGTTCGAAAACTTCGAATTGCAGTTGCCCTACAGCACCTAAAATAATTTGGTTGGTATGCAATGTTTTGTAGTATTGGATGGCACCTTCTTGTACCAATTGTTCAATACCTTTATGGAAGTGTTTTTGCTTCATTACGTTTTTCGGTGATACTTTCATAAAGAGTTCAGGTGTGAATTGTGGCAGATCTTCAAAACTGAATTTTTGGTTGCCACCGACTAATGTATCGCCGATTTGGTAATTACCTGTATCATATAAACCGATAATATCTCCCGCAACTGCATGGTTGATTGTTTCTTTATCATCCGCCATAAATGATGTTGAACGTGTTACTTTTTGTTTTTTATTTGTACGTTGTAGCTTCACGTCCATACCACGCTCAAATGCGCCACTGACAATACGCATAAATGCGATTCTGTCACGGTGTTTAGGGTCCATGTTAGCTTGGATTTTAAAGATAAATCCTGAGAAGTCAGGCGCAAATGGACTCACTTCTTCTTCGTCTTTTGTTAAACGGCCATTAGGCATCGGTGCATGGTCTACATAAGCATTTAAGAAGCTTTGTACACCGAAGTTTGCTAATGCTGAACCGAAGAATACAGGTGTTAATTCACCTGCTAACATCATTTCGTTATCGAATTCTTCGCCCGCTTCTTCCACCAACATAAACTCTTCAATTGCTTGTGCGAAGGTACTATCGTTTGTAATTGGATGTTCTTCTTCAATTTCATAGTCTTCATTGATATGCAATAAGTGTTCTTCATCTCTGAATGGTTCAATCGTACGATCTTCACGATCGATAATACCGAAGAATTTTTGACCCATACCTACAGGCCAGTTCATCGGATACGTTTTAATATTCAAAGTTTCTTCAATTTCATCTAACAACTCGAAAGGTTCTTTACCAACACGATCCAGTTTGTTGATGAAAGTGAAGATAGGAATACCACGCATTTTACATACTTTGAAGAGTTTTAATGTTTGAGGCTCAATCCCTTTGGCACAGTCAATTACCATCACAGCACTATCGACTGCCATTAACGTACGATACGTATCTTCCGAGAAGTCTTCATGCCCCGGTGTATCTAAAATATTAATATTAAAATCATCATAGTTGAACTGCATCACAGAACTTGTTACTGAGATACCACGTTCTTGTTCCACTTTCATCCAGTCACTTGTTGCGAATTTCCCAGATTTCTTCCCTTTAACCGTCCCTGCTTCACGAATGGCACCGCCAAATAACAGTAGTTTTTCAGTTAAAGTGGTTTTCCCGGCATCCGGGTGAGAAATAATCGCAAAGGTTTTTCTGGATTCAATTTCATCCTTTATACTCATCTTTCGTCTCCTTTATCAAATAGAATTAAAGTCAGTTCGTGCGCTAAGCTTTCCGCTTCAGCTTCATCCATTAAGTTAAATAGTTCCATTACTAAGTCTTCTTCTACATCTTCTGCTGACTCCTTTTTATCTATCAACGCAGACCAACTCATATCAGGAACCGCAATGAGTTGGTTCTGCATTGTTTCATCTGTATAACTATAGACGATTGCACCTTCTATCGTTTGAAGTGTCCTAATCTTCAGAAGGGCCACCTCCAAATTTCTTGTAAGCCGCTTCTAAACCAATCAAATCATCACGATGTGGTACTTTAACATGACCTGGCATAATTTGATAAGGCTCACGTCCTTTTGAAGCTAATACAACAGTATCGCCTGGTTCTGCAACTTCAATCGCATGACGAATTCCTTCAGCACGATCCGTAAACTCTACATAATTGTCATGTGTCGCACCTTTAGCTAATTCATGTGTTAACATTTTCGGATCATCATTCGCTGGATTATCCGGCGTAAAGATAACATAATCTGCACGACTTGCTTGTCTGCCCATTTCTGGTGTTTTCGTTAAATCGCGTTCTCCTGCCATACCGACAAGTAAAATGAATTTTTGTTTCACAAACGGTTTAACCGCATCAATCAGCTTTTCAATACCATCTGTCGTATGGGCATAATCAATGATTAAATCAATTGGTAGTGAACGATCTAACACTTCTAAACGGCCTTCAACTGGTTCTAATTGGCTGACTACGTCCACGATGTCTTGCATAGGTGTACCTTTACTCCAAACTGCCGTCATCGCTGCCATAATATTTGAAATGTTGAATTGACCGACATAAGGTGAATCCACGTGGAATGTACCGTCTGGTGTCACAAAATCAAATGAAGCACCTGTTAATGATTCTTTGATATTTTCAGCTTGGAATTGTGCTTTATTATGAATACCATACGTAAATACCTCGTATGGTGTTACGGTTTTCAAGTATTCAGAGAATGCATCATCTTGGTTGACGATTGCATATTTTTCTTTACTTAAATCCTCACCTAATTGGCTGAATAAGAGTGACTTCGCGTGACCATATGCTTCCATAGTGCCATGAAAGTCTAAATGGTCTTGTGTTAAGTTTGAAAAAACAGCAACATCAAATTCAACACCGCTTAAACGACCTAAAGCTAAACCATGACTTGATACTTCTAATGTCATGGCTTCAGCACCCGCATCTACTGCTTCATGTACTTTCTTCGTCAATGTCACAGTTTCTGGTGTTGTATTTTCACCTTTTGTGACTGTTTCATTGATTTGGAATCCATTTGTACCTAAGTAAGCACTGCCTTTTCCTAATTTACGATGAATTAGATGAATCATCGTTGCTATAGATGTTTTACCATTCGTACCAGTCACACCATACGTTACCAATTTTTCGCTCGGATATTGATATAATTTATGTACAATCAAACTTGCGACACGTCTTGTATTCGGCACAATCACTTGTGTCACATCGCCTGTTAATTGTTGTTCACGTTCTACTACAATCACTTTGCAGCCTTGTTCAACTACATTTTGGCAAAATTTATGGCTGTCTACTGTATAGCCTTTTGAAGCTACAAAAATACTGCCTGCTTTTGCAGTACGAGAATCTGTTGTTACATCATCTACTTCTCTATCTAAACTGCCAAGTACTTGTTTCGATTTTATCTTTTCGAACAATTCGTTCGCTTTCACATCGATCGCCCCTTCTTTTCCAATACTACTATATTATACATTTTTTCTTTAGAAATCTAGATGCGTGAGTTCATTTTCTATTGTACATTTTTCTACGTTATTAATATATCGATTACGCTGTCAATTACATATTAAATTCAAATACTTCCTATATAAGAGAAGCACAATTTACAAATCACGAATCTCTTTTTCATTGAACCAAATGTTAAGAAAGTATGAAAATATTTTTATACTCTGTGAATAAGTGTTATAATTCAGTGATGTTAGCGTCAATATTATTTAATCTGGCTGCAACATACGTTACACTGTAGACAAAGCAATATATTCTATATATTAGCTTCACATAGACAACATTAAATCTACTAACTGGAGGGTGGCTGGTTTCATGGTTACTCAAAATAAGAAGATATTGATAATTACAGGTTCTTTCGGGAACGGCCATTTGCAAGTGACGAACAGCGTTGTGAATCAATTAAATGAAATGAATCTTAAACACTTATCTGTGATTGAACATGATTTATTTTTAGAAGCACATCCCATCTTAACATCCATTTGCAAAAAGTATTATATCAATAGTTTTAAATATTTCAGAAATTCATACAAACGCTTTTACTATAGCCGCCCAAAAGACATTGATAAATGTTTTTACAAATACTACGGTTTAAACAAATTGATCAATTTGTTGATTAAAGAAAAACCTGATTTGATTTTACTGACATTCCCAACGCCGGTCATGTCTGTTTTAACAGAACAATTTAATATGAATATCCCGATTGCGACGGTAATGACAGATTATCGCTTACATAAAAACTGGGTAACGCCCCACTCTTCACGTTACTATGTCGCTACAGAAGACTTAAAACAAGAATTTAAAGATATCGGCGTACCACAAGATATTATAAAAGTTACAGGTATTCCAATTTCATCACAATTTGAAGAAGACATTGATAAAGACGCTTGGATGCGTCAAAATCGCTTAGATCCTAACCGTCCTACTATTTTAATGTCTGCGGGTGCATTTGGTGTATCTAAAGGCTTTGAATCAATGATTGCCGATATTTTAGAACGTACGCCAGAGACACAAGTTGTAATGGTATGCGGACGCAATAAAGAATTAAAACGTAATTTAAAGCATCAATTTAAAGGCAATCATAATGTGTTGATTTTAGGTTATACACATCATATGAACGAATGGATGGCAGCCTCTAACCTTATGATTACTAAGCCTGGCGGTATTACGATATCAGAAGCGCTTGCACGTAAAGTGCCGATGATTTTCTTAGATCCAGCGCCAGGTCAAGAGTTAGAAAATGCACTTTACTTTGAGTCTAAAGGCATGGGTAAAGTGGCGGACACAACAGAAGAAGCAATTGCTTTAATTACAGATTTAACACAAGATGAAAAAGAACTAGATACAATGGTTGCTCGTATGCAAGACTTAAAAGTCAAATACCCTACCTATAAATTATGCCGAGACTTACTTCATCTCTTAGATGAGTCTTCACAAACAGAAGAAATTTATGGAAAGGTACCATTATATGCAAAGCTCTTCCTCAAGTAAATACAACGCAAACTATAAACGTAATTTCATAATTATGTTGTTTATATTGTTCTTTATGGAATTCGCACGAGGCATGTTTGTCTTAGGTTACCTTCCGTTCTTACCTACTGTTTCTTCAGTAGCTGTCGGTGTAACCTCAGCTGCAGTTTCCATTCATTATATTTCTGATGCCGCAACAAACTTTGTTGTCGGCTTCTTATTAAAACGATTCGGTGCGAAACCAGTATTGACACTCGGCTTTTTACTGGCTTTCGGCAGTTTGTTTTTAGTGATTTGGTTCCCTTATAATGCCATTATTTTAATTATGAGTTCCATCTTACTAGGTGTCGCTTCAAGCCCAATTTGGGTCATTATGCTATCTAGTGTACGTGATGAATCTCGTGGTAAACAAATGGGCCATGTTTATTTCGCATGGCTATTTGGTTTATTAGCAGGTATGATTGGCATGCTGCTAATTGTTAAAGTGCATCCAACACACTTTACATTCTTAATGGCACTCGTTGTGTTAGCAGCTTGGATACTTTATTACTTTGTTAAAATCCGTCTCACTAACTACAAAACACGTCGTTTAAAAGAACAACTTGCGCAAATTAAACGTGTGGCACATTCAAATGGTGTCCTATTTCCAGGTATTATCTTACAAGGTGCTTCAATCAGTGCACTTGTACCGATTTTACCGACTTACGCAACAAAAGTGGTAAAAGTTAGTATGGTTGAATATACGGCAGCTTTGATTATTGGTGGTGTCGGTTGCGCTATATCCATGCTATTCTTATCAAAAATCATCGATCATCATGGTAATAAATTTATGTTCAGTGCGATTTTTACAGGCTTTGTATTATATACACTTGCCATATTTAGTCTTTCACTCATTACACAGATCTACCTTGTGTGGGGTGTCGCACTGTTTATTGGTTTAATGTATGGCTTTTTATTACCAGCTTGGAATACGTTCATGGCTAAGTTCATTAAGAAAGATGAACAAGAAGAAACTTGGGGTGTCTTTAACAGCATCCAAGGCGTCGGTGCTATGATTGGTCCACTTATCGGTGGAATGCTTTATCAATTTACGAATAACTTGAATATGACGTTCTACTTCTCAGGAGGCGTCTTCGTCTTCTTAGCCATTTTCTATGGGATTTATTTCCTGCGTATTCAAAAACAACAACCAACAAAATAATGTAAGTTGTCATAAAAAGGCAGCCGATTCAGACATAGAATCGGCTGCCTTTTTGTATATGTATTTAAAAGTAAGAGGTTAAGACATTGAAAATAGATAGTAATATCTACACTATCGAGCCCTCAATATCACAATGTCTCAGCCCCGTACTTTTTATCACTGAAATGCTGTGAGATCTTTCATACACTTCATAGCTTATTTGAAACTGAATGTGTCGATTGTTTCCCATTTGTCAGCTTCATTATTATATTTCAATAATGTCAACTCACTAATTGTTTCTTCGTAATCAATACCAGCCAGTTTAACTTGTCCAAAGATATCTTCGAATTCTTGGCTTGTTAAACCTTGAGCAATTGTAAAATGCGGAACAAATGAATGTTCTGGTTGGCCGTAAAAATCACCATTATTGAAGCGATTATCTAATTCTTCTAATTCAGGTGTTTTTTCAACTTTAAAATAAATCACATTATTTACAGGTGCGAAATTTGATGCTTTCGTTGCATGAATGTGAAGTGGCGCAATGCCTTCGATACGTGATTGAATATCTTCTTTCACGCTGTCAAAATCATTATCTTCAACCTCAAATGAATCTTTGATTGTAATATGAGGTGGGATTTGCGCATAGCGTTCATCATAACGTTTACGATATGCATCAATTTTTTCACGGAATGTTTTTGATGGAATTAATGCTAACCCTAAAATCATTTGAATTCCTCCTTAGATTGAACTATATGGCCATTATAGCAAACATTCTATGAAATCGTTACCAAAAACTGTGACTTTACAGAATTTACTGAATGGTTTACTCTGCTAAAAAGTATAAAAGTAAGGGTTCCATTAGCTTTCTCCAGTACTTCCAACGATGTCCCCCATCAAATTCTTCATAATAATGTGTAACATTAAACTTCTCTAACAAGTCTTTTAATTCACGATTTGGTGTTAAGAAATCCGCACGTTCACCTGTAGTCGGCAACGCAAAGTCAATTTCTTCTTTGCCAACCGCTTGCCATATATCTAACTGATCAATAAACTGACAACGATTTGCGAGTAAATCGACGACTTCATTAAACATCGGACTGAACATACCGACTTGATTAAATAAACGAGGATACGAAAGTGCCGTCATTAACGCAATTGAGCCTGCTAAACTATCACCTAATAACACACGTCCATTCGCCACTTTAAATGTCGGAAATGTTTTATCGATATACGGTAACAACTCTTGTCCCATTGCTTTGACAGTTAAAGGTGCACGGCTGCCATTCGGTGAAAATTCTTCTCTTCGCTTATCCACGGTTTCATAATGGAAACCAATGAAAATGGCGCGTTCTACTTGTTCATCTTCTCTTAAGCGTTCATAGACGCGATGAATTTGTCCGAAACGAAAGAAGTCTAAACCATCAAAACAAAACACTAATTTATATTTAAATAATGGTGAATAATTTTTAGGTAAGTAGATAGATAACGTAATATCACGTTCTAAAATGTCACTATGAAATTGTGTTTGAGTCACAACACCTGGTTCTAGTTCACTCACAATACTCTCTCCTTATTGTTGAATTTAACTCTAGTTTAACAATTTTTATGCGCATTGGGTAATAAGCTAGATATTAACTAGCTTTATTGTGCCATTCCGATTAATCCTATAAGTATTTATTTGTAAAGTTTAATGTTTATTTTCATTAAAAGTGTTGCACGGAACTTTTATTCAAAGTATAATTGAAAAAAATCAATGTCACTGATGCATGTCGAAACACATACAGTAGCGAAACATAATGCGCTTATTTTTTTAGGGGTAAAATGTAAGCGTTTTCTTTTTCGCTTTATTAAGGGGGAAATCATTATGCTAGAAAGTTTTGTAGCTTGGTTTAATGAAATTGTGTGGAGTAAACCGCTTGTTTATGGTCTATTGATTACGGGGATTTTATTTTCTTTGATGATGAAATTCTTTCAAGTCAGGCATTTTAAAGAGATGATTCGTTTAATGTTCCACGGTGAAAAATCACCGACTGGAATCTCAAGTTTCCAAGCGATTGCACTCTCTTTAGCTGGACGTGTCGGTACGGGGAATATCGTCGGCGTTTCTACAGCTATCTTTATTGGGGGTCCGGGTGCAGTCTTTTGGATGTGGGTAACCGCATTTTTAAGTGCCAGCAGTGCATTTATCGAATCAACATTAGGTCAAATCTTCAAACGTGAAGAAAAAGGTGAATATCGAGGCGGTCCCGCCTACTACATTGAATATGGGATTAATGGACGTCTAGGTAAAATTTACGGTTTAGTCTTTGCGATTGTAACGGTTATCTCAGTAGGTTTATTATTACCAGGGGTACAATCTAACGCAATCGCAAGTTCAATGAACAACGCGTTCCAAATTCCAAACTGGATTGTTGCAGTTACAATTGCGGTCATTTTAGGTCTGATTATTTTCGGCGGTGTTAAATGGATCGCTAATGTTGCGACAGCAGTCGTACCATTCATGGCTATTCTTTATATTTTAATGGCAGTCTTTATTATTATCATCAATATCCAAGCCGTACCTGCTTTATTTGGATTAATCTTTAAATCAGCATTCGGTATGCAAGCAGCGTTTGGTGGTATCTTCGGTGCCATGATTGAAATCGGTGTAAAACGTGGTTTGTATTCAAACGAAGCTGGACAAGGGACAGGACCACACGCCGCTTCTGCAGCTGAAGTCTCTCACCCAGCCAAACAAGGTTTAGTTCAATCATTCTCAGTATATGTCGATACATTATTCGTATGTACAGCAACAGCATTAATCATCTTAATTTCAGGCACATATAATACAACAAACGGCGATTTAAAGCCAGGTGGTATTCCGGAATTAATCAAAGATAATGGTATCTATGTTCAAAACGCTGACGGTACGAAAGATTACTCAGGTACAGCAATGTACGCACAAGCAGGTATCGATAAAGCCTTACAAGGCGGCAGCTATCACTTTGATCCTGCTTTCTCTGGTATCGGTTCATACTTTATTGCGATTGCATTATTCTTCTTCGCTTTCACAACAATACTCGCATATTACTACATCGCAGAGACAAATATTGCGTATATGACAAGAAACAGTTCAGTCTTTACGACAAAAATTTGGTTCACAGTTGCACGTTTTGCGTTAATTTTCGCAGCTTTCTATGGTTCAATTAAAACAGCTGATGTTGCTTGGAGTATGGGTGACTTAGGTGTAGGTATGATGGCATGGCTCAATATTATTGCGATTTGGATACTCCATCGTCCTGCGGTTGACGCTTTAAAAGATTACGAGTTCCAAATGAAACAAAAAGGTTCTGGTAACTTCGCGATTTACAAACCAGATCCAAACAAATTGCCAACTGCGACATTCTGGCTTGAAGACTATCCGAAACGTTTAAAGGATGCACATTTCAATGAAAATGAAGCAGTTGCCAAAGAAAAAGGTGCTAAAAATAAAAAGCTCCCACCACAAAATAACTTAGAAGAAGTTTAAAATGAGATAGACATAAACAATTGAAATAGATTAAAAAGAGGAAGCGTATACCGTTTCCTCTTTTGTATTTCATAGAAATAATCATAAATTTTCTCAGGAAATAATCTACATTTCTACAGAAATATGACTTTTTCAATAACTTAATTTAGTCTATAATGGTTTATAAGTCTATTTCTTTAGGAGGACATCATCAATGCTAAATAAGGTGTGGTTCCGAACGGGAATCATGTTATTGATATTATTTCTATTAATCAGATTGATTATGGAAGTACATGTTATCTTTAAACCGCTGATTATCATTATTCAATCAGTCATTTTACCATTTATCTTAAGCGGCTTTTTATTTTATGTCTTTTTACCGCTTCAAAAGTTTTTAGAAAAACGCAAAGTTCCGCGTTGGGGCAGTATTTCGATTATCTTTGTGATTTTAATCGGCTTAACTGCAACTGCAATTACAGTCGTTGCGCCACTCATCGCTAATCAAATTAACGGGTTGATTAAACAAGCACCGCAACTTCAAAAAGAAGTTCAAGGAATCATACAATATACACTAGACCAAATGGATAAACTTCCTAATGATGTAACAGATCGCATCAATAAAGTTGTCAAATCATTCGGAGATAATGTGACAAATATCCTATCTAATTCGATTGCGATTGTCTCTCAAATTATCTCTACACTATTCTTACTGATTATGGTGCCATTCTTCTTAATTTACATGTTGAAAGACCACGAGAAGTTCATTCCTTCAGTGGCTAAATTATTCAATGGTGACCGCAAAGTATTTGTAACTAACTTATTAAAAGATGTGAACTATACATTACAATCATACATTCAAGGCCAAGTCACAGTGAGTGTGATTTTAGGAATTATTCTTTACATTGGTTATACAATTATCGGTTTAGAATATACACTTTTACTTGTGTTATTCGCCGGTGTCGCAAACATGATTCCATTCTTAGGACCATGGATGTCCTTCTTACCTGCCGCAATCATCGGAATTATTCAAAGTCCGACGGCATTTATTTGGGTCTGTGTGGTAACACTCGTTGCCCAACAATTAGAAGGTAATGTCATTACACCGAATGTTATGGGTAAATCACTTAACATTCACCCGCTTACGATTATCATTGTTATCTTAGCGGCCGGTAACCTAGGCGGATTTGTTTTAATTTTAGTTGCGGTTCCATTATACGCAGTGATTAAAACAGTCGTCCGTAATATCTTTGTTTACCGTCAAGATATTATGCGGAAAGCACAAAGTGAAGTTAAAGATTAACGAGTATTATAAAAGCGTTCAACTCTCTAAAATGAAGTTGAACGCTTTTTACATTGATAAGACTTATTTACTTTTAGATTATGCTTGATTCGCGCGCATCGCTTTTCTGCCTTTCAACGGCATATTTCTAAGCGATAACATCATCACAAGTGAAATCATATAAAGACAGGCAAGGAAAATCATTGTTGTACTCATGCCATAATGATCCATTAAATACCCTATCGCAATCGGTGATAAGCCACCTAATGCACGTCCAATATTGAAGACGACATTATTCGCTGTACTACGAATATGTGTTGGATAGTAACTACTGATAACTGCCCCATAGCCTGCGAACATACCGTTAACGAAGAAGCCGACAAAGGCCCCACCGATCAGTAATGCGACTGCACTTTGCGCAAAGACATAAATAAAGACAGATGCAGCTGATGCGATAAGGAAAATCGTATAAGAAAGTTTGGCACCGAAGCGATCTAATATTTGTCCGAACGCAAACATACCTAAACTCATACCGACAATCGTACTGATGGTCCAAAGTGATGAGTTAGAAACACTTAAGCCATGTTGTTTTTGAAGAATAGACGGTAACCAGTTCATTAGACCAAAATACCCAGCAACTTGTACACTCGACATAATCGTTAATGCGATTGTCGTATGTGCCATATGTTTCGTGTTAAATAATAAACCGATTGGCGATTGATTTTTCTTCTCTAACGTACGATTTGCTTTTGCTTGTTTCCATGATTCTGTTTCATCTAAATTACGACGAATGTAGAATGCTAAAATCACAGGTACCACACCGATTAAAAAGAGCGCGCGCCAACCGAGATGCGGTAAAATTGCGGCAGCTAACAGCGCAGCAATCAATGCGCCGACTTGACCTCCGATTGCGACTACTGAAGAAACACGGCCTAGACGTTGTTTCTTAAACACTTCAGCCACTAACGCCATCCCGATACCGAATTCTCCACCGCCGCCCATACCGGCAATGAATCTTAAAATATAGACCATATAAATATTAGAAGAGACTGAAAGTAATGCGGTTGCTATCGCAAAAATAAATATCGTGTATGTAAAGATACGAATACGACCATACTTGTCTGCAAGCACGCCAAAAATAATACCTCCGAACAACATACCGAAGTTCGTAATCGAAGCGATTAAACCGGCTTCTGCAGAACTGATATGGAACTCATTAATAATACTTGATAGCGCAAAGGCTAAAAACATAATGTCCATATTCTCTAGCCCGAATCCAAGCATTGAAGAAGCTAGAATTTTATTTGAATACGACTTATCTTGTTGATGAATCTTTTCTGTCATCCTTGTCCACCCACTTTTGATTTTATTCCCGTAACTATCATACACTTCATTTAAAGAATTGAATAGCCGAATTAAAAAAATAGCCCACTATTTTAGTCTTGGACTATCATAGTGGGCTATGCTGAGTATGATTATTTAATTACGTGGAAACCAGCGTCAACGTGGATGTTTTCTCCTGTTACACCGCTTGATAAATCACTTAATAAGAAAGCAGCTGTTTTGCCGACTTCTTCTTTATCAACATTACGTTTTAATGGTGCACGTTCTTCAACTTCTTTTAAGATTGTGTTGAAACCGCCAACACCTTTCGCACTTAATGTACGAATTGGACCTGCAGAAACAGCATTAACACGGATATTGTCTTGACCTAAGTCTAATGCTAAATAACGCACGTTTGCTTCTAAGCTGGCTTTCGCAACACCCATTACGTTGTAGTTAGGTACTGCGTATTCTCCGCCTAAGTAAGTTGTAGTAACAATGCTGCCGCCTTCAGGCATTAATTTTTTCGCTTCTCTTGAAACGATTGTTAATGAATAAGAACTGATGTCTTGTGCAAGTAAGAATCCTTCTCTTGAAGTTTCTGAGAAACGACCGCGTAAGTCTTCAACATTCGCAAATGCGATAGAATGGAAGACACCATCAATTCGGCCTACATCTTCACCGATTTTTTTGAATCCATCGATTACTTCGTCATCACTTTGAACATCAATTTGGTACGTAAGATGCTCTTTTTGATTTAATTGATCAACAAGTTTATCTAATTCTTTCTTACTACGTTCTTTACGGTATGTAAAGACTAGTTTTGCTCCTAATTCATCTAAAGCTTGGGCTACCCCAAAAGCAATACTGCGTTTATTCGCAATTCCCATAATAACGTATGTTTTTCCTTCTAAACTAAACATGAAAACGCTCCTTTTACTCAATTAATGATTCAAATTTTGATTATTAGTATTATAACATTTTTTGTTCTAATAGACTTGTTTCAACCATTATCTATGGTATGCATCGTAGAAATAAAAAACGAAAGCCTAACATCTCATTAGACTTTCGTTTTAAGTTTAAATTGAACCGAGTGAATAATATTCTAAATCACGTTTCAATTCATCTACATATTCTTTCGAACCTGTCACAATCAAGCGGTCACCGTAACGTAACATCGTATCACCATGCGGTACAATCGATTCATTATCACGTACAATACGTACGAAGATAATATCGCCGTCGAATGGGAAGTTACGTAATTGAATGTTGTCGAATTTATAGTTAAGCATTTTAATTTCATATAATGATGTTTCAACGTTGCTTAATAAGTTCAACATGTTCGGTGTTTCAATTAAACCTGTCAGCAAGATCTTATTACTTAAGAAACTACTGAAGATTTCAACACCTGATTGACGTAATTCTGCTTCTGTTTCTCCGCCCTCTTCAAAGCGGCAGATAACACGGTTCACTCCGTGTTCTTTAGCCATTTGTGCGACTTTATAGTTTAATTCATCTTCGTTGGTTGAACACACTATAATATCACTATCAAAGAGTCCAAGCTTTTCAAGTATCGCTTCATCATAATCTGCAATTTCAACAGTAGTAATATCATTTGATAAATTACGCTTATCACTTAAATCTTTACGATAATATAACGTAATCGCGTATAAATCAGACATCAAGTTCTGCGCTATCGGAATCGTTAATTGGTTCTTACCAATCAGACTGACGTTAATACGACGTGTCGCTTCTGTCGGCATTGGGAATGTCTTCTTAAAGACAATCGGAACAAATACACACGTAATGACAGCACTCAGGATTAAGATCCCAGAGATTTCTGGTGTAATCGTATGAAGTTGTTCAGCGATTTTAGCTGCTGCGATTACTAACGATAACGTAGATGTCAGTAAAAAGGCAGAAGACAATGTGGTTTTTTGATCAAACCAAGGTCTTATCGCATATACAGGAATAATCTTAGATACTAAGAATGCGATGATCAGCACTGGAATAATGATTAAAATTGATGGTTCTTTAATCAGTGAAGGAATATTTAAATCCACACCGACCATAATGAAGAAGATCGGGATAAAGAAACCATAACCAAATGAGTCCAGTTTTTCTACCATATCTTCGTCAGGACCAAGCAGTGATACAATTACACCTGCTAAGAAGGCACCTAAGATATTCTCAGCACCTACACCTTCTGCTAATGCCACTAATAAGATGATCAACGCAAAAACTGCACGAATACCGATTTGTGTTGTCCCATCCATCAATTTTTGAAGGAATTGTGCTTTTTTGAAAATCCCGCCAAGGAAATAGAAAATAATGGTAAAGACAATTAAAATCGAAATCAACCATAATGTGCCGCCGCCTTTAGCGTTAATTGCACCATATACAGTTAATAAAATCATCGTAACTAAGTCAGCTAATACAGCCGTTAACAAGATAAACTGTCCGATGGTTGTGCGCATGATATTCATTTCTTTAAGTGTTGGTACTACCACACCTAATGAAATTGTAGAAATGATGATGACCATTAATAAGACATCATCAATCAAGCCAAACCATTTAAATGCATACGCTAAAATGATTGAAACAATCATAATCAGCGAGAATACAAATAATGATAATTGTAAATGACCCGGTGCTTTCTTCTTGTTTTTATTTTTAGCTTTTTCAGGCTCATTTTTATCGCTTTTGAACGCATTGAAATCAATTTCCAAACCGCTTAAAAACATTAAGAAAATAAAACCTAGTGTTGATAAAATATTCAAGATGTTGTCGCGTTCGACTAAATGGAAACCGGATTGTCCGATGATTAATCCCATTAAAATTTCCGCCACAACGACAGGTAGAAAATTGATATTAAGTCTGTTGACAATAATCGGCGTTAAAAACGCAGCCATGACAACAATGACGAGTGATACAAATTCCATGTGTCCCTCCTTATGTGAGATATGACATAAATGATGTAGCTAATCCGAAGTAAATTAACATACTGATAATATCGTTGATTGTTGTGATAAATGGACCACTAGCTACAGCAGGGTCGATTTTCAGTTTCGTCATTATCAATGGAATGATTGAACCCATCATTGTACCGACTGTCATCGCAATCGTTAAACTGCCACCTACAATCAGTGCTAATAACGGTGTACCATATAAAATTACAATAATGGTAAAGAGTACGGTTGCACAGACTAAACCAGAGACAAAGCCAGAACCCGCTTCTTTAAGCGTCACTTTGAACTTACTTTGATTTTCAATCTCGCCAGTCGTAATATTACGTACAGACACCGCTAGGGACTGTGTCCCTGAGTTACCTGACATCCCGCTGATAATCGGAATAAAGGCCGCAAGTAATGCAACTTTTTCTAATGTTTCTTCGAATGACCCTAATATAGTTGCAGTTATCATACCTAAAAACGTCAAAATGAGCAACCAAGGCAGACGTTTTTTAGCTGTTTTAAAAATTGAATCGTCTGTTGAATCAATATCAGAGACACCGGCTAAACCAGAGTAGTCTTCTAATGCCTCTTCATCGATAACATCGACGATATCATCGATTGTGATTATACCCAGTAAATGGTCTTGATAATCTACAACCGGCATGGCGATGAAGTCATAGTCACGCATTCTTTGCGCAACGTCTTCTTGGTCATCTGCCACGTTGACACTGACCACACGATTACTCATAATATCTTCAATATAAGCATCGTTTTCTGCGACAATCAAATCACGCAGAGATAAGACACCTACGAGATGTTTATCATCATCTACTGCAAAGATAACGTAAATCGTCTCAGCATCAGGTGCTTGTTCTTTAACCAGCATCAATGCTTCTTTAACAGGTGTAGTTGTCTTTAAAGAAATATACTCCGTCGTCATGATACCGCCGGCAGTATCTTCTTCATAATGCAGCAAGGCTTTGATTTCTTTCGCATCTTGCTGATCCATTAACGCTAATAAAGTAGCGACTTTACTTTTAGTCAAATGACTCATAATATCTACGGCGTTGTCATAAGACATGTCTTCTAAAATATGTGCCGCATAACTTGCTTTCATTTGTTCAAAGAGTTCATCGTACTCGTCATCATCTAACTCGAGTTGGTCGAAGAAACTCGCGACTTCTTTCGGTGATAAGAGATGATACATTTTTTGTCTGATTTCATCATCACTATCTTCGAAGAACTCACTTTGTTCATACGTATGCATGGATAAGAATTCTTCTCTAAATGCATCAATATCATTATCTATTAAGAGCTGATCTAATAAATCTTTGTTATAGACTTCTGGCTCATCTACAAATTTATCATCTTCTTTTGCCAATTTGGCCTCCTCCTTACTTCTTAACTCTCTCTACAAAGCTGTTGAAAAAGGTCCTCAAGTGCTTTTTGCCTTACGCTATCCTTTAAAACTACCGATTTATGTGTCACAGGGTGGATAAACTTTAAATCCGTACATACAAGCGCTTGTCCTTGTATGGATGGGTGTGTGCCGCCGTATAAACTGTCTCCGACAAGTGGATGGTCTATATATTGAAAATGCACACGAATTTGATGGGTTCGTCCAGTATGCAGCTGTACGCGGCTTAATGTAAAACGGTCACACGCTGAAAGGGTTTGGTAACTGGTTTTTGCATACTTGCCTGTTTCATTGACCTGACGTTCAATAATACTGTCAGATTTTCGTGCGATTGGCGCAATAATATCGCCTTCTCCAGATAATAATCCAAAACAAATGCATTGATATATTTTCTCCATTTTTACGTCAGACATTCTGTGATGAAAATGTCCATGTTTAGAAAACAATACGATACCCTGTGTATTACGGTCTAGTCGTGTCACAATATGCGGCACGATAACCGTTTGACTACTATCTGGGTTTAAATATGCCAAAACTTGTTCAATCAAACTTTCATGCGGATGTTCTCTAGACGGCGCACAATTTTGATGTGCAGGTTTTGAAACGGCTAAATAATAATCATCTTCATATAAAACATCTAACGGTGCATGATAATAGATTAAATTCTTACTTGGTCTCTCCTCAGGCAGCACAACTTCTAACGTATCGCCTTCTGTCATTTGTTTTCGCACAGTTACAGGTTGCTTATTTACAAGTAAAGCGCCATTTTGTTTAATGGCACTTATCATTTTCTTTGAATAAAATTGTTCTTGTAAAAAAGTCTTTAATAAAACCGGTGTTTCAATGTCATAGTGAAATTTCATTCGTCTCTGCCGTCAGAAATAAATGAATCGTGGACGCGTTTCCAGAATGGAAATGGTCTGAAACGTGCAAATCGTACACGCTGTTTAGCTACACGATATTCAATACTTTCTACATTGTGATGTTTCGTTGTAACGTGGTCGATAGATGTCATAATCACGCGTTGATCGACTGGTGTAATCAGGCAATAATGATGTTCTGGCATAACAATCGGTGAACCGACTGTACGGAACACACGGTTATTGATGGATGCAATTTCAGTCAATTGAATTGCGCGCAACGAAGGATGAATCAAAGCACCGCCAAGTGCTTTGTTGTAGGCAGTTGATCCTGAAGGAGTGGAAATACATAAACCGTCTCCTCTAAATCTTTCAAAGTGTTGTCCACGTAAATTAACATCTGCTACAAGTGTTGTATTATCTTCAGTTTTCATCGTTGCTTCATTCAGTGCGATATGATGTGAAGGTTCTTTGTCATCGTTGTAGTTCACAATAATATCGATTAAAGGATACTGAATGACTTCGTAATCTCCATCTGCAATTTCTTCTATTAATTTATCTACTTCATGCGGCAGCCAATCTGCATAAAATCCTAAATGCCCTGTATGTACACCGACAAATGCAGTTTCATTCACACGATGACAATATTGATGGAAGGCTTCTAATAAAGTTCCATCCCCGCCGACAGAAATAACAATTTCAGGTTCGTCGGCATCTTTAATCATATTGTTCGCTTCCATTTGTGCTTCCATATTTTCTTTGATGCTGTTTGATTTGTGGTCCCCTTTAGACACGATATAATAACGCATAAAGCACCTCACTCTTGATTATGTTTTTTCGCACGTTTTTTAGAATAGTAACGTTGTGCTTCTTGTATTTCGTCTTTGATCTCAGACATCTCTTCATCTAGTGAAAAGGCAGCTTCTGCCGCATTTTCTAAGCGTTTTTGAATTTCAGGAGGATAGTCTCCATCGTATTTATAACGTAAAGTATGCTCAATAGTCGCCCAAAAATTCATCGCTAGCGTTCTGATTTGAATTTCAGCTAATATCGAACGTTGCCCATCCAACGTTTCAATCGGATACTGAATAATCACATGATATGAACGGTAGCCGCTTTCTTTTGTATTGTTGATATAATCTCTTTCTTCAACAACTTTAAAGTCTCTGCGTTGTCTAAGCAGATTAACGACAACGGGTATATCATCCACAAACTGGCACATAATACGTAAACCAGCGATGTCATACATTTCTTCATGCAGATGATCAAATGATATATCGCGCTCAGTCGCTTTTTCAATAATACTTGTTAACGGCTTCACACGTCCGGTTACAAATTCGATTGGCGACGCATCGGCTTCTAAATCATAAATTTTACGCAAACCTCTTAATTTTACTTTAAGTTCTTCAACTGCTTGTCTATAAGGTGCTAAAAATCGATCCCATTGATTCATTGCGATTCACTCCGCTTCACTCTAACTCAAACGTTTTTTCGACTTCCGCCACAAAATCCTTACCATAGTTTGAGTTCCCTTTGATATTACTTAAGATATAATCTAACTCTTGGTCAAATTGTTCTAATTTTAAATCGTCATTTACATAAATTGCTTTCCCCTTATTTTCATGAAGCATAGACCAAGTCTCTTGCACAAAGATAAGATAGGAATAGGATTGTCCATCATCAAGGATATGAGCAAACCCGTAATTGTCACTATCAACGAGCATTTGCCCTGCTTCAGTCAACCCTTCTGTCGATTTATCTGTATAGCAATAAATGCCATCATCTTTCACTTTTATTTCGTTCACATAAATACGCATAACCTAAATCCTCCTTGTGTTATTCCTACTTATTTTAACATATGTACATCACTCATTACACAACCTAAATGCTTTGTATCACGAAGCCTATAAATTGAAATACTTTCAAATAGTTTTCAAATCGTCCATAATATATAGTCACAGAGGTGAACTGATGACTATTAATCAAGAAATCGAATATAAGCAACTACTGACACATAATCAATACGAAGCATTAAGAAATAGATATTTTAATACATTAAAACCTTTTACGCAAAAAAATCATTATATTGATACACCGGATTTCGCTTTAGCTGAACACTTGATGGCACTCAGAATTCGTGAAATTGATGACACGTATGAAATGACATTAAAAGTACCTGCTAAAGTAGGTTTAACTGAATATAATCACATGACTGAAGTCGTGCCAAAACAAGACATGCATCTTACACCTTACAAACTGCCAGATCCGATTCATTCTGTCTTACAAGAAACAGGTATAGATGTTACACAACTTTATGTATTAGGGGCATTAACGACCCACCGCATGGAGACAGAGATTGATGAAGGTCTCCTTGTACTAGATCATAGCGAATACCTTGGTACTGAGGATTTCGAGCTTGAATTTGAAGTGGAACAACCCGAAGAAGGTTTGAAGAAGTTTCAAGAAATCTTACAAGATTTCAATATTCAATCGTATATTCCTAAAAATAAAGTCGCTCGCTTTTTTGAAGTAAAAAACAAATAATCATTAAGCACAATTCGGTAGCACTCAGTCAAAAGTCGTATTACTTTTAATTGTAAAAATTCATGTTATATTAGATATATATTAAAGAAACAGGGTGAGAAAATGGCTTTGACACCTTACGAAGTAATAGGCCAAGAACGTCTATATCACATGATAGATTACTTTTATTCTCTTGTTGAACAAGATGAAAGAATCAACCACCTCTTCCCTGGTGATTTTGCGGAAACCAGTCGAAAACAAAAACAATTTTTAACGCAGTTTCTAGGAGGCCCAGCACTTTATACTGAAGAACATGGCCATCCGATGTTAAAAATGAGACATATGGGTTTTCGCATAACAACCTTTGAACGAGATGCTTGGTTAGAAAATATGAATAAAGCGATTCAACATGCAGAGCTGCCTGCGGGTGTTGATGAATACCTATATGAAAGATTGCGATTGACCGCAAATCATATGGTTAATTCTGAAAATTAATTGTAGGTGAATGAGATGTCTGAAGAGTTAAAGTTAATATGTAATCATAGACAAGATGAAATGAACCTTTCACCTGTGAGCAAGATAGAAATTTATTCTTTCTTCGATCCGTTTGATGAAGATTGTTTTAAACTATCCGCAATACTATCTAAATTAAGAGTTGAATATAAACAATATATCCGTATTCGTCATATATTAAACCCATCCTTACGCATACTGACGAAGTGCCAAGCTCAAAGTAGTTCAGAAAACGATAATATCGCATTGGCATATAAAGCTGCTGAACTTCAAGGGCGTGCACGTGCAGAACGTTTTATTCATTTAATGCAGAATGAAATTATACCGAAACGTGATATTATCACTGAAAATATGATTGAAGCGTCTGCGAAGAATGCAGGTTTGGATTATGACGTATTCAAAGAAGATTTAAAGAGTGGAAAGCTCACTGAAAGTCTGAAAGTCGACTTGCATATTGCGAGAGAAATGGAAGTCGATCAAGCACCTTCTCTTGTCTTTTTCAATGAAGATGTAACCGAAGAAGGTTTAAAAGTCGAAGGCTTATATCCTTACCACATTTATACTTATATCATTAATGAATTAATGGGCACACCTATAGAAAAGGAATTACCGCCTAAACTTGAAACGTATATTCAAGAACAGCAATTCGTTACACTAGAAGAGTTACTAACAATCTATGAATGGCCGAAAAAATTGCTGCAAAAAGAATTGAAAAAACTAGCTTTACAACAAAAAATTGAAAAATTAAGCAGTCCAGAAGGAGAATTCTGGAAAGCTAAATAATAGCTCGAGTGGAACACTTGTCATTGCGACAAGTGTTTTTTTATTTTATTTAAACCTGCACAACCCAATCATATTCAATTGTTTTCATTTAATAAAATTATCAATTATTCTTATCACAAACTAGAAACCGATAGTAATATCAAATACTTAAAAACTACCCTATTTTTTAAATTCTTTTATGTTATATTAAAAATGAGATATTTCACAAATCAATTTTATTGAATGGAGGAATAGCAATTGAATATAGCAAAAACATTTTTCAAAACTGCTTCCATGTTGCTGCTTGCAGCCATCATGGTCATCAGCGGTGCATTGTCATACGTCACACAACAAACAACTACCGCAAATGCTTCATCCGATTCACTTAAAATTAAAGTTGATAACACCGATGTTCCGGGTCAAGCAAAACAAGAAGCGAAACAACACTTCTCAAGTTATGCACAAGCCCTTTCTCAAATTGATCGTTCCGGTAATAACGGAGAATTCAAACTCGGTCACTCCTTTAAAATCTACAAATTCAATGGCCAAGAGGATGGCAACTTCTACTACCCTGTTATGCAAGGCGACACAATTAAGTATATCCTCACTGTAACGCCTAAGAGTGAAAATGACGTACACGCAAATAAAAATAATGCCAACTATAGTGTGCGTATTTCAAAATTCATCTCTGACGAATTAAATCAATATCGCCAAAACAATACCCCTATTACAATATTCACAAATAAAGACGGTTACTACATTGAACATGACAAACGTTTAGATCTAGTCATGCAAACAAAATTACCAGATGATAAAACAAAACCGTCAACACCTGCAGTTCCGAATTTAGAATTAAAACAAACCGTTAATGCGACACAAACAGAAGCTACACACAGCAGTGTTGCGACTAAATATGTCAACTTACTACCTAACTTCCAAATTCGTGAACAACAAGGCAACAATGGCTGGTGTGCAGGTTATACAATGGCTGCATTATTAAACGCTACTAAAAACACAAGCCAATATAGAGCACAAGACGTTATGCATCAAATCCACCCTGGACTATCTGGTCAAGCATTCCAATTCACTGGTTTGACTGCAGATGAAATGATTCAATACGGCCGTGCTCAAGGTAAAAATACATCTTATTATAATGGAATGCCAAGTTTTAATATGGTAGACCAATATACTAAGGACAATAAGGGTATAGCAATACTAGGAAAACAAATTGAAGCGACTCAAGGTATGCATGCTGGACATGCAATGGCAGTTGTAGGTAACGCAGTTACTGCAGATAACCAACAAGTCATTGTATTCTGGAATCCTTGGGATCGTGATTATTCATTACAACCAGCAGACAGTAACGTGATTCCTGTGTCTAATGGTGACCATTACCACTGGTACGGTTCTGTTGTTGGTTTCTAAAAGGACGGATAGCTAATATGGAAACAACTAGTATTAATGTGAAATATCTCAACTCGTTATCTGATTCAGAAGAAACGCTGTTAAATCATTTCCAAGGAGAGTGGCTAAGTCAAGACGATACCCTCTCTTTAGATATACGTATACTTTATTCAATCCCAAGCACTTTAGAAGATGTTTATGAAATTAAATCTATCAGTACAACAGATGACGAAATCGCCTTAACGCCGACATCTGACTCAGATTTTGTCATTTGTTTAAAGAAAAAAGATTTACAACACGTCAGCTATCAAGTGATCAATGCTGATCGTATGGGCAGTTCTCAGCCTTACATTTTAGAAAAAGGTTAATCCTTATCTAAAATACATCTCTCTACACCTATCGCGCAATAAACAAGGCGCCGGCAGTTTCATGGTAACCCCTACCATGGCTGCCGGCGCTTTTCTATATGTATCTATAAAACTTTAAAATTCACTTTATTAAATTTAAGCATAAAAAAACGCCGTGTCTGAATACACGGCGCTAAACAAAGGGGATGGGAGAAATTTTTCACTTCAAACAAAGGGGTATGTTTGTTATGTGATTAATTTCATGGTCATAATATACCACGTGCCAAACCCTATTTCAAGGCGCTTAACCCATGAAAACGTTTTTGTCACAAACTTGTCATATTGTAAACGATTTCACAAACTTTACGCTTTAATTAGTTTTTCAAATTCATCTAATTTCTGTTCAAACATTTTACATGCTTGTTCGATTGGTTCTGGTGTTGTCATATCTACACCTGCATTTTTTAAGATTTCAATCGGATAATTAGAGCTTCCTTTTTTCAAGAATTCATTGATATAACGATCTACTGCAGGTTTACCTTCATTTAAGATTTGATAACTTAAACTTTGTGCTGCACTGTAACCTGTCGCATATTGATAAACATAATAATTCATATAGAAGTGCGGAATACGTGACCATTCTTTACTGATATCTTCATCAGTTTCTACAATATCACCGAAGTATTCACGATTTAATTTCGCATATTCTTCATTCATGCGATTTGCAGTTAGTGGTTCCCCTGCTTCTTCAATTTGGTGAATTTTATGCTCGAACTCTGCGAACATTGTTTGACGGAATAATGTCGCACGGAAACGTTCTAATTCTTGGTTTAATAAGAGCAATCTGCGCTCATCATCTAAATTTTTCTCCATATAATCACTCAACAATGCTTCGTTTGTTGTAGAAGCAACTTCTGCGACGAAGATTGAGTAATCACTATGATTAGATGGTTGGAATTTTCTGCTGAAGTAGCTATGCGTTGAGTGACCAAACTCATGAATCAATGTAAATAAGTCTGAGACTGTATCTGACCAGTTTAATAAGATGAATGGGTTTGTTAAATGTGCACCTGAAGAATAACCGCCTGAGCGTTTACCTTTGTTTTCATACACATCGACCCAACGATTATTTAAACCTTCTTTAACGACATCTAAATATTCATCACCCATTGGTTCTAAAGCTTTTAACATCCATTCCACAGCTTCATCATAAGGCATTTCAAATTTGATATCTTTCACTAATGGTGTGTAGAGGTCATACATTTTCATATCTTCTAAACCTAAAACATCTTTACGTAATTGAGTGTAACGATGTAATAATGGCAGATATTTGTGTACTGTTTTAACTAAGTTATCATAAACTGCTTCAGGAATATGGTTGTTGCTTAAAGCTTTTTCACGAGCAGTTTTATAATTGTGTGTACGCGCATTGAACACATGTTTTTTCACTTCACCTGTTAATGTCGCCGCTAAAGTATTGTTGTAAGCACCATAAGCTTTATATAAGTTTCTGAATGCTGAACGACGAAGTTCACGATCATCAGATTCTAAATATTTAATAAACGTACCTTGAGTTAATGGGTGTTTATTACCATCTTTATCTACCGCATCTTCAAATTCTAAATCTGCGTTACTGAACATACCATATACGTTAGATGGTGTTGATAAAGCATCTTGCGCTTCTGTTAATAATTTTTCTTTATCTGCACTTAAGACATGCGGACGTTCTTCATTGATTAATTTTAAATCAAAGGCATAACGTTCTAAGTCTTTATTTTCATCGATGAATTTTTGAATTGTCTCTTCATCAATTTGTAAGATTTCAGGTACTAAGAAACTCCAGCTTGAGCTTAATTTAATCGCAAGTTGATGCGCGCGAGCTTCATAGCCAGTATATTTATCGTTGCCTGTATCTTGGTCTTGTTTTAAGTGTGCATAGACATAGACCTTTTCAAGTTCAGTTTCAATTTTATCTTCTAAAGCTAATGCTTCATATAGCGTTTCAGCGCTGTCCCCTAAGTGCCCTTTGAATTTCTCTTCAGCACCTAAATAGCCTTCTACTTCTTTAAACGCTGCTTCAAATGCTTCATCGCTTTCAAAGATTGTTGTTAGATCCCAAGTATACTCAGGATATTTTTGTTCTTGTTGTTCTCTTGTTAATTGTTGACTCATAAAAAAAGCCTCCTCTTATGCTAATGTCAATACATAGATTTTCTCATTATTTCGTTTATTTTGCACGTCATTACCTCTATTAACTTGTATAGAAGAAACAATACAAATTCAAAACAAAACTTCTACACCTCAATGTTGTCATTCCATTTCCCAGGAAATAGAAAAAACCTGTCCAACAAGGACAGGCTTAATCAATTAAATTTATATTATGCTTCTGTTGTATCGTTAAAGAAACGACGTACTTGTGCAGTTACATTATGGCTCATAATGATTTTACCGTAGTCATTTAAATAAACTTCAGAATGATCACTTGGCGTTGCAAATTCTAACAATTGACTGTAGAAGTCATTGATTGTTTCTTCTACTACGCTGTCATCAAAATGAATTGCATAATAATATTCGTTATTCAACATATATAATAAATCTTCAAAGTCATCAGTTGGTTGATTATGGTGATGTGCATAATCAATGACAGATTCTAAATCTTCAAATTTAACAATAACTAAACGACCATTAGTACGACGTGGTTGTTGGAAACGATCTCTTGCTTGAGAGCGATTTGAACGTGATTGCTGTTTTTGTTCAGCTTCTTCATGTTCTTCTTCGAAAGTCTGTTCAAGCAATTCGTTTAATTGACAATCGAATTCACTGTTCATACTATCATCATTTAAGTTCATCATTTCTTCGTTTTTAGATTTAGAAATAGTGACTTCCACACCTTTTTCAAAAGCATGTACTTGAATCCATAATGGACCTTCAACTACAAAGTCTTCTTCTTCATTGATTTCTTCCATCATTGACCAGAAGAATTCTTCACCACGTTGACGGTTTGTCCATAAGTCTTCTCTTTTGAAACCTCTTGCTTCAATGTCACCATACGTTATGAAAAGTTTAACAGTTGTATCATCTACGCGCTCTATTCTCATATCATCTCACTCCTTACAGTCGATGAATAGCAATATCTAGACTTTAGACAAACTTTTCTAGAGTCTAGGCAGCGTCTACTTTGTCGACAACCTAGAATAGTACCCATATTGTATAAAAACGGTGTGCAAATTACAATTTATTTGTTTATAAAGGCATAACTGCTCTACCGTTGGCCTATTATAATAACATATTCCCTGAAAACACTCTATAAAAACTACTTATATCAGTAGTTGATCTTTTTTATTACATGCAAAAAGCCACAGTACTTTTGCACTGCAGCCCCTCACATTCATTTAATTGGATTTTAAATCCTATAAGTCTACCATACGTTGCGCTTCTTGTAGTTGGAACGTACGCACTTTTCTTGGTAAGAAACGACGAATTTCATCTTCGTTATAACCAACTTGTAAACGTTTTTCATCTAAGATAATCGGACGGCGTAATAAGCCTGGGTTATCTTGAATAATTGTATATAATTCTTGTAGTGGTAATGAATCAATGTCCACGTTTAGTTTTTGATATGTTTTAGAACGAGTTGAAATAATTTCGTCTGTTCCGTCTTCTGTCATTTTTAAGATTTGTTTAATTTCATCAATTGTTAAGTGTTCTGAAAAAATGTTACGCTCCGTATACGGAATGTCATGTTCTTGTAACCATGCTTTCGCTTTACGGCAAGATGTGCAGCTTGGTGATGTGAATAGTGTTACCATACATCTCACTCTCCTATTTATCATGAATTAAATTCATTGATTTTGTTGATTTAGTTAAGGAATTTATCTAAAATCAAAACGCAGTACTCATCTATGTCCAAATAACTCGTGTTACTTTCAACTTAAACTTTGTCTACACGTTAAAATTTCCTTCTCTTAACTCTATGATTAAAGTATACCCTTTCAACATTAAAATTAAATGAGAAAAAAGGGATTATTTATAGAAAATTTAAAACATACCGAATTCTTGAGATCGAATAGCTAAAATGACGATAGCTTTTCAATATTTTGAATATAAAATGCCACACGGGTATGAGGTTAAAAATTTAGCTACATCTATATTTTAACACACATTACAAATATTTAAAATACTGCTATAATGAAACCATTACTATATTACGTAAGAAAGTGGGCATCTTAAATGGAAACTCTATTTTCAGGAATTCAACCAAGTGGAATTCCAACATTAGGCAACTACATCGGTGCACTTAAACAATTCAGTGAAGTCCAAGATGATTATAATTGTTTCTTCTGCATCGTAGATCAACATGCGATTACAGTACCGCAGGACAGACTGAAATTGCGTGAGCGCATCCGTCAATTAGCCGCAATTTACTTAGCATCAGGAATCGACCCAGAAAAATCAACATTATTTATTCAATCAGAGGTTCCTGCACACGTTCAAGCAGGATGGATGCTGACAACTATTTCTTCTGTAGGCGAATTAGAACGTATGACACAATTCAAAGATAAATCATCTAAACAAACAGAAGGTATCCCTGCTGGTCTTTTAACTTATCCGCCACTTATGGCAGCTGATATCGTACTTTACAATACGAATATCGTACCTGTCGGCGAAGACCAAAAACAACATCTTGAATTAACAAGAAATCTTGTAGACCGCTTCAACAGCCGCTACAACGATGTCTTAGTAAAACCAGAAGTACGTATGCCGAAAATCGGTGGTCGTGTCATGAGTCTGCAAGACCCTACTAAAAAAATGAGTAAAAGTGATGATAATACGAAAAACTACATCTCTTTATTAGATAATCCAAATACAGCAGCTAAAAAAATCAAAAGTGCTGTAACTGACTCAGATGGTATCATTAAATATGACAAAGATAATAAACCAGGTATCAGCAACCTTCTTTCTATTTATTCAAGCCTAACTGACGAATCATTCTCAGACCTTGAAAAACGTTATGAAGGTAAAGGCTATGGCGACTTTAAAGGTGATTTAGCAGAAGTCGTTAAAAACTTCTTAACAGAATTCCAAGAACGCTATAACGATTACTACCATTCAGATAAACTAGATGAAATCTTAGATCTTGGTCGAGACAAAGCTATTAAAGCTTCTTCACGTACATTACAAAAAATGGAAAATGCGATGGGCTTAGGCCGTAAACGCAAAAGATAAATAGTATTTTAAGCCGTATATTCTTCTCTTGAGTATACGGTTTCTATTTGCCTCTTTTTAAACCTTGAACAATCTAAATAGTAATACCTCTATTAACTTAAATGTTATATAATAACGATATAAGATGAATGAGAGGTGTAGCACATGCTTTCTACAATAATAAGAACAGTAGCTTGTATCGCAGCAACGATTTATGTGGGGTATAGTCTTTTTGTACATTACGATATGGTTATTAACACAATTTTATTTATTGGTTCCTTTATCGTTTTTGCATTCTTTGTGGGTGTTTCATTGATTAAAAACGGTAACCTTCCGTTCTTTCATAATGCTCAACAACGTGCTGAATCTATCGGTACGAATTACTTTTGGATTTACGCGAGTTTGACTTTTTATATCGGTACAGTTTTTATTGCGGTTTTCCATGCGCTATAAGTAAAAAACAGCACCAGTACATTAATTTTCTTGTACTGGTGCTATTTTTATTAGTTTGCTTCTAATTATTGATAAATCTTACTGCCTTGTTCTACAAAATCTTTCGCTTTTTCTTTCATCGCATCTTGTCTTTCTTGCTCATCAAAATGATGTTGACGTAAATCATGAGAAATACGCATTGAACAGAATTTAGGTCCGCACATACTACAGAAGTGTGCAACTTTTGCTGACTCTTTTGGTAAGGTTTCATCATGATATTCACGCGCACGCTCTGGATCTAAAGATAAATTGAATTGGTCAATCCAACGGAATTCAAAACGTGCTTTACTAATTGCATCATCACGTTCTGATGCACCTTTCAAGCCTTTCGCTAAATCTGCCGCATGTGCTGCAATTTTATAAGTAATTACACCTTCACGTACATCGTCTTTATTTGGTAAACCTAAATGTTCTTTAGGTGTAACATAACAAAGCATTGCGGTACCATGACTTGCGATTTGTGCTGCTCCGATGGCAGATGTGATATGGTCATAAGCTGGTGCGATGTCTGTTGTAAGTGGTCCTAATGTATAGAACGGTGCTTCTTTACAGTAAAAATCTGCTAAATCTTGGTTTTCTTTGATTTTATGCATTGGAATATGTCCTGGACCTTCAATCATAACTTGAACATCATGTTTCCAAGCGATATCTGTTAATTCACCTAATGTTTTTAATTCTGAAATTTGGCTTTCATCGTTCGCATCATAAATTGAACCTGGTCTTAATCCATCTCCTAAAGAGACCGCAATATCATAACGATTTAAGATTTCACAAATATCATCAAAGTGTTCATATAAGAAGCTTTCTTCGTGATGCGCTAAACACCATTGCGCCATAATAGAACCTCCACGGGAAACAATGCCTGTTAAACGATCAACAGTTAATGGAACATAACGTAGTAATACACCTGCATGGATAGTAAAGTAGTCTACACCTTGTTCTGCTTGTTCAATTAATGTGTCACGATAGATTTCCCATGTTAAATCTTCCGCAATACCATTCACTTTTTCCAATGCTTGATAAATTGGAACTGTACCTACAGGAACAGGTGAATTTCTTAATAAATATTCACGTGTCGCATGAATGTTTTTACCTGTAGATAAATCCATAATTGTATCTGCACCCCAGTGTGTGGCCCATACTAATTTTTCAATTTCCGCTTCAATCGATGAAGACACTGCAGAATTACCGATATTCGCATTAATTTTTACTTGGAAGTTTTTACCAATAATCATCGGTTCAGATTCAGGATGGTTCACGTTATTAGGAATAATTGCGCGACCTCTCGCAATTTCATCTCTGACAAATTCTGGTTCGACACCTTCACGCGCAGCCACAAATTTCATTTCTTTTGTGATGATACCTTGTTTTGCATAATACATTTGTGTCACACGTTTACCTTCTTGTGCACGTTTAGGCTGATATTTAAATGGCGTTTCAACGAATTTATGATGACCTTCTTTTTTAAAGCCATTATCAATCGATTGCACCTTACGTCCTTCATATGCTTCTACATCTTCACGCGCTTCAATCCAGTTAGAACGTAATTTCGGAATACCTTTTTGGACGTCTACTTCATAACCTTCTTCGTGATATACACCCGCTGTATCATACACTGTAAAAGGTTCGTTCTTTTGTGTGCTGTAATCTGTCACCGTATCACTGAGTTCAATTTCACGAAACGGCACACGAATATCTTCATCTGCCCCTTGTTTAAAGACACGTCTGCTTGCTGGAAAACCTTTTTTCAATTCAATTTCTTCTTGTTTCATAAAATAATTCCTCCCTGCATCATTGCTAGGAGGCCTATAAAACATCAAGACAAGACAAATAAGAAAACGCATTCATAATTTTATGAATGCGTAAGGATTTTATACATATACAACTAAAAATAAACATATCTCTATGTCCATCTATCGTCATATTGAATTTCTGTTTCTTAATCATCTATGTACGCTTCCCTACGCTAGTACTAACTAGATCAGGTTCAAAGGGTTGATGGTATATCTTTCAGCCATTTCGGCACCCCTAGCAATGAGATATTTAATTTACATTTTTATACTAACATTCAACAATCTATTATACAAGTCAATGTGCGGTATCACATTTTAAAAGTCATAGTTATGTTATTAAGTTAAGTGTTTTCTCATTCTATTTAATGTAATCATTGAGGCCTTTGCTTCACCCACTTTTTCATAACCTAACTTTTGATATAAGGCATTTGCTTTGTAATTGATTTGATTTACAGTTAGTGAAATCTTATTAAATCCTGCTGCTTTAGCTTTATGTTCCGCTTCTTCCAACAAAGCTTGTCCGACACCTCTACGTTGAAACTCGGATGAAACAGATAACATACTGACATGATACTCATCATCTTCACCCTCTTGCATACGAATTAATGACAAGATAGATTGATAATAATTCAAAATATGCGGAAACACAAAAATGTGTTTTAACAAAGCAATTTGAATGACTGTCGAAACTAAACTTCGTTCTAAGTCACGATATGGCATACATGTCATCAACCCTGCTACTTTATCATTAATCGTTGCTTGAAGTGTATGTTCATAGCTGAAGCGATTCTTTTTCTTGCGATACATTTTCTGCATATAGTGTTCAATTAATCGGTCATTCTGACTCCCTAACATCGCATGACACATATCACCAATCGCGACATAGCTTAAATGTCCAGCTTGATCAAAATCACGTGATGCTGAAGTTATTTTTATAGTATCATTCACGCTTAGCGCTCCTTTTTTCTAGTTTGTTGGTGCAAGTTGTCTTACTGTATTCATACGCAATTTATGATTTGGAATCGGCATGTGCAACATCCACTCATCAATCATATGCTTCCTATTAATTTCATCTAACTTGCTTTGGACTTCTTCCTTATTTCCACTAATAATATGCATACGTTTTTCTGTCACTTCAAATGTTTCATCAGTTTGTGATAAATAATCATCAACTTGTGCTTTAGTATTTAAAACCGTGCGTCTGCCATCTTTAGAAATCAATTCAAAATGACGTTGTGAAAATCGAAATGGTAATTGATTATCACCAACTGCTGTAACCATAGCGGGTATACTTACAATAAAGCGTCCTTCTGGGAAGCGTGATTTATAAGCCTCTAAAGCCTCCTCTAGCGCTTCTTGTTCAGCGTTAATAAAGAATGCATAGATGACACCAACTTTAGCTTCTGCAGCTTGTATTACTGAATTTAAACTCGTGCCCAGTAAATATACAGGTACACTTGAGGTCTCACTTTGACGTTTGGCCGTTTTTAATCCTGCGTATTTAGATGTATTATCAAAATTTTGAGTGTTCAAGCGATTCAATATCTCAAATTTTTCATCAAATGAAAAGTAGTGCTCTTTCAACTCTTCTTTTAAGATTTCAGTTACCTTAGGATATCCTCCTGGTGCTTTTCCTACCGCCAAATCTACACGATGGTTAGATAATTCATCCATTAAATGAAATTGTTCGATTATTTTAAGCGGATGATAATGCTGCAACATAACTCCGCCAGAACCTATGCGTAAGTCTTTAGTTTGATTCAATAAATGCATCGTTAAGATTTCTGGAGATGTTCCAATCACATCTTTCAAATTATGATGTTCTGCGACTAAATAACGTGTATATCCTAATTGATCTGCAAGTTGCGCAAGTTCTATCGTTTGTTTTAAAGCTTCTTGTGACGTTTGATTTTTAGTAATGGGCGTTTGGTCTAATATACTGACCGGCAACATATAACCCTCTCCTGTTCTTGTCTCTCTTACTTGTCATGCTAGGGTTAAGCGTACATAAAGTCAAAGACTACGATTTTCTTAAATTATGCATAAAGAAAAACACGGCCAAAACTGACCGTGTTTCAATATTTAAATCCCCTTATTGTGTGAAAAATTATCCCTTTGTTTATTACTCTTTGTCTTTCTTTTTCTTACCTGTTTCTCTATCGATACTCTTATCGATATAAGCGTGTTTTAATGTAGTTTCACCACCGATTTGGTGATACACAATCCCTTTCAGTTGTGGATTACGTAAACTAGCAGCACCTTGTTGGTAAATCGGCGCAACTGGTGCTTCTCCTAACATTAACTCTTCCGCTTCTCTTAATTTATCGATACGTTTTTCTGGTTGTTTTAATAAAGAACTGTTTGCTTCTTTCAGCATATTATCATATTCTTTACTACTCCAGTCAGTATTGTTTTGCGCGTTACCAGTTGTCATCGTATCTAAGAATGTCATTGGGTCTGGATAGTCAGGTCCCCAACCTGAGAGTGACATAGAATAGTTCATTGTCAACTCTGCTGTAACACGCTGTTTGAATGGTAATTGTTTAATATTAACTGTGACACCAGGTAAGTTCTTTTCAATTTGCGACTTAATAAATTGCGCTGAAATTTTAGAACTTGGTGTATCTTCAGTATTTAATGTGAATGTGAATTCATCCTTGCCTAAAGCTTTTTTCGCTTTCTCAAGATGAGCTTTGGCTTCTTTTGGATTAAACTTAAGCGGTGATTTTACAGTCGTCGCATAATCTTTGCCGTCAGGTAATAAAGCTGTCTTTTTCGCTGTAAAGCCATCAAATGGTTTAGAACCATCTCCTAAAACATTATCTACGTATGCTTTTTTATTAATAGATTGTGCTACTGCATAACGCATATCTTTGTTTTTGAATTCTTTTTGTTCTTTTTCATTGAGTTTCAAGAAGAACGTTGAAGCTTTTAAGCGTTTAAAGAGTGCGGGACTATCTTTATATTTTTCCACTTGTTCTGATGTAATACCAGTATTATCTACAGAACCAGTGTCATATAATGATGCACCTGCTTGTTGGTCTTTTAAAACCTTAAAGCTGATTTTATCAAGCTTGACTGCTTTTTTATCCCAATACTTGTCGTTCTTTTTCATTAAAATTTTGTCTTCAACTTTCCAGTCTGTTAATTCAAAAGGTCCGTTATAGACAGCTTTATCAGCAGTTGTTCCATATTTTTTACCATACTTTTTCGCAACTTTTTCATTTTGCGGCATGTATGTACCAAACGCAAGCATTTGGTCGAAATAAGGTAATGGCTTAGTTAATTCAATTTGAAGTGTATGTTTATCTAAAGCTTTAACGCCTAATTTATCCGGAGACATTTTGCCTTCGTT
The DNA here is from genome assembly GCF_025561465.1 of Staphylococcus simulans. Lineage (NCBI taxonomy): Bacteria > Bacillati > Bacillota > Bacilli > Caryophanales > Staphylococcaceae > Staphylococcus > Staphylococcus simulans. The sequence continues at coordinate 1,995,013 of NZ_CP095100.1, forward strand.
AATCTTTTGTGCGTTCTTCAAGTCATACATAATATATGCATACTCAGAAGCCGTTTCAGGTTTAAGTGCCTTTTTCCATGCAAACACAAAGTCATTCGCAGTTACTGGATCACCATTAGACCATTTTGCATCTTTTCTCATTTCAATTGTTAAAGTTTTACCGCCATTACTTTTCTTCGGCATTTTTTTAGCAATTGCTGGAATCGCTTGGTCTTTTTCATCTAATGAATATAACCCTTCATAAACTTGATTATAAACATTAAATGAAACTGTATCTGTCGCAAGCACTGTATCTAGTGTACTCATATCTTGTGATAATACTGAACGATAAACTTGCCCTTTATCATCATAAATACCGCCGCCTTGACTGCACCCACTGAGTATGAGGGCTGCTGCAGCAAGCATCATGGCTAATGAAATTAATTTTTTCTTCATCGCTTTATCCCCCTTACACTGTTTGTTGTAATCTTTGTTTTAATTCTTGCGCTTCCTCATCTGTCACAAAGACATAATGTCCTGGATTGATTTCTTGTAATGAACGTTCATCATTCTTTTCAGCATCTTCTTTATAGACAATACGTGTTCTTGTACGTTCACTTTCAGGATCTGGTTGAGGTACTGCTGATAGCAAAGATTGTGTGTAAGGATGTAAAGGATGATTATAGATTTCATCCGCAGTCCCTAATTCTACAATTTTACCGAAATGCATAACCGCAATTCTATCTGAAATATACTTCACCATAGATAGGTCATGGGCAATGAATAAGAAAGTAATACCTTTCTCACGTTGAAGTTTCAACAATAAGTTGACCACTTGTGCTTGAATTGAAACGTCTAGCGCTGAAATCGGTTCATCTGCGATGATGAATTCTGGTTCAACTGCCAAAGCACGTGCAATACCGATACGTTGTCTTTGTCCACCAGAGAACTCATGCGGATAACGGTTCGCGTGTTCTTTATTTAAACCTACTGTTTCTAATAAGTCATATACGCGTTTTTTACGATCTTTCGTATTCTTTGCTAATTTATGAATATCAATACCTTCTGCAACGATATCCATCACTTTTAATCTCGGGTTCAATGAAGCGTATGGATCTTGGAAAATCATTTGGATTTTCTTATTGAATTTCAACATATCTTTACGCTTTTTAATATCTTGTATGTTAACCCCTTCGTAATAAACTTCTCCAGCTGTCGCATCATTCAACTTAATTAAGGCTTTACCAGTGGTTGACTTCCCGCAACCAGATTCTCCTACTAAGCCGAATGTTTCCCCTTTGAATATCTTGAATGAAATACCTTCAACAGCACGAACTTCATTACGCTTTCCGACATTAAAGTATTGTTTTAAGTTATTAACTTCAAGCAATACTTCTTGTGACGGTTCTTGATGACGTTGTTCAGCTGTTTCCCTTTGTTCTTGTTCAATATTTTTTTGTTGCTCTAGCGCTGTATTTGATTCGTTAAATTTTTGTTCACGATTATCCTTCATTGAACGCCACCCCCTCTTGTCGTTGTGGTTTATCAAACTTATTCGCCATTTTTCTTTGACGTTGTTTCACAAGCTCTGGCGGTTCAACTTTCGGCGCTCTTTCATCTAACAACCATGATTTCACAAAGTGTGTCGGTGATACTTTGAACCATGGCGGCTCTTCTTCAAAGTCGATATCTAACGCATATTGACTTCGTGGTGCGAATGCATCTCCTTTTGGTGGGTGCAGTAAGTCTGGCGGTGTTCCTGGGATTGCTGTTAATTCAATATCATTACCTGTTTCTAAGTCAGGCATTGAAGATAACAGTCCCCAAGTATATGGATGTTGAGGGTCATAGAATATTTCATCAATTTCTCCTCTTTCAATCATTTGTCCACCGTACATAACTGCAACACGGTCTGCGATATTTGCGACGACACCTAAGTCATGCGTAATGAAAATAATTGATGTATCAATTTTTTGTTGCAGACGTTTCATCAAGTCTAAAATTTGTGCTTGCATTGTCACGTCTAATGCTGTTGTCGGTTCATCTGCGATTAATACTTTTGGTTCACATGCGAGTGCTGTCGCAATGACAATACGTTGTCTTTGCCCACCTGAGAATTGGTGAGGATAAGCTTTAAAGCGTTGTTTCGCGTTTGGTAAACCTACCATTTCTAAAATCTCTAGCGCACGTTTTTTCGCTTGTGATTTACTATAGTTACGATGTTTAATCAGAGGTTCCATCACTTGTTTACCTATTTGCATCGTTGGATTTAACGACGTCATCGGATCTTGGAAAATCATAGAGATGTCTTTACCTCTTAATTTGATTAATTCTTTTTCAGGTTTTTGTGCTAAGTCTTCACCTAAGAATAAAATTTCGCCTTTTTTAATTCGGCCAGCATCTCCTTGGAAGAGTTTTGTCAGTGCTTTCGTTGTCACTGATTTACCAGAACCTGATTCACCTACAATCGCAAGGGTTTCTCCCTTTCTCAAATAAAAGTCTACACCACGTACAGCTTGCACTTCTCCAGCATCAATATCAAAGGAGACATGCAAGTCGTTTACTTCTAATATTTTATCTGACATCCTTTTTGCCTCCCTTATTTACGCATTTTCGGATCGAATGCATCACGTAATCCATCACTGAATAAGTAGAAGAATAAAATCAATAAACTTAAAATCAATGCTGGAATAAATAATTCATGTGGATGAATCAATAACATCGCACGTCCGTCATTTACTAATGAACCAAGTGATGTTTTAGGTGCTGGTACACCGATACCGATGAAGCTTAAGAATGCTTCGAAGAAAATTGCACTTGGTACTGTGAACATTGAAGTTACAACAATTGCTCCTAATGTATTTGGTAAAATATGACGGAAAATCAATTTCCCTTTAGAAGCCCCTAATGTACGTGATGCTAATACGAATTCTTGTCCTTTTAATTTTAAGAACTCACCACGAACAACACGGCTCATGCCAATCCATCCTGTAATGGCCATTGCTAAAATAATTGTCCAAATTGAAGGTTCGAAAATCAATACGAATAAAATTACGACAATCAAGTTCGGAATAGAAGCGATGATTTCTATAATCCGCTGCATGACGTCATCAGTTCGTCCTCCAAAGAATCCGGATATTGCCCCGTAAACTACACCGATAAAGATATCTAATGCGGCGGCAACAACACCGATGAATAATGATACTTGTGCACCTTGCCAAGTACGTGACCATAAGTCACGACCTAATTGGTCTGTCCCAAACCAGAAGTTCTCTTTCACACCAGCTTCTTTATATGCGTCTTTGCCATCTGCACCTACACCGTCAAACGGTAAGAAAGGTATTTTGTCTAAGACAGGTATTTTTGCTGGTAAGTTTCTGCGGTCTACATCTTGTTCAGCATAATCATGGCTGCTGATTAAAGGACCGACAAGTGCCATGATGATGATTAAAATTAATCCGATCATCCCGACTACTGCAAGTTTATTTCGTCTTAATTGGCTCCAAGCATCTTGCCAGAAGTTTTTACTTTCACGTTGAATTTCTGGTTCTTTATCAATATCTTGTTCTACTAAGATAAAGTCAGGCGCGTTCTCGCCATCTGTCGTATGTGATAACGTTGCATTGGAGTAATCTCCATGCAAGTGTTGTTTTTTGTCTTCTGCCATTATTTCTTACCTCCTTGTATCCTAATACGCGGATCGATAATTCCATATAAAATATCCACTATGAAAATCGATACGATGAATAACGTACTGAATAAAAGAGTGGTTGCCATAATGACAGAGAAGTCATTCGTTTGAATCGATCTTACGAACTGATCCCCTAGTCCTGGAACCCCGAAGATATTCTCGATTGTAAGTGTCCCTGTTAAAATTCCAGCTAACATCGGCACGATGATTGTGATAACTGGAATCAATGCATTTCGTAATGCATGGCCAAATAGCACACGCATCATTGAATTCCCTTTGGCTCTCGCAAGTAAAATATAATCAGAACTCAGCACTTCGATCATTTCCTCTCGTATGTATCGTGCGACTGTCGCAAGTACGCCTGCTGAAAGTGCGAGTGATGGCAGAATAGCTGTTGAAATACCTTCCCAACCTGCTACTGGGAACCATCTTAATCTTACTGAGAACACATATTGTAATAATACTGCTAATACGAATGATGGTACTGAAACAGCGATAACTGAAATAACTGTCGCTGAGTAATCCACCCATGTATTTTGTTTTGTTGCTGCTGCAACACCCAAAATCAATCCTAAAACAATCCCGATGACCATCGCCGCAAGTCCCATTTCAATTGACGGAATCAAACGAGGTTGAATTAAATCCCACACTGGTTGGTTATGATATTGGAATGAAACCCCAAAATCTCCTGTGACTACGTTCTTTAAGTAGTGCAAATATTGTACAATGACTGGATCATTCAAACCGTAGGTCTCGTTCAAAATCTCCTTTTGATCTGCGCTTAACTTTGCATCATTAAACGGTGAACCTGGCATCAATTTCATTAAGAAGAAAGTGATAGTCATAATGATAAACAAAGAAATAAGCATGTACCCAAAACGCTTGAATATATATCTAAGCATTGACAATCCCCCTTATAGATTCAAATTAAACATTCCCTTCTAATTATCAGAAATATTTTAATATTAGTATATCGGTACTTTACATTTAAAATCAACACAATTTTTTGAATAATTTAAATGTTATAACAAAAAGTTCCGTCACACATGTGTAACAAATATAGCAATATCAATAGATTACGTGCTTTTTGTTTCTTGTATTTCTATTAAAAAAACTTTATAGTTATTACTAAATAAATGCTGATGAATTACTTTTAAATTTTTAATGAATCGAGAGGTAATCGTGATATGAATAAACATTTCCGATGGATTTTCTGGACAATATTCTCACCTGTTTTAAGTTTGATTATTTGGCTGTTTCGCGAACATACGTGGACTCAATTTATCGACATTTTATTCATTGTCAGTATGTTGCTTTTTATTGTCGGCTTCGTTTTCATCTTAGTTCAAGATGGTATCTTTGATGCGACAAGCTATGGTTTCAGGCGTTTGCGCTACCAAATGTCTAGTGCCAAACATCGTAAAGCACATGTTGATGATGAATTTATTAATCCTAAACAAGTTAAAAGAGAGGTCTATATTGTAGAACGTTGGACGATCTATTTAACTTTAGTCAATGTGGTTTATGTCATTTTATGTTTGCTGGCGACTTTCACTTTTTAACCACAAAAAAACGGCAGAGTGATTTCACTTTGCCGTTTTTTTCTACCTATTTAATTGCTAGTTTTATTTACCACACTTAATTTCAATTGTCTATTCAGGATATACAAAGGAAACTTTTCACATATTATACATCATCGACAAAATCTAAATTTTTAGTACTAAACAAGAAAATTTAACATAAGTTATTTATCTATTTTTTGTATTTTTTATTAATTTAATACGTTCATTGTAGGGTTTTCAGTGAAATATAGTAATAATCGCATGTCTTTTTGTATATTAAACCTGAAAAATCCATTCGTTTTGTTACACTATCGCATCTGTATATTCAATATGAATGCTCCTGCATAAAATACAATTGTATTTTCAGGAAAGACAAAAGCCAGATGTTTGGACTCTGATTTAGAATCCAAACATCTGGCTTATTTTTAGGTCTATTTAAAATTAGTCTTCAAATTTTTTCAATACTAAAACTGCGTTATGACCACCGAAACCTAAACTGTTACTCATCGCATATGTGATGTCTAAGTCTTGTGCTTCATTTGGCACGAAGTCTAAATCACATTCAGGATCTGGTGTTACCGCATGGATTGTTGGCGCAACTTTACTATCACGAATAGAAAGTGCTGAGAAGATAGCTTCTAAACCACCTGTAGCACCTAATAAGTGGCCAGTCATTGATTTAGTTGAGCTGACTTTTAAGTTTTTCGCAGCATCTCCGAATGTATTTTTAATCGCAAGAACTTCAGTCAAGTCACCTACTGGTGTACTTGTACCATGTGCGTTTAAGTATTGTACATCTTTCGGTTCGATACCTGCATCATCCATCGCAGCTTTCATTGCGCGAGAACCGCCTTCACCTTCAGGCGCTGGTGCAGTGATATGATACGCATCACCTGTTGAGCCATAACCAACGATTTCAGCGTAAATTTTCGCACCACGTGCTTGTGCTGATTCTAACGACTCAAGCACTACGATACCTGCACCTTCACCCATTACGAAGCCATCACGGCCTTCTTGGAATGGACGACATGCTGTTTCTTTGTCATTGTTTGTAGATAACGCACGGCTTGCGCTGAATCCAGCAATTGCCATATGTGTAATCGGCGCTTCACTACCGCCAGTTACCATCGCATCTGCATCACCGCGTTGGATAATTTTAAATGCTTCACCAATTGAGTTAGTACCTGTTGCACAAGCTGTCACTGTTGAACCGTTTGGTCCTTTAGCACCTAAATCAATTGATACTTGGCCTGTTGCCATATCAGGAATCAACATTGGTACGAAGAACGGACTGACACGGCGTGGTCCACGATTTAACAATTGGCTATGTGCCACTTCGAAAGTTTCCATGCCTCCGATACCTGAACCAATCCATACACCGATTCTGTCAGCTGTTTTATCATTAATATCCAACTTCGCATCTTGTACCGCTTCACGTGCCGCTACTACCGCATACTGTGTGAAACGATCCATACGACGTGCTTCTTTTCTATCGATATAATCTTCAACATTGAAGTCTTTTAATTCTCCGCCTAAATGAACATTGTAATCAGATGTGTCAATACGAGTAATCTCATCAATTCCGTTAACACCTTTTAAAGCGTTTTCCCATGACGTTTCTGCATCATTTCCTAATGGAGATAATGCGCCAATTCCTGTAATTACAACGCGTTGCTCTTTGCTCATACCTTATCCTCCTATTTTCCCCATCTTAATGTAATTGCGCCCCAAGTCAGGCCGCCGCCGAAACCGACTAGCACTAAGACATCGCCGTCTTTAATTCTGCCGTTTTCGAGTTCTTGTCCAATACTTAACGGAATAGAAGCCGCTGAAGTATTGCCGAATCTATCTACTGATACACTCATTTTTTCTTTTGGAATACCTAAGCGTTCACGAGCAGATTCCATGATTCTGATGTTCGCTTGATGCGGTACGAACATATCGACATCATCAGCAGTTAATCCGGCTTTATCCACTACATTACGAGAAGCTTCTCCCATAATACGAACCGCAAATTTAAACACTTCACGACCATTCATAAAGATTTTGCCGTTATCGTGGTTCAAGTATAAATACTTGCCGCCACTGCCGTCAGAACCCATTTCATAGCTTAAGATACCATGTCCTTCAGATACTTCACCGATTACTGCTGCACCTGCACCATCACCGAATAAAATAGCAGTCGAACGATCTGTTAAATCAGTAATTTTAGAAAGTTTATCCACACCGACTACTAAAATATTATGATAGTCACCTGACTGTATGTACTGTTTGGCAGTAATCAAGGAATACATAAATCCTGAACATGCTGCTAATTGATCCATCGTCGCAACTTTTCCTAAACCTAAACGGTCTTGCAACATATTTGCTACAGTTGGAAACGGGAAGTCTCCTGTTGATGTTGCGACAATTACCATATCTATATCTTCAGGTTTAATTCCTGCATCTTCAATTGCTTTCACACTTGCTTCATAAGCAAGATCTGATGTTTCTTCGTCTTCGCCTGCCCATCTACGTTCTTTGATTCCAGTCATTTTAGAAATCCATTCATCAGATGTTTCTAAAAACGATTCAAAATAGGCATTGTCTACTACTTTTTCTGGAACGTAAGTTCCAAAACCTTTAATACCCACATTCATGGTTCTACACCTTCTTAAAAATAATTTTAATACCAGGTATTAATTTATCATATTCTACTTTTTGAATACAAGTGCTTTATTCGTATCCATCATGACATTGCTTACACTATTATAATATTTGAACGCGCGTATCACAATAAATGTGATGTTGTTTCATCTTCTACAACTTGGCTCTTGTGTCGAATTTCCTGATTTCACTATACAAAGCAATCACTCTATTTTATAATTGAACTAAAGATGAAATATGGAGGCACAACAGATGAAATACATTATGGTACTATTCTGGTCTGTTTTGCTGCTTCAAATGGTTAACTTCGTGTTAAACAGTTTAGCCGGCGGCGGAACATTAGATATGGTTCTTCCATTAGTTTTAGCAGTTGTCTTTACACTTGCTATCGTTGCTTTAGACGCACTAATGAAACCTATTAAGCCATCTGCTGCAGAAGAAGACAGTAAACAATAACAGCCCGCATTTCGCATCCAGCAAAAGTTCTTGCTGGATTTTTTTATGTATGAAAACAGCCGTATCAAATGCGATACGGCTGTTTCTTTATATTAATCATTATATTTGTGCTTTTTCTACATCAAATTGTAAACCATCATCCTCTAAGTCAACTTTAATTGTTGTACCTTCTGGTAATGATTCTTTAATCATCATACGTGCTAATGGCGTTTCAATTTGACGTTGTACAAAACGTTTTAATGGACGCGCACCAAATTGCGGTTCATATGCTTCTTCACCCAACCATTTTTTCGCTGCGTCTGACACTTCAATTGAAATTCGTTGATCTAATAAGCGGATATTCAATTCTGCTAAGATTTTTTCTACAATCAAGCTCATGTCATCTACTGATAATGGACGGAATAATACAATATCATCCATACGGTTCAAGATTTCAGGTTTGAAGAATTGATTTAAATTATTCATGACTGCTTTTTCTGTGTCTTCTGTAATTACACCTGTTTCTTTCACTTGTTCAAGTAAAATTTGCGAACCGATGTTACTTGTCATAATAATGATTGTGTTTTTGAAGTCTACGTTACGGCCTTTAGAATCTGTTAAGTGACCTTCATCTAATAATTGTAATAACACGTTGAAGACATCAGAGTGTGCTTTTTCTACTTCATCTAATAAGATGACTGAGTAAGGATTACGACGCACTGCTTCTGTTAATTGACCACCTTCATCGTGACCTACATAGCCTGGAGGCGCTCCAATTAAACGAGAGACAGAGTGTTTTTCCATATACTCACTCATGTCGATACGAATCATGTGTTTTTCTGAATCGAATAAGCTAGAGGCTAATGCTTTCGCAAGCTCTGTTTTACCGACACCTGTTGGTCCTAGGAATAAGAAACTTCCGATTGGACGATTAGGGTCTTTAATACCTGCACGTGCTCTGATAACCGCATCTGCAACTAAATCAACGGCTTTATCTTGACCTACGACACGTTCATGCAAGATATCGTTTAAGTGTAGTAATTTGTCACGTTCACTTTCCACTAATTTTGTAACTGGAATACCTGTCCATTGACTGACGATATCTCCGATTTCTTCATCTGTCACAATTTCACGGATAATACGTTCTTCATCACCAACTTGATCATCTTGGAACGCATCTTCTAATTCACGTAATTCTTTTTCTAATTGAGGGATTTTACCGTGTTGCAATTCCGCTGCTTTTTCAAGATTATAGTTATTTTCAGCATCTTCTAATGCTTTACGGCTTTCATCAAGTTCTGCACGTTTTTCTTGTAGTTTCGCAATTTTTTCTTTTTCTTGTTCTACACGAGATTGTAACGCTGCTTGTTTTTCTTTTTCATTTGAAAGCTCTTCTTGAAGTTCTTTCAAACGTTGTTGACTGACACTGTCTGATTCATGTTGTAACGCATTTTCTTCAATTTCTAACTGCATTACACGACGGTTGACTTGGTCGAGTTCTGTTGGGTTAGAACCCATTTCTGTACGAATTGTCGCACATGCTTGGTCTACTAAGTCAATTGCTTTATCTGGTAAGAAACGATCTGTGATATAACGATCTGATAATTCTGCTGCAGCAACTAATGCACGGTCTTGAATACGTACACCATGATACACTTCATAGCGTTCTTTCAATCCACGTAAAATAGAGATCGTATCTTCTACATCAGGTTCAGACACGTTTACTTTTTGGAAACGACGTTCTAATGCTGAGTCTTTTTCAATATATTCACGATACTCATTTAAAGTTGTTGCACCGATACAGTGTAATTCACCACGTGCTAACATCGGTTTCAACATGTTGCCTGCATCCATCGCACCATCTGTTTTACCTGCACCGACTAGCATATGCAATTCGTCGATAAAGAGAATAATACGACCGTCAGCATCTTTAATTTCTTTTAAGACTGCTTTTAAGCGTTCTTCGAATTCACCACGGTATTTTGCACCAGCCACTAATGCGCTTAAGTCTAATTCGAAGATTGTTTTATCTAATAAGGATTCCGGCACGTCTTTTTTCACAATTCGTTGTGCTAATCCTTCAACAATCGCAGTTTTACCGACACCTGGTTCCCCGATTAAGACAGGGTTATTTTTCGTTTTACGACTTAAGATACGAATCGTATTACGAATTTCTTCATCTCTTCCGATAACTGGATCCATATTTCCTTGTCGGACTTCTTCTACTAAATCACGACCATATTTTTCAAGTGCTTCATAGTTCGCTTCTGGATTTTGTGATGTCACGTGATTTCCTCCTCTGATCTTCTTAATAATTTCTTTGATTACTTCATTTTTATTTCCGACGTATGATTTAGTTGTCTCATCAACTTCCATGGCTGCTAACAACACATGTTCCATTGATACAAACTCATCATCATAGTCTTTCATAATAGCTTCTGCTTTATTAAAAAGCGTATTGGTTTCATTGCCGATATATTGACCATATTGAATATTATCGCCTTTAACTGTCGCATGGCGTTTTAATTTTGAATCATATGCGTTCGCTAACTCACTCGTATCAATATTGGCACGTTCTAATACACTATTAAATAAACTATCTGTTTCTTTTAAGGCAGCTAATAACACCGCTTCTATTTCTACATTTTGTTGTTCATAGTCTTGTGCAAGTTGAATCGCTTGTTGTAACGCTTCTTGCACGGCATAGGTCATCTTATTTGCATCCATTCTCTTCACCTCTGTTACTCAGTATGCTTGCAAGTCCTTTTGACTTTGACTTTCTTTGACCTTATACATAGTATAGAGCATCGACCCTTTATTTTTCAACTTATAACGCTTCGTTTCAGTAAATTTTTCTTTTCTTTTTAAATCATTCCTCATATGCTTTACCACAAAACTTTTACCTATAACAAACTCACTCTAAATATAAGAAAAGAACTGAAATCAGCATTCATTTTCTGATTTCAGTTCTTGTATTCGTTTCTATTTATTTGTCTTTTTTACTGAGACCCATTGTTTTAATGATTTCATCAGATAATGCTTTAACACCTGGATATTCTAAATGAATACCGTCATATGCGAAGTATTCAGGATGTCCTGCAGAACGTTTATACCAATCTACGAGTTTAACGTTTTTATGTTCTTTAGCCGCTTCTTTCATCAATTGGTTAACGTGTCCTTCATAAGAACGCGGCACACGTGTGTTGACTAAATAGATGTCCGCTTTACCGAATGATGCGATGACATCATCTAATTGTTCTTTATTGAAGTCACCATTCGTACCTAATTCAATAATGACTTGGTCGCCTTTTTTATTATAGTGACTGTAATTTTGTTCGATTAATGGTTTAGCTTGGTACATATTACGTCCCACTTTACCATCAATGACTGAATGCGGTACTTGTTCTTTAAAGCGTTCACCAATATCAACCATAACAGAGTCACCGATTAATAAAGGTTTCACTTTATTGTATACTTCAACTTGTTCTTCTGGCTGCTTACCGCCGCCATTGCCTAAGAAATCAATTTTGCCATACGGCACTGGGCGTACCACATATTTATCAATTGAATTTGTATTGAATTGAGTCGCTTTATCCGCAGTTTTATCTTTACCGTAATGATCAAAGACACCTGCTAAAATTACCGCAAACGGAATCGCAATGACTAATAATGCCAGCCAATGAACCCAAATACGTTTTGATTTCGTTCTAAATGACAACATTTTAAAGCCTTGTTTTCTAAATGGTGTTTCAACATAACGATAAGACACTTCGGCCATAATGAATGTTAAAACAACATCTACGACATATACCCATACTGGAATTTGTCCTGCTACAAAGTAGCGATGCAATAATACGATAATTGGGAAATGCCATAAATATAAACTATATGAGCGTTGTCCGATATATACAAATAATGGATTGCCCATAAAGCGTGCTAATAAGCCGCTCGGATGTACCACACTTGCAATTAAGAAGAGTGTAATCCCTGAAATCAAGTAGAAACCACCGTTATAAATCCAGTAACTTTGGTCTTCTACAACGACAAATAAAGCCATTAAAATTGCTAATGAGATAACTCCCATCAAGTCAACTGACATACGTACCGCAAGCGGCGGATCTTTTCTCAAACGGTTCGGCGGCCATAAAAATGCAAGAATGACACCGAGTAATAACGTTTGCAAGCGTGTATCTGTACCGAAGTACACACGCGAGAAGTTCATGCCAGGATGTGTAATCCACACCATTGCTAATAATGAAGCTAATGAGATAATCCAAAATATCAATACAATTTGTTTATGTTTCTTAACTTTAGCCAGTAATAAAATCAAAACTAAAGGAAAGAATAAATAGAATTGTTCTTCAATCGCAAGAGACCATAAATGTTTTAAAGGTTCAAATGAAAATTGGTCGAAATAATTGACATCTTTAGCGATATACCACCAGTTAGAGACGTAAAAAATAGCCGCAATCGCATCTTGTTTAACACGAAGTATTTCATCTCTTTGGAATAACAACGTAAATATCGTAGTTACACTGACCACAAATAACATTGCTGGAATCAAACGTTTAATACGTCTGTACCAGAAGCGCTTTAAACTGATCGTTCCTGTTTGATGATGTTCTATTAATAAAAGACTTGTGATTAAATATCCAGAAATAACAAAGAACGTATCTACACCAAGAAATCCGCCTGAAAGCCATTGTTTATTTAAATGGTAGATAAGAATACCGAGCACAGCAATTGCCCTTAACCCATCTAAACCAGGCATATAGTTCATTTTTTTAGGTTTTTCAGGTGATGCACTGTTCTGAGCTGAACTGCGTTTCAAATTAGTCATGCATTTACCTTTCTTTCTGATTTAAGATTTTGCGTGGTTCATTGTGCTCTATGTATGTGACAGAACACGTGAGTGTCATAATTACCAATTGTAATATTAATGTAATATTCTTGCAATATCAAGATATTTTATAGTTATTTGAATAAATCTTTTATTTAGCATGAATCGCACAACTCATTTATAACAATTTTGTGAACAAGTACAATTCGGGATAAAAAAACGACTTATCGTCTTCAGCTATTTTTCATTAGCTTTAAACAAATAAGTCGTTTCATTTCTTATATCATTGGCATGATATCTCTTAGCTCACACCTAAAGCGATTTTCGCATAGCGTGACATCATATCTTTATTCCATGGCGGATTCCAAACAACATTCACTTCAGTATCTTGAATTTCTGGAATTTCTGCAAGCGCCATTTTGATTTGTTCAATAATTTGCGGTCCTAAAGGACAACCCATTGATGTTAGTGTCATCTCTACTTTACATAAACCATCGTCTTCGAGATTGACTTTATATACTAAACCTAAGTTGACGATATCAATGCCGAGCTCAGGGTCAATTACGTTTTCTAATGCACCTAAGATATTATCTTTTAATGCTTCATCCATTATATTCACCTCTTTTATGCAATTATGGTTATTATCAATATATCAAATATCCGACAAAACTCCAATAAAATGCTATTATAGGAATACATTCACAAAAAAATGAATCAGCCTATTTATAGACAATGTTTCATATAAGGAGATTGAGCAGTGTTTATACTCAATTCATCCATTTCATGCGTCAAACCGCATTTAGATTTATTTATCAACTTAAGCACAAGGAGATTATACTATGGAACCTTATTTAATTTGTTTAGATTTAGACGGAACATTATTAAACGATGAAAAAGAAATTTCACCATATACATTTAAAGTTTTACAAACGTTAAAAGAACAAGGCCACCATATCATGATTGCGACAGGCAGACCTTTCAGAGCCAGTCGTCCTTATTATGACCAATTAGGCTTAAATACGCCGATTGTCAACTTCAATGGCGCCTATGTTCATAATCCGACAGATGCTGACTTCCCTGTCACACATGAGACATTAGATCCAGACTTGGCCTCAAGTATTATTGACGCATTACGTAATATGCAGGTAAAAAATATTATCGCAGAAGTAAAAGACCATGTCTTTATCGATACGTACGATGAACATCTATTCGAAGGTTTCTCTATGGGCAATCCTAAAATTGAGACTGGAGATATCGTCAGCCAATTAAATGAATCACCGACTTCTATTTTAATCGAAGCCGAAGAGCATATGATTCCAAGAGTAAAACAAATGTTGTCACGTTTCTTCGCAGAAAGTATTGAACATCGCCGCTGGGGTGCGCCATTCCCAGTTATAGAGATTGTTAAACGGGGTATAAGTAAAGCGAGAGGAATTGATAGTGTGAAAGATGCACTCGGTGTAGACCGCAATCACATTATCGCTTTCGGCGACGAAGATAACGATACCGAAATGATTAAATATGCGAAACATGGCGTAGCGATGGATAACGGCTTAGATGAACTGAAACACATCGCAAAAGAAACAACTTATTCTAACAACCAAGACGGTATCGGCCGTTATTTAAATGACTTTTTCAGTTTAAATATTCCTTATCAAGAAAACGCAAACGTGCATTCTTGTTAATATAAATCTTATCAATTCAAGGTTTGCAAGTGTTTTAAAGACAATCTATTATGACACTTTGTATCAACCTTGTTTTTTTATTACATCATATTGGAGGTAAAAACATGACACATATTATTATTGTCGGCGGTGTCGCTGGCGGCGCAACAGTCGCAAGCCAATTACGCCGATTAAATTCAGACTATAAGATAACGGTGTATGAGAAAGATCGCGATGTGACTTTTGCGAACTGTGGTCTTCCCTATTATTTAGGCGGTATTATTCCAGATCGTTCGCAATTGCTCAATTACACACCTGAAGGTTTAAAAGAACAAAAAGATATCGATGCACATGTCTATCACGAAGTTACACATGTTGATCCTTCTAAAAAAGAAGTGACAGTCAAAAACAGAGAGACTGGCGAAACATTCACAGACAATTACGATAAATTAATTTTAAGTCCAGGTTGTCGCGCAAACTCACTCCCACTGGACACTGATATGGCCTTTACACTACGTAACCTGGAAGATACAGATGCAATTGAAAACTACATTAAACAAAATAATGTTAAAAAGGTGCTGATTGTCGGTGCCGGCTACATTTCATTAGAAGTCTTAGAAAACTTATATCATCACGGTTTAGAAACGGTATTAATCCACCGCTCAGATAAAGTCAATAAATTCATGGATCAAGATATGAACCAAGTGATTTTCGATGCGATGGATGAACGCAAAATTGATTATCGACTCAATGAAGAAATTGACACTGTAGAGGGTAAAACGGTGCACTTCAAATCAGGTAAACAAGAAGACTTCGACATGATTATTGAAGGGCTCGGTATTGTACCGAACAATGAATCATTTAAAGATACTGACATCAAATTAGATGACGATGGTTATGTCCCAGTCAACGCATACTTCCAAACGAACTTTGAAGACATTTATGCGATTGGCGACATTGCCTCTTACTATTATCGTCATGTTGACTTACCAACACGTGTACCGCTAGCTTGGGGTGCACATCGTGCTGCCAGCATTGTAGCACAACATATCGCTTTAGACAGTGCTCCGCCGTTTAAAGGCTTCTTAGGCGCAAATGCGGTGAAATTCTTTGATTATACTTTAACGAGTGTCGGTATCTCACCAAACGAATTGAAACACTTTAATTATGGTATGACTGAAAATGAACAATACAACCATGCCAGCTACTTCCCTGGCGCAGAACGTGTCCATTTACGTGTCTATTTCGACAAAGATACACGTCGTATTTTACGCGCTGCCGCAGTCGGTAAAGCAGGTGCAGATAAACGTATTGATGTACTTTCAATGGCCATGCAAAACAATATGACCATTGATGAACTAACTGAATTTGAACCAGCCTATGCGCCGCCTTATAGTTCACCTAAAGATATTATTAATATGGTGGGTTATAAAGCGCAATCTAAATAATATATATTATTTAGAGAAAATCCATAAAACCATCAAGCATTCAATAATAAATTCAAAATAATTATAATCATTATAATTAAGCTAAGGTTATATGTTATCATAGATACGGAATATTGAAGAAATGGGGAAATTACATGTTACATTTACACATTTTCAGCTGGGTCATCGGGATTATTTTATTTATCGCAGCTTATTTCAGTTTTAAATCACCCGGTGCACCTAAGAAAGCTTACAAACCGTTGCACATGGCATTACGTTTGTTCTTAGTACTGATCTTATTCAGTGGTGTGTGGCAAGTTGTTGTAGAATTCGCTACTGCAACAGGTAGTGCACATATGTTACTCACATTAAAAATGATTTGCGGTATCGCAGTTGTTGCTTTAATGGAAGTGACATTAATCCGTAAAGAACGTTCAGTTTCACACACAGGTTTATTCTGGGGTACGATCGTTCTAATCATTATCACAATGGCATTAGGCATTATCTTACCAGAAGGACCAATCTCAAGCCTATTCGGCATTGGTAATTAATAAACTATTTAAAGCTCGTCACATGTAGTAACGAGCTTTTCTTATTGCGTTTAAACTTTAAGTGAAAATTAATTTTTCTATTTTGGATATTAAAAGACCCGAGTTGAAACAAATTCATTTCAACTCGGGCTTTATTATAATAATATGCTTAATTAAAAAGCATGATAATTATTAATTACTCTTCTTCTTTAGAGATAAAGTTAGTTAAAGTACCGATATTATCGATTGTAACTTTAACTTCATCACCAGGTTGTAAATATTGAGGTGGATTCATACCTGCCCCAACACCTGATGGTGTACCTGTCGCAATGATATCACCTGGGTGTAAAGCAACAAATTTAGAGATTTCTGCGATCAATTCATCAATTTTAAGAATCATTTGACTTGTATTGCCATCTTGACGAATTTCATTGTTTACTTTTGTGACAATATTTACGTCTTCAGGTGTCGGTAATTCATCTTTAGTAACGATATAAGGACCCATTGGGCAACCGCCAGTTAAGCTTTTAGATAAAAAGGCTTGGTCTTGTTGACGTTGTGCTGTACGGTCTGTGATATCGTTAATGATTGTATAGCCGTATACATAGTCTAATGCTAAACCTTTAGGAATTTTCTCGCCTGATTTACCGATAACAACCCCTAATTCACCTTCATAATCCAATGTATCTGTAATATCTTTATGGTTAGGAATTGTTGATTCATCACCTGTTAAAGATGATGCTGCTTTAGTGAACACGTATAAGCGTTCTACACTATGATTCAATTCATCCGCATGCTCTTTATAGTTACGTCCGAATGCAATCACATTGTTCGGTGGTGTCACAGGTGGTAAAAATTCTAAGTCTGCAAATTGTACTTTATAGTCTTCTGAATTTGGACTATCTGTTGCTGCGACAACTGCTTTACGCACTTGCTCTTGGAAATCTAATGTATGGTTTTGTTCTAAACCTTCTAATAAAGTCTTAGGATGGAAGTCGCCTTCACCAAAATCTGCGAAAACTTTTCTTAAATCCCAAGCTGCTTCTTCACGTTTTACTTTCACACCATACGATGTTTCATCATTATATTTGAATGATAAAAATTTCATTCAATATCAGCTCCTCATCTCAATCTTAATTTACATTATAACTGTATTTTCAGAAAAATAACAAATATTTAATAAACACTTCCAAATATAGGGAGTGATAATATGAAAATACAAACTAAACGTCTAATCCTCTTAATTATCTCTACCCTGTCCATTTGGAATTAATGCGAAGTGTCATCTAATCTTAATTCACCGTATTGGAAGAAATACAGCGAACCTTTGACTTTCGTGTTTAAAATCGTCTCAAGTGCGGCTTGATAATAGTACATTTGTACTTTATAACGCGCTTTTAATTTTTCGCCGACTTCTTCATCTGTTTCACTTTTTCGTTGGTTAAAGGCATCAGTTTTATAGTCCACAAAGTAATACTGATCATCTTGTCGATAAATCAAGTCAATCATCCCTTGGATAATTGAAACATCTTCATTTTGATCCATTTCGTGATCAACTTTACTTTGGTTAACCACAAAAGGTACTTCGCGCATAATCTGGTCACTTTGCGCAATCTTCATATAAAGATCACTATTGATGAATTTAACAACTTCTTTCATACGAATGTCTTGTTTCGCATCATCTTCGATAATATTCTTCTCAATCAAATGATCAATATATTGATCTAATTCATCTTCAGTCATACGCTCAGTTTTAAACGGTAAATGCTGCATCACTGTATGCATCAATGTTCCGATTTCATTAGCTTTACGTTTTTGATGTTGACGTAAAAATTGCGGACGTTCATAAGTCGAAGCACCTAAACGGTATTGGCGGACACGTTCATAACTTGTGCCGCTTTCTTCTGTTTCTAACTGACGTTTCAATTCAGATACAGATTGTTTCGTCGGTTTGACCATATCTTTTTGATATGGATATTCAAACGCTAATTGTTGTTCAATTTGACGTTCTACTTCTGGTTGACCAGACTGATAATCAATAATATCTGCCACCGTACGATAATCTTCTTTGTCTTCTTCTGTTTCATCTGGTTTGATATCACTATAATCATCGATTTGAATTTCTACTTTAGGTTGAAGCGGTAATGCTAAATCATTAATATCTTGTTCAAACTTCAAATCATTAGTAATGCTGTGAGATTGATATTTCGCATAAATCGGATAAATCAGTTCAAATGGCGTTTTCGCACTCAAACGGTAACTAACAGGCAACTTATCTCCTGCAATCGCTGTACCGACCATTTTATCTAATGCTTGTTCGCTCTTCACACGTCCAATTAAGAATAATTGCTCTTTGGCTCTTGTTAAGGCTACATACATTAAACGCATTTCTTCAGAAATAATTTCATTTTCATTAATGGCTTTAAGTGTCACAGAGGCAAGTGATGGGAACGTGATATCTAGTTCAGTATCAAAGTAAGTTAAACCTAATCCGTATTTTTGATTTAAAATCACTGGTTGACTTAAATCCTGTTTATTAAACTGTTTACTTAATCCAGAATAAATCACAAATGGGAACTCTAAACCTTTACTAGAGTGAATGGTCATCATACGTACCACATCATCATTCGGACCAACGACATTCTCTTCACCGAAGTCTTGACCTCTTTCAATTAATTCATCAATAAATCGAATAAACTGGAAGAGTCCTCTGAAGCTGGATTTCTCGAATTCTACAGCTTTATTGAATAAACCATAAAGGTTTGCACGTCTGCCTTTACCGCCGATTAAACCACTGAAATATTGAATCACAAAGCGATCATTGTAGAAGCGGTCAATCAATTGATAGACTGGATGTTTTAAACTGAACGCTTGATAAAACGCTAAATCATCTAAGAAGTCTTGAAGTTTTTGAACTAAGCGCACATCCGCTTCTTCACTCTGCATATAATGCTGAATCGATTGATAGAAATAATCATCATTCGGACTGACAATACGAATACTTGCGAGTTCATCTTCTGTAAATTGATAGATAACAGAACGCATCAGACCGACTAAATAGATATCTTGAAGCGGGTTATCTACCGTTCTTAAGAAAGATAAGACCAGTCTGACTTCAGTTTGTTCAAAGTACCCTTCTTTACTATTTACATGAAACGGAATATCTCGGTCTTTAAACACCTGCTGCAATGCACGAGAACGACTATATCCACGCTCTAAAATCACAATATCTTTATACGTCGGTTTACGATAAGTCTTGTTCTTAATGTCATAGACTTCATGTTGATTTAAAATGGTTTCAACTTGATCTGCAATATATTCCGCTTCTTGTTCATCACCTGTAAGTTCAGATTCTGCTTCTTCTACTAAAACATTTAAATGTAATGGGTGCGGTCTATCATCAAACGGTGCACCGAAATACAATTGTGCCGCTTCATCATAAATAATCTCACCGACTGCTTCATCCATCATATGCTTAAACAAATAGTTGGTTGTAGATAATACTTCAGGTCTAGAACGGAAGTTTTGCGATAAATCAATGCGCATGCCAGAACTGCCATCTATATTGAAACGATTGTATTTTTCAATAAACAAACTAGGATCCGCTTGTCTGAACTTATAAATCGATTGTTTCACGTCACCAACCATGAAGAGATTACCATTTGTTTCGTCGCCGCGTTTCAAACAACTTAAAATCTGTTCTTGTACGCGGTTGGTATCTTGATACTCGTCCACTAAGATTTCGTCGAAACGGTCACGATAATGACGTGCAATTTCAGTCGGATTCCCTGCTTCATCCATTAAAATTTGCAACGCAAAGTGTTCATAGTCAGAGAAATCTAAGATATTACGACTACGCTTTTTGAGGCTGAACTGTTCAATCACATCTTGTGTAATCTGTGCTAATACCGCTACCCTAGGTGCTAGCGTCTGCATATCTGCTTTTAAATCTTCTGCTGAACGTGAGAAATATTCTTTTTTCACTTTCTCAACTGCTGCTTTATAGTCATCATAATATGATTTTGCGAGTTTTAAGCCGTCTTCAAAGCCTTCATTCGCTTCTTTAAGCTTCTTGGTAATACTTGGAAAACGCTTTGGCAATTGATGTTCACTGATTAATTCAGTGTTTAACACATCTCCTTCCATAGCAAGTGCTAAAAACGCACGCTCACCTTCAACCACTTCTAAATGTTTTTCGACGCCTGCGAATTCATGGTATAAGTCGTAACTCTTATTTAAATTTTCAAGTGCCGTATACATATAG
The DNA here is from genome assembly GCF_025561465.1 of Staphylococcus simulans. Lineage (NCBI taxonomy): Bacteria > Bacillati > Bacillota > Bacilli > Caryophanales > Staphylococcaceae > Staphylococcus > Staphylococcus simulans. The sequence continues at coordinate 2,016,051 of NZ_CP095100.1, forward strand.
ACTTTCGCAATATTAATCAATAAGTTTAAGTACTCATCTTGAGTGTCAGTATTGTTATAAGGTTCTACTAATGATGACAGCCAAGCCATCGGTTGTGGATTCGCAACTGAAAAATAATACAGATTCTTAATGATTTTTCTGAACTTGTCATCACTTCTATCAGAAGATAAATGTTCTGTTAAATCAATAAAGGCTGGATCTAACGCATCATAATATTGTTCTAATACTTCATCTATAGTTTGTTCTAAGAGTAAGATGTTTTCAGCCTCGCTGCTGGTTCTGAAATTCGGATCAATTTCTAGCACATCATAATGTTGCTGGATAAGTTTTAAACAAAAACTATGCAACGTCGAAATTTGAGCTTGATGAATTTTAACGCGTTGATTTTTCAAGTGTGTATTACTTGGATTTTCTAAAGATGCTTGTTGGATACGTTGTTCGACGCGGTGCTTCATCTCACGTGCACTTAAATTGGTAAACGTCACAACTAATAAACGGTCAACATCAACCTCATCACGTAAGATACGTTGAATAATTCTTTCAACCAATACAGCCGTTTTACCAGAACCCGCTGCAGCTGCTACTAAAGTATCTTGGCCTTTCGCGTAAATACTTTTCCATTGGCCGTCTGTCCAAATCACATCATTCGGTTTTTCTGGTATCATGCGTCATCCTCCTCTTCTTCTGATGCTACTTTCAATAATTCTATCGGGTTGATCGTTTCATCTACTGTACGATAACGTTTACTGTCAATCATGCCGTCCACATGACACACGGAACGATAATTACAAAAACGACACGGTAACTTTTGATCATATTTCATCGGAGCGACCTCCGTATGGCCATCCATTATATCAGACGCAATTTGTGTGAAGTTCTGCTTATTATGTTCAATAAATTTATAAATTGTATCTGTATCTGCGACTGGATTGCTTTTACCTAATGCGCCGCTTTTCAACATATTCAACGGAACAATATCAGAAGTAAATTGAGGTTCTAAGCGTGAATCTTCTGCCTCAATCACATCTGGATCATTGTTGACCAAGCCGCTTAATCTAAAGGATTTCAATAATTCTTTTTGACGTTTCTCTTCATCAATATCTGCCCAATTTGAGAACTTTACACGTGGTTCATGGACATGGAAATAAAGTAAGCCGCCAGGTTCAGTTTGTGCTGCTAAGTTTAGTCTTTCTTTATTTTGAAGCACAACATCCATATACGTCATCATCTGCATTTGGAGTCCATAATACACTTTAGTTAAATCTAATTCTGAACTGCCTTCTGATGACTTGTAGTCGATAATATTCACAAAACTGCGGTCTTGGTTCGTATACGTGTCAATACGGTCGATTTGGCCACGGATATTAATCGGTATGCCTTGTGTAGTATATAACGCTTCTGCTTGAAGCTGATCTGGATTTTTCGGTTTTCTTCTAAATGATTTTTCAAACGCTTGAGGTCTGAATTTAGAGAAACTGCCTTGGTATTTCAACGCAGTCAATGTAGATTGAACAATCGCGCCGATACGTTGAGACATATAACGATAATGCGCAGTAGAATTCAATAGATTGTATTGCACTGTCGGCAATATTTGTTCTAAAGCTTCTGTTGTTAATTGACGTATCTGTTGATTTGTCAGGTTTTTGAAATCCCCTTGAACTTTATCCGCAATATATTTTAAAACCGCATGGAAGATATCACCTAAATCAAAGTTTTCTAGTTTATATTTTGTACGTTCGTTCAAGCGTAAACCATGAGAGGCATAGTGTTTGAACGGACAATTTTGGTAACCTTCAAAACGCGATACACTGGCATTAATAGTTGACCCATACAAATCTTTTGTTTGTGTTTCATTCAGTTGTACGGTTTTATTATCATACGTCAATGCAGATGTCAGATAGTTTAAACCTTGTTTCAATTTATCGTGATGCATCATTGCTTGATACGCATCTAACCAAGACTCTGCGGTTAATTCATGATGCAACCAACTTTGAAGAGCTTCAAATAGATTGATTTTTGTTTGATGTGGGTGTTCCATTAACGTTAATGGATTTTGTTGTGCAATAAAGGCGATATTTTGCACCTCTAAATTCGTATATAAATCTTTGATACTTTGGATAAATGGACTTGCTTCTTTTTCATCATTATTTAAGCCCATTAAGCTGTATGAGAATGTCACATAAGTAGTTGCACGTGTCATCGCAATATAGCACACAAAGGCTTCATCCATTTGTAAGATATCTGCCGTCGGACTCAGTTCTAATTGCGTTTCTTCTTGGAAGTATTTTTTCTCTTCATCACTGATTAAGCTTGAATTAGAGATCGCTTGGGGCATAATGCCATCATTCATACCCACAATATAGACATGCGTTTTATTATCTACTTTTGCTAAGTCCATCGTACCGATAGACACTTGGTCTAAAGTTTGTGGAATCATGACGAATTCTAATTGTTCTAAGCCGACATCGAATAATTCTAAGAAGCGTTTTTGTGACATTTCAGTATCTCCAAAGACTGTCGCAAGATCATCTAATGTTTGAATCAAACCATTCCAAACTTGATCAAGTTCTTCAGCTTGTTGATGTTTGCCTGCTAAATCTAACTCATCACGTTCAGTCATTAATTGACTCGGTAAATTAAAGGCTTCGCATACTTTATAGAAAGCAGCCGCAAATTCTACTGCGGTATGTACTTCACTTAAAGCTTGTTCAAATTTTAAAATATGATGCATCACAAAATCTTTTAAATCAATGACACGACGATACACTTCTTCTGTTTCTTCTGTCATCGGTTGGCGCTTTAAGCCCATTTGATTAAATTGTTCGATTTTGAAGTAGCTGTCATCTATCCAACGCTTTCCATAAATACCTCTTTCTAAAACAAAGTTTTCTAAGATATCTGTAAGGTAACGGCTATCTTCGTATTTACGTGTCAGCACTTGTGTTTTAAATAAGCGCATCAATGGTTCAAAACTCCATTTTGTTTCGATAACTTCAATGAGTGAACGTAGCATCTCCATCACTGGATGATGCGTCATAGATTTTTTTGTATCAATATTAAATGGAATATCGTATTCAGGCATGACACTTTCCATTAAATGTGCGTAGGCTTCATCACGGTAGAGAATAGCGACGTCTTGGAAGCGGATATTTTCTTCACGTGCTTTACGAATAATATCTCGCGCAATCGCATTCACTTCTTCACGTACATTAGAAGCTTCTAAAATATTAACGTGTCCGTTGTTTGGTTGCGGATTAACTTGAAGTGCGTCAAATTGTGTTTCTAATTGGTTTAAATCTGAATTGTCGAAACGATATTGTGTTGTAAACAGACGTTGGTTCAAGTTAATATTTAATCGATTCGCAATCTCTTCTAAATGCGTTAATACAGATGATGTCTTTCTAAATAAACTGAATGGGTCTTTATTGCCATCAGTTGTCAGTAAAACATTTACAGATTTGGCATGTTTAACTAATGTTTCAATCATTAAATACTCAAGTGTTGAGAAGTTATGGAAACCATCTATGTATATCTCAGCACGTTTTAACCACTCAGAGTTTTCCATACATTCTACAAACTTATAAAGTGTATCTTCTGAAGAAACAAAGTTGCCTTTTAATCGTTCTTCTAAATGATGATAAACTAACGCAATATCATGCAGCTTATCTTGTGTTCTCGGTTGAAGCTGATTTTCAGCGATAAATAAATCTAATTGGTCAGGTGTGACCGCATACTTTTTAAAGTCTTGGATTTGTTCTGTCAATTTAGAACTGAAACCATAATACTTAACTTGCGATTGGTATAAATTTAATGATTTACGTTGGTCTTGCAAGATATCAAAGACCATCATTTCCATAGCACCTTTTGAAACGTAATCTTCTGTCAGACCACCGATTTCTTGAAAGATTCTATGACTGAGTCGTTCAAAGTGAAGGACTTCTGCACGTAAACTCCCGTTTAACTCTGGATCTTTCACAAAGTCTTGTTCAATTTGGAATGTACTTTGTGTCGGCGCAATGATAATAATCGGATCACCTAAAGGATCTTGTTTCATTTTTTGTTTGATTTCGTCTAACATCGCATGGGATTTTCCAGTTCCCGCACGACCGATATATGCGTTAAATTCAGTCACCTTTCTCACCTCTTTGTCATTTATTGTAGCACATATGTTCTCATAGTTTCGTGCTTCTTCCCTTATGAATGTAAAAAGAGTTGATACTTATTTTTGAATGAAAGTATCAACTCTTTTTCGTCTAATCTATCTTAACATTTAATTTTCTGCTGGATTGAAGTTCACTTTGAATTTCGTTAAAGGCCAGTAACGCAAGCTGACTTTACCGACAACTTGATCTTCTTTAATTAAACCGAATGAACGGCTATCTTTACTCACTTCACGGTTATCCCCAAGTACTAATAATTTTCCTTTTGGAATTTTATTTGTGCCGTCTGAGTTAGGCAAGTTTTTAACTTGAAGTGTACCTGTGATTTCATCGTAACTTTTATGTTTTTCATTATAATCTAAGTACGGTTCTTTCACTTTTTTACCATTTACATACAATACATCATGTTTGTATTCTACACTGTCACCAGGTGTTCCGATGACACGTTTGACATAGTCGCTGTTTTTATCTGCATGGAAGACAATTACGTTACCTTTATCAAGACCGCCCATTTTAAAGCCGATCACATTGACGATAACTTTTTCACCGTCTTTTAACGTCGGGAACATAGAATCTCCGCGTACAGTATAAGATTTAGCAACAAAATTATAAATCAATAAGATTAAAACCAATGCTATAGCTATGGCTATAATCCATTCTTTCAATTCTTTTTTCACTGTAAAAACACCTCAATTATTCATTAAATGAAATTTTAAAATCACGCCATGGATAATATCTTAAAAACACAGTCCCCACAATATCTTGCTGATGTATCGTTCCGAATTTTCTCGAATCGTTTAAATCAGAGCGATCATCATTCAATATTAAATAGTGTTTAGGTGCTAAGATATCTCCTTCTGAATGTTTAATATTGCGTAATGCTAGGGTTTGAATAGGATGTTGTACCTGATAACTTTCATGTACTTGTTGGTCATCTCGATACAATTGACCCGCTTTTATTTCGACAGACTCACCAGGTGTCCCAATGACTCGTCCAAAGTAGATACGTCCTTGATGACGATACATGATGATATCACTATTATGTATTTGGTTGAAAGTGGTTTGTACTTTACTGACCAAAATACGATCATCCTGATGCAATGCAGGTGACATCTGATTAGAATGTACCACTGCACCGATTAAGATAAAAGCTTGAATCAACATTACAATAATAATCGCAATTATCAAGGAAAGCAAATATTTTACAATTTTTCTCACTATTTATCTCCTTCGTTATTTTATAAAACGACGCTCCAACTTTCTGCTGATTACCCAAAGTCCAGCTAAAATCACAATCACTGACATGACACGAATCGGGCTTTCTAAAATGCTATGCATTTCTCTGCCTAAAATACCTGTTAAAGCCATCGCAATCAAGTTTGAGACAGCTAATATAATGAAGAAAGTCTGACGTTTCATTTGAGACAAGCCAGCCACCACATTCATTAAAGAACTTGGGGTAAATGGAAAGCACAATAAAATGAAAATAGGTGCCACACCTTGATGATTCACAAACCCCAAAAACTTTTGAACTTCTTTTCGTTCTTTGACTTTATCCATGAATTTAGTGTTCGCAAAATAACGTATGATTAAAAAAACAACGAAACTCCCTAAAAATGTGCCCAGCCATGAGATTATAATTCCTAAAAATAATCCGAATGTATCTACATTAACAAACACAAATACGAACATCGGTAAAATAGGAATAAATGATTCTAAAAACGGTAATAAAAACCCAAGTATATCCCCATAGTCACCCATTGCTCGCATCCACTGTTCAATTTGATGTGCTGACATAACTCCACCTGTCTCTCATTCATCTTCGATTACTACTATTATATAGGGAACAGGTGTATTTTGAAACTAAAAAAAGAACTCCCATATTACTAGTCAGCAATATGAGAGTCTTATATTTATTTCAGAATTATAAACGTTCTTCTAATTCTTGTTTTTTATCTTCGTAACCTGGTTTACCAAGTAATGCGAACATATTTTGTTTATATGCTTCTACACCTGGTTGGTTGAATGGGTTAACACCTAATTGGTAACCGCTCATCGCACAAGCTAATTCGAAGAAGTATACTAAATAACCGAATGTTTCTGGATCAATGCTTGGCACTTTAACCACTAAGTTTGGTACTTCGCCGTCTGTGTGCGCAAGTAATGTACCTTCAAACGCTTTTGTATTTACTTCATCAATTGTTTTACCAGCAAGGTAGTTCAAGCCATCTAAATCATCTGCATCTTCTTCGATTGTAATATCGAATTTAGGATTTTCAACTTTAACCACTGTTTCGAATAAGAAACGACGGCCTTCTTGTACGTATTGTCCTAATGAATGCAAGTCAGTTGTGTAGTTAGCACTTGAAGGATAGATACCTTTGAAGTCTTTACCTTCAGATTCGCCGTATAATTGTTTCCACCATTCATTGAAGTATTGTAATGATGGTTCATAGTTGATCAACATTTCAGTTGTATAACCTTTAGCGTATAAAATATTACGTAATGTCGCATATTGATATGCGATGTTTTCAGATAAGTCATCTGATTTCAATTCTTCACGCGCTTTAGCAGCACCATCCATCATCGCTTGGATATCAATGCCTGCAGCTGCAATTGGTAATAAACCTACTGCTGTTAATACTGAATAACGGCCGCCTACATCATCAGGTACTACGAATGTTTCGTAACCTTCGTTTGTTGCTAATTGTTTTAAAGCACCTTTTTCTTTATCTGTAGTCGCAAAGATACGAGATTTTGCTTCTTCTTTACCGTATTTATCTTCTAATAACTGTTTAAAGAGTCTGAAAGCAACAGCCGGTTCAGTTGTTGTACCTGATTTAGAAATAACGTTGACTGAATAATCTTTACCGTCAAGGTATTCAATTAAATCATGTAAGTAAGTTGATGATAAGTGGTTACCCGCAAATACGATTTCAGGATATTCATCACTTGTTCTGAATGCTGAACTTAACATTTCAATCGCAGCACGCGCACCTAAATAAGAACCACCGATACCGATCACAACTAATACATCAGAATGTTCTTTGATGCGTTTAGCTGCTTCTAAGATACGAGAGAATTCTTCTTTGTCATAATCTACTGGTAAATCTAACCAGCCTAAAAAGTCGTTGCCTGCGCCTGTACCTTCGTGAATAACACGATGAATTGTTTTTACGATTTCTTGTTGTTGTGTTAATTCGTGTTCGTCAACGAATTTTAAAGCTTTACTATAGTCTAGCTCAATATGTGTCATTTGAACTGCCTCCTGCTTTTTGATTTCACTCATATTTTACTAAATTTCTGATAATACAATCAATAAAACTGTCTATGAAATTGAAGGACTCGTCTTAATTGTGAAAAAATCGTCATTTTTTACTATTTTTCTAGGAAATAAAGTGTTGTACATTCTATAGTTTTTATGAATTTTGCATACATTTAGAACAAGCCTTGCTGTCATAGGGTATAAATGAGTGAGATTTCATCTTTTTGTATATTTATGTAAAATAATGGTTTATTTCTCATCTTCAATCTGCTATGATAATAACATGTTAAAAAATTCAAACTATTCTAACGAGGTGTAAAGATTATGAAGGATAAAATCGTATTAGCCTATTCAGGCGGATTAGATACTAGTGTGGCAGTAAAGTGGCTGATCGATAAAGGTTACGATGTAGTTGCTTGTTGTTTAGACGTCGGCGAAGGAAAAGATTTAGATCAAGTTTATCAAAAAGCATTAGATATGGGCGCAGTAGAATGCTATATCATTGATGCGACTAAAGAATTCAGCGATGACTATGTTGCTTATGCAATTAAAGGTAATTTAATGTATGAAAACACATACCCAGTTGTTTCAGCATTATCTCGCCCATTAATCTCTAAAAAATTAGTTGAAATTGCTGAAAAAACAGATGCAGTAGGTATTGCACATGGCTGTACTGGTAAAGGTAACGACCAAGTACGTTTTGAAGTAGCCATCAAAGCGTTGAACCCTAAATTGAAAGTATTTGCACCGGTACGTTCATGGGGTTGGAGTCGTGAGGAAGAAATTGATTACGCAATCAAAAATAACATTCCAGTACCAATCAACCATGACTCTCCTTACTCTATCGACCAAAACTTATGGGGCCGTGCCAACGAATGTGGTATTTTAGAAGATCCTTACGCAGCACCGCCTGCAGATGCATTTGATTTAACTCGAGAAATCGAAGATACACCAGATACACCTGATGAAATCGTTTTGAAGTTTGAAAAAGGAATTCCAGTAGAAGTCGATGGAAAAGCATATCCATTAGATGATTTAATTCTTTATTTAAACGACTTAGCAGGCAAACATGGTATCGGACGTATTGACCATGTTGAAAACAGATTAGTCGGTATTAAATCACGTGAAGTCTATGAAACTCCAGGCGCTGAAGTCATTCTGAAAGCACATAAAGCTTTAGAAACTATCACATTGACAAAAGATGTGGCACACTTCAAACCTGTGATTGAAAAACAATTCGCAGAACAAACCTACAATGGTTTATGGTTCTCACCTTTAACTGATTCATTAAAAGCATTTATTGATTCAACTCAAGAACATGTCAGCGGTGAAGTACGTGTGAAATTATTTAAAGGTAATGCGGTTGTAAATGGCAGAAAATCTCCATATTCTCTATACAACAAAGAACTTGCGACATATACAAAAGAAGATGCCTTCAACCAAGAAGCAGCAGTAGGATTCATTGAAATTTACGGCTTGCCGACTGAAGTCAATTCTATGTTGCATGGGGGTTATTCACATGAGTAAAAAAGCCTGGGGCGGTCGCTTCCAAGCAGAACCTGAAGCGTGGGTAGATGCTTTTAATGCTTCTATTCACTTTGACCACCTATTAATAGATGAAGATATTCAAGGAAGTATTGCACATGCGACGATGCTTGCACAACAAGGCATCCTTACTTCTGAAGAAAGCGACACCATTATTAAGGGACTCCAGGACATCCAACAAGATTACCACGATGGTAAAGTTGAATTTACAGAAGCTTTAGAAGATATTCACTTAAACATCGAACATGAATTAATCGAACGTATCGGCCCTGTCGGCGGTAAGTTGCACACTGGCCGCAGCCGTAATGATCAAGTCGCAACAGACATGCATCTCTATACAAAGAAAGCAGTCAAAGAAATCATTGAATTGATTCATTCTTTACAAGAGACGATTGTTTCACTTGCAGATAAACACGTCGATACGATTATGCCAGGTTATACGCACTTACAACGTGCACAGCCAATTTCTTTTGCACATCATGTCATGACTTATTTCTGGATGCTTGAACGTGATAAAGCCCGCTTTAACGATGCTTTAAAACGTATCGATATCAATCCATTAGGTGCTGCTGCTTTAAGCGGTACAACGCATCCGATTGATCGTCAGAAAACACAAGAACTTTTAGATTTCGCATCACTTTATGAAAATAGTTTAGACGCTGTAAGTGACCGTGATTATATTGTCGAAACACTCAATGCGATTTCGCTTGTCATGATTCATTTATCACGTTTCTCTGAAGAAATTATTTTCTGGTCAACAGATGAAGCAAAATTCATCACTTTATCTGATGCATTTTCAACAGGTTCATCTATCATGCCGCAGAAAAAGAATCCAGATATGGCAGAATTGATTCGTGGTAAAACTGGCCGTACTACTGGCCATTTAGTCAGCATGCTGATGACATTAAAAGGTTTACCATTAGCTTACAATAAAGATATGCAAGAAGATAAAGAAGGTTTATTCGATGCGGTGCATACAGTCACAGGCTCATTACGTATCTTTGAAGGGATGCTCGCTACATTGACTGTGAATACAGACCGTTTAAACGAAACCGTACACAAAGACTTCTCAAACGCAACAGAACTTGCAGATTATTTAGTGGAAAAAGATATTCCATTCCGAGAAGCACATGCGATTGTAGGACAAATTGTTTATTGGTGTATTCAACACGATTGCTATTTACTCGATGTGCCACTTGAAAAATATCAAGAATTCTCACCTACTATTGATGAAACGATCTATAGTTATTTAAAACCTGAAAATTGTTTGAAACGTAGAAAAAGTTACGGTTCAACAGGACAAGAATCCGTACGTCATCAAATTGAAGTCGCAAAAGCTTTATTATAATACGAAAAACCATTACCCGAGCGTTATCAGGTAATGGTTTTTTCATTCGTTATGATTTATAAAATTAAAAGTAAAAAAAGACCCTACCAGTTTTCACTGATAAGGTCTTAATTTCGTTATGAGCTATAAATTTAAGCCCAACCACGATAGCGTGCTGCTTCTGCAGTACGTTTAATACCGATAATGTATGCTGCTAAACGCATGTCAATTTTACGGTTTTGTGCTAATTCATAAATATCATTGAATGCTGTGATTAATTTATCACGCATTTTTTCGTTTACTTCATCTTCTGTCCAGTAGTAACCTTGGTTATTTTGAACCCACTCGAAGTAAGACACAGTTACACCGCCGGCACTCGCAAGTACGTCTGGTACTAATAAGATACCGCGTTCGTGTAAGATACGTGTTGCTTCTAAAGTTGTAGGTCCGTTTGCTGCTTCTACTAAGATATCCGCTTTGATGTTTGGTGCGTTATCTTTTGTAATTTGGTTTTCAATTGCAGCTGGAATTAAGATGTCGCAATCTAATTCAAAGAGTTCTTTGTTAGAAATTGTTTCTTCAAATAAGTTTGTTACTGTACCAAAGCTGTCTCTACGGTCTAATAGGTAATCGATATCTAAACCTTCTGGATCAGATAATGCACCGTATGCATCTGAGATACCGACAATCTTAGCGCCTTTATCAAATAAGAATTTCGCTAAGAAGCTGCCTGCGTTACCGAAACCTTGAATTACAATTCTTGCTCCATTTAAATCAAGGTTTTTAATTTTAGCCGCTTGTTCAATCGCAATAACTACCCCTAATGCTGTTGAACGGTCGCGTCCTTCAGAACCGCCAAGCACAATCGGTTTACCAGTGATAAATCCAGGTGAGTTGAATTTATCTAATGCACTATACTCATCCATCATCCAAGCCATGATTTGTGAGTTTGTCATTACGTCTGGTGCTGGAATATCTTTAGAAGGTCCAACAATTTGTGAAATTGCACGTACATAACCACGAGATAATCGTTCTACTTCATGAATACTCATTTCACGTGGGTCACAGATGATACCGCCTTTACCGCCGCCGTATGGTAAGTCGACAATACCGCACTTCATTGTCATCCACATTGATAATGCTTTTACTTCATCCACGTTAACGTTCGGATGGAAACGAACGCCACCTTTAGTAGGTCCGACTGCATCATTATGTTGTGCACGATAGCCAGTGAAAGTTTTAACAGTACCGTCATCCATTCTTACTGGAATACGAACTTCTAAAAATCTTAAAGGTTCTTTCACTAAATCATACATACCGTCATCAAAACCTAATTTATGCAAAGCTTCTTTGATAATTTGTTGTGTCGATGCCACTAAATTATTGTTCTCAGTCATAATCCTTCTCGCCTCTTTTTCCTAACAATGATTTCGCTTTCATTTGTATTGTAACATAAGCGCTACCTTTTTAAAGGGTTTTCATTCCTTTTGTTACAACTTTTTGAACTCAGCTGAAAACCTTCTTAATTCTCTCTAATGCGTCATCAATTTCTTCCTTAGAAATAATCAATGGCGGCGCAAATCGAATCACCGTTTCGTGTGTTTCTTTGCACAATAATCCTTGTTCTTTTAATGCTTCAGCATATGGTCTCGCATTCTCTTTCAGTTCTAAACCGATGAATAAACCACGACCACGTACCTCTTTAATAGCTGGGTGATTAATCTTTCTTAATTCTTCTTGGAAATAATCACCGAGTTCTCTTGAACGTTCTGCGAGCTTTTCATCTACTAACACATCTAATGCCGCAATAGAAACTGCTGCAGCTAATGGATTACCACCGAATGTAGAACCATGTGAACCTGGTGTGAAGACATCTAACACTTCATGATCAGCTGCTACAGCTGAAATTGGCAGTACCCCGCCGCCAAGTGCTTTACCTAAAATGTACACATCTGGTTTTACATCGTCCCAGTCTGTCGCAAACATTTTACCTGAACGACCTAAGCCAGATTGGATTTCATCTGCGATAAATAAGACATTGTGCTCATCCGCAAGTTCACGAATCGCTTTCATATAACCTTCAGGTGGTACATTAATACCCGCTTCACCCTGAATCGGCTCTACTAAAATCGCAGCTGTATTTTCGTTAATAGCTGCTTTTAATGCATCGACATCTCCGAAATCTACTTTTTTGAATCCCTCTAGTAAAGGACCATAACCGCGTTGATATTCCGCTTCAGAAGACAATGATACCGGCGCCATCGTACGTCCATGGAAGTTGCCGTTAAACGCGATAATCTCAGCTTTATCTGGATCAATACCTTTAACTTCATAAGACCAACGACGTGCAGCTTTAACCGCTGTTTCAACTGCTTCTGCACCTGTATTCATTGGTAAGATTTTTTCTTTGCCTGTTAATTCACTGACTTTCTCGTACCAGTCCCCTAAATTATCACTGTTGAACGCACGAGAAACGAGTGTCACTTTATCCGCTTGATCTTTTAGTGCTTGAATAATTTTAGGATGACGGTGGCCTTGGTTAACTGCTGAATAAGCCGCTAACATGTCCATGTATTTATTGCCTTCAGGATCTGTTACCCAAATACCGTCTGCCTCAGAAATGACAATTGGAAGTGGCGTATAGTTGCGCGCCCCATAGTGTTCTGTTTTTTTGATAATATCTTCTGTTCTTGTCATAAATGATTCCTCCTCTATATCCCTTTGTTTTTATTTTTCTTATAGAATGTCACTCCATTGTATAGTTTCCACACTTTAAAATATTTTTGAAAAAAATCACATTATAGATACCGCATAATGCGACTAGAGCTATAATGTGATTTGTGTTGCTTATTTCAATCTTCTTTCAAGTTGTTTATATTGTTATATTTTATAGGTGTTCAGATACTGTACGACCTTGTAGGTGAAGCACTAGATAGTCTGGGCCACCTGCTTTAGAGTCTGTACCTGACATTTTGAAGCCGCCGAATGGTTGGTAACCGACAACTGCACCTGTACAACCACGGTTGAAGTAAAGGTTGCCGACCATGAAGTCGCGACGTGCTTGTTCGAGTTTGAAGCGGTTATTAGAAATAACTGCACCTGTTAAACCGTATTCAGTTGCGTTCGCATATTCAATCGCTTGATCGAAGTCTTTCGCTTTACTGAAACCAACAACAGGTCCGAAGATTTCTTCTTGCATCACACGGCTGTCATAAGCTAAGTCCGCAAATACTGTCGGATATACAAAGTTTCCGACTTCATCGTCTACTTTACCGCCAGTTACTAAACGACCTTCATCTTCGCCGACTTTCAAGTAACTTTTAATTTTCTTCAATGCTTTCTCATCAATAACAGGTCCCATAAAGTTATTGTAGTCTGAAGCATCACCGACTGTTAAAGCTTCAGTTGCTTTTTGAACGCGTTCTAATAAGTCATCGTAAATATCTTCTACTGCGATAACACGTGAACAAGCTGAACATTTTTGTCCAGAGAAACCGAATGCTGAGTAAACAATCGCATCAGTCGCAACATCTAAATCCGCTTCACTATCAACCACAATTGTGTCTTTACCGCCCATTTCTGCAATGACACGTTTCAAGTGGTTTTGACCTTCTTGGATTTTAGATGCTTTCTGCATAATGCTTGTACCGACATTTTTAGAACCTGTGAATGAAATTAAACCGACATCTTTATTTTCTACTAAGAAGTCACCGATATCACTAGAATCGCCAGGAATCCAGTTTACTACCCCTTTTGGAAGTCCTGCTTCTTCTAATACTTCCATAAATTTGTATGAAATAACCGGTGTGTTTGATGATGGTTTTAATAATACCGTATTACCTGTTACTACAGGTGCTACTGTTGTACCTGCCATAATCGCATACGCAAAGTTCCAAGGAGAGATAACGACAGAAACCCCGATTGGTAAATAATCAAATTGGTTGTATTCTCCTGGACGAGAGTTGACAGGTTTACCGTCTTTCAGTTCTAACATTTGACGTCCATAGTATTCCATGAAGTCAATCGCTTCTGCAGTATCAGCATCTGCTTCTTTCCATGGCTTACCGCCTTCTTTTGTAAGCAATGCTGAAAATTCGTGTTTACGACGACGTGTAATCGCAGCAGCTCTGAATAAAATATCTGCCCTAACTTCAGGAGCTACAGTACGCCATGTTTTAAATGCTTCTTTCGCCGCTTCTAATGCTTTTTCCGCTAATTCTTTATTCGCCTTAGAGACATAACCGATTGTCTCTTCTCTATTCGACGGGTTAAATGATCTTACTTTATCGTCTGTATAGATACGTTCACCATTAATAATGAGCGGATACTCTTTACCTAAGTCTTCTTCGACTTTTTTGAGCGCTTTTTCATAAGCCTCTCTGTTCTCTGCTTTTTGGAAATCTGTAAATGGTTCATGTTTGTACGGAATCATTTTTAATCCCCCTTTGTTTAATATTAAAAATGGTATAAGAAAGCCCTTACATTTCTAATAATTACATAAAACTCCTATGATGTAAAAGGAAAAATGCTTAAAATTACGAAAATTTAAAATAGTGTGATTGCGCAAGACTGTCACGACAGGAAAAAGAAGATTCTACACAAAAATTAAAAAAGACCACACGATTAATACGTGCAGTCTTATATATAAATCTTAAACTTTCATATAATATGATTTCATTTCCCTTACCAATGAATTAATGTTCACCTTTTTCTGGTAATGGATAGAAACCATTATCAAATTGTTTCCATAAGTTTGGCGGTAAATTATGATTATCTTCACGAGTCGGATCAAAGTAAGAAATAATATCTTCTGTACGTCCTTCTTTAATCTTCTCAATGAATTCAGCATCTAACAAGATTTCTCGACCTAGCGCAATGAATTGTACACCTGTATTTAAAGCGTCTAGGGCCTCATCAGCGTTAAAGATTGAACCGATACCTACTAATGGGATTTTATCGTCAATCCACTCACGAATGAGCTCAATACGCGTTTTACCTTCATATTTGCCCTCTCTAGTTTTAGAGTGGATGTCCATCAGTGAAGCATGAAGATAATCTAGTGGTTTGCTAGATAAGCAACCTAATAATTCTTTAGTTTGTTCCATTTTAATGCCGTCTTCTTCTGGATCTTCTGGTGAGAAGCGGTAGCCGACAATAAAGTCTTTATCTGCGAATTTACGAACTGTGTTCAGCACTTCATCTACCACAGCAAGCGGATATTTATAAGGCTTGCTCCACTCATCTTGACGACGATTGTAGTGGCGTGAAACGAATTGGTGAATTAAATAATGGTTCGCACCATGAATTTCTACACCATCAAAGCCTGCTTCAATAACACGGCGTGTCGCTTCACCGAAAGCTTTGATTGTTTCTTCTATTTCATCAGGTGTAATTTCACGCGCATGATGTTCTTCTTGTTGGCCGAAACTCTTCAATGAAATCGGACTTGGCGCTACGACATCTCCTTCTGGTGTTAAGTTAGGTAGAGATTGCGCACCAGCATGATGAATTTGTACAAGTGCTTTTGCGCCATTTTTCTTCATGACTTCAGCTAATTGTTTTAATCCTTCAATATCTGAGTCATGCGCCACTGAAGGCTGACCTGGGAAACCTTTACCAATGTCTGTCACATTACTCGCAGCACTGACACTGATTCCTACATCTTTAGAACGTAACTCCATATGTTTCAGCTCATCTTCTGAGATGGTACCATCTTCATTAGATGATACGTGTGTCAATGGTGCAAGCACAAAACGATTTCTAATCTCTACTCCATTTGGCAGAGTATATGATTCAAACAATGGTTCATATTTCTTATCCATTTATACGTGCCTCCTAATTTATCTTTGTGCATTCATTTTAAAGCACCGATAAATAAATTAAAAAAGAATCGCTCAAATCATTTTGAAGACAAAATAAATAAAAGGCCAATATACCACATGCTTATCATGTCGTATATTGACCTTCATATGAGATTAGAGTTTATTTTCTCTAATCATTCTCTTAGACTGTGCAATCCAAACCGGTAAACGTTCTTCTAATGTTTGAAACCCGTATTTTTCGTTTTCTTTGATCTCATCCAAAACAGATTTTTTCTCTTTCTTACGTTCATAATTTTTAAAGTAGTCATTATCTTTTAATGACAAATTGAGTTTACCTTCTTCATCTATAGACAGTATCTTGGCTTTGACAATTTGTCCTTCAGATAAGAACCGATTTAAATTATGGACATAATCATTCATGATTTCTGATATATGAATGAGTCCTTCCGTGTTGTCAGGGGTTTCTACAAATGCGCCATAAGGTTGAATACCAGTCACTTTAACTTTTACGTGTTGTCCTGATTTATAGTGATTATTCAACTTAATAACCCCTTAATTTCGTATTATTTCTAACAATAACATCATAGCATAAATTAAAGAGGCTCACTAACCGTAACGGTATGATATTTTCGAATTTTTTGATTTATAGCGCAAATTTCACTGAAATAAATAAGATAAATCTCTACCTTAAAATTCCAATAAAAACACAAAAGCACCCCTGCTTTCGATATCAAATCGATCGCAGAGGTGCACACTTACTTAATCATTCTTTTGAAAGAACGGATTATTTTTCAGTGTTATCTTTGTCTTCATTTTTACGTTTTCTGAAGAACATCATTAAACCACCAATCGCAAACATTAATGAAGCATATTGTGGGTCGATAGATGAAACATCTTGACCTGTTTCTGGTAATGCTTTCGCTTTATTTTTGCCTGCATTTTCAGCTTTAGCTTTAGTTGCTCCAGCTTTTTCAGCTTTTGTACCTTTTGTAGCTTTTGTAGCTTTAGATGTTTGTTTATCTTGTGCTTTCACATCAGATTTTGTATCAGATTTAGCTGTATTTGGTGTAGATTCAGTTGTTTTTCCTGTTTCTTTCGCAGGAGCTTTAACTTTTTCTAGACCATTCAATGCAGTTTCAACAGCTTTAGTTGCTTCTTTAATATCTTGAACAGAAACATTATCTGCTTTTTCAACAATGACTTTTCCATCTACAACTGCTTGATCTAATTTTTCAAC
Organism: Staphylococcus simulans; assembly: GCF_025561465.1. NCBI lineage: Bacteria > Bacillati > Bacillota > Bacilli > Caryophanales > Staphylococcaceae > Staphylococcus > Staphylococcus simulans. Next base: position 2,033,407 of record NZ_CP095100.1, read on the forward strand.
AGATTCTGGAGTGTATTTAGATTTATCAATTGTTTCAGTTTTATCTAATGCTTTTTCAAGTTCAGCTAAAGCGTCTGCTTTGGCTTTCGCAACTGCATCTGCTTTATCTTGAGCCACTTTAGTTTCAAGTGCTTTTGCTAAATCAGATTGTGCTTTGTCCACAGATTCTTGAGTCGCATTTTGATCTGCTTCAACAGTCACTGCTGTATCTAATGCGTCTTTTACTGCTTTGTCTTCTTTATCAGTCACGTTCAAATCTAAACCTTCAGCAGTTTCAATTACTTTTTCAAGTTCTGATTTATCTGCTTTAGTTACTAAGCTTGATTGTGTTGATTTCAAGACTTCTGTTGCTTTGACAACTTGTTCCACTGTTACAGATTCTGGATTGTTCACGATGCCTTGTGCCACCGCTTGTGCATCTTCGAATGGAGCAACACTGTTTGGTGTGAAGTTATCTTTAACCACTGTTCTTGAGCTTGCAAGTTGTGCTTTCAACGCTTCAAGTGCTTTGTTGAAGGCATCGACTTTATCTTGAGTCACTTTATTTTCGATTGCTTTTTCTAATTCAGAAGTTGCTTTGTTCACAGACTCTTGAGTTGCATTTTGGTCTTTTTGAACAGTCACTGCTGTATCTAATGCGTCTTTTACAGCTTTGTCTTCTTTATCAGTTACATTCAAGTCTAATCCTTCAGCAGTTTTAATCACTTTTTCAAGTTCCGATTTATCTGCTTTGGTTACAAAGCTTGATTGTGTTGATTTCAAGACTTCTGTTGCTTTGACAACTTGTTCTACTGTTACAGATTCTGGATTGTTTACGATACCTTGTGCCACTGCTTGTGCATCTTCGAATGGAGCAACACTGTTTGGTGTGAAGTTATCTTTAACCACTGTTCTTGAGCTTGCAAGTTGTGCTTTCAACGCTTCAAGTGCTTTGTTGAAGGCATCGACTTTGTCTTGAGCTACTTTATTTTCGATTGCTTTTTCTAACTCAGAAGTTGCTTTATTTACAGACTCTTGAGTCGCGTTTTGATCTTTTTGAACAGTTACTGCTGTATCTAATGCATCTTTTACAGCTTTGTCTTCTTTATCAGTCACATTCAAGTCTAATCCTTCAGCAGTTTTAATCACTTTTTCAAGTTCTGATTTATCTGCTTTGGTTACTAAGCTTGATTGTGTTGATTTCAAGACTTCTGTTGCTTTGACAACTTGTTCTACTGTTACAGATTCTGGATTGTTTACGATACCTTGTGCCACCGCTTGTGCATCTTCGAATGGAGCAACGCTGTTTGGTGTGAAGTTATCTTTAACCACTGTTCTTGAGCTTGCAAGTTGTGCTTTCAACGCTTCTAAAGCTTTGTTGAAGGCTTGTACTTTTTCTTGATCAGCTTTGTCTTGAGCTGCTTTAGTTTCAAGCGCTTTTGCTAAATCAGATTGAGCTTTGTCGACTTCTTCTTGTGTTGCGTTGAAGTCTTCTTGTACTTTGATTGCTTTATCTAAAGCATCTTGAACCGCTTTGTCTTCTTTGTCATTAACGTTCAATTCAGTATTTTCTGCTGTGTCGATCACTTTATCAAGTTCAACTTTGTCAGCTTTTTCTACTAAATGTTTTTGCGCTTCTTTCAAGTCTTGTGTTGCTTTATTGATTTCTTCAACTGTTTTACCAGCAGAATTTTTCACGATAGCTTGACCTGTTGTTTCAGCTTTAGTTAATGGTTCTACACTGTTTGGAGTATATGCATATTTATCGATTGAAGCTACTTTTTCAAGTTCTTTTTTCAATACTTCTAATGCAGCATTCACTTGATCAGCTTTATCTTGAGCTGCTTTAGTTTCAAGTGCTTTTGCTAAATCAGATTGAGCTTTGTCGACTTCTTCTTGTGTTGCATTCAAGTCTTCTTGAACTTTGATAGCTTTGTCTAAAGCATCTTTGACTGCTTTATCTTCTTTATCATTTACGTTCAATTCAGTATTTTCTGCTGTGTCGATGACTTTATCAAGTTCAACTTTGTCTGCTTTTTCTACTAAGTGTTTTTGCGCTTCTTTCAAGTCTTGTGTTGCTTTATTGATTTCTTCAACTGTTTTATCAGCAGAATTATTTACAATAGTTTGACCTGCAATTTCAGCATCTGTAACTGGTTTAACACTATTAGGAGTGTAGAAGTCTTTGTCGATAGTTTTTACTTTTTCAAGTTCTGCTTTCAATGCATCAAGCGCTTTGTTGAATGCGTCTACTTTATCTTGAGTTGTTTTAGCTTTTACTGCATTTTCAAGATCAGTTTTAGCTTTATCAACTGTTTCTTGTGATGCGTTTTGATCTGCTTGAACTTCTTTAGCAGTATTTAATGCATCTTGAACCGCTTTATCTTCTTTATCAGCTGGATTAAGCTCTAAAGTTTCTGTAGTTTTAACAACTTTATTCAATTCTTCTTTATTTGCTTTAAGTTCAAGTTTATTTTGAGCATCAGTAATTGTTTGTGCTGCTTGTTTCAACTCTTCAACAGTCTTAGTAGCATCAGCACGAGCTGTTTCACCAGCTTTAACAGCTTCTTCTAATGGAGTGACTGTGTTTGGTTTGTATTCATCTTTAAATACTGAGTTTGCTTCTTTAATAGCTTTTGTTAAAACATCTAAAGCATCTTGACGTTCTTTTGCAGCAATCGCATCGTTAATTGCTTTTGTTGCGTTAGCAACTTGTTCTTCTGTTACATTGTGATCTTCGTTAACAGCTTCACCTGCTGTTACTGCATCTTGAACGACTTTGTCTTCTTTGTCAGTTGCGACTAAGTCACCTAAAGTTTTTGCTTTTTCAAGTGCTTTCACAAGTTCTGTTTTATCTGCTTTTGAAACTAAGTTTGCTTGAGCATCTTTCAATGCTTTTGTTGCTTCCTCAATTTCTTGAGTTGTTTTATTAGCTGCATTATCAACTACATTTTGTCCTGCAGTTTCAGAGTCAGTTAAAACTTTTACGCTGTTTGTAGTGTAAAGTTCTTTATTAACTGTTTTTGCTTTTTCAAGCTCTGCTTTCAATGCATCTAAAGCATTTTGTTTTTCAACAGCTTCTTTAGTATCTTGTGCTTTTTTAGCATTTAACGCATTATCTAATTCAGTTTTAGCTGTATTCACTGCTTCTTGCGTTGCATTTTGATCAGCTTGTACTGTTTTCGCTTTGTCTAAAGCGTCTTGAACAGCTTTATCTTCTTTATCATTTGTATCAAGCGCACCTAAATTTTCAGCTATTGTCACAGATGTGTTCAACTCTGTTTTGTCTGCTTTTTTATCTAATGCATTTTTAGCATCAGTAATTGCTTTTGTAGCCGCTTTGATTTCTTCAACTGTTTTAGTTGCGTCATCTTTAGTAGTTTCACCTGTTGTGACTGCTGCTTCAAACGGTGTCACTGTATTTGGTTTATAGTCATCTTTCTTAACTGTGTTAGCATCGTCAATTGCTTTTTGTAATTCATCTAAAGCGTCTTGACGTTCTTTCACAGCAATTGCATCGTTGATAGCTTTTGTGGCATTTGCTACTTGTTCAGTAGTCGCATTGCCATCTTCATTGACTGTATTACCAGCTGTGACTGCATCTTGAACGGCTTTGTCTTCTTTGTCAGTTGCGTCAAGTGCACCTAAAGTTTTAGCTTTTTCAAGAGCTTTCACAAGTTCTGTTTTATCTGCTTTTTGAACTAAAGCTTTTTGTAAATCTTTCAATTCTTGTGTGACAGCTTTGATTTCTTCAGTAGTTTTAAGTTCAGGAATTATAACAATTGCGTTGCCTAAAACTTCTTTGTCGGCTAAAGGTTTCACACTGTCTGGTGTGTAGTCTTTATAGTCTAATTTACCGACTTTTGAAAGTTCTGCTTTCGATTCATCAAGCGCTGCTTTTTTAAGTGCGTCAAGTTCGTCTTGAGTTTTCTTAGCTGCAACGGCTTGATCAAGTTCAGTTTTAGCTGTATTTACAGCTTCTTGACTCGCATTGTCGTCAGCTTGAACTGTTTTTGCTTTATCTAAAGCATCTTGGACTGCTTTATCTTCTTTATCATTTGTATCAAGCGCACCTAAATTTTCAGCTGTTGTCACAGATGTGTTCAACTCTGTTTTGTCTGCTTTTTTATCTAATGCATTTTTAGCATCAGTGATGGCTTTTGTAGCTGCTTTTAATTCTTCAACTGTTTTAGTTGCGTCATCTTTCGCAGTTTCACCAGCTGTGACTGCTGTTTCAAATGGTGTTACTGTATTTGGTTTATAGTCATCTTTGTTGACTGTTTTTGCGTCTGTGATGGCTTTATTCAATTCATCTAAAGCATCTTGACGTTCTTTTGCGGCAACTGCATCATTGATTGCTTTTGTAGCTTTTTCAACTTGTTCAACTGTTGCATTGTCATCAGCTTTAACAGTATTACCTGCTTCTACAGCATCTTGAACCGCTTTATCTTCTTTATCTGTTGCTGCTAAATCAGTGAAAGTATTCGCTTTATCAAGTGCTTTTTGTAATTCTGTTTTATCTGCTTTTTTCACAAGAGCATTTTGGGCATCTTTCAATGCTTGAGTTGCTCGATTAATTTCTTCAGTTGTTTTAGCTTCAGGTGCTGCAACAATATCATTACCAGCAGTTTCTTTTTCATTTAATGTTGTGACTGTGTTTGGAGTATATACAGTTTTATCTACTGCTTTCACTTTATCAAGTTCTGCTTTTAATGCATCTAAAGCTTCTTGTTTAGCTTGTGCATCTTTCGCGTCTTGATCTTTCTTAGCATTGACTGCATTATCCAATTCAGTTTTAGCTGTATTCACTGCTTCTTGTGTTGCATTTTGATCATCTTGAACTGTTTTTGCTTTCTCTAAAGCGTCTTGGACTGCTTTATCTTCAGCATCTTTAGTATCAAGTGCACCTAAGTTTTCAGCTGTTGTAACAGATGTGTTCAATTCTGTTTTATCCGCTTTTTTATCTAGTGCATTTTTAGCATCAGTAATGGCTTTTGTAGCTGCTTTGATTTCTTCAACTGTTTTAGTTGCGTCATCTTTTGCAGTTTCACCAGCTGTGACTGCTGTTTCGAATGGTGTTACTGTATTTGGTTTGTAGTCATCTTTATTGACTGCTTTTGCGTCATTGATAGCTTTAGTTAACTCGTCTACAGCATCTTGACGTTCTTTTGCGGCAATCGCTTCATTGATTGTTTTAACTGCGTTAGCAACTTCTTCAGTAGTCGCATTACCGTCACCATTTACTTTTTGACCTGCAGTAACTGCATCTTGTAATGCTTTGTCTTCTGCATCATTAGGATTTAAATCACCATATGCAATTGCTTTATCTAAAGCATTGCCAAGTTCAGTTTTATCTGCTCTTTCTTTCAAAGCATTCACTAATTCTTCAATTTGTTTTGCTTTCGCAAGTGTTGCTGGTGTATCAGCAGATGGTGGGTTGTTGATGATTTTTTGTCCTTCAGTAATTGCAGTTTTTAACGGTTCATACGTATTTGGTGTATATTTCGCTTCATTAAGTTGCTCAGCTTTATTTACAGCTGATTTTAAAGCTTCAATCGCGTCTGCTGCTTTTTTGTTATTGATTTCATCTTCAAGATTCCAAGTTGCTGTTTTGATTTCTTCAGGTGTCGCATTTGGATTATTTTTAACAGTTTCAGCTGCATTTAAAACATTTTTCAATAATTGATCTGTATTAGAATCAGTTAAAGGTTCTAAAGCTTTCGCTTCAGTAATTGCTGTATCTAATTTTGATTTATCTGGTACAAGTTGTGCAGTAGCATCTTGAACTGCTTTAGTCGCATTGTTCAATGCTTCAACTGTTGATGTGTTATCGCCAGCTGCTGTTTTACCCGCTTCTACTGCTGTATCAAATGGTTTAACAGAATCAGCAGTATAATCTGTTTTATCTACTTTGGCAGCATCTTCTAATGCTTTATTCAATTGATCTAAAGCATCTTGATGCGCTTTTGTAGCAACAGCATTATTGATGGCTTTTGTTGCATCTGCCACTTGTTGTGGTGTTGCATTGTCATCTTTGTTGACTGTTTGTGCAGCATCAATAGCATCTTGAACTGCTTTATCTTCTTTATCAGTTGGTTCTAAACCAGTAATAGCTTTTGCAGTATCAAGTGCTTTTTGTAAATCAGTTTTGTCTGCTTTTGGAACTAAAGCATCTTTGGCATCTTTTAATGCTTTTGTTGCGGCATTGATTTCTTCAGTTGTTTTAGTGTCCGGTGCATCAGCAATGGTTTGGGCTGCTGTTTGTTTTTCAGTTAATGGTGTCACTGTATTTGGTGTATATGTTGCTTTGTCTAAAGCTTTAACTTTATTCAATTCATCATTTAATGCATCAAGAGCTGCTTGTTTTGCGGCTGCATCTTTAGCATCTTGATCTTTTTTAGCTGCAACAGTGTTATCTAAATCAGTTTGAGCTGTATTAACCGCATCTTGTGTTGCGTTGTCATCAGCTTGAACTGTTTTCGCTTTATCTAATGCATCTTGAACTGCTTTATCTTCAGTATCAGCTGGATTTAATGGTAATGCTTCAGCTGTTTTAACTGAATTATTTAAATCGTCTTTATTAGCTTTTGGAACTAAAGCATTTTGAGCGTCTTTCAATGCTTTTGTTGCGGCATTGATTTCTTCAGTTGTTTTAGTGTCCGGTGCATCAGCAATGGTTTGGGCTGCTGTTTGTTTTTCAGTTAATGGTGTCACTGTATTTGGTGTATATGTTGCTTTGTCTAAAGCTTTAACTTTATTCAATTCATCATTTAATGCATCAAGAGCTGCTTTTTTTGCAGCTGCATCTTTAGCGATTTGATCATCTTGAGCTTTTTTAGCTGTAATCGCAGTATTCAAATCATCTGTAGCTGTTTTAACTTGATCAGCTGTTGCATCACCATTTGTATTAACCGCATTTGCTGCTGCTAATTTATCTTGTAATGCTTTATCTACAGGATTATTTGGATTTAGATTGTTATAACCATTAGCTGTGTTAATTGCTGTTTTAAGTGCTGTTTTATCTGCTTGAGGAACTAATACATTTTGTGCATCCTCTAATGCATTTGTAGCTGCTTTAATCTCAGCAATTGTTTTAGAACCTGGTGAACCTAAAATAGTTTTAGCATTTGTCAAAGCTTCAGTAAACGCTTTTTTACTACTTGTTGTAAATTGATCTGGGTCAATAGTTTCAACATACTCTAATGTTTTTCTTAATTCATCTAAAGCATCTTCTTTATCCAATTCATCTTGTAAATTTTTAGCTGCTATCGCATTATCTAAATCAGTTTTCGCTTTATTAACTGCAGGTTGATCGATATTTAAATCACCTTGAACAGTTTTAGCAGTTTCTAATGCTGTTTTAAGCGCATCATCTTCAGGATCTCCAGCCTCTAATGGTTGAAGAGCTTCTGCTGTTGTAATAGATTGATTCAATGCTGCTTTATCTGCTCTTGGAACTAATGCATTTTTAGCATCTTTAATAGCTTTTGATGCATCGGCAAATTGTGCATTTGAACCATTTTCAGGTTGACCAGCTAATGTGTCGCCCGCTGTTACTTTTGCTTCATAAGCTTCAACACTGTTTGGTGTATAGCTATCTTTATTTACAGTGGCTGCATCTGCTACTGCTGCTTTCAAATCTTTAAGTGCAGCATTAGGCTGAACAGTAATATTAAATGTTGAAGTAGCTGGTTCACTCGCTTCTTGTGTTGCTGTAACTGTAACATTAAATGTTCCTTCAGCTGTTGGCGTACCTGTAATTTGTTTTGTTGCCGCATCAAACGATAAACCTGCTGGTAGACCCGTTACTGCTACAGTTGGGGCTGGATTTAAATCCCCTTCAACATTTACAGCGATTGGAGTAATTGGTGTATAAGCTTCGCCTGTTTGTGCATTGATTGGTGTGATTGTAGGTGCTTGAGCTCCTGCTACAGAAATTTTAAATGTTTTAGTAGTTGTATTTCCAGCCATATCTGTTGCTGTTACTTCAACAGTTGCATCTCCAGGTGTTGTTGGAGTACCTGTAATTTGTTTTGTTGTTTCATTAAATGATAAACCAGTTGGTAAACCTGTAACTGCTATTGTGTCAAAGTGTCCACTATTATCCGTAATATCCAAAGTGATTGGTGTAATAGCTTCTGAAACATTTGTAGTAACATCTGTAACCTCTGCGATTGTAGGATTTTGAATATCAACGACTGTATACACAAGTTGTTGTGCATCATTTTCTAAAGTGACAGTTCCAGCACCTTCGTCGTAACCAATTGCATGACCCTCATCTCTAACTTTTGTATCACCAAATTCATAACCCTTGTCAGCCAAATATTCAGTATGATCTTTTAATGTAATTTTTTCTTTAACATCTCCCGCAGTACGAAGAGGTTTATCAATCGCTTCTTCAGTATCATCGTCTATAAAGTATTCATCTAATATAGCTGATGCTGTAAATCTGAACTCATCTAATTTGATTTGTTGTAAATTATAATGATCTGTAGTTGAAGCTACAATTGAAAAAGCAAATGAATCTTTATGTGAATAGTTAATATAGTCTTGCATGTTTTGAGACCATGTTTGCGTACCATACGTAATTGTCATCACTTTAGTTGTACCATTATAATTAAATTTAAAAGGTACTAATTGATTATTTGGTTGTTCTTTTAATAAAGCCGCATCTCCTGAATTATTTGGAGTTAATAATACAGTATTAACTAGACCTTTGTCTGCAGAGTAAATAAAAGCACCAAATGCTCCTTTACCTTTAAATCGTTCAAGATCGACTGATGCTCCGTTTAAATTATCATTAGTCGAGTTTACAAAAGTATCTAATTTAAATCCAAAGCTAGATGGTACACCACCAATACCAAAACCTTGTCCTGTTAATCCAAGGGTACTAGTCTTACCCGGGTTGAATGTAATCGCTAGACCTTCTCCACCAGTTACCCCATCTTTTGGATGACCTTCATATTTATCACCAAGATTAACCTCACCAGAAAAACTGAAATCTTTAGTTAAATTTAGTTTAACATCTAAAGACATAGCTCCACTTTTGTTCGCTTCATTAGTCGTTAATGTTACAATACCGCTTTGAGAATCATAAGTTGCATCATTTAACGTTTTAAAATATTCGCCAAAATTTTCTTTAGTTACAACAATTTCTTGGCTTGCAACTTCTTCAAGATCAAATGCTCTTGTTGAATAACCTGAAGCTTCTTCACCTGTTCTTGGTAAAGTTGCTTGAGGGCTAAATAAGTCTTTTTGAGCTGATGCTTCTTCAAGCAAGAGTCTTAGTACTTCTGATTTTAATTGTTCTGGTGTTAAGTCAGTAGTATCAATAACTGCTAGAACTGCATCCACTTTGGCACTGTCATAGTCATTACTCAAGTCTGCTTTTACTTTTTCTACTTTTTGTTCTGGAGACAATACAGATGTTTCAGTTACTGTTTCAACCGCTTTTTCTACTGCTGGCTCAGTTGCAGGAGTAACTACTGATTCAGGAGCTTCTTCCTTGTTTTCAACAACAGGTTCTGATGCTTTCTCAACAGTTGCTTCTGCTTTCACTGGTTCAGCTTCAGTAGAAGGTGTTTCTTTTGTTTTTTCAACAGTTGTTTCTGTTGATTCTTTTGAATTTTCAGTTTTTTGCGTTTGAATTGACTCTTCTTTTTGTGCAACTGCTTGTGCTGCTGCTTTAGCTTTTTCAACTATAGCGTGGACAGTTGATTCTGAATCTGCTTGTTGTACTTCTAGAGTATAACTGTCAACTTCTTCTTTGTTTAAATTTTTAAGTGAAGTAATCTCTGTAGTAGCTTGTTTTTTTACTTCTTCTAATGCATTTTGCGTTTGTGCTTTATTATCAGTTTGCTGTTGTGTAGCATCAACTGTTTTTTCAAGTGACGTTTTGTTATTTTCCTCAGGTGCTTGTTGTGTCGTACTACTATCATTAGAAGCCTCTACAACTGTATTGTTATCGTTTATATTCTCTGCTGCTTTGGCTTCGCCGCTATGACCTAAGAATAATAGAGATCCGATTAGAATAGATGCTGTGCCTACAGTAAATCTTCTAATAGAGTATCTATTTCTTAAGTTAGGCAAAAAGTCCAATTTTTTCATATGATGTCCTCCGATACTAGTATATTTCTACTACATCTTTATTATAATATTGTATTGCCCAATTGTATATGATATAAATTTTATGTTTTAGTAGTAAAATATCGTTAAATTCATTCTTTTTTATTTGGGAAAACAATGCAAAATTCATATAGATTGTTGAAAACACAGGCGTGAATACATACCTCTGTTATCAAAACCGACCATTCCTCTCACATTTAAGGTTCTAAACCATATATTTTAACTCAGTTTTTTAATTTCATTTTTACAATTATGTAATGAGAACTTAATAGACAGAAACATAAATCTGTTAAAAGTACATAAAATCAATGTAGCCTTGTCATATAAATAATTCATATTGATGCATTCTTCAAAACTTAATAAAAAGCAAACACCCCTAGCTGGAGATTATTCCAACTAGGGGTGAATACTTTCTCAAATCTTTTACTGTTTAGTGCTCAAAAGTTGATTTGATTATTTTTCTGTATTATCTTTATCTTCTTTTTTACGTCTGCCGAACAATGCCATTAAACCACCAATTGCTAACATTAATGTAGCATATTTAGAATCTGCTGGAGTTTCTTGACCTGTGTTTGGTAATACTTTGGCTTTATTTGCTTTAGTTTGTGCTTTTGAACCTTCTGATTTCTTAACTGCTTTATCAGATGTTCTTTCAACTGATTTACCTGATGTTGATTTAACTTTATCAGTTTCTTTTTCAATTTTAGGAGCTTTAATAACTTCTAAAGCTTTTAATGCATCTTCGATAGCTTTTGTTGTTTCTTGAATATCTTTGATTGATACCTCTTTAGAATTTTCAACAATCGCTTTACCAGTATTCACTGATACATCTAATTTTTCTACTGATTCAGGTGTGTATTTAGTTTTATCTGTTGATTGTGCTTTATCTAAAGCATTTTGTAATTCAGCTAATGCATCAGCTTTATCTTGAGTTGCTTTAGCTTCGATTGCTTCGTTCAACGCATCTTTCGCTGCGTCTACTTCTGCTTGTGTCGCATTAGCATCTGCTTGTACTGCTTTCGCTTTTTCTAATGCTTCTTGAACGGCTTTATCTTCTTTATCTGTTGGATCTAACGTTAAACCTTCTGCGTTATGGATTGCTTTTTCAAGTTCTGTTTTATCTGCTTTCGCAACTAAACCTGCTTGTGCATCTTTCAATGCTTGTGTTGCTTCTTTGATTTGATCAACAGTTACAGATTCCGGATTGTTCACAATACCTTGTGCAACTGCCATTGCATCAACTAACGGTTTTACACTGTTTGGTGTGTAATCGTCTTTATTAATTGCTTTGGCTTTTTCAAGCTCTGCTTTCAACGCTTCAAGTGCCGCATTGACTGCGTCTGCTTTGTCTTGAGTAGTTTTCGCTTCGATTGCTTTGTTCAATTCATCTTTCGCTGCGTCTACTTCTGTTTGTGTCGCATTAGCATCTGCTTGTACTGCTTTTGCTTTGTCTAACGCATCTTGTACGTCTTTATCTTCTTTATCAGTCGGATCTAATGTTAAACGTTCCGCATCATTAATTGATTTATCAAGTTCTGTTTTATCTGCTTTCGCAACTAAACCTGCTTGCGCATCTTTCAACGCTTGTGTAGCTGCTTTGATTTGATCAACAGTTACAGATTCCGGATTATTCATAATACCTTGTGCAACTGCCATTGCGTCAACTAATGGTTCAACGCTGTTAGGAGTAAAGTCAGCCTGATTGATAGCTTTCGCTTTTTCAAGTTCTGCTTTCAACGCTTCAAGTGCTGCATTGACTGCATCTGCTTTATCTTGAGCAATTTTAGCGTTAATTGCATCTTCTAAAGCTGATTTCGCTGCATCTACTTCTGCTTGTGAAGCATTAGGATCTGCTTGTACTGCTTTTGCATTTTCTAATGCATCTTGGACTGCTTTATCTTCTTTATCAGTCGGATCTAAAGTTAAGCTTTCTGCGTTATTGATTGCTTTATCAAGTTCCGCTTTATCTGCTTTCGCAACTAAGCCTGCTTGCGCATCTTTCAACGCTTGTGTAGCTGCTTTGATTTGATCAACAGTTACAGATTCCGGATTATTCACAATACCTTGTGCCACAGCTATTGCATCTACCAATGGTTCAACGCTGTTAGGAGTAAAGTCAGCCTGATTGATAGCTTTCGCTTTTTCAAGTTCTGCTTTCAACGCTTCAAGTGCCGCATTGACTGCATCAGCTTTATCTTGGGTTGCTTTAGCTTCAACTGCTTTATTCAATGCATCTTTAGCAGCGTCTACTTCTGTTTGTGTCGCATTAGCATCTGCTTGTACTGCTTTTGCTTTGTCTAACGCATCTTGTACGGCTTTATCTTCTTTATCAGTCGGATCTAATGTTAAACGTTCCGCATCATTAATTGATTTATCAAGTTCTGTTTTATCTGCTTTCGCAACTAAACCTGCTTGCGCATCTTTCAACGCTTGTGTTGCTGCTTTGATTTGATCAACAGTTACAGATTCCGGATTGTTCACAATACCTTGTGCAACTGCCATTGCATCAACTAACAGTTTTACACTGTTTGGTGTGTAATCGTCTTTTTTAATTGCTTTGGCTTTTTCAAGTTCTGCTTTCAACGCTTCAAGAGCTGCATTGACTGCGTCTGCTTTGTCTTGAGCAGTTTTAGCGTTAATTGCATCTTCTAAAGCTGATTTCGCTGCGTCTACTTCTGCTTGTGTCGCATTTGGATTTGCTTGAACAGCTTTTGCTTTGTCTAATGCATCTTGTACGGCTTTATCTTCTTTGTCAGCTGGATCTAAAGTTAAGCCTTCTGCATTATTGATTGCTTTATCAAGTTCTGACTTATCTGCTTTCGCAACTAAGCCTGCTTGTGCATCTTTCAACGCTTGTGTTGCTGCTTTGATTTGATCAACAGTTACAGATTCCGGATTGTTCACAATACCTTGTGCAACTGCCATTGCATCAACTAACGGTTTTACACTGTTTGGTGTGTAATCGTCTTTTTTAATTGCTTTGGCTTTTTCAAGTTCTGCTTTCAACGCTTCAAGAGCTGCATTGACTGCATCAGCTTTATCTTGAGTTGCTTTAGCTTCAACTGCTTTGTTCAACGCATCTTTCGCTGCGTCCACTGCTTCTTGTGTCGCATTTGGATCTTCTAAAACAGCTTTTGCTTTATCCAATGCGTCTTGAACTGCTTTGTCTTCTTTATCTTTTGGGTCTAATGTTAAACCTTCAGCTTCAATAATAGCTTTGTTCAATTCATCTTTATTCGCTTTCGCTTCAAGATTATTTTTAGCATCGTTAATTGCTTTAGCCGCTTCTTTTAACTCTTCTGGAGTTTTAGTCACATCTGCTTTTGCAGTTTCACCCGCTTTAATTGCATCTTCTAAAGGTTTCACTGTGTTAGGTTTGAAGTCATCTTTATTAACAGCTTTTGCATCTTCGATTGCTTTATTCAATTCATCTAAAGCATCTTGATGTTCTTTAGCCGCAATCGCATCATTAATTGCTTTCGTAGCATCTGTCACTTCTTGCGGTGTTGCATTACCGTCTGCTTTTACTTTTTCACCTGCTGCAACTGCATCTAAGATTGCTTTATCTTCTTTATCAGTCGCTTCAAGATTATCAATTGCGTTAGCTTTATCGATAGCATTTTGTAACTCTGATTTATCTGCTTTTTGAACTAAACCAGCTTGCGCATCTTTTAATGCTTGTGTTGCTGCTTCGATTTCTTCTACTGTTTTGCCAGTTGGTGCATCGACAATTGCTTGACCCGCTGCTTCTGCATCAGTTAACGGTTTTACACTGTTTGGTGTGTAATCGTCTTTATTGATTGCTTTCGCTTTTTCAAGCTCTGCTTTCAATGCGTCAAGTGCTGCATTAACTTTGTCTGCTTTGTCTTGAACAGTTTTCGCTTCAATTGTTTTGTTCAACGCATCTTTCGCTGCATTAACTTCATCTTGAGTTGCATTTGGATTTGCTTGAACAGCTTTTGCTTTGTCTAATGCATCTTGTACGGCTTTATCTTCTTTGTCAGTCGGATCTAATGTTAAACCTTCCGCATTATTGATTGCTTTATCAAGTTCCGCTTTATCTGCTTTCGCTACTAATCCAGCTTGGGCATCTTTCAATGCTTGTGTAGCTGCTTCTATTTCTTCAGTTGTTTTACCATCTGGAGCATCAACAATTGCTTGGCCTGTTGTTTCTGCATCAGTTAACGGTTTTACACTGTTTGGTGTGTAATCGTCTTTATTGATTGCTTTCGCTTTTTCAAGTTCTGCTTTTAATGCGTCTAATGCTGCTTGTTTAGCATCTGCTGCCTCTTTAGCTTCTTTTGCATCCTGGGCATTTTTAGCATTAATTGCATCTTCTAAAGCTGCTTTTGCTGCATCTACTGCGTCTTGAGAAGCATTAGGGTCTGCTTGAACTTCTTGTGCTTTAGCTAACGCGTCTTGAACTGCTTTATCTTCTTTGTCAGTCGGATCTAATGTTAAACCTTCTGCATTATTGATTACTTTATTCAACTCATCTTTATTAGCTTTTGCTTCTAAAGCTTTTTGCGCATCAGTGATAGCTTTAGCCGCTTTTTTCAACTCTTCTGGAGTCTTAGTCGCGTCTGCTTTCGCTGCTTCACCCGCTGCAACTGCATCTTCTAATGGTTTCACTGTATTTGGTTTGAAGTCATCTTTATTGATTGCTTTTGCTGCATCGATTGCTTTTTGTAATTCATCTAAAGCATCTTGATGTTCTTTTGCTGCAATCGCATCATTAATTGCTTTTGTAGCATCTGCCACTTGTTGTGGTGTTGCGTTGCCGTCAGCTTTCACTTTTTCACCAACTGCTACTGCATCTTGAAGTGCTTTATCTTCTTTATCAGCAGCATCAAGGTTACCTAAAGCATTTGCCGCATCGATTGCTTTTTGTAATTCAGCTTTATCAGCTTTTTGAACTAGACCAGCTTGAGCATCTTTCAACGCCTGTGTTACAGCTTTGATTTCTTCTGTAGTTTTTGCATCTGGAATAGCTACAATTGCATTACCTTCGATTTCTTTATCTGTTAAAGGTTTCACACTATCAGGTGTGTATTGATTAAGGTCGATTTTTGCGACTTTCGCAAGTTCTGCTTTCAACTCATCAAGCGCTGCTTGTTTTGCGTCTGCTTTATCTTGAGCAGTTTTATCTTCAATTGCTTTGTTTAATGCATCTTTCGCCGCATTAACTTCATCTTGAGTCGCATTTGGATTTGCTTGAACTTCTTTTGCTTTTTCTAAAGCATCTTGTACAGCTTTATCTTCTTTATCAGTTGGATCTAAATTCAATCCATCAGCAGTTGTGATAGCTTTATCAAGTTCTGCTTTCAACGCATCTAATGCTGCTTGTTTTGCGTCTGCTGCTTCTTTCGCTTCTTTTGCATCTTGAGCAGCTTTAGCATTAATTGCATCTTCTAGAGCTGCTTTCGCTGCATCTACTGCGTCTTGAGAAGCATTAGGGTCTGCTTGAACTTCTTTTGCTTTAGCTAATGCGTCTTGAACTGCTTTATCTTCTTTGTCAGCTGGGTCTAAAGTTAAACCTTCTGCAGTAGTGATTACTTTGTTCAATTCATCTTTATTAGCTTTTGCTTCTAAAGCTTTTTGCGCATCAGTAATTGCTTTGGCTGCGTCTTTCAACTCTTGTGGAGTCTTAGTCGCATCTGCTTTTGCAGTTTCACCTGCTTTAACCGCATCCTCAAAAGGTTTCACTGTATTTGGTTTGAAGTCATCTTTATTAACAGCTTTTGCATCTTCAATTGCTTTATTTAATTCATCTAAAGCATCTTGACGTTCTTTCGCTGCGATGGCATCGTTAATAGCTTTTGTAGCATCTGCCACTTCTTGTGGTGTTGCATTGCCATCAGCTTTAACTTTTTCACCCGCCGCTACAGCATCTTGAACGGCTTTATCTTCAGCATCAGCAGGATTCAATTCACCTAAAGCGTTCACTTTATCAATCGCTGCTTGTAAAGCGGCTTTGTCTGACTTAGCTTGTAATGCATTTTCTGCATCAATTAATGCTTGAGTTGCTTCTTTGATTTCTTCAGTTGTTTTCGCATCTGGATTTGCAACAATCGCTTTACCAGCTTCCTCTTTTTCAGTTAATGGTGCAACTGTGTTTGGAGTGAAGTTGTCTTTGTTAATTTTAGCGACTTTTTCTAACTCTGCTTTTAATGCATCTAAAGCGTCTTGTTTAGCTTTCGCTGCTGCTTGAGCTTCTTTTGCATCTTGTGCATTCTTAGCGTTCACTGCATTTTCTAAATCTTCTTTTGCCGCATCAACATCTGCTTGAGAAGCATTAGGATCTGCTTGAACTTCTTTCGCTTTATTTAAAGCATCTTGGACTGCTTTATCTTCTGCGTCTGTTGGATCTAAAGTTAGACCGTCAGCATTTGTAATAGCTTTGTTTAACTCATCTTTATTAGCTTTTTCTTCTAAAGCTTTTTGAGCATCAGTGATTGCTTTGGCTGCGTCTTTCAACTCTTGTGGAGTCTTAGTCGCATCCGCTTTTGCAGCTTCACCCGCTTTAACCGCATCTTCTAAAGGTTTCACTGTATTTGGTTTGAAGTCATCTTTATTGACTGCGTTTGCTGCGTCGATTGCTTTATTTAATTCATCTAAAGCATCTTGATGTTCTTTCGCTGCGATAGCATCGTTTAATGCTTTTGTTGCTTCTGCTACTTGTTGTGGCGTTGCATTATCATCAGCTTTAACTCTTTCAGCATCTGCTAATTTATCTTGAACCGCTTTGTCTTCTGGATCATTCGCGTCAAGGTTACCTAAAGTATTAGCTTTATCGATTGCTTTTTGTAACTCAGCTTTATCAGCTTTTTGAACTAAGTCTTTTTGAGCATCTTTCAATGCTTGGGTTGCTGCTTCAATTTCTGCTGTTGTTTTATTATCCGGTGCATCAACAATCGCTTGTCCTGCTGTTTGTGCATCAGTTAATGGTTTCACACTGTCTGGTGTGTACTCATCTTTGTTGATTGCTTTCGCTTTTTCAAGCTCTACTTTCAACGCATCTAATGCTGCTTGTTTTGCATCCGCTGCTTCTTTAGCTTCTTTTGCATCTTGTGCTTTTTTAGCATTAATTGCTTCGTCTAACGCTGCTTTCGCATTATCAACTTCAGTTTGTGTCGCATTAGGATTTTGTTCTACTGCTTTAGCTGCTGCTAAGGCATCTTGAACGGCTTTATCTTCTTTATCAGCTGGGTCTAATTGACCTAAACCTTCTGCAGTTGCAATTGATTTTTCTAGTTCAGTTTTGTCCGCTTTTGCGACTAAACCTGCTTGTGCATCTTTTAAGTCTTGTGTTGCTTTATTTATTTCTTCAACAGTTTTACCTGTTGGATCATCAACAATTGCTTGTCCTGCTGTTTCAGCATCAGTTAATGGTTTCACACTATCTGGAGTGAATTTATCAGTTTGAACAGCTTTCGCTTTTTCAAGCTCTGCTTTTAATGCATCAAGTGCTGCTTTGACTGCATCTGCTTGATCTTGAGCAGTTTTTGCTTCGATTGCTTTATTTAAAGCATCTTTCGCTGCATTAACTTCTTCTTGAGTTGCGTTAGGGTTTGCTTGAACTTCTTTTGCTTTATTTAATGCATCTTGAACGGCTTTATCTTCTTTATCATTTGGATCTAAAGTTAAGCCTTCTGCTGCAGTGATTGCTTTATCAAGTTCTGCTTTATCCGCTTTTGCAACTAAACCTGCTTGTGCATCTTTCAATGCTTGTGTTGCTTTTTCAATTTCTTCAGTTGTTTTATTTTCAGGTGCGTCAACAATCGCTTGTCCTGCTGTTTGTGAATCAGTCAATGGTTTCACACTGTCTGGTGTGTAGTTGTTTTTATCAACTTGTGCTGCTTTAGCCAACTCTTGTTTCAATGCATCTAACGC
Organism: Staphylococcus simulans; assembly: GCF_025561465.1. Taxonomy (NCBI): domain Bacteria; kingdom Bacillati; phylum Bacillota; class Bacilli; order Caryophanales; family Staphylococcaceae; genus Staphylococcus; species Staphylococcus simulans. The sequence goes on from NZ_CP095100.1 coordinate 2,051,404, forward strand.
TGCTTGTTTTGCGTCAGCCGCTTCTTTAGCTTCTTTTGCATCTTGAGCTTTTTTAGCATTAATTGCATCTTCTAATGCTGCTTTTGCTGCATCGACTGCTGCTTGCGTAGCATTTTGATCTGCTTGAACTTCTTTAGCTTTTGCTAATGCATCTTGGACTACTTTATCCTCTTTATCGTTTGGATCTAAAGTTAAGCCTTCTGCAGTAGTAATTGCTTTGTTCAATTCATCTTTGTTAGCTTTCGCTTCAAGATTATTTTTAGCATCAGTGATTGCTTTAGCTGCTGCTTTCAACTCTTCAGGAGTCTTAGTCGCATCTGCTTTTGCTGCTTCGCCTGCAGTAATAGCTGCTTCAAATGGAGCTACAGTATTTGGTTTGTAGTCATCTTTCTTAACAGTTTTCGCATCGTCTAATGCTTTTTGTAATGCATCTAATGCATCTTGACGTTCTTTTGCTGCGATGGCATCAGTGATTGCTTTTGTTGCTTCTTGAACTTGTTGTGGTGTTGCATTTCCGTCCGCTTTGACAGCTTCACCTGCAGTAACTGCGTCTTGAAGAGCTTTATCTTCTTTATCAGTAGGATCAAGTTGACCTAAAGCATTTGCTTTATCGATGGCTGCTTGTAATGCCGCTTTATCAGATTTAGCTTGTAACGCTGCTTCTGCATCTTTTAATGCTTGTGTAGCATCTTCAATTTCTTCAGTTGTTTTATTTTCAGGTGCTGCAACGATAGCTTTACCTGCATCCTCTTTTTCAGTTAAAGGTGCAACTGTATGAGGCGTAAAGTTATCTTTATCGATTTTAGCAACTTTAGCAAGTTCTTCTTTCAATGCGTCTAATGCTGCTTGTTTTGCGTCAGCTGCTGCTTTAGCTTCTTTCGCATCTTGTGCTTTCTTAGCATTAATTGCGTCATCTAATGCTTTTTGAGCTGCATCTACAGCATCTTGTGAAGCATTAGGATCAGCTTGAACTTCTTTCGCTTTGTTTAAAGCATCTTGGACTGCTTTATCTTCAGTATCAGTTGGGTCTAATTGACCTAAACCTTCAGCTGTTGCGATTGATTTTTCAAGTTCAGCTTTATTCGCTTTAGTTTCTAAAGCTTTTTGTGCATCTTTGATTGCTTGTGCGGCTTCTTTCAACTCTTGTGGAGTCTTAGAAGTATCAACTTTCGCTGCTTCACCAGCTTGAACTGCTACTTCGAACGGTGTTACAGTACTTGGTTTGTAGTCATCTTTTTTAACAGCTTTTGCATCGTCTAATGCTTTTTGCAATTCATCTAATGCATCTTGACGTTCTTTAGCCGCAATTGCATTGTTTAATGCTTCTGTTGCTTGTTGAACTTCTTGAGGTGTCGCATTTTGATTATCATTCACTGTATTAGCTGTTGCTAAAGCATCTTGGACTGCTTTGTCTTCTTTATCTGCAGGGTTAAGTTGTCCTAAACCAGTTGCTTTATCGATTGCTTTTTGTAACTCAGCTTTATCAGCTTTTTGAACTAAATCTTTTTGAGCATCTTTTAATACTTGAGTAGCCGCTTCAATTTCTTTAGTTGTTTTGCCATCTGGTGCATCGACAATCGCCTGTCCAGAAGTTTCTGCATCAGTTAACGGTTTTACGCTGTCTGGTGTGAAATTATCTTTTTGAACAGCTTTCGCTTTTTCAAGCTCTGCTTTCAATGCTTCTAAAGCTGCTTGTTTTGCATCCGCTGCTTCTTTAGCTTCTTTTGCATCTTGTGCTTTTTTAGCATTAATTGCGTCATCTAATGCTTTTTTCGCTGCATCGACTGCTGCTTGATCAGCATTTTGATCTGCTTCAACTGCTTTCGCTGCTGTTAAAGCATCTTGAACAGCTTTATCTTCTGGGTCATTTGCATCCAATTGACCTAAACCTTCAGCTGTCGCGATTGATTTTTCAAGTTCATCTTTATTTGCTTTAGCTTGTAATGCGTTTTGCGCGTCTTTGATTGCTTTGGCTGCTTCTTTCAACTCTTGTGGAGTCTTAGAAGTATCAGCTTTGGCTGCTTCACCAGCTTGAACTGCTGCTTCGAATGGTGTTACAGTGCTTGGTTTGTAGTCATCTTTCTTAACTGTGTTAGCTGCATCTAATGCTTTTTGTAATTCATCTAATGCATCTTGACGTTCTTTTGCTGCGATGGCATCGTTAATTGCTTTTGTTGCTTCTGCCACTTGTTGTGGTGTTGCATTACCATCAGCTTTAACCGCTTCACCAGCAGTTACTGCATCTTGAAGTGCTTTATCTTCTTTATCTGCAGGATCAAGTTGACCTAAAGTTTTTGCTTTATCGATTGCTTTTTGTAACTCTGCTTTATCAGCTTTTTGAACTAAGTTATTTTGCGCATCTTTCAATGCTTGCATTGCTGCTTTAATATCTTCAGTTGTTTTCGTATCTGGTGCTGCAACGATAGCTTTACCTGCATCTTCTTTTTCAGTTAATGGTGCAACGCTATCAGGTGTAAAGTTGTTTTTATCAATTTTAGCGACTTTCGCAAGTTCAGCTTTCAATTCATCAAGCGCTGCTTGTTTTGCATCCGCTGCTTCTTTTGCTTCTTTAGCATCTTGTGCTTTTTTAGCATTAATCGCGTCATCTAACGCTTTTTTAGCTGCATCAACTGCTGCTTGATCCGCATTTTGATCTGCTTGAACTGCTTTAGCTTTATTTAATGCATCTTGAACTGCTTTGTCTTCCGGATCATTTGCGTTTAATTGACCTAAACCTTCAGCTGTCGCGATTGATTTTTCAAGTTCAGCTTTATTTGCTTTCGCTTGTAATGCATTTTGCGCGTCTTTGATTGCTTGTGCTGCTTCTTTCAACTGTTCTGGAGTTTTAGAAGTATCAGCTTTGGCTGCTTCACCAGCTTGAACGGCTGTTTCGAACGGTGCTACAGTGCTTGGTTTGTAGTTATCTTTCTTAACTGCGTTAGCTGCATCTAATGCTTTTTGTAATTCATCTAATGCATCTTGACGTTCTTTTGCTGCGATGGCATCAGTTAATGTTTTAGTTGCTTGAGCGACTTGATCAGGTGTTGCATTGGCATTATCATTTACAGTTTTAGCTGCTGCTAAAGCATCTTGAACTGCTTTGTCTTCTTTATCTGCTGGATTTAAATCTTTTAATGCTTCTGCTTTGGCAATGGCTGCTTGTAATGCTGCTTTATCTGCTACAGGTTGTAATTGATTTTGTGCATCAGTAATTGCTTTAGCTGCCGCTTTTAATTCTGCAGGTGTTGCATTTGTATCTGCTGCTTTCGCTTTACCATCATTTAAGGCTGTTGTGAATGGTGCAACTGAATCTGGAGTAAAGCTATCTTTGTTAACAGCTTCTGCTGCTTTAATTGCTTTATTCAATTCATCTAATGCGTCTTGACGTTCTTTCGCTGCTACAGCATCGTTTAATGCTTTTGTAGCTGCTTGAACCGCTTGAGGTGTAGCATTAGCATCTTCTTTAACAGTTTTAGCTGCTGCTAAGGCGTCTTGAACTGCTTTATCTTCTTTATCCGCTGCATCTAAGTTTGGTAAGGCTTCTGCTTTTTCAATCGCAGTTTGTAATGCAGTTTTATCCGCTCTATCTACTAAACCGGCTTCTGCTTCTTTAAGCGCTTGCGTTGCCGCTTTAATTTCTTCAGTTGTTTTAGCTTCTGGTGCTGCAACAATGGCTTTACCATCTGCTTCTTTTGTATTTAAAGGCGCTACACTGTTTGGTGTGTATTGATCTTTATTAAGACCAGCCACTTTTGCAAGTTCTGCTTTTAAAGCATCTAATGCATCTGAATGTTCCTTAGCTGCTACGGCATCATTTAATGTTTTTGTAGCTGCTTGAACTTCAGCTTGTGACGCATTTGGATTATCATTCACTTTTTTAGCTGCTGCTAAAGCATCTTGGACTGCTTTATCTTCTGCATCTGCGGGATTTAAACCTGTTAATGCTTCTGCTTTATCAATTGCTGCTTGTAATGCTGCTTTATCAGATTTAGCTTGTAATCCTTTTTCAGCATCTTTCAACGCTTGTGTTGCTGTTTTAATTTCATCAACTGTTTTATTTTCAGGGTTAGCAACAATCGCATTGCCTGCTGTTTCTTTTTCAGTTAATGGTGCAACGCTATCAGGTGTAAAGTTGTTTTTATCAATTTTAGCGACTTTTGCAAGTTCTGCTTTTAACTCATCAAGTGCTGCTTGTTTTAATGCATCTGCTGCATCTTGTGTTTGTTTTGCTTTAATTGCATTGTCTAATTCGACTTTCGCTGCATCTACAGCTGCTTGGTCAGCGTTTTGGTTCGCATCAACTTGTTTTGCTTTGTCTAAAGCTGCTTTAACTGCGTCATCTTCAGGATCTCCTGCTTTTAACGGTTGTAATGCTTCAGCCGTTGCGATTGATTTTTCAAGCTCTGCTTTATTTGCTTTTTGTTTTAACGCATCTTTCGCAGTTTTAATTGCTTGTGCCGCTGCTTTAAGTTGTTCTGGTGTTGCATTTGAATCTGCTGCTTTTGCTTTACCATCTGTAACTGCTTTTTCAAATGGTGTCACAGTTTCAGGTGTGTAATTAGCTTTTGTAACAGCTTCTGCATCTCTAATTGCTGCATTTAATTCATCCAAGGCATCTTGGTAAAGTTTTTTGTCGATTGCTTTATTTAAAGTATCTGTTGCTTCTGCCACTTGTTGTGGAGTTGCATTACCATCTGCTTTGACTTGGTTTGCTTTTGCTAAAGCATCTTGAACTGCTTTGTCTTCAGTATCAGCTGCATTAAGTTGACCTAAAGTACCCGCTTTTGCAATAGCTTTTTCTAATTCTGTTTTATCTGCTTGTTTCACAAGTGCATTTTGTGCATCTGTTAATGCTTTTGTTGCTGCTTTGATTTCTTCTGTTGTTTTAGATTTTTCAGCTGCAACTACTGCATCTCCAGCTGTCACTTGTGCATTTAAAGCATTCACACTATCAGGCGTGAATGGTGCTTTATCTAACGCTTTGACTTCAGCTAATTTTGCTTTTAAAGCATCTAATGCATCTGCATGTTCTTTAGCTGCAATTGCATCATTAATAGCTTTTGTCGCATCAGCTACCTGTTGTGTTGTTGCGTTCGCATTGTCTTTAACACCTTCACCTGCTGTTAGGGCATCTTTGACTGCTTTATCTTCAGCATCTGCTTCATTTAACGCACCTAATGCTTTGGCTTTATTAATTGCCGCTTCTAATGCTGATTTATCTGCATTATGTTGTAATTGTGCTTTTGCATCAGTGATTGCTTTTGCTGCTGCATCTAATTGTTCAGGTGTAGCTGTTTTATCTGCTGCTTTCGCTTCACCTGCTTTAATTGCTGCATCAAATGGTGTCACTGAAGCTGGTGTGTAATCTGCTTGGTTTACACCTTTCGCATCCTTAATTGCCGCATTCAAACGATCTAAAGCATCTTGATAAAGTTTTTGATCAATCGCTTTATTTAAATCAGCTGTCGCTTGATCAACTTGTGCTTTTGTGGCATTGCCATCTGCTTTAACTGTGTTTGCTGCTGCTAATTTATCTTGAACAGCTTTATCTTCAGTATCTGCCGGATTTAATGTACCTAAAGTACCTGCTTTATCGATTGCTTTTTGTAATTCTGTTTTATCTGCTTGGCGTACTAAACCAGAAATACTATCATTGATGTCTTTTGTCGCTTGTTCGATTTGTTCAACAGTATATTGTTTACGTACTGTTGGATCATCAGACATAGATGCTGTTACTAATGGATTTACTTTTTGAATCGTATCTTTAACGGCTTGTAAGCTGTTTGGTGTATAACCATCTGTTTTTGCGACTTGTACACCTCTCATTACAGCTTGTTGTAGTTTTTCATATGCATCCGCTCTTAATTTTTCTTGGATAGCGTTATTTAAACTATTTTTACTGTCATCTACTGCTTTTTGAGTCGCATTTTGATCTGCATCTGTATTTTTCGCATTAGCTAAAGCTGTAATTAATTGTTGATCCATTGGTTTAGTTGGATCTAAGTTTGTATATTTACTTGCTTCTGCAATAGCTTTTTCTAAGTCTGTTTTATCTGCTTTACGCACTAATTGATCTTTAGCTTGTTTAACCTCTTGAGTTTTCGCATTAAATTGATCTGTTGAACCATTTTCAGGATGAGCAATTAATGCTTCTGCCTCAGTTAACTTCGCATCTAATGCTGCAACACTATTTGGTGTGTAGTCATTTTTATTTACAGTTTTCGCATCTGCGACTGCTGCTTTTAATGCTTCAAGCGCTTTATTAGGCGTTACTACAATATTAAATGTTGAAGTACCAACATTTGTTGAACCATCAGTTGCGCTAACTGTTACTGTAGATGTACCAACAGTTGTCGGTGTACCTGTAATTTGTTTTGTTGTTGGGTCAAATGATAATCCAGTTGGTAAACCTGTTACTGCTAATGTCGGTGCAACTTTAGAATTATCTTCAGCATTTACATTAATTGGTGTCATCGGTGTATATGCTTCAGTTGTTTGTTCTACAACCATAGTAACATCTGGCGCTTTTGTATCCACTACTGTATACGTAAATGTTTTAGTAGTGCTTAAACCAGCATGGTCAGTTGCAGTTACAGTTATTGTTGACGTACCCACTGCAGTCGGTGTACCAGAGATTGTATTTGTAGCTTCATCAAATGTTACACCTGCAGGTAAACCTGTCACTGTTTTCGTTTTAAGATGCTTACTATTATCAGTAATATCTAAAACTAACGGTGTCATTGCTGTATTAACATCAACTGTTGGCGCTACTATATCACCAATTTTCGGTGCTTCAATATCTTTAACATAGTAAACAAGAAATTGACTCGCATTAGTTAATTTAATTGTCTTTTTAGCTGCATCATAAGTCGGCGCATATGATGTATCTTCACTTACAAACTTATAACCTTTTTCTGCTAAATATGCATTGTGGTCTTGTACAGTAATAATCTTATCAACATCACCTGAGGTACGGAGTGGTCTATCGATTAATTCTTGTAAATCTGTATCTACAAAATCTTCTTCTAGTAATGCACCTGCAGTATATGTGAATTGTTCAAGTTTTACTTGTTGTAGGTTATATGCACCACCAGTTGAAGCAGAAATTGATAAAGAATACTCATTTTTATGTGTATAACTAAAGTATTTTTTCATACTTTGTGTCCAGGTTTGACCTGCATATGTGATAGTCATTTCTTTCGTATCACCATCATAATCAATCGTAAATGGTTGGAACTGGTTATTTGATGGCTGAACATCTAACAATGCTGCTTTCCATCCAGGTAAACCTGGTTGAGTAGTTACTGTTCCCGCTTTGTCCGCGAATATAAATGCTCCAAATGCTCCTTTATTATAGAAATCAATCGGGTCTGGTTTAGTTTTACCTTTAGGGTCAAAGCTTTTATTAACATACGTGTCTAATTTAAATCCAAATGCATAAGGCAATCCGCCCATTCCTAGTCCTGAACCGTACTCACCAATGACGTTAGGATCACCTGGGTTGAAAACAAAGGCAAGTCCATCGCCACCTGGATCCCCATCTCTAGAATGGCCTTCATATTTGTCTCCCAAGTTAACTGCTCCGGTAAAATGGAAATCTTTATTAACGTTCATTTTTGTATCTAAAGTAATTGAACCTCTTAAACTTGGAAAATCAGGAGTTAATGTAGCAATACCTTTTGTTTGATCATAGTATGCAATCCCGTGAGTAATGAAGTATTGATTAAAGTTTTCAGGCGTCACCACGACATCATCTTTTAAAGAGGTATCAACTGAAAATGTACGTACTGCTGTCGTTGGTTCTTCTACTGCTGATCTTAATTTTGTCGCTTGTGGGCTGTATAAGTCTTTTTGTGCTGAACCTTGCTCAAGTAAAAGTTTTAACACTTCTGCTTTAATTTGGTCCTCTGTTAAATCTGTAGTATCGATAACAGCTAATGCTGCATCTACTTTTGAACTGTCATAATCTGAGGCAAGTTCAGTTTTTACTTTATCTACCTTTTGTTCGGTAGATAGTGGTGTTGATTCTATTGTTGGTGTTGCTTGGTCTGTTGAAGTCACTGTTTTAGCTTCTGAAGTATTGTTTGTTTCAGAAGTTGTTGCTGATGTTGTATCAGCTTTAGTTTCTTCTTTAACTGACTCAGTTGTTGATTTAGGAACTTCAGTAGTAGCTGCTGATTGTTCTTTTGTAGAATCAACTGTTTTCGTTTGTTCGGCTTCAGCTTGTTTCACTGCTTCAGCTTCTGCTTTTTGTGCTTTGTCAACAACTGCTTGAACGTCAGCTTCAGTTTGAGCTTGTTTAACTTCAGCAGTATATTGTTTAACTGATTCTTCAGTTAAATGTGTAAATGTAGAAAGTTTAGACAATGCGTCTGTCTTAACTGTCTCCAATACATTGGATGTAGTTTGAGTGTTTCCAGCTTGTTGAGTAGTGTCTGTTGTTTTATCTTGTGGCACTGTGTTCTCTACCGGTTCTTGTTGGGATGTACTTGTATCTTTAGATGCCTCTACAACTGTGTTATCGTTTGTGCTCTCCGCTGCTTTGGCTTCGCCATTGTGACCTAAGAATAAAAGTGATCCAATAAGAATAGATGCTGTACCTACAGTAAATCTTCTAATTGAATAGCGATTTCTTAAGTTAGGCAAAAAATCCAACTTCTTCATTTGATGTCCTCCGATATATTAAATTTTGAACTACTTTATAATTATAAAACGGAGTGACACAATTGTATATAAAATAGGTTCCATGAAGTTTTAATGGTATTTTATAGTATTCAGTTATGTATTTTAAAAATAATGGTGCATAATACATATAAACTACGGTTGCATCTACTATTACCGGCATATTTTAATGTGCACAATAAGACTTTCAACATTATAGTTTATAAACATCAACATAATTTCTACATGTAAAATTTACAAAAACGTAACATAAACGTAATAAAACAAAGCGAGATTATAGTATACTTTAAGGGTTAAACCTTATAGCACTCTATAATCTCGCTTATTTTTAATAAATATAATGTTTTTTAGTTTAAGCTTACTGTCTATTTATAACCCGCATGTACCTTCTAATGACAATGCCGCTTCAGCTTGTTTCTGACATTCTTCTATAGGAAGTTTTTCTTCAAATGAATACATAAAGATATCCTGGAACTTTTGTGCTAATGCCTGTGTATCGTCAATTTGATGAACTGCATCCATCATTTCATACACTTCAGCATCCCCCATCGTTTGATCCTGAAAGTTCATCGGATTCCAATCTGCGAGTTGTTGATATAACGCAATATTGACCTCGTTCTTTTCCACTGAGAATTAACCTCCTTTATCTTTTCTTAAAATAAGCCCGATTTGCGTCACCACAAATCGAGCTGCATCATCTATTTGAAATGCTTGTCTACTTATTTTTCTTCAACGTCAATTGATTCAATAACTACATCATGAACTGGTTTGTCTTGAGGACCTACTTTAGTATTTGCGATATCTTCTAAAGTATTTTCACCTTCAACAAGTTGACCAAATACTGTGTGTTTTTGGTCTAACCAAGGTGTTCCGCCTTTTTCACCGTATGCTTCTACGATTGGTTTTGGCCAACCGCCATCAGCTAATTGATTCAACATGTTTTCAGGTACTTCTTTCATTTGTACGATGAAGAATTGTGAACCGTTTGTGTTAGGTCCAGCGTTCGCCATTGATAATGCGCCATATAAGTTGAATGCTTCCATAGAGAATTCATCTTCAAACGCACCACCGTAAATACTTTCACCGCCCATACCAGTTGCTGTTGGGTCGCCGCCTTGTACCATAAAATCGTTGATAACACGGTGGAAAGTAATGCCGTTATAATAACCATTTTTAGCATGTGTCACAAAGTTTTCAACAGTTTTTGGTGCTAAATCAGGAAATAGTTTAAAAGTCATGTCACCTTTATTTGTGTGCATTACGACTTTAATTTCATTATCTTGGATTTCTTTATTTAATTGAGGATAGTTTGCCATAATTAATACTCCATTCATGTTAAGATTGATGTATCTCAATATTAACATATACCACAGAAAGGAAGTATTAAAATGTTATATCGTTTTTCACATAAAACAGGAAGCTATGGTGTTTCAATTGTAGAAGAGAAAGACAACGGTGAAGTCTTAGTTCAAGTTGAACAAGTCATCAAACATCCTAAACAAGGTGATTTACATGATCCAACAGCAACAGAAGGCGTCTTCTTCCATGAACGTCGCGCACTCAGTCATTATGAAAAAAGATTCACACCTAAATCAAAATTACGTGAATTCAATGTTGAACCTTTAGATTATGTAGATTCTTTACAACAAGCGATTACAAATTATGAAGAACAATTAAAACAAGAAAATACTGAACATGCGAAAATGTCTTTACACAATTTAAATACGCTAAAGAATGATTATGGCATTCAGTACAAACAAAATTTTAAATAATTTATTATGGGTTTCTTCTTATTTAAAAGACCCCCGAAATGTAAGCGTGTTACCGGAAAACAAGGTTTTTACACACTTCACATTGATGTATAATGAGGTTATCTTATATTCAAAGGAGGACAAATAATGAGTTGGTTACATGCAGCGGTATTGTTGCCGTTCATTTTTGCACTCATTATCCCTATTGTTTATCGTTTCATTAAGCGTATACATATAGGATGGTTCACATTACCTGTCCCCGTCGTTTTATTTATTTATTTCTTAACTTATATTTCGACAACGATGTCAGGTAAAACACGTTTTGCGGAATTACCATGGATGCCGCAAATTGGTATGAACTACAATTTATATGTTGATGGATTAAGCTTATTGTTCAGTTTATTGATTACAGGTATTGGTGCTTTAGTTACCTTCTATTCAATTAGCTATTTAAGCAAAAAGGAACAATTGGGTAATTTCTATTGTTATTTATTACTCTTTATGAGTGCAATGCTAGGCGTCGTGTTATCAGATAACGTCTTTATGCTGTATTTATTCTGGGAAATGACATCATTTTCTAGTTTCTTATTAATTTCATTTTGGCGCACTAGAGAGGCTTCACTCTACGGTGCTCAAAAGTCATTATTAATTACAGTATTTGGTGGCTTATCTTTACTCGGCGGCTTTATCTTAATGACACTTTCAGGACATTCAACAAGTATTCGCCATCTTATTGCACATGCCTCTGAGATTCAATCAAGCCCGTTTTTTATCTTGGCTATGATTTTAATACTCTTTGGTGCAATGACAAAATCAGCGCAATTTCCATTTTATATCTGGTTACCAGATGCAATGGAAGCACCTACGCCAGTCAGTGCTTATCTGCACTCTGCAACAATGGTCAAAGCGGGCATTTACTTAGTTGCACGACTTACACCAATCTTTGCATTATCACAAGGTTGGATTTGGACAGTCACTGCAATTGGATTAGTCACATTATTCTGGGCATCTTTAAATGCGACAAAACAGTCAGATTTGAAAGGTATCTTAGCTTTCTCAACTGTTTCACAACTCGGTATGGTCATGTCAATGCTTGGTATCGGAGCTGTCAGCTTCCACTTCCAAGGTTCACAAAGCCAATTTTATGCAGCCGCGTTTATCGCAGCAGTCTTTCATTTAATTAACCATGCCACATTCAAATGTGCACTCTTCATGGTTGCAGGTATTATCGATCACGAAACCGGAACACGTGACGTACGTAAACTCGGTGGTTTAATGACAATTATGCCGATTTCATTTACGATTACAGTCATTTCAGCGTTAAGTATGGCTGGTGTACCGCCATTTAACGGTTTCTTATCAAAAGAGAGCTTCCTTGAAGCAATGATTAATGTTACACAAGCACCTCTTTTCAGTTTGAACACGTTAGGTGTCTTGATTCCGATTGTTGCGATTTTAGGTAGTATCTTTACATTTGTATATTCAGTCAGATTTATCGGTCAAATTTTCTGGGGTTCATACAAACCTGAATCTTTACCACATAAACCACACGAACCATCAGTGTTAATGTGGATTGCTCCTGCTTTCTTAGCAGTATTAGTAGTGGTATTCGGTTTATTCCCAACATTATTAGCAAAACCGATTATTGATCCGGCAAGCCAAGCAATACGTAATGCGAAGTTGCCAGTTGCAGAATTCCATTTATTCCATGGATTCACACCTGCATTCTTCTCAACTTTAGTTATTTACGCAATCGGTATTCTATTAATCTTCACTTATCATAAGTGGGTTAAAGTTCTAGAGAATATCCCAGAGCGTCTCGAACTAAATCATTTCTATGATCGTTCAGCAGACAACTTACCGGTATTCTCTAAACAAGTGACACATACTTACATGAGCGGATTTATCCGTAATAAACTTGTAGTCATTATGGGCAGTTTAATCGTATTAACTGCTGTTACTGTACTTGCATTGCCATTTGCATTTGATTTCAGTCATGTCAGTCGTGTACGTTCATATGAAGTTATCATTGTTGTGATGATTTTAGCAGCTGCAATTATGTTAGTCTTTGCACGTTCAAGACTGTTCAGTATTATCATGCTGAGTGCTGTGGGTTATTCTATGGCGATATTCTATATCTTCTTTAACGCACCAGACTTAGCATTAACACAATTCGTAGTTGAAACAATTTCAACCGCATTGTTCTTATTATGTTTCTACCATTTACCAAACTTAAACCGTTATAACGAAACGACTTCATTTAAAGTAACAAACGCCGTAATCGCGGCTGGTGTCGGTATCGCAGTAACAATCCTTGGTTTAATCGCATATGGTAATAAACATTTCGATTCTATTGCGGCATACTACAAAGAAAATGTCCATAGTTTAGCACATGGTAACAACATGGTTAACGTTATCCTTGTTGATTTCCGTGGTACCGATACTTTATTCGAATCATCTGTATTAGGTATCGCTGGTCTAGCAGTTTACACGTTAATTAAATTACGTTCTAAACATAAAAATGGTTATGAAAGGGTGGATGAAAATGAACAAACAGAAAAATGATATTATCTTTCAATACTCAACAGTAGTCATTTTCTTCTTAATTGTCATGTTCGCCTTTTCACTATTCCTAAATGGACACTACCAACCCGGTGGCGGATTCATTGGAGGTTTGCTTGTTTCAAGTTCATTAGTACTCGTTGCGGTGGCCTTCGATGTGAAAACAATGCGTAAAATTTTCCCGTGGGATTTTAAGAAGCTGATTGCGATTGGTCTTACATTTTGTGTTATGACACCTGTTGCAAGCTGGTTCTATCACAAAAACTTCTTTACACATAAAGTATTCGAAGTACCGCTTCCACTCTTAAAACCTATGGAAATCCATACAGCATTATTCTTTGACCTAGGCGTATTATTAGCCGTTGTCGGTACAGTAATGACAATTATTTTAGCGATTGGAGAGAATGAGTAATGGAAATAATTATGATTATTGTTTGCGGTATCTTAACATCAATCAGTATCTATCTCATTTTGTCTAAGAGCTTGATTCGAATCATTATTGGTACCGCAGTTCAAACACATGCTGCAAACTTGTTTTTAATCACAATGGGCGGCTTAGGTGAAGGTTCTGTTCCAATCTTTAAATACGGAACAAAAAGTTATGTCGACCCTATCCCGCAAGCGTTAATCTTAACTGCGATTGTTATTTCATTCGCGGTTACAGCGTTCTTCTTAGTACTTGCTTTCAGAAGCTATAAGGAACTTGGAACTGACAACGTAGAACAAATGAAGGGAGTGCCAGAAGATGATGATGCTAGATAACTTAATCGCTGCGATGTTGATTACACCTATGATTACTGCAGTGATTCTTGTATTTATCGGCAAGCGTCCTTTCATTAAACGTTATGTCGCTTTAGGCGGATCTTTAATCGCATTAGGTCTTGCCATTTGGAACTTTATCAACGTATGGCACCATGGACCTTTGAAATTAGAATTAGGTTCTTGGAAAGCACCATACAGTATCGTATTTGTACTTGATTTATTCAGTGCAACATTAGTAATTACTAGTTTAATTGTAACTATATTGATTATTTTGTTCTCATATCAATCAATCGGTTTACACCGTGAAACATATTATTACTATTTCGCAGTCATGTTCATGGAAACAGGTATTATCGGTGCATTTATCACAGGTGATATCTTCAACATGTTCGTATTCTTCGAAGTATTCTTGATTTCTTCATACTCCCTACTCGTTATTGGCGGTACGAAGATACAATTACAAGAAACAATCAAATACTTACTTGTGAACGTGGCATCTTCAGCCTTCTTCGTAGTGGCTGTCGGTATCTTGTACGCAGTAGTCGGAACATTGAACATGGCAGATATCAGTCAGAAATTGGGACATTTATCTGATACACAAAGCGGACTTGTCAGCATTGTATTCGTGATGTTCCTCTTTGTATTCGCAACAAAAGCCGGTGCCTTCCCTATGTACGTATGGTTACCTGGGGCTTACTATGCACCACCGTTTGCGATTATCGCATTCTTTGGTGCCTTGCTTACGAAAGTCGGCGTTTATGCGATTGCGAGAACATTAAGTTTATTCTTTGCACACACACTGACATTCTCGCACTACACAGTACTGATCTTAGCGTTATTAACGATTATCTTCGGTTCTATCGGGGCAATCAGCTTTAATGATACGAAGAAAATCATTTTATATAACATCATGATTGCGGTTGGTATCATCCTAGTTGGTGTGGCAATGATGAATGAAGCTGGTATCATCGGCGCGTTATATTACACAGTCAATGACATGTTGATTAAAGCAGCATTATTCTTCTTAATCGGTGTCATGCTTAAAATCACTGGTACCACAGATATCAGAAAGTTCGGTGGATTGATAAAACATTATCCTGTTTTAGGATGGACATTCTTTATCGCATGTTTAAACCTTGCAGGTATTCCACCTTTCAGCGGTTTCTACGGTAAAATGTATATCGTTCGTGCCGCATTTGAACAAGGATTTTATATCAGCGGTATTGTCGTCTTATTATCTAGTCTCTTAATTTTATATTCTGTGATGAAGATTTTTATCAGAGGATTCTTCGGAGAGTCAAAAGGTTATACATTTAATCCGCATTTACACTACCGCGGCCTATTAAGTGTCGCAATTCTAGCTGTTGCGCTATGTGTGGTCTTTAGTTTCGCAGCAGAATGGTTGTATCCATTCGTTAAAGAAGCAGCTGTCACATTCTATGACCCTAAAGCATATATCGACAGCGTACTGGGGGTGAAATAATATGGCAATTCAAGTACTCGTGAATCTATTACTTGCTATATTTTGGCTGTTCGTTAATGACAGCTACACTCTTAATAACTTTGTATTAGGATACGTCTTCGGTTTATTACTCGTATTCTTAATGCGTAAGTTACTACCTGGACGTTTCTATGTGGTTACACTTTATTACGTAATCAAATTGATGATTATCTTCTTAGTTGAACTCATCAAAGCGAATATTGATGTAATCCGCATTGTCATTAAACCGAAAATGGATAACGAACCTGCATTCTTTGTCTACGATACAGATTTAAAAGAGCCATGGGAAGTTGTCGTATTAAGTACACTCATCACCCTTACACCAGGAACTATCGTTCTTGGCGTCAGTGATGATAACAAGAAAATCTACATTCATTGTTTAGATTTCAGCACGAAAGAAGAGGAAGTTGAAGGTATTAAATCTTCCTTAGAAAAAGCTGTCAGAGAGGTGGGAGAAGCATAATGTTTGCCTATAATGTCGTTATTATAATCGCATTGATTGTCGTTGCACTTTCGATACTCGGTATGCTGGTACGTGTGATTCTCGGCCCTTCTCTTGCCGACAGAGTCGTAGCTTTAGATGCGATCGGTATTCAATTTATGGCGATTGTTGCTCTGTTCAGTATCTTCCTAGATACTAAATACATGATTGTAACGATCCTGTTAATCGGTATCATCGCATTCTTAGGTACAGCTGTCTTCGCGAAATACATGCAGGAAGGTAAGGTGATTGAACATGATCGACGCGATAATGATTAGTTTGTCATTATTCTTTGTAATTGTCGGTGCAATTATCAGTGCCCTTTCTGCCATTGGTCTTTTACGTTTGAAAGATGTTTATGGCCGTGCACATGCTGCTGGTAAAGCAGCAACCTTAGGTTCAATGAGTTTATTATTAGGTGTCTTCTTATTCTTTATTGGCCATGATCATTATGTGAATCCACAATTGATTATTGGGATTTTATTCATCTTGATTACTGGACCTTTATCCAGTCACTTAATTATCAAAGCATCTTATAAAATTAAAACACCTTACTCACGTTCGACTAAGTTAGACGAAATGAGTGAATTACAAAAAGATAAGCCAAAAGCAGCTGACAAATCTTAATGGATTCAGACGCCGTAAAGTACTGTGACAACAGTATATTACGGCGTCTTTTCTTTTGACTTCAGCTTGTGATGCAAAAAGAAATGTGCTATATTAATTAAATCGAAACTATTACGATTTAAGAAGGTGACGCTATGTCTTGGACAATTATCGGCGGTGGTATTCACGCCGTTACTATTGCGATTAAACTCCGTGCTTCAGGTTTAACAGCTGAAGACTTAACAATTATAGATCCTCATGATTCACTATGCGAACAATTTGATGATTTCTCTTGCCGTATCGGTATGCCGTTTTTACGCTCACCACATGTACACCATGTTCATCCTGACCCTTTCCATTTGAAACATTTTGCGAAAACAAATCAATATACAGGTGCTACTTATGGTAAATATCAACGTCCACAACGCGATATGTTTATGGATCATGTGCATAAAATGCTGCATGAATTTGATTTAA
This sequence comes from Staphylococcus simulans, assembly GCF_025561465.1. Classification (NCBI taxonomy): domain Bacteria; kingdom Bacillati; phylum Bacillota; class Bacilli; order Caryophanales; family Staphylococcaceae; genus Staphylococcus; species Staphylococcus simulans. The sequence continues at coordinate 2,068,226 of NZ_CP095100.1, forward strand.
ACAGTCGTCATATTAAAGATGTGGCTACTAATATAGACCGTGTTGACGGTCAATGGCAAGTCGATATGAAAGCACACGACCCTGTCACAAGCGATTATCTCCTTCTCGCTATCGGCAGTAACAATATTCCGCATATTCCAGATATGTATATCAATCAGCCTGATGTGAAACATATCTTTGATGATGAAACAATTCCTTATCAAGATGCCTCACATGTCATAGGCAGCGGTATTTCAGCTGCCCATTTAACATTAAAATTGATTGAAGAATCAAAAGCTGAAACGGTTCACTTATGGATGAATAAGCCCATTGAAGTCTATGACTTCGATGCAGATCCAGGTTGGTTAGGCCCTAAAAACATGACACGCTATCGTGAAATCGATTCATCTAAAGAACGATTAAGTATTATTGCGCAAGAACGTCATAAGGGTTCTATGCCTAAAGAGTTATATTTACGTCTAAAAAAACACGTACAAGATGGACAACTTCAAATCCATGTGAATGAAATTCAAGCAGTAAAAAATCATAGAATTATTACTGAAAATGAAAGTTATGAATATGATCATATACTGCTTGCGACAGGCTTTAAAAATAACATTATGCAAATGCCTGTCATTCAAAGCTTTGTGGAAAATACACAAGCACCTTTAACAGAAACAAAACATCCAGTCTTAAATGAAAGTTTAGAATGGTTGCCAGGTGTATTTGTTTCAGGCGCACTCGCTGATATTGAATTAGGTCCATTTGCGAGAAGTTTTGCGGGAGGCAGAGAAGCTGCAAGCCGTATTTCAAAAGCATTTATCAATCAAGAAGAGAAAGTTTCTTAATATAAAGAAAAGGTTCCCTCGTCATTTGACCAAAGGGAACCTTTTTCTATCTATTTATCTTTATAATCACACATCGCGTTTTTATAGTTCCTTACACACTAAAAAGCAGTAAAGTTACGCTTCTTAAAGTAACTTTACTGCTTAAATATAGTCATCTATTTATGTGGTTTCAACATCATCGTTCCACGCATGACACTAATTAATTTGTCTTGATCATCTACAAGATTGATATTCCAAACTTGTGTCGAGCGACCTCCATGAATCAATTCCGCAATCGCATATACATAGCCGTCTGTAGCTGAACGGATATGATTCGTATTCATTTCAAGCCCTACTGGAATGACCTTATCCGTATCTACCATGTGTGCAGCACCAATAGAACAAGCTGTTTCACCGAGTGCCATGGTTGCGCCACCATGAAGGTAGCCGAAAGGTTGTTTTACTTTATCACTGACAGGCATTTTCATTTTAACGTAACCTGATTCGACTTTAAGCACTTCCATTTCTAATGTTTCTAATAAATTCGTCATCCCATTCTCTCCTATCGACTAGATTACTTCTATAATATCATAGCCGCAATCGTACCGAAGACCATTAACGGTATGTTATAGAATACGAAAGTCGGAATACATGTATCTCTAATGTGATCGTGTTGGTTATCTACATCAAGCCCTGCAGTCGGTCCTAAAGTTGAATCACTGGCTGGTGAACCTGAGTCACCTAAGGCACCTGCTGTACCGATGAGTGCGATTAATGCCATTGTACTCATACCAAGTTGTTCACCTAGTGGAATAAACAGTGCTGCAATAATTGGAATCGTCGCGAATGATGAACCGATACCTAATGTGACGATTAAACCAATTACATACATTAAAATAATCGCGATTAATTTATTATCTCCAGTCATGTTGGCGATACTTTCTACTAAACCTTTAACATCGCCTGTCGCATTCATAATCCCTGCGAAACCATTCGCAGTTAAAATAACGACACCAATGTAAGCCATGATTTTAATACCTTCTGTAAATTGTTTGTCCAATTCAAACCATTTGAATGAACGAGAAAGGAAGAAGACCATCACACCGGCTAACGCACCGAAAATCATTGACTCAGTGAATGTTTGAACTAAGAATGTTGCTAAAATCGCTACAATTGTTACACCTAAAACATATGGTTTTAATTCCTTAGGCGCATTTTCAATTGCTTTATCTTTTTTATATTCACGTGGTTTTCTGTAATAGAACATACCTAAAGCTAAACCGACGATATATCCTAATGATGGAATCAATAATGATTTCCAGATCATGTCAAATTCAATTTGGTGGTGTGCTTTAGTAAATCCAGTTTGAATAATTTGGTGATAGATTTGACCAAATCCATAAGGAAGTAATAAATATGGAAAACACAAACCGAAACTGATAACTAAGGCAATTTGACGTCTATCAATATTTAATTCATTAAATAAACTTAATAACGGTGGAATTACAATTGGGATGAACGCAATATGTACAGGAATCAAGTTCTGACTACTCATACTTAATAATAATAAAGCAACAATTAAAATAACTTTAATCGTAGAGCGAGAAACTTTCGTATTCTCTGCTTTGATTAAGTTGATGATTTTACCTACTAAGTAATCTGTAATACCACTATAAGAAATTAATGCCGCGAAGCCTCCTAATAAAGCATAGCTTAAGGCTACTTCTGCCCCATCTACGATGTTATCCGTAAAGACATGGATGACTTTTTCTACTGACATCCCTGCGACTAGACCGCCAACTAATCCGCTGACGAACAGACTTAAAACAACGTTCAGTCTGAATAAACATAAAACAATCATTAATAAAACTGCGACTACTACTGCGTTAACCATTTTGCGTTACCCCTTTACTACATTATCGAACTAAAGTGTTATGTTAGTATAATAACAGTCCACTTTAGAGATGTCAATACAACATTATGTATTTCTTACACAATATAAAATACCCATCTCAATCAAAATTGAGACAGGCATTTTATGGTAGTTTAAATTTTAAGATTGTCTTAACCAATCTACTATACTATGGATTAAATAACCCGTTGGCCCTTTAGGACCATTGTAGTCTGATTTAGATATCGTTGCTGGACCTGCAATGTCAAAATGCAAGTGCGGTGTACCAGCACTGAAGTGCATAATAAAGGCTGCCGCAAAGAGCGCTTTGCCCATGCCATTTGTATGATTGACTAAGTCAGCGACTTCACTGCGTTTGATTAAACTGCGCTCAGTAGCCGTAACAGGCAATTCATAAGTCCATTCCCCATTACGTTGTGTCAGTGCTGTAATAGCATCTAATGGTGCGTTGTTATTATTTTTAAAGACAGCTGCTTTATCAAAGCCGAGTGCCGCAACAGCAGCTCCAGTAAGTGTCGCAAAGTCTAATATGACTTTAGGTTCATGTTGTACTGCTTGGAAAACAGCATCACCTAATACGAGACGCCCTTCAGCATCAGTATTTAATACCTCTACAGTTTCTCCGCTCATAGCTGTAAAGACATCATCTGGTTTCATAGCCGCTTCATTAATCATATTTTCAGCAGATGCAATAATACCTACGATATTCACAGGTAAAGCTAATCGATGTGCCGCTTCAATCATCCCTACTACATTTGCCGCGCCACACATATCAAATTTCATCTCTTGCATACCAGGTTTAGATTTAATAGAGTAACCGCCTGAATCATAAGTGATACCTTTACCGACTAACGCGATTGGTGCCGCGTCAGGATTATCTGCACCTTGATAAGTCATTGTGATTAATCTAGGACCATTTGCGGAACCTTTACCGACCGCATGGATTAAACCGAACCCTTCCGCTTGTAACGTTTCTGCGTCTTTCACATCAACTTCTACTGCCGTTTCTGCGAAATGACCTGAAATAAGTTCTGCAAAATAAGCAGGAGTTAAAATGTTAGGCGGAATATTACTTAAATCTCTCGCAATTTTAATGCCTTCTCCAACTACTTCACCATCTTTAATGGCAGTAATTTCGTCTGGTTCTGCTTGATGTAATTTTAGATTTAAGTGATACGGTACTTTCTTATCTGATTTATAATTATCAAAAACATATAATGCTTTTTTACCTTGCAGGCCGAATAATTCAGCCATTTCATTTTTAGAAATCGCTTTTGATGCGAATGTTGAGAATAATACATCCGCTTCTGTTACATGTTCTGCTTTTAAATACTGCAGTAAGTTTCCGTATACTTTCATTGTTTGAATACGATCTAACTGCTTCAAATTGCCAAGTCCTACCGTAATCAAACGAACTTTAATGTCTCCTGTTTCAAAGAACGTCGAACTGACTTTACCCACTTCACTATGAATCATATGATGGTGCTTATATGTATCTAAAGCATCCGATAAATCATGATCTTGAACTGTGACTGTTCCTAATTGATTCAAGTGATCTGGCAAGCCGAGTACTAACGTGTTGCTGATTAATTCATTTTGTTCGTCAAATGTTATTTGTATTGGCATAATGTCTCCTCCATAAGATACAAAAGAGGTTGGTAAAAGCTGTTTATCAACAGTTTTGCCAACCTCTTAAAGTCTATATTAGCCGGCTTTTATGCATATAGCCGTATTATCATATTAGGTTAATATTAGAATTTACCTTTTTTGAATGCTAAGCCGATACCGCCAAGTTTGAAGATTGAACGAGTATCGATAACTTTTTTCATGAATGCTGCTTTTTTACCTACGATATTTTTACCGTAAACAACACCAATACCGTCATTAGCGCCTAATGAGCATACTGTACCACGGTTTACGTAGTTGAATGGCTCTTTAGGTTGACCATGTAAGATATTTTTGATGTTTTGAGCAACGTTTTCACCTTGTTGCATTGCGATTTGTGCAGTTGTTGGTAATGGGCGTTCTTCACCTTCAGGAATGTAAGCTGATACGTCACCGATTACGAATGTTTCGCTATAACCTGGTGCAGTTAAGTCTTGGTTTACAACTAAACGACCACGTTTAACGCCATCGAATGATTCTTCCATTAATTTGCTTCCGCGTACACCAGCAGCCCATACTGAAGTGTTCGCTTCTAGTTGTTCTTCTTTGTCGCCGACTTTAACTACGAAACCTTTTTCATTTGCGCCAACAATCGGTGTACCGATTTTGAATTCAACGCCGCGTTCTTCTAAGTAGTTAACAGCGTGGTTAACTAATTCGTCGTCGAACATTGGAAGCATTTTAGGTGCTGCTTCAACACAAGTGATTTTAACTTTGTCACGGTCTACACCGTATTTGTTTGATAATTCATCAACGCGTTCAGTTAATTCACCTAAGAATTCGATACCAGTGAAGCCTGCGCCACCTACTAAGAATGCAAGATCTTTAGGATCTTTTTCTTTTGAAGATGCATAGTTCGCAAATTTATCTTCGATGTGACGAGATAATTCACGTGCAGTGTGGATGTTTTCGATTTGGTAAGCATGTTCTAACATACCTTTGATACCGAATGTTTCACTGATGAATCCTAAACCAACCACTAAGATGTCATAGTTGAAACGACCATTGTTTGTTTCTACTACTTTAGCTTGTGGATCGATTTTTGTTACTTCTGCTTTAAGGAATTTCACTTTATCTTGCTTGATTACACTTTCGATTGGGAAGATAATATCTTCATAGTTTACAGTACCTGCTGATGCTTCATGTAAAAGTACTGATTCATAGTGATAATCATCTCTATTGATTAAAGTGATGTCAGCTTCGCCAGCTGGTAAAATCTTTTGTAATTTTGTTACAGTTTGCAAACCTGCATAACCTGCCCCTAAAACAATAACTTTTTTTGTTTCAGCCATTTTATTCACCTATGCTTTCTTAAAATTTTTGTTAGTATACGCTATCTTAATATATACCCCATTTGATTGAAAAAATGTCAAAATAAAGACAAATGCCATTCCTCTTAATTCTATAATTAACCAAACACTTTTTCAAGGTAATACTAAGAAAACAACTGATAATTTCAGAATTTACTGATTCTCAAGTACCTTTATTATGGTCATAGTTAGTTGGAATTTTAAAGTAAAAACATTTTCCAACTAAAAAAGAGTTGAGGAATATCCCCAACTCTGAATTGTATAAATGAAAATTGATTAACAATCTTCAGGTTGTCCAGCTACTTTCGCTGTTCTAAATGAGCTGCCGCAACCGCATGATGCAATCGCATTTGGATTATCAATTTGGAATCCGCCGCCCATTAATGATTGTTTAAAATCAATTGTTGTACCTTCAAGTACTGGTTTATCATATTTGTCCACTAATACTTTAAGACCGTAGAATTCGATAACTTCATCGTTCTCCCCTGGTTCTTGTTCTGCTGACATGCCATAAGTTAAACCTGTGCAACCGCCGCCGTTCACTTTAATTTTCAAGTATCCGTCTGGCATATCGTTGCTTTCTAACATACTTTTGACTTCATAAGCTGCAGCTTCTGTCAAAATCACTGTAGACATATTATATTCCTCCTTGTAACACGTCTTTCTATTGAATAAAACTTAGAAAATCCAAGTTTCCTCTATATGCTTATAAATATTTTGCAATAAATCGTCTGGTGAATCTCCTTCAACAATATCACCATTCACTAATGCATACAAGCCACTCGAACATACACCACAGTTTTGCAGACAACCATATTCTAAGACATCTACACCTGGGTCTTGGTCCAACTGATTGTATACATAGTCTCCACCTTTTGCCATGTTTGAAATGCAAAATTCTACAATTGGATTCATAATGCACCTCTTCATATTTTTGAGTCATACAATTATAACATATTTCACTGACTTTCTCTTGGGTTTGAACAGAATTTTTCCTTTTAGAACATTGTTTGTCTGAAATGTGAAAAAAGATTATAATAAATGAAAGCGTATTTTTAGAGAAAGCTTCTAAAATGACGTTGGTTACAATTCAACATAGCTTTCAGTCATCAAGCAGTGATGCAGCGTTATATAAATCTTGATAAGAGGGGTTATCGGAATGAAGAATTTAGTAATGTTAGGTGGCGGTTATGGTAACATGCGTGTTTTATCGCATATTTTACCAGATGCATTACCAAAGGACTACACTATCACTTTGATTGATCGTATGCCTTATCACGGTTTGAAACCAGAATATTATGCTCTGGCAGCGGGGACCAAATCAGATAAAGATGTACGATTACAGTTTCCGGAATCTGAGAAACTTAATGTTGTTTACGGGGAAATCTCAGCTATTGATTTAGATGACCAAATTGTTTCTGTCGGTGATACCAAAGTAGATTATGATGAACTTATTATCGGACTTGGGTGCGAGGATAAGTATCATAATGTACCAGGTGCTGATGAATTCACTTACAGTATTCAAACACTATCTAAATCTCGTAAAACTTACCACACGATTAACGAATTGCAAGCGGGGGCAAAAGTCGCAATTGTGGGTGCTGGACTTAGCGGTATTGAGCTTGCAAGTGAGTTGCGTGAAAGTCGTTCAGATTTAGACATCAAACTTTACGATCGCGGAGAACGTATTTTAGCACGTTTCCCAGAAAAATTAAGTCGCTTTATTGAAAAGTGGTTCCGTAAGCATAACGTGACAGTCGTACCGAATTCAAATATCAATAAAGTAGAACCAGGTCTGATTTATAATCATGATGAACCTGAAGAAGTTGATTTAGTCGTATGGACTGCAGGGATTCAACCTGTTTCAGTGGTGCGAAATTTACCTGTTGATGTAAATAAAAACGGTGCAGTGATTATTAACCAATATCACCAAGTACCGACTTATCGCAATGTCTATGTGGTTGGTGATTGCGCAAACTTACCGCATGCACCAAGTGCACAACTTGCTGAGGTTCAAGGAGACCAAATTGCTGATGTGTTGAAGAAACAATGGCAAGGTGAAGCATTACCTGATAAAATGCCTGAACTTAAAGTACAAGGCTTCCTAGGGTCACTTGGAGACAAACAAGGTTTCGCTTATGTGATGGACCGTCCACTCACAGGACGCATCGCCTCTATTTTGAAATCAGGTGTCTTATGGTTGTATAAATATCATAACGGTTAATAAAAAGATGATTATAAACAAACGCTCAAGTACTGAAATACATGTACTTGAGCGTTTTCAAACTAAAAATAAGCCCTCTTTTGTTTTAGCTGTTGATTTTATTGTGCTACAAAATGTTCATCAATGAATCTTGTAATTGGTTTAAGCTGCACATAGCCATCTGCCACATACATATCGTTCATTGTAACTAATGGATAAAATAATTCATCATTTTCAATTTGCTCGATAAATTGTTGATCGTGATCTGTTAAATTTTCAGTATCTTTTTCAAAATCAATATATGTGTATTCAAAGTTGATATCAGGATATTTACGTTCTAACAAGGCTTTCAGCCAATCATACGTGTCTTGAGATGTCGGCGCATTCACACAACTTGCACATACTACATCTGCCCCATAAACTACTACGCTAACTTTAGTCATTTGGTTCCCCTCCATAGATTTTTTTCTCTAAGTCTATTATAATAAATAAACAAGCAAAATATGAAATTATATACTTGGAAGGAGATATATCCATGCCAACTGAAAATACAACAATGTTTGATCAAGTCGCAGTAGTAATCGAGCGTTTACGTCCATTCTTATTAAGAGATGGCGGAGATTGTACATTAATCGATGTGGAAGACGGTATTGTTAAATTACAATTACACGGTGCATGCAACACATGCCCAAGTTCTACAATCACATTAAAAGCAGGTATCGAGCGTGCATTGCTTGAAGAAGTACCTGGTGTAGTTGAAGTAGAACAAGTCTTCTAGTCAACTTAAATAAATCGCATGACGAGGTAAGCACAGTCTGTTTTAACAGCTGTGCTTCTTTTTATTTTGTATAAGCTTTAATAATCTGACTTAGGCATTCTGCTGCGTCTTGTTTACCTACTAAATCATCATAATATTTTTTGAATCTATCATCTGTTATATAAAGCTCAGCCATAGCTTGATGATAACCTTCACTATATTGACCACTCATCAATTTCAACCATTGACGATGCGCGTTAAATACCGCTTCAGCATCTGAACCTTGTACATCAATTTGATTATGTTCTAATAATTGATTTAGTTTTTCTTTGATAATTTGTTCTTGCTGTTGTGCTTGTTCATATTCTAATTCTGAAAGATGACTCAAGTGATGTTCTGCCTTATCTAACGCTTCCTCACCATAACGTTCGATCACTTCTTCACCATATTGTTCACGATTGTCGGTTATTTCCTTTTGTTTAAACACTTCAAACTTTTCTTTATCTGGCATCATAACTTCCTCCTGTTCTATTTTATTAATCCACTGAATTAAAGATTGAATTTCCTGTTGTTTCTCCAATAACTGTCTCTTTTGTTCTGCTAAAAGCTGTTGTGTATTTGTATTTTGTGCTAATACTTGTTGAATCTTCGATAACGGAAAGTCTAGTAGACGTAGCAACATGATTATAGACAATGTATCTAAATCCTCTGATTGATACACACGGTAGTCATTCTCTTTTATTCTACGTGCTTTAAACAAACCAATATCGTCATAATACCGTAACGTCCGTTTGCTTAGTCCTGTTAATTCAGACAGCTCACTTACTGTATACTGCATGTTTTTCACCTCCTGATACTTACATTAAGGGTTGACGTAACGTGAAGGTCAACTCATTTTCCAATATTTTTCACATTTAACAATCAATTTCAACATTTTTAACAAACTAAAAAACGCAAATGATATTCACATACCATTTGCGTTTTGATTCATTATTTTTCCTTCATGTGTTGTGCGATACGCTCGTCGATGTAGACCCAGCCTTTCCAGCCGATGTGGACTGCATCTGTGATGACATAAGGTTCATAGTCCTTATCTGTCAGGTCATAAATTTGGCCACCGTTTTCAGTAACGACACGGTTGATTTTTTCATAAACAGGTTTACGTTTCTCTAAATCAACACCGATGTGATCATACCATTTTCCATTTGCGGGAATACTAATATATTCAACATCTGCCCCTGCTTCTCTCATTGTATCTACAAGTAATTTCAAGTCATTAAACTCTGGTGAGTTGATATTGAATTCATAGTCACGTTTAACACGACGTTTATTCGCTTGAATTAATTTCCAATACTTATCTCGGATATGGTATTCATTCGATTTCGAATGCGCTTCGCCATATTGTGTCGCAACATCTCTCATTTCTGACCATGATGCTTTTTCACTTGTTACAGGTTTTACATGTTCTAAAGGAACGTCTTTAAAATTAGCTAAACTTTTGATTGCTTCAATTTTAACTAATTGATTCTCTTTAAAATTAGAAATATAATTGCCATCCGTTTTGCCATTATGCTTTACTGTTGCTTTTAAAAAGTCTTTATTGTGGACGTGTTTGAATTGCAGCAATCGTTTCGCATAGCGTTGTTTCAGTTCATCACTCATATTTTTTTGGTGGAACAATTGATTGATTTGGTTTTGGGAAACACGTGCATCAAAGTTTTGATTCGTCAAACCATGATTTGTGAACCATTGCGGTGAAATAATGAAAGCAATTTTCTTTCCTTTTAATTCATCATAATTTGATGCAAGTTCAATACCATTGACTAAATCTGTATTCCCACCGGTACCGATTAAGAAAGGTTTACGTGATGCATTATGCGAATTTAATGCAATCGCCGGGTTGAATGGATCATCTTTCTCTAATTCACTTGAACCATAAATCGGGTAAAATTCATCGTTGTGTTTAAATAAACGCTGCTGTATTAAAGTTCCTTTTAATACTTGGTCAGTCAATGACACACGATTTTCAGCAAGTGTTTTTTGATTAACGAGTCCAGTAAACCAGCTCGCTGGCAGCAATACAAAGATAATAAAAATGGCACCGCTGATTAATATCGGCAAAAATGGCTTTATTTTTGAACTCATTTAAGTTCTTCTAAAGCTTCAACAATTTTATTAGGAGTCGCCCACTCATCACGATCAAAGTCCATAATTGAAACTTCGATACCTAATTTATTTTGAATTTCTAATAGTAAGCCTACTGTTTGGAATGAATCGATAATACCTTCTTCAAAAATTTCAACATCTGGATTTTCTTTAACGATATCGTTCTCTGCTACTTCTGCTAATAAGTCTAAAACTTGTTCTCTAAATTCCATAATATTATTAAATCTCCTTTATTAAATCAATTTACCTGAAAAGATTAAGAATCCGAAAGTGACAAAGTGGAATGTGATAATAACACTGAGTGCTGTTGTGAACTTGTTATTAAAGCGAGGCGGATGTGTCTTACGCCAACGTTCATAATAACCATAACCAATAAAGCCTGCCGCATGGTATAAACCATAAACAATGTAATAAATTTCGATGCCATGCCAGATACCCATGATAAAGAAGTTGATAAAGAACGCGACATTCGACATTGCGAATTGACTCTTTAATAATTTCTTTTTAGACATGTAGAAGAGCGATCTCATATAAATACAATCACGGAACCAGAATGATAACGTCATATGCCATCTGTTCCAGAAGTCTTTAATATTCTTCGCTTTAAACGGCTGGTTAAAGTTTGGAGGTGTTTTGATACCGTAAATGTAACTAAACGCAATTGCGAACAAACTGTAACCTGCGAAATCAAAGAATAAATACATGCTGTAAGCATACATATATAACCAATAGTTTGTGAAACCATGTAAGTGCAATTGCAACGGCATCACACCGTATTGATTCACAAAATACGCGATAATATATTTATATAAGAACCCTAGCATAATCATATGCACTGCTTTTAAGATTAAACCACGGTATTCATCTTTAGTCGGTACTTTTTTATCATCTTTTACAAATCGTTTATAGCGGTCAATCGGTCCAGATGAAATCGTCGGGAAGAATGAAATGAATTGGAAAACTTTCCCCCACTTAATTTCTTTAATAGAACCGTCACGAATTTCCATAATCAACTGTACACTTTTAAAGGTAACATAAGAAATACCTAAAAAGCCGACAAATTGGATTAATTTGTGTTCGTGGAATTGAATTTGCTGACCACCGAGCCATGTACTTGTCAATACTTTAACAATGGCTAACGGCAAAATTGATAATGCCATCACGATAAAGAATTTTAAGAAAGTATTCTTCTTAGGTCGCGAATGGTAATACCACATAATTAAAAGTGCTTGCCAAACCACATATATTATAAAGCTAATCAGTTGGATACTTAAATATTTCTGCCCGAACAAGTTCAACTTATCGGAAGAAAAGATAATCACAACCATGATTGCTGTACTGATACCATTATAAATATAGCTTCGCTTACCTAAGAAACCTAAGATAATAACAGGTATAAGAATAATAAATGCAATCAGGAAGAAACTAAACGTACCATAAGGAATCATGAATTCAATTCCTCAGCGATTTGTTTACGGTCTAATTTACCGTTGTTTGTTAATGGTAATTGATCCATCCATACAAATTTTCTTGGAATCATGTATTCGGGTAAGCTGGATTTCAATTGTTGTTTAAGATCATGCGAATACTGCGCATTGTCTTCCACTGTTTGTGTCGGTACGACTGCGCCGATTAATTGAACGACTTTGCCGTTTTTATAAATCGGTACGACTACCGCTTCTCTCACTAAATCTGACTGTCTCAACAATGCTTCGATTTCTTCAAGTTCCATACGATAACCATTCATTTTGATTTGGAAATCAATACGTCCTTGGATGAACCATTGATCATCTTCAAATTTTGCTTTGTCTCCTGAACGATAGACACGTACGCCATCGACGTTACTGAAGACTTCTTTAGATTTTTCTTCGTTTTTTAAATAACCTGCGCTGACACTGTTGCCTGCAATCAGCAATTCACCTTCCTCTGTTGTAGAAAGTGTTGTGCCAGGGCGTGCTTGGCCGACTGGAAGCGGATTGAAACGTTCCAAAATTTCTTGTGTAATCTGTACACTAGTAACCGCTACAGTAGCTTCTGTCGGACCATACGTATTATAGACTACTGCAGATGGGAAGCGTGTAAGCAACGCTTGTGCAGTACGATGCGGCAGAATTTCTCCACAGAAGAAGAACTCTTTCAAGCTTGGATATTGTTTTTCATCTAATGTTGGCAATAATAAGCACATTTCAATAAATGAAGGTGTTGAAACCCAAACATTGATTGGAGTCGCTTGTAACATATCATTCAGCAATTTAGGCTTTTTAATCATGTCTTTATCTACTAAATTCAATGTACCACCAGTAACTAAACATGGATAAATTGCCATCACTGATAAGTCGAATGAAAATGGTGCTTGGTTCAACCATTCCAGATTTTCACCGAATTGATTCAAATCTTTCATCCATGTCGCAAATTCAGTTAAGCTTGCATATTCAATTTGAACACCTTTAGGTTCGCCTGTTGAACCTGAAGTGAAGATTGTATAGACCACATCTTCAGCTTGCATACGTGGTTCAAATGAAGCATTTGAAGCTGTTTCTAAAGCTTCGATAGTTAAGACTTTGCCATGTTCAAAAGTTAATGCTTGTTCTGATACATCAAAAATAAATTCAGGTTGTGTTTTTTCAATAATCATTGCCGTACGATCTTCAGGTACTGAAGTATCAATCGGTACATAACCGCATCCTGCTTTAATACCAGCCATCATCCCTACGATCATATAAGGTGACATATGGCCATATAACACAACTGGTTTTTGACTCTCTTCGATAAGAGAAGCCAATTGGTCAGATTTCTCATCTAATTGTTGATACGTTAAAGTATCATCGATGTGTCTTACCGCCACTGTATCCGGTTGTTTATCTGCGAAATGTCGTAATACACTAATAATATCTGTCATAACTATACTCCTTTAATTAGAATTCATTGTATATAAAGTTATTGTGTGTGTCTCCTGAGCCATATATCAAATACAATGTAATAAATATCGCTAAATAAAGAGCAGTCAATAAATATGGTTTTAATTTGTTAAATGTTTCTGAAGTAGTATTTTGTTCTTTGGATTTCATCTTACACCCCTCTATCTCGGTCATCTTTTTCTCTTTTTTGCGACTCAATGCTTCCTGCTGAATGTCTTCTCCAATTCAACAAAATTATAATTCATTATAATCTTTTTCTCATGTATTTTCAATTGTATATTGGAAAAACCATACAATCTTTTTCATTTGTTCATAATTAATACAGACCAAGTTTGGTGTTCTGTACCAATGCGCTATCAGCCGGTTTTATATCTATTAAATGCACTAATATTTTAGCATTTACAGTTTACTTCTCTTCGGTTGGAAATACAATCCTTTCCACCCTAACAGAATTGTAATGCTTTTTATTTGCTTGTCACATCCGCCCTCAGCCCTATCACAAAATTAAAATGTAAAATAAGAAAAATGCAGTGATACACACTGTTCGTATGTACACTGCATTCTTTTTCTGTTTATTATTTATCAGTAACTGGTGTAATAGCCGGTTGGCCTTGCAGTACTGATTTCACATTATTAATAGAAAGTTGAATCATTCTATCACGCGTTACAACTGACGCACTACCAATGTGCGGTAAAGCAGTAACGTTTGGTAATTGTAATAACGGATGATCTGCACGGATTGGTTCTTCTCTGAATACATCTAAACCTGCACCGCCGATTTCACCCTCTTTTAATGCTTGCAGCAAGTCATCTTCAACAACCGTTGCACCACGGCCGATATTGATAAATATTGCATCATTACGCATTTTCTTAAAGGCTGCCGCATTAAATTTATCTTTTGTTTCCTCTGTTAAAGGTGCTGTACATACGACAAAATCACTGTTTTCTAACAGTTCATCAAATGAGACATAGAGTACACCCAATTCTTTTTCAGCTCTACGGTGACGACTGCGGTTATGATACATGACGTTCGCTTCAAAACCTTTTAAGCGACGTGCAAAGGCTTTACCGATATCACCCATACCGAAGATACCTACATTGGAACCATGGACATCTTTACCTGCAAGCAAGTAAGGTCCCCAGCTTTTCCATTCATCATCTTTAATATACTTTGCTGCTTCTACGATTCTGCGTGCTGTCGCAAGCATTAATGTGAAGCCGAGCTCTGCTGTTGTTTCAGTTAAGACACCTGGTGTGTTCGTTACGGTTACACCATGTTCTTCTGCTAAAGCAATATTGATGTTGTCATAGCCGACAGCCATGTTCGCAACGATTTTTAAATTAGGTGCCGCTTCTAATGTTTCTTCATCAATTCTTTCGCTTAATGTGATAAATGCTGCTTCTGCATCTTTGATTTCTTCTAAGAATTTTTCGCGCGGCATCGGAACGAATTCTTCATCCCACATCTTCACATCCGCAAATTCTTCTAATTGTTGAATAAATTTATCTGGTACTTTACGTGTCACTAACACTTTGGTCATCGTAACACCTACCCTTCTAAGTCTTTGATTACCTCATTCAAATCTTTGAATGTGTAAGTTGGTTGTTGATCTTTTTCTGCTAATTCTTCCTTACTTGTTACACCTGTTTGTACATGAATCGTATCAATGCCTGCGTTGATACCTGACATAATGTCAGTTTCATATAAATCGCCGACCATTGCGACTTCTTCTTTCGGCAAATTAATAACATCCATTGCCATATCCATAATAATCGGCTGTGGTTTACCGATAAACGTCGGTTGTACTTTAGTAGATGTTGTAATCACACTTGTGATTGCGCCATTACCTGGTAAGAAACCACGTTCATTCGGAATAGATATATCTTGGTTTGTCGAAATAAACTTCGCACCATTACGCACACCGAGTGTACCTTGTGAGAATTTATCATAATCGACTTTAGTATCTAAACCGACTACGACATAATCCACATGTGTGTCATCAATCAATGTTAAACCTTGATTTAATAATGCTTGACGAAGTCCGCCTTCACCGATGACATAAATGGAAGCTTGCGCATTTTCTTGTTTAATATAATGTGCTGTTGCTAAAGCAGATGTAACTACTTCTTCTGGTTTCGCTTCAATGCCGAATCCAGCTAATTTCTTCACAACATCTTCTGGCACTTTAGTAGAATTGTTTGTCACATACAAATGTGGAATGTCGTGTTGGTTTAAATAATCAATGAATTGCTTAGCGCCGTCAATTTCATCAGCGCCTTTATACATTGTGCCATCTAAGTCAATCAGATAACCTTTGTATTGTTTCATTTATTTCTGGTCTCCTTTTCCAAATGCTGTAACGGGTACATTTTCATTGTTTAAGAAATTGATGACTTCATCAATAAAACGTTCATAGTCTTTAAGTGAAGCATCAAATAAAGGGATTAAATCTTTTGTATCTAATTGATCATATTGATGTACAAATCGTTTACGTACATCTACGGTTTGATTGATACCTTGTTGTGTTTCTTTAGAAATCACACCTTCTAATTCTAAAATATCAATGACATCTTTATAATTACCTGGATCTCTTAAAACAAAACCATCAATGACCATATTTCCGATATCTACGGAAGACTCAATCAGCATTTGTGCAATTCTTTCAAATGCATAATGGTTCTCTTTATTTTCTGAATAATCTTCTGTTAACTTTTGTAAGTAATTCAGCTTATACGTCAATTTATCTTTATCAACAAAATACATGTTATTCAACTCCTCATCCCCTCAATCATATCACATCTTTGCAGTACAAATCATTTCTGTTTATACTTGAGAAAAGAGAATGTACAAAGGAGTCAATGAAATCATGATAGAGATGTTTTTATACGATGATAACGAAGAAGCTGATGTACAATATGTTGGAATGGTCGGAGAAGAAAGTCGCTATGATTTAATGATGTTCCAAACCAATCGTCATTACGGAAAAGTACTTGTACTTAACATGCAGACAAACAAATTTGGAATTATTGGACCAGACGACTTAGCAGAAGATGGTTATATTGCTTATACATTAGGTGTCAGTGAAGCAGATGGAGAAGAACTGACAGCATATTTAAAAGATGTTATCCCTAGTGGCACATTTGATAGTGGAGAGTACTAATATTAAACACTAATAACAACTTTAAAATTGATATAACAAAAAGGACAGCTATCGATCAGCTGTCCTTTTGTTTTTGGTCAGAAGGTAAACTTGGCGCAATTTTAACATCATGTAATTTATCTGATGCATCGGCTTCTATTTCTTCTTGTGCACGCAGTTTTTTCAGTTCACGTTCAGGAATGCGACGTAAAATAAAATAAGCACAACCGAAGTTGCAGTATTCTAGTAAGTAATCTTGTATCGTCGCAAAGCGTTTACTGATTTCTACTTTTTTATTAGAGTCTTTGTAAAAACCTTTGAGTCTTAATTGTTCATAGCCGAAGTCACCGACTACAAAATCATATTTATCTAGTATTTCTGAATAACGGTTCGCAAATTGTTCTTCATCGAAACAATCACGATATTGTTCGATCATTTCGAAGTATTTATCTCCTACTTTTATCATGTATGTCACCTATCAATTCTATTCTTGAGCATTTTTGCTTGTTTCAATGTCTCGTGTGTTATTGACTTCAATCTTGAAGATTTACTTATATTATACATTATAACAGTAGTTGAATGACGAAAGAAGCGGACTGATTCAGCCCGCTTCTTCCCCATTCAAATTTATACTTATCAATTATGCTTCAGTTGATTCGTTTAATTTTTCTTCACCAATACGTTGTTTTTCTTTCGCAGCTTCGTTAACTTGCTCATCTGCGTGGTAAGAACTACGTACTAATGGCCCAGCTTGGCAATGTTTGAATCCTTTTTCCATTGCTACTTTTCGTAATTTACCGAATTCTAATGGTGAATAGTATTTTTCAACTTTCAAATGTTTACGTGAAGGTTGTAAGTATTGTCCAATTGTTAAAATATCTACATCTGCTGCACGTAAATCATCCATAGTTTCGTGAAGTTCTTCAATTGTTTCGCCTAATCCAACCATGATACTTGATTTCGTTGGAATATCTGGTTGTAATTCTTTAGAACGTCTTAAGAATTCTAAAGTACGGTCATATGTTGCACGCGCACGAACTCTCGGAGTTAAACGACGTACTGTTTCGATATTGTGGTTTAAAATATCTGGTTTAGATGCCATTAATGTTTCAAGCGCATCATAGTCGCCACCCATATCTGATGGTAAAATTTCAATTGTCGTATATGGATTACGTTCTCTTACTTTTCTTACTGTTTCAGCATAAACGTTTGAACCTGCATCACGTAAATCATCACGCGCAACTGCTGTGATTACCACGTGTTTTAAGTTCATAATTTCTACTGACTCTGCTACACGTTCCGGCTCGTCTAAGTCTAATTCGTTAGGTAAGCCAGTTTTAACTGCACAGAAGCGGCAAGCACGTGTACATACTGCACCTAAAATCATAAATGTAGCTGTTCGACGCTCACCCCAACACTCATGTATATTCGGACACTTTGCTTCTTCGCAAACAGTGTTTAAATTCTTCTCACGCATCATCTTCTTAAGACCAGTATAGTTCTCGTTCGTGTTCAGCTTTATCTTCAACCAGTCCGGTTTACGTAAAATCTCATTATTTTTTGTAGCCATTACAACACATACCCTCCTGTGTACTCATCTTCATCTTATTATAACGAATTTATAACAAAATGAAAACGCTATAAGTCATAATTCATAATTCTAATAATTTCTGTTTGAAAATATCTCTTAAAAATTCTGGCATCAAATATTCTGTCGGCAAGTTTTTAAATAGAGGGAAATAACGTCCAAACGTATACATATCAACAGTTCCTAATGTATAGATGTAATCATCAACAATCTCTTCTCCTTGAACAAAGAAACGAGATTCTGATTCAATATAACCCATTTGATATAAAATATAACCGCCGAAAATATCGCCTCTAAATCCTAAACCTTGCGCATGTTCGTGCATATACGCTTGTTCTTCAGCTGTTAAGATAACTTGTTTTAAATCACGGCCTGTAATTTTGATACGTACTAAATTAATCGGATGCGGCAACATTTGATGCACATCATATTCAGTGACGTTCGGCCCTTCGATGCCTTTGACTACTAACCCAGCGTTAATAATTGCACAATCTGCATGTGTGAACTCACATACACTTTCTGCAAGTAAATACGCTGTTTTGGTAATCATATCTGTTTTTCTTTTTAAGTTTACAGGATGATCAACTAAAGGCGTACTCATCAATGCTCTACCTTCTTCTTTAAAGTTCGTTTCAACTTCTGGCAAGGTGTCTTCAGGATGCAGGATTGCTGTTTTATGTACGACTTTCTTATTTTCAATCGTTAAATTAACTTCACCTAAGAAATGACCGTATTTTCCTGCTGCTGCCATTAAAACACCATTTTTCATTTCGCCTTCTTCAAAATAATGATGGGTATGACTACCAAAAATAACATCAATTTCAGGAATCTCTTCACATAATTTACGGTCGAAGAAGATACCGCAATGACTCATGATCATCAATACATCATAATTACCTGCTTGTTTCTCTACCTCATCTTTTATCGCAGCCATCGGATCAGTAACAACCCAATCTAAAGCACGATAGAACGGTGTGAAAGGTGCAGTTGCGGCAACAAATAAGATACGTACACCTTCAATTTCTTTAATATAACTCGATGTAATATGGTGTGGCAAATGGCCATCTTCATCAAACACATTACTGCAAGTAACCGCAAAATCAGCATCTTCATATAATGCGTTTAAATCTTCATGTGAAATGGTCATCCCTTCATTATTACCGATTGTCGCAATATCACAATGTGCGTCATTTAATAATTCTATATTTTTAAGGCCATGTGTTGCTTCTGTTACAGGTGCTGATAAATCAACATGGTCGCCGATATCTATATAAAGTGAAGGATGGTCTAGTAATGGTCTATGCTCTGCCATATACGCAGCAATACGCTCGTAAGCATGCAGATGGCTGTGAATATCATTCGTATGATAAATCGTTAATTTCAAACTCGACGCCTCCTTTAAAGCAATGATTTAATAATAAGATAAACCCCTAATAACAGCATCACCGTTCTCAGTAAAGCAACCACTGTATTAGATTTGATAGATTGGTTGATTCTAACACCGATTTTAGCTCCGACATAACTTGAAATAACTAAAACAAGCGCATAATGCCAAGCAACGTGACCTTGGAAAGTATGTCCGATAGAACTCATCACACTAGAGAAGAAAATCATCATCATACTTGTACCTACCGCAACGTGCGGCGGGAATCTGAACACAATCAACATTAATGGTGTCATTAAAGCGCCTCCGCCGATACCGAAGAGTCCTGTTGTAATTCCAATGAAAAATGTTACCACGAACGCAAATACAGGCGGCACGTGATAATGATAAATCGTCCCATCTTTATCTACATATGTTTTTTCATACTTTTTCTTTTCAAAGAGTTTGATCGGCTTAATTGAATTACGTACTAATAATAAAATCGAAACCAGAATCAAAAACATACCGAAGTACAAATTAAATGAATCTAACGTTAAATAACGACTGATAAATGAACCGAATAAGGAGCCTGGTAATAATCCGAATAAGAATATATAACCATTTTTAGTATCTACTTGCTTAGATTTTAAATACCCTAATGTAGACACTAAACCTGTCACAATTAAAATAATTGAGGAAGTTCCAATCGCTATTTGAGGCGTAATCCCATGGAGTAAATCATGTTCCACACCTAAATAGACTAATGTCGGAACTATAATTAATCCGCCTCCAATTCCGACAAGCGAGCCTAAAATCGCTGATAAGGCTCCTATTAAAATGAGTAAGAGAATACTCACCATATCATCACTTCCTAAAATAATTTAAGCTGCTGCGGTGCTAAGCCTTCGTAGTCAATACCAAGAATTCGTTGAAGTTCTTTCGCATTGTTTGCTGCGTGACCGCCTGAGTTGTTATTGAAAACTACATAAATCTTTTTAGCTTTTTGCTGAATAATACGCACATGTTGTGCAAGTTCTTCTAACTCTTCTGTTGTATAGTCATATAAATAGCGGACATCTCGCCACGCTTCGTCTGTCATATCTTGCTTAGTCCAACCATGACGGTTACGTCCATGATAGCGTACAAAGGCTGTATCCGTTGTAATGCGGTTGACGAAAGGTGCTGAACCTTCCCCGACTTGCGGTTCATCAACAATCGCATGAATCAAGCCTTGTTCTGTTAAAAAGGTTAAAGTATGTTCTTTCATCTCTCCTTCAAACCAAGTTTGATTTCTGAATTCTATACAAACCGGTACATGTTTTAAATGTTCACGTACATAACGTATGTAATTAATATTTTGAGTCTTGCAGTCAAACCATGGCGGAAACTGAACAAGTACCATCGCAAGTTTATCCGCTTCAATTAATGGTTGAATCATTAACTTGAACTCTTCAAATAGTTCATTTCGTGTCTCAGCAAAGTCTTTAAAATCCGCATGCAAAGTCAATGCTTGATGAATTTTCACCACAAACTTAAAACGATCGGGTGTTTCTTTTATCCACTTTCTAATGTTGCGTTCGGGTTGAATCGCATAATACGACGCATCTAATTCTACCACTGGAAAATGACTCGCATAAGTCTTTAATTTGTCTGTTTTACGACTTAGATCAGTATAAAGAGAATCGTGATCTCCCCACCCTGTCAGTCCAATATCTATCATACATAATCACCAATCTCATTCTATCATATTTTATGTCTAGAACCTGTTCACTTCATCTTAGAATTGAAGTAAAAATAAGTACTGCGCAATGACCAACGCAGTACTTATTACTCTTCATCTCTATGATTGAAAACGCATATCTTCAATTTGCTGCACTATAGATTCAACGACTTCATTCGCTTTACGGCTTGTCGCAAGTCTTGGTGTCTGACCACTCCATAATGACATTAATGAATGATCATGATTGGCAGTCGATGCTTTACGGATTGCTGAAGTCAATTGGTTTTGAATTGGATATTCTGGCACTTCTCCACGAAATGTAGACAGGTAATCTACAAAATCATTACGGATACCTCGTGCCATTTTGCCACTGAAAGCATTTGTTAATACGGTTGATGTTTCTGTGCTATTTAAAATTGCTTGCTTATACGCAATATCTGCACCGCTTTCTTGTGATGTTAAGAAGGCTGTTCCCATCTGTACACCTGACGCACCTAAAATCAGACTAGCAAGTACACCCCTGCCGTCCATAATACCGCCTGCTGCGACTACAGGTATAGACACTGCATCAGCTACTTGCGGTACAAGTGAAATACTGCCAATCATCGGATATTCTCCGTCTTCTTGTTTTAAAAATGATCCGCGGTGTCCGCCTGCCTCACTACCTTGTGTCACAATAATATCAATGCCTGCTTCTTCATTCACAATTGCTTCTTCAACAGAAGTCGCGGTACCCATCACAATCATATGATGTTCATGCATTTTACGAATTAAATGGACATCTGGAATACCGAATGTAAAGCTAACAATGGGTACGCGTTTTTCAATCAAGATATCAATTTGTTGTTCAAGTTGTTGTGTTTCAGATAAATTCACTACGGGTTGTTCTAAATCCAATGCACGACGATAAGGATTTAACCATGCATTCATTAAATCAACTTGCGCACGCTTGATATGTTTTTTACTCGGCACAAATAAATTAACCGCAAAAGGTTGAGTGGTTAATAATTTAACTTTATCTATTTCCTCCGCAAGTTTTTCTGAACTGAAATACCCTGCGCCTATCGTTCCTAAGCCTCCGCTATTACTCACACTAGCGACTAATTCAGGCGTTGTATTGCCTGCCATTCCGGCTTGAATAATTGGATACTTGATTCCAAGTTGTGCAGTGATTTTTGTATCTGACCACATATGTGAACACTCCCTATAAAGATGATTGATTCGCTTTTGGCTTTTGTCTATTTTTCAAACGTTCATCGACTTTATTTTGTTCATGTTGATCCATTTCATCTTCAATATCTAAACCAAGCAATTGCTCAATTAAGTCTTCCATCGTAATAATCGCATCCGTACCGCCATATTCATCTAATACAATGGCGATGTGTTTACGTGTCGCAATCATTTTACGCATGACCCACTCAGCTTTATTGTGCTCATTCACAAAAAGTGGTTTAGAAATATAATCTTCTAATGTTTTATCATAGTGACGACTCCATATTAATAAGTATTTTGAATGAAAGACTCCCACAATATTATCAATGTCTTCATCGTAGACCGGATAACGTGTATATGGGTGTGACATAATAATTTCATACACTTCGTCATATGGTGTATCTTTTGAGAATGCAGTCACATTGACACGTGGTGTTGTATCTACATCTTTAACACGCAATTGTTGGAAAGTTAAAACACTTTGAAGACGATCTCGTTCATTCTCATTAAATGCCCCTTGTGCCCCTGCAATGGTTACCATTGTACGCACTTCTTCTTTAGACATGGTTTGACTTTGGAATTTATCATTCGCAAGCATTCGGTTAATCAAACCAGTTAAACCATTTAAAATTTTAGTAATCGGCGTTAAGATTACCACAAATAAATGAATTACCGGATAGACTAATTTAGAAATCGCATCAGGATAAGTTGCTGCGATAGATTTTGGTATCACTTCTGAAACAATAATTACCACAACTGTAATCACTAAAGATGCAATCCCCACGTTCCAACCATGTTGTACAGCAAGAATAGTAACTAGCGTAGGCAACACGATATTCGCACTGTTATTTGCGATTAAAATCGTTGTGATAAAATCTCTAGGTTTATTTAAAAGTGCTAATAACCTTTTTGCCTTTGGATCTCCTTTCCTGCTTTCAGTCTGTAATTTCACTTTATTCGCAGCAGTTAATGCCGTTTCACTGCCAGAAAAGAAGAAAGAAACAAAAATTAAAATAATGATAGCTATAATCATGATGGCCGACGCTCCCTTAAAACTCTTATTGACTCTGTCAAAAAGCGTATATTTCTTATTAATTTCCCATCTCTCTATTTATGTAAACCGAACAAGTTCCACGCTTTTCACGAAGTACAATGATTAATTACCATTGTACCGAATTTTCAGATGAATTGTAGTACCTTTAAAAAATACTTTTAATAAAACAATCCCTCTAGGAGTAATACTGCACTTTAACGTTAGATATCTAACCAAGTAGATTTCAAGAAAATAAATTCACATACACTACGCGTAGAAATTCCTTATAAAGATTGCACGATGGATAACATCATTCTTTATGCTATCTTTAGCGATGATAAGCAGACTATCACACTTTGTGACGATGGCTATACACTATTTAATTTAAAATCTCAAAAACCTGAGTTGTTTGAGCAGAAACCAACTCTTAAATTACTATACAAATACATTCAAACATTTAATGTAAATATAGATGAAAGCACTGAAGAAATCTATATTGAATGTGTTATACAGAATTTAAATGAATCACTTCAAAGTTTTACTCAGTCAATCATTTGTATAAATAACTTATTCAACAATAAGACATCGATACAGAATTTGTCTCTAAAAGATACAACTAACGACTTTTTATCATTTAATCATTTACTTTTATGAACTAAAATAAAGCCAGAAAGTAAGATACAGTGTAACTGTTTACTTTCTGGCTTTTAAAATATACTTTTAAAATAAGTAAGTGAGATAGTAGATAAAATGAAACGCCATAAATATTACTGCACAAATTATAGAAATCGTGAGAAAACGATCTCCAACGACATCATTATATTTTTTGATTTTCACACTACAAATTATACTTCCAATCGCAAATAACGGACTGATAATTGTTAACAATATAAATACTGCTGCTAGAATCTTTAACAAAGTTGGATTATTCTTCATAGGTTTCCCCTCTAAACGTTTTCTTTATTTTATCACTTACTTATACCACATTTCAGAATTTTACGTCACGTTAAATTTCAATATAAATTGCATTAGTAGACTTTAACATGTCCTAATTTGCTTAATAAAATACCAAAAATCGTATTAATCCTGAACTTGTTTGACATGCCTGACATAATTCTCTTTAAATCTCGGTAAATCTCTATATTGTTTCATTACACTTATCTTTTCACTTAACTTCAGACATTAAAAAAGCAGCACACATACGGTTAAGTATGCATGCTGCGTATTTTAATACTTATCTTCAATGAACACTATTGAATTAACCGATAGAACCTTCCATTTCGATTGGAAATGAGGTTTTTCTAAAATTTAAGAAATTAAAAACGTTGATTTGACGCGGTTTTTAAGCACTCTATTTTTCTGAATTTTACTGTTTTTCAACAAAACGGTATCAAAAATGGTATCAAAAACCCACCTGACTTAATAGGTGGGCCTTGTTATGTATGTACACCACATCAACCTACCCCCATTCGGGGACACAGAGCTATGTCGCTCGTCAGCAACGTCATATGAATTCTCAGTTGATGTGATGTAGACACTTTAAGTGGTCTGTGTCGTTGACCGAGTCGTTTCATGAACAACTATTTCATACTGCTATTATATCATAAAAAAGAGGCTGCCGAAGCAACCTCTAAGCCCTATTATCCATACTTATATTGATTAAGACTTTTTCAACTTAAAATTCTGACATTTGAAAGTAGTGGAAAATAGTGAAACAATTACACACGTGCAATATCTTACTGATATTGCATAGATATAATACCCTACTTTTTAGTTGCTGTCAAAAGCAAAATGAAGTTAAAATAAATGCCACCAAAAGGTGGCAAAAAGGACTATAAATAATTAACTGATATTACAATAACACATCACGTTTTCTATTTCTATCAAAAAAATATATAAAGAACGTTTAAATCATATATAAAGAGGTTGCCAAAGCAACCTCTCTCCTTATTAACTTTAATTTTATAATTAAGCTTTGTTCAAGTTACATATCGCCACGTAAAAATGTCATCAACTCATATAATTACGAATAATCTTTTTGATGGAGAAATTTTCAATTCTTAATAAGGAGACCAATACCTAAAAGGTATTGCTTCATATACAGTACAATATTTTATATCGAAGGTCAATATAAATTCAATACCATTTCTGTAATAGAATGTTATGAAAAAAAGATGCCTTATTTAAAAGACACCTTTTAACAAAAACGCATTCAATATTTTTAAGGTTTTACAGGGATATGTAAAAAAATTGTAACATATCTGGATATAAATCCACAACTACTTTTTGTAATATTTACGTGCTCGTTTGAAAATAAATAGTTATGATAAAAATAATTACACTAGTCTCATTGTATAAAAAGCGCTATCAGCAACTTTTTACAATAGTACTGATAACGCTTGAGATAAAAATTTTATTTAAAGTTAGCTATGATTGGGATAAAAATAACTATATACATTTTAACATTATATGAGTATTTTTCAAGGGTGCCACAACTTTAAAATTATAAAAGTTCAAAAAGAGGTATGGCAATACTTGTTTAATAAGGATAAGAAAACAAATGAAACATAGATATTAAATTTCAATATTTGTATAACTTCCTATTTATTGAAGCGCTTTGATCACTCACTTTAGTATGATATTTTAAATAGAAAATCAAACAACAAATAAGTAAATACTAAAAAATTTAAGGTTTAAATGATGGTGACAATGGTTATGTATATAATGTAAGTATAACCCAAGCTTACAAAATTAAAAACAATGTTTTAACAAAAAACTCCCTATCTATATTTTTGTTTATCAAGCCCATTGCTTTCTCGTGTAGCAATGGGTTCTTTAGTATGCAAATAATTTTAAAGATCATTATACATAAAAAAACCACCCCAAAGGGTGGAAAGTAATGGGTTAATTGGGTAATTACATCATATCATAATTTTTCGAATCATACTACACAATTAACAAAATACAAGTGCGCACCTTCCCAAAGATAACCTTCTTAGTCTTATGTATTTACACAAGGCTTACAACCTATAGTTATTTCTACATCTGTATTTCAACGTAAAAAAGAGGTTGGCAAAGCAACCTCTAAGCACTATTGTTCACACTTATTATCGTCAAGACTGTTACAACCTCTAAAAATTGAGTTAGATAGAGAAACTATAAACATTACAGTATCTTTTTCAATACTGCGACTATCATGTTAATATAGAGCTTCCACTTTGTCAAAAATCTACCTGCTAGTTAAGTGAATCTTAATATGTATACCACCTCGAAAGGTGGTTGTATTCTCGTTGGGATAGTTAGGAAGAAAGTAACGAAAATACATATTGATGCCTATGATAAAGCATCCAAGAAGTAAGGGCACAATATGCACGACATGCATACTCCAAAACAAATCATAGCACGCTTCTTTTACATAATCAATAAAAAGGGCTACCCGTAGGTAACCCCTAAGCCCTATTATCCATACTTATATTCATCAAGACTTTTTCAACTTAAAATTTCAACACTCAACATGAAAAAGTAGCGGTAAATAGAGACACAATAACACACGCACAATACCTTATCGGTATTGCGTATATTATTTTAATACAGTATATTGATACTGTCAAAAACCAACCAAATAGTTAGGTAAAAATATGTATACCACCTCGAAAGGTGGCTGTATTCTCGTTGGATAGATTAGAGAGAAAGTAACGAAAATACATATTGATGCCTATGATAAAGCATCCATGAAGTAAGGGCGCAATATGCACGACATGCATACTGCAAAACAAATCATAGCATGCATCTTTTACATAATCAACAAAAAAGAGGGTTACCCGTAGGCAACCCTGAATCTGAACCTTAGTGTCTATTTACTCACTTATCACATATTTGGTGTAACAAAGAGAAAAAATAATAGGTATCTATTATATTATCATACTCTTTTAGTGAATGCTACCCCAAATGTCGCCTACTCCATGATTAGGCGGTGCGACACCGTTCCATGTTCTTACTGGCAGATAGAGTCGTTCACTTTCAAAGCTGTCGTAACCCACCCAAACATGACCGTCTTGCAACATTACTTCATCATAATTAATACTTGCGCCTGCTGGCAACTTACCTGCTTCATTACCATCAATACGGAATGGACCAACGTGCCATACTTGGATAGGTTCATTACCATTTTTGAATGTAGCTTGTTCATTTTTCCACCAAGTACCATGTTTGTTCTTTTTCCAATCTGTTGTCTTAACCACTTGTTGTTGTTCATTCTTTTTAACTTCTTTTTTAACATCATTTTGTTTGATAACTTTGGCATTGCCTGTTTGTAATTTACCACCGTTATAATAATATTTAATACGACTAATAAAGTAATCCTTCATTTTATTTTGGTTAGCAGTTGTATACGGTGCGCCTTTGCCGACATGCAATTCCCATGAACGATGTGGGCATGATGTACCAAAGAACTCGTTATGCAAGCGTACAGTTGAACGGTTAACTGGTAAGTCGTAAGACTTCATGACATCAGCAACAACTTTTAAAGTTGCTTCTTCGTTCTCTAAGAATAGCTTGTCTGATAAACGACCTGGGTATGACTCACAAATTTCGAATCCGATCAAGTTACCGTTTGCCCATTGATGACCACAATGCCACTCAACGTAGTCTGTTGGATGATACCAAAGCACCTCATTTCTATTAGCATACACACTTGCCCAACCATTAACATGTGTACCATTATTTTCGCGTGCGTATAACCAAGGTAAATATTGAGCAGGTGTCATACTTCCGTAATCATTATGGATAACCACGCCTTGAACACTTGGCTTTGGAGCTGTAATTTTACTACCTTTGATATGGTTAGAATAAATATGTTTCAATTGTTTCTCACTTCCATTCTTAGATTTATCTTGCTTTGCATTCAGCTTACTAATATCGTACTTTTCCATTGGCAATCCACTGCATACTTCCGCTGTTTCATCATTCAAATCCGTTCCTTTAGGACGTAGTTGCAAATGAAGATGTGCATTCATAGGATTGTCATAATAGTTGGATGAACCTTGCAATCCTACAATGTCGCCTTGATTGACTTTATCGCCTTTTGTGAATCGTAATGAATCGCGTTGCAAGTGGCCATAGATCCAATCATTACCGTTGGCATCTCTGATTTCTACTGTACCGCCGAAATTACCATGTGTTTCGCTTGTGACCACTGTTCCGCTAGTTACTGCAGGAATGTCGTTAGTTGCATTAGAATATAAATCAAACGCTCTGTGGTAACCATTACAAAATGAATCGTAGTTCACTCCGTTTTCTTGGTAGTTACGATAGCCATAGTTGTTTGGATAACCATTATATTTACGTGGGTCGGATGAAATCTTCCAACCTTGTTTAGTTAGATAATCGATAGCAGTTAACATCTATTTCAACCCTTTCTCTTTTAAATAATCCTCTTGATCACGTGCTGATTTCTTCACAATAAACGTATTCTTCCATACACCATATGCGACCAATGCAAGCGGTAATCCAGTATTGATTACATTAATCCATGCATCTACTGTTCTTGGGTTAATCCATTCCGCGCTGATTCCACTTGCTTGCAGAGCAAGGTATAAAGCCCCGAGAAAACCGCCGATTAAAGCAATATATTGTTTAATTTTATCTTCCATTTAATTCACTCCTTTGAAATGTAAAAAGCCGACACCGAAGTGCCGACTCTTTTCATATTTTATTTACATTTACCGAACCAAAAACATTCCCAAAACGATGCTCCAAATGTTAAGAATCCGAACATAGTATCACCTCCTTTATATGCCAAACAACATACGTAATAAAGCTAATATACTTGTGCTTAAAATAGTACCTATGACACCAAGCATCCACATTTTTAGATCTTTTATATTTTTGGCATTTTCTTTTTTGTTTTCTTCTTCCTTTAATCTATCTCGTTTTAGCTCTTCAAAAGTTCTATCGAGTTTATCATAAACTTTTTCTTGATTCCTCAAGCTAGTTTCGATGTTCTCTAATTTTTCAAACATATCTTTATCGTTTTCTTCTAGGCGCATAATTTTCCATTCGTGCTCACGCCACTTTAAAAAGCCAAACATTGTGCCACCTACTTTTTACAAAACCCCTAATGAATCAGATTCATCTTCTCTTTCTTCCACATAAGGTTCTCCTTTTTCATCAAAAGAACTACGTGTAATATCTTGTCTCACATAATATGTCTTTGCTCCATTTTTAAAGATACCAGCCAACATATTCTGCATTGCGCATACCTGTTTGACTTGCTCTTCATCAGTAAACCTATAAGCGTTAGCAGGTGAAGCACCTCTCACAAAGCCATTTGAATAATTCTGCATTAATGGACTTTCTTCTCCGTATTTATTGACTTCCACTAAGTAAAATTCCTTAATTTTTTCCATAATAAATTCCTCCTAAAAATTGTATAAAAATAGTGGTATAAGTTACTCACTTACACCACGGTCATTTTCACCAGTATTTTGTTTGTTTTCTAATTCCTCTTGATACAGTGCGAACAAAATTGCATTATCTTTTTCCAGCTCAGTGATTTTGTTCAATAAGTTATTAATTACCTTGTTTGGATCTGCTTGTAATTGGTTATTTTGATTCATTTATTTGTTCCTCCAATCCATCTACTTTTTCAATCAATTCTTGTATAGCTTTAGTATTCCAAAACAACACTTCATTGCCATCAAAACCATCACGATGTCTCCATTCAATCGGTATTTCTCTTTCAATAATAATACCGTGATGGTCACGAACATATTCTTCCTCTTTTTCAGATTTGTTTTTATAAGAATATAATTTTAGATTATTGCGGTATGCATCAAGCACACTATAATTCCACTCTTTAATATCATATTTATATCTCTCTGATGACATTGCTACATAGTTTTTGAAACGTATATCTTTATAGCCAATGTCCCCGCCGTTATAAAGTAAGTTGTTAGTAATTCTTACTTCACCTGTTGAAGTACCGATATAAAAGTTGGTACTTGTTGTACGGATACTTTCAGATTGTATCCATCTGCATTGTAAATCACCGTAAGTTGGATTCCCATTGTTATAACCTTTGTAGTCTGTGATACGAACCCTATCATCAGCTTTGAGATACAAATAACCACTTCTGGATTGGAAATCACCATAAAAGTTTCTTGCATGGAAACTGCCTGTTCCAATATCGCCGAATTTGTTGGTAGCATAAACAAGCGGCTCATATTCACCTTCGGTTTGACCCGGCATCCCTGCTTTTCTGAAACGTATACCTGAACCGGCTTGACCAGCTTCATTATAGATTTCACCGAATAAAAGTGTGCCGTCTGTATCTTTAGCATTATCATTATCCTTAAGATAGAAGCTGAATTCATTCACACCGGGACGCGAATAAACTTGAGGACGAATATAAACTGAAGCTTCCCATGTTTCAATATTGGTTGTAAGGCGTGAACGTGTATAGATACGACTGTTTTCAGCATGCAGGAATACGACACCATAGGTAGATGATAAACGCACACCGCGTGAATTATCATTCATTAGATCATAGTGAAATTCTAATGCACCGGCTTGTTCTGAACCGACACCGCCGGACATCATTGTGGATAATCCTTTTTCAGTCATATAAAGGCTGTAACCCGTCTTCTGGTTTCTTGATAAAATATAACCGTCTTTAATGCCGACTGTTGCTGTTGGAGTATCAGTTACGCCGCCCCATGTCCTTGTGAATGTACCACGGGATAATATTTCTTGATTCTTGATTGATAAATAATTTGTAGTGTCCCCGCCGCGTATACCTAAGTTATTTACATTGATGTCTAAACCTTCTGGTGATAAGTTTAAACGATTAACGATTTCATCTTTACCGACCTTATTATTTACATTACCAGCTAACACTTGAAAATCTTTGTTCACATTGATATTGACACGGTCACCCTTCAACATAATGCCATCGGGGCCAACAGTATGTGATTGAAGATTACCATTTTCATCGTATGAAAGTGTCAGACCTGTTGTCGTATTAATAGATAAATCACTTATTACATTCGATAGTGTTTTCTTACTGGCGTTAAACTCTTCTTTTGTTGCACGTGCATTGATGTCAGTACCATTCTGATTAATCTGTGTTTGCATAACACTAAACGTTTTATCAGTTTCTGCTTTTGCTTTATCAATATCTGATTTGACATCTTCCGGTGCACGCGTCCAGTCTGTTGCTTTGTTGCCTTTTTCTATTTTGATGTTTTCAATTGTAAAACGGTCTCCGTTGTTATTGTTGTAAAAACTCAAATTCCATAATGTACCCGTTTTAGTTGTTGATACTAATGGTAAAGTGAATGACAGCCTTTGTTTTTTATTGCCGATATTTTTAAATACCTTTTCTCCAAACATGAAATCAAAGTTGGTTAAAGTATCATATACTCTTAGTATTTCACCGCGTTCCATTTGCACATCAAAACTTATCGTTATGGTTTCGCCCAACTGTAATTTACTATGTGCACTTGTGATTAAAGTAGCCCAATACTGATTATAATTGTTCGAAGTATCATTGATAGCCTTTTTGATATTTACGCTGTTTTCTAATAAATTTCTGCCGCCGACCTGTACATTATTAATTGCTGTATTGATTTCATTAGTAGTCGCTGTCTTGTTATCTGTATATTCTTTGATGGTCACACGGTCATTAATCGCATTACTTAATTGTTGGCGTTGCGTGTCTGCGCTGTTTAAACGCGTGACTATATTATTTTGGTCTGCGTCATAACTTGTTTGCGATACTTTACTACTGATTTGTTCCGGTAACACATCTAATTGCGCTTTCTGTTCATTGATTTGCGTTTGCAGCGGCTTGATGTTTGTATCATACATCGTTGTCAATTCTGTTTTGTCAGCTTTCAATGTTATAACGTCTTTAAGCTGCTTAATATCCGATGATTGCTGTGTCTGCGTTGTTGTAATTGGTTCAAGATTTTCATCGGTATAAGCTTGTGCTGCCTTTTGAGTTTCCTCTGCATATGCCTTAGCTTCTTCTAATTTTGCTTGAGCATCTGCGATAGCTCTTTGTTCTTCTTTAGTTACAACACCGTCTGCGTATGCTTGTAATTCTGTTTTTCTCAATGTGTCCTGGGCATCCGCATAAGCTTTTGCGGCAATAGTCGCCTCTGATTGCGCCTTTGTAATATTAGTTTGAACATCTTCTGGTGCTACTGTGTAATCAGTCGCAATCGTACCTTTTTCAAGTTTAATTTTATAACGTTTGAAGATTTTATCTAATGTTGCTTTGTCTTTTGGGAAAAATGAAAAATAATTGAATTGTTTCAATGACACATCATTATCAAAATTGCGGATTAAATTACCGGCTGAATGTTCCCAGCGATAACCACCACTTGCATCTTGACCATTTTTAGTAAAACCGAAGAATACATCTGTCATATCAACTGACGTGTCATTATCCGTGATTTTAATAACTTTCTGCGTATTATCGTTACTCACCTTGATATAGCCATACAAACCGGTGACATTGTAATAATCATAAGAAGTAGGTAACAAGTTGCGTCCGCCTACTTGAATGCCGTCTACCTTAGCACTCACTGCGCTGATGTTGCTGCTTAATTCATTCTTAGTTTGTGTTATCTTGCTGTTGACTTCATCGTCAATAAGCTGCTTTAATGCGGCGTCTTGGCCGTTAATATAGGTTTTCAACGCGTCTTCTAATTCTTGTTGACTTGGAATATCTGCAAGTAATTGACCTGTTTCAGCGTTCCATGTGCCGCCGATGCCTTCAGCTACTTTAGACATTGCATCATTGAATTTCTCATCTGTGTATTGAGATTGCAGTAATTTGAAACGATCATCTATTGCAATCTTAGCGTTTTCTAATGAATTGTATAGTGTTTTCAGCAATTCGCGATATTTTAAAAACAGTGCTTGTATATCAACAAGTTTGCCGATTGTCGCTGTTTCCGGTGTCATACTTTCAAGATTTGTCTTAATTGCATTATAGACGTTGATTGTATTATCTAAATTTTGTTGAACTTGTTGTTTTAATGTAGTATCGACTAGGTATTCACTGTCTATAACTTCATACACTTCACTTAATAATTTGCTATGTTGAATGTTCAAATTTATAAATGTGTTGTTTAAATCATCGTACAAAGCTTTCTCACGTGTAACTGCGCCAATATCATCAGCTTTTTCGGCAGTCGCATTTATCCACTGTCCATGCCAGTATCTACGTAACACTGCTACTTTAGGATTACTTGTGTCTAACCACAACATATCATTGACTGGATTTTCCGGCGCATCTTGCGACTTAATAATTTTCTTTTCGAAATACTGTAATTGACTGTTAGTCTCCCTAACAATAGTATTCACATTGCTGAAGTTATCATTCATTCGTTGTCTAATATTGTTAAGGTGCTTATAAAACTCTTGGCGTAAATCATCT
This sequence comes from Staphylococcus simulans, assembly GCF_025561465.1. Classification (NCBI taxonomy): domain Bacteria; kingdom Bacillati; phylum Bacillota; class Bacilli; order Caryophanales; family Staphylococcaceae; genus Staphylococcus; species Staphylococcus simulans. Next base: position 2,102,466 of record NZ_CP095100.1, read on the forward strand.
TCACGATATTCTTTATACTCGCCAAAGGAATATGTCGATTCTTTAGTAATCATGTCATAATCTTCAGCGATTACTTCAGCTTCTAAATACAACGGAGGCGTAAAATCTCTATCTTTTATACGTACCATATCGCCAATATGAACAATTTCATGCGGTTGATATGTTTTAATATCTAGGGATGTTACTTCATAACTGATTTTTTCTTTTTTACGTTTGTTCAATTCAGTTGTACCTAATGAACGTAATCGTGCTTCAGTCATATTCTCATCTTCAGTTTCAGGTTCATAGATGCCCCAAATATATCTTCCTGGCAATCCAAATTGCGCTTGGGCTTCATCATCTTTGACGGTTAAAGTAATACGTGAACCATCTTCTTTTTCAGGACCCACACATAACAGCGCGGTATTAACTTCGCTCATATCAACAATCCGCTTTAAACCAGTTAAGTCTTTACCTTTAACTATTTCTTTACCTTGAAATATAGGATTTCGCTTACGCAGTACAACGTAGCGACCATCAACTGTATTACTACCTAACTCGATATAAAAATCAACTATCATATCGTAAGTCGTACACAATTGCACCAGTATATCGTAACGTGTATGAAAACCAGTCCATGATGTCGTACGTATACCCCCATATTCAGTAGCTTCTGACACTTGCCATCCCGTATCTTTCAATACACCATATAAGGCTTCTGTGGTTGTCTTTTTCTCAAAGCTCCCTGGTGCATAAGGAGGCGCACCGGTTATATCTTCTAAATATGAAGCTGTTGTTTCTATTTCAGTATACCCATCCATGTCTTGTGAAATATGTTCGATAATAAATTCTCTATACTGACCAGTGCTATCTTGAATAATGACTCTATAATTCTTTTGCAAATTTATAGCTCGTTCTGACAGTATTGTAAAGTCAAACGTTTCTGAGCGATTATTAATATCACGGTTATGTTTTGCGTTAATAATTGATGCGTCATCTTCGGAAATAAAGTCTATAATTTTATCTTCATAGTCTAAAATATGCAGCAAATTGCAACCTCCTTTCTATAAATATCTATCTTGCCAACGAACCGTTGTATCAAATGTATTTAACGGTGAGATAATTAATTCTGTATGCCCTTTTTCTACTTTGAAATAGTTAGAACCAAAAGTTTTTTCAGATAAAAAAGGCTCTTCATTTACTAATACATTATGATTACGCATATCAATCAAGATTTCATCGCCTTTTTTGATAATCATATCTCTTGCCCCTTTAGGTTTAGGCAATAGCTCTCTCGTATAAGTACCGAAAATATATAGCGGCATGACTGGATTATTACCATTCTTAGCAGAATATAAAGATAGCGAAGCAATAGGTCGTGTGTAGAATTTACCGCTATCAATATAAATTTTTTCATGCTGATCAAACGCGATTTTTCTTAACGGATAAGGAATCTCTCTATATTTCCAGGTTTTTATTTTAAATTGATTGCTACGACGTTCCAACTTAATATAGACCACAAACTCATCCATGTTGTATAAGCTAGGATTGTTTTTATAGTCGTATATCTTAACTTGGTCGCCATTTTGGTTAAACAGTGTAACAATGATACGTCCTGTGTTTGAGTTGGCGTTAGGATTACTGTAACCAATTGAAGCGATCACTCGTCCGTCTGTATCGTAGAGGTACTGTGCGAAGTGTACTGCGCCTTTACGACGTTGGTTTAGGCCAAACTTAACAGTCGTTGAAAAGTCTTGAGCGCTCGCATAATTGACAAAGCTACGTTTATACATAGCGCCCTGCCAACCACTACCCGTTACGCTTTCTGTGTTTAGGTAGAATGACTCCTTGCTTGAAGATTGACTGAAAGCACCACCAACGTCACCGCCTGTATGGTTATCAGTGAATTCTTTGATATCTTGTTTATTCCAGCCTTTAAACACGCGCAATTCATCACCTAAAATGAGTGGTGAATAGTCATTGAGTAGTTTATCTACATCATCGTCACCAATCATAAAATAGTCCTCATCGCCTTTGGCAATTTGGAAGAAGTTAGCATTTTTTAATGCCCTCGCTTCTATTGTGACGGGTGTATCAGCTGTACCGCTATTCACGATAGACACTTGGTCTGATATAGCAGTGTTGTAGTTGCCGGTTGCTGCATACTTGTATGGGTCTACCAAAACAACCTTTATAACAAATGACAATACCCCTCTAGGTGTCTTATCAATTTCTACAGGACCTTCAAAAAAAGCATTCCAGTACCAATCTTGTGTCATGAATTGTAATGGAACTTCATAATCATAATCAAAGAAACGTACTATCTCATTTAAAATATCATCGTGTTTTTTCATTCCACCGTGTGAGAGATGTTCATTACTTACTATTAAAGGTAAGTCAAATTCATAACCTTTCACCTCTCTCTTTTTAAAAACTGAACCTTTTCTTCCCGGTACATCTTCAGTTTCTATTTCAAAATTAAAAGAGGGTATTTTAAACCCTCTTTCTACTACTAACCATGGAATTGTTTTATTATTAACTTTTATTGTATCTAGCATTTTAAGCTCCTCCAGGATTAAACCTTCTATGTCTTTGTTTTTGTCTATTATAATCATCTATTGCGTCAAAAACTTGTTGTTTATGTGCGTATTTATCAATTACTGGTTCATAATCCTTATCTGCAATTGTGTCACCAGCACTAACCAATCTAGCAAGCAAACCAATTACTTTATCCATTTTCTGCTCTAAGACACTCACTGTATGACCATCATCAGAAAGGTTATTGACACTTTTCAATTGGCTAGGACGTTTGTTTTTACTAATATCCTTACTAGCCAATGCAAGTAATTTAGCTGCATCATCTGCTCGTTTTGGGTCAGTAGGTATTATCCATTCAGGGTATCCTTCTTCGCCTAAATGATATAAGCCATTGTGGACGAGTCCACCTGTCGCATACCCATGTCCACGACCTATTACTGATAATATACTACCTCCATATCTAGCTTTTGCATAACGCATACCAGCAATTAAGTTATCTAGACCATTCATGATATTACCATGTCCTGGTAATTTAAAAGCATTAAATGTACCAGGTTTAACTTGCACAAGTCCCATTGCACGACCGTCCGCTAAACCATCAGTACCACCGATAGACTTAGCATTTCCACCTGATTCCGTTTGAATCTGTCTCGCCCACGCATTTACGTATGCTTGAGATGTAGGCAAACCGGCTAATTTTAATGCTTGTCGAATATTACCATTCCATTTTCCTGATTTACCGCCGATACCTTTACCATTTTTCTTTAACCAGCTAAGCGGTTCTACAGAGTTGCTGTTAGATTCTCCGCCCTGATTGACTTGGAAGTGAAGATGTCGATAATTAGTCATTGAACCCGTGTTACCTGATTTACCAATAAGTTGTCCTGCTTTAACTTGTTCTCCTGTCTTCTTAAGTTGCTTACTAAGATGCATGAACCATAAGAATGTTTTACCTTTTGAAACAGTGATAGCATTACCGCCGCCGTAGTTATCGTACCAACTTCTAACTCGACCAGCCATCGGTGTACGCACAGGCGTACCAACAGGCATGTCATAATCGACACCGTGATGGACTCCGCCATTGAAAGGATAATTAGGATTCGGCGGATATGGCGGAGCAGAATATTTTTGTAGAATTCCATATCCTTCAAACACAGATCCATCTCCTGCTTGAGCCTCAAACCCACCTTTAATCCAATCTAGTGCTCCTTTTTTTATTTTTTTCCATGCAGCACGTGTAATATCTCCAACGATACCCATACCTTTTGTAAGAGAACTAAAGTCAATACCCATCATGGAAAGCACTTTGTTAAGTAATTTTCCTGGTTCGTCCATGTAGTCCATAACATCTCCGATTTTTTCAGAGAGCCATTTTGCACTATTGCCAACAACTTTACCGGCACCTTTCAGTTTATCTCCAACCCAATCTTTAGCGTTGCCAAACCAAGTACCTGTACTAAGTCTAGGAATCGTACCTAAATTAAATCTAGGCGCCATACCTGCACCTTCTGCCTCTTCATAACGTTGTCTCATGCTACCACTTATTACTCTTGAATTTTTTGGCAACCATGTCATTGTATCTTTTGCTGGCGTCATAGCCATTCGTCCATTAGGATACTGTATTAATTCACGACGACCGTCTTTACCTTTTCCGTTACCCGGTCCTCTATCACCCACAATAGCCATAGTGCCATCTTTTAATCGACCATCAGATGTTGTTCTAACGTGGCGATTAATTCTTTGTGTACCAGTTGATAATTTAGGTATTTTAGGCAAGCTCAACTTAGAACCTACCCAGTTTAAGCCCTTGATAAGACCATTCAAACCTTTTTTGATAGCACTTACCATGCCGCCGATATGATCTTTAATTTTACCAATGATATTAGCTAATCCATCACGCATGTTTGTAAAGGTCTTCTTAACAGAACTCCATAACGCACTAGCAATACCAGTTACAGATTTCTTTATTCCTTGCCAGATACCTGTTACTTTTCTCTTAACATTATTAGTTATATCACGAGTACCGTTGTATAAATTATTAAAAGTCTTCTTGACTGATGCCCATAACTGAGAGGCGTATCTAGTTACTGTGTTTTTAATATTTCTCCAAGTATCTGCTAACCATCTGCGTAAGCGACTAAAAATATTACGAACACCTTTGGATAAAGAGTTAAATGTATTACGTACGCCAGTCCATAAGCTTTTAGCATATTTTACAACGGTGTTTTTGATATTCAACCATGTTTTGACGACAAAACTTTTTACAGCAGTAAATATTTTGTTCACTGTATTTTCAACTGCGGTAAAGTAACGTTTAACTCCGTTATAAATAAATTTAACTGCTCCAACGATGGCATTTTTTATACCATTCCATATATGCTTAATGAATTTTGCCACGGCACCAAATATCGTTTTAGTGATACTTAATATCCGTTTGAAAATCGTGCTGATAATAGACCAAATAAACTTCAGTACTGTACTTATTACACTTCTGATATGTTTAAAAGCAGAACTTATAACACCTTTGAATAGTCCGCTGAATATCTTAACTACTTTAAGTATTTTACCGATGAACCAAAGTTGAATAAGGTTCCATATAAGCGTTAATGCACCACTGAATACTTGTTTAACACCATTCCAAACTTGCTTCCATTGGCCAGTAAATAGTCCGCTGAATATCTTAACAATACCTAAAATGATATCCAAAGATCCATTGATAATATTTTTGATATTATTCCAAGTATCAACGATTAATATCTTGATTAGTGGCCATAAAAACTTCATTACATTCCATATAATTCCCATTGCTATTTTGATAATTGGAACTATAACATTCATAAATAAAGTTTGAACAAGACCGCCTAACTCTTGTAAAATAGGCCATAAAAAGTTCTTAATCTCTATAAAGACAGTCGATGTGACACTCCAAATATTGGCTAATGCTTGGATGATAGTATCTCCATTTTCCTTCCAAAAATCAGATAACTTCTTACCTATTTCTTGTATATATGACCAAATACCTTTAAAAGCGTCTATAAATACTTGTCTAATTTGCATTAAAGTAACGGTCACTTTTCTAGCAGTTTCTTTAGGCATAATCTTGGATAATAAATCCACTGTTGGTAATGTTTTACCAGATAATAAACTTCCTAAAGCATTAAATATTTGGTTAGCAACATCCCACATCTTTTTTAGGCCATTCATCACTGGATCTATTACAGAGTGAACTATATTTCTGAATGTTTCAGATTTTTTATAAGCAATTACAAATGCTGTACCGATTGCTACTATTGCTGCAATTGCTAAACCTACTGGACCAAGCATGAATTTAAAAGCTCCACCTACTAAAGTCAAGCCTTTAGCAGCAAACGGCGCTTTGTTTCCTAAGAAATTCATTACTCCACCAGCTTTAGCTATGCCTGTCATCACAGGACCTAAAGTAGTCATAATGCTACCTATTGCAGATGTAAACATCCCTGTAACAAGAATAGCTGGTCCTAATGCTGCAGCAAATAAACCAACACTTACTATTGCAGTCTTAACCCAACCAGGAGAATCTGACAACTTTTGCGCTAAATTACCTAAAGTTTCTGCCGCTCTTTTAATGTGAGGTGCTAACACATCTCCGATACTTATAGCTAAAGATTCTAAAGCGGATTTCATTTGACGGATTGAACCACCAATTCCGCCTTCCATTTCATCCGACATTCGTTTAGCTGCACCTGTTGAATTATCAATAGACTTAGTCAACTTTTTGTAGTCCTCATCTGAAGCATTAATAACAGCCAATGCACCACTCATTGCTTCTTTACCAAAGATAGTTGCAGCTGCGCTTGCTTGTTGGTCTTTTGATAAGTTTTTGAACCTATCACGCAACTGATCCATTACATCACGCATAGGAAGCATCTTACCGTTACTATCAGTAATAGATATACCTAACTCTTCCATCTTGTTTTGCATAGCTTTTGTTGGTTTAGCTAAGTTTGTAAACATGGTACGTAATGCTGTACCGGCTTTTTCACCTTTAATCCCAGCATTGGACATTAAACCGATAGCTATAGATGTATCTTCCACAGTATATCCCAATGCGCCTGCAACTGGAGCAGCATATTTGAACGCTTCACCTAAACCACGTACATCGGTATTAGCTTTAGAACTTGTCTGTGCTAATACATCTGCAAATCGTCCACTATCTTTAGCTTTCATACCAAATGCTGTTAACGAGTCAGTAACGATATCACTCACTTGTCCTAAATCTTCCCCAGAGGCAGCAGCTAATTGCATAACACCATCGATACCGCCTAACATATCTTTGGTATCCCAGCCGGCTAAGGCCATATAGTTAAGAGCTTCTGCTGATTCAGATGCACTAAATTTAGTTTTAGCTCCCATTTCAAGGGCTTTATCTCTTAATTGTTGGAATTCTGAACCAGTAGCACCAGATGTAGCCTTCACTTTTCGCATTGAATCATCAAAATCAATACTCTTTTTAGCAGCAGCACCAAAACCTGCAACAATAGGAGCAGTAACATACATAGACATGCTACGTCCTACAGATTGCATTTTTTGACCTATTTCTTGGAATTTAGGTCCTATTTCAGAGAACTTACTACCTATCTTTCCCATAGTAGTATTCATAGCTTGTTGTTGTCGTTCAAGAGCTCTCAATTTTTCAGTTGCTTCTTTCAGTTCTCTTTCATACTTATTTAATTCGGCGTATGCTTCATTATACTTTGCAGCTGCTGCTTGAGTTTTCGCGCTATTTTCCCCAGTTTCTTTAGATAATTTGTCATATTCTTGTTTTAACTCTTTTACTTTTTGAGCTTGTACACGCTGTTTTTTAGTTAACCCCTCTACTTTAACTTTAGATTTTTCAAGAGATTGATCATAACGACCAAATTTTGATAAATTAGCACTCATTTCACGAGATACCATGCGCATTTGTCGATTTAATCCGGCCATTCCTTTATTAAAACCTGAGCCATCTAAATCAACTCTTATGACCATATTACCTATTGGGTTCCCCATACACTAACCTCCTTTCTTTAAAAAATATCTGCAAAGCTTTTTGCTTTTTTCTTGCTTTCCACTTTGCTGCTTACAATTTCTAAAAAGAAATGAATAGGCATATTTGCTACTTTTTCAGCATCCATACCATCTTCAATCAACTTTTTTGCAAGCTTCATATAGTTGTTATATCTGCCTTCAGGAGTTAAATCTTCAGGGTTTATTTCTTCTTCTCTGTCACGAACTTTTTTGTATCGTCTAAATCTCCTGAAATAAGTGTTTCTAAAACAGTAACTAAAGTACTAAGACCTTCAGCGCCTGCTGGAATACCTTTTTGCAACTCCTCTGATGTGAATTGGTTATCAAATCCTTCTGCTACAAATGCTGTAACTTCATCTAAAACTTCAAATTGTTCTGAAACCAATTCTTGATACTCTTCAACTTTAGCTTGATATTCTTTTTGTTCTGTTTCACTCAACTTTTCAAATTCCTCTTGTGTTAAATCTTCAAAATCCGGTTGTTTAAATGTTTTTGTTAGTTTTGTAGATAACTTTGAACCTTGAATTGTGTCAAAAAGTGACATCATCGGCTTTGCTAAGTATTTTTTAGTCTGTGGTTTACCTGTTTTTGTATATCCTGTAATAAGTTCAATTGATGCTCTTGTCATAATTATATTCCTTCTTTCTGATTTTAAATTTTTCATTAAAAAAAGAGGGGAATTCCCCTCTTAAAGTTTTATAGTGATTGTAATTCTTCTGAGTCCTCTGGTGATGTGCTATCTTTCATTGACTTAACAACTGTTTCACTTTCACTTGGTGCTAATGAGTTGATAAAATCTTCATAAGTTTTTCCGAATGTTTCTAAGAAAACATAGTCGCGACCTTTTGTAGAACCTTTATCATCATAACCAGTCACATGCGATGATTCATCATATAAACGGTCTACAAATGAACCTTCAACTTCATCATTTTGGAATTCAACCTTATCTTGTTTTGAATGCCCTGATAATGATGGACGCGTAAATTTACCTTTAAATAGTCCCACCCATTCAGATGAGCCATCATGGTTTGTACGCTCGAATACTACCGCTACATCTGGTGGAATATCATTCGCTCCGTATTTATATCCTCCGTCACCTTTTTTAGCACCGGATAAGAAAGCTTTTTGATCTGCAGGGATGGAAACGAAAGTTGTTTTAACTGATAATTTACCGTTAGAAACAGCAGTTGCTGCAACCATATTATCTCCATATTCTTCTTCCACTTCTTGTGGTCGGTCAACTTCGATTTCTTTCAAGAAACGTGTACGAGAACCTGGTTTTACTTCCCAGTTTTCACTTGTATCTTTAACAATAGGCGCCCAATAGAAATTTGTAACACCAATTGCAATACCGGAAACTCCTGTATCCTTTTCTGCAAAATGCTGTAAATTTAACTTTAATTTTTCCATAAAATTTCCTCCTAAATAAAAAGAGAACCATTTGCACGAATTATTTCACGAAACGTCATTGTTTCTACTTCGTACAAGGGTTCTCTATAATATGATTTAAAATCTAATTCCTTTAATCTTTTTGCAATTCGTTCAGCTTGCTCGCTTGGCTCATTTTCAGACCACCAAATATCTACTTGAATATCGTATTCTCTAGTCATTTCTTCATTGTCAGCATATTCTTCAGGATTAAAAGGCAAAGGAAATATCCTAACAATCGGTTTACTAGTCTGTGTATGAAAGTTTTGAGGTACTACATACCTAAAAACATTATCTTTTATAGTAATCCGCTCATCTTTAATGATTTCATTATAGATTAATTCGGTTATACTCATTTAATCACCTTCTTCATGGCACTTAACATCTTTCGATAAACGAGTTGTCTATTGTTTTTCTCTGTCTTAGTAATCCATAATTGCGGACGTTGATACATGGTTCCAAACTCTGTTGCGTGTATACGATGTGAATAACCTTTTTCGTAACCTACAACAATGTACTTTTCATAACTGTTTTTATCAGTCCTTACATTAGAAATAGTTACGTGACTCTTTGCATGTTTTTTTCTATCACTGACAGGAGTGGTTCTAGCTAATTCAGGTACTAACGCTTGAGCTGCTTCTCTTAACACTTGATTTTGCTTAGCATTAAATTCAAGCTGCTTTCTAACAAGACCTTGCTCAATGTCATTTTTTTCAATTTTAGCAGGCATTATAAAATAACCTCACAATATACTCGAATGAAAGCTTTATCTTGATAATCCTTCTTTACATAAATAATGTCATACCTTTCATCTTCATGTAACACATAGTGCTTGTTATTTGGCTTATATTCACCACGAGGGTCTCTAATGATAATAGTTTTAATAAATTTAGATCCTGTATTGATACTTGTTTGTATGTCTGATTCTCTCGCGTCTTGAATGGCTGCATAACAACTATATAATTCTTGTGGAACAGGTTTTTGTGGTAAGCCGTTAATAGATTTACTTATGTCTTCACAAAAAGTAACCCGCTCGTTTAATCTATTTGAATTGAATTTCATATGCATCCCTCAACTTATGAACTACACTTAGAACCATATGTGGCGCATAATTCAAATCTCGTTCTTCAAAAGCAATACGATTTTCAAAATAATAAGCAGTCAAAGGATAAACAGCCGCTCTATATAACGGATGTTCCTCCAACCACTCTATATCATCTGTAACTGCATTAGCTATATCGTATTTCGCCCAATTGTAGTATTCTTCGAGCAAGTCATCTTCAGAATTGTGGTCGATTTTACAATGCTTTTTTAAAAGTGTTAAGTCCACCACACTTCACCTCTAGTCATCAATTCTAGTTAACATACCATTTTTAGGTTTGCCATTTTTGTTAACTTCATTTGCACGTTTCACAGTCATTTCTACTTCTTCACCCTTTTGCAAGGTACGTTTTAATTCTTTATCAATATATGCTTGATTCACTTTATATTTAGCCATGTTCTATTCCTCCTTATAAAGTTTGTACTTCTTCAGTTGCTTCATCTTTAAAGTTAACAACCACTGCTGCTTTATAATCTAAAATACGGCAATCTTGACGTACAGCAACCATTAAGCACTCCCCGAAGTGCATATAGTCTGTCCATTGAGCTTGATACTGTGAACGGTCAAATAACACAATAGCATCTTTTAAGTTACCAATAATTAACGTTTCCGCTCCAGAATCTCCTAACATTTCATCAGGTAAAATCTCTACTTTAGCACCTAACAAACGTTGTTGTGTTTTCTCTTTAACATCCGGTTGAATTAAGTAATTACCATTTTTGTCTTTTAACTTGTCTAACTTAGCAAACAATGTTTGTGATACAATCGCCACATTATGTTCATAATTAGGTTTCACATTTAAATTAATTGCATCTTTTAAGCCATCGATACCTGCAGCCTCAACAGAACGTAATTTTGTACTATCTCCATTTTCTCCTGGTCCTCCATTCTGGATTACATCAATAATAGCTTGGTTTCGTGTTGCCGCAATCGTACGAGCCATCCATAATTTTAATTCTTGTAGCACATTGACTTTCGCATCTTCAATTGCTTCACGTGAAATTCGGAAATAACCACGGCGTGTTTTGATGTCATATGCCAGTTGGAAGAATGGCTTAACTGCTAACTCAGGATTTTCAGCAAGTTCTTCAACTTCTGGTAACGCTGCAACTTCTGATTGTCGTACAACTGGATATTTTCCAGAACCATTATTAACTTTCTTAACTGTTACATATTTATCTAAGTTAAATTCAACTTCTTTAAGTTTTAAAATATCAGTCACAATTTCTTCTGGAATGACAACGAAACCAGAATCTGTTTTTAATGATCCACCTTGAATATCATCTCGAGTTTCAAGATAATTTTGGAAATCTCTAACTTCTTGTGAAGTTACTTGTGTTTGTTGCCCAGGAATAGCTAAATCGAAAACATTACCATATTTACCCATTGAACGTACATTCGCATTACCTTCAGTTTGACTTGGTTCTGTATTTCCTTCGTTACTTTTATTATCATCATCTTCTTTAATTTTAGATAATTCTTCTTCTTTTTCTTGAATTTTTTTGCGTAATTCTGCAATTTCCTGTTCAAGTTGTTCTGCTTTCTCCAACTCATCATTATCTAACGCACGCGTAGCGATTTTTACTTTTAGGTCAATTTGACGTTGTGCATCTTTAATCGATGCTTGTAGTTTTTGTTTCGTATTCATTATAGAACCTCCAATTTTTAATATTAAAAAAAGACATCATCTTATAGACATGTCCTAGGTTGTATTTTTTATGGTGTTCAACTTCACCGAATATTATTTTTGATTAGCATATTCATTAATTTTGTTTCTAAGTTTGAACTTGCGTTTTTCTCGTTCAAAATTCTCTATACTTCTAATTGCTGGTTTAACATCAGTATCTTTATAGGCTGGATAAGTAACCACCGATACATCAGTTAATTGACTGATGCTTTTTAAAGTACGTTTATAAATACCTTCTTGTTCATCATAACGCAGTTCATCGCCTTTCTTATCTAACATAAAACCAAATGAACATTGATTTATGTTACCAAGCCGCATATTTTCGTATAAATCACGTGCGAATGTTGTATTAGGTAACTCACAACGATATTTCAATCCAACATCATCTACTCGAAGTGCTAAGGTACCAGCGCTTGTTCTTCCAATGATTTGCGATGGTTGATGGTCAACTAAACAACGTACATCAGATAAGTCTGTGTTTCTTAATGCTTCTTTAGAGATTGTTTCTTTGAAACCACCTAAATCTTCTGACCATGTATCAAACTTTAACGCATAACCTTCAATAATCATTTCTTGGTCATCACTAGTCCTTACCTCATCAACAACGCCTACTCTGATTTCTTTATCCATTTTGTTCACCACCTTTCAGTTTGTTGTCTGTACCTTTCGATTTATTCATTTGGTACTCATCTACCAGACTGATATTCACATGGTTTAAGTCAACACGATGAATACTGCCGTGTCCACCAGGAATAGGTGGTAAGCCATCACGCTTTCTAATTTCGTCAATATTTGTTTTTCCACTATCCAAGTTGATTTTATCTATTTCTGCTTGTGTTTTTTCATCTACTACACGAATTTCAGTAGTGTCAAAGATAAACTCTTTAAAATCATCTGTGATTTCATCATTAAACTTGAAGTTTAATTCTGCACATACACATGTTGTATAAGGTTTTAATGTAGATAAATAGTCTAAATTAGCATCTGTGATACTCATATTAGTTGTTTCTACACCAAATTTATGAAGGGGTATCCCAAATACTCCGGCAATCTCTCGAGTAGACGATTTATTTTCTCTAATAAGTTTCAAAACCTCTGTATCTACCTCAAGTTGATCGAATGTCATTGATTCATCTAGAACAACAACCTTACCTGCCTGTTTAGTACCACTGAAAGCTCTATGGAATTCTTCCCTTGCTCGGTTTCTTGCTTTCTTATCATTTAATACACCTTTCATTTTAAGAATACCGCCTGCATGTGTACCATTTCTCAGGAAATTATTAAGAAAATCTTTACCATTATTATCTGCATCAATGGTTTTGTTGAGTGTATCTAATAAAGATAAACCATTAATACCATCTAATGAGTAAAATTTTATATCTAACATATCATCAAAATTAATTTTTCGTTCAATCATCTTTCCATTTTCAGTGATTGTTCTAAATTTATAATAATAATAACCACCATCTGATACTTTCAATTGAACTTCTGATGTTTTTCTAAAAACTAACGCTTCTGGTAACCCCAATTTATCTCTGATAATTTCTACATAACCATGAGATGTTAATAGTGCATTAATAAACACAACTAATTTAAAGATATAGCCGTTATAGACTGCATTTGGTCTTGTATTCAACAAGTGAGTAATACGATTATTATAATCTATTTCTCTGTTTTCCATTAGCCTGATGGGCATACGAGCCAAATCAGATGCAATCATTGTGACAGCAGTAAATACATCGCTGTGTTTAATAGCATCAACAGACGCATATTCACGAATGTTACTCCCTTGAAATCCTGGCAATGTACTAACCATCATTTGCAAGTCTTCTTCGTTGTACTGTAAATCTCGTTTTTCTGTTTTATAGAAAATACCCACTTATTTACCCCCTTTCTTTAGACTCATGGTCGATAATTAACGCAATCAGAATCAAAGTTAAACCTGTAGCAATTAAACCGAAAACTAAGCCAAAGCCGATATACATTGCAATATTGACCACAGTTAAACCTATTAAAAATAAGATACTGACGATATTAACAATTAGCAATTTCAAAAAAATATATATCTTATTAAAATTCATTTACTCACCACCTAGAAACCAAATTCAGCACTTTCATAAATAGATGACCAATCAATTTCAAATTCATGCATACGTGCTTCACTAAATGCTGTGATTATTGAAATAATAGGGTCAATTTTTTGTCTGTTGATACGTTTATCAATTTTCACATTATCTTCGTAATCAAAAGTTAATACTGCGTTATTCACTGCTATTGTTAGCAAGTCATTACCAAAATGTTTTAATCGCCCTTCAGCGATCCACATTCTGAATTCTTTTATGGGCTGTGAAAGTTGTTTAAAGTTTTGGCCTACTTCAATTAAATCCCAATCAATCATCATTGTTTCTAGGGTAGTGATAAAAGATTGTGCATTCCAAGGATCATAACAAACAGCTTTAACATTGAGATTGTATTTGTCTATGACATCTGCAATAAATTCAATAACTTGTCGATAATCAATCATTCCAGAAGGTGAACGGGTTGTTTCTGCCTCTCCATTATGAATAACTTTTTGATAGTCAATCTTATCTCTTTTTGATTTTTGCTCTAATGTAGTTCGTAAGCCTACAAATGAGTGACTATCAATCAACATTGTTTTATCTTCTTGTGGAAATAAGAAACCTACACTGGTTAAATCATCTAACCTTGAAAGGTCAACCCCAATATAAACATCGCTTCCATATATTTTTGATACGTCTTTCTCAATTTCCGCATTTTCCCACTCTCGGATGTTTATTAAGCTATCTTCTTTATTAGCTTGCCAAAGATTGAAGTTTTTAATTAGTATTTTATGGAATGATGTCCCTTTTTCTAACTCATCTTGAATATCCGCTTTAATGTTACGAAGAATTGTATCCCTATGTTCATCTGATTCCAACAAAGGCATTGCTTTAATCCATAAAGATTCATCATTTACCTCATCTTCTGAATCCATTTCTGCACAATATACGAAGTAATTATCCGCTTTCACCTCTCCAGATAAAATATTATTGATGTATTTATACTCTTGATACATTTGACTATTTAAATTATCACCTGCTGTAGATATTAAGAGAGTAAGGGGATTCTTTTGAAGCGTCATACCTGTTTTAAACCTTGAATACATCTCATCATCCGGCATACTGGCCAATTCATCTAAAATCGCAACGGTAGGGTCTTTACCATCAACCGCATCTGGATTATTAGAAAGCGGTTCAAACACACTCTCTGATGTTATATGCGCAAGGTCTGTTTTACGCGCTTCTGTAGATTTACGGATTAAATCACTTTTAGAACGTAGTAATTTAATTTGTTGACTTGCCATTTTAAAAATCGTCTGTGCTTGTTTATACGTCGAAGATGATACATATATTTGACGATTATATTTAGGATATTGACCAAATAACAATTCATTCAGTGACATACCTGAGACAATTAATGACTTACCTTGTTTTCTTGCCATACTAATATAAGCTTTCGTAAAACGTCTGAAACCACCGCGTCTACGCCATCCATATATACTACCTACAATGAACTTTTGAAATAGCATTAAAGGCATAGGTTGATTTGTTTTAGGATCAGGAAGCATTTCTATAAATTTAATAGCTTTATTTGCTTGGTCAATATCGAAATAACAATCTAATGGAGCATTTTTCAAATCATCTAAGTGTCTTTGAGCCACTGCTATATTCTTCTTACTTGCTAAGATTTCTCCACTAACAACTTTCTTAGCGTATAGTGTTACAAAATCTATCATTGAGCATCACTCGCAAATTGTGCAAATGGGTCGTCCTCTTCTTCCTCTTCAGGAACAACTATTCGCAATCTACTATCAATAGTTAATCCTAATGTGTTGGCTGTTTGTTGCATACGAATACCCGCCTTCTCTTTTACATTGAAAGCGGGATTGACCTTCATATTACCTCGTGTGTCTTCAATCATTAGTTCTTCTTTTTCTAAAATTAAACTTGCTTTTACAAAATCACTATAGAAACTACAATATTGTGCAATTTGACCTTTATCTAAGTTAGAAATTGGTAATTCTTGCATATGAGGGATAATCCGTAAGTATTCCTCTCTTGCAATTTCATCTAAAAAGCTTGGTGGTGTAGAATCTATTTTGGAGAATTTACTCAACTGTGTTTCTTGTCGTTCTTTTTCGATAATTTCTTCTTTTGTATAATTTTTATTGGAATTCATCAATAATTTTTTAGGTCTACCAGCCAAATTTAGCACCTCCTAATAAAATTTCTAGATAAAGGGAATTTTTTGAGAAGAAAACTCTGCCTCGTTCTCGAGTAGTTTAATATTACACCCCGTTATTTCCTGTGGGGGACTTCACTTTGTTCTCTTTTCGTTTTTCTGTTGTGGCATTCATTGCATAATGGTTGAAGGTTTTCTTTTTCCAATCTTTTCGACCAATCTATTTTTGTTGGTATGATATGGTCAACAACATTTGCTTGCCTTCCACATTGTCTACACAAGTAATGATTATCTATCATCACAAGTTCCCTCATGTTCTGCCATTGTTTTGATTTATAAAACCTTAAGTATTCTGGATCATTTCTTTGTCTCAAATCATTGTATTTACCGTTAATATAAGTCTTATGCTTGTTGCAATATGTTTCATTGTAGCTTATCAACGTATTACATGTTGGGTGACTACATCTACGCATTATCCCAATTGCTTTCACCTTCTTAATGAATTAATATCAATTACTAAGTCTTTATCTCTGTTAGCAATCAACAATTGATTACCAATAACATCATGTACAATATATCTTTCTTTCTCATACGTAACAGTATCTCCTACATCAATTAGGTTATGCATGTTAGGTTGATAACTATTTATATTGATACCAGCGACTGTATCTAGCGTTATGTTATTCAATGTAGCTAACGCTGTTAAATCTTCTAACACTTCTCCTAACATAACTGTAAGTTCTTCATTACCTATATTTTCAATATTATTGTTATATACATCAGCAATGTTACCTACTGTTGTCATCAGATGCAGTATATGATGCTGTTTCTCTTTAGGTTTCTTTAGAGACTGATACTTATTAAATTCCATTGTTCACCTCATAATAAAAGAGACACACCACGTTAGTGATGTGCCTCAGTTATAATATAGTATTGATCGCGCGTATCTTTGCAAATTAATAATATTGTTGTAACTCAATTATATAAAATTAATTCAGCTAAACAAAACAGTGTGTAATCTGTGTAAAGTGTGTAATCTGTTACCCCTGTGCGTTCATAAATACATCTACTATTTGATTGATTCTACTATATATATTCTTTCTGCTGGACTTCATAAATACTTCAATAGCGGTTATACTTTCTCCTTGTTTGAGCAACTGTAAGATATGATAGTTTTTATCATTAGTAATCAGATGTTCATACTTATCGATAAACGTCACTTTATCTATAAGATCTTGTGTCTTACGTCTATCTTTATCATTCTGTATGACTCTTACCAATACTTTGTTACCTGTAGTTCCTTGAGCTTTAGCCATTGATGACTCGATACCATATTGACTGATAGATGTACTATCATACTCATATACTTGATGGTCAATCAATCTTCGCATCCAATGATAGTCTGTAATCAATTGTTTTACTTCAGTTGGCGTATACATGTATAACCTCCATTGATAAATAGTATATACGCTCATTATAACATTTTCTTATAACGACATCTATATAACATAATATATTCTTATAACAACTTATTGAATATATCTTCTTTAACTGCTTCAAGTGTAATTAGTTCTTCATCTAACTCATTCAAACGCTGACGCTTTCTTTTAATACTTTCCTCAGTAGCATGTAATTCTTCTTCACAGAACTGTATACGTCTCTCGACTTTTTTTATTAAATTCAAATAATAATCTCTCTTATTCATTTTTTTCATTCCTTTCAATCAAATCCTCTATAATATTATTCCTCACTTTCAACTCTTCCCCTAACTCTCTATTTGCCATATAAAGCCCAAAAGAGAGAAGAGCGAAGAGAATAGTTAGCGCTATCCACATGTTGGCAATCACCTCTATATTTTAAATTTCTTTTTGAACACTTTATTAAAGTCATCTAAATAACGTTCGTATACAATGAGATTATCTTTGTAATCTTTATTTATTATTTTACCTTCAATGTCTGATGATACTTCTGCAAGATGATATTGTATTTGTTGTTCTAGGTAACTTAAATCACTGTTCATCACTGCATCTATTTTCTTTGTTTTTTTGATAAAGTCATCGTCAAAACAGAACTGGTTTACACTAAATGAATTATTAAATTCCTTTTTGAAATCTCTCATTTTTTCTAAATGATGAGTTAAATTAATTAGGTATCTATAATCTGAGTTTAATTTGTAAGCGTCAATAAATCTCTTTTGTCTTGAGTGCTTATTCATAACTTCTATATCTTCATATCTCAATGTTTCAGGTTGTAGTATAGGTGTAGCATATGAGCCAATAAAAATTTTCGCTGCTTTATATACTTCTGAATATATAGGATAAATATTATTCAGGTTAGCTTGTTTTCGATTTAAATTAGTATCTACTAAAAACCTTATCACTTCTTTTACAGTGTATAATACAACACCTCCAGCAAGAGTATACAAGCCAGTTAAAAAATCGTTATTCATCCTCTTTCACCTCTAATAATATTATCCACAAAAGAATCTACTAATTTATAAACACCGAATACCGCTAATGTATTTATTATAATTAAATGTCCTCCAGAAATAAACAATGTGATTATTAGAGCAACACCCAACGCAATAAAATCATAAATAAATTTCATCTATTCACTCACCTCTGCTTTTAAATTATCAAGATGTATATGATCGTGTATGTCGAAGTCTGCAGGAGCTTCTACATCATCATTCTGTGTTACTCGAATGATAAATTGTTCAGTGATGTATTTGACCGCTTCATAAAATGCAAGAGTTAAGATTATTTTGAATATAGTTTTAATCATTGTTTTCATCCTCCACTTTTGAAATTTCATATCTGATTTCACTCAATATTTCGCTATCTGGTTCGTTTTCTAATTGTTGGTCATCAATCATTTCTTTAATGCGATCAAATGCCTGTGCCTTTTCCAACACTTCAACTCTTTCTTCATAAATTTCTTGACACGTTTTTATATCTTTAAATTTTTCAGCTAATTCTTTAGCCCCTTCAATATCTAGTATCATGTATTTGTATTTCATTCATTTCCTCCTATTACATTCACAATCTACTCTGCAAGCTAACACAGCGATGTGTGAGAGACTTATAGTAACTTCAAAGTAGTTTTATACTCTTACTCCTTAATCCTTCTTCTAACATACTTAAAACGCGTCCTCGTGAGTCTGATTCAAAACATTGTTTACACTCCTAACATTTCGTAGATGTCTGTTTGATAGTCTTTTGTAAATTGATTGTTTTCCATGAATGTGTGCAGTTCGTTCAAATCAAAGTTCCAACGTCTGCCTTTCCATTCATTAACACCTTTCAATTTGTATCTGTCTTTATCGGTTTCGATAACAAAGACTTTGTTGCCATATTCATCAAATAGATTGAATTCCATTTCTATCACCCTTTTTAAAAGAGATAGGTAATTTATCGAAGTAATCATCATTAGTGATGATTGTTTGTTCAGTAGTTCCATCTAACAATACGTATGCAGCATGTGTATCGAAGTTTTGTCTAAATAACTGAATGACTGTTCCGCATCGACCTTCTTCTTGATCATCTTCTTGCCAGATAATGATTCGGTCGTAATTGTTGAGTTCATGAATCTTCATTGTGATTCCTCCTAACTAATCTCCACCCCATGATTCCTGTATATGTTTTAAAAACGCTGCTCTGTCTTTTTCGAAATCCTTATCTTGTTGTTTATCAGATGTTTTGTTTTTGTTTTCATATTCACGGTTTAATAACCATTCAGGTGTGATCTCTTTTGATTTAGCATTTGAAATGTAGTAATTTCTGTTATTTGTCCGTTGTGCTATTTGTTGTTGTTCATATGCTTTGATTTCTTCCATAGATTTCAAATTAGCCTTTAACCAATTGTTTAAAATACTCTTTGCATAGCCCCAGCTCGTTTTGTTTCTGTCTAATGCAATCTTTAATGCTGCTTGTACAATTTCATCTGAATCGTTATCGAATGATTCAATGTAATGATTCATATCTTCAGCAGTATATTGATTTAATACTCCGAATCCATTTTCTTGGAAGAAGTCGAAGGCATTTATCTTCTTCTTATACTCTTTCTTTACTTCTTTATTTCTTTTCTTCTTTACTTCTTCTTTAGTTGTTACCTCTTTGTTACCTCTTTGTTGGTTCTTTGTTACCTCACTGTTAGTAACAATGTTGGTATCTTTGTTGGTCTTTTCTTCGTTAGACTGGTAAACGCCCCAGTTAACAATGGTTATGAGCCTATTAACCTTTGTTGATTCGTTTGTTATAAAACCTAGTCGCTCAAACCTCGCTAACGCACTGCGAACATTCTGCACTGAAATCCCTTTTCCGCATTCTTCGGCTATACTTTTTAGTGATGTGACAAATTGACCAGGCTTTGTAGTGTACTGTTCGCCTTTGTATTCCCATTCGTTGCCACTGAAATCTGCCATGATTAAGATTTGGATCAGGATTGCTTTATGTTCAGGCGTAGATTGTTTCCAGATAGGCTTTTCGACAATACCGCGCCAAAGTTTTAGATATCCTGGTCTAGCCATTTAATTCACTCCTTTAGAATGGAAGATCATCATCCTCGATATCGACTGGACCATTCGCATTAGTGAATGGATTATCTTCACGTACTGATTGCTTTTGATTTGTTTTGCTCTGTCCATATTGCTGCTTTGTGTTGTTTGCATTGTAGTAGCTGTCTTGTTGTTTATCTGACTGTTTTTTATTGATGAATAATGTTGCAGTATCAATTTCATCTACTACAAGCTGCATACCGTAATTAGTAGTTCCATCATCACGTGTGAAGTTGTTGTTTCGCATTTCGCCTTTAACTGTTACTAAGCAGCCTTTTTTAGCGTACTGTTCAATGAATTCAGCAGTAGCTTTGAATGCGATACAACTGATAAAGTCAGTATCATATTCTCCGTTTTGGTTCTTGTACTTTCTTTGTACTGCGATATCAAACGGTAATACCTTTGTTCCGCTTCTTGACTCAACAATTGATAAATCTTTAGTAATTCTTCCTGTAAACACACATAAATTCATTTAATTTCCTCCAATGTACACAGGCACGCCAGACACCTGTTGTATCTCATTTTTAATTCGTTCAGCATCTGCATTTGTGCTGCTTAGATGAATAAGATTGATTTGTTGTAGTTTGCTTAGATCATTCGCTTTTAAGAATTCAACTGCATTCTCTAAACTGAAATGACTTTCCATAACTCGATTAGACAAAGCTTGATGAAGTACACCGTCTTTGACGTTCTGCAACATCTTTTCATATACGTAATTGACTTCTAACATCATGTGAGTGATACCTTTGAATTTGTACTTAACGTACTTTGTATCTGTGAGGTAAAGGACCTTATAGCCATAATCGCTTTTAAATAGGTAACCTACAGGCTCTGCTGCATCATGTTCTACTTCGAAAGGTAGAATGGACCATGTTCCGATTCTTAACTCTTGTTTGGCTTTTAAAGTACATAATCTGTGACTGTTGATGTTCAATGCATCTTTCGTGCCTTGTGTCATATAAGTTATGATGCCGTGGTTTAAATATTGTTTTACATATTCAGCATGATCACCGTGTTCGTGTGTGATAAGACATGCTGCAATTTTTCTGGTCTTGAATGCTAGTGGTATCTGAACATTGCGAAAGTTTATACCAGCTTCCAATAAGAGTGAGGTATAGCCATCACTGATGCGATAGCTATTCCCCTGTGAGCCAGTTGAAAATACTTGTATTAAAATGGCTCAACATCCTCTCCGACTTCCTCTGCAGGCTCTTCTTTTTGAGGTTCTTCATGTTTAGATTCATTTGATGGTTCTTGATATTCCGTGTATACCGCTTCTTCAAAATCAATTTCTTCTTTGTTTGCATTCTGTTCCACTTCTGCATCAAAGACTTCTTTGCGTTGACGTTCTTCTGATTCTTGTGCGAATCGTAATAAACCTTCATCTGATGATGTATTGATGTAACGTTTAGCAGCACGATTGATAACCGTTTTCTTGGCCATTTCTTCTTTGAAGTTGTTATGCGTTTTTGACTTTTTAAGTGCTGCTTCATCTTTAATCATTGATGACTGTAACCATGCTTGTTCAATTTGGTCCATAGTCATGATTTCAATATAATTCTCACGATCATCATCAAACACGATTGTGCAGTAAACACCTTTAATTTTGTTTTTATCGATATTAAAGAAATCTTGTTCGTGTTTGATTGCTTTGATACGACCGACAGAATCCAATTCTTGTTTAAAGTTGTCATCTTCATAAATGACCTGTGCAACAACATCTTTAGCACCAGCATCTCTTTTAAGCATCATTACGTTACCGTGATAACTGCGTTGAAGCACTAGCTTATCTCCGTATGGAATGAAGTAGCATTGGTCTTTTGCAGGGTTCAACCCTTGTGTTACCATGTCCAGCAGTGCATTCGCTGTACTTGCTTCTGTACACTTAGCTAATTTGAAATCTTGACTGATTTTCAACCATGCTTGCTTCATAGCATTGCTTGGTGAATAGTTTTTCGGAAGTTCTAAGTTGCCTTTCGCTTCTAAAACCTTAACTTTGTTCAGAACGCTATCAGATACGTTCTTTTCTGCTAATAATTGCTCTTCTACTTTTTGTAATTTATTGTTACTCATCTTAATTCCTCCATGTCTTTGATTAGTTGAATATCTTCTACACTCACTTCATAAATACAGTTCATTCTTGTTGCGACTAAATAAATTTTGATGTTTCTGAATCCTGTTTCTTTTATTTCGTTTTCACTGACTTTCATAAAAGTTTTTGATTGTACTACACCGTAGCGGTGACCACAGATAAACCTTTTTCTTCACAACTTGTTTTACTTCTTATCGCTAATTCTTTTCGTTGGTTCTCTTTTCTGAAATCATCTGGACCAATACTCTTTCTTGTTTTTTGCCATTTGGCTTTTATTTGTACAAAATCACCTAATTCGTATTTCATTGAATATCCTCCGCTCTAAGTTGTTGATCATCACCACTGACAATCAATCTGATTTGCTGTGCATCTGTTTCAATCAGTTTTGTTACTGATTCTGCATTATCGATAAAGATAGGTGCTTCAATCTCATAGAAATGACCTAAAGTATTGACGATATCTAAACCAACGTTGATACGTGCTGCATTGTTTAAACCTGAGTCATATTCAACGCCATTAACAGTAGTGATACATGTTTCTTCCGTATCTCCGTTAACTAATTGATTGAATAGCTTGAATTCAGCGTATTTGAATTTGTTGTTGATATTGTCTGTCAGCATTTCAATTTTCGTGTTAGTGAATTTGTTCAATTTGTACAATTGCCCAGATAACTCTTCTTTTTCATCAAGCAAGTTATCTTCTTCTGTTCGCAGATCTAACACTCTGTTTTGTGTACGTTCGTTTGCCTGTTCTACATATTTGATTGATTCGATTTCTGATTTCTTGCTTTCAGCAGTTTTCAATTCTTCTTCAAGTTCTGAAACAAGTTGATTTATTTCCGAAGCAATATCTTTACGCTTGTTGCTGATATCTGCAATGTCTTGCATGATTTGTCGGTATTCATCTGTTTGTGTCACATTAACTGCTTCTGCTTTTAATGCTTTGATTTTCTTATCAATAGAATTAGATTTCTCTACCGCTTCATTAGATAATTGCTTTTGTTTCTCGATTTCTCTTTGAATGTTCTCTAATGTCGGTTTAATAGATTTACCTTGCTCTAACGTGTATTCTTGTTTAGCTTTAAGGTTTTCTAATTCTTCTGATTTACGCTTGTTGAAAATGTTGAACGCTTTTTCTTTAGCTTGTTCGATTTGGTCTTTCGGCAACTCTTGTCCGCAACACTGACAAATCGTGTCATCAGTGTGTTCAAACTGTTTAGCGGACACTTCTTTGATTTGTGTTTGAATATCTTTATAATCTTTTAATAATGTTTCTCTGCGTTTAGCTTCATGTTCATACTCATTTTGTAATCTCTTTATAGTTGATTCAGCGTTGATAACCGTACTGTTTTCAGTATTGAATTTATTTGTAAGTGAATGAATTTTATCTTCAGTATCATTACTGAAATTCTGTTCTAAACGTTTTAATTCAGATTGTTTGTCAGTTAATTGGTTACGTAAATCAATGTCAGCTTTACCATTTTTAACTTCTAAAATTTTGTTGTTAATCTCTTCAATCTGTTCGATTGCTGCTTTGTAATCATCTTCGTTGTATGGTTCTACTTCCTGCAATCCTTTTTGTGCTTCATTGATACGTGTTGGAATATCCTTGATATCCTTATTGATTTGTTTGATTTTATCGCCTAATATTTTCTTTTTCGTTTCGATATCATGGTCAGATAAGATATCATTGATACCGATTAATTCATCATCTGTTTCGATAATCTCTTCATCACTAATTGGATCTGCAATTTGGAACAAGATTTCTCTACGCTTTTTCCAATCCAATGTATTAAACGCTTCTGGATTAGTAACCAGTTTAAATACATCTTCATCTACAATTGATTGAATGTAGTTTTTGTACTCAGTAACTTTCAAACTTTCTTCATTTACATATTGCTTTTTAGTTCTGCTGC
This sequence comes from Staphylococcus simulans, assembly GCF_025561465.1. NCBI lineage: Bacteria > Bacillati > Bacillota > Bacilli > Caryophanales > Staphylococcaceae > Staphylococcus > Staphylococcus simulans. The sequence continues at coordinate 2,127,050 of NZ_CP095100.1, forward strand.
GACTGTACTCTTTTCTGTTCGTCTTAGCGTTAGTTGTATATTTTGCGTGTGACTCTTTACGTAGTGTTAACGGTTTATCATCCAATACCATTTCTGCAGTGACTGTCGGTGTCAATTCGTACTGTTCTTGGTTGTTTTTATCAAGCGGTACCAAGTTGAATGATTTAGTCGTACCGTCTAAGCCTTTATCAAACAACAGCCATTGTAATGCAACTGCGGTTGTTGTCTTACCACTGGCATTTCCACCATAAATATTTGTGTTGTTATCTCCAAATTCAAAAGTTTGTTCCTTAATTCCTGCAAAGTTTTCAATACTTAGTTTTTTTATTCTTATCTTCATCTCTATAACCACCCTTTTGTAAAATAAGCCATGACTTTATCAAGTTCATCTGCTTGTTGTTCAATAAATACATAAATATCATGTTTGATAATTTCTTCGACTGTTTCTAAGTCTGATAATGAAGCCACTGCAATATCAGTGACATATTGATGGTCACGCGTCGAAATCAGTAAATTGATATGATTTTCTTTTCTTGTCAGTTCTTTAATAAATTCAAAACCATCAATATTAAAATATTGACTTCTGACCTCGCCTTTTTCAAAAAACATTTGATTTTCCCTCCTGAATTTGGTAATTTAGAGGGTGCAAAGTTTAGGTAAACATTACACCCTCGACTGTTAGCAATTCGTGGTTGCTAGCAGTCTTTTTAATACTTAATCGTAAATAAAGTAATATACTCTTCGCCGTCATCGACCGCTCCTTCTGTTTCATCTTCTTTGAAGTACCAGACATCGAAGAACAGATAAACTGCTAACGATAAAAGCAATGACCACGCTGCTGATATGATGAAATCTTGTGTGATAAGTGTCAGTGTGAATGTGCTTACAAAGCAGAATGCGTATGCGATCCAGAATGATTTCATTTATATGTCTCCTATTTAAATGTTAGCTTCTTTTAACTCTTTAATTACTTCATCCGATAAATCGCAGTAAGGGAATCTTTCTCTCACTAATTGGATAGGAAGTTTTCCTCTAATTGCAATAAAGCCTTCTTCTTCAAGTTGGCTATTTAACTCTCTAACAATGGTGGATGCTTTACTTTTACTAACACCTGCTAGTATCTGTATATCTTTTATACTTAAATAATTGATGATCATAATAGCGTCTCCTTTCATGTATAATGTTGTTATCAACCTAAGGAGGTGATAACTATGACTAAAGATGAATTTTTTGAAATTTATAAATCTAAGTTAGAGTCTGCTATTAACCAACATGAAAATGATTTCGAAACTAAACAATCCTATATTTATTTAATTGATAACGAATTGCCTAATCTTGATAAACAAGCAAAATCATTTGTATTAAAACAACTAGTAACTCGTCATGTTGAACATGTTGCTTTAGTGGATCTAATTCAAGAACTCGTTGTTGATGAGTAATCTATAATTACGTTCTTTAATTCAAAAGTTTTTTATAGAAACACATTTTTTATTCACGGATAATTTAATTCCATGGTCTTTTCTTTTCAGCACTTTCTCTAATATCATTGCAACGATATATAAGGGGAGTGCTATTTTGATTGCTTTGAGTTCGAACATTTTTCTTCCTCCTTTCGTGTATAATGTTGTTATCTCCTAGTGGAAGGAGGTGTTATGATGTCTACGATCTATGGCGATTACGAATTAATGCATCCAACTAAAGAATATTTAGTAGATGAATACGTTTTTAAAGACGGACGAAAACTTACTACTTACATTTATGCTGACAATACTGTAGTCACTCAGCAATTCGACAGTGAGGGTAAATCTTTAGTCAATGTAATTAATCGTGACATTGAAATTTTAGAAGATGGCAAAAAAGTCAAAGTTATTAATGAGTAATGATTACATTAGCTTTAATTCCATCTTTAGTGAACGCCTCATTCTGCTCACTGCCATGAGTAGTTTGAGGTTTTTTGTTTGGTTCAGGCATTTGTGTATGCTCCTTTCTGATATACTCCTCATAGAAGGAGGTGATATTGTGCTTACTAATGAAGCCGAGTTTGTTTTACTTCAACTTTATCGTTGTTACGAAGACGATATTCAAGATGGTAAAACAAAAAGAGAAGCAAGATATTTTGAAGATGAACATAGTGTTCGTGATAATTACTTTATTGGTATAAATTCAGAAGATTTTCATTTAGCTTTAATGGAACTTTCAAACCACGGTTATTTAAATACACCGAAACCTACAATGGATGGTTATCCGGAATTTATTCTTGAACCATTAGCTATAGCTGAAATGCAAAATCGTTATACAAAGAACCTAAATAAAGTTCTAAAACGGATTAACGAATTGAAAAAGTTAATTCTTTTTTAGACCCACCACTTCCCAATCATCAGCTAATAAGTCTTCTGCCATTGGTTGCCACAATGGGTAGAAGGCTTTTTGCCTTGGCTTCACAACTACGTATCCATAACTATTTGTAGGTAAAAGTTCTAAGTTGTCTCCTGGTTTTCTAAATGTTTCAAATTCAGATGAGCGATAAATTGGTTTACCTCTTTCCATAGCTAACTTTGTTGCTTCTTGAATATTCACTTTGCTCCACCTCCTTTAATTCCGCTCGATTGTGGGTAGGATGTTGTTGTCTTTAAGTAAGTCGTAAATAAACAGTCTGCCCTTTTGCGTCCATTTAGTATTCATACGTACTGATGTGCTACCGTCTTTATGTTCAATTTCTGTAGTTGATGAATGCGTATAGCCTTTGTCGTGTAAGTTTGAATAAAGTAACCATTGTCCTGATTGTTTGTACTGTACTTTCAATTCATGCAGCAACTTGTTGAGTGCTTGAGCCGACATACCATAGTCCTTTGCAATCTGACCTACTGTCACTAAACTTTTGTTGTTTAAAATTGTGTCTAAGTAAGATGCTTTAGGTTCATATTCAGCAATCTTTTGCTTCTGCATATTATTTTCAAGTTGTAACTGTTGTTTCTCTTTCTGCTCCTCAATCCACAATTCAGCACGCTTAACTGGATCATCTATCATATAACTTGCGATAGGTTGTGCGATTTGTCGTTCCATTTCATTAAATTTATTAATGTACGCCATTTTAAAATCGTTGTGACCTTGAATATTGAACATATATAAAATGAAACCGTCTTTAGTTAAGAGATATTCCTTCTGTTTTCGTCCACGTGAATCTTTATAGTTACTAGGAACAATTAATGCACTCACATTTGAGGACATTAAAATTTGTTCTAGATCACGTTTTACATTGTCATGTCTTCTTTTCAATTCATGAGCTACTACTCGACTAGAAACGACTGCTCCTAATTCCGAGTTGTTTTCAATTTGTATTACTTGTAATGCTTGCATGTGATTTCCTCCTATTAAGTTGTTTGTATAGTTTTACATCTCATTTTTGAGACGTTTTGATTAAAAAAATATTCATCCATACTAATGTTCAACACTTCGCATATTGCACTAGCTTCGTCGATTGTAAAGTTACTTTTATTCTTATTAATCTTCTGGCTAAAGCGTGCTGGATGCATACCAATCATATTGGCAACATCTTTATGAGAATACTGACTAGCATCTATGAAATTCCTCAAATCTTGATATCTCTTTTTATTCATGTTGTTCTCACCTCTTTCGTCTCATTTATGAGATTACACTAATTACTATACAGACCAATTAATTCTATGTCAACAAATAAATTTCATTTTTGAGAAATAAATTCGTTAAATGTGTTGCAAAAATGAGAAAAAACTTATATAATAAGTTTGTAAATAACAAACAAGGAGTACAAAAATGACAAATTTCTCAGACAACCTAAGTAAATTAAGAAAATCACGCAACTTATCTTTGAAAGAATTAAGCGATAGACTTAATGCGAATTATGAAGTTAAATTTTCAAAAGCATCAATAGACAGATGGGAAAAAGGGATAACTAGTCCCTCAATGGACCACGCAAGTGCACTAGCTCACTACTTTAATGTTTCGCTTGATGAATTAAGTGGACTAGAAGAAATGAAAAGAAGCCATCCTCAAACGATGGCCGCACACCTTGAAGGTGAGTTAAAACAAGAAGATATAGATTACATCATGAGTTTAGTAGAAAGATTTAAAAACGAAGATAAATAAAGGGATTGGTTTTATTGTCACGTTATGAAGATTTATTAATGGAAATTGATTATGTAGAAATTAAAGACCATGTTCATCTACCTGATGGCTATAAAGGTTTTTATTCAGATAATTTAATTCTTATAGATAAAAAACTTAGTGATGCTGAGAAATTAGAAAACCTTTTTGAAGAATTAGGTCATCATAGATTTACGCATGGAAACATACTTGATCAATCAACTTTCAATAACCGTAAATTCGAAAATTACGCACGAAGACATGGTTATGAAAATTCTATATCTTTAAACAAGATTATAGACGCATATAAATACGGAGTAAGTAACTTACATGAATTTGCTGAATATGTTCAATTAAGTGAAGAATACGTACATACAGTGTTACAACATTACAAAAATAAACTCGGTTTATCAACCTGCCATAATGGTTATCTCATTCGTTTTGAGCCATTGCAGGTTTTTAAATATAAAAAATTAAATGAAGGAGATTAGTAATGTGAAGAATTTATCAGACGAAAAGGAATTAACAAACGAAGAACTTTTAGAAAGACAACAACAGCAATTTGAGAAGTATAAAAAAGAACAATCTGCTAAATCAAAAAAGAAATGGTTATGGGGTTGTGGTGGTTGTTTAGGTTTATTATTATTAATTGTTGTTGGTGTAACAGCTTGTACCGGAGCTTTTGTAAATGAAGTTGACAAAGGAATAAACGAAGAAGGTACACTCAACAAAGATAAAAACACAAAAATTAAAACTGTAGGAGAAACTACTGAAATAGATGGCGTTTCATTCACGTTAGATAATGCTGCTTATACAGAAGAAAGAAATGAATTTGCAGATGTTCAAGCCGATAAAGTCTTAAAAGTTGATATGACGGTTAAGAACAATTCTAAAAAGGAAATTCCAGTGGGTGGAGATGTAAAAGTTTATGTAGATGGAAAACAAGCTAAATCATACCCTATCAATAATCAATTAATGGATTCGTTATCGCCTAATAGAGAAATTAGCGGGTCTGAAGGTTTCGCAATCAATGGTAATCCAGAAAAAATAGAGCTAGAGTTCCAGCCCCTAACATCATTCTCTAACAAGCGCTATGTTTATGAAATTAAACCAGAATAACAGGGCATTCACTTGCCCTGTTTTTTATCCCTTATCAAAGGAAGCTATAAAATGATAACTGTATATATACCCTGCTAGCAACTTCAAACTATATTATTTCTCTTAAAATTCGAATAAACAAAGGGAGTGGAGATACATTATGTATAGATATTTGAAGAAATTAAGAAAAGCGATGAACATAAACAACAAGAAAGAAGTAAGAGAGATTAAAGAAGACTTGGAAGAAATTTCATATAAAAAGAAAATAAGGCGAGATTTAAAAGAGGAAAAGAAAAGTAATTTCAAACATTAGTCGACCTTTTTAATGATAGATTTGGCACACTGTAAATGTAAACAAAATACCCCCTCCACTCCGGGGCGAAGGAGGAATACGAAATGACAAAGCATAGTAAAACTCTCATCGCATTAATGCCTCTATATCTTTATTTCTTCTACCAAGGATTCTATGTTGTTATTTATAACGAAAGTCCTGTTGCTAGAGTTATAGCAGTTATCAGTATATTGATTTTCACAATCATATTAACGCTGTTTATAACCACTGATCTAATTCAAAATAAGAAATAGCAAAAAGAATATAAAAAAGACGTCTACATAAGTAGACGCTGTAAGGTGGTGATATTATGAGTAATGAAAAGAAAAAACAACAATATAATCCTAATGACCCAGATCATCGTGGTGGCGGAGGGTCAAGTCATGAGAAAAGAAATAATGAACCTATAAGAAAAGGTTATAATAATCGCACAACAGAGTTTAAAGAACCTACAGAATCTACAATGGAGTCATTGTTTGGTAAAGAATTTAAAAAGCATCATTAGTTTTTTAAACCATAAAATTTATAATATTCATCTGTGTTTTTAGGTTGATAATAATACTCTTTAATAACTTTTTCATGATTTTTTATTATTGGTGTAGGCCTAATTGAAAATATTGAATCTAAATCATTTGTCATTTCATGTTTAAGTAATATTCCTTGATAAATAGGGTGTTCATTATCTTTATATTTTTCTATATAAAACATATTTGAAGTTTGTAAAATTGTATCTATAGCATGTTTGTCATTTAATGGATTTAGATTATTAGATTCTCTTTCCTTATTCATTTTATTTCTAAATTTTTTTATCATATAAGGATAAGCTGATTTATTTAAGACATTTATCACAATAAAGGAAATTATTAACGCTATTATTATCCCGAGAAAATTGTATATATGAATGTAGTTTATAAAATAAAGAACTATCATGAATATACCAATACTAATTAAAGAGAATAGCACCGAAAACATTTTCTTTATTTCAATTTTTTCTGTATCAAAAATTGACAAGTAATCTAAGTAAATATATGTGAATAATCCTGCGACACCAGAACTACATATTAATAAAATTAGTTCCAAAATAGCACCTACTTTTTTTATTTGATTATAACATATTTCTATATGTTGAATAGTAAGGATAGATTTAAGCTATATTACTTTTGGATTTAGGACGTAAGAGGGAACATTTATGTGTAAGTATTTGAATAAAAGAAAAAGAGCGATGAACATAAATAACCAAAAAGATATTAGAGAAATTAATAAGGATTTAGAGAAAATATTGTGTGAAAGGGAATTAAAAAAACTCATTAAAAAAGATAAGAAAACCTATTTTAAAAATTAAGGAGGAACATAAAATGAAATTTAACGATTGGCTTATAAAAGTAAAATACGCAGGAGATCATGAGATTCTAACCAATGAGAATACTCTAGTGATTATCGACCAAGACGACGATGTTGCATTGTATGTGAGAGATAATGACGGCATGTTAAAAGTAAATAAAATAAATTATAACAGTGACTTTTATATCGACGCCGACAATAAAGTTTTGAAGCTTGAAATTCACAATCCTATTTATGATGAATTGTAAAATTGTGACAACTTAACAAATCAATAATTCGGGGTACACCACCGTACCCTTATTATTTTTTACTTTTTTTAGGAGGAATGAGTAAAAATACCAGTATACAAAGACGTTAGTACAAACAAATGGTATTTTTCTATCAGATATAAAGATGTTTACGGTAATAACAAACGTAAAATGAAAAGAGGATATAACACTAAAAGAGAAGCTAAATATGCAGAAGCTGCGTTTTTAAATGATATTAATGAGAGTTATAGCGATTCGAATACCTTTGACTATGTGTTTAAGCATTATTTAGAACATAGCGACTTAAGACCTAAAACTAAAAAACGTAAAATCAATGAATATAACAGACACTTTAAAAATAAGTTCGGTCACATTAATATGAATAAGATTACTCAGAATCAATGCCAAGAGTTCCGAAAGTATCTAATGGATAATATTCCTTCTACTAACACCGCACGCACAATATGGTCTGGGTTCAAAGTAGTTATCAACTACGCTAAAAAATATTTCGGTTTGCGTATAGATCCTACTATCTCAATCAAACCGATTCCACGTGTTAAACCTAAACCAAAATATATGTTAAGAGAAGAATTTGATGAGCGTGTAAAAGAAGTGGAGGAACAAGATTATCAAGAATTATTTAAGTTGATGTTTTATACCGGGTTGCGCATTGGAGAAGCAATGGCGTTAGTATGGACAGACTTTAATAAATATAAAAAAGAGATATCCATAGACAAAACTATGGACATCTCTAATCGGACTATATATCCCAGAGCTAAAACTGAAAGCTCTGAAGATATTGTCCCCTTACCTAAATTTATTAACCAAATGTTAGCTGATCGCTACCAACGTGAAAAAGCGGCTAACAAATATTTTGATGAACGTAGCTATTTTATTTTTGGTGGAATTGCACCTAAACATTATAGTCATGTTCATAAAAAATTTCAAAAGGCTTTCCCACATTATAACATACACACGCTGAGACATTCTTATGCATCATACCTTGCGAATAATGGTGTAGATATTTTCGTTTTACAGTCACTCATGAGACACGCTCAAATCACTGAAACGATGGGCACTTACAGCCATTTATACACCCAGAAAAAGCATGATGCGATAGCCATTTTTGATGAGTAAATGGTATCAAAATGGTATCATTAGCCATTTTCCGACTATAAGAATCGCACAACCACGCGGTTTATAGCTATCCAATACTACCTTCCATTTCGAATTTGATTAGACGGTTCATTTCAACGGCATATTCCATTGGTAGTTCTTTTGTGAATGGTTCGATGAAGCCCATTACGATCATTTCAGTTGCTTCTTCTTCTGAAATACCACGGCTCATCAAGTAGAAGAGTTGCTCTTCTGATACTTTAGATACTTTCGCTTCGTGTTCTAATGAAATGTCATCGTTCATAATTTCATTATAAGGAATCGTATCTGAAGTTGATTTGTTATCTAAGATTAAAGTATCGCATTCGATGTTTGAACGTGCACGTTTAGCTTTACGTCCAAATTTAACGATACCACGGTAAACAACTTTACCGCCATCTTTTGAGATAGATTTTGAGACGATAGTTGAAGATGTGTTTGGTGCTAAGTGAATCATTTTCGCACCCGCATCTTGAACTTGTCCTTTACCAGCTAATGCGATTGAAAGTGTACTTCCTTTCGCACCTTCACCAGCTAATACACAGTTAGGGTATTTCATAGTCAACTTAGAACCTAAGTTACCGTCAACCCATTCCATGTTACCATTCTCATGAACTAAAGTACGTTTTGTAACTAAGTTATAAACGTTGTTAGCCCAGTTTTGAATTGTAGTATAACGAACGTGTGCATCTTTGTGTACAATGATTTCAACTACAGCTGAGTGTAGTGAGTTTGTAGTGTACACAGGTGCTGTACAACCTTCAACGTAGTGCACTGAAGCACCTTCATCAGCGATGATTAAAGTACGTTCGAATTGACCCATGTTTTCTGAGTTAATACGGAAGTATGCTTGTAGTGGTGTATCTAATTTAATATTCTTAGGAATATAAATGAATGAACCCCCTGACCATACTGCTGAGTTCAATGCTGCGAATTTGTTATCTGCAGCTGGAACTACTGAAGCGAAGTATTCTTTGAATAATTCTTCGTTTTCACGTAATGCAGAGTCAGTGTCTTTGAAGACAACACCTTTCTCTTCTAATTCAGCTTCCATGTTTTGGTAAACAACTTCTGATTCATATTGTGCAGAAACCCCAGCAAGATATTTTTGCTCTGCTTCAGGAATACCTAAACGGTCGAAAGTACGTTTGATTTCTTCAGGTACTTCGTCCCATGAACGTTCTGCTTGTTCAGAAGGTTTTACATAGTAAGTGATATCGTCAAAGTTTAACTCTGACAAGTCGCCGCCCCATTGTGGCATTGGCATTTTATAGAATAACTCTAAAGATTTTAGACGGAAGTCTAACATCCATTGAGGTTCTTCTTTCATTTTTGAAATCTCAGTTACGATATTTTCTGTTAATCCGCGTTCTGATCTGAAAATGGACACATCATCGTCGTGGAAACCATATTTGTAATCCCCAACATCAGGTGCTTTTTTAGCCATTTCAATCACTCCTTTTATATAATCAACACGATACATAGACACGTGGCAATATTTCAATCAATTGATAGAACTTCATGATGATTTATAGCTTTCACAACATTCTATTGAATATTGCTACTTGTATAAACCAGTCTATCATGGAACTGACAAGTTAGAAACCACCTTGCCAGTTACTTATTCTTTACCCGTTATGGGTGCTTACTTTGCATTTTCTTCAGAATCAGTATCTGCTTGACCTTCACGTTCTACAGTACCTTTTTCTAAAGCTTTCCAAGCAAGTGTTGCACATTTAATACGTGCAGGGAATTGAGAAACACCTTGTAATGCTTCAATATCTCCCATATCTTCAGTTAATTCATAATCTTCGCCAAGCATCATTTTAGAAAATTCTTGACTCATTTCTAATGCTTCTTTTAACGAATGACCTTTAACTGCTTCAGTCATCATAGATGCACTAGACATTGAAATTGAACAACCTTCACCATCAAATTTAGCATCCTCAATAATGCCATCAACAATATCGAAAGTAAGGTGAATTCGGTCTCCGCATGTTGGGTTATTCATATCAACAGTTAAAGAGCCGTTATCTAATTTACCTTTGTTTCTCGGATTTTTATAATGGTCCATAATTACAGATCTATATAGTTGATCTAAATTATTAAAATTCATATGAGAAAAACTCCTTCGTTTGGTTTAAAGCGTAAATTAATTGATCAATGTCTTCTTTTGTATTATAGATATAGAAACTTGCTCTTGCTGTTGAAGATTGATTCAACCATTTCATTAATGGTTGTGCACAGTGATGTCCTGCACGTACAGCAACACCTTCTGTGTCTAATGCCGTCGCAACGTCATGTGGATGAATGTCTTTCAAGTTGAAAGTAATCACACCAGCACGTCTGTCTTTTGGCGGACCATAGATTTCTAAGTCTTCAATCGCATCCATTTGTTCGTATGCATATTCAGTCAACTCTTTTTCATGTTGATGAATCGCATCAAAACCAATGTTTTCAAGGTATTTAATTGCTTCAGCTAAGCCAATAGCTTGTGCAATTAAAGGTGTACCTGCTTCGAATTTTGTTGGCAAGTCTGTCCAAGTTGCTTCATATTTACCTACGAAGTCAATCATGTCACCGCCATATTCGATAGGTTCCATATCTTTAAGCAGACTGCGTTTACCATATAAGACACCAATACCTGTAGGACCAAGCATTTTGTGTCCACTGAAACTGTAAAAGTCTACATCTAAATCTTGCACATCAATTTTCATGTGTGGTGCTGCTTGTGCACCGTCCACACTGATAATTGCACCATGTTCATGCGCAACTTTCGCAATTTCTTTCACATCGTTGATTGTACCTAAAACGTTAGATACATGTGCAATCGCTACAATTTTAGTGTTGTCATTAATTGTGGCTTTCACATCTTCGATGTTTAATTCACCTGTTTCTGTCATCGGGATGAATTTTAAAGTTGCACCTTTACGGCGTGCTAATTCTTGCCAAGGTACGATGTTAGCATGATGTTCCATTTCAGTTACGACAATTTCATCGCCTTCTGAAACATTCGCATCACCATAACTACGTGCAACTAAGTTAATAGAAGCTGTTGTACCTCTTGTGAAAATAATTTCTTCAAAGTAACGTGCATTAATGAAACGTCTTACTGTTTCGCGTGCACCTTCATAACCATCTGTTGCTAATGAGCCGAGTGTGTGTACACCACGATGCACATTAGAATTGTAACGTTTATAATAATCGTCAATCGCTTCGATTACTTGAAGTGGTGTTTGACTTGTCGCTGTTGTATCTAAATAAGCTAAGCGTTTGCCATTGACTTGTTGTTTCAAGATTGGAAAATCTTCAATAACTTCATTAACATTTAGTGTTGTTTCGGCCACTATATCCACAGACCTTTCTTCATTAATAATCACTTGTCGTACAAAATAACTTACAAGCTGACAGGATTTAATGAATAATAATTGACTGCGAACAGGTTATTCAAAAGCGTAAAGAGAAGGAGGAATACGACGCAGTGATGCACATATCATCAGCTGACTTCCTCCTGTTTTTAATCTCTCCTGCCTAGCTTATACTTTTTATTTTGATACTCTTAATTCAATAACGTCACGTAATTGACGTTTTACATCTTCTATTGGCAGTTCTCTTACTACTGGATCTAAGAAACCATGAATAATTAAACGTTCAGCTTCTTGTTGAGAAATACCACGACTCATTAAATAGTAAAGCTGTTCGTCATCAACACGACCAACTGAAGCTGCGTGACCTGCTTCTACGTCATCTTCATCGATTAATAGAATTGGGTTCGCATCTCCGCGTGCTTTTTCAGAAAGCATTAACACACGTGATTCTTGGTTCGCAACTGATTTTGAACCACCGTGTTTGATATAACCGATACCATTAAAGATAATAGTCGCTGCTTCTTCAACTACACCGTGTTTAAGAATGTAACCATCTGTTTCTTTACCGTATTGAACGATTTTAGATGTTACGTTTGATTTTTGATCTCCAGTACCTACTGCTACTGATTTTAATACACTTGTAGAACGGTCCCCAATTAAATTAGTTGTGTTATCAATAATTTGGTTACCTTTGTTCATTAATCCAAGTGCCCAGTTAATTGATGCATCCGCTTCAGTAATACCACGACGAATAATATGGCTAGTGAAACCTTTATCTAAATAGTCTACTGCACCATAAGTGATTTTAGAGTTCGCACCAGCAATCACTTCAGAAACAATGTTCACTTGATTGCCTTCGCCACTTGCATCTGACAAGTAGTTTTCAACATAAGTCACTTCTGCACTTTGTTCAGTCACAATAATAACGTGATTGAAAAAGCTTGCATTTTCATCATCATGTAAAACTACATATTGAATTGGATGTTCAACGACTACATTTTTCGGTACATATACGAATAAGCCGCCATTGATTAATGCAGTATGCAACGCTGTTAAACGGTGTTCATCTACGTTAACCGCATCTTTCATCAAATATTTTTGAACTAAATCTCCATGATTCACTAAAGCATCTGCTAAGCCTTCAATAATTACACCGTCTTTTTTCGCTTCTTCTGAAACGTGTGTATAAGCAAGTGTATTATTGTGTTGAATCACTAAGTTTTCAGTTTTTTCAACATCAATGATTTTTTCAATTGAATCTGGAATTTCACTGATATCTTGATAAGTTTCAGCTTTTGTTTCGAATTGTTTAAATGAGTCGAAATCCCATTTTGTGATTTTAGTTTTATCTGGTTTTGGCATTTCTAAAGTTTCAGTTAGTTTCAACGCTTCTTTACGTAATTCTGTCATCCAAGAAGGTTCATTTTGGGCTTGTGAATACTCAACAAGTTCTGCTTCAGAAATGTTCAAAGTTTCAGTCGTCATAACTTAATATCCTCCTAACGATACTTATAACATTTAATCGGTTGTTTCTTCTTTACGTAAATGATTTACGCTTCGCTGAATTCTTCTTTAACCCATTCATAACCTTCATTTTCTAAACGATGTGCTAATTCTGGACCACCAGTTTTAACGATTTTACCGTTGTACATAACGTGTACGAAATCAGGTGTAATGTAGTTTAATAAACGTTGATAGTGCGTAATGATTAATGAACCGAAGTCATCTCCACGCATTTCGTTGATACCTTTAGACACAACTTTTAACGCATCGATATCTAAACCTGAGTCAATTTCGTCTAGGATAGCGAATTTAGGTTGTAACATCATTAATTGTAAAATTTCGTTACGTTTTTTCTCGCCGCCTGAGAAACCTTCGTTAAGGTAACGTTGCGCCATGTCTGGATCCATATCTAGGAATTCCATTTCTTTATCTAATTTCTTAATGAATTGCATTAAGTTGATTTCTTTACCTTCTTCACGTTTCGCATTAATTGCTGAACGCATGAAGTCTGCGTTTGTAACACCAGTAATTTCTGATGGATATTGCATAGCTAGGAATAAACCTGCTTTTGCACGTTCGTCAACGTCTAATTCTAAAACGTTAACACCGTCAAGTAATACTTCACCTTTAGTTACTGTGAAAGCTGGGTGACCCATGATTGCTGCTGATAAAGTAGATTTACCAGTACCGTTAGGTCCCATAACTGCATGAATTTCTCCCGTGTTAATTGTTAAGTTAACACCTTTTAAAATTTCTTTATCCTCAATAGACACGTGTAAGTCTTTAATCTCCAATGTTGATGGCATTAAAAGTCCCTCCGTAAACATAAATAGTATTTCAATTACTAGTTTATAATAATTTTAATCTGTAGTCAAAACTGCACTACATTGGTACATTTATAAATTATAACGCAATTAAACCCCAGAATAAACCTTTTAAGTACCTAAATAAAAAGAATTCTTAAATTGTAATGAGTTTCGTTAAAGCGTTTCAATGTGAAATGTTGCACGAATTTCAAAGCTACTGATTCTCATTTTCTGTCCTTCTATTATCATTACCCATATCTTTGTCACATATTATGATAGGGTATCCTTGCTTCCTATACTATTAATAGACGCAAAAAATCACTCCCAAGCATCTATACTTGAGAGTGATTAATAATTTCTTATTCAGCTGGGATCACAGCACCATCATATTTTTTGTTGATGTAATCTTTAATATCTTGAGATTGTAATGCTTTGATTAAAGCTTTGATTTTTTTATCTTTTTCGTGACCTTCTTTAACCGCTACTAAGTTTGCGTATGGGTTATTTTCAGGTTTTTCAAGAGCGATTGAGTCTTTTTTAGGGCTTAATTTTTGTTCAATAGCGAAGTTAGAGTTGATAATTGCTGCATCAACATCTTCGTTTTGATAGATTTTTGGTAAATATTCAGCTGATTGTTTGTTGTTGAATTTGATATCTTTTTTGTTTTCTACGATATCACTGAAGTGTGCATCTTGGATTTTAACGCCTTTTTTCAATTTGATTAAACCTTCGTCAACGAAGAATTTCAAGAAACGTCCTTCTTCAGCTGGGTTGTTAGAAACATAAACTGTTGCACCTTTTGGCAATTCTTTTAAGCTTTTATATTTTTTAGAGTATACAGCCATTGGTTCTAAGTGAACGTTACCAACAGATACTAATTTGTACCCTTTATCTTTTTTCTCAGTGTTTAAATAAGGTGTGTGTTGGAAGAAGTTCGCATCCAATTCACCGCTGTTTACTAACTTGTTAGGTGTTGTATAGTCGTTGATTGTTTTGATTTTCAAGTCATAACCTTCTTTTTTCAAGATAGGTTTAGCTTGTTCTAAAAGTTCAGCGTGAGGCGCTGGTGAAGCACCAACTGTGATTGTTTTAGAATCTTCGCCTCCTGCTGATTTATCCTTACTGCCACATGCTGCTAAAACTACAGTTAATACTAAAACCGCTAAAATACTAATAATTTTTTTCATTGGATTGATCCTTTCAAAATAGAATTAACGTTTATCAATTTTATTTGTAGCCCAGTCACCCACAAATTGAATGATGAACACAAACACTAAAATAAAGATTGTTGAAACTAAAATGACATCATTTTGGTTTCGAGTAAAACCAGTTAAATATGCTAAGTTACCTAAACCGCCTGCACCGATAACACCGGCAACTGCAGTAGAACCTACTAATGCGATTGCAGTAACTGTAATACCTGAAATCAAGGCAGGACGTGATTCTGGAATTAACACTTTACGAATAATCGTCCATGTGTTTGCTCCCATAGAACGCGCTGCTTCAATAACGCCTTTATCAATTTCTTTAAATGCGATTTCCACTAAACGTGCATAGAATGGAGCCGCACCAATAACTAATGCTGGAAGTGCTCCTGTCGGACCACTGATTGTGCCAAGTAATAAACTTGTGAACGGAATCAACAGCAAGATTAAAATGATGAAGGGAATTGCTCTGAATAAGTTCACAATAAATGACACGATTTGATAAAACACTTTTGCTGTCGGTGATTTACTCTTAGCTGTTAGGAATAATAGTACGCCTAGAATTAAACCGATCACGAACGCAAAAATTGTAGAAATGGCTGTCATATAGAGTGTTTCGTATGTAGCCAGCCAAACTTGGTCGCATTGAACATTCGGCATTGTGACCATTTCACGTAATATATCACTGAACGATTTATCCATTACGAACCACCTCCACACCTACATTACGATTCTCTAATTCGTTTTTAAAATCATCAAAAAATTCCGTTTTCAAGTCTGCAATATGTACAATTAGAAAACCGATTGGTCCGCTTTTCGAATGGCGGATATTCGCTTCTAGTATGTTCACATTCAGATTATATTTTTGAGTGATATATGACACAATCGGTTCTGTCGTCTCTTCACCTACGAAGTTCAAACGTACAATATAACCGTTTTTCGACTCTGGAATCAGTTCCTGAATTGATTCATCAAATTGGTCATTCAAGCCTTCTTTAACGAAACGTTTCGTCACTTGATGTTTAGGGTTTTCAAACACTTCTTTAACTTCACCGCGTTCGATGACCTTACCATTTTCCATTACTGCAACTTCGTCGCAGATTTGGCGAATCACATTCATTTCATGTGTGATAATCACGATTGTTAAATCTTCTTCTTTTCTGATTTTTAATAAGAGTTCTAAAATTTCATCTGTTGTTTGAGGATCTAAAGCACTTGTAGCTTCATCACAAAGTAATACTTTTGGATCGTTGGCTAAGGCACGTGCGATACCAACCCTTTGTTTTTGACCACCAGATAACTCTGACGGATATGCTTTTTCTCGTCCTTTGAGTCCTACAAGCTCAACTAATTCTTCCGCTCTTTTTTCAGCTGTCGCTTTATCCACGCCAGCAATTTCCAACGGAAACTTAATATTATCTAACACTGTTCTAGACCATAATAAGTTGAAGTGTTGGAATATCATACTTACCTTTTGACGCTTTTTCCTTAGTTGCGCTTTGCTGAGTTGTCCTAATTCATCTCCATCTATTATGACTTGACCTGATGTTGGTTCTTCTAAATAATTTAAAATTCTGACAAGTGTACTTTTACCGGCACCTGAAAAACCGATGACACCGTAAATGGTACCTTCCGACACATCTAAATCGACATGATCAACTGCCAGTACTTCTTGGTGTTTCGTCTTATATCTTTTGACGATTTGCTTCAGTTGAATCACTACATTCTCCCCTTTCCTTGCAATACCTACCTACAAATTAAAAAAGCTTTCCCTTATCGCTGCTATGAGCATTAAAGAGAAAGCAATTTGAAATTTCTTTCTCTCATCTTCAAAAGCAGTTCAACTTTTTGTGAATTGGCACCATTTCTTATAAATAAGACGGTTGCCGGGTTTCGTCGGGCACATCCCTCCACCTCTCTTGATAAGAGATAACTATTTAATTGATATTTATCCTACCACTTCACTCAGAAGTAGTCAACAACTATTTTAAATTTTCTAACAAATAAGGAACAGACTGAAATGCGTAAATACGGTCTATCTCCTTATCTTTCGACATCACTAACAAAACAGGAACAGATTGAATTTGATAAGCTTCACTGAAGTCAGGATGGAAATTCAAATCTGCTTTGACCAACGGAAGCTGTAAAATTTCATTAGCTATATCTAACATTCTCTCTGAAACTTTACATGTTCCACACATCGGTGTGTAACCGAAAATCAAGTGCTTGTCTTGATCAAAGTTTTGTTTGATATCTGTAATTTCTTGCTTAACGTTCATTTATAAACTAATCCTTTCACGGGTGCTTCACCTTTTACCATAAAGCCATGGTTTCTAAGCACTTTGGCAAGATAAGGGCGCGGACAACGTGCGACTTCAGAATAAGTTCTATCGACAAAGATATGTTCACTTTCTGATAGATAATGTTTAAACCATTGACGGATGCGACGGCCTTCTTTATCTGCATCCACTAATATATAGACAGGACGTTCATATAAGTGTTCTATCATATCGTCAAGTTTATCAATGCCCATTGTGCCGTGCGTACAAATAATTTGTACAGGCTCATCAATCACTTCTTGTACACGCTTTTTATCTGTTTTACCTTCAACAACGATTACTTTTTCTAACAATGCCATATTCACTACACTCCAATACTCTCGTGATATCATTGCTTCATTACTCGCAAACGTAAATGCTTAGGTTCTGCCAACTTATATAAAATTGTTGCGTAAGTTGATACTTTCATTGTAACGCAGGTGTTGTTTTAAAGACACGCAACTTGTTTAACAACTAAATAAACACGATAAATTATGTATTATTCAGCTGTAAAGGTTCAGCACTTTAGCGCTCTAGTTTGTTATAGCCTATTTCAAATAAAAAATAACCCCAAAATACAAAGTATCTTGGAGTTTGGTTTTTAAAGCCGATTATTCACCGATCATTTCTTTGTATTGATCAGCTGATAATAAATCATCTAATTGGCTTGTGTCATTTAATTTTACTTTAACCATCCATGCTTTTTCGTATGGTGATTCATTTACGAATTCTGGACTGTCTTCTAATTCTTCGTTGACTTCAACTACAGTTCCTGAAACTGGTGCGTATAATTCAGAAACAGTTTTAACTGATTCTACACTTCCGAAAGATTCGCCCTCTTCGATATCATCGTCAGTTTCTGGTAATTCAACGAATACGATGTCACCAAGTTCTCCTTGTGCGTATTCAGTGATACCGATAGTTACTGTATCGTCCTCAACTTTAACCCATTCATGTTCTTTTGAATATTTTAATTCCTCTGGCACTGCCACACGAATCCCCTCCTAATTAATAAATGAATACTCTTTTATGATGCCATATGAAACCTTTTCATTCAACTATTTATAGACATCTTGTAGTTTTTTAATTTTTTGTGTAAATAAAGCGCATAGCAATAAGATATTTACTACCTATAATGACTATAAATTAGTTTACCCAAGTATCTTTGTACTCTTTTTCGTTGAAACCAAGTGTGATTTTATTGCCTGAAACCGCAAGTGGTCTTTTAACAAGCATTCCGTCAGAAGCCAATAAATCTAGTTTTTCATCATCAGACAAACTGTCAAGTCTATCTTTCAGACCTAGTTCACGATACTTACCTCCGCGTTTATTGAATAGCTTATCAATTTCAACGCCGGTTTTATCAATAATATCTTGTAGTTCTCTTTTATTAGGGTTTAGTTCTACGATGTCGATAGGTTCATAACTTACACCATATTCATCTAAAAATTTTGCTGCTTTCTTGCATGTCGTACAGTTTTGGTACTGATAAAATCTAATCATCTTTTGACCTCCTTTAACTATTATGTCTAATATACCAAATTTCTAAAAATAACGCTTTAAATTGTCGGTTTAATATTTTTAAATTTACGTTCAAATTCGCTATAATATATATAATAGGATTAGAAAAAGGAGCGAAATGAAAATGGAAGCAATTAAAACACGTGAAGATTTCGATAAAATTATCGAAAGTAACGAACCTGTGATTATTAAATTCGAAGCAGGATGGTGCCCTGATTGTCGCGCAATGGATATGTGGATTGATCCAATTGTTGAAAAATACAACGACCATAAATGGTACAACGTAAATCGTGACGAATTAGAAGATGTTGCTCAAGATTACGAAGTAATGGGTATTCCAAGTTTACTTGTTTTCAAAAACGGTGAAAAAACAGCACACTTGCACTCAGCAAATGCTAAATCACCAGAGCAAGTTGAAGACTTCTTAAGCGAAACATTTAAATAAGTCATTTAAATAACGTAATATAGACTAAATAAAGCCAAGCTGATTTCAGCTTGGCTTTACTCATATAATTAATACTCTGAAATAAAGTTCTCAGTGTGACGTGGTTTCTTTGGAGGAATCTTCGTGTCCATATCAGTAAGATATAAAAATCCAACTAAATCTTCATCATCTTCAACACCTATTACTTTTCTCACTTTAGGCATGAAAATATATGGCGGTGTCTTCCAGCACGTACCGATACCCGCTTCATGCAACAGCAGCATCAAGTTTTGTGCATAAGCACCGAATGCCAGATGATTTTCAAGATTTTCTTTTTGTCTAGGATCTCGTTTTACAATTAATACGAGCAATCCACCCAATTTTGTCACTGCATCATAGTGACTTTGTTGTTTCTCTGGTTCATTTCTAAATGCATAACGAGAAACAGTTCGACTTAAATCCCCTAGTCTGTCCTTTGAGACATGAATGATTCTCCATGGTTCTCTCATCCCATGATTTGGTGCATCTGTAGAGAGTTTTAGTGCTTCATATAGCGCTGTATCATCTATATGCATATCATGGTCGAATATCTTCACACTTCTTCTTGATGAAATTGCATCTCTTAATTCCACAATCTAACTCTCCTTTATATTAATGATAACCATTATCAATTACAGTATAGATTGAAATACATATTATATCAAATTATTTGTTTGATTCGTATAATGTCAAAATTTCTTTTAATTTAGTAACATGTATTTGTCCTGGCGCTTGCGGCTCTCCCAAGCAACCATAAGAAATACTTCCACCAAATACACCTTGAGCCGTTCTTGATACTAAACCAAGATGAGACATAGATATACCTACTACTTTCATTTTGACACTTTGAGAAGATACATAGAGTGCATCTAACAGATAGGTCACATCTTCAGGATCTTTTGGCATTACTGCTAGTTTTAGATAATCAGCTTCTGTTTTACTCATTTTAAAATAAGTGAATTTCAATTGTTCAATTGCTGGTGTTTCTTCAAAATCATGTTGAGACAGTACCACTTCTAAACCTGCTGCTTGCGCTTCAGCCACTAATTCAGTGATTTTTTCCTTATACGCTTCTTCCCATTCAATATCAATCATGTCATAACCTTGAACTTGCATTAATTCTTGTAATAGCGCATAATAAGATTCTTGCGCTTTATTGCCATTTCCACCTTGTGAAGCTGTGCGATATGTGATTAACAGCTTAACTTTAGGAAGACTTTTTCGTAACGCGGCAATAAGTGTTTCAATCTCAGCAATTTCAATCGTTTGACGTTGGTCAATTCTTAGTTCAATTATATCGATGGCTGCTTGCGCATCAATCAACTCCGTTTGCAACTTCTGTGTTATGTCAGCTTCTGGTGCTATCGTTACAGCAATTTCTACTTGCGTCATCCTATCTACCCCTTGCTTATATAATATGGCCAGTTTGTTTCTTTAATAATAGTTTAACATTAGTCAGCGTATTAGAGTGTAATGCGCGTTATTTTATACTTTTAAACTACCAATCATTAGACAGTTTCATATTAAAAGTTTACAGATATTTTATTGGCGACATATTCATGGTGTGATTAAAAACTACTTTAAAATAAGATTAGCTTTTTGATATACCATATATTTTGGTTAAAATCGTCCAATATTGTGAACAATCGCTTTTCAAACTTTACTTTTTTCTTAGGGACACCTATTAAGTGTTGCTTTGATTAAAAGTATATAATAATATTAAATTAAACTTATCAATAATGACCACATTATTAAATTTAAGCAAAAGTTAAGAAAGTCATAAGAGAGGTGTTAAATCCATGAAAGAAATTAGATTACTAAATCCTGATGATTTAGAAGAGGTCTATCAGCTATTTAAAGAAGCTACAAGTAATCCAAAAAATATTTATACTTGGGCGATTTATGATGAGGACAAAGTGTGCAGGGAATATTTCAAAAAGTTGATAGACGCCAATAACAATGCACAATATCTGTTCGGTGTATTTTTTAATAATGAATTAGTGGGAGCTTTGACATTATTCCATCCAATTATAGTTGGAACACAGCATAAAGCTATAATTGAAAATATGTATGTGAAGGATATTGACCATTTGGATGAGAAGTTATTAAATACTGTCGCAAACTTTTGTACTGAACTTCAAATTGAGAAAATTATGGCCCCTGTTGCTTCAAATAATATCAGTGCACTGACTTTCTATAGTGAGTACGGTTTCTCAAAAATAGGTTTTGAAACGAATTCTCGTAAATATGGCGATGAATATATTGATGAGCATTGGTTGATCTATCCTATTAAAAAGGCTGCAGACGTTAATTAATACGTTGTGAAAAACACTAATGAACGCAAAAAAAATTCGGTACATTCCCGTGTACCGAATTGATTAAGTAAAGTAAGTTGTAATTAAGTGACCGTAAATCGTAACGGTTACGTTTTATATTACATGACGTTTCGTCATTTGTAAACCATAAATCGTAATTTTTACGATTTATTTTTATCTATAAGAAAAGCAAGTGCACAATTTTGAGATGCACTTGCTTTTCTTTTAGTTACTTTTATATACACTGATGGCTCTGTTAGCTGATTCTAAAAGATGATGTTCAAAATAATTCTCATGTACATAATCATATATATTATCTATATCTGTTTCTTCTTTAGGAAAATTATGATCTCTTACAATGCAATCGGCTAATTGTCCGAATGGCGTATCATCTTCCATAAAAGTAATAATAAACTTATAAAAACTCATGTAACAACCCCACTTAAAGATATTTCTGAATGAAAAAACATTAACAACGATAAATTTCCACCAAAGAGGAAATCATTCTTATCAGTTAAATAGGCTTTTTCAACAGTATAACATAAGCATCGGAATAAAATACAGTTAATAAAAAAATCTTATTTAACAAACAACTGTATTTATATCCAAACCTTTTCTCTTTTGTAACGCAATGTTCGAAAACTTTAAGATGACTTTGTTCTCTATATGCAATCATTTATACATCTTAATTATAAAGTTAGCCTAAACACACAAGAAATACAAGATATTCTTATTTAAATTGATATATTTTATACACATCTTTTACATAAAATTCATAATTTCGTGCGAATCTTTAAATAGTTATGAGTTCAGAATGAACATTACATTTTAAACAATTAAACCTCATAAAAAAGCAGAGCACGAAATGCTCTGCTTCTGATAAATACAATTCGGTTGTTAGAATCCGCGTCCAGCACCTCCGCCGCCGAAGCCGCCGCCTCCGCCGAAGCTGCCGCCGCTGAAACCACCGCCACTTGATGAACCGCCACCAAAACCTCCAGTGCCGACCCACCAAGTACCTGTATTATCTCTTCTGCGACCGCCTCCTCTTGGAGGTCCGCCGCCACCATTTTTAATGGAGATAATAATGATGATAATGATAATGATAAAAATAATACCAAATAAGCTGAATGGCCCATCACCTTCTGAATGGTTTTGCGCTTTAGGTGTATCTTCAGTAAATTTTTCACCATCATAGCCATAAGCTTTGGCTATTTCTTTCCAAATTGCATTATAAAGTTGTGTGATGCCTTGACTGTAATATGCTTTTTGTTTTTCTTTATTATCAGTCTGTCCTGCTTTTTCAGCATAAGGCATGAAGTTATCATCAATCAATGCGCCGACTTTAGCATCATTTAAGACACCTTCTAACCCTCGGCCAACCGCAACTTGAATACCACGATTTTGATATTCATTGCCGTTATCTAAATTGACTAAAATTACAACGCCTCGACTATGCTTTTGATCACCGACTTTATAATGTCGGCCTGCTTGATAAGCATAATCTTCTTTTGGTGTTTGTCCGATTGATTTCATGGTCATCACCAAAATGTCTGAATCTGTACCGTCTTGAAGTTTTTGGCCTTTTTTAGCCATCTCATCTTTGTCTTGGCTCGTAATCAAATCTGCGTGGTCTTGTACAAAAACAGGTTGTTCTAATTCCGGAAATTTATCTGATGCCGCAAACATACTTTGTGCGACGAGTAACATCCCAACCCATATGACAGCTAAGACGCTGGCACTTTTTCTGATCATTGAGATGAGTCAGTGCCGAAATCAACTTTAGGTGCTTTGTCTGCACCACTTTCGGCTTTAAAGTATTCTTTCTTATCAAATCCGAATAGCTTAGCTACAATGGTTGTTGGGAAATGGCGAATCGCTTGGTTATATTTGTTAACAGATGTATTATAATCATTTCGTGCTACTGCAATTCTATTTTCTGTACCTGCAAGCTCGTCACGTAATCCTGTAAATTGTTTATCTGCTTTTAAATCAGGATAATTTTCACTGATAGCTAATAATCTGCTTAATGCAGAATTGACTTCGCCATTAGCTTCCGCTTTCTCTTTTGGTGTTGATGCACCTGCAAGTTTACTACGTGCATCAGAAACTTGTTTAAATACATCTTCTTCATGCTTAGCGTAACCTTTAACAGTGTTCACAAGGTTAGGAATTAAGTCTACACGACGTTGTAATTGGTTATCGATGTTTGAAAGTGCTGTATTCGTATCTTCGTCCATACCGACAAGTTTATTATATGGGCCAATCATTGTAACTCCAATGATGACAATAACAATGCCGATAATAATAAGCGGTGTAAGTATTTTCTTCATATATTTCTCCTTTTGCTTAAAATTATTCATTTTAATTATACAATATTGATACCCTATCTGGCTAAAGTTGAAGATTGCAATCAACCTTTAAAATCTTTACAAAAAATTAATTTTTATTTTTCGATAATTGACAGATGCAATTACAGAAAATGGATGTATAATAACAGTTGTATTTAAAATATACACCAAAATCTACCCTATTAAAGAAGGTGTTTATGTGGCTTTCCTAAAGAAACCCTTAACTGTTTATTTATTACTATTTCTGAGCACGACATTACTAGGTGCACTGTTATTATATTTGCCATGGACTGGTAAACAATATACATCTTTTATCGATGCATTCTTTGTCGCATCAAGCGCATTTACAGTCACTGGCCTATCAACTGTGGATATTACTTCGCAATTCAACTGGCTTGGTGACCTTATGATTATGTTTTTAATTCAAATCGGTGGTTTAGGGATTGTGACCATTACGACACTCACTTTAATCATAGCGAATCGCAGAATTTCTATGCATGAACGCAAATTAATCATGGTCACTTGGAATGTTGATGAGCCAGGCGGAATGGTTCGTTTAATTCGACAACTAACACTCTATAGCTTGTCTACAGAATTTATAGGCATGTTATTACTTGCCTTATCTTTCGTACCTAGATATGGCTTTGGCAAAGGATTATTTATCAGCATCTTTACTTCTGTTTCAGCCTTTAATAATGCAGGATTTGCATTATTTTCTAAGAATATGATTGGATTTAATGATGATCCAGTTGTTACGCTTGTCATTCCCATTTTAATTATTATGGGTGGACTGGGACCAGTAGTCATGTCAGATTTAGTAAAAACTAGAAGATTAAATAAACTAAAGCTACATACCAAAGTTGTGCTTTCAACAACATTAGTCTTAATTTTTGGCGGCATGGCGCTTTACTTTTTATTAGAGTTCAACAATACTTTAAAACCTTTCAGTATGTGGGGTAAGCTTGGGACTTCATTCTTTCAATCCGTCACAACAAGAACAGCAGGTTTCCAATCTGTTGACTTAGAATTAATTCATACCCCTACCGCATTAATGATGATGGTACTTATGTTTATCGGTGGTGCACCGTTTAGTGCTGCTGGTGGGATTAAAGTCACAACTTTCATTGTTATGATTATGTTTGTTTATAGTACTTTACGTAATGAAGACCATACCACTATCTTCAGCAGAACAATCAAACCTAAAACAATTGCGAAAGCCATTGCGGTCACAACAGTCAGCTTTATCTTTGTATTAACTGTCACATTTATTGTTAGTCTATTAAATGAAACAACACCTTTCATGAAAGTCATCTTCGAAGTCGTATCTGCTTTTGGTACAGTCGGCTTAAGTATGAACTTCACTTCCGAATATGGTACATTAACTAAAATCATCATTATTATTGTGATGATTTGCGGTAAATTAGGTGTTGTCACAGTATTAGCACTCTTCATCCCAAGTAAAAAACGATTTTATCAATATGCAAAAGGTAATATCTATTTATAACCTAATCTTCACTAGACCTGTTTTTACAGGTCTTTTTATTTTGAAAAGGGTTTCATACCATCTGGAAGATGGCTATAGTTAAGTAATACACATAAAGAGAGAAAGGTTGTTGATTCAATGAAAAAGTTATTCGCACTCTTAGCCATGAGTATATTAATCGTTTCAGCATGCGGGCAAAATGATGAAAAACCAAAAGAAGATACCGAAGACAAAGCAGCTACTGAAAAGAAAGACAAATCACAATCTAAAAATGAAGAAAATGAAAAGAAAAAACAAACAGACAAAAATCAACAAAAAGAAAATAATACGCAAAACGAACAACAAGCAAACACTGAACAGCAAAATAAAGATGAATCATCTGCAGAAAAACAGAATCAACAGAATCAACAAAACCAACAAAGCCAACAAGTTGATTTAAGCAATATCACCGACAGAGCAACTTTAGAAAATGTAATTTATGGTAATTATGAAGAAATTGATAAGATCAAAGCTTATAATAGTGCCGTTGCGAATGGCGTAATTCCACAAGGCAACGTGACAGAAGGTCCTGCAAGTGCCGCATATGAAAGCTCACTGCGTGTAGAAAGTGGTGCTGAACAATCTGTCTACGATCAAAATGCACAGTCACAAGCTGAGGAGCCAACAGAAGATGTAAATGCGGAAATCAATGCAGCGCAAACAGAAGAAGAATATATCGATGCTTTACGAAAAAAATATAACGGTGGATTATCTTCAGCTGAAATTCAAACCAAACATGCGATTGAACAAGGATACTATGATGGTGATGAAGCTGAACAACAAGCAGTTTATGATGAAATAGAACGAAGAGAAGCAGACATCGAAGCTGGTAAATTCGATCACTACAAACAATAAATAAGAAGGTAAATAAAAAACAGCACAACAACCATTTCAGATTGTTGTGCTGTTTTAATCAGCTTAGGTAAAAATTATGACATTTTTACAACGTTTGCAGCTTGTTCGCCACGGTCGCCTTCAACGATGTCGAAGTCAACTTTTTGGCCTTCTTCTAATGATTTGTAACCTTCGCCTTGGATAGCTGAGAAATGTACGAATACGTCGTTACCATCTTCTCTTTCGATAAATCCAAAACCTTTTTCTGCGTTAAACCATTTAACTGTACCACTATTCATATAAAAATCCTCCGTATGTGCTTTTGCACGAATATTTGTAACTTGTTTATAAAAATCAATGGGAGTAAATTCATACGAATTAAAACTGCAAATCAATTTCACGAACAATTACTTAAGTACTATACTACACCCATTATTTAGGTTTGTATACCCTTTTGCCTCATTTCTTCAAAATAATTTAGATACCACAATTATTCAGACAATATAATCATTAAAATCACAAATATTTGTCATTAAGATGATGGAAAACGAAACCTATAAAACTATAATAAATCAAGTAAAATTGATTAGAATGCAATTTAATTCCATAATTCTCATTAATCAGGTATGATTAATTCACTAAATAGAAAAGGAGTGATGATATGACCAAACAAGTCGTATTAATTACAGGTGCAACAAGTGGAATTGGTTTTCAAACAGCACAACTTTTAGCTGATAAAGGATACACTGTTTATGGAGTTGGTAGAAGAATAGAAAAACTGAACGCTTTAAAAAATATACATGCAATAAAAATGGATATTACAGATGAATCATCCATACAAAAAACTGTTGAACAAGTGATTTCAGAACAAAATCGTATCGATATTCTCATTAATAATGCGGGTTATGGTTCATACGGAGCCATAGAAGATGTAGAAATTTCAGAAGCAAGAAAACAATTTGAAGTAAATCTTTTTGGTTTAGCGCGACTCACTCAATTAGTGTTGCCCTATATGCGTAAACAACATTCTGGGAAAATCATTAATATATCCTCGATGGGTGGCCGTTTCACTTCATACTTTGGCGCATGGTATCATGCCACTAAATACGCTTTAGAAGCTTTCAGTGATGCTTTAAGAATGGAAGTTGAGCCATTTGGCATTGAAGTTTCTATTATTGAACCTGGTGGCATCAAAACTGATTGGGGTCATATCGCAGCAGATCAATTAGCAGCATCAGCTAAAGGCGGTGCATATGAAAAAGCGGCTTTTAAAGCAGCAGAAGGTATGCACAAACAATATAATTCTAATTTACTTTCAAACCCTAAAATTATTGCCGATACTATTTTAAAGGCCGCTTCAAAAAAGAAACCTAAAGCACGTTATTTAATCGGTATGGGAGCAAAACCTCTTGTTTTCTTACATGCCATTTTACCAGCAAGACTCTTTGATCACATTGCTAGACGCTTAAGTTAAAAAAGAAAGGTCTAACATTGATAAAATTCATCCATCAATGTTAGACCTTTTTATACAAATAGCGGCTTTTATTTATCTAATAAATCTTCTACAGGCTCACCAATTCTTACATAATGATTACCTACCACACGTGTAATTGGATTTAATTTTTCAACATCCACATAAGCTTTATCTACATCATAAATTTCATCATCAATGTAAATTGATTTTACTTGTCCTACAAGCATGTCTGTTCCTTTTTGTTCATCTCCTAATTCTAAATGATGAACTAATTCACATTCATATCGAACTTTGGCTTCTTTCACACTAGGTACATTCACAACTTTAGAATCAGTTGTTGTAAGATCAGTCATGTCTAGTTCGTTCACATCAGCCCCATAATTATCGCCTGTTTTCACAACATCTTTAACGATATCTTCATCTACAATATGCACCACAAATTCTTTAGTACTTAGAATGTTTGCACTTGTATCTTTTAGCGCTCCATTATCTTTACCTACAGATATCATTAACATTGGTGGTTCAGGACACACTACATTAAAGAATGCAAAGGGCGCTGCATTTACATTACCTTCTTCATCTTGTGAAGTGACAAAAGCAATTGGTCTAGGTGTCACTGTACCTATCAACATTTTATACATATTTCCTGTTTCTAAGTCTTTTGGATTTATATACATACTCATATCACCTTTCTATTTCATATCCATACATTCTATAATATTTCTGCACCATCATAAATCTTAAAGCCTTATACATGAACAAGTCATTTAATTCAGTTCACAAAGATTAATATTAAAATATTTTAGTGATATTTTCATGACACTTTTTTGACAGTCACCTCAATTTTTTTAAATTATTTAGCCCGTTTTGTTAAAAACAAAGATTAAAGCGATATAATTTAAACGTTATAAAATAATCAAGGTAACTATATTGCACTATTTAGTTATCTATTATCTCTTCGATTCTATATGAAGACAGCAATTTAGATACTAACTACTTATTTACATTGATAAATAAGCGGAAATTGTATTTAACTTTACTTGATTCATAAAATCTAAGATTGATAACTGAGTTTTCTTACGCTTAATTATAAAAACAAACAACATCAGGAGGAATCAACATGAAAGAAAAAGAAAAGTGGTATCAGTCAACTTGGTTCACAATTTTAATGCTATTATTTGTATTCCCAGTAGGATTATTCCTAATGTGGAAGTTTAAGAAAAACTGGAAGTTATGGGTAAAAATCTTGATTACTGTGTTAGTTGCAATAAGTGTGGTTAATATGATGACTAATAAGACACCGACTGACAATAACACAAGCAAGACTAAAACAGAACAAAAATCAGATAAACAAGAGGCAAAAAAAGATGATAAAAAACCAGAAACAAAATCATCGAATAAAATGAACGAAGTTGTTAAAGTCGGAAAAATGGAGTTCAATGTAACTAATAAAGCCATTGTAGATCAAGTTGGAGATGTAATGACAAATAATGCAAAAGGCAAATTCATAGTATTAGATATTACAGTTAAAAATAACGGAGATAAAGCTGTAGACATTACCGATTCGTTCTTTAAACTTTTAAGCGATAAAAAAACATTTGAAGCTGATGGTTCTGCAACAATCACTGCAAACCAAGCTGTATCGCCTGATGATTTAGGTTTTATTGGTGACAAAATCAATCCCGAAAGTACAAAAAATGCAAAACTTGTATTTGATGTAGCACCTAATATTGCCGAAAAAGATAATTTAGTATTGCAAGTACAGTTTGGTTTTTGGGGAACAGAAACAGCAAAAATCGAATTAAAATAAATGTCTATGTTCTAAAACAATTTAGGAACGGTGAATTTCTCACCGTTCCTTTTTCTGTAGCAACAAAAAATAAAAGCCTCTAACCGCAATGGTTAAAGGCTCTATGTATGGAGGCGGCGGGATTTGAACCCGCGTCCAAGGATCCTGATACAAATCTTTCTACGTGTGTAGTCTATTATTCAAATTTCACATGATGGTAGGAAATAGACAGCCAACATCATGCTAGTTCGATTAATCTCTTCTAGACAGACTTCGAACAGCAGTGCCTAGCGTATCCTACTAAAGTTGAATCACGTTAACAGCACATAGGCGATGCTGTTAGGTGATGCAGAGTGCGATTAGGCAGCTACTGCTAAATTATTGTTTGTTTTGCCAGTTATTATAAACTGTGTGTGTTGATGACGGAGACAACCCTCCGACACGCTTAATAAGCTCTGGGGACCCCTGTCGAATCCAAAACGCCCCCGAAATAATATTAAATAGATTCTATTCACTAGAATCCAATAGCACTCTTTATCATATCAAATATGCATTTAGTAATCAATATAATTGTTTATAAATGATTATCAAATAAACTAAGAATGCGGGAAGCAGGTTTAACCTGCTTTCCCTTAATAACGATCTTTCATCGCACGCTGCATGTCGCGTTTAATTGCTTTATCTTTAAGATCTTGACGTTTGTCATATTTCTTCTTACCTCTTGCGACGCCAATCAACATTTTACATACACCATGTTTCAGGTACAGTTTTAATGGGATAATCGAATAACCGATTTCTCTTGTACGTGTGCCTAATTTTTCAATTTCTCTTTTGTGTAAAAGTAATTTTCTTGGTCGCACTGGATCATGATTAAATCGATTGGCTTCTTCGTATGGCGCAATATGCATATTATGAACGTAAATTTCACCATTTTTTACTTGAGCGAAACTATCTTTTAAGTTTGCGCTGCCACGACGAATCGATTTAATCTCTGTACCTTTTAACACAATGCCCGCTTCAATCGTATCTTCTACATTATAGTCATGTCTGGCTTTACGATTCTCCGCTAAAGTACCAGGAGACTTTTTCTTCTTCTTCGACATCGTGTTCACCTCTTGTTGAAAATTTTATAAAAAGAGAGGAGCGGCCATCCCACTCAATTTCTCTTATTTTTTCTTTTTACGCGCTTTTTGTTTTACCTTTTTACTTTTGTAAAACGGTTTGTGGTTCGTGTCCTTTTGTTTATCACGATTACGTTGGTTTTTACCTTTACGCTGTTTCTTCTTCCCTTTTTTCTTGTCGCCGCCTAAGCTTTTACCACGTGTTTTCGTTTGAATCGTTGTGCCACGTGCAGGACGTTCATTTGATTTTCTACGTCTTGGTTCAGGCATACCTACGATTTGGAAATCAATCATACGTTGGTCAACATCTACGTTGACGACTTTAATCTTCACTGTATCACCGATACGGAAAACATTACCTGTACGTTCACCAATCATTGCCATTTGACCTTCAGCGAATTGGTAATAATCGTCTGTCATACTTGATACATGAACCATACCTTCAACAGTATTCGGTAATTCTACGAACATACCAAAGTTCGCGACTGAGCTGACAATACCTTCAAATTCTTCACCAATATGTTGAAGCATGAACTCTGCTTTCTTAAGTTCATCTGTATCGCGTTCTGCTTCGATAGCACGACGTTCACGATTAGACGTATGTTCCGCAATTTCCGGCAATTTGTCTTCCCATTTGCGAAGTTCTTTGCCGCTCATTGAATCTTCAATCAAGTACTTGCGGATTAAACGATGTACTACTAAGTCAGGATAACGACGAATTGGCGATGTGAAGTGCGTATAATAATCTGCAGATAAGCCGAAGTGACCTAAGTTCACATCTTCATAACGTGCCTGTTGCATTGAGCGTAACATCATTGTAGATACAACCGTTTGTTCTGGCAGACCTTTTACTTTCTCATGAATTTCTTGAAGCGTACTTGGAGATACATCTTCTCCTGTGCCTCTTACTAGAATACCGAAGTTCGTAATAAACTCGAAGAATTGCGTTAAGCGATCTGATTTAGGTTGTTCGTGGACACGATAGATAAAGGGTACTTCCATTTTATTGAAATGTTCAGCGACTGTTTCGTTCGCTGCTAACATGAATGATTCAATTAAACGTTCACCTTCACCACGTTCACGCATCTTCACATCTACTGGAATTCCTTCTTCATTAACAATCACTTGCGCTTCATCAATATCGAAGTCGATTTCACCACGACGTTTACGCATTTGAATTAATGTTTCACTTAATTCTTTTGCTAAGTCTAACATCGGTGTCACATCTGGGTATTGTGCACGCACATTTTCATCATGATCAGTGATGATTTGGTTGACTTCATCATACGTCATACGATGATCAGATTGAATGACACTATCAAAGATTTCATGTTTAACAACTTTACCATCTGAATTAATTTCCATACGACAGCTTAATGTTAAACGGTCAACATTAGGATTCAATGAACAAATACCATTACTCAAACGGTGTGGAATCATTGGAATAACGCGGTCTACTAAGTAAACACTTGTTCCACGATCATACGCTTCTTTATCTAATGCTGAATCTTCTTTTACATAGTGGCTGACATCCGCAATGCTGACTGTCAATTGCGTATTACCATTCTTCAATTTCTTAAGCGCAATCGCATCATCTAAGTCCTTCGCATCTGCACCATCAATCGTAATCGTCAATTCATCACGTAAATCTTTACGTCCTTCTAATTCTGACGGTTCAATATACTCTGGTGCAGCTTCCGCTTCTTTTAAGACTTCATCAGGTAATTCGATTTCAATACCGTGTTGATAAATGATAGATAGAATATCTACACCTGGATCATTTTTATGTCCTAAAATCGCAGACACATGACCTTCAGGATTATCATTTCCTTCAGCATATTTAGAAATTTGAACTAACACTTTATGGCCTTCGACAGCACCTAAACTTTGACCTTTAGGGATAAAGATATCCTGCATAATACGTTTGTCATCAGGAATCACAAATCCAAAGTGACGGCCTTCTGTATAAGTTCCTACCACTTGTGTGATTGAGTGTTTTTCAATAGATTTGACTTCACCTTCGACTTTACCTTTGAAATCTCCGCGTGAGGGCTGTACTTCTACAATAACAGTATCGCCATCCATCGCACGGTTGATTTTTGTCGGTGGAATAAAGATATCTTCCATATCTTCGTCTTCAGGTCTAAGGAAGGCAAACCCTTTTTTGTTTTGGCTTAACGTTCCTTTTACTAAGTTATCTTTCATATTTTTTTGATTACCCTTTCTTTTGTAGCGGTCTGTTTTTGTTCGTTCAACTAAACCTGATTGTTCCAGTTCAACTAACACCTTTATTAAATCTCTAAATGAGTCGGCATTATCTAAACCTAAACGGTCTTGGAAATCTGAAACTGACATGGGTTCATAATCAGGTTGTTTTATAATTTCTGTGACAGATTGTTTTAAATCCATGATGCCCCCTCCTTTCTTTCTTATTTATAATTTTTTATTCGTCTTATTCAGACCAATCAAGTCCTTCTAAAAACTCATAAATATCTTCAAAGACTTGTTCTTTTTCTTTATCAATGGTAATTACATGCCCTGAATCGGCATACCATTTAATATCTTTTTCGTCAGAAGACGCTTCTTCATAAATCACATTTGCTGAATCAGGATTAATCATGTCATCTTTTTCAGCTTGAATGACTAATAATGGATCCATGACTTCATCTACATGATCTCTGACATTTTGAATTGTTTGTTGTAATTCTTTTAATGTACCTGTAGGTTGGAAAGCTTCCATTTCTCGATCAATCGTCTCTTGATCTTTTCCTTGGTATTTCTTAAAGTTGCGTGCATACTCTAAGACACCTTCGTACATTGAGCCTTCTGTCTTAATAAACATAGGCGCACACATGGTTACAATACCCTCTACATCTCTATTTAAGCTTAATTTCAAAGCAAAATCTCCACCTAAGGATAAGCCGGCTACCGCAATTTCATCATAGCCTTTAGATTTTAAGAAATCATAGCCATCTAACGCATCTTTAAACCAAACATGCGGACTAGATTGTAAAATCTCTTCCGGCGGTGCTGCATGTCCCTCATATTGCGGCGCATAAGAAGTATAACCTTTCTTTTGTAAGAAACGGCCTAATTGGCGCACGTCTGATGAATTCCCTGTAAATCCATGTAATAATAACACTGCTCTATTACCTTCTTCAAAGAAGAACGGTTTAGGCAATTTAATCTGCATGTCGTTCAATCCCTTCATCTCTTTCTAAATATACAATACACAATTACCATTATAATGAAAAAAGCCCGACTTTAACATTGTCGGACCTTACATTTACATATTGAGATAAGTAATTGCGAGCATTAAAACGAAAAACACAATAGATAAGACAATTGTGACACGGTTTAAGAATAAATCCACGCCGCGTTGTTTCTGTTTTCCACCAAAGAGCTGTTCAGCGCCCCCGCTGATGGCTCCTGAAAGTCCATTGCTTTTGCTTTCTTGGAGTAACACAACTGTGATTAATGCGATACAGTCTATAACTAATAAAACTGTCAACAAAATGTGCATGCTTTACTCCTCCATTCATAATATACCTAGCAATTATAACACGTTAGGTGTCTATTTATCAAATTCAATTCATAACACACTGAGGGTTCTATCGATTAAAAGTACTTTTTCGTTTGATAGAAATAATCAACATATACAGCGCCAAAATCAACGATCCTGCTAGTGTAATCCATAATGGTAATGTCATATAGAATGATTTCACATGGACGATACTTTGTAAGATTGGGCCTGCGTTTACTGCTGTAAAGAATGTTTGTGAAATATAAACCGCAAATAAGAACCACCATAAATAAGGGTGTTGATTCCAAATTGCGATCAATCCACATAAATAAGCCAATAAATACATAATTCCTGTTAAGCGATAACTATTTAAGAAATTTCCGACTGCGTTTTTCGTTGCATCAATCTGATGAGAAGTCAATAAGTCTGTAATAACACTTTTATCCAACACTACAAAAATGTATGTGCCGTACATCATTGCTAAAAAGAGTGAAGCATATGCTATAAATCTACCCGATTTTTTTGCACGCATTACTTT
This sequence comes from Staphylococcus simulans, assembly GCF_025561465.1. Lineage (NCBI taxonomy): Bacteria > Bacillati > Bacillota > Bacilli > Caryophanales > Staphylococcaceae > Staphylococcus > Staphylococcus simulans. The sequence continues at coordinate 2,161,996 of NZ_CP095100.1, forward strand.
ATTGTTTTCAGTATCCATGATTTTTTCAAACTCCTTCATGCCTTTAGAATACTTCCATTGTTTTTCATTATATCAGTTCTTGAACATGAGCGGGAGTGTCTGCATTAGAAAGCAAAAAAGAAACTGCTAAGGTTGATGAGACCTTAACAGTTTCTGTAGTAAAGTTACTGAATTAAATTTTGCGTGAACTCAATATCAGTAAAGTCTATCTTATTTGTCTAAGTTGTAGAAAGAATGGATGCCGTCAAATTCAGCTGTTTCGTATAATTCGTCTTCAATACGTAATAATTGGTTGTATTTAGCGATACGGTCAGTTCTTGATAATGAACCTGTTTTGATTTGACCAGCGTTTGTAGCAACTGCGATATCAGCAATTGTAGTATCTTCAGTTTCACCTGAACGGTGAGAGATAACTGCTGTGTAGTTAGCTTTTTGAGCCATTTGGATAGCGTCAAATGTTTCAGTTAAAGTACCGATTTGGTTAACTTTGATTAAGATTGAGTTACCAATACCTTTTTCGATACCTTCAGATAATTTTTTAGTGTTAGTAACGAATAAGTCGTCACCTACTAATTGAACTTTTTTACCTAAACGATCTGTAAGTTGTTTCCAACCATCCCAGTCGTTTTCGTCCATACCATCTTCGATAGTGATGATTGGGTATTTGTTAACTAATTCTTCTAAGTAGTCAACTTGTTCAGCTGAAGTACGTTTAGCGCCGCCTTCACCTTCGAATTTAGTGTAGTCGTATACGCCGTCTTCATAGAATTCAGAAGCAGCACAGTCAAATCCTAAGAATACATCTTTACCTGGTTCAAGACCAGAAGTTTTGATTGCTTCTAAGATTGTGTCTACAGCATCTTCAGTACCGTGGAATTTAGGTGCGAAACCACCTTCATCACCTACTGCAGTTTCTAAGTCACGACCTTTAAGAAGTTTAGCTAAGTTGTGGAAGATTTCAGCACCCCAGCGTAATGCTTCTTTGAATGTGTCAGCTCCAACAGGTAAAATCATGAATTCTTGGAATGCGATTGGCGCATCTGAGTGAGAACCACCGTTAACGATGTTCATCATTGGAACTGGTAATTGTTTACCATTGAATCCACCTAAATATTTATAAAGTGGTTGACCTAAGAAGTCAGCTGCAGCACGTGCAACAGCAATAGAAACACCAAGGATAGCGTTAGCACCTAATTTACCTTTGTTTTCTGTTCCGTCTAATTGAATCATCATTTTATCAATTGAAACTTGATCTAATGCTGAGAATTCTCCTTCAACGATTTCAGGAGCAATAATTTCGTTTACGTTTTCAACTGCTTTAGTAACACCTTTACCACCGTAACGTTTTTTGTCACCGTCACGTAATTCTACGGCTTCGTATTCACCTGTAGATGCACCTGATGGTACTAATGCACGACCGAATGCACCGCTTTCAGTTAATACTTCTACTTCAACTGTTGGATTACCGCGAGAATCTAGGACTTCGCGAGCATAAACATCTGTAATAATTGGCATGTTGATAATCTCCTTTTCATAATTGCTTTCATATATATTATAACTTGTCTTGCTTAAAAAATGAATTAATTAAACGATATTGATTGTGAACAATTAATGTTTAATTAATGACTCACCAGTCATTTCTTCAGGTTGTTTAACATCAAGTAAATCAAGTAACGTTGGAGCTAAATCTCCTAATTTACCAGTTTCACGTAATGTCACGCCTTCTTTAGTAACGATAACTGGAACTGGGTTAGTTGTGTGTGTTGTCATTGGTTGATCATCGTCTGTTAATACTTGGTCTGAGTTACCATGGTCAGCTGTAATAATTGCATGGCCACCCATTTCTAAGATTTTGTCTACGACTTCACCAAGACATTCATCTACTGCTTCAATTGCTTTTACAGTAGGCTCTAACATACCACTGTGTCCAACCATATCTGGGTTCGCAAAGTTTAAGATGATTAAGTCTAAGTCACCTTTATCTAACTCGCCTAATAAAGCATCTTTTACTTCATACGCGCTCATTTCAGGTTTTAAGTCATACGTTGCAACTTTTGGAGAGTCGATTAAAATACGACGTTCTCCTTCAAATTCTTCATTGCGTCCACCACTCATGAAGTAAGTAACATGAGGATATTTTTCAGTTTCGGCAATTCTTAATTGTGTTAAGTTGTTTGCTTCAGCAACTTCACCGATTGTTTGTTTTAAATCTACTTTTTCAAATACAACACGACCATCAACTTGATCGTTGTATTTTGTGAAAGTCGCAAAGAATAAATCTTTAGGTTGGTTCACTTCAAAGCCTTTGAAATCTTTGTTTGTGAAGATTTCAGAAAGTTGGCCCGCTCTGTCAGGACGGAAGTTGAAGAATACTACTGAGTCTCCATCTTGAACGCCTTCATTTTGTTCTTTGATTGAGAATGGTACAACGAATTCGTCAGTTAAATCATTTGCATAGTTTGCTTCGATACCTTCTTCTGCTGTTGCATACTCAGGTGTATTAATGTCACGAATTGCGTTATACGCTTTTTCTTCACGTTCCCAACGTTTGTCACGGTCCATTGCATAATAACGACCAGAAATTGATGCAAATTGACCAATACCGATTTCTTTGAATTGTTCTTCAGTTTCTTTCACATATTTTAATGCTGATTTTTGATCTACGTCACGGCCGTCTAAGAAACCATGTACATAGACTTTATCAAGCCCTTGTTGTTTAGCTAATTTTAAGATTGCAAATAGATGTGTGTAGTGACTGTGTACACCACCGTCAGATAGTAAACCAAATACATGCAATGCAGAATTGTTTGCTTTAACGTGTTCAATTGCTTCGTTTAATACTTCGTTTTCAAAGAAGTCGCCGTCTTCAATTGATTTATTAATGCGAGTTAAACTTTGGTAAACAATTCGGCCAGCACCAATGTTCATGTGACCTACTTCTGAGTTACCCATTTGACCTGCAGGAAGACCTACTTCAAGACCACTTGCCTCGATTTGAGTTGTAGGATATTTTGCATAATAACGGTCAAAGTTAGGTTTATGCGCTTGTTTAACTGCGTTTCCGTGTACATCTTCTCTATTTGCAAAACCATCAAGGATGATTAATGCTGTAGGTTGTTTCGCCATATTATTTAGCACCTTCTAATAATTTTACATAGTCTTCAACTTTTAATGAAGCTCCGCCGACTAATGCGCCGTCGATATCAGATTCAGCCATATATTCAGCAATGTTGTTAGGTTTTACGCTACCGCCATATTGAATACGTACTGCATCTGCAACTTCTTGGCTAGCAAGATCTGCAACTGTTTTACGAACAAATGCACTCATTTCGTTTGCATCTTTAGCAGTTGAAGATTTACCAGTACCGATTGCCCAGATTGGTTCATAAGCAATGACAACTTGTTTCAATTGATTGTCTGATAAGCCTTCTAATGCTTTTTTAACTTGTTCGCCGACAACTTCTTCAGCTTTTCCGCCTTCACGTTGTTCAAGTGTTTCACCTACGCAGATAATTGGTGTCATACCGTGGTTGAATACTGCATGTGCTTTTTTGTTAACATCTTCATCAGTTTCGAAGAATAATTCACGACGTTCTGAGTGACCGATGATAACGTATTTCACACCTAAGTCAGCTAACGCAACTGGAGAAGTTTCACCAGTGAAAGCACCGTTATCTTCGAAATAAGTGTTTTCTGCACCGATTGCTAATCCTTCAGCTTCACCGTTTTTAACTGCTGTAGTTAATGCATCTAATTGAATTGTTGGTGCACAGATAACAGCTTCAACTTCATTTGTATCAGGTAATTGAGGTAAAGCTTTAACAAAGTCTTTTGCCTCTTGTACTGTTTTGTTCATTTTCCAGTTACCTGCAATAATTGGTTTTCTCATTATAAAACGCTCCTTGAAAGTTTATTAATAAGTTACAACTTATTTGTCGCTAATTGATGCAATACCAGGTAATTCTTTACCCTCTAGATATTCTAATGATGCACCGCCGCCAGTTGAAATGTGTGTGAAGTCATCTTCGAATCCAAGCATCATTGCTGCTGCAGCTGAGTCACCGCCACCGATGATTGTAGTTGCATCTTTTAATTCAGCAATAGCTTCACAAACACCGATAGTACCTTGTGCGAAGTTTTCGAATTCGAATACACCCATAGGTCCGTTCCATACTACTGTATGCGCACCTTCTAATTCTTTTTTGAATAATTCAACAGTTTTTGGTCCGATATCTAATGCTTCTTGATCTTCAGGAATTTGATCGATATCTACAACTGTGATTTGTGCATCGTTTGAGAATTCTTTAGCTACTTTACCATCAACTGGTAAAACGATTTTGTTTCCAGCACGTTCTAATAAATCTTTAGCAAAGTCTACTTTGTCAGCTTCTAATAAAGATTTACCGATTTCATAGCCTTGTGCTTTAAGGAAAGTATATGCCATACCGCCACCGATTAAGACTTTATCAGCAACATTTAATAAGTTTTCGATTACACCGATTTTATCTGAAACTTTCGCTCCACCTAAGATTGCTACAACTGGTTTATCAGGGTTGTTTACAACGCCACCGATAAATTTGATTTCTTTTTCCATCAAGTCGCCAGCTGCACTTTCTAAGTGAGATGCAATACCTACGTTTGAAGCGTGTGAACGGTGTGCTGTACCGAATGCATCGTTAACGAATACATCTCCTAAAGATGCCCAGTATTTACCTAATTCTGGATCATTTTTAGATTCTTTTTTACCGTCTAAGTCTTCGAAACGTGTATTTTCAACTAAAAGTACTTCGCCTTCTTTTAATGCAGCAACTGCATCTTCTAGTTCTTTACCACGTGTTTGCGGTACGAATTTAACATCTTTGCCTAATTTTTCGCTTAAGCGAACTGCTACAGGTTTTAATGTTAATTTTTCTTTATCACTTTCTTCTTTAACTTTACCTAAGTGAGAGAATAAAACTAATTTACCACCTTGATCAAGGATATACTCAATTGTTGGTAAAGCTTGAACGATACGGTTATCGTTTGTAATTTCTCCATCTTTTAATGGTACGTTGAAGTCTGCACGTTCTAATACGACTTTCCCTTTTAAATCTAAATCAGATACATGTTTTTTTGCCATCAAAACTTCCTCCTTTGAATAAAAGCGCGAATTTATAAAATGTCTGTAATTTGAGGTTAGCATATGGGCAGAAATAATGCAGATATAAATACAGAATCAAATGAAATTTTTCATGTTTCTGAAAATATCTACTCTAATAACCATGTACTTAATGAAAATAAGCGGAGAAGCGTATGTGCCTCCCCGCTTACTCATAAGCTGGTCATCGAATTTCAACAACACATTACCGCTTGTTAAATTCAGACCTTAATATTATTGTTTATAGATTATTTTACGTCTTTGATAAGGTATTCTAAAGTACGTACTAATTGTGCAGTGTAAGACATTTCGTTGTCATACCAAGCTGCAACTTTAACTAATTGACGACCAGATACAGTCATAACACGAGTTTGAGTTGCATCGAATAATGAACCGAATGTCATACCAACTACGTCTGAAGATACGATTTCGTCTTCGTTGTAACCGAATGATTCGTTAGAAGCTGCTTTCATAGCTTCGTTTACTTCTTCGATTGTTACGTCTTTGTCTAATACAACTGTTAATTCAGTTAATGAACCAGTTGCTACAGGAACACGTTGAGCGCCACCGTCTAATTTTCCGTCGATTTCAGGAATTACTTTACCGATTGCTTTAGCAGCACCAGTTGAGTTAGGAACGATGTTTTCAGCTGCTGCACGTGCACGACGTTTGTCGCCTTTTCTGTGTGGACCGTCTTGAGTATTTTGGTCACCAGTGTAAGCGTGGATAGTAGTCATGAAACCTTCTACTAAACCGAAGCTGTCATTTAATACTTTTGCTACTGGAGCAAGTGAGTTTGTAGTACAAGAAGCACCTGAAACGATTACGTCAGAGCTGTCTAAAGTATCTTGGTTTACGTTATAAACGATTGTTTTAACGTCACCAGTTGCTGGTGCAGAGATTAATACTTTTTTAGCACCTGCGTCAATGTGAGCTTGTGCTTTTTCGTCGCTAGTGTAGAAACCAGTACATTCTAATACGACATCAATGTCTAAATCTTTCCAAGGTAATTTGCTTGCATCTGGTTCTTCGAATGATTTAACTTCTTTACCATTCACGCGGAATCCGCCATCTACAACTTCAACTTCTTCAGTGAAACGTCCTTGCATTGTATCGTATTTTAATAAGTGTGCTAACATTTCATCATCTGTTAAGTCGTTTACTGCTACTACATCGATACCTTCAACATCTTGAATTCTTCTGAATGCTAAACGACCGATTCTACCAAAACCATTAATTGCTACTTTAACTGCCATTATTATGGCCTCCTTTAAAAGATATTGTTAAAAAGTGAAGTCACTTTTTTAAACTAAATTGATTGTGATTGAACTATATTTCTTGCTGCGCCTTCATCTGTAATTAGAATTGTGTTCTTAGGAGCAATGGATAGATACGCTCTGATCGCATCTCCTTTTGAAGCACCTCCAGCTACAGCAAAGATATATTGCTTCGATACTAAATCTTCCATTTGAAGTCCTATCGTTTTAACTTTATGAACGATATGACCTTCGCTGTCGAAATAATATCCAAATGCTTCTCCGACTGCATTGTGATGTTGAAGCTTTTCAATCACTTGTTTAGACGAATGACGTCTATTTGCCATTTTCAGCGCATCACCAATGCCGTGGACGGTTATATTTGATTGTTTAATTATTTCTAATGTATTACGAACTGAGGGCTCTTGAAGCAACAACTCATATGTTGATTCACTGACATTGTCAGGAACATATAATGTTGTATATTCTCCGCCAGTTTGCTGTGCCATACTTGCTGCAATCGTATTCGCCTGATATACCACATTTTCACCTAAGCCACCTCTTGCGGGGACATAGAATGTTTTGAATGGTAGTACATGCATTGATTCACTCACAGAGGCCATTGTGGAACCGCCTGTGATAGAAACGATAGCATCTTCGTAAAAAGTTCGTTCTAATAACTGACCTGCCTGGCTGCCCATCTCTTTTTTTACAGCACTATCCATATCGGTATCACCAGGAACAACATAAACGTTTTTAATTTGATAGCGTTCTTTTAACAGTTGTGCTAGATGATAACCGTCTGAATACATGTCAAAGTATGATTCTAAGGATTCAATCAATTCATCGCCTTCAGGAGTTAATTCCATTCCTGTCGGTTTTACCTTGATTAATTCTTGCTTTTTCAACGTATTCGTTTCTGATCTCAACACACGTTCAGTCAAATTCATATATTCACTTAAACTTCTTCTTCCGACTGGCTGGTGCATTTTGATAGTAGTGAGTATTGTAAATCTCCGATACATTTTTTCGACAAGCTCAGGAATCAATTTCTGTTGGACTTTAAGCAAGTCTTCCACTACTATTTCCTCCTCTTTTTATTTAAGGGTCAACATGCAACCATGCTTTGACGTTTTTAGTCCCAGGTGGGACAAAAAAATAACATCTCTTACAATTGTCATAATACTATCATCTGGAATAAAAAGCAAGCTTAAACACTCACTTCAACTTCATTTAAGTAATATTATTGTGAACAACACTACCTTTACAAATATATTATACCCTTTTTCCACTTGAGAAATCATCTGAAAACCACTTTTTCTTATCATTATATTTTCAGTATTCCCTACTTTATAATGGATATGTACGAAGGAGGTAGTTGCATGACAAATAATGACCAACCTGAAGTCATTGATCCCAATGACCCTCGCTATAAAGATGATGATTACTTTAAACATAGTCCAAGTGAACACCAGCGTTCCCGCTTCGAACAGGATAGAAAAATAAAATATTATTCCTTCGGCTGCACGCCATTCGGATGCGGTTGTTTACCTGTTGTTGCGATTATCGCACTCGTTATCACTTGGCTAATCAGTTTTATCTCATAATGAAAGGACCACAGTGCTTTTGGCATTGCGGTCCTTTTTATGAATTAATCGTCTGACTTCTGTTGGCTCGATTGGCTTGAACTTGATTGGTTCGAGCTTGAAGACTGACTTGATTGTGTATTTTGTTGTGGTGCTTGTCTTTGCTGAGTGCTTTGTGATTCATTTACTGACCTTGACTGCTGTTCTTGCCCTGGCCTGGGCTGACTGCTTTGTTGTTGTTTTTCTTGCTGTTGCTGTTGCTGTTTTTGTTGTTGCTGTTGTTTTTGCTGAGCAGCTTGTTGTTCTCGTTGTTGCTGTGCTTGCTCTTTAGCTTGCTGTTGTGCTTGTTCTTGACGTTTTTGCTGAGCTTCTTGTTGTGCTTTTTGTCTTTCTTGAGCCGCTTCTCTAGCTTGCTCACGTTGTTTCTCTGCTTGTTCTTGAGCTTTTTGTTGTGCTTCTTTATCATCAGAACTATCTTTTTGTGGTTTTTGTTCTTTTTGTTGCGCTTTTTGTGTTGCTGCATTTTGACGGGCTTGTTCAGCTTGTTGTCTTTGTTGTTCACGTTGTGCAGCTAATTCATTTTGTCTTGCTTGCTCTGCTGCTTGTTGATCAGCAATTTCTTGTTGACGTTGTTCCTCTTCTTCTTTTTCTTTTTTGCGTTTTTCTGCCTCTCGTTTTTTCTTTTCAGCACGATCTTTTTTCTCTTGCTCTTCTTTTTTCTGTTGTTGACTGTATCGTTCGCTGCTCTTCTTGTTATTATCTACAAAAGCAAAAGTCGCAAATGCTAAACCGAATAATAAGAAAAATACGATTACAGCACTTAGTATCTTAGCGGGTTTGCTCATTTTATTGTTAGACATGTGCTCTCCTCTTTCCAATCCCTTTTCTTTTTCTATAAGTTACTTGAGTTACTTATTTTGATATATTAACTCATACCCTTTTTTACAACATCTTCACTATTATATCTGAGCTGTATTCATTTATATATCATAACATTTTCCACTAGGGTATACATTATTTTGCTTAGGAAACATTTTATAATTTCAATATTTATTTGAATGGGTTAACAGAAGGCAATTGGTCAAAAACCAAGTAAGATGATTAATTGATATAAGATTGTTATAATATACTACATCAACAACCGTAAAAAGACATGATAAAGGACCTATACGTTGCTCGCATAGGTCCAATACTAAAGGGAGTCAAAATTTCACCTTCGCATGTATATTATGGGGTATACTATTTTTAATTAAGAGATGTTTAATTAATTTCGAAGGTACTTCTATTATAACTTAGCTATAAGTGATTTAAACAAGATTACATAGTTTAAATTGACATATTAATGACTAAACATTGAATAAATAATGAATGTTTAGAATGTCTATAATCTATTGGGTTTCGGTATCCAAAACGTTGTTTAATATTAATGAGGTGAATATAAAAATGAAAGAATTTCTTATTACAGGCGGTACAGGTTTAGTTGGCAGTCATTTAGTAGATGCAATACACAGTACAGATTCACATATTACTATTTTAACTCGTCAAGATCGTCAAAACTTAGATGATAAGATCACCTATGTTAACTGGAGTAAAGAAGGTTGGGAAGATAAAGTCCCAGATCATATTGATATTGTGATTAACTTAGCAGGTGCATCATTGAATAAAAGATGGACAGATGAATATAAACAAACTTTGATGTTAAGTCGTATTCAAGCCACACAATCACTTTATGAATTGTTTGAACATAAAGGTAAGTTCCCTGGAATTTTATTCAACGCAAGTGCAGTAGGTTATTATACACCAGATGTGCACCGTACTTACACAGAATTATCAAAATGCGATCCGCATGATTTCCTATCTGATATCACATATCAATGGGAACGTTTTGCGCGTAAATTCGAACAACATGATACGCGTGTCATTATCGGTCGTTTTGGTATGGTGCTTTCAGATGAAGGTGGTGCCTTACCAACTATGGAATTGCCTTACCGATTCTATCTCGGTGGTAAATTAGGCACTGGTTTCCAATGGTATTCATGGATTCACATTACAGATTTAACACGTGCGATTCTTTTCTTAATCAATCAAGATGATGCTTCAGGCGTCTTCAATATGACAACACCTATTGCTGAGCGTCAAAACTTATTCGGTTATGCTTTAGCACGTGCAATGCACAAACCTCATGAATTATGGGTACCAAGTGCACTGTTACGCTTAGTCTTAGGACAAAGAGCAACGATTATCTTAGATACGCAAAAAGCAATTCCGAACCGCCTAGATGCTTATGGTTTCAAATTTGCATATCCTGACTTAAAATCAGCACTTGATAGTTTAGTTCATGAGTAAAAAGCTATATAATATATTTGTATTGTGAGCGCTTATTACTAAATGAAATCATAAAAAATTCGAGCGTTTATACAGATATAGCAAGTATAGTGAATGAAGGTGTATGAATGGATAAAAGCAGTCTTGTAACACGTATTTTAGTAATCATTGCTGGATTACTTTTAATATGTATCGGCAGTTTTTCAATGACGCGAGCTATCCCTTCTTTATATATTGCACTGTTTTACCTAATAGTTGGAATTATTATATTAGGGTGGACCGTCATTAACTTAATAAAACATTATAAAAGACAAAAATAAGAGTTCCGGAAAACCCCCGGAACTCTTTTCATTTCTATATTTAATAACAACTTATTTTTCAGGTTGCATAACTTCGTCGATCAAGCCGTATTCTTTAGCTTCATCTGCAGTTAAGAAGTTATCACGATCAGTGTCTTTTTCAATTTGTTCAATTGATTGACCTGTACGTTCTGATAAGATTTTGTTTAATTTAGCACGTGTTTTTAAGATGTGTGTTGCTGCGATTTCGATTTCAGTCGCTTGACCTTGTGCACCGCCTAGTGGTTGGTGAATCATTACTTCAGCGTTAGGTAATGCGAAACGTTTACCTTTAGCACCTGCTGCAAGCAAGAATGAACCCATTGAAGCAGCCATACCGATGCAGATTGTTTGTACATCTGGTTTAATGTGTTGGATAGTATCATAAATTGCGAATCCAGCTGTTACACTACCACCTGGAGAGTTGATATATAGATAAATATCTTTCTCAGCATCTTGTGCTTGTAAGAATAACAATTGTGATACGATTGAGTTTGCTACGTTATCATCAATTGCTGAACCTAACATAATAATACGGTCTTTCAATAATCTTGAGTAAATGTCATAAGCACGTTCGCCGCGATTTGTTGTTTCAATTACTGTAGGAATTAAATTCATTCTATTTCCTCCTTGTACTTTTATGAATTATCCTTATTTTAACCTAAAAGTCAAAAATGGTCAAAAATAAAACTCACACCTTTATAATATCATCATATTGACCACTCTACACGAGACAGGTACACTAATAATTGCATGTTAATATTTACCCCTCGTAGTGTAATGGATAACACGTAAGATTCCGGTTCTTGAAATGGGGGTTCGATTCCCTCCGAGGGGGTTACTTACACTATAATAACCTTTATTTAATGGTATTTTAAAATTTAATAGGGAAAAATTAAGGAAACGATAAAATGTATTCTATGATTTTCTCTACACTATCCTAATTAAATATGTTAGTATACATACGTACCTAAAAGGTACGATTAACAGTTTCTATGTTAATTTAACCAGCGCTCTTTTGTCTTTTGATTTAACCACCTATATAGGTGGTTTTTTTATCCTTCATTCTAAACTTATCACTAACAATAATTATTTGTTATAATAAAGATGTACCTAAAAAGGTACATCAACTTTTCAATGTTATATACAAAATTTTACAACCTTTTAAAAGCTATTAAATTCATTGATTAATTCTTGACACTGAGCTTTTCAACCAGTGTTTTATTTTTCCCAATTCACTATTTATGCACACTACAACACAGGAAGAATACGAGACAGCGCTGACTTCATTAGTCATCTATTAAGCCACTTCTCAATGCAATACACTCTCTCACCACAAAAAACCGCCAATTAAGGCGGTGTAATATACAACTACTTTTTATTTACCTAACATAATCGTATAGAATATAGTGAAGATATGTAATAATAACCCCCTTTTTATAAACAAGAGGGCTTTTTAGAATTTTGGATTTTTCGGAAATACTCAATTCTAGGCTAGTAGCTAATACCTATCTAGTTATTATTTATTCTCTATCTAATAATTTTAAACATTAAAGTGCCGGTAGTATTAAATAAGCTAATGCTATATTACTTCTTATGTACTTCTTCGTTAAAAAATAAGAAAGCGATCAAACCAAGAGGAATGCCTAAAAGGGGCGTAGTAAATATACTTGCTATAAAAACATACAAAATTAACATCCACACTTCATCTGACTCCCATTTCTTATTAAGTAAATAATGCCATATTTCTTTTAAACTCATAGAATAACCCACCTTTTTTCGTTTGATAAATAATAAACTCAACTATATATATATCATATTATCAATATAAATAAAATAGGTACTTCATTGTAGATTTAATTACTACTTTTTATATATACACCAATTTTCAGAGCTACACATCGTATTTCGTATAAGTAATGTGCAAAGAAATTATATTAATTTTTTGTATATGTACTTTTAAATGAAAGATATTAATTTTCGGACACCTATCATAAAAATATAAACTCACGCGCTTTATCAATTTATCAACTCAACATGCATTCACGAACTCGCCTTTACTATCTATATCTCGCCTTTTTTTGCCCTTTTTTGAAATGGTTAATGCAGCTCACTATCCTACATAATATTTCCTATGTCTCAACATAATTCAACTAAAGGAAACACAAACAGATATTATTATTTTCAACATCGCCAACATTTTGCCTCACCTAATAATTATAAACATAAATATATACATTAATAATGATGAATTAGTAAATAAAAGTTGCTATAATAGACAATAAACAAAAATATAAGTAGGTATAATTTATGATGCATAGAACTTTTTATGGCGATGAATCAGGATCAATATCTCAATCTAACCATTTTGAATGTAAATATTTTATCATTGGCATGATTTCGACATCAGAAAAGAAAAAAGTAAAAAGGGTGTTTAGAAAATCTAAAATTGATTATTTGAAGCACCACAACTTAAAGTTAGATGTTAAAAGCGAAATCAAAGGCTCTGAAATGCCTATTGAAATGAAAACACACATTTTTGAACAACTAATTAAAAAAACTGACATAGAATTCTATTATACGATTGTTGATAACCATTATTTAGATGATAGACTTAGAAGCAATCCCCATGTAACGTACAATTATTTGGTAGGTATATTTTTCAAAGATAATTTCAAACGTAATTTAAATTCTATATGTTTAATGTTAGATGAGAGAAATAAATCAGTGAAAAAACTAAAAGATTTACAAAACTATTTAGAAACCGAACTATACGCAGAAACATGTATAGACAATATTGAAGTTCAATATGTCAACTCCGAAAACAATGACTTAGTTCAAGTTGCAGATGTTTTTAACAATCTTATTTATAGTTATGCAACTAGATACATGAATGCTAAAAAGCCTTATCCATTAACTATTAAAGCAAAATACCTTGATTTATTCAGTGCTTTGAATGAAAGGATTATATGTATTACTAATTTCCCTAGTTATAAGTCAGAATATATCAAGCCTCACTAATAAATGTTTTTATTGTCACATGTGTAATATCATGATATTATATTAATAGGGTATTGCTCGTAATTCTCTAAAATGTGTGGTTTAGCCATAAAAGTGGCCTTCATAAGCTATCTGTAAGATAGCCACATTAGAGTTGAGGATACCATTCATACATATTTTTAAGGATAACTGCATTGACAGTTATCCTTTTTTATTAATATCTTTTCATGTACACTCCCCCCCTCTCATTGCTACTAAAAACTCAGAAACAACTCAGAAGTCGATTTTTATTCTTCCTAACGTCGCATTTCACGACACTTAATACTGTTAGTCTTTTTTGACTAATAGCTTTTAGATCACAATCAGACTTTTTTGTCTGTTTGAACCTAATCAACTTTGATTAAGTACAAAGTCATTTTTGAACGTGTACATTTACATTTTGTTTAAACTTTTTTGTGCTACCAATAATGTGCTACCAGAACTCAATATTGAGTTTTGACTCCCCTACCATTTATGTACCACAACTTTTAGAAACCTCTTATGTAAGTCAGAACTTTCATGTTATTATATATGTGTACCTTCAAGTTACATTGGTCATACAATCTTCTTTTTTGACGTTTTGAATAAGCCACTACACTACAGTGTGGTGGCTTTTTGTATATAAACATTCTTTGAAAGCATGTCTCAATTCAACACCAACTATTGAAGCTTTAGGAGCTAGCTCTCTAAAATTACTTTTTCAAACGAAAACAAGTTTGTTCAAATATTGCATGTCAGATTATTAAAAACCACCTCCTTATTACAGGGCGGTGGTTCATCAAATTTTCAACATATTGATAGATGTACTCTGATATTTGTTATTTTGATGGTTTACTAATAATATGACCTTCGTTTATTAGTCGTTTAATTGCAATGAGTTATTCTAACTTACCTACTATTCCTTTTCCAATACAATATAAAGGCTCTCTCAGCTTGTTAAAATTGTTAAAACCTATGTTTGCAGCAGTGTTTGTATTACCTCATTCAATATTGTGCTAATCTATTAAATTAATAGTATTACTTCATCTCTATATTGTTCACTCACCTTTTCACTTACCGTATTCATATAAATAATGATTGTTTAATAATCAATATTCAATTCATCTATATTTTGACTTTGCCAGTATTGTTCTGCTACAGGTACTTTAATAAATTCAACTGTATTATTATGGTTTTCTTTAACAACTTGCTCTATTTCATCAATATTGACTTTAAAGAATTCTTTTCTATGGTTTACCTTATTGACTTCTCTATCTCTAAAGTGTTTATGAAGTACATTCTCTAAATTAGGTGCATCATCACTAAATATCATAGCATGAACATCAAATTCAAATGGAACAGAAGCATCCCCTAACTCTTTAACTCTGTCATATGGTTCTAATCGTCTAGTAACGCCTATCTTATAAATATCCTCACCAAATGAACCAATATTAGATATGATATAAACATATCCAGCTCTAGTATTGGCTTCACGTTCAAGCACATTCTTTTTATCTTCTTCTAATTCTTTGATTTTGTTTTCTAACTCTTTGATTTTATCAGCGTATAACTCTTTCTCAATGTCGCTTTGTGATTTTTCAAGACGTTTGAACAATGATCTAACTTCATTACTGAATTGCGTTTCCTCTTTTTCGATTTTCTTCTTCTCTTGTTCTATTTCACGTTTTACACGTTCTTCTTCTTTAATCTGTTCTTTGATTTCATGTTGAAGTTCTTTTTCTTGTTGGACTTTAATTTGATACTGATAAATTAAATTTAATTTCTCTAGTTTCTTTTCTAAGTATGGTTTAGTAATCTCTACACTATCGACACTATATATCTTATTGAGTGTTTCATATGCTCTTATTATTCTGCTATGGTAACTTTCATAGTTTTTAGCTGTCACATTGCTTAACATATAATCACATTCCGTATTGAATGAACGCAATATTTGCTTCAATTGAGCATTGACTATTTTCTTTTCATCCTCGTACCCATAATAAATTGCTGCGTCACCGTCTTTAAACATTTCCTTTTCCTCTAATGTGAGCATACCTAATTTATTTTTCAAGTCATGGGAAGTTACATCTTCCTCAAAAGCACTTACAAAGACTTGCATTATATCTTGGTCTTTTCTTAATTGTGTTAACTCTCTTTGAATAGCCCTTTTCTCTTTTCTTTTTGCTGATAATTCGCTTTGTGCTTGTTCTAATTCATCTTGTCTTATACTAAGCTCTTTCTCAACTTTTTCTTTTTGTTCTGAAATACTGTTGATTTGTCTTTCTTTAAAGCGCAGCAAGTCCTTTTCCAATTCATTTTGTTTATTATCATATTCTTTAACGAGGTCATTGTAACGTGTTCTTTGTTGGTCTACTTTTTCTTTCACCTCATTATATTTACTTTCTATATTCGCCAGTCTTTCACGTTCCATGTTCTTTAAATTAGTTCTGATTTTTTGCTTCTCTTTCAGATAATATTCAATTTCAATTTCTAGTTGTTGTATTTCTTGTTTGTATTTAGCTTTCATTTCTTTAAAAGAAATCAACTCTTGTTCTTTCCACTCATTAAATTCACTTTTGTCCTGATCTAACAACTTTCTTTTTTCTTTGTTGATATACTCTGTTTCAGCTTGTTGCCAAACTTCAAATTTCTCTTTTTTAATTCTATGTTCATAAGTAATTTGGAAGTAAGTAATCAATAAGTCAGGTTCATTTTTATCTTTAAAACTAATTTCTGCATAATAACCATTGCCATATATAAGCGTGAGAACCGCACTTCTAATCTTGTTTACCTTTTCATATTCTATAATATCGGTAATAGGAATACGATAGATAAACTCCTCTTTAGCTTTAATAAATACTATATAGTCATCATTCACAAATAGCGAACCGTTATAATCTTTATTCTGATATGTAAAAGATACTTTAAAACTCATCAAAATACTCTCGCTAAATTTTTGAGAATATGCTTGGTAATCCTGTTCATTATAGTTCAATTTATCCACCCTTTGCTTTTGCTCTATTTAAAAATAGTATATGAATTTAAAATTAGTATGTAAATAAAGTAGTTAAATATTCCAAATAAGTATAGTAAAAGCACTAACTATCACAATAGCTTATGATTATCTTTATTTAAAATAGATGTCTAAACAGAAAAATACCGTGTATTAATACAACTTTAGGAGCTAGCTCTCTAAAAGTGCTTTTTAAAATTAAAACACGTTCATTCATATATTGCATGTTAGATTATTAAAAACCACCACCTTTTAATAAGGCAGTGGTTCATCTTTTTAAGCTTATTTTTAAATTAATTTTGGACTGCAAAACGCTTAAAGTCATATTTCTGATATTTTGTCATTACTTTTAGAAGGTAGAGGCCATATAGCTATACTTTTTTGAATAGATTTATCCCTTTTAACAACTGAAAAAATAAGTCTAGTTACCCCCCTTTCATGAAAATTTTCGATTGATTGCGAGCGATGGGCCCCCGTCGGTCCCCGACGATTTTTATTTTTTCTTCGAGGGTAGGGGGGATTATATAAAAATTAATTGATTTTAACGATACGTAATAACTCCGCAACAACTTTGATATCAAATACATAGTTCAACGAAAATTGGTAAATACCTTTAAATGCTTGTTTCTTTTTATTGTACATAATAGGTTCATATTTAGCATACACAGCATGCGCAAAGTCTCCTACAAAAATATCTTGTGCATCATCTGTAATTACTACGTGAGATACATTAAACAGCTTGTTTAAATCACCTGCAAGCGCACCTAATCCCATCTGTGCTAACTCTTTGATTAACTTATCATGATGATCTGTATTCATTACAATTGATACATTACGTCTGAATGTTTGTGGTATATCTTTCATCGCCTGTTTGATACCATCATACATTGATGTGTTACTTACTTCTTTGATTCCTTGATTGTAAAGTGATAGGTCTTGGTTATCTTTATCAATCAAACCACTAGCATTGTTCTTGTCTAAGAGTAGTGTTGTTTCATATGCAACACATTCATTAATAAATATTTCTTTAAGTAACTCATCTAATGTTCTATCCGAGCCATGCACTACACTATCTGATACCTCTGTATAGATATGTCCTTCACGTCTATCAAAATATTTACTACTTCCATTAAGTGATAGTTCTATACCATTCGTAGCTAACTTATCTTTAATGTACGTTAGTGTAGGTAATGTCTCTACATGTTCATCATTCGTAATAGTAATCACATCACGTAATGTTTGAGGTAACTCGGCATTGACTAATAATTCATTGAATACTTCTTTACGCGCAGTCGGTAACTCTTTAATGTTAAAGTTATTTCCACTACTTACTAATTGTTTTGTTAATGTACCTACCCATGTATTGCTTGATTGATTTACTCCATTCATATTTAACACTCCTAATAGTTTATTGTTAATTTGTTCTGGTGATAATACTTCTGATTCTGTAATACTTAATGTCTTTAATCCTTGCTCAATCAATTCCACCTCTTTACCAATATCCTTTTGATACAGTCTGGCATAACCTTTAATATCCATATCATCAAAGCTAGATAGTTGATATCCGAATTGTTCTTTAAAACCTGTCATTTACTTCATCTCCTAATTTGATTTTAGTATAAACAACAAAACCATATATACGTTCGTTGTCTTTATCTTCTTCATAAAAAATAAAATTATAAAGAAAGTATTCATCTAATAATTTAAAGTACTTATTTAATAATTCATTCCTATTGTTACACTTAAATATACGTTTAACAGATTCATTTGCAGGATCTAACATGTTGTACCTCTCTTCTTTTAATCTGATAAATATACATTTTAATAAGTTCAAAATCATCACGCTTTCTTGCGTATCGTTGAACTGCTTTATTAATATATTTTGTATTCATTAAATGTATTGGTATCGGTGAACGTTTAACTATTAAATATGCAATACGTTTATGGTTCACTTAATCACCTTCTTCATTTTGATAATGAAAATGTTTTATAGCTTACATCCGCATTGATATAAAAGAGAATTCTAAAAAATCCTAAATTTTTATTTAAGTATGTGTTGATCACACTGTTCTTTGTATCTCTTTCTAAAAACTGGATTAACTCTTTTCTATGAAAATCTTAGGAACAACATCAACCACTATCCAACCTCTCTCCCTTTCATAGTCTTTAATGAATGCTACATTAATCAACTACTATCAAGATACTTGAACTTCATACTATCCCTCCTAGTTAAATAGAATGGGCACACATCAGTACCACTCATTTTTTGAAGTATATATATTTATATCTATTGATAATGTTTAAACAAAAATGTACGTGTACAAAAACTATTTATACTATTAATAAAAAACGTGGTACTTGTGGTACTATCTGCCGCTATATTCTAAATGAAATTGATAAGGGTAACACTTGAGTAACACTCGAGTAACACGTTTTTCAAAGTGCTGTGTTACTGCTTGAAGCTAGTCATATCAAGTCGTTTCATTATTTGGTAACACAAGTAACACGCTTTTTCTAACCCATATATACGTATATAAAAGGTATATAGTAAATGCGTAACTCTCTATATTTGGATATGTTTATAAAATATGTGTTACTTGTGTTACCGATTAGTTATATCCCTTGTAGCACAAGCATTTGAGCGGTAACACATTATGCAATATCATGTGTTACCAATGTGTTACTTGTGTTACCGTTAATAACTTGTTTTTTTAAAATCAAAACCTAAATCTTCAATTACACTTGTCTTTATTGCATAACCACGATATAAACTGCCTTTGTTTTTTACTTGCTTTACAATTCTTTCGTTTCCAGTTACAAGATATCCTCTTTCTTGCCACTGCTTAGTGATAGAATGTAATTCATGCCCAAGATGTTCTCTAACAGTATTTGTAAGTACACATAAGTAACCTTTATTAAATACTGCTTTGACCGTTCCGTTTAACACTTCACCATAATTTGCACCAGTGATATGGTTTCTATCACTATCCAACTTTTCTAGTAATTCTTCTAGTAACTGCTTAGGCTTATCAATGTTCTTATTGGTTTCCAGCATTTTATTATAGGTTCGGTCTAACGTGGTGTAGGGATCATGTTGAAACCCTTCAATATCATTGATGATTTCACCAGCAACCTGTAACAAAGCGAAAGCCCTTCCTATTCTTGCAACAATTTCATTTGTTCCAGCTTTTTCAATAAGTCGTTTCTCATGGCTTTTAAATGAGTTGTAGTAGCTTTCTTTGTTTTTACGGTATTGTTCTATGAAAGCCATGCCTAACGTCCCGTAATGCTTGTTAATGCCCTCGTATAAGTCAATAAAAGATACTTCACTATTAAACGGGTCATCTTGCAATGTAATAACCCTAGCGCCGATACCAGCTTTTTTATTGCCGCTATCCGCTAAAGAGGTTTCACCTGTGGAAAGCATAATGTTTTGCCATGTTCTCTCCACTTCAATACTCGACTTGTTACCACGACCTTTTTCACGGCCACCGCTGAATTGATATATAACATCTGGTATCATATAAGGGTTCGCTTTTCTTGAGTCGTCTAAAAGAAGCGGATAGCTGTTTAAGAATGCTGATTTACGTTCAATATTGACTCTGGTTGTATTCCATTCACTAATAAGGTTTGAAGTTCCCCACACACTGCCAGCCACCTTTAAAGCGGTTGTTTTGCCTCGTGAACTAGCCCCGCTTAAATCTACGATAAACGGTTCTACATCAAAGTCATGCAGCAATATCGAGCCACAAGACGCATACAATAACATCATTGCGGGATAAGAATTGGATATAAGGTTAAAAACATTATCAGCGTATCCTTGCAATGTTCCTTTAGTCTTGAATTGGTTCGCAATTTTTTTATAACCCTGTTCATGAATCGTCAACTCAATTTCGCTATCCAACGGATGTACAAAGTATTTACCTACATGACCTAATCGAGTGACTATATTTGTTATAGGCAACGGGTTCAGTCGCATATACATGCTTATATAATTAACAAGATCAGTACGATTTGTAGTGTTTACATCTAAACCTCTGCTAGCTAGTCCGATTAAGTGTGTAGCGTCTGCTAAATCACGAGCGAACACGGGAAACTGGTAAGTTCTTCCGCCATTATTAAAGGTCATTTCATAAGTAAACTCGTTTGTTTCAATATCTTTATACTTTTTAGTAATAAATGGCGGTGTTGAAGTGATTAAAATTGGAACAACTTGCTTATCGTCACCTCTACCTTTTTCCACCATTTTATATAACCAGCCATTATCACGTACTTGGTAATTAGTTGGTATACTCTCGGCGGCATTACTATCATTGACGATTTCTGTAATTTCTGTGGGTAGTTCGGCCATTTAATCACTCCTTTCGCGTGTGTCTCAAATAAATACTTTTAAATGTCTTGATAATTTCTTTATCTTCAATAGGCGGCGTACATTGCTTTGCCCAACCATAAGCCAAACCATATACAAGGCTAGGATCTACATATCTACGCAATAAATATCCGATAATTTGTGTTAATACTGTGTTTCGTTCACCAGCACCTACCCCCATACAGACACTCTGCCAATGTTCAGCACTATGCTTTTTATGATATGAAACGGTAATAGGCTTACCCTCTTGTTTAAACTCGTTGGCCCAACCTTCTATAGTAGGAGAATCCAATATTGGAGCGTCATTGAATCTATATACAAACGCACGGTTTTTATCTTTTATAACGGGTAATGCCATTGCTCTGCTAGGTTGGTATGAACCCTCATCTACTTTATGACCTATCTTAGAAGCTAGCACCTTTGTATACTTTCGATACTCTTCGCCGTTAATACGTTTATTTAAGGGAATAAATAAGCGTAATCTAGGGGCTTCTGTGTGGTGGCTATAACTTGTATGCCAAAAGTAAGCAAATGCTCCTAAATGTGCTTTAAATGCCTCATTTAATGCCTTTAAATCAGAAATTTCATCATAATCTAATACCAATACATCTCGATAGATCACATTATTATCTGCACGGTATTTTTTACCTTTATCACTATCCGCAAGGTCACCATAAACGGCAACTCCGCGACTATATTTATTGGTATTTATTTGTGGTATAGCTAATCTATTAATAAGCTCACTCCACTTAGGTTGTGAGAATTGTTTAAAAGAACCAGCGTCTAAACTGTCATACCACACCATACTCACTTGAGTATCATATTCCAAATTAATTTTATTCATTTTGTCACCTCTGATGAATACCAGAGCAAAAACTGCTATAATATAGTTATAGAGTTTTGTTCGCTCTGGTATATTGTTATTTTTACGCGTTATCTGATTCGGTCGTCAAACTTTCGTCAGATAGCGCTTTTTCTAATTCTTTTGTGTACATCTGCATTAAATCAATCGCTTGAGTAATCTGAATACGATGTTCGTGATATTTATAACCATGAATTTTAAGTTCTTCTTTGTTTAATTTATGATCAGAATCATGTGTAAAATATTCCTGTTCAAACCACATAAATGTTATAAGTAAGTCCTCAAACTTTCCTTTAATGATTTCAATTTCATTTAGTAAGTTAGCTATTTTAAAATTCATTATTCGTTCTCCCCTTTGTCATTTAGTAGTACATCGAGTTCGTCCAAGTATGTTTTTGTGTTTTTCTCTTCAATTTCCAGCTCGTCCCTAATCATCATTTGGAATTTCTCGAACGCTTCCACATCGTTTTCATCTGATAATTGTGTCACCATATATAATGCTAATGCGTCTAACATTTCCTGATGTGCAATAGCACGACCTAGTGCATATTTGCTTTCACCATATTTAAGCGTTATTTGTTTCATTTTCTTTATATTTTCTGAAATATCCATTTTAATTTTCCTCCACAATTTCAAAGTTATTTTCAATCTGCTGTACCGCCCACTGAATAATTGATTCTAAATGTTTCTCACGGCTCACAGTTTCATACCATTCATTCACGCCATCTTTAATCTTATGTTTGTACTCGGTTGCTACATCGTCACTTACTGCAATCAATGTATTGTAAATGTCATCAAGCACTTGTATTTGTTGTTCGTTCATTCCTAATTACCTACCTTTTTCTTATTTTTAAGTTCTAAAATTCTGCTAACATCCAACTCCATGCACGCGATGTAAATATCTTCGCTGACGTCTGGGAAGTGCTCTTTAAAAACGTCTGGTGCAATGTTGAGTAATAGATTGTGATTAGTGTCTTTGATGTTGAACCAACCAATAGCCGACTTCGTAATAATCACTTGTTGTTTCATGTCAGTTACCTACTTTCTAAAATATTCGATTGTGATTTTCTTCGATGTATTGCTTCATATACTTAGCGACAAAAGACCAATGGTCATTTTTATGTGCTGGTGCATGCGTGAATTCTGCGATTTTCGATTGGTGTTTTGGGTTCAACAACAACTTTTTTAATAATGTATTTCTGCTTTTGTTCGTATGCGCCATTAGATCGTACATCGTCCACAGTGTCTTATGTTCGAGTAGTGTGATTGTGTAATCTGTTTCTTGCAGCATATTTGTCATCTCCTTATGCCATTTGTTGTTTATCATTGTATTTGTCGTAAATGTGTTTGCTAACTGATAAAGGAAGATTATATTTATCAACAAATACCATGAATTCTACTGTGTCATTTAATACTTGTTGTCTTAACTCCAGCATGTCTTTTGTCATTCCTTCCTTTTGAACCATCTTAGGAAAGCCGAACACATTTGAAACTGCTTTGTTACTAATTGTTTGAGCTTTGCAATAATCTTTTCTAGAAATGACTTCAATACCATTCTTTAAATTATCCATCGCTTCTTTTTGCTTTTCTTTGTCCAACATGCGAAATACTTCATATTCTTTAAGTCCTGTAGATTGTCGTAATTCAACCAGCACATCACAAATCCAGTCTTGGAAATCTTCAGCTTCAGTTTTGTTAGATCTCATTACAAGACGATAAATACCTTTTTCGTTAATAACCGACATACATTGTTCTCCACCAAGGGTACGCACTTTGTGTGTATCCTTTACATGATTAGGCAGTACTCTAATTGCTGTGTAACTATCTCTAAAACCTAATACCTTCGCTACATCTCCAGCTACTGACCAATATTCACCGTCTTTTTCAATAAATCGGATTTCTTTGTTATTGAATAGTTGTTTAATCATTGGTTAAACCTCCTTTAGTTCAAACTCAAAAATATCTTCAATTTCAACATCTAAAGCATTGGCAATCTTTTTTGCTAGTTTTGGACTAGGTACTTTCTTACCATTAACGATTTGACTTAGATACGTTGTACTTACTTCTGTCTTAATTGATAATTCTGATAAGTTCAATCCCTTTAAAAACATCGCTTTCTTAAAAATATTTGAGTTGATTAATATAGTCATGCTTTTCACCCTCCTTATTTTTATCATTATCGGCGATATAAAAAGGTAAAAATAAAAGTAGTTAACAGAACATTTTATCGATATCGGCGATATACACATATGTTAATATACAGTTGTAAAAATTGCAACAGTTTTTTACAAAAAAGTTTTTTCAATTTCAATGAGCAATTTGTTATTATAATATTTGAGGTGATAATTATGAATATAGGCGATAACATAAAAAAGATACGAAAAGAAAGAAACATCACCCAAAGTGAGCTAGCAACAAAAATGGGAATTTCACAGTCTTATTTAAGCGATATTGAAAATGGAAGAAAAAATTTAGGAATAGCTACTGTGGAAAAAATTGCTAATAAGCTTGGGGTTTCAGTTGCTTATTTAACTAGTGGCAACAAAATGATGGGAGATTTAACAGATGAGGAAATAGAAGAAGAAATGTTCAAAATGTCAAAAAAAATATCTCAATCAAAAAGTAGAAGAGAAGAAAAAATCAAAGAAAGTTTATTTAATTTGATAAACAACGATTTATCTTTTTTTGAAACTCACTATTTCAACAATATATATAATTTTTATGAATTAGAAAAAACAGAAGACAATAATTTATTGTTTGTTTCTATTCTCTTACAAATGTTACGCAAACATAAAATGAGTGGTAGCAAAGAAGCATACGAAGATATTATTAATAAATTTGACGACTTCCTAAAACAGTACTTGAATATTAAGTAGGTGATTTTATGGCTTCATTCGAAAAACAAAAGAATGGTAAAACATGGCGCTACATCATTTCATACAAAGATGATGACGGTAAATATAAGAAGTATCAAAAAGGCGGATTCCGTACGAAACAAGAAGCAAAGGTACATGCGAATGATATGGAATATAACTTAAAGCGCGGATACAATATCAATAATGATGTGATCTTTGCAGACTACTTCAAACAGTGGTATGAGGTTAACAAGAAGCCCCACGTGTCGGCAAAAACTTTAACACGCTATGTTTCAATGCATAATCATATTGAAAAGCATTTTAAAAATACATTTCTAAAAGACATAAAACCATCAGACTACCAGCGATTCATAAATCATTATGGTAGCAATCATAATATAGATGGCGTGAGAAAATTAAATAGCTCCGTTCGTAATTGTTTCCATCAAGCGATTCACGAAGGATTAGTTTTACGCAATCCCACATTCAAAGCACAATTAAGCGGTGGAAATCCCAGTAAAAGCGAAGAATTAAAATTTATAAGTCATACTGAATATAAAAAGTTGAAACACTACCTTGAAGGAAAAGACAGTGTTTCATCATTAGTTCTGCTTATGGGACTTGTTACAGGTGGGCGATTCTCTGAAATTGCTAATATGAAACGTAATGATTTTTATATAGGCGAAAATAAAGTACATTTACCCGGTACAAAAACAACGACATCAGATCGTACTATAAGCATTGATACAAAAACCTTAAACAAGGTCAGAAAATTTATTAATAAAAGACCATCAGACATTAACGGTTATGTATTTACAGGAAAAAATGGTTCTATAATAACCAATGCATCGGTTAACAAAGCATTAAACAATGCTTGTAAGAAATTAGGTATCAAAAGTATCACCACACATGCGTTAAGACATACTCACGCCTCTGTGTTAATTCATAATGGTTACAGTGTTCAATATATTTCAAAACGACTGGGACATTCTTCAACATTAGTCACACAATCCGTTTACCTGCACTTATTAGAAGAAACTTATGAGCGTGAAGATAAACAGTTTATTAAGTTCATGGACAACTTATAATAAGGAAAAATTAGGGAAAACAAATTGATGTTCGGTATAAACGAATGATAATGGTATAACCAAAACCCCTTTTATAAAGGCATTTTGATAATGAAAGAAATTGAAAAACAACCTACTTTCTCCCTCCGAGGGGGTTATGTAGTTAATATTAATTAACTTGAAACCTTTGAAACGTTGATGTATCAGCGTTTCTTTTATTTTGCTATTTAAGTCATCGGGCAGTTGTTAAAAAATCAAAATAGCTTTTAATAAAAAACACCGCTAATAGCGGCGTAAGTTAAAATATTCAAATAATTATTTTTATGCATATAATTTGAAACAATTAACAAATAGTATTACTTAAGTTGTTCAATAGCTTTTAGTAAATTGGCTACTGACTTAGCTGTAAATTTATATTCAGTTGTAAAACTTTTAGTAGCCATATAACTCACTTCTTTCATAATAAAGTTTAATCAAATCCATGAAATACAAAAGCCTGTTCTTATGATTAGTTTTTTAGATTCAACATTAACTTTTCAACAATACCATTGGTTGCTTGTACAAGCACATTTATTTTGCAAGAACTACATCATTTTTGAAATTAAATTCAACTTCCTAATATGAACCTCAAAAGAAATGAAGTCTCTTAAAAGCAAAGTAGTAATCCATTACACTAATAATAAACTAGGCTCACTTCTTCAATATATAGGTTTTACACTCCAACTCCAATTTATTAATCATGCAATAAATTATCAATTCTACAATTTTTTAGTTACTCTTTTCCCTTTAACACGATATTTCCAATTAATTTCTTTCATTTCATCTAAAATATCTGAATATATGCTTTTTTAATATTTAGAAATGTGTTAAAGTTTATTTGTTTGAAAGAAATTCATCTACATAAATTGTCAGAAATTTTTGTAAATAGAGAGAAGTTTTCAACACCAGGAGGTTATTATGAAAAAAGTAATTCTAATATCAGGTTTAATGCTCTTCTCGTTATTCTTCGGAGCAGGCAACTTGATTTTTCCACCTATGCTCGGATATACCGCGCAAAGCAATATGTGGACAGGTATGACAGGTTTTGCGATTACAGGTATTTTATTACCTTACATCACAGTTATTGTCATTGCCTATTATGATGGTGGCGTGGAGTTTATCGGGGACCGCGTCCATCCTAAATTCGGGTTTATTTTTGCAGTTTGTATTTATTTATCTATCGGGGCACTATACGGGATTCCACGTGCTGCGAACGTAGCTTATGAAATCGGTGCAAAATCGATTCTGCCTATTCACAACACATGGACATTGGTAGGTTTCTCCCTTGTATTCTTTATTGTTGTAGGGTTAATCGCTTTATACCCAACAAAAATTGTCGATAACTTAGGGAAAATCTTAACACCTGCCCTATTATTGATTATTGGTGCTTTATGTATCGCAGCGATTATTAATCCTGAAGGAAAAGTCGGACAACCACATGATAAATATGCGGAAACACCTTTCATTTCAGGAATCTTAGAAGGTTACTACACAATGGACTTAGTAGCAGCTTTAGCCTTCTCAGTCGTTATCGTACAAAGCTTTAAACTCGCGGGTATTTCAGACAGCAAAAAGATAGTGAGAAACGTTATCTTATCAGGTCTGATTTCAGCGTTATTATTAACAGTGATT
This sequence comes from Staphylococcus simulans, assembly GCF_025561465.1. Taxonomy (NCBI): domain Bacteria; kingdom Bacillati; phylum Bacillota; class Bacilli; order Caryophanales; family Staphylococcaceae; genus Staphylococcus; species Staphylococcus simulans. The sequence goes on from NZ_CP095100.1 coordinate 2,189,493, forward strand.
TACTTCTCATTAGCATACTTAGGTATCACGACAAGCAAACCAGGCTTTGATAATGGCGCAAGCATTCTAACATATAATTCAGTACGATTATTCGGATCATTCGGTAATATTTTATTCGGTATGATTGTAATTTTAGCTTGTTTAACAACTTGTATCGGCTTGGTGAACGCAAGTTCTGCATTCGGATTGAAGAAGTTCCCACAAATTTCATACAAGACTTATGTACTGTCATTCTCAGTAGTCGGATTCTTAATTTCAATCTTAGGGCTCAACATGATTTTACAAATCGCAGTTCCATTACTGACATTTATTTATCCGATTTCTATTGTGTTGGTACTGATTTCATTTGTCGCAATTGCGATTCCGACAAAATTAAAAATCGCTTATATTTTACCGACGATTTCAACATTAATTATTTCAGTACTTGAAATCTTCAACACATTTAAACTGATCAAACCACTAAATGCAGTCTATCAATTCTTGCCATTATCTGATTTAGGATTGGCTTGGTTACTACCATTTATTATCTTAACTGCAATTGGTATTGCGATAGACTTTATGCGCAATAAGAAACATACACAACAACCCGCAACATCTTAATATTGATTGAAATGCCTTTCTCATTTTACGAGAAAGGTATTTTTATTTGACCAAAGCTTATTGTCACAATATTTCAATAATATTTCTATCTATTTCATTATAATTTGTTTGTGTTAAAATGAATCATGCATTTTTAATTTGAAACAAGCATTGTTTCAATCTTCACACTTCCACAACATATATGCGATACACTTATATTAAGGTTCATCAATATAATCTTTATTAAACAATTCATCATAGAAAGGGAGGATATATTTGAAACAACCGTCGCTCAATTATAATTTAATTACGACTGTATTCTTTATTTCAGGTATTGCGGTTATGTGCAGTCTTTACTCTGCCATTCCTTTAATGCCGATTATGGGGAAAGAATTACATTTAAGCGAAGGTGCCACAACATTAATCGGTGTGGTATTCTCAGTTTCTTATTCAGTCAGCTGTATGTTTTATGGAATCATTGCCGACAAGTTTGGTAAGAAGAAGGTCATATTAATCGGCTTGGCTATGCTCACACTTACAACTTTTGCGATCGGCTTTATTCATAACTTTGCGCTATTACTGATTGTACGTGTTTTACAAGGAATAGCTACCGCAAGCTTCTCACCTGTGTCATTAACATATGTGACAGAAGTGTTCCCTATTCATAAACGTGTTACCGCAATCAGTTTTATTAGTACCAGTTTCATGTTATCTGGTGTTATCGGTCAAAACTTAAGTGATATTATCGCCGCACATATGAGTTGGCGTATCGTTTACTTCGTATTGACTGTTGTTTACTTATTGCTGATTGTTTGGATTTACCGAGCTATTCCGAAAAGTCCTTATCATATGCCTGATACAAAATTCTCAGTGTTCTTTAAAAACATGAGACATATTTTTGATAATAAAGGCATTGTATTATGTTTCTTTGTTTCATTAACTATCTTAACGTCATTTGTTTCTATGTATGCTCTGCTAAATGAATATTTGACATCTGACCCAATCAACGCTGATTTAACGACAATATCATCAGTGAAGCTATTTGGTTTAATTGGTATGTTATTAGCGTTATCTGCAGGTCGCTTAAGTGATTTCATCGGTGTAAAACGTATTATTCTAATCTCATTAATCACTGCAGGTATCTCATTGATACTGATGGGCGTGACGCACAATCTCATTATCATCACATTATTCAGTGTTATCTTTATCGCAGGTATCTCTTTTGTGATTCCTTCTGTGATATCACAAATCGGTCTACTGACTACTAAAGATAAAGGCTTCTTCTTATCTATCAATACCTTTATGTTATTTATCGGTACAGCGATTGCACCTGTATTGTCTATGCAGTTGTTAAACAATATGCAGTCATTTAAAATGATGTTCATTGTATTATCAATCGTGAATTTCATCGGCTTTATTATAGCTTTAGGAATTCCGAAAAAATCAGTCGTAGATCAATAACGATAAAAAGCAGTCACTCATTTCAATTTTCAAATGAGTGACTGCTTTTCTTTATCACATTTCAATATGTTCACCGCTTCTAATCTTATCTGCTAACTCATTCAACTTACGTAAACGATGATTAACACCTGATTTCGAAATTGTGCCTGTAGAAACCATTTCTCCTAATTCTTTTAGAGAGACATCTTGATTTTCCACACGCAATTTCGCAATTTCTCTTAAACGGTCTGGTAAGTTTTCAATGCCGATTTCTTGATCAATCAACTGAATACTTTCAACTTGCTTCATCGCTGCACTAACTGTTTTGTTTAAATTAGCTGTTTCACAGTTTACTAAGCGATTTACTGAATTACGCATATCTCTGACAATACGCACATCTTCAAATTTCAACATCGCTTGATAACCTCCGATTAAACTCAAGAAATCAGAGATTTTCTCCGCTTCTTTCAAATAAACGATATTTCCTTTTTTACGTTCTAAATGTTTCGCATTCAATTCATATTCATTCATTAAAGCAGTTAAGCCTTCTGAATGGCTTTCGTATAAAGAAAATATTTCTAAATGATAAGAAGATGTTTCTGGATTATTCACAGAACCGCCAGCTAAGAATGCACCGCGTAAATAACTTCGTCTCATTTCATCGTCACGAATCAAATCTAAATCAATAGCGTGTGTAAACACACCGTCTTTTAAGATACCAAGTTCATGTAAGATTTCACGAGACTTCATTTTCGTTCTGCAGATATAAATGTTGTTCTTCTTCAGCTTCATTTTCTTTCGAACAAGAATTTCAACTTCAATATTAAATACTTTCTTAATCAGAGAGTATATACGTCTGGCTGTTGTCGCATTTTCAGTTTGTACATTGATGACAAATTGCTGATTCGACAAACTGAGTGCACCATTCATCCGTATCAATGCGCTAAGTTCCGCTCGCGCATTTTTATCATCGACATCGATTCTTGTCAATTCATTTTTCATGTCTGATGCAAAGCTCATGCCGCGCCATTCCCTTCTTTAAAATTTTCTATTTTTCGGATTAAATTGGATTGTGCTTGTTAAATCAAGTGCCAATTCATAAATCATGCGTGCTAAGCGTGTTGTATTATGGCGCACACGATTTTTCGAAGAAACATGGACTAAATCTTGTGCAGTAATCGGTTCAATACCTGCCGCTTCAATCGATTCTTTATGATAAGTCACAGGTTCTGCCTGTTCTTTATGGTAATTTTCTAAAATGTCTTTACTGTACTGATGATTCTCACAACAAATCACATAATCAATAAAATTTGTTTTCATGTGATTATGCATTGCTTGAATATGATCCATCACATCAAAATGATCTGTTTCGCCATGTTGCGTCATCACGTTTGAAACATAAACTTTAGGTGCCGCACTATCCACAATCGCTTCACCGATACCTGGCACACATAAATTGGAAATTACGCTCGTATACAATGAACCAGGGCCTAATACGATTAAGTCTGCATCTTCTAATGCCTCTACCGCTTCTTCCATCGGCTGCACATCTGCAGGCTCTATAAAGACACGCTTAATTGTTTTTTGACGCTTCGGTATATTAGACTCACCATACACGATTTCACCATCTTCCATCTCCGCATTTAAACGAATACTAGAATTTGTTGAAGGAATCACGCGTCCTTTGATATTTAAAATTTTACTTAATTCTTTAACCGCATGACCAAAGTCATCCATAATATTTGTCAGTGCCGCAATCAATAGGTTTCCTACTGAATGACCTTCCACTTGATTCTCTTTGAAGCGGTACTGAAACAGCTCCTTTAAAGTCGGTTCTGTATCACTTAAGGCCGCAATAACGTTACGGATATCCCCAGGAGCGGGAATGTCCATTTCACTTCTGATTTTACCTGTACTTCCCCCATCGTCTGCTACCGTCACAATTGCGGTAATATCGATAGGATAATCTTTTAAACCACGAGCCAATACAGATAAACCTGTACCGCCCCCGATTAATACGATTTTAAGCTTTTTCATTTCTCTCGCCACTTTCGATATGTGCATCTCTATGATGAACGTAAACATTATAGTCGTAACTATCATTCAAGTCTTCGGCTAATCGTTTCGCTAAGGCAACAGAACGATGCTGTCCGCCTGTACATCCGATCGCAATCACTAATTGTGTCTTGCCTTCTTTTTTATAGCCCGGAATCATAAATTTCAATAAGTCTAATAACTTATCATAAAAGATGGCTGTTTCTTGCCATTTCATGACATATTGATATACAGCGTCATCATTACCGGTTAAAGGACGTAACTCTTTTACATAAAATGGATTCGGTAAGAATCTCACATCAAAGACTAAATCTGCATCTTGTTGGATGCCATGTTTGAAGCCAAAGCTCGTTACACTAATACTAAATGTTTCGATATCATCTCTATTAAACAATTTGTTTATTTTTGCACGTAATTCTTTTGGATTTAAGTCTGTTGTATCTATGACAAAGTTCGCAAAACTACGGATTTCAGATAATGATTGACGTTCTTCTCTAATAGAATTAATCAATGAATTTTGACCGTTATCACTTAATGGGTGTGCACGGCGTGTTTCTTTATATCTTGAAATTAATTTTGCTTCACTTGCCTCGACAAACATCACGTCTACTATAATGCGATTCTTGCTGCGTAAAAAATCTACTTCTTTTACTAAGGATTTGAAAAATTCGCGACCGCGTAAATCAATCGCAATTGCTACTTTTTGTAAAGATGGTGTGCCTTGCTCCATCAACTCCACAAATTTCGGCAGTAAAATCGGTGGTAAATTGTCTACACAAAAGTACCCTAAATCTTCTAAACTCTGTAAAACTACAGACTTCCCAGCCCCCGACATACCAGTAACCACTAATAATTCACTCTTATTTACGACTTCATTTTCTTCATGTTGCATAACGACACCATCCTGTAATTAATTCGCTCATAATATCCTTATCTTTATCATAGTATCATATTACATTCTAACTTGAACATGATTACTATGGAATATGTAAAAAGGTTTGAATAGATGCATGGTTTAAACCGCTTCATGCACTACTCAAACCTTCTTCGTTTTTTTATTATGCTTCTTCTGCTTCTAGTTTATCTTTCAATTCTTCGATATAGCCTTGCGCATTTTGAGCTGCGATACTACCGTCTCCAGTAGCTGTAACGATTTGTCGTAAACCTTTTTCACGCACATCGCCTGCTGCGAAGATACCAGGAACTTTTGTTTCCATTTCTTCGTTTGTTACGATGTAACCTGCTTCGTTTGTGATACCTAAATCAACAATCGGTGCAGTTAAAGGTTTCATACCGATATAAACGAATACACCATCAGCGTCTAATGTTTCTTCTTTACCATCTACTGTAGATTGTAAAGTAACTGAGCCGACTTTACCGTCTTTTTCATTAATAGATGCTAATGTGTGATTCCAGATAAAGTGCATTTTTTCGTTTTTGAATGCACGATCTTGTAAGATTTTTTGTGCACGTAATTTATCTCTACGGTGAACGACAGTAACACTGTCCGCAAATTTAGTTAAGAAGTTACCTTCTTCTACTGCAGAGTCTCCACCGCCGATAACGTATAAGTTTTTGCCTTTGAAGAATGCACCGTCACATACTGCACAGTAACTTACACCGCGGCCGCCAAGTTCTTCTTCACCTGGCACACCGATTTTTTTGTATTCTGCACCTGTTGCGATAATCACCGCATATGCAGTAACAGATTTATCTCCATAAAAGACTTCTTTAATATCGCCTTTATCTTCAATCGCTTTAATATCGCCGTACTGATAAACAGCGCCGAATTTTTGCGCATGATCAAACATTTTTGTTGATAAGTCAGGACCAGAAATTGATTCGAATCCTGGGAAGTTTTCAACATCTTCAGTGTTTGCCATTTGTCCGCCTGGCACACCACGTTCGATCATTACAGTTTTTAAGTCCGCGCGAGAAGCATATACGGCTGCAGTCATACCTGCTGGGCCTGCGCCGATAATTACAACATCATAATCAGGTTGTTGTTTAGTCATTCTTCTTGCCTCCTAGTATTTAATCACACTCATTATAAGATAGAGCTTTCTTGAAATATACTTTTATGCTCAAATTGTGAATTGTACTATTTTACATACACAACTTTTAAACTTCTAGTAGAATTTCAATTGATTTATTCAAACGGTACATAGATATACCGAACCATTCTGTAATAGCTTTTTTCGTATAAGCATCGGGTCGTGTTTTAAAGAAGAGATATACACACGCTGCCACATACCCTTCTACTTTTTCCAAATCATATTCTTGCGCAATGATTCCTTCAGCACGATCAATCCAATGTACAAATAAAGATTGATATTCTCTTAAAGCCTCTTTCTCATACAAGGTTAACATGCCTCGATGAATGAAATCTAATTTGACTAATTTCAATCCTTTTATCAAATATGTCAGATATAGTTTTTCGTATTCATTCATCGTTTCTAATACATTCCAAATTTCTTCTGTAATTAATAGTTCTCTGCCATTCATCTGTTCTAATAAGAAAATCCCATAAATACGTTCATGGCTGTCTTCACTAATTAATAGCGGCGCAATATGCGAATGGAAATAGAGATTTTTCTCAGAAATCAACCAAGGTGGCGGTCCTGGAGGTGTATCTGTCATTGCTTCAAGCTTTTCCCAAAACACCTTACTTTGCTCTTTATTTCCCAGGTGATAAAAGTTGACGCTTAACGCATGAAACATTTGCATGGAAATGAATTTACCTTTTTTAAACAAAGGATACAATAATTTTTGCGAAGCACTGAACTTTTGTAGATAGCTGAGGACAATACCAAGTTTGAAACTTTCTTCATCATTCATTGGTACAACTTTAGACAATGATTGCAGATAGTTCGGATAAGCTTTGTCATTTGTGTTATAAAGTAATAACGTATAATGACATAATGCATAAACATCCGTCTGATTTTCTTTTAAAAGCTGTTTCAACATATTACGTGCGATATCATAGTTTCCTAAATACAGATGTATCATTGCTAATAAATTGCGTACACTTTCATGCGTACGTACTGTCATTTCTTGGCGTTGAATAAACTTTTTCGCTTCTTCTAACTTTCCTTGAGAGAAAAGATATTGAAAAATAATCTGAACTGCGAATACTTGGCTCTCTTTTTCAAGTACATCTACATCCTTATAGACAACTTCAAAGGTTTCTTCTAGTTCTTTTCTATAGTCTTCATCCTCTGACAGCAGCACATAATTCATCCCGAAACAAAATGCTTTATTCGGATCTTGTAAATTCGTATATATTTGACTGAGTTGATAATAGGATGATTCTACATGTTCACCTTTCGCAATGAAATCATAATAACGTCCAACAACTTGCTTAGCTTGACCCACTTCAGTCAGTGCGGTTGTATAATCTTGAAGCGCTTCAAAGTCAGAAGGCGACAATTCAAGGACTTTATGATAGTACTCTGCGGCTTTTTGATAATCTCTATGTTTTAGTTTTGACGCTGCCAGTCGTTTAAAAAGTGATGCATCTTGCGTCATTGGAATCACTTTTTTAGATGGTTCTGATGTCATTGTATTGCCCCTCCTCTCACTTATAATCTGATCTGCATGGGATTGCCGAAAGCTAAAGCGCCATCTGGTACATCTTTATTAACTACCGTACCTGCACCGATTTTGACATGACTACCAATTTTAACCCCAGGTAAAATTGTCACATTGGCACCGATTAATGTATGATGACCGATTTCAACTTTTCCCACTCTCAACTCTGAAACTAAAAATTCATGGGTCAATATTGTTGTATTATACCCTATCACACAATTATCTCCAACTTGAATTAGATGCGGATATAAGATATCCGGCATCACTTTATAGGCAAAAGCTGTGTGCTTTCCAACTTGCATACCTAAACAAGCACGGTAAATCCATCGTTTTAATTTCAACGATGGAATATACCGTGCAATTTCAATCATAATCGTTTGTCTAAACGCTTTTTTCACTGTGATAAAATGATACATTCTCCAAAGCGGATTAATCTGCGATTGACTGCCCGCTACTTTTTTATAACGTCTCATTTAATCTCCTCTTATTTCGGCCATGCCAAGTTTCTGGCATCTTTAAATTTAGGTGGTTGTTTCTTCATTCGACGATAGATAATCATAACGACACTGATAATAATCAAGATAACAGACATCACCTGTGCCACTCTGATATTGCTTGTCAACATTAAACTATCTGTACGCATACCTTCGACAAAGAATCTGCCGATTGAATACCAAATCAAGTATAAGAAGAATGTTTCACCAATTCTTAAGTGCTTACGTAAAAATAGTAATAACGCAAAGCCGAGCACATCCCAAACTGATTCATATAAGAAAGTCGGTTGATAGTACTGGCCATCAATATACATATTATCAATAATAAATCTTGGAATATGAAGGTTCTCTAGGAAACTTTGAGACACAGGTCCCCCATGTGCTTCATGGTTCATAAAGTTCCCCCAACGTCCAATACCTTGCGCTAAGATAATACTTGGTGCAACAATATCTCCAATTTGCCAAGGGTTATGATTGTTCATTTTACACACAATAATGCCTGTGATAAATCCACCAATCAAACCACCATGAATGGCGATGCCGCCATGCCATATCATCGGTATCTCTGAAGGATTTGCGGCGTAGTATGGCCATTGGAAAATCACGAAATAAATCCGTGCTGCCACAAAGCCGAAAATAGCACTCCAAAAGATAATATCAATCAATGCATCTTGATGATAGCCTACTTTCTTTGCGGTCGCCTGCGCAATAAAATAACCTAATAAGATGCCGAAGGCAATAATAATCCCATACCATCGCACATCAATCGGGCCTAAGCTGAAGGCCACCGGATCAATATAACCTAAGTTAAACAACATCTAGCTTACTCCTCTTTGTGTTCATTTTTTCTAAGTATTTCGGCATTTAAACGTTCGTTAAATTCTTCAGCTGTATTGATGCCCATAATGTTCAAGCGATAATTCATCGCCGCAACTTCAATAATAACTGCCACATTTCTACCCGGTCTTACCGGAATTGTTTTCTTTGTGATTTCAGTATCTAAAATACGTAAGGTTTCTTCATTCAAACCTACACGGTCGTATAGCTTATCTTTATCCCAGTTTTCCAAATTGATATTCAAACCGATTTTCTTCTCTGTCAAAATCGAACCTGCACCAAATAACGTCATTACGTTAATAATCCCAAGTCCTCTGATTTCTAATAAATGTTCGATTAATTTCGGCGGTTTACCAATCAATTCATCTTTCGTGATTTCACGAATCTCCACATTATCATCCGCAACAAGACGGTGTCCACGTTTTACTAACTCTAACGCTGTTTCACTTTTACCGATACCAGAATCACCAGTAATTAAAACACCTACACCATATACGTCTACTAATACACCATGTAAAGATGTTGTTTTCGCAAGTTCATGTTCAAGATATGTAGTTAATCGGCTCATTAAACTTGTTGTCGCATCTTTAGATGTGAGTAATGGTACACTGAGCTCTTGTGCCGCATTGACTAATTCTTCTGGCGGCTCAATATCACGTGTAACGATAATTGCCGGTGTATCAGGACGGCATAACTTACGTAATCTGCCTTGTCGTTCTTTATCTGGTAATAAATTATAAAATGATAATTCAGTTGTCCCTAATAATTGAATACGGTCAGACGCATAATGCGAAAAGTACCCCGCCATTTCCAAACCTGGGCGTGAAATATCTGTATTATGAATCGGACGATCCAATCCTTCTTCTCCGGCTACTAAATTTAACTTGAATCTGTTTACTATAGCTCTAGCACTTAACATATTTTCACCTCAATCAACATTCTTCGTTATATGCTCATCTCTATCATATCAAAAAAGAATGCAGAAACGTTATTGGTTTTATCTCTATTCATCTTATCATTTCTTATATGTGTTCAAAAATCAAACTTTTTTCTTTGAAGTCATAAAAAAAGACACTCCACTGCTTTAAGTGAAATGTCTTAATCTGGTTATTGACTTGTTTGTGCTGCATCACGTTCTAATACTGTTTTCAAATATTTGCCTGTATAAGAATCTGGAGATGCGGCGATTTCTTCAGGTGTACCTGTCGCAACGATTGTTCCTCCGCCATCGCCGCCTTCAGGACCTAAATCAATCAAGTAATCTGCTGTTTTTATGACATCCAAGTTATGTTCAATAATCACAACAGTATCTCCGTTATCTACAATACGGTTCAATACTTTTAATAAACGACGAATGTCATCCACATGCAGACCTGTTGTTGGTTCATCTAAGATATAGATAGAACGGCCTGTTGAACGTTTATGCAGTTCTGATGCGAGTTTCACACGCTGAGCTTCCCCGCCTGACAATGTCGTCGCAGGTTGGCCGAGCTTCACGTAACCTAAACCAACATCGACTAATGTTTGTAGCTTACGTTTGATTTTAGGGATATTTTCAAAGAAATGTGTCGCATCTTCAGCGGTCATTTCTAATACTTCAGAGATATTTTTACCTTTATAAGTCACTTCTAACGTTTCACGGTTATAGCGTTTACCACCACATACTTCACAAGGTACATACACATCTGGTAAGAAATGCATTTCAATTTTGATAATCCCGTCACCTTTACATGCTTCACAACGTCCACCTTTAACGTTAAAGCTGAAACGTCCTTTTTGATACCCTCTGATTTTCGCTTCGTTTGTTGATGCGAAAACATCACGGATATCATCAAAAACGCCTGTGTAAGTTGCTGGGTTTGAACGTGGTGTACGTCCAATCGGAGATTGGTCAATATCAATCACTTTATCAAGTTGATCGATACCTTCAATTTTATCCACTTTACCTGGTCTGATTTTCGAACGGTTTAATTTTTGTGCCAATGTTTTATACAGCACTTCGTTCACTAATGAACTTTTACCTGACCCAGAAACACCTGTAACAACAGTCATTGTAGAAAGCGGGAAGTCTACATCTACGTCTTTTAAATTGTTACTGCTGGCACCGCGTACTTTTAGTTTACGGTCTGTCACAGGTCTGCGATGTTCTGGGACTTCAATACGTTTCTTACCGCTCAGATACTGACCTGTTAATGATTTAGAATTACGCATAACTTGTTTTGGTGTACCTGCTGCGACAATTTCACCCCCGTAATCGCCGGCACCAGGACCTACGTCTACAAGATAATCCGCTTCTCTCATCGTATCATCATCATGTTCAACCACAATCAGCGTATTACCTAAATCACGCATTTCTTTCAATGTGTTGATTAAACGGTCATTATCTCTTTGATGTAAACCAATAGAAGGCTCATCTAACACATATAATACGCCCGTTAAACGTGAACCGATTTGTGTGGCTAAACGAATACGTTGCGCTTCACCACCAGATAATGTACCTGATGAACGATTTAACGTTAAATAATCTAAACCAACGTTATTTAAGAAATACAATCTTGAGATAATTTCTTTCAAGATTAAATCTGCAATCTTTCGGTCTTGTTCAGATAAATCGATATTTTCGAAGAAATGCAACGCTTCTTTAATGGAATACTCTACAACTTCTCCGATATTCAAACCTGAAACATACACAGATAATGCTTCTTGGCTTAAACGTTTACCATGACATGTTTCACAAGGTAATTCCGTCATATATTTCTGCATCATTTCACGAACATATTCTGATGGAGATTCATGATAACGACGTTCAATGTTCGGCACAACGCCTTCAAACTCCATCGTTCTTGTGCGTGATGCACCATTACGTTGTTCGAAAGTAAAAGTAATCTCTTTACCTTTTGAACCGTATAAAATGATATCTTTTTGACGGTCGGTTAATTTTTTAAACGGTCTGTCCATATCAATTTTATACACTTCTGCGACACGTTTTAATAATGTCGGATAGAAGTCAGAACTTTTTGGTTCCCAAGGTACAATCGCACCTTCACGTAACGATACATTCGGATCTGGAATAACCAAATCTACGTCTACTTTTAATTTTTGTCCTAAACCATCACATGTTGGACATGCACCGAATGGGCTGTTGAAACTGAACATACGCGGTTCTAACTCACCAATGCTGAATCCGCAAATCGGACAAGCATGATTTTCAGAGAATTTTAAAGGTTCTCCGCCAATCACATCGACTGTTAAGTTCCCTTCTGCCAGTTCTAACGCTGTTTCAATAGAGTCAGCCAGACGTGATTCAATACCTTCTTTCACCACAAGACGGTCAACAACAACTTCAATCGTATGATTTTTATTCTTATCTAGTTCTGGCACATCATTGATATCATGAATGTCACCATCTACTCTGACACGTACATAACCTTTTTTACTGATATCTTGAAGCAGTTTTTCATGTGAACCTTTGCGGTGATTCACAATTGGTGCCATCAACTGAATTTTAGTACGTTCTTCTAACTCTAAAATACGGTCAGCCATTTGTTGTACTGTTTGTGATTCAATTTCAATACCATGATGTGGACAAAATGCTTTTCCGACACGTGCATATAATAAACGAATATAATCATAAATTTCTGTTACCGTCGCAACCGTAGATCTCGGGTTTTTACTTGTCGTTTTTTGGTCAATCGAAATTGCCGGAGATAACCCTTCAATCGTATCAACATCCGGCTTATCCATTTGTCCTAAGAATTGACGTGCGTAAGCACTTAATGATTCTACATAACGACGTTGACCTTCTGCATAAATCGTGTCGAAAGCCAAAGATGACTTACCTGAACCTGATAGTCCAGTCATCACAATCAATTTATTTTTAGGCAATTCCACATTGACACTTTTTAAATTATTTTCACGTGCACCTTTGACCACAATAGATGGATCTTTCTTACTCACACATGTCACCTCACCCTTCTGCTTTCAGTTCAAACAACATGTCTCTTAGCTCTGTTGCTCGCTCAAAGTCTAAGTCTTTCGCTGCTTGTTTCATTTCTTTTTCTATATTTTCAATTGTTTTTTCACGTTCTTTTTTCGTTAATTTCTTAGGTACGACTTTTTGTTCTTTTTCATTTTCTTCATCTGTTTCCACTGTCGCACTAATAACGTCATGGATTTTCTTACGAATTGTTTTCGGTGTAATACCATGTTCTTCGTTGTATGCTTGTTGAATTTTACGACGACGCTCTGTTTCATCAATCGCATACTGCATAGAATCTGTAATCTTATCCGCATACATGATTACTTCACCATGCTCATTACGCGCAGCACGGCCGATGGTTTGAATTAATGAACGGTTAGAACGTAAGAAACCTTCTTTATCCGCATCTAAAATTACAACTAAAGAAACTTCTGGGATATCGATACCTTCTCTTAGTAAGTTAATACCGACAACCGCATCATACGTACCCATACGTAAGTCACGAATGATTTCAATTCGTTCTAATGTTTTTATTTCTGAATGCAGGTAATTGACTTTAATTCCCGCTTCTTTCATATAAGTCGTTAAATCTTCACTCATCTTTTTCGTTAACGTTGTAATGAGTACACGTTCATTTTTATCAATTCTATCTTGAATTTCACTTAATAAATCATCAATTTGATTCTTCGTCGGACGGACATCTATTTTAGGGTCTAATAAGCCCGTTGGTCGAATAATTTGCTCAACAACTTCATCTGAATGTTCTAGTTCATAAGGCCCAGGTGTCGCAGTCACATAAACTAATTGATGTGCTTTCTTCTCAAACTCTTCGAATGTTAATGGACGGTTATCCAAAGCACTCGGAAGTCTGAAACCATGGTCAACTAAAACTTGTTTACGTGCTTTATCTCCGTTATACATCCCTCTGACTTGTGGTAATGTAACGTGAGATTCATCAATCATAATTAACCAGTCATCACCGAAATAATCTAATAACGTATACGGTGTTGAACCATAATCTCTTAAACTCAAGTGGACTGAATAGTTCTCAATTCCTGAACAAAAGCCCATCTCTCTCATCATTTCAAGGTCATAGTTCGTACGTTGTTCTAAGCGTTGCGCTTCTAATAATTTATTATTCTCTCTTAAATACTTTAAGCGATCTGCTAATTCTTTTTCGATACGTTGAATCGCTAATTCCAATTTTTCATCTCTAGTTACGAAGTGGGATGCCGGGAAGATAGAGAAGTGTTCTCTTTCACGTAATACTTCACCTGTTAAATAGTTTACTTCGCTGATACGATCAATTTCATCACCGAAGAATTCTACACGGATACACATTTCATCTCGAGACGCCGGGAAGACTTCTACTACATCACCGCGAACTCTGAATGTCCCGCGTTTAAAGTCGATGTCGTTTCTTGAATATTGAATATCTACTAATGCACGTAGAAATTGACTGCGATCCATTTCCATTCCTTGACGGACGTTAACTACTAAACTGCTATATTCAGAAGGATCCCCTAAACCGAAGATACTGCTGACACTGGCAACAACAATGACATCGTCACGCTCAAAGAGTGAACTTGTTGCTGAGTGACGTAATTGGTCAATTTCATCATTGATTGTCGCATCTTTTTCGATAAATGTGTCAGTAGATGGCACATAAGCTTCTGGTTGATAATAATCATAGAAGCTGACAAAGTACTCTACTCTATTTTCCGGGAAAAATTCTTTGAACTCATTATATAATTGACCAGCTAAGGTCTTGTTATGGGCTAATACTAATGTCGGTTTGCCCGCTTGTTGAATGACATTACTCATCGTAAAGGTCTTACCTGTACCTGTTGCTCCGAGTAACGTTTGGTGACGTTTACCTTCTTTAATACCCTTTGAAATTTTTTCGATAGCGGCTGGTTGGTCACCTTGCGGGGTAAACTCAGAAACAATTTTAAATGGATGATGTTCCATAAAATTCGGTATCCTCCTTTATTGACACTTCTATAGAAAAATATGAGTTTTAAAATATAAATAGGTTGAGACACTTATCGTCTGTCCCAACCATATACTTCATGTTGAGATTGCAATTAAGCTGGTTAATTCGCAACTTCTCAAAATCTCATTTCATCGTTCTATTTAGTCTTTCTATACTCTCAATTACTCTATTTCAAACTTTTTACATCACTATATATTGTAACAGATTCTGTCAAAAAGATACAAACATCTGTTCGTAAAACTACTCTTTTTCCCCAAACAAAAAGCACTTGTCTTTTTTAGACAAGCACCTGTTTCATTTCTATTCAACGATCATCTTCATGCTGTTTATGAAGACGCAATTGATCTACAATCACAAAACCAGCCAGCAGAGATACAACATCTATAAAAATAATCCATTCACTATGAAAGAATCCTTTATATATAGAACCGCCGATCAGCATTAATGTCACAATTGCGCCGACCCATTTATTTTTCGTTACTACACTAAATAGTACAACAAGTATGCATGGGAAAAATGAGGCACAAAGATACCAAATGAGAAGCATAAGCGGTCACCCGTCTCTTTTATTTAAAATCGACATTGTTAATTCTCGTAACTCTGAACGTGGAATGAAGTTTTCCGTTAACATTTCAGGGATGACGTTCTCGATAAAATCTTGAACGGACACTAAGTGATCAAACTGCATAATGGTTTCTAAAGACATTTCATAAATTTCAAAGAAAAGTGAGTCTGGATTACGCTTTTGAATTTCACCAAATGTTTCATATAACAAGTCGATTTTATCAGCTACTGCCAAAATTTGACCTTCTAAAGAATCATCTTTGCCTTCTTGCAGACGTTCTCTGTAAACATCTTGATATTCTTCCGGAAATTCTTCTCTAATAAAATTATCTACCATCTCTTCTTCCACTTGCGAGAACAATTTCTTCAAATCACGGCTGGCATATTTCACAGGCGTTTTAATATCCCCTGTAAATACTTCCGCAAAGTCATGATTCAAAGCTTTTTCATATAAACTTTTCCAATCAATTTCATTGCCATGATGTTCTTCTACTGTGGCTAAGTATTGCGCTATTTTCGTTACTTTAAATGAATGTGCTGCTACATTATGCTCAAAATACTTGAATTTACCAGGCAAGCGTATCAGCTTTTCTAAATCAGATAATCTTTTAAAATATTGATGTACACCCACGTTGAGCTCACCCCTTATCTATTTAATCAAATATTATACCCGCATACACGAATATATATCAAGCACTTTATCACGATTACTTTCAATTTTATTAAAACATTTTTCTTTTACTAGCGGAAATATAACGAATAAAGAGTTTATATTTATGAACTTTATAATAATGTATGTGGTTTTCCTTCACACAATGTCTGAAGTTGCTTTAACTTTACCATTTTTCTTTCTGTAATTTAAAGCATTTATTTCCGATTTACTTAACCTTTACATTTCACTTGAACCAATAAAAAAAGCACCATCCTCTCAATAGAGAACAGTGCGAATCGTTTTTAAATTAGTGAATGAAGTTATAACCGCTTGCTTGACCAGCTGAAATCGTACGTGAAGTTACGACACCTGGACCATAGCCGTAGTTCATTTCAGATACACGAACTGAACCGTCGCTGTTAACACCTTCAACATATGCTACGTGACCGTAAGCACCTGCAGAAGATTGCATGATTGAACCTGCTGCTGGAATATTGTTTACTGTGTGTCCCGCTGCTGCCGCTGCGTTTGCCCAGTTATTTGCGTTACCCCAAGTTGAACCTACTTTACCGCCTGCACGATCGAATGCGTATGAAGTACATTGACCTGCTGTGTAAAGGTTTGCACCTGAATAGTAAGATGGTGCACTTGTTTGATATGAAGGTGCACTATAAGACGTTGTTGGTGCACTATATGATTGTGAATAGTTATAAGATGGTGCTTCATAACTAGTGTAGCTTGTGTTATAAGCTGCATCAGCAGTGTAGTTTACAGGAGCTGATGTTGTGTGTGCTGGTGCATCATAGTTTGCTGTTGCTTGACCAGATTTTTGTTCTGTTTGTGGTACAGCTTTACCAGTATGTAACGCTTCTAAATGCGCTGCACCTTTGTCAGAAACTGCTAAAATATCGCCAGGTAAAATGATGTGTGTCACGCCTGGGTTTAATTTGTATAATTGATCTAAAGAGATTTTATGTGCTGCTGCGATTGATTTTAAAGTGTCTCCTGCTTTAACTTCTACAACGTCTGTGTCAGGTAATACTAAAGCAGTGTCTTTTTTAACTTCGTCTTGGCTTAATTTATTAAGTGATTTAATTTCATCAGTAGTAGTGGCAAACAAAGCTGCAACTTCGCTTAACTTAGCATCTTCTTTAACTACATGCGTTTGTTCTGCAGATGCAACACCATTCAATGCTGTTAATAGAGTTAATGATGATGCTGATAGTAATAAAGCTTTCTTCATTTATTATTTCATCCTTTGCTGTCATTTTTTAATCATTAATTGATAAATCCAATATAGCACAACCCTTCCGCTCTAGGTGGAATGTTATAGAGTTGTAATATAAACGTTATACTATCGTTTAATCTCTAAATCAAAGAAACTTTCTGTCAATTAAACTAAATCATTGGCACTAGTACGCTTATTAACCTTTTTAATAGGATTCTTTGTAATATAACAGTAATATTAACTCATGCATTTAACATCTAAATTTACTTTTATCAATAATGTTTTTTGTTTGATAAAAAATAAAAGACCAAAGTATATTATACTCTGGTCTTGATTTGTGACATTACGCGTCACGGTTATCCATTTGTGTACGTAAGTACGCTTCAATGAATGGTCCTATTTCTCCATCCATTACTGCGTTAACGTTACCTGTTTCTTCATTCGTACGGTGATCTTTCACCATTGAATATGGATGGAAAACATAAGAACGAATCTGACTGCCCCAGCCGATGTCTTTTTGTTCGCCTCGGATTTCAGCCATTTCTTTTTCTTGTTCTTCTAATTTCAATTGATACAATTTAGATTTCAACATTTTCATAGCCGCTTCACGGTTCTTAATTTGTGAACGTTCGTTTTGGTTATTTACTACAATACCTGTTGGATGGTGGGTAATACGGATGGCAGACTCTGTTTTGTTGATGTGCTGACCACCGGCACCTGATGCTCTGAACGTATCGACTGTAATATCATCCGGGTTAATATCGATTTCGATTTCATTATTATTGAATTCAGGGATGACATCACAAGAAACGAATGACGTATGACGTCTGCCTGATGAGTCGAACGGTGAAATACGTACTAAACGATGCACACCTTTTTCAGCTTTTAAATAGCCATACGCATTATGACCTTTGATTAACAATGTCACACTTTTAACGCCCGCTTCATCACCAGGTAAATAATCTGCTACTTCTACTTTAAAGTTTTTATCTTCAGCATAGCGTTGATACATACGAAGCAACATGCTCGCCCAGTCTTGTGATTCTGTACCGCCGGCACCTGGATGCAATTCTAAGATTGCATTGTTATCATCATAAGGTCCATTTAATAATAACTGTAATTCAAATTCGTCTAATTTACTTTTAAAGTTTACAGTTTCTTCTTCTAAGTCTGCTTTTAAATCTTCATCATATTCTTCTTGCAGTAATTCGTGCGTCGCGTTCATATCTTCGATTTCTGCTTCTAAATCACGATAGCCTTGCACTACTGACTTTAACGCATTATTTTTATCGATAATTTCTTGCGCTTTATTTTGATCATCCCAGAATGTCGGTTCTGTCATCATTTCTTCATATTCTTGGATGTTTGTCTCTTTTTCTTCTAAGTCAAAGAGACCCCCTAAGTTGTTCTAATTTTTCACTATAGTTCGCGATATTACGCTTAATTTCAGATAGTTCCATCTTTTTTCTCTCCTGTACATTGATTGATTAGTTTGTTCTATACTTTTCCTATTTTAGCATAACTTAGAGATATGCTTGTATGAAAAAAGAACCGACTGCCTGTAAGGAAGAACAAATTTTCTTCCTTACAATACGCAATGGTTCTTAGAAATGCATACTATTTGCCGCAGCAGTTTTTGTATTTCTTGCCGCTTCCGCATGGGCAGGGATCGTTACGGCCGACTTGGTCGCCTTTCACAATCGGTTTCGCTTTGACTTTCTCTTTACCGTCTTCAGCTGAGACATGCTGCCCTTTATACTCCTTTGCTTTATCACGTTCCACATCATCTTCTACTGTGATGACAGACTTAAGGATATATTTGCTGACATCTTCTTCGATATTCATCATCATATTATCGAAAAGTTGATGTCCTTCATTTTGATAATCACGAAGTGGGTTTTGTTGTCCGTATGAGCGTAAATGAATACCTTGACGTAATTGGTCCATCGTATCGATATGGTCTGTCCAACGACTATCGATAGAACGTAATAAAATCATACGTTCGAATTCATTAAATTGCTCAGGAATATTAGCTTTTTGTTTTTCATAAGCAGCTTCAACTTTTTCCCATACTGTATCAAAGATATCTTCTCTATCTTTACCTTTGATTTCAGAGATATCTAATTCACCTTCATGTAAGAAGACATCTTCTACATAATTAATGAACGGATCGTAATCTACTTCATCTAAGTCATCATTTACATAATAACCGATGGCGCGATCTAGTGTTGAACGCATCATTGTTTTTACAAGATCAGAACTTTCTTCATTATCGATAATGCTGTTACGTTCACCGTAAATAATTTCACGTTGCTTACGTAATACTTCGTCATATTCAAGGATACGTTTACGCGCATCGAAGTTATTACCTTCTACACGTTTTTGTGCAGACTCTACAGCACGAGAAACCATTTTAGATTCAATCGGTGTAGAATCATCCATACCTAAACGGCCCATCATATTTTGAAGACGTTCTGAACCGAAACGTACCATTAATTCGTCTTGAAGTGATAAGTAGAAACGACTTTCACCTCTGTCACCTTGACGACCAGAACGACCACGTAATTGGTCATCGATACGACGTGATTCATGACGTTCTGTACCGATAACTGCTAAACCGCCCAGTTCTTCGACACCTTCGCCAAGTTTGATATCTGTACCACGACCGGCCATGTTTGTCGCAATCGTTACAGCACCTTTTTGACCTGCAGTAGAAACGATTTCTGCTTCACGCTCATGGTTTTTCGCGTTTAAGACGTCATGACGTACGCCGCGTTTTTTCAATAACTTAGAAATATATTCACTGGTTTCAACCGCTACTGTACCTAAAAGAATCGGTTGACCTTTTTTATGTTTTTCTACAACATCTTCAACCACCGCGTCGAATTTACCTTTTTGACTGATATAAATTAAATCAGGTTTATCGATACGTTGTACAGGACGGTTCGTCGGAATTTGCGTAACTGTCATGTTATAGATATTACGGAACTCTTCTTCCTCAGTTTTCGCTGTACCTGTCATACCAGATAATTTGTTGTACATACGGAAGAAGTTTTGGAACGTAATCGATGCCATTGTCTTAGATTCATTTTGGATTTGCACGCCTTCTTTTGCTTCAATCGCTTGGTGCAACCCTTCTGAGAAACGACGACCTGGCATTGTACGACCTGTAAATTGGTCAACGATTAATACTTCACCATCTGTCACCATGTAGTCGACATCACGTTGTAGTGTATAGTTGGCACGTAATGCTGTATTGATATGTGTAATAATATCTACGTTGTTTAAATCATATAAGTTATCCAATTTAAACATACGTTCAGCTTTATCTGCACCTTGATCTGTTAATTGAACAGATTTTGTTTTCTCATCATAGTTATAATCATCTTCAGCTTTCAACATTTTCGCGAATACGTTCGCTTGTGTGTAAAGTGATGTTGATTTTTCTGCTTCACCAGAAATAATTAAAGGTGTACGTGCTTCGTCGATTAAGATAGAGTCGACCTCATCAATGATGGCGAAGTGAAGCGGCCGCATAACACGTTCTTCTGCATAATTCACCATGTTGTCACGTAAGTAATCGAAACCAAGTTCGTTGTTAGTACTGTACGTGATATCTTCATTATAGGCTTGGCGTTTCTCCTCTGTTGATAAACTGTTTAAGTTTAATCCTACAGATAAACCTAAGAAGTTATATAACTCAGCCATTTCTTCACTTTGTACACTTGCTAAATATTCGTTGACTGTAATAACGTGTACACCGCGACCTGCTAAAGCGTTCAAATACGTCGGCATTGTCGCTGTCAACGTTTTACCTTCACCGGTTCTCATTTCTGAAATATCACCGTTATGAATCGCGATACCACCCATGACTTGGACACGGTAAGGTGACATATTGAACACACGTTTAGCCCCTTCTCTTACTAAAGCAAAGGCTTCAGGAAGGATTTCGTCTAATATTTTATCTTGTTTAACTACATCTTCTTCAGCTTGAACTCGTTCTTTAAGTTCTTGTGTTTTATTTCTAATTTCTTCATCAGTAAGAATCGACATTTCCTCTTCTAACGCGAGTACTTTGTCCGCTTGCTTACCTAGGCGTTTAATTTCTCTCTTATTGCCGTCAACAATTTTTGATAAAAAACCCATTCTGTTCGCTCCTTTGGTATAAAAACTGTTTGGCTTACAACAATTCATCTTACCATTTATATCGTAAAAGTTACACTTATATACTCAATCTAATAGTTGATAACTCTTTATTTATAAGTATCAGTGTTTATGATTTTCTTCACTTAATCCAAAGTTTCTAGTTGTGTTGTTGGTGCATTACACGTTTCAAACATATCCTCTATATTTTGACACGTTCAACTTACTGAAATCAATCAAATACAATCTTATTAATACAAACTTAATCTTTGAAATTAGTAGTCATTAAAAAAGAGACTCGCAACCTCACAGCTGCGAGCCTCTCATGAGACATTAATTATTAATTTTCAACTGTTTCAATTAAACCGTATTTTCCATCTTTTCTGCGATAAACGATGCTTGTACCATCTGTATCACGGTCTGTAAAGATGAAGAAGTCATGACCTAATAAGTCCATTTGTAATACGGCTTCTTCAGAATCCATCGGTTTTAAGCTGAATTGTTTAGAACGAATGATTTCGATTTCATCATTGTTATCTTGATCAGCAGTTTCTGGTGTAGCTGCTGGGATTGATGGGAATGGTTCTTTCTCATTCTCTTTACGTTTTTTACGATTAACGCGTGTTTTGTACTTACGCACTTGACGTTCTAATTTGTTAGTGATTAAATCAATGCCCGCATATAAATCGTCGTTTCTTTCTTCTGCACGAAGTGTCACGTCTTTAAGCGGAATTGTCACTTCAATTTTAGTGCTTGAATTGGCGTAAGTTTTTACTTTAACATGTGCATCAACGTTCGGCACATTTGTAAAGTAACGTTCTAGTTTACCAACTTTGTCCTCAATGTAATTACGAATTGCGTCTGTAATAGTGAGGTTGTCTCCATGAATTTCAAATCTAATCATAGTGATCGACTCCTTTAACCTCTATATATGTTTTGATTGGTAATGCTCACCTTTATAATAACATGTTTCAACTATCTAGCAAAAGCAAATACATCTATTTTTCCAACTTTTCTGATAAATAAAGCTTCAATCGCATGATGGGCCGTTAGCCCTGTTGTATAAATATCATCTACGAGTAAAATGCGCTTATTTTGTAAATCTACATCTTGAAATGCAGGATTAATATAAAATGGATTGGGAGCTTTGGCACGCATTGCTTTATTCAAAGTGGATTGTTTCGGTCTAACGTCTGTTTGCAGTATCAGATGATACTTAACCCCTTTTGCAGCTAAAACCATTTCTACTGGATTAAATGTTCTTTGCTGATCCCTTGCGATTGGTGAAGGAATTGGAATGATATAGTCATACTGTTGCTTCGGCAATCGAATAAGGTTTGCGATGACTTTACATAATGCCGTATCTCCAGCAATTTTATATTGATGAATCGTCTCGCGTACTTTCCCTGTATAACGGTAATCACAATAAAGTTGATGCATTAAGTTGAATTTGCGAGCTAAAAACTGACAATCTAAACAAGCTTCTTCACTTTCGTCTAACGGTTTTAAACAACGCGGACAGCGTTTCACTTTTTCTAGACGACATGCTTCAAATGCCTGTCGACAATGTTCACACAGAATTTGAGGTGATTTATAAAAATTTGCGGCAGTTAAAGGTTCCGAAAATGGAGTTAAGCATAGTTTACATTTCGGCATCCAACCACCCCTTTTGTAAACCTAATTGATTCATTTGTTTAATTTGGCGTTTGGCTTGCACCATAGATAAGGTGACCCCATTATGCAAAAACAACACTAAGCCGCTGGTATCTTGTATTTTACGTCCTGTACGTCCTGCAATTTGAACTAAAGCTGCAGTTTGGAAACTTTGGCTGTCGATGACAATGACATCTAAATGTGCCATCGTGAAACCCCGTTCTAAAATCGTGGTCGTGAAGATAATCGGATGTTTACCTGCTCTTAAAGCTTCTACTTTCTCAAAACGTAAAGCATCTTCACTATGAACTGCCACCAAGTCTTTGAAATATTTTTGATAGTGTACCAAGGCTTGTTCCATCGCTTCAATTTGATTAAAGAAGACTAAAGTGACGCGTTGGTTTTCAAGTTGTTTTCGAAGAAGTTCGAGTAAATAGCGCTGCATGCGTTTCGGTTTGAATTTGGAGTAGTGGAATTTGGGGACGGGAAGCGGTTTACGATGATAACGCGCTGGTAAAGTAATGATATTCTCTTTTTTGAATTGTTTTAATAAACGTGAGGAAGGCGTAGCTGTCATATAAATATGACTATAAGCAGAAGCTGAAGCTTGAATGAGTGTCTGCATCAATAAAGGATCCATCGCAAGCGGAAATGCATCAACCTCATCAATATATATCACATCAAAGTGTTGTTTAAAGCGATATAATTGATGCACCGTCGCAATGACAAAATGACCTTGATACGTCTGGCTTTGTCCTTGGTACAAGACGTCTATATGTTCACCTTTAAACGATTCGATAATACGCTTGCTGATTTCAATGACCACATCGACACGCGGTGATACAATCGCCACATTCATACCTTGTTGTCTGGCATGTTGAATTCCCGCAAACATCATTTCTGTTTTTCCTGCACCTGTTACCGCATATAGTAATAAATTTTCCTGCTGTTGAATCGCTCGAATAATATGTGAGGAAGCATAGGCTTGTTGTTCAGACAGTTCAAAGTCCAAATGATATTCTCCTGAACTAATTTGATGTGCAGTTTTGGTAATATATATTGGCTTAAAGCTATCCATACGACCGAGTGATAAACAACTTCGACAATAAGTTATCGGTTGATTGTGAATTTTTGAATGATACGTATAATACTCGTCTTGATGAGGTGTTCCACATTGCTGACAATACCATTTTCCTTTGCCATTTTGTATCACACCTGGTCCTTGATAGATAATCGTTTCATCAGTCAGATGTTTCGTACTTCTGACTAACTTTCCATAATGCTTAATTGTTGTCAGTATAATCCCTCCTAAATAAAAAAAGACAAATCAAGTCACTGTCTGAGACAGTGGACTTCATTTGCCCGAAAAATTGTATTTAAATTTATTATTGTTCTACATAGTCCTCTGGACGATTTTCTAAAGATGGAATACGTTTATTAGTGAAACCTAATGCGACACTGCCGACACCTAAATGCGATGCAATAACCGGACTGAAATCCGAATAGTTGATCACATAATGATCAGGGCAACGTTTTTTCAAATTCTCATAAAGTTTCAAGCCATCTTCTCTTGAATCACCATTAACGACATAGAGTGTAACCTCATCATAATCTTTAACTTTTTCTAACACACCGTCTTCAATGCGTTTGACAGCACGTTTTTTCGTACGCACTTTATCTAATGGTACAATCACGCCATCTTCGAATTTTAAGACAGGTTTCATTTTTAACAATGTACCGATAAACGCTTGTGCACCTGTAATACGGCCGCTCTTTTGTAAGTTCTTTAAGTCATCTACAACAACTTCTGCCCCTGTATGTTCACGCATCTCTAATAATTCATCGATGATTGTTTCTGGAGATGCACCTTCTCTTACGCGTTCAGCAGCATAAACCACATATCCGCCTAAAATCATACCTGATAATTTTGAATCGAATGTGTGCACGTTAATGCCTTCGACCATTTCGCCAGCTTGTGTTGCTGATTGGTATGTACCACTGATACCTGCTGATAAGAATAAACCGATAACATCTGTATATCCTTCATCTTTGAGTTTCTCATATTCTTCTACGACTTTACCAATAGCGGGCTGACTTGTTGTCGGAATTTGCGTTTCTGAACGCATACGCTGATATAATTCACTTGGTTGAATATCCTCTCTTTCAATAAAGGAATCTCCATTTTCAAATATCACACTTAATGGCACAACCGAAATATCATATTCATCTAATAAAGCTTGTGTTAATGATGTTGTAGAATCCGTCATTACAGCAATCTTCATGATTTTCCTCCTCAAATATACTCATTGTCAATCATACCCTATTTTATTAAAAAAGAAAATTGATTCTTCCATTTAGAAAAAATATCCGGAGCATGTATAATAGAAGCAAAGACAAGCAATTCTATTGTCATAGGAACTAGTTAAAGGATGTCATAAAATGGAGAATCATATTATTACGATTAAACAAGAATACGTGATTGAAAACGTGATTAACAAGTCACGTTTTATCGCTCATATTAAGCCAGTAGAAAGTGAAGATGAGGCAAAAGCTTTTATTGATGAAGTTAAAAAAGAACATCGCGATGCCACACATAACTGTTCAGCGTATACCATCGGCGATAGTATGTTGATTCAAAAAGCAAATGACGATGGAGAACCAAGTGGTACAGCTGGCGTACCAATGTTAGAAATTCTAAAAAAACTTGAGACACATAATACTGCAGCTGTAGTGACACGTTACTTCGGCGGCATCAAACTTGGTACAGGCGGCTTAATCAGAGCGTACAGTGGCGCCGTTCGTGATGCGATCAAAGAAGGCGGACGTGTTGAATTACGTAATGCGATACCCACTACAGTTACAATCAGTTATGAACAGACAGGTAAATTCGAATACGAACTGCAATCAACAAACTTCATTTTAAGAGATACGATGTATACAGATAAAGTGAGTTACCGTATCGATGTATTAGAAGATGATTACGAAGACTTTATCAACTTTTTAAATCGAATTACTGCAGGTACATTCGAATTAGATGAAGAACAAGTAACGCGCCTGCCTTTCGATATTGAAACAAATTAGATATAAAAAACCGCTTGAATTTCACAAGACGAAACTCAAGCGGTTATTTTTATGTGATTTTACATATTATTCTTTGTCGTGTCTGCTGCCACGTTTCTCAAGCATACTCAATAACGGACGATAATTGTCATCAATTAATCCTGTAAATTCTACAATCAATTCAATCGTGACTAGAATTAGAATCAACATCATCACAACGCCCCATGGTTGTGATAAGTATAAAATAACACTTGAGATACTGAACATAATCGCAATCGAATAAATTAAAAACACGGTTTGACGGTGTGTATAACCAAGTTTTAATAACTTGTGATGTAAATGCGATTTATCCGGCTGCATAATACGTTGTCCCTTTTTCGCTCTTCTGATCATCGCAAATAATGTATCGATAAACGGTACGGCTAAAATCACCATCGGGAACAGTAACGAGAAGAAAGTAATATTCTTGAACCCGAGTAAAGAAACAAAGCTGATAATAAAGCCGAGTTGTAGTGAGCCGCTGTCTCCTAAGAAAATCTTTGCGGGATGTGAATTATAAAATAAAAAGCCGAGCAACGAACCAATCATGACTGAACAAATCATCATGATAAAAATATCCGCTTGTAATATCGCAATAAAGCCAATCGTCATAAATGCGATAGTTGAAACCCCTGCGGCTAAACCATCTAGCCCATCGATTAAGTTAATCGCATTGGTAATCGCAATAATCCAAAAAACAGTAATCGGAATACTTAAAATACCGAACTGAATCGTGCCTGGAACGAACGGCAATTGAATGAAGTCAATTGTGACACCGTGATACACTACGACTAACGCAGCTAAAATCTGACCTGCAAGTTTGTACAACGGCTTTAAGTCATGCACATCATCAATCAAACCGACAAAATACATAATCATCGTTCCAAGAATTAAAGGAATAATCTCACGTTCAATAGGATGACCAATCCAAATTCCTAAAATAAACGCAAAGAGTATCACCGTTCCCCCTAGTACAGAAACAGGTTTCGTGTGCACTTTTCGATAATTCGGCTTATCCATAATATCCAGCTTTTTGGATATTTTAATCACAATCGGCGTCAAAATCACACTTACCGCCATGGTAACTAATATCAGTAAAAGTGTTATCATTTTATATCCATTGCCAAAATACTGTTCAATCTATGTCATACTTAAAGAGAACACGCTGTTATCTGCCTTTTGACAAGGGAACCTCCCTTCAATACTCATATGTATACAATATCAATAATCTATTTTAACACGAATTATTGATTATTGTAGTAGATTATAATAACAGTTATCAATGTTTCAGATGACAAAATGTATATTTTCACTTACAATAACTAAGTGGTTATACAAAGGAGCAGATCAATTATGATTGAAGCTATCATTTACAATACTTCGGTGACTGTTGCAGGTATCTATCTCTTTCATAGACTGCAATATTCAGAAACGAAACAAATGAAGTTTTCACAAACTTATGTCACGATTCTTATGACTGTCGTCGCACTTTTACTTGCGGCCTATCCGATACCAGTTCATAATTATTTACTTTATTTAACATTTGTGCCGCTCTTATTTTTAGGACGTTATACAAACGTCTTCTTTACTATGGTGGCTGCAGCTATTATTTTTGTCGTAGATGTTTTCGTTTACGGCGATCCTTTGGCATATAATATTGCTTTATTAATTATCGCCTTAGCTGTAAGCATCATCGGACCCTTTATCAAACAAAATGATATTGTGTCTCTTCAAATCTTGAACGTCGTAAGTTTAGTTATCTTAAGTGTCGTTTCAATGATTACGCACTTCTATACATTACAAGAAATTATATACTTAATCCCGATATCATTTATAGTTACCATCGCATCTTCCATTATCTTTGTAGATATTTGGCGTTTCTTTACACTTGTCCAACGTTATGAAAACGAAGAACGTTATGATTATTTAACTGGACTTGGCAATGTAAAAGAATTTGATCGTCATTTAAATAAAATGACAGACAAAGCAGATGATAAAAATACAAGTTTAGGTTTACTTTTAATTGATATCGACGGCTTCAAAGATGTAAACGATGCCTTTACGCACCGTTCAGGAGATGCAGTCTTAAAACAAATCTCACAACTATTAATCAACTATGTGCCACCGAACATGAAAATATTCAGAAACGGCGGCGAAGAATTCTCAGTAGTACTACTTGGTTATTCACTCGACCAAAGTGTAAAACTGGCTGAAAGTATTCGTGCAGGCGTGGAACAATCAACATTCCACTTGCCGAATAAAGAAGTCATCAAACTCTCTGTATCTATCGGTATCGGTTATTTAACCGCAGACGATTACAAATCACAACGTAAAGTCTTTAAAGATGCAGATGA
Source organism: Staphylococcus simulans (assembly GCF_025561465.1). Lineage (NCBI taxonomy): Bacteria > Bacillati > Bacillota > Bacilli > Caryophanales > Staphylococcaceae > Staphylococcus > Staphylococcus simulans. Next base: position 2,218,157 of record NZ_CP095100.1, read on the forward strand.
TATGTTGCATATGGCTAAAAATGAAGGGCGTAACCAAGTGATGTTTAACCCAATTGTTAAATAAACCATTTGTTTCAAAAAATGACATATTGAGACAAGAATCTATTACGGTTCTTGTCTCTTTTTTTTCATTTCTATTGCAATCATCGATGTTCTATTGCAACTTTTTACTGTTCCCTGTAAACTTTCAAGTGTCAACAAAATCAAACGAGAAGGAGCGCAAAAAGGTGCCTGAAGAAGCAATTACCATAATAGATGAGAACAAAGTGATAGACGTTGTACTCACTGCAGGAAAGATATTACTTGAAAGCGGTGCAGAAACATATCGTGTTGAAGATACGATGTCTCGCATCGCTTATAGTTTTGGTTTAGATAATACCAACAGTTTCGTGTCGAATACTGCGATTATATTCTCATTAAACGACCGAACGAACACACGATTGATTCGTGTGCGTGATAGAACAACGGACTTAGAAAAAATTGCTCTAGCCAATAATATTTCACGTAAAATCGCTAAAAATGAACTAACGATTGATGAAGCAAAATCAGAATTGATTCATTTAGAACATGCTTCACTGCAATATTCATATTTAACTAAATTTTTAGCTGCTTCTATTGCCTGTGGATTTTTCTTATTTATGTTTGGAGGCGTTGCACAAGATTCCATTTTTGCCATTTTGGCGGGTGCAGGTGCTTTCTTAACATTCGATTTCGTTCAACGTTTTATTCAAATCAAATTCTTTTCTGAGTTTATCAGTGCCATTGTTGTCATTAGTGTCGCCGCCATCAGTCATAAACTCGGACTGTCCATCAACCAAGATATTATTACCATTTCAGGGGTCATGGTCTTAGTACCAGGTATTTTAATCACTAATGCAATCAGAGATTTAATGGCCGGTGAATTGCTTGCTGGGATGTCACGCGGTATGGAAGCTGCATTGACTGCCTTTGCGATCGGTGCCGGTGTTGCGATTATTTTACTCTTCTTTTAAGAAAGGCGTGTTACAGAATTGATCTTACATTATTTATTTCACTTTGTTATCAGCTTTTGTTCTACATTGCTATTTTCAATCCTATTCAACGCGCCGCGTAAACAATTGCCGGCATGCGGTTATGTAGGCGCAATGGGATGGACCATCTACATCATTTCGATGGATTTGAACTCAGGTAAAGTAGCTGCTTCTTTCCTAGGCAGCTTTATCTTAGCAATTATGAGTCATGCGATGGCAAAACGTTATTTCCAACCTGTCATTATCTTTATTGTGCCAGGTATCATTCCCCTTGTACCTGGGGGCGCTGCGTATGAAGCCACACGTTTCCTAGTCACAAATCAATATACCCATGCAGTCAACACTTTTTTAGAGGTTACCTTGATTTCAGGTGCCATTGCTTTTGGTATATTATGTGCAGAAATCAGTTACCATATTTATAATCGTATTAGAATCAACTATGGTAAAATGAAAGGTAAATCCTATAGGAAACAATTTAACATGAATAATAGAGGTTAAGGGGTGCATATCAAGTGAAAGAACAATTAATCGACAGACTGAAACGTTATGCGGAGATTGATACACAATCTAATCCAGACTCAGAAGCAACACCATCAACTGAGAAACAATGGGATTTGTTAAATGTGTTAAAACAAGAATTAGAAAATCTTGGTTTAGATACAGACTTGGATGATAATGGCTATTTATTTGCGACATTAGAGAGCAATATCGCAAAAGAAGTACCGACTGTAGGCTTTTTAGCTCATGTTGATACTTCACCAGACTTTAATGCGACAAATGTTAAGCCGCAAATCATTGAAAACTACGACGGCAAGCCAATTCAACTCGGCGATACGGACCGCGAATTAAACCAAACTGTCTTCCCTGCTTTAAAATCAGTAGAAGGCCACACTTTAATGATTACAGACGGTACATCATTACTTGGCGCAGACGATAAAGCGGGTGTTGCTGAAATTATGACTGCTTTAAACTATTTAGTTGAACATCCAGAAGTGAAACACGGACGTATCCGTGTCGCATTTACGCCAGATGAAGAAATCGGACGCGGGCCTCATAAATTCGATGTAGCTCGTTTCGGGGCTGACTTTGCCTATACAATGGACGGCAGTCAATATGGCGAATTACAATTTGAAAGCTTTAACGCAGCTGAAGCAACGATTACTTGTCATGGTGTCAATGTACATCCAGGTTCTGCGAAAGATGTCATGGTTAATGCGATTAAATTAGGCGAACGCTTCGATAGTCAATTACCACAAGATGAAGTGCCAGAAGAAACAGAAGGCTATGAAGGTTTCTTCCACTTGATGAACTTCAATGGTACAACTGAAAAAGCTCAATTGAAATATATCGTACGTGATCACGACCGCAATCGCTTTGAAGCACGTAAAGCATTACTTGAAGATATTAAAAATGAAATTAACGCAGATTATTCAAATAATCCAGTTGAAGTAGAAGTCCATGACCAATACTTCAATATGGCTGAAAAAATCAATGAAGTACCTGAAGTCATCGAGGTTCCAAAACGTGTCTTCAAACAATTAGGTATTGAACCTAATACCGAACCGATTCGCGGTGGTACAGACGGCTCACAACTATCATTTATGGGTCTACCGACACCAAACATCTTCACAGGTTGCGATAACTTCCATGGCCCATTTGAATATGCTTCTATCGATGTCATGGAAAAAGCAGTACAAGTGATTGTAGGTATCGCAGAAGAAGTAGGCAATACCGAAGCATAATACAACTTTAACGTTACTAAAGAGACGTCACTATGTACGTATAAATATAAAAATGGCTGAACCTAAATTACAAAGGGTTCAGCCATTTTTGATTATTCATTTAAGATTATTAGTTGATTATGCTTTTGTTTGTGATTTTTGCGTATTGAATGTTGTTGTTAGGAGCTTTAAAGCTTGGACAGCGTAGAAGCGGATTTGTAAACCGGCTTCAAAACTTGTATAGCGCTTCGGCATTGTCATAAATAAGTTGAACATACCTGTAACACCTAACGCTTCATAACGATCGAATTTATCTGCTGTCGCATTAATCGCAATGCAAGGCTTATGATATTTTGTCGCAAGCTCTGCAATTCTTAATGATGTTGTTTCTAATAAATGATCTTGTTCATTGATACCTTCACCGAACATAATTAAATCTGCTTGTTCAATCAAGTTTTCTAAGTGCGTAATTTGATCCACTAAGCTATGACTTGTTAGAACTTCTGCGTTATAAAGTGCAGCTAAGACAGCCGCAATACCGCCACCTGCACCACCGCGTTCTACTGTACTTGTCACCGTACGTGTTTCATTTTTTAAGATTTCGCTGAAATACCAAACTAAATTATCAATCGTCGCAGCTTCTTCTCTAGAAATCTCTAACAATTTATAAACTTGCATGATTTCACTTTCTTTACCATACATCTTGCTGGCAAAGTCAGAGACGAGTTGGATACGCGTTTCTTTTAATCGTTGATCAAGGCCTGAGAAATCTACACGACGAATGTATTTTAATACGCCTACGCCTTCTTTCGCATCGACAGGTTCACCTTCATCGTTGTAATATTTGGCACCTAACGCTTGCAGCATACCAGCACCGCCGTCAAAACTTGCGATATTACCGAGTGAAATCACTAAATGCTTGGCATCATTATCTAATGCTGCCGCAATCAATTCACCTAAACCATAGCTGGTACGCTCTGTCAGCGGTCGATTCCCTTGTAAGAATAAATCCGCTTCAATAATCGTCATGCCGCTCTCAGTCTTACCATAAACACCTTCAACTTGTTTCATATCTGCATCATGGACATTCACACGATATTTCGTGCCAGACTGCCATAAGAAGACAGAGTCCATCAATTCATGACGCCCATTGAACAGCGGCACTTGGACAATATCCGCTTCTTCAATTTGACTAGCGACCGCTTCTTCTACATATCGATTCGCCTCATAACTTGAAACGATTCCATTAAATTCATCCATTGCGACTAATACTCTCATTTTGTCACCTCAAATAAAGTTTCCCAATGTTTGTTCAATTCACTTAAATATTATACAGGGCTTATTTCAAAAAACCTACTGTAACGCCTAATGCTTGTTTTGCTTTAAATTAAAAAAACTCCAAGCTTTCAGATTGTGTTGGAAACATATACCCATCATGTCCAACGTCTAAAAGCATGGAGTCCGCTTTTTACTTTATGTTATTAGTGCTTGTGTCCCCTGACAAGCAAGTTTACTCTTCAGCTTGTGCAAGTGAAGTCACATTAATGTCATCATGACTTGCATGCCATTTAACTTCACCATCAACAAAATAAAAAGCTTGTGGCGATTCATGCTTCACGCCAGTTTGTTCTGCAATGTAATCAGATACATCTCTTTGTTCTTGCACAATTAAATAATACCCATCGATATCACGTTCATATAAGAATTTATTGAACTGATCGTAAGCATTTGCTGAAATTGGGCAAGTGTTACTGTGTTTCATAATAAATACATATTTGTTGTCGTTAATTACTTGTTTAAACTGGTCAATTGAAGTCAGCTTTGTAGCCATTCTATTCACCTCTAAAAATATTTATCACCTAAAGTGATAGTCCCATTCATTCCATTTCCTATTTCAATGTGTCTAATTATACACACTTTATATTTCAATGTTAACCAAAATACTAATATTTTTCTTGCTTTTTTCAATCATTCTGATGTACATCGTTCTTTAAGCCCTTGAAATCATTACGGAATTGATGGTGGTACTTATCTAATTCATTCCCTGTTAAAGGAGTTTTATTCATATCATATTGCTCCAATTTACGGCTGATGTCAATGGTTCTTTGTCGTGTCTCGTAATAATTTTGCAGACTATAATACATTTCGATTGCGGTCTGATGCGCTTTTGCAGTCTTTTCTTCTGATACACTTGCTTGATTCAACTCTTCAATTTGTTTGCTGATTAAAGGTTGAATTTTTTCTTTGATGACTGTTTTAGTGTTTTGAGGATTGTCAGCATCTAAATATTTCTTCGCAATCTTCTGCAACTCCTTATTATGATGTTTTAATTTACTTGTAAATTTATCTATACTCTCAGTTTCACCATTTTGACGTGCTTCTGTTACTTGCTTCTCTAAAAGTGCACGATTCTTCTCAAATAATCTCGTGTAATTTAAAATATCTTCATTCGCTTTGATGGATTGATTACATAAATGTACGAAGCTGCGAATATCTTTTAATGCTTTTTCTTGTTGGTCTACCTCATGCAAATACGTGTGACGTAATTGTTTCACCTTTTTAGTTTCTGCAGGAAGCTGTTTTGCGGCTTTTTTATAAGATTTAAAGGCCGGCATTAATTTCTTATCGATATCTTTCTCCATTTGTTGAAAGTCTGTTTTGTTTCTATCTGTTAAATCTGATTTGCTTAATTCACTTAAACGATTTAAATGAATATCATCCATGACTTGTTTAACATGTTTCTCTTCTTTATCCACTTCATGCTTCGCTTTTTCAAAGTGATTTAAATCTGACTGTGTTTTACTATTGCATGCCGCAAGAGACAGCGTTAGACAAACAATCGTTATTGCGAGAAGCCATTTTTTCACATTGTCCACTCCTGTCTTTTTATCTGTATAGTTTGCATGATTAATGTTTGAGTATGTCAGAATTCATAATATAATACTTTTAGAACTTTTACAAAGGACGGTTGAATATGTATTCTAAAACGCAGCCCTTAATCAAAGATAGGCAAGCGCTTCAAAATTATCAAAATCAATTTCAAGAGTTAAGTGACTTATTACTCGGTCTACTTAATACACCTGTTAAGACAGTCCACCATATCGGCGGTACTGCACATTTTAATTATCCAACAGAACCGATTTTAGATTTATTAGTCGGCGTTACTAATTTACATGATATTACAGCTTTAGATGAAAAACGATTAAATTATGCTGGTTTCTATCGCTTGCACCACCGTTATAAGAAAAAAGTAGTAATGGCGCAATTCAATAATATGAAAGAACTTAAACAAATCGTTCGTCTGCACATATTACAAATTGAATCTGATCAATATGACCACTATTTAACGATGCAAGAGGCTTTAACCCATAATTCTGAGTTACAAGCAGAATTTGCAGAAGCAAAACAAGCTTTACATGCTAAATCAGAGACTATTCGTGACTATGAAACAGGTAAATCAGCTTTGTTTGAAAAGTTGTCACGAAGATACGGGTTGAATTAAGCGGATTGTATTTCACAAAAAGCCTGTTTCATTGCTATAATAAGAAAGTGAAAATAATTGAAAGGGAGTTCTATCGTTGCACAAAGATGACATTCTTACAGAACTGAAAAAAGTTCTGCCAGAAGAAATTATTAAAGTTGATGAACCATTAAAACGCTATACTTATACGCAAACAGGAGGAAATGCTGACTTCTATCTCAGTCCGACAACTTTTGAAGAAGTTCAAGCCATCAATCACATTGCTAGAATCAACAACATTCCTGTCACTTATTTAGGCAACGGCTCTAATATTATTATTCGTGAAGGCGGTATTCGCGGGATTGTATTGAGCCTATTGTCTATGGATTATATTAAAGTTGAAGATAATGTCATAATTGCAGGAAGCGGTGCAGCGATTATTGATGTCTCCCGTACTGCACGTGATGAATCTTTAACTGGCTTAGAGTTTGCTTGCGGTATCCCAGGATCAATTGGCGGTGCTGTCTTTATGAATGCCGGTGCTTATGGCGGCGAAGTCCGTGATTGTATTGATTACGCGGTATGTGTCAATGAACGCGGTGAACTTGTACAACTTACACGTGATGAATTAGAACTTGGCTACCGAAGCAGTATTGTTCAAAAACAACACTTGGTTGTGCTAGAAGCTGCATTTAACTTAACACCTGGCAAACAAGATGAAATCCAAGCCGTTATGGACGACCTAACAGAACGTCGTGAGTCTAAACAACCACTTGAATATCCTTCATGCGGCAGTGTTTTCCAAAGACCACCAGGCCACTTTGCGGGTAAATTAATTCAAGACTCTGACTTACAAGGCCACCGTATCGGCGGTGTTGAAGTTTCAACGAAACATGCTGGATTTATGGTCAATGTTGATAACGGTACTGCGACAGATTATGAAGACTTGATTCACCATGTACAACAAGTTGTTAAAGAAAAATTTGATGTCGAATTGCATCCAGAAGTACGTGTTATTGGTGATCATCCAGAAGATGAATAATAAACATCATACTGTTCATGGTATCGGTCTAGACAATGAGACGCGTTGTACGCATTACCATACACCTGTTGATGTTATCGCCATTAAATTCAAATGCTGTAATAAATTCTATGCATGTATCCATTGCCATAATGAATCAGAAGATCATGCACCTGTGCCATGGTCAAAATCAGAATTCGATGAACATGCGATTTTATGTGGTGTATGTGACACCACATTGTCAATCAAGGAATATATGGAAACAGACCATTGTCCGCACTGTGATGCGCAATTCAATCCAAGATGCGCTGCACATTATCCTTTATACTTTGACGTTTAAAATAAAGTATACAAATTAATGACGATTTAAACTAAATAAAACCGAGCCGGAAATATATTGCATTCCGACTCGGTTTTTTAATTACCATCTTCCCCCTATTAAAAATGGTAATTATTATTTAACAACCTCTTTTAATTCGTCAATTTGTTTCATTGTTGTAGTTGTTGAACCTGAAGCAAAGTACCATAATTTCGGATCAAGTTCATAAATTTCATCGTCTTTAACTGCTTTAACATTCTTAATTACATCGTTTCCTAAGACTTGTTTCGCAGTTGATTTACTACCAATAGCTTGACCACGGTCCATTGCTAAAATCACATCTGGATTTTTCTCATTGATGTATTCGTTTGTTACGTTTTGACCATGTGAGCTGCCTTTGATTTTGCTGTCAGCTGGTTTAAAGCCTAATGTGTTATAAACTAAGCTGCCGAAACGTTCTTTAGGACCGAAAGTAGATAATTCACCTTCGTTTACTAATAAGTACATTACTTTTTTATCAAAATCTTTTGTTTTATCTTTCATGTCAGCGATTTTTTTGTCTAATTCTTTATTTAATGACTTCGCTTTATCTTCTTTGTCATAAATTTTACCTAAGTTTTCAGCATTTTTCTTCACTGAATTGACATAGTCTTTATCATCAGCACCTACATAAACAACTTTAGCGTCTGGTGCTGCTTTTTTGAATTCATCTAAATTCTTTTGGTTAGCTGTACGTGATGAAATGAAGATAACTTCTGGTTTAGCTTGCGCAATTTTATCGAAGTTCACTTCTTTTAATGAACCTGTGTTGATGTATTTGTCATCTTTAAATTCTTTTAAGAAGTCTGGTAATGTGCTGTTGCCTTCACCTTTAGGTACTGCTTTAACTTTATCTGCGACACCCATAGCTTTAAGTGTATCTAATGCACCATAGTCTAAAACGACAGCATTTTTAGGGTTCACTGGTACTTCAACTTCATTTTTAACCCCTTTTTCATCGCCGCCTTTAGGATCTTCACTTCTTAATTGGTAATTATTTTCAATTTTAACTGTCTTTTTATCTGATGAACCTTTTTCTGAACTTTCTTTTGAATCACTGCCATTACCACACGCAGCAAGTAAAAACATAATACTAACTAAAATAAATAAGCCTAATTTCTTCATTTTTCTTTATCCTCCTGAAATGTGTTAGACCCCCGTCTTGATATGCCGTAAAAAATCGGCATCACCCCTTTCAAATGGTCAGTGCTTAACTATAATATAGGCAAATTCTTTGGCCTCTGATGCATTCGATATCGACATCCATGTCATAAAGATGTCTTAAGATGCTTGGTTGAATAACTTCGTCTCGTTCACTCGCTTTGACGATTTCGCCATCTTTCATCGCAATTACATCATCTGAATAACTAGACGCAAAGTTGATATCGTGTAATACAATTACAATTGTTTTGCCATGTTCTCGTGTTAGCTTTCTCAATGTTTTCATAATTTCTACTGAATATTTCATGTCTAGATTATTCAGCGGTTCGTCTAATAAGATGCATTCTGTATCTTGTGCGATTGTCATCGCAATATAAGCACGTTGACGTTGACCACCTGAAAGTGTTTTAAGATTACGATCTCTGATTTCTTGTAGTTGGAGTAAATCTAAAGCTTCATTGATTTTTTCTTTATCTGTATCGTCTAATCGGCCTTTAGAGTATGGGAAGCGACCGAATGCGACTAATTGTTCGACTGTAATATTTAGTTCCGTATGATTCGTTTGTTTTAAAACTGAAAGCTTCTTCGCAATTTCATTACTTGTAAATGCGCCAATACCTTCGTGTTCAAGTTCTATAGAACCTGTATCTATATCCATTAAACGGCTGACCGCAGATAATAAGGTACTTTTACCTGCCCCGTTTGGACCTATTAATGACGTCAAACGTCCTTTACGAATTTCTACGTTAATATCTTTAAGAATCGGTTTATCATGAATCGTTTTATTTAAATCTTGAACTTGTATCATCATGAATTTCTCCTTTTAATCAATAAGTATACGAAGTAACTTCCTCCGATTAAGTTGATGAGGATACTTACTTCTGTCGTGGCTTCAAATAAATGTTCTACAATCCATTCTGCAGTAAATAAGCTGATCCAGCTTAAAAATATTGTCGCAGGTAATAAGTATTTATGTTCATATGTTTTCATGACTTCATGCGCAATGTTCACAGTTAATAACCCTAAGAATGTAATCGGACCAACAAGCGCTGTAGCGATTGAAGTTAATAACGCGACCATAATCATTAATAAACGTGTCATTCGTGTATAGTTGACACCTAAGTTCAATGCCTGTGCTTTCCCTAATAGTAATACGTCTAAATAAGGCAAGATTTTAATTGTAATTAAAATTAGAATAACTAAGACAATGCTGCTGATGGCAACTAATTTTGAGTTCGATGCATTAAAGTTCGCAAACATTGAACTTTGTACAGCTAAGAAATCTTCAGGGTTGATTACGAGTTCGATAAAGCCAGTGATACTTCTAAAGAATGTACCTAAAATCACACCGATTAATAAGATAAAGTACACTGAGAAGTTACCGTATTTAAAAACACCCTGGAATAGAATGAGTGCGAATATAATCATTGCGACTAATGTTAACGCAAAGTTGAGATAAATATTTGTCACTGCCATTGATTGAATACCAAAGATAAAGACTAAGACAACTTTGACAAACATATAGACCGCATCTAATCCCATCATAGACGGTGTTAATAATCGGTTGACTGTAATCGCTTGGAATATAATGACAGAGGTACCAATCGCTGCACCGACTAAAATCATTAAAATCAGTTTCCTGATTCGACTTTGTATCTGATACGCAAAGATATCAAAGTCAATGCCTAACAAGAGATATAAAATACCTGTTACCACAACTACACCCAATAATATAAATAATCTGATATTACTTTGTTTATGACTCATAGTTGCGACTCCCTTTAAATAACATTACTAAGAAAATTAATGTCCCGAAGACACCGATAGTCAATCCGATATTGATTTCATATGGATAAACAATCACACGTCCTAAGATGTCGGACACCAATACAAAAATCGCACCTAAGACTGCAGTGTGCGGCAAGGCATTTTTTAAATGGTCTCCTCTATAGATAGACACAATATTCGGCACAATTAAGCCTAAGAACGGTAAAGTACCAACTGTCACAACGACTAATGCGGTCATTGTTGCAGTAATCGTTAAGCCGAACATCATAATTCGATCGTAGTTGACTCCTAAGTTATGGCTGAAGTCTTTACCCATACCAGCAATAGTGAAATAGTTGGCAAAAATATACGTAACAATAAGCAATGGGATGCTTAAATATAAGACTTCATATCGACCGCTTGTGATAATCGCAAAGTTACCGTTCAACCAGTTCCCAATACTTTGCAGTGCATTCGTCCTTAATGCCACAAACGTTGTTAAACTAGATATAATACCGCCAATCATAATACCGAGTAACGGCACGAATATAACATCTTTAAAACGTATAATTTGAATCAATTTCATAAAGAAGAATGTTCCGCCGATACTAAGTACCATAGCGAATAACAGCTTAATTAAAATATGCGCTTGCGGAAAGAAGATTAATGAGATGAGGATCCCTAGTTTCGCCCACTCCATCGTCCCTGCAGTTGTCGGACTGACGAACTTGTTTTGCATCATCTGTTGCATAATCAGTCCAGCCAGTGCTAAAGAACTGCCTGAAATGATAATACTGACTGTTCTTGGAATACGGCTCGAAACAAGTATATTTTGCTGATTTGCGGTTAAATGAAAAATTTGTGTAATAGAAAGCTGACTAACGCCCACAAACAATGAAAGGATAGTCAAAAATATAAAAAGAATTAATAAAACTGGAAAGCGCATGAGTTGTTTAATCATTTGAAACTCCTATCCCCTCTAAAAACAATTAATGATTAACTGTAACTGATAATCATTTTCACTTACTTTCTATCGTATCAGTTTCTCCCGTTTTATCAATGCTTTTCAAACATTTTCAGGAAAATTCTTTTACAAATATAGGCTATTCCCTGAGATAGAATGTATTTTTTCTCTCTTTATTTCGATTAACTCTTTTGCTTCAACATATTTTATTTTCAATTATATTTTTTTAAATCAAAAAAAGAGCAATGACTTCAAACTGTTTTCACAGTCAGAATCAATGCTCTTCAAAATGATATTATTTATTTTTCATCATCAAAAATAAAGTCTTCATCACGTAATGCTTCTACGTTTAACGCTAACGTATAACCGTCACCTTTAACTGAGAAGAAGTCATGGTTTTTCGTTGACGTATCTAATGCGTTTTCGATAATTGGGTTGAATTCGCGTTCTTCGAAATAAGGTTCAAAACCTAAGTTCGATAATGCTTTGTTTCCGTTATAACGTACATAGTTCAATACATCATCTGTTAAACCAATTTGGTCATATAGTGAATGTGTATAAGAAACTTCGTTTTTGTATAACTCATCTAATAGTTTATACATTTCTTGATCTGCACGTTGTTTTTCATTTTCTGAAAGTTCATTACGCATGTGTTGCGCATCTAAACCAGTGAACACACCGTGGATAGACTCGTCTAATAAAATCTTACGGATGATTTCACCAGATGTTGTCATACGACCTTGTCCAGCAAGATAAAGTGGATAGTAGAATCCAGAATAGAATAAGAATGTTTCTAAGAACACACTAGATACACGTGCCATATATTGGTCATATACTGATGCATCTTTTCTCCATAATTTATGATAGTTACCCACAATTTTATCTGATTTGAATTTTAAATGTGGTTCTTCAAGTACCCATGTATCTAAAAGATAGTTTGTCTCACTAGATGGTAATAATGTTGTGAAAATGTGAGAATAACTTTTCGCATGGATTTGTTCCATCATACCCATAAATGAGTAGACAGCTTTTTTACGTAAATCTTTTGTATGCATCATGACTAAAGGCATGCCGTCATCAGCTTGATGTGTATCTAAACCTGTTAAACCTGCAAGTGCCTTCTTAAATGTATCTTGTTCTTCTGGTGTTAATGTTTTCCAACTCGCAATATCTTTAGAAACTTTAAATTCAGTTTCTACCCACATTTGGGAGATGTTTTGTCGCCAAAACATGTTTGTCATATCTTCTTGCGTGTTCCAATTGACAGCAATCATCAAAGTGCATTTCCCCATTCTTGATTTTTAATTTTACTCGTTCAAATTCCGTTTAAAAAATTTATATGTTTAGAGGAACAACCTCATTAGGATTGTTCCTTGATAGGCTTCATTAGATTGCGCAGCTTGTACATTCTTCTACGCTTAATAATTTGTTACGTGTATAATAAAGTGATTTTAGACCTTTATGATGTGCATAGACATATAAACGTGCTAATTCACGTGTAGAGATTTCTGAGTTAACGTAAAGGATTGTTGAGATACCTTGGTCAACGTGTTGTTGAATTGTTGCTACTAAATCAATTAAACGCATTTGATCTGTATTGAATGCTGATTTGTAGTACCACATTGTTTGTGGTGATAAGAATGGCATTGGATAGAATGTTTCTGCGTTGCCATACGTACGACGTTCGATTTGGTCAACAATCGGCATTACTGAACTTGTTGCGTTTTGCACGTAAGAAATACTTTGTGTTGGCGCAATCGCAAGACGATAAGCATGATATAAACCATATTGCTTAACATCTTCTGCTAAAGCTTTCCAATCTTCTGCAGTAGGGATTTCTAAACCTTCAAATAAAGGTTTAACTTTTTCGTATTCAGGCACGATATCCGCTTCTGTATACTTTTCAAAGTATTTACCGCTCGCATAATCTGATTTCTCGAATTCTTTATAAGCTTCGCCGCGTTCTTTCGCAATTTGCATTGAACGCTCGATTGAGTAATAGTTCATCATCATGAAGAACACATTTGCGAAGTCTTTTGCTTCTTCAGATTCATAACCGATTTGGTTCTTCGCAAGGTAACCATGCAAGTTCATAACACCTAAACCAACAGAGTGCAATTCACTGTTTGCTTTACGTACACCTGGTGCGTTTTGGATGTTTGCTTCGTCACTTACAACTGTTAAAGCATCCATACCTGTGTGTACAGAATCTCTGAATTTACCTGATTCCATCACATTGACAATGTTTAATGAACCTAAGTTACATGAAATGTCACGTTTGATTTCATCTTCCACACCATAGTCATTGATAATAGATGTTTCTTGTAATTGGAAGATTTCAGTACATAAGTTACTCATTTTGATTTGTCCAATGTTTGAGTTGGCATGTACTTTGTTTGCGTTATCTTTAAACATTAAATAAGGATAACCTGATTGTAATTGTGTTTGAGCAATTGTATTTAACATTTCACGTGCATCTTTTTTACGTTTTAAGACATTCGGATTTTCGACCATTTCATCATAGTATTTATCAAGATCGATATCATCTAATGTTACACCGTATTCATTGTAAACTGTGTGTGGTGCGAACATGTAGAAGTCTTTACCTTCTTTTGCAAGTTCAAAGAATTTAGCAGGTACGATTAAACCTGTAGAAATTGTTGCTAGACGAAGGTCTTCATCTGCGTTTACTTTTTTCGTATCTAAGAATTCTTCAACATCATAGTGGAAGATGTTTAGGTAAACAGCACCAGCACCTGGTCTTTGACCTAATTGGTCTGCGTAACTGAAGCCGCCTTCAAGTGATTTTGCTACAGGTAAGACACCTTTTGCGACACCTTTGATTCCTTTGATTGCTTCACCACGTGCACGAAGTTTAGATAAGTTGATTGCGACACCGCCGCCGATTTTACTTAATTGTTTCGCTGTTGAATCAATAAAGTTGATAGAATTTAAGCTGTCATCTACTTCTAATAAGAAACATGATACAAGCTCACCTCTACGGGCACGGCCTGCGTTTAAGAATGTTGGTGTTGCAGGTTGGTAACGTTGTTCAATCATAGATGAAATAAATTGTTTTGCTTGCGCTTTGTCACCATCTGCTAAATAAAGTGCGACAATAGTCACGTGTTGTGTATAGTCTTCTAAATATTGTTTTTTATCGTTTGTTTTTAATGCATAATCTTTAAAGAATTTACTTGCTGACATATAGCTCGCAAATGTAAATGGAATACTGCGTGCATATTCAGTAATTTCTTTTAAGTCTTCTTCACTATATGTTTGGAATACATCTACATAGAAATCATTATCTACAAGATAGTGCAAACGTTCGATTTCTGAATCGAAATAAATCGTATGATCTTTGATTTCTTCTAAATAAACTTCTAGCGCTTCTTGGTCTTTTTCTAAGCTGAAGAAACCATTTTCTTTACGCTTTGTAACCTCATTATTTAACTCAATATGATTGTATTGCTTTTCGTTCATAGTCTTCATATAAATGCCCCACCTTATCTTTAAACTCTTCTACGTCTTTCTTTGTACCTTGTACTTCAAATTTCATTAATAGCGGAACGAGATATTCTCGAGAAATGGTCTCGCTGGCTTTCGCAAAGTTTTGACCCCAGTTACGGTTACCACTGCCAACCACTGCTCTGATCATGTTTCCGTTATGACTTAAAAATGTTTTGACAACATCTGGCACTTCTCCAAAGCCGATTGTACTAGTGACCAATACATAAGGCTCATCCAAGCGCACATCCGCGCAGTTATCATTTGTAATCTCTAAAGTGTCCTCAAATTCAGTTCTTGCAACAAATCGTCTCACGTTACCAGTAAATGAAAAATATACTACCTTCATTGAATCACCCGCTTTCTTACAAAGAACGCGCTTAATCGTCACATAGCGTCATGCACATATTATTCATAATTAAAAAACATGCCAGGCTGCCGTACTGGTATTGCTGTTTCTAAAAAGAAGTTGTGACTGCTGCATGTTTTAGTTTATTTCGATATGTTAAATGCATTGCTCCCTGCCACTACATATTGTGTTGGTAATCAGTTAACCGAGTATTCCTTCACAATACTCTTGTCCAAATAAGTACAATTACTCATATTTCTATTTGCTTAGACATGACTTGTCATCACAACTTTGAACACGATTTCTCAACTATACAGAACATATTGGTTAAACCCCTAACCAATCTGTTCATCTTGCAAATTCTGTGTGAAATTGCCTTAAAATAGTGAAATATAATTTTCTTATTTTTGGACTCGACCACAATATATAGTGTTAGGTTCCGTTCTTCAATACTATATTATGTGATTCATTATACCGAACACCTATTATAATTTCAAAGAGATTCACCCGCTAAAATTTTCTTTAAATTTGTCAAAATTGATGAAAGTAGCGTCATCTCTATGCTTGGCGTTCTTAAATTTTTCCAAAAATCATTTTAAAATAAATAATTGTAATTTTGCTCTTGATTTTTTGAGAATTTGTGTACCGCTTGTTATCACAAGATTTCGCTGATTTGCGTCATGAAAGGCTTAACACAATTTATTCATAAACACAAAATAATCATTCCTTTCAGTTAGTGACGTGTCATTTAATCCAATAGATAGAACGTACGTTCGGTTTATAGTATACCATGTTCATTTTCTTTAGCAAGTCTATATAGGCACTTATTTCTATATATGCTAAGATGATATACGTTAAGTTTTGAGGAAAGTTGAGGAAAGTATATGGATCCAAAAATAAAAGGAATCATTGCGATACTTGTTTCAGCTATAGGATTCAGCTTTATGTCCCTATTTTTCAGACTTGCTGGTGATTTACCCGTCTTCCAGAAGTCACTCGCTAGAAACTTAGTCGCAATGCTCATCCCACTGTATTTCTTATATAAATACAAACAACCCATGTTTGGTAAATTAAGCAGTCAGCCCTTATTAATTGCACGTTCAACCCTTGGTTTAATCGGTGTCTTATTCAACATTTACGCTATAGACCATATGCTGTTAAGTGACGCAGATACATTGATGAAGCTTAATCCTTTCTGGACGATTTTACTCAGTATGATTTTCTTGCATGAGAAAATCCGTAAATATCAAATTACAGCGATGTTAGTCGCAATTGTCGGTATGTTATTTGTTGTACAACCGCAATTCTCTTCAGAAATGATTCCAGCTATCGTCGGATTATTCTCAGGTATCTTCGCCGCATCAGCTTATACTTGTGTACGTGCATTAAGTACAAGAGAAGCACCTTATACGATTGTCTTTTACTTCTCTTTCTTCTCAATTATTGCTTTAATTCCATTCGTTATCTTTACGTATGTACCGATGTCAGGCCTACAAATGATTTATTTAGTAGGTGCCGGCTTATCAGCTGCTGTCGGTCAAATCGGAATTACACTCGCATATAGTTTTGCACCTGCAAAAGACATTTCAATCTTTACGTATGCTTCCATTATCTTTACAGCATTAATGGGTATCATCATTTTCGGAGAATCACCGGATTTATATGCTACACTAGGTTATGTCATTATTATCAGTGCCAGCTACTATATGTTCGAAAAAGCACGCAGACAAAGCAGAAAACCAGTACAATCGTCTCATAGAGGAGGAAAATAAATATGTCACAACAAGGCAGAAGCAAAGAAGATTTAGAAGATCTTACATTGCTTGGTAATCAAAATAACCAATATGACTTTAATTATCGTCCAGATGTGTTAGAGTCTTTCGATAATAAACATCAAGGACGCGACTACTTTGTAAAATTCAATTGCCCTGAATTTACATCATTATGTCCGATTACAGGCCAACCAGATTTCGCTACTATCTACATTTCATATATTCCGAATATCAAAATGGTAGAATCTAAATCATTGAAACTTTATTTATTCAGTTTTAGAAATCATGGTGATTTCCACGAAGATTGTATGAATATTATTATGAATGACTTAATTGAATTAATGGATCCGCATTATATTGAAGTTTGGGGTAAATTCACGCCACGCGGCGGTATTTCTATCGACCCTTATACAAACTATGGCCGTCCTGATTCTAAGTATGAAAAAATGGCTGAATATCGCATGATGAATCACGATTTATATCCAGAAACGATAGATAATAGATAATTGCAGATTTATTTGAAGAACAACCTGATTAAATTCGGGTTGTTTTTTATTTTGTGGGAAGCGGATACATAACTTTTTATTACAAAAAATGTAAAAGGTAGCTTCATTAATTTTCAGAATTTTCTTGTATATACACTTTTAATAGCTTAAAATTATTTTAAGTCATTCTTAGGGGGAAATTTATGAACAAGAAACAATATACACGCGAAGAAGTTATTCAAAGCACACCACGAACTGGTTTCTTTGGTCATCCGAAGGGATTAAGCACCTTATTCTTTACTGAGTTTTGGGAGAGATTCAGTTACTATGGTATGAAAGCTATTTTAGTTTACTACCTGTATTATTCTGTGGCTAAAGGCGGATTCGGATTAGATGAGTCTGTAGCCATGCAGATTGTTGCTTTATACGGAACGTTAATCTATATGTCTGGGGTTATCGGGGGCTGGATTGCTGACCGTATCACAGGAACACAACACGCTGTGTTCTTCGGCGGTATTCTCATTATGTTCGGTCATATTATTTTAAGTTTACCGGGCAGCCTAACCGCCGTTATGATTGCTTTATTACTCTTGATTATCGGGACAGGTTTGTTAAAACCAAACATTTCTACAACAGTCGGCGAATTATACGATAAAAATGACAACCGCGTTGATGCAGCCTTCACTATTTTCTACATGGGGATTAACTTAGGTGCTTTAATTTCACCTATTTTAACTGGTTACTTACAAACACGTGTTGGTTTCCATGCTGGTTTTGCAACAGCAGCTGTCGGGATGTTTATCGGTTTAGTTGTTTACTGGTCTAAACGTAAAAAGTATTTAAATTTAGCAGGGTTATCTGTACATAATCCATTAACTAAAGAAGATACTAAGAAATTCTCTTTAATTGCTTTAGCAATCGTCGCAGCGTTTGCCATTTATTTAATCGTTTTAAAGTCATTCAATGCATTAACAATTGAAAACTTCAGTTTATTAGTTACATTTATCGGAATTGCTTTACCAATTTACATTGTAGTTTACATGCTTGTCAGCAAGAAAGTGACACCAGAAGAAAAATCTCGTGTCGGCAGTTATGTACCGTTATACATCACTTCTGTAGCTTTCTGGATGATCCAAGAGCAAGGTTCTACAATCTTGGCAAACTTTGCAGATAAGAAAACAGAATTAAGCTTAGCTAAATTAACAGGCGGCGCGATTCATTTCGATATTCCAGCTGCTTGGTTCCAATCATTGAACCCTATCTTTATCGTAGCGTTAGCACCACTCTTTGCGATGTTATGGGTCAAACTCGGCAAACACAACCCACCTACTGTCATTAAATTCGCATTAGGTGCCATCATCGGTGGGGTTTCATATTTAATCATGGTCGTTCCTTTAGCTGGCGGATTAGCACCTGGAGAACTGATTCACCCTATCTGGTTAGTCTTAAGCTTCTTATTAATCACAATCGGTGAGTTATGTATCTCACCTGTCGGTCTAGCTACTACGACAAAACTTGCGCCATATGCCTTTACAGCACAAATGATGAGCTTATGGATGTTAAGTAATGCGACTGCACAAGGTCTGAATGCACAGCTAGTTGTTGTATACGCTAAAATGGATTCAGGTCAATACTTCTTATACTCTGGTTTACTGACACTAGCTATCGGGGTATTGCTTGTGATTATTTCACCATTTGTACGTCGTGCAATGAAAGGTATTCACTAATACAAAATCGAACAAATTTAGTCTGAAATCTCTCAGAGGTTTCAGACTTTTTCTATGGTCAATTTTTCACTTTCACTTTTTTGCCATATTTCAATCTGCATACCTTCTTTAGTTAAAATCTTCTCAAATTACGCCTTTTCTTCTAATTAAGCTTGATTAATCATGTTTTATATCTTATTCTTTTCAGAAAATTGTTAATATTTTTATTTTTAGAAAATTATTGAAACTCTCTTTTTTACATAGTAGAATCGAATATAATCCACTCCGTTATAGGATAGAAAGGTCGGGGTTAGTTTGCAGAACAATTTACATCAAAAGCATGTCCAAGAAATACCACAGAAAGGGTTCTTTGGACATCCAAAAGGATTAGGAGTCCTCTTCTTCGTAGAATTTTGGGAGAGATTCAGCTATTACGGAATGCGTGCACTCTTAATCTTTTACATGTTCTTCGCTATTAAAGATGGCGGATTAGGCATGGATAAAACGACTGCACAGTCAGTCATGTCAGTATATGGGTCACTGATCTTTATGACCAGTGTACTTGGCGGCTGGGTCGCAGATAGAATCACAGGTACACGCAGAGCGACAATGTATGGTGCTATTTTAATTATTATCGGTCATGTTTTCTTAAGCTTGCCGTTAGCACAAACAGGACTATTCATTTCAATGTTCTTTATCATCGTAGGTTCAGGACTTATGAAACCGAATATCTCTAATATTGTAGGTCGCTTGTATCCTGAAAACGATAAACGTATCGATTCAGGGTTTGTTATTTTCTACATGTCCGTAAACATGGGTGCCCTTGCTGCACCATTAATTTTAGACCAATTCTCTAAAGGTCATATGTTCCACCAAGGTTTCTTAATCGCAGCAATCGGTATGACACTCGCATTGGTTATTTATCTTTTATTCAACAGACGTAACTTAGGTAACGTTGGTTCAGCGCCGACAAACCCATTGAACGCAGTTGAAAAAAAACGTTATTCAATGATTACAGGTATTGTAGTCGTAGTCATCGCACTTGTATTAATCATCACTGGTTTAACAGGTACATTATCATTCAACTTAGTCAGCACAACTGTCTTAATCTTAGGTATTGCCTTACCAGTCTCTTACTTTACAACTATGATCAGAAGTAAAGAAGTTACAGATGATGAACGCTCACGTGTTATTTCATTTATTCCGTTATTCATTATCGGGGTAATTTTCTGGTCTATCCAGGAACAAGGTTCTAACGTTTTAAATATCTACGCATTTACAGGCACAGATATGAAATTGAATTTATTCGGTTGGACAACTGATTTTGGTAAAACATACTTCCAATCAATCAACCCATTATTCATTGTATTATTTGCGCCAGTATTGTCTTATGTTTGGAAGAAAATGGGAGATCGTCAACCAAGCCTTGCGACTAAATTTATTTGGGGTGCTTGGTTAGCAGGTATTTCATACATCTTAGTGGCGGTAGTCATGATGACTTCTGGCGGCAGCACAGTATCCGTAAACTGGGTCATTCTGTCATACATCATTTGCGTAGTCGGTGAGCTTTGCTTATCACCAACAGGCAGCAGTGCCGCAGTAAAATTAGCACCAAAAGCTTTCAACTCTCAAATGATGAGCTTATGGTTATTAACAAACGCTACTGCACAAGCCATTAACGGAACACTTGTTAAATTAATCGAACCGTTAGGCTATCAAAACTACTTCTTATTCCTAGGAGTTCTAGCAGTAGTTATCGGCTTAATCGCATTTATGTTTGTACCAAAGATTATTAAAGGTATGCGCGGCATACGTTAACACATAAAAGAATCATCAAATGCTATTCAAAATAGTGGTTTGATGTTTCTTTTTTTATGTCATTACTTAATTCAACTATAAATGTAGAATAAGAAAAAGACGGGCGACCCCGTCTGTAAAATTTGCTTATTTATTTCCTAAGAAATATTGTTCAACTTCTTTCCAGTTATTGACACGATCGAAGTCTTTATTGTGGATGTTATGTTGTGCTGTATACATCACTGGTTTCCCTGTAAAGCGTGCAAGTTGTCTTGGATTGTCATCGATTAAATAATCTGCTTTGACAATATTCTTTCTACCGCAGAAGACAAATTGTTGCGGATCTAAGAATGGGAAGTGTACTCTTAACCATTCATATTTTTCATGGAATGAAGTCGGCACATCCATTGCGGCTGTTGCAATATAAATATCATAGTGTTCAGCTAACTTCTTCACCACTTCTTGTGAATCTTTAATAACTTCTAAATTCTTAAAGAATCCTGGTTGTTTTAATACTTCATCAAGTACCCCTTCATGTTCAGGCATAAAGTGACGTAGTTTATTTCCATCTAATAACGCCTCTTTAATACCTAAATCTGTGCGTTTATTCACTTCTTCAATCAATGCTTTGATTGTATCCGCTAAAACTTCATCCATATCAATCGCTATTGATTCTCTCTTCATTACTGATAGCAACTTCCTTTCCTTTTCTTCTCTTCGAGTATAGCATATTTATTTTATAGAGTTGTGAAGTCTGATTTGAAAATATGTAAAGTAAAAACAAGTATCAACACGGAATTATGTTGATACTTGTTTTGTTATCGATTATGCTTCAAAATCAAAGTCTTTAAGCACTTCGATCATTTTATCATTTTGTTCTGGGAAGCCAATGGTAATACGTACACCAATTGGGAACTCACGCGTAATACATCCGACTTTTAATAACGCTTTATATAAGTCATGCGGACGTTTCGTATTCACAAAGACAAAGTTCGTTTGGCTGTCAAAGAAATATTTGCTTTCTGGAATTTCAAAGAATTTTGCACGTTCCTCAGCATTTTTTTGTTGAATGTCTTTTAAGTAATCTTGATCTTGATATGCTGCGACTGCCGCATATTCTGATAAGCGCCCTACGTTAAACGGTGGACGAATAATATTATAGTTATGAATTGCTTCTTCAGTCGCAATGATATAACCGACTCTTAGACCTGCTAGACCATATGCTTTAGAGAACGTACGCATTAAGAACGCATTTGGAAAACGTTCTTGTAACTTTAATGTATCTGGGAAATCTTCCGCAGTCACAAATTCAAAGTATGCTTCATCAACTAAAACTGGAATATGACTTGGCACTTTTTCTAAGAACGCTTCTAAATCATCATGTGTCACATATGTGCCTGTCGGGTTATTTGGATTACAAATCCATACTAATGCAGTGTCTTCATCAATCGCTTCTAAAATACCATCTAAATCGAATTGACCATTAGATTTTAAAGGTACTTGCACGACCTCTGCCGCTTCCACAATCGCATTATGATAATACTGACCAAATGTCGCTTGGCTCGTCACAATCTTATCTCCAGGCGTTAATACCGCACGAGAAATCATTAAGATAACCTCATCTAAGCCAGCTCCAAATAAAATACGATTCTCATCAATACCTAACCCTTTCGCAATTTCCTTGCGTAATGTCGGTACACCTGTTTCAGGATAATACAACACTTCATCTACATGCGCTTTAATCGCTTCTTTCGCTTTAGGTGAAGGACCATATAAGTTTTCATTTGATGCTAGTTTATGTAATTCAATGTCTAAACCGAATTCTTCTTTTAACGCTCTTGGTGATAAGCCTGGTTGATACGCTGAGAGCTGTTTAATTTGTTCTTTCATAGATACATCTGCCTCCCATATTTTGCCTTCTAATAATTTTGAATTTACTGATAATTATATTTATCAATTATAGTGGATTTCTTTGTCCTTGTAAACCTCATTATATCAAGGGTTCATAGTATATTAATATCTTGAATATTTCTAGACGTCTCCCAGTGTTGATATTATTCTTTTACTCCTTAAAAATAGCACCAGGTTTTAAATGTTAACTTAAATATATTTATAGTTTACATTTAAAGTGTTAAGTACTATTATAATTTTGGAGGTGAACATCATGAACACAAGAGAACTCGTTCTTATCAGTCTTTTTACTGCTTTAACCATTATTTCGAGTATGCTGCATTTTACACTAGGTCCTATTCCCTTTTCGTTGCAAATAGTGACCGTCTTTATAGTGGCACATCTATTCAGTGTTAAAGTCGCTTTTTGGAGCCAAGCACTTTATGTCATTATGGGACTTTTAGGTTTACCGGTTTTCGCTAGTGGCGGAGGACTCTTTTATGTGTTGAAACCTACATTTGGATTTTTAATCGGCTTTGTCATTGCAGCATGGATCATGGCATGGTTTAAAGAACGCTCAGAAAAAACAAGTATTTCTAATATCTTTATCATTAATATTGTAGGAACAGTCGTCATCTACATATTTGGATGTATATATTTTTATTTGATTATGAACTTTGTGGCGCATACTCCTATCACAATCAATCATATTTTTACCGGTATCGTCCTGCTTAGCGGCCCTGGCGATATTATTTTGAGCGGTGTTTCAGCAATTTTAATTCTTAGATTAGAAAAAGTTATGAAAGGAAGCGGACGATTTGAAACTCTTCATCACTAGTACAGGTACTGATGTGGGAAAAACTTATGTGACATTATTGCTTTATCAAGCTTTAACAAAAGCTGGATATAATGTCGGTATTTTCAAACCGTTTCAAACGGAGGAACAAGCTAACGGCGTTTACCCTGATTTAGAGGCTTATCTGAATATAAGTGGCTTATCTTATGATGAGACGTCAATGTATACCTTTCATGAAGCTGTATCACCACATCTTGGATTTAAATTGGAAATAAAGCAAAAATTGAAGCGAGAAGCAGTCATCAATAAAGCCAATGATTTGAACCAAAAATACGATGTGCTTTTAATTGAAGGGGCTGGAGGCTTAGGTGTTCCAATTTATGAAGATGAACATTATTTTTATATGACAGAAGATTTAATCAAAGATACTGCTGATCAAGTCTTGAGTATTGTTCCATCTAAACTTGGTGCAATAAGCGACATCATTATGCATCAATACTATTTAGAACAACATCAATTATCAGATAACATTTTAGTCATGAATCGTTTTGCAGAAGATATGATTTCACAAGATAACCACACAACCTTAGAACATTATTTAAATCGTGACATTTACACTTTAAAAGAGAACGCAACAGCAACAGATATACCCAAAACGTTAATACAATCATTGATAGAAGGAGTAGACACATGAATAAAAAAACACTTTTCCAAGAAGACCATGATTATGTTTGGCATCCCTTTACACAAATGGGCGTATATTCAGAATCAGAACAAATTATTATTGAACGTGGAAACGGCAGTTATTTATACGATATAGATGGTAAACCCTATCTAGATGGTTACGCTTCTTTATGGGTCAACGTACATGGACATAACAACGAAAAGTTAAACCGCGCTATTACGGAACAGCTTGGGAAAATTGCGCACTCAACATTACTTGGTTCCTCTAATGTACCATCTATCGAACTAGCAAAACGTCTAGTTGAAATAACACCAAGTAATTTACGTAAAGTATTCTATTCAGATACAGGCAGTGCTTCAGTGGAAATTGCGATAAAGATGGCTTATCAGTATTGGAAAAACATCGATGCTGAAAAGTATGCTTCAAAGAAGAAGTTCTTAACACTAAAAAATAGTTATCATGGAGATACTATTGGTGCAGTCAGCGTAGGTGGTATTGATACCTTTCATGCAATATTCAAAGATTTAATTTTTGAAAATATACAAGTCGGCTGTCCATCTTTATTTAAATCAGACTATGATACTGAGTCTGAACTGGTAGAAAGTATCACTAAAGAAATTCGTCATATTTTAGAACAGCAACAAGACGAAATTTGTGGTTTTATCGTAGAACCTTTAATTCAAGGAGCAACTGGTTTATATGCACAACCTGTTCAATTTTTAAAAGAAGTTGAAAAATTATGTCGCGAGTACAATATTTTATTAATTGTAGATGAAGTTGCAACCGGCTTTGGACGTACAGGAACTATGTTTGCTTGTGAACGTGCAGACGTCAATCCAGATATTATGTGTCTAGCAAAAGGGATAACTGGCGGTTATCTTCCACTTGCCGCAACATTGACTTCACAAGCTATTTACGATGCATTTCTAAGTAATAGTCATGGCAAAAAAACATTCTTTCACGGACACACATATACTGGAAATCAAGTGACGTGTGCTGCAGCTATTGCTAATTTGAAATTATTTGAAGAAACTAAACTCATTGACCATATAAAAGTTACTTCTGCCTTGTTGAACCAAGAGTTAGAAGCTCTAAATGTTCTCTCTTATGTCGGAAATGTACGAGGATACGGCTTAATGTATGGTGTGGAACTCGTGAACCCTGATCAACCAGTTGAACCATTAGCCATTCCGACTGTAGAACGTATTATTCAAACTTGTAAAGATAACGGGTTGATGATTCGCAATTTAGAAAATGTTATTACTTTTGTCCCTGTATTAAATATGAGCGAACATGAGATTAAAAAGATGATAGACATATTCAAAAATGCACTCAATCAAGTAATGTAGGTATATGCAGCAATTAAATACAGTTTTATCAATTTATACTCTCACCATTAGATAGTGGGAGTATTTTATTCCCACTAAAAAAAGAAAGCCTGAGTTAAAATACCCAGACTTTCTTATTCATATTACTTAACTAAATTGTGTTTCTCTAAATACTCTTTCGCCACATGATACGGATCTTCATCTTTCACTGTGACTTTGTAGTTCATTTCTTGCATTTCTTCATCAGTGATTTTACCTGCTAATTTATTGAGCGGTTTAATGATTTCAGGATGTTCTTTGAGATATTTCTCTTTAAACATCGGTGCACCTTGATATGGCGGGAAGACGTGTTTGTCATCTTCTAAAATGACCATATCGTATTGTTTCAACTCTGCATCTGTTGAATAAGCATCAATTAAATTGATGTCACCTTTTTCAACAGCTTGATAACGTAATTTCGGTTCCATTGTACGAACTTTATTAAAGTTTAAATCATATGCTTTAGAAATGGCTTTATAACCGTCAGGACGGTCGTTAAATTCTAAAGTGAAACCAGGTTTGATATCATCTTCAACTTTTTGTAAATCACCAATTGTTTTCAATCCGTGTTTCTTCGCAAAGTCACGCTTCACAGCTAATGTGTAAGTGTTGTTGTATTTCATCGGTTTCAACATCGTCATGTTTTCTTTTTTCTCTAGACTTTGTTTTGCCTGTTCGTACACTTTAGCTTCTTCTTTGGATTTCAGTGGTTCTTTAGTTAATTCACCTAAAACTGTTCCTGTAAATTCTAAATAGCCATCAATATCGCCAGATTTTAAAGCATTGAATAAGAATGATGTTTTACCCATGCCATCTTTAACATCCACTGTGTTGTCTGTTTCTTCTTCGATTAAAATCTTATACATATTCGTAATGATTGATGGTTCTGAACCAAGCTTGCCGGCAATCGTGATTTTATCGCCTTTGCCGCCTAACATTGGGATAACAATGACAAGTGCTACAACTAACACGATAGTGCCTAAAGTAATCAACAATTTCTTATATGATAGTTTCTGCAAGAAACGTAAGGCTAAGTCAAAGACAATCGCCAAAATAGCAGCTGGAATCGCACCTAATAAAATTAACGAACTGTTGTTACGGTCGATACCTAATAGGATTAAATCACCCAGGCCGCCTGCACCGATTAATGCTGCAAGTGTTGCAGTACCAATGATTAACACCATTGCAGTACGAATACCTGCCATAATAATCGGCATCGCAATCGGCAACTCAACTTTCGTCAAACGACGTCCAGGTTTCATTCCGATACCTTTCGCTGCTTCAACAAGAGACGGATCAACTTCCTTAATACCAGTATATGTATTGCGTAGAATTGGCAGTAACGCATATACAACTAATGCAATAATCGCTGGCACTGTTCCAATACCAAACAATGGAATCATTAGTCCTAATAAAGCTAGTGAAGGAATCGTCTGCATCACAGCGGCAACGTTGATGACCGCTTCAGAAAAATGCTTTGTTTTCGTCAGTAAGATACCAAGCGGTACTCCGATTAAACAAGCAATTAACAATGCGATAAAGGAAATTTGCATATGTTCTAACAGCGTGCTCAGCAATTCCCCTTTTCGCTCTGAGAATGTTTGAAAGAATGCATTCATGATACGTCACCTCTCTTACTTTGAGCTAAAAACTTAAAGACATCTTCTCGTGTTAAGAGATGGTGTTGATCATGTTGTTTAATTACGACACTAGGATAGTGTGTTAAATCTTCATATACCTTGTTTAAAGGTGTATCTGGCAACAACACCGGTAAATCATTTGGTGTATCAACTGTTTTAAGTTGTTTGCCTTGCAGAAGTTTTTCAAGCGTTAAGTGAGACGTATCCGCATGGTCATATTGATTAATAAACTGTCTCACAAAATCATTCTTAGGATGTTGCATAAAGCCATCAGGTGTATCGATTTGTTCTACACGTCCATCATTAAATAAACAAATGCGATCTGCTAATTTCATCGCTTCATTAATATCATGTGTCACAAAGACAATGGTTTTTCTGATTTTAGCTTGCAGCTCAATCAAATCTTCTTGTAAATTCGTACGACTGATTGGATCTAAGGCACTAAATGGTTCGTCCATTAAAATCACTGGCGGATCTGCAGCTAATGCACGTACAACACCGACACGTTGACGTTGTCCGCCTGATAATTCATCTGGTTTGCGATCGCGATATGTATCAGGATCTAGATTCACCATCTCAAGCAACTCATCAATACGCTTGTCTATCTTAGCTTTGTCCCAACCTTTCATTTGCGGTACTTGCGCAATGTTTTCCTTAACCGTCATATGCGGAAATAACGCGATTTGTTGAAGGACATACCCCATATCCCAACGCATTTCATAAACAGGAAAATCACTGATTGGTTTACCTTTGAAATAAATATAGCCTTTCGTTAAGGGGATCAATCTGTTAATCATCTTTAATGTTGTTGTTTTACCACTGCCGGAAGGACCAATTAAAACGAAGAACTCACCTTCTTCAATGTTAAAACTGACATCTTCGACAGCCATTTTATTACCGTATTGCTTCGAAACGTTTTTTAACTCAATCATGCATAGGTCACCCACATTCTATTTCTATTTTAAAAAAGAACAGCAAGCTCACACTATCGTTAGCACAGTGAAACTTGCTGTTCTGTATTTAAATCTATTAAACTTGCGCTTTATAATTATGAATCGTTTCAATAAATTGAGGACAGTAATGTTTCAATTTATAACTACCGACACCGTCAATCGCAATCATTTCCTGTTTAGATTCAGGTTTACGTTTGGCGAATTCTTCAAGTGTAAAATCAGTAAAAATGCTAATCGGTGCTACATTTAATTTCTCGCTGAGTTCTTGTCTGACTTGTACTAATGCGTCAAACAATGCTCTATCGACACCTTCAATAGTATTGATATTGACTTTTTCACGAGATTTTTTCTTGAATGGTACAGTATAAATTTTTAAATCCTCACTTAGTATTTGCTTAACCTTTTTATCACAAGTTAAAACCTCATCATTTTCGTTTAAGAAGCCTTTGAAGCGCAATTCATCAATTAAATGACTACATTCTGATGTCGTATACTCTTTCATAATACCGAAAGTTGATAATTTGTCATATTGGTTATACTTGATGTAATCAGACAACTCGCCTCTCAGCACTTGAATAATCACACCATAAGTCTCTTGTTGACCCATACGCACCACACAACTGATGATTTTCTTCGCTTCATTCGTCATATCATACGTTTTATTTTCATTACGACAATTACTGCAGCGGCCACATTCTTCTAATTTTTCATTTGGCTCGAAATAATGAACCAATGTAGCTTCTAGACACTTTTTTGTTTTGGTATATTGAATCATCTTATTGAGCTTCTCGCCCATTTTTTCTTTATAGTCATCATCACCCTTAGAAGATGAAATAAAGAATTGATGCAGATTAATATCACGTTCACTAAACAGTAAGATACATTCACTTGTTAAGCCATCACGTCCTGCACGTCCAGCTTCTTGATAATAAGATTCTAAATCTCCTGGCATATTGTAATGAATGACATATCTCACGTTAGATTTATCAATCCCCATACCAAACGCATTCGTCGCAATTACAACTTTAATGCGATCAAAGACAAAATCATTTTGTGCTTCATCACGCTCTTTATTCGTTAAACCTGCATGATAAATGGCACTGCTGATATTTTGATCTTCAAATACTTGTTGAAGTTCTTCAACTTGTTTTCTTGTTGAACAATAAATAATCCCTGCTTGTTGTTTGTGTGCCTTTACATAATCCATCACAAATTTTTGCCTCTGATATGTCGGATTGACTTTAAAGACTAAATTAGGACGTTTGATACTTGTTTTTACTCGGTTCGCACCTGAGATATGCAGGCGTTCCATAATATCTTTTTGTACTTCAACAGTAGCTGTTGCGGTTAAAGCAGCAATCGCAAAGTCCTGCGGCAAGCAAAGGACTTTATCAATGACTTGTTGGTAACTTGGTCTGAAATCATGTCCCCACTTAGAAATACAGTGTGCTTCATCAAAAGCAACTAAGTGAATATCTAATCCGAATAGCAACTGCATAAATTGACGATTCTCAAAACGTTCAGGCGCCGCGTATAAGAATTGAATCTTACCTTGACGTAAATCTTCTTCAATCGCTCGTTGTTCTTTTTGCGATAAGCTGCTGTTTAAAAATGCAGCGTTAATGCCCATCGCTTTTAATTGATCGACTTGGTCTTTCATTAATGAAATTAATGGGCTGATCACAATTGTCACGCCGCCCATTATCAGTCCAGGCACTTGATAACATAATGATTTACCGCCGCCAGTAGGTAATACCCCTACCACATTCTTTTTGTCTAGTATTTTGGAAATAATCTCCCTTTGTCCTGGACGGAAATCTTTATATCCAAAATAATGCGATAATGTCGTTTCCATAAAATTGACCCCTTATTGTTCTTTTAATTCTTCTAATTCGCTCCATCGTGTCATGTCTTCTTCATATTGTGATTCTAATGCTTCTTTTCAGTATTCAGTTCTTGAATTTTCGCATAATCATCACTTGCGTCTACCATCTCTTGTTCAATCACTTCTAGACGCGCTTCAGTCTCTTCAATACGTTCCATAATCGTATCGTATTCACGTTTTTCTTTATAAGACAATCCCTTACGTTGTCTTTCTTTTTGAACTTTTGGTTGAGCTTTAGCAACTGCTTGTTGTTTCTCTTGTTCTTGCTTATAAGCTTCATAGTCTTCAAAGCTTCCAATAACACGCTCAATTTGACCGTCATGCACATACCAATATTCCTGTGCAACTTTATTTAAGAAATAGCGATCATGGCTGACAGTAATAACTGTGCCGCCGAAAGTTGCGATATAGTCCTCAAGAATAGTTAGCGTTTCAGTATCTAAGTCATTTGTCGGCTCATCAAGCAACAATACATTCGGTTGATGAACCAATAATCTTAGTAAATACAAGCGTTTTTGTTCGCCACCGGAAAGTTTATATACTTTTTTACCGTGTGTAGCACTTGGGAATAAGAAACGCTCTAACAATTGTGTTACTGACACCGTCGTACCATCTTTTTCTTTCGCAACTTCACTTTCTTCTCTTAAGAAATCTATCACACGGATATCTCTATCTAAACGTTCATCCGTTTGTTTAAAGTAAGCTGTTTTGACTGTTTGGCCGATTTTCAGTTCTCCACTGAAGTCAGTATCTTCACCAGCAAGGATATTTAACAACGTCGTTTTGCCTGCACCGTTAGGTCCGACAATCCCGATTTGTTGACCGTTTTGTATGATTTGCGTCACATGTTCAAATAACGTTTTATCCGCAATGCTTTTAGATACATCATCTAGTTCAAAGACTTGTTTACCTAAACGAGAATGCGCTAGGTTCAATTGTCCGCTTTCACGTGTCGTTTGATTTTTTACTTGTGATTCTAAATCACTAAAGCGATTAATACGTGCTTGTTGTTTTGTTGTTCTTGCTTTAGCACCTGCACGCATCCAAGCAAGTTCTTGTTTATATAAAGCACGTGCTTTTTGGTTTTGTTGCTGCTCTATTTGTTCATTCTCCGCACGCATCGCAATATAGTCTTCATAGTTACCTGGATAAGTCGTTAATTTGCCTCTATCCAATTCAATAATGCGTGTTGAAACTTCATTTAAGAAATAACGATCATGCGTTACAAACAACACAGTATGCGGATATTGTTTTACGTAGTTGATCAACCATTTTATTGAATCGAAATCTAAATGGTTGGTCGGTTCATCTAGTAATAATAAGTCTGGCTGTTCAATTAATGTTTTTGCTAAAATGACACGTTTTTGTTGGCCGCCTGATAACGCTTTAACCGATACAGATGTATCATGAATACCGAGTTTAGATAAAATCGTTTTAACTTCTGCACTATAGTCCCATGCTTCTGCTTGGTCCATCGCCTCTTGCATTTTCATCATGTGGTTTAAGTTTTGGTCATTTTGCGTTTGGCTATACTCTTGTACTGCTTTTTCATAGTCTCTGATTAACTTCACCGTATCTGTATCTGCACTCAAAACTTCTTCCAGCACTGTTCTGTCTTTCGTTAAATCTTGCTTTTGAGAAGAATAACGAATGCGATAATCATTCGGACAATTCACTTCTGCTTCAAAGTCATCATCCAGCCCTGCGATGACTTTTAGTAATGTACTTTTACCTGTACCGTTAATCCCTACAAGTCCGATACGTTCATGTGCTGAAACAGATAAGTGCAAGTCATCAAAAATCACTTTATCTGCATAGGATTTATGTAAATGTTCAATTTTATACGCTTCCATGTCATGCCTCCACTTATGTTCAGTCCGTTCATTTAATTGAGTTTTCAACCTTTATCTCAATTTTCAGTTCTATATATTATACACCCTTTGCACGTCAAAAGATACTGTTACAGGTTCATCTTAAGCGGATAATTGTGTAAGTTTTGTAAAGGTTCGCACCAAAAAAATACAGCGGGCAAATCCATAAGAGGATTCACCCGCTGTTGAAACGACTAAGTCATTGTTTATTTTTTCTGAGAACCTTTAGGTCCTGTTTTATATTGATATTTAGATGGATTTACTTTGTCGAAATCCGGATTTTTGTAGAATCTGAATAAGTCACCATTAAGAACACTGTCGCTCATTTCTAAGTCTTTTTCAACTTGTTGTTTATTTTTCTCTAAGTCAGCAGGTTCTTTTTCTAATGGTTCATTTGTTTTATTATCAAATGCTCTACCATTCACATATTTATATTCAGGTGTAATAAAGTCACCGTTTCTGAATGGTACGACTTGTTTATGATCCTTAGATAATAAATCTGTACCTAACATTAAGAAGTTCTTAGTATCGATACCTTCTAAGTGAAGTAATGTCGGCATTACGTCGATTTGTCCACCGTAAGTGTTGTCAACGCCGCCTTCTTTACCAGGCACTTTCATCCATAAACCAGTACGGTTCAAGTCCATAAATTTCGCTGGTGTAATTTCTTCACCTAATAATTTTTCCATTGCTTTGTTATGGTTTTCAGAAATACCATAGTGGTCACCGTAGATGACAATCACTGAGTCATCATAGATACCTTTTTTCTTCAATTCGTTGATATATTCTTCTAAAGCACTATCCATGTAGTTCGCTGTTTGTACATAGCCATCTACTGTCGCATCGCCAGTGTTAGGCTTTTCAATTCCCGCTTCATCTGGTGATAATGTGAATGGATAATGGTTTGTCAATGTAATCAAGTGTGAATAGAATGGTTTTTTCATTTTAGATTGATATTCTGCTGATTCTTTAAAGAACGGTTTATCTTTCAATCCTAAGTTTTCAATGTTTTCAGGACTCATATCGTAGTAAGTCGCATCGTAGAATTTATCAATACCGAAATGTTTGTAAACTTGATCACGGTTCCAGAATGTTTTGTAGTCACCGTGCATAACGTTGCTTGTGTAGCCGCGTTTTTGATCAAGAATTGCTGGTAATGATTGATACGTATTAGAACCTTTCAATGAGTACGCTGAACCTTGTGGTAAACCATACAAGCTGTTATCCATTGTGAATTCCGCATCTGATGTTTTACCTTGTCCAGTTTGGTGGAAGAAGTTTGGATAATATTTATAACCTTCTTGTCCTGAAGACAATTTGTTAAGGAAAGGTGTCACTTCTTTACCATTGACTTTTTTGTTAATCAAGAAAGTTTGGAAACTTTCTAAATGAATTTTAATAATATTTTTCTTTTTACCTGCACCGTAGTATTCCGGATTAGGTTCTACTTCTGCTTGTCTTTGTTTTGTGTAGTTCAATACTTTTGTTAAATCATCTTCAGAAGCCATTGCTTTCTCTTGATGGTTTTGAATTGATTTCACACCATCATAAACTGTGAAGTTATATGGTCCAAGATATTTAACTAAGTATTTATGGTCGAATGTACGAGTTAATAATTCAGGACGATCTGTTTCTGCAAATGCTAAGTTCAAGAAGAACAAAGCAACTGAAACTGCCATTACGACTGGAACAAATTTCTTGCTGAAAGTACGTGTATCTAACCATTTTGATTTAAAGATCAAAATAAACAGATAGATAATTGTATCTAAGAAATACACGAAATCATACCATTTGAATGACGCAGATACTGCGCCTCCCATAGACTCAACGTTACCTACTTGGTTTAAAGTACTGAATGTTAAAAAGTCTGAGAAGAATCTAAAGTAAACAACGTTTGCATAAAGCAAGAAAGTTAATAAGAATCCGCCGATGAGCATAAACCAAAACGCCTTCTTACCTTTAAAGAACAAGAATACGCTAAGTATTAATGCGAGTAAGCTGTATGGATTCATTAACAAAATTAAATTTTGGACTAATCCCTTAACTCCTAAAGAAAAATCAACATAATAAGCAAAATAGGTCTTCAAACTAACTGTTAAAACAGTGAGTAAGAAAAAGACAAAAATGCTTATTTTCTTTTTCTGCAGACTCATGTGTGTCTCCCCCGTTATTGTTATTTAGTATTCAATCAATCATCAAACAGTACCATTTCCTGTCTACTTTTTAATGTTTCTTATAGAAAAGATTGCTGCTCAATGGCCAATCAATTAAAAGCGAAGCAGTCTCGTGCTGCTTCTTATCTCTGTATTTTCAATAATTGCGTCATTTTTCATTTAAATTGCTCTAATTTATATTCATCAAAAATTTACATTGCCTACTTCTTTGTAACACTATTGTAACAAAAATTACGTAGTACAGTAACTAAATATAGAACATTTCACACGACATTTCAAGCGAAAACCTATCCAAAATTGACATATTACACTATATTTTTTTCTATGTTAATTTATTGCTAAGAAAAGATAAAATGCTTTCATCATGCATGTTAAGCTTGTTCACTTTTATTTTGAATTCGCGTTAATATTATAAAATTATACAGGAAATCACACACGATTAAATCAGACTCCAGCCTTAGAATGTAATTGTGCATTTTGCACATTAAAAAAACTGAGAAAGTAACCAGCTTTCTCAGTTGAATTCATTTAAATTAATGTGTCATGTTATTTATTCATTTCTTGCATCATACGATATTCAATACCATGGAATAGCTGTTGTAACCAACTGCTGTATTTCATTAAGTTATTTTCTGCAGTATAAATATCAATATATTGGAACTTTAAGCGCGCACCTTGTGGTTTTTGCGCAAGTTTTGTTAAATGATAGCTCGCAATTGTACCTAATTGCGGATAGCTTCCTAATGTATAGTGGTCATTTAATAAGATGATTGGTGAACCATCACGTTTCACTTGAATCGTACCACGTTTTACAGATTGATGTGGTGGCATGTCTTCATAAAAGGCCTTTACTGGATCGCCTTCTAGAATCATCCCTGCACGGTTCGCTTTGCTGGTTACTTTGTATTCACCATATGTAAAGCGATTTAAAGTTTCTTCATCAAAGTCCTCTGCTCCTTTATTTAACACTACATGGAACATATCAGACATATAGTTGAAAGAAAGTGCATAACCATCAATACCCCAATCCGTTTTATGTGTAACCTTCAAGTTATCAAATAATTTCAGATGACGTTTAGTATAGTTACGTTTCATATTAATCGCATCACCTGCTTGCAATGCGCGTCCTTCGTAACCACCTATTTTAGATAGGAAGTCTGTTGAAGTTGAACCTAGCCACTCTTCAAGTTCTACTCCGCCGCCGATTGCTAAGTAAACACGAGATGTACGGTTAGATTCAGAGAACTGTAGGACATCTCCTTTTTCTACTAAATACAATTTGTTCGGCAAAATACGCATGTTTTGTGTCCATGCTTTGAAGTTGCCGCCAGAAAGTGCAATTAAAGTCGGCTCAGTGAAGCGAATACGCGCCATTTTTGTCGTCATCTCTAACGTTGCTTCATTTTTATCATTCGCAACCAAGCGATTCGCAATTTCATGTGCTAAGAAATCAATTGCACCGCCAGGAATAACGCCATCATGCTCGTAACCTTGTCGTCCAAAGTCTTGGAAGCTTGAAAAAAGTCCTGGATTTTCTATTATGATTGACATGATTCACTGCCTCCTTCACTTTCATTTTCAGGTTCAGCTGGTTTGAACCGTACAGTATCACCTAACTTCAATAAAGTGAAGTCTTCTTTTTCTGGGTTGAATAAACGGACAGGTGTATAACCGATAACAAGCCAGTCACCGTATGTATCAGTTGTGACTACACCACATTTCTTACCTTCAAGGATGACAGATCCTGCTGGAATAAATTTTTGTTCATCTCCTGTATGGTTAACATAAATACGTTCATTTAATCCTGTTAGATACGGGAATCCTGGTGAATAGCCCATCATCGATACGAAGTATGTTTTATTCGCATGCAATGAAATAAATTCTTCTTCACTCATTCCGAAGTATTCTACCAACTCTGCTAAATCCGGACCGTATTCGCCACCATAGTAGACAGGTAATTCTACAGGCATTTTTACAGCATCCCCATGTCTGACTTCGATTTTGATAGAGTGCAGTAAATCCGTCATATATTGGAACGGTGATGTAATATGATGATGTTTCATCATATCTCGCGCATTATAGACAATCATCATATCAGATTCAGTCGGCACGATTTCTGTAATAAATGGATAGTTTTGTTCTAATAAATACGAACGTAATGCTAACAGGTCTTCTGTTGTATGTTGCGTGACTTCTTTCTCCACAGAAACCACAATTGCTTTGTCACCTTGACTATAAATTTTCATAATGCACCTCTGGTCTTCATTGATTATAAAAGATATTTAGTAACCTTAAAATATACGTCATCATCATCTTCATAAAGTAATATACGAGCACGAGTTGGATAAGCAGCATTATACCTACGACGGCTTTTGCTGCTAAAGGTTTCTGCTGTTGTAGGAAATAGCGTGCCAGCCGCTTCGCAACCCAAATTACCACAATGATTAATATCAGGACTATTCCAATCATGCTGCCACCTTTTTAAACCCTTCTGCTACTTATAAGTTTAATCATACTTAATTTTAAAGATTAATCTGTATCTCGGCAACCTCTCGCAAGCTATTTATCAAGAAAAGCTCCGCTTCATGTGCCTCCAATTTTTCTCTCAACTCATCTATTGTATAATCTCTTTCTTCTGCTTTACCTTCATCTAATAACTGTGCACGCATGCACCCTTTTAAGAAGTCATTATTAAAACAAGGTGTGTAGTATTTACCTTGTTCTTTGATCAGCACATTACCGATATCAAACTCTAAAATTTTACCTTGCAGATTATAAAAAAGAACAACATCTGTCTCATGAAGATGTTCTACATGTTCACGATGAGACGTTTTATTAACGTATTGCCACTTTGGGTAATCCGAACGCATCAATTGCGCTTGAGCAGTGAAACTACTTTTTTCAGGTAAGTCGACACATTGATAAGTCAATTCGCCAGATTCATCTGCCATGACTTTCAAACGATAAGTGCCTGTTGGATATTCCTTTTTAATATCTGCGATAAATGCTTCCCACTGAATTTCAGGTAATGGAATAGAAAGCTCCTTAGCTGACTGTAAAATACGTGCTTTGTGATAATCTCGACGTGGAATTTTACCTTCTGATAAACGCATTGTCTCAAATAAGTACATCATTATCACTCCAATATTTTAGTTTTCGCTTCAAACTCTGCGACTTCTGCTTCTGGATCTGAATCAATCGTAATACCTGCACCTACACCATAGACTGCTTCGTCTTCAATATATTGCACCGTACGTATCGGTACATTAAATATTGAGGGACCGTTTGGAATCATTAACCCGATGGTACCACAATATACATGTCGCGGTGTGCCTTCTAATGCTTTAATATAGCGCATCGTATTTAATTTAGGTGCACCAGTAATCGAACCGCATGGAAAGAGTGCAGTCAAAATACGTTGTAATGACGTTGCTTGCGGTAATTGTCCTGTGACCATACTCGTCATTTGAAAGACAGTTTGATAACGTTCAATATGAAACGGTTGATACACTTTCACACTGCCTGGTTTTGAAATACGTGCAATATCATTACGTAATAAATCTACTATCATCACATTTTCAGCTTGATCTTTTTTAGATTGTGCGAGTTGTTGATAATAATAGTCATCCTCTGCTTTATCTTTCCCTCTTGGTATAGTGCCTTTCATCGGTTTACTTAATACCACGTCCTCCATCGTTTTAAAAGAACCTCTTTGAAAGAACAATTCAGGTGAAATCGAGGCGATTTGTAATTCATCGGTATCAAGCAACGCTGTATAATTACCGTGACTGCTTCGTGTTAAATAATCATACATTTCGCTGATAGGCATACGGATACGATCATACATACGTGTTGTATAGTTCACTTGATATGTATTCCCTTCTACAATCGCATCTTGAACTTGTTGGATATGTTGAATCATAGTTGGCTTTGACAAACGAAAATGAAAGTGCGGACGTGCTGATACAGCCTTATCTTTTACTTCTTCCCTTGTTTCAGGTGCTTCAAATATATAGGCTGCCGCATAAACATAATTGGAAGTTTCTGGTAGATGTACTGCCATTTCAGAATTAAAGGCAGGTGCCGCTTCGTAAGGTAAATACAGACAAACAAAATGACCTGCCTGATGTGCTTGTTCAGCAAAATCAATGACTTCATGTACCTCATTTAAATCATAAGCAATCTTTTGATCAAGAATTGTCTTGAAACAATATTGGTACTGCTTATAATCTGTTTCATCTGTGTAATATCGATAATTAAAGTGCGCGCGCAATGTTTTCACCTGCCTGTTGAAGAAATAGTCGAATTTGCGCATGGCCATATTCACTCAATATAGATTCAGGATGATATTGCACACCATAAATCGGATAACTTCTATGCGCCACTGCCATCACAATTTGCTCTTCATTATATGCTGTGACTTCTAGCGCACTTGGCATGCGCAATGCATCTGCACATAAGGAGTGATAACGCATCACATGAAATTGTTTAGGCAGTCCCGCAAAAATACCTTGCTCATTTGTGGTAATCAACGTAGTGTGGCCATGTACAGGACGTGAACTATGAATAATAGCACCACCGTAATGTTCAACAATAAGTTGAAATCCTAAGCACACACCTAAAATAGGTACACTATCTTCAAACGTGCTAAGGACTTCATGTAAAATCGGATAATCACTTGGACTTCCTGGACCTGGGGAAATCACAATCGCATGCGGCTGCATCGTTTTTAATGTTTCTATATCTACGTCATCTACATCGATAACTGTCACACGTTCATTACTTTCTGTCTTCAGATAATCTACTAAGTTATATGTAAATGAGTCTTTGTTATCTATCATTATAATCATACTTAACTTGTCCCCTTACTCAACATTCTATTTGTTTCGTCGAACAATGCTTTTAACTTCATTTTACAAGATGTCACACGATTTTGTAATAGCAGAAGCAGAGACACCTTGATTTTACTTAGGAAATATATTATTCTATCTATCGACATAGAAACACAGAGGTTCCTAGCTGATACCCTCTATAAAAAACTAGACTTTTACTTTCAATCGTCTATCTTTTATAGAGATAGTCAATATACTACGTCATTGTCTATATCAACTCGAACCTAAAAGCGTTATTTTGAATCATCAAGATACACGCACTTTAGCGTTCGAGTTTTTTTATTGATCGAGCTAGGTCATCACTTTAAAGGAGAGATTGACTTATGGCACCCCATAAACTTGATGATGATAAAGCACTCGTCGTTTTCAGCGGCGGACAAGACAGTACGACTTGTCTCTTTTATGCGAAAGCAAAATTC
This sequence comes from Staphylococcus simulans, assembly GCF_025561465.1. Classification (NCBI taxonomy): domain Bacteria; kingdom Bacillati; phylum Bacillota; class Bacilli; order Caryophanales; family Staphylococcaceae; genus Staphylococcus; species Staphylococcus simulans. The sequence continues at coordinate 2,257,807 of NZ_CP095100.1, forward strand.
AAAGAAGTAGAACTTGTGACTTTCCAATACGGTCAACGTCACGATACTGAAATTGAAGTCGCTAAACAAATCGCACAAGAACAAGGATTAAAGCACCACATTTTAGACATGTCTTTATTATCTCAACTCACACCGAATGCGTTAACCCAACATGATTTACAAATTGAAGATACTGATGATGGTGTACCAAACACCTTCGTTCCAGCCCGCAACTTATTATTCTTATCATTTGCTGGCGCTTTAGCTTATCAGATTAAAGCACGTCATATTATTACTGGTGTATGTGAAACAGACTTTTCTGGATATCCAGACTGTCGCGATGATTTTGTGAAATCCATGAACGTCACATTAAATTTATCAATGGATAAGAATTTTGTGATTCATACACCACTGATGTGGTTAGACAAAAAAGAAACTTGGGCATTAAGTGATGAACTTGGTGTCTTAGATTATGTAAGATATAACACATTGACTTGCTATAACGGGATTATCGCAGATGGCTGCGGTGAATGTCCGGCTTGTCAATTACGCGCACGTGGTTTAAATGCTTATTTAGCAGAAAAAGGAGTGAACTGATTTTGTTACAACAAATTTATCCAACAGTTGCCCATCCCTATGCTTTCGAATTAAATAAAGATTTCCATTTTGCAGCTGCACACTACATTCCTTGCGAAGATGCAGGTAAATGTGTACGTACGCATGGTCACACTTATTTCGTTAATTTAACTATCGTTGGTGACGAACTTAATCATAGCGGTTTCTTAATCAACTTTGCAGCGTTAAAAAAACAAATTCATGAGCAGTTCGATCATTATTTATTAAATGATTTACCGCAGTTCAAAGATAAAATGCCATCTACTGAAGTGGTCGCACAAACTATTTGCCAACTTACAGAAGAAATTTTAGAGAAACAGCCGAACCGTCCAAAATGTGCACAAGTCTATTTACGTGAAACTCCATCTAGCTATGTGGTTTATCGTCCTAAGGAGTTCCGTCATGGCTAAAATTCCTGTATTAGAAATTTTCGGACCGACCATTCAAGGTGAAGGCCGTGTCATCGGACGTAAAACAATGTTCGTACGAACTGCTGGCTGTGATTATCGATGCAGCTGGTGTGATTCCAGTTTCACTTGGGATGGCAGTATGAAAGATGAAATTCAAATGATGACTGCAGAAGAAATTTATGACCGACTTTATGAAATCGGCGGCGATTGCTTTAATCATGTCACAATTTCAGGCGGTAATCCTGCATTAATTAAAGGTATTCAAGATTTAGTGTATCTCTTTGAAGAAAAGAACATTGAAAGTGCATTAGAAACACAAGGAAGTCGTTTCCAACCGTGGATGCGCCAAATCAATGATTTAACAATCAGTCCTAAACCACCGAGCTCAGGTATGAAACCAAATATACAAATACTTGATGAAGTAATTGAACAATGTGTTAAAGAAACATTAAATCTTAAAGTTGTCGTTTTTGATGATGACGACTATGAATTCGCTAAATATATACATCATCGTTATCCAGATCTCCCATTTTATTTACAAGTCGGTAATCCTTACTTAGATGATGAAGTAGAAAATCATACAGCACGTTTGCTTGAACGTTACGAAAATCTTGTAGATAAGGTTATGCAAAGCAATGATATGAACCAAGTCTATGTTTTACCACAATTGCATACTTTACTTTGGAGTAATATGAAAGGTGTATAAGTTTCGGGCTGCAGAATGCCCGAGCTTTTTTAATTTTAAAGTGTTTTCAAATGCTTAAATGTACTGAAATTGGTATAATATTCCAGTGAATATTAGAAGTCAGGAGACGCACCCTATGCTCATCTACATAATTATCAACATTGCGATTATATCAGCTTCCATTTTGATTGATATGTATTTACAATCTAACAATCAAGTCAAATTAAGTACGATTCTTATTGCAGTTTCTATAAACAGTGTGATTAATCTTATCGTTATCGGAAAGTTTGATTTTATTTCGCATGCGATGGTGGCTTTTATACTAATCTGGACATTACTTGCGCTGTTGACTGATCGAAAGTTTAAACCCATTACCTTTAAAACTCAAAAATTTATGGCCTTTATAGTCTTCACTTTATTGAGTCTCTCTTTATTCATCGTATTCAATACAAGTGAGAAATCCTATTATATGTCAGTTCCATATTTAGCACCGGTTTTCTTCATAATCGGCGCATCTTTCATCTTCTTAACCATCTTTCAAAGTTCAGAAGACACAACTTTTCGTAGTTATTTTATGAAAAGCAAACCTAAATCACTAACAATCGGCACACTGTTAATTATCATTTCATTCCTTGTAATGAATTTATTAACTCCTTTTTGGTATGTTTACCTAATTATTTACTTAATATTAATTTTATTTATGTTGTGGACAAAACCTTTCTACAATAATTTTGATTAATGATGATTATTCTATACGAATTAGTGGTATTAAATAACAAGCACAATAAAAAAGTATTGTCAGTATTGAATTAGGAGGCTACTATTATGGGATTAATATTAATGATTATCGTCGGAGGCCTAATCGGTTGGTTAGCCGGCGCAATTTTAGGTAAAGATATTCCAGGAGGAATCTTAGGTAACATCATCGCTGGTATTGTCGGCGCATGGTTAGGCTCAGCAATCTTAGGTAGTTGGGGTCCATCATTAGGTGGCATTGCGATCTTCCCAGCGTTAATCGGTACAATTTTATTAATTGTAATCCTTTCATTAATCTTGGGTGCAATCCACAAAAACAAAAGAAAATAAGACTTAATACTTAATGAGTATTAATTACTAACTTGCAGCAGCATCATTCATTTGAATGGTGTTGCTGTTTTTTGTTTCATTTTATTAAATAACCTTTAATTTAATTGCACATCATTTTCTCTTTAATAGTATTACATATCTTTTGTTTGATACAATGAAGAAAAAGTAGAAGGAGTGCGAATCATCTTGAAAAAGAAAGTAAAGTTGAATAACGATGTTAAAATCCCCCGTATAGGCTTAGGAGTTTACAAAATTGATGAAACACATATGGAATCTGCTGTAAAAGCTGCTGAAGATTCAGGTTATCGTGCTTTCGATACAGCTTATTTCTATTTCAATGAAAAGGAATTAGGCGAAGCAATTAAAAAAAGCAAAGTTCCACGCGAAGACCTCTTTATTACGTCAAAGCTGTGGAATGATTATCAAGGTTATGACAGCACAAAAGCTTACTTTGAGAAATCATTAGAAAATCTTGGCGTAGATTACTTAGATATGTTTTTAATTCATTGGCCATGTGAGGCAGACGGCTTATTTATTGAAACATATCAAGCAATGGAAGAACTTTATAAAGAAGGACGCGTTAAAGCAATCGGTGTCTGCAACTTCCAACAACATCACTTAGAAAAATTAATGGAACATACTGAAATTGTGCCGGCGGTTAACCAAATCGAATTCCACCCATACTTAAACCAACAAGACTTACAAGACTTCTGTGATAAACATGGTATAAAAGTTACCGCTTGGATGCCTTTAATGCGTGGACGTGGTTTATTTGAAGATCCGGTTATCGCAAAGCTAGCTGAAAAATATGAAAAAACACCTGCGCAAATCATCTTAAATTGGCATTTAATGCATGATAGAATTGTGATTCCTAAGTCTCAAACTCCTTCAAGAATCAGCGAAAACTTTGAAGCAATTGACTTTGAATTACGAGATAAAGACGTTAAAAAAATCGATCAGTTAAATCAGGACTTACGCCAAGGTAAGCACCCTGATGACGTTAAAATCGGTACGTTAAAATAACTTAATTCAAGTTCATATATAACGAAAGGACAGTGCAGAGCGCGAAACTCTGTACTGTCCTTATTTTTACTTTTTCCGCTTATGTGAAAGCTATTTACTGTCTATCAGATTTTATTTTGATATTCATTATTTTTAACTTTTTTAAGATGCATGACTGCACGAACTGTGATCACAAGCAAAATAACTACACCGGCTGTGAAGATTAAGTCCCAAGGCAATCTGCCCCATAATAACCAAAAGACTGAGTCTTTTTGATAGAACTCTGTCAATCTTGCATGCCAGTAACCATGTTTCAATGCATCTGTAAGTTGAATATAACCTACTGGAAGCAATGTCATAAAAACCATGCCAGCTAAACCAATATTTAATAACCAACATGAAATAGAAATCCATTTTTCAACTTTCTTCGTCCAGAATTCAGGTTTAGTAATACTTCTTAATACATATAACATAATCGCAATTGAGAACATACCATACACACCGGCCATTGAGCCATGTGCGTGCGCAGATGTCCACTGTGTTCCGTGTTCAAAGTAGTTAATGGCTGGCGCATTAATCAAGAATCCTAGTGCACCCGCACCAATTGCGTTCCATAATCCTGTAGAAGCTAAGAAGATGAATGTACCTTTGTATGGGAATTCAATTTTACTGAATTTATAAACACGATAATGGGTGTAAGCTTCCCAAATTAATAAACATAACGGTACAACTTCTAAAGCAGAGAAGCTTGAACCTAATGCTAACCAAATTGAATGGTCGCCTTGCCAGTAATAATGGTGCCCCATTCCTACAATTCCTGTACCTAGTAATAAAATGATTTGGAAGTACAATGCACGAATTGTAGAATGTATTGTCGTTAATTTCATATCTACCATTAAGAAACCAATTAAAATAACCGCAAAAGCTTCAAAGATGCCTTCTACCCATAAGTGTACAATCCACCAACGCCAATAATCTGCGAAAGTGACATGTGAGTTAGGCATAATAAAGAGTGATGCTAAGTAGAACATTGGAATTGCGATTGCGCCAATAAACAAGAGCAAGATTAAACGTTTACGATGTTGTTCACTGCCATCTTTAATCGCTGGGATGAAGCCTCTGGCTAAAATAATCATCCATAGCACCATACCGATGATAAATAAAATTTGCCAGAATTTACCAAGCTCAATATATTCCCAACCGAAATGACCGAATAACCACCATTTATCGTTAATCCAACCAAGAATATTGCCCCATTCACCTATCATACTACCGCCAGTAACAATCAATAATGCGACGAATAAGATATCGACTAATTTACCTTGATGTTTAGGCTCTTTACCGAGCACCCTCGGCACAATATAGATCCCTGTCGCAAGCCATGTTGTAGCCACCCAGAAGATCACCAACTGCAAGTGCCATGTCTTCGCAATGTTGAATGGGAATAGTTTTTGAAGCGGAATACCAAAGAATTCATTTTCCACATAATAATGGGCCATTAATTCACCTAATAAGATTTGAATTAAAAACAGCACCATCACAATCACAAAGTATTTGGCTGTTTTGGCCTGACTTGATGAAATTGTATCTTGAATTTTAATTTCAGGTAAACGACGTTCACTATCATATGTTGATTCCATGTCGAATTGATAACGTCTTTGAAAGTAAATAATAATCGCAACACCAGCGACTAATATCGCAACGGAAATTGCTGACCATATCAATGCTTCACTTGGCATTGTATTACCCGCTTGTTCATCAAATGGCCAGTTGTTTGTATATGAGAAATCTCTATCTGGACGATCTGTTGAAGATAACCATGCACCCCAGAAGAAGAAATCACTCAAATGCTCAATTTTATTCCCTTTGACCATATAATCATCTGTCTTGATTTGATCAATCATATTTTGTGGTAACCCTGCTTGCTTGGGATTATTCACAAACTCTTTATGATAATAATCTCTGACATAATTCAAGCCTGCAACTTGTGCATCTGTTAATACAAGTTCATCTTTAGCTTTTGAATAGCGATTCACCCGTATTTCTTTTTTAACTTTGTCTTCAATGCCTGCTTTCTGCATTTGGTTTAATTGTTTAAAAGGTTTATCATAAAGATGTTCAGCATAATAGTAATGCATCCCTTTTAAATAATGATGCAATGTTTCTGCAGTATAATCAGGACCTAAATAAGATCCGTTTCCTAAATATGAACCATAATCCGTCAATCCATATTTTTCATAAATAGCTTGACCACTGATTAGTTCGGATTTAGAAATGACCGTCTGTCCACTTTCATTCACCACTTTTGTTGGACGAGGCGCTTCATTTTTAAATATCAACCAACCACCAGCTAGCAAAATACCGAATACGACGACTAATATTGTTACTAAGACCTTCGACAATCTACTGTATGGATTTTTCATCCCGATTTCTCTCCTCAGTAACTTCGACTCTCAACTTCAGAATACGCCTACTGCAATTGATAGTAAATATCATTCTCAATTAGTTCTTAATTTTGTCATAAATGTATTTATACATAAATTGTTGTTTTCTTCGATTTTAGTTTTATTTTAATATGTTTATTGTTAAGCAAACTTTGTGTTCTACAAATATTTTAATAAGCGGTATGGTCTCTCCTTCTTAATATTTTTCATTAATCTACTGATATTGGGAATCATTTTCAATTATTCAGAAATTTGTCACAAATGATTGGTTTACGGTTTATTTACACTTATAGTATCTAAAGTAATATTTTTCTTGTGCATTTTAATATAAACGCCCCTTCTTCGAGTTACTTTAATCTCTATACAGGTAAATTTACAATAAATTTTCTTGAAGTTTTTATGAAGATTACAATAATACTTTTAATTTAGAACACTTTTTGTTTTTATTTATCACTATTCTTCTTATAATAGAGATGAGTCGAAAAGGAGCGTATATTATGATTACTAAAACTGATATTGTAGCGAACGTTGTGACAGACTATCCGAAAACTGCTGATATCTTCAAACGTTCTGGTATAGATTTTTGTTGTGGCGGCCAAGTTTCTATTGAAGAAGCTGCGAAAGATAAAAAAAGAGTTGTTTTAGAAGATTTATTAGCTGAACTTGATGAAGCAAGTAAACAAAATGCCGGAGGACAAGGCTTAAATCCTAAATATTTAAGCATCCCTTCTTTAATTCAATACATCCAAGATGCATACCACGAACCAATGAAAGAAGAGTTCAAAAACTTAACGCCTTATGTGACTAAACTCGCAAAAGTTCACGGTCCAAGTCATGAGTACTTGTTAGAATTAAAAGATTTATATACAACATTTAAAAACAACATGTTAGAACATACACAAAAAGAGGATGAAAAAGACTTCCCTCAACTTATCGCATTTGCGAATGGTGAGAATGTTGATAACGTAGAAGCTATTATCGAAGATTTAACTGCAGATCATGACAGTACAGGTAACTTGTTACGTAGAATGGATGAAATTACGAATGATTTCCAACCGCCTATCGAAGCTTGCGGAACATGGCGTTTAGTGTACACTCGTTTAGCTGCGTTAGAAAATGCGACATTACAACATGTACATTTAGAAAACCACGTTTTATTCGAAAAATGTCGCGAACAATTACAACAAGGCTAATTTAACTTTATATTTAGCGTGAATATCTTATAAAACTAAACAGACAAGGTTGAAGATGTGATTATATCTTCAACCTTGTCTGTTTTTTCTTTTCAAATTCATAAGGGATTAGTTCTTATCTTTTATCTGTAATACTTACTTTTACTTTCTACGCTTTTCTTTTCTACTGCTTTATAATTTTGGCAAAGATACGATCATCGTAGTTCCTACTTCAGGTTCACTTTCAACTTGAATCGTACCGCCGATTTGTTTCACCAGTTCTTGTGTGATGTATAACCCTAAACCAGAACCGCCTGTATGGTAATTTCTAGAATCTTCTACTCTGAAAGTACGCTCAAAAATACGTTTAATATCTGCTTTCGCAATTCCGATGCCTTTATCTTTGATGTAAATTTGGATATGTTTTTCGCTTTCAGCAAGACAAATATAAATTGGACTACCTGATGGCGAAAAGTTCATCGCATTATCAATTAAGTTCGTAATGATACGTTCTAACGGTTGCGGATATTGTTTGAAAGGTGCCAACTTATCACAAAACTTCACTTCTAAATGTCTGTTGTCTATTTTCATACGTTGTTCATAGCCATTTAGTATATTCAATAATAATTGGTCGATTTGAATTGTTTCTACTACATAAGTATTCGGAGCATCTAATGTTGCGACATGCGTTAACTCGTCAAACATTTTGGATAGGCGATTAGATTGTTTGATTAAGGTGTCATAGGCTTCCTGACGATCTATTTGTGAGTGAACGACACCGTCTTTTAATGCTTCTGAATACGAAATAATACATGCGAGCGGTGTTTTTAAATCATGTGCTAAATTTTGAATCAATTCATACTTCTCTTGTTGTTCTGACTTAATTTGAGCCATTTGTTTAGTAATCTCATGCGCCATTTTATTAAAGGAATGACTCAGTTCTTTAATTTCTCTCGGTGAAGTAAATTGCGTAGGTTCCATCTCGTAATTACCATCTGCGAATTGTTTCGTTCTGACATTGAAATGTTTAATCTTTTGAACGAGTGGTGTTAAAAAGAAACTGCAGATGAATAAGGTTAAACAACTCGATACTATAGCGCTAATCGTCAATAACACTGTGGTATGACCATTAAACAACATCAGTTTATAAGCAATACCAAGGATGGTAGAGGCCAATAATACACTAGATAACACTCCGATAATCACTTGTGTTCTGATTGAAAACATTTAGTCTGCTTTCCTTTCAAACTTATAACCAAGACCCCATACTGTGGTAATCGTGTAAGCGTCGAAATGAAATTGTTCGAACTTTTCTCTGATGCGATGAATATGTACATTGACTGTACTTGCATCTTCGTAATAATCATAACCCCATACTTCTTCTAACAATTGCGATTTAGATATCGCTTGATTTTCATGCGTTGCTAAATACCACAACAATTCAAATTCTTTAATTCTCAAGTTCACCACAGCACCATTAATTTCCACACTTTTCTGTTGATCATTCAACTTTAAAGTATCAAAAGTTAAAGATGTTTGTGCTGACTGACTGCGCTTAACGCGACTCAACAAATTATTCGCACGTAACACGAGTTCTCTTGGACTGAAAGGCTTCTTTAAATAGTCATCTGCGCCGAGAGTCAAAGCATAAATGGTGTCATGTTCTTTTGTTTTTGCGGACATATAAATAAACGGAATATCCAGTTGTCGTTGTTTCATTTCCTTAATCACTTCATAACCATCTACATTCGGCATCATGATGTCTAAAATAATTAAATCAATTGATGGATCAAGTTGGTTCAAAGCATCTTCCCCATTATGTGCAGTTAATACTTTATAACCTTCATATTCGAAGTACGTTTGGCAGATGTCGACCATGTCTTGTTCATCATCAACGATTAAGATTGTGTTCACGTCTTGTATCACCTTTTTCTTTAATATATGCGATTACAGCACTCAATGAAATTTGTTTTAATAAGTTTTTATTCATTAACAATATAATAAAGAGTGCTAATTGAACAGGATACGTAAATATCATATCTGATAAAATATAATTTAGCATAACAAAGGCGCCAAAGAAACTTGCAATATGTGACAGAATTCCTAATATTAACCCTAAACCAATCGCAATTTCCCCTAAAGGTACAATTACATTAAAGACGGGAGCACTGTGCGCGACGATGTGTTCAAAAAAGAGTTTGAACCACACTGGAGAATCTTCATTCTTAATCACAACTGGGATCAGCGGTTCTATTTTAAAACCACCTGTTAACTTCTCCCAACCTTGAGCTAAAATGTAGCCGCCGGCTATAATACGAATTAAAAATAAAATTACGAGTTCAATCGTACGTAGATAATGTTTCATGAAATCACTTCTCTTCTCGTTGAATTATCACTTTAACCTTCTATTTTACTTTTGCGGCACCGAAGATAACGTGCGCTTTCTTACAATAAATCGTCACTTCATTATATTGATCTAAGTCAGCGTCTTTGATGTCGAAAGTTTGTGTTGGTTTATTGTAGTCGACCATTTCTAGTTGTTTGCCCTCTTTAATATTGCCATCCTTTGTCAGATAGACGTACAAATCTGGACCTTTCGCAGATTTAAAATCTGTTAACTTAATTTGGTGATTTTCGATTTTAACGTGACCAGACACTTCCTCTTCACCTGATTTAAATTCACCTGTCAGCACTTTATGGTGATCGTGTTTATGTTCATGTGATGTCTGTTCTGTTTTTTCTTTTGGCTGTTCATCTTTTTCATTGTTACAACCTGCTAAAGTAATACTTGTTGCTAAAAGTGTAGTAGCTAATAAATATGTTTTACTATTCATCATAAACCCTCATTTCATTTTATTTTTGTAATGATTAAGCTTATTATAAATGAGCGATTTATATCATACCATTAACTATTTATTAACTAAGTTATAACTTCAATTCATGTCGGATTTGTGTCTAAACATTAAAAAATCCCTTTTAAACCTAGTACTTTAAGTACGGTCTAAAAGGGATTTGACAGTATTACGATTATTCATCGTTATCTTTTTTATCTCTTTTGTTTCTTTTATTATTGTTGTCATCGTCTTCATCTTCTTCTGAAAGAGACTGACGTTCAGCGTTATATTCATATTTTAAAATGACTGTGATGATTTGGTGATTTTCAATATCTGAAATAATCCAGCGATCAAAATACGTATCGACGTAGTCATTTTTCTGTAAGTTTGTATTATGTGCTTGTAACCATCCGCCGATTGTATCGATATCTTCAGAGTCATCAAACTCGATACCTAATTGATCTGTTAAATCTTCTAACAACACACGACCATTGATTTGGTATGTGTCATCATTTAATTTAATCACATCATTCACTTCATTATCATCGAATTCATCACGGATTTCACCCACGATTTCTTCTAAGATATCTTCCATTGTTAAGATACCAGCAGTTCCGCCGTATTCATCAATAACCAAACTGATGTGTACACGTTCGCGTTGCATTCTGATTAATGCATCACTGATGCGTGTTGTTTCTGAAATCAATGGTAATTCATGAATATAATTTGCAATCTTGATAGGTTTGCCTGAAGCATACTCTGTCAAGAATTCTTTCACATTAATAAAACCTTTGATATGGTCTTTGTCGCCGTCTTCTGTAATTGGGTAACGAGTGAATTGGTATTCTTTAAGTGTCTCTAATAGTTCGTCTACAGTAAAAGGTTCATTTAAAGTGACCATTTGTGTTCTTGGGACCATGACATCTTTCGCTTGTCTCTCATCAAATGAGAAGATGTTTTGCATATAAGCAAGTTCTGTCTGGTTAATCTCACCGCTGTTATAGCTGTTGTTGATAATCATTTTAATTTCTTCTTCTGACATCGCGTCATTGTTTTCATCTGGATCAATACCAAATAGACGGATAATCATTCGTGCAGAACCATTCATTAACCAAATTAATGGTTTCATGATTAAGCCGAAATAATAAAGCGGACGTGCATAAAGTAACGCAACTTTCTCAGTGTGCTGAATCGCAAATGTTTTAGGTGCCAATTCACCTAATACTACATGCAGATATGTCACAACTAAGAATGAAATAACGATTGAAATGGTTGTATTCAAAGCATCAGGTAACGGTATCAGTTCAAAAATAGGATGTAATAATTTAGAAAAGACAGGTTCACCTAACCAACCTAGTCCTAAAGATGTAACAGTGATACCGAGCTGACATGCTGATAAGTAGTAGTCAAGATTTGAAATCATTTTCTTGACGACAGCCGCACTGCCGTTGCCTTCTGCAACCATTTCTTCAATTTTAGTAGCTCTGACTTTCACCAAAGCAAATTCTGATCCAACAAACACAGTAGTCAGTGCGATTAAAAATATAAATATTAACAAGTTTATTATGGTCGTACTATCCAATTAGTTCCCTATTGCTAGGGATTCACCTCCAAGTTATATGCCGCTATGTACGGCAATGATGTTTAGCGCATCGTTTTGAGCAAAGTGACAAATGCCTAGTTCATCCTTCCCATTTCCACAGCGACACCTCCCAACTAGCGTAAAATCTAACAAGATTATCATATCATAATCACCATTCAAATAGTAATTTTTTCAGACTGAATTCAAGTTATTTTTTTGGTATTTTATGATACCTCTTTACAAATAAAAATAAACAGCTAAGAAGCGAGTCAGCCCGATAAACAGGCTGTCTCTCTCTTAACTGTTTATTCGAATATACATTTACCTACCACAGTAAATTAGATTCGTGATGCGTGTCATTTCTAATAGCACGCCTTTACTATAATGCGCTAAATTCACGTAAAATTCAACTCATTATTCATCCATTGATTCAGATGCGGCAATTTCGTCTGCTGTCGGTTTACGTTTGATGAAACCGTAAATCACTGCAGAGATGGCTGCGCCGACTAAAATCGCTAGAATTGTTTGTAATGAATGGGAGAAGTCAGTACCTAAGATAACAAAGATACCACCATGCGGTGCTCCGATAGATGAACCTAAGCCAAGTGCAATGGCACCGCCGATACCTGAGCCGATCATCATTGATGGAATTACGCGAATTGGGTCAGCTGCCGCAAATGGAATAGCACCTTCTGTAATGAATGATGCACCCATCACAAAGTTAGGTACAATTGAACCACGTTGTGTTTTTGTAAACTTACGTTTAAAGAACAACATTGAAAGTGCTAATGCAATCGGTGGAATCATACCGCCGACCATAGCTGCTGTAATTGGTGCAGCGTTACCTTCTGTTAATGCCGCTGTTGCGAATACGTAAGCTGCTTTGTTGAATGGACCACCCATATCAATGGCCATCATGGCACCAATCACTAAACCAAGTAACATAATGTTTGCTCCTGATAAACTGTTTAAACCGTTTAATAATAAATGGTTCACCCAAGCTGCTGGTGGGTTAAATACATACACCATTAACAGACCTGTAACAGTGACAGATAAAATTGGATAAATTAATGTTGGTTTTAAACCTTCAAGTGATTGTGGCATACGACGCGTCATCACTTTGATGCCTTCTGTTAAATAACCTGCTAAGAAACCGGCAATAATACCGCCGATAAATCCAGAGTCACCGCTCATTGCTAACATACCGCCGACTAAACCAGCTGCCATACCTGGTTTTTCAGCAATGCTGCGCGCGATGAATGCTGATAAAATTGGAATAATTAAGTAGAACGCACTGTTCTTACCAATGTTCCACAATTGTTCAGCAAATGCATTATACTCTGAAGATTTCGGATCGAATGAGTTTGGTCCGAACAAGAATACAATTGCCATTAAAATACCACCGGCAATTACAAGTGGCAACATGTTAGAAACACCGTTCATTAAGTGCTTATAAATTGTTTTGCCGACACTTTGTTTTTCTTGTTTACCGCTTGCTTGACCTTTACCTCTGCCTTCTCTTGCTTTAAATGGTGTACGGTCAGTTGCTAAAGCAAGGTCGATTAATTCTTCTGGACGTTTGATGCCGTCAGCAACAGGAACTTCTACGACGTTTTTGCCATCGAAACGATCTGTTTCTACATGCACGTCCGCTGCAACAATAACACCTTGTGCTTTATCAATATCTTCAGTAGTTAAACGGTTTTTAATACCACTTGACCCGTTTGTTTCAACTTTCATTTTGACGCCCATTTTTTTCGCTTGTTTCAATAAAGCATCTTTCGCCATATACGTATGTGCAATACCAGTTGGACATGCTGTCACACCGATAACATATGGCTCTTCGGATTCAGCGTCTTTATTCGCTTCAACTGGCGCTGTTTCCTCTTCTTCATCTGGTGCTTCATCGTCTGCACGATCAATAATTGCCAAAACTTCATCTGGTGTTTCTGCGTTTAACAATGCTTTTCTGACATCGTCATCCATTAAGACACCAGATAATTTAGCTAACGCGTCTAAATGTGTTTGTGCACCGCCTTCAGGTGCTGCAATCATAAAGAATAAGTGTGCAGGTTGTCCGTCTAAACTTTGATAATCTACGCCGGCTTTTGATTTACCGAAGGCAATAGCCGGCTTTTTCACTGCATCAACTTTCGCATGGGGAATCGCAATCCCTTCACCGATACCTGTTGTACTTTGCCCTTCACGTGCCATAATCGCTTCTTTGAACGCTTTGACATCGCTTAAAATACCTGCATGGTCTAATTGATCCACTAAAGCATCAATGACACCTTCTTTTGATGTCGCATCTAAATCCATCGCGATTGTCTCTCGCGTTAATAATTCAGTGATTCTCATATTTTCCTCACTCCTATTTCAAGTCCGTTAATTCAATTTCAGAACGTACTTTTTCTATCATTTCTTTGTTTGCTAAATCTTGACTGAATGCTGTTGCTGTTCCAGAGGCTACGGCATTACGAAATGCTTCATGTACATCAAAACCTTGTGCTAAACCTGCTAACATACCTGCAACAGTACTATCTCCAGAACCCACTGTATTTAATACATTGCCTTTTGGTACAGAAGCTTTAATACAATGTTCAGCATCAATATAAATTGCACCTTCACCGCCAAGTGAAACAATCACTGCTTGTGCGCCTTTATCAAGAATAGCTTTTCCGTGTGTCACTACATCATTATCAGAAGTAATTTGCGTATCGAACATAACTTCTAATTCATCTTTATTCGGTTTAATAAAGAACGGATTATATGGCAATACAGTCTCAACCAAGTCTTTTTCAGCATCTACAACTAATTTTGCGCCAGTTTTTTGTGTGATTTTCGCAATTTGTTCATAGGCATTATCAGGAATACTTTTCGGTACACTTCCTGCCACAACAACAGTGTCATCAGCATTCGTGTTTTTAATTTGTGTTAATAACGCTTCAAACGCTTGATTTGAAATTGTAGGTCCACCTGCATTGATTTCTGTTTCTTGACCTGATTTTAATTTCACATTGATACGTGTATCTTCTTCTACTTCAATAAAATCATTTTTAATGCCAGCTTGTTGTAAAGCATCTTGGATAAATTTCCCAGGAAATCCACCAACAAACCCCAATGCAGTCGAAGGTGTTTCTAAAGTGTTCAGTACACGCGAAACGTTAATCCCTTTGCCTCCTGCAAATTTATACGTTTCTTTCGCACGGTTAAGTCCGCCTTCTTGAAACGTGTCTACTTTCATAATGTAATCAATCGATGGATTGAAAGTTACTGTATAGATCACTTTATTACACTCCTCTTATCGAATAATGGTTGCGATATGCTTTCATATCTGAACGTTTTAGCGCTTTTGTTGAAGTCAAAATTTCAAACGGTACATCTTTCGGTACATTGACACATGCAAAATACGTAGGTCCGAATTTAGAACTATCAAGCAAGACGAAAATATGATGCCCCACTTTCATTGCAGTTTCTTTCACATAAGCTTCTTGTTCATCTGGTGTTGTCAATTTACCTTCTGTATTCATCCCATTCATGCCGATGAAAACTTTATCAAAATGATAATGTTTCAAAGTTTCAATCGCTCGCGGTCCGACAGAAGCTAATGTGCTTGCTTTTACATCTCCACCAATAATCAACGTTTTAATTCCACGTTGTAATAATGCTTCGACATGGGTTAATCCATTAGTAACTGCGACAATTTCTTGTGCTGTAATGTGTTCTATCATTTCATAAGTCGATGTCCCTGCATCAATATAAATACAATCACGGTCTTCAATTTGTGCAGCTGCGATTTTTGCGATTTCACGTTTTTCTTGTAAATTACGTTCTTTCTTCTCTGACATTTTCGGTTCACTCAAGGCTGTTGTTTTGAGCGTGGCACCGCCATGAACGCGTTGTAATTTACCCATTTTTTGTAACTTAGATAAATCTCGGCGAATTGTCGAAGCGCTGCATCCTGTTAAATCAATTATTTCTTGTAGTGTTAAAAATTCTTTTTCTTTTAATAGTTGTATGATTAGTTCAAACCGTTTCTGCGTTATCATATCGCCACCTCATTTCTTCTTTATTATAAGCGCTTTCTTAATCGTTTTCAATCAAAATCTTTCAAAATCATTCAAAAACAATCATAAACTATTAAAAAAGATGAGCAAATGCTCATCAACACTGCTCATCTTAATTTGCTTCATGTGTCGCAACATCCGCTACTTTTGCTTTCGTTGCTTGAATTAATTCTGAAACATTCACACCCATTTGGACACCAGGCAGACCTCCGCTTACAAATATTTTCTCATGTTGTTGCGCGGATTGGTCAATCACTGTTGGAAATAGATGTTTCATACCTATTGGGGAACAACCGCCACGAATATAACCTGTTACTTTCGTCAACTCATCTAGCGGAAGCAAATGCAGTTTCTTTTCATCTACTGCTTGTGCCGCATGTTTCATATCTAAATGATGTTCTACTGGAATCACAAACACATATGGGTCGTGATTATTGTTAATAAATAAGAGTGTTTTAAACACTTGATCCGGATTAGCATCAATTAGTTTTGCGACTTCTTGTCCTTCAATATGATCTTTACCCATTTTAAATGTACGCATTTCATAATCGATGCCTTCGCGATCTAAAATACGCATCGCATTTGTTTTCTTCTGTTTCATTGCGTTCACCTCACTCTTAATATAGCATGCGAACACAAATCATGACATAAAAAAACAAGGCGTTCTGACATAACTTCAACTCTATAAGTGAGTTCAGTTGTCATAACTGCCTTGTTTTGGAAAATGCTGAAGCCATTGATGGCTTAATTCATTTGTGATGGACGTTAATGAAATCACAAATAATGAACTAGATTCAGCTTCACTCTTATGCGCTGCGTCTGCATGTTGTGTTGATGGTCCCCCTGCCGCTTTACGATATGTTGGCGGTGCATCTGAGGCTGAATGATCAGATGAGACCTGTTTGTCACTTTGCATAAATGTAGATACTCCATTTTGGAATTTCGCGAGTTCATTTTCATTTGTGACTAATACTAATAAGAAAATCAAACAACATGAAAGAATGGCAGCGGACACCCATAAAATAAACGCTCTCATTCCTAATACCTCTTAACCTCTATTTCGTGATTTCAATATTAACATAAAAAACATGACATTTTGGTAGGTAGTAAGCTATTTAAACCAAATGTAATATACGTAACATATGTAACAGAACCGACACGAAATGTAGTGAGATAAAGTTGAGTTGTGTAAGAGCTTTCAATAGTGTTTTAACTGTCTTTCAGAAGTTAAATTAAATTATATTCTCTTTTTATCATACTCATAAAATGACAAAGCAGCGTCTTGTATGACAATATATTACGATTGAGTATGATTATCAAAGAATTATTACAAAAATAAAACGAGCAACCTGATGTTAGATTGCTCGTATATATAACGGTTATACTTGTGCTTGAATTGCCGCTTCGCCCTGTTCAATCGCAGTTTGAATGAAGTTATGTGCCGCTTCCAATTGTTTTTGTTCTTCATTAGACAACTCAATCGGCAAACGCTGTTTCACACCGTTTCTATCAACCAGTGTCAATAAACTTAATGCACCATCGACCAATCCATAAGCACCTTGAACTAATCCACTGACGGGTTCAATACTATGTTCATCAAATAAAATCGATTGTGCAAGTTGAACAGCCGCTCTTGAAATCGCTGAGTTTGTCCAACCTTTTTTCTTAAAGACATCAAACGCGACTTCGTCAATTGCCGTAGAAATCGCTCCACAATCAATGGGCGCATGACCTGTCAATTGTTCAAATTCTGGTAATTCAATCCCATGAATACGCACGCGACTCCAGATTGGCACACAATGTGAACCATGTTCTCCTAATACAAAACCTTCTACATCTTTAGGATCCACATTGTAGTGATCAGCAATTAAAGTACGAAAACGTGCTGACTCTAAAATAGTACCTGTACCGATCACTTTATCAGATGGGTAGCCTGCTTGATGTGCAAGATACGTCATCGCATCTACTGGATTTGAAATTAAAATGACGATAGCTTCTTTCGTCACAGCTGATAATTGTCTAAACACATCATTCACAATAACGCTATTCGCTTTAGTGAGTAAGGTACGATCTTTCATGTCTGGTGTCGAAGCCGCACTCGCTGACACAATCACCACATCCGCATCCACTAAATCTTGATAACCGCCTACATGAATTTTTGTGCGATGTGTATGATTCAAACCTTGTATGTGATGATGATCCAACACTTCACCTTGTGCTAAGTTTTCATTCGTATCAATCACGACAATTTCTGAAAAGTGCCCTAAATATTGTGCATCAGTTAAGACTTGGCTGCCTACACGTCCTACACCAATAATTCCTAATTTAGCCATATTCATTCGACTCCTTTACTTCGCTTCATATGGTATTACGTCTTTACCGTATTCTTTCTTAATGAATTCTTTCATGTCTTTAGACTGTAATACTTTGATGAGTTCTTGGAATTTTTTATCGTCTTTATGACCTTCTTTAACTGCTAAAATATTCGCAAATGGTGATGATTCATTTTCCATCACAATCGCATCTTTCGAAGGTGTTAAACCATTATCAATCGCATAGTTTGAGTTCATAATAACAGCAGCACCTTCACCGCTTTTATATGTTTTTGGCAAGAACTCTGCACCTTGTTGATTATTGAATTTTAAATCTTTTTTATTTTCAACAATGTCATCGAATTTCGCATCTTCAATTTTCACGCCATCTTTGATTTTAACTAAGCCTTCATTAACGAAGAAAGATAAGAAACGTCCTTCTTCAGCGGGGTTGTTTGAAACATAGATTGTTGAACCTTTTGGAATATCTTTGATGTTTTTATATTTTTTACTGTAAACACCCATTGGTGTTGTGAAGACTTTACCGACTTCTTCAATTTTATAACCATGTGACTTTCTTTCAGCCTTTAAATAAGGAACGTGTTGGAAAAGGTTCGCATCCACGTCTCCTTTATCTAATAATTTATTAGGTACTTTATAATCATTAACGACTTTAACTTCTAAATCATACCCTTTATCTTTCATAGCTTTTTTCGCATGTTCTAATACCTCACCATGCGGAGCTGGAGAAGCTGCTACTGTGATTTTCTCCTTGTCTCCACCTTTGCCGCACGCTGCGAGTACGACCAGTAATACCAATAACCCGATTAAACTACTTACTTTCTTCATTTCCACTGCACCATCCCTATGTAATATTTATCAAATCACCCTTAACAAAAGAAAAAAGCCTTCTCATTAAAATAAGAGAAAGCTTTCATTCTTTCTCTCATCTTCAAAAGTCTATGACTTTTTGTGAATTAGCACCACTTCGTTTACACGATGGTTGCTGGGCTTCGTTGGGCACATCCCTCCGCCTCTCTTGATAAGAGTTCTATTTGATTGAATTGTATTAAGGTTACCACCAGTGACACATTTCGTCAATGTCATTTTCAAATTTTTCAGATAAATAAATATTAAAAGCATGCTGTTGTAAGCACAACAGCACACTTTCTATATCATAATTTAACTTTGTTTCAGCTTTCTGCTTTTTCTAATGGTCTTCTCAACCATAATAATCACAATCCCTAATAACATGACTGTCACGGACATATACAATGGAAATTCTAAGTTCACATCATATAATGTACCTGCAACGAGCGGGCCTGCGAAGTTCCCCATACTTGTGAAGGTAGAGTTCAAGCCTCCTGCTAACCCTTGACGATTACCCGCAATATTCGAGAAGTAATTCGTTATAGCTGGACGTATCATATCAAAACCGATAAATACTATAAAACTGATAATCATAATTGACCAGTAATGATGTGCAACAATCAATAAAAACAACATAATTGCTGAATAAAGCAGTGATAATTGTATAAATGTTAATTCTTTAAAGTACTTCATAAATTTATCGAACAAGAAGATTTGGAAGATCGCACCTGCTAAGCCACCGCCTGTGATCGCGATAGAAATATCTTTTGGCGCGTAATGTGCTTTATCTGCAGTATATAATGGATAAAGTGTTTCAAATGCTGCAAGTCCGAATGCTAAAACGAACGTAATGATTACCGGGGTAATAAAAGCTTTGATATTAATTTTAGCTAAATCTTGCGGTTCGATAACTGTATGGAAACCATCTGTCGTTTCGCGTTTTGCACCTTGGATAAAGAATAAAGAACAAAAGAATGCTACGACACCTAGGCTCCCAGCGAAGTAGAATGGCAAACGGTGAGAGAACTCTGCCATAAAGCCGCCAAAGCCAGGTCCTAAAATGAAGCCGGAGTTAATAATTGCTGACATATAGCCGAAGTTTTTCGCTTTATCTTCAGGACGTGAGATATCTGCGATCATACCTGTAACCCCAGGCATTACCATACCTGCACTGAAACCACCGATAATTCTTGAAACAATCAAAAGCGGATAGTTGCTGCTCATCGCAAAGATGAACTCAGAAACAGCGAATAGTACTAAACCGATACAAATAATTAATTTCTTCCCTAATTTATCAGCTAAGTTGCCTCCGAATGGCGAAATTACCATTTGCGCTAACGCAAAGGCCGCAACAAGAATACCTAAATCACTTCCATTTAAACCTAAGTCCTTTAAATAGACGGGTAACACAGGTACAACTAATCCGATACCTAAGAAGACTAGAAAAATATTAAAATATAAGGTGATTAATTGCTTACTCATGATTTCCTCCTTTATTGCGTTGTTTGATTCAGTCAAATTTTTCGTGACTACCTATTATACACCATAGTTATTCTGCGGCTCAATCAAATAATATTGAATTATTTTAGTCTAATTCTTCCCTCATTTCTTTTTTCTATGCTTAACGTGTCTTTTAAATGCTATACTTTTAATTGATATCTAGGCTGAAAACCTGTAATATATTCATCTAAATACGTCTGAAACACGAGTATTGTTGTTTTCAGATAATCCATCCATTAACAGGGATGTTTAAAGAGAGGACTTTGAAATGCAATCACGTTATATTGCACGCATATTATTTGTGATATTAATGCTGCTGACATTGCCTTTAAATCAATTTTACCAATTCATGGCATTAAACTTATTCTTAGCATATATTCCTTTTGAACTCGTTTGGTTACTTAAGCTATTTATACCGAAGCGACGTTTCGAATGGCCGCTATTTATTGTTTTCGCAGCAATCTTTGTCTTAATCTTCCCGAATACCTTTTATATGGTGACAGACCTTATCCATCTTAACCAATTTGCATTTACGATTATGGAAGGGGTCAGACCTATAGAATGGTTGTACTTTACCTTCTTAGTCGGTGGCGTCTGTTTTGCAGTTTATTGTTATATTTTGATTAACATTGAGTTATTCCATTTAACCAATAAACCTTTATTCAATTACATTATCGTCATTGGCTTAATGTTTGCGAATAGTTTAGGAATTGCGATGGGACGATTCTTGAGATTCCATAGTGTCTACTTAGTCACTCAACCACTTTCTATTATCAGAGATGTTGTTCAATTCTTAGACGCGAAAGGTCTTTTCTTCTTATTCGTTATGACCTTGCTACAAGCAATGATATTGATCATGGTGAAAGGAGTGCGCATGGCAAAATGACAATGCAACTTCTTGTTTTTATTGCGGTACTGATAGTTATCCAATTGATTATCGGACACTTTATCCATGAGATTGGTTTTTCATTTCTTGTCAGTATCGGTTTAATGCTGCTGCCATTAGGTATCGGTATCTACTTGCTTCAAATCGCTTATTTTGAACAAAAGTATCCGAATTGGGAAGTACCATTCAATGTAAAGCTACGTTTGAAATATATGTATCTTTTAACGTTCATAGAATATATAGCACTTTATGTGTGTTTCTTTGTATGGTAACACTAAAACCTACATGTTATTTCTATAGAAAAGACGATGGACCTGATGCCATCGTCTTTTTGAATTCATTATGATTTTATATTAAACCTAACCATTTCCAGTATGTGAAACTGAAGATCAGAATCAAGACATAACCTACTACTGTTAATGGAATACCTGCTTTCAAGAAGTCTTTAACTGTAAATGTACCTGAACCATAAGCTAACATGTTTTGTGGTGCACTTACTGGTAATAAGAAACCGAAACTAATTACAAATTGTTGGATCAACACAAAGCCGATGCTTTGATCGCCTAAATGTAATGTTGCTGTTAAAGAAATAAAGACTGGAATCAAAGCAGAAGATAAACTTGTTGCACTTGCGAAACCTAAATGAATTAAGATATTAAATAAAGTAATCAATGCGATTGTCGCAATCAATGGTAAATGTTGTAAGCCCATTAAACCGAACGTCTTATCACTTAACCACTGCGCACCGCCAGTATTTAATAATACGTTCCCGAGTGAGATACCAATACCAAAGACAATAATTGTTCCCCATGGAATATGTTTCTCCGCTTCTTTCCAACTCATCACACCAATTTTAGGTGTTAACATAATTGCCATCGCAACTAAAGTGATTGAAGATGAATCAATCGGATGTAATATTTTCTCAGTTGACCAGAATAATAATAATAAAACAGAAATCACAATCAAACGCCACTCACGTGGTGACACTGGGCCTAATTTATTTAATTCTTTCTGAATTAATTCTTTACCGCCCTTCACTTCTTTTTGTTCTGGCGGCATAACTTTCAACATAATGAAGTAAAGTGCAATCGACATTAAAATAGACCAAGGTGCTGCATATAAGAACCATTGTCCCCATGAAATATCATGACCAAAACTTTGGTTGATAAAGTTGACCGCAACGATATTTTGAGCCGCTGCTGTCTTAATACCGATGTTCCAAATAGATACTGCTTGTACTGCAGTGATAATTAATAAACCTGCAAGCTTACTTTCTTTAGAAGCTTTAAACGCCGCAATCATCCCTAACAAAATAGGTACAACTGCACCGGCACGCGCTGTCGCAGATGGTACGAAGAACGCTAAAATAATAGATACTATAATTGCACCCGCCACAATGCGATTAGTCTTATTACCCACAATCGATAAGACTAATAATGCTAAACGTTTATGCAAATTAGTAATCTGCATGGCAGCTGCTAAGAATAGCGCTGCTGCTACTAAAGCAACTGCTGAAGTTGAGAAACCACTGAATGCTAACTTCAAAGCATTGCCTGTTCCGAATAAATCCGTACCATGTAAAGCGGCACCATTTGCTTTAGGATTCCCTAGTTTTTCTGCTAAATCTTGTACAGGACTAAATCCTAATAATAGTATGATCAAAGCTACAATCATCGTTGAGGATACTGGATAAGAGACCGCTTCCGTCACCCACATAATGACCGCAAAGGCTAAAATCGCAAGTGACATTTTAGCCATTACCGGAATCCCGCTCACTGGTATCAACACAATCGCTATCAATACGATAAAGCTGATGATAATCCATAGCGGCTTCACACCCTTTTGCTTCTTGTCAGATTTTACTGATGCTTCCTTTCTTGCCATATTGATTTCCTCCCTTATTTGCTTAGTGTACTCAAGAAGTACGTATTTTAAATATTTGAAAAGACGGCACGCTTATCCAGTCCCATACATGCGCACACCATTTTTCGAAATATTTAATCATTTTCAAGTCCATTATAACAAGAATGCGGTTACAAAAAGAGGGTTATTCGAAAATTTGTAGATTTTTTCACAATAAAACGAGAAAGTACAAAAAAGAGACGAACGCGTTAGAATCGTCCGTCTCCTGTTCCAATATATAATAATTTACTTTACCACATAGTTTATGAATACTTTAAAGCACTTTTTACTTCTTCTACCGCATCTGCTGAAGCTTTTAACTGTGCTTTTTCATCATCAGAAAGTTTTGTTTCAATGACTTGTTCGACACCATTTTCACCGATTAATGTCGGAACACCTAAACAAATATCATTAAAGCCATATTCGCCTTCTAAATACGTAATTGCAGGTAATACACGTCTTTCGTCTTTAAGTATCGCTGCAGCCATTTCAAAAATCGCAGCGGCTGGCGCATAATAAGCTGAACCGTTGCCAAGCAAGCCGACAATTTCAGCTCCGCCTTTACGCGTACGGTCCACAATCGCATCGATTTTATCTTGTTCCAATAGTTCAGTGATTGGCACACCACCTACTGTAGTCGTACTTAATAACGGTACCATTGTATCTCCGTGGCCACCTAGTACTAATCCTGAAACGTCCGTACGCGCAACATCTAATGCTTCTGCGATAAATGTACGATAACGTGCTGTATCTAAAATACCTGATTGCCCTAACACACGATTTTTAGGGAAACCTGACAATTTATATACTGCATATGTCATCGCATCCACAGGATTCGTCAACACGATAATCGTGCTGTCCGGCGCATAAGTTTTAATACCCTCTGTCACTTGTGCCATTACCGATTCATTAATTTGAATCAAATCATCACGACTCATCCCAGGTTTACGTGCGACACCTGCAGTGATCACCACAATATCTGAACCAGTAATATCTTGATAATCAGATGTCCCTTTAATTTTGTTGTTGAAATTGAAAATCGGTCCGCTTTCCGAAATATCCAACGCTTTGCCGCGTGCTGGTTTTTCATTTTCAGGTTTATCTAATAACACCACATCTGCTAAAGTTTTTTCAGCTAACATAAATGCTAAGGTTGCACCTGTATGACCTGCACCAATAATTGCGACTTTTCTTTTCCCCATCTTGAATCCCCCTCAATACGAATTTATTTTTCTTTATACATTCTTATTTACTTTAAGAATATCAAAGCTAGTCCTATTAATAAAGAAAACGTTTTCATTTCTTTTGAATTCTTTATGACAATACAAAACTCCCTCTATATAGAGTGTTGAAAAACACTTATAGAGGGAGTTATTTTACTTATTTAATTGCTTAGTATCTGCCCGCAAATTGCGCAGTTGCTGAGATGGTAAACATGAGACCGACGAAGATTGTTAACACTAATAATAAAATCATCGTACGTGTGTAATGCTTAATAAACGCAACGAATAATAACACTGCGTTATAGATAAAGAAAATACCGAATAATGTCAGTACAACAGTTGGTGCTGAAAAAATCGTTGTAAAGAAAAAGACGATAATCGCAAAAATAATATATGGAAAGACGATAAGGTTACGTTCAAAGCGCATGCGCGCACGTGATTGTTCTTCTGAATTCATTTCTTATTCTCCTTTATTTCACTTATCAAGGGATGTCTTGACCTAAGACTGCAACATAAATATCAAACCATTCTTGATCTGTTAAAGTCAGTTCTAACCCTTTTACCGCATCTTGCATACGTTCAATTTGACTTGTACCCATGATTGGCATTATCGTAGCTGGATGTTTCACCAACCACGCTGTGACAATACTAGCTGGAGCCACATTATATTTATAAGCAAGTGGGCTGATAATAGACATGACACGTTTAGATTTAGCATTTTCTACATTCAGTAATTTACCGCCTGCAAGCGGACTCCATGCCATAATCTTAACGTCATCTCGATACATATGATCAATTGTTCCATCATAAATAGGTGCTGCATGATACGGTGAAACTTCTAGTTGATTCACTGCGATATGCAGTTTATGTGATTTGATACCTTGGTTCAGCAAATCATACTGTGTGTTATTAAAGTTAGAAACACCGAATGATTTAATTTTACCTGCTTCTACTAAAACATCAAGCGCATCTCTGACTTCATTTGGATCCATGAGCGGAGATGGACGATGAATCAACAACGTATCAAGTACGTCTGTTTGTAGATTCTGCAATGAACGGTTCACCGCTTCTACAATATGTTGTTTGCTTAAATCGTAACGATGGCCATCAAATTGTGCGAATTGATCGGTCGGCAAGATAATACCGCATTTCGAAACTAATTTAATTTGGTCTCTGAGTTCAGGTGACAAAGCCAATGCTTCTCCGAATAACTGTTCACAACGATAATCACCATAAATATCTGCATGGTCCATTGTCGTTACACCTAATTCGACTAACTGGTGCAAATAACGGTTTAAGTCTTGGGTTGTCATCTGCCAATCATTTAATCTCCAAAAACCTTGAATCATCTTTGAATAAGTTACGTTACGATTGATTTTAACACGATCCATTGTGTTTACCCCTCTCACTCATTTCATTTTTATTACAACTTATGTTAGCGCTTGCTAAATTTAAAAATGAGGTTCACTATAGTGTAGTAGGGATGCATAATGGATTAAAATATTTTAGTATTGTATTCCCTACAAATTCCTTGTACTATTAAACGTTGTATTCATTATAGTGTTACCTTGATATGCACGTCAATTTTCAAGTGAACTGCAATGCATCTAATTGATTGCGTAAACGCTCTTTATCGAGTTGTTCACCAATCAATACAATAGTATTTTGCACCTCATCTTGAATCGGCTCGTAATCTGGCAGCCCATTGGCGAATTGGAATAAATACGTTGTTTCTGGTGCATCTCTGAATCTTACATAACCTTTCAAACGATAGACGTTGTCTGGCAAACGTAAGATAAACTGGTAAAACATTTGTCTATCTATAGGCGAAGTAAAGGTATACGCAATTGAGCTGATACCATGGTGATGTAAATGTTGGTGTTTTGGCTTCATATTGACTGGCTCTAACGCCTGCAATTCATCAATATTGACTTGACCATAGGTTGTAAAGTAGATGGCATCATTCGAATTGATTTGTTTTAAAGCTTCGATCAGCACTTGCTGCTCATCTTGGCTGATTAAATCTGTCTTATTGACAATCAGCGTTTGACTGACTGCAAGCTGTTCTTCCATCAATGCTTGCGTTGATTCAGAATAATCCGCACGATGTAAAAATCTAGGTGCGTCAACTAAACCGACCACAAGCGGCGGATTAACATAGTCAGTAAGCAATGGATCATAGCAAGCTTGGATGAGTTGAAGCGGATGTGCAATCCCTGTAGCTTCAATAATGACGAATTGTGACTGATTTTGATTGATTATTGCTGATAGTTGTGCGATAAGGTCTTGTTGTAAATCACAACAGACACATCCGTTCTGCAAGGAAATCGTTTGAACTTTATCTCCTAAAATTTTACTATCGACATCGAAATCACCAAATTCGTTCATAATTACAGTGATTTTCTCATCTCTTTTTAATAATTGCTCAGTATAATATTTAAGGAAAGACGTTTTACCGCTTCCTAGAAAACCTGTTACAATACAAATAGATATTTTACTATTATTATTTCGTTCCATTTTTAACACTCATTTCTAAAGGACTTAATGGTACAATCATTAATGGACATATTATATTATGTTACAACTTGATTTAATGCAAGATATCTTCTAAAATCAATGCATGCTTTAATTTTAACATGGCTTGTGAGGAGTCGACAAAATAGATAAAATTTCCATTTTTGTCACTGCTCAAACTTTCACAACAAGACGGAACGAATTCCGGTACACAGAAAAATATAACGGATAGAATGTCTGGAGGAGAACTTATGACTGAAAAACTTAATTTAGGCGGACGTTTATGCTTTAGTTTGTACAACGCTCAAAGACAAGTAAATCGCTACTATTCAAATAACGTTTTTAAGAAGTACAAATTAACTTACCCGCAGTTTTTAGTATTAACAATTTTATGGGAAGAATCACCAGTTAATGTGAAGAAAGTCGTTACTGAACTTGCATTAGATACTGGTACAGTATCCCCACTTTTAAAAAGAATGGAACAAGTAGATTTAATCAAAAGAGAGCGTTCTGAAGTCGATCAACGTGAAGTGTTTGTTCACTTAACTGAAAAGAGCGAAGCAATCGAAAAAGATCTAGGCGGTGCTTGTAACCACTTAGGCGATATCTCAGGATTAAACAAAAAAGAAGAAAAAGAATTGAATCGTTTATTAGATAAACTGATTGATTCTTTAACTAAGCAAAACTCATAATTTCGAATGCCATTAAAATTAGAGTGATAACTTGCATTTTTAGTTTTTTCACTTTTAAATAAAGCAAAAACAAAGCGGTTGAGACTTCTGTCATAGAGGTCTCAACCGCTTTTTCTATTTCTTCATTTTACTTCTCAGCATTGGATTTAGTGCGCTTATCTTTTGAGTAAATACATAGTCTTATCGGTTTAAAGTCACCATGTCATAAAGTGCACCATGTTGTTGAAGCAAACTGTCATAAGTGCCACTTTCAATAATTTGACCTTCAATCATGACGATAATGCGATCAAATTGAGGTAACAATTCTAAATCATGCGTTGCGACAATAAGCGTCTCACTTTCATTAAAGAGACGTTGCATCACACGATGACTATTATGCCAATCTAATGCACGTGTCGGTTCGTCTATCAGCCAAACAGGTGCTGTTCTTAAGAATAATCTCGCAAGACAAATTCGCTGCAATTCTCCACCTGATAGTCCTTCCCCACTCATGGTAATTTCATAGTCTAAATCAATATACGCTAAACCTAAGTCATCTAAGACAGCACGCATTTCATTATCGCTGTAATCTGATAATAAATTATCACGCACTGTACCATCAAAGAGTTGCTGGTGCTGCAATAAGACATTAAACGTTTCTGCTTTAGACGCTTCAGACATCTCATATACTGATTGACCTTGATAAGTAACAGAACCTTGTGTTGTTTGATATAAACCAGCCAGCACTTGCAGTAAAGTACTCTTACCTGAACCTGAAGGTCCGATAATCGCAAGCTTTTCACCAGGCTGGATATCTAATTGAATGTGTTCTAATACCTTTGTAACTTGATGTTCATATTGGAAAGTCACATCGTCAACTGCTAGTATCTGCGTATTATTCACTTGTTTTGAACTTTCAGGTGTTTCTGGCACTTCTTGCAAGACCTCTTCAATTTCTACTAATGCTTGGTCTGTATCTGCTTTAAAGTAAGCCACATTACTCATCGTTACTGCTTGTTCAAATAACGTCAACAACATTAATACAATACTTGTTAAATAGATGACATCTAATTGTCCATTTTGAACTTGTATGACACCTAACCAAACACAAAAGAACAAGGCTAACATAGAAACTAAATCTAACATAAATTCATAAAGCGTTAAGAAACGTTGTTCATTACGTTGTTGATGGCTGTATTTAGAGAGTGCCTTAAGTACAGATTGATGATAGGGTTTTAATTGTTTGAATCGTGCTAGTTCTTCATAGCCTTCTTTATAGTCGTAGAAGCGGCTTAAAAATGATGATTCATCTTGAGCTGCTCGTGCGTTCAATAATTGTGCACACTTCGCAGAAATCCAAGGTAAGACACCTAATGAAATCAACATACTGACTAATAATAAGACGGCATGCATCCAAGAAAAGAACCACAAGGTTAATATTGTAATAGCTGCCGTGATACCAATGACCACTGGCGGATAATAAACGCGTAAATAAATATTCTGTAACGCTTCTACGCGTGACACCATTCGTGCAATCAAATCACTGGATTTAAATTTACGATAAATATCCGGTACGACTTGAATCAAGCCTTTGAAAAATTGTGTTCTGACGTCTCTTAACATCGTGAAAGTTGTTCGATGTGAGTATAAACGTTCAAAATAACGCATAATCGCACGGATAATCCCAAACATTTTCACGCTGACCACTAAGACAATCAAACCATATAACGGTACATTTTTCGCAGCTTGCGCAATCATTAAACCACTTAAAAAGAACATACCGATTGCGACTAAACTACCGATAACTCCAAACAATATCGCTAAAGCTAAATCTTTATCTAACTTAAATTGAATGCCGCGTCGTTTCATTGTCTATCACGTCCTTTGTCTCTTTGCGTGGAAATGACTTGATCATCTGTAATCATATGGCCACCTTCCATATAAATACGACGTTGTGCCATACGAATCGTACTTTCACGGTGTGCAATCATAATAACGGTACTTTCTTTAAAATAAGTATTCAGTGCTTCTTGAATCGTACGCTCTGTCCAAACATCTAAACCTGTGGCTGGCTCATCAAAAACAACCAATTCTGGTTGTGCTAACAATACACGCGATAATTCAATACGACGCATTTGCCCGCCTGATAACATCTCGCCGCCTTCTCCGATATACGTTTCAATACCTTGAGGCAATTGATTGATTTTTTCCATTAAACCAACCGCTGCTAACACCTCAATCACCTTTTCATCCTCAACCGCTTCAAACATTGAGACATTTTCTTTAATTGTCGCATTGAAAATATAAGGTTGTTGACTTAACACACCCATTTTTAAGTGTTCGGATTGAAAAGAAACATAGCCATCTGTCGGTTGTCTGTGCTGTAAAATCAATTCAGAAAGTGTCGTCTTCCCTGCACCACTTGGACCGACTAAGGCAATCTGTTCACCTTCATAAATATTAAAGCTCACATCTTTAACTGCCGGTCTATCTGCTTCTGGATAGCGATAAGATACATGTTCCAACTGAATCAACGCCTCTTGTTTAGGATTGACGTGTTGTTTGGTTAAAGTAGCGTCATCCATTTCTTGATCAAGCGCATCGAATACGACATCTGCTGCTCCTTCACTTTGTTTACCAGTATGGAATGCTTGGCCAAGGTCTTTAATAGAGTTGTAGAACTCTGGTGCTAAAATAATCGCAATCGCAGCTGTTTCGAAAGTAAGATTATGAAAGAGCACCAAACCAAGCCCTGCTTCTAGCGCAACTAAACCAATACCTAACAAACTGATAAATTCCAATAGCAACCCAGATAAAAAGGCGCTGCGTAAAATATTCATTGTTAAATCTCTAAAGCGTGTGCTTTCTTGATAAATAGCTTGTTCAGCTTGTTTAGAACGGTTGAATAATTTTAAAGTGACTAAGCCTTGCGCTAAGTTTAAGAAGCGCTGGCTGAATTGTGTTAAATAAGTCATTTGTTCCTTAGATTCATCACGTGTTTTTAATCCGAAAATGATATAGAACACAGGAATAAAAGGTGCTGTCACCATCATAATAATCGCAGTATTCAAATGAATAAAACACATCGCAATAATAATCACTACAGGTACAAGTACTGCTTTAAACACTTGAGGTAAGTAATCTTGATAAAATGGCGTAATTCCATCAATGCTTTCAGTCATCACACTCATTTGAGCACCGACAGGTTGTTTCGTGTGATGATCTACCATACGACGACGCAGTGTGCCTTTCACTTTATATGCGAGTTCTGTCCCCATCCATTGATTGGACATATTCAATACTGCACGTAATAATAAAGCGGCCAATAAAATCATCAATAACGTTGAAATATGGTAATGATGCGAATTCTGAATCAGCATTTTATCTAACACTTTCGCAATGGTCACATTTTGTACGACTACAATCACAGCTAATAGTGCACAAATGATACCCATGACGATGGGGTATTGCTTGTATTTCAGTGCGTAACGCATTAAATGTTTCATCTTTTTTCACCCTTTTTATTTAATCAGGCATCGATTAATTTTGACACAATAAAGGTGGAACACGTATGTATGTCATGCATACTTGTCCCACCCACTTTACTGTCGTTTCATCTTTAATTAATAGATATCAGGACGTCCTTTGTCCTTAATAGTCATTTGTGTCAAAAATGTCTTATCTTCAACTTAAAACATATAAGTAGAATTTTCAATTTATTCGACTCAAAATTAATTTTAAATAAGAAATTAACCTTCAAAGTTTTGTCATAATTTTTGAAAGACCTACATCTTAAGTCTTATCTTTCAATTTACTACGAGAATTAGTAGCACAAAGATTTTTTTATGTGCTATCATAAAAGTTGTTTCAACTGGTATTTACATACATTCATACAAAATATATTTTGAAATAAGGAAGGTACACTATGTTATTGTTAGAATTACTCAAAGCGCTGATTTTGGGGATTGTCGAAGGTTTGACAGAATTTGCGCCTGTATCCTCAACAGGACATATGATTCTTGTAGACGACATCTGGCTGAAATCGACGAGCTTCTTAGGATCAGAATCCGCATTCACCTTTAAGATCGTCATACAGTTAGGTTCTGTATTTGCGGCAGCGTGGGTATTTAGAAACCGTTATTTTGAAATGTTCCGCCTTGGAAAGTATAAACATACTGCACCATCTACGGAACATACTGAAGGAGAAACTTTAAGCAGAACGGCTCAATCTAAACACAAACGTCTAACGATTTGGCACGTTTTAGTAGGGATGATTCCTGCTGGTGTTTTAGGTTTATTATTCGATGATTTAATCGAAACATACTTATTCAGTGTGCCGACTGTTATGATTGGACTTTTATTAGGTGCGTTCTATATGATTTTCGCACAAAAGTTCAGCCGTCGTTATGCACACCGTGAGCATCTTGATCAAATTACTTATGTTCAAGCATTTATTATTGGTTTATCACAAGCGGTTGCGATGTGGCCAGGGTTCAGTCGAAGCGGTTCAACAATTTCAACTGGGGTATTAATGAAATTAAACTATAAAGCTGCCTCTGACTTCACATTTATTATGGCTGTACCAGTTATGTTAGCCGCAAGTGGTTTATCATTGGTAAAACATATGGAATATATTCATTTAAATCACATTCCGTTTTACTTAATCGGCTTTATTGCCGCATTCTTATTCGGATTATTATCTATCCGCTTATTCTTAAACTTAATTAACCGTATTAAATTGGTACCTTTTGCGATTTACCGTATTATTTTAGTTATCTTTATCGCAATCCTTTATTTCGGATTCGGAATCGGAAAAGGTATTTAATTGATACACTCGCCAGCATTGAATTTCAATGCTGGTTTTTTCATGCCTTCAATTACTGATGCTTTAATCGATGGAAAAAGTTATGTATGATACAAGGGTATTCGTTTATCCCCTAATCAGTCGGGGTATTTAAATGTTATATACTAATAAATGGAGGCCATTCAAATGGAGAAGAAACGATTAATTAGAACATTGTTAACGGTATTACCTATCATTCTTGTACCTTTAATTGTGGAAAGAAAACGCATCAAAGATCATCCTGATGTACAAAAATTGAATGATAAAACCGCAGGTTTAAGACAAAGTGTTTCTGACAAGTCTTCACAATTTGCGAGCGGTGTATCAGATAAATCTTCTAAAGCTGCGTCAGCGGTTTCTAATAAATCTTCTGACCTTAAACAATATGTAAGCGAGAAGAAACAAGAAATCGAAGAAAAACGCCAAGCTAAAAAAGAAGCGAAAGCCAATGACCCAGAACGCATCAAAGCTAAAGGTGACAAATTAGAAAAACAAAACGCTAAAGAAGCTGAAAAAATGGCGAAGAAATTAGAGAAAAACATTGAAAAACGCCATAAAAAAGAAGATAAAGATTCAGAAGCAACTCGTAAACGTCTCGTGAAAGAATTAAAAGACGCTCAGAAATACGAGAAAAAAGTCGGACTTGTACCAGGCGGTCAATCTGACAAACAACTTCACAATAAAGGTGAAGAACTTGAACAAGAAAATAAAGATGAAGCTTATGACATGAATCGTATTTTGGAAGATCGCATTGAACAACGTTTAAAAGCTGAAGAAGAAGCTAGACGTGCCAACGAAGAAGAACGCATCGCAGAGATTCAAAAACATGAAAATAAGCCGAATCTCTAAATGACACAAGTCATTATTGATGGTGATGCTTGTCCCGTTACAGATTCAATTATTCAATTGACTGAAGGGACAGGCATTTTTGTTGTGTTGGTACGTAGTTATGCACACTTTTCAATGCGAGATTATCCTGACCATGTGCGTGTCGTTTACGTCGATGATGGTCCTGATCAAGCGGATTATAAAATTGTTCAATTAGCCAAGCCAAATGACATTGTAGTCACACAAGATTATGGTTTAGCTAACCTATTGATTAATAAAATACAGTACGTGATGCATCATAATGGTATGCTATATAGTGATAAGAATATTAATTCCTTACTCGAACAACGTTATTTGAATGCACAAACCAGACGTCAAGGCGGACGTCATAAAGGTCCGAAAAAGTTCTCAGAAGAGACACGCAATCATTTTGAGCAAGCATTTAAACGTGTAATCAATCAGATTTCTTCTTAGGAGATGACATTTATGAGTAAATTAAAACGTATTGCAGTATTTTGCGGCGCAAGCAGAGGGAAAGATAAAGTTTATATGGAGCAAGGCTATGCCTTAGGTAAATACATGGCAGAAAATGGTTATACTTTAGTCTACGGTGCCGGCTCTGTCGGTGTAATGGGCGCAATTTCTAATGGCGTCTTAGATAACGGTGGAGAAGCGATTGGTGTGATGCCGAAAAGCTTAGATGATAAAGAAATTACGAGCCAACGCTTAACAGATTTAGTGTTAGTAGATTCACTTCATGGTCGCAAAGCCAAAATGAGTGAATTAGCCGATGCATTTATCTTAGCACCTGGCGGCGCTGGTTCACTTGAAGAGTTCTTTGAAACATATAGTTGGGCACAAATCGGTATCCACGATAAACCGATGGCAGTTTTTAATATCAACAATTTTTTCGAACCGCTTCAACAACTCATTGAATCTATGATTGAAGCTGGTTTCATTGATGATAAATATCGCGGCTTAGCTCCGCTTTATGATAACTTAGATGATTTATTCGACGGTTTAGAACACTATCGTTCTGTCGGTACACGTACTTATGATTAACACTTCTAAATTAAATAACATACTCTATGTTCATTCCAAACAAAAAGCGAGAAACGTCACCTTGAGTTTCTCGCTTTATTCATTCAGCTTTTTATAATATCTGACTTGTGTTTTTAATGGATGTGCTGCTGACACATTCGGTAATTCATAGTCCTCTAAATATGTCATACCGATTTTTTCCATCACTCTTCTTGAAGCCATATTTGTTTTGGCTGTCAGACTATAAACTTCTTCGATACCTTTTTCTTTGGCATATTCAAGCACTGCTTTTGCCCCTTCTGTTGCGATACCATTGTCCCAAACCTCAGGTATCAAACGCCATCCGATTTCAAAGAAAGGCAGATCTTTAAATGGATACTGACTGCGTTTAGGGAGATAATTCAATCCGATAAAGCCAATCCATTCTCCGCTTTCTTTCAATTCTACCGCAAATAAACCAATGCCTGATTGTTTCAGTTGTTTCTGCATCGCCTGCATATCCAATTCAGAACGGCGATAGCTTAATATACTTGGGAAGAATCTGCGAACTTGTCGATTCGCATTCATTTTTTGAAATGGCAATAAATCTTTATCTTCCCAATCTCTTAACTTTAAACGTTGTGTTTCCAAATATACACTCATTTGATTCCACCTCGTACACCCATTCAATCTCTTGTGCTCTATCTAAAAAATCGATATACAAAAAAGCACTTTAGTAAAGTGTTCTCTAATCATGATAGTAATGCAAAGCGATATGACTTCACTTATAAGCGCCTTTTTGTATACTTTATAAGATTGTCGAAATTACTTATAGTTGCGATTATGCTTGAGGAAATTCAGAACGCGTATTATAACTGATTAATTGAACAGTTACAGGCACTTCTTGTAAACGATCACGTTCGCTTTTAGGTGCTGTAAATACTACGTCAACAAAATCGCCTAAATGACTTAATTTATAAGTTGCTTCAAATGTATCTGTATCTGATTCAAAATTAGGCTTTTGCGCAACTCTGCGTCTTACTTGTGCTGAAGGCGCATCATGTTGGTAGCCTGTAATTTTTTCGATGGCTTTGCCGACTTCTCTTAAAGTCATCTTATTACCTTCTAATTCAAAAAATTGTTGCTCGTACATGATTCAATCGACTCCTTTAGTTCGTTTATCCATTACCTATTTAATACCCTTCTGACTTTTCAAACAAACGCTTAAGACGGTTTGTTTTCTTTCTTGTCAGAATGCGGTGTGGGTGATTTTTGATCACTTTCTTTTGTTGTGTTAGATGACGTTTTTGCTGCTTTTTCCTTTTTATCTTTAGCTTCTTGTTCTTTTTTAGCTTTGTCTTCTGCTTCAGATTGTTGTTTTGCTCTTTCTGTCGCAACTTTATCTTTCACTTCATCTTCTAACTTATCTACACGTTCTTTCACTGATTTTTGTTCTTTTTCCAACTTCTCTTTTTTATCTTTCAACTGTTTATTTTCTTTCTCTAGTTGTTTGATATCATTCTCAAGCGCTGTCTTCTCGTCACTTTTACCGCAAGCACTTAACATTAAAGTTGAAGCTAACAGCACCATCATCACTTTTTTCATGTATCTTTAACTCCTTTTACCATGAATCCAACGCCTATGTAACGTCAATTTGCTATGTATATTTTACCATGTATCCGGCTTCGCTCATAGTTTCCACGCATACACTAAAAAAAGAAAGCGAGATATTGCTTCAATCATTGATTTATGCGCGCAATTTAGTCATAATATGCTTGATTGTATAATATGAATCGGAGGGCAAAAGCAATGGCTAAATCTACAGAACAATTGATGCGCGAAAATAACGTAAAAGCGTTGCATCTTAATAATACAGACCGCGAAATTTTCGAAAGCTATATGACTTATATTCGTGCTGATTTACGCGTCAACCCTCATGATTCTGAATTAATGTTGAATCGTATTTTAAAAGAACTGCTAAAATCAGAAAACCAGGGTATGTTAGCCATGGATTTCTTTGATCATAATCCTCGTGCGCATGCGAAAGAAACGATTAAAAAACTAAAAAACGAAACGGTACAAAATATTTTCAAATATATTTGGCATCACATTTTGTTTTTACTTGGTATTTTTGCGTTCTTTAAAGGATTTATAGGCTTCTTCATAGGTGAAAAACCTATCTATTATTTCACATTCCCAATCATCGTTTTAATGGGATTATTTATCATCTTTTTATTCGTATGGTGGATTTTTAAAACGGTACAAATACAAGCTTTCAATAAGTCTAACTGGGTTTGGCTTTTAACTTATGCGGTTATTTTCGGCTTAATTGCGCTGTTATTTTATGTCTTATATATCCCGCAATCTTACCTTACATTTGGTCCGTCCATCCATATTGGTAATTGGACATTTATTATTGTCTCATTCATCATCACGCCAATTGCGTTTTATGTCGACCATCATTTTGTGAAGAAAAACAGCAATACTTATTTATGATAAATTAAAAAACAGCCTCAAAAGCAAGATTATCTTTGCTTTTGAGGCTGTTAGTGTTTGCACTATTTCTCAATAATTTAGTTAATTAAAATTGCTAAGAAGAACCAAATGACCATAATGATCATGACCATGGCTTGAGCTGCAGTGCTTGCTAAAAAGCCGACAACTGAACCAAAACTGGCTTTAAGTGCAGTCATTGGGTCACGTCTTAATACCATTTCTACAATAAACACTGCGATTAACGGAACTAAAATAATACCGAATGGTGGGAAACAAAACAACCGACAATCACACCGATTAAAGCTGTGA
Source organism: Staphylococcus simulans (assembly GCF_025561465.1). Taxonomy (NCBI): domain Bacteria; kingdom Bacillati; phylum Bacillota; class Bacilli; order Caryophanales; family Staphylococcaceae; genus Staphylococcus; species Staphylococcus simulans. Next base: position 2,295,057 of record NZ_CP095100.1, read on the forward strand.
TTTCCCCTGCTTTAGAACCGCCAAAGCGTCTAGTGAAGTATTGGCTCATCATCAGATCAGCCACAAAAATAAAGATTGTTAAAATAATCATTGAGATATAAAAGACCCAAGATAATTTTCCGTTATGAAAACCGATTTGATAAATTAAAAATCCAATCCACATCATTGGCATTGATGGGATAACAGGTTTAATCAAACCAATAAATGCGGTAACGAAACACGCAATAATCAATAGCCATAAAATTGTTGCTAGCATGGTAAACCTCTTTCTTATTCAATAAATTTCTGCTCTTTCGTAAAGAAGATTAAAATCATTCCTAATGCTAAAGAAGCAGCGGATACATAGAATACATTCCCTAATCCTACGATTTGACTCATCACACCGCCAAGTAAATTCCCACATAATTGACCTATTACAAGCGCATTCGCAAAGAGTGTTGAAGAATAACCCGGGAAATCAGGCAGGATGTCTTGGAAGTAACTGATACCAATCCCTAATAATACCGCTAAAAACATTGCTAAAAAGACTTGCCCAAGCATCATCATATAAATGTTATCAAACACTCCGATACTGAAGAAGAAGAGTGTACCAAACAATGCGCCGAATATCAATAAGGTTCTTGTTTCAAGTCTCGCAGACAAAACACCTAGTATAATCATAAATGGCACTTCTAAGCCTGCACACAAGCTCGCAAGCACTCCGACATAGTCTTCACTCTCATGAAGATAATTCGTCACAAATAGAGGCATATTAAGCGTGTACATCCACTGTCCAATATGCAGTAAGATAAATGCAACAAATGGTACGATTAATTTCTTGTGTGTCAACATACTTGGGGCTTTACGCTCGATATGTGTACCCTCTTCAATCGGGCGATTCGTTTTCACTTCTTTAAAGAAGAAGACTTGAAGTAACAGTGTAAATAATAAAATAACTACTGTACCGCCGAACAAACCGGCATAGCCCATACTTTTATTTAACAAAGCTCCGATTAACGGACCAAATAAAAACCCGAACGAGAACATAGAACGTAATACTGTATTAGCAAATTTTGCACGACCGCGTGAAGAGGATGCATTAATAGATTCACGAGCTGAAGCATAAAGTTGAGGCATTGCAGGTGCGAACAAACCTTGGAACAAAGCATATAACGCAATATACAGCCAGATTGTATGAACATAGAAGTAAATACCGAAACTCATTGCGCCCATAAACAGCGCACCGATAATTAAGACTTTACGGTTTACATTCCCTCTGTCAGAAAAACGTGCCACAATGGTATTAACAGTAAACTGACTGATTGCGGCTAGTGCTAATAAGACACCGAACTGAGTAGTTGTCATACCAAGTTCATTTGTCGCAAATAAAACAAGATAAGGAATCGTAATCGCAATCCCCATACCGACCAGCATCATATTAACTACGAATAATTTATAATTTTTAATGTGCAGTAACGCTGCAAACATAGTCTAACCTCTCTTAAAACTTATTTAGATAATCTCTAGTTTAATCAATTTTCTTACCTTTTGGAATAGATGTACAAAGATTTCCATTAAAACAGCATATAATTTCAAAAAGCGGCGTTTCTATATAGAAATCTTCACACAAGAGAAAAAGACACCCTAGCTAGGATGTCTTATTTACACATTAGTTAATTCTGCGGAGCTTTCGCAATATCATTTACGACTAATTCTACAAATGATTCCACTTGTGGCAATTGCAACATACTAGAATCGTAACTTAGATAGGTTGAACGCACTAACGGATGTGTTTCTATATCAACTTGCTCAAAGTCAAAGCGTTCTGTGTCTAAATCTTTTACCATAATTTCTGGTAATACAGTTACACCTACACCGCCGACTAACATTTCTTTACAAGTCGCAACTTGGTCTACGGATATCATCGCATGATAATCACGTCCTAAATTACGACCATACCATTCTTTAATCTGGTTAATATAAATCGGATCAGCTTGAAACTCAATAAACGGCAGTTCTGGTGCTTTATCTCTTTGACCCTTAGGATAAATAAAATAATGTTTATCATTAAACAAATGCTGATTGTTCAAATTCAAAATCTTGCTTCCACGGATAATCATCACGTGATAATCACGATGATGCGCTTTTATATGATCAGTAGAACCTACTTTTACTTGAATTTCAACATTGGGGTATTGATCGTTATAGTGACTAAGTATTTGGGGTAATAAAGTTTGGCCGATTAAAGAAGAGCACCCTATAGAGATAGTGCCATTTACTTCGCCCATATGTGCTTGCATCTTATCAAAAAATAAACGCTCGCGCTTCAACATGTCGCGCGCATGTTCAATAACCATCGCACCTTCAGTTGTAGTGATCAACTGCTTCTTAGTACGAATAAAAATATCAACGCCGAAGGCACTTTCTATGGCCTTTAATCGTTGTGTTACAGCAGGTTGAGAAATATAAAGAATTTCAGCTGCTTTACGCAATGTACGTGTTTCATCCAACGTGATTAACAAACGGTAATCCTCAATCTTCACGTTTTATCCTCCTACTTCCTTCAATCCTTTTCTACTATGAAATAAAAACCATGCGGCAGTCTTATGACAGCGACAGCATGGTACCTTTCATACAAACACTCTTTCACACTGTGTGCTGGGTTCTCCTGACTGTTATCCTCGGTGATGATGCGTCGTATGTTTATCGTTTAAATACTTATGTTTAATCTTATTATAGCAATACATGATATTTTCTTGCATACTTGGAAAATCATGATCAATCTTCATCATTAACTGATGTGCAATGATGTATGCTTCGTGATATTGTTTCTTCGAAATTTGTTTTGTTTCTAATGCTCGTAATAAATCATCCTCGTCAACCAACTCATATTCTCCATTAGGCAATACAATAACATCTAAGCATAAATCTACTGTGCGTGCTTTACCTTTTTGCGTGATATTTTTAATATTGATATCGAAATAATATTCAAGTGGGTTGCCTTTTTCATCTAGCATCACTGTTATACTGTAACGTTTCTTATCCGGTACAATTTGAAGCCATTGATAGTTATCATCTGCGACTATCATGGTTTTACCGACGACAGAAACTTTTAAAGGTTCCTTTACTTTCTTCATTGTGATTAAGCCAATGATTCCTTTGAATTTATTATTATTCACCTTAACTTCAGTATAATCTCTTTCAATCAGACGACGCCAGTGACGTTTGTCGATGTATTTTACTTTCACTGTCACCAACTCCTTGACATTATTATATAAAACTGTCACATACATGTCACTCAATGTTTGATATTATTAAAAGTATTACACAAATTAAAAGCTCTTTTTACAAGTTGTACACATAACAATGGAGTCCTGTAAGTAAAACAGAAATAGCTTACAACAATAGAAAGGACCGTACTTTCAGCTGATAAGTACGGTCCCTTGTTTTATATCACACTATTTATTCAGTGCTTATATTAAGTTTTAATTACTTTTAATTTTCCCTAAAAAGAAACTGTTTACTTCGCTTAATTTACCTCTCCAAATCAACTTACCACTTGAAGGTGTAGGTTTATTCTCACTGATAAAGATACTTGTATCTTTTAAGTGAATATAATTGATTTCATCGTTATCACTTTCAGCGGCATAGTCACCAGCTTCATCTAAGTCTTCGCTAAATTGTTTAGACGTTGCATTGCCGCCTTTAAATGATTTGCTTAATGTTTTAAAGTATTCTTTCGCTGAAATCAATGTACCAGTCACAATGGCACCGTCGACTAATAACGAAATATCTAGAGTAAAGTCGTCTTCGTTTGCGGCTTTTACAAATGATTCAAGAATATCATCTTTAGATGTTTGTTTGTTACTCATTATATCATTCCTCTCGTTTAATTATCTGTCACCTGTGTCATCATGACTTTCTATCCACGTTCCAGCTTTTTCTTCAGACGTTTCTTCTTGCTTCTTAGTGGTCTGTGTTTTTTCTTTTTGCCTAGAAGAGGTTTCTTCTTGTTCTTCTTGAAGTTTTTCTTCAGGTTCTTTTTCATCTTGTTGATTTGTTTTAGTTTCTTGTCTTTCATTTTCTTCAATTTCTTCTGATTGTTCGTCATCACTATCATCCTTTTTGAACAGGCTTGCCGTTGATGTTTTCAAGCCTTTGAGTTTTGCTCTGGCAACTTGGTTGAATTGAGTGCCTTTTTCTTTTGAACCCTTCTCTTCCTCGTTGTCTCCATCTTTAGTTTGTTCAGGTTCAGTTGGCATCTTTGAGTTTTTAGATTCCCCCGTTGCCTTTTCTTTACTATCATTTTTTTCGCTTTCATCATCTTCGTCAGATTGATTATCTGGTTTAGAATTATCAGCTTTTTTCTTTGATGTAGATTTCTTAGGCTGTTTTGTTTTCGAATTAGACTCTTCATCTTTTGAATCCTCAGAATCAGGTTTTACATTATCTGCTTTTTTAGACTCATCTGTTTCAGTTGAATCTTCCTCAGCTTCGTCTTCGGATTCTTTTTTCTCATCTGAAGCTTCATCTTTATCATCAGAAGTGTCATCAACTTTAGAATCTTCAACTTGATTTTTGGACTCTTCAGCCTCATCGTCTGATTCTTCTTCGTCTTTTGAAGTGTCTTCTTTAGAATCTTTTGCTTCGTCTTCTAACTCTTCAACCTCATCATCTGATTCAGATTCTTTTGACTCGTCCTCATCTTTTGAAGTATCTTCTTTTGAATCCTCAGCTTGGTCTTCAGATTCTTCAGCCTCATCGTCTGATGCTTCTTCTGATTGATTAGATTCATCTGTTTCTGATGTCTCATCATCTGATTTTGATTCAGACTCTTCTTCTGGTTCTGGTTTTTCAGAAGTTTTTCCGGCTGATGCTTTTGTAGTTTTTTCATCCCCTTCAGATTCTTCTGATGCTTCCTCCTCTTTTGAAGTGTCTTCTTTAGAATCTTCAGCTTGGTCTTCAGATTCTTCAGCCTCATCGTCTGATTTATCTTCTGATTGATCAGATTCATTGGTTTCTGATGCATCCTCATCCGATTCTGATTCAGGCTCTTCTTCTGATTCGGGTTTTTCAGAAGTTTTTTCAGCTGATGTTTTTGTAGTTTTTTCATCCGCTTCAGGTTCTTCTGATGCGTCCTCGTCTTTTGAAGTGTCTTCTTTGGACTCTTCAGTTTCATCGTCTGATTCTTCTTCTGATTCGTCAGATTCATCTGCTTCTGATGTGTCATCTTCGGATACTAATTCTGTCTCTTCTTCCGGCTCAGATTTTTTTGATGCTTTTTTATCCGCACTAGTTTCTTCTGATTCATCAGTGTCTTCATCTTTCGATGTGTCATCTTCTTCAGAATCTTCTACATCATCATCTTCGGATTTAGCTTCAGAATCATCTTCTTTTTTAGTTTTTGCTTTATTTTTCTTAGTTGCTTTTTTGTCTTGTTTTTCTTTTTCTTCGTCTTCATCATCTGATGCTTGTTCTTCTTCGGATTCATTTTTCTTTGATTTACGTGATTTTAACTTGCTGAAGATGTTCTTTTTCTTCTTCTTACCTTCAGGTTTGTCGCTATCTTCTTCGGATTCTTCTTCAGAATTATCTTCTGATTCATCAGTGTCTTCATCATCCTCAGATTCTTCATCATCCGACTCTTTTTCATCAGATTTATGCGATTTGAATCTATCGAAGAATTTCTTTTTCTTCTCGCCTTTAGGTTTATCGTTGTCTTCCTCTGTTGAATCATCTTCTTCATCTTCTTCATCTTCTTCGTTGTCTTCTGTATCTTCTTCCTCATCTTCTGATGCATCTGTTTCCTCATCAGATTCAGAATCATCGTCATCTTCTTTTGACTTAGATTTTTTTGATGCTTTTTTATCCTGGTCATCGTTCTCTTCATCTTCATCATCTTCTGAGTCTTCATCATCATCTGACTCTTCTTTATCAGATTTATGCGATTTGAATCTATCGAAGAATTTCTTTTTCTTCTTACCTTTAGGTTTATCGCTGTCTTCGTCTGCTGAATCATCTTCTTCAGTTTCTTCGTTGTCTTCTGTATCTTCTACTTCCTCTGTTTCAGATTCATCAGTGTCATTTTCATCGTTGTCTTGATCGTTTTGATTTTCTTCATTTTCTCGATCATCTTCACCTTGGACTAATACTGTTGTATTTTCTTCTTTGTCTTCATCTTCTTGAATGTCGTGTGATTTTTCTTCGTCGGGTGCTTTTTTTTTGAAAGGATTGTTGGGGGAAGGTGTTAAGCTGCTTATTTTTTTCTTAGTTGTATGACTAAATTCTTTGGCAGTCCCTTTTAATACAATTTTACTTAATTCTTTTACGATTTTCTTACGGCTCTTAGGAGCCGTAAGATAACCGAAAGAAGCCCCTACTAATCCGCCAGCTATGGTTTTGGTTAAGTTGATTTCACGCTTTTGATTCTTTTTTTGTTTTTTTCTAGATTTTTTACTCATCCTTATCCTCTCCATCTAATTGCTTATCGGATGCCTTTTTGGTTGAAGCATTTTTAGCTGTAGACTTCTCTGTTGAAGGTGCTTCATTTTGTTCGTTGAGTTTATTTTCTAAAGCTTCAACTTTCTTTTGTAGTTCTTTGTTTTCAGCTTCAGCGTTTTGTTGTTCTGCAATTTTCATATCTGTAGCTCTAGATGTGAGATACGGATCTGTTTCCCACCAATCTAAGCCCATTTCTTTAGCCTTATCAACTGAAGCTACGATTAAACGAATTTTGATGGTCAATAATTCGACATCTGCGATGCCGACTCTGATATCTCCGGCGATTACGACACCTTTATCTAATACTTTCTCTAATACATCTACTAAGTTACTAGAACCGTTTGAAGCAGGAGGCAGTTGTTCATTTGCCATAACTTATTCTCACTCCCTTAATCAAATTCATAACGAACTGTTACATAAGTCTTCCTAAAGGACCTAAGTCGATGTTTAAATCTTCATCGTCTAGTCCAAATACGTCTTTCAGTTCTTCCATTTTTTCTTCTAAATCCATTAAGGCAACACCTAACTCTTCGATTTGTTCGTCAGTCAGTGTTCCGCCTTCTACACGTCTGATGGCATGGCGTTCTACAATTTGTCTCAATAACTCAATTACTGTCATTACTAATTGCGCTAATCCATCTTCTGCATTATCTTGGCCTAAGTTGATACGTGAGCTATTATTATTCATCTGTGGCATCTAGAAGTTCCCTCCTTTGTTCATCAAATGCTTCGGAAGTAATATCATGTCGACGATTGCCCATAGAAGACTGTACTAATGTTTCTACTGAAGAAATCAAAACACGTAAGTCTAAATAGACTAAGTCTATATTGGCAATCGAAATGATTAAATCTCCTCTGATCGCAACACCTTTATCGAGAATGACATCTAAAATATCAATGAGACCGACTTCTTTGTTTTCTATAGTTTCTCTTGTCGACGGCATCTCTATCCACCTCCATATTAGTTAAAGCTAGAAAAATGGTAGGCAGGCCAAGGTCCAGCGACTTCTATATGCCATCCTTCTTCTGGTAATTCATTTTTAGTGTCATCAATGACTTCAAGAAAATCATTCACCTTTTCATTAGGTACAAGATAGACACTGTTATATACCATTTCTTCTTCTAAACCTGTTACATCTCTGCCCCAATTCTTTTTAATTGAGAAATCAACAGCTAATGCTTTGAGGTTTTGATGTAAGTCTTCGCTGACTCGGTCTTTTTCATTTTCTAACTCTTTATCAACGATACTGTCAATTTTCTTTTCCGCAAAGAAACGACGGCCGCGTGGCAAGTCTTTGATTTCTTCACGTTTTTCTTCAACAGCTTTGTTATTTTTGCTGACTTCTTTGCGAAGTTTCTTATCGTTTGTATAAATTTTAACTGTCCATTCTTCTTTATCTTCTAGGAAATTGAAAGTGGCAGTAATTTTTTCGCTATAACCTTGAATTGTTGATTTCAAACTGTCTTTTGTTTTGTAAATCGTACAGAACTTCAATGGAACTAAAGTAAAGTTTTGATAAAGTGTTTCAATCGTTTCATGATGATGAACAGCTTTCTTCTGTAGCCATTCCATATCATTATCGATTTTATCTTCGATTACTTCTTCTGAATATTCATTCCCATCTAAATCACATACAATTGCTGTGATTTTATCATCAACAGGAACTGTATATAAGCTGCCTTCACCATCAAAACCAGTTAAGGAAGGAAGGTCTTGGTTTTCTAGTTCCGCTTCTGGAACAAGTGCATATAAATATAACAAGTTTTCCATTCGCTATTCATCTTCCTTTTGTTGTATCATTGCTTCTGCTTCATCAATTTCTTTTTGTTTAGCCGTTTCATAACGTGCTAATAATTGTTCTTCTTTTTCCTTGTATTCGTCTTCTGGTATCTCACCTAGTTCTTCTTGCATTTGTAATTGAATTAATTTCTTTTCAATTGTCGGAAGGTCATAAAGTTCTTTGTCCGCTTCATCTTTGACTTGTTCTGCAATTTTTTTCAATAACTTAAGTGAGCCATATACTATCATTTTATGATCCCTCGATATTAAGACGGATATTCACAAAGTTGTAAGCGGCCCATGGACCTGTGTACTTGAACTCTACTTTGTCTTCCCATTTTTCATAGAGTTTATTTACTAAATCATCAAAGGCTTGATCATTTTTCTCATCAACTAAAAACGCTGCATTTAGTAGCATTTTCTCGCTTTGAGGTTCATTCGATTTAGCAGATGTACTCAACTCTGCGAGCGGTTCATAAATATCCGCTTCTATTTTATTAGATAATTGCTTGAAAACATCTTGTGTCGCAGAACCCAGTTGAATACGTTCATAGTAGCCTGCATCTTCGGATTTGCTGCGTACTGATTTTGCCATTTCCTGTAATTTAGGGTCGTCATTTACTACTGACTCTAACCACTCTTGTTTGCCAATGACTTTTAGTCCTAATTCAAATTTTCCTTTGATTTCAGGGAATAACGTTTCAAATTGCGGGTACAATTTTTCAAGTAAAGCTTTAACATCGTCTTTAGACTTAAATACGTTACCGAAACTGATAGGAATCACTGCATCTTTTTCTTTCATAACAGTCGCCACAACATTTTGGTGCATCATTAAATTATCTTTCTTCGGTGCATAAATCTTCATCGGAACTTCTGCAGCAACAATAGCTGCATCTTTATATCTGATTGTGAACAACTCACGATCTTCACCTTCTACTTCAACAGTTCCGAAATCGTCATTTTGATCTGTCTGTGTTCCACAAAATATATAAATCCCTGTTTCTTCTTGTGCCATAAGCTTATCTCCTTTGAGTATCTAGTATTAGTGTCCTTTAATTAAAGCGTTTATTAATTAACTACCGTCTACTTTACTTCTGTAACGAATACCTTCACGTTTAAATGAAGTGACTTCGCCATCTTTATCTAATACAACGCTATACGTGCCAAGCATTTCATCTTTCGCGTAACGTTTCATATATTCCTTCTCTTCAATCACTTCAACTGTCGCAGTCCAACCTGATTCATCGCCTTCACGTTCTTCGATTGAAGTAATTTTGAAAGGCGGTGCTACATTTTCATTGAAGAATTCTCTAATTTTACTCATAAGTTCTTTGATCGTCATAATTATCCTCCATCAATCTTATATAGTAAGAGATGACGACAACATTCCGTCGCCGCCTCCCTTTTAATTTAAAAATTAAACACTATATTTTGATTTTTTCTTGTCGTCTGCTTCTTTTGTTTCTGCTTCTTCTGGTTCACTTTGTTGAGAAATTTGTTGCTGTTGGTTCGTATCTCCTGAAAGTTGTTCTTGTTGTTGGCCTGGTAAGCCTTCTTCTTCAACTTCATCACGCAGTAAGCCTACAGCTTCTGCATATCTTAACCAAGTATCTACACTGGCAATTACGATTCTTGCTTCGATAGTTAAGATTTCGATACCTACTACTGAAACTCTGACGTAAGCATCAATAACGATACCTTTATCTAAAATTCGGTCGATTACCTCTGCTAAACTAGACGTATCTGCACTTCTTTGTACTGAACTCATAATGTTCAATCCCCTCTCAAATTGATATTGTTTTCATTCGTTAAACTTTTAATGTTTCTTTTAGTTGTCAATCAATGTTGATTTATTATCTTCTACTCCCTTAATGTCTGAGGCATGTTTAATGTCGTTGTAGCTTTTAATGTTAGAAATACCTTTGATATTTTGAACACTTTTGATGTCTTGAACACCTTTGATTTTTTTCTTGCTGTTGCCGGACTCATCTTTGTTGATTTTTTCTTGGAATGCTTCCCCAGCTTCTTTGACTTGTCCTAATTTATCACGTGTCTTTAACAGGGCGCCTTGCATTTTGTCTGTTGCTTTATCTGCAACTTCAGGCACAACTTCTTGGTTTTTCTCTTTCACTTGTTGTAATTTGCCTGCTGCTTGATCTGCTTTATCTTGAACGCCTTCTGTTATTTTCTCTTCCATCATCTCGTGTGCTTTATCTTTTAATTTATCTTTTGCTTTATCTTCAATTTCGTCAGGAGTCTTTTCAATTGCTTTTTTTGCCACTGCACCAGCAGCTTTTTTCACCATTTTATTAGGCATTGTAGACCTCCTTTAAATTGATATTTTCTTTTTTGATAGAAACCACCTTTGACTTATCAATAAATAAAATAAATAAAGATGTCTAAGATGTTTTTCTGTACATTCTTATCGTTTGATTCAAAGGATGTCTGAATACCTTTAAATTATTTATTGTTTTTAGTTGAATATTCGATTTAGTTGTAAAGTCTATTTTCTTTCATGTTAATTACAGTACCACTTTGAATTTAAACTCAAACACAATTACAACTTTTGAAACATTCTCTTAATCTACATTACAATCATTGTATTGACGTTTAACATCTTGAGGTTTTGAAAGTGCTTGTATTACTAGTTAAAAAAGGTGCCAGTTTTTTTAACTGTGCACCTTTTCGATTGAACGTTTAACCAAAGTTTATTTTTTACGGAAAAGAGATTTCTTACGTTTTTTCGATGTTGTATATTGATCTAATTTATCTTCTAAAAATTGTAAACGTTGTTGCAATGTTTCATTTTCGGATTTCAATAACTGAAACTGTTTCTTATTTGGTTTCTTTTTACGTTTTTTACCTTTAGTATTTTTACTGAATAACCTAGCATTTTTCTTACCTTTTTTGCCTTTTTTCTTCTTATCATCACCAAAGATAGAGTCTTTTAAATCAGAAGCTTTATCTTTTAATGATGCATTTGAAGCATTCTTTTTAGTATAAAGTGCTTTTTTATCTTGCTTAGGTTTTAAGACATAACCAAGACCTGCACCGACTGCTCCCCCAGCCACTGTGCGGTATACGGGACTAGATGTCCATTTTTTCTTCTTAGGTTGTAACTTTTTAGTTTTTTCTGTCTGGTTTTTAATTTGTTTGCTCATACTGTTTTCCCCTCTACTTTCTTAATGTTTTTACAGTAACTCTTCAAAGCGATCTTCTAAACGACTGATAGCTTCTTTAAGCTGTTCATTTTCTTCTAATAATGCTTCGTAATATTCTTCTTCATCTAACTCTTCTTCGTCTTCATCATCGTAAGCATCGTCTTCATCTTCTACGTATGCTTCTTCAAATTCTTCATCATCTTCATAATATTCTTCGTCCTCTTCATCGGGCTTTTGAAAAAAATCGCGGGTTTTATTTTCAATATTCATCGCGATGTAGGCTTTAATATTTTCTTCAGTAATTTCATAAACATCTGAAGCAATATTTTGGAATAACTCTGATTCTTTTACACGGTAAATCATATTTTGAGTGCCTTCTCGTCTATAGAACCAGCCGAAAGTTGCGCCGAACACACCGCCTACAATAGCATCAGCGACATGAATGTTTTTATTGCCCTTGTTTTTCTTCTTTTTAATATTTACGCCCTTTTTATACTTGCTCACGATAACACCCCTCTCTCTTTAATTGGTATTATTGTTTTTACCCTCAACTCTAATTTACAAACAAATCATTTTCTTATTCATTTATACTTTTTAGGTAAAACGTATTTTGTATTTTATTTTTATCGATTGAGAATTAGCCTGTAAGATAAAAACTATTTACCAATAAAATCCTCTCCAATATTCGCTTTAAACATTTAAACTTCATCAATGCGAATAGATTAAATAGCTGATTCGTAAGACGTATTAAATTCTAGGTGTTACCCTAATATAAATTTCTGCTATAGTTAAAATATTTCGAGATACAAAAAAAGCACTTGTTTTAGCTTGGGCTCGTTCCCAAAATCTAAAGCAAGTGCCTGGTAAAACATAGATTCAATTTTAAAATCAATCAATAGTTTCTAGTGCATAGTGTTCAATCACTTCAATCAAATGAGGATACGCTTTTTTAAGTTCCGCTTGATCAAACATTTCAAAATGCTCAAACATGAAACCTGGTTGGCACATACATCCAACCAGCGCATAGCCTTTTCCATCTTTAATCGAAGATGCAAAAATTGTACCTGCAGGCACAACGTGTTGTAGCACTTCACCCTTTGTTATATCGGGCCCAAGGTCTACCGCTTCATATTGGCCATTAGGATAAATCATATGCACTGTTAAAGTATTACCATAGTGATAATACCAAATTTCATCTGCATCTATACGATGAAAATGTGAAATATTATCATCTGTTAATAAAAAGTAAATACTCGTATAAGCTGGACGTGCTTGTCCTTCTTCTTGGCGTTCAGCTTTAATAATTTCTTTATAATAGCCGCCTTCTGGATGCGGTAATAAATCTAATTGGCGCACCCATTCCGATACAGAATGTTCCATTACTTAATCCAAGTCCACGTTATGATAAACGTTTTGAACATCTTCTAAATCTTCTAACGCATCGATTAAGCCTTCTAAAGTTGCTTTATCTTCATCTGATAATTGGATGTCATTTTGAGGTAACATTTCAAATTCAGCAACTTCGAATTCTTCAACGCCGCTTTCTTTTAAAGCTTCTTGTACTTGTGCAAATTGATCTGGTTCAGCATAAACGATAGTTAAATCACCGTCTTCGACAACATCTCGCACATCTAAATCTTTTTCCATTAAAACTTCTAAGATTTCATCTGCAGATTTGCCTTCAAATGCGAAAGTACCTGTATGTGTGAACATATATGATACTGAACCTGATACACCCATGTTACCGCCATTTTTACCGAAAGCAGCACGTACATCTGATGCAGTACGGTTAACATTATTAGTCAATGCATCAACAATCAGCATTGAACCGCTAGGACCAAACCCTTCATAACGTAATTCATCGTAGTTTTCATCATCGTTACCTTTTGCTTTGTCAATCGCACGGTCGATGATGTTTTTCGGTACATTATACGTTTTTGCACGTTCAAGCACTAAACGTAATGCTTGGTTCGATTCTGGATCAGGTTCACCAGATTTCGCAGCTACATAAATTTCTTTACCGAATTTCGCATAAATACGACTTGTATTTTTATCTTTTTGGGCTTTTTTCTCTTTGATGTTATTCCATTTACGTCCCATACTTCCATCTCGCTTTCGCTCTCAATTTTTAACATCAACTATTATACATGATTTCACGCTTAATATATAGTTATTGAAAACCAAGTTCCCCTTTTGTGCATAATTACTTTGATTTCTCATAAAAAAACAGCCCAAAACTGGGCTGTTCATCCACAATATTATATCTCTCTAGTATGGGGTGTTCAGATGTATTATCAACCTAAGAACTTATCAATGTCTTTAAGCATTTGATCAAGTTTTTCTATGTTTTTATCATCCATATAAATATAAACCTTACGTTCGTCAGACTCAGAACGGACTTTGCTGACACGGTCTTGATTGACTAGTTTACGAATGGATGCCAAAACTTTAGTTCGGCTAATTTCAAATGAATCTGTTGCAATCTTTAAAAAGGGCTGCATTAACATCTTTTCTTCGGTGCAATTCTCATGAACACAATTAAGTATTACAAAGTCATTCATGTTGATTTTATATGTTTCTTCAATGAAACGTGTCAAATCCATAAATTTTTTGTATTCATTGAGCAATTTCTCTAAGTTACTTTTTTTCAAAGTATACGCCTCCAGATTTTATATCGATATAATACATTAAGTATGAATATTAAAACTCTAAAAGTCTTTAGTGTTTCCCCACATTGTCTTTGCAATTTTCCTAAGTACGACAAATTGAATTGTATAAAATACAATTACCTTTTATAAACTTCAATCTATTTCGTTGTTTTATATAAAGAAATCAATTGCAATGAATTATATTCAACATCAACACTCAATGTGCCATTGTTAAAGTTGTGTTCAAATACATCAAATTTTGGATTATTGGCGTTTTTTATCTTACGTTTTAAATCTTTTGGCCATTTAAATGTAGGCATGATATTGGGTGAAATAATCTCCTTGATATTACCGTGTTTATAATCTGTTACTTCACGTGTTACCAAATAATTGTCTCTTAAACTTTTATCTTTAAAACCGATATAGAAACGATGACAACTTTGGTTACCTTCATGTATTTCATTTTCAATAATACGCCAGTCATAGACAATAATACTGTAATGTTCATCCCCACGTGTCATGAGACAAGCATCATCTTCATAGAAATAAAACGTCTCAAATCCAGACAGCTGTCTATATAAAAAGTACAATGTGGTTTTGAAACCATTTGTATCAAAAAGAAATGCGATATTCGTATCAGTACGTTGATATAAATCCACGCCGATTCCAGATAAAATACTATAAAACCGCATAAACATATACATCATTAATGGTGTGCTATCTAAGAGACTCATATCTTCATTCAATAATTTTCTATTCGGAACATTAAGCAGTATATATTTACGTTCTTCTAAATGAACCTGTTTCATAACTGACTGCAGCGTATTCAAATTGGCTAGTTGTTTCATCGGCATTTTTTTATAAGATTTTTCCAAATAAGGATGTTTTAACTTTTCATTATCAATAAAGAAATAATCAAAATTCACTCGTTTAATTGGGAGTTCTAATGCTTTAAATTTTTCAGGATCATTAAACAATTTAGTGACATCTAGGTTGAAATTAACATTAAACCCAATTTCTTTAATTCTCATTTTTTGTATATAGATGTCTTTCAACGATTGATTCTGCAAACTAAATGTTATCGAAATCTTAGATGTATCCTTTTTAAGATATGCATAGGCTTGATGATCTGTAAATGCACGTGACTGTAATAATTCATGTTTCACATAATCAATATCTTCTTTTGATTCAAGTTCAAAAGCTACCCTCGCATTGCTTTGATAGATAGTATCAAGCATAGCAACTAGTTCACTCGTGCTAAAATGTTGATGAATCGTTGGTATACTTGGATGGATTAAGAACATCACTTCATCATCGAAATCAAAGATTTCTTGATGCCTGTGATAAACCATCACTTCCTTCAATTCTTCAAGCGTGCGAATTTGAATCGTCATCACAAACGGACGTGTAGGAGAATAGATGGGATTATTATTATCTACATAAATAATGTTCTCTTTATCTTCTGTCCAGTTCTTCAGTATGTCTTTGATTTTCTTTAAATATACTTTTTTACTTTGTTCACTGACTTCAGAATCTTGATCCTTTACTAAATAACAAAGGTCTTTACTCAGCTTAGATTTATGTCTGTAGTCATTAGGCGTGGTATCTAAATGACGTTTAAATTTCCGATAATAACCACTGAAATTACTGAAACCTACTTCTTCAGAGATATCCAAAATTTTTCGGTCAGTCGTTACTAACATTTCTATAGAAAGTCCAATTCGTAATGTTTCAATGTAATTCCTGAAACCCATATTAAATATTTTATAAAAGGAAGAAGAGAGTGTTGTCGGAGAAATATAAACTTCTTTAGCTACTGTCTCTAAAGTTAGTTTCTCTCCAATATGTTCGTTGATATAATCTACGATTTTCTTTTCTCTATAATCTAGCGAGGCAATTAACTGGTGTGACGTATGTTTGATTTCAACACTCGCCTCTTCAATTAAAATGTCGCATATCTCACTAATACATTTTTTAATCAGTTCTTCTGTTAAGGTTTCTTCAAGATACTTTTCCAATAAGATCAACATTGCTTTTTCAATTTTACTGTTCGACTGAACCATTTGAATATTAAAGCAATAATTAAAAAAAGCGAAATCCTTCTCAAGGAACCAATCACTCGCAACATAAACCATCATCATCTTTTTGTTTTTCGAAACTTGAAAAACTTCATTATGGTTGATGAGACAAACCGTGTTATTTACTGTTTCAACTTGAGCGGACCTTTGGATTTCTGCTGTATCGTTTACTGGCCAAAGTAATAACACTCCATCATAACAACGATTGGCTGGCAAATTTTCAGCTGCGTATAAATCGATAATACTACTTCTCATTTATATAACCTTTAATAAAATAAGCTGTTTTAAGTCGTAATGATACATCTCTCTTTATTTTATTCCTTCCTGTAATTTCTCTAGGACTATACTCTACAAATTTAGCACACAACGCAATTAGACACAAATTTTAAAATTTAATAGTATTTTTATGTTGTTTCAAATTACATAACGTATGATTATATCGTACTATTCTTATCAATGATAACTAGATTGTATAATATAATGAAGGACTGGAACATTGTTTTTCTTTGTTCCAGTCCTATTCTTGATGATATTAATCTCTAAAACGATTAGCTAAACTTAAGATATTAATAATAATATTCAATAAGTTCACAAATAAATTAAAGCCCATTTCACTTGGTGCAAATTGCCCTCGTTTCAATCTGTTAAAGTCATACAATGTATACAGCAAGAATAAGCCAACTGCTACAACATTGATAACAGTATAAAAAATCGGGTTTTGCACAAAGAAACCAATTAAAGTGGCCACAATTAACGCGATTAATACTACAAATAGATATTTGCCGATACTTGATGCATTCTGCACGAAAAAGTATCCAATGACACCAAACGCAATAAAGGCACCTACTGCAAGTGCTACGTTTTTATAAAATAACTCTGGACCTAAATTCTGCATGTATGTCGTAAATGCAGCATAAGCTAATAACCCAATTGCTACAGCATATATATTAGATATTAAAAAGCCGAATTTACGTGATCGATTCACAAATAACGAAATCAAAATTAATACCGTCAAACCGATAGAGAGTGGTCTTCTCCAAGCATCAGGCAGATACTGGCCAAAATATGTACCAATACCAAAAATAATCCAAAAGTACATAAAGTAAAGCCAAACCTTCGCATAAGCACTCGATTTAGAGGTAGTATGTGTTGCGTTTACCAAGTTGTTCAACTCCTTCATTGAAACTATTTGTTAATTATTATTTCATAGAGTGTATTCTGATTTCCACTTTCTGATTTAGCAACTATAAATCTTCAAAGCGCTTTAGTGTATTGTCATTTTTCATTACAAACATTACATTAGTATTGTCAAAATCCAAATTTTCCTTCAATAAACCCTATATTGTCTAGTGTTTTCTGAATTTTAGACAATTCAGGTTTTATTAAAAATTATTACAAGCACGTAACAACCGACAAATCACCGCATATTTTTGATAAGATGTGGAAGTATAGAAATAATGATTGATATTCGTATTACATAGTAAATATAAAACGAATGTATAATTACTGAACCAAACTTATTAGAGGAGGAATCTCATTTGAAAAAGTTAGCAGTTACATTTTCAGTTGCAACAGGTGCAGCCTTAGCGCTTACTCAACAAGATGCTGATGCATCGACACAGCATACAGTACAAGCCGGTGAATCACTTTGGTCTATTGCACAAGAATACGGCACTTCTATCGAAAGCATTAAACAAGATAACAATTTATCGAATAATATGGTATTCCCTGGCCAAGTCATTACAGTAAATGGCAGCAGTCAAAGTTCAAATACAGGGGCGACTGTTAACATTTCTGGTGGCACTCATACAGTGCAAGCTGGTGAATCATTAAATATCATTGCTAATCAATACGGTACATCTGCTGAGGCAATCATGTCAGCTAACGGCTTGAATGGTTATTTAATTCACCCTGGCCAACAATTAAAAATTTCTGGCGCAGCTGGTGGTTCAGGCGGTACACCTACAGCTACACCTGCATCGAACCAATCACCGACATTTAATCATGCTAACTTATATGACTGGGGACAATGTACTTGGCATGTATTCAATCGTCGTGCTGAAACAGGCCAACCAATCAGTACATACTGGTGGAACGCAGATCATTGGGCAAACAATGCACAAGCTGACGGTTACACAGTAAACAACACACCTGCAGCTGGTTCAATTATGCAGAACTATGAAGGACCAATCGGTCATGTTGCATATGTAGAACAAGTGAATGGTGATGGCAGCATTTTAATTTCTGAAATGAACTACAATACACCTCCAGGCATTGTCGACTACCGTACAATCCCTGCTTCAATGGCTTCTAGCTATAACTACATTCATTAATAATCTAAAAAGACGATGACGCATCGTCTTTTTATTTTGACTTATATTTGAAAACCAATAGATGATGTAACATGCTAATCAAACTGAGCGCCTCAATAGCTTTTATATAGTTCTAAGACCGATTTATCGCAAAAAAAGCGGATCATTTTCAAAATCAGAAAATGATCCGCTTTCTATTTAATGTTCTCTATGTTTATGTCTCAATGATTGAGATTGATTATAAGAAAATATTCATAATCCAGTAAATCATTGCTGCGACGAATGCTGAAATTGGTAATGTAATTACCCAAGTCACAATCATACGTTGTGCTGTATTCCATTTCACACCTTTGATGCGGTTAGATGCCCCTACACCAAGGATAGATGAAGATACAACGTGTGTTGTTGATAATGGGAAATGTAATGAAGATGCGACGAAAATTGTTAATGCTGAAGATAAATCTGCAGCAGCCCCGTTAGCTGGGCGAATCTTCATAATGTTACCGCCGACAGTTTTGATGATTTTCCAACCACCTACTGCTGTACCTAGACCCATAGCGGCAGCACAGGCTACTTTAACCCATAATTGCGGTTCAACATTGTTACCATCTTGTAAGTTCGCAACAATTAAAGCTAGTGTAATGATACCCATTGATTTTTGCGCATCGTTTGTACCATGTGAGAATGATTGTAATGATGCTGTGAAAATCTGGAATATTCTAAAGTTGCGGTTAGCTTTTGTTAAATTCGCATTTTTAAATACGACTTTAACAATACTATACATAATGAAACCTACACAAAAGGCAATCAATGGCGATACAATCAACACAATAATAATTTTAGTGAAGCCTTGGAAATGCAACACTGAAAATGAACCTTGAGATGCAACCGCTGCACCTGCAATTGAACCGATTAAGGCATGTGATGAAGAACTTGGAATACCGAAGTACCATGTTAACAAGTTCCAGAATATCGCTGCGAAAATAGCCGCTAATACCACGACTAATCCATTTTGCAATTTAAATGGATCCACAATGTCTTTCGTAATTGTCCCTGCTACACCTGTAAATGTTAATGCACCGATAAAGTTCATAATCGCTGCTAAAAAGATTGCGCGTTTTGGTGTCAGTGCTCTTGTCGACACTGCAGTAGCTACCGCATTCGCTGTATCGTGGAAACCATTAATAAAGTCGAACACCAATGAAAAAATAACGATAGCTACAGTGATAATTATAATATAATCCATTTTATATTACTCCTTAGCTATTTTTCATGATAATTGTTTCGAAATTATTTGCGACTGCTTGGCATTTATCTGCAATGTTTTCTAAGCTTTCATATATGTCTTTAATTTTAATCAATGTGATTGGATCTGTTTCACTATTGAAGATATGTTTAATTGATTGTCTTAAAATACCGTCACAATTTGTTTCAAACTCTTTAATATTAATTGAATGAATACGCATGTGAGAAAGTTTCTTTTCTACTAATAAGCCGATAGCTAATTTCATTTCAGCTACTGCTTTTTGAATATTATCTACAAATTCAGCCATGTATTCATCTGAATACTCGATTGAATACATTTCGAACATTGCTGATGTTTCTTCCATTGCGTCTAAAACATCATCAATAGCGTTACATAAAGATAAAATATCCTCACGCTCGATTGGGGTAATGAACGTTTGGTTCAAGTCTGAGATTACTTGGTGCATTAATTCGTCACCGTGTGACTCATACGTTTTGATATTATCAGAATAAGCTTTTAAATCTAGGTGTGTATTAAAGTCCATTTTCCCGAACTCAATTGCTGCGCGATCTAAATTGAATACCATTTCCTCCAATTTAACCATGAACTTATCCTTTTTCTTGTTAAACATTGAAAATCCTCCATTTTCAGCGATTGCTTCCCAATCACATTTCATAAATTTGAACTCAAAAGTATATAATTGTAAAAAGTAATCGTGTGATACTTTTGAAACTAATATGTATACCATCTTCACACTAGCTTCAAATAAATTTTACCTTCCTAAAAAGAAAATAGCACAAAATTTACAACACTACAATTCTATTTACAAAATCTTAACAATTGAACATAATTGTAATGTCCGATTACTTCGCTAAGTTTTCAAAATTTCCACAATCCTAAGCGAAAAGTAAATACTTCCTCTCTAAAAATTTTACCTAACTTCACCATTCTTACACATTCCAATCCAAAAAAATACTCCGAAAACTCATTATTTCAAGTTTTCGAAGTAAGTTTACTATTCTATACTATATTGACTGTTTTATAGTACGTTTTGTGTGTATATAAGCAATAATCGCAAATGATGCATAAATCAATGTATAAACTCCCATTACGATAAAGACTGGAGAATAATCATCAGACCCCATCAAATTCAAGAATGCCCATGATGCAAAGTATGCATGTGCCAAACCTACAATCAATGGCAAACCAAAGTTGAACATGATTTTAAGTTTTAAACCGTGACGCATGTCATTTTGTGTATAACCAAGCTTTCTCAATATTTTAAAGTTACCAATTTCATCTGTTGTTTCATCCATTTGTTTAATGTAGATAATACAACCTGCCGCAATTAAGAAGGCAATACCTAAGAATGATGATATAAATAAGAACATACCATTATTTTCTCTATTATCCTTAGCTATTTCTTCTTTTGTCTCATAACCTGGATCAACTTCATCCAATGCTTTCGAAGCTTCTTTCATTTGAGATTTATCTGTAATAGTAAAGCCATATTGCGGAGAAAGGTCATCTTTATCTATTTGCCCTTTCTCTTTCAATAAACGATAGTCTTCATCATTGACGATTACCAACACACCGCCACGTAACGTAAGCAAGCTGAAACGTGTATCAAGTTCAGTGTCTTGTACTTTCACACGGAAGAGTTGTTGTCCTTGTTTATCTTGAAATGCTACATATGAATCGTTAGTAATCGGTTTTAAGAGCATACCTGTTCCAAAAGGATGTGAAAGTTTTGCGGTATGATCAGAGAGTCCTGCATTGTCGACATATTTTTCACTTGTGACGCGAATACCTATCTCGTAGCCGACATTTTTCTTAAATAAATTATTCTTCTGAGACTGTACCATCAACAACTCTTTATAATTTAAGTCATAATCGATATGATGTTTTTTTAATGCTTTTTCATATAAATCCACATCATGTTTCGATTGTAATGTCACATCATATGGCGAAAACATATTGAGTTGCACTTTTTCCATCTTCATTTGT
Organism: Staphylococcus simulans; assembly: GCF_025561465.1. Classification (NCBI taxonomy): domain Bacteria; kingdom Bacillati; phylum Bacillota; class Bacilli; order Caryophanales; family Staphylococcaceae; genus Staphylococcus; species Staphylococcus simulans. The sequence goes on from NZ_CP095100.1 coordinate 2,316,769, forward strand.
ATAGCACTAAAACAAAGTACAGTTACTGTAATCGCAGAAATAACCGCAATAATAGTTAAAGATAAGGCATTCTTTTTCATACGATGCATAATAGATGACGTGAAAATGACATCATTAATTGAAACTTGGCCTTTTTTTCTTTTCTTCAATGTCTTGAATAATAAAGATACCGTACTTCTAAAGAATAAATAAGCACCGACAATTGTCAGGAGTAAAATTAAAAACGGAATAGCCATATTCGCTAAAAGCTTTGTATCAACCGCCATAACATATCCTGAAATAATCATCGCAAGCCCTACAATACCACTGATTGCTTCAAGTACTGTAATTTTATTTGATTTCACATCAGCCGTACGACGAGTTTGCATTAATCCTAAAATGGAACGTCGTTTGATAAAGATTGCGTTTTGAACAATAACTAAGATGTACGCAATTACTAACATCAATGCCGTTGCGCCTACTGCTTTTAAGCTGAAATGCAGATGTACCGTTTCATTCATTTGCATTAATTTCGTCACAATCAATAATAAAATTCTAGACCCTACTAAGCCGACAACTATGCCGACAAGACCTGTGACAACAAATATCGCAAATTGCTCTAACATCGACATACGAACTACATTTGCTTTCGTTAATCCGATTAATTGATAGAGTCCAAGTTCTTTATCTCTTTGTTTAATGAAGAGCTGATTCACATACATTAAAAAGATTATAATGATAATGAACAGTACAACACTACCTAAACTCGCGCCTTTTTGAATTAATTTCGAAGATTCACTATTATTGATTGTTTCTGTATATTTTAATGTCACAAAGCTAAAGTACAAGGAAATACTCATTATGAGAGAAAAAAGATATAAACCATAATGTCTGATGTTTTGTCTTAAGTTCTTTAATACAATATGTCTAAACGTCATAAGACACACCGCCCAAGACGCTTTGTGCTTGAATGATTTCCTTATAGAACGCTTGTTTAGAACGTTCACCTTGGTATAGCTCAGAATGTATTTGACCATCTTTCAACATGATGACACGGTTTGAATAACTGGCTGCTGCCGGATCATGTGTCACCATTAAAATAGTCGTATCAAAGCGTTCATTCATATTTTTCAAACGTCTTAATAAATCTTGTGCACTTTTAGAATCTAACGCCCCTGTCGGTTCATCTGCGAAAATAATTGCTGGACGTGTGATAAATGCACGGGCTGCAGAAACTCTTTGTTTCTGACCACCTGAAACTTCAGATGGATATTTATTTGCTAAATCTCTGATACCTAATGTTTCTGTCACTTCATCAAATCGTGCATCCACTTCTTTTTTGGATAACTTTTGAATAGATAACGGCAACATAATATTTTCCTTAACTGTCAACGTGTCTAATAAATTATAATCTTGGAAAATAAAGCCGATTTCTTTTTTACGCACTTCTGACAGTGCTTTGTTACTTAATTTCTGCAATTGATGTCCGTTAAGTTCCACTGAACCTTGTGTTATATAATCAATGGAGCTTAACATATTCAATAATGTCGTTTTACCAGAACCAGACGGTCCCATAATTGAAATGAATTCACCTTTTTCAACTTTAAACGAGATGCCTTTCAGCACTTCATGCGCCACATGCTTATTTCCAAATACTTTTGTTAAATTGGATACTGTTAGAATTTCCATTTTTTGCGCTCCTTTTTTCTTAACTCTTGTATTTATAGTGTACGCATAAGTGATTTTATGGTCGTTGATTTGATATTACAAAACGCATGTTTAAAGTGACGATTTTGTCACTTCAGACATACGTTCTAACATTTCGTTCTGTTTAGGGAAGATAAAAGAGACTGTTGTCCCTTCTTCTGCAATAGAATCAACCGATACTTGTATATGTAATGGCTGTTTGATTTGATCCACTAAATATAAACCTAAACCTGAAGAAGTTGTCTCGTGGCGGTATTGTGTTGACGTAAAACCACGTTCAAATATACGCGGCATATCTTGAGAAGCAATTCCGCGTCCTGTATCTTTGATTTCAAGCACAATATGTCCTTCGACTTCTTTAGTGATGATTTGTATCTCTGTACCCGCTTGACTGTATTTCACCGCATTTGAAAGGACTTGGCGAATCATCATCTTGCACCATTTCATATCTGTAAAGACCTTATCTTCTTCATTAAAGTCTATATCGAACCCAATACCGCGCTGTCTACAAATATTACGTGTTAACTGAATTTCTTCAATCACCATACGTTTTAATGAAACGCCTTCAAAATATAAATCTTGGTGCTTTTGGCTTAATCGTGATAAATACAATTGTTGGTCTAACATTTCATTCATGCGTGACCATTCAAACAATAAAGCTTGTCGACGAGTCATATCTTCTTCTTGATCAATGATTAATTTCAATGCGGTTAAAGGTGTTTTAATTTCATGCACAAATTCCGTTAGGCTTTGTTCATTTTCTTTTAATTGCACAGATTGCCTAGATACAATTTGTTTTTGTCTTTGAATCATCAGATATAAATATTGTAAGACTTCTTCTTCCATCGGAGTATTGGCCGCTTCTTTATGCTTCAACTCCTCAACCTCTTTCATTTCAGACAATTTTTTGTTGAACGAAGTTTCATAGTTGTAAGAAAAAATGAGGAACACCAATGTGAAGATAACATTACATAAAATGACATAAAGCATAGATTCAACAGATAAATTTTGATCTAGTACAGCTAAAATCACTAAAAAGATTTGAAAGCCAACAATCAACGCCAACCAATTCAAACGAGAGACTAAATAATTTGAGATACGTTTAAATATTGTCATGTGCTAAATATCCTTTGCCGACCCGTGTTTCAATCGCATTAGTTAACCCAAAGTCTGCTAACTTTTTACGTAGTCGATTGATATTAACCGTCAACGTATTATCACTCACAAACGCTTCATCATCCCATAACGCCGTAATGATCTCATCACGACTGACAATTTGATTACGATTTTTTAATAAAATCTCTAGAATAAGCATTTCAGTTTTAGAAAGATGTGCGGTTTCATTTCCTCTCTCTAATACGCCTTTACCAAGGTCCACTTGAACATCGCCCCATGACAACATACGTTGCTCCTCTAGATTGAATTGATATACACGGCGATATATGGCTTTAAGCTTCGCGATTAAGACATTAGTATAGAAAGGCTTCTGCATAAAATCATCTGCCCCTAGTTCCATACTCATAACTTGATCCATTGGATTATCTCTCGCTGATAAAAATAAGATAGGTACATTCGATTGATTACGTATTTCACGACACCAATAAAACCCGTCATATTTCGGCAACTCTACATCCATGATAATAATTTCTGGTTGTTCCTGTTCAAATGCTTCCATAACTTGATTAAAATCATCAATACCAGACACTTGCAAATCCCAATGTTCTAGTTCTTTTTTTAATTGTTCAAATAAGGACTTGTCATCTTCTACCAATAAAATCTTCATGTTATCACCTATTATTTTTATTTCGAAATTATTTCAAAACTGTTTCATTTACATTTCACAACTTTTATTTTACACTTATCTTTGTGCGATTCTCTAACAATCATTGCGTTCTATCATTTTAAAGTAAAATGAAACTAAAAACGATGCAGACAATCGTCATTTACGCTATACTCAGTGTAATACTACCTTATATTATGGAGGGTGTCTATGGAACATACGATTAGAGAAATAAGTATCAATGATGCAGATGCATATATTGCTTTATTAAAAGATATCTATGATGAATCTAGCTATATGCTGTATAGCCCTGGCGAATATGTGCCATCTCTTTCAAGCGCATTACAGCAGCTTGAACATTTTATCACTTCTCCATCGAATACTATTTATCTTGCAGAAATCGACGGTAAGTTGATTGGTTTTGCGATTGTCACATCTCGCGAATATGAACGTACACGCCACGAAACACGCGTGCGTCTTGGCATTCGTGCACAATACCGCAGCAAAGGTGTTGGACAATCATTATTAAATGCAGTGGATGCATGGGCATACAACCACGATATTCGTCGCTTAGAAGCATTAGTTGTCCCTCAAAATGAGCATGCTGTAGATTTATTCAAATCAGCAGGCTATCAAATTGAAGGCGAAATGCGCGATAAACTCAAAATAGATAATAAATACTATAGTGAATACGTTATGGCTAAACTATTGCACTAATATTTCTCCTGATATGTCACAAACATATCAGGTTTTTTATTACTTTCATTTTCTATTTTACATATAACCCACTTATTATCTTATAACAAAAGAAGTATCTACAAAGCCAATTACTTTGTGATACTTCTTTTAAAATATGATTTGTTATTAACATACTAATCCTTATAAGGATTTAATTGAATCGGTTCAAATTGCTCATCTGGATTTTTAATCGTTGTTGAGCTTGTATTTCTACTTAAGAAACGTTGTACAGAGACTAGATTTTCTTTTGATTCCGGTAAGTTTAAATGGAATTGATACTGATGTCTTAAATGGTGTGACCCATCAAAAAAGAATGTATCGACTGATGTACCGTCTTCTTCTAAGACCCGTGCAAATTCTTGATTTTGACTGAAGAATGGATCTGCATCCCCAACAGATAAGAAAGTCGGTGGATAATCTTTTGTGACATGTTCCACTGTCGACATTTCAGATAAATCTCTGAATTCACTTTCCCACTCTTCTGTACCAGTATAACTTCTCATAAAGAGTTGAATACGTGGGAACTCTGTTTCTCTGACTGTATTCATGTTATAGAAACCACCGAAAAAGATAGCTGCACGAATATTTTTCGGTTTGAAACGTTGTTTAAAGTGCATATCTTTTCTTAACTGTTCATCTGTTTGAATCGCAGTAAATTGACTGGATAACTGTGCACCTGCTGAGTCGCCGCCGAACACCACTTGCGTAAAATCAATCGGCAATTCATGCGGATTCTTTTTAATGAATTTTACAGCTTGATCCATTTGAATTAAAGGGGTCGGATATTTGTACTGTGGTGCTAAAGCATAGTTAATATTCACTACAATATAGCCTTGTTCTGCGATTTTTGCCAACAATGGATTTTTATATTGTTTATCACCCGCAATAAAGCCGCCGCCATGCATCCAAAAAATCACTGGTAATTTCACATCTTTATCTAATTCTGCTGGTGTGATGATATCAAGCTGACTCTTCGGGAATGCTTTACTATATGTAATATTATTAAAGACCTTTACATTATTATTGTTAATCGCGACTTTAGGTTTCATATTTTGTTTATGTTGATAGTCCATATAAAGTTTTATACCAACACCGACAGCGATGCCTAATAACACGAAGATAATCGCACCGATTGCCAGCCATTTTTTTCTTCGACTGTTCATTTGATTACCAAGTCCTCTCTTTATTCTATCGGCAAGATAATTTCCAATTTGTATTTATTGTACTTTATATTTAAAGTCATCTCAAAGGGTGAAATCAAGAAAAATAGCGCAGCAAAATCAGCTGCGCTATACCTATTGTTTTCATCATTACTGCTTACAAGCAGTAAGTTGACCTTCATTATTCATAAGTTTTCTGCTATATCTAGTAAATGTCACACATTGGGCAATTTATGCGATATGTTGTTCATTCTCTTTTTTACGTTTGAAATATTTCACTAACACGCCAATAACAATAGCAAGTCCGATAACACCCATTGTTGGGTATAAGAAGTTGATCAGACTTGAGAAACCTACGAAACTTAATCCGTAAGCGACAAGCATCATAATCACGATTAAAATGTGATATTTTTTGCTATAAGGTGTTGTGAATCTTGCTGCGAATGAATAAAGCAGACCCAAAATTGTGTTGTACATTACGGCTAACATCACAATTGACAATACAATTGTTACGATTGGGTGAATACCATTCGCTAATGTCAATGTTGGAATAGCCGCTTCTTTGATTGCTGGGAATTCAGTTTGCAATGCAAATGTAATCAATGCTAACAGAATCGTATAAATGATACCGCCGAACATTGCACCGGCACCTGATACTCTTCTACGGCTTGCGTCACCGCCGATAGCGACGATTGTACTAAATCCTACCGCAAACGCTAAACCGCCGTAAACTGTTCCCATGATAATGCCCCAAAGCGGACTTGTCTTAGGCATTTCTGCATTAATTTGATTAAATGGCACTTGACCTTTAAATAGGTAAACACCTGCAATCACAATCACTAAGATGATTAAGAAAGGTGTTACCACACCAAGTGCGCGGACAATCTTATTGAAGTCCATAAGTAATGTAATATAAATAGCAATTACCATAATCAGTGAACCTAACCATGTAGGGATGCCATAACTTTCATGGAATGCAGAACCTGCCCCTGCAATCATTGTGACAGAAATTCCGAATAAGAAGAAGACCAGTATATAGTCGACGATCCGTCCAACGTATTTTCCAAATAAATATGCCAAAGTTGATTCGTGGTTTTCAGCATCGAAAGCTGTCCCTATCTTTGCGACCTGTCTTCCGATGAATCCTAAGATAACACCTGAAATTAAAACACCGATATAAGCCCATAGACCATATTCAGTGAAGAATTGCATAACTTCTTGGCCTGTTGAAAAACCTGCGCCGACGACTACACCGACATAGGCAAAGCCAATTTTTACTGTTTCTTTATTAAACGTCATAATAACGTTGAATACCTCCTCGTGTAATTAAAAACAATGCTTGCCAACGTTAATACTTACTATCCATAGCTTATGTTTCTGTCTTTTTCTGAAAAAGGCCATTACTTATTCCATGAAAAGTATATAGTAACAATAAAACACTCAATTGCGCAATAGCCGTTAAGTGTAATTACCCAAACACAACAATAAATTACCCTCAATTTGATAGAATTACTCATTAAACTTTGTAAACATACCCATTAGTAAAACTTATGGATAAATATCACTTTTGTGCAAAACAAAAAGGATACCTCATGTGAGATACCCTTTAATTCATTTTAAATTCATTATTTTGCATCACGATTTTGGTTCAGTTCATCAATGCTGACCACCACGTTATCCATTCGTTTCGCTGTCTGTTTAAGGATATTACGGGCTACGTTATTATTAGGATCTAATTTCAAGATCTGTTTAGAAATATCGAAAGCTTTTTTATCAGAAATAACAGGTTCAGGAATTGCATGGAGCAACAACATTTGTAGTAAACTCTTCACTTCTTTGCCCTCAGTGAGTTTTATGGAAGCTTCTGCATGATAGTAAGCAGAATCCAATGCACCTTCTAAGTCACTTAATGGATAAACAAGGAGTAAGAATGCTAAATCATGCATTTCAGCTGTTTCTCCATCTTTGATCATATCTAAGATACACGTATAAAACATAACACTTTCTGCTTCATGCGCACTTGAAATGTAATGTTCTTCAAATTCCATAAAATCTGATTCGGACATTAATCGTTTCACAGATTCAAATTCGCCGTTTAAGACATGTCGCTTGATTAAATCTTTCATGCCAATGTCCTCCTATTGTTGAACAGATTTTATCTACAATTAGTATTAGTTTACCATATTTTTTTGGATTTCACATCAATTACTATAACGTATAACAATATTTCATTACGTTAAATTACAATGAACGTGTACGATACATTAAATACAAGAAATAAGGTGCACCGATTAACGCAACGACAATACCAGCTGGAATACCTGATGGTTGTAAAATCACTTGACCAACTGTATCCGAGAATACTAGTAAGAACGAGCCAATAACTATTGCTAAAGGCATAAAGAGTTGATGTCTTGGTCCCACAATCGTTTTCGCAATATGCGGTCCCATTAAACCAATAAAGCTGATAGCACCACTCACCGCTACAGCTGCTGATGATAAAGCAACAGCAGCCAGTAAAATAATCATACGATCTCGTCTGACATTTACACCTAAGCCTTGTGCTAATAGGTCATTAGTATTCAAGATATTTAATGTATTTGCTTTCATAAACAGGAACGGTATGATGACAATCAACCATGGTAATAATGCGATGACAAACGGCCATTCATCACCCCATATATTACCCGCAAGCCATGTTGCCATAAACTCTGCTTGGTCTTTATCAAATTTAGACATCAATGTCAGCGAACCGCCAGAGAGTGCGGCAGATAAACCGACACCGACTAAGACCATACTAGCTGGAGTCATACCGCGTTCTTTAGAATAACTGAAGTAGAAAATAATTAATGCAGTTAAAATACCGCCAGTCATACTCAGTATTGGCAAAACATAGATAAAGCTATCTGCACTCACTTGTCCGATGACAATAAAGAGTGCGATAAAGAAGCCGCTTCCTGCATTAATACCTAAAATACCAGGTTCAGCTAGTGGATTATTGGTTACACTCTGCATCATCGCACCGCTTAAACTTAATGCAGCACCTGCCAGAATCGTTACTAACATTCTCGGCAGTCTAAAATCTAGTAGAATCAAACTGTCCGTATAGTCACCTAAACCAAATAAAGTTTTAAAGAACGTGCCGATAGACATTTGATATTCACCTGACGTGATACTCCAAACACAGGCCGCAAACAAAAGGACACTCGTAATTAATAAAGCCAGCCACTGACGTCTTCGTAATTTATCTTCTATCATATTGAGCGACCTCCTTTTCTAATTAAATAGATAAAGTAAGGCACGCCAATAAAGGAAACAATCGCACCGACTGGCGCATCTCCTAACATACGTGCGACGGTATCTGCTAAAAGAACTAAAAATGCGCCTAAAACAGCAGTTAACGGAATCACTTTCGCATAATCCGTACCAATTAAAAAGCGTACAATATGTGGCACGATTAAACCGACAAAGGCAATTTGTCCGACCATTGCTACAGCAACACCTGCTAACAGCATCGTTAGTATTAAGCTGATTGTACGAATGACGCGCACATTTTGTCCTAAGCCTTTAGCTAAGCTTTCTCCTAAGTTTAAAATTGTTAATTGTCGACTTAGTAAGATTAACAAAACGATCGTCACTAAAATAACAGGGGTACTCCATTTCAATTGAACCCAAGTTGTGCCAGAAACACCGCCCATGCTCCAAAAATTGATGTCTTGATTCAATTTAAAAGTTAATGCAATGCCTTGGCTTAAAGCCGTCAAGAATGCACTGACAGCAGCACCTGCTAAAATAATACGGATAGGATTGAACCCATCAGTTCTAGAACGGCCCATCATCAATACGATTGTACCGCCTAATATTGAACCGATAAAACCTGCAAGCATCAATAAACTAAAAGAAGCTTGCGGTACAAAGGCATATGTTAAAGCGAGCATAAAACTGGCACCAGCATTCAAGCCGATTAAGCTTGGGTCTGCCAAACCATTTTTAGTCACACCTTGAACAACTGCCCCAGCCACCGCAAGCGCCATACCTACAAGTATTGCACCTAAGTCTCTAGGTATTCTAATTTCACTGATAATGTTGTGCTGTTCATTCATAGGGTTATAATGGAAAACCGCTTCATAAATCGTCCCAAGACGAATGGGCGCATCTCCATATAAAATGGAGAGCACCAACATTGTCCCTAACATCACACATGATAAAAGTAATAACAATATAAATCTGGGATACTTCTCTTTTCTCTCTTTATCACTCATTTACCGTGCCTCATACTTTCGAATAATGTTTACACAATAAATCATATGTGACTAACATCGGTTTACCTGTACGTGGATCTGTACTTAATTCTGCATCTATATTGAAACATCTTTCTAAAATATCTTTTGTTAAGACTTCTTGTGTTTCACCGCTCGAAACAATTTCACCTGCTTTCATCGCAATCAGATGATCTGAGAAACGAATCGCTTGGTTGATATCATGTAACACCATTACAATGGTACAACCTTGTTCACGGTTCAATTCTTGAACTAATTCAAGAATTTCTAATTGGTGACTGATATCTAAATACGTTGTTGGCTCGTCTAAGAAAATAATATCTGTTTTTTGTGCTAAAGCCATCGCAATCCATACACGTTGTCTTTGACCGCCACTTAAATCATTAATAGCTCTGTGTTTAAAATCATACGTACCTGTTACTTTAAGCGCCCAATCGATTTCAGCTTTATCTTCAGCGCTTAAGCGGCCAAAACCTTTTTGGTGTGGAAATCTGCCGTATGAAACCAATTCGCCTGCTGTTAAACCATCTGCAACATCTGGTGATTGTGGTAAAATGGCGATTTTCTTCGCAATTTCTTTCGTAGATTGTGTATGAATATTTTTACCATCTAATGTGATTTCTCCGCCTTTAACGGATAAAAGACGAGATAATGCTTTTAGTAATGTTGATTTACCGCAACCGTTAGGTCCGATAATAGACGTAACTTTGCCATCAGGGATTTCTACATCTAGGTTATCAACAATCACATGATCCCCATATCCGATTGTTACGTGCTGACCATTTAAACGATTTGCCAATATACTTCATCCTCCATTGGATACGACATGAACCTTAAATACAGTTGCCGAAACACCTGTCTCTTTTCAAGGTCTGCCGCAGAATTTATTTCTATTTCTTATCTCATTGCATTTATTTATAATTACGACCTGTAAAGATTATCGTGAAAGCTTTCATACTTTTATCAACTACAGCCTTGTAATTGATAATCATTATCATAGGCTATATTATAACATTTTTTGGAGCGATTTCCTAACAATTCTTATGTACTAAAACGCAAGAAATCGAGACTATCGCCTCGATTTCTCATCCTTTATTCATCTACTAAGAAGCCATTACCATACACATCACGCACATCGTGGATGACTAAAAAGGCATTCTCATCAATTTTTCGAATTAAGCGTTTCGCTTTTGAAACTTGTGTTTTACTGATAACCACATATAAAATTTCTTTGTCTTCTTTTGAGTAATAACCGCGACCATCTATAATCGTAACCCCTCGTCCGATTTTTTGGTCAATAACTTTCGCCACTTCATCAGGTCGGCTTGAAATTACAGTCATCGCCTTCTTCGTATTTAAACCTTCAATAACGAATTCCATAACTTTCGTACCAATATAAAGTGAAATAATCGTTACCAATAACTTATTGACTGGAATCACAGTAAATGAAATCGCCACAACGATTAAGTCGAAAAATAGCAACGCGTAAGATGTGCTGACGTCTAAGTATTTATGTGCTAAACGCGCTAAAATCGTTGTACCTGCTGTCGTTCCCCCAGCAAGTACAATAACGCCAATACCTAATCCGACTGAAGCACCCCCGAAAATGGCATTCACAATAATGTTGCCAGTTTCAACATGCCAAGATTCAGTCAGTCCTAAAAAGACTGAAATTAACACTGTTGCAAGAATGGTTAAGTACGTACTTCGCTTACTTAAGAACTTATAACCAATCGCAATTAAAATCGCATTCATCACAAAGTTAGTGATAGCTGGCGAAATGTGAAAAGCATAATAAAATACAATGGATAGTCCCGTTACGCCGCCTTCCCCTAATTGTGCGGAAATAATGAATGTATTGACCCCTGCAGAGAACATAAATGAACCAAATACTACGAGTGCGAGGTCACGCCACGTTCTTCGTTTCAAATCCAATCGCCCCCTTATTAAATTGTGTAGATAAGATAAATACTAGCACAGGCGCTCTTAACCAACAATGTGAAACCCCTGAATCACAGTGTTTATTAATATTAAATTAATTATTCTGAAAATTTTGTTTACTTTGTGTTGAAGCTTTGCTATAATAAATTTCAACTTCCTTAATCAAGAGATTAAGGAAGTTATCTCCTTTGTGTTGTTTACAATAAACAAGCAAAATTTTCGCTCGAATGCACCATCAGTACCTAGTCCTTACTGATTACGTGCATCAAATTCATTTCCCGTTGAAAGCAGGTAATGTTTGTGTCTCCCCACATTCATTCACCTGTTTTCATTTTGCTTAAAAAAGAAAAGCATCATATTCAGTAACAACTACCGAATACAATGCTTCTATCTATACGCTTACCAAGCGAATAATCCTACGAATGCTGCTGTTAGTAATGAAACTAAAATACCAGACAATAACATCATAGGTACATATTTCGAAACGAAATCAGATGTTTTCTTATCAACAATACCTTTTAATGTCCCGATAATCATACCGATTGTTGAGAAGTTCGCAAATGATACTAAGAAAGTAGAAATAACTGCACGTCTATGCGGATCATATGATTTAACCGCATCAGAAATTTGTCCCATGACTACGAATTCGTTTGTGACAATCTTCTTAGCCATTTGTTGCGCAACTGGCCATGCTTCGCTCCAAGGTAGACCAAGTAATAATGAGAAAGGCACCATGATGACACCTAAAATTTGGTCTAAGCCAAAGCTGAATTTCACATTGAACCAACCAATTACTGTACCTGAAAGTACGTGAAGTAAACGATCAATTAAGTCTGCTAATGCTACGAAACTGATTACGAATGCGATAATAATCAATACTAATTTACCAGCGTTGATAACTGAGTCTCCAAGGAATGAGAAGAACGGTTGACGTTCTACACCTTCTTGTTGGATGTGGTAAATCACATCTTCACGTTCTTCAACTGTTACTGGGTTTAAGATAGAAGTAACAATAATCGCATTGATAATATTTAATGGAATTGCTGTTAACACAAGTTCACCTGGAATCATCGTTACATACGCACCGACAATTGCACCAGATACTGAACTCATAGACATCATCGCAATTGTTAGTACACGCATTTCATTCATACGTTTTAACTGTTCACTTGAAACAGCTAATGCTTCTGTGTTCCCTAAGAACATCATTTCGATACCGAAGAATGATTCGAATTTTGGTTGACGTGTAATTTTAGCTAACGCCCAACCAATCCAACCGATAACTTTAGGTAAAATATTAAAGTACATTAAAATATCGAATAAAGGTACTACGAGTAAAATTGGGAATAAGGCTGCAACCGCCATATCTATTTCTTTCGTATCTACAAAGCTTTTGAACGCAAACCCTGTACCAGCGTTCGCTGATTCAATCAGCCATGCAATACCATCTGCCATTTTAGAAACTGCCGCATTTCCCCATGGGAAGAAGACAAAGAACCATGCTAAGAATAAGTTTACAATGACTAAGATACCAATTGATTTCCATTGGATCGCTTTTCTATTTCTAGAGAAGAGCACTGCAATACCTAAAAATACAATCAAACCAACAATGTTGATAAGTAAATACATTTTACACCCGCCATTTCTATTATTTTATTATGTACAAGTCTACACTGACAGAATCATAACCTCCCGATTGAATTCCCTATAATCCTTACAATGTCCGCCTGTTACTTGAGATATTTCGTATTTACAAATTGTAAAAAATTTAAGTGCTTTTTTAGTATATCATGTTGGTTGTTACCTTTGAATTAGATTTTTGAGAAATGAAACAAAAATTCTTGCAATAAATATGATTGTCATAATTCGTCTATATATCTCTTTTGTTATAAAAATAAGGTTGAGACTTTTCTTCTTGTCTCAACCTTTATCATTAATCTGTCAGTTTTTGTGTCATCACAAATTCTTTATACTTTTCATGCGACTGCATTAACTCATGATGCTTACCAATACCCGTCACACGTCCACCATCTAAGAAGATAATTTGATCAGCTTTCATAATGGTAGAAAGACGGTGTGCGATTACCACAGTTGTACGTTCCTTCATTAATGTTTCTAATGATTCTTGAATTTTTCTTTCACTTTCACTATCTAAATTTGCGGTCGCTTCATCTAATAATAAAATATCAGGATTTTTCACAAAGCTGCGCGCAATATCAATACGTTGACGTTGACCACCAGAAAGTTTCAATCCGCGTTCACCGACTAAGGTATCGTATCCCTCATCAAAATCTGTAATGAATTCGTGACAGTTCGCTAATTGTGTATACTGCATTAATTCAGCATCTGTCACTTTTCGGTTGATGCCATATAAGATATTATCTCGAATCGTACCGCTCATCATCGCATTAGACTGCATGACATAACCAATTTTATTGCGCCAATCCGATAGCGGTAATTGATAGATAGAAACATCATTATAAAGGATGTCTCCGTGTGTGACGTCATACATTCGTTCTATTAAATTGAAAATCGTACTTTTTCCTGATCCTGATGGCCCTACAAATGCAGTTACTTTACCCTTTGGAATATCAAAATTCAAATCATGTAAGACTTCTTTTGTATCATAACCAAATGAAACTTCTTTAAATGCGATGTCACCATTACCTAAAGATTGACCCGTAGGCATATAGACTTCTTCTAACGGTTCTTGCATGATTTCATGAATACGGCTGCTTGCTCCGACTGCTTTCTTATAATCTGTCATCAATGTCGACAAGTTCACAAGCGGCATCGACATTTGAATAACATAAAAAATCATCGCAACAAGTGTTCCTGCAGTAATCGCGCCTGATGAAATACGGATACCTCCGAAACCAAGAATAATCCCGATTGTTAACAACATGATCAAACCGGAAATCGGTTGGATGACTGCCGCAATTTTCGCTTGTTTCAGACCCAGCTTATAAATTTCTTTTAAATTTATATGTGCTTTATCTAGTTCAACTTGTTCCGTATTGGCAACTTTAACTAAACGCATTTCCGTTAATACACGTCCAAGCAAACCACTGAAGTTCGCAATTTCTGCTTGTGTACGCGTAGAAATTTTCTGCATGACACGTCCTAAAGGGATCATAATAATCACAAATAAAGGTATCGTAATAAAAGTTAATAACGTCATCTGCCAATCCATAATAAACAACATAATCAATGAACCGATTAATGTGATAATAGAAGGCAGCACATTCGGTAATTTTTGAGAAACAAATTCGTTAATCACTTTAGTGTCATCTGTTAAACGACTCATTAACTGTCCACTTTCATTCACATCAAAGAAACGCATTCTTAAACGAATGATGTGTTCCCATACAACAGTACGAATCGCATAAATAATTTTTTCACCGATTTTACTTAATAAGTATAAGCCGATACCGCTTAAGACTGCATTCAACGCAAACACAGCAATAAAGATTAAAATAAACTGCATGTTGAAGGATTCGCCAGTAAATTTATCAACCATTCTTCCAGTAAATAAAGGGACAATTAAACCACTGATGCTCCCTAAGGAAGAAATAGATACTGCAATCGCAATCAAGCCGACTGGCCATGTCAGTTTCTTCAATAAGAATAAGAGTGGATTAGATGTTTTGTTAGTCTGTTTCATTTTTCACGCTTACCTCAATTATAGTTTTATGTTTCTTCTTAAATTATGATGCATAGTCCCGACTTTTCACATGATTTTAGACGTCCGGGCACCCTTCAGTCAGACAACCGTCAGACTGACGTCTAAAATAGGCATAATTTTCATATATTTATTGTTCCCTTGTATCAAACTACTTTTATGATAAAATATTTTTACTGTGAAACTATTATTGTTGAAGGACTGAAACATACATAATGAAAAAGATAGTAATACTGACACTGTTAATATTCTTCGTAAGTACCATTATAACACCATTTTCTGATGCGGACACTGAAACCAAATCACCTGTCCAAATCGCTAATGAACGCGGTCAAAATATCGGAGAAGGTTTTGAACCAGAAAGTGCTGTGAACATTAGTCAAACCGGGCAAGTACTCTACAGCTATCATATGGATAAGAAATGGTACCCCGCTTCAATGACGAAATTGATGACAATGTACCTGACGTTAGAAGCTGTTAAAGAAGGTAAATTATCGTTAGATGATAAAGTGAAAATCACCGATAAACATTATGCGATGTCTACCCTTCCAGAGTTAAGTAATACTAAATTATATCCTGGTGAAACTTATACCATCAGTGAATTGCTTCAAATTACGGTTTCAGCCTCTAGTAATGCGGCTGCATTGATTTTAGCAAATGAAGTTTCTGATTCCACTTCTGATTTTACCGACAAGATGAACGAAAAAGCTAAAGAAATCGGGATGAACCATACACACTTTGTAAATCCGACAGGCGCTGAAAATAACTTATTAAAAAGTTTTGCGCCAAAACGTTATAAAGATGAAATGTCTAGTACATCAACCGCAAGAGATTTCGCGATTTTATCACAACGTGTCGTGCAAGATACACCCAAAGTGCTTAAATTTACTAAAGCAATCTCACCAACTCAACACGGTGTAACATATTATACGTTCAACTGGTCGCTTGAAGGTTCTGAATTGAGCTTACCTGGTACAGATGGTTTAAAAACCGGATCAAGCGACATGGCTGATTACAACCACACATTAAGTACTAAGCGTGATGGCTTCCGTATTGATCAAGCTATGATGGGTGCAGGTGACTTCGAACATCTAGGCGGAGATAAAGAACGTAATAAAATGGGCAACAGTTTAATCAATCGTTCATTTGAACAATATAAATACGTTAAAGTTATGTCTAAAGGACAACACAAAATCAATAATAAAACCTATTACGTGAAAAAAGATTTATACGATGTTGTTCCAAGCAATCTTAAAAAAGAAGATTATAAATTCGTCGTAGAAGATGGCATGCTTCATCTAGACTATGACCGACAATTTATCTCAAAAGATTATGGCCCGCCATCAGTAGATGTTCAACGTCCATTGATGCGAAAAGCAACAACATTCGCAGAATCTTCTTGGAGTACACATCCGATTCTAACGAGCCTTGGCGTTGCATTTATTGTCGCAGCACTAGCCATCGTCGTTTATATGATTATTTCATCATTCGGACGTAAGAAATAATGTTGAAATTTTAAATACAAATCAAAAACAGAGGTATAACTGCCAAGCCCTGGCGATTATACCTCTGTTTTTATTTTATCTGGCATCTTTACCATATAATTCTTTTTTGATTTGTGTCGTAGAAATACCTTCTGTACGTTTTAAGTAAATCACTTCGCATTTGTCTTTTAAGAAGTCGAATTCGCCTTCCCAATCATGACCCATGACAAAAGTATCTACATCATAACGTTCCACATCACGTTCTTTTTGACCCCAATCATCCTCAGGAATGACTAAGTCTACATAACGAATAGATTCCAACATCATTTTTCGTTGTTCGTAATTGTAGTAAGATTTTTTATTTTTAATGCGGTTAAATTCATCTGTAGAGAGTGCCACAATCAGGTAATCTCCCATTTCTCTCGCTCTTCTCAGTAATTCAATATGACCATAATGCAATAAGTCATATGTACCGTACGTAATAACTCTCTTCAAATTTAAACCCTCCTTCACAATTTTAGTTACTGTAAAAAAATAACACATTTCACTCTTCAATTCATATTAAAATTGTAAGTTCGCTTATTTTTTTAACGCGCTTTTTAAAGCAGCACGCCCTCTAAAAGCTGATTGTTTAGGCACTAATTGTGCTTTGAACGCTAAATAGTTCGGACGTCCGATGCCTACTTTGTTCAACGCTTCACGCCATTGACGATAATAATGCAACGTCCAACCTTTACAGCCGCCTTCCATCACTTTGACAATTCTAAATAATGCATCGCCATCATAATGTGTCTTTTGCATACCTTCAATGTATTGGATAACTGTATCTAATAATTCTTGTGTCACTTTTGGTTTTTCTGTCACATAAGCTTGAAGCATATAACTGACAATCAATTCATCCATACGATAGCTATAATATTGTTGTACATTACAAAGTCTCAAGTAATCCATCACGCGGCCACGTACAATATAAGCATCGTGCATATAATCAAAGAAACGCTCAACACTGCGTGCTGTAATCGAGTTCTCACGTACATTATAGCCCGCAATAATATCTGGTAACAATTGAATATCATGTGCTTGATTAAATGCATGTGCCATAAATGTATGTTCTTCACAAAAAACAATGTCCTCATCAAAACGTAAATCTTTGAAACGTGCGCTGAACATCTTATCTCTTGGTCCGATAGATTGCAGCATCGCTGGGCATTGCGCTAAATTCACAACTTCATCTTTTTTAATTTCTTTATGTGTCGGGAAAGTACGCCACTCACCATGATAATCACGTCCTGTTTGTCCAATCACGATTTCAACATCGTCATTTTGTTCATAACGACGTGCCATCACATCGATACGACTCGGTAAAAATTCATCATCAGCATCTAAAAACATGAAGACATCGCCTGTAATATGAGATAAGCCGACATTACGACTAGCCGCTGCGCCTTTGTTAGATTGACTGATAATTTTGACGTGCTTATTTTCTTTTTGAATTGTTTCAAGTGCTTCAAGTGTGCCATCTGTAGAACCATCATTAATACAAATAATTTCATGATCGTATTTCGTATCAATGGAACTGACCGCTTTCTTAATGACTTCTTCTGAGTTATAAACTGGAATAATAATAGAAATTTTCATCGTTTCACCAATTCTTTTATATAATTTGATATCTGATTTAAAGTTTCATCCGTATTGTAATCATGCCATTCATTAAAGAGCGGCGGATAATGTTCTAAACCTTCTTTTAATTTATGAAGCAACTCTGCCTCATTATATGCTTTATAGTTTTCAGGAATTTGCCAATAGTAATGATTCAAACCCCGATCCGCTTCATATTCCGCTTGATCGTAAACATAAAATAAGGCAGGTTTATTTAATAAACTCGCTTCAATCGCAAGTGAACTATAATCTGTAATGATGACATCTGCCATCAAGAACAAGTGTTGTGTCTCAATATCAGATGTAGACCCTTGTCTTACAGCTGGATGTAATTTATTGATAATTGTATAGCCTGGCAACTCCTGTTCAAAATGTTGTGCATCAATCGTTCTGTTCGCTGCTTGATGTTCTCTGTATGTCGGTACATATACTGCAAGCTTATCTTTAATCCCATACTGTTGTTTCAACTTTTCTTTTTGTTGTTCTAAGTTAACTGTAAAGTACTGTTGCATTCTAGGCAAACCAAAGCGTAACATTTGTTCAGGTGTTGCACTAAAAGCATTTCTAAAACAAATTTCCATTGGGTCGCCGCCTATGAGATAGTAATCTGTCGCATGATATACTTTCAAATACTGATCTACCACTTTCTTGTTAGACAAATCGACCGCAAGATCTTTTAGGCCAAAGTATTTTAAGGCGCCTGCCGCATGCCATGTTTGAATGACAGTCTGCCCTTTTTTCTTGCGATAACCTCCCATTAACAAATAGTAATTATCGACAAAAATAACTTTAGCAGTGGCTAATGCTTTTAATTGCGCAATAACGTTTTTATTACTGTTGATGACATAATCAACACCTGATAATTGTGCAACTTGTTGTTTATCTTTTTCTTTACCGATGATAGTTAAACGGTAACCTTCATAATGAAACCTTTGAACTAAAGGCCATATATCTTCTTTAAAGCTCATAAACAACACAATATGATGCGTATCGATTTTTTTATTGAACCATAATGTATTAAATACATTGATAATGGTTAAATACAGCTTCTTGATGACTTGTCTCATGTTTTTCACCTCTGCTTATTTTAAAAAAACTCCAAACACGCTAAAACATGCTTGGAGTTTACTCTTAAATAATCTTACATAAAGTCTGCAAATTGATCTCTGTAGCGCATGTGCAGAATCGAACCTACAAAGAATATAAATACGACAATAAATACGTTGTAAAGTGCTAATTGCCAATGATCAATAAAATACCAGTTATGATACAGTACTGCTGCACGGTATGATTCTGCGATGAAATAAATCGGATTCAACATCAGAATCTTTTGTACAATCGAACCTGGCTTAGCGACCCATAAAATTGGTGATGCATAGAATAATACACGCATTAACGCTTGCATCATCATTTGTGTATCACGAATTAATACACCTAGAGTCGAAGTTAAGATTGCGACAGCACTTGTAGCAATGTACGCAAATGGTACGTATAAGAATAACTGAATAATATGTATCGTCGGATAAATACCTGAAGCGATACAGAAAATAATAATAATCCCGAGTAATGCTAAATGTCCATATAATTTTGCAGTTACGGTATACGTCGGAATAATCGATAACGGGAAATTCATTTTCGCCACTTGATTATATTTCGATACAATCGAGCGTGTCCCATCTAATATTCCTTGGTTGATAAAGAACCACATACTGATACCGACAAGCATCCAGAAGATGAAGGGTATCCCATCAACCGGTGCGTTTGTACGAATCCCGAATCCGAACACGAACCAGTAGACTAAAATTTGGATAAGCGGGTTAATTAACTCCCACGCCATACCTAAGTAGTTATTATGGTTAGCAATTTTCAACTCAAATTGTGCTAACCTGTGGATCAAATAAAATCCTTTAATATGTTCTTTCAGAACAGTTATTAATGCTCCCATGTTCAAACCACGCTTTCAAACGATTTGCGCATTTCATTACATATGCTTATGTAATTTTTTCTCTATGCTTGAAATATATCCATCTCAACATTATACGTAATTATAATATAGAATGGAATAATTTTCATTACTAATGGCAAAGAAATGACTTTAACGACGAAAATAATGACCAATTCTTCAAGAAATGGTAAAATTTATAGCGTTGAAGAATTCATATGCGTTTTGACCGCTCGGCATCGCAATATGTACTATAATAGAGTAAATAGAGGTTAAGGAAGAGGTTATACAATGAAAGATGTATCTGTAAAGATGGATAATATTACAAAAGAATATCGTATCTATCGTAATAACAAAGAACGAATCAAAGATGCGCTCATTCCTAATCATAAGAACAAAACATTTTACGCGTTAAAAGATGTCTCAATGACAGCGTATAAAGGTGATATTATCGGTTTAGTCGGCATCAACGGTTCAGGCAAATCAACACTCAGCAATATTATCGGCGGATCTTTATCCAACACTGCAGGTTCAATTGAAAAAAATGGTGAAGTCAGTGTTATTGCGATCAATGCAGGGCTTAACGCACAATTGACAGGATTAGAAAATATTGAATTTAAAATGTTGTGCATGGGCTTTACACGTAAAGAAATTAAAAAGCTCACACCTAAAATCGTTGAATTCAGTGAACTGGGAGAGTTTATTTACCAACCCGTTAAAAAGTATTCAAGTGGTATGCGTGCTAAACTTGGTTTCTCTATCAACGTCACGATTGATCCGGATATTTTAGTGATTGACGAAGCGTTGTCTGTCGGAGACCAAACATTCACGCAAAAATCATTAGACAAAATCCACGAATTTAAAGAAGCAGGCAAAACGATTTTCTTCGTCAGCCATAACATCGGCCAAGTCCGTCAATTCTGTACAAAAATCGCTTGGATTGAAGGCGGACGCTTGAAACAATTCGGCGAAGTTGAGGAAGTATTGCCTAAGTACGAACAATTCCTTAAAGACTTTAAAAAGAAATCTAAAGCAGACCAAAAAGCTTTCCGTAAAAACTTAGACGAAGAAAGATTTGTAATGAAATAAACAATTGAAGCTGTAAAAGAAATCGCAGTATAAACTGCTTTTTCTTTTCCTCTTCTACTTCACTCTTTTAAAGCGATATTGATATTTCTGAATCTTTTTACTTAAAAAACTTTAAGCAAACCTCTTTAAATCAAAGAAAAAAAGTATTATCATTAAGTACAAGTGTATTAACAACAGGCAAAATAATATTGCACACTTGATTAATGTCGGATGCTCTCATACAATGACATTTTGATACAAGTAATCATTTCAATAGTCTTGCTGCACACTTCATTTTCTTTAAAGTGAAGGTGTATCAAAATATTGAAATCTAATCAGCCTGAACTTCAATATGTCATATCATTTCTCAAGTAAGCAGGTGATTGATATAGCTAAACAAAATAAGACACAAGCATTTGCGAACCTTGTCCGTGCGTATCGTAAAGAACACATCGGCAAAGGTCCCGAACAAATCAAAGTGTTTTTCAAAGATAACTGGGCGGTTGCCCATATGACAGGAAGCCTAAGTAAAGTTGAAAACTTCTATTTGCGTAATACTCAAAGTAAGGAATTCGAAAGAATGCTTAAATTTGGACGTACAGAAGAAATTAAACAACTTTACAACCAACATCCACCTACAGAAATGGAAGAATTGGTAGGCGCGAAATTTGTAAAATTATTTACAGATGTTAATTTAGAAGATGATGAAGTCATTTCAATATTCGTGTTCGATCGCAATATTGAATCGTAATAGAATATATTAGGATTGGTGTAAGGTACTCGGTGCTGTTTACTAACCTACTTTGAAACTCGTAAAGACTTTTCAAGGAGGTGATGCATGTAAACAGGAGCGAGTTTTTTTATTTCCCTATAACATTAAATTGAACTTACCTTATTAAACAACCATTCATTTCTATAAAAATTTTCAATACGCTACACTCACCACTATAGTAGTCTATTGAAACCAGCCCAATTATAACAATGTGCTTTACGTATAAGAAAACAGCCCATTCTATACGCACAAAGCTGATACAACAGCAATTCTCTTGCAACCTCCTGTTTTAAAATGTTTGATTGAAAAAGCTAATCATAAACATTGCAAGATGCTGTCATAGCTACACAATAACCCTAACAACAACCGGTAAGTTCAAATTAAGTGCCAAATAGTAATCAGTATGCCTATAACAGCGATTGATGGTTAAAATAAAACTGCGTTAAAAATTTAAAACGCGCTAAGTATTGAAATAAGGTAACAATGCATATATTCTGCTGATTGAATTCCCACAATTCATCACCACCAGCAGTGCCCTCAACTTTCTTATGCTTCACGTTACTATTTCAAACTTACAACACAACCCTTACTCAAATAAAACAGAGTTTAAGTCGCTCTGAATGATAATCATCGATCAAACGCACACCTGTTATATGGAAATGAGCCCAAACAAAACGTTTAAACTCAATCTTGAAAATCACACGACGATTCAGAACGTGATTAGCCCTGCATTCTGAATCCTACCCTCATTAATAAAAATGTCAAAAAACCTGTGTTCAATTAAGCTCCCTCAACTACTTAATTGAAACACATGAAACTATAAAATAATAACCCTTAAAAATAAAACGCATTGCAGCTACCCTTTCTACTGCAATGCGTATTTTTTATAT
Organism: Staphylococcus simulans; assembly: GCF_025561465.1. Taxonomy (NCBI): domain Bacteria; kingdom Bacillati; phylum Bacillota; class Bacilli; order Caryophanales; family Staphylococcaceae; genus Staphylococcus; species Staphylococcus simulans. Next base: position 2,339,851 of record NZ_CP095100.1, read on the forward strand.
TCAATTATCGTTTTAAATTTACTCTACTGAGTTTAAAACATCTCTTTCTACTTTCAATTGTTCGATGAAGTCTTTCACATCTACGCTAGTTTCTTCAGAAGCACCGCGTTTTCTTACCGCAACTGTACCATTTTCTACTTCGTTATCTCCCACAACAAGTGTATATGGTACTTTTCTTAAGTGTGCTTGACGGATTTTATAACCCATTTTTTCGTCTGAAAGATCTAGATCTACTCTGAAGCCTTCAGCTTTCAATTGACGTTTCAAGTCTTTTACCGCATCTAAATGCAAGTCTGCATTGACAGGAATCACTTCTAATTGTACAGGTGCTAACCATAATGGCAAGTTTCCGCCAAAGTGTTCAAGTAAGATACCGATAAAACGATCGCTAGAACCGTAAATTGCACGGTGGATAACCACTGGACGTTCTTTTTCTCCGTCTTTATTAACGAAAGTTAAATCGAATTTTTCAGGCATTTGGAAATCTAGTTGTACAGTACCGCATTGGTGACTACGTCCTAATGCATCTTTGATATGGATATCAATTTTAGGACCATAGAACGCGCCGTCTTTTTCATTGACTGTATATTCAAAACCATGTTGATTCAATACATTTTCTAATGATTGTTCAGCGAAATCCCAAAGTTCGATTTCACCCATAAAGTCATCTGGACGAGTAGAAAGTTCAATACTGTAATCGAAGCCGAAGACACTATAAACTTTATGAATCAAACCTAAGACATCTAAGATTTCTGATTCGATTTGGTCACGACGTACAAAGATATGTGCATCATCTTGGTTGAATGTTCTTACACGGAATAAACCATTTAAAGAACCGCTTAATTCATGACGGTGTACTTGTCCGAACTCAGCCATACGAATTGGTAAATCACGATATGAATGTAAATGATTTTTGTAAATCAACATATGTCCAGGACAGTTCATTGGTTTTAACGCATAAGTTTGTTCATCAACTTCAGTGAAGTACATATTGTCTTGGTAGTGATCCCAATGTCCACTGTTTTTCCATAAAGTTTCGTCCATGATAAACGGAGTATAGACTTCTTCATAATCCGCTTCAAACTGTAATTGTCTCAACATATTTTGTAATTCCAAACGAATCACTTGGCCGTTATGCGCATAGAATGGCATACCTGGTGCAAATTCTGAGAATGAGAAGATATCTAATTCTTTACCTAAACGACGATGGTTCACTTGTTCATATTTATCAATAAACGCTTGATGGTCTTCTAAGGCTTTCGCATCTGCGAATGCAAAACCAGATACACGTTGTAATGCTTCGTTGTTCACATCACGTAACCAGTTAGTTGCGGATACTGCTTGTAAACTGAAGTGTTTCACTTTAGATAAATTGTGTACTAAAGGTTGGTCGATAACTGCTGCGTAATCTCCATGCACTGCAACTTTCACAGGCTCTGAGGCTTGTTCAATATGATGTTGCATAAAGGCATTTTCACTGAATTGATCTAATGCATCTAATTTAGATAATTCACGGATTTCAATAGGATGATTTGCGCTTACTGCTTTTTGAATGTCTTTAGAAACTTTTTCTAAATCCGCTGCTTTTAAGTTTACTTCAGGTTTAAAGTCCACAAAGAATTGTTCTTTATTTACACCGAATCCAGCGACTTTTGCGCCATGTTTCTCAAGCACTTCTCCTGCTAAATAACCTAAAGTATAACGAATGGCTTCTAACCCTTTTTCATCTTCATATGTCAAGAATTCAACTTGGCAATCTTCTCCGATGTATTCGTTCAAACCATAAAATGTGCCATCCACATTCGCAACCGCAACTTTTTTCGCAAAAGAACTGCCGATTTGTTGCGCAACTTGGTAAAGTGTTGTGCCTTGTGCCACCTCCAATTTGCGTTGATCTGGTAAAGTAACGATAACTTGTTCTGCCATAATTATTGCCTCCTTAAATTCTAATGGTTGATTTTATTCAATAAAAAAACTGCACTTATCCTCTGATAACAGGGACGAGTGCAGTTTATGCTCGTGGTACCACCCACATTCGAAACAAGTCATTAAACAAGACTTCAATTGGAGTTGCTCTCCTAGAAGTCTCAACTTGCTTCCTCATTAGAATGGTGTAACATGCCATTAGTCGGTATGCTTTCACATACATCTCAAAAGGAGTAAAACACAGTTTAAGTAATTAGAAAGCTTCCAGCCGCTGACTTTCTATCTCTGACTTAAATCTTGTATTTCATATCTTTTTCATCGAATCCGTTTTTAAATTAAGTACATTGTATCGTAACGATTACGATTCTGCAATATATTTTTTATAAGTTCATCATTTTGTAAAACTTGAAAACGTTTTATTCTTTAAATCATTTCCTCATTATTTTATTTAATGGCTTACCTTTTGCGAGCTCATCTACGATCTTATCTAAATAGCGAATTTCCTGCATTAAAGGTGCTTCAATGTTTTCAACACGAATGCCGCAAATGACACCCGTAATTAACTTGCGGTTCGGATTTAAGTCAGGTGCTTGCGCAAAGAAATCTTCAAACGGTACTCGCTCATCTAATACTTGTTGTAAACCTGCTTCATCATATCCTGTTAACCAAGTGATTACTTCATGCAATTCATCTTTTGTACGCCCTTTTTTCTCAACCTTTGTCACATAATGCGGATAAACACTTGCGAATGCCATATCATAAATTTTATGTCTTGTCACGCATGTCACTCCTCTGCTTGTATTTATTTCTATTATACCCCTTCTTTTGATGGCATGTTGATGCCGTTATCAAACACATCTTTTGGCACAATTTTAGTAAATACAACTACTATCATGACGAAAACTAATCCTGTAATCAGAAATACAAGCGTGTAATTGAAACCAAGAATAAAGCTGAAGAACATAATACTTAAAGGTTTGGTGAATTGACTGAGCGCAAAGCTGACAGAGAAGACCCTTGCTTTATAACTTTCCTCGATACGTTTTTGGAAGTAGATTTGAAGTGGAATATTACTGTATTGTGCGCTGAAACCTAATACAATATAAACGCCAATTAACGCTAACACCCCAGCTAAATTTCCCATTGCCATCATCGTAATCAATGCCAACGCAAAGAAAATCATCGCAATCGTGTAGCTCGATCCAATTAAATATAAACGTAAATTTTGTTTAGGCGGGAAAATCGCAAGAATGATACTGCCTAACGCCATGCTGATTGTTAAAGAAGCCTCTATCCATCCAAATGCACTTGAAGATAAATGCATCTTTTGAATGGCTAACATTGAAATACCAATCGGTATCGCATACAAAATAATATTAATTACTGCCAAATAAATCACCATCGTAGCTAAATCCTTTTTAGCCCATATGTAGTGAAAACCTTTTTTGAAATTATTGATGAAAGCTTGGTTCTCTTTTTCCACATGTCTGTTTAAAGGTATAAATGCTATCGTCAACATGGCGAGTGATTCAGTCACTAAAATCACATATCCCATTTGTTCAATAGAAAGGAATCCTACCACAATACCGCCGATTACTGGCGCTAAGAATGATGTGGCCATAATTACAATATTCCTTAAAGACACAAAGCGCTCTAATTGCTCCCCTGTTATCTTCGCTAAATTAGATTCAATGATTAAACCTACTGGCACATCAGTCGCAGTAAGCATCATCATTAAAATAACCAGTGCCCATAAATGATTTTGATACCCCACTAAAAACACAGTGATGGATAGCACGCTTAATAATTGCGCAATGAAGATCATCTTTCGATTACTTTTATAATCGGCTAGGTTCCCCATAATTGGACCTAACACAATTTGAACTACAGCCATCATACCTATAACAAAACCGTATAATGCACCATTGCTTGTTTCTCTTAAAATATAAAACGAACAAGCAAAGAAAAAGATTTCCGAACCAAAGGTCGAAACTAAATCGAAAATCAATAATAGAATCCCTTTTTCATGTTGTCACCTCTTGATGTTTGTTGTTTATGCTCTTAAAGAAATGATTGTCACAAATCATGTCTCAATCATGCTTATCAAGACACTTCATATGTGAATGATACAACATTACTTTATTTTTCTAAATATTCAATACACATTATGTAGATATCATATTTTGTTCATAAAAAAGCCTGCTCTAACTTTCCTGTATTGTTAGAGAAGGCTCATTTAAATATTATTTACGCTTCAAACGTTTACGGAAAACTTTGGATACAAATCTAGGTAATCTGCGCATTCTTGCCATACGTTTCCAATCTGTAATCAAGCGATAGAACCATTCAAGATTCGTTTTACGGAAGAATAGAGGTGCACGCTTTTTTGTACCGCTATAAATCTCAATGGATCCGCCGACACCCATCAGTAATGTATGTTGAAGGCGATGACGGTGTTGTTTAATCCATTGTTCTTGTTTAGGATAACCCATACCGACAAAAACATAATCTGGATTAAATTTACTTACTTTACGAACCACTTGTTCATCTTTTAAATCAATATAACCGTGATGTGCATCGAAAGTCACATGAGGATATCGATGTTGTAGCTCTTGTTTGGCTTTTGCGACTACAGCTTCAGATGCACCTAATAAGAAGACACGCTGATGATAACGCTCAGCAATTTCTAAACACTTTGCCATAAATTCGATACCTGGCACACGTTCTTTTAACGGGGTACCTAATATTCTGCCTGCTTGAATAATCCCTGATCCATCTGGAATGATATAATCTGCTTCACTGATTAAATCATAATAACTTCGATTATCTAATGCGTAATCTACAATTTCAGGATTTGCAGTCACAACAAACATGTTATCAGTTGTATCTGTTTCTCTAAAATGCATGACCGCTTCTTTCATCTCGTCCATTGTGACGTTATCAAATTGAACAGACAAAATATCTACTTTATTCTGTTTATGCTTATGTTGAATACTCATCGCTTCAAACTCCTAACTTGCACCTCTGATTAATAAAAGTTCATTTCATCTTATTATACACGCCAGTTGAATTGATTGCATTCCTCACTATAAGTGGTAATCTGAATTTATTATGAGAATCAAAGAGGTTAGATACTATGACAAGTGAAAAAGACAAAATGTTGAGCGGTCAGCTCTATGACTCAAGAGATCCTGAGTTAGTAAAGGAACGTCATAAAGCACGCCACGCAACAAAAGCAATCAACAATGCCTTTTCTATTAAAGAACGTATGCATTTATTCCGCCAAAGTGTAGGGGCTTGCGGTGAAGAAGTCTTCATTGAGCCAGATATCCACTTTGACTATGGTTATAACATTACAATTGGAGACCATTTCTATGCGAACTTTAATGCGACGATGTTAGATGTCGCAAAAATTACGATTGGCAATCACGTACTCTTAGGTCCGAACGTTCAGTTGATTACCGCAACTCACCCTTTAAATCCTAAAACACGTGCCGCTGGATTAGAGTTAGGCTACCCTATAACAATCGGTAATCATGTTTGGATCGGCGCAGGTGCGATTATTTTGCCAGGTATTACCATTGGCGATAATGTTGTTGTCGGCGCAGGCAGCGTCGTCACTAAAGATGTATCCACAAATCAAGTTGTCGCAGGTAATCCAGCACGTTACATCAAAGATGTGCCGAATGATTAAAATAGGTCCGAAGACGCAAGACGTAAATGCTAAAAATTCATACAATGAAGATAAATCATAAGTTGAGGTCATGTATCTCAACTTTTTCTAATTCAAGAAGAGGTTAAATTATGCAGTTGATTAAAGATATTCTAAGCACTTCTATGACACTCCATTTATATTGGGTGGTATTAATCGCCATTGCTTATCTATTCGTGCATCGCAATCGTCATAAACCAAGTTTTGCGATTCTAGACATTATATTAAATTACATTCCGGTACTCACACATGAATTCGGTCATATTCTATTTAACAAAATCAGTGGCGGTCATACCGAGGATTTAGTGATTGTTACTTCTCCTAGAGAACGTATACAGACCTCGCGACAAGGCTTTGCGGTCACCAGAGCTAGAAGTAGAGTGACGATGATAATTACGACACTTGGTGGTTATATGATGCCTCCGTTGATGTTGGCAGTCGGGCTCTTTGCGGGTTATTATCATTATCCTTCACTCTTCGTATTCAGCTATCTAGCTATCTTTATTTATTTTGTGCTGATTACTTCAAGAAAAGGTATCCCTATTTTACTCACGCTCTTATTAGGCGTCATGATTTATGGTTTAGTACAAAACGGTCAACCTGAATTCATTGTCATTATCTTATCATTGATTTACCACTTTATTTTAGGTGTGCTGTTCGGAGAGTTGCTACAATCGACTTGGACGATTATTACTTTGACTTTTACGAAACATGTCATCGACTGGGATGGTTTAGCTTTACGTCAATTAACCGGCATCCCTGTCGTAATTTTCAGTTTGTTATGGATTGCCTTTAACGTTTATATCGTGTACGCTATTATCACTATTCTACTTTTACAGAATTAAGGTGATAAAAATGGTAAAGCTTCGTCCAGCAACACAAGTCGATTTATCTTTATTTACAAAAGTTTATAATCAAGCCATCGCTGCACGTAACATCACAGCAGATATTGATGAAATGACAGAACAAGAAATGGCACACGTCTTTGATAAACACGATGCCATGCGTCCTTTGTTTACAGTATACGATGAAGAAATGCGCCCAATTGGTTTTGCAAGTCTGAATTACTTTTACGGCAGACCTGCTTATGATGAAACTGCAGAAGTTAGTATCTATTTGGATCAACAGATTAGTGGGAAAGGTATTGGTACTAAAGTGATGCAACGTCTAGAACAAGAAGCCAAAGCGTTAGGGATTCGCTTCTTAACTGGCTATGTTTTCGCACAAAACATACCATGTAATAAATTATTTGAAAAACAAGGCTACGTTCTTTGGGGAGAAATGCCGCAAATCGCACACATCGATAATCAACGCTTAGACTTAAATATTTGGGGCAAACAAATTTAATAGAGATGAATAGATGAACAAAAGAAGCTTTGCGACACCGCAAAGCTTCTTTATTTTACTATTTTATATAAAACATCTTACCTTTTCGCAGTAAATTGATTTGAGGCAACTTCGTTAATAACAAGCGATATATCAATATAGCACCCATTACCCAAACGATACCTAAAGAGACACCGCCTATCACATCAGTTAAAAAGTGTGCGTGAAAGTACATTCTTGAAAATAAAATACTTGCCCATAACACTGAAAGCAAACCAGCAATTGTCACTTGAATTGCACGATGTTTCACTTTCGGTAAAAACACCGCAAATATAATGATCACAATCAGCGTACTAGATAATGAATGCCCGCTTGGAAAAGAAAAACCTGTATCTGCTAACAAATGGTCATACGGACGATGACGATGAATGACATCCTTAAAAATAATACCTAAGATACCTCCTGAAGCCACTGTGCTTAACAACCATAAACTTAATACATAGTAACGCTTGAATAATAAAATAATCGCAATGACAATAGACATCACTACAAAGGTTAAAACATCTCCATATGTAGCCAGTGCATTCATATAATCATTAAGAAAGCCATGACCAAACTGCATTTTCGGTTCACCAAACGTTTGAATAAACCATCGTAATGTCGTTTGATCCATATATCGTAAAAAATCTAACTTTAAATAATTCCCAATCATTATAAACAAAAAGATCAGTAAGCTGACAACTAACACTATTTTTTCTGATTGATGTGCTGTATTCTCCTTCATCCTTATACCTCTTTTATCTTTTTTATTATTATATGACGATTTTTTGAATTATCCATAGGTACAAAGAATGATATACATCTCATTAATTAGAACGACAAAAAAGACGTAACCTAAATAGATTACGCCAATGATGAACCACTCTGATTCCTATTCTATTTATACGTCCGCTAATTCCCCAAAAATATGTGCCGCGTTTTCATAACTTAAAATAATTAATGGGTCATCCCCTTTTTGAATAGCAATAACTTCGTTAGTATCATCACGAGATATCACCGTCACCGCATCCCCGATTGAAATAAATTTACTAGAAAGATAAATTAATAATTTCGTACGGTCTCGTACACGACGAATCACGATTTGATCTCCTGCTTGGAATGTTTTTAAGGATTCATTGTAAATTTCTTCAAATTTACCATCTCTTGGGATGATACCGCCATGTGGGCATGTTGTCGGATAATTCAACAATGAGTCTAAACGTTCGACAAACAAATCAGACACTCTATGTTCAAGCACTTCTGCTTCTTGGTGCACTTCTTCCCAGTTGTATTTCAATATCTCGATTAAGAAAAGTTCTAATAAGCGATGACGCTTAATAATTTCTAATGTATGGTTGAAACCTTCTTCGGATAATTTGACACCCTTATAAGGTTTGGTAGTTACATAGCCCGCTTTTTCTAAACGATTGACCATCTCACTCACGGATGGGGGTTTAATATTTAAGTATTGAGAAAGTTTTTTATTTGTAACGAATGAAGTTGCGCCGCCATTATTCAAAATCGCTTTGAGGTAATCTTCTTTTTCTTCCGTTAACATCTTGTCACCGTTCCTTCCATCCAGATTCACTTTATTGTATCACGAAAAGACTTGACACGCGAAAATTCATGTCTTATGATGAAATAAATTAGGTTACCCTAAAAATTATTTTAGGAGGTGTGATATTGTTAGAAATTGAGAATTTGGATTTGTATTTAGGCAATAAGCATGTCTTGCGAAACATCAACTTGTCTATTCCTGTTCACGGTGAAATCATCGGTATTATGGGTCCGAACGGTGCAGGAAAATCCTCATTAATCAAAGCGTTAATCGGAGAGTTTAAATCACAAGGTGTCCAATTGTTGAACAATCAACCAGTCGAATCACAACTTAAGAACATCACATACATACCGCAAAAAGCCTACTTAGATTTAGATTTTCCAATTGATGTTGAAAATGTCGTACTATCAGGCGCTTATAAAGAGATTGGGTGGTTTAAACGCCCTTCTGCACAAATTAAACAACGCTTAACTCAATTATTAGAAGAAATGGAATTAACACATTTACGTAAACGCCAAATTTCTCAATTAAGCGGTGGACAGCTGCAACGTGTATTAGTTGCACGCGCCTTGATGTCGACGAGCGAACTTTACTTATTAGACGAACCTTTTGTAGGAATTGATTTTACGAGTGAACAATTAATTATGCGTAAAATAGAAGGCTTAAAAGCCGAAGGCAAATTAATTTTAATCGTGCATCATGATCTATCAAAAGCAACTACTTATTTCGATCGTGTCATTCTGCTCAATCAAACTTTACGTTATTTCGGACCAAGCGAAGAAGCAATGACCACAGAACGATTAAACGAGACATTCATGAATCAACCACAGCGCCATTAAAGAATTAGAAAGAGAGTCAAATTTATGTACGAATTTATACAACAACTCACACAATATCAATTTTTAAACCGCGCTCTGATTATTTCCATTTTTGTCGGCATTGTGTGCGGAACAGTCGGCAGCCTGATTGTTTTAAGAGGGTTGTCACTCATGGGTGATGCGATGAGCCATGCTGTATTGCCAGGGGTTGCACTATCATTCCTCTTCAAAATTCCGATGTTTGTCGGAGCTTTAGTTACTGGAATGCTAGCCAGTCTATTCATCGGTTTTATTTCTGAACGAAGTAAAACTAAACAAGACGCAGCCATCGGCATCAGCTTCACAGCATTCTTAGCTACCGGAGTTATTATTATCAGCTTGATCAATAGTACGACGAACTTGTATCATATTCTATTCGGTAATTTGCTAGCGATTACCAATAGTGCATACTGGTCGACGATTGTGGTCAGCATAATAGTACTCTTGCTTATCATCATTTTTTACCGCCCATTAATGATTTCTACTTTCGATCCAACCTTTAGTAGAATGAGCGGTTTAAACACAACAGCCATCCACTACTTTGTGATGCTGCTCTTGTCACTTGTGACAGTTGCAAGCATTCAAACTGTGGGTATTATACTCGTTGTTGCACTGTTGATTACACCCGCTTCAGCAGCTTTTCTCATCACCAAGAAATTATGGTCTATGATGATTGTAGCCAGTCTGATCAGTGTAGTCAGTTCAATAATCGGTATGTATTTCAGCTACATTTATAACATCCCTAGTGGTGCAACAATTGTCTTGTGTGCGTTTGCTATTTATGTCGGTACATTTATCTATTCTAAATTGACTCTCAAAATCAAAAAAGGAGTTACATCATGAAAAAATTAGTACCATTATTAGCTATCATGTTATTACTGTTAGCAGCATGCGGCGGAGGCAAAGATTCAAACTCAACAGCCTCTGATAATCATAAACTTAAAATCGTCACAACCAATTCAATACTATATGACATGGGCGACAACGTAGTCGGGGACCATGCGGATATACATAGCATAGTTCCTATCGGCCAAGATCCTCATGAATATGAGGTCAAACCTAAAGACATCAAAGCCTTAACAGACGCAGATATCATCCTTTATAACGGATTGAATCTGGAGACAGGTAATGGTTGGTTTAAAAATGCTTTAGACCAAGCTGGCAAAACAACTAAAGATGATAGTGTCGTACGCGTTTCTAAAGATGTAAAACCAATTTACCTGAACGGTGCTGAAGGCGATGAGACAAAACAAGATCCTCACGCTTGGTTAAGTCTAGAGAACGGCATCAAATATGTAAAAACAATTCAGCAAGCTGCAATCAATCATGATAAAGCACACAAAGCAGACTACGAAAAACGAGGTGATGCTTATATCAACAAGCTTGAAAAGTTAAATAAAGACAGTCACGACAAGTTCGATGACATTCCTAAAGATCAACGCGCTATGATCACAAGTGAAGGCGCATTTAAATATTTCTCAAAACAATATAGCATCACTCCCGGCTATATTTGGGAAATTAACACTGAAAAACAAGGAACACCTGAACAAATGAAACAAGCAATTAAATTCGTTAAAGATCACAACTTGAAAAATCTATTAGTCGAAACAAGTGTCGATCATAAAAGCATGAAGAGCTTGAGTGAAGAAACAGGCGTTCCAATTTCAGGAGAAGTCTACACAGACTCTATTGGCAAAAAAGGCAGTAAAGGAGATTCCTACTACAAAATGATGGAATCTAACATTGAAACCGTTCATCAAAGCATGAAGTAAACAATTTATCCTTTCAATTAGCGGAAAAAGACCTCCTAGTATGTCCATTCCATTTCCGCTAATCCATAAATAATCTATCCTAAACATAAATAAGCTGTGGTCTTTCCTCCCACTGGACCACACACCACTTTAAGAAAATCGGTGCTTGCGATGACATCGATTTTCGAAGCGACAGTTCCCCTCAAGAGCTGTCGCTTTTTTTGTGTTTAATTCACTCAATCTTTCATCACAAGATCACATCTTTACCCTTTTAAATATAAACAACAAAAAATTTAGTCATTTATTATATTTCTTTGAATATCTTCAATTGTTTATCTACAAAATATTTATAAATTTCCTTTACTTTTAGAAAAACTAAAGTTATGATTAATTTAGTTATTCATGGAGGGATACCCAAGTCTGGTTTAAGGGGGTTAATATTTATTTATTAATTAGGAGCACGTCAGTGCTTGCGTTGGTTCGAATCCTTCTCCCTCCGCTTAGTTTTAAACAATATTGATATCGGTTGATAAGTTAACAATTGCGGTTACTTAATCAATCGATTTTTTTGTGTATATCTAATCAATGTTAAAAAACTCTATATGAAAGTAGGTCTTTTTTTGAATTTTTCTAAGTTAAACATTCAAGAATTTGAAAATTTTGTTAATGAAAACGCATCACATTATACCCAATCATCCTCACATTTCAATTATCAAAATGAGCATCAAAATAATGTACATTTAGTCGGCGTAAAAAATGAAACAGGTGATGTATTAGCTGCTTGTTTACTGACTGAGGCACGTTGTTTAAAGTTCTTTAAATATTTCTATACACATCGCGGTCCAGTCATGAACTTTAAAGACCATGAGTTAGTCAGATTTTTTTATGAAAACTTAACGACATATCTAAAAAAGCATAACTGCTTATATGCTTTAACTGATCCTTACCTGTTAGAAAATATTCGAAGTTGTGACGGAGAAATCCTTGAATCTTATGATAACGAAACTTTTATGAATGTGATGAATTTATTAGGTTACCGTCATCAAGGGTTTACTACAGGTTATTCTCAAACAAGTCAGATCAGATGGTTGTCTGTCTTAAACCTAGAAAACAAAGATGAAAAACAATTGTTAAAAGAAATGGATTATCAAACACGCCGTAATATTAAGAAAACCTATGAAATGCAGGTGAAAGTCCGTGATTTATCAATTGATGAAACAAATCGATTTTTTAAATTATTTAAAATGGCTGAAGAAAAACACGGCTTCAAATTCAGAGATCAAAGTTATTTTGAAAGAATGCAGAAAACATACGCTGATAACAGTATGTTAAAGCTGGCTTACATCGATTTAGAAGAATTATTAGAGGCACAAAATGCGAAAGTCGCTGAGTTAAATACAGATATTGAAAATGTTCAAGCGGCATTAAAAGAAAACCCTAATTCTAAGAAAAACAAAAATAAATATGCGCAATACCAAAAGCAATTAGCAGCACAAGAACGAAAAATTACTGAAACGAAAAAATTGATAGAAACAGATGGACCTGTATTAGACTTAGCTGCAGCTTACTATATCTATAACCCTCATGAAGTTTACTACCTATCCAGCGGTTCAAACCCTAAATACAATGCCTATATGGGTGCGTACAGACTCCAATGGGAAATGATTCAATTTGCGAAAAATAAAGGTATTGATCGCTATAATTTTTACGGTATTACAGGAGATTTCAGTGAAGATGCTGAAGATTTCGGTGTTCAAAAATTCAAAGAAGGCTTTAATGCCCATGTTGAAGAATATGTCGGCGACTTTATTAAACCGATTAAACCTTTCTTTTACAAGATTTATCAATTGTTAAATAGATAAAAGTTAACTATTCTCAACTATCTAACAATTTATAATAGTTCTTTCTTTTATCTTACTATATGAAAAAGCACAGCCTGTTTGTTATGCAGGCTGTGCTCTATTTATAATTATGTTAAACGGTCCACTAAGACCATTTCATCATAGTTAATCGCTTCACGTAATTTTAAAGCTGTTTTTTCACTGATTTCTTCATCTTCGACCAATTCATTCAAAATATGTCGTTGTTCACGTAAAGCATTGAGCTTGATTCTAGCTACATTATTACGATGACCCGTTTTATTTGAGAAGATATTAGCCGCTGTCAGATTATCTGAACGCATTAAATAACTATCACAAATTGTGCCGATTTCTAATTTGTTATCAGCATTAGCTTCTTTTGTTAATCGTTTGACTACATTGTAATGAACGATACGCATAATATTCGAAATTTCTTTTAAGTTCTGTTGCACATCTAATGAGGAAGATGCGTTTGTTTGTACACGCACACGACGTCTTAAAATAGCTACTTTAATGCGCATAATAATTCTGCGAATCAATGAAGCTTGACGATACACTTGTGTACGTTCGGCATAGCGCATATAGTTATCAAAATCACTTTGTGTAATTCTGCCTTCTTTCACGAGCTCGTTTAATGTTTCTGTCTCTGTATCAATCGCAATCCCTTGTAAGCGTTCAAGTTCTCTAGAGTTTTCATCATCATCGTCAATCACTTTCATAAAAGCAATACGATCATGATAAATTTTAATGACATTACCATAATTGAATGAAGTTTCAGGCGTCGCATGTCTTCTTAAGTAGTCAATTGTCTGTTCAAGAATATAGATACGAGCTTCTCTGAAACTCATACCTTCCACTTCGACCTTCTTCATGACTGGCGTAATTAACGGTAATAAAACTTGAGCAATTACCAAACTTAATACCACCATACCTGCAGAAATAAAGAGTAGGTCATTACGATAAACAAATGATGTATGTTCTCCAAGCATATAAGGAAACGTCAAAGCAATGGCTAATGAAATCGTTCCATGTACCCCGCATAAAGTCATAATCATCGCGTATTTACTACGTTTAGGTTTCGTTTCTCCTTGTTCTTTATTCTCACCATCATTCATTGCGCGTTGGAATGGACTGACCGGTAAGTAGAAATACGGATATAAAACATACACCCATAAGAAACGAAATACATATACCGCTAAGGCAATCAAACCTGTAATTCCAAGTAAGAAGACTAGGTTCTGCGGCTCTGTTTTAATAATGTTTTTAACAGTTTCAGGTACAATATAGCCTAAAATTACGAATACAAAGCCATTTAATACATAACTCAATAAGTTCCATGTTTGTGTATAACTCAATTTCAACTGGTTACTGATTTGATTAATCCGATCACGCTCAAAACCATGAACCAGTCCTGAAATCACTGCCGCGATAATACCTGAAGCATGGAAGACTTCTGCCGCAAGATATGACACAAATGGTGTCAATAACTGAATGAATACAAACATATTATTGCTTTCTACACCTTTACGTGCCAATACAATGCGTAAACGAACTAAGATAATACCGACAAGCAGACCAATAACTAAACCGCCGATTGAAGTAATTAAGAACTGACCAATCGCATCCGTAATAGAAAATGCGCCTGTAATCAGTGCTGCGACAGCAATTTTGAATGAAATGATACCTGCCGCATCATTTAACAATGACTCTCCTTCTAAGATTGTCATAGAACCTTTTGGTAGAATTTTCCCTTTCGTAATCGCCGACACAGCTACCGCATCTGTCGGACATAAAACAGCAGCTAACGCAAAGCCGGCTGGCATGGGTAAGCTTGGCCATACCCAATGAATAAAGAACCCTACCCCTATGACTGTTGTAAATACTAAACCTAACGCCATCATCATTACTGGTTTTATGTAGCGCTTCAAACTCACACGCGATACATTAACACCTTCAATGAATAGTAAGGGTGCGATCAACGCAACCATAAAAACTTCTGTATCAAATCTAAAGTTTACCGGAATTGGTGTTAAAAAGATCAGCGCTCCTAAAATGATTTGGATAAACGCTAGTGGTACTTTAGGAAGAAATAATGAATGGATTAATGAACTTAAAATAATTGCTGCTATAAAGACCAAAAGACCTTCAATAATTTCCACAGCGTCACCTCTTTCTTTGTTGTATGTACTTCATATATCTATCTTCTGATTGTTGAAGATTTCGCTCATATATCAAGTGTCTATGTTTAATAATACTATAATCAATTGTGTGAAATCTATTCTAAAAACTTCAGTAACTCATAGACGTAACTACAATTAATTTAATTGGCAAAAGAAGCCTTATATACACATTTAAATACCCCATAGCACCTACCTTCAAAAGTTTTTGAAATTAATTTTTAAAAAGGGTGTGCTTTTTTTCTGGAAATTTCGATATATAGAGTGAGCAAGGAGGTGAACAAAAATGAAAACAATCAAAGATCTTGCAGTGACACTTATTCGTGTCGAAGACAAAAAAGAAGCAAAACCAGTTATCAAACGTCGTAGATTTGCCCGTTTAAACCCACAAAGCACTGAAGCACAATTAAACAGCTTCAAATCAGCTATTGAAAAATTAACAGGTGAAACATACGACAACATCGAAGTCACAACAGTAGAAACTTTATAAGAGGAGAATCAGATTATGACAAAATCACTAGAATTGATTTATATCAATGAAGCACACAAACCGGTCAAATTCCAAGTTCCAGATATTAAACAACAAGTATCTGAAGAATCTATCCGTAATGCGATGAGCACTTTGTTAGAAAGCAATGTATTAAATCCTCCATCAGGTAAAATCATTGCGATTAAAGGAGCACAAATCGTAGAAAAAGAAACACATGTTATCTTCTAATTAAATATAGCCGAGTTTGCTCAACATTTGAGTAAACTCGGCTATTTTTTTGATTATTGCCTCGGTTGAATTACATCTCCGAAAAACACGCGTTTACTACCTAACTTTCTACATAAAGCATAATCATCATAAACATCCACGACTTGAGCTAAATTTTTATATGAATGCTTAGCGTTCAATACTTCTATAAATTGGTGCTGTTTAATACAAGCACTATGTCCTGCATCTATAAAAAATGTTTCCTCGTCTAACACCCGAATAATAGTCATTTTTGTCATGATGCGCCCCCCTTTTCCCACTTTTCATAAATCGCTTTATGTAAAACATCTCGTTTCAACAAATTATATATTGATATTTCAAAAAAATCTACAACTTTTACAATTTACAAATAAAAAGTGACACAATTTACCTATTACTTAACACAGAGCATAACGAGATTAAGTTGATATTCGTCGTTTTTCAGTGCATTTGTGTTATTTTTCTACTTTTTTTATATTTATTAAAAATATGCGACAAGATAATTAATTTAGGCGTTGCACCAACCATTATTTACATTGTATAATAACCAAGAAATTAAATAAGATGAGGTGAGCATAATTTTGTTTAAACACCCCTGGTTGATTGCCTTAATACTCCTTCTCCTTTTAAGCGCAACTGCCGTCGGATTATATGCCGCATTCCGACATTACACACTTCAGGCAACTCAAAACGTTAAAACGTACACCGCAACCTATAACCGACCGATTCAATTTTCTGGTATTCAATCTGCTGAAACAACACAATCCTTTTACTATGATGCTCGTATGGGAAGCATCCATGACTGGTATAGTGCTGAAGGTAAAATGATAAAAAAAGATCAGCCATTGTTCGAATACTACAATAAAACACTTGAACAACAATTAACTGCAGTACGTAAGCATTTGAATACTTTAGATAGTCATCAGCATCGTCAAAACTTCCTAAATATGCATACCTATTTGGAACAAGAATATGATCGTATTCAGCTTGGACTCAGAACACAAGTCTTCAGTATGTCAGAAGGCATTGTCCATATTATTGATAAGCATCCAAGTAAGAAAAATCAATTATTTGCGCAAATTCACAGTTCAAAGCGTATAATTAAAGCTTATATTTCTGAGACTGAACTCAAACAATTGAAACTTAACCAATCTGTTGAAATTAAAACAAAAACAACGGAACAGTTTAAAGGCAAAATTTTGAGTATTAGTCATTATCCTGATGTTACAAAAAGTGAAACAAATAAATCTTATTACGAAGTTCAAATTTCTACTAATGGTGTTATACCTGTAGGAACCCACTTTCAAATTACGATTCCTACGCACTTAATTGCCCTTCCAAAGGACGTACTATATGATAAAAACGCAATATTAATTAAAAGAAATGAACAAATGGTTAAAAGAATTATTAAATACCATGAAAAATCGGGTATGGTTATTATTAGTGAAGGTTTATTACCGGGAGAAAAAGTTATTGCTCAACCCAAAAACTTCACATTAAACTAGAGTTCTTATATAATTAACCCATATCAAAAGGCTAAATAGAAAAAATAGACATTATCTTAATTTATAATGTGTAATTCAAATGATGTTCAATAAATTTTCTGGGTTCATTGGGTAATTTTTTGAAAGTATCATTTGTTTGAAATAGCCATTGTTTTATAATGTTTTTTTGTTTACATTTCATTTTTATTTAGTTATAATTAAATAAATAATAGGGGCAGGAATATTTTGATGCAATAGCATCTAGTCCCAATTATGAAATTAATGTTAATATTAGTCTATTTGCCAATAATACTACGATAATGGGAATGTCAAGGGAGGAAATACAAATGGCAGTATCAAAAATTAAAAATTCATCTGATCTTTTAGCAATGGTGACATATGCTGACAAGATGAAAAGCATTATTAAAAAAGAGTTTACAATCAGCTTCGAAGAGTTTGCAGTGTTAACTTTCCTTAGTCAATCAGATGACGAGGAATATTTCTTAAAAGATATTATTAATCACTTAAACTACAAACAACCACAAGTTGTTAAAGCTGTTAAAAATTTATCACAAGAAGATTACTTCGATAAAAAACGTAACGAACAAGATGAAAGAACTGTTTTAATCTTAGTAAATTCTAAACAACGTGAAAAAATCAATGAATTATTAAATCGTATTAACGAGCGTATCTTAACTGCAAACAAAGAAATCAAAATCTGATCAGCTGACGATAGATTATAAAGGATAATACAAAAAGCGTGATGCTTAGAATGACATACATTCAAAGCACCACGCTTTTTGTTTACAACGAAAATACGTATTTTATTGTCATTTTGTATTTTATTTGGACAACTCTTATTATTTCCCTCGTGTAGATAACTTGATTGAATAAAAGATAATAACCGCCAAGATTAATACCCAAATGATAATCGTACCGATTTGCGCTATATTAGGGTCTAAAATAACCGCATCAATCGTTTTTTGTGCTAACAATAAACCTACACCTGTAAATTCAAAACGCTTATAATACAGGCCTAAACCAGCCATAATTAAGCCGAAAAAGAACACAAAAATATGCGCATATTTCGTTACGACTATAACACCAAGATCAATATTCAAACCATGCAGTGCCACTAAAATAGCCGCCACAATCACAATGCCTATCCCTATCATCACTTCAGCTTTATTGCTATATAAATAATTCTTTCGCACAATCCTGAAATATACAAAAACAGTAATTGGAAAAATGATTAAACAATAGATGAGTGATAATCCTGTCGCAGCCTGAAATGGCACGAACTGTTTATCGTACAGGTAAGAGATTAATAAGAAATTGATAATGAAAAAGAGAATCGGATTCAGCTGTAAACCAAATAAGTTCCTTTGAATGGTTAAAATAATCTCTGCCGGTGCCTTTTTACGATATTCGATATAATCGACGTCATGCGCTTCAGATTTCGGTAAATCTTGACGAATTTTCTCTTTAATATCGTCAATCATGTTTGGCGCAATCCCTTTATAGTTGAAGTAATCACTGATATTTTCTAATAAAATTTTGTCATTCGGTCGCATGATGTGACTCCTTTAAATTTACTATCCTTACTAATTTATCATGGCACAATTGCTTAGTTCAATCAATATAAAGAAGACAGGAGTGTACAACACCCCTGCCTTTATTTCATGTATACTTATTTACCAATATCAATGCGATAAAGTTTTAAGTTTTTATCTTTTGGTGATTGGCTTGTAAATTGATAAGAAGTATCTTTATCTTTAATGTAACCGAAGTTTCCTGTAACTTCATTATAGTTATATCTCCAAGTGACCGTATTGCCTAACTGTTTACGTACAGTATTAAAGCTTGGGCCATCTGCTTTGTTGTATTTCATTGTAACGTGTGTTACCTTGCCGTGGTCTTTTTGACCATCAGCAGTCACAATCAATAAGCCTTTGTCAGAGTTAAACTCATAATAATGTTTTGTTTTATCAGGTTTATAAGAGTACCCTGTGAGTTTTTGTGATTTCAAAACATCTTGGATGTTTTGACCTAGCTTAACGCCTTCTAGAGAAGTATCTCCGTGGTGGATTTGTTGAACGGTTTGAATCGTATTTCCAGACGCTGCATCTGCTTGAGAGATGCCTAGTCCAGTTACCACTGTTGCAGAAACAAT
Organism: Staphylococcus simulans; assembly: GCF_025561465.1. Lineage (NCBI taxonomy): Bacteria > Bacillati > Bacillota > Bacilli > Caryophanales > Staphylococcaceae > Staphylococcus > Staphylococcus simulans. The sequence goes on from NZ_CP095100.1 coordinate 2,359,449, forward strand.
AGCCGCTGAAAGTAATTTTTTCATAAGCAATAACTCCTTTGCTCTCTTTTTGTAAATTTCTTGTAACTTTTTCTGCGCTTATTACACTATACCCCTAATTACCCTTGATGTAATCAGTCTCTAGATGTAATCTTTTGTAATATTGTATAATATATTGGAGTTTAATTGCTAATATTAATGATTAAAAACTTTACTGTTGCGTAGTCACGCGTTTCTGCTCATCTTCTAATACTTCATTCACATTGATAAATGCTGTTACAGTTTCTAAGAAAGCTTTCTTTTCTTCACCCATCGGATACAATCCTGAATGTTCAAACGTTTCAACTTGTGCTTGAGCGATTCCTTTTGTATAAGTATCTAACTCTTGTGGTGTTAAACGTTCATCATATTTTCCGACGATAATTAATGCCGGTGCTTTAATTTGATGTAAGTCTAAATCAATTTCAGTTTGTTCAAATGATTTTGTTACCGCTTCTTTTTCAAGTCTTGTCATTAATGTCAACGTATCAGAAAAGTGTTTCAACATTTTTCCTGCTTTTTTCGGTGAACCATACGTATGTTTATCTAAGAATTTTTGTTGTTTGTTTTCTTCTAACGTTCTGATTTGATCTGCGTACTTTCTGTATAAACGCGCTTCTGGCAATTCTGCTTGTAATGTTGCTGGGTTGATTAAAATAATACCATCACTATACTCAGCGTATTTAGACGCAAAATCTGCCGCAATCGTCGCACCCAGTTCTTGACCGATAAAGAATGCATGTTTGATATATAAGTAATCTAACAAGTCTTTAATATCTTCTACATAATCTGCAAAATCAATATTTAAAGGTTTATCTGAATAACCATGTCCACGTAAATCTACGCTGACGACTTGGTAATCATATGATAATTGCGTCGCAATATCATCGAAAATCGAATAGTTCTCAAAAGCGGAATGAATCAACACAACAGGTTGTCCGCTTCCCTTTGTTATATAATTTAACGTCGTATTATCCTTCGTCGTAAATAGTTCCATCTGCTTTTTCACTCTCCTTAGAATGTGGGGCGATTTTTGGTAATATCTCTAGCAATTCTTCCAAAGTTGAAATTTCAAAGTCCATCTCTTCAGGTTCTGGTGCCAATTCTACTTCATCATCTTCATGATTGAACCATACACTGACCATACCCATTGCACGGGCCGGTGCAACATCATTTAAGGCATCATCACCGACGTACATCACTTCTTCAGGCGTAACATCTAATTGATCCATGATATCTTCAAAGATTTTAGGATGCGGCTTTCTAAACCCTACCATTTCAGAAGTAGATAAAAAATGAATATAGGATAAGATACCTAAGTTTTCTAAACGGTATTGTTTAATTTTAGATTTACCATTCGCAATCACACCTGTCAAATAACCTCTTTGGATTAAACGCTCTAGTGTATATTGTGTATCATGGTAAGGGAACACGTAACGATAAAAATGTGTTTCAAAATCGCGGAACAAATCTTTCCATGTTAAACGATCGACATGAAATCGTTTGATAATCGCTTTATACAGTTCAGGCTTATCATGATCTTCGTCATCATCTAATTCAATAAACTGTTTTTTAAAATCACGCGCTTGAACATGAACTAAATAATCATGAAATCGTTCATATTGTTCTTCAATAAACTTCTCTCTTGATTTATTACGATCCAACAGCGTGCCTTCTAAATCGAATACGACTGCCTTAATCCCCTCTAAATTCATAAGCTTCTCTCCTATAAATGCCTATTTGGCATCTGTGATTATTTCTTTATTCATCAGATTATTCATACGAGTGTTTCTGGGTTGCGATTAAATACCCGAGTACAGGTATTCCTAATAAAGCAAGAATGATACTTGCTGGAATTTCAATCGGATTCCATAATTGTGCACCTAACGTGTCCGCAAAGACCATCACTGTACCGCCGACAACGCCGTTCAGCAACATTTGTACACCTAATGTAGTCTGCGTCGTTCTTCTAATCAGCTGTGGCACAATCATACCGATAAAACCAATAATGCCGGTATACGAGACAATAATAGCTGTCATGATAGATGATAAAGTTAACACCATAAACATCATTTGTCTGACATTCAAACTTAAAGAACGTGCTTTCAACGTTCCGACTTGCAGTAACTTTACCTTCGGCAGCAGTAAGCCTAGTAGCACGATACATAACATCATAATGGGTACAATCACGTATACTTCATGCAATTCTGCATTAGAAAAACCGCCGAACATATACATCACAATACTTTTCATTCTGCGTTCATCAAGTAGAATCAATAGATATAAAAACGCATTGAATAATGCACCTATCATGATACCTGATAATATCAACGCGCGCATCATATAACCTTGTGAAATTGCGGCAGTCACCCCTAAAACAATAGCTAAAGTTAACATACTTGCAACAATTGAAGCGAACGGAATCCATAAACTGCTTAAACCGATAAATACAGCTAAACCGCTACCTAAAACAGAACCGCTCGCTAAGCCTAAAGTCAGGCTATCTGCAAGCGGATTATTCAAAACGGTTTGAAACATCTGGCCGGCTATCGATAAACCGATACCAGCCAACAATGCCTCGAACACTCTCGGTAAGCGCACTTCAAACAAAATACTATGATTTAAGGGGTCCGACCAGCTGCCTAAATTCCAAAACAAGCTGATTGCGATACTCGCGATTAACGCGAGACACCATCCTATAATAATAGTGGTTTGTTTCATATTATTTTTCATCGCGGTAAATCGCATCTCTTAATGCTTTAAGGCCTTGGTCGATACGAGGACCTGGTCTTGAAATCGTATCACCATCTACCGCTTCAATTCGGCCTTTCTTCACAGCTTCTAAATTCTCAAAGCCGCCACGTTTACGAATAATTTTCAAGTAATCCGAACGTGTGATACCTTCTGTCGTAATTAAAACATTTGGGTCATGTTTAATAATACTTTCCTTGCTGACTTTCTTCCAGCCTTCTAGATCTGCGAAACTATTTTTCGCATGCAGTTCTTCAATCATATAGTTGAAGAATGTATTTTTTCCAGCTGTATAAATCTCTGGTTCATGTGAGACTTCTAAAAAGACAGTCGGTGCTTTTTCATGCTTCGGCACATCTTTCAACACAGCGTCAACACGATGTTTTGTATCATAAACTAATGTGTCAGCTTGTGATTCACGACCTGTGATTTTACCGATTTGTTTGAACGTACCATAAATTTCGTCAAAGTTATGTGCTTCAGGTATGTAGACGACTTTAATGCCTTTTTTCTCTAAATCGCCTAATACTTTATCACCCATACCTTTTTGTGATTCATGCGCCAAAATCAAATCTGGCTTTGCTTTTAATAACTGCTCTTTATTGAGTTTCATCGCATCAAACTTCTGTTTATGTTTAACACTCTTCGGATAGTCATCCACTGTAGACACTCCTATAACTTCTTTACCTAAACCGAGTTGATAGAGTATTTCAGTGTTACTTGGCATCAACGAGATAATACGATGATATTTTTGCGTTTGTTTTGTCTTTTCTTCTGATTGGTTTTTGTTGTCTGCTTTCTCTTTATTACTCGGTGCAGAACACCCAGCCGCAACTAAGATAATTAAGATTAAAAACACCCATAATTTCTGTTTCATCAATTTCTCCTCATACTTGTATTGTAAATCTCATTTTAGCATATTTACGCGGGCTGAGAAGATGAATCTTACAAAAATTTTACAAGTTTAAAAATAAAAAAAGAAGCACCCGTCAAGAATGCTTCTTTATATAATCTTACATCGTATGAGGAGCAGTTACACCTACTAATGCCAAGGCATTGCGTAATGTAATTTGTACTGCCGCAATCATAGAAACGTAAGCTTGTGTTTTAGCTTCATCGTCTGTTAAGACTTTATCAGCGTTATAGAATTTATGGAAAGCTGCTGCTAATTCTTGAATATAGTTGGTTACACGATGTGGTGCGCGTTGTTCTGCAGCACTTTCAATCATCGGTTCAAATTCTGCAACTTTCTTCAATAAATCAATCGCTTTGTCATTTTTAATAACACTGAAATCTGCATTTTCAGATGGCACTACGCCACGTTCACCCGCTTGTTTTAAGATAGATGAAATACGCGCATGTGCATATTGTGCATAATAAACAGGGTTTTCAGCTGAGTTTTCTTTCGCAAGTTCCATATCAAAATCAAAGTGCGTATCTGGACTACGCATTGTTAAGAAGTAACGTGCCGCGTCAATACCGACTTCATCCATGATTTCACGTAATGTAATCGCGTTACCCGTACGTTTACTCATTTTAACTTCTTCGCCATCTTGCATTAAACGCACCATCTGCATGATTTGAATTTCAAGACGTTCTGCATCAATACCGTATGTTTCAACAGATGCTTTCAGACGGTTAATATAACCATGATGGTCTGCGCCGAATAAGTTGATCAAGATATCTTGGCCGCCGTCACGGTGGAATTTGTCATAGTGATATGCCACATCTGGTAAGAAGTAAGTGTATGTGCCGTCTTTTTTGATTAATACGCGGTCTTTATCATCATTAAAGTCCGTTGTACGTAACCAAGTCGCACCATCCGCTTCATACGTATGACCATTTTCTTTCATTAACTCTAAGACACGTTTGATTTCGCCTGAATCATATAACGTTGTTTCACTGAACCAATCATCAAAGTGTGTATTGAAATCAGCTAAGTCTTTTTTAAGTTTTTCCATTTCATAATCGACACCTAATTGTCTGAACACTTTTAAGCGCTCATCATCAGGGAGTTCTTGTAGATCAGGGCGTTTTTCCGCTAAATCTTTACCGATATTCACGATATCTTTACCATGGTAGCCATCTTCAGGTAATTCTGCTTCTTTACCTAAAGCTTGATAGTAACGTGCTTCGATAGAACGTGCTAAGTTCGTAATTTGGTTACCGGCATCGTTGATGTAATATTCACGTGTAACATCATAACCAGCCGCATCTAAGATATTACATAACGTATCACCGACTGCCGCATTACGCGCATGTCCGATATGCAAATCACCTGTTGGGTTCGCAGAAACATACTCCACTAAGATTTTTTGGTTCTTTTTCTTTTCAGAGCGACCAAAATCTGTATCTTTTTCTAAAGCTTCAGGGATAATCGCCGTTAAGTATTGGTTATTTAAATAGAAGTTGATAAAACCAGGTCCTGCAATTTCGATGTTCTCAACATTCGCTTTAGATTTATCTAAATTGTCCACGATAGCTTGCGCAATTTCACGTGGATTACGTTTTGCGATTTTTGTTAGCACCATCGCAATGTTTGTAGAGTAATCCCCATTTTTAGGGTCTTTCGGAATTTCCACTTTGACTTCAGGAACTTCTTCTGCAAGTCCAGCGGCTTTAACACTTGCTGTTATTTCTTCAATTAATGTTTGTTTGACTTGATCAATAATATTCACTTACTTCAGCTCCTTATAGGTAATTTGGTAAAGGTATGTGCCCATCTTCTCTTTGTTTTGGAAGAGTTCATAACGAATTTTAAGTTTTGATTGGTCTGGTTGTACGTAATGATGAATGCTTAAAGTACGAATAGTTAAAGGAATTTTGCCCGTTGGTATCTCGTATAAAGATACGGTGTCTTTTCCTTCAACAAAATGCAGGTTCTGTTTAATATTCCCGCTGCGCATTAATCTAACTTCATCTTCTTGAATTTTCAATGTAATATGCACCGTCAAGTCTTCAACTTGTTCATCATAGCGGATAAATTCAGCATTCCGCTTCTCTTGCCAAGTGCCATCTGTTTCAAATTCAAATTCATCAAACTCATCATCGCGTTCAATCGTCTGTAATGTTTGGATACGAATGTTTTGATTCAAAGACGCGCTCACCCTATTCTGAATTATTCATTAATATACCAAATTATAACATAAAGATACAGCACACACAGTGACTAAATTCACACTGTATGCGCTGTACATCATAAAATCAATTAAATTTTTCTACTTATTAAGATTCATCCTTCAAATAATCTAATACAACCGTACCGACAGCTTCAGCCGCTGTCATCATTGAAGATTCACTGATATTAAATTTAGGATGATGGTGCGGATAAACTTCACCTTCTTCAGGTGCTGCTCCTGCATAAATGAATACACTTGGTACTTCTTTCGCATAGTACGCAAAGTCTTCTGACGGCGGCCATGGATCACAACGTTCTACTTTTTGAATCGCAGAACGCTCTGCGTTATTTAAGGTCTCAGCTACGTACTCTGTAAAGTCTGGGTCATTGTATACTGCTGGATAATCATCTAGATACTCATAGTCGCAAGTCACACCGAACGTTGTTTCTAAACCATCGACGACACGTTGTAACTCTTGTGCGATTTTATCTTTCGTTTCATCATGCAAACCACGGACGTCACCTTCGATTTCCACTTTATCTTTAATAATATTGAACTGACCTTTCGCATCGAATGAACCGATTGAAACGACACCTGTTTCAAATGGGCTGATACGTCTTGAGACTACACTTTGTACCGTTGTCACAAAGTTCGCACCTGCTACAATCGCATCATTTGCGTCATGTGGAGAAGAACCGTGTCCACCTTTACCGTGAATGACTAATTTAAAGTAACCACGTGCAGTTTGTACGTTGCCTTCACGATAATAAATCGTACCACGTTCACCATTACTCATCACGTGTACACCTAAGACATGGTCTACACCCTCTAGCACACCATCTTTAATCATACCGATGGCACCACCTGGCGGCATTTCTTCAGCTGGTTGATGAATCACGACCACTTTTCCAGAAAATTGATTTTTCATTTCAATCAACGTTTCAGCCAAAATCAACATATAAGCCGTATGTGCATCATGCCCGCACGCATGCATCACGCCTGGATTCTCTGACGCAAATGGCAGTCCTGTTGCCTCTTCAATCGGTAAAGCATCAAAGTCAGCACGAATCGCAATCGTTTTCCCTGGTTTACCGCTATCTATAGTGACTTTCACCCCATTGTCACCGACGTTTGTTTCTACTAAACAATCCTTATCTTTATAGAAATCCGCAATATACTTTGGCGTTTCTACTTCTTTAAATGATAACTCCGGATGTGCATGTAAATACCGTCTGATTTCGACCATACGTTCTTCTTTCTCTTGTAAACGTTTGATTAATTCTGAACTCATATGCCCTCTCCCCTTTTATTATTTAACTATTGTGATTATTCAAAATATAATACTTACACTCTAACATACTTATCCTTTTTAAGTATAAAAATAACTTAGTATTAAGAAAGAAAAACAGAAACCACATGACGTGATTTCTGCCTTTAATAATTGCTTTTATTTATCGTGTAGTGCTTCTTTTAATTCATCACTTGAGTTATCCCACATATCTTTATCATGATTTTTTAAGAAATCACGAATAATCTCAATATTTTCATCACCGATATGATCGATGACAATTTTATGTTTCATAGATTTATCCATCATGTTGACATGTTCAGGCATACTCTTATAACCTCTGCGGATTTTCTTGTTCACTAATAAATAACAAGCTGTCAATCCAGCATAGTAAGCACCTTGTTCACCACGTTCAGTTGTCACCCAGCATAACCAATAAGCTTTTGCTTCAGGGCCTTCAACAGTTTCTTTATCTGTAATCCATTTAACACCCTTTTCAACATCTGCACGTGCATGCATCGCACCAATATCAATAAATGCTTCTTTCTCTTGTAAATCTATAAATACAGGTGCAACGTTATCCAAACTGATTGCCCCGATATTCGTTCCTTTATGGCCATCTAACGGGTCATTTTTAATAATATTGAATTGAAAACCCTTATTCTCTGCCACAAGCCACACCTCCATTTTTAATTACCTTTATCTATTTTACCGTATCATCTGATACTTTTCGAACACAATCGTTTGACTATCAATTCAATTCGTTCAAAATACTGAGAATACGTTCACGAACTTTGTCATCTTCAATGTGATGCACCAGTTCTTTAGGATAATATAATTTATAATCTTGGCGATTAATGCCTGTAATACTTTGAATAATCATAGATTGACTGCTGATTTCTCTAATATTGCCATTACGTTGCAGTAGATGAATCGGTTGGCGATTAGACCCCGGGCGGTCATAATCATAAGGCAAATCAGAGAAAGATTCACTGACGAAGTAATAATCTGGATTAATACCGCCCGCTTCAAACAGCTCTCTTAATTCATTCATCGTAATAATCGAGCCGTCAAACGGCAGATGTTTAAATAAATCACGGTTAATAAAACGGCGTGCTAAGTCGCTTAAAATGGTATCATCTTCTTTAACCCAAGCTTTCAAATAATAAAGTACGACCGCTTCATCCAACTCTACATACTGTTCAATCGTCATCGTTCCTTCAAAGAACGGAATAAAGTCTTTAGGGAACAATTTAAATTGATAACCTGATTGATATAATTCCTTCGCACGTTTTAAACAATTGTTTAAAATCACTTCTCCAGCACGACTTACCGGATGGAAATAAATCTGCCAATACATTTGGTAACGGCTCATAATAAAGTTCTCTACCGCATGCATCCCGCTTTCTTTAATCAACACTTCATCTTTAGTTGGACGCATTAATCTTAAAATACGTTCCATATCAAACATCCCATAAGAGACTCCTGTAAAATAAGCATCGCGTTGTAAATAATCCATACGGTCTGCGTCAATTTGTGATGAAATCATAGAAATCACCAGCTTATTCGGATGTGTTTTATTGATGACATCAGCAACAGCTTTCGGGAAATCCGGTGATACTTTACTTAATACCGCATTAACTTCTGTATCCCCTGTAATAATCGCTTGTGTAAATGCCTCGTGATCGGTATTGAAGATTTTCTCAAAACTATGAGAGAACGGCCCATGGCCTAAATCATGAAGGAGTGCTGCACATAATGCCAACAGACGATCATCATTATTCCATGCTTCACGTCCCGCAAATGATTCATCGATGATGCGACGTACAATTTCATAGACGCCTAATGAATGGCCGAAGCGGCTATGTTCTGCTGTATGGAAAGATAAATACAACGTACCGAGTTGTTTGATACGACGCAAGCGTTGGAACTCTTTTGTTTTCACCAAATCCCAAATCACTTGGTCTTTGACATGAATATAGCGATGAATCGGATCTTTGAATACTTTCTCTTCAAATAATTTTTGAGTACCGTAATCTGTCTCAGCCATGAGTATCCCTCCATCGTGTTAGCATTATTTTCATTAACATGCTTTCTTCATCAAGGCAAGGTCCATTACTTCACCGTATACTTCACGGTTATACGCACGCACCATTTCAAATCCTTGTTGACGGTAATATTCAACACCCTCTTCGTTTTGGTTATCCACTTCAAGATACACTGCATCATATTTTCCTTTAAAGTGTTCTAACCCTTTCTCAAGCAACGCCGTACCATAACCTTTACGTTGCGCTTTAGGATGAATATAATGTGCAGATAAGAAAAGTTCGCTGCCGTTAATAAAATTCGCAAACCCGACAATTTCGCCTTCTTCTTCTGCCACTAAAAATAATTGTTCTTTTAATCGTTTAAGTAAATGCTGCTCGTTATAAGCTGCTGTAAGCAATTCATTCACTGTTGTCGCAGCATAAATATTTAAATACGTGTCATACCATGCTTTTGTTGCCACATCTCTGATGCCGACAACATCTGCTGGTGTTGCTTCTCTCACTGTACGCATCGTTAATCACGTCTCCTTACATAGTTCAACTTTCAAAATGAATAAATTAATTATATCATATAGTTTCTCAAATTGTGGTAAAACGCACTCTCATTTTACCTTGTACTTATCATCTTTACCCTGTTTTTTCATTGTCTTTAACTTTTACATTTAAAACCCTTTTTTCATACTCTAATTTTTATTATACTTTAAACCTCTTTGCTCGATATTTACGTATTAAGCAAAATTCATGAAGGTGCTCTAACCCATATCGTGTATTAATTCCGCCCTATTTACACTAAAATTGAACAAAAAGTAAAGTTTTTGTAAAAAAGATGAATAACTCATATATAAGCGGGGTATATGAATTTTGCAAGAAGAAACTCAAGGTACCCTATCTAATTATGCTTAAGGGACTAAAAATTCAATAAAAGGTGATTAAAATATGGATGATACGAGCTTTGGTAACATTTATATTGACTCACAACCTGTTACGTTAGATTGGGACACTTTAGTTACAGATGAATCAGAAATGGTGGTAGATGGTATTCCACCTTCACTGATTGATAAATGGGTGAAACGTAAAGAATTAATCCCGTCTTATACTAAAGATAATTTACGTCACTTCTATACTAAAGATGTCTTAAATGCGTGCAGATCTTATGTGGAAGTTTACTAAAAGAATCAAACATCACGAGTGCAGTCACATCATGTTCATTAAACAGTCAATATAGAAACGAATCTCGCGATAGTTATAACGATAAGAAAGTAGGCCCGTTGTCTGGTAGCACACCAGTCATACGGGCCTGTTTTTTATATACTTTGTATCATTATTTTGCTTGTTTACGTTTGGCTAATTTTTCTTTTAATTTTCGATCTTGTTCTTCTTTTCTGCGTTTACGTTCTTCATTACGTTTACGTAAACGTTCTTCCTCTTCAGGGTCGCGAGGTTTTTGAAGTTGCTTCTCAACTTTTTCCATCAATTCATCTTCCGTCAATGCGGCTAATGGACGGTTATTCACGAAAGCAAATGTCTTTCTGCGACCTGGACCGCAGTATGATTGGCAGCCCACCTCTATTTCAGCATCTGGATCTAGTTTCTTTAATTTTCTTTCTAAGGATTTGCAATTTACGGCTTGGCAATCATCACAAATCAAAAATTTGTTTTTCACTGCTCTGTCCACCTCACTTTATCTCTATAATTTGTTTTAAACTATTTCAACTTTATCTATTTTACTCTTTTTCCGTAATTTTTCAAGCAACGATTTTGTGACCGCTTTAAACATCAAAAAACTGCCGCACCGTAAAGTTGACCGGTGAGACAGCCTGATGTCTTATTGTCCTTGATAAACGTGGAAAGGTAAAGGCTTAATATGAGAGGCTTTCCAGCTTTCATAAATAGACTGGCGATGTTTTGAGTCGCCGATAATCGCAATTCCGCAATCTCCGCCGCCTGCACCTGATGTTTTGGCAGCTGCGCCGTAGGTTTCTGCGATATCACATAGTAATTTTAATTGTGGTGTTTCGATGTCTACAATCGCTTGTTTATCCATCATTTGGATGATTGAACGGTTGCGTCTGATCATCGCTTGCACACCTTTTAGGTTGTTGGTTTTGAATGCGTAGATGAGACGTTCTACACAAGATTGCGATTGTTCCAGGAAGCGGCTGTAGAAATCAGGATCTGATTTGAGACGCTTCACTTCACTGACTAAGTAAGGAGAAGAGGCTGGTGAGCCGGTCCAGCCAATTAAGACTTCCATGTTTTCTGGGGCTTGAAGCGGTTCTGTATAAAGACCTGGCCAGTTTTTCTTCACAACTTCTGCGACAGATGACGTTTCAATCTGCTGCATGACCCAGTCATGATCAAACGTACTATAAGCAAGCCAACCTGTGAAAACACTGACTGCGATATCACCGCATGAACTTAAACTTTGTAGTTTCATATTCGCAATGACCGCTAATTTATAAATATTCAGATTAGCTAAGTCTAACTCATAAAATTCATTTAAAGCTTTAACCACTGAAACCAATACTGCAGCACTTGAGCCTAAGCCATATTTATGGCCTGAAGCATCGTCTAAATTACTATCAATCACTAAATTAAAGTGTCTTAAGGTTTTACCACAGCTTTTAGCGTATTGTTCAAACACTTCTACTGCCGTAATGACGTAAGCTAGTTGTTTCGCCGCATCTGCATCAGATACAGAAATCTTATCACCTTCTCTTTGGAAGGTAATCGGTTCATGGTGTAATGTTTTAGAATGAATAGAACCACCATTGTCTCCAGAAGCTTCAATGCTGGCAGTAACGAAACGATTTACTGCTATTAACACGGATTTATATCCGGGTTCTGTTACCGCATATTCACCTGCAATATAAAGTTTACCTGGGGCTTTGACTTGAATCATAGCTCATCTTCCTCATTTATAATTTCAACGCCTGTACCGATATCACTTGCGATGATCTGGTCTGAATCAAAATACGTTGTTAATTTATCAATCACAGCTTGTTGATGTTGTTTTTGTACTAACACTTTTACATTAGGTCCTGCATCCATAGTAAAGTATGCGGGCAGACCTGCTTCACGACATTCATGCACTAAAGCCATCGCATCATAACTTTCAGGTACTAAATATGTAAATGGCGGTTGTGCACCTAGATTTGTCGCATGCATACGTAAACCATTTTCTTCAAAGACACGACCTAAGCGGTCAAAATCTTTATCGGCAATGGCAGCTTTTGCTTCAGCGATGTCCGCTTCTACATGATCTAACCAATACTGATAGAAACGTGATGTATTTCTAGTCAATGACATCCCTGCACGACTTTTAACCTTTTTAGATTTTTGATTAATGACTACAAAAATCATCGCTAAGTCATCTTCCCAATGATCTGCATCAATCGCGTGTGCATAAGAGGATTCATCATCATGTCCTTTTTCCCATTCTGCGAATCCGCCAAAGATACTGCGGCTTGCTGAGCCTGAACCACGACGTGCCAAGCGTGATAAGTCTTTATCAGAAAGGTTCATTTCTAACGCTTCATTACATGCAGCAGCTAAAGCCGCAAAAGCACTCGCTGAAGAAGCTAAACCAGCTGCTGTCGGTACAAAGTTTGTACTATCGATACGTGCGTGCAACGCTGTTCCTGCACGTTCTCTAACAAGATCTAAGTATGCTGAAATCTTTTGAGTTTCTTTTTCATCCACTTCTTCACCATTTAAGTAGAAGTAGTCTCGATCTAATTGCGCATCAAATGTTGCGCGTGTCTCTGTATAAAATTTATCTAAAGTTAACGATAGACTGTTATTCATCGGAATAATCAATGCTTCGTCAGCTTTCCCCCAATACTTAATCAGCGCAATATTGGTATGCGCTCTCGCTTTGCCCGTCTTCACCAATTGAATTAACCTCCTAAATTCTCAATCCATGTATGTTGCGCGCCTGCTTCTTTAACTGCTTGAGCGACTTTTTTCGCTGTCGCATAATCTTTCACTAAAGTAATCACACTGCCGCCACGTCCGCTTCCTGTCAATTTTCCAGCTACTGCACCTGCTTGTTTCGCCACTTGCAGTAAACGGTCAATCTTCGGATGACTGACAGTCAATGTAGATAAGTATGTTTGACACTCATTAAAAATCTCTGCTAAAGATTCAAAGTTATGTGTATTAATCGCTTGATTTGCTTTATGCACCAGACGTCCAATGCGTTCTATAAACGCCATATTTTCTTGATTGTTTTTCACTAATTCATGCACATCGCTGACAGCTTCTTTGGTATTCCCTTTTATGCCTGTATCTAAAACGACCATATAACCTGCCACATTCAAAGTTTTTAAAGGCGTAAAGACACCTTCTTGAAACCAAGTCGGTTTATTAGAAACAATCGTTTGTGCATCAATGCCACTTGGTTTACCATGTGCGATCATTTCCGCCCAGTTTACATGTTCAATTAATGTTTCATCAGATAGCGGCTGATCCATAAAATCAAATGCTGCTCTCGTAAAAGCAACCGCTACTGCAGCGCTAGAACCTAAACCTCTTGAAGGCGGTAATTGTGCATCAATATTTATCATCACAGGTGATTCAATATGATTTTCTTCTTCGAATCTGCTGATTAAAGCATGTAAATGTTCAGGGGCATCTGCAATTTCACCTTCGAATACATCACTGATCATCGTTGACACTGCCAATTCTGGCATTTCTTCAATTGTTACTGTCACTTTTCCAGAAGAAAATGGCATCGCAATTGCAGGTTGACCAAATGTTACCGCATGTTCCCCTACTAATATTATTTTCCCATTAGATTCTCCGTAGCCTGTTCGTGTCATATCGCATCACCTTTAGCACTTTCCTAGTTTGTCATGGTATATCTATATTCCACCCTGTTTCTCTGCATGTTAAAACATCCAGTCACTCTCTTTATCTGGGTTGATAGAAAATGACAGGATTAAAAGATGCTGTCTGCGTCTTTTTGTCATTGATATATCCATAATTTATTTCCGACATTCTAATTTTTATCAATTAGCTTGTTTTCTTTTGATATATTTATTCAAACACCGTTTTATTATACCCTATTTTTTGCATTGTTTTATCATACCTAGGTTGTAAAATTAATACCTGATATTAAACTACTTCCCCATTTTACCGAAAATTGATGATGATTTAAACGATTTGTTCATATATCGGTCATAATTTTCACTTTCATGGGTAAATTACAAGAATATTTTTCAAGGCGCACAATATAAAAGGGATGCACCTAGCTTCTCAGCCATTTACATCCCTTTGTGCTTAATCGTCCATTTTAGCGTTGATTTTAGCATTACGTACAATCATACGTTCGAAATATTTCTCAAAGCGTTCCCACTCTTCTTCACTGATAGGCTCCATATTCAATGTTCCACCTAAATCTTTGATGGCATAGAGTAGTTTAAACATCACATCTTGAACTGTCAGTTCGTGTCCGAACAACGTTTCAAGCGAAGCCATACAAGATGGATCGATATCTGGATATTTAAATTTTGTTTCTTCGCCTTGTAGAGCTTTGTCATAGAAAGCCTTCATCATTTCAGCACGTTCTTCACCTGAACCTTCCACACACAAGTATACTTGAACGGCAATGCCGCCTCTGACTCTGCGTTGTGAAATACCCGCGAATTTCTTATCATTAATACTTAAATCAAATTTTCCCGGGCAATAGGAGCGTTCAATTTCTTTTGTTTCAATCGTTACATGTTCATCTTCGAACATTTTATTTACAACTAAATACATTAAATTAAATGCTTCATCAATGGAAATTTCTGTCTTTCCTTTAAAAATCAACGAAAAGTTTAAAATACCTTGATCTAATACAACACCTAATCCACCAGAATTACGGACAATCACATTATAGCCGCGTTCATCGACTAAATAACGAATGCCTTCTTTCAGATGTGGCAGACGTGCATCATGTGTACCTAAAATAACGGTATGTTGATGAATCCAAGTGCGGACTACACTGCAAGATAAATCCTTGCCCACACTTTCTGAAAATGTGTCATCAAACGCAAAAGATTGCATAGGCGCAAACCCTGTTGAATGGTCTACATAGCGCCAATCTTTACCGTCAAAATAACGTTCAGCTAAATCCATTATTGTAATGTTTGCGCTGCAGTGATGATTGATAAGTTGTATACATCTTCAGTTGAGCAACCACGGCTTAAGTCGTTTACTGGAGAATTTAAACCTTGTAAAACAGGTCCGATTGCTTCATATCCGCCTAAACGTTGCGCAATTTTGTAACCGATGTTACCTGCTTCTAAGCTTGGGAATACGAATACATTTGCGTCACCTTTAATTTGTGCATCTGGTGCTTTTTTAGCCGCCACTTCTGGAACGATTGCTGCGTCGAATTGGAATTCACCATCGATAACAACATCTTTTAAGCCTTCTGATTCAGCTTTTTCTTGTGCAGCTTTTGTTGCTTCCGCTACTTTTTCAACATCGTCTGATTTTGCTGAACCTTTTGTTGAGAAGCTTAATAATGCTACTTTAGGATCCATGCCGAAGCTTTTCGCTGTTTTTGCACTTTCTACCGCAATTTCAGCTAAGTCTGTTGCTTCTAATGTAGGGTTGATTGCACAATCACCGAAAACATATTGTTCTTCGCCTTTAATCATGAAGAACACACCTGATGTTTTCGCAACACCTGGTTTAGTTTTGATGATTTGTAGTGCTGGACGAACTGTATCGCCTGTTGAATGTGCAGCACCGCTGACTAGTCCTTCAGCTTTACCTGCATAAACAAGCATTGTACCGAAGTAGTTTACATTGTTAAGCATATCTTCAGCTTGTTCTTTTGTCGCTTTGCCTTTACGACGTTCTACAAATGCTTCTACTAATTCTGGTTTCAAGTCGCTTGTTGAAGGTGTGATGATTTCAATACCTGAAATATCTAAACCTTTGTCTTTCGCTAATGCTTCAATTTTGTCTTGGTCACCTAATACAACAGGTGTTACGAAATCTGAAGCTTGTAATTTTGTTGCTGCAGTCAATACACGTTCGTCTTCACCTTCAGGTAATACAATACGTACATTCTTTCCTGAAAGTTTGTCTTTCAATACATCTAATAAACTAGGCATAATATCCTCCTTGAAAATCTCGCTTTTTAATATTTTTTCATCCATAATTATACGCCATTTACGAAGTAATTTCCACGTTCCGACCTTTAATCGATTTGTATGCTTTGTCTCTGTCTTTATGATAAAATTTGAATTGAATTAAAAGATATTTCAAAAGGAGCGATATTAATGAGTCAAGCAGCAGAAACATTAGATGGTTGGTACAGCCTCCATTTATTATATGCAATCGATTGGCCGACATTACGTCTTGTACCTAATGAAGACCGTCAAGAAATTGTCAAAGAATTCCAAGATTTCTTAGAAAAATTAGGTTCAGTACGTGAGCATCATAACGGTGACCATGTACTTTATAACGTAACAGGTCAAAAAGCTGACATTTTACTTTGGGTATTACGTCCTGAAATGCAAGAATTGAATGCAATAGAACTAGCATTGAACAAATTACGTATCGCAGATTACTTAATCCCGACATACTCATATGTTTCTGTCATTGAATTAAGTAACTATCTTGCTGGAAAATCAGACGAAGACCCATATGAGAACCCTCATGTAAAAGCACGTCTTTACCCTGAATTACCAGAAAAAGAATATATTTGCTTCTACCCAATGAATAAACGTCGTAACGAAACATATAACTGGTACATGCTTTCAATGGAAGAACGTCAAAAATTGATGTATGACCACGGTATGATCGGACGTAAATATGCAGGTAAAATCAAACAATTCATCACAGGATCAGTCGGCTTTGATGATTACGAATGGGGCGTTACACTATTCTCTGATGATGTACTGCAATTCAAAAAAATCGTTTATGAAATGCGTTTCGATGAAACAACAGCACGTTATGGAGAATTCGGTAGCTTCTTTATCGGCCATAGATTACCTGAAGACAGTCTAGAAAAATTCTTCAGTATTTAAATAACGCTACACAAAATAATATAACGAAACTAAGGGACTGATATCGATATCAGTCCCTTCTTTCATATATAAATAGCACCTGCTCTAAAATCAAAGAACAGGTGCACTTCTATGTATAAACTCCTCCAAGGGCTACAAGATAACGTACGTTATTAAGATGGAAGAGAACTCTACAACGCCCCTCTCGCTGTAAGTTCTCTTCAAGTAATCTATAGTAATGGTGTTATTCATTAATTAAAGCAGAAGACTAGACCAGCATTAAGAATTGAACGACACCTATGTACCACATGTACGCTGTCGACACAGCCTGTACGTTAGCGGCACGTTCTTCTCGGCATCATCCACTCTTAATGTCGGTAGCTTCTGCCGTCTAAGCGTACACATGTATGGCTTGAAATACAGTGCCGCTCATCCCTCGTGTAGTGTCCTTGGAGAACTCTGCCACTACTTGTTTAGCTGGTTAACTGATAAGCAGCCACTGTCGCTACTCAGTTAACATGCTTTAACAGCTAACCATTATAACTTTAACCGTTTTGAAATATTTGAAACATTAGATATAGTATGCAAGCATATTATGATACCTAATTAGAAATTATACACATAATATTTTACATTTATCATTTATTGTTTGTATATATCATTTTAACCTCTTTCCACTCTCCTATGTCACTGTTCTTGAAAAAAGTTTACATAATCGAAACGAAATCTTAGGTTGTTTCTCTATGTATTTTCCGACATAATAGGTATACTAATTGAATTTTCTAAAAAGTTTAATATTACATATACAACAAAGGAAAATGAGTGATGTTATGGAACTAGATAATAGAATAAGTTATATAGAAGATACCCCGAAAGAACGCCTTGCGAAAGATACTATCATGTTAGCAGGACGTATTTTATTAGAGTCCGGCGCTGAAGGCACACGTGTAGAGGGAACAATGACACGTATTGCCGAAACGCTTGGTTTTTACGAAAGCAACAGCTTCGTCACAAATACAGTTATCAATTTTTTATTAGATAATCAAACGACACCACGCATGTATCGTATTGAGTCACGTGATACCAATCTAATCAAAATTTCACAGACAAACTCTGTTTCTCGTAAGCTTTCGGCAGGAAAAATTGACCTAGAAGAAGCCTATGAGACTTTAAAAAGGATTTATGATGCCAAACAAACCCATGATTTAATTTATAAAGGCATCGCAGCCGCAATTATTTCAATCAGCTTCTTATATTTACAGACTGGTAATTTTGTAGATATTGTTGCTACTATTTTTGCTGGAAGCTTGGGTTATTTGTTAGTCGAAATGTTATATCGTGCGAACTTAAAAACTTTATTTATCCCAGAGTTTTTAGGCTCTGTTGTCATTGGAGGCATTGCGATACTCGGTCATAACTTAGTACCAGACGGATCGCTTTCTGCGATTATCATCGCGGCCGTCATGCCAATTGTACCTGGAGTCTTGATTACGAATGCGATTCAAGATTTATTCGGTGGTCATATGATGATGTTTACAACCAAATCTTTAGAAGCATTAGTGACTTCATTCGGCATAGGCGCCGGTGTCGGCACAATGCTATTAATATTTTAGGAGGGTGATGACAAGATGCTATTTTGGATTTCACATTTTTTCTTTAGTTATATTGCGTCACTGTTCTTCTGTATTATATTCGATGCACCGAAACGCATGTACTTTTATGCAGGTTTTGTAGGTGCATGTGGTTGGACGGTCTATATTATTTTATATTCCGGACTCCATATCCATACTATTTACGCCTCTTTCTTTTCAAGTCTCACACTCGGCTTAATCAGTCATATTATGGCACGTTTAAAGAAAGAACCTGTCATTATTTTTATGATTCCTGGTATTATTCCATTAGTACCTGGAGGCTTAGCCTTTGATACAACCAAAAGCTTGATTATATTACAATTCAGCAAAGCTGTTCCAACTATGCTTGAGGTTACATTAATTGCTGGCGCTATCGCAATGGGCTTACTGTTTGCCGATCAGATTGCACGCTTAGTCATTACAAGCAAAAGCAAGCTAACGCCTAAAACAAAACACTAATCTATCACAACCCCTTATAAAAGCTATTGTGAAATGCGCTTTATAAGGGGTTGTTTCTACGTCTCTCCCACTTCAAAATAATTAATTTAAGTATCAAAACAAACTTGTTCTACATAAAAATAATATAAAAGCGCTCGCATTGAATTATCTGAAAATTTAAAATGTAAATAAAGGCATACATAACATCAGGAAGAAGGATAACATCATGAAAAAGTTCAAACTTGTTTTTAAAGGTTCGCTTTCTGAGAAGAAATTTCTAGAACAGAAAAAAGCAGAAGGTTATTATTTAACAGGTGTCATTAATGGTGTTTATACATTTAAGCACAATCCGAAAGTTAAAGACACTCAGCTTCAAACGCACTTTATAGAAACTAAGCATCTTAAAAATGAACATAACATTAAAGACACTTCTCCATTCTTTGCGATTACTACTAAAAAGCTCGACTTATCTCGATACGCCATTGTCTATACGTATTTAAAAGATAAAGACAACCCGATTTATAACAGTACGGATACTCGAATGACAGAGAATCTTTATTTAAAACATCTTCAAAATATATTCTTAGGCATCACCATGGCCATCATGTTTATATGCCTTGGTTTATGGATGTATTTGATTCAACAAAGCTATAAAAATTCTATTGCTGCTGTACCGTTAAAGTTTATGTTGCTTATTTTATTAGGATTATTCATACTCACATTTATCATCAACTATCGTATTAAAACAACTTGTCCGACTCAAGTAGATGAAATTTATCTCAGCTATTCAGTATCTATACAATCAATGGATGGAAAACCTGATATTCAACCCCTGCAACATTTAGGAGCTTGGCGTTTTGTGACTGAGAAAAATGGAAAGTATTATTATAATTTATATAGTAAACAGCCAAAAGAAGTACTTATCAACACCTTAAGCCACACCTTAAATATTCAACCAGATCACATTTTTGTATATTCACAATGGGACTTATTCCCTGTCTATATGCATTTCTAGACACTTAACATCATGAAGGAAGTAACATCATGAATTGGAAGCACGTTCAATATTTTTAATTACGCTTATTATTATTCTAATATGCGGGGCTATTTGATAATAACCAACTACTTATCACATAGTCCTGCATTACTAGACAAAAATAACTGTATCGATTTACTAGAGTATGGTGTCATTACTTTTATTGTCTTATATTTGATTCAAATCAGAAAGGCAAATAAACATAACTAAAACCATAAAATAAATACGCATACTTTCATCGTTTAGAAGGTATGCGTATTTATTTTACTTATCTTTCGACTTAAATCGTTTCATAACGATATTAAATACCATTACACAAGCTGCTCCGAGTATCAATGGGATAGGCTCAAAGATATCCAGCTTATAGTTCACCGCAAGTATTACTCCAATTATTACAGTGATTACAACTAATTTTGTGATATTCATGGTGTCACCTCACTATTTCTTCAGACAAAATAGTGCCTTTCTTTTCAGTCTTAAAATAACGACATCAAACTACATATTCATACATATTATAATATAAAAATCGCCGTTATCCCTTTTTACTACTGAGGAAATAACGGCGATTGATTATTCATCTGATTTTGAGTTTTTAAAACGATTCTTCACAAAATAGATAATCGCAATAATAAGTAAAATAACTAAGACAATAAGTACGATATTTGAGAAAGAATCAAATGCGGCTGAAATTTTCGGCCATGCTTCTCCAGCTTGTTGACCTAAAATTACGAGCACTGTATTCCATATTAATGTACCAAGTGTGGTAAGTATAATAAACGATGTTAAAGGCATATTGGTCGTTCCTGCTGGTATAGAAATCAAACTTCTAATGACAGGAATAAATCGCGCAAAGAAAACAATCTTTTTACCGTGATTATCGAACCAGTCATCTGCCTTTTCGATATCACTCGCTTTAAAACGCAGAATTTTTCCTGTTTTACCATTCGCTAATTTCTGCAAACGTTCTGTAGATAATAAACGACCAACAAAGTAAAGTACAATTGCTCCGAATACAGAACCCAATGTTGCCGCAATAATTACACCTACGATATTCATATCAGAATGTAAAGTCAAGAAACCGCTGAAAGTTAAAATCAATTCTGATGGAATGGGTGGAAAAATGTTTTCTAATGCGATTAATAAGAATACACCGAGGTAACCAAATTGATCGATAAACTGCTCGACCATCTTTTCCATATTGTTCCTCCTAAGTGGATTTTCAACAAACACCATGGAATCTCCATTTTATTTGTTTTTAATAACTTATATTATTCCTTTAGTTAATGCAAGTAATTATGCGTGATTATAGTACAGTTGTATCTTTTAAAACTTATGATTTCATAAGAAAAGAGCGATGAACCTGTAATTAGATCATCGCTCTTAATATATAATTTATGCTTTTGTTTGAGTAGGTTCAGAGTCTGGTTCATCTAAGATTTCATCTACTTTTTGTTGACTTGTATCTAAGATTAGTCGACTCAGTTCGTCTTTATCCATATTTTTTAATTTTGGATAACGTACAACGAAGAATGCTAAGCCTAGAACTAACCATACAATCAACGCAATATAAGATGGTGTTGATAATGCGGCTGGTGATCCTGGGATTAAGAGTAATCCTAAGAAAATAAACGCAAAGATTGAACCGACAATCGCAAATGTTTTATAAATCGGTGCGTAAGTATTACTTTCTTTATTATAACTGAATAATTTCGTTGCTGATAAACATGTCACAAGATATGCGACAGATACACCTGTTGAAGACATATCTACAATCCATGTCAATGCAGTACGTCCTAACCAAGGTGCAATTAATGTTAAAGCACCTAAGAATAAGATTGCGACATATGGCGTCTTAAATCTTGGGTGGATTTTACTGAATACACCAGGCATAATACCTGAACGTCCCATTGAGAATAACAAACGACTTGAACTCATTAAGAAACCATTAAGTCCTGTGAAAATCCCCATAGTAATTGCTACAGCTAAGACAAATAAACCAATATAGCCAAAGGATTGTTGTGTCACAGCACCTGTTACCCATAAGTCGCTGTTTTCTGCGCCACGGCTGCTTAACCAGCCCGTATATAAAATCATTAAAACGTATGTCCCAGCTGCCGCAAGCAAGCTATAAACAATCAATTTAAATGTTTTATTCGGCGCAAAGTCGAATTCTTCCGCGGTTTGTGGAATATTATCAAATCCGACATACGCCCAAGGTGCGACAGCTACAATCATAATAATTGATGTAAACCACCCTTTTTTCTCCTCAGCTAAAGGTTGTAAGTTACTCAATGAGAAACCACTACCGAAAAATGATCCGAAAAACATTAATAATACAACAACTACCATTGCGATACAGAAGTAGTACTGCAGACTACCTGAAACTTGTGCACCACGAATGGTAATAAATGTAAAGAGTAAAAGTAAAGCTGTTGCGATAATAATTTCGGTAATGTAAACATCCCATCCAGCGATGGTATATAGCTTACCGTGTTCAAGTACGCCCGGCATCATAAACTTCAAGAGTAAGCTAAACGCGGTGGCATTCAATGCGACCACACAAATATAACCGAATGTCAGGAACCATGATGAGAAGAAGCTGACATACCTCCCGAAGCTTAAATAACTGAACGCAAATGCACCCCCAGATACTGGGAAGTGTTTCACTAATGCGCCATAACTCACGCCAATAATAATCATTAGTAATGCACCAATTGTAATCCCGATTGCTGCTGCGATAGAACCAGATTGACTGATCCAGTCCCCTGGTAAAATAAATGACCCCCAACCTATACATGAACCATAGGCAATGGCCCATACAAATTTCTCAGATAGGTTTTGTTGTAAATCTCCTCGGTCTACTTTTTTATGGTGTCTTTTCTCTATTTTTCCCATAATAAAAATTCACCTCATTCGATACATTATACCCTGTGAGGTGAATTTTTGAACCGTTTATTAGTTTATTTTTTTAATTTTAGTGTTTGTACGAGTAAAGTTACCCAAGAAGCGATAAATAACACTCCACCGATTGGTGTAATTGCACCTAACGGTTTAATTTGTGTTAATGATAAAGTGTATAATGAGCCACTGAAGATAACAATACCGCCAAGCATCATCCAGCCTGCAGCTTTTAAGTTCAATTTAGTTGTACCGCTTAAGATACCAATACCGATTAAACCTAAGCTGTGATACATTTCATATGTTGTTGCTTTGTTCCACACATCTAAATAATGCGGTGATAATTTATCTGCTAATGCGTGTGCACCAAACGCACCAGTCGCAACTGAAAGTGCTGCACACCCAGCGCCAATTGCTACGAACGTTTTCATCGTTTTAAAGTTCATATAAAGTCTCTCCTTTGTCATTAAAAGTCAAAAATAGAATCGCCATTTCCTAATTCGTCATCAGTTACCATTTTATTAGAGTTCCCCGGTGGTGTCGATAAATTCGATGAGTTCTGTTGCGATGACACTTTCCCGCCCATCGCTTTAATTTCTGCCGCTGATACTTGTGAATGTGAACTTGTCGTATAACTTGGAGACGTCACTGAAGGCGCTTGCTGATACGTCATACTTGTTTGTTTTGATGAACGTGCAGGCACGTCACTTGAATCACTATCTGTATACAGTGAAGTCAGTGTATGAATCGCATACATATGCTTGCTGAATTCCGCTTCACTCGCCGCTTCATCCGCTTGTACTAATTCACGTTCAATTAACGCAATTAACTTCTCTTTATTCATCCATAGCCTCCTCACCACACCAATTTATTGGTGTTTGATGATGTGCTTCTAAATAAGCATTCGCTTGAGAATACGGCTTAGATCCAAAGAAACCGCGATACGCTGATAATGGACTTGGATGTACTGACTTAATCACATCATGTTTAGACGTATCTATTAACTTCTCTTTTTGTTGTGCAGGTTTACCCCACAAAATAAAGACCACATGGTCACGCTGTTCAGAAACGGTTTTAATAATCTCATCCGTAAAGATTTCCCAACCGATACCACGGTGTGAATGAGCTTCACCTTTACGCACAGTTAAGACAGTATTTAATAATAACACGCCTTCTTTCGCCCAATCTTGCAAGTGAGATACTGTTCTCTTGCAGCCGATATCATCTTCTAGTTCTTTATACATATTGCGTAAAGAAGGTGGAAACTTTCCTTCTGGCTGAACAGAGAATGCTAGTCCATGCGCTTGTTTAGGGCCGTGATATGGGTCTTGGCCTAAGATAACGACCTTTACTTTATCAAAAGGCGTTAAATCAAACGCTTGATATATATTTTCTCTATCAGGATAAACTATTTTTGTCGTATATTCTTTTTCTAAAAAATCATGCATTGCTTTGAAATCATGACGACTTGTTATATCATGAAATACTTCAGACCACTCCATGGTATCACCTCAAAACTATGATAACACACGATATATCAAAAAGTTCAATCCACCCTTGTAAACATGTTATTATAGAGTAAAAGAAACGTTAGGGAGTGTATGAACATATGGCATTGAAAAAAGTATTAACAATTGCAGGCTCAGATACAAGTGCAGGAGCTGGCATGCAAGCAGATTTAAAAACATTCCAAGAATTAGACACTTATGGAATGGTTGCTTTAGCAGCAATCGTGACAATGGACAAAGAAACATGGTCACACGATGTAACACCAATTCCTTTCGACGTATTTAACAAACAATTAGAAACAGCAATCTCTATTGGACCAGACGCTGTCAAAACAGGTATGTTAGGTACTGAAGAAGTCATCAAACGTGCAGGAGAAGCATTTGAAGAGTCAGGTGCGAAATACTTCGTTGTTGACCCAGTTATGGTTTGTAAAGGTGAAGATGAAGTACTCAACCCAGGTAATACAGATGCAATGATTAAATATCTATTACCTAAAGCAACAGTTACAACACCTAACCTATTTGAAGCTGGTCAATTATCTGGATTAGGTACATTAAAATCTATCGATGATATGAAAAAAGCAGCTAAAATCATTTATGATCAAGGTGCACAAAATGTAGTCATCAAAGGTGGTAAAGCATTAGATCAAGAAAAATCTTATGACTTATACTACGACGGCGATAAATTCTATCAATTAACAACAGATATGTTCCAACAAAGTTATAACCATGGTGCTGGTTGTACGTTCGCAGCAGCCACAACTGCTAACCTAGCAAACGGCCAATCACCTAAAGATGCAGTTGTTAACGCAAAAGCATTCGTCGCATCTGCAATTAAAAACGGTTGGAAAATGAACGACTTCGTAGGTCCTGTAGACCACGGTGCTTATAACCGTATCGAAAAAATCGATGTAGACGTTCAAGAAGTTTAATCTAATAATCAATAAAATGAATGTCAGAATATAAATGTTCCAATATTCAAAAGGACGATTTTCACAAAATGAAAATCGTCCTTTTACTATTTAATAAACTTTCTAATACACGTTTGTGTTTCAAAGCCAAGGAAAATCTAGATCTTTTCTTCGGCTTTATTATTTGGATGAATCCAATTGGTACTATTCATATAAATACACACCTAGTTATACTTCCACTTTGAAATCAGTAACATTTGGAATCTTAAGTTTTGGGTGCGCTTGCAGATAATCAATAATCAGTTGTGCTCCTTCAGTTTGAATATCTTCAACAATTTTATCCGCACTGAACATCGGATAATTCCCCCCGCCTACTGCACGATAGTTATTTAAGACAACCTTATAAGTCTCTTTCATATGGATCGGATTCCTTTGATAATCTAATTGCACGACACGTGAACCGACAGGGTTGCTGACTTTAATGGTATAACTGATACCTGAGTAAATATCATAATTGTAATGTTGTGGCTTAGGATAAATGAATTCTGGGTTCACAGTGACTTGGCCATCATCGACAGAAAAATATTCTGCGGTTAATTCAATCGCATCTTTAATATCCTGTCCTGTCAGTTCAAGTACATTGAACGTATTAGGAAATGGATAATTATTTAAGACATCCCGCATAGTCACTTCGTTTCCGAATCCACTAGACAAATCAAACAACGCAGATGCTGCAATATCAGCACCGCTCACATCCATTAAGATGTAATTTAAGAAATTAATGTAAGGATGCGGTGTTGTGCGGGCGACAAATGCATCATCTACAATCATCGTCTCCTCTAATCGCGCAATCGGCACATCTAGCCAAGCATCCACTTCCGCATCAAATGCGGCCATTTTTTGTGCGAATTCAGGCTCTGTATCAGAAGCAGGTGTTAATGTTTCATTACTAAGCAGACTGACTTCCGCATTTTGTATTTTGCCTCTTTCAACGTCTAAGATGATTCTTCCTACTTTCTCACCTTTCGCACCGGGCTGGATGACTGGGATATCATAAACAGTTTCCGCAATTTCACGATGTTGATGTCCTGTGATGAGTAAGTCAATATCTTGATGGAACTGCTTCAACATCGCATAACCTTCGTTTTCTCCTGTCAGGTCTTCCGTCGGTTCGCCTGTTGTTAAATCACATTCAAAACCACCGTGATAACAAACCGCAATAATATCCGCATGTGCTTTCACTTCTGGCAGCCAACGTTCTAAAGCGGTTGCTGCGCTTTCGAAGGTAAGACCTTCAATATGTGCTGCTTGTTCCCAATGAGGAATATATTGTGTCGTTAATCCGATGATTCCGATAATCAACCCGCCGCGTTCAATATAGCGTACACCGTGGCCTGTGAACGGTTCGCCATCTTTTAAAATATTAGCAGACAGTACAGGATAATTGAGTGCCTCTAGTGTCTGGTTTAAATACGACATACCGAAGTTGAATTCATGGTTGCCGATCACACCTGCATCGAATTTGAAATGGTTATAAATATACGCTAATTGTTTTGCTGAACCAAGTTCTTTGGCTAGATAATGACCCAGCGGAGAACCTTGTAAGAAGTCACCGTTGTCAATGAGAACGTGAAGCGGGTAATTGACTTTATCCTGATTGATGAGTTGTTCCGCATGTAATAAACCCATCGGCAATTGTTGTTGTCTTTCTTGATAATTCGTCGGGAAAATATATCCATGCACATCACTGACGATGTAAAAAGCTATCTGTGTCACTGTGATTCCTCCTGAAATACGTTAATTGATTTGAATAGGTTGTGTCTTAATCGTTGTATCGCCTTGTTTTAACCTTACATTTGCGTCACCTTTAAAATCAGAAGCTGTTTTACCTTCGAATGTTAATACAGCATTGCCTTGACTATCTGATTTCACTTGTTGCGGTGTACTGTAACCTGGCGTTGTATTTTCTCCAAATATACCTAATTGTTGACCGCCTTCTGCATAAATACCTAGACGTATATTAGAGAGTGTTTGATTTTTCGGTTGATGCTTTAATGTTACTTTAACTGAAAATGTACTGCCCGCCTCTAAATTACTTGGTAATTCGAAAGACACCCCGCTGCTGTTTAATTTCGTATTAGATGTGTTGCCATCCGGCTCTTGATTGTCTTCTGGTTGTTCTGGTTTTACAGTATCATCCTTATTTTCTTTTGCACCAAAGCTGCCTGCCGCAAAAGTAGAACGGTCATACCACTTATAATGGCTTGGTGGTGTATTCCAAGGCTCTTGTTGCGGTTCTGTAGAATTTTCAGGTTGCTCGAAATCTTTTAGTGCAGTGGCTTTATCTTTTGAAACACCTAATCCTGTAATTGAATCTGCATTTTCTGATTTACCTAACCATGTTGTAAGATTTTTAAGCAATTGTGCGTTGTCTGCTTCTTTAAACCCATCATATGTCTTCTTAGCTTGACCGTTATCTTCACGTTTATATTTAGGAGAACTATCTTCTACTAATGAAGAATCTCCAATAAAGGCTGCTTTACCTTTTCCAACTTTTGAAACCGCAATATAAGGTCCCTCTGCTTGACCGCCGCCATTATAAACACCTTCGTCTACCGCATGTCCCCATTTCTGCTTAGCAGGCAGACCCTCAGGTGTAAAAACAATTCCTTTAGCTTTATCAGGATTTGTAATCGCAAGTGTAGAACCTGCATGCATTGTGACACTTTTGACATTGTCTGTGATTCCTAAACCTTCTTTCCCTTGTAACATATGAGAGGTTGTTAAATTATTTAAAGCGTTATATCTAAAGCGTACGCCAAATGTTTGTGCTAACCAATCTGTACTTTGAACATCTTGCATCGCTTTAGATTTACGTTCCCCGTCCGTCATACCTTTTGTCATATCTGAATATGCGCCTCTGCGATAACCATTCATCGCTTCTGATGAATCAATTCGGTTTAAGTTGCGATCGGCGTTATAGTGATCAGAAATAAATAGAATACTGCCTCCTTGTTGTGTGAAATCAGTCATTGCTTTTTGTTCTGAGGTTTTAAAAGGAATGTTTGCTTCTGGAATAACCAATATCTTTTTACCTTTTAAGGCTTGTGGTGTGATATTAGATTCCCCGCGCAGTTCTGTCACCTTATACCCTTGTTGCGTAATACTGTTTGCATAATCTGAGAAGCCGCCATCAATCGTCCAATCTGCTGCTCCCGCAGTTTGCCCGTGTGAATTATCAAATACTACTTCTCCTTTTTGGTTCGTACCGATAGTCGGTGCTGCTTGTGCAGCATTTGAGTATGTATCAATTGGAACAGTAGTGATGGAAATTGTAGAAATAGCTAAAGCTGCAAAAATTTTGTTTAATTTTCTCACTTTTAAAATACCTCCAAATGTAAATTCTGTCTTTATTATAGAACCTGTCATAGTTTAGAGACATAAGATGAACGCAAATTTACAATAACTAAATTTAGATTTAACAATATTAAACTAAATAATTGATTATATTAAATATTTACCTAAACTTAACAATTAATATATTGTATCATATTTACACCGTGTATATAATGAACCTGTATCAAATTTTATACATATGGAAGGGGTTAACAACGTAATGAAAGCACGTTCATCTTTTAAGGTATTACTTATTTTGATGATGGCAGTTATTTTATTTGTTTCAGCATGTGGAAAAGGAAGTTCATTAGACAACAAGAAAGAAAGCGACAGTAAAGGCGGAGATTACAAACCTAAAGAATTAACTGTACAGTTTGTACCTTCACAAAACGCGGATAAGTTAGAAGCGAAAGCGAAACCTTTAGAAAAATTATTATCTAAAGAATTAGGCATCCCAGTAAAAGTTTCTGTTTCTACAAACTACAACACAATTGTAGAAGCGATGAAATCTAAAAAAGTAGATGTTGGTTTCTTACCTCCTACTGCATATACATTAGCGCATGATCAAAAAGCTGCTGATGTATTACTACAAGCACAACGTTTCGGTGTAAACAAAGATGGTTCTGATTCTAAAGAATTAACAGACAAATACAAATCAGAAATTTTAGTGAAAAAGGATTCAGGCATTAACAGCGTGAAAGATTTAAAAGGTAAGAAAATCGCATTACAAGATGTTACTTCTACAGCGGGTTATACATTCCCTGCCGTTGAAATGGATAAAGAAGGCGTGAACGTCCTTAAAGATATGAAAGTCGTTAACATGAAAGGTCATGATCAAGCGATTATCTCATTGATGAATGGCGATGTAGATGCGGCTGCTGTATTCCAAGATGCACGTAAAATTGTGAAAAAAGATGAACCTAATGTCTACAAAGATACAAAAGTATTGAAATTAACAAAAGACATTCCAAATGACACGATTTCAGTACGTAGCGACATGGATCAAAAATGGAGAGACAAATTGAAAAAAGCCTTTAAAGATATTGCTAAAACAAAAGAAGGACATCAAGTGATCAGTGATGTTTATTCACATGAAGGCTATACAGACAGTAAAGATTCTAACTTCGATACAGTAAGAGAGTACGACAAAAAAGTTAAAGAAATGAAATAATTCAAGTTAAGAAAAACTGACTGAACCTAAGCGTATCTCAGCAAGATTGAACTCTGTTAGCAAGTATGTGCAGAAGTTAATCTTTTGAGTACGCTTATGTTTTTATCTCGATACTTAATTTAGAAAGGACTACTATTATGAGTCAGATTGAATTCAGAGATGTAAGTAAAGTATATGATAATGGCCATGTCGGTTTAGACCATATCAACTTAAATATTGAAAAAGGTGATTTTGCGGTTATCGTCGGGCTATCGGGTGCTGGTAAATCAACCTTATTACGGGCGATTAACCGTCTGCATGATATTACCGAAGGCGATATTGTGATTGATGGAACATCCATCTCCAAAGCATCAGGTAAGAAATTATTAGAAATGCGTCGTAATATCGGCATGATTTTCCAAAACTTTAATTTGGTGAAACGTTCTTCTGTAATGCGTAATGTGCTGAGTGGCAGGGTCGGCTATCACTCTACTTGGAAAATGGTCTTAGGCCTTTTCCCTAAAGAAGATAAAATCAAAGCATTAGAGGCTTTAGACCGTGTAAACATTTTAGATAAATATAAATCACGTTCAGATGAATTATCAGGTGGTCAACAACAGCGTATTTCTATTGCTCGTGCACTCTGCCAAGAACCTTCTATTATTCTGGCAGATGAGCCTGTGGCTTCATTAGACCCCTTAACAACTAAACAAGTCATGGATGATTTGAAACGTATTAATGAAGAATTAGGAATTACCATCATCATTAACTTGCACTTTGTGGACTTAGCACGCGAATATGGCACACGTATTATTGGCTTACGTGACGGTAAATTAGTCTTTGACGGTGCAGTCGATGAAGCAACAGATGAAGCATTCAATAAAATTTATGGACGTTCGATTAATGATAATGAGAAGTTAGGGGTGAATTAATATGACACCCAACAAAAATTATGCAGAAATGCTGAGTCATAAAATGTCGTTTAAAACAGCGATGACCACTATATTGGTATTGTTTTTAGTGTTTTGGAGTGTCTTATATACGGGATTCAGCTTTAGTGATTTGATTTATGGTTTACCGCAAATCGGAACACTATTCACTCAAATGTTTCCACCTGACTGGAGTTATCTCGAACAGATACTTAATCCCATGTTAGATACAATCAGAATGGCAATTGTCGGGACATTTATCGGTTCTATCATCGCAGTACCTATTGCCTTATTGTGTGCAAAAAATATTTCACGTTCTAAATGGATTGCGATACCAGCACGTTTCATCTTAAATATCGTGCGTACTATCCCCGATTTATTATTAGCCGCTATCTTTGTAGCAGTCTTTGGTATCGGCCAAATCCCCGGGGTATTAGCAGTGATTGTTTTAACAATCAGTATTGTCGCGAAATTATTATATGAAGTACTAGAAGCTATTGAACCTGGACCACTTGAAGCGATGACGGCTGTCGGTGCGAATAAAACAAAGTGGATTATATTCGGTGTTGTACCGCAAGCTTTAGCTTCTTATGTTTCTTACGTACTCTTTGCGTTCGAAATCAATATTCGAGCCGCTGCAGTGTTAGGTTTAGTCGGTGCCGGAGGTATCGGATTGTTTTACGATCAGACGCTGGGATTATTCCAGTATGACCGTACGGCTATGATTATTTTATTTACATTGGTCATTGTGGTGATTATTGATTACATCAGTTCGAAAGTGAGGGAACAACTCACATGACACAATCTAAAGCAGAATTATTAAAACATTATGGCAGTTCTCGCACAAAGTTAAAGTATGGCATTATTTCCTTGGTAATAATAGCCTTATTGGTTTGGGCCTTTGCGGGTATGCCCGCCTTAGAAATCAAACAAAAGTCGCAACAAATCCTTGGATCCATTATGCATGGTTTAACACATCCAGATTGGGGATTTGTCTATCAGCCTGGCGGTGAAGATTTATTACGCGGATTATTAGAAACCTTTGCGATTGCGGTTGTAGGTACTATTATCGCAGCAGTCATTTGTATTCCTTTAGCCTTCTTAGGTGCTAGAAATATTATACGTTTCAGACCTATATCAGGCGTCAGTAAATTTATTTTAAGTATCATTCGTGTCTTTCCAGAGATTGTGATGGCTTTGATTTTTATAAAAGCTGTTGGACCAGGGTCATTCTCTGGTGTACTCGCACTAGGTATTCACTCAGTAGGTATGCTTGGTAAATTATTCGCAGAAGATATTGAAAACATCGATTTAAGTGCTACTGAGTCATTAAAAGCGAGCGGTGCGAATAAAATGAAGACGTTAGTCTTTGCGGTCGTCCCACAAATCTTACCGACATTCTTATCCTTGATTTTATATCGCTTCGAGTTGAATTTGCGTTCCGCTTCCATTTTAGGTTTGATTGGTGCAGGCGGTATCGGCACACCGTTAATCTTCGCCTTACAAACACGTTCATGGGACCGTGTCGGCATTATCTTAATCGGTTTAGTCATTATGGTCGGTATTGTGGATTATATTTCAGGTAAAGTACGTGAAAAAATCGTCTAATCGCTTTGTTGAGTCATTTTATTGAACAACTCAATCTCAAAAATCAATTGTAACGCTCTCGGCAATTAGTCCTAGATAAAGTTGATACCATAGCCTCATGTATTTTATGTAGAGATATCATACAATAATCAATGTAGAGGAAACGCAAGTAATGTATGCATCCTAAATCAATCCTAAAAGCATATTCTATAAATAATCGTTACACCTTTCTACCCACCCAAACAAAAGGACAGACGTTTCCTCTACACCGACATAAACAATGCTTAAAGTCGCAACTAACCTCCTAAATTAATCATAGAACATATCCTAAAATATGCATGCGACGGCATTAACAGTTAATCTAATCATTGAATTTAAAATCGACAAGTATGTTTCCCCTGACGTAAATTGTCGATCACCCTAAAAAATAGAGCACTGCTTAGCTTACGAGGCTGTCCCTCCTCACAAGCAACCTGAAGTCCCAACAGGTTAGATGCAGTGCTCTATTTTTATTTGCGATATTTATCATGAATTCAGTGAACTTTTAAACTCACGCTCATTTTCTACATATTAAAAGACCTTCCCAAGCAATGTCATACCATTACTTAAGAAGGCCTTGTTTCATTCTATTATTTTCTATATTTCAACTTCGCAAAAGCATCGTGTTGATGAATAGATTCTTCATTACGACATTCAATGTCAAAACCTTCAATCCAATCCACTTCTACTAAGTCTGCAGCGATTAAACGGATTAAATCTTCCACAAAACGAGGGTTTTCATAAGCACGTTCTGTAACGCGTTTTTCATCTGGACGTTTTAAGATTGGGTAAAGAATTGAACTTGCGTTAGCTTCCATCGCATCTAAAATTACTTCTTTATAGTCAGACGGTAGTGTCGCTTCACGATTCAAGTACGTTTTTACAGTAATTACTCCGCGTTGGTTATGCGCAGAATACTCACTGATTTCTTTTGAACATGGACATAAAGTAGTTACTTTCGCTTCCATTGCCAGCTCTTTACGTGTCACTTTATCCCCTTCAACTGCCATGCCATACGTTACATCCGCATTGCCGACAGCTTTTAAGTTCGTAACGGGACTATAGCGATTAAAGAACCACTTACCTGAAACATCTACCCCTGCTGAAGTTTGTTTCATGTGTTTTTGAAGTGTATCTAATACCGTATGCAGATTATCAAATGTTAATGCTACACCGTTATCATAATGTTTCTCAACACTTTCTAAGATACGGCTCATATTAATACCTTTTTCTTCTCTCGTTAAGCTAGTTGAAAATGCGAAAGTACCTGCCGTTTGATATTCATCTATAATCACGGGATATACTAAATTTTTAATCCCGACTTCTTCAATTTCAAATAAAAAATCTTTGTGCGTGCTTTGTAGATCTGTCATTTCTTCTTTTACTGTTGGTTTTGTACCTTTAATAGGATCAACAGAACCGAAGTGTTTCCAACGACCTTCTCGTGTCGATAAATCAAATTCAGTCATCTGTGTGCCCCTCCACTCATGATTCAAAATTGTAAGTCCAATACGTTTCTTGTTCTAAGAAACTTTTGGCTGTATCTGGAACTTGCGGTTCAGCTAACTGATGCAAGAATGGTCCAGATTGAGATGCATGTGCTTTGAATGCATCTAATTTTACTTCTCTATAATCAGTAATATCGTTAATGATATCAGGCATACCTAACTCATCAATCGCATCATTGCTAAAAGCAACTAATTGTAAACGTGGACGTTCTGCTTTAGGCATACGTCCTACTGTTCTAACTACCGCTTCTGCTGTTGCTTCATGATCTGGGTGTACCGCATAACCTGGATAGAATGAAATGATTACTGAAGGATGCAATTCATCAATCAGACTTTTAACCATCCCGTCCATTTTTTCATGTGGTTCGAATTCCACTGTTTTATCACGGTAACCCATCTTTCTTAAATCTTTAATACCAATCGCTTTTGCTGCGTCTTCCAACTCACGCTCTCTGATTTTCGGCAGAGATTCACGTGTCGCAAATGGCGGATTTCCTAAATTACGTGCCATTTGACCTAAAGTCAAACAAGCATACGTAACTGGAACACCTTCATCAATATAACGTGCTAATGTTCCTGCTGATGAGAACGTCTCATCATCAGGATGCGGAAATATAACTAATACATGACTTTCCTCTGACATGATACGTCCTCCTTATATTTCAAACGGTACAGCACTGATTTCAAGCGCTGCCGCTAATTGCCCTTCATAATTAAAACCAGCGAGCAAGAATTCATTATCCTCGTTCACTTCATAATGTGTCAGTCCTTGTACATAAACCCATCCATTATCTTGTAGTTTCAAACCCACTCTGAATGGTTCTTTGCCACCGCCCTTAAGTTTGGCATGTTCAAAGACTACTTTGATATTTCTTAAAAACGTTCCAGCATTAAAGACACGTTGATCAAAATGGTTCGCATACGCACCATTGGTTGTTTCAACATGCAAGTATACAGGTTGATCTACATAAGATGCCAGTAACGTTTGTACTTTCTCATATTCTATCGGCTCCAAGCTGCTCACTCCCTTACACTAAGCAAAATCAAATGTTGAACCCCATCTATATCGTGTTATTCTTGATTTATTTATCAATCTCTTTATCATTTAATTGTACTAAATCCTCGTCAATAAATATAACCTACTGCTCATTCTTGAATTAACGATAGGTTTTCTCGGTTATCAATTCTTAAATTAGAAACAATATTTACATTATATAACTGTTCCTCCACTTTCTAAAGAGGTTATTGAAATATTCCTATAATTTGAGGGGGATTTACTATCTGTTTAAACTTCACCTCGTTATAATGGACATGTATGTCTTCATATATAGATACAAATAAGGAGGTCACACAACGTGAAAATTATTAATTTAGGGGATAAAGAGAAAGCATCATTCTACACAGCTTACGAGCTGTTCAACCAAATGAACGAGAATCCTGAAAGTAAACTAGGTCTAGCAACAGGAGGTACAATGGTAGATGTTTATTCTGACTTAGTTAAACTGATGGAATTAAATGATTTAGATGTTTCTAATGTAGAAACATTCAACTTAGATGAATATGTTGGTTTATCAGCCGATCATCCAGAAAGCTATCATCATTATATGCATGAAGTGCTATTCGATCGCTATCCACACTTCAAAGAAGAAAATGTACATTTACCAATCGGTGATGCGAAAGATTTAGACGCTGAAACTGCAAGATACGAACAACTGGTTAAGGATAAAGGGCCTGCAGATATCCAAATTTTAGGTATCGGGGAAAATGGTCATATCGGTTTCAATGAACCAGGTACAGAAAAAGACAGTATTACACGTGTCGTAGATTTAACTGAAAGTACAATTCAAGCCAATAGCCGTTACTTCGATAACGAAGAAGATGTGCCGAAACAAGCTATTTCAATGGGTCTTTCTACAATTTTATCTGCAAAACGTATTATCTTATTAGCGTTTGGCGAGAAAAAGAAAGATGCGATTACAAAACTTGCGAGCGGCATTCAAGATAAAGATGTCCCAGCAACAGTTTTATACGATCATCCTAATGTAGAGGTTTACGTAGATAACGCAGCTGCACCCGAACAGTAAAATTCACTGTTGTTTGTCAAAAACTAAAAAGGGTAAATAATCTAAGTAAAGCAAAAGTTACAACACATACATTATGAAAGGATGAATCATTTTGGAACTACAATTAGCAATTGATTTATTAAATAAAGAAGACGCTGCAGAGTTAGCTAACAAAGTGAAAGATTATGTCGATATCGTAGAAATCGGTACTCCTATCATATATAACGAAGGTCTGCCTGCCGTTCAATATATGGATGAAAACATCGATGGTGTTAAAGTTCTAGCAGATATGAAAATTATGGACGCTGCAGACTATGAAGTCAGCCAAGCAGTTAAATTCGGTGCTGACGTTGTAACAATCTTAGGTGTTGCTGAAGACGCTTCTATCAAAGCTGCTGTCGAAGAAGCACACAAAAATGACAAACAATTATTAGTAGATATGATTGCTGTTCAAGACATTAAACAACGCGCTAAAGAATTAGATGAAATGGGTGCTGATTATATCGCAGTACACATTGGTTATGACTTACAAGCTGAAGGTAAATCTCCATTAGATGATTTACACACAGTTAAATCTGTTATCAAAAATTCTAAAGTTGCCGTTGCTGGTGGTATCAAACCAGATACAATCAAAGATATCGTAGCTGAAGAACCAGACTTAGTGATTGTTGGTGGCGGTATCGCAAATGCAGACGACCCAGTAGAAGCAGCAAAAGCTTGCCGCGACGCAGTTGAAGGGAAATAAGCTATGGCAAAACTACAATATCAATTGATTTTAGATGAACTGAAAACGACGTTATCTAATGTTAAAGATCAAGATGTTGAAAACTTTGAACAAGCAATCAAAGATGCCAAAAATATTTTCGTAGCAGGTAAAGGTCGTTCTGGATTCGTCGCAAATGGATTTACAATGCGCTTGAATCAGCTTGAACAACCTGCATTTATCATTGGCGGTATTACAACACCTTCTATCCACGAAGGCGACTTGTTTATCGTCATTTCAGGTTCAGGCAGTACAGAACACTTACGCCTATTAGCTGAAAAAGCTAAAGATCAAGGTGCACAAGTGGCGTTAGTCACAACAAAACCTGATTCTAAAATCGGTGAATTGGCAGATGTCACAATCGAATTGCCTGCCGGAACAAAACATGATGCTGAAGGTTCAGCACAACCTTTAGGCAGTTTATTCGAACAAGCTGCACAATTATTCTTAGATGCTGTTGTATTAGATTTCATGAAAGACTTCAATATTGATGAAACTACGATGCAACAAAATCATGCGAATTTAGAATAAATCACATTAATGGCCTGTAAGCTTTTGAGTTTATCTCTTTAACTTACAGGCCTTTTCTTTATGCTTTTTAGTAACCATATAACTTAACTATTTTACCTCTTCATAAAAAACCTCTGCTTAAATAGTCCACAAAGTAAAATCACCTTGCACCACCACTAAGCAGAGATTATCAAACAGGATATTTTATCAGCTGAACTAACACGCTTGCATCCTTTTATTTTAAATGTTCATAAGGACGGCTTTCTGCGAATGATACAATTTGTTCAACGAATAAACGAGAACGTAATTGGAATTCTTCGTCTTGTAAGAAGAATGTACCATCATCTAATTTGCCGTAATCTGAATCATGTGTCGCAATTTGGGTAGGCACTGCGATACCTAATAAGGTACGTACAATTAAGCGTAAGTGAGAAAGTGGTTCTGCACTTACAATACCGCCGCTGTTCCCCATTAAGCCGACTGGTTTCATTTTGAAGTCATCCATTGTCAGATGATCTAAAGCGTTCTTTAAGATACCAGAATATGAACCATGATAGTTCGGTGTACCTAAAATAATAAAGTCCGCTTCTCTCGCCTTCTCTTGTAAATCTTTCACATTAGCTTGATAATCATCTGGCGGATTACTTGCGCCAGAAACATCTAATGTATGGATTGGACGCTCAGCTAAATCAAAAATTTCCGCTTCAACATCCTTTTCATTGAATTGTCCCTTTAAGTATTGTGCCAGTGCTTTTGTGTGCGAATCAATGCGCGCACTGCCTACGATAATGACACCTTTCATTCAATAGTCACCCCAGTTAATTTATTTTGATTGCTCTTCCAGCATTTTGTTGATTGCTTTGCCGACACCACTGTTTTGGTTGTTATCTGTCACATATTTTGCGTATTCTTTCACTTCAGGCATCGCATTTTCCATTGCGACAGGATAACCCGCTTTTTCAAGCATCGATACGTCATTCATGTTATCACCAATTGCCATGACATCTTCCATATTGATACCGAGTTGGTTTGCGATTTCTTCTAACGCAATCCCTTTTTGCGCATAAGCGTTTGTGATTTCGATATTACCTCGTGCTGATGATGAAATTGCTAAGTTTGTGTGTTTCGCAAGTTCTGCACTGACACGATCAATTTTACCGATATCACTGTCAAACGCTAAAATTTTCATCACAATTTCACCAGGTCTTTCACTGATTTGATCATAATTATCAACTACTTTTAATGTGCCTTGATCAATACGATGTTGAATATGGCGATGTATTTTTTCTACATCTGCTTTTTGACCTGCATGTTCTGCAATATCAATATAAATATCTAAATCTCTTTGAGGATCTTCAGTATAAATACCAAGGTTAGTATAGACTTGGTAATAAATATCCTCTCGATCTAGAACATGTGTAATTTGTTCAATCATTTCATGATTCAAGCTTGATGTATGCATAATATCGAATGATTCATCACGAACCTCTGCACCATTCAAACAAATATATGGGACTTTCAATCCGGTCGGTTCCACAGGCGCATTGGCTTCATAGAAAGCACGACCTGTCGCAATCACGACCGTAATCCCTTGTGCCTGCGCTGCTTTAATCGCTTTAATATTTTCCTCTGAAATTTCATGTGCTGCATTTAATAATGTTCCGTCCATATCTGTCGCAATTAGTTTAATCATGAATTAACCTCGTTTCTTTTGTCTTAGCCGTAGTGTCGTAAAATTACTTTTCACAACAAAGTCTAACCTCATTCTATCAAATTTTGATAACAGACTTCTATCGTCTGTTTGTACGATTTATGAGGGTAGAAACTATCGGCATTACTCATTCTTAACTATCTCTTACTTTTTAACGCTTTTCAAACAAAAAGATGTCCACTTCTTAAAAGCAGACATCTTCATTCTTCTAAAGTTGTTTTAACTGTTCAAGTCATTAGCCTCTTGCGATTGCTTAGCTTGTTTCTTCTTGTTTCTTAATTGCTTGAAGAAGTTCCGCAACATATCACCGCATTCTTCTTCTAAAACACCACTCACAACTTCTGCACGATGGTTGAAACGCGATTCTTGAAGTAAATCCATTAAACTGCCGCTACAACCGCCCTTTGGATCAGCAGCGCCATAAACAACGCGTGGAATACGGCTCATAACAATCGCACCAGAACACATCACACAAGGTTCTAAAGTGACATATAAAGTACAATCTTCTAAACGCCAACTCCCTACTGCTTCAGCTGCTTTTTCTATCGCAATATGTTCCGCATGGGCTGTCGGAAGTTGAATCGTTTCTCTTAAATTATGTGCACGTGCTATAATTTCATCGTCTTTAACAATGAGTGCGCCAATCGGTACTTCACCGATAGCTTCAGCTTTTTTGGCTTCATCTAATGCAAGTTTCATATATTTTTCATCTATTGTCATATGTTCAATCCCTTACCATGTGATACAATTACTATTGTCTATTTTAACACTTGGAGTGTTGTTTATGAATCAACCTTATATCGCTATTGAAGGGCCTATAGGAGTAGGCAAATCCTCTTTAGCACATCGCTTAAGTCAATCTCTTGATTATCATGAAGCACAAGAAATCGTGGATGAAAATCCATTTTTATCTGATTTCTATGACGACATTTCAAAATGGAGTTTCCAGACTGAAATGTTCTTTTTATGTAACCGTTACAAACAGGTTCAAGATCTAGAACAACTACATAACGGTATTGTCAGTGACTATCATGTTTATAAAAACAAAATCTTTGCGCGTCAAACACTGACAGATACAGAATACAACAAGTTTGACCGTATTTACGATATTCTGACTGAGGATCTTATGATGCCGGACATCGTAATCTTCCTCGATGCAGATTTAGAAGT
Organism: Staphylococcus simulans; assembly: GCF_025561465.1. Taxonomy (NCBI): domain Bacteria; kingdom Bacillati; phylum Bacillota; class Bacilli; order Caryophanales; family Staphylococcaceae; genus Staphylococcus; species Staphylococcus simulans. Next base: position 2,399,930 of record NZ_CP095100.1, read on the forward strand.
ATTAAAACAACGTATCGCCAAACGCAATCGCAGCTTCGAAGCACAAATTGAAGATGATTATCTTTTAAATTTAAAAGAAGCTTATCATCACTTCTATGAATCTTTAGAAGCCGAAGGCAAAATGGTGAAACGCATCGATACAACAAACTTGGATTTCGTCAATCACGCTGACGATTACGAGTATCTATTAAACATTGTACAATCAATGATAGGAGGCAACACGCATGAATAATTACGGTATCCCTCAAGATGCGGTGATTACAATCGCAGGTACTGTAGGCGTCGGTAAATCGAGCTTAACACGTGCCTTAGCTAAAAAATTAAACTTCCGCACTTCTTTCGAGAATGTGGACCATAATCCTTATCTAGATAAATTCTATGATAACTTTGAACGTTGGAGTTTCCACCTTCAAATCTATTTCCTTGCGGAACGCTTTAAAGAACAAAAACGCATGTTTGAATATGGCGGGGGCTTTATCCAAGACCGTTCTATTTATGAAGACGTTGATATCTTCGCAAAGATGCATGAAGAACAAGGGACGATGACACCTGAAGACTTCAAAACATACTCAGAATTATTTGAAGCGATGGTCATGACACCTTACTTCCCAAAACCAGACGTTTTAATTTATTTAGAATGTGATTACGATGAAGTGATTGAGCGCATCAAACAACGCGGTCGCCAAATGGAAATTGATACAGATCCAGAATACTGGAAAAAATTATTCCGTCGTTACGAAGAATGGATTTCAAGCTTCAATGCCTGCCCTGTCGTACGCGTGAACATTAATGAATATGATCTGCATGAAAGTTTAGACACGCTAGATCCAGTGTTAGATAAAATTGCGCATGTGATTGATGTCTATCGTAATGTAGATACTAGAAAATAATAAGCAAACAAAAAATCATGTATCTCTGCTCTTAACTGAGCGAGATACATGATTTTCTTTTACTCTGAATAAACTTGTATGAAGTTATTTATCAAAGAAACGTTTTATTTCATCATTCAAACCTTTATAGTAATCATAACGTGTAACTGGGAATTTATCTTTCATATCATCATCTGTGCTATTATGCATCACAAACGGATGACCGATATGACTTAAATAAATCTCATCATTACCACTGTCACCGAAACCTAGTACACCTTCTGAATCAAGATCATACATATCTAACAGGTAACGCACAGCGAATAACTTGCCAGCGTTTTTAGGTGTAAAATGTACATCATACGCATCTTCAGGGTCACCTGCTTTAGGATTCGTTTTATTATAATGTACCGCATAGTCATAAGCCGCTGCTTTATCTTGTAAATCTTTTAAATTCTGCTCGTCTTTTTCTTCATCGCCTTGTGCATAATAGTAATATTCATACAATGTTTCTTCATCTCTGAATTCTCTTTGCGGATGAAGTTCAACTTGGTGTTCTGACTCGAAGCTGTCGATAATTTCATCAACTTTTTCTTTAGTGAACGTTGTTTCTGAAACAGCTTCTTCATAATCTTTAGAACGTTGATATTCGCCTTTATCATCTAGTTCAAATAATTTGGAACATAAGTCAGAAAAGATAAAGTCTGGTTTATATTCCATTTCCGCATGTTTCATTTTCTCCATAATACTTTCAAAGATACTGCCTGATAACACTGCAGTAATCACTTGGTGCTTTTCTTCAGCTTGTTTCAGTGTCGATTCAAGTTCACGTAGTTCAGGAATATCTTCTTTCGTGGTTTGATGCTTATAATACGTTTCGTCAAAATCAAATAAAATTAATTGACGCATCATATCATCCCTCCAACCTTGGTTATAATTCTAACTCTTCGCGGTAAATCACAGGTTCATAATCGTCATCATTGATAGCTTTACTATAATAACCTTCATCTGTTTCTTTTAAACCAAAGGCTTCGGCCTTATCCGCTTCACTTGTGCCAATATAACTTTGACCTTTCGCATCAAAAAACAAATCAAAGAGCGTACCGCCATAACGTGCTTCATGTTTCAAATCATATAATGCATCGACTTCTTGACGTTTGACGTCTTTATAAAACAATGTATGGCTCGAATATTTTGTTGTTTTCGCTTCAAAACCTAAAGACTGCGCTCCGGCATCTTCTGTGACCAAATGCAAAGTCTTGCCAAAGTCATTTAAGACGCGAAACACTTCTCCTTGATATTCTGCATAACGTCCATCTAATACTGTATGTTGTTCTTTCATGATTTTCACCTCATTTAATGTGTGACGATAACTTAGGATTCTGTATCTTCACCCTTTAAAATAGAAACAATTTCTGGCGCTTTCTCTACGACATAATCCGCATGTTTAAATTCATGTGCTTGACCTACGCCCGTCAATACAGCTACAGACAGCCCTAAGCCAGCGTTAACAGCGGTTTGTATATCATTAGGTGTATCGCCTACAATTGCGATTTCTTCCGCTTTAAGCCCCTTCTCTTGCGCAAAGAGCGGCTTTAATACAGCTGGGTCTGGCTTTTCAGCCGCATTAGATTCAGTAGAAATGACTAAATCAAAGAACGCTTCTGTATCTGTAGATTCAATAAATTGATCTGTGCCTTTCTTCGTATCACTCGTAATAATTCCAATATGATATCCATCTGCCTTTAATGTTTCTAACGCTTCCACCATCCCATCAATCCATTTAATTTCAGGAACTCTATGGTCAATGAGATATTGACTCGTCTTGCGTGTCCACTCGCCCACATCTTCTCCAGCTAACGCATTGAAATTCTGAATAATTTCATCTAGCGAACCACAGGCCATCGGTGTACCAGGTTCTATTTGATTCTTTTCTTTATTCACACCTAAAGTCTGATAAGCATGTGCTTGATCTTCTTCTGAAATAAAACGTTCCACAAACTGATCCACCATTTGAATACCAATCTTCATCCAACTCATATCAAAATCAATGAGTGTGCCATCTTTATCAAATAAGATCCATTTAATTGTCATCAGTTTCACGCTTCTTTCTTTATACTTTTATTTCATTTTATCAATTTATGAATTAAGAAGGAAATTAAAAAAGGCTTACACCCTTTGTATTGGATGTAAGCACAAAATGCATCAACGATTAATCTTTCTCACAGTTTTGACGGTCCTTTGATGGTTCTGGTAACGTCTTGACTAACGTAAACAATACAATCGTTTGGAAGGTCACCATAATCAATAAACCAATTCTGATATAGAAGTTATCTAGCATATAAAGCGAAAATGCGATAACAATATATAAACTCAATAAAATTTTGAACTTCTTCTTTAAAGTAAAGCCTCTATCTCTTTTGAAGCTTTCCACATATTCACCGTAAACCTTTGTACTCACTAACCAACGATTAAATCTTTCAGAACTTCTTGAAAAACAAACAGCTGCTAAAAGTAAAAAAGGTGTAGTTGGCAACAAAGGTACAACGATTCCTATAAAACCAACGATAGCTGAAATTAAACCTATCGTAATTAAAATATATCTCATAAAAGCACCTCTACCGATAATCATTTTCAATTATACAATAGAATACAGACTAGTAAACAATAATATGTTTGCTTATTACTTTTATCTACCTTGAGTTTAGTTAGCACTTTCTGTAGGATAGTTTGTATGTCAAAATCTTAAGGAGAAACCTATATGAGATTACATAAAATGAAGCTTCAAGAAGCCAACTTTCCAAAAGCATTAGATATTTGGGAAAGCTCTGTCATCGCGACACATGACTTTTTAAAAGAAGAAGATAGAATCACTTTAAAACAAGAGATTCCTACTTACTTCCAACAAGTTGAAGCTTATTTGTGGTTTGTTGGACAAGAAGCAATTGGCTTTTCTGGAACACACGATCACAACTTAGAAATGCTTTTTATAGACCCAAAACACTTTAATCAAGGTTACGGTTCAGAAATCTTGCAATATTTAATCCAGCAAGGAAAAGTAAGTTATGTGGATGTTAACAAGGATAATGAACGCGCAATAGAATTCTATCTTAAAAATGGCTTTGAAGTTTATAAAACTTCTCAAACAGACGCCCAAGGTAGAAATTATCCTATTTTACATATGAAGTTATAAAGCACTCGGCAAAAACCTTTAATTATATTAATGACAAAACAGGTCAGAAACACACTGTTATCTGTGCTTCTGACCTGTTTTTTTATCACTATTTATAATTCTTTTTCGAATTATTTTTTAGGAACTACAACTCTCCAGCCGTGTTTGTCTTCTAATTTACCACTTTGGATACCAGTATATTGGTCATATAAGTGTTGAGTGATTTTACCTGTTTCGTTATTATTGATAACGATTTCGCGGTCTTCGTATTTTAAGACACCTACAGGTGAAATAACTGCAGCTGTACCTGTACCGAAGACTTCATCTAATTCACCTTTATCATACGCTTCGAATAATTCATCTACAGATACACGACGTTCTTCTACTTTATAGCCAAGTTCTTTAGCTAATTCGATGACAGTTTTACGTGTAATACCTGGTAAGATACTACCGTTTAATTCAGGTGTAACAAGTGTACCATTTTCAACGAAGAAGATGTTCATGCTTCCGACTTCTTCGATGTATTTTTGTTCTACACCGTCTAACCATAATACTTGGTCATAACCTTCTTTGTTTGCGTTAGATTGTGCTAATAAGCTTGCTGCATAGTTACCAGCTACTTTCGCAAATCCAACACCGCCACGTACGGCACGAACATATTTATCTTCTACATAAATACGTGTTGGTTTTAAAGCGTCGCCGCCATAGTATGAACCAGAAGGAGATAAGATGATTAATAATTTGTAGTGGCTTGCTGGGTGAACACCTAAGCCTGCTTCAGTCGCAAAGACGAATGGACGAATGTATAATGATTGACCTTCCCCTTCAGGTACCCAGTCACGTTCAACATTCACTAGTTCTTTTAATCCTTCTAATAATAACTCTTCATCAATTTGCGGCATTTCTAAGCGCGCTAATGATTGATTAATACGTTTGAAGTTTTGGTCAGGTCTGAATAAATCAACCTCTCCATTATGTTTGTATGCTTTTAATCCTTCAAAGACTGCTTGGCCATAATGAAGTCCTTGTGCAGCGGGATCAAGTTCGATCGGTGCATAAGGAGTAATCTTCAAATCATGCCAACCACCTTTATCTTCATCGTAGTCATAACTTAACATGTAATCAGTGAAGTGTTGACCGAATCCTAAGTTACTTGGATCTGGTTTTTGTTTAAGCTCTTCACGTTTCTCGAATTTAACATTTTCTGACATGATTTCTGCCTCCTAAAATTGTGCTTATAAATAAGATAATACTAAAATTATAGCAATCTAAGTCTGTGTATTCAATGAGTTTTTAGAAAATTTAAAAAATATGCCCCTAATCAAATCCTCTATTGAACACAGTTATTTATATCTCTCTTTAACATTTCCCCATTGATACAAATTAAAAGTTGCTATATTCCTTACACTTCCATTATTGTACAGTCTATTTCTGAATGCAACTGTGAGCAATCTCATTTTCACTTTGTGTAGACGTTCTATTCATTAAGAACATCCGCTTTCATTAATTTCAAAACTTCCTTTATCAGCATCTAATGTCGCACTGACACCATAAGGCAAAATACACTTTGGTTCATTATGGCCAAAGCTGCCATTAGCGATGACAATTTTATGTTCTAAGTTTTGTTCTTTTAATATCTTTAACCATAACGCTTCTATCTCTTGATGGTTCACATCATTTTGGGGTTTGCCTATCAAAATACCTTCAACATTTTCTAATACTTTCATATCAGCAAGAGACCGAATCGCCTGTTTATAAAAATCCAACGGTAAAGGTGTCTCTGAGTTTTCTACAAACAAAATTTTGTTTTTAAATACCGATGCATCTGGAAAAACATATGTGCCTCTTAGATTATTCAATACCTCAAAACAGCCTCCGATTAAGTCACCTGTTACCTTACCTTTGCCGTTAACAACTTTATAACTCATATTTTTCACTTTTTCTCTTTGTATATTTTGATGCACTTCTTCCCATCTCAAACCGAACTTACGGTAATATGGAGACGTCTTTACAGTTCCTATCCTGTCATTTGTAAATAATACTTTCTGAATGCTATCTATCGTGTAAGAATCCATTTCTACATGTTCGGCAAAATCGGATAAAATAGCAGGTCCGTAATAGGTCATAATACCTGCTTGATAAAACTTTAAATGGATTGAAGTAATATCAGAATATCCCATGAATATTTTAGGGTTTTGTTTGATGATGTTGTCATCTAAATAAGGCACAATTCTCATGGATTCTTCTCCGCCAATAAAAGAGAAGATTGCTTTAACTTCTTTGTCTAGCAGTGCTTCATGTATATCTGCCGCTCTATGTTTTGGATGATGATACAATGCATCAATACCATCTAAGGCATGTTTCATAATTTTAATGTTTAATCCAAAGATTTCTTCCAGTCGCGCTTTCGCTAATTCAACTCGATAGCTTATAAAAGACTCTCCAGCTAATCCAGATGAAGGCGAGACAAGCGCTACTGTATCACCTGGATTTAAATGCTTAGGCTTAATCAATCTGGTCATCTAATCGTCACCCACTTAACATTAGTCTACTGCCGTTATACATAATAATTAACAGGACGAACATTTTCTATAGGTCCTAGAAAGCATTCAGCCCTGTTGATTTAATTCATATGCTTATATTATTTTTGTGTTGCTGCTTCTTTCTCTCTAACCCCTTGCAACATAGCTTCTGTCATCTTGTCTAAATCATATTTAGGTGAGAAGCCCCATTCATTTCTTGCACAACTTGTATCAATCGCATCTGGCCAGCTATCTGCAATACCTTGTCTGACTGGATCTACTTCATAGTGCATTTTGAATTCTGGAATTTGTTTACGAATAGATGCGGCAATTTCTTCTGGCTCGAAACTCATACCGCTTAAGTTAAAGGCACAACGATTTTCAATATTTTCTTCTGGTGCTTCCATCAATTTAATAATTGCGTCGATCGCATCATCCATAAACATCATATCCATGTAAGTATCTTTACCGATAAAGCTTGTATACTCACCTTTACGTACCGCCTCAAAATAAATCTCACAAGCGTAATCTGTTGTACCGCCGCCTGGTTCTTTCACAAATGAAATTAACCCAGGGAAACGTACGCTTCGTGTATCTACACCAAACTTAGTATGGTAATACTCGCATAATAACTCACCTGATACTTTGTTTACACCGTACATAGATGTTGGTCGTTGAATCGTTAACGCAGGTGTATCACGTTTAGGTGTTGTTGGCCCGAATGCCCCGATAGAACTTGGTGTAAAGAACTGTACATTATGATGGCGTGCCGCTTCTAACGCATTGACTAAACCACCCATATTAATATTCCATGCCAGCATTGGATCTTTCTCAGCTGTCGCAGACAATAATGCGGCCATATGCATTAAAGCATCTGGTTGAAATTCCTCTACAACCTCATTCATGCGTGCTGCATCTGTAACATCTAATATCGCAAACGGTCCGTCTTTGATTAGAGAATCCGCTTCTGGTTCTCTAATATCCGTTGCTAAAACATTATCTGTTCCATAAATCTCACGACATTTTAATACAAGTTCAGTCCCGATTTGCCCTAGTGCGCCAGTAATCATAATTCTTTTCATATTTCTCTCTCCCCTTTGAAAAGTGCGCTAAAGAACTGTAGTATTTCTGAGGTGTACATTCTCTTGTTATTTAACACTATATTTTTATAAATGCTTATTAATGTATATACCATACGTACAAAAATAAGTAAAGCGCTTACATTTGAAAAGAGCAAAATTATACTTTTCTATTTATTTCAAAGACACATCATTTAGATAACCCATCAAATATTTTTACGACAATGCTTTTGAAGAAATTCATAACCTTCTTTCTCATAGAAATCAACAGCCGCGTTATTTTTCCCCCAATAATCCAATTCTACTGTGTCACACTGCTCTTTTTCTGCTACCTCTTCTATATACTGCATGAGTGCATGCCCATAACCTTTATGCTGAAATTCTGGTTCAATACTGATTTGATGAATATACAACGTCTTCTGTCCATAACGAAATGGCGTTTCATATAACGTTACCAATTGCGCCCACAAGTACCCAGCAGCTATTCCTGTATCCGTTTCAATGACTAATAAATAATGCTCAGGTTGATGCATGAGCTTTTGAAATAGATCTAGCGTATCCAAATAATGATAAGGCTTAAAAATATCTGGGTAGGCTTGATGATGTATGTCATGGACAGTTTGATTTAAACGTGCTAATAAAGCTGCATCCTCACATATTTTAATTTCCAACAGTATCCCTCACTCTCAACACCTTATTGGCATTACTTTATTCGAAGTCTTGACTTGCGTCATGTTATGATTATTGTAACGTTTTTTTGTACTGATTACTGTTTTTAAGGAGGCACATTTATGTGTACGAGTTTTGCATTTACATCTCAATATGATGCGAACTATTTAGCACGCACCATGGATTTCTCATTTAGTTTGAATTCTTTCCCGAAGGCTATTCCTAGAAATTATGAATGGACAAGCAACAATGGTCGTGACTTTAAATTAAATTACGGCTTTGTAGGAACTGCAATGACAGTCAATGGTGTGGTATTCGGAGATGGCATAAACGAAAAAGGATTATCCATTGCTGTGTTATATTATCAAGGAGAAGCTTCTTATGCGACTTCTACTTCTAATGACAATATCAATCTAGAACCTGAAGAATTCATTATGTGGTTTTTAGGCATGAATGAATCTATCAGAGACTTTAAAGAACAAGCAGATAATGTTCGTTTACTTAAACAAGTAAATCCCGCATTAGACAGCGTTCCACCACTACACTTTATGATTACAGATCAATCTGGTCAAAGTATCGTTGTGATTCCTTCAGACGGTCAACTGATTATTAAAGAGAATCCCATTCGTGTATTAACGAATAACCCTAACTTAGAATGGCACTATCAAAATGTGAGACAGTATACACACTTCAATATCGAAGCGCCCTCACCGTCACTCTTAGGCATTGAGAGTGTAAAACCTTTTGGCGTTGAATCTGGTACTGAAGTTCTGCCGGGCGGTTATACTTCCCCATCTCGTTTCGTTAAAATGGCTTATTTCCGTCAATTTATCGAAGATGCGGAAGATGAGAATAAACGACTCAACAACTTATTTAAATTACTCGATACTGTCAGTATTCCAAGAGGTGTCGTTTTAGACGAAGGTACGATTTATTACACACAATACCAAGCTATCGTCGATACACACCATCTCACTTATTACTTTAAAGACTATAACGGTTCAGATGTATACCAAATCAAACTGACTGATGAGATTTTAAACGCAAGTGATGCGATTACTTATACAGTAAAACCTAAATTAAATCTGGTTGATTTAACTGAAGAAGCTTCAGACCATCAGTAAATAGAACTAAACGGAGAAGCACATAGAGAAGCTGCTCCGTTTTTTCTATATCCATATGGTATTATCAATTTGATTATAACTTTTAATGGTATTAAGGGGCTGATACATATGTGTACGAGCTTTACCTTTACTTCACAATACAACACAACTTACTTAGCACGGACCATGGACTTTGCGTTTGAACTGAAAGCTTTTCCTAAAGTTATCCCAAGAAACTATCAGTGGGAAACAACTTATGGACAAACCTTCACTTTTGACTATGGTTTTGTGGGCAGTGCGATGAAAATAGACGATGTGATGTTCGCAGATGGCATCAATGAAAAAGGCCTTTCTATCGCAATTTTAAACAACAATGGCTTTGCGACATATAAGCCTGCACCCGCTTCACATCATATTAATTTAGGTCCAGAATCATTCATTATGTGGCTTTTAGGTACGAACGCATCCATTTCACATTTAAAAGAAACGATTGGTAATGTGAGGTTGATTGATGAACAAAACCCTGTACTTGGTAAAACACCTGACTTTCATTTCATCGTCACTGATCAAACAGGTCAAAGTATTGTTCTTGTACCAAAAGGTGGTAAACTGATTTTGAAAGATAATCCGGTACAAGTTCTGACTAATCACCCTGACTTAGAATGGCACTACCAGAATTTACAACAGTACACAGCTTTTAATTTTGATCCATCAGCATCCATCACACTTGGTGATAAACAAGTAGATCCAATTCATGTCGAAACAAATACTGAAATATTGCCTGGAGGTTATACCTCACCAGCACGTTTCGTTAAAACTGCTTATTTCCGTCAAATGATTGAAGATACTGTAGACGACACGATGCGCTTAAATAACCTATTCAAATTATTAGACACTGTCAGTATTCCGAGAGGCATCGTACTCCACGAAGGGCAGCCTCATTATACGCAATATCAATGTATACTCGATTGCGAACACTTAACGTATTATTATAAAGACTATAACAGCTCAGATATTTATACGATTCAACTGACAGACGTCTTACTAGATTCAAAAGAAGAGAAAACATATGAAATTAAGCCACAATTAAATTTAAAAGATATCACCTTGTCACAACACGATTCACACCATGATGAAGGAGTAGATTAATATGTATGATGAACAATTTAAAAAAGAGTATCAAGCTGCTGTATGTGCTTATACTAAAAAGTTTAAAGAAGCTCCTAGTAGAATGCTTTTACGGGGTATGCCTGCTGAAGATGCTTTGGAACTTATGAAAGACTGTGTGAAAGATAACGAACCATTAGAGAAGTTTTATTTAGATAATCACTACTTGAGTTAAGTACGTTCATGTATTCACTCAACGGATAAAATGAATATATACGACACCTCTGAATCAACCACAAAGGAATGAAAAACTATGTATGATGACAAATTGATTGATGCCTATGAAGCTGCTGAAAAAGCTTATGAGAAAAAATTTGGAGAACCACCAGGCAGAATGTTTTTGAGACAAATGACACTTGAAGAATCATTAGAACGTATTGAACAATGCATCAAAGATAACGAGCCATTAGAGAAGTTTTATCTTGATCATAGATATATCACTTAAACAATAAAAGAAATGACTCAGCTAAGTATCTAATACACTGATTTCTAAAATAAAAGCGGAACCGTTCAATTAACTGAACAGTTCCGCTTCATTGTTTCTATAAAGCTACTTAGATTACGCCTAGTTCTTTACCTACTTTTTTATACGCCTCAAGTGCCTCATCTAACATTTCTTTAGTATGTGCAGCTGTAGGCATATTACGTACACGTCCTGTACCACGTGGTACTGTTGGGAAGACGATAGATTTCACATAAACTCCTTCGTCTTTTAGACGTTTACTGAATTCTTGTGTTTGTTTTTCATCACCAATAATTACAGGTGTGATTGGTGTTTCTGATTCACCAATATCATACCCTAGTTCTTTTAAGCCGTCTTTAAGATAATTCGCATTTTCCCAAAGTTTGTCATGCAGTTCTGTAGAATCCATGAGTTTACGTACAGCGGCAGTAATCGCTGCTGAAGATTCTGGTGTTAAAGATGTTGAGAATAAGAATGGACGTGATTGTACTTTCAACCAGTCGATTAACTCTTGTGTCCCAGCGACATAACCGCCGACCACACCAATTGCTTTAGATAATGTACCGATTTGGAAATCGATTTTATCTTGTAAACCGAAGTGTTTTACTGTGCCAGCACCTTTACCCATAACACCTGATCCGTGCGCATCATCGACATAAGTAATTAAGTCAAACTCTTCCGCAATCTCAACGATTTCAGGTAACTTTGCTACGTCACCATCCATACTGAACACACCATCAGTGATATACATCACTTTATTGTATTGACCTGATTCTACAGCTTCTTTCGCTTTTTGACGTAAGTCGTCCATATCTGAATGATTTACGCGAATAATTTTAGCTTTAGATAAGCGGCAACCATCGATAATAGAGGCATGGTTTAACTCATCTGAAAGAATCGCATCATTTTTATTCATAACCGCAGAAATCGCTGCCATATTACAATTAAAACCAGATTGATATGCAATCGCTGCTTCTGTTCCTTTAAATTCAGCTAATGTGTTTTCTAAAGTTTCATGAACATCTAGTGTACCGTTGATTGTACGTACTGCACCTGCACCGACACCATAATGATCGATTGCTTCTTTCGCAACTTTTTTCAAGTCTTCGTCTGTTGCTAAACCTAAGTAGTTGTTTGAAGAAAGATTGATATACTTTTCGCCGTTGATTGTAATTTCCGGTCCATTTGCCCCTTCGACAATATCAATCTCGTTGTATAATCCATTATCCTTTAAATATTGAATGTTTTCGTCTAAAAAACCATGTAATGATTGAACCATTGGTTGATTATCCCCCTTGTGTTAGATTACATATATCATAACGTATTTTATTATAATAGAAAAGTTAACACTGATTAGTTATTTTGAAAAAACAAAATTTTGTATATTAAAAGGTCGAAATGACGCGTTATTTTAACATGAACGTTTTAAGTTTATTCTGTGAAACGCGTGCTATAATAAGGACATCTATATTAATTACAGAAGAGGTGAATACCATGTTGAATTGGTATCAACTTGCGCACGATAAAGAAAAAACTATGATTCAACTCAGAAGACATCTCCATCAATATCCTGAGTTATCATTTTCAGAACATAACACCCACGACTATATCGTTAATCAGCTCGAACAATTAGACTGTACGATTCGTAGACCTGTAGGAAAAAACGGTATTGTCGCAACATTTAAAGGCCAAGGCGAAGGCCCGACAGTCGCCTTACGTGCTGACTTCGATGCCCTTCCGATTACTGAACTGAACGACAAACCTTATCGTTCTAAAAATGAAGGATGTATGCATGCGTGCGGTCACGATGGCCATACTGCGATTCTCTTAGGCGTTGCTCAAATTATTAATGAACATTTAGCACATTTAAAAGGCAACGTCGTATTAATCTTTCAATATGGTGAAGAAATTGTTCCTGGCGGTGCCCAACAAATGATTGATGACGGTGCTTTAGAAGGTGTAGACAGTATTTACGGCAACCACCTATGGAGTGGTTATCCCACAGGCATCATTTATTCACGTCCAGGCGCCATGATGGCTTCACCTGATGAATTTACCGTTACCATTCAAGGTCAAGGCGGTCACGGTGCTAAACCGCATGAAACGATCGACCCGATTGTGATATTAGCTGAATTTATTCTAAGCGCACAAAAAATCGTTTCACGTACGGTCGATCCGATTAAACAAGCTGTGGTTACTTTCGGAATGATTCAAGCCGGTTCATCAGATAGTGTGATCCCCGACTCTGCGATGTGTCGCGGTACAGTGCGCACATTTGATTCTGAGCTCCAAACACATATCATGAATAAACTTGATAAGCTTCTACAAGGGCTTGCGCTTGCGAATGATATTGAATACACAATGGATTATGAACGTGGCTATGTCCCTGTTCATAATAATGAACAAGCTTATGAAACAGTTAAGCAAGCCGCTCATGATATGAATTTACGCTTTACTGAAGCAGATATGATGATGGTGGGCGAAGATTTCTCAGCTTATCAACGTGTGAGACCTGGCACTTTCTTTCTAACAGGATGTGGTAATGCGCAAAAAGGTACAGACTATCCTCACCATAACCCTTACTTTGATATTGATGAAGCTGCATTGAAATACGCAGCTGCCGAGTTCTTAAAAATATTAGAATTAGAAAATGTTTTATCTTCTGAACGTCTTTAAATCAAAACAAAAATGCGTACACATGTAGAAATGATGTGTACGCATTTTTTATGTTAAACAACACACGACTAGAGCATATCAATAGAAAAATATGTAAAAAAAGAGCCCCTCACAAGAGGAGCTCTCTATTAAAAATCAACTTAAGTTAAGTCGAAATTATGCTTGGATTTCAGTAACAACGCCTGATCCTACAGTACGTCCACCTTCACGGATAGAGAAACGAGTACCGTCTTCAATCGCGATTGGAGCGATTAATTCAACAGTCATTTCTACGTTATCGCCAGGCATAACCATTTCAGTACCTTCTGGTAAGTGAACAACGCCAGTTACGTCAGTAGTACGGAAGTAGAATTGTGGGCGGTAGTTAGTGAAGAATGGAGTATGACGTCCACCTTCTTCTTTAGATAAAACGTAAACATCAGCTTTGAATTTTGTGTGTGGAGTAATAGAGCCAGGAGCTGCTAATACTTGTCCACGTTGTACGTCTTCACGTGCAACACCACGTAATAAAGCACCGATGTTGTCACCAGCTTCAGCGTAGTCTAATAATTTACGGAACATTTCTACACCTGTAACTGTTGTTTTCTTGCTTTCTTCAGTGATACCGATGATTTCAACTTCTTCACCGACTTTGATTTGACCACGTTCAACACGGCCTGTTGCTACAGTACCACGACCAGTGATTGAGAATACGTCCTCAACTGGCATCATGAATGGTTTATCAGAGTCACGTTCTGGAGTTGGGATGTAGTCATCTACAGCTTGCATTAAGTCTAAGATTTTTTGTTCGTATTCTGGGTCGCCTTCTAAAGCTTTTAATGCAGAACCAACGATAACTGGTACATCGTCACCAGGGAAGTCGTATTCAGATAATAAGTCACGAACTTCCATTTCAACTAATTCTAATAATTCTTCGTCGTCAACCATGTCAGCTTTGTTTAAGAATACAACTAAAGCTGGTACACCAACGTTACGTGATAATAAGATGTGTTCACGAGTTTGTGGCATTGGACCATCTGCAGCAGATACTACTAAGATACCGCCGTCCATTTGAGCAGCACCAGTGATCATGTTTTTAACATAGTCAGCGTGTCCTGGGCAGTCAACGTGAGCATAGTGACGTTTGTCAGTTTGATACTCGATGTGTGAAGTATTGATTGTAATACCACGTTCTTTTTCTTCTGGAGCGTTGTCAATCATGTCGTATGATTGTGCTACAGTGTCACCATTTTTTGCTAATACAGTTGCGATTGCAGCTGTTAATGTTGTTTTACCATGGTCAACGTGACCGATAGTACCAATATTGGCATGTTCTTTTGAGCGATCGAATTTTTCTTTAGCCATTATGAAATCTCTCCTCTTCTTGTTAAAAAGTTATTTAAATTATCTCTCATGATAGTTTCTCACCATCATGAGAGCTTTATTGTTAAGTTGTATAAAGGACTAATTCCTTTATAAAGCATTTTCCGCAAAAAATCAATTCAGGAGACCTGTCAAGTCAGTTCTTGTGCAAGTTCCTAAAGGGAATTTAATTATTCACCTTTATTTTTCTTGATGATTTCTTCAGAAATTGATTTAGGTACTTCTTCATAGTGATCGAAGTACATAGTGTAAGTACCGCGACCTTGAGTGTTAGAACGTAATGAAGTTGCGTAACCGAACATTTCTGAAAGTGGTACGAATGCACGAACCATTTGAGCGTTACCACGAGGTTCCATACCATCAACACGTCCACGACGAGCTGTTACGTCACCCATGATGTCACCCATGTATTCTTCAGGCATTAAGATTTCAACTTTCATCATTGGTTCTAAGATTACTGGATCTGCAACTTTAGCAGCTTCTTTAAGTGCTAATGAAGCAGCGATTTTGAAGGCCATTTCAGATGAATCGACATCATGGTAAGAACCATCGTAAAGTTTAGCTTTAACGTCGATTAATGGGTAACCAGCTAATACACCGTTTTCCATAGCATCTTTAAGACCAGCTTCAACTGATGGAATGTATTCACGTGGAACTACACCACCAACGATAGCGTTTTCGAATTCGAATCCTGCGCCAACTTCGTTTGGTGTGAATTCAATGTGAACATCACCGTATTGACCACGACCACCAGATTGACGAGAGAATTTACCTTGAACTTTAGCTGGTGTTTTGAATGTTTCACGGTATGAAACCATTGGCGCACCAACGTTAGCTTCAACGTTAAATTCTTTTTTCATACGGTCTACAAGAATGTCTAAGTGAAGCTCACCCATACCGCCGATGATAACTTGTCCAGTTTCTTCATCAGTGTGTGCATGGAATGTTGGGTCTTCTTCTTGTAATTTAACTAAAGCTTGAGTCATTTTATCTTGGTCAGCTTTAGATTTTGGTTCTACTGACAAGTGAATAACAGGTTCTGGGAATTCCATTGATTCCAAGATAATGTCATTTTTCTCACCACATAAAGTGTCACCAGTACCAGTTTCTTTAAGACCTACCGCAGCTGCGATATCGCCTGAGTAAACTGTGCTGATTTCTTTACGAGTGTTCGCGTGCATTTGTAGTAAACGACCTACACGTTCACGTTTGTCTTTAGTAGAGTTTTTCACGTATGAACCAGAGTTCATAGTACCTGAGTACACACGGAAGAATGTTAATTTACCAACGTAAGGGTCAGTCATAACTTTGAATGCTAATGCAGCGAATTCTGCATCATCATCTGCTCTAGCAACGATTTCTTCATCAGGATTGCTAGCACGGTGACCAATGATTGGTTTAACATCTAATGGTGATGGTAGGTAATCAATTACAGCGTCAAGCATTAATTGAACACCTTTGTTTTTGAATGCAGTACCGCAAAGTACTGGGTAGAATTCGATATCTAAAGTAGCTTGACGGATTGCTGCTTTCAATTCGTCAACTGAAATTTCTTCACCTTCAAGATATTTTTCCATTAAGTCTTCGTTAACTTCTGCAACTGATTCGATTAATGTTTCGCGAGCTTCAGCTGCTTTCGCTTTGTAGTCTTCTGGAATTTCGATTTCTACGACTTCTTCACCGAATTCACCATTGTATTGGAAACATTTCATTGTAACTAAGTCAATGATTGCTTCGAATTCGTCTTCAGCACCGATTGGTAATTGAACAGCTTGAGCGTTTGCATCCAAACGATCATGTAAAGTGCTTACTGCGTATTCGAAGTTCGCACCGATTTTGTCCATTTTGTTTACGAATACGATACGAGGAACTCCATAAGTTGTAGCTTGACGCCAAACTGTTTCAGTTTGTGGTTCAACACCTGATTGAGCATCAAGTACTGTAACCGCACCGTCAAGTACACGTAATGAACGTTCAACCTCAACTGTGAAGTCTACGTGTCCTGGTGTATCGATAATGTTGACACGGTAATCATGCCATTGTGCAGTTGTTGCTGCTGATGTGATTGTGATACCACGGTCTTGTTCTTGTTCCATCCAGTCCATTTGTGCCCCACCATCGTGAGTTTCACCAATTTTGTGGATACGACCTGTGTAAAACAAGATACGTTCAGTTGTAGTTGTTTTACCAGCGTCAATGTGGGCCATGATACCAATGTTACGAGTTTTTTCCAAAGAAAAGTCTCTAGCCATTGTATTTTTTCTCCTTCCAGTAATTACTTGAGTAAATACTTTGAATATGGCGATGCCCTAAGCATGCCTTGGAATATACCATTTGAACACGCTCAGGGTTAAACCTTGAATCTTACCAGCGGTAATGAGCGAATGCTTTGTTCGCTTCAGCCATTTTGTGTACATCTTCACGTTTCTTAACTGCGCCACCTGTATTGTTAGCTGCATCTAAGATTTCGTTAGCTAAACGTTCTTCCATAGTTTTTTCACCACGAAGACGTGAATAGTTAACTAACCAACGTAAACCTAAAGTCGTACGACGCTCTGGACGTACTTCTACAGGTACTTGATAGTTAGAGCCACCTACACGGCGTGCTTTAACTTCTAATACTGGCATGATATTGTTAATTGCTTCATCGAATACTTCCATTGCATCACGACCACTGCGTTCTTGTACAAGGTCAAATGCTGAATAAAGAATTCTTTGAGCTGTTCCGCGCTTACCATCTAACATGATTTTGTTAATCAATTTAGTCACTAACTTAGAGTTGTGAATTGGATCTGGTAAGACGTCTCTTTTTGGTACTGATCCTTTACGAGGCATAATCAGAGTCCTCCCTTCATATTATAGTATAATCTCAAAATTTATCTCGAAAATTTACGTAATCTTAAACTTATTTTTTAGGACGTTTTGTACCGTATAATGAACGGCTTTGCATACGACCTTCTACACCTGAAGTATCAAGTGCACCACGAACGATATGGTAACGCACACCAGGTAAGTCTTTTACACGACCTCCACGTACAAGTACAACACTGTGTTCTTGTAAGTTATGGCCGATACCAGGGATATATGCGTTTACTTCGATGTTGTTTGATAAACGAACACGAGCATATTTACGTAACGCTGAGTTAGGTTTTTTAGGTGTCATTGTACCAACACGAGTACATACGCCACGTTTTTGTGGTGAGTTCAAGTCAGTAAATTGTTTTCTCATACTGTTAAAACCTTTGTTCAAAGCTGGTGAATCTGATTTCTTAGCTTTGCTTTTTCTTGGTTTACGTACTAATTGGTTAATAGTAGGCATTTAAGATGTCCTCCTCTCCTGTTTTATAATCCCACACATCCAGGTGGTTCATTTTTAGGTTAAATAAAATTTAGTAAGCGCAATTACTTACTAATTCTCATTTCAATAGAGCAACGACTGCTGCATCTACGTTGATACCTGCATATTCTCCTAAAGCTTTTTTACTTTCGAAAAATGAAACAGGAATATCGCTATGATTGATCTTACTTAACACGTCTGACAGCAAATAAACTTCAACGTCTTGAGCAATAATCAATGATGTAACTTGGTTCTTCTTGAGAGCTTTGAGCGTCTCTTTCAAACCAACAACCTTATGGTGTTTGTTTAAGCGTGCAACTTTTTCATTAGACATTGATTATCCTCCAAAGTTCTGCTTGCATCAACCTTTATAATAGTAACACTTTCCATAGGTTGCGTCAACACAATTATTTAATATAATGCTGACTTTTTTAATGATAACAAATTCGGTGAAAATTTCAACAGATATCCTTAATCCTCTCTGTATTTCAAAGAATAGAAAAGCCAATACCGGCTTTCTAATTCAGAAAGTGGTATTGGCTGATTTATAATCTAAAGTTTATTATTGCGGTGTATTTGTATCCGCTGCAAGTTCCTCAACTGCTTCTTTCACTTGAGGGTCGATATGTTTTTCGTATTTAGCTTCGCTATAACGTCTCATACCTGTACCTGCAGGAATCAATTTACCGATAATAACGTTCTCTTTAAGACCAAGTAAGTCATCGCGTTTACCTTTGATGGCTGCATCTGTAAGAACACGAGTTGTTTCTTGGAATGATGCTGCTGATAAGAAGCTTTCTGTTTCAAGAGACGCTTTCGTAATACCAAGCAATACTGGTTTTGCAGTTGCTGGACGTTTACGGTCTTTGAATGCTTCTCTGTTTGCATCTGTAAAGTTGTGGATGTCTACTAATGAACCTGGTAATAGTTTTGTATCACCAGCTTCAATGATACGTACTTTACGTAACATTTGACGAACCATAACCTCAACGTGTTTATCGTCGATTTCTACACCTTGCATACGGTAAACTTTTTGAACTTCTTTAAGCAAGTAGCTTTCTGTCGCATTTAAGCCTGCTACTGATAAGTAGTTCTTAGGTTCGATAGAACCTTCAGTTAAGACTTCACCGCGTTCAACGTGTTGGCCTTTTTCAACTTTAAGACGTGAAGTACCTGAAGCAAGATAAGATCTTGTTTCGTTAGCACCTTTGATCACGATTTCTTGTTGACGGTCTTTCGCAAGTTTGATGTCTTCGACTGTACCTTCAATGTCAGTAATAACTGCTTGACCTTTAGGGTTACGTGCTTCGAAGATCTCTTGGATACGTGGAAGACCTTGAGTGATATCGCTTCCGGCTACCCCACCTGTATGGAAGGTACGCATTGTAAGCTGTGTACCTGGTTCACCGATAGATTGTGCTGCGATTGTACCAACCGCTTCACCCACTTCAACTTTTTCACCAGTCGCAAGGTTTTTACCGTAACATTTTTCACATACACCATGACGTGTATTACATGTAAATGCTGAACGGATGTACATTTGTTCAATGCCTGCATCAGTGATGCGTTTTGCGATTTCTGGTGTAATCAATTGATCTGGTTTCACAAGAACTTCATCAGTTTCTGGATGACGTACCGTTTCTTTAGAGTAACGGCCTTCAATACGCTCGATGAATGGTTCGATCATTTCTGTACCTTCTTTGATGTCAGATACAAGTAGACCACGGTCAGTTCCGCAATCTTCTTCACGAACGATAACATCTTGCGCAACGTCAACAAGACGACGAGTAAGGTAACCTGAATCGGCAGTTTTAAGTGCTGTATCGGCAAGACCTTTACGCGCACCGTGAGTAGAGATGAAGTACTCTAACACTGTTAAACCTTCACGGAATGAAGATGTGATTGGTAACTCGATGATTTTACCAGATGGTGCGGCCATCAGACCACGCATACCAGCTAACTGAGTAAAGTTAGATGCGTTACCACGAGCACCAGAGTCACTCATCATGAAGATTGGGTTCGTTTTTTCTAGGGATTTCATCAATTTACCTTGAATTTCATCCTTAGCATCTGTCCAAATTTCAACGACAGCATTGTAACGTTCTTCTTCAGTGATTAAACCACGGTTATATTGTTTTTGAACACGTTCAACTAATTTTTCGTGTTCATCTAAGATTTCTTGTTTATCAGGTAATACCACGATGTCAGATACACCAACAGTGATACCTGCTTTAGAAGAGTATTTGAAACCTAAGTCTTTCATACGGTCAAGCATCATTGATGTATCAGTAATGCTGAAGCGATTGAACACTTCTGCAATGATATTTCCTAAGAATTTTTTGTTGAATGGTTCAACAAGTTCTTGGTCTTCAAAGTATGCTTTTAAGCCGCCTTCGCCTAATTCGCTTGCGCTGACGAAGTATTTATCAGGTGTTTTATCTTCTAAGTTTGTTTGAGACGGTTCATTAATATAAGCAAATGAATCCGGAATGATTTCGTTAAAGATTACTTTACCGACAGTTGTCGTCAAGATCTTACGATTTTGTTCTTCAGTGAATGTAGGGTTATTGAATGAACCTGCATGTACACCAATACGTGTATGCAAGTGTACATAACCATTTTGGTATGCTTTCAATACTTCATTTGCATCGTTAAAGATTGCACCTGTATTCACTGCATCTTTACGTTCTAAAGTAAGGTAATAGTTACCAAGTACCATATCTTGTGATGGTGTAACAACTGGTTTACCATCTTTAGGGTTCAAGATGTTTTGAGCTGCAAGCATTAACATACGTGCTTCTGCTTGTGCTTCTTTAGATAAAGGTACGTGAACGGCCATTTGGTCACCATCGAAGTCAGCGTTATAAGCTGTTGTTACCAATGGATGTAAACGAATCGCACGGCCTTCAACTAATGTTGGTTCGAACGCTTGGATACCTAGTCTGTGCAATGTTGGAGCACGGTTAAGGAGTACTGGGTGTTCTTTGATAACGTCTTCTAAAACATCCCATACTTCATCTTCCATACGTTCAATTTTGCTTTTCGCATTTTTGATATTTGTCGCAATTTCGCGTTGAACTAATTCTTTCATTACGAAAGGTTTGAATAATTCTAACGCCATTTCTTTAGGTAGACCACATTGATACATTTTAAGTCCTGGACCTACTGCGATAACAGAACGACCAGAGTAGTCAACACGTTTACCTAATAAGTTTTGACGGAAACGACCTTGTTTACCTTTCAACATATGTGAAAGTGATTTTAATGGACGGTTACCTGGACCAGTTACTGGACGGCCACGACGACCATTATCGATTAATGCGTCTACTGCTTCTTGCAACATACGTTTTTCGTTTTGAACGATAATACCAGGCGCACCTAAGTCTAATAAACGTTTCAAACGGTTATTACGGTTGATAACACGACGGTATAAGTCGTTCAAGTCACTTGTCGCAAAACGTCCGCCGTCTAATTGAACCATTGGACGGATTTCTGGTGGGATAATTGGAAGTACATCCAAAATCATCCATGAAGGTTCGTTACCAGAGTTTCTGAATGATTCAACAACTTCTAAACGTTTGATTG
This sequence comes from Staphylococcus simulans, assembly GCF_025561465.1. Classification (NCBI taxonomy): domain Bacteria; kingdom Bacillati; phylum Bacillota; class Bacilli; order Caryophanales; family Staphylococcaceae; genus Staphylococcus; species Staphylococcus simulans. Next base: position 2,421,934 of record NZ_CP095100.1, read on the forward strand.
CACGAGTCAATCTTTGTCCAGTTGCTGATTCTAATTCAGTACGTAAGTCTTTCAACTCTTCATCTAAGTCAATTTCAGATAATAGGTCTTTAATACCTTCAGCACCCATTTTCGCTACGAATTGACCAGGGAATTTATCATAATAGTCTCTGAATTCTGCTTCAGAAAGTAATGATTTTTTCTCAAGACCTGTTGGGCCTGGATCAACCACAACATATGATGCGAAGTAGATAACTTCTTCAAGTGATCTTGGAGACATATCTAATAGTAGACCCATACGACTTGGGATACCTTTGAAGTACCAAATGTGTGAAACTGGTGCCGCAAGTTCAATGTGGCCCATTCTTTCACGACGTACTTTTGATTTCGTTACTTCAACGCCGCAACGGTCACAAACCATGCCTTTATAACGTACACGTTTGTACTTACCGCAACTACATTCCCAGTCTTTTGTAGGTCCGAAAATTCTTTCACAGAATAAACCATCTTTTTCAGGTTTTAAAGTACGATAGTTGATTGTTTCAGGTTTCTTAACTTCACCGTATGACCATGAACGAATCTTTTCAGGTGAAGCAAGGCCGATTTTCATATAATGGAAATTATTTACATCAATCAAGGAGCCTACCTCCTTCAATTTAGATTAGCTGTGCTATTTGATTGATAAATGATCAATAAATTGAAAAATATTAAAGGTGCATAAAGGCAATGCAATACATTGCCTAATGCAGCCTTACAATATTTGAATTTTTAACATTACGCTATTTGCTTATTGAACACCGAAATGAATTAGTCAGTTGTTTCTTTTTGTGATTCAGGAATTGAAGATTGTTGGATGTTTACTTTATGATCGTGCACATCGTCTTCATCCATATCTGACATTTCAATTTCTTTATCATTTTCATCCATGACTTTAACATCAAGACCTAAACTTTGTAATTCTTTCATCAATACGCGGAATGATTCCGGAACACTTGGTCTAGAGATGTTTTCACCTTTAACGATCGCTTCATAAGTTTTTACACGACCTACAGTGTCATCAGATTTATAAGTTAGGATTTCTTGCAATGTGTATGCAGCACCATAAGCTTCAAGTGCCCATACCTCCATCTCACCGAAACGTTGTCCACCGAATTGTGCTTTACCACCAAGTGGTTGTTGTGTAACAAGTGAGTATGGTCCAGTTGAACGCGCATGTAATTTGTCGTCAACCATGTGTGCAAGTTTCAACATGTACATTACACCAACAGAGATACGGTTATCGAATGGTTCACCTGTACGTCCATCATATAAAACAGTTTTACCATCTCTTGCCATACCTGCTTCTTCGATCGTAGACCATACATCATCATCGTTGGCACCATCGAATACTGGTGAAGCTACATGGATTCCTAAGTTTTTAGCCGCCATACCTAAGTGTAATTCAAGTACTTGTCCGATGTTCATACGTGATGGTACACCTAGTGGGTTTAACATGATATCGATTGGTGTGCCGTCTGGTAAGTAAGGCATATCTTCTTCAGGAACAATCTTAGAGATAACCCCTTTGTTACCGTGACGACCGCACATTTTATCCCCAACGTGGATTTTACGTTTTTGAACGATGTAAACACGTACTAATTGGTTTACACCTGGAGATAATGAATCATCGCCATCTTCACGATTGAAGACTTTGACATCTAGTACGATACCGCCTGCACCATGTGGTACACGTAATGACGTATCACGAACTTCACGTGCTTTTTCACCGAAGATTGCGTGTAATAAACGTTCCTCAGCAGTTAATTCAGTTACACCTTTAGGTGTTACTTTACCAACTAAGATGTCGCCATCTTTCACTTCTGCACCTACATAAACGATACCGCGTTCATCTAAGTTTTTAAGTGCGCTTTCAGCAACGTTAGGAATGTCACGTGTAATTTCTTCAGGTCCAAGTTTTGTATCACGTGCTTCAGATTCATATTCTTCAATATGAATAGAAGTATAAACGTCATCTTTAACAAGACGTTCACTCATGATAACAGCATCCTCATAGTTATAACCGTCCCAAGTCATGAATCCGACTACTACGTTACGTCCAAGTGCCATCTCACCAAGTTCCATTGAAGGACCATCTGCTAAGATTTCACCTTGAGATACAACGTCGCCGACTTTAACAATTGGGCGTTGGTTATAACAAGTACCTGAGTTAGAACGTTTGAATTTAGCTAATCTATACGCATCTACTTCGCCTTCGTATTCTTGACCATCTTCTTCAATAATACGACGTACTTTAATTTCATTAGATTCTACATGTTCTACACGACCAAAATGCTTGTTGATTACAGCAGCACCTGAGTCACGTGCAGCCACATGTTCCATACCTGTACCTACGAATGGAGATTCAGGGTTCATCAATGGTACTGCTTGACGTTGCATGTTCGCACCCATTAACGCACGGTTAGAGTCATCGTTTTCTAAGAATGGGATACATGCTGTCGCTGCAGATACAACTTGTTTAGGAGAAACGTCCATATAGTCCATTTTCTCTCTATCCATAGTTGTGTTGTTACCACGGAAACGACAAACGATTTCTTCGTCTAAGAAACGACCTTCGTCATCTAAACGTGAGTTCGCTTGCGCAACAACATAGCTGTCTTCTTCGTCTGCAGTAAGGTAATCGATTTGATCTGTTACCGCATTTTTCTCATGGTCAACTTTACGATATGGTGTTTCAATGAAACCAAATTCATTAACACGCGCATAACTTGATAATGAGTTGATTAAACCGATGTTCGGACCCTCTGGTGTCTCGATTGGACACATACGGCCATAGTGAGAGTAATGCACGTCACGTACTTCCATTTGTGCACGTTCACGTGTTAAACCACCAGGTCCAAGTGCAGATAGACGACGTTTATGTGTCAACTCTGCTAATGGGTTCGCTTGGTCCATGAATTGTGATAATTGAGAGCTACCAAAGAATTCTTTGATAGATGCAATCACTGGACGAATGTTGATAAGTTGTTGTGGTGTAATAGAATCTGTATCTTGAATAGACATTCTTTCACGAACGACACGTTCCATTCTTGATAAACCGATTCTGAATTGGTTTTGAAGTAATTCGCCTACTGAACGTAAACGACGGTTACCTAAGTGGTCAATATCATCTGTTTGACCTACACCATACAATAAGTTGAAGAAGTAAGACATTGACGCAACAATGTCAGCTGGTGTAATACATTTCACTTCTGAATCAGGGAATGCATTACCGATAACTGTTGTTGTACGGCCTTCTTCATCATTCGGTACATAAATTTTAATTGATTGTGTTTCAACAGGTTCGTTTACGATGCTGTCATCTAACTCATCCACTTCGATGTTTGCGTTAGATTCTAAAACATCCATAATTTCGTCTAGTTTACGACGGTCTAAAACTGTGCCTTCTTCAGCAACAATTTCACCTGTTTCAGTATTAACAATCGGTTCAGCCAATTTTTGGTTGAATAAACGATGTTTCAAATGAAGTTTTTTGTTCATTTTATAGCGACCAACACTTGCTAAGTCATAACGTTTCGGATCGAAGAAACGAGAGTAAAGCAAGCTTTTCGCGTTTTCTACTGTAGGTGGTTCGCCAGGGCGTAAACGTTCATAAATTTCTAATAGTGCTTGATCTGTATTTTCAGTACCATCTTTTTCTAAAGTGTTACGTAGGTATTCGTTGTCACCTAATAAATCAATAATTGATTGATCAGTTGAATAACCTAAAGCACGTAATAATACAGTTAATGGTAATTTTCTTGTTCTATCGATACGAACGTAAACGATGTCTTTCGCATCAGTTTCGAATTCTAACCAAGCACCACGGTTAGGAATTACTGTCGCATCATAGTTTTCACGACCATTTTTATCGATTTTTTCATTGAAGTATACGGATGGAGAACGAACTAATTGTGATACAATAACACGCTCAGCACCATTGATCACGAAAGTACCTGTATCAGTCATTAATGGGAAATCACCCATGAAGACTTCTTGGTCTTTCACTTCTCCTGTTTCTTTGTTAATAAGACGCACTTTGACACGAAGAGGTGCAGCATAAGTTGCGTCGCGGTTCTTAGATTCCTCTAAATCGTATTTCGGTTCACCCAATCTATAATCTACAAATTCTAAAGAAAGGTTGCCTGTGAAGTCTTCGATTGGAGAAATGTCACGGAACATTTCTAATAAGCCTTCTTTTAAGAACCATTCATAAGATTTAGTTTGAATTTCAATAAGGTTTGGTAATTCTAAAACCTCAGAAATTCTCGCGTAATTTCTACGTTTACGATGTCTTCCATATTGGACAAATTTACCTGCCAAACAGATTCACCCCTCAAAAATTGTTCGAATGTCTCTTACATATTAAAATAAACAAAACGGTAACAAGACAAAAAGAAAACGGCAGCACACCCGATGACACCATTTTCTATTCTGCGTTATTAAAGATTTACTTTGTTATTTTATACGTAAAAGTACACACTTCTTGAACATAAATTTTTACATTCTATAACTATATCAGAAATTAATATGGTTGTCAATGGTTAACGCTTGCTTTTCAAAATGTAATACCCTTTCTCTTTGGTTAGGGTTTCTACATTACCAAAAACAGCTTCCATCTTCTTTTTCGCCGAAGGCATACCTTGCTTTTTCTGAATTACAACGTATAATTCACCTTCAGCTCTCAACTTCTCATGTGCGTCTTCTAAAATGCCATGAACCACTGACTTCCCTGCCCTGATTGGCGGGTTCGTCACGATCATGTCACAAGAATTATCCGGAACTTCAGCTAAACCATCACTCTCTTTTACAGTGACATTTTCAATATGGTTTTTCTCACTATTTTCTTTTGCTAAATCTAGTGCTCGGTGGTTCACATCCAACATAATAACATGGTGATGCGGAGATACTTTCGCAATCATCAAACCAATCGGTCCATAACCGCAACCCACATCAACAATCGTCTTCTTAGGTCCTGGTGGATGTTCTTTTAAAAACGTACGAACTAATAAATCTGAGCCAAAGTCTATTTTCCCTTTAGAAAATACACCTGCATCAGTCACTAGATTCAATTCGTTTTGATGATAATGGTATTTAAATGTCTCTTTATGACTTTCAACTTTAGGATCTTTGTCATAATAATGACTCATGCTTACACCTCATTACTTTACATTAGAAGCTGTTCGAGTATACTCTTCCATTTCAACAAAGACAAGTCTACCCTTTACTTTAAGGATACACATTTCATCAGTCATTTGCTATAAATACCTTTCGTTCTATAATGAGTTGTACTCATTAGAAAAACCCCGTTAACTCAATAACGGGGTTTTCATTTCTCAAAGAATTCAGGCTGTGAAACTAAGTTTCACACATTAACAATGGTTATTAGCCTCGTTCTCTTTTCATTTAGTTATTGGCTGTGGCAATAGAATTATTTTAATTCTACAGTTGCGCCAACTTCTTCTAATGTTTCTTTAAGTTTTTCAGCTTCTTCTTTAGGTAAAGCTTCTTTGATTACTTTAGGAGCGTTGTCTACTAATTCTTTAGCGTCTTTCAATCCTAAACCAGTTGCGTCTTTAACAGCTTTAACAACTTTGATTTTAGATGAACCAGCTGAAGTTAACTCAACGTCAAATTCAGTTTTTTCTGCTGCTGCGTCTCCGCCGCCTGCTGCACCTGCTGCTGCTACTGGAGCTGCTGCAGTTACACCAAATTCTTCTTCGATTGCTTTTACTAAGTCATTTAATTCTAATACTGACATTTCTTTAATTGCTTCAATGATTTGTTCTTGATTAGCCATTATATATTTCCTCCATTTTTTAAATAATTAATTGTGTGTACTGATTATTCAGCACTTTCTTCTTCTTTAGATTCTCCAACTGCTTTAACCGCATAAGCGAAGTTGCGTACAGGAGCTTGTAATACAGAAAGTAACATAGAAACAAGACCGTCGTGTGATGGTAATGAACCAACAGTTTTAACTTCTTCTGCTGAGATAACGCTACCTTCCATTACGCCTGTTTTAATTTCTAAAGCTTCGTGATCTTTAGCAAATCCAGCGATAACTTTTGCAGGAGCAACTACATCGTCAGTAGTTGTTGCAACAGCTGTTGGACCTGTTAAGAATTCGTCAAGACCTTCGATTCCCGCTTGTTCAGCAGCACGACGTAACATAGTGTTTTTGTAAACTTTGTACTCAACACCAGCTTCACGTAATTGTTTACGTAATTCTGTTACTTCTTCTACTGTTAAACCACGGTAATCTACGATTACTGTTGAAACAGAATTTTTAAGTTGATCAGCGATTTGTTCAACTAATTGTTTTTTCGCTTCAATAATTCCAGACATTTAGACACCTCCATACATATTTTGTTCGGTGCTTTTTTTGAGCTTTACCCAATAAAAAAAGCACTTTCACCCTACGGCAAAAAGTGCTTGAAAGTTTCATAGTTCACGTTCAAGTCAATTTTAGCCTCGGTAGGATCAAGTTTTAAGTTATCTCTAACTCCTACTGTCTTAGGTAAAATAATCACATTTATCAATATAACTGTTTCAATGTGATATGTCAATAAGTAATTAAAAAAACTAGAGAAAATATTTTCAGCTGTCTCAGATATGAATCGATACGATTGGCACTTTGCAACTTTTACATTTTCTCTAGTTCTTAAATTTCATTTATATTATAGTTTGAAGTTTGAAGTATCTACTTTAACACCAGGACCCATTGTAGTTGAAACTGCAACAGACTTGAAGTAAGTACCTTTAGCTGAAGCTGGTTTAGCTTTTGCTAATACATCTTGGATAGTGTTGAAGTTATCAACTAAATCCTCAGTACTGAATGATACTTTACCGATTGAAGCGTGGACGATACCAGCTTTCTCAGCACGGTATTCTACTTTACCTGCTTTGATTTCTTCAACCGCTTTTTTAACATCCATAGTTACTGTGCCAGTTTTAGGGTTAGGCATTAAACCTTTAGGTCCTAATACACGACCTAATTTACCAACTTCGCCCATCATGTCCGGTGTAGCTACAACTACATCGAAGTCGAACCAGCCTTGTTGGATTTTGTTAGCGTATTCTGATTCGCCTACGTAATCAGCGCCAGCTGCTTCTGCTTCAGCAGCTTTGTCACCTTTCGCGAATACTAATACACGTTGTGTTTTACCAGTACCGTGTGGTAATACTACTGCACCACGGATTTGCTGGTCATTTTTACGAGTATCGATACCTAAACGGAATGCTACTTCTACAGAAGCGTCGAAGTTTGCAACGCTAGTTTCTTTAGCTAAGCTGATTGCTTCTTCAACAGCGTAATAAGTATTACGGTCAACTTTTTTAGCAGCATCTAGATACTTTTTACCTTTTTTAGCCATTTATATTTCCTCCTTTAGTGGTTTTAGCGGAATGTCCTCCCACATTACTTGCTTATGCAAGTTAAGAGCAGATGACCTTGTGAGCTGTTCGCAATTTTTATTCATTGGATTAACTTTACTGTCATCTGCCATGTTTGTTTCACGTTTCTGATTGTTATTCGTTTCGTTAGATGAGCAAACTCATCTTTACGCTATTATTCTACAGTGATACCCATACTACGAGCAGTACCTTCAACAATACGCATTGCTGCTTCGATGTCTGCTGCGTTTAAGTCAGGCATTTTAGTTTCAGCGATTTCACGTACTTGATCTTTAGTTACTGTAGCAACTTTGTTTTTGTTAGGTTCACCAGAACCTTTGTCAACGCCAGCTGCTTTTTTAAGTAGTACTGGAGCCGGTGGAGTTTTAGTGATGAATGTAAATGAGCGATCCTCATACACACTGATTTCTACCGGAATGATTAAACCTGCTTGTTCTTGTGTTCTCGCGTTGAATTCTTTACAGAATCCCATAATGTTCACACCTGCTTGACCTAATGCTGGACCAACTGGTGGTGCTGGGTTCGCTTTACCTGCAGGAATTTGCAATTTAACTACTTTTTCTACTTTTTTAGCCACGATGTGCACCTCCTTGATATCGTGATGTGGTCACAGGGCTCAATTTTGCCCTCCCACTCTTAAAACATTTCGTGACGAAATGGCCTCCTTCTTCCAAAGGACGACCATAGTATTATATCATTGAAAAATTGTAAAATCAACACCTATTCGAATTACAATTTTTCGATTTGATCAAACTCAACTTCAACCGGAGTTTCTCTGCCAAACATATCTACTAATACTGTAAGCTTGAATTTATCTGCTTCGATTTCTTGTACTTCACCGACTTGGTTGGCAAATGGGCCAGACTTGATACGAACTTGTTCTCCAACTTCGACTTCAACATCAATTGTTTTTTCTTTCATTCCCATTTGTTTTAAAATAAAGCGGACTTCATCCGGCAACAGCGGGTTAGGTTTTGATCCAGCACCTGCTGAACCGACAAATCCTGTTACACCTGGTGTATTACGTACTACATACCATGACTCATCTGTCATGACTAACTCTACCAAGACATAGCCAGGGAAAGTTTTTTTCGTGATTTTCTTCGCTTTACCGTCTTTAACTTGTGTTTCCTCTTCTTCAGGTATGACAACTCTGAAAATCTGTTCTGTCATATTCATTGATTCAACACGTTTTTCTAAATTTTTCTTAACTTTATTTTCATAGCCAGAGTAAGTATGCACGGCATACCAACGCTTTGCTCCAACTTCTTCAGACATGCTGTCACTCCTCATTAACTAATTAATTCTATTAATCTACCGATTCCCAAATCTAAGGCATAGAAGAAGATTAAGAAAAATAACACTGTAACAATTACAATTGTTGTGTATTTCACGAGTTCTTGACCAGTCGGCCAGCTCGTTTTCTCCATCTCAGATATAACGCCTTTGAAGAAACTCTCTTTTGGTGCTTTTGATTTTTTGTTTTTATCTTCAGCCATTGTCGTACCTCCAATTAATCAATAATTTCATCTTGGCCTTTAGCAATTACTTCGATTCCTTGTGTGCTGTATGCGCATTGCACTTTTTGCAATACTTCTTTAACACGAGTCTTTCTGCAAGGTTGCTGTTCTTTGGTACGGTATAGTTTCTATTGCCGCAAATTTCACAGTTAAGCGGGACTTTCTTCATAATACCTTCACCTTACCTATATTAAATACTCACTAACTATACATAAGAAACCCTCAAATTGTCAAACGTCTAGTGAATTGTAAGTTGTATCTATAAGTGTAACGAAACGCAATTATGCATCCAATAATTCCTGCATTTTACGTAACTTCACTTTACTACGATGAAGGGCATTATAAACCGCCTTTTCACTTAAATCCATCGCTTGTGCTGTTTCACTTGGGGAATAATCATCCAATATATATTGTACTACTTCTCGCTCTAATTTGCTTAATTTCTTACAACAATTAAGCAGAATTTCCGAACGTTCTTTTAAAATGAGTTGTGCTTCGACAGATGGCAATTGCGCACGATAACTACACTCCGCTTCTTGAACAAGACAATCTTGTTGTAATCTCAGCCGTTTCTGTCTTCTGTAATAATCGTATTTAGAAGTGCTGACTAAGCGATTGAAATAATGTTCAAACGGAATCGTTTCTATCGTTTTAAAATGATAAATATTTCTGCTGATTCTTAAGGAGATGTCTTGTATCAAGTCATCACAATCATGCGGTGCAATCGAAGGATGAATCAGCCGACTGCGTATAAACGGCTGCAACACTTCTAGTAATTGATGCATCGCGTGATCGTCATGCATTTGTGCAAGATGTATAAGAGAGACAATATCTTGAGGTATGGAAGTTTTCTGCATTACGTAAGTTCGATCCTTTCATAAAAGTGAACTTATCATAGCGGAATGCTGATGAAATAAGCAATGTACAGAAATCTTATTTTTCTTGGTCGCCTCTTCTGATTTTTTCAAATTCTGATAATACTTCATCTGTGAGTTGGATACGTGTTCGAGGTTTATTATTATTGAACGTTTTCATTGATGACTCAACACTCGCTTCATTCAACTTAATGTTCTGCCACATTTCTCGAGACGAAATACGATAAGCACCCGTACCGAAGATGGCGTGCTGTTCACTCATATCACTCGTAACAACAGCAATATGGGTTGTATGTTTGTCATATAACCCATATACAAATCGTTCTATAAAGCTGTCAGCTGTTTCATGTTCTTTTGTGAAAATCGTTCGTACCCCGTGGTAATAAAATTCACTTTCATTACCTTCTTGTTCATAAGCGTCAAACACACATATCACATCGTCTGCCACAGTTGCTTTATAGTTGCCGATAGCCAGCAACAACTTTTCTCTGGCTTCTTCTAAATTCTCTTTAGCCAATTCTGATAAAGCACGACTATGACCAATCATATTGTAACCGTCGATGATTAAATACCGATCCTTGTGCTTCATAGCTTATTCTCCAACCGGGTGACGTTTTCGATAAATTTCATACATCATTAAGCTTGCGGCAACAGATGCATTCAAACTGTTAATATGACCGACCATAGGGATTTTAATATAAAAATCACACTTCTCTTTAACAAGTCGGCTCATACCATGTCCTTCGTTACCGATAACAATGGCAAGTGGCATATCTGCACTCATTTGACGGTAATCTGTTGCGTTATCAGCTGCAGTCCCTGCAATCCAATAACCTTCTTCTTTTAACTTATCCATCGTTTGAGATAAGTTTGTTACACGTGTTACCGGAATGTGTTGAATCGCACCTGCAGACGCTTTAGCAACTGTTTGTGTTAAAGCAACAGAACGACGTTTCGGTATAATGACACCATCTACACCTGCTGCATCCGCAGTTCTTAAAATGGAACCTAGGTTGTGCGGGTCTTCTAGACCATCCAGTAACATTAATGTTGGTAAATGATCTTGTGCTTTAAGTTTCGCAAGCAAATCATCTAGCTCTACATATTCATATGGTGCAACCAATGCTGCGACACCTTGGTGCGGTGCTTCAGCTAATCCGTCTAATTTCGTTTTTGGGACGGTCTGCACAATCAATTTTTGCTTTTTTGCATTTTTTAAGATTTCATCAAGTTGTTGCTTTTTCACGCCATCTTGAATCAAAATCTTGTTGATGGGATGCCCAGAAGTAATTGCTTCTTTCACGGCATGTCTCCCTACAATTACTGAATCTTCCACATCCTCACTCCCTTTCTTCGACTTCAGTCACAATACGCTCAAGCAATGATTCCAATCGGTCTGATTGATGATCTAAATATAAGAAACCAATCACCGCTTCCAAACCAGAGCTTTTACGATACGTCTGAATGTCAGTATTTTTCGCTTTTGTATGGCTTTTCGCATTACGCCCTCTGCGCACAATTTCTAATTCTTCTTCTGTAAACCAATCCGACTGCATCAAACTTTCCAACGTAATAGCCTGGCTTTTCGCAGACACAAAACGTTTTGCTTGTTGATGCAGACGATTCGGTTTTGCACGCAATTTCAAAATGATATGCGTTCTGACATATTGATCTAAAACTGCATCCCCCATATATGCTAAAGATAATGGGTTCAGCAGTTTGATATTTTCTTGATTATCCACGTTTGAATCTCACGCCTTGCGGTGTATCTTCAAGGATAATATTTTGTGCTTTTAATTCATCACGGATTTCATCCGCACGTGCATAATCTTTATTTTTACGCGCTTGATTACGCTCTTCAATCAAGGCTTCAATGTCTTCATCTAACAATTCATCATGTTGTTTGCCTTTTAATGGAACTCCTAAAACGTCGCTGAAGATTTGGAATACTTCTTTAAAGCGTTCAATCACTTTTTTAGATGTTGTGTTTTCCATCACATATTTATTCGCAAGTTTCGCTAAATCATACCAAGTTGTAATCGCATTAGCAGTATTGAAGTCATCATCCATAACCGTTTCAAATTGTTTTAACAATGCATCAATTTGTTCAATATAATCTGATTGATCTTCGATATCTGAAGCAATCGCTTCTCTTTCTTCAATCGCTTGATAACTATTACGGATACGTTCTAAACCAGCTTTCGCAGATTCGACTAATTCCATGTTGTAGTTGATTGGACTGCGGTAGTGTACGCTGATCATAAAGAAACGTAATACATCAGGGTCTACTTCTTTAATAATGTCATGTACAAGTACGAAGTTACCTAATGACTTACTCATTTTTTCATTATTGATATTAATGAAACCATTATGCATCCAGTAATTCGCAAATGTCGCATGGTTATGCGCTTCTGATTGTGCAATTTCGTTTTCATGGTGTGGGAATTGTAAGTCACTGCCGCCTGCGTGGATATCAATCGTTTCACCTAATTCATGATATGCCATCACTGAGCACTCGATATGCCAGCCTGGACGTCCTTTGCCGAATGGGCTGTCCCAGCTGATTTCTCCAGGTTTCGCTTTTTTCCATAACGTGAAGTCTAATGCATCTTCTTTTTGTTCGCCTGATTCAATACGTGCACCGACTTTTAAATCATCAATAGATTGATGACTTAATTTACCATATCCTTCAAACTTACGTGTTCTGAAATAAACATCGCCTTCACTTTCATAAGCATAACCTTGTTCTACTAGGTTTTGGATAAATGTGATGATATCATCCATATGGTTCATAACACGTGGATTAGATGTTGCTTTTTTGACATTCAACGCACCTGTATCTTCATAAAAAGCTTGAATGTAACGGTCAGCGATTTCTTGCACACTTTCATTCAACTCTTTTGAACGTTTGATTAATTTATCATCCACGTCCGTAAAGTTAGATACATAATTAACGTCATAACCTTTATATTCAAAATAACGACGTACAACATCATAGTTGATAGCTGGACGTGCATTACCGATATGAATATAGTTATAAACTGTTGGACCGCAGACATACATCTTAACCTTGCCTTCTTCTATCGGCTTAAACGGTTCTTTCTGTCTCGTCAATGTATTATATAATGTAATCATCTTGAATCTCTCCATTCTTCACTTGCTCTAGTTGCTTTTCTAATTGTTTCATTTGTTCGTAAATCGGGTCTGGTAAGTTGAGATGATCAAAGTTTTTACCGATACGTTTACCATGTTGTTTCACGATATGGCCAGGAATACCGACAACTGTGGAATAGCTTGGTACATTGGTTAATACAACTGAGTTCGCACCAATATTGACATTAGAGTCTACTTTGATATTTCCTAAAATCTTTGAACCTGCCGCAATTAAGACATTATCGCCAATGTCAGGGTGACGTTTACCTTTTTCTTTGCCAGTACCGCCAAGTGTGACACCTTGATAAATTGTAACGTTATCGCCAATCGTACAAGTTTCACCAATGACCACACCCATGCCGTGATCGATAAATAAACGTTTGCCGATTTTAGCACCTGGATGAATTTCAATACCAGTGAAAAAGCGTGATATTTGTGAAATAATACGTGCAGCCACGTAGTGCTTTTTATTATAAAGTTTATGTGCAAGTAAGTGATTCCATACTGCATGCAATCCTGCATACGTTGTTACTACCTCAAATGATGTCTTAGCTGCAGGATCTTGTTCGAATACCATTTTTATATCGTCTCTCATTCTTTTAAACAAGTTATTCCCCTCCTATTTATAACGAAAGCACCTCTAACAACTTAATGTCAGAGGTGCTTCGCACGGTTCCACTCTTCTTCAGCATACAAAAAAACTATTTTTATATACTCTCTCAAATCCCGTATTTATCATTGTCTGAACCAAGGTGCATTCAATAATGTTCAAGATGTGCTCGCAGCAACCGCACACTCTCTGGACTTGAACCATTATCTACTAATCCTTAGTAGTAATTACTTTTAATAATAGGTGGTTTATGCTGAAAATTCAAGCAAGGTTACCCACTAAAATTATAGATATTTTTTCAAACGTTTTAATACCTTTTCTTTACCTAATACTTCCATTGTATTCGGTAATTCCGGTCCATGCATTTCGCCTGTTACCGCAACACGAATCGGCATAAATAATTGTTTACCTTTGATACCTGTTTCTTTTTGTACAGCTTTAATTGTTTTCTTAATTTCAGCCGCTTCAAATGGCTCTAATTCTTCTAGTTTGCCATATAAGTGTTCCATCAATTCAGGTACTTGTTCCCCATTGATAACTTCTTGTTCTTCTTCATTTAATGCAACTTCATCTCTGAAGAAAATTTCAGAAAGCGGTACGATTTCACCGGCATAACTCATTTCTTTTTGGTATAAACCAATTAACTTGCGACCCCAATCTAAATCTTCTTCTGAAGGTGATTCTGGAATCAACCCTGCATTGATTAAGTGAGGTAACGCTAATTCAAAGACAGTTTCTGAGTCTTTTTGTTTCATATATTGGTTGTTTACCCAAGCTAGTTTTTTCTTATCGAAGAATGCTGGTGATTTTTGTAAACGATTTTCATCGAATAATTTAATGAATTCTTCTTTAGAGAAGATTTCTTCTTCACCTTCTGGTGACCAACCAAGTAATGTGATGAAGTTGAACAATGCTTCTGGCAAGTAACCTAAGTCACGGTATTGCTCGATGAATTGTAAGATTTGGCCATCACGTTTACTTAATTTTTTACGTTGTTCGTTGACAATCAATGAAATATGTCCGAAACGTGGAGGTTCCCAACCGAATGCTTCATAAATCATTAATTGTTTTGGTGTATTTGATACATGGTCATCACCACGGATAACATCTGAGATTTCCATATAATGGTCATCTGCAGCTACCGCAAAGTTATAAGTCGGTACACCGTCTTTTTTCACAATAACCCAGTCGCCGATGTTATCAGATTCGAATGACACTTCACCTTTAACCATGTCATCAAATTTATACACTTTGCCTTTAGGCACACGGAAACGAATTGAAGGTTTGCGTCCTTCTGCTTCAAACGCTTCTTGTTCTTCTTTTGTTAAATGTGCGTGTTTACCACCATAACGAGGTGTTTCACCACGTGCGATTTGACCTTCACGTTCTGCTTCTAATTCTTCTTCAGTCATGTAACATTTATACGCTTTATCTTCTGCTAATAATTGTTCTACTAAAGGATCATAGAATTTACCACGTTCAGATTGACGATACGGACCATAACCTCCGTCTTTATCTACAGATTCATCCCAATCAAGACCTAACCATTTCAGGTTGCTGAATTGAGAAGATTCGCCGTCTTCTAAGTTACGTTTCTTATCCGTATCCTCAATACGTACGACAAAGTCCCCATCATAGTGTTTAGCAAATAAATAGTTGAATAGTGCTGTTCTAGCGTTTCCGATATGCAAATAACCAGTCGGACTTGGTGCATATCTGACTCTTACGCGTTCACTCATTATTTCGTTCACTCCTGTATTTTTAGATTATTGATTAAAGAAAGTTCGAGAACTCAACTATCTCTAATAATTCAGAGACAGTGATACTTCAGAATGTGCTTGATTATTCATGATAAACCAAGGTCAAAAGCAGTGATAAGACCTATCTGTTTGACTGACATAAATAGCCAGGCAGTTCTGTACCCATTCTTACTTATTGTAGCATTACAAGCCTTATTTGGTAAGCCCATTTGCTTACACGAATCAACTCTGTTTACCCTTCTGTTCCATGTGAAACAAGGGATGCTCACTGTTGAATTAATTTCGCAAAGACAATTCGTCCAGATGATGTTTGTAAAATACTAGTAATTTCAATTTTGACATGTTGGCCAACTAAGGATTTCGCATCATCAATGACTACCATAGTGCCATCTTCTAAATAGCCGACACCTTGTCCAGGTTCTTTACCCATCTTAGTAATTAATAAATTCATATGGTCGCCTTGGCGCACAGCTGGTTTTACCGCTTCAGACAAATCATTCACATTCAACACTTTAATACCTTGTACACGTGAAATCTTATTCAAGTTGAAATCGGTCGTAATTAAATCAGCTTTATATTTATGCGCAAGTTTAATCAATAGCGCATCGATATGATTATAAGACTTCTGCGGATGGACAATGCGAGAAGGATGATCTGCATCATGAATTTGGTTTAAAATATCCAAGCCACGTTGTCCTTTTTCTCTTTTCACACTATCTGTCGAGTCTGCGACCACTTGCAGTTCATTGATTACACCTTGTGGAATCAAAATCTCTCCATCTAGAAAGCCGCATTTGATTATCTCTAAAATCCGACCGTCAATGACTGCGCTCGTATCTAAAATTTTAGGGTTCGCACGTAAAGCATTCGTTGAGGCAGAACGTGCCATTTTCTCTGGTAAGAAAGCCAACATCTCATCACGTTTCTTCAAACCAAATTGAAAACCTAAATAACTTAAGAATACTGTAATGATAATAGGAAGAACATGAAGGAATAAAGATGATCCGATAATATTTAAAATAAATGCGATCATTACAGAAATAAAAAGTCCCATAATCAAACCTATGGCTGCAAAGAGGATTTCAATTGCGCTGTGTCGCATAATAAAACCTTCTAATTTACGCAAAGCTCTGGTGATTTTAGGAATCAACAAACCAAATAAAACAAAGAATATAATCATACCAATGATGCCAGCAATATATTTATTAGTCAGCCATACATAAGTATCTGCAAAACCTGTATCGCGCGCAATATCAGGTATGATTAATATCCCCAAACTGATACCTAAAATCATATAACTGATGATGACAATTGTCTTTACAATATTCATCTGATAGCCTCCTTTCTCTCTGTGGTATCAGCTTTTCATCAATGCAAAGTTCAGTGCTTCATGCACACTGGTTACACCGATAACTTGAATATTATCTGGGAAGTCCCAACCTCCTATATTGGTTTTAGGAATAATCACACGTTTGAAACCTAATTTCGCTGCTTCTTGAACACGTTGTTCAATACGTGAGACACGTCGTACTTCTCCTGTCAGACCTACTTCACCGACGAAACAATCCATGCCGTTGATAGGTTGGTCTTTAAAACTAGAAGCAACCGCTGCGATAATTGCTAAATCAACAGCTGGTTCTGTTAAACGCACGCCGCCTGCAACTTTGACATAAGCATCTTGTTGTTGCAGCAAGTAACTTTCTTTCTTCTCTAACACTGCCATTAATAAATTTAAGCGGTTATGATCGATACCAGTCGCCATACGTCTTGGGTTATTAAATGTTGTCGGTGTCACTAATGCTTGCACTTCAATTAATAAAGGACGTGTACCTTCCATTGTCGGAACAATTGTAGAGCCAGCTACATTCGTTGAACGTTCTTCTAAGAACATCTCTGAAGGGTTCTTAACTCCTTTCAAACCGCTATGTTTCATTTCGAAGATTCCCATTTCATTCGTTGAACCGAAACGGTTCTTCACTGCACGCAGAATTCTATATGCATGATGTTCGTCCCCTTCGAAATATAGTACCGTATCTACCATATGTTCTAATAAACGTGGACCTGCAATTTGTCCTTCTTTCGTCACATGACCGACGATAAAGGTTGCGATATTCATTTGTTTCGCAATCCCCATCAGAATTTGCGTACTTTCTCGTACTTGTGAGACAGAACCAGGCGCTGAACTGATTTCCGGATGATACACTGTTTGAATCGAGTCTACTACCACTAAGTCTGGTTGTGTTTGTTTAACAGCTTCTTTAATAACTTCTAAATCTGTTTCCGCAAAGACGTTTAATTGACTTGAATCTTCTTCTAAACGATCTGCTCGCAATTTCGTTTGATTCAGTGATTCCTCACCTGTAATATAAAGTACTTTTTTATTTTGAGATAACGCAGAACAAATTTGAAGTAATAATGTCGATTTACCAATACCAGGGTCCCCACCGATTAACACAAGCGAACCTTGGACAATACCGCCACCTAAGACACGATCAAATTCTCTCGAACTTGTATGGATACGCGGTGTAGATTCATGTTGGACATCATTTAACTTTGTTACTTTAGCTGTTTGTTCTCTTGTACGCATCCCTCTGCCACTTGGGGCTTCTTTTTGCGTCATAACTTCTTCCATTTGGTTCCAAGCACCACAATTCGGACATTTCCCCATCCATTTCGGTGATTGATAACCACATGCCATACATTCAAATGTCACTTTCTTTTTTGCCAAATTTACACCACCTATTTTTTCGTGAAAAACAAATCTATTTTACACCCTCTAGGGTTTAAAAGCTATCATTGATTCTTTCTTATTCTAAACCTGAAAACACATTTCATACAATCATCTAACTCTCATCTTTAACCACATCATACCAAATTTCTTTAAAACTACATATTATATTCTCTTTAAACTATCAAAATCACAATATATAAAAAGACTCCTTTTAAGCAGCCATGTTATAAATACTGCTTAAAAAGGAGTCTTGATCTATTTATCTGGTTTAACCATTACGTTTATTACGCTTTTGTTTTTGTTTCTTCAGTTTCTTTTGTTTGGCGATCATTGATTTTGTATTCAAATTTGTCGCCATTGTGATCCACAACTACGTCTTTACCTTCTAATTGGTTACCGTCTAGGATTAACTCACTTAAGTTATCCTCAACTGTTTTTTGAATTGCTCTGATAAGTGGACGTGCGCCATATTGAGGATCGTAACCTTCTTCTGCGATTTTTTCTTTCGCAGCTTCTGTCACTTCGATATTAATATCTTGTTCAGATAGACGATCAGTAAGGTTGCTGACCATTTTTGTTACGATTTCTTTCAATTCAGCTTTATCCAATTTGTGGAAGACAATAATATCATCAACACGGTTTAAGAATTCAGGACGGAATGCATTTTTCAATTCTTTCATCATTGTACTGCGAATTGTTTCGTAATCTGCACCTTCGTCGCTGCCGCCGCCGAAACCAGCAAAGCGTTGATCTTGTAATTCTTGTGCACCAACGTTTGAAGTCATGATAATGACTGTGTTACGGAAGTCTACACGACGACCTTTTGTATCAGTTAAGAAACCATCATCTAAGACTTGCAACATAATGTTGAAGACATCAGGATGTGCTTTTTCTACTTCGTCGAATAGAATAACTGAGTAAGGTTTACGTCTTACTTTTTCAGTCAATTGACCACCGTCATCATGACCTACATAGCCTGGAGGTGCTCCGACTAAACGGCTCACTGCGTGTTTTTCCATGAACTCACTCATGTCTACACGAATCATCGCATCTTCATCGCCGAACATTGATTCAGCTAATGCGCGTGCTAATTCTGTTTTACCTACACCTGTTGGTCCTAAGAAGATAAAGCTTCCGATTGGACGTTTAGGATCTTTCAAGCCTGCACGTGCACGACGTACTGCTTTACTGATAGATGTCACAGCATCTTTTTGACCGATGACACGTTTATGCAATGTGTCTTCTAAGTTCAACAGACGTTCTGATTCTGTTTCATTTAAGCGTGTTAATGGAATACCAGTCCAGCCCGCAATCACTTCAGCAATATCATTTTCTGTTAATGATGTGTTTGCGCCGCCTTGTTTGTTTTTCCATTCATTTTTCGCTTCTTCATATTGTTTTTCTAATTTTGTTTGTTTATCACGAAGGTTTGCAGCATTTTCGAACTCTTGTGAATGTACAGCTGCATCTTTTTCGTTTTTCACTTTTTCTATTTCTTGTTCAATTTCTTTTAAGTTTGAAGGAGTCGTATGACTTTTCAATCTTACTTTTGAACTTGCTTCATCGATTAAGTCGATTGCTTTGTCTGGTAAGAAACGATCTGAAACATAACGGTCACTTAAACGTGCTGCTGCTTCAACCGCTTCATCAGAAATATTGATACGGTGATGCGCTTCATAACGATCACGTAATCCTTTTAGGATTAAGATTGTATCTTCAACTGTCGGTTCATCCACTTGTACAGGTTGGAAACGACGTTCTAAAGCTGCATCTTTTTCAATGTGTTTACGGTATTCATCTAATGTTGTTGCACCGATAGCTTGTAATTCACCACGTGCAAGTGCTGGTTTTAAGATGTTAGATGCGTCAATGGCACCTTCAGCACCGCCTGCACCGATTAATGTGTGCAATTCGTCGATGAATAAGATAACGTTACCTGCTTGATGAATTTCTTCCATAACTTTTTTCAGTCTTTCTTCGAATTCACCACGGTATTTTGTACCGGCAACAACTGTACCCATGTCTAGAGACATCACACGTTTACCTTTTAATGTCTCAGGCACTTCATTATTTACAATAGCTTGTGCTAAGCCTTCAGCAATTGCTGTTTTACCTACACCAGGCTCACCGATTAACACTGGGTTGTTTTTAGTACGACGGCTTAATACTTCGATGACACGTGTGATTTCTTTATCACGGCCGACAACAGGATCTAATGTGCCATCTTTAGCAATCACTGTTAAGTCACGTGCTAAACCATCAAGTGTCGGTGTGTTGTTAGATTTTGCAGTTTGTGCATTTTTATTGCTCATTTCTGGACTGCCAAGTGCTTTGACAACTTGAGCACGCGCTTTAGTGATATTTAAATCTAAGTTTGCGAACACACGTGCAGCCACACCTTCATTTTCACGGATTAAACCAAGTAAAATGTGTTCTGTACCTACGAAATTATGGTGTAATTTACGTGCTTCATCCATTGAAAGTTCAATCACTTTTTTCGCTCTCGGTGTATAGTGCAATGTGCCGATGTGTTCTTGACCTTGACCAATTAATTTTTCTACTTCTGTAACAACAAGGTCTTCTGTGATACCGAAACTTTCTAATACTTTTGCGGCAATACCTTCTGGTTCTTTCATTAAACCAAGCAATAAGTGTTCAGTTCCGATATTTGAGTGATTCAAACGAATCGCTTCTTCTTGTGCATGTGCTAAGACACGTTGTGCACGTTCTGTTAATCTACCGAATAACATAGCAAAACCTCCTATTTTATATGTTCTCTAATAATATTTGCTCTTTGTTCTTTAATTGAAATTTGTTGTGCTTCGTCAATCAAGAATGGGGATTGAATCGCTACCATCATTTGATTGAAGTTGAATTCTGGTAAATCAATATAACCTAAATCAATACCTAACTTGACCTCACTGAGTCTCGTCGATGCTTCTTCCATAGACATTATGCGACTGTAGCGCAATAAACCAAGTGAGCGATAAATGCGATCTTGCATCTCAACTAAGTTATGATAATCCAGTTGTTTGCGAATCTGCATTTCCTCCGCAATAATTTGTTGGACGATTTCAGTTAACGTTTCAATAATTTGTTCCTCAGTTCTTCCCAAGGTTAATTGGTTTGAAACTTGATAGATGTGACCATAAACTTGAGAACCTTCTCCGAAAATACCGCGAATCGTAAAGCCGAAACGGTTAATAGTTTGAGCAATGCGATTCATACGCTTCATGATAGAAAGTCCTGGAAGGTGCAGCATCACGCTTGCACGCATTCCTGTACCAATATTCGTTGGACACGTTGTTAAATAACCTAAATCTTCATCAAAACTGATATCAAGTGCTCTATCTAATTGGTCATCTATTTCTGAAGCTTCTTGATAAAGTGCTTCTAAATCCATATCTGAACTCATGGTTTGAATTCTAATATGATCCTCTTCATTTACCATTATGCTTAATGATTCATCATCATTCAACAATACCGCTGAAGCCGGCTGTTCAATCAGTTCTTTACTGATCAGATGCTTCGCTACTAATTTTAATTTATCTGTATGCGTGATGGTCTGCATATTTAATACTTTTAAATCAGGCAGTGCATCTTGGACTTCATTAATGACTTTTTGTCCTTCTACATCTGAAGTAAACATTAAGGGATGAACATGATTGTTCAAGTTTCTCGCAAGTCGTATACGTGAAGACATCACGACCGGCGTTGTTTCATTCTGCTGCATCCAACTACTCATGTACATTGAATGTTCGCTCATGTGTTATCCCTCGCTTTCTTCTTGTAGTGCTTTAATTTCATCACGAACGACAGCCGCTTCTTCAAACGCTTGTTGTTCTATTAATTCTTGTAAATATTTATTTTTAGCTTCTATTTTTTTCTTTAATGCGAGTTTGTGCTGAGAGGAGACAGGCGTTTTACCGACATGTTCAAATTGTCCGCCTTGCACACGTCTGACAATATCTACAATATCCTCTTTAAAGGTAGTGTAACATTGTGCACACCCAAACTTCCCTTTATACGCAATATCTTTCATTGTCATATGGCAAGTAGGACACTTCTTCTCTTCTCTGACGCTTAAGTCTTCTAATTGAATACCATGCTTAGACGCCAAATGTTGAAGTATTTGTTTTATAACAAAAGAGCCTTCCATGTCATCTTGATTGTTCTGCCATGTAGGTTCCTCTTCATTACTTTGTGCTTTAATTCTATTGTGTTCTTGTGACTTAAGTGCGTTTGTTTTTGTTCCATGTGCAAATGTGTCAGCCATGTGCAGCCTCCTAACTATTAATAGTAATTAATGACCGGCAATAGCTGTTTCAATATGTTTGCGCGGACAATGTCCCTTGCAGCAACATCCATTCTTAACGTATCTCTATCTACCACTGCAAGCATCATTTTCGCTTCGCGTAATGTTATATATTGATTATCAAGCAATCCTTCGATCACATAATGTGCTTGTTGTTGAGAGATTGAATCGCCGATGATTTGTAAGAGGTGATCAATATAACCTTTCGTATCCTTGGTTTCAACCTTAGTGATTCGGATATAACCTCCACCACCGCGTTTACTTTCGATTTCATAACCGTGTTCATTGGTGAATCTTGTCTTAATTACATAATTAAGTTGAGAAGGCACACAGTCAAAACGTTGAGCAATATTCGCTCGTTGTATCTCAACAACATCTTTATTTGATTCTTCAAATAAATGCTTAATGTACTGTTCTATGATGTCGGACATATTATGCATGGATATCACCCCTTTTTTGACCTTCTTTGACTATATTATATGACCAACTTTGACCTTTTTCAACCAATATGATTTAAAAAATTTGCGACATCGTCAAAAATAGGATGTTCGAAAGCGCTTTTTTCCTGTATGATATTGGATGAAATAAAAAATAAAAGGATGAGAAATAACATGCATATACTTATTGCTTTAATAGGGATTGTCTTCTTCTTAGCCCTCGCACTTGTTGTTAGTTCTGACAAGAAAAACGTTAAGTGGCATTACGTTGGTATCTTGCTTGTGATTCAATTTATCTTCGCGTTTGTTCTCTTAAAAACAAATGCAGGAATCACAGTCATCGGCGGTATTGCGAAAGGCTTCGCCTATCTGTTATCAAAAGCTGCAGAAGGAGTTAACTTTGTATTTGGAGGCTTTAAATACGTCAATCCAGATCAACCGCCATTCTTCTTCAACGTATTATTACCGATTGTCTTCATTTCAGCAATTATCGGTATCTTACAATACACTAAGATTTTACCAATGATTATTAATGGTTTAGGTTTCTTGATCTCTAAAATCAACGGCATGGGTCGTTTAGAATCATATAACGCAGTTGCAGCTGCTATTTTAGGACAATCAGAAGTATTCATTTCATTGAAGAAACAATTACCATACATTCCGAAGCACCGTTTATATACATTAACTGCTTCAGCAATGTCGACAGTATCCGCTTCAATTATCGGTGCTTACTTCACACTGTTAGACCCTAAATATGTCGTAACAGCAATTGTATTAAACTTATTCGGTGGATTTATTATCGCTTCAATTATCAATCCATATACAGTTGATGAAAAAGACGACAAATTATTAGTAGAAGAAACAGGACAAAAACAATCTTTCTTCGAAATGTTAGGTGAATACATTTTAGACGGATTTAAAGTTGCGGTTATTGTAGGGGCAATGTTAATTGGTTATATCGCAATTATTGCTTTACTTAATGGCCTTGTCAGCGGTATCTTTACAGCTGTATCAGGCGGTTCAATTAAATGGGACTTCCAAACATTAATCGGATTTGTCTTTGCGCCATTCGCATTCCTAACAGGTATTCCTTGGGATGACGCAGTTAAAGCAGGTTCATTAATGGCTACAAAATTATTATCAAACGAATTCGTTGCGATGTTAGACTTAGGTAAAATGCATGGTTTATCAGAACGTGCAATCGGTATTACTTCTGTCTTCTTAGTATCATTCGCAAACTTCAGTTCTATCGGTATCATTTCTGGTGCCATCAAATCATTAAATGATGAAAAAGGTGACTTGGTTGCACGTTTCGGACTTAAATTACTATTCGGTGCAACACTTGTATCATTCATCTCTGCAGCTATCGCAGGTCTATTCATGTAAATCATATTTAAACGACTTCCGCAATCAGGGAGTCGTTTTTTCATATTGCATTCCAAACCACTTTCGTGTAAAGTAACACTTAATTATGGAGGTGTCATAATGAATATCGATGAATTTTGGGACAAATTCATAACTGAATATCCTATTTATCAAGACGCTTCTTATACCGCCTGGCAATTCGGTGTCGATGCTACAGACTTAGCTGAGTTAGTCTCACAAGGTATCAAAACTGCGACAACCAGCGGTTTAGCTTTCTACATTGAGGAAGAAGGACCTCTACCAAAAGTCAACGATTTGAGTATCGTTCTAGATGCGCAAGATCATCCTGTTTGTATTATTAAAAATACTAAAGTATATCAAGTCCCTTTCTGTGAAGTATCAGAAAAACACGCATATAAAGAAGGAGAAGGTTCTCGAACCTTAACATATTGGAGAAACGTCCATCGCGACTTTTTCATACCTGAATACGCAAGCATTAATCAAACTTTTGATGAAGATCAAATCATGGTCTGTGAAGAATTTGAATGTCTATTTACTAAATAAATAAAGCAGGTGAAATTATGGACTTAAATAAGATACAAATCAGTAAATTTCAAGCATCAGATACACAAGCAGTTGTAGATTTAATATGTCATACACTTAGAACGACCAACATCAAAGATGAACCGAAAGAAGCTATTGAAAGTTACGTAACAGAAACCACGCCTGAAAGCATTCAACATAAAGCAGAGCATATCAACTTCTATGTCTTTAAATTAAACAATCAATTAATCGGTACAGGTGCGATTGGTCCTTACTATGGCAGTGAAACAGAATCATGCTTCTTTTCTATTTTTGTTTCACCTGATTATCAAAAATTAGGTATAGGCAAACTGATTATGGATACTTTAGAAGATGACTATTATTATCATCGCGCAAAACGTCTCATTATCCCTGCTTCAATAACCGCAGTACAATTTTATCGAAAGCGCGGCTATGATTATATTAACCAAAACAGCACACCTGACCATGAAGGATTAATATACTTAGAAAAATTTCCAGACTAAAAAAACGAGCAACCGTTATGGCTGCTCGTTTTTTGAATGATTATACATTCGCTTTTTTACTTTCAGCAACAATATGTTCTATGAAGTACTGTGTTACTCGATAATCATCTGTTAATTCCGGGTGGAAAGAAACACCTAAATAATTACCTTCTTTAACGGCAACAATTTTGTCGCCGACTGTACTTAATACTTCTACATTGTCACTGTTTACTTTTTCAATATGCGGTGCTCTGATGAAGACCGCTTCAATATCCTCTGCGATACCTTTAATATCTAATTCAGACTCAAAGCTGTCCACTTGTCGCCCAAACGAATTACGTTCTACAGTGATATCTAATTTCTTCAAATACCCTTCTTCACCGACGATGTCTTGTGCTAAGACAATCAATCCGGCACATGTACCGAACATCGGTAAATCTGAGTTGACTAAAGCTTCTTTAAATCCATACAGATTCATCAAACGACGTAATGTCGTTGATTCACCTCCTGGTAAAATTAAGCCGTCGATTTCTTCTAATTGTTCAACACGTTTGATTGCGATACCTTCGTGGCCGCTGAGCTCAATGTGACGCAAATGTTCACGTACTGCGCCTTGTAGTGCGAGGACTCCGATTTTCATCTTACCAGCCACGCTCTTGCATACGTTCTTCTAATGAAAGTTGATTTACATCTAAGCCTCTCATTGCTTCACCAAGCTCTTGAGCTAATTTACCGATTAATTCGTAATCAGTGTAGTGTGTTGTTGCTTGAACAATTGCTTTTGCGAATTTTTCAGGGTCTTCTGATTTAAAGATACCTGAACCTACGAATACACCGTCAGCACCTAATTGCATCATTAACGCTGCGTCTTGAGGTGTCGCAACACCGCCTGCCGCAAAGTTAACTACTGGTAAACGACCATTGTCTTTAATTGATTTTAAGACTTCGTATGGTGCACCGATTTCTTTTGCGAATGTCATGATTTCATCATCTGGCATAACTGTTAATTTAGCCACTTCTGAATTCACTTGACGCATATGACGTACTGCTTCAACGATGTTACCAGTACCTGGTTCACCTTTCGTACGTAACATTGCTGCACCTTCACCGATACGACGTGCTGCTTCGCCTAAGTTACGGCAACCGCATACGAATGGTACAGTGTAGTCGCTTTTTAATAAATGATACTCTTCATCAGCAGGTGTTAATACTTCTGATTCATCGATGTAGTCTACACCCATTGCTTCTAACACACGTGCTTCTGTAATATGTCCGATACGGCATTTAGCCATAACTGGAATTGAAACAGCATCCATTACTTCTTGAACAATTTTAGGATTACATGCACGCGCAACACCACCAGCTGCTCTGATATCCGATGGTACACGTTCAAGCGCCATAACTGCTACTGCGCCTGCTTCTTCTGCAATTTTAGCTTGTTCTGCATTGACAACGTCCATGATTACGCCGCCTTTTTGCATTTCAGCCATTCCACGTTTTACTCGATCTGAGCCTACAATTTTAGACATTCTAAATACCCCTTTTCTCATTGATTAAATCCAGTGTAAAGGATAAACTGATAGTGTTAAAGGACCAATTTCGATAAATATTAGGAGGCCAGTTGAATGAAACAACCTTTATATATGCAGCTTTATCAAAAGTTGAAGGAACAAATCATTGAAGGCCAGTATCAATCTGGTGACCGTTTCCCTTCTAAACGCCGACTTGCTGAACATCATTCACTCAGTAATACAACAATTGAACATGCATACCAATACTTACTAGATGAAGGTTATATCTATTCAAAGCCGCGGTCAGGCTATTATGTATCAGATATTGAATCACTGCCAGTAGTCACAAAAGAATCTCCAACTGCAGTGATTCAACAAACTCAAAAAGAAACAACTACACGTTATCGCTTTGATTTGGCACGTATTGATACAGAACACTTTCCGTGGCAACAATTTCGTAAGTACGCGCGTGATGTCTTTGATGAATCTATGCCAGATATTTTACAGCCTGGAGATCAACAAGGTGAATTCAGATTAAGACAAGCCATCGCACATTATCTCTTTAATAGTCGCGGTGTGAATTGTCATCCCGAACAAATCATTATCGGTTCATCCACTGAACAGTTAATCAACCAAGTAACAGATATACTCACTGATCGTTCTTACATCATTGAATATCCAAGCTATCCACCTATTAAGCAAGTGTTGGATAAAAAAGAATTGGCTTATAAACAAGTCCCTGTTACTAAAAAAGGAATTGAGATGTCACAAGTCTTCAATTCCAATCGCCAAGTGGTATATGTGACTCCCTCGCATCAATTCCCGACTGGCTATGTGATGAACTTAAAGACCCGTACACAACTCATCAACTGGGCCCAACAACATAAAGACCGTTTCATTATCGAGGATGATTATGATTCAGAGTTCCGCTATTTCAGTAAACCGATTCCTGCACTTCAAAGTTTAGATAAGACAGGAAAGGTTATTTATATCAGTACCTTTTCTAAATCATTATTCCCAAGTTGCCGTATTGCGTTTATGGTGTTGCCTAAAGCACTGATGAAAAATTATCACGATTTACCTAACAAAGAAGGTAATACAGTCCCTGCCCCAATGCAGTATACAGTAGCGCAATTTATGGAAAACGGTTCATTTGATCGCCATTTGAATAAAATGCGTAAAGTTTATCGCCATAAGCTGACTTATATCTTAGAAGCTTTAAAGCCCTATCAAAATCAACTCATGATTGAAGGTGCCACAACGGGTATGCATTTCACATTAACAGTTCAAAACGGCATGCATTTAGATAAGGTGTTACAACGTGCGAAACAAAATCATGTCAAACTCATCCCATTAATCAATTATATGAAGAAAGAGAATTATGATGTTACAGCACCGAAATTTATTATCGGGTTCGGGGGGATTCCAGATAATGAACTAGAAGCACATACTAGTGTATTGATTCAAACACTGACAAAATGACTTAAAGGAGAAAAACAATATGTCTGACGTTCAATTAGTCCCATATGATTCTAAATATGATCAAGACCTTGAGAAGTTTACAATTGCTGAAGCAGAAAGTGCTTTTGCGCTCTTACCCTTTGCGGCTCTTGAAGATTTAGCACCTGGAGAATATCCTGTCGTTGTTTTACATCAACAACATCCAGTTGGCTTTATGAGGCTGAATCAAAATGATGAAGGTGCATCCTTAGCACTAAATTCAAATGCTGTCTTAGTAAAATCTTTCTCTATTACGGAACGTATGCAAGGCCAAGGTCTAGCACAAGCAGCTTTGGCACAATTACCTGACTATGTGCGTACTCATTTTCCAAATACTGATGAAATCGTACTTTCAGTTAATTTTAAAAATCCTAAAGCCATCCATGTCTATCAAAAACTTGGCTATATCGATACTAAACGTATATTAGAAGGTCCAGCTGGTCCGCAACATGTGATGTCTTATCAATTTTAAATATGTCACCTTTTTATAAAACATTATATAGTGCATTGACGCTATTTAAAGGTTCACGTATAATCGAGTCCATATTTGCGAATTTTCGGAGGTGTCATTTTGAAGAAATATCCTATTGCGATATGGATGCTTGCGATCGGCGCATTTGCGATTGGAATGACAGAATTTGTCATCATGGGCTTACTACCCAATATCGCACGTGATTTCCATGTGACGGTCAGTCAAGCTGGTCAATTAATTACAGGCTATGCCTTAGGTGTCGCAATTGGCGGACCTATTTTGGTTATGATAACCATCAAACTTAATCGAAAATATTTATTAATGCTTTTAATGGCTATTTTCATTATTGGTAACTTAGCTTCATCATTCAGCACAAGTTACGGCTTCATGATGACAGCTAGAATTATCACTTCACTTGCGCATGGTTCTTTCTTTGGAATCGGATCTATTTTAGCCGCAAGTATGGTACAACCGCAATATCGCGCAAGTGCCATGGCGTTGATGTTCATGGGACTATCTTTAAGTAATATTTTAGGTGTACCTTTTGGAACTTTAATCGGTCAACAATTCGGATG
Source organism: Staphylococcus simulans (assembly GCF_025561465.1). Classification (NCBI taxonomy): domain Bacteria; kingdom Bacillati; phylum Bacillota; class Bacilli; order Caryophanales; family Staphylococcaceae; genus Staphylococcus; species Staphylococcus simulans. The sequence goes on from NZ_CP095100.1 coordinate 2,451,235, forward strand.
GGCAATGACTTTTGTGATTATAGCTATTATCGGAATATTAGCGTTGATTGGTATTATGATTTTTGTTCCTAATCAAAAAGAGCGTCAAGCTTCATCTGTATTAGACGAATTGAAAATCTTAAAAGAAAAGCGTTTATGGTTAACGCTCGCAGTAACCCTGTTTGGTTTCAGCAGTGTCTTTGCGTATTTTACTTACATTTCATCAGTATTAATAGATGTCACACATATTAAAGAAAATCTCATTTCCTTTATGTTGATTATCTTTGGTGTGGGTGTCACGCTAGGTAACTTAATCGGTGGTAAACTTGCGGATTGGAATTTGAATAAGGCGTTACAATTAATTTTCACAGTCTTCATCCTCTATTTTGGAATTCTGTATTTCATGCAGTTCAATGGACTTGTAATGGTACTTGGCGTCTTTTTATTTGGAGTTATCGGATTTAGTATGAGTCCCTCTCTTCAATATAAGAGCACATTGATTTCACAAGATGCGCCTACGTTAGCCAGTACATTGAATCAATCTGCCTTCAACTTAGGCAATGCGTTAGGTGCGTTTGTAGGTGGTTTAGTTATCACACACTTACCTGTAGCCTCATTAAGTTTAATTGCACCTTTGCTTACACTAATCGGTTTGATGTTCTTATTAATATCTATTTATGTCGAAAAACAACATTCATCTATTACTTCATAAACATAATCGCCCACTCTGTGTACCATTAAATACAGAGCGGGCGATTTATTTATTCATACCATTATATAGGCATAAAAAAAGAGACCCTTTACAGGATCTCGTGTTTGCCTGGCAACGTCCTACTCTTGCGGAACGTAAGTCCGACTACCATCGGCGCTAAAGAGCTTAACTTCTGTGTTCGGCATGGGAACAGGTGTGACCTCTTTGCCATTGTCGCCAGACAATGGAATGTATTATACATTCAAAACTAGATAGTAAGTAAATTTCAATTCGACCAATCAAAACTTGAAATTGATTAAGTCTTCGATCGATTAGTATTCGTCAGCTCCACATATCGCTATGCTTCCACCCCGAACCTATTAACCTCATCATCTTTGAGGGATCTTATAACCGAAGTTGGGAAATCTCATCTTGAGGGGGGCTTCATGCTTAGATGCTTTCAGCACTTATCCCGTCCATACATAGCTACCCAGCTATGCCGTTGGCACGACAACTGGTACACCAGAGGTATGTCCATCCCGGTCCTCTCGTACTAAGGACAGCTCCTCTCAAATTTCCTACGCCCACGACGGATAGGGACCGAACTGTCTCACGACGTTCTGAACCCAGCTCGCGTACCGCTTTAATGGGCGAACAGCCCAACCCTTGGGACCGACTACAGCCCCAGGATGCGATGAGCCGACATCGAGGTGCCAAACCTCCCCGTCGATGTGAACTCTTGGGGGAGATAAGCCTGTTATCCCCGGGGTAGCTTTTATCCGTTGAGCGATGGCCCTTCCATGCGGAACCACCGGATCACTAAGTCCGTCTTTCGACCCTGCTCGACTTGTAGGTCTCGCAGTCAAGCTCCCTTATGCCTTTACACTCTATGAATGATTTCCAACCATTCTGAGGGAACCTTTGAGCGCCTCCGTTACACTTTAGGAGGCGACCGCCCCAGTCAAACTGCCCGCCTGACACTGTCTCCCGCCATGATCAATGGCGCGGGTTAGAAATCCAACACAGCTAGGGTAGTATCCCACCAGCGCCTCCACGTAAGCTGGCGCTCACGCTTCTAAGGCTCCTACCTATCCTGTACAAGCTGTGCCGAATTTCAATATCAGGCTACAGTAAAGCTCCACGGGGTCTTTCCGTCCTGTCGCGGGTAACCTGCATCTTCACAGGTACTATGATTTCACCGAGTCTCTCGTTGAGACAGTGCCCAAATCGTTACGCCTTTCGTGCGGGTCGGAACTTACCCGACAAGGAATTTCGCTACCTTAGGACCGTTATAGTTACGGCCGCCGTTTACTGGGGCTTCGATTCGTAGCTTCGCAGAAGCTAACCACTCCTCTTAACCTTCCAGCACCGGGCAGGCGTCAGCCCCTATACATCACCTTACGGTTTAGCAGAGACCTGTGTTTTTGATAAACAGTCGCTTGGGCCTATTCACTGCGGCTCTTCAGAGCGTGAACCCTAAAGAGCACCCCTTCTCCCGAAGTTACGGGGTCATTTTGCCGAGTTCCTTAACGAGAGTTCTCTCGCTCACCTTAGAATTCTCATCTTGACTACCTGTGTCGGTTTGCGGTACGGGCACCAGTTATCTAGCTAGAGGCTTTTCTCGACAGTGTGAAATCAACGACTCGAGGAAAACATGTTTCCTCTCCCCATCACAGCTCAACCTTGAGAATGGCGGATTTGCCTACCATTCAGTCTCACTGCTTAGACGTGCACTCCAACAGCACGCTTCGCCTATCCTACTGTGTCCCCCCATCGCTTAAAACGATAAATGGTGGTACAGGAATATCAACCTGTTATCCATCGTCTACGCCTGTCGGCCTCGACTTAGGACCCGACTAACCCAGAGCGGACGAGCCTTCCTCTGGAAACCTTAGTCAATCGGTGGATGGGATTCTCACCCATCTTTCGCTACTCACACCGGCATTCTCACTTCTAAGCGCTCCACATGTCCTTGCGATCATGCTTCGACGCACTTAGAACGCTCTCCTACCATTGTCCTACGGACAATCCACAGCTTCGGTAATATGTTTAGCCCCGGTACATTTTCGGCGCAGTGTCACTCGACTAGTGAGCTATTACGCACTCTTTAAATGATGGCTGCTTCTAAGCCAACATCCTAGTTGTCTGGGCAATACCACATCCTTTGCCACTTAACATATATTTTGGGACCTTAGCTGGTGGTCTGGGCTGTTTCCCTTTCGAACATGGACCTTATCACCCACGTTCTGACTCCCAAGTTAAATTGATTGGCATTCGGAGTTTGTCTGAATTCGGTAACCCGAGAGGGGCCCCTCGTCCAAACAGTGCTCTACCTCCAACAATCATCACTTGAGGCTAGCCCTAAAGCTATTTCGGAGAGAACCAGCTATCTCCAGGTTCGATTGGAATTTCTCCGCTACCCTCAGTTCATCCGCTCACTTTTCAACGTAAGTCGGTTCGGTCCTCCATTCAGTGTTACCTGAACTTCAACCTGACCAAGGGTAGATCACCTGGTTTCGGGTCTACGACCAAATACTCAACGCCCTGTTCAGACTCGCTTTCGCTGCGGCTCCGCATTTGCTGCTTAACCTTGCATCAGATCGTAACTCGCCGGTTCATTCTACAAAAGGCACGCCATCACCCATTAACGGGCTCTGACTACTTGTAAGCACACGGTTTCAAGTTCTCTTTCACTCCCCTTCCGGGGTACTTTTCACCTTTCCCTCACGGTACTGGTTCACTATCGGTCACTAGAGAGTATTTAGCCTTGGGAGATGGTCCTCCCGGATTCCGACGGAATTCCACGTGCTCCGTCGTACTCAGGATCCACTCAAGAGAGAATAAACTTTCGACTACAGGACTTTTACCTTCTCTGGTTCAACTTTCCAGGTGATTCGTCTAATTTATTCCTTTGTAACTCCGTATAGAGTGTCCTACAACCCCAATGAGCAAGCTCATTGGTTTGGGCTCTTCCCGTTTCGCTCGCCGCTACTCAGGGAATCGATTTTTCTTTCTCTTCCTGCGGGTACTAAGATGTTTCAGTTCTCCGCGTCTGCCTTCGGACATGCTATGTATTCACATGTCGATAACACAACATAACTTGTGCTGGGTTCCCCCATTCGGAAATCTCTGGATCAACGCTTACTTACAGCTACCCAAAGCATATCGTCGTTAGTAACGTCCTTCATCGGCTTCTAGTGCCAAGGCATCCACCGTGCGCCCTTAATAACTTAATCACGTTATTAATATTGTGAGTAATCGCTTGCCGTCGGCAATTGATTACTAGCGATTCATTTAAATGAATAAAGCTTTTAAAACTCTAATTCACTCGGTTTTGCTTGGTAAAATCTATTTTTACTTACTTATCTAGTTTTCAATGTACAATCTTTGAATGTTTCAAATAAACATTCAAAACTGAATACAATATGTCACGTTATTCCGTTTCAGTTTCCTGCGAAACTGTTCCGAATAATATCCTTAGAAAGGAGGTGATCCAGCCGCACCTTCCGATACGGCTACCTTGTTACGACTTCACCCCAATCATTTGTCCCACCTTCGACGGCTAGTTCCTAAAAGGTTACTCCACCGGCTTCGGGTGTTACAAACTCTCGTGGTGTGACGGGCGGTGTGTACAAGACCCGAGAACGTATTCACCGTAGCATGCTGATCTACGATTACTAGCGATTCCAGCTTCATGTAGTCGAGTTGCAGACTACAATCCGAACTGAGAACGGCTTTATGGGATTTGCTTGACCTCGCGGGTTCGCTGCCCTTTGTACCGTCCATTGTAGCACGTGTGTAGCCCAAATCATAAGGGGCATGATGATTTGACGTCATCCCCACCTTCCTCCGGTTTGTCACCGGCAGTCAACTTAGAGTGCCCAACTTAATGCTGGCAACTAAGCTTAAGGGTTGCGCTCGTTGCGGGACTTAACCCAACATCTCACGACACGAGCTGACGACAACCATGCACCACCTGTCACTTTGTCCCCCGAAGGGGAAGGCTCTATCTCTAGAGTTGTCAAAGGATGTCAAGATTTGGTAAGGTTCTTCGCGTTGCTTCGAATTAAACCACATGCTCCACCGCTTGTGCGGGTCCCCGTCAATTCCTTTGAGTTTCAGCCTTGCGGCCGTACTCCCCAGGCGGAGTGCTTAATGCGTTAGCTGCAGCACTAAGGGGCGGAAACCCCCTAACACTTAGCACTCATCGTTTACGGCGTGGACTACCAGGGTATCTAATCCTGTTTGATCCCCACGCTTTCGCACATCAGCGTCAGTTGCAGACCAGAAAGTCGCCTTCGCCACTGGTGTTCCTCCATATCTCTGCGCATTTCACCGCTACACATGGAATTCCACTTTCCTCTTCTGCACTCAAGTTTTCCAGTTTCCAATGACCCTCCACGGTTGAGCCGTGGGCTTTCACATCAGACTTAAAAAACCGCCTACGCGCGCTTTACGCCCAATAATTCCGGATAACGCTTGCCACCTACGTATTACCGCGGCTGCTGGCACGTAGTTAGCCGTGGCTTTCTGATTAGGTACCGTCAAGGGATGCACAGTTACTTACATCCTTGTTCTTCCCTAATAACAGAGTTTTACGATCCGAAGACCTTCATCACTCACGCGGCGTTGCTCCGTCAGGCTTTCGCCCATTGCGGAAGATTCCCTACTGCTGCCTCCCGTAGGAGTCTGGACCGTGTCTCAGTTCCAGTGTGGCCGATCACCCTCTCAGGTCGGCTACGTATCGTTGCCTTGGTAAGCCGTTACCTTACCAACTAGCTAATACGCCGCGGGTCCATCTATAAGTGACAGCAAAACCGTCTTTCATCATGAAACCATGCGGTTTCATGTGTTATCCGGTATTAGCCCCGGTTTCCCGGAGTTATCCCAGTCTTATAGGTAGGTTACCCACGTGTTACTCACCCGTCCGCCGCTAACGTCAGAGGAGCAAGCTCCTCGTCTGTTCGCTCGACTTGCATGTATTAGGCACGCCGCCAGCGTTCATCCTGAGCCAGGATCAAACTCTCCATAATAATTTATGATGTTTGACTAGCTCATAAAAACTAATTGTTTTAAAACGTCCTTAGGACGTTTGTTAATTTGGAATTAACGTTGACATATTGTCATTCAGTTTTCAATGTTCATTTAAAATAATAATGGTGGAGACTAGCGGGATCGAACCGCTGACCTCCTGCGTGCAAAGCAGGCGCTCTCCCAGCTGAGCTAAGCCCCCATTATACAATTAAGAGTCGGGAAGACAGGATTCGAACCTGCGACCCCTTGGTCCCAAACCAAGTGCTCTACCAAGCTGAGCTACTTCCCGTTATTAAATTATTAAATAACAAATATAAAATGGCGCGCCCGATAGGAGTCGAACCCATAACCTCTTGATCCGTAGTCAAACGCTCTATCCAGTTGAGCTACGGGCGCATGTTTTATATTATATATGGTGCCGAGGACCGGAATCGAACCGGTACGGTAATCACTTACCGCAGGATTTTAAGTCCTGTGCGTCTGCCAGTTCCGCCACCCCGGCATCATAAAATAAAAATGGAGCAGAAGACGGGATTCGAACCCGCGACCCCAACCTTGGCAAGGTTGTATTCTACCGCTGAACTACTTCTGCATGATTCAGTTATAATCGGAAAACTGATGAGCCATAGAGGATTCGAACCTCTGACCCTCTGATTAAAAGTCAGATGCTCTACCAACTGAGCTAATGGCTCATAGCTTTAAAATGGTGCCGGCCAGAGGACTTGAACCCCCAACCTACTGATTACAAGTCAGTTGCTCTACCAGTTGAGCTAGGCCGGCTATTTAAATGGTGGAGAATGACGGGTTCGAACCGCCGACCCTCTGCTTGTAAGGCAGATGCTCTCCCAGCTGAGCTAATTCTCCGAATTATATTGCCTGGCAACGTCCTACTCTTGCGGAACGTAAGTCCGACTACCATCGGCGCTAAAGAGCTTAACTTCTGTGTTCGGCATGGGAACAGGTGTGACCTCTTTGCCATTGTCACCAGACAATATTTTAAATTATTTAATTATGTGCGTTTCAATAACTCACTTAAATTATTTTAACTTCTTTCGTTAACATTTGCAATAGTCAATTTTACACTCAGTTAAAATCTTTTTTACAAAATTGTAACGCGTTCTTTTTGACGACCCTTTAATATTACTACATTCGGTCTTTTATGTCAACACTTATGTATCATCTTTTTTAAGAATTTATATTCATGCAAGATTGCTCATAAAACGTTGCTTTATTTCGTAGAACAATTAACAATTATACAGGGTTTTGAAAATTATGCAAGTGCTTTGCGAAAGTTTTTTAAAAGAGATTTACAATTGCCGACCTCTCTCTCTTTTTATAAGAGATCATGTGCTTTGTAAGGCCCTTTATACATATAAAAGCAGGCGTGTCTTAAAAGGTGACACGCCTGCTTTTATTATTCATTTTGTTAAGTACTCAACTTATTTTTGACGCATGTATGGGAATAATAATACGTCTCTGATAGATGGTGAGTTTGTTAATAACATAACAAGACGATCGATACCGATACCTAAACCACCAGTTGGAGGCATACCGTATTCTAATGCTTCGATATAGTCTTCGTCCATCTCGTGTGCTTCGTCATTACCTTGTTCTTTTTCTTTCAATTGCGCTTCGAAACGTTCTCTTTGGTCAATTGGATCATTCAACTCAGTGAATGCATTCGCATGTTCACGACCCACGATGAATAATTCGAAACGATCTGTGAAGCGAGGGTCTTCCGGATTTTTCTTAGCTAATGGTGAAATTTCAATCGGATGACCATATACGAAAGTAGGTTGAATTAATGTTTCTTCTACTTTTTGTTCAAAGAATTCATTTAAGATATGACCATATGTCATATGATCTGTAATTTCAATGTTATGTTCTTTAGCTAATGCACGTGCTTCATCATCAGATTTTACATCATAGAAGTTTACACCTGTTGCTTCTTTAACAGCGTCTACAATGTGTACACGTTTCCAGTCAGATTCTAAATCAATTTCATAATCACCGTAAGGGATGACTGCTGTACCAAGTACCGCATTTGAAATATGACGGATTGTACCTTCTGTAATATCCATAATGTCATGGAAATCAGCATATGCCTCATAAAGTTCAATCATTGTGAACTCTGGGTTATGGCGTGTTGATACACCTTCATTACGGAATACACGGCCGATTTCATATACTTTTTCTAAACCGCCGACGATTAAACGTTTTAAGTGAAGTTCAATCGCAATACGCATATATAGTGTCGCATCTAATGCATTATGGTGTGTCACGAATGGACGTGCTGCTGCACCACCAGGGATTTGATGCATCATTGGTGTTTCTACTTCTAAGAAACCTTTGCTGTTTAAGTAATTACGCATTTCTTGGATGATTTTACTACGGTTGATAAATGTTTCTGTACTTTCTTGGTTTGTAATCAAGTCTAAATAACGTTGACGATAACGTTGTTCAATATCTTGAAGACCATGGAATTTATCTGGTAATGGACGTAATGATTTTGTAAGCATGATGAATGATTTCGCTTTGACGCTTAATTCACCTGTGTTTGTTTTGAACATAACACCTTCAATACCGATAATATCTCCTAAATCTGCCATTTTCCAAATATCAAATTGTTCTTCACCGACTTGGTCTTTACGGACATAAATTTGGATTTGACCAGATAAATCTTGAACGTGCGCAAATCCAGCTTTACCTTTACCACGTTTTGTCATTAAACGACCTGCGATTGAGACATGGCTTTCATCTTCTTTTTCGTGTAATTCTTCTTTAGAGAAAGCATCCCATTTTTCGTGTAGTTCAGCTGCGCTTGCTGTACGGTCAAAGCGTTGGCCGAATGGATCAATTCCTAAATCGATTAATTCTTGTAATTTTTGACGGCGGACCTGCATTTGGTCATTCATTTCTTCTGACATGTTATCTCTCCTTATTAAGCTTCTTGTGTTGCTTTATCTGCAGTGATTTCTTTTTGGAAATTCTGCAGGATATCAATCATTTCTTGTTCTGTGTTGGCTTGGTTTAATGCTTTACGGGCTTTTCCGTTGCCTTTAACACCTTTTAGGTACCATGAAGCGTGTTTGCGCATTTCCATAACGCCAACCTTCTCACCCTTTAATTCTACTAGTCGGCGCAGATGTAATAAAGCAATTTCTACTTTTTCTTTCACTGTCGGTTCATCCATCAGCTCGCCTGTTTCTAAATAATGGACTGTACGGTAAATCATCCATGGGTTGCCTAAAGCTTCGCGCCCAATCATCACCGCATCTACGCCAGTTTCATCCAGCATTTTTTGCGCGAGTTCAGGGCTTGTCACATCTCCGTTGCCGATAACTGGAATATTAACCGCTTCTTTCACTTGTCTGATAATATCCCAATCTGCTTTACCTTCATACATTTGCACACGTGTACGGCCATGCAATGAAATCGCAGATGCTCCTGCACGTTCTGCCGCTTTCGCATTTTCCACTGCGTAAATATGATCGTCATCCCAACCAATACGCATTTTGCATGTAACAGGTTTATTGACTTTCTCAACAACTGCAGATACCATTTCATAAATCTTATTAGGGTCAAGCAGCCATCTTGCACCCGCTTCACAACGGATAATCTTATTCACTGGGCACCCCATATTAATATCAATAATATCAGCTGTTGTATTTTGATCAACATAAACTGCAGCTTCGACTAAACTTTCTTTCTCTCCGCCGAAAATCTGCAACGATAACGGACGTTCATTTTCATCTATATACAACATATTCATTGTTTTCGGGTTATTGAATAAAATCGCCTTGTCACTGACCATCTCAGCGCAAACTAAACCCGCACCGAACTCTTTGACAGTCAATCTGAATGCAGAGTTGCACACCCCAGCCATAGGAGCGAGTACGACTCTATTGTCGATTTCTACATCTCCAATCTTCCACATAATTATTACCTCTCAATCTATCTCTTACGTTTATTGAACTTTTTTCACAGTTTCGTTAGGAACAGTTATATCTTTAATTTTGGTTTGTGTTCTTGGCTCTACCTTATTTGGTGCAATCTCTTGCAGCGGAATCAAGACAAAAGCACGTTCTGTCATTCGTGGATGCGGAATCGTCAAATCTTGTTCTTCAATGATTTGGTCACCATATAACAGGATATCGATATCTAAAGTACGCGGACCCCAACGTTCTTTACGTACACGATGCAGTTGCTGTTCAATCGCCAAGCCCCTTTCAAGGACGGCTTTTGGTGATAGTTCTGTTTGAATTTCCACACATAAATTTAAAAAATCCGGTTGATCGACATAACCGACAGGCTCAGTTTCATAAAATGATGAAACTTTCACTACTTTAATACCAGACTGCTCATCTAATAAACGTATTGCTTCTTTTAATTGGTTTTCTCGGTCTCCGACATTGCTGCCGAGTCCTAAAAATACATCAGTCATTTTGATTCACCCTTGTAATTTCCACACCTACGCCATCATAGTGACCTGGAATCGGCGGTACTTCTTTTGTTATACGTACTTTAGTTTCCAATACCCGATTATAGTGTGAATTTATACGATTTGCAATAAGTGCTGCGAGATGTTCGAGTAAATTTTTAGGTTCCCCTTCCATAATTTCTTTCACATCCGCATAGACTTCCGCATAGTTGATCGTATCTTCTACTTGATCGGACTTTCCTGCTTCAGTTAAATTAGTCGTTAATTCAACATCTACGACAAAGATTTGCCCAATTTCATTTTCTGCTGATAAGACTCCATGATAACCATAAAATCTCATACCATTTAAAAATATACGATCTTTCATCGTTCAATCTCCTTTAAATAATCAATGCCATGTGCAATACGCGCATTGAGTTTTACATTATGTACACGTACCGCTTGCACACCTTTCATCACACCATAAGCAGTCGTTGCTGCTGTCATTTCATCACGATCTTCTGGTCCTTCGTCTGAACCCATCATTTCTTTGATGAAGCGTTTACGACTCGTCGCAAGCAATACTGGATATTCTGTCGCAACTAATTCATCCAGTCGCTCCATAACTTCTCGTTCTTCCAATCTCGTTTTCGCAAAGCCGATACCTGGATCAATCCAGATTTTATTCGTCGCAACCCCTGCTGTTTCTGCACGATGTGCTTGTTTTAATAAATAAACTAGCATTTCATCCATGACAGGATCTTCACGTTGTCCATCTCCATTGTGCATCAAGACAATTTCAGCATCGTATTGTGCAACGACTTCAAACATTTTAGGGTCATATAAACCTGCCCATTGGTCATTAATCATTGTTGCACCAGCCTCTAATGCTGCTTTCGCAACTTCACTGCGAAACGTGTCGACAGACAATTGCACATTAAATTCGGAGAGTGCTTTAACAACTGGAATGACGCGTTCTAATTCATCTTCTAATAACACTTCACTGTGCCCTGGTCTTGTGGAAACACCGCCGATATCTACAATGTCGACACCTTCATCCATCATTTCCTTCACACGTGCAACCGCCGCATCTACAGAATTGTATTTGCCGCCGTCAGAAAATGAATCAGGTGTTACATTCAATATGCCCATGATTTTTGTATGTGCCATGTCTCTCTTCCTTTCATCATAACTGTGATACATTATATCAAAATTTTAACATATGACCGACCCCAAGCGTTCAAAAGGTGTTTGAAATGAAAAAACCGCCGTACCATTTCTCAAAAAGAGAAATGCGAACGGCAGTTCATCAATGTTTAACTTATTTACCTTCAAAAGAATATAAAGGTGTAGATAAGTAACGTTCACCATTACTTGGAAGTACAGTTACAACTGTTTTACCTTTACCTAATTCTTTTGCTTTTTCGATTGCCGCATAAATTGCAGCACCTGAAGAAATACCTGCTAAGATACCTTCTTCTTTAGCAACTCTGCGTGAAGTTTCCATTGCAGTTTCGTTGCCGATTTTAACAACTTCATCATAAATGTTTGTGTTTAATGTGTCAGGAACGAAACCTGCGCCTAAACCTTGTAATTTATGAGGACCTGGTTCGCCGCCGCTTAAGACAGGAGAACCTTCTGGTTCGATTGCTACGATTTGAATACTAGGGTATTTTTCTTTTAAGACTTTACCTACACCACTTAATGTACCGCCAGTACCAACACCTGCTAAGAATGCATCGATTGTACGGCCTTCGAATTGTTCTACAAGTTCAGGACCTGTTGTCAATTCGTGGATAAGCGGGTTCGCTGGGTTTTCGAATTGTTGTGGTTCATAGTAACCATATTCTTCTTTTAATTCTTTTGCTTTTTTAATAGCACCTTTCATTGCTTCAGATCCAGGTGTTAATACAACTTCTGCACCGTATGCTTTTAATAAGTTACGACGCTCTTGACTCATTGTTTCAGGCATTGTGAATACAGCTTTGTAACCTTTTGCTGCTGCAACAAATGCTAAACCGATACCTGTGTTACCACTTGTAGGTTCGACAATTGTATCACCTGGTTTGATTTTTCCTTCTTGTTCAGCACGTTCGATCATTGCTAAAGCGATACGGTCTTTTACTGAACCACCTGGGTTTTGATACTCTAATTTAACATAAACATCTGCAGCATCTTCTGGTACGATGTTGTTCAATTTAACTACAGGTGTATCTCCAATCAGTTGTACAATGTTATCTACGGGTTTATTTGCCATAAAAAAACGCTCCTTTATTCTTAAAAGATATTTAATTAAGTCACCAGAACCTCATTAATAATACCCCGAAACAATTCAATTCTGATGCTTAGTCATGCCATTATTTCTATTAAACCTTATCTATTTCATCGGATATTATTATTTTATCAGATTTATACATTGTTCCACAAGTTCATTGTCTCTATTCTTTATTATTTCCTCTTTTCCCATAAAAGAAACGTCTTACACTGTGATTCGTTACAGTAAAAAAGCGAGACGTCTGATCGTCTCGCTTTTCAATGTGTTTATTTAGCATGCAATTCTTCGATTAAACCTTTAAGTTCCGCTTCACTATAGTGATATTTCGTACGGCAGAAATGACATTCTGCTTCTGCACCATGGTCTTCATCAATCATGCTTTGAATTTCAGCTTCACCTAAGCCTTTAATCGCATTTAAGAATTTTTCATGACTGCAGTTACATTCGAATTTCACGGGTACTGTTTCTAAGAATTTCACATGTTCTTTACCTAAAATCTCAGTCAACAGTTCTTCTGGTGATAATCCTTGATCAATCAATTGAGATACTGGTGTCATATGTGTGATGGCTTGTTCAACTTTTTCAATTGTCTCTTCTTTCGCATTCGGCATGACTTGAATAATAAAACCGCCTGCTGCTTTGATAGAGTTATCTGGATTTACAAGCACACCTAAACCAACAGATGATGGGACTTGTTCACTTGTCGCATAGTAGTATGTGAAATCTTCACCTAGTTCACCTGACACAATCGGGCTTGAACCAGAGAAGTAATCTTTCATCCCTACATCTTTAACAACTGTTAATGTACCGTTTGTACCCACTGCACGTTTCACATCTAATTTACCTTGGTCATTTAATGGGAAATGTGTTTGTGGATTCGTAACGTATGCGCGTACGTCGCCTTTCGCATTCGCATCTGCTACAATACGTCCGATTGGACCTTGGCCATCTACAGTGACAGTTAATTTTTGGTCACCTTTCAACATGGCACCCATCATAACAGTTGCTGTCATTGTACGACCTAATGCTGCTGATGCTGTCGGCCATGTGTAATGTCTTGTTTGTCCTTCTTGCACTGCATGAGTCGTTACCGCTGCATACGCACGGATATCTCCATCAAATGCCAGTGCTTTTACTATATAGTCTTGAGTCATATCTTTTTACGCCTCTTTCTTTCGCTTAATTTTCAACATTTATGATTTCATCATTCAATTATTTTCGTTAAAAAATCTCTTTCTGCGTATTCCTAATGATAGCAGAAAGAGATTTTAATCTACATTATTTAGTTTCAGACAATAGAATCGTCTTATTTATCGTTTCGATGGTCAGAGTCATCTTTGTCTTTAGCTTCATGTGGTGTGTCATCTTCAGCTGCTTCATCAGAATGTTTCGTTTCTGGATGTGCTTCTGATTCTTTTTGACGTTTTTCTTGCTCGTCTACTTCAGCCTCTTCTTCTTGATATTCCTTGTCCTCTTCACGGACTTCTTCAAGGATTTCATCATAAGATTTACCGAATTTACCTTCTTGGAACTCTTCATCACCTTGTTTAACAACTTTCGCTTCATCATAGTTCACTTCAGGTAATTTACCTTCGTAGAATAATGAATGGATTTGTTCACGTACTAATGTTTCTTCTGTCAACAATGTCTTAGCGATAAGTTTAAGTTGATCTTCATGTTCAAGTAGGATTTGTTTACAACGTTCATATTGTTCTTTGATGATACGTTGTACTTCTTTATCGATTTCATAAGCGATTTGACCAGAGTATTCTGGTTCGCCTTGCATATCTTTACCTAAGAACACTTGACCGCCGCTCTTCGTAAACTGCATTGGTCCGAGTTTCTTACTCATACCGTATTCAGTTACCATTGAGCGCGCAATTTGTGTTGCACGTTCGAAGTCGTTTGATGCACCTGTAGACACTTCATTGAAGTTGATATCTTCAGATACACGACCACCGAGCAAGCCGCAAATCTTATCAAGCAATTCTGGCTCTGTCATTAAGAAACGATCTTGTTTTGGTAACATCATCGCATAACCGCCAGCTTGTCCACGCGGTACGATTGTAACTTTGTGTACCACTTCAGCTTCATCAAGTACCATACCGATAATTGTATGTCCTGCTTCATGGTGCGCGACGATATTACGTTCTTTCTCAGAAATAACACGAGATTTCTTAGCTGGACCTGCGATAACACGGTCTGTTGCTTCTTCAATATCTCGCATGTCGATTTTCTTCTTACCGTCACGAACTGCAACTAACGAAGCCTCGTTCAGCAAGTTTTCTAAATCGGCACCAGAGAAGCCTGGTGTTCTTTGCGCAACTGCTTTTAAGTCTACTGTTTCATCTAATGGTTTGTTTCTGGCATGTACATATAGAATCGCTTCACGGCCTTTAACATCTGGACGACCGACTTGGATTTGTCTGTCGAAACGACCTGGACGTAATAACGCTGGGTCAAGGATATCAGGACGGTTTGTTGCCGCAATCATGATAATACCTTCGTTTTCGCCGAAGCCATCCATTTCAACTAATAATTGGTTCAATGTTTGTTCACGTTCATCGTGACCGCCGCCGACACCGGCACCACGTTGACGACCTACTGCGTCAATCTCATCAATGAAGATGATACAAGGTGCGTTTTTCTTCGCGTTATCGAATAAATCACGAACACGGCTGGCACCGACACCGACGAACATTTCAACGAAGTCAGAACCACTGATTGTGAAGAATGGCACGCCTGCTTCACCAGCTACGGCACGGGCAAGCAATGTTTTACCTGTACCTGGAGGACCGACTAAGAGTACCCCTTTAGGGATTCTTGAGCCCATATCTTTGAATTTCTTATTGTCTTTTAAGAAGTCGACAATTTCGATTAATTCTTGTTTTTCCTCGTCTGCACCGGCTACGTCAGAGAAACGTACACGACGTTTTTGGTTGTCGTACATTTTAGCTTTGGATTTACCAAAGTTCATCATACGACCGCCGCCTCCGCCGCCTTGCGCTTGACTAAGGAAGAATATGAATAATAAAGCAATAACCAATACTGGAATCAATGTTGAAAGAATACTAACAAATACGCTTTGTTTTTCTTCTTCTTTAACTGTAAATTTTAAATCTTTTTGTTTTTGTGCTTCACCTGTGACTTTTTGTAAGTCTTTTTCGTTATTATATAGCATCGTTGAAGAATAATCTTCACCGTTCTTGGTCTTTCCAGTGATCATATAAACGTTCTGCTCAGGCTGAACTTCGATTGATTTCAAATCGCCTTTTTCAAGTTTTTCGAAGAACTGTGTATATGATAGTTGTTTCGGCATATTGCCGTTACCATTCAGCCAGGAAAATAAACCGAATATAAAAACGCCAATGATTGCGATTACAAGCACATTGCGAAAAGCTTTCTGCATGCGTTTTTTCCTCCTACTCCAATAATAAAACTAACAAAAATTGTAACACAATATAACTTTTAATGGCTAGTATTTCAACTTTGTAGAAAAAGTAAGCCTACTATAGTATTCATTTGTCGATTATTTTTGATAAATCTCTGGTTTCAATGTTCCGATGTATGGCAAGTTACGGTAAAATTCCGCATAATCCAAGCCGTATCCGACTACGAATTCATCTGGAATTTTTCTGCCTACATATTTTGCTTCGATATCTGCTTTACGACGGTTTGGTTTATCTAGCAATGTGACGATTTCTAAAGAATTCACACGACGAGATTTCAATAGTTCAGTAATTGATTTCAAAGTTGTACCCGTTTCTAGAATATCTTCTACGATTAATACATCTTTATTCTCAATAGAGCTGCCTAAATCTTTTAAGATTTTAACTTCTCCTGTAGATTCTGTACCGCCGTGATAGCTTGATACATCCATAAAATCAATTGCTAAATGTGTATCGATGCGTTTGATTAAATCTGACATGAACATTGCTGAACCTTTTAAAATGCCTACACAAACAAGGTCTTTATCGGCATAATCTTCTGTGATTTTTGCTCCCAGTTCACGGCAGAGTTGCTGGATTTCATCTTCCGTCATCAATATTTCTTTTAAATCTTCCTTCATTTCGGCTACACTCCTAAATTTATTATCTCTAATTTCCCTTCATAATCTGCCGCAGTGTACAACGTACCTACTGCAATAATCTCCCCTTGTTTATTAAGCAATATGGGCAATCGCTCACGTTCAAATTTAGGAACTTTGCGATTGATCATTAAGCGGTTGACTTTCTGATGGCCTTCTTTGTTTGGTAGTACGAAGCGATCTCCCGATTGTCTCGAACGTATTACCATTGGGAAGTCCGAACCCTCAATATCATCATGAACTATAATGCGGTATGTACCATAATCATAATAACCTGGTTGTGTAATCCGCTGTGGTGTCGTCTCGTTTTTTGTGCAACCCATTATTATAAATTTATCATACACAATTTGAATATTCCATTTATCTGTCGCATAAATTATCGCTTGAGATTGAGAATTTTCAATTTGCGCAAACCATTCTTGATACGCTTGTTCAGAAATGGGAGCGCCTGATACATAAGCCTCAAGCAATTGATCCAGCACGATTGTTTTTAACGAATGCGACAATCTATTGAATGCAGTACGGTCTACCTGAATCATTTCTGACTCGTGCGTAACATGTTGGTTAATAAAATCATCTGCTGCTTGATGCAGTAAATCGAATTGCTCATCATGCCAAGCTTTCAACTTTAACAACTGCGCAGTATCTAGGTGGTCATTCGCATCTATGGCTGGAAAAATGCGATTACGAATATCGTTACGTACATAATGATTATCTTGGTTAGACGCATCTTCGAAATACGGCACCTGATACTCAGCTTGATACGCTTTAACAGCTTGTTTATCGGTATGCAGTAAAGGTCTGACTAAGCGATAACCGCTTCTCTCCTCTACTTCCTGCATCCCAAGTCTGCTTCTTGTAGACCGTCCTGTCATAAGACGATAGAAAATCGTCTCTAACTGGTCATCTAAGTGATGTGCTGTCAACAAAACAGTAGCACCTAATGCTTTCATTTCAGACTCAAACCAAGCATAGCGCTTTTGACGTGCATCTTGTTGAATGCTCTTACCTTTATTAGTCAATGCGGATAAATCCAATTCGTGGGTGCGAAGCGGGATATGATGTTGCTGGCAATAACGTTCTAAGAAAGCCGCTTCTTCTAAAGAAGCCGATCTGATTCCGTGATTGACATGCAACACGGTCAGTTGGCGATATGTATGATGATAGTGTGTGGTCAACATATGTAATAATACCATGCTGTCGACACCTGTGGAAACCGCTAATGCAAGATGGTCATTTTCAGACCAGCCTTCTGTATAAATATTCATATCCTCACCTCGTCCTCATTTGAAATATACGCATGGATAAAATTTCAGACAAAAATAAAAGAGACTGTTCCCTTCGAAACAGTCATCTGCTTTATGTTGAATTATCGTCTTGAACCTCTTCCGCCGCGTCTTGATTCAGCTTGGCGTTTGATAGACGTCATTTTTTCTTCGCTATCTTTTAAGAAGTTGCTTAATTTCTTTTCAAAGTCTTCTGGTTTGTTATGTGATGGTTTGCCATGACCACCATGGCCGCCTCTATGATGTTGTCTTTTCGGACGATCTTTCGCTTTTTTAATTGAAAGACTGATTTTACCGTCGTCAGCAACAGATAGTACCTTAACTTCTACTTCATCTCCAACAGACAAGTGATCTTCCACATTTTCAACATAATTGTCTGCAACTTCACTGATGTGAACTAAGCCACTTTTCCCTCCAGGCAATTCTACAAACGCACCAAATTTTTTGATACCAGTGACTTTCCCTTTAAGCTTGCTTCCTACTTCGATTGACATATCCTAAATAAATCCTCCGATTTCTTTCAATTTTACTTAACTCTATTATATGCTTGTTGTGCTAATTTAACAATGGCATATCAGTTAAAACAGTTAGATATTATACTTTTCTTACATTAAAAACACATTAGACGTTATTTTCCTTCTTTTTTCTTCTCTTCAGGTAATTTAAAAATGACTTCCCCATCATTACTTAAATAATAATCGTCACGTGCGACTTTCTCTATATACTCTTTGTTATTCAAATTATTCAATTGTTCTTTCAAAGCAATTTCTTCATCTTGCTGTTTTTGGAACTTTTCTTCTTTTACTTTACGTTCCTGCGCATCTTCAGCATTGCTTCTTGTTTGAGAGATAACCATGACAGAAAGGACGATAATGATTGCGAGTAAAATCCCCGCAAAGAGCATAATACGACGTTTAACCACACGCTTTTTCATTTCGCGCTGTCTTTTTCTTCGGTTTTCGTTCTCGATATACCTGTTTTCCATATGCTCTACTTTTCTAGCCATGGTATGTCACTCCTTAGTCATTCTCATTAATACGTTCTTCTTTCACTAATTCATACATGCCTTTCGCATTCTCTTTCGACGCATGTTCGCTTAATCCAGTGACACGAATTGTAATCACACGTTGCCCAAAACGAATGACGATTTCGTCACCGATTTTGACATCCGTACCTGCTTTAGCCGTGTTGTTATTCACTTGAACACGGCCTTGGTCACTGACTTCTTTCGCAAGTGTACGGCGTTTGATTAAACGAGATACTTTTAGATATTTGTCTAATCTCACGTTATTCCCCTTCTTTCTTTTCCAACAAAGCTTTTAATTCCGCTTCACTATAGTCTTTATTTTTGACTTCATCATACAACGTCATAAAATGGTCTGCAAATACTTTCTCAAATTTCACACGCGGCGTTTTGCCTTCTTTCGCTTTTGCTTCTGACCAAATACCTTTTAAGTCTTCGATATTTTCTGCTTTTGCGTCCGCAAACACATGCGGATGACGTCGAATCATTTTATCATTTAAACTTTCAATCACTTCAGTAATATCAATATAACCTTCTTTTTTGCCGATAGCCGCATGCAACAGCACTTGCAATAAGATATCACCCAGTTCTTCAATCATATGCCAGTCATCTTCATGATCGATGGCTTCAAATAGTTCAAATGTCTCTTCTAAAAGATAACGTTTCAATGTTTCGTGTGTTTGTACTTTATCCCAAGGGCAACCTTTGTCATCATCTACTAACGTATCAATCACTTTAACCGCATAATCAAAATCACCATGCATTAAAGTTTCATCTTCAATACGCGGAATAAAGACGCTTGTTAAATTACTGAAGATATCATGACGATCTAATTCGTATAGAGGCGTCTCAATTAATGTCGCTCCTGTGTTACGCGCGCCATCTACAATATAAACGCTATAATCATCAGGATAACGCTCCATCAATGTCAGCTTTAAATCTCCTGCTGTCATTGCGCTATACACTTGCGTGATCAACGTATGCGTACGGATATTCAGCTGTTCTGCTTTTAAAGCTGTTCCATCTAGTAAAGTGAAACCTCCATTTGGGTCCACTTGTACCGCTTCAAACACATCATCAATGAAACTTTTACCGCCAAGCACTTTCACTTCAAACTCTGGATGTGACTGCGCATAGGCTGTCAGCAACGCTGTTGTCGTTTCTGCCACACGCGGATGACCTGGTACCACATAAACGACATTTTCTTGTTGTGCCGCTTCAATTAATTGATCAACAATCGCTTGGTACACTGCTTCAAACGCATCATGCGCTTCATATACTGGGTCAAAACTTGACCACTCTAATTGCGGTGCTTCTGTTTTTAGCGCCTCAACCACAGGATGATCTAGTGTACGTGCATAAATATGAGTTTGCTGGGTCAAATAGCGGTAAATCCCTAAAGGCAATTCATCTAAACCATAGTTGCCTAAACCTACAATTGTAATGGTATGACTCATCATTTTCGTCCTTTCTTCAAACGGTATAATTTATCTCCGAACGGCATATGCTGCAATTCACGATAAGTTAATAAATTCAATGTCGCAATCGCGATAATAACTACCGCAACACCAACGAGCGCCGCAAGCAGTAATTCTACCATGCCTGTTAAACGCCCTTCTGTCGGCGTCATCCACATAATCAGTTGTACTGCCGCAGTCATCGCAACAACTGTCACAAGCAGCTTCGAGACAAAATTACGCATGTGACGCAAGCGATAGAATTGTAACGTTCGCCACTGCAAGATAAACGCAAACAAACATAATGACAGTACCGTACTGACACTTGCCCCGATAATACCGATGTTCGGAATCAATACAAAATTCATTATTAATTTTATAACTGCACCTAAGCCGAAAGCAATCAGAATCAAACGAGATTGTCTGCGTACTTCTAGCAAAGCAATATTCACCATAATCAACGAAACACAAATGACCGTCAACATATAAATAACGAGCGTAGCGGTTAAGACATCATTTTTAAAGAACACACGATTCATTAAAGGCAATAAATTCATTAATCCTGCGCCCGCCGCAACACTGATAGTCATCGTAATCTTCAACGTCGCATCCGCATATCGGTTCATACGTTCAAAGCGTTGTTCCGCAAACGCATTGGTTAATAAAGGAATCAACACAAAACAAAATGTTGTCGTCACAATCAAACCGATTTGAATAAAAGATGCGCCACGGTCATAAATCCCTTTTTGCACAATCGCTTCTTTAAACGATAAGCCATAATACTGCAGGGTGCGAATCACTGAGAAACTGTCCATCAATTGCCACGTCGTCACAATAAGGTGACTCGCTGAAAAGATAATAATCGCTGCAGTCAAACGTTGCCATACGACTTTAGTCATCTCATCTTCACGCAACGCAAACTCAAATTGAAACGGTCGTTTCACACTTAAGAAGATAGTAGCCGCTAAGAAGCCTAAAGCTGAAGCTAAGATGGCCCAAGTTCCTACTCGATAAATCGACCAATCCAACTGAACAAACACTACAATCAACACCAAGATAATACCGACACGCACAATTTGTTCAATGACTTGTGAAAAAGCCGGCGCATCCATTTGTTGACGTGATTGGAAGCTGCCACGCAAGACACCTAAACAACCGACGACCAAGAAACTGCAACTCGCCATACGGATCATCGGTGTCAGATGCATATCACCCATCAGATGAGCAATGACAGGTGCCAAAATGAAGATCAACGCAAATAAGATGAAACATACACCTTGTATACCAATCATGACATGACTGATTTTACGATGCGTCCAATGTGCACCGAAGTTTTGCGTCACTGCACTCGGTATCGCATTCATCGATAAAATCGTCGCAAGCGACAAAAATGGATATACTTGTTGGTACGCATATAGCCCCGCATCACCGAGTACGTTTTGGTATGGAACACGATATATCGCACTCAGTATTTTGACCATCACTAACGCCAAAGTCAGAATGACGACACCGCTGAAGGCTGATTTACGCTTCATCTGGAATGACCATACTTTCTTCTAAAGCTTTCATCAAGAATTTCAAGCGGTCAAACCACGCACCTGCTTTTTTATTTTTCATAAGTGTCACAGTCATCGCACCTTCAGACACACCAACTTTCATATCTCTGCCAAGCGGCAACGTCTGTTTAAAGAGTGCTTCACCATTGATATCTTCTGTTCCTTTTTCAGATAGATAAATTTCAATCGCTTTGCCTGTATCTTTAATTCGCGTTACGCCGACATGTAGGGCATGAATACGGATTTCAACGATGTCTAATAGACGTTCTACTTCAACCGGATAATCGTTGAAGCGGTCGATAAGCTCATCTTTGATATCCATTAACTCATTTTCAGTTTCAATCTGACGTAATTTCTTATAGATTTCAATTTTCGATTGTTCATTCGGTATATAAGATGTCGGCAAGTACGCATCAATATTCAATTCAATTTCAATTTCTGGTGTTTCACTTTCTTGTTTAATACCACGTTTTTCATTAACCGCTTCTTCAAGCATTTGTGAATACAAGTCGAAGCCGACAGAATCGATAAAGCCGTGTTGTTGTTTCCCTAATAAATTACCGGCACCACGAATATTCAAGTCACGCATCGCTATTTTGAAACCACTGCCGAGTTCAGTAAATTCTTTGATCGCTTGCAGGCGTTCTTCTGCAGTTTCTGACAATACTTTGTTTGTCGGATGTAAAAAGTAAGCATAACCGACACGAGAAGAACGACCCACACGTCCACGCAATTGATAGAGTTGGCTCAGACCGAAGCGATCTGCTTCTTCAATAATCAACGTGTTCGCATTCGGCACATCGACACCTGTTTCAATAATTGTCGTTGTCACTAAAATATCGTATTCGCCATTGACGAAACCAATCATCGTATCTTCTAGTTCACGTTCTGTCATACGGCCATGTGCCACACCAATGGTCGCATCTGGCATCAACATTTGAAGCTGTTCTCTCTTTTCGTAGATGGATTGTACACGGTTGTATAGATAGAACGCTTGACCGCCACGCGCAAGTTCACGCTCCAAAGCTTCTTTGATAAAGTTCGTGTTTTGTTCTAACACGTAAGTTTGGACTGGGAAGCGGTTTTCTGGTGGTGTTTCAATCACAGACAGGTCACGTACCCCTAACATACTCATGTGGAGTGTTCTTGGGATCGGTGTAGCTGTTAAAGTTAAAACATCCACATTCGTTTTCAGTGTTTTAATTCGTTCTTTATGACGAACACCAAAGCGTTGTTCTTCATCGACAACTAATAGACCTAAATCTTTATACTTCACATCTTTTGCGAGTAATTTATGTGTACCCACCACGATGTCGATGGTACCGTCTTTTAAACCTTGTTTCGTTTCTTTGATTTCTTTAGGTGTACGGAAGCGGCTCATCAATTGAATATTTACTGGGAAATCTTGCATACGTTCCAACAACGTTTCATAGTGCTGTTGCGCTAGAATAGTCGTTGGTACTAAGAAAGCGACTTGTTTCCCTTCCATGACTGCTTTGAAAGCTGCACGTAATGCCACTTCGGTTTTACCGTAACCGACATCACCACATAACAAGCGGTCCATTGGACGTTCTTTCTCCATGTCTTCTTTGATTTCATCAATAGATTTGGCTTGGTCCGCTGTTAAATCATAAGGGAAGTCCATTTCGAATTCGTGTTGTTGTTCTGTATCCGGTCCGAATTGATGCCCTTCTGCCATCTCACGCTCACGATACAGTTCAATAAGTTCATCCGCAATATCTTCAACACTCTGTTGAACTTTGGCTTTGGTTTTCTTCCACTCTGTACCGCCAAGTTTATTTAATTTAGGCGTTTTATCTTCTGATGCCACATATTTTTGAACTTGATCCATTTGATCAACCGGCACAAAGAGTTGGTCTGTTCCCTTGTATTGAATTTTAATATAGTCTCGGTGTACATCACCGACTTCAAGCGTTTCAACGCCTAAATAACGCCCTACACCATGGTGCACATGAACAACATAATCGCCGACTTTCAAGTCTTGATAAGATTTGATGCGTTCTGCGTTAGTCATCGTCGGTGTACGTTTCTTCGCTTTTTTCTGTTTAGATTTAAACAACTCGCGTTCTGTCACGACCGCAAGCGACATATAAGGCAACTCAAAACCTTCAGATAGACTGCCTTCTACAATAACTGCGTGTCCACCTTGAATATTCGCACTCGCACCCGCTTCTACAATCGGAATATGCATTTCATTCATCATGGCTTTGACACGTTCTTTTTTCGTTTCTGTTTCAACTAGTACCACAACCGTATAACCGTTATTGATATAACGTTGGAATTCAGAACGCATAATGTCATATTGGCCATAGAATTGTTGGACAGGTTTACTTGAGAATTTGATAATGTGATCTAATTTCACTGGCATACTTGCGGTAAACAGTGTGAAATAAGTGATGTTACGTGTTTTAATCAAGTTTTCAAAGGCATCATCGTCTAAGAAATATTGACCGATAAACCCTTTACCGCTTTCAATCAACTGCTGCATAAAGTCATTGACTTCAGACATCAATGTTTCTTCTGTATCTTTGACACGGTTATATTCATCAACGACGATGATCGCATTATTACTGATGTAATCGACCAGTGTCGCAGGTTGTTCGTACATAAAAGCGACCAATCTACGAATCACTTGGTGGTCAATAAAGTTCGTATCAAATTGTAAGAAGCTTTCATACGTATCTTTGACATCTTGACGTACAGCTTTTTCAATTTTAGGACGTGTTGTTTCATAAGCCGTTTTAAGTTCTGTTTTAATACGTTTCAAGACGTCCTCTGTGATGATATAGTCACTTGCTGAAGTGATATGAACATCGTCTTGGTTTGCTTCTGAACGTTGGCTTTCCACATCAAATTGACGAATTGAATCCACTTCAGTATCGAAGAGTTCAATACGTACAGGTTCACCAATCAATGGATAAATGTCAATGATGCCCCCACGAACTGAGAATTCACCGATATGTGACACGACACTTTCTCTGCGATAACCCATATTAACGAGTTTGTTGAAGAATGCATCGACATCAATGTCATCTCCGACTTTCAAAGTGATTTGGTGGTTTTGCCACATCTCTACAGGCGTCTGTAGTTTTTTCAGGCCGTTCAAAGGTATGATAAAGAACCCTCGCTGGCCTTGTGCTAAGGCAGTAAGGGTACGCACACGTTCGCTCATCAACTGCGGACTTTGTGTGGAGAATTCTTCAGTCATGATGTCTTGAAGCGGATATTTGTATATGTCTTCTGCTTCGATATACTGTTGTAAGTCTGCTTCTAATTTATCTGCTTGGTATAAGTTATTTGTCACCACGACCATCGGGCGATTTGAAGACAAATATTTTTCTGCCATTACTGTCGCTTTCGCCGCACCGGATAAGCCAGTGACTAAGACATTTTCATGTCCGAATACATCGTTTAACTCTTCATATCGTTTATCTTTATTTAAATAATCTGTAATTATTGATTTCACTTAGCCTCACCATTATATTCATTCATCACATGGTCGAAACGCGAACTCGCGATAAAATCTTCCACCGCATGTGCAGAATGTTCTATTACTTTTTGCATTGTTTCCATTTCTTGTTTTGAGAATTTCTGTAAGACATAATCTGGTACAGACATACCGTTGGTCGGTCTTCCGATACCGATACGGATACGTTTGAATTGATCTGTACCAAGATGTTGAATAATCGATTTCATACCATTATGACCGCCGGCACTGCCCTTTTGACGTAAACGGACTTGTCCTTGTGCTAAATCCAAATCATCATAGAGCACTAATAAATCTTCAACATCTACATTATAGTAATCCATTAACGGACCGACAGCTTCTCCTGATAAGTTCATCAAAGTCATCGGTTCAATGAATAATACTTTGTCACCTGCGACACGTTCAATCGTATATGCGCCACGGAATTTTTGTTTATCTAACTTTAATTGATTAGATTCTAATAAATAATCTATTACTTCAAACCCGATATTATGTCTGGTTTGTTCAAATCGTTTACCGATATTGCCTAATCCGACAATACACTTCATGCTTTTCTGCCTCCATCTCTTCTTTTCTTTTGATTTGGCATCGGTCATCTACACCGATGTCTATGTATCGCTTTATTCCCTATATTAACACAAATCAGGATAAACCCTGACACGTAAAGCATGTAATATGACGCAATAAAAAAAGCCGATCACACAAAAATGTGAACGGCACAAATATAAGAAAAAATTATTCTTCTTCTTCGTCTTCTTTGTTTTCTCCAACAACTTCTGGTTCTGGAGTATCAGCGTCGCCTGCTTCAACTTCTTGGATTTCTTCTTCGCTTGGTCCTTGAGTTGGAGGTGTTACAGTTACAACTGTATCTTCAGGATCGTTTTCGATTGTGAAGTCGCCTGTTACTTTCAAGTCTTGAACTGCGATAGTGTCACCGATTTCTAATTCAGTGATATCTGCTTCAAGATATTCAGGAATGTTGTCTGGAGTTGCAGTAACTTCAACGTAGAATAATGGTTGGTCAACTACGCCGCCTTCTTTAGCGCCTACTGCTTCACCAACTAAGTGTACAGGTACTTCAACAGTACGTTCTTCAGTCATGTTGATTGCTAAGAAGTCGATGTGTGTAACTTGGTTTTTAAGTGGGTCGTATTGGTAGTCAGCTACCATTACTTTGATTGTTTTAGAACCTACACCTAAGTCAATAACACCGTTACGTCCAACTTCACGGATAACTTTGATGAATTCTACTTCATCAACTTTAACTGATACGTTTTTTTGACCGTAACCATACATAACTGCTGGTACTTTACCTGAGTTTCTGATTGCTGTTAAATCAGAACGTCTTTGTTTACCTTGACGGATAATAGACTTTAATGAAGCCATTTCCTTTTTCCACCTTTCGTATATGAGATATCAGATCGTTGCTTATAATAAGCGTTCAATAGTCAATCTCTCCGACACTTGCCCATCGGTTGTTTGACCGCTTGCAAGTGTTTGATATGTTCGTTACAGAAAGTCACGAACGGAATTATTATACACATTTTTACAAATTACGTCAACTGCTCATTTGATTTAATACCGTGAAAATGAAAAAACTGCAGCCAAAGACTGCAGTTTTAATCATTAGTCGAATAATACACTCACTGATTCTCTTTCGTAAACACGAACGATTGCTTGAGCAATTAATCCAGCAATTGATAATTCAGTTGTGTTTTCTGGTTTGCGACCATCGTCAAGACGGATTGAGTTTGTCACAATCAATTCTTTGATTGCTGAGTTTTCAATACGTTCTTTCGCTGGTCCAGAAAGTACAGCGTGTGAACAACAAGCATAAACTTCTTTAGCACCTTTGTCTTTCAACGCTTGTGCTGCTAATGTGATTGTTCCAGCTGTATCGATAATGTCGTCAATGATAATTGCAGTACGTCCATCAATATCACCTACGATATTCATAACTTCTGCAACGTTTGGTTTTGGACGACGTTTGTCGATAATTGCGATTGGTGTTTTCAAAATGTCTGCTAATTTACGTGCGCGTGTCACGCCGCCGTGGTCTGGTGAAACCACAACTGTTTCTTCTGGGTCGATATCAGGATTGCTCTTGAAGTATTCCGCAAGAATCGGTACACCCATTAAGTGATCGATTGGAATATCGAAGAATCCTTGAATTTGTGGTGCGTGCAAGTCTAAAGCGATCATACGGTCTGCGCCTGCTACTTGAATCAAGTTAGCAACTAATTTCGCAGTAATCGGCTCACGGCTGCGTGCTTTACGGTCTTGACGTGCATAACCATAATAAGGAACCACAATGTTAATTGTTGCCGCAGAAGCACGTTTACATGCATCTATCATAATCAACAATTCCATTAAATGTACGTTAACCGGATAAGATGTAGGTTGGATAATGAAGACGTCGCAACCTCGGATACTTTCTTCAATATTGATTTGGATTTCGCCGTCACTGAAACGTTTTACCGAACATTTCCCTAATTCAATTCCAATGTTATCCGCTACTTCACGTGCAAGCGGCTCATTTCCTTTCAACGAGAAAATCTTTAAAGATGAATTTTTATATTCATTAGCTAACATTTATAGTCCTCCATTTATTTGCATTCATGCGTCGTTCAGGTCGAACTGATACATAACATCCTATTTAATTTTACTGAATTGGACAAGATACATCAATAGTTGTTAGTCGTTATTTTTATTTAAATAGCCTGGTTTTGTCGTTTGTCTTGCGCGTGCAAGGGCTAAACTGTCATTTGGAATATCGTCTGTAATCGTTGAGCCAGCGGCGATTAAGACACCATCACCGACTGTTACAGGTGCAACTAGATTTGTGTTGCAACCGATAAATGAATCTTTTCCGATAATTGTTTTAAATTTATTTTTACCATCGTAATTGACTGTAATCGAACCACAACCGACATTCGTACGTTCGCCGATTTCAGCATCTCCGATGTAACTTAAGTGCGATACTTTCGCACCATCTTTAAGTTCTGCTTTCTTCACTTCGACAAAGTTGCCGACTTTCACCTCATTACCTAAATGTGCGTTTGGTCTTAATTGTGCGAATGGACCTACTGTTGTATCATCGCCGACTGTCGCATCATTGACCACTGATTGTTTAATTGTCGTACGATTACCGATAGTACTGTTATTAACATCTGAGTATTGACCGATAACTGTATCTTCACCGATGACAGTGCCTTTACCTAAATGCACACCTGGTTCAATAATTGTATCCATACCAATTTGTACATCGGCTTCAATATACGTTGAAGCTGGATCAATTAAAGTGACACCATTACGCATATGATACTCATTCACACGTTCACGATAAGCCGCTTCTGCTTTACTTAACGCAACACGGTCGTTCACTCCCATAATTTCATCAAAGTCATCAGTACGATAAGCGTCTGCGATTTTACCCGCTTCAAGCGCTAACGTAATGACATCTGGTAAATAATATTCACCTTGTGCATTATCGTTTTTAACTTTTTCTAATAACTCGAATAATAAAACGTTATCGAATGCGAAAATACCTGTACTGATTTCATCGATTTCGCGTTCAGCTTCTGTCGCATCTTTTTGTTCTACAATTTTAGCCAAACGGCCATCTTGATCTCTGACAATACGACCATATCCGAATGGATTGTCAGCTGTCGCAGACAGCACTGTAACACCTGCTTGTTGTGCTTCATGGTAATCTGCCAAAGCTTTTAATGTTTCAGGTGTGATAAGCGGAGTATCGCCGCACACGACCAACGTTGTGCCTTCTTTACCTTTCAATTCATCAGCTGCCATTTTCACAGCGTGCGCTGTACCTAATTGTTCCTCTTGGAAACTATAAGATGATTGACTTCCTAAAGTTTCTTTCACACTTTCAGCACCGTGTCCGACGATTGTGACAATTTCATCTGTTCCTGCTTGTTTCACGCTGTCGACCACATGCTCAATCATACTTTTGCCCGCTACTTTATGTAGCACTTTGTAAAGTTTCGATTTCATTCTGGTACCTTTACCAGCTGCTAATACTACCGCATATCTCTGCATGACTGCGAACCCTCCAATAATTTTACACTTCGTTATTATTATAAATTAAGGTAAGTTGCACTTTCAAGACTCACCCTTACATCCGTTTGAGGAGATAAGCTGAACAAGTCCGTTTTATCATAGCATATCTTTTTAATATTTTACACAATATTGTTTGGTGATAAAAAAGACTCGTGCATTCAAGTTATCCAGCCCATCAAATGGTATAAAAAACCCTCGATCACATGACCGAGGGTTTAAAAGTTACATTTCTATCTTTAAGCTTTTAATTAAGCTTCTTCGTTATCATTATCTTCTGATTCTGATGGTTTCGCATTCTTATCTGGAATGACTTCATCAGTTTCATCATATACTTTCATCACTGCATCTTGAATTTCTTGTCTCATATCTGAATTAATCGGATGCGCGATGTCACGGAATTCACCATCTGGTGTGCGTTTGCTCGGCATTGCGACGAATAGACCTGAGTTGCCTTCAATTACACGCAAATCATGGACTACGAATGCGTCGTCTAGTGTGATTGACACTAGTGCTTTCATTCTTCCATCAGTTTGTATTTTTCTAAGTCTTACATCTGTCACTTTCATGTAGTGAGCCCCCCTAGTATATCTCTCTATTGTCTTATAGAAGCTTACAATATTTAATTAAAAATTATTTTCCTTTAACTTGAGCGATAACCTCAATCTCAACCTTTACGTCTTTTGGCAGACGCGCAACTTCCACACAGCTTCTTGCTGGTTTATGCGCATCGAAGTATAAGCCGTAAACTTCGTTGATTTCTTGGAAATCGTTCATATCTTTAATAAAGATATTTGCTTTAATCACTGAATCCATATCGGCACCCGCTTCTTGTAAAACCGCTTTAAGGTTTTCAAGTACTTGACGCGTTTGTACCTGTACTTCATCACTGACAAGTTCATTAAATTCATTTAGTGGAATCTGCCCTGAAGTGTAAACCAAATCATTCACGACAACTGCGTGTGAATAAGGGCCTAAAGCTTCAGGCGCTTTATTACTGTGAATCGTCTTCATGTTGTTGACCGCTCCTTTATGAGAATTTAGATAAAACATTGCCTTGTTCGACTTTAAAGTCCTGATTGTATTCATCTACATCAGACAGTCTTACCAAGGAAGTATAATCTTCAATCAATCTTTGTTTGACTTCTTTAGATTCTACAAGTACTGATACCCCCTTGACATGCGCTTTAAACTCATTCATTAAATTCATCACGCCATTTATCGAGCCGCCCGCGCGCATAAAGTCATCGACAATTAATACATTCGAATTTTCTTTTAATGTGCGTTTCGACAAGACCATTGTTTCGATCTTGCGCGAAGAACCCGATACATAGTTGATAGAGACTGTAGAACCCTCAGTTACTTTATTATCCTTTCGAATAACAACTACTGGTAAATTTAATACATTTGCTACGGCATTGGCAAGAGATATCCCTTTTGTCGCAATCGTCACAATCGCATCTAAGTCTTCATCCATATAAATTGTCGCAATCAAACGTCCAACTTTATTCAACAATTCTGGATTGCCCATCAAGTCGGATAGGAATAAATATCCACCTGGCAATAAGCGCTCTTTTTCTTGAAGATGTACAATCACTTCATCAATCACTTGTTCTGCTTCTTCTTTGCTCATTGTCGGACGATATGTCACACCACCGCTTGCACCTGCAGTCGTAATCACTGTACCCAGCTTTTCTTTATGCAAGGTTTCGCGAACAATGTGGATGTCCTCACTGATTGATGATTTCGCTTGTTTAAATTTCTTCACAAAATGCGTCAATGGTATCAACTTGTTTGGATGGCTCATCAAATAATGAGTCATATACACAATGCGTTCGCTTCGTTTATAACGCAAGAGAATCCTTCCTTTCTTAACCTAGTAATCTGACTAAATAAACCTCGTTACAGCACCCGTGAACCGCGTTATATATGTTTTGTGCTTGCTTATAATGTTTCGCTAAGCTATATACCGTCGGGCCGCTGCCGCTCATCAACGCGCCATCTGCACCGCTGTTAAGCATATTTTGTTTCAGCTTTTGAATGTCTGGATGCATGTCCATGGAAATCGCTTCTAAGCTATTAGATAACGATGCACAGATTTGCTTATAATCTCCGTCTTCAATTGCTTTGATACATGCATCTGATTGTGTCGCTTGCTGCGGTGTTTCTTCAATACGCAACGCTTGAAACACACAAGGTGTTGAAATGCCGACGTTCGGCTTTGCGATGACTACCCAAGCTTTCGGCGGGCGTTTCAACAAACGTACTTTTTCACCATGTCCTGTACATACCGCTGTTTTGCTGTAAATACAAAAAGGCACATCGGAACCGACCTGACTTGCCAAACGACTTAAATCATCTAATGACAAACCAAGTTCAAATAACCGATTCATTGCACGCATTGTGGCTGCCGCATCAGCAGAACCACCGCCAAGGCCTGCTGACACTGGAATTTCCTTTTCCAGTACAATCGTCACACCTTGTTGGATTTGATATGTTTCTTTCATCAGCATTGCTGCTTTATACGCTAAATTCTTCGCGTTTTCAGGCACAAAATTATAATCCACTTGTACAACAACACGTTGATCTTCACGCTTTTCAACAGTAACGCGGTCATTCAAGTCCACCGTTGTCATTACCATTTCAACTTCATGAAACCCATCATTTCTTTTATAAAGTGCATCTAAAGTGAAGTTAATTTTGGCAGGTGCCTTTTCATATATCATCTTACCGCCCACCTTTACTGTTAAATTTGCTTTAGTTCAGAAATGTCTGCTTCGCCTATCAGGCGACGAGAGAGGTTCCCTCTTCTTTCACAGCATTAAAATGACGTTCATCATTTGCATTAGTGTTATTATAACACGAACATTACCATATATCACAGTGCTTAATGTTATGAAAATGAAAAAGTTTTAACTAAGTTGCGAAGATGTTTTATATTCACGCTTCGTAAAGAGATACTTGCTGTTACTCAACTTCATACCTATGCATACAAATTTAAAATTTACATAGGAATTCCAATTTTCGATTCACAAAGCAACCCGCATCATCACAGTGAAAAGCAAAATCACTACCACAAACTTAAAACTCTGTATAATGACTGGCACAATCTGTTCAAGTATTCAGAAGACCTTTGAGATCTGAAAATCCTCAAACTTAAAATAAAGCAAAATAAAAAGAGGAATCCTGAATCAGGATTCCTCTTTTTTATACGAAGCATATAGCTTCAATGTTATGATATTCTAGTGTGCAACTGCATCCTGGTGATTTTCATCCACAAACGAAACTTGGACGTTTTCTGTCAACACATCAGTGTATGTATAAGATACACGTTCAAAGTTGTGTTTATCTTGGTCTAATTCAACAACGAATACCGCTGGATATGTTTCTGATAACACGCCACAACGTTCGATTGTTTTTTTACGACCACCATTTGCTTTAAGTACAATACGGTTTCCTAAATGACACTCAAGTGCATTTTTGATTTCCCAAATTGATTTTGGCATATTGCTCCACCTCGCTACAAATTGTATTATAACACATTTATAGCGATTCAGTCAAATAAAATTTAAATTTTAACAATCGACGGGCAGCATGTCAATATTTTAAAACTCTAATTCCGGGAAATTTTTCAAGTTAGTGTACAAATTCGCAAATTCTTTAATAGATAATGTTTCTCCACGACGTCTTGGATCAATTCCACTCTCATCTAGCCAAGTTTTAATCTTGTCTTTCAGTTTTTTACCATCGAAAAATAAGCTTTGATAATTATTTGCGATGGTTTTTCGACGTTGGCTGAATGCTGCTTTTGTCATTTTAAAGAAGCGATCTTCATCGTCTACAGAAACAATCGGTTCAGTACGTTTCATCAGTTTAACCACAATCGAATCTACATTCGGAGGTGGCATAAAGACTGTTTTAGGCACAGTCAGTACTTTAGATGTTTCAGTATAATACTGCGCCACAATCGATAATGAACCATAAGCTTTTGTGCCGACAGCCGCATTTAAGCGTTCTCCGACTTCTTTCTGCATCATCACCACATAGCCATCAATCGGTAAAGACTGAGACATCAAGTTCAATAAAATAGGTGTCGTTATATAATACGGTAAGTTCGCAACGACCATAATCTTATCGCAGTCTGAAAAATGTGTTTGCACTGCATCTACCACATTTGCTTTCAAAATGTCTTCATTAATCACAGTCACATTGTCATAATCTGACAAAGTATCATCTAAAACAGGAATCAAGCGTTGGTCAATTTCAAACGCTACGACTTTTTTCGCATGTTTCGCTAATTGTTCTGTTAAAGACCCCATACCAGGACCGACTTCAATAACACCAGTTGTTTCGTCAATGTTGCTCGCTTCGATAATTTTATGAATAATATTCACATCAATTAAGAAGTTTTGACCTAAACTCTTCTTAAAATCGAATTGATATTTATCTAACAAGGCACGCGTACGTGTCGGTGTTGCTATATCTTTTTTCATCACTTACGTTTCACTTCCTTTATCTTCATTCAAAGCAGCTCTGACATCTGCTTCTGTATAACCAAACGCATTTAATTTCTTTAAAAGTTGTTTGCCGTTGGAATGACCAATATGTAATTTACGCCCTAATACTTCTCGTTTATGACGCGCATCAGGCCCGACAATTAAACCTAAATCAATCAAAACAGCTTTGCTGATAGATTCCATGCCTTCTTCAAACGGTGAAGATACATGCATTAACGCTTCTCTGATGGCTTCAAACGAGGCATGTTCCACCCCGATTTTACCACGTTTATTTTTCGCTTGTTCACGATCAATATACGCATGTTTCACACCTGGTACATGATCACGAATCGTATTTCGAATTTTATCACCCGGGAAATCTGGGTCTGTTAAAACAATTACACCTCTTGTTTCTTGCGCATATCGAATCACATCTAACGTTTCTGCATTAATAGCACTGCCATTTGTTTCTATCGTATCGCACTCTACTGCACGTTTAACACGCTCTGTATCATCGCGGCCTTCTACCACAATAAACTCATTTATTTTCATCGCTTTCGTCACCTTTCACAGTGTTAACTTTAATACTATACCATATCTGTCAGCATGAAAAATAAAACATCGTCACGTTATATCGTATCTTGTTTAATTATATATTTTGACGTCCAAAGCCGAAATCTTTATTATTTACATTAAGATGGAAAACAACATGCGCTAACATGTTATCACTCTGGGCCCGTTAAAAAGAGATGGCGAATGTTATAGCTATTCAACCAAAGTTGGATGGTTATTTTTTATGCCTTTATTTCCTTTGTTGACTACTCACAAGGATTAAACCTATCATCGTCAAGAAGACCATAAGCATTCATAATCACTCATCGTGTATCCTCTCTGGAGTTGTGCATCATAGACATCAGCCCTTTGAATGGATTAGCCACCATCTATCCAACTTGCTTGAAAAGGTTACAATATGAACAGAGCTTATATTCTTATATAAAAATATGATTTTAATATCATAAAAATGATACATTCAAACATGACGAAAGCGCCCTTCTGATGTAGAACGGCGCTTTCTCTTTATATTATTAATTTAAGTTAAATAATCTTTCCGCATTTTCAGTCGTTTGTTTTGCAACTTCTTCGTAACTGATACCGCGTAATTCTGCGATTTGTTCCGCAACTAATGTCACGCGCATCGGTTCGTTACGTTTACCTCTATAAGGGTGCGGTGATAAATAAGGTGCATCTGTTTCTACTAATAGACGATCTAATGGCACATGTTTTGCGACTTCTTTAGGCTGTTTCGCATTTTTGAATGTGACAGGTCCGCCTAATGAAATATAGAAACCGAGTTTATTAATCACGACATCTGCGATTTCAGGTGAACCGCTGAAACTATGCATAATACCGCCGACTTCTTCTGCGTGTTCCTCCATTAGAATATCCACACAATCTTGTGTCGCTTCACGATTATGAATGACAATCGGCAAGTTCACACGTTTTGCGAGTGCGATTTGTTTACTGAACACTTCTTTTTGAACATCTTTTGGTGATTTATCCCAGTGATAGTCTAAGCCCATTTCACCGATGCCGATCACTTTAGGGTGCTCGGCTAATTTTTCAATCCATTGTTCACGTTCTTCTGTGTAATCAATCGCATCCACTGGATGCCAACCAATAATCGCATATAAGAAATCATATTGTTCCACAAGTTCCATCGCACGTTCAATCGTTGGTGTATCAAATCCAACGACAAACATGCGATCGACACCTGCGTTTCTTGCACGGTCGATGACTTCTTGTAAATCTTCATCATATTGTTCTGCGTTTAAATGTACATGTGTATCAATTAACATGATGTGTACTCCTTTCATTACTGCTTTTCTCAGTGTTCATACACTATGATTATACCCATTCTTTCTATGAAACATTTCAAAGTATGAGTAAGCGTCAAAGAAGCGGCTCAAACAGCATTCGCTGCAAGCCGCTTGTCTTGATTGTTCAATTATTTAATCACTGCACCGTTAGGAATCGCATTCGGCAAGCTGACCAGTGTTAAGACACCGTCTTTTTCTGCTGATAGAATCATACCTTCTGATTTACGGCCCATTAATTTTGCTGGTTTCAAGTTCGTCACAACTGCGACTTTTTTACCGATAATATCATCAGGTTCATAGAATTTTGCGATACCTGAAACGATTTGGCGTTGTTCTTCGCCTAAATCTACTTGAATTTTTAAGAGTTTATCTGATTTCTTCACATTTTCTGCATCCATTACTGTTGCAGCTTTGATTTCAACTTTATCGAAATCTTTAATTGTGATTTGAGGTTTCGCGTCTTCTTGTGCTTCCTCTTTTGTTTCTTCTTTTGCTTCTTCAGCTTGTGGTGCTGAACCTTGCATTGAGTCTTTAATAAATGCCACTTCTGCTTCTGTATCTAAACGAGGGAAAATCGGTTTAGGTTTTTCAGTTACTGTAATCGGTTCAGTTAATGCACCATATGAATTTAAGCTGTCTAGTTCATATAGTTCAGGACTATTGATGTGTAATTGCGCAAAGATTTCACGTGGTGCGTGTGTTAAGAATGGGCGTAATAAGACAGCTGCGAAGCGGATATTTTCCACTAAGTGTGCCATCACGTTGCCAAGCATTTCTCTTTGGCTGTCATCTTTAGCTAAAATCCATGGTGTTGTTTCATCAATATATTTATTCGTACGGCTGATGAACTTCCATACTGTTGAAAGTGCAACAGAGAACTGTAAGTTTTCCATATTTTGATGGTATTCTTTGACTGTATCTAATGCGAATTGTTCCATCTCAGCATCTAAGTCATGTTTTGGTCCTTCATACGCAGGCAACTCGCCGCCGAAGTATTTGTTGATCATCGCAATCGTACGGTTGACTAAGTTACCTAAGTCATTGGCTAAATCAAAGTTTGTACGGTCAACGAACGCTTCTGGTGTGAAGACACCGTCAGAACCAAATGGTAATTCTCGCATTAAGTAGTAACGTGTCGCATCTAAGCCATAACGATCGATTAATACGTTCGGATCTACGACGTTACCTTTAGATTTACTCATTTTACCGTCTCTCATTAAAATCCAACCGTGTGCGAAGACGCGTTTTGGAAGCGGTAAGTCTAGCGCCATTAATAAGATCGGCCACACGATAGAGTGGAAACGCACAATTTCTTTCGCCATTAAGTGTAAATCAGCCGGCCAATATTTTTGGAATAGGCTATCATCATCTGATAAATAACCAAGAGCTGAAATATAGTTCACCAACGCATCAATCCATACGTAAACAACGTGTTTAGGATTAGACGGTACTTGTACGCCCCAATCAAATGTCGTACGTGAGACAGCCAAGTCTGTTAATCCTGGTTTAATAAAGTTGTTAATCATTTCGTTCTTACGAGAAGGAGGTTGAATGAATTCAGGGTTCGCATCATAGAATTCTAATAAGCGATCCGCATATTTAGAAATATTGAAGAAGTAACTTTCTTCTTTAACTAATTCTACTTCATGTCCAGAATCCGGGCTTTTACCGCCGATAATATTGCCATCATTATCGTATTCTGGATCATCAAGTTGAGATTCTGTATAGTAAGTTTCATCCGGTACAGAATACCAGCCTTCATATTCACCAAGGTAAATATCACCTTGTGCTAATAGACGTTCAAAGACTTTCTCTACAACTTCTTTGTGACGTTTTTCAGTTGTTCTGATAAAGTCATCATTTGAAATCTCTAATTTTTCCCATAACGCTTTAATACCTTTAATCATGTCATCTAGGTATTCTAATTCTGTAAGGCCAGCTTTAT
The DNA here is from genome assembly GCF_025561465.1 of Staphylococcus simulans. Taxonomy (NCBI): domain Bacteria; kingdom Bacillati; phylum Bacillota; class Bacilli; order Caryophanales; family Staphylococcaceae; genus Staphylococcus; species Staphylococcus simulans. The sequence goes on from NZ_CP095100.1 coordinate 2,488,947, forward strand.
GTGCCTTTTCTTGAATTTTTTGGCCATGTTCGTCTGTACCTGTCAAATAACGTACATCATAGCCTTGCATGCGTTTGTAGCGCGCAATGACGTCGCCTGCTACAGTTGAATAGGCATGCCCAATGTGTAATTTACCACTCGGGTAATAAATAGGTGTTGTTATATAAAATGTATCTTTCGCCATTCCATGCTCCTCCTTGTATCTTACATAATTAATATATCTAAATTCAGTATTGATTTCAATGCAGAGTCCCCGTCATGACAGTCTCAGAAACACACTCAACATGACTTCTAACGCAAAATAAGTCCTTGTACTCTTCATATAAGTTCGACTGATTTGATTCCATATGTATATATTGTAACAATTCTAATGAACGGTGCATATAGAGACGATGTTGATTATGTAAAATTGACATAAAAATAAAAAGAAACTCACAAATGTTTATTTATGAGCCAAAACGATTTGATGTAGTTTTTTCTTGGTTAGTGATTATTAATAGGAAATAAGCTGACTATATCACCTATTATCTGCATTGAACTTATTCATTTGATTTATTATTCCTTAATCAACCCCTTGTATTGATAAAAGCAACAGAACCCGAGAAAGCGTTCTGTTGCTGAGAAATTAAGTAAATAATCTTATAATCGCAAACGTCACACTGACCACTGTAACGATGATTGCGATATTTAATAATTTTCCGCCTTGTTCTTGTTGGTATTTTTTGTATTTCGCACTACAAATAATACTTCCAACTCCAAAGATTGGCATAATTAATGAGAGGACAATAAAAACCCAAGCCCAAACTTTTAATGTTTTTCCTGCTTCTTTCACTTTTTCTGCCATGTTGTTGCGCTCCTTATATGTTTATTCTGCTGCTTTTTAGGAACAGGACACACCTATCTACTCATTTAGGAATACACACGTGTGTCCGTTCCTATGAAGCAGTTATTTCACTCTTTTCAGTGAATCTTGTGCGTCTTTTTTGTAATGCAACTCATGTTTTTGATCTTTGAATTCATACTTCACTACTACTTGGTCGACGTCATCATTTCCAGAGAAAGGCATGGATGACATGCTGCCGATGAGTTTAGTCGGGAGGTCTACGTCTTCGTTGAAGTGAAGCGGCACAGTCAATTTTTTATCTTTCTTATCATAAACAACCTGTTTATGATCAATCTCAAATATTTTTACAGCTTCTAACTTTCTATCGGCTTTATGCAAATCATTTTTTACAGAACCAGGAAGAGGATCCCCCTTCGCGCAACCCATTACGATAACCATCAATAGGCATAAACTCATCAAACAAATTTTCTTCATAGTTTACTCCTTCGATTTAAATTGTTAAATAATGATTGAATAGAAGATTAACAAAATCAACGTTCCTAACGGTCTGAGTGTGATAAACGAAAATTTTCTTCTTCTAACTGCTAATACAATATCAATAACCAAATAAATAATAACCATTAAAAACAGGATAAGACCTATTGTGAAAATACCGCCTGCTAAATCATCTTTTAAAACAGGTGTTAACTTTAATTTAATCGCAATCATACAAACAATAGAGATAATTGCTGAAATAATACCTTTATACTTAGATGAAGCAAGATTAATTTGAATACTTTCAATGTCTTCATACTGTCCCTTAGTTACTGAATGTTCTGAGAGAGGATCCAAACTTCTTAGCTTCACTTTATAAGGACGTGTCCAAAACGATTTAATCGCCAACCATCCGTATACCACTACACTTATAATGAGCACAAGTATGTAATTCTGTAATGAACTAAAACTAGAATCTACATAGAAGAATGTAATCAAAAAGATTAACGCAGATATACCATAGGCAATCCATTGCAGTAATTTAATACCTTCCGCATACATTACCGAAGTAATATACACCACGTAATACAAACCTGCCATTAAAATTAATAATAAATATGTCATATGTTTTCTCCTACATTTCCATAACCTTTACTTTCAACATCTCACCTTGCCAATATTCAGGTTCAACTGAAAATTCTACCTTTGCCAAATTAGGCATGATTAGTGCGTCTAGTTCCATAATGCTTTTACTTCTTTTTTGTTAGCGGAACTTAATTTTAGAATTTATTATTCGAGAAATTCATCCGCATCTTCCAACTCAAAATTCGATAACACCTGAGTATAATGTATATACAATAAAAAACATTATAATAGCTAATCAATATTAAGCCTATCGTTACTAAAAACATATATTTCGAATCATTGATATTTGGTACGAGTATATATTCTATAATCTTTTCTACTACTACAATTAAACTGATGCCAAAAAGTATTGCTATAACTAGTATCTTGCTTTCAACTTTGTCTTTATGGTTTTTTCCTTTTAACCAACTAGGCGTCTTATGTAAAAGTATTACTCCAAACATAAATGACAATATACATAAAACCATTGTTATAGATCCTACAATCCAAATTTCAAATAAAACTATCCCTTTTCTTACAACCAAAAAATAGTAAGTATTATACACGGCAAAATAGCGCTATACATAGCTAAAACATTGATTATAAATAAAACCAGAGCTTTTCTTTTCATGCTTTTATGATTCTTGGGTCTTCGAATTACATAAATCAAAAAAGTGGATATACTAACTAAAAGCATGAATAGCCATATTATTACGAGATACCAAGGTGTCTCAGATATAGTCAATCCATAAAAATATTGAGCGCTCGACATCGCTAATGGGATTAATGTTAAACTTCCTAATATTTGTGGCATAGGGCTTCTTAACTTTTCATAAGCAGCATTCAATTTTAAGTCATTCCTTTGAAAATCTAAGCTTATTTTACATAAAATTGATATTGATAAAATTTATTTAGATATTTGTTATTCGAAAAATTCATCTGCATCTTCCAATTCATAATTCGATAATACTTGGGTGTAATGTATGTAAAGCATAAAGATAACGAAATATACGAACGGCATCATCCCTCCTATCGCTAAAATCATAAACTTTGATTGATTGATATTCGGAATTGTAAAATATTCAATCACTTTTTGAATTAAAACTACTAAACTAAAAAGGAATAAAATTATCATTGCTATCACTTTACCAGAAATCTGTTCATCTTTTTTCTTGGTTTTAAGCCAAAATGGTGTATTACTAAGCAAATAAATTCCGCAAATGAAAGCAATTAAACACACAAACATTGTAATTATACCAACACTCCAAAAAAAAGTGAGATCAACACCATTTTCAGCAGCCATAAAGAAATAAGAGTTGTATAAAGAGATAACCACGCAATATAAAGCTAAAATATCTAAAATCATCAACTTAAAAGCACTTTTTTTCATATCTTCATGATTTTTAGGATATTGTAAAAACAATACAAAAAAGCATGACATAGAAACTACAATAATTAATATACTACTTACTATTAAATACATGGGTGTGCTTTCTATAGTTAGACTATAAAAATACTGAACAAAACCTGGAAAACTAAATAAAATAGAAAATACACCTAAGATTTGCGGAAGTGGATTTCTTAATTTTTTATATGCATCATTCAATCTAACAACCTCTTTCTATTTAATAATTTCAATATTAACAACTAAAACACAACACCCAATCTTTAACCAGATTTTACAAATGGTAAATTTTTAACAATTGAACTTTCTACATAACCAACTCTTTTTTAGTTTGTTTCCATGTATCAGAATTCCTAAATTTATTCATGTATTTATTAGCTTTAGCGGTATCATCGAGTGATTTTCCATCTAATTATTTTAGCTTCTACTACAAATCAAATTATCATTCTATCTACCAAACCAACACATGCTTCAATGGATCCACTAGTTGCTACACCTATCATTTGCTATAAATAAAATTTGGAGATAGATGTTAATTTATTTCTTCAAAATGTTTGAAAACCTGACATCCCCTATTTGCTGAAAATTTACCTTGTCATGGGTTAAGTCTGGTAAAGTACATCTAATTGTTACTACAAGATTATGATTTAGCTCTTATCTCTTCTTAACTTATTTTATTTAAGCCATTGCACTTCATAACCCTATTTGCTATCTTAAGTTTTAGAAAATACTATTTACACTTTATTTGTTAATTAGTATTTTTAAAATTATCATATAAAACTTTACATGTTTTGTATAGAGCGTTTACAGTTTTTTTACACTTTGTTTTATCTCACTCTCTTTATTTTAATATCTTTGAAAAGGACTTTATAAATAATGAAAAACACAAAATTAACATTATCTTTTTTATCACTAATCATTTCCAATTCATTAACTTTAAGTAATGTTGTATCTTTTGAAACTCTAGAAGAAGCTATAAGTAAGCATTCGAATGCAGCCATTAAAGTGAATACTTGAGATGACTCATTTACATACAGTTATGGTCAAAATGTTCTATCATAACCACAACATTCTAAACCAAGTACCATTCATATCAACCAACAAGCAAATAATTTATATACACCGAGGCAATGTATCTTATAAACGTGCAGCAGATGGTAATACTATCAGCACATTTTGGGGAGATGCTAAAAACTGGGCAAGCCAAGCATAAGCTGATGGTTTTATAGTTAATAATCAACCTAAAAAAGGTGCTGTTTTCCAAACACCCATAGGCGTTTGGGGACATGTGGCTTATGTAGAACGCGTCAATATGGATGGTAGTGTGTTTATTTCCGAAATGAACTATATTGCACCATACATCGTGTCTACACGTACTATTTCTGCTTCAGAAGCACGAAATTATAATTATATCCATTAATAATAAGCAACATTAATAAAATATATTTAACCAAAAGAATTAATGAGGTGACCTATGAAAAAGATATGCAGCACCATTATCATTTCTACTTTATTACTAGGAGGATGCCACAATTTGAATAATTCTTTCACAAACAAAGTCCCTGACACTATGCCTGTTAATGAATATAAAGGCCAAGGTTTTCAACCTCATGCTGAAAAGAAAGTCATTGAATTAGCAAAGAAACATTATAATGAATATGCAGAATTAGGAGAAAGATTCTTTCAAGATAATTTCGGTTTGAAGGTTAAAGCTACTAATGTGGTCGGCAGCGGAGATGGTGTGGAAGTGTTTGTCCATTGTGATGATCATGACATCGTGTTTAATTCTAGTATTGTTTTAACATCAGACTCTTTAGGTCATAAAGGATCAATGCGTGCTAAAGGAGAAAGCGACGAACTTTCTACTCAAATCGGAAAAGTAGTCAGCGGCTTTGACTACAAAGCCAACAAGAAAGAATACGATGAACTTTATCAATACTTCAAAGATAATCAAAAAAAATACAGTTATTACGGGTTTACTAAAGAAGCTATAAATAAAACTCAAAATTCAGGTTATCAAAACGAATTTTTTTGGATTAATGGAAATCCTATGACATTAAAAGAGTATCATGAAAAACTTTATCCTTTGATTACTGAGAATGGAAAAACGTTCAAAGATAAATATTACAGCGTTCAAACATCACTGTATAATCAACCTAAATTTGAAATCGTCACTAACTTATTCTCTCGTAATAAAAGCTATAATAGAAAATCTATGTCAAAGAAAGTAGTAGAAATATCTAATGATATTGAGAAATCTATACCTAAAGAAATTCAAGTAAATATATTAGCTACTGATCAAATAATCAATACTAACTCTGCAAGATATAACCAAAATTATGATCATAGAGTTGAATGGAGTATAAATAATGAATGAAATTACAGAACGCGATAAAATTGAATTAAGTAGCTATTGGGCATATCAAGATATGAATAATAAAACTCGAATAAATGTTAATGGAAAATATTTTAAAATCATAGATTCATACCATTCCGAAAATTATTCAAATAAGAATGGTAGCCTCGATGCGGTTACGTTTGAATTATTAGATAAAGACAAAGGAACTGGCCAACAATTCATTGCTTTTCAAGGTACAGATAACACTGAAAAACTAAACCCAATCAACCCTTTAAGAGCTTTTTTAGCTGATGATTGGTTAGAAAACATCAAGCTGGCGAATAACAAAAACAAAACAACTCCTTTATTAAATCAAACCAATGATTATATAAAAGATTATAACAGGAAAATTGCAGACGCTAAGTTACTAAACGAAAAAGAATTTTTTCATAAGTATTATATACCTATTTCAACATATGAAAATAAACAATTAATTGGTATTGGCGGCAATTCTCAAGGAGGCGCTTCAGCTGCCTATCAATGTATTCAACATCTTAGTATCCCAGTAACTATCACAAATAGTGCGATGTTGCCCTTATCATCATTTGATTATTTAGATGTACCTTACTATAAAAATATTATTAGATACCATAGTCATTATGACATCTTGTCTTGGATTCAAGATCCTTTTGTAAAACATGTGCCATCAAAGCGTGTCAATGTGGATAGTGGGGTACCGACTTTAAAAGGGCTAATCGACAGTCATTTAGGCTATAAAAGAAAATTCGATTCTAAGACTAATGGTTATAAAAACATGCCAATTCATACTGTAACATCAGTAAAAGATGTCGTATTAAAAATGGAATGTACGTGCCTCTGACAATCAATATTATGATTGAAATGGACGAACGTATCCCTATGAATGTATGGACTGGTGATGCGATTTCTGTTTCTGGAAATAGCGGACTGATTAAACTGGATATTGAAAATCTAAATAAATTATCTCAAATGGTTTCGGGTGAAATGAGTACCATGCTACAAGAATGTGTATCTTATTTAAATGAAAGTTACAATATCTCCGAAAAGGAAAATGGTCAATTCGATACACGTAAATATAAATTAAAGGACCATTTTGAGAAAACGATTAAGCTTAATGAAGTTGAAGGCTGGTCAACATCCTATAAAGAACGTAGTCGTAACGTTGAAAGTAGCTTAAATGATTTAATGGACACAATAAATTCTATAATTTTAGCCTCTTTGATTATGCCCACATTTAAATCTGTTACGCTTTTTCTAACAAATGCTAAATTGCTAAAATCCCAAGTCGAAAAATTTATTGAAGAGATTTATGATCAAACAGAAAAAAAGATTAGTGAGCTCTTTAAAAATATTGAGCATGATATGCAAGATGGCATACCTGAAGAAACAATGAAGCATTTAAAACTTACCAAAGAAGGCATTTCAAAAATCAAACAACAAAACGATATTTTTGGTCAACAAATCAATGATTGCCATAGCGCAATGTTACAAAAAGATTTGACTGTCATGGAAGGAGATCTCTCTATACCTAATGTTGGTGAACATATGGTAACTCAATTCATTGAACCTTCCCCCTATATGCTTAAGAATATGTCTATACTTAAAAGTCATATAGATACTAGCATCAAAGATTTAGCTAAATATATTCAAAAATTATATAACGAACACGGTAAAATTATCAGTGTTTTACTTGAAACATTAAGTTTTAATTTATCGAGCATCGCTTCTGATTTAGATATATTAGATACCATGTTAAACAATCCAACAACTGAAATTTTAAGCAAAACTTCTCATATTTCATTAGGCAACATTCGTCAAAAATCCGAAAATGCTAGGCATTACTTGCGTAGCCTAGAAACAGTTTTAAATGATGGTAAAGAAATTTCACCTATACTCAATAATCATTTAAGTGATATTTTAATTAATATGAAACCCTTCATTGTACAGATGATTTTTGAGCCATCTCATTATGATGATATGTTTATACTTAATAAACAAGCTCAAGCACGATTAGATCAAATGACACAACAATTAGAAGTCGTAGTGAATGGATTAAAAGAAAATGAAGGTGCTGCTATTCGTGCTTTAGATACTTCAGCTAACACGATTCAAAAGAATATGAAGCTGATTAATAAAGAACTTAAAAAGCTATCATTATATTAATTCATCAATATCATAAGAGGTCACCTATGAAGAAACTATTTTTTTATTACCATTATTTTTGTTTTTATATTCAGTGGATGCAACAATTTGAATAATTCTTTCACAAACAAAGCTACTGACACTATGCCTGTTAACGAATATAAAGGCCAAGGTTTTCAACCTCCTGCTGATAAAAAGGCAATTGAATTAGTAAAAACATAGAGAGGAATTCGCAGAACTAGGAGAAAGATTTTATAAAGATAACTTTGGCTTGAAGGTTAAAGCTACCAACGTGGTCGGCAGTGGAAAAGGCGCAGAAGTATTCGTACATTGTAATGATCATGACATCGTGTTTAATTCCAGTATTGTTATCTCCACTGATTCTTTAGGCTATAAAGGCTCTGCATGTGCAAAAGGAGAAAGCGATGATTTATCTACTCAAATTGGAAAAGTAGTCAGCGGCTTTGACTACAAAGCCAACAAGAAAGAATACGATGAACTTTATCAATACTTCAAAGATAATCAGGTTATTACGGGTTTACTAAAGAAGCTATAAACAAAACACGAAACTCTGGCTATGAAAATGATTTTTTCTGGATAAGTGGTTATCCTATTGACTTAGCCCAATATGATAAATACTACACCTTTGATTCAAATGAATCAAAAAGAATTCAGCGAAAAGTATTATCAAGCTAGATACAATGCCACTGGTGGTGTAACTAAAACACACGTTATCACTACATTTTTTGATACTAACTCAAATTATAATAAAGATAAGGAAGACTATAAGTTATTAGATCTTGCAGATGCCATTCAAAAAAATCAACTTGGCCCTGATAAAAGCGAAGTGAAATATACATTAACCTATACAAGCAATGAAATCACCACTTATGACGGCACAAAGAATGGAAATAACGAAATGTCTTATGGGGTTTATAATAGTGAACAATAAATTTTCAGAACAAAATAAATACTTTGATAATGTTCATTTTAATAAATAAACATTAATAACGCACCGAAATCACTTGGATAACGGTGCGTTATTGATTAGATATCTAATTCTTCTATACGCATCATATGATTAATCAAACCTGCATAAAAGCCTTGTAATTCTTGGCCTGTGTGTTTAAAGTCTAAGGCATCTAGACCGACAAAATCTAAATGATCCCAACCTTTCATAACCGGTGTCACTTGCCAGATGCCTTTTTTCAAGCCATCTGTAAATTCAGTGAAAGCTTGCCCTGTTGGATAGAGTGAAGATACCACAGAAACGATACCGTCATTTGGACGCAATGCTTGGTTCTCCTCACTTCCAATGACACGACTCGTTGAATCAAAAAGGAAGAATTGTCCAATATCAGGGATATGATTTCCCGTTAAACCTTCATGACTCGCCAAACCTGTATAAGTTGTATAAACAATGTTAGGGTTCATCGGTGTCATTTGATTTAATTTTTCTGAGCCTTCTGATGTTAAATCATACATCGCATTATCATCAGTATCCCAAAGTTTACTTTGCGCAACACGTTGTGCGTATTCAATATAAGATTCATTTTCCCTTTGTTTGAATCCCCATTTTTCAAAACCAAAATCGATATTTGCGAGTTTACCACCGCCCATACGTCCTAACGCATAAACAATATCTTTAAAGGCTTTTTCATTACCAATTCGATCCGCTGCAGCTGAACCGTTATGCGGTGTGCCTAAAGTTGTAATAGAGGCAATCATATGGTCTTTCCCTCCTTCAAATAAAGAGGAGATTGTTCCACCATGTTGATGTTGGTAATCTATTTCTTCTTGATTACCAAAGCGTAAAAAATGTTCTAAAAGCCGGATTGTTTGTCCACCCATACTGTGGCCGACCATATGCACCTTTTTGCCAGGCGCCCATTCATGAAAGACCCCTGCATAAGTTCTGCCATATCGAGAATGTCCATATTTCTCCGCATGCGCTGCACCATAATCTACTGTACCGCCTTTAATATAATAATATAACTCTATTGCGCGATCATAATTACTGCTGAAAGCACCTACACTCGCTTCATAAGCTTCGTACCCTTTTTCACGCAGTCCATCTATCACACGATACTTATCTCCACCCCAATAATTGGGATATAAGTCTGGCTTTATTTCACCTGTAAAGCCCATAAATCCATGTACAAATATAACTGGATATTGATTAATCGCTTGTTGTGCTTTATTAGTTTTTAAACTTTCTGTATGTGGAACAGGTGCTTGTTGGACCGTACGTTGCGTTGGTTTTGTTTGTGTTTCTTCTGTTTTGGCTTCTTCTTTTGGTGCCGCTTCAGTTTTCTCATCATCCTCTTGAGATGTAAGAGTTGATTTGATTTCTGGCGCAGGAGCAGTTTTCGGTTCTACTTCTGACGAAACATGCGTCTGTACTGTTTCTTCTTCAGAAGTTGAGGTCGTTTTAGATAATATTTCTGTATTTTTAATCTCTTCTTTTTTATTTTCAGGTGCTTCTACTTGTTGGATGACATCTTCTGTAACCTTTTGTGCTTCATAGTTTGTCACAGAATCATTATCTACTGGCGCTGGTTGTTCGTACTGTTTTGGTTTTAGTGGTTCACTATGATTAGGTTTTTCTTGTTTTGTTTGTGATCCTTCATGAATCTGAGATGAGGATGTTTCTTGTTCAAGGTTAATAGTATTTTGTTCCTGTATATTTTTTTCTGAAGATGGTGTATTCACATGACTTGTTTGTATTTCAGAACGCTTGGTAGAAATATCTGGTTGTGTTTCAACCTGTTGTGATGTCGTTATATCTTTTGATGGTAACAGTTGTTCATTTTCTTGTGTATGTTCCGCTTCTACCTGTGTTTCGTGGTGTGTTTGTGTGGATTCTTCCGCATGTGCTGATGTGCTTAGACCCATAAATATAAAGGATGCGATAAGTGTTGATCCAGCTCCGACTGTAAACTTTCTTATCGCATAGTGATGGTGTGTTTGATTATTTTTCTTCATTTTGAATTGCTCCTATTCTAGTGGTGTCCTTCACTAAAGAAAAATAATAACGTGCTCCCATAATATAGATGAATAATTAACTGTACTACTTTAAAATAACACATTTTTGTGTCACTCAGTGTTAATTTTCTTATTTGTTATATTTCTTTTACATCATTTTTATTTTATCTGATGGTAAATATCGTAAACTTCTCCTGTTTTCATCTGACGGTCTTCAGCGACTTGTTTAATCGCTTTTTTCGGTTTCATATTTTGACGGATATAATGTTCAACATGTTCATGAATATCTAACTCACTGAACCATTCTGTCTCTTCTTTTGGTGCTGCACCCTCTATTAAGATAACAAATTCACCTTTAGTCGGAATGTCACCATTTGTGACCGCTTCTACCAATGTTTGAACTGGTGCCGTCTGAATCTCTTCAAACTTCTTAGTCAATTCTCGACCAAGTGCTACTGGTCGTGTTTCATCAATTTCCGCTATAGCTTTTAGTGTATCTGCCACACGAAACGGGCTTTCATAAATAATTACAGTAGAGTCTTCAAACATGCGTTGTTCAAGTACTGCTTTTTTATCTTTGGCTTTTCTCGGTAAGAATCCAACAAACGTATACACAAACGAAGGTAAACCGCTCCCCATCAACGCAGTCAACCCTGCATTCGGTCCAGGAATCGGTACAACATCAATACCTGCTTCACGCGCACGCACCACTAATTCATAACCCGGATCACTGATTAACGGTAAGCCGGCATCAGAGACTAATGCGATACTTTTCCCTTCTAATAAAAGTTCAATTAAAGGTTCAGTCTGCGTCTCTTTATTATGTTCATGATAAGATTTTAAGGGTGTCTCAATCTCATAATGATGACATAATTTCTTTGTGACACGTGTATCTTCACAGGCAATCATATCGACAGATTTTAAAGTGTCTACTGCACGAAATGTGATATCTGCTAAATTTCCGATGGGTGTTCCGACTAAATAAAGTGTTCCCATGTTATTGCTTGCCCCTTTCAATGAGCTGTAATTTTTGTGTTCTCGTGAATGTTTTAATTTCATACTCACGTTTCATCGCTTCTGACTTTGTTTCATAACCTTCTTGATAAAGTAATACAACGGGACGTCTAGTTTTAGTATACTTGGCACCTTTACCCGCATTATGTTTTTCGATTCTTGCTTGAACGTTATTGGTATACCCAGTATATAATGTGCCGTCTTTACATCGTACGATATAAATATAATGTTCAATTGCCATAATAAATCGCACTCATTTCTTTTGTATATTGGCCATCTGCTGTATACATATAAAATGGCGGCGCAATATCCAAACCAGGTTTGCCATCTTTACGTCCTTCTACAAGAATCGCATGCGCTGCTTTACCAGGTTTACTATAAACCATTGTCAGTTTCTTTGGTTCAATACGGTGCTGTCTGAATTCAAATAATACATCCATTAAACGTTCTGCACGATGTACCATGACAAAACGACCGCCTTGTTTCAATAAATGTTTCGCAGCATTCACACAATCAGCCAGTGTACACATTACTTCATGACGTGCAATTTTATGTGCTTCTTTTTGATGTTGATGCGTTTGAATGGTTTTGAAGTACGGCGGATTACATGTGACAACGTTATAGCTTGAAGGTTGAAAGTGTTGTTGAACATGTCTTAAATCCATTTCATACATTTGAATACGCGCTTCTAAATGATTATGGCGAATACTGCGTTCAGCCATATCCACTAATTGTGGTTGGATTTCAATCGCATCTATCATGTGATTTCCTTTGTCTGAAAGTAATAAAGGAATGACGCCGTTACCTGAACATAAATCCATTACTTTGTCACGTTTTCTAAGCTGGGTAAAATGGCCTAATAATAAAGCATCCGTCGAAAAGGAAAAGACTTCATCATTTTGAATTATTTCTAACTGTTCTTTTAATAGACAATCTAAACGTTCATTTTCTTTCAACATGATTTTCTCCAATTTTTGATTAAATATGTATAAATGAGAACCTCTTCAGGTTCTCATTCAAGCTTTCAAATAGAATATGACATTCTTTTGATATATTAAAACAATCGCTTTTAGGATTGTTCTTCTAATGTTTGTAAACAAAATAAGCAATCTTCACCATTACGATGTTTACCGAATAAATCGCCTTTACAGATATGGAAGCCTTCTTGATATAAAATCGCTAAGTTCTCCTTACTGCTTAAACGAGGTTTCTTTTTCTCTTTAGACTTTTGCTCAGGCTTATCTGAAACATCTGTTGATTCAGATCCTGTTTCTTGTGAACGGCCGATTAATTGTTTCAAATGTTTGTTTTCAACTTCCAACGCAACATTTTCTTCTATAAGCTGCATGGTGATGGTCTTTAATTCTGCCGTGTCTTGATACAATTGTTTAACATTGGTTTCAAGACGCAATAGTCTCTCCATTATTTCTCTGCGTTCCAAAAGCCTGTGGCCTCCCTTAATAGATTGCTTCTAAATCATCAACTGAGTATTCTAAAGGTTGTTCTAAACCTTCAACTTTGACTTGCATTGAAATATCTAACATATTCAAGCCTACCACTGTACCTTGACCATCAGGTGTATCAATTTTTGTTCCCACATCAGGTAATTGTTCTCTGGCAGCTTCATATTGATCATTTTCATATTTTAAGCAGCACATTAAACGACCGCAAGCGCCTGAAATTTTTGTAGGATTTAATGATAAGTTCTGATCTTTTGCCATTTTAATCGATACAGGTTCAAAGTCACCTAAGAACGTTGAACAACATAGCGAACGGCCGCAAGGACCGATACCACCAAGTAATTTAGCCTCATCGCGCACGCCGATTTGACGTAATTCAATACGTGTTCTTAACTTTGCGGCTAAAATCTTTACCAACTTTCTAAAGTCGATGCGATCATCTGCAGTGAAGTTGAAAATCACTTTTGATTTATCTAATGTATACTCACAATTGACTAAACGCATTTCTAAACCTAATTCTTCTACAGATGCTTTACAGAAATCCATTGCAGCATCTGCATCTTCTTCGTTACATGCACATTGTTCTAAATCATTGTCAGTTGCGACACGAATGATTTGTTTTAACGGTAATGTAACATCTTCCTCATCTACCGTTAGTGCAGCATCTTTGACATCACCGACTTCTACACCACGTTTAGACTCTACAACAACTCTGTCACCACAACAAAGTTCAGCATCTTCAACCGGTGCATAATACTCAAGCTTACCAGCTTTTTGGAATTGTACGCCAATCACTTGAAGCATTTAGCCCACCCCCTTAATTACGATTTGTTCAAATACGAGTGTTGGATTCACATTTTGTGTTAACTTCTTATGTGCCTCCGTTATATGATCATACATATGCGTTAATTGGTCATATGTTAAACGTTGTGCATATTGTTTAATATCTGTTTCTAATTCAGAGAATACTAAGTATCCTGAAATGTCTGCTTTTTCATGCATAATATCTTGGAAGAATGCATTCACGACTGACAATGTCAGTTGCTGCAGCTTTTTATTTTTAGCTGCTTTCATTAAATCGACCAAAGCAATTAAAGCCATTGCACGATTCGTCAGCAGTAATTGGCACCAATTGATAATGTTTTTGCGTAAATTTGCTAAATCATATTCCTCATTCAGCGCACGAGCTTCTTCGATTTGTGAGGTATAAGTACTCAACATTTCAGCAATCGGTTTAGATATCTCTTGTTCTTTCAGACGTTCCACGAGTTGTGCTTGTGACATCGGTTTAAAATAAACATGCTGACAACGCGAATGGATTGTACTGAGAATTTGTTCTGGTTTCGTCGACAGCAATATCGCAATCGTATTTTCTGGCGGTTCTTCTAAGAACTTTAAAATACTATTCTCACCTTGAACGGTAAGTTTCTCAAAGCCATTAATAATATAGACTTTGTGACTGCCTTCAACGGGTAATTGATTCATCACATGAACTAACGCTTCAATCTTTTCTTTCTTCAGATTCGTCTCATCTGTTGTGACATATCTGAAATCAGGATGATTGAAACCGTCAACTTTCGCTTGGCATATTTCATTGTCATTGCATAGTATCAACTTCGCAAAAGCCATAGCCGTTTGCTGCATCGTTTGTGCATCATCGCCTTCAAATAAATAGGCATGCGAAAGCTTTCCAGATTGATACGCATTCGTCAATCTTGATAATTCATCCATTCAATTTGTCACCTTTCCATAATGAAAAAGGGCAGGAACTCATGAGTTTAATCATTGATTGTCTCTTTACAATCTCGATTACACGCTCGTCCCGACCCCCACTATTTATAGACTGTTATTTATGTCGAATCATAGATTCATGTCATGTTTATCATTAAAATCTGTGGAACGCATCAACAGGCATTACGAATACTGTCGCGCCGCCGACTTCTACTTCAACTGGATATGGAATGTAAGAGTCTGCACTGCCGCCCATTGGCGTAATTGGTGATACAAGTTGTTCTCTGTTTCCACATGTTTTATTGATAACATTTAGTAAATCATCTACTTTGTCATCATCAACACCGCATAGGAATGTCGTATTTCCTGCGCGTAGGAATCCACCTGTTGTCGCGAGTTTAGTAGCTCGGAAATTATTTTTGACGAGTTGGTCAGACAACTCTTGACTATCTTGGTCTTGAACAATTGCAATTACCATTTTCATAACTAACACCTCTTTGTAATATTATAGCATATTGTGATGGTAGAGCCTGTTTAAAACTAAATAGAAATAACTAAAATGATGTCTGATTTCTTGATGTTTTCTATTAATATTTTACCTTCATCTTTTAGGTCTGCTGTAATTAAAGTTTAACAAATTATACTACGTGAACCCGCACGCTTGCAACAACTTCCAAAGCAATCATCTAAAGCTTATGCTTGACTAGACAAATGTTGGACAATTGCTTGATAAGCAGCATCAACAACCGCCTCAATAGATTGATTTGCATCAATGACCGCAAAACGCTCTGGTTCTTGTTCGATTAATTGATGATACCCTTCAATAACCCGTTGATGAAATGCGATACTCTCATGATCCAAACGATTCATGTCTCGCGCATTACTTTGAATCCGTGCTCTTCCCGTTTCAGCCGTAATGTCTAGATACACTGTTAAATCCGGATATAAACCATTAATCGCAAATTCATTAATTGCTCTGACTTCCTCTACACCAATACCTCTCGCATAACCTTGGTAAGCAAGCGAACTATCGATATAGCGATCACACAATACTACTCTTCCCGCTTTTAGCGCTGGTAAGACTTTTTCTACTAAATGTTCTCTGCGTGATGCCGCAAATAATAAGGCTTCGGTACGCTCATCAACAGCTTCGCCTTCTAATAAAATTTCTCGAATTTGTTCTGCAGCGGGTACCCCGCCAGGTTCTCTCGTTGTTAAGACTTCAAATTGTGCTTGTAAACGTTCAGAAACTTGGTTTAAAACCGTTGTTTTACCGGAACCTTCTGGTCCTTCAAATGTGATAAATGCTGACATGTTATTCATCCTTAATATTTATAGTTCTATGCTTTATACCTTCTACTCTAATTCCTTGTGCTACCCAGTCTTCCATAATATCGATCATTTCTTGATGAATGCGTTCACCTTTATAAAACACCGGTATACCTGGAGGATAAGGTACAATATGTTGAGCTAACAATTCACCTGCAGCTTCACTAAAATCGATACGTCTCATTTGGGTTATCGTCACAGGCTGATAATATCCAACGTGTTCAGGCATTTTGGGGATAGTTACTGAAACCTCATTTGTCGTCTTCGGTAACTTTAATGCTTTAATTCGTTCTAATAATGATTCAAATGGGAACCGATCTCCTTTATGCCACATCGGTAACACTAACAATACTTGTGTTTCATCTGCGAGTTCTACATAAAGATGTTGTGCTTCTAACCATTGTTGGATGTCATAGCCTGTATACCCTGCGTATGTCAAAGTTATTTTAAGTGGATCATCCATCTCATGAACTTCTAATCCTTTAGCGCTTAATGCATCAAGTAGACGTTGACGTTGTGTGAAAAAATAAGTGCTTTCATATGTTTTATAAAATTGATGTGCACGCTCTAAGCCTGCCATTAATAAATACGAAGGACTTGATGATTGAAAGTAAGTTAAATACTCCATCACTTGTTCACGATAAGGCGCATTTTTATGTATGAAGATTACAGAGCTCATAGTCAAAGCAGGTAAACTTTTATGATAAGACTGTACGACGTAATCTGCCCCAAAAGAAAGTGCAGAGTTAGGGAAACCATTTAATCCAAAATGCGCACCATGCGCTTCATCTACTAACACAGGTGTACCCTTCGCGTGCTGTTCTTTAATAAATGAAGCAATATCGAATAACTCACCGTAATAGTTAGGATATGTCACAATCGCTAGACTATTTGTACTTTCTTTTTGGTCTATGCGTGGCGCTACATATTGATGGGTTGTATCACTGATAGTCATCGGTAAAATTTCTGCATCTTTTTGAGCTAAATCTAAACCATGAAAGACTGATTTATGTACATTACGACTCATCACAATCGGTGCTTCTTGTTTTGCGGTTGCTTGAATCACTGATAAAAGACCTGAAGTTGTGCCATTTACTAAATAAAAGGCATCATAATCTGGATGCTTATCTAAGGTATGCATGCTTTCTTTTAATATGCCTTCAGGATGATGCAAGTCATCAAAATCAGTAATCTCAGTAATATCCATGGCTAAATCCATCTCATGTAATGTGCCGATTGTTATGTTTTTATGGCCAGGTACATGAAAAGAAATAGGTTGTTGTTTTAGAAAAGATTTAAGCTGATGATTTAATGGCAAATTCATTTTTCCACTACCTTCAATTTGGTAATTAACTCTTATTTTAACATATTTGAATCTAGTTCAACGATGAGAAATGAAAGAATTCTTCTCATTTCATTATCAAAAATTAAAAAATGGCATAAAAAAAGAGACCCTTTACAGGATCTCGTGTTTGCCTGGCAACGTCCTACTCTTGCGGAACGTAAGTCCGACTACCATCGGCGCTAAAGAGCTTAACTTCTGTGTTCGGCATGGGAACAGGTGTGACCTCTTTGCCATTGTCGCCAGACAATGGAATGTATTATACATTCAAAACTAGATAGTAAGTAAATTTCAATTCGACCAATCAAAACTTGAAATTTGATTAAGTCTTCGATCGATTAGTATTCGTCAGCTCCACATATCGCTATGCTTCCACCCCGAACCTATTAACCTCATCATCTTTGAGGGATCTTATAACCGAAGTTGGGAAATCTCATCTTGAGGGGGGCTTCATGCTTAGATGCTTTCAGCACTTATCCCGTCCATACATAGCTACCCAGCTATGCCGTTGGCACGACAACTGGTACACCAGAGGTATGTCCATCCCGGTCCTCTCGTACTAAGGACAGCTCCTCTCAAATTTCCTACGCCCACGACGGATAGGGACCGAACTGTCTCACGACGTTCTGAACCCAGCTCGCGTACCGCTTTAATGGGCGAACAGCCCAACCCTTGGGACCGACTACAGCCCCAGGATGCGATGAGCCGACATCGAGGTGCCAAACCTCCCCGTCGATGTGAACTCTTGGGGGAGATAAGCCTGTTATCCCCGGGGTAGCTTTTATCCGTTGAGCGATGGCCCTTCCATGCGGAACCACCGGATCACTAAGTCCGTCTTTCGACCCTGCTCGACTTGTAGGTCTCGCAGTCAAGCTCCCTTATGCCTTTACACTCTATGAATGATTTCCAACCATTCTGAGGGAACCTTTGAGCGCCTCCGTTACACTTTAGGAGGCGACCGCCCCAGTCAAACTGCCCGCCTGACACTGTCTCCCGCCATGATCAATGGCGCGGGTTAGAAATCCAACACAGCTAGGGTAGTATCCCACCAGCGCCTCCACGTAAGCTGGCGCTCACGCTTCTAAGGCTCCTACCTATCCTGTACAAGCTGTGCCGAATTTCAATATCAGGCTACAGTAAAGCTCCACGGGGTCTTTCCGTCCTGTCGCGGGTAACCTGCATCTTCACAGGTACTATGATTTCACCGAGTCTCTCGTTGAGACAGTGCCCAAATCGTTACGCCTTTCGTGCGGGTCGGAACTTACCCGACAAGGAATTTCGCTACCTTAGGACCGTTATAGTTACGGCCGCCGTTTACTGGGGCTTCGATTCGTAGCTTCGCAGAAGCTAACCACTCCTCTTAACCTTCCAGCACCGGGCAGGCGTCAGCCCCTATACATCACCTTACGGTTTAGCAGAGACCTGTGTTTTTGATAAACAGTCGCTTGGGCCTATTCACTGCGGCTCTTCAGAGCGTGAACCCTAAAGAGCACCCCTTCTCCCGAAGTTACGGGGTCATTTTGCCGAGTTCCTTAACGAGAGTTCTCTCGCTCACCTTAGAATTCTCATCTTGACTACCTGTGTCGGTTTGCGGTACGGGCACCAGTTATCTAGCTAGAGGCTTTTCTCGACAGTGTGAAATCAACGACTCGAGGAAAACATGTTTCCTCTCCCCATCACAGCTCAACCTTGAGAATGGCGGATTTGCCTACCATTCAGTCTCACTGCTTAGACGTGCACTCCAACAGCACGCTTCGCCTATCCTACTGTGTCCCCCCATCGCTTAAAACGATAAATGGTGGTACAGGAATATCAACCTGTTATCCATCGTCTACGCCTGTCGGCCTCGACTTAGGACCCGACTAACCCAGAGCGGACGAGCCTTCCTCTGGAAACCTTAGTCAATCGGTGGATGGGATTCTCACCCATCTTTCGCTACTCACACCGGCATTCTCACTTCTAAGCGCTCCACATGTCCTTGCGATCATGCTTCGACGCACTTAGAACGCTCTCCTACCATTGTCCTACGGACAATCCACAGCTTCGGTAATATGTTTAGCCCCGGTACATTTTCGGCGCAGTGTCACTCGACTAGTGAGCTATTACGCACTCTTTAAATGATGGCTGCTTCTAAGCCAACATCCTAGTTGTCTGGGCAATACCACATCCTTTGCCACTTAACATATATTTTGGGACCTTAGCTGGTGGTCTGGGCTGTTTCCCTTTCGAACATGGACCTTATCACCCACGTTCTGACTCCCAAGTTAAATTGATTGGCATTCGGAGTTTGTCTGAATTCGGTAACCCGAGAGGGGCCCCTCGTCCAAACAGTGCTCTACCTCCAACAATCATCACTTGAGGCTAGCCCTAAAGCTATTTCGGAGAGAACCAGCTATCTCCAGGTTCGATTGGAATTTCTCCGCTACCCTCAGTTCATCCGCTCACTTTTCAACGTAAGTCGGTTCGGTCCTCCATTCAGTGTTACCTGAACTTCAACCTGACCAAGGGTAGATCACCTGGTTTCGGGTCTACGACCAAATACTCAACGCCCTGTTCAGACTCGCTTTCGCTGCGGCTCCGCATTTGCTGCTTAACCTTGCATCAGATCGTAACTCGCCGGTTCATTCTACAAAAGGCACGCCATCACCCATTAACGGGCTCTGACTACTTGTAAGCACACGGTTTCAAGTTCTCTTTCACTCCCCTTCCGGGGTACTTTTCACCTTTCCCTCACGGTACTGGTTCACTATCGGTCACTAGAGAGTATTTAGCCTTGGGAGATGGTCCTCCCGGATTCCGACGGAATTCCACGTGCTCCGTCGTACTCAGGATCCACTCAAGAGAGAATAAACTTTCGACTACAGGACTTTTACCTTCTCTGGTTCAACTTTCCAGGTGATTCGTCTAATTTATTCCTTTGTAACTCCGTATAGAGTGTCCTACAACCCCAATGAGCAAGCTCATTGGTTTGGGCTCTTCCCGTTTCGCTCGCCGCTACTCAGGGAATCGATTTTTCTTTCTCTTCCTGCGGGTACTAAGATGTTTCAGTTCTCCGCGTCTGCCTTCGGACATGCTATGTATTCACATGTCGATAACACAACATAACTTGTGCTGGGTTCCCCCATTCGGAAATCTCTGGATCAACGCTTACTTACAGCTACCCAAAGCATATCGTCGTTAGTAACGTCCTTCATCGGCTTCTAGTGCCAAGGCATCCACCGTGCGCCCTTAATAACTTAATCACGTTATTAATATTGTGAGTAATCGTTTGCCGTCGGCAATTGATTACTAGCGATTCATTTAAATGAATAAAGCTTTTAAAACTCTAATTCACTCGGTTTTGCTTGGTAAAATCTATTTTTTACTTACTTATCTAGTTTTCAATGTACAATCTTTGAATGTTTCAAATAAACATTCAAAACTGAATACAATATGTCACGTTATTCCATTTCAGTTTCCTGCGAAACTGTTCCGAATATATCCTTAGAAAGGAGGTGATCCAGCCGCACCTTCCGATACGGCTACCTTGTTACGACTTCACCCCAATCATTTGTCCCACCTTCGACGGCTAGTTCCTAAAAGGTTACTCCACCGGCTTCGGGTGTTACAAACTCTCGTGGTGTGACGGGCGGTGTGTACAAGACCCGGGAACGTATTCACCGTAGCATGCTGATCTACGATTACTAGCGATTCCAGCTTCATGTAGTCGAGTTGCAGACTACAATCCGAACTGAGAACGGCTTTATGGGATTTGCTTGACCTCGCGGGTTCGCTGCCCTTTGTACCGTCCATTGTAGCACGTGTGTAGCCCAAATCATAAGGGGCATGATGATTTGACGTCATCCCCACCTTCCTCCGGTTTGTCACCGGCAGTCAACTTAGAGTGCCCAACTTAATGCTGGCAACTAAGCTTAAGGGTTGCGCTCGTTGCGGGACTTAACCCAACATCTCACGACACGAGCTGACGACAACCATGCACCACCTGTCACTTTGTCCCCCGAAGGGGAAAGCTCTATCTCTAGAGTTGTCAAAGGATGTCAAGATTTGGTAAGGTTCTTCGCGTTGCTTCGAATTAAACCACATGCTCCACCGCTTGTGCGGGTCCCCGTCAATTCCTTTGAGTTTCAGCCTTGCGGCCGTACTCCCCAGGCGGAGTGCTTAATGCGTTAGCTGCAGCACTAAGGGGCGGAAACCCCCTAACACTTAGCACTCATCGTTTACGGCGTGGACTACCAGGGTATCTAATCCTGTTTGATCCCCACGCTTTCGCACATCAGCGTCAGTTGCAGACCAGAAAGTCGCCTTCGCCACTGGTGTTCCTCCATATCTCTGCGCATTTCACCGCTACACATGGAATTCCACTTTCCTCTTCTGCACTCAAGTTTTCCAGTTTCCAATGACCCTCCACGGTTGAGCCGTGGGCTTTCACATCAGACTTAAAAAACCGCCTACGCGCGCTTTACGCCCAATAATTCCGGATAACGCTTGCCACCTACGTATTACCGCGGCTGCTGGCACGTAGTTAGCCGTGGCTTTCTGATTAGGTACCGTCAAGGGGTGCATAGTTACTTACACCCTTGTTCTTCCCTAATAACAGAGTTTTACGATCCGAAGACCTTCATCACTCACGCGGCGTTGCTCCGTCAGGCTTTCGCCCATTGCGGAAGATTCCCTACTGCTGCCTCCCGTAGGAGTCTGGACCGTGTCTCAGTTCCAGTGTGGCCGATCACCCTCTCAGGTCGGCTACGTATCGTTGCCTTGGTAAGCCGTTACCTTACCAACTAGCTAATACGCCGCGGGTCCATCTATAAGTGACAGCAAAACCGTCTTTCATCATGAAACCATGCGGTTTCATGTGTTATCCGGTATTAGCCCCGGTTTCCCGGAGTTATCCCAGTCTTATAGGTAGGTTACCCACGTGTTACTCACCCGTCCGCCGCTAACGTCAGAGGAGCAAGCTCCTCGTCTGTTCGCTCGACTTGCATGTATTAGGCACGCCGCCAGCGTTCATCCTGAGCCAGGATCAAACTCTCCATAATAATTTATGATGTTTGACTAGCTCATAAAAACTAATTGTTTTAAAACGTCCTTAGGACGTTTGTTAATTTGGAATTAACGTTGACATATTGTCATTCAGTTTTCAATGTTCATTCGGTTTATTTTTCCGACTCACAAGAATCAATTATACTCTCTTAAAACTTCAAAGTCAACACTTTTTTAAAAGTTTTTTAAGAAGTTTTTTCTATGTGATTGTTGAAGTTATTTGTTTCGTTCGTTCAACAGGTATTAACTATACTAGCTTCTGCGTTTTTTTGCAACCCTTAAAACCCATCTTTTTTCGCTCTTAAACTACTCGATGACGCTATTTTCCGTACCTTTATTCTGATGAAACCTGTAATGTTCGTTAAATATCCCCTTACATTTCTATAGCCCTTCACAATCTCTTAACATTCCTCACAAAAACCAAACTTTATTTTTTTCTAAAAAAGTTTTAAAAAAGTGCAGAAGGGCATAATAAGAGGTTGAACCTCTAGTATTATGACACTTCTGCACTGATTTTACATCTCTGTTCTGCCAGCAATTGCGCGTGACAAAGTCACTTCATCTGCATATTCTAAGTCTCCGCCTACAGAAAGACCTTGCGCCAATCTTGTTACTTTAATACCGATTGGTTTCACAAGTCGAGAAATATACATTGCTGTCGATTCACCCTCTAAGTTAGGATTCATCGCAAGAATCAATTCTTTTACTTCTTCATCTTTTAATCGTTCTATTAATGAAGGAATATTAATATCCTCCGGCCCGATACCATCCATCGGAGAGATTGCACCATGCAATACATGATATAACCCTTTATACTCCCTCATTTTTTCCATTGCAATAACATCCTTGTCGTCTTCAACCACACAAATGACAGAACGATCTCTCTGTTTATCTTGGCAAATATAACAAGGGTCTTCTTCAGTAATATGACCACATGTACTGCAATATGTTAATTCACGTTTGACATCTACAAGTGCTTTTGCGAATTGAACGACGTCATCTTCTTTCATATCTAAGACATGAAATGCCAGACGTTGTGCCGTTTTCGGCCCAATGCCTGGCAATTTCATGAAACTATCAATAAGTTTCGAAATTGGTTCTGGATAATGCATGGCTTATCACATTCCAGGAATGTTCAAGCCTTTAGTGTGTTTGCCTAAGCGTTCTGATGTTAATTCATCTGCTTTATTCATCGCTTCATTTGTAGCAGCTAACACTAAATCTTGAAGCATTTCAACATCATCTGGGTCGACTGCTTCTTCATTGATTTCAACATCCACGACTTCTTTATGACCTGTTACAGTTACAGTCACCATACCGCCGCCTGCTGTACCTTTAACTCTTTCGTCTTTTAATTTTTCTTGCTCTTCAGCCATTTTCTTTTGCATTTTCTGCATTTGTTTCATCATTTGTTGCATATTTCCGCCACCGCGCATAATATAGTTCCTCCTTAGATTCTAGCTTTATTATTCAACATAAGTCTAAGATACAAGAGTTCAATCGTATTCAATCGATTTTTTTTACTTATAATGGAAGAAACCCATTATTTACTCTCCTATCTCTTCTATTGATATGCAAATTATAACACAAAGCACACAGGTCTTTCGACAATGATGGTATCTGAAAGGCTGTGTGCTGTATTTACTTTATTCTTCATCCATGACATGAACAGTGTCTTCACCAAACATGTCTTTGGCTTTTTGAACAATATCATCTTGAGGTGCTTCTTGTTTCGTTTCTGTTTGGTTTGCTTGTTGATTACGTTTTCGATTTTGAAGATATTCAGAGCGTACTTGCATCCATTGGTCTGCAGGTACACCGACAACTGCAACATCTTTGTTGATAATACTGCGTACAACTTCTTCTAAGTTTTTACGTTTCTCATCATCGTCATTTACGATTTCACAATGAATCTCTGCTTCAAATTGAACCAAGACGCTTTTTTCACTCGCTGCGACTGGAATAGAGTTTTGCAATAAACTCACCAACGCTTTTTGATTGTGATTTTTCGCATGATCAATTACTTCTTGCCAATGCTCTTTTAATAATTGAATATCTTCTTTATTCGCATTATCTAGTACCTTCGCAATTTGCGTCATAGAGTAGCTGTTCTTACTCTTACGACGCCCTCTAGAGGCTGTTTGTTGCTTAGGTGGAGTGTTCACTTGTGGAACACCTTGTTGTTTTAAAGCGTGCAATTCTTGCTCAAGATGTTCTAAACGTTGTAATAAAGCACTATTAACATCATTGGCACCTGCTGTTTGCGTTGCTTGCGGTTGATTCATTGAAGTTTGAGGCTCTGATGTTTTAGAAGCTCCACCCGCTTTAATCAATTCCGCCAATTTAACTAATAATACTTCAAAGTGTACGTTTTGATTTACACTAAAACGCACAGATACTAATGTATCATTAATTAAATCAATCATTTTATATAAGGTATCAAAGTCAAAGCCCATCAAAGCATCATATTCTGTTTGATTTTGGGCTGTTTTATTCATAATCGTATCACGTACAAAGTAAATCAGATCATTAATTAAACGATTGACTTCCTTACCGTCTTCTATAAATTGATGATAGCGTGCAAAAGCTGCTTTCACTTCTCCATTTGCGACATCATTTAATAAAGCATTCAGAGAAGCTTCATCTACACTACCAGTTACATTCAACGCATCTTGCAATGTTAAGTGTTCATCACCGAATGCAATCGCTTGGTCCATGATACTCAATGCATCACGCATACCACCTTCTGATGCTTTCGCAATAAACGCAATCGCTTCTTCATCGAATTCAATATGTTGAGATTCCGCAACATAACGCAAACGATCAATAATTTGATCTAAACTGATAGCTTTGAAATCAAAGCGTTGCGCACGTGAAATAATAGTAGGCGGAATTTTATGCGGTTCCGTTGTCGCCAGAATAAAAATAGCATGTGCTGGCGGTTCTTCTAACGTTTTTAACAACGCATTAAATGCACCCGTTGTCAGCATATGCACTTCATCGATAATATAGACTTTATATTTTGATTGTGATGGTGCGTATTTCACTTTATCTCGTATGTTTCTGATTTCATCGACACCATTATTACTTGCTGCGTCAATTTCAATGACATCTGAATTAGAGCCTTGCGTAATACTCTTACAAATGTCGCATTCATTACAGGGTTCTCCGTCAACGCTGTTAGGACAGTTGATTGCTTTCGCAAATACTTTCGCAATACTCGTTTTCCCAGTCCCTCTAGGACCGCTGAAAATATAAGCATGCGATTGTTTACCTTTAGCAATCGCGTTACGGAGCGTCTTAGTTACATGCTCTTGTCCAACCACATCACTGAAACTTTGTGGTCGATACATTCTATATAAAGCTTGATAATTCACTTTCGCACCTCCGAATACAAATCATCATTATTATAGCACGCAGACAGGATGCAATGCGATGATAGAAATCAAACTTCATTTTCAAAGATTAACTGTCCTTGTGGATGCGCATCTAAAGTATCCCACAATAGATAAACACTATATTGATCTATATCTTCGCCCTCTGGAACTTCTACACTGAAATTACTTAAAGGGATAAAACCGAGCGATCTAAAATAATCTGGTTCACCCTCTACAATAATTTCATTATAGCCAGCCTCTTTTGCTCGGCTTTCTACTGCTTCTACCAAAGCCTTGCCGATTCCATATTCTCTATAATCCTCTTTCACAGATAATGAACGTATCATTAAAGGGCGCTGTATATCTTCTTCATTTCGAATCAACTCTTGCATCATCAAAATATGACCGACGATTTCATTATCATCAGTACGCGCAATCATTTCAAAATCATGATTATAGTTAGGCAAGCGTCTTAATTCACGCAAACTATCTTCGTAATATTCCCCTTCGAAGAGCCCTTCACTATCTTTTTTGTCTTTTAAGTGTGCAATCACTGGATAATCGTTTTCTGTTACTGTACCTAGAAATATCTGCATACGTTCCCCTCCGTTATTCAGTAAAAAGTAATAAGTACATTATAACGTAACTTACTTTTTTCTCTTATTAATATGGGTTTATGCATTTTCGTCAATCGCTAAAAACCCATGACGCTCCTTTTTGGAAGAAATTATATAATATTTGTAAAATTAATGTAAATTATGTGATAAGATATGAGTTAACTAAGTCAGCATTGTCAAAATCCATTAAGGGGGCGACACACATGGTAATGAAAAATAAAGCTTATACCCTTTTAGGCATCGTGTTTATTGTATTGTGTCTAGCCAATTTTGTTGTTTTGTATAATATATGGGCAGTTCTGCCAGGCTTGATTTGTGGCATCGTCTTTTTACGCTATGGTATTCAATTCAAAAGCGCAGAAGAAATTTTAAAAGAAAAAACACCTTGAACTAAGAACAATGCGGTATACCTCTTTACAGGTACACCGCATTTTTGATTAATATTCCATTGTTTTATGTTTACGACCATGCATGAAATAATAAAGCGCAATTACACCAACTAGTAATAATGCCATTAACATATAAAGGTTTCGATAGCCTACACTACCAATTAAAATGCCGAGTAACGTTGGACCAGCACCAGCACCTAAATCCGCAAAGATATAGAATGTTGAAGTCGCAAGTCCAATCTTTTCAGGTGGTGAGGCTTGAATCGCAATCGTTTGGAAAGATGGAATTAATGTACCATAACCAATACCGATGAATATAGCTGAGAATAATAACATCCAGCTGCTATGCGTCACACTTAATAACACTAAACCAATGACGAATAGTACTAACACAGGATAAACAACTTTATTCGCACCATAATTATCGAACACTTTACCTGTAATCGGTCTGACAACGAACGTACTAAATGCGTAAACCACAAAGAAGAAACTTGCGGCAGCCGCTAAACCAATGTGACTGGCATACGAATCTAAGAATGCGAGTACGCTTGAATATGCAATCCCTACAAAGACAATGACAATAGAAATCGGTATGGCCTGTTTTTGTAGAAATTGGCCGATGCCTTTAGCTGAATTCACTTCTTTATTCTCTGCATCTACCATAGGTTGTCTAATATTAGAGATAAAGAGTGATAAAACTCCAGCAAGTAAGATACAGATTAAACATACAATGAAGTTACTTTCAAAACTGAAGCGTTGGTTGATTAAAATACCTAAGAAAGGACCAATCGCTGAAGCTACTGTTGTACTTAGTGCGTAATAGCCGATACCTTCACCTTTTCGATCTTCTGGCACAATCGTAGATGAATACGTTCCTGTTGTTGTAGAAGCCATCCCAAATGCGATACCATGGATTAAACGAACAATGATTAAAACTAATAAGCTATGAATAAGGAAATACAACGCTATGGCCACAAATGAAAAGACCAAACTTGCTAAAAGTGTCTTTTTCAAATTAAGCTGATCAATATATTTCCCAGTAAATAAACGCCCGAATAACATTCCAATAATAAAGATACCAGCAGCTAAGCCACCCATACCTTCTCCCGCATGGAAAGTATCTATTGTAAAAGAAGTTACAGTTACGATTAAGGCGTAATGAATGATATACATTAAGAAGTTAATCAATGTAATAAATATAAAATCTTTCGTCCACAAATGACGATACATATTTGTACACTCCCTCTATACGTCACAAAATTTTCAATGAAACTATTATAATCATAAATAACACTAATGTATAATGGAATTTATTAATGTTTTCATAAGCAGAACTAATGAATAAGAGGTATAGTTATGAATTTCACACAGTTATATTATGTTAAAACAATCACTGAAACAGGTTCAATTACAAAAGCAGCAACCTTATTACATATCACGCAATCCGCGTTAAGTCAGTCTATCTCTCATTTAGAAGACGAATTAAATTTAAAGCTGTTTCAACGTCAAAAAAGTGGTACAACTTTAACACCGCAAGGCAAAGAAATATATCCCTTCATCTTAGATCTGTTAGAACAAGAATCCACACTTTACGAGAAAATTGAAACTTTGAATTCAGAAATGAAAGGGACCCTTTCAATTGCTACAGTTCCAAGTTTATTTATGACTATCGTCCCAAGTGTAATGTCTACATTTAAAAGAGACAACCCCAATATTGATGTACAAATTACTGAAGCTGAAAATGATGAAGTTCAACGTTTAGTTGTCAGCGGAGAAGCTGACATCGGTTTATATACTATCTTAAAAGAAGAAGACTTAGACGTACGTGGTGCACGTTATGCGCCATTATTCTCTAGCGGTTTTACCGCTATTGTCCCAAGTGACTCTAAACTTGCTTACTATAAACAACTTTCACTAGAAGATATCAAAGGCTTCCCATTCATTCTATATGATCGCAACTTCTATAAAAAGAACATCCAAAATTTCGAAGAAAAGAATGGTTCAATCAACCTATTATTTTCCACTGAAAACGTCGGTGTATTATTCAATTCTGTTGCGGAAGGCTTAGGTATCAGTATTCTGTCGGATTTAATGGTAGAAAGCACGCCTTATTATCAACGTGATATGATTACTACAGTTTCTGTAGGTGCGCCATTTAATCAAATGATAGAATACGGAGTCCTTTATATGGAAGATTCCGAGAAACAAAAACAGATTTCAGAGTTCACGAAGTATTTAGTTAAAGCTGCCCATGACAACCATTAAATAATCCAAATTAAAAAGTGCTTTCATAAGATAAGTTTCAACCTACCTTATGAAAGCACTTCTTTATATATTGGTTCATTATAGACATAAAAAAACCGCGCAACTTTGCTTTGAATGTGTATCATGAACGTTACCAAAGTCGACAGCTAAATCTCGGCTACCCTACGGCACATATGATAATCCACTTAATGCTGCTTCCGTCAGGACCTGACATGATTCATGGGTTCATATTGCATAGGACCGAAATCTTCAAACACCTCGTGCTTTGGGCAGACTTCACAAGTACACACCCTAGGCAAAGTATTCAGTCTCGCATAAGCGGATTTCGAGAATAGGGAACCGCTACCTCCCCACCTAGCACGGCAAGTTATATCTTACTATATATTAAGCAGGTAATGCAAGTATTAATGATTTGTAAATCTTCCTCTTAATAAGTGCTTCATTTTCTTCCTTATCTTCTTGAGAAATCCACAAATCTGAATTCAGTCGCAATATGTTTTGCGATATTGTATTGGAATTTCGTTGTATCTTTTAAATGCACGACACCTCTGACGGTGGCAGTGTAAGGTGGATTTACTTGTCCGAAAGCTTCATATTCCGCTTCTCCAAACGCCTCAAACGTAATGGCCTTACTAGAATAACTAATCTCTTGTTTAAGTTGTTGCTCAATATATTCATAAAGCGAATTCTTCACAATCGTTTCTGTTAAACCTGGAACGACAGCTTCCACCAAGTAATCTTCATCTATAATTTTGACTCTGCCATCCATTTTACGATAACGCACAAGATGCCACAACACGGCATTGTTAGTTAAATCTAGTGCTTCTTGGACAGCAGGAACTTCTTGTGCTCGTACAGTTTCTAATAATTTCACTTCCGTTTCTAAAGCAATCCCTAAATTTTGTTGGACCTCTTTGAAACTTGTCAGCTTAGAAAACGGAAATTCTTTAACACCTTGGTAAATCACAATTGAGCCTTTGCCTCTGATTTTTTGAATCATACCTTCACTGACCAATAAATTCAGTGCACGACGTACTGTTTCACGAGAAGCGTGATACATTGTGACCAAATCATGTTCAGAAGGCAGTTGTGCCCCATATTCCAACTTTTCATTTACAATTTGCGTTCTTAAATCATCATAAATCTTGGTGAATTTCTTCGGTTTCGTCATCATCGTTCTCACTCTATCCTTCATTCGTCTTAATCGTTATAGTGCCTAGTTATCCTCTTGTGCAATGACAATCGCACCATAACCTTCAATTTCTCCATCTACAATCGTACCGCGCTCTAAAACAACCTCTCCTGTTGTTTCAAGATTTTCTGGTAATAAAGCCGCTTCTTTACTAAAGTTTGCGATTACCAACCATTGTTGATTTTGATACGTACGACGATAAATCATTAATTGCTTATCATCCATATATAACGGCGTTATATCTCCATACGTTATAATATCATGTTCATGACGTAAGCGGATTAATTCACGGTATGTTTGTAAAACAGAATGTTCATTTTCAATTTCATCTTCAACATTAATATAACGTGCGTTGTCTGGAATATCAATCCAAGGTGTACCACTTGTAAAGCCAGCATTTTCAGCCGGTGTCCACTGCATTGGTGTACGTGAATTATCACGAGATTTTTGCGCAAGAATCTGCATAATACGTGCTTCTTCTACACCTTGTTCTTTTAAATTACGATACGCATTCAACGATTCAACATCGCGATATTGATCAATACTTGTGAAATGCGGATTAGTCATTCCGATTTCTTCACCTTGATAAATATAAGGTGTCCCTTGCAGCATATGCAGTGCTACAGCTAACATTTTCGCACTCTTTTGACGTAATTCCTCTGTTGAATCATCTCCAAAACGAGAAACAACACGGGGCTGATCGTGATTACACCAGAAGATTGCGTTCCAACCGCCGCCTTCATGAATACCCACTTGCCATTCCATCAAAATGCGTTTAAGTGCTAAGAAATCATAATCTGCATACGTCCATTTTTCACCATTCTCATAATCTACTTTTAAATGATGGAAGTTAAACACACTATTTAATTCTTCACGCTCTGGTTTCGTATACTTAATACAATTTTCAATCGTAGTTGAAGACATTTCTCCGACTGTCATTAAGTCTTTGCCTCCGAATGTTTCTCGATTCATTTCATGAATGAATTCATGTACACGTGGACCATCTGTATAGAACTCTTTCCCAATCGCTTCAGAATCTTTGAATTCATCTTTGGAAATTAAATTGATAACGTCAAAGCGGAAACCATCTACACCGAAATCAATCCAATAATTGATCATGTCGTATAATGCTGCTCTCACTTCAGGATTTTCCCAGTTCAAGTCTGCTTGCGTCACGTCAAAAAGATGTAAGTAATATTCATCGGTTTTTTCATCATACTTCCATGCATTACCCCCAAATTTTGACTCCCAGTTTGTCGGAGGCGTACCTTCTTTTGCGGGCTTACGGAAGAAGTAATAATCACGATATGGATTTTCTTTTGATGAAATCGCTGATTTAAACCACTCATGTTCTGTTGACGTGTGATTGATGACGATATCCATCATCACTTTTAAATTATGCGCATGCGCTTCATCTAGTAAACGTCTTAATTCTTCTTTCGTTCCGAAGTCTTCATTAATATTATAGTAATCACTGATATCATAACCATTGTCATTCATCGGTGATTGATACACTGGTGTTAACCAAAGGTAATCGACACCTAAATACTCTAGATAATCCATCTTTTCAATAATCCCGTTTAAATCTCCTACACCATTTCCTGTCGTGTCATTAAATGATTTTGGATAAATTTGATAAACAACAGACTTTCTCCAATCGTTATGTTTCATAGTATGATCACCTTTTCCTCTCTCTTTATAAAAAAACAGAACACCTTTTATATGATGTTCTGTTTTTTAAACGTACGTTTTATATATCTATAATAACTTAATCTACCATTTCTTTTGCTTTTGTTTTCGCAAATTTTGAGAAGATGACTGTTAGAATGGCTGGTACAATCACCGCAATAACTGTACAAATCGCATAGACTACCCAATATTCTTTTTGGATAGAAATGATTGCGGGCACACCGCCGACACCAACGTTACCTAATACTTTGCTGGCACCGATGAAAGCACCAAGCACACCTGATGTTAAAATTGCCGCAACAAATGGATATTTTAATGGGATGTTTACCCCGAACATTGCCGGTTCTGTAACACCTAGTAAACCAGACACACTTGATGTAATCGCTAAACCTTGTTCTTTTACCATCTTACGACGTTTGTAGACGTACCAAGCACCAAGCGCTGCTGAACCTTGACAGATATTTGAAATCGCAAGAATCGGCCATAAGTATGTCCCTTTTAATGAGCTGCCCATTAATTGGAAGTCCACAGCTAAGAACATGTGGTGCAAACCTGTAATTACAAGCGGTGCGTAGAATAAGCCGTAAATCGCGCCGCCTAACCAACCTGCGCGGTTGAATAAGAATGTAACGACATCTGTAATACCTGTACCAATCCATAAAGCAATCGGTCCAATAACTAAGAATGCAAGGAACCCTGTTACTAATAATGCGATAGGGCCTACAACTAACATCTTAATTGAGTCATGAACGACTTTGTTTAAACCTTTTTCAATTTGTGCTAAAACATAAGACGCTAATAATACGGGTAATACTTGTCCTTGATAGTTTAACTGTTTTACATCTAATCCGAAGATATGCCAAACAGGAATCTTAGATCCTTCATTTAAAGCATATTGTGATACCAATTGCGGATGCATTAAGACAAGTCCTAATACTAAACCAAGTACTGGGTTACCACCGAATACACGCATACTACTCCAACCAATCAACGCTGGCAAGAAGATAAAAGCGGTTGTCGCAATCACGTTCACAATGTCTGCGAAGTCATGAATTTGCGGGAATTGTTTCACTAATGGTTGCGGACCGAATAAGTCTTCCATTGTTAAAAGGTTATAAATCCCCATTAATAAACCGGCAGTTACGATAGCTGGTAAGATTGGGATGAAGATATCCCCTAATAATTTTACGAGTCTCTGCAACGGATTACCTTTTTTCGCAGCCGCTGCTTTTACTTCATCTTTAGAAGCTCCTTCTTTACCGACTTCATTCATAAAACGTTTATATACTTCATCGACTGTCCCTGGGCCAATGACAATTTGATATTGATTATCCGCTTTAAATTGTCCTTTAACGAGCGGATTCTCGCTTAATTCATCCTTATTTACTTTATCATCATCTTTTAATACTAAACGTAATCTCGTGACACAGTGCGTCGCTGTCTCTAAGTTTTCAGCTCCCCCGATTGCTTCCACAATCTGTTTAACATCTTTATCTTTTACAGCCATCTGACTCACTCCCTTTATTTTATCTTTGAATCTATTGTACTTGTCTAGACAAGTTATGTAAAGGCTTTCATCAGAAATATTTTAAAAAAAGCGATAATCCTACAAAAAGATTACCGCTTCTTCGCTAAAACACCATCACTATGGACGCTCTATAATTTGAATTAAATTACCGCAAGTATCATCAAACACCGCAAACTTTACACCATTTCCCATATCCATAGGTGCCATGGTGAACCCTACACCGTGTTCTTTTAAATTTTGATAAGTTGCTTGTACATCCTCTACATCAAACATCGTGCAAGGAATCCCTTCTTGCTTCAGACCATCCTGATAAGCCTTTGCGACAGGATGTTGATTAGGTTCTAATAATAATTCAGTTCCTTCAGGATTCTCTGGTGATACAATTGTCAGCCATCTGTATTCTCCCACAGGTTCGTCTGCATGTTTTTGAAATCCTAATACTTCAGTATAAAATTTTAATGCATGGTCTTGATCTTCCACAAAAACACTTGAAACTTTAATTTCCATATGAGTGTACCTCCGTTGTTTCGTCACTCTTTCATTCCTTAATTTTGCACAATTTAAACCTATAGTTGAACCAAACCCTATAACGTTGAAGTTATAACAGAAACTAAAAAGGCAATCATTCAACGTAACAGTTGAGTGATTGCCTTTTTATATCTATTAGTCTTGGATTTAAAAATAATGGCGGAGGAAGAGGGATTCGAACCCCCGCGAGCCGTTAAGCCCCTGTCGGTTTTCAAGACCGATCCCTTCAGCCGGACTTGGGTATTCCTCCAAAATAAGCACAAGAACTATTATATGATATTTATAAAAAGAAGTCAACATTGCTTAAAAAATTAATGTTAAGTTTTGTGAGAATGACGCAAAATTAAAACACACAGCCATTTGATTATAGCTGTGTGTTGTATTATTAACTGAATACAGTTTGTTTTTGTAGATATTTGTGTACAGCTTTCGCAACACCGCGTCCTTCTTTAATCGCCCAAACGACTAAACTTTGACCACGTCTCGCGTCACCTGCCGCAAAGATATGCGGTTGACTTGTCGCATAATCTTTATCATTCGCAACGATACTGTTACGTTCTGTTTTTAAGTTAAAATCATTCGGTACGGTATTTTCAGTACCGATAAAGCCAATTGCTAACAAGACTAAGTCAGCTGGCCAATGACGTAAAGTATCATTCATTTCTGTTGAACCATCTGGTAGTTGTCGCAATGTTTGCGTATACACACCACGTACATTACCAAGCTTATCAACGTCGTAACGCATAGAGTTTTCACCATATGCACGTGGTTCAAAACCGAATTTTTCTTCGTATTCACTATGCGCATAATCCATTTTAAAGACTGGCATAGACATCGGCCAATATGGATTACCTTCTATTTCATAACGCTCTGGTAATCTTGTGAACTGGTTGAACTGTACAATAGATTTACAGTTTTCACGTAAAGCTGTTGCGACACAGTCGGCACCTGTATCACCGGCACCGATTACAATCACATTTTTACCTTCTGCACTGATTGTCGCATCTTCTGGTTTCAATTCACCATTTAAGATTTGTGTTTGTTCTGTTAAATAATCTAAGGCAAAATGGATACCTTGTCCCATACGGCCTTCAAGCGGTAAATCTCTCGCTTGATGTGATCCAGTACAAACGATAATCGCATCAAATTGTTCATCTAATGTTTCCCGGGAAATATCGACACCAACTTCTGTATCAGTGATAAATTTCACACCCGCTTCTTCCATCAAATGAACTCTGCGACGAACAACTGCTTTATCCAATTTCATATTTGGAATACCGTACATTAATAAGCCGCCTGGTTCATGTGCACGTTCATAAACTGTCACATCATACCCCTTCGCATTTAATTCATCCGCAGCTGTTAAACCAGCAGGTCCACTTCCGACAATCGCAACGGATTGTCCTAAGCGTTTCTCTGGTACGCGCGGTTGTACCCATCCATTTTCAAATGCTTCATCAATAATCGTTCTCTCAATCCCCTTGATTGCGATCGACTCTCGATTAATTTTCATCACACACGCTTGTTCACAAGGTGCTGGACAGACACGTCCTGTAAAGTCAGGGAAGTTATTAGTTTCAGAGAGACGTTCATAAGCCTCTCTGAAATCACCGTGATAAACTAAATCGTTCCATTCTGGAATATAGTTACCGATTGGACAACCGATTGTTTGTCGTCCTAAACTTTGACCTGTTTGACAAAACGGTGTACCACAATCCATACAACGCGCACCTTGACGCTGTGCATCTTCTTTAGTGAAACGCTGCTGGAATTGAAGATGGTTCGTTAAACGCTCTGCTAACGAAAGTTCCGGCAGTGCTTGTTTGTCATATTTCATAAAACCTTTGAATTCACCCATATCTAAACACTCCTTCTTATTTCGTTAATAAACAACTGAGAATGGTCCTTCTAAGTCTGTTGCTTTACGTGTATCGTAGAAGGCATTCAAAATTGCTGCTTTAGAATTGTCTGCTTTACGTTCTTGATCTTCAATTTTATGCATCATTAATTTGTAGTCTTTTGGAATAACTTTGACAACTTTTTGAGCCACATGATCAAAATCAGCTAATACTGCTTTGGCTTTTTTGCTGTCTGTGTATTGAACATGTTCTTCTAACATGTCTTTAATAATTGAAAATTCTTCTGGTTCAGTAATGGTATCGAAATCAAGTGTTGGTAATGCATTGTACGATTTGAAGTGTTCCACATCATCAGGGAAGATGTAAGCGACACCGCCACTCATACCTTGACCGAAGTTGTCACCGACATTACCTAATACGATGACACGACCGCCAGTCATATACTCTAAACCATGATTTCCGATACCTTCTACAACTGCATGAACACCACTGTTTCTGATACAGAAACGCTCACCGGCATAACCGTTAATAAAGGCTTTACCGCTTGTAGCGCCGTAGAAGCATACATTACCGACAATAATATTTTCTTCACGTTCTTCATTTGGCGCATTAATGATAATCTTACCTCCGGATAAACCTTTACCAACATAGTCATTGGCATCACCTGTATGATGAATTGTTAATCCTGAAGGTGTAAATGCACCGACACTTTGGCCTGCATGGCCTGTAGTTTCAACATAGATTGTATCTTCGGGTAAACCTTCCGCTCCATGTGCGCGAGTAATCAAGCTGCCGGCAGTTACGCCTACATCACGCTGCTCATTGCACAACTTATATGTCCCTCTAAATAAAGTACCGTCTTGAATTGCTGCTTCAGCATCCGGAATCAATTCTGTTTGATCGAAACCTTTTTCTAAGTGATGCTGTTGCTCAATTTGTTTGAATGTCGGTCCTTCATTTTGATAAAGCAACGGTGCCACATCAAGTGAACGTGCTTTTTCATTAGCTACCGAATGATTTGCTTCTAATAAATCAGTTCGGCCAATCAATTCTTCAACAGAACGTAAACCAAGTTCAGCGAATACTTCACGTAATTCTTGTGCAATAAAGTGCATAAAGTTAACAACGTGATGTGCACGACCGTTAAAGAGTTGACGTAAATCTTCGTTTTGTGTAGCCACGCCGACAGGACATGTATCTTTATGGCACACACGCATCATGACACAACCTAAAACAACTAACGGTGCTGTCGCAAAACCAAACTCTTCAGCACCCAATGCACAAGCATAAGCTACGTCATGTCCAGTTAATAACTTACCGTCTGTTTCTAAACGGATACGTGAACGTAAATCGTTCATCATTAATGTTTGATGCGTTTCTGCTAGACCGATTTCCCAAGGCAATCCAGCATGTTGAATACTTGTTTTAGGTGAAGCACCTGTACCGCCGTCATAACCGCTGATGACGATTTTGTCAGCAAAGGCTTTGGCAACACCTGCCGCAATTGTACCGACACCACTCTTAGATACTAATTTCACAGCGATATTCGCTTGAGGGTTCGCATTCTTCAAGTCATGAATCAATTGCGCTAAGTCTTCAATTGAGTAAATATCATGATGAGGTGGTGGTGAAATCAAGCCGATACCTGGCGTTGAACCACGTACTTCAGCAATCCAAG
Source organism: Staphylococcus simulans (assembly GCF_025561465.1). Lineage (NCBI taxonomy): Bacteria > Bacillati > Bacillota > Bacilli > Caryophanales > Staphylococcaceae > Staphylococcus > Staphylococcus simulans. The sequence goes on from NZ_CP095100.1 coordinate 2,526,839, forward strand.
GATAAACTTTCGTACCTGGCAACTGTCCGCCTTCCCCTGGTTTAGCACCTTGTGCGACTTTAATTTGAATTTCAGTCGCATGTTGTAAATAATCACTTGTTACACCGAAACGACCTGATGCAACTTGTTTAATTGTACTTGTATAATCTTCACCTTCTGGACCTTTCACATAACGTTCAGGGTCCTCTCCACCTTCACCGCTGTTACTCTTACCGCCAATTAAGTTCATCGCTTCTGCTAAAGTTTTATGTGCTTCGGCAGAAATTGAACCATAACTCATAGCACCTGTATTGAATCGGTGCACAATATCTTCAATCGGTTCAACCGCATCAATGCTGATTGGTGTACGTGATTTGAATTTCATTAAATGACGAATACGATCAGTACGTTGATGATTCACTGTTTTTGAATACTCTTTGAACATGTCATAGTCATTTTCACGACATGCATGTTGCAGCAACCTAATGGTAGTTGGGTTGAAAGCGTGATATTGACCTTGTTGACGCCATTGGAACGTACTGCCTGATTCAAGATGTTCTTCTTTACGACCTTGACGTTTTTTATTTTCTTCATCAATCAAATCAATCGTTAAACCAGATAACTTAGATTGAGTACCTGTAAAGTATTTATCGATGACGTCATGTGATAAACCGACTGCTTCAAAGATTTGTGCACCTTGATAACTTTGAACCGTTGAAATACCCATTTTAGACATGACTTTTATAACCCCTTCAGCTAACACGTCTGTATAAGTTTTCACTTGTGCTTCAACAGGTCCGGATAATTCACCTTGTTCTACCAATGCCGCAATTGTTTCTTGTGCTAAATAAGGTACAACTGCGTTAGCACCATAACCTAATAAACAAGCGACATGGTGGACTTCGCGTATTTCTCCACCTTTCGCAACTAAACTTGTTTCTTGGCGTAAATCTTCAGTAATCAACGCCTGATGCAAGTAGCTGACTGCAAGTAAAATCGGAATCGCGTAGCCAGGTTCATCACGTAAACTGCTGTCATCTAAGACTAAAATGTCATAACCCGCTTTAACCGCTTCAACCGCTTTCTCTCTCAACACTTCTAGCGCATCTTCTAAGCTGCCGCTATATACTGTAGATAAATGTTTCGCACGGAATGGTCCGTTCTCTGCTACTTTTAATTGCGCTTCTGTTAAAACAGGATGTTTCAATTGAAGACGATTCAACGCATCTGTATCAGGTACAAGCAAGTTACCTTCTTTACCTAAGTATGACAATTCACTTGTTACGATTTTTTCACGATACGCATCAATTGGCGGATTCGTAACTTGTGCGAATAATTGTTTGAAGTAATTGAATAACGATTCAGGACGTTCATTCAATACCGCAAGCGGGGCATCATAACCCATCGCACCGATTGGATCTTTCTTACCACGTACTAATTCAGCCATATATTTATGAATTTCTTCACGTGTATAACCGAATTGTTTTTGTAAACGTTCAACCGTTTCAAAATCCCAACCTTTTGATTCAAACGGCACTTCCAAATCTAAATCGACTTTATGTTTTTTCAACCATGTTTCATAAGGCAACTCGCTTGCGATTTCTGCTTTCAACATATGGTTATGTACCACTTCGTGTTTATCAAAATCAACAAGTAATAAACGACCTGGATTCAAGCGACCTTTAAACGCAACATCTTCTTCCTCTACATCGATTACACCGACTTCAGAAGAGAAGATAATATAGTTGTCTTTCGTAACTGTATAACGACCTGGACGTAAACCGTTACGGTCAGTCAAAGCACCGATTTTGTCACCATTACAGAAAGCAATCATCGTTGGGCCATCCCATGGTTCCATCATATAACTGTAGTACTCATAAAAAGCACGGACAGCACTTTGGTTAGCTTTGCTGTATTGCCATGGTTCAGGCACTAATAACATCGCCGCTTTCTCAGGTTCCATCGCAAGCGATAAAAACTCAAGCGCATTGTCGACAATTGCAGAGTCACTGCCGTCTACATCTAATACAGCATGTACTTTTGGTCGATCATTTTCATCAAAAATGGTTTCAACTAAACGTTTCTGACGTGCACGCATCCAGTTGACATTGCCTCGAATCGTATTGATTTCACCATTATGCATCAACAAACGGTTAGGATGGGCACGTTTCCAACTAGGAAATGTATTCGTACTGAAACGAGAGTGTACTAAACCTAATTTAGATTCATAATCAGGATGATTTAAATCTTCATATAATCCTTTAATTTGGTCAGAACGTAACCAACCTTTATATACAATTGTTTTCGGAGATAAACTTGTGAAGTATAGTTCCAACTCTTGTTCATCACCGTAAAATTCAATTTGTTTACGTGCGAGATATAAGCGTTTCGCCGCATCTGCACTATGATTTAAATCGATAAAGACCTGTTGAATGACCGGCATTGTTTCAGCAACATGCGGTGCAACAGCTGAAACATCCACAGGCACATCGCGATACCCGATCACGCGAAGACCTTCAGTTTCAAAATAGGCTTTAAAGATTGTTTCGTGTCTTGAACCTGCAATGCGTTCATTAGCGAAAAAGAAACCGACAGCGTAGTTACCTTCTTCAGGTAAGTCTAAGTCTGTCTGTTCTTTGAAAAATTTAAATGGAATTTCAGTCATAATTCCTGCTCCATCACCAGTCATCCCGTCAGCACCTATTCCCCCACGGTGATCCAAACGGCGCAGCATTTCTAGTGACTTAATGACAATATCATGCGATCGTAAATTGTCCATGTTTGCATAAAATCCTATGCCGCAAGCATCATGTTCGTTTCTTGCATCGTACAAACCTTGATTCTGCTCATTTACCATGCTTGCTCCTCCTTTAAATATGCGTTGTATGAATTTTCAGATTATTATCGATAACTATTATAATATAGGAGGGTATTCTTCTGTTCAATTCAAAAATTAGATGATATCATTCTAATAATTAGAACAATAAGTGTGGTGCAGAAAATCATGGAATTTAAACAACTTAAATACTTCATTGAAGTTGCTAAAAGAGAACATTTATCTGAAGCTGCTTTAGAACTGAACATTGCGCAATCAGCCATCAGTCGCCAAATTTCACAATTAGAAGAAGAGTTAAATACAAAACTATTCAGAAGAGAAGGCAGAAATATTTATTTAACCGAAGCTGGTCAACGCTTTATGACCCAAGCAACGAAAATTGTCGAACAAACTGAACAAACTTTAAATATGTTTCGACACGAACAAGAAGCTGAAGCTAAACGTATTAAAATCGGTTATGTCGAAAGCTATGTCTCACAACTCTTAACATTACTCATACAAAAATTTGAAAAAGAACATACAACAACACTCCTCCCTATGAGGCAATCAAATGAAACATTATTAAAATCAACTCTGAATCGTGATTTAGATGTAGCATTTGTTGATTTAACTTCTTCATTAAAGAAATATAATGAAATTGAAATCATACCGCTATTCGAAGATAACTATCAATTATATGTGCCAAAACAAGATCCATTAACTGCGACGGTCAATCCGCCTTTAAAACAACTGAATACACAACCGATATTTTTAATGACAGATTTACCTCAGCAACTGATACATCTTCTTGAAAACACAGCGAAATGTACTACATATCGTATTTCAACTGAACGTTTAGCAAACTATTTATTGAGACATCATCGCGGTTATGTCATTACACCACAATATATTGCTTTACCAGAAAGCGAACAGTTTGTACGTTTAAGCCTAGCGCACACAGAACTCAAACGAACGTTATGCGTAATCGTCAGAAAAGATAATCATAAACCAGAACTGACTGCTTTACTCAAAGAAATTACTACCCTGCTTTCTCATACTTCGGTTTATCATTAAAATGAACAATAATATTCTGTTCTTATTAAAACCTCTACGACATGTCGATATAATTCGGCTCACCGTAGAGGTTTCTTTGTTTGTTAATTTTGACTCTTAAATCATTTGAATTTCTATTAAACAAACGCTTCCAAAAATGACTACTTTATTATAGATTTAAAGTTATAATACAAATAAAAGATAGAAAGGAACTTTTCAATGCGTTACAAACTTAAAGAAAAAGATTTATTAGAATGTTTGAAACTTCATCATCCAGAACATGAATTTAAAGAGGGACGCTTACTCGTCGGTCAAAACAAACGTAACAATTTAGAAATTTATTATTTAAGAGAAGAAGATTTTTTCGCGGTGGTGACGGTTGATTTCTTCACTTTTGATTTCCTTGAAATAGCACTCGTAGACAAGACAAGCATTGATGAAATTTATTTGAAAGATGGTTTGCTGTATAGAAAAATGTTTGTGAAGGTCGGCGATGAAATCGTGAGATATAGTACATCTCGAATGTTGCTCACGGACTTCCAACAAGCACATTATAATAAGTTCATTGACGGACAAAAAGAACGCGTTATTTATAAAGACGGAAAGTTTTTGTAAAAATAATAAATTTGAAATCATTGGCATTCTGCTTCCATTAAGCTTATAATCACGTTGTTAATATTTGATTGAGAATCTTAGAAAGGGTGACGGTTATGTCATTCAAACAAAGACTGCATCAGCCGTTTTCTTGGGTGTTGATCAGCTTTGCGGTTATTTTTATCGCAAGTCTGCTATTCACATTATTTAATGCCCGTTTTTACCACATGCCTATTGGTGAAATTACAAAAATTCATCACCAAAAGTCGGTTGATGTAACGGATGAACATCATAATCAAGATACAAAATATACGGAACAGCTTAACTTCAAAGTATTAAATGGAAAGTTCGAAGGTCAAACCGGAACCATTAAGCACACTTATTATCAATCACAAGTGGACTCTGAAAAGTTTCATGTGCATAATAAGGTGCTGTTACATATTAATAAGCATCCGAATGATGCGACGATTATAGAAAAGAAACGCGATACATTAGTGGTAGCCATCACTGGTATCTTCTTACTGATAGTATTATGGGTTGGCCGCAAAGTCGGCATACAATCAATTTTATCGCTGATTATTAATAGTGGCGCTATCTTAGGTGCCATTGCGATTCACAATGCGGTACCCTCAGTCAGCCTCTTTTGGTTAATGAGTTTGGCAGTGATACTAGCAACTGTCATTACATTACTGTTAGTCACAGGTTGGCATTGGCGGACACTCATTACCGTTATCAGCACTCTATTCGGCACCTTTATTTGTGTCGGTATTGCAGAGTTGGTGATTCAAGCTACAGGCGGTTCTGGTATTAAATATGAAACGATGGATTTACTGACATTACCGCCTAAAGAAGTCTTTATGGCTTCAGTAATTGTCGGTACATTAGGTGCTGTGATGGATGTAGCAATTACTATCGCAAGCGGTATGTATGAAATCAAAGAACGTACACCTGCGATTGATTTAAAAAGATGGGCACTAGCCGGCCGACATATCGGCCAAGATATTATGGGTACGATGACTAACATCTTACTCTTCTCTTATTTAGCAGGCAGCTTGCCGATGATGTTGATCTATTTAAGAAACGCCAATACGATTACCTACACTATTTCTATGAACTGGTCATTAGAAATTGCACGTGCGCTCATTGGCGGAATTGGTATTGTGTTAACGATACCTGTCACGATTTTATTAATGGAACTCTGGGTGAAAGTAAGGGGTGAGCAGACATGAATGCGGTAGTTATTTTAGCCTTAATTCTTTTGATTTTAATGATCATCTTCGGTGGTAAGAAAGGCGCTATTTCTTACGCCATGTTATTTCTGAACTTTGTCTGTGTATTGCTTGCTTTGATTGCGATTGTATTGCAGTTACCCATTCCGATTATCGCTTTAATCTTCTGCATAGTAGTCGCAAGTTTGAACTTATTTGGTTTAAATGGCAATAATGTTAAAACACAAGCTGCCTTTTATAGTACTTGTATTACGACACTTGTTTTATTAAGCGCAATATATCTAGCCGTGGCATTCGGTCATTTACAAGGGTTTGCGGCCGAACAACAAGACGAAACCTACGTTTACTCTATGAATATCGGTATTAACATGGTTCAGTTTATGGTCTTCACCACCTTGCTTGCGGTCATTGCGGCAGTGGTAGACCTTGCCATAACAATCAGTTCACCAATGTATGAATTAAGCGAAACGAACCCTGAATTAAATCGACGAGAATTGTTTAAGTCAGGCATGCGTATAGGCAGAGAAATTTTAGCTACTTCCGCAAATACCATTTACTTAGCATACTTTGGTGGCCAATTAACGTTATTCTTTTGGTTCTTTAAATTGAATTACTCTTTCGGCCATATCATTAACTCTAAAATATTCGCACAAGAATTTGTTTCTATCCTATTTGGAGGCATCGCGGTTGCGATGAGTATACCGATTACCGCCTGGATAACTGCTTGGCTAATCAAACGTCAAACAAAAGCTAAAGTCGTTCAGACTACACAAAACTAAGGTGAGTCAATCTATCGTCATACATTTTGCGCAATGTTATAATGTGTAGGTATCTAATCAGGATAGGAGGTTTATTTTTCATGGCAAAACAACCTAAATCAAAATTACGTCGTTTATCTAATACGTTAAATATTGTCGGTTATGGTATTGAAGCTTATAATGCTTATGCCTATGATTCTAAAAATCGTAAATTATCAAGCATCGGTTTAGCGATTAACGTCACAGGAGGCATTCTTGATTTCTATACAGCATTAAAATCAGGACGCTTCCTTACAAAAGTATTCTCATTCGCTAACTTAGCAACAGTCGTTGCAACTTCTTATAACCGCTTCAAATCATTAAAATCAAAATAAATTTAAAATGAAGGCTCTATTTTATGTCACTTGGATATAAAATAGAGCCTTCATTTTTTCGATGATACAACTTATTCCACTTATTCTATTTGAAGTTCCACTGAATTAAATCGCTGTCTTTGGTAGTTATGACAACCTATTCATCCAACTTAACACACAAAGTTTCACTTTCATTCAACTAATTTGTCCAATCTATTACAACTGATTATCAATTCATTTTTTAATAGCTTTAAATACAGATTGTGCAAGACTTTTCTTCAAAAGACTGCTATAATCGGTGGTAAATAGAGATATATTTCAATAGTACTTCTGCCTATCGACACAGTTTAGTATGCAGCAACACCTAGGAGGTAACAACATGAAACTTCAAATCACTGACGAAGCATTGAAATGGTTTAGAAACGAATTAGACTTAGAGCCAGGAGATAAGGTCAACTTCTACGTACAAGCTTATGTACACACTGGTTTACATGAACATTTTACAACTGCATTCAAGATTGAACCGCATGACAAAAACGCATCTGTATCAGTTACAGTCGACCGCATCACATTCTATATCAACGATTCTGATGAATGGTTCTTCAAAGGGCTAGACTTATTAGTAGATTACAACTCTGAAACAGATGAAATTGAATACAAAAGCACAAAACTATAAAATAACGAGAGGTATTGGTATAACCAGTTCCTCTCGTTTTTCATATTAAAAACCCAGAGGCCTATCCACCTCTGGGTTTAACATCCAAATTAATGAATGAAATTATAATAGCCGACTTGGCTTGCTGGAATTGTACGGTAAGTTGTGTAACCTGGGTTGCCTGTAAAGTTCATTTCAGACACCAATACACTGCCGTCACCATTAATACGTTCTACGAAAGCAACATGGCCGAAGTAACCTGCATCTGATTGTAAGATTGATCCTACTGTCGGGTTACGGTCTACTGTGTAACCATCTGCACGTGCTGCATTGTCCCAATTGTATGCATGCCACCAGTAAGTACTGATTGGTTTGCCGATTTGAGCACGACGGTTAAATGTATGCCATGTACATTGACCCCAGTCGTATAAATTAGAGTGATTGAAAACTGGTGAATAGTATCCACCTGTTGATGTTGATACACCTGGTGATGGCGAATTTGTATTCGCTGCAGTTGTACCTGTCACTTTTAATTTTTGACCTGGATAAATAAAGAAGTTATTCAAACCATTTAAACTCATAATGTTTTGGTAAGTTGTACCGTATTTAGATGCGATCAATGATAATGAATCACCTGGTTGCACTGTATATACTGAACCACCTGAAACACGTGTCGTATTAGAAGTTGTCGTACTGTTAGATGCTGTACCTGACACCTTCAATACTTGTCCTGGATGAATTAAGAAACCGTTTAAACCATTTAATCGCATAATATTTTGGTAAGTTGTACCGTATTTAGACGCGATTAATGATAATGAATCACCCGGTTGTACTGTATAAGTTGAACCACCTGAAACTGATGATCCACCTGAAGTACGTTGACTGCTTGTATTAGCAGAACCAGCTACTTTTAAGACCTGATTCGGGAAGATTAAGTTTGAACTTAAGTTGTTTAATGATTTAATGTTCGCAATTGACGTATTATGACGTTGAGCAATTGACCATAAAGAGTCACCAGCTTGGACTCTATAAGTCGTAGCTGCATCTGCAGCTCCAGCTGTTGCGATAGCAGAAACCGCACTTGTTCCTACAACAGCAGCAATAATTTTCTTTTGCAATGGAAATGCCTCCTGACAATAGTATATTCTCTCTTTCAGTCTTGAATCTTCTGTTCTGCCCCAACAGAAGTTCAATAACCGTTTTCTCTCTTTTCCACCTATACACTTAATTATTATACACATCATTGAGCAAGGCTATATTATTATTAGATGACATTTGTATTACAAAAGATTCTTTTAACTTTTTTAAATAGTAATGTAAGCGCTTAACTTATTGATATAATAGCTTTGTGTAGACCTAATAATCCTGAATCTCATACTATTCGTATCTCTTCTATTTAATACATTTTTGAAAGATTACAGCCTCATAACGTATTCAAAAACCTACTTTTCAAGAAGACTTTCTATCCTTTATTATCCAATACAAAGCTTCATCATATTAATCACACAATTTGATTAAATAATTTACAAAATTAACAAAAAGACAATACCCCTCTACAACTTTCATTGATAAGATAGTGTTGTATGCATGACATGCATATATAACTTCATACGAGATATAGAAAAGGAGGCTCCTCATGCACAAGCTACTTATCAGAACCTGCTTCTTAGTTGCGATGTTGTTCATGGTATTCAGTTTCACAAGTTTCGCGGCAGAAACAACGCAACCTGAAACTAATACAACAGATGTAAAAGTCGAACAGCCGGCACCGACACCTGCATCTGACACAACAACGCAATCAACACAAGCAACACCTGAACCTGTTCAACCATCAGCTTCACCAGAACAACCTGCAGAAGATGTTGCGTCAAAGACTGATTCAAATGAACCGGCAGTGACAACAGAACAGGCACCTACAGATAAAACAACACCACCGGCAACACAAACACAGACGGTTGAACCTAAAACAGAAGCAACTGTTCAATCAAATGAATCAGCGCAAAAGACAGCACCTTCAACTGAAGCTACTCCAGATACAACACCAGCTGTATCTGAACCTAAAGCAGCTGAACCGACACCTACAACGACACAACACACGAAAATTCTTCACACGAACGATATGCATGGACGTATCTTAGAAGAAGACGGACGTGTCATCGGGATGGCTAAATTAAAAACCGTCAAACAACAAGAAAATCCTGATTTAATGTTAGATTCTGGTGATGCTTTCCAAGGATTACCAATTTCAAACAATACGAAAGGTGCAGACATGGCAAATGCTATGAACGAAGTAGGTTACGACGCAATGGCAGTCGGTAACCATGAATTTGACTTCGGTGTTGAACAAGCACAAAAGTACAAAGAACAATTAAACTTCCCTATTCTTTCCGCAAATACATATAAAGATGGGAAGCTTATGTTTGACCCTTACACAATCGTGAACAAAAATGGGATTAACTACGGCATTATCGGTGTGACGACACCAGAAACAGCTGTCAAAACACACCCAGATAACATTAAAGGTGTCACATTTACAGAACCGATTCCTGCTGTCCAAAACATCATGAATCAAATTAAAGCTCAAACAGATATCTTTGTTATTTTATCCCACCTAGGCATTGATCCTTCAACTAAAGCAGAGTGGCGCGGAGATACACTTGCGGATACACTCGCACGTGACCGTCGTTTCTATGACAACGAAATCATCGTATTAGACGGCCATTCTCACTCAGTTATTGAAAATGGCAAAATTAATCGTAATACTTTACTAGCACAAACAGGAACAGCACTCGCTAATATCGGTAAAGTTGAATTCGATTATCAAAATGGGACTATCTCTAACTTGAATGCTTCATTAATCAACGTTAAAGATACAGCAGATGTTACACCAGACCCTGTTTTACAACAACAACTTGATGAAGCTAAAGCGAAATTCGATGCTCAAGTTTCAGAAGTCATTATTCCTAATAATACAATTCAATTCCAAGGTGAACGTGATGACGTGCGCAGACACGAAACAAACTTAGGTAACGCAATTGCGGACAGTATGGAAGCATACAGCCAAAACGGCTTTTCCCATCCTGCTGATTTCGCAGTCACAAATGGAGGCGGAATCCGTGCTTCTATCGACAAAAACCAAGATGTTACACTAGGCGATATCATTACTGTCTTACCTTTCGGCAACACGATTTCACAAATCCAAGTCAAAGGGACAGATGTCGCAAAAATGTTTGAACATAGTTTAAGCGCACCTGTTGAAAATGGACAATTAGGCGCTAACGGCGCGTTCTTGCATATTTCTAAATCAATTCGTGTTTATTACGATATTAATAAAGCGCCCGGCGAACGCGTGTTAAAAATCGAAGTATTAAACAAACAGACACAACAATTTGAAGCGTTAGATCCTAACCGTACTTACTACATGACTACAAATGACTTTACCGCTTCAGGCGGCGACGGTTACGACATGTTAGGCGGTTTACGTGAAGAAGGCGGCTCTTTAGATAAAGTCTTCTCAGATTACTTAAGAGAAGCAGACTTATCACAATACGACACTGACAAAATCAGCCGTATTATCAACGGTCAACCACCTGTGGCACAAACAGAGGAACAAGCAGATACAGAAACACAACCAGCAACTGGCGATACTGCACAACCAGCACCAAATACAACAACACCTGCAGTACCGACACAACCAGCATTACAACCTGTCGCAAGCACACAAACAACGCAACCAACAGCTTCAACTTCAAATGTAATTCCGTTCCCTGCAGCTACAACAACAGCACAAGCAGGTACATCACAAGTTAATGCGTCACAAAACAGCGCATCAATGACAGCACATCAAACAACTACAGCGCAGGTTAACTCAGCTGTGACAAACCTAGAGACAATTCAGTCTCATCTAACAACAAAAACTTCAAATGTTTACCCATTGCATGCCAACCATGCACAACAACAAGCTAAAACAGCTTCAACTACGAAAAATGACTCAAACACTGAACAGACTTTACCGGATACAGGAAGCAATGATCTTCCAGTATGGCCAATCGGTTTAGTATTGACAGGTTTAGGTGTGGCATATATCTCACGCAAACGAGATCATGCGGCATAAAAAACACAGCACAACTTCTGATTTTTCAGAGGTTGTGCTGTTTCTTTTTCTCACTTATGATTTTACTGTTTTCATCTCATAACTGTATGACTATTCAAATGTCTGAATCGTCATTTCAGGAATTCCAAAGTACTTCTCTAAGAATGCTTGATAATTATCAGGCGTTGTATCTTGAACAGTCTTCTCACCATTGACCAATAATGTTAAATGATTTTCAGTCAACGTATTACGTCCGACTTCGGTTGCTATTGTGATCAATAAACCTTGCACAAAGATAGAATCTGGACTGGATTGGTTAAATTCAATGCCATCTTTAAAATCATCTAATTGTTTCGGCTCATTTAATACACGATAACTAGTCTGCCATTGATGATTATCATTAGACCATTTTTCAATATCATAATGTGTCTCATCGACGTGATGCACACGATAACTGCCTGTCACGTCCTGCATACTCGTTTCATCCATCGGCAACGCAAACTTCGGCATATCTCCAAAACCGACATCTACAACATACGGTACACCTTCAATTACGACTTGAAGTGACATATGCGAACCTTCACGCGCCCACCCTTTTGGACTTAACACAGTTGCAGATAATGCCTTCACTTCAAAACCTTTATATTCCAGATAATGTTTAAAGAAATAATTCATTTCATAACAAAAGCCTCCACGTTGTTCATCAACAACTTTATGCATCATCGCTTCATCTGTTAACGCAAGCGGCCAGCCATTTTGTACATTGATATTCTCAAAGGGTACATGCAGCGCATATTGTCTGATATAGGCATTTAATGTTTCTAAACTTGTATCATGGTATTGATCAGTATCTATTTCTAAATATTGTTCTAGTCTTGCAAAATCCACCATACTTTATCTTCCCTTTCTATATATTTTGTTTTATTTGTTTAATATGTTTAATAGGCGTAGAATTAAATCGAAATTATTACGATTAAAGAGAAAGGAGTCGTTTTAGATGCATTACTTTAATTTTGATGCGTTACTTACACCGCATGAACATCAACAAAGACAATCTTTAATTCGAGAGATTGTTAAACAACCGACTACTCCCCCTGCATTTACAGACGCTTATCAAACATTACTTGATAAACATGTGATTGTTGTACAAGACCACCTTATCACTTGTCTCTATCCTTTTGCGACACATCCAACTTCATTTAAAGTTCAGCTTTCAGATCATACCACTGTCTATGCGATGTGTGCGATTGATGCATTAGGCATTCACTATGCCTTGAATGAACCGATTCATATAGAAGCACAATGCGCAGAAACGAAAGAACCGATTCAAATCTCACTTAAAAACGGTCAACTTAACACTGAGAATCCAGCTATCTATGTATTATTTAAAAACTTATGTTCAGAAACACAGTGTGCAGACAGTTGTTGTCCTGAAATTCAATTTTTCATCAATAAAAACGCATTAGATCAATACTATCACACACATATCAATCAAAATATTGCGGTCGAAAATCATACAACTTATCACGCTTTACCACTTACTGAAGCAGATACGGTTGCTAAAGAGATTTTCGAAATTCGCGAAATCAATGAATAGCAAATTGCTTAAATGATAAAGGTGCCTCTCCGACTTGGAAGGCACCTTTATTCTATACATCTTTATATGAAATTATTTTTGTAATTGGTCTAAAGCTTGTTTTAAATCAGCGACTAAGTCTTCTGTATCTTCAATACCAACAGATAAACGGATTAAACCGTCTTCAATACCTTCTTTTTCACGTACTTCTTTTGGAATAGAAGCGTGTGTCATTAGAGCAGGTACTGAAATTAAACTTTCCACTGCACCTAAGCTTTCAGCTAATGTGAAGTATTCTGTTTCACGAATCACTGCCTTTGCGGCATCAATATCAGAAACTACAAATGACACAACACCTGTATGACCTGATGCTTGGTTTTCATGTACATCGTGATTTGGATGACTTTCTAAGCTTGGATGATATACTTTTTGAACATTAGGGTGTTCCGCAAGCATTTTCGCAACTGCCACTGCACTACGGCTGACTTGTTCCATACGTAAACCTAATGTTTTAATACCACGAATTAATAAATAACTGTCTTGTGGTCCAAGCACACCGCCTGTTGAGTTTTGAATGAAGCCAAGACGTTCAGCTAAATCTTCATCGCTTGTTGCGAGTAAACCACCGATAACATCACTGTGGCCACCGATATATTTAGAAGCAGAATGTAAGACAATGTCTGCACCTAGTTTTAATGGATTTTGGAAATAAGGAGACATGAATGTATTATCCACTACAGAAATCAAATCATGCTTTTTCGCAATTTCTGCTGAAGCTTTAATATCCGTCACACGTAATAATGGGTTAGATGGTGTTTCAACCATTAACATTTTTGTTTCTGGTTTAATCGCTGCTTCAATTTTTTCAACTTCTGTTGTATCTACAAAGTCCGCATCAATACCAAAGCGATTGAACACTTTCGTCAACACTCGGAATGTACCGCCGTAGACATCAGAATTCACAACGATGTGGTCACCTTTATCTAATAACATGATAACTGCAGACATCGCGGCTACACCTGAGCCGAATGCGAAACCAAAACGTCCATATTCTATATCTGCAATCGCACTTTCTAGTGCAGCACGTGTTGGATTACCGCTACGTGAATATTCATAACCCTCACGCAAATCCCCGATATCATCTTGTAAATAAGTGCTTGTTTGATAAATCGGTGTCGTTACCGCACCTGTATAATCATCTGTTGTATGGCCGCCATGTACCATTTGTGTTTTCTTATTCATAAATCTTTAACTCCTTTACGCCTTATTTTTTCCCGAATAATTAAAAATCGATTTAGACATATAACGATCACTGCCGTCTGGGAAGACTGTGACAATCGTTCCTTTGTCTATACGTGCTTTAATTTCTAATGCACCTTGTAATGCGGCACCTGAGGAACTGCCTACTAACAGTCCTTCTTGTAGCGCAAGTTGTTTTACATTATGAAAGGCATCTTCATCTGTAATAGTTAAAATGTCCGTTACTAAACCTTTATCTAAGAAGCCCGGCCATTTTTCAGAACCGATACCTTCTGTGTCATGCAGGCGTTTTTTACCACCGTTTAACACTGACCCGACAGGTTCAACAATGACATTTTTAACACCGTGTTGTGCTAATACTTCGGCAGTTCCTGTAAATGTTCCGCCTGAACCGACACCTGCCACAAAGTAATCTACTTTCGGCAATTCTTTTAAGATTTCTTGTGCCATCGTATCTCGATACGCACCTGGATTATCTTCTGACTCAAACTGATTCGTATAATACGCACCATGTTCAGCCGCATAATCACGTGCCGCTTGTTGCGCACCTAACATACCGCCATTTTGCGGTGTACGAATCACTTTTGCGCCTAATGCTTCCATAATTGAAATCTTTTCTGACGCAAAACCGATCGGCGCATAAATCACACATTGTAAACCATAGTGGTTCGCCGCAATTGCTAAGCCAATACCCGTATTGCCTGCTGAGGCTTCCACTATTGTGTCACCGCGCTTAATTCGTCCACGTTCCATTGCTTGTTCAATTAAATATTTGCCTAAGCGGTCTTTTACACTGCCGCCAGGGTTGAATTGTTCTAGTTTTACATAAATTGATACTTTATCATCACTGAACGACTCTAATTTAACCAAAGGTGTATTGCCGATTAAATCAAATCCAATCATAGATGTCCTCCCCGTGAAATGCATGATGACAGGCCCGACTCCTGTTTCCCATCATTCATTCCCATTATTCCTATCGTACTGGTATGAATTATAGCGCAATGCAGTTGTAAATGCAATTTTCTCTTAAAGTGTAACTTAAAAATATTGATGTAACTTCATTGTGTCTATTCACAAATAATCAAAATAAAATTAAAAGTTAGGAGAGGATGCAACGTGCTTCACACGCACAATACTTTTAAAAACTTCATACAAACTATTTTTCTAGCAATTAAATGGATTATCATATCAATACTACTCATGAGTGCTTTTATGTATAGCTTATTATTTGCGACTGATCACTTTGAAAATCCGATAACACTATGTGTACTTTATATTATTATTCCGATACTCGTTTTATTCGTTTATCAGTATTATTTGAAAATATGTCATATACCTTCTTTATTCAACCCCAAATACGTTCAATCAACAAAATTAGGTTGATCTATCAAATTTTCCTTGATTACTGTTTCCTATTTTTCCACAAGTATTCTAAGTAGACTTGTTTACACAGGCGAGTCAGAGAATCAAAAGATTTTAAAAGAGAAAGCTGTTGATTTTCCTTCTTCATTTCTTGGTACTAGTTTTAATGCACCTATCATAGAAGAAGTAATATTTAGAGGTATGCTTTTTATCATTATTTTAACCGCCACTTCTTTTCTGTTTAACGAAACTAACCGCAAATCCATGTTTTTGAGAATGGCAATTTATGTAACACTTTCTACAATCATTTTCGGCTTTCTTCATGTGGTAGTCTCAGGCGATTACCAGCATGTTTTCCCTTATTTAGTTCCAGGATTCATTTACAGTATCGTTTTTGCATTAACTAGAGATATCAAAATCACTATCTTACTGCACATACTTAATAATTCTAGCGTTCACCTCTATGAATATAGCTATGAACAGATTAATGTTGTTATTAATATCTTGTTAGTTTTAACTGCACTTATAGGGTTACTTGTCTATCTTAAATCTGATGACTTTAAACAGTTGCGTCATAAGTGGGAGCATCACCAATATATAAAGCTAAAGCGTAAATTCAATAAGGTGGAGACTCCATAAAGCTTACTGGATACATTCTCAAATTAAGTTAGATATTGAGACTAAATAGTAAAAAATTCCCGCTGCATGCATGATGCAACGGGAATTTTATTTTGTGATTCATTTTATTTTAATTAAAGAATTGGATGACGAAAACTAAGAGTATTACCACAGGCAAGACATATTTAACTAAGTAATACCAAGGCATAAAAATTTTCAAACGATCATTACCAAATACTGATTTCAGGTCTTCTTTTTTCAATAATTGACCGACAAATAAAGTCGTCGCAAGTGCGCCTAAAGGCATTAAAATATTAGAAACTAAAAAGTCCATATTGTCGAAAATCGTACCCGCTAAAAAGTGTATATGACTTAATGTACTAAATGATAAAGTTGCTGGGATACTGATAATAAAGACTAATATACTGCCGATTAAAGCTACTTTACCACGTTTACGGTTGTCATTCTTAGTAAAGTTAGACACATTCAATTCCAGTAATGAAATGGATGATGTTAACGCTGCGAATAAGAATAAAATCAAGAAGATGAAATAAAATCCTGGACCAAAGCTCATTTTCTCAAATACATGCGGCAGTACTTTAAAGAGTAAGCCAGGACCTTCTTCTGGTTTATAACCAAACGCATTGATTGCAGGGAAGATCGCTAAACCTGCAAGTAATGCCACAATAATATTCATAATTACAATGGATAACGCAGAAGTTTTAATCGTCATTTCTTTAGGGGCATAACTTGCGTACGTAATCATCCCTGTCGTTCCTAATGAGAGGGCGAAGAATGATTGGCCAAGCGCAAAGAGAATACCTTCCATAGATAGCTCTTCCATACGTGGTTCTAATAAGAAACGTACACCTTCAGAAGCACCTTCTAATGAGAGTGAACGTACCACAATTAATATTAAAAAGATGAACAGCAAAGGCATCATAACTTTAGATGCTTTCTCAAGCCCATGCTCAACACCTAACATAACAATTACCATCGTCACTAAGATAAAAGAACCTTGTCCTAACATGGTATAAAGCGGACTTGAGATGACTTGTTCAAATTGAATACTGCCAAGTGTCCCGTCTCTTAGTCCTATTATCTGCATCGCAACTTGTGCGATATAAATCATAATCCAACCACCAACAACGCTATAGAAACCAAATAAGACAAAGACAGCGAGGTTACCGCTCCAGCCAATAACATTTGTCCATTTCTTATTTGATAATTTACCGAAAATAGCGGTTGTATAAGTTCTTCCAAGCTTACCGATTGTAAATTCCATAATGAGTAACGGCAAGCCTATAAAAATTGTAAATATTAAAAACATAAGTAGAAACGCACCGCCGCCATAGATACCAGCCATATATGGGAATTTCCACATGGCCCCTAATCCGATGGCCGAACCTGCGCTTGCTAAAATAAATCCGGTTGAGGTTTTCCACTGTGATTGTTTCGACACGCTGCTCATCCTTTTCTGTTATTTTCAGGCTAAAAACTAATTTACTTTAAAGCGTTAAAGCGTTCATGTAAGTAAGTATACTATAACACAAATATAGCAATCCCTCAACTAGCAATTAAACAGAATATCTTGTTGTAACCTTGTCATCATAGGCTTTCTCATATATTTTCGATTTTTTCTATCTCGTATCTCTTAAAGCTACTTAACATTGCTTATGCATTCATTTTCAACTCAAAATGGCATAAAAAAAGATTACCCTTTTGGATAATCTCATCTTGCTTTAAAGTTACGATCAATATGCACTTATTCTAATTCCAGCAAAGCGTTTAATGTTGCTTCAACATCTTTTTCCATAGTATATCTGCGATAACTTAATTCATCAAAGTAATTAACGAAAGTTGTTCTAATAAAGCCACTTTCCATAATACCTAACATTAAATCTTTAAACTCTCTGATAGGCATTGAAATGTCATTTACCTCGTAATAAAGTTCTAAAATACGATTCAATTTACTATGCAGTGTAGCAATACCTTGATACAGTTGTTCTTTAAACTCATCTGGTGCTTGGTTAAATTGTATATACATACGTAAATAACTGATGTTAGGTTTAAAAACCATATCTATGATAAATTGACGTAAGTTTTCTAAAGTACGTTGCGATATATTTTCTTGTAAGTCTAAGATTCTATTAAAATATTGGATAATTCTATTTGAACATGCTTCATAAATATTAGCTTTGCTTGGGAAATAATAGTATAAGCTCGCTTTTTTTATAGATACACTGTTGGCTATTTCTTCTAAAGTACAACCATAGTATCCTTTTTTCGCAAATAGCTCAATCGCGTTGTTGACTATTTCGTTTTTCATAACGAAATCCCTCCAATTCATCTTTCTCTTTCTCTTCTTGGGTGGAAATATCTATTTTTCAGGGTAATTAGTTTTTGTTTGTTGATTTACAATCGAATACTCTATATTTAACTATCACAGTCAACACACGGTTCGAGTGTTCGTAGAAAATTTAATAGTAAAAGTACTCTTATGGCCATCTTATCATATACGAACACTCTGAAAAAAACATTATCTTGTATGATTTTACGCTACTTTCGTTGTTAAGTAAAACGGTTTCACAAAAATTCATTTTAATCTTACATAAAATTAATGATTTTTTCTATGATTTTTTGTTTCTCTGTGCTTCTTGTCATTAAATGACCTGAATCCTCAAAACATCCAGTTTCAATATCCGATGCATGAACCAACTTTTTAGCGATGCTATCTACACTTTCCTTATACGAAACATCATCTTTTCCACCGTATAATAACAGTGTCGGTGCTTTGATTCTGCCAAGCTCATTCATGGTTTGATTCACAAACGCTTCAAAATGGGCGGCACCCTCTTGATAAGCAGGCACATATGCCATTTCTTCTGCTTGTTCCTCTTCAGTACAACCAATATAGTATTGTAGTCGTGTACCATAATGGTTCAATCTGCTTAACACACCTTCTGCAGATTTATGATAAGGCACTGACATCCCAATCACACGATCTACGTCAAATTGTTCAGCTATTTTTAATGCAAAAATACCACCTAACGACACGCCAAGAACAGTGATTTTACGGTATCCCTTTGCATGTAGAAAACCATAAGCCGCTTCTGCATCTTCCCACCAATCTCTAATATCATATTGTACGAACTCAGAAACAGGCAGACCATGCCCCCTATAACAAGGCGCATAACAGGTATAACCCTCTTTATGTAATGCTTCTGCTACTTCTTTGACATCTTGTACAGTCCCAGTAAAAGAATGCAACAACAACACCGCTTCATCTCCCCCTTCCAAAAAGAGATGTTTCGGTGCTTTCACCTTCAACATACTTACTCACCTCCAACACATTCGTATTAATTCTATTATAGGTTCTCTTTCCTCCTTATTTCCACCTTCAATTAAACGCCATTAAATATTGTAAAACTCTTAACAAAAAAGACTAAGAACGTTTAAAATTTGTTCTTAGTCTTACACCGTTATGTTATTTATTTAAGATGTGCCATCGCGCTTTCTTCTTGTTGAATGCGTACATATAGTGAAACTGCATACGGAATAAGCAGTACACTTACTGGATAAGCTTGTGTTAATAAAATCACACCGATTAATTCAGGAATAATATTTAAGAAGTAATTGGGATGTTTAACGAATTTAAAGAGCCCTGATTTTACAATATGATGTTCTTTAAGTATGTAGACCTTCAACGTCCAAATTGGACCTAGTGTACGAATGACCCAAAACAACATCACATAACTGACGATCAGTAATACGAGGCCAATTTGTGATACTACATTAAATGCGGGTTGAGCGATTGTCGCATAAACAAAGCTGACCACATAAATTAAAATATGTAATAACGCAAGATATTTTGAGTTCTTTGCGCCATATTGCACTGCACCTTGCGCAATCAATTCACGCTCATGACGAATAGAGATGGATAAAGAGTATAAGCGAATAATAAAGAATAAACCTAGAATCATTAAAACCATAAAAAGCGTAACCTGCCTTTTCTCAAAGAATTAAAAAATCCGAATTTTGAACGATAGCCAAAATCCGGATATCCAACGAATAAGGATAATTGGTTTCATATAGCGGTCAACTAATGAAAATCCATAGAAAATAATTACTTAATTTCCTATTTTCAGTGTAGCGTTTTGTATCTGCATACACCATAAACCAAAGTTTAATAAATTCTTAATTCGAGTTAACAAAATAGATTACAAACGAATGAGACACTGAATTATATACCTATCTTATTCATCTTTTTGTTATGCGTTGTTCACCGTTTAGTTTTTGTATATACTACAAATTAACTAACATACATACAATCCCTCTTTATGTACACGCTTAGCCCAATCACAAAATCAAAGAGACATTGTATAGAGAAAGTGGTAGTCATTTATGTTACAAGCGATACTTCATGGTGTTTTGTTAGCGTTAGGTCTGATTTTGCCTTTAGGCGCACAAAATGTCTTTGTGTTTAATCAAGGTGCGAATCAGAAAAAATTGACGCATGCTTTACCTGTCATCCTCACTGCAGGATTTTGTGACACATTTTTAATTGTAGTCGCAATACTCGGTGTGTCTTTGATTTTAATGTCTATACCGACGTTACAATTAGTGATTTATATCATTGGTTTTGTATTCTTAATCTATATGGCTTGGTCACTTTGGAAAGAAAAGCCTTCTAATATTGATGAAATTGAACCGATGAGTCCTAAGAAACAAATTCTATTTGCGCTCTCTGTTTCCTTACTTAACCCACACGCTATTATGGATACAGTCGGTGTCATTGGGACAAGTGCCTCAATCTATGAAGGGGATGACAAATTGGCCTTTTCTATCGCCACCATCTCCATTTCTTGGATTTGGTTTATCTTCTTGGCAGTTTTAGGACGTATAGTCGGCACTGTCGATAAGTCTGGCAAATTCATTTTAATTCTTAACAAAGTATCCAGCGTTATCGTTTTTTTGGTCGCGTTGATTATATTAAAGAATATTCTCGCTTTAATACTCTGAATTTAAAAAGATCTATCCGTATTAATTTAGCTTCTGTGTCTGCAGAAGCTTTTTATTATACTTTCACATATTAAAAAGCACTCAGCACTTTTTGAATTTTAGTCAAAAAGCCTGAGTGCTTGATTACGGGGGTTGATTGAATTGGTCTGGAGGTCCTTCAATCACGTGTCTATTAAGCTATTATTTAAGTTTATTGTTCGTTCACAACTTTCACTGCTTCATTAAGTGACTCTTCAGTAATGCCGTGTGATTGTGTCCAATGTGTTGTAACATTCGCACCTGAACGTTGGAATAAATCAATTAAACGTTCACTTTCAGATACAGGTACGATAGGGTCATGCGTACCCATTGAAAGATAGATGTCTGTGCCACTTAAATCTTTCACATGGTCAATGTGTGTTGGATAAAGCCCTGCGAATAATAATGCTTTCGCAAATTTAGTTTCCTCACGTAATAGTAAGTTAATCGCAATGTTCGTACCGTTTGAGAAACCAACTAAGATTGCATTTTCTAAATCAAAGTCATATTCTTTTGCGGCTGCTTGTAAGAACTCATATAATTCTGTGCCGCGTTCTTCTAAGTCTTTCCAATCATATTGACCTTCACCATGACGTTTGAAGAAACGTGTCATACCATTTTCATCCACATTTCCTTTCACACCTAACATGTTATAGTTTGGGTTCAAACGTAATGCGAGCGGGAATAAATCAGATTCGTCTCCACCTGTTCCGTGTAATAAGATGAATGTAGGTTGATCTGAACTTTGACCTTTTCTAAAAATGTGCTTCATTGTATCTAAAGCCATGATACCTGCCTCCTTAGTGATAAATTATTGATTTGTACGGCCTGGTTGGTTGTGGCGCGTTGTTTCAATATGACGTACTTGTGCTTCGATTTGTTCTCTTTTTGGTTCCAAGAATGGTGGTAATGATAAGATTTCACCTACTGTTTCGTATGGTTCATCTCCCATGAAACCTGGACCATCTGTCGCAATTTCAATTAAGATACCTGGATAGAATTTAGAATAAAGTGATTTGAAGAAGTAACGTTCTACAAATCCAGAGTTGCCGATTTGATATTTATTCAAACGGTCAATCCAGACATCTAATTCATCTTTATCTGCCACACGGAACGCAGTGTGATGGATTGTACCATAACCTTGCATACCTGGGTTGCCGCCAAGTTTACGTACGATAACTTGTCCGCCGTTACCGCCTTTTCCTGTTTCGAATAAGTGATAGTCGCCTTCGGATTCAACTTCTTTATAGCCGTATACCTCTTCGAAAATTTGTTTGAATGGATCGAAACGGCTCACGTTTAATTCGATAGGTCCTAAACCAACAATCGCATATTCTTCTGGTACTGGCGCATTTTTCCAAGCAACACCTGGTTCTACACTGTCTGCTGAATCTGATTCATCAGAAATTAATGTGTAAAGCTGGCCATCAAAATCTTCAAAACGTAAGATTTTTTTACCGAATAGTTCTGTTGGCGCTTCATGTTTCACGTCAAACTCACTTAAACGGTCATTCCAAAATTCAATCGCCGCATCTGATGGTACACGTAATGTAATACGTGCAATTTCATCTGTTCCATGTGTACCTTTAGGAATTCCAGGGAAATCGAAGAATGTGACATCTGTTCCTGCATTCCCTTCATCATCCGCAAAGAATAAATGATACGTTTGGATATCATCTTGGTTTACTGTTTTTTTCACTAATCTTAGACCTAATACGTCTGTAAAGAAATCATATATTTTAATCGCATCACTTGTAATCGCAGTGACATGGTGCATACCTTTTAAGTTGTTGTTGTTCATTTATTTCATCTCCTTATCTTTGAATAACTTCCCTTTTCTACTCTTTTCTATCTTATAATGAGGACGTTGTTCTTCTGATATACTTATTATACTTCATATAATAATACTACTTTAGGAATAATGCAAGTATTTATGCTCATACATAAAAAAAGACCCCAAACTTGATATTTTGGAGCCCATTCACTATTGGTTAATCGCAGATTTTTGAACAAACTGCAATTCATAGATTGGATTTTCATCTAATTGATTGAAACTATCGATTTTACCGAATAACTCTATATGCTGTGTTTTACGGCTTAAGTTGTGTTTGAAGTTTATATCTACTTTTAAAGCTGCTTCATAGCCATTCTGTTGAATCGTTTCTTCTAATTCATGAAAGACACCTTCATTAATAGGCACAAGATAATACTCTTTACTTGGTAAAATACTGACATATTTCCTTTGAAGTACTTCTTCTTTACCCATGTGTGTGATTGTAACTATCACTTCTTTTGCGGCACCGCCGCCTAAGTTATACAGCTTTAAAAAGCGATTACTATCTTGGTTTGCTGCGCTGATATTAAATAACTTCAATCGATCATTTTTACTTGTCTGCAGTAAAATTTGATTAAAACCAATGGCTGGCGTAAATGAAATACGCAGTTGATAGAGTTGAATCGATACAGACACTAAATAGAACAAAGCCATAATAAATGTCCCGATAGATCCAATGGCTGATAACAGATTAATCATATATTTCTCCTTTCTTTCATTTTCGCAAAAGACATTCTAACGTATACACAAACGAGAAAAAAGTAATTAAACTTATATACGAAAATAAATTTAAAAATATTAATTTTATCAATATAAAGAAGCACCTAGACAGAACTTCTCTGCTTAGGTGCTCATAGTGATAACTTTAATTAATTTCTACTGTACCTGTATCTGATTCTAATTCAATTGTGTGCGAAGCATTGCCATAACGTTTTGCTTTTAAAGCAGGTTGATGAATATCCATATCTACATCTTCTTTATGAATAACCTTAGTATTTTTAGGTGGTTCTGCATAATCTACCTCAATATCACCTGTGTCTGATTGTACTTGGAGATTCACATCGCCTTTGATACCTTTGACTTCAGTATCGCCAGTATCATTTCCAATCCTCATATTTTTGAAAAGTGTTTGCGTGATTTCAATATCACCTGTATCACTTGTTAAATCTGCTTTATTAAGATCAGCTGCTTTTAACACTAACTCTCCTGTATCCAATTGCGCTTCTAAATGATTCGCTTTTAAACCTTCAATTGTCATGTCTCCTGTATCATTATAAATTGTCACATCTGACAATTGACGTTCAGGTACTGTAATTGTGATAGTACTGTTTGTAATATTTCCAAATGTAAAATTGATCGTAGGGTTTGGAAGTTTTGATTCAACTGCTAATGTATCACCTTTGATAGTACTGTTAATTTTTGTTTTTCCTTTAATACCACCTTCCCCCTTAACATGGAAGTGGTCACCTTTTTTAATGATGACGTTTGATGTATCCGTATTGATTTTCAAGTTTTTTATTTTCGCATCTTCATGCTTATAGTCTTTTGTGTAATGAATTGGATTATCAGCTTTTTTAAGTTGCTTTTTTCCTTCTACATAGCCCGCAATTCCGAAACCGACTGTAATCACTAAGCCTATACTAAAGATAATCAACAATGCTTTTTTCATGATTGCGCACTTCCTTTCACAACTTTAATATTCCAACGTAAATATTTCATAAAGAGAACGAAGCTCCATTTATAAGCAAGGTACGTTACTGTAAATAACATCAATCCGATTCCAAAGCATATAAATGAAACGTAGATATCTAGAGGAATAATTTCTCCAAATCCATCTATCATGCCTTTGACCAGTAAGAATATAGGTGCAGCTAGAAAAGTAAGCGTCGCCACACCTAAAGATAAAAGCACACCGAACCATGTCGCAATTACAATGGTAATAACGAAGAAGTTTAAAATACTTAATCCCATAACCGCTAACACAGCATTCGTGACATTGCCGGCATTGCGAGAAGATTCTGCTTTATCTACCGCCGCATTCGCACTCATTTCACGCCCGATGTCTTTCGGATTACCTAATTCCCGGGAAATTTCTTCTTCAGTTTTTCCTGCTTCTTTACCACTGATGAAGTGTGTTTCATACTCGTTTAAAATATCTTGGCGTTCTTCCGGTGAAACGCGCGTTAAATAACGATTTAATAACTGTAAATATTCTTGTTTACTCATCTCTCTCACTCTCCTCAATAAATAAATCTACAGCTTCTGTAAAGGCCTTCCATTCTTCAAGTAGTGCTTCTAAACGTTCATGACCTTCTTCGGTAATTCGGTAATACTTGCGTGCTGGTCCTTCTGTCGACGGTTTAAAATAAGTTGTTAAATAACCTTCCTTAACTAAACGGCGCATTAAAGGATAGACGGTACCTTCTGCGATTGTGATACGCGGTGTTATCTTTTGTACAAGTGAATAGCCATACTGATCTTCACCTTGAATAATAAGCAAGACTAAAAATTCAAGTGCGCCTTTCTTAAATTGTATATTCATAGCAAACCTCCAACACATTATTCAGTACTGTTTAATGTTTAATAGTAGTTCACTTATAATATACCCCTTACTATTAAATAATACAAGGTAGTGATTAAAAATCTTTGTCAGCTTGGTGACTTTTGTGAAGTTAACTTAAAGAAATGAATAAAAAAAGATGAATTCCACCTTCTCTAGTGAAATTCATCTTCTATCATTCATTAATGTATTGATGATTTAGCCTTTTACTTTTTCAGGCCATACTTCTTCCGCAATACTTTTGACTAAACGAATTTTAGCCCATTGTTGTGCTTCAGTTAAGTTATTACCTTCTTCTGTTGATGCGAAGCCGCATTGTGTACTTAAAGCTAAACGGTCTAACGGGATATATTGTGACGCTTCTTTAATACGTTTTATGACTTCATCTATATCTTCTAATTCACCATCTTTAGAAGTAATGAGACCTAATACGACTTGTTTATCATCTGATACGTATTGAAGCGGTTCAAATCCACCTGAACGATCACTATCGTATTCTAAAAGATAAGCATCTACATTTTCTTGGTCGAACAATGGTGTTGCGACACTGTCATATGCGCCTGATGCGAACCATGTTGAACGGTAATTACCACGACAAATATGAGTTTGAACACGCAAGTCTTTAGGTAAACGTTCAATTGCGCGGTTATTCACGTCTTTGAATAATTGTTTTAAGCGTTCTTTTTCTTGTTGGTCACCGTTTTTACCGTTAATTTCAGTTTGGT
This sequence comes from Staphylococcus simulans, assembly GCF_025561465.1. Classification (NCBI taxonomy): domain Bacteria; kingdom Bacillati; phylum Bacillota; class Bacilli; order Caryophanales; family Staphylococcaceae; genus Staphylococcus; species Staphylococcus simulans. The sequence continues at coordinate 2,553,343 of NZ_CP095100.1, forward strand.
CTCCGACTAAACGCCCCCATGTTGTATCGTCAAATTGAATCGTTTTGAGACCCGCTTCATATAAATCTTCAATCACTGTTTGATATGCATCCGCAATAGCATCAATTAATGCGTCATCTGTTTCGTAATATTTGCGTGTTGCTTCAATATTTTCTTTTCGTGTCAGCTCTGAGAAGAGTCTGGCAGGTGCTGGTACAGTTTGACGTGCCTCGATACCTTCTGGTGTATGAGCTAATAAGAATTTGAAGTCTGCCACAAACGGATGATTGTCTCCTGAAATCGGGCCTGATAAACGTGCTGTTTCAATACGAGATTGAACCGCATCGAACTCAAATCCGCCTTCATCTTTAACTGTTTCTACACCATTCAATCCCCAGAAGAAATCTAAATGCCACCAGCTTCTACGAAATTCTCCATCTGTAATAGATTTCAAACCATTCTCTACTTGCTTCTCAATCAATGTTTTAATCTCACGGTCTTCTACTTCTCTTAAGGCAGCTTGATCGATTTCTCCTTTTTCGAACGCTGCACGCGCTTCTTTTAATGCCTCTGGTCTTAAGAAACTTCCTACAATATCATAACGTAATAATTCACTCATCTTAACTTCCCCCTATGTTTATGTTCTTATTTCAAATAATAAAAAAGCCCCCATAAAGCCTATCTAAAGCTTTACAGGGGCGTAGAATTCGATTCTGCGCGGTACCACCCAGTTTCAAGAAGTCCATACTTCTCCTCAACAGTACTATCATACTCGAGCAGTGGTAACGTTTGCTAACACGTGCCAACTTAATGATTCAGCTGACAGATTCAGAGTCCATTTTCGATATTGTCGAATTACTTTTTCACACCAACCAAAAGCTCTCTGTTAATTCTTCAATATGTACTTTACTCATCATAATCAATTAATATTATTTGAATTAATCCTAGTCTATAGTTAAAAGAATATTCTGTCAATAAGAAAATTCACACTAAAAATTAAATCGACGTGAAATCTAATTTTTTTCTCCAGTTTAATTCATTCATAATTGTAATTTCGTGCCGTATTAATAACGCTGTACAGACACCCTCGCCTGATTTCAAGTCACCACTGAATGTCCCATCATAAATTTCAGAGGTTCCACAAGAAGGACTTTTCGACTTTAGAATCATTGCCGTACATTGATGTGCTTGTAGCAATTCCAATGTCTTTAATGCACCTTCTTTAAATGCCTCCGTAACATCTTCACCTGTCGTCGCAATGACTTTAGCACGACCTGACCACACATCAAAGCCATCCCCGCCAACAATTTCAGCTGCTGGTCTCGGTGTAGTCAAACCGCCTAATACTTCAGGACATAGCGCTATCGCTTTATCCTCTTGAACAAGTTGGCGTAATGTATCATTCAATTTATGACTGCCGTCGTAACGTACATTCTCTCCAATTAAACACGCACTGATTGCGATCATGAACTTCTCTTCTTTCTTACTTTTCTTCTAGCCAATCTTTAATCACTTCCAATGGAACCATTTGTCTGATTGTTGCCTCAATATCATGAATTTGGGCTTTTCTTCCCATACTGCTAGCCATATTCATTGGTTCATAATTCTCCCATTGTTCCAGCTCTTGCATTTTCTCTTTGATTTGTTGTTTAGCGAATGTTGTCATTTTATTTACCACCTTTTTCTCATTTTGGATAAATAAAATAGCCCTCCTTGCAAGAAGAAGCGCTTCACGTACGTCTTCTTATCTTTCAAGTTACCTTGTTGGATTTAGCACGTCACCTTGCGGTTGTTGCTGGAGCTTCACAGGGCCAAGTCCCTCCACTCACTCTTAATAAGAACTATTTTATTTATTACTATCATACCGTATTAACTTATTTTTTCAACTTATTTGATAAACTTTATTGATTTAAACCAACATAATAAAACACTGAAATATCGTTTATTCCAGTGTTTTGATTTCTTATAAGTCAGTCATATCCTCACTTTTAATATCGTCTTCAGATGACTTCTTATCAGATGATTTATTATCAGATGATTTCTTGTCTTTAATATTAATTTTGATTGAACCGATGTTTGGATCCTCGTAGTTCTCTTGATCTTTCGCTTTTAATAACACAGGTGACTCTAAATCATTTAACTTGTACGTTTCAATAGATGAAATTGTACTTCCTTTTTTAATATTATCTTCACCTTTATCTCTTTCACTATCATAAGTTTCTCCTCTTACATGACCGTAATCTAAGCGCTTTTCTGAATCTTTACTATCTTGATACGCTTCAAACACTTTCAAATAAGACCTAGTTGGTTTAACTTCATTGTCATCTTTACTGTTATTCGTCACTTCATATTTTACAACTAAAACATCATCATCTTGATATTCTGTTGTCCCCTTAGGCACAATTTCTGTACCCACAATTTTCACCTTTACCCCTTTGATTTCAACTGCGTTATCTTTAATTTTAGGTTTTTCTTTTGTTTTTGCTTGTTTCGCATCTAAACTAGATGTCTCCTCTTTCTCCGACTCCTCTTTTTTGTCACCACAAGCCGCTAAAATTAATACTGATGCACTTAATAAACATAATAGCCTCTTCATGATATCCCCCCCATTTGTTTAATGTGTTGCATTATTATAAATCATTATACACAAATTTCATAAAATAGTTAACTTTATGCAGAAGAATATTTTAGTTCTATTCTTTATACATTCTTTAACATTTACTATATTTTTTCGATGATAAATTTCATTGATAATACACTTCAGCAAAATAGTTGGTATTGTATCTCTTACTTAAATTGATAATTTGAATTCATTTTTAGAATGTGCGAATAAAATAATTCTAATCCTGTTTCAATTTCAGGAACGTTTCTCCTACTTTAGTCACTTCATACGAATGTCATCATAGTCTAAAGAAAGTACGTCCAAGCTATCGATTTCATTTATATGATACACTGCAGTTATATGCATTAAAGGGGGAAAATTAAATATGGGGTACATTTATACTTATGAGGATAAGGTGCATCCTTCTTGGATTGATCATAATCAACATTTACATGATGCACAGTATTTTTCAATTTTCAGTGATGCGGTCGTCGGTTTCTTTGCGAAAATGGGGTTCTCGATTGATTACCGACAAAAACATGACACAACAATTTTTAATTTAGAAGCACATATCACTTACTTAAAAGAAATGTTGCTAGATGAAACGTTTACGGTAGAAGTTTATGTTTATGACTATGACCACAAACGTGTACATTTCTTTTTAAAGATGTTTAATCAAGATCAAGTCCCGACTGCAACGTATGAGGTTATCATGATGGCTATTGATAACCAACAACGTCGCAGCAGTGCTTTTCCAGATTTTGTTTTTGATAACATCAAAACATATTATGAGGAACAAGGGGAATTTGAAACACCGAAACAACTCGGTCATGCAATTGGTATTCCTAGAAAATAAAAAGAAGGCAAGTGTCCTGTTTAGGTGCACTTGCCTTTCTTTATGTCTTGTATTAATTGAAGACCATACCGCCATCAATAATTAAAGCTTGGCCAGTCATATAATCACTATCTGGTCCTGCAAGATAAGATACACATGCTGCTACATCTGAAGGTTCTGATAAACGTTTTAATGCGATATTTTTAGAGAATTGTTCCATACCCCATTCATATGGTTTACCTGCTTCATCAGCTGTTTTTTGTGCGATATCTTCCATCATCGGTGTTTTAACGATACCTGGGCAATACGCATTCACAGTAATACCTTTATCAGCTAAGTCACGTGCTGCAGTTTGTGTAATACCACGGATTGCGAATTTAGTTGCGCCATATAATGCAAGTCCTGGGTTTCCGACTTGTCCTGCTTGAGAAGAAGCGTTAATAATTTTACCACCGTGACCAAATGATTCAAAAGCTTCAACCGCTGCTTGAATGCCCCAGAAAATTGCGCCGACGTTTACATCGAAAACTTTGCGATATTGATCATACGTAATTGTATCAAGTGGTGTTTGTGGTCCTAATCCAGCGTTATTAACAATCACATTGAAATCTCCGAAGTGATCTTTCACTGTGTTGACTGCTTGGAAGACTTGATCACGATCTGATACATCTACTTTAACCGCAAGCGCTTCATAACCTTCATCACGTAAGCTTTGTGCAACCGCTTCTGCAGTTATTTCATTAAAATCTGCCACCCCTACTTTAAAACCGTCTTTTGCGAGTCTGCGACAAATTGCTTCTCCGATACCTTGTCCGCCGCCTGTCACCATTGCTACTTTGCCTTTTACTTCTGCCATGTTGTTCGACTCTCCTTGTTGTTCCATATATTATTGTACACTTCTATTTTAATTCAATTTCAGAATAATCGCAAAACTTAACCATGATATTATCCACCAAAAAAGCACACACAATTTAAGGTTTGTGTGTGCTCGGAATATTAAATAATTTGTTTGTCTTCTAAATAGTTTAGAATCTGTTGAACCGCTTCTTCCACAGAAGTTGTCTCTGTATCCACGACAATTTCCGCATGTTCTGGCGCTTCATATGGCGCATCAATACCAGTAAAGTTCTTAATTTCTCCTGCACGTGCTTTTTTATACAACTGTTTCGGGTCACGCTGCTCACACGTTTCAACACTGGCTTTCGCATATACCTCGATAAATTCGCCATCTTCTAAAATTTCACGGACACGATCACGATCTTCACGATAAGGTGAGATGAACGCCGTTAATGTAATCAGTCCTGCATCTGCTAATAATTTACTGACTTCACCGATACGACGGATATTTTCTTTACGGTCTTCTGGACTGAAACCGAGATTATTATTTAAACCATGACGGATATTATCTCCATCTAAACGATACGCATGAATACGACGTTCAAATAATGCTTTTTCTAAAGCAACACTGATGGTAGACTTACCTGAACCGGATAAACCAGTAAACCACAGGACTACACTCTTATGGCCATTTTGAGCTTGACGTTCTGTTTTCGTTACTTCTGAATCATGCCATGTAATATTTTGAGATTTTGTCATCGTTACGCCTCCTCATTTTGTTCTCTATGTCTGCGTAAACCGCGAATTAACACTTCAGCGACTTCAGGACGTGAGAATTCTTTCGGTAAAGATTCTCCATTACGTAATTTTTCACGGACTTTTGTCCCGCTTAAATGCACATGATGTTCTGCACCATGCGGGCACGTTTTCGCTGTCGCCATATTACCGCACTTCGTGCAATAGAAAGCATGTTCAAATTTTAAAATATGAATACCCAACTCTTCTTGATATTTCGTAATCAACTCTTGCGCTTCATATGTACCATAATAGTCACCTACACCTGCATGGTCACGTCCTACAATGAAATGTGTACAACCATAGTTTTGGCGCACAATCGCATGTAAAATCGCTTCACGCGGTCCTGCATAACGCATCGCAGCTGGATAAATCGCTAAGCGTGCACGATCTTCTGGATAATAGTGTTTTAAAATCACTTGGTAACTTTCCATACGAACATCCGCTGGGATATCATCAGACTTTGTTTCCCCTACTAATGGATTCAATAAGAGACCATCAACTGTTTCTAACGCACTTTTTTGGATATACTCATGTGCACGATGTACTGGGTTACGTGTTTGGAAACCTACGACTGTTTTCCATCCCAAATCATGGAACATTTGACGTACTTCAATCGGATCTAATTCAAATTCTTCAAACTCACTATGGTCTGGACGATTTACTAATTGAATCGGACCTGCTAGATACACATTACCTTTGTCATATACTTTTTTGACGCCTGGATGAGCTTCTTCTGTCGTTCCATAAACATTTTGTGCTTCTTTTTCTTTATCATACGTATATTTTTCTTCTAAAGTTAAGACACCGTATAACTGTTGATCTTCTCCATAAAGCGCAATCTGTTCTCCAATTTCATATTGGTCCGCTTCTGCTTCATTAACTGGTAAAGTAATTGGAATACTCCATAACGTTCCATCTGCAAGATGTAAGTTTTCAACGACGTTTTGATAGTCCGCTTCTCCCATAAATCCTGTTAATGGACTGAAACCGCCAATTGCGATTAATTCTAAGTCGGATAAACTCCATGCGTTTAACGTTAATGTTTTAAAAGCTTCTGCTGCTTCAATTAATGCTTCACGTTCTGCTCCTTCAAGTTGACGATTAATTAACTTACCACCATGCGGTGTGTTCGTATGTTCTAAAATTTGTGTTGTTGTAGCCATTTAACTCATCTCCTCTTATTGTTTTACTCTTCCTACTTTATTTGCTTCTTTTTTGTGAAAAAAGTTCGATAATTTACCTTCTTTGCGCAAAATGACAAACAATAATGCAAACCAACCAATAACCACTGCGACTCTTACGAAAGCAATCGCTTCACCCGGTGCACCAAATGCGTTCAACAAAGTATTGCTGTTGGTAAAGATAATCAAACCGCCGACAAAAATGCCTAAGACATTTACTGGGATAATCTTAACGAGCCATGCCGCAAATGGTGCAGCCGCAACGCCGCCGACACTTAATGCCAGAACCAATCCCCAATTAATTAAATGAAGGGGTAAGAAAATCAAGAAACTGATAGACGCTGCAATCGTTACGAAAAACTCACTGATAGATACACTGCCGATAACATGACGAACATTGATATCACGACGTGCAAGTAATGCAGAAGTATTGACTGGTCCCCAGCCGCCTCCACCGATAGCTGTTAAAAATCCAGCAGTCGCACCAAGCGGAAACATAAATTTATTACTCAACTCTGACCCTCTTGTCAGCTTTTTAGTTTGTCCGCGTTTAAACGCAAATTGAACTAAAATATAAATACCGATGGTAATCAGGAACAAAGCAACGACAGGCTTAACTAAACCTGCATGCAGATGGCTGACTGCCGCTGCACCAATGAAAGCTGCCATCGATCCCGGCACCGCTAATTTCAGTATTAAACGCTTATCTGCGTTAGAGAATGACATGTGCGAAACACCTGATGCTGCTGTTGTCGCAATTTCAGAAAAATGGATTGTCGCTGATACAATGGCTGGTGCTAAACCAAGCGATAACAAAATCGATGATGATGTTACGCCGAAGCCCATGCCGAGGGAACCGTCAACCAATTGTGCAAAAAACCCTACGAAGGCAATAATTAATAGTTTTTTCATTGTCTTTGCTCCTTTCTTTCAATAATCAAGTTTTGATTGTTAGAATTTTCATATTATTTATGTTGTGTAGCACACAGATGATACTATTCTTATCAGTTTACAAGGAATTAAAGTTAAAAAAATGAACTTAATATGTCTTCCTTGCCGGTATGACACATTTATTGATGCGCTGCTGCTTGGGCTGAAACAGATTCAAACCAGCTGATTTTCTCACGTAATTGTACGACTTCACCGATTACAATCATCGATGGATTTTTAAAATCTTTTGCGCCATCAACAATGGTTTCTAAAGTACCGACTGCAGTTTGTTGAACTCCGCTTGTTCCTTGATAAACCAATGCGGCAGGTGTATCTTTCGGTCTGCCATGTTGCACTAACAAGCGACAGATTTCAGGTAACCTGCTGACACCCATGTAAATACACAGTGTTTCAGGACCTAATGCTAAATGTTTCCAATAATCTTCTTTTAACGTTTTTTCTTTATTAACACCTGTCACAAATGCGACAGAAGAACTATAGTCTCGATGTGTAACTGGGATGCCTGCATAAGCAGGTGCGGCGATACCTGAGGTAATACCAGGTACAATTTCAAAAGCGATGTGATGTTCTGCCAGAACTTCCGCTTCTTCTCCACCTCTACCGAACAAGAAAGGATCTCCGCCTTTTAATCTTGTTACAGTATGACCTTTACGTGCGAAACTCACCATTAATGCATTGATTTCTACTTGAGGAATTGATAAACCACTCGGGTCTTTCCCACAATAAATCAATCTTGTATTCGGCTTTGCATATTGCAATAAGGCCTTATTAACGAGGCGATCATATAGAATCACATTGGCTTGTTCTATAGCTTTGACACCTTTTACTGTGATTAAATCCGGATCTCCGGGACCTGCGCCTACGATATATACTTTTCCCATTCGATCACCTCTTTGTTTTATTTAAATAGATGTTGAGCATTACTAGAGAAAGGACGTATCCAAGTGCGTAGATACGTCACTTTCTGAGGTAATGCTTACTGCTTATCTGAAGTCACGACCATCTGTAACTTTTTCTACAATACCTTTACGTACTACAAAGTCACCGAAGTGTTCCCCTGTTTCACGCTCTTTACTGTATTGTTCTAAAATTGGACGTAAGCTTTCTAAAATTTCCGCTTCTCCGATATTTTCTTTATATAATTTATTCAAACGTTCACCGATAAAGCTGCCGCCTAAATAGAAATTATATTTACCAGGTGCTTTACCAATAAAAGCAATTTCAGCTAATGCAGGACGTGCACAGCCGTTCGGGCAACCTGTCATACGAATCGTGATTTCTTCTTCTCGTAAACCAAATTCATCTAAAATGTCTTCAATTTTAGTCACTAAAGAAGGTAAATAACGTTCTGACTCTGCCATCGCAAGCCCGCAAGTCGGAAAGGCCACACAAGCCATAGAGTTACGACGTAAACCACTGTAATTTTTGCCGTCTGTTAAACCATACTCTTCGATAATCGCATCAATAGCGGCTTTATCTTCTTTCTCAACATTCGCAAAAATCAGGTTTTGGTTCGGTGTCATGCGAATTTCACCTTTATGTGTTTGCGCTAATTTCTTAATCGCTGTTTTCAACTTAAAGTCTTCTGTATCTTTAATACGACCATTTTGAATGAATAATGTATAGTGATACTTACCTGAACCTTCAACCCAACCTAAACGGTCACCGTTACTGTCAAATTCAAATGGTTTCGCATCTTCGATTTCCCAGCCTAAACGACGATTTAATTCTTCACGAATCCAATCCACGCCTTTACGTTCCACTGTATATTTGAAACGCGCTTGTTGACGGTCTGCACGGTCACCGAAATCACGTTGAATCGTTAAGATTTTCTCACAAACTTCCGGTGCTGTTTCTTTAGGAATATAACCTAATACTTTACCGACTTGAGGATGTGTTCTTAAATCATCATGCTTACTGCCCATACCGCCGCCGACAGTTACTGTGAAGCCGGTTAATTCATCATTTTCAACGATACCGATTAAGCCGATATCTTGTGAATAGACATCAATATCGTTAGAAGGTGGTAACGCAATACCGATTTTAAATTTACGTGGCAAGTATGTTTTACCGTACATAGGTTCATGATCTTCTTGTTTAGAATCGATGATTTTTTCACCGTCTAACCAAATTTCATGGTACGCTGTCGTCTTCGGTAATAAATGTCCGCTGATTTTATCCGCATAATCATTTATTTCACTATACACATCAGATTGGTAGGAATTAGGGTTGCACATGACATTACGATTGACGTCACCGCACGCTGCGATTGAATCAAGTACAGCTGCGTTAATCGCTTGCATTGATTTTTTTAAGTTGCGTTTTAAAATCCCATGATACTGTACGGTTTGACGTGTGGTTAAACGAATTTGTTCACCTGCATAATCATCTGCCAATTGATCTAGCTTCAACCATTGATCCGTGGAAACACGGCCTCCAGGGATACGTACACGAATCATAAATGCGTAAAGAGGTTCTAATTTTTGTTTGCGTCGTTCTTGACGTAAGTCACGGTCATCTTGCATATAGCTGCCGTGGAATTTTAATAACTTGGTATCATCATCAGCGATTGCACCAGTCACAGGGTCTTTTAAACCCTGTGCAATGGTACCGCGCAAATAATTGCTTTCGCCTTTATTACGTTCTAAATCATCTAAGCCTTTATATAAATCATTGTTATTCTCAGCCATAATTTGCCTCCTCAAAAATTAATACACGTCACGTTGATAGCGTTTTTCTTTTTTCAATTCTGATAGGTACTCTTCTGATTCTTCTTCAGATAAGCCGCCTTCTTTTTCCAATACATGAATGATGGCTTGATGTACATCTTTCGCCATGTGTTTTTCATCGCCGCAGACATAAATTGCTGCGCCATTTCTTAACCATTCATAAAATTCTGCACTGTTTTCATCGATTAAATGCTGAACATAACGTTTTTCTTCTTGATCACGTGAAAAGGCTAAATCTACTTTTTCTAACACACCGCTCTTCAACCAATCTTGAATTTCGGTTTGGTATAAGAAGTCTGTTGTAAAGTGTGGGTTACCAAAGAACAACCATGTGTTACCTGTTAAATCCAATTCTTCTCGTTCTTGTAAGACACTGCGGAATGGAGCGATACCTGTACCTGGTCCAATCATGATGACTGGTGTGTTCTCATCGAATGGGAATTTAAAGTTAGGATTTTTCTTCAAGTATACTTTTAATTTATCGCCCGGCTCTACACGTTCTGCGAGTTGTACACTGCAGACACCTGAGCGTTTACGATTATGTGCTTCATAACGTACTGCACATACTGTAATGTGTACTTCATCTTCATTTGCTTTATGACTGCTTGAAATAGAGTAACTGCGTGCAGGGATTTTTCTTAAGACTTGATGTAATTGGTTCGGTTGTAGTGACTCTGTAGGGAAATCATTCAATAAGTCTATTAAGTCACGACCGTAGATATAATCTTTCACCCATTCACTATCAGAGGCTCTATCTAATAAGTCTTCATTATCAAAGAGCTGTGCTGCACTTTCGATTAATGGTTTCGTTAATTTTGTGATTTCAAAGTATGACGTCAATGCTTCTTCTAGCGACATTTTGTCACCTTGTGTATTCACAGTAATATCTTTTTCTGCCACCCAATCTTGCATATCGATAATTTCATCCACAAGTTCTGGGTCATTTTCAGGTAAGATATTAATGGAATCGCCTGGTGCGTAGTCATCGCCATAACCTTCTAATGATAATTCAAGGTGGCGAACTTCTTTATCAGAACCGCGACCAGTTAAATTAATATTTTCTAAGACTTCTGCTTCGTAAGGAAATGTTCTTGAGTAAATGGGTCCAGAAGCATCTTCAACAGGTGCATCTTGTGCCTCTTGAACCACTTGCTTTACTTCTTGATCGCCTAACTCATTAATAATGTTTTCAACCCATTCATTTGCGAGTTCTTCAAAGTCAATATCACAATCGACACGCGGTAAAATACGGTCAGCGCCTAACTCTTCTAAGCGTGCATCAAAGTCTTTACCTGTTTGACAGAAGAACTCATAAGATTGGTCACCTAAAGCAAGTACTGAGAAGCGTGCGCCTTCTAATTTAGGTGCTTTACGTCCGTATAAGAATTCATAGAAAGATAATGCGTTATCCGGTGGATCGCCTTCACCGTGTGTTGACGTTACGATAAGTAGGTCTTCAACATTTTTTAAATCTTTCGTTTTATATTGGTCCATTTCAGTTAATGTGGCATCAAAATCGTTTTCTTTTAATTTACTTTCGAGTAATTCTGCCACCCACTGTGCGTTACCAGATTCAGAACCAAATAATACAGTGACTTTGCGTGGTTCTACAGCTTGTTGTTGCGCTGGTGCTGCTGGTGCCTGCGTTGCTGCTGCGCTAGAAGCAGGTGCTTGTGTTGCTGTGCCATCTTGGAGATGTGCCGTTAAATAACCGCTAAGCCAGAGCTTCTGGTCATTTGATAATGTTGATAACGCTTGATTAATGAGTTGTGCCTGTTCATCGTTGAACGGACTATTTGTTGCTGATAAATTCAAGTGTCTTCCCCCCATATGATAGATTTTATCCTTAGTTTTTTAGTAGGAATTGAAACTAAAAAAATATCTACACTTAATTCAAGTATAGTCATTGTGCTTTCAAAATTCCAACACATCCACTAGGAATTATATACAAAAAAATTAATTGTAACTTTCAAATTAAGATTTACGTCCGATGTGCAAACCACATTCAGTTTTCATGTTGTTTTGCCATCTGCCTTCTCTAGAGTCGCCGCCTTCAAAAACAGGTGAAGTACATGGTGCGCATCCGATGCTTGGATAGTTCTGATCATGTAAAGCATTATAAGGTAAATCATTCGATTTAATATAATCCCATACATCATCCCAAGTCCAATGGATTAACGGACAAACTTTAATAGATTCAAAACGGTCGTCTTTATTCACAAAGTTTGTGTTGCGTCTTGTTGGAGATTGTTCACGTCTCAATCCTGATACCCAAGCTGTTTGGCCAGTTAATACTTCTTCAAGCGGTTTAACTTTACGGATATAACAACATTGGTTTGGATCTCTACGCCAAAGATTACCGCCATATTCTTGAGCTTGTTGATCAAGTGTTAAATCTGGCTTCTTCATAACAATGTTCAATTTAGGATATTTTGCTTTAACACGGTCGATTAAATCGTACGTTTCATCGAAATGGAGACCCGTGTCTAAAAAGACGATACGTGCGTCTGGTTTCACTTGCGAAATTAAGTTAATCAGAACGATGCCCTCTGCTCCGAAACTGCAAGCATATACAATTTCATCTCCGTAAGTATCATATGCCCATTTCAGAACATGATACGCACCTTTTGTTTCATCTGAAACATCTAATGATTCAAAAGGGTCTGAGGTGAAGTCTGTATAAGTAATTTTAGAAGTCAATAAAATACTCTCCCCTCATAGTATATAGATATAGCACCCTACAATTCAAATTGATACAATGATATTCGAATTGTCAGAAAATAATTATGTATTGAATCTTACCGTTTTCTCTATCCCCTGTCAACAATATTTATAATAATTTCACAAACTTAATAACCTTCTAGCAATATACGTTATTTTATACTATTCACAACCGATTTCTTTAAAATATTTAATGATACTTTAACGCATTACCACGTTATCCAAACAAAAAGAAGAAGAGATTTTCATCCCTTCTTCTTACTTTACAACCTGCACAAAATCTCGATTTGCGGTGATAAAATAACCCGCTTTTGTTTTTAAACGCGGTGTCCCTTTAGAAGAACACACAATTTTATCTATTTCTATCGTGTCATTTAACTTCGGTTGGAATTCTGCTTCAGTTTTAAAGTTACGATCTTCATAAGCTTTACACTTTTTAATGACTTGAATCGTGATTGGCCAGTCTACAATATAATGTTCAGACAGATCACTGTCTAACTGTTCGACAAACTTTTTATTCGCAGTAATCACGTTCCCATCCTCTAATACTAATCGCGGTGTCCCTTTCTTAGAATACTGTATCTCTGATACATTAAACACCTCACCGACTTCCATAGATTGAGCTTGTTCTTGTGTAAATTCAGTATCACCATACACTTTAAACTTCTTAATCGCCCATACTTTCCCTGGGTTTTCTGCATAATATTTAGTAGTATCCACCTCATTAGGTTCAGCTGATGATGCTTGTTCTTGTTGTGTTGAAACGAATTCTACTTTCTGACCTTGACGTTTTAAAGCATGATTTTCCGTAATGCTTGGCAACATCATGTGTACTAAAAATGGTTTGTAGTGATCATAAATAACTTGCAGATTAAAATCGAAATCTACGTTTAATGCATCTGAAGGTATCCAGAGTTGATTGTCTTGCTGCTCAAACATTACTTTCTGCGTAACGGATTCATCAGAAAGCTTCACCAAATTCACTGCGTCGACTTCTGTTGAATCCTCTTTATATAGCGTAATAACCTCATAGAACTGATTATCTTTAAGATGTGTGCCGCTATAGACCGCATAGAAGGGTTCGTATAAGGGTTCAACGGTGTGCAAGTCTTCCGGCAAATGATAATATACTAATCCGTCTGCAATATAATGTGGTGCTCGTATACCTTCGCTTAATAAAGTAATCAACGCTTCTACTTTTTCTTTATCGCTATTTAATAAGCATTCACATACTTTTTCATATTTCGGTTCAGTCAAGTAATCTTTAATATCTAAGTCATGTTGGTCTAAAGTTGAAACTAACTGATCAAAAGCTTCATAGAATTTATTTTTCTCTGCGCTTTTTAAGAAGCGACGATTCATGAATAAGCGTGATAAATAATCCATTTCTACTATTCGACTGATCGCATGTTTGCGTGCAGTCTCCGGGATGTCTAAATCTAATAACTGCTTTAACACTTCTAAATTAAAAGCTGTTTTTTCAAAAATATCTGTTTCACTGACCAATGATTGATTCGCACCATATCGATTCACATGATAGACCACGATATCATTCATAGCGGCTGTTTTAGCGTGCGCAATTACTTCGGTAAAGAACAGCTTATCTTCTCCGTATTTCATCGGTTCAAAATAAAGATGATGATCTTGAATCACTGATTGTTTTATTATTTTTCCAGGTGGACCGACGGCACGAAAGATTTTATCAATTTCGTAAGGCACAAGTCCTTCTTCTTTTGTATAAGCACTAAAGCGCGCAATTTGGCTCACAGACTGGTCCTTATGTTTTAAACTTTGACCGAACACTATATCGCTCTCTGTAGTTAAAGTTTGGTCAAGCAACTTTGGAAAACCTTCTGTATCTAACCAGTCATCTGCATCTAAGAACGTAATATAAGTGCCTTCAGCCGCTTCCATCCCTACATTTCTTGGCTTAGCTGGACTGCCGCTGTTTGCTTCTAACTCTATAACACGCATGTAATCACGCGTTTGTTCAAACTGTTTTAATTGTTCCAATGAGTCATCTGTTGAAACATCGTCAACAAAGATGGCTTCTATCTCATCATGATTCAACTTTAACTCATCAATAGATGATACACATTGTTGTAAAAACTGAGATTTATTATATACAGGAACAATAATCGATAATGCCTTAGACATAACATTCCCCCCTTGGATGTTGTCTCTCATATGTGTAGTTATGTTTACCTATATACCCTTCAGTCAAAAAACTGAACATAAAAAAACACAGCAACCCTATAGAGATTACTGTGTTCTATCGCTTATATCTTTATTAATGATGTGCTACAAATGCCTGATATGACTCTACATTTTGAATGTGTTGTTGAACTGCGTTAATCGCATTCACTAATTCAAAGTCTGGTGCTGTTTGGTTTAATACAGCTTGTGCTTGCGCAACAGTTTGTTTTAGCTGCGCTTCATCTTGATTCATTGAAAGATGACTTTCAGTTAATAAATGGTTTGCCTTTACAATTAGGTTTTGTAGTTCTGCTTTTTTACTTAAGATGTCGGCACTGCCTTTTTCAGTTTGCAAATGCAATTGAAATACCTCATTATAGATAGCTGAAAGTTGATTAATTGCTGTCACAACTTGTGAATCATTATTAGACTTTTGTTGTTTCTTAGCAAAATAAATCGCTTGGTTTAATTTATTCTGGTAGAATGTTGCACCTGATTCTTTCGCCATGTCTTTATAATAGTGACTCGCGTTCAATAAGTTTTTCAAGTTTTCTTTAGGTTGTACGCTGTAATCACGAAATTCGTGTGCGCCGAATTGGGCAGCTTCTGCTTGATATGAAAATACATGTGCACCTGCTGATCCAAGTAATACACTTGCGAGGCCTGTCAGTAAAAATTGTTTAAAATTCATCGTTGTTGTCTCCTTTAATTTACATGCTTTTATTATAAAACAGACATACACTACAATTGAATTAACTAATTATTAACTATAAATTATTTTTTACATATTTTTAGACACTAGCTGTTCACTTTTAACGAGTATCATTCAATAACACAACTCTAGGAGGATTAAGATGACCCCAAAACATATTGTTTCCGCTTCATGTGTGGTCACAAATGATGAGAATAAAATACTTTTAATCAAAAGTCCTTTGCGTGGCTGGGAAATTCCTGGCGGGCAAATTGAAAATGGTGAAACCATTCGAGAGGGTGTCATTCGTGAAGTGAAAGAAGAAGCCGGCGTCACCATCAAACTCACGACATATTGTGGTGTCTTTCAAAATACTGAACACAGTATCATCAATCATTTATTTAAAGGAATCTACATTAACGGCACACTTACGACTAGCGATGAAAGTTTGGAAGTTGGATTCTTTACTTTTGAAGAAGTCATGCAAAAGGTCACTTGGGGGAACTTCACAGAACGCATTCGTTTATGTTTAACAGAAGACGAACAACCCTTCTTAGTATCCTTTTGATATAGAGATACTATAGAATTGATCATAAAACTCAAATACATGTCATTCATAAACTTTACAAAATCCATACATCACCTTTATGCATTTCGAAATATAATGAAGACTAACGCAAAATCTATAAGTTGATGCTAATTTATATAAGGAGTTGCCTATGTCTCATTATTTCACCATTTTTATTGTAGCTTTAAAACTTGGTTTGATGTCCTTTGGTGGACCTACAGCGCATTTAGGTTATTTTTATGATGAATATGTGAAGAAAAGAAAATGGTTGGATGAAAGAGAGTACTCTGACTTAGTCGCGTTATGCCAATTTCTTCCAGGCCCTGCCAGCAGTCAAGTCGGTATCGGTATAGGTACCATCAGAGGTGGTGTATTCGGTGGTATTCTCGCATTTCTAGGATTCACTATGCCTTCAGTGATTGTTTTAATGTTATTTTCAACTTTATTTGTGAATGGGGATACACACTTTACTTGGATGCAAGGATTGAAACTTGTTGCTGTCGCAATTGTGGCACAAGCAATTATTGGTATGGGCAAGAAATTAACTAATACGAAAACAACCATCGCATTGGCTATGTTTGTGTTAGCACTCTCATTATTGATCAATAGTATTTATATTCAAGTGGTTGCGCTGGCTATAACTGGCTTATATGGTGTCTTATTCCTTAAGCCTACATCAACGCCAGACGCTGATTCTAAAGTGTTCTATTTACCTAAAAGATTAGGGATTATCTCTTTATCGTTATTTGTTTCTTTGCTTGTTGTATTGCCTATCTTAAGCGCAACCACTCAAAATATATGGATTAAAATGTTCGACAGTTTCTATCGTTCTGGTTCACTTGTTTTTGGTGGCGGCCACGTCGTGTTGCCACTGTTAGAAAAGGAGTTTGTACCGCAAGGATTGATTTCTTCTGATCAGTTCATTACAGGTTATGCGGCAGCACAAGCTGTGCCTGGCCCATTATTCACTTTTGCGTCTTATATCGGCACAAATATCGGAGGCGTTCTAGGAGGGTTGCTTGCGACATTCGCAATCTTTTTACCTGCCTTTTTACTGTTGTTTGGTGTCTTGCCATTTTGGGATAGTTTTAAGTCCAACCTTTATGCCAGAGGCTTTTTGAAAGGGATCAGCGCAGGTGTGGTTGGTATTTTAATCTCGGCTTTCTACCAACCTATTTGGACTTCTACGGTTAAACAACCTTTAGATTTCACATTCGCAACGATATTATTTGTCTTATTAGCTTATTTCAAACTACCTTCATGGGCAATCGTACTCATTGGAATTGGAATAGGCGTATTGTTCTATTAAAGCTTAATAGTTCGTGTCATTTTTAGCACTAAAAAAACAACACACATCAGGCATGTCCCTTTAGTGTGTTGTTTCTTTATTTCTATGCTTCATTCACTGTTGGATTAGCTTTGTTTTCTATGATTTTAGATTTATAACCCGTCACTTCACTGTTACGGATTGGATAGTTTCTAAATACATATGACATTACCCAACCGACAATGAAACAAATTGCAGCTGCGATGGCTGCGTATTTTAATACGTCGAGTGCTGGGTTGAAACCAAACATAACGAGAATACCTGGTGTCGGTGCTGCTGTACCTGGCGCATCATTGACTAACCCCGAGTAAGCAATGACCATACCAGCTAGTCCTCCACCGATAAAGTTCGTCACATAGATTGGCACTGGATTAGAAGACACTAAGTCTGCTTTTGACAGTGGCTCAATCGCAATAGAAATAACTGATTTCAAGTTACCGATTTTCAAACGATGTAGTAACGTTGTATTCATAAAGCTAGACGCAAACGCTGTTAACGCCGCAACTGCCATTGGTACACCTGTTAAGCCTAACATTGCTGTTAATGCCATAGAACTTAGTGGTGATGTTCCAACAACTGTCACAATACCACCAAGAATCAGACCCATCAGCAATGGACTTGTATTCATCGCCACATCGATAATACCGCCGATTTTCAATAATGAACCATCGACTAGTGGCGTGAACCAAACCCCTAACAATCGTCCAACTGGAATACAGAATAATACTACGATAATAAAGTCCATACCGTTTGTAATTTTCTTTTCAATAAAGCGAATCACAAACGACATCAGATACGCCGCAAACAATGCAGGAATCAGCCCGATTTCCGCAAATGCGACCGCAAGCAACGCTGAGTTTTGTGGATTGATCTTTCTCGATAATGCGACTAGGAATGCGACAATGACCCCACTCAATGTCCCAGCTAGACTACCCGTTTCCTTTAAAAACTTAATATCGAAAATATCTCCCAATACAAACCCTTGCAACGCCTCAACTAAGAATGTTGCGATTGCTGCTGTTGCTAAAGCCCCCATGACTGCACGCCCATCTGGCGCATAATACGTGAACACAGTGAAAAATACTAAAATAAGTAACAATAAACCTGTACCGATTAATATATCTATTTTGCACAGCCCCTTTTTACATGTGTTCATTCAAGCTTATACCTTTTAGCGCACGAAAGCAAATGTTATTTTCATTATAGTATGAATTTTCTAATAATTTTTATAAAGTACTTATTCACGAAATTTCAAAACAACTCGCTAATCCTAGTTATTAACTACGATTTAAAAACATCAACATACACAATATAAGCGCATTTATAATAATAATTCATGAACATAACAGATATAACATAATGTATTCAAAACTTTTTTATTGATATGTGATTTTACGCTTTTCTCAATGCTTTACTGACCTTAACGGTTGATTGTCTATGAATTATAAAGAAAAATCGCACCATAGCTCACGCATTCATAAAAATGAACACTTAATCCATAGCGCGATTATAACAAAAGTTCAAAAACATCATTATTTTTCATAGAGTTACTCTAACCTTCAGTGGTTGTTAAAATTCTCAAAATCAATTAGGAGGCACCTCCATTTTAAGAGGTTTCTAATTTTATTCAATTGATTCATTTGATTATGCTTGGATACTTAAATTTAATCCTTCAGGTGTTTTATATTTTTCTATGTCTTTTTTGGCGTCTACAATATTAAATGCAGTCAATCCATATGTCTTTTCAGCATCTTTTAGCGGTTGGTTCGACTGCCAAGTGTTAATAGCTATATGGTGATGATATTTTTGATCAGATAAAAATAATGCTTGTGGTAATGCAGACGCAACTTGAAATCCTAATTGTAGATAGAATTCACTTGAGGCACTTAAATCATGCGTTTTTAAATGAAGGTGTCCTATTTTCGCATCTGCAGGCATACCTTCCCATTTTGCACCTTTTGCTTCAGTTAAAATACGTGTGACTTCTAGTTGTAACGTATCCATTACTACTAGTTCATTTTGCCATTGCCATAACTCAAATGGACGATCGGTATAAACTTCTATACCATTACCTTCTAAGTCATTAAAATAAATCGCTTCGCTGACGAGATGATCTCCCCCAGCAATCGGTATCTTTTCATCTGAAAGGTGTTTAATGAGCGCTCCAAGTTGCTTAACATCACTTAATAGAAACGCGATATGGAATAATCCTGCTTCTGTCTTACTCGCAAAGCGTCCATTATCTAGTTGTTTTAAGACAACTTCATGACCATCCGTACCCACTGCTAAAACTGTTTGTGTCGGTGTGGATGAGATAACTTTAAGACCCAGTATGTGATTGTAAAAATCGGTTTGGCGTTTTATATCTGCAACATTTATTTCGATTCGATTAACATGTTTGATTGTTGATTGATGAAAGTTCATAATGTACCTCTCTTTATTTAAGTATAATAATTATACCTGAATAAAGAGAAGTTTGCTTAAAAAGAGCTTAAGATTATCAAACTCCCAAATTGCTTTAAGCCATTTTTCCTTTTATATTTGTCTATAAGGCAATGAAAAAACTCTAACTATCACTGTTAAAAGAGGTTAGACTTAGACTGCTTACACCCAATCCATATGTATTTACTTGACCTTCAGGGGTAACAATCACGTTATTTTCCTATTGGCTAAATAATCGTATTAAAAAGCAACGGCATAGCCAATACACCTAAAAAGAGCCCGGTAACTACTGCGAATAGTTATCAGGATCGGTGTTTATCATGTTAGCATCATATTTGTTACCTAAATTATAATATACACATTCACTTTTGAGAATTCGTGTTGATTTTAAAAGTAAAGTATTCTTAAAAAACCCTCTAACCATTGCGGTTAAAGGGTTTTCGTTTTATATATTCAGACTGGTTACTCCCATTCGATTGTGCTTGGTGGCTTAGAAGTAATGTCATAGACTACTCTGTTGACGTGATCTACTTCGTTAACGATACGACTTGAAATCTTTTGTAAGACTTCCCAGTCGATTCGCGCAAAGTCACTTGTCATACCATCAATTGAAGTTACGGCACGGATACCGATTGTATAGTCATACGTACGGTAATCGCCCATTACACCTACTGAACGCATGCCTGGAAGTACTGTGAAGTATTGCCAGATTTCACGCTCTAAACCTTCTTCACGAATCACTTCTCTTAAGATGGCGTCTGATTCGCGGACGATTTCTAATTTTTCTTCAGTAATTTCACCTAGAACACGGATACCAAGTCCTGGACCTGGGAATGGTTGTCTCCAAACTAAGTGTTCAGGAATACCAAGTTCGATACCTAAAGCACGTACTTCGTCTTTGAATAATGTATTGATAGGTTCAATCAATTCAAATTGCATGTCTTCAGGTAATCCACCTACGTTATGGTGAGATTTGATTGTTTGTGCTGTTTTTGTACCTGATTCAATGACGTCAGTGTAAAGCGTACCTTGAGCAAGGAAGTCTACACCTTTTAGTTTTGATGCTTCATCGTCGAAGACATATACGAATTCGTTACCGATGATTTTACGTTTTTGTTCAGGGTCAGAAACACCTTTTAATTTATCCATGAAGCGATCTTTCGCATTCACACGGATGATGTTCATGTTGAAACCTTCACCGAATTGTTCCATAACCATGTCGCCTTCGCCTTTACGAAGTAAACCGTGGTCTACGAAGATACAAGTTAATTGATCGCCGATTGCTTTATGCAAGAGCACTGCAACAACTGAAGAGTCTACACCGCCGCTCATTGCGCAAAGCACTTTACGGTCTCCAACTTTTTCACGGATTTTTTCAATTTCGACTTCAATGAAGTTTTCCATTGTCCATTCGCCTGTACAATCACATACACGACGCACAAAGTTACGTAAAATGTCATTACCATACTCAGTATGACGCACTTCTGGGTGGAATTGAACACCGTAGATACGACGTTCTTTATCTTCGATTGCTGCGTAAGGCGTGCTTGGACTATCTGCGATAGATTCAAAGCCTTCTGGAATTTCAATCACTTTATCCGAGTGACTCATCCATACTGTTTGTTCTTCTGGTAAACCGAAGAAGATTTCATCAGATTTTGCGTGGATAATTGCTTTACCGTATTCACGTTCATTCGCACGCTCAACTTTTCCACCTAATAATTTTGTTGTTAACTGCATACCGTAACAAATACCAAGTACAGGTACGCCTAAATTAAAGATTTCAGGATCAATTGTGTAAGAACCTTCTTCATAAACTGAGTTTGGTCCGCCTGATAAGATAATACCTTTTGGATTCATATTTTTAATTTCTTCAATTGAAATTTCATGGTCGTGCAACTCACTGTACACACCCATTTCACGAATACGACGTGTAATTAATTGGTTGTATTGGCTACCAAAGTCTAATACAAGAATTAACTCTTGTTCTTTCGCCATTTCCATAAATCAGTTTCTCCTTTTATCTTGAGTAGTTTGGTGATTCTTTTGTGATTTGGATATTGTGTGGGTGGCTTTCTGCTAAACCAGCAGGTCCCATACGTGTAAACATTGCTTCTTCACGTAATTCTTTCAAGTTGTGAGAGCCTGTATAACCCATACCGCTTCTCACGCCGCCCATCAATTGATAGATGTTGTCTTGTAATAAACCTTTATATGCGATACGGCCTTCAATACCTTCTGGAACGTATTTTTTAGGTGTTTTATCTTCTTGGAAGTAACGATCATTTGAACCACTTTCCATTGCACCTAATGAACCCATACCACGGTAAGTTTTATATTGTCTACCTTGGAAGATTTCAGTTTCTCCTGGACTTTCTTCAGTACCCGCAAGCAAGCTGCCTAACATTACTGCGTGACCACCAGCTGCTAATGCTTTTACAACATCACCAGAGTATTTGATACCACCGTCAGCGATAATCGCTTTGCCGTGTTTACGTGCTTCAGTTGCACAGTCATACACTGCAGTAATTTGAGGTACACCTACACCCGCAACAATACGAGTTGTACAAATAGAACCAGGTCCGATACCTACTTTAACAACATCTGCGCCAGCTTCAAATAATGCTTTTGTAGCTTCGCCTGTCGCAACGTTACCAGCGATAACTGTTACTTCTGGATATTTAGCTTTAATGTGTTTAACTTGGTCGATAACACCTTGTGAGTGACCGTGTGCAGTATCGATAACTAATGCATCAACACCTGCTTCAACCAATTTCTCTGCGCGGATGTCAGTATCTTTAGAAATACCGATAGCTGCTGCACATAATAAACGGCCTTGTGCGTCTTTAGCAGCGTTTGGATATTCGTGAACTTTCTCAATATCTTTGATAGTGATAAGTCCTTCTAATTTACCATTTTCAGTTAATGGTAATTTTTCGATTTTGTGTTTTTGTAAGATTTTTTCTGCTTCGTCTAAAGTTGTGCCGACTGGAGCTGTGATTAAGTCTTCTTTTGTCATGACATCTGAAATTCTGATTGAGAAATCTTCAATAAAACGTAAGTCACGGTTTGTGAGAATACCAACGAGGTTGCGGTCTTCTTTATTGTCTACGATCGGTACACCTGAAATGCGGTATTTACCCATTAAGGCTTCAGCTTCATAAACTTTTTCTTCTGGTGTTAAGTAAAATGGATTAGAAATAACACCATTTTCAGAACGTTTAACTTTTTGTACTTCATCAGCTTGATCTTCGATGTTCATGTTTTTATGAACGACACCAAGACCGCCTTGTCTTGCCATAGCAATTGCCATTTTTGACTCAGTTACAGTGTCCATACCAGCTGAGATAACTGGAATTTTCAATTTGATTCTGTCTGATAACTCAACACTTAAATCTACTTCCTTAGGTAATACATCAGACTCCGCTGGAATTAACAGTACATCATCGAACGTCAAAGATTCTTTAGCAAATTTATTTTCCCACATTGAATACAGCCTCCATTATTTGTTTTAATTACATTATTTCACATTTTCTTCGTTTTGTTGATACTTTAAGCCGTTAAAAAAGAAATTAAGTACGATTGCTGAGATAGCACCTAGTACAATTCCATTTTGTGTTAACCAAGCGAATTGTTCGCCCATTGCTTTAAATGCTTCCGGAACAGCACTGATACCTGTTCCTAAACCGACAGCCACAGCAATAACTAACAAGTTATTCTGCTTCTTGAAATCGATACTGCCTAAGATACTGACACCATAAGCCATTACCATACCGAACATCGCGATCATCGCCCCGCCGAGTACAGGTAATGGAATAATATTTGCTAACGCGCCTAACTTTGGAATACAACCGCAAATTAAGAGTAAGATGACCATTCCATAGATGACATTATTCTTTTTCACGCCAGAAAGTGAAACCAAACCGACATTTTGAGAATATGCAGTATATGGAAATGCGTTGAAGATAGAACCAATCACAATCGCAAGCCCTTCCGCAGTGTAACCTTTGCGGTAGTCGTTACGCGTCAAAGTTCTTCCTGTGATTTTACTTAACGCTGTGTATACACCTGTTGATTCAATCAAGCTGACTAATGCGACGATAAAGAATACTAAAATCGCACCGATATCAAACGCAAAGCCTGAGAATCTGAATGGTTTCGGAAACTCGAACCAATGTGCTGTTCCAACTTGATTCAAGTCGACAACACCAAAAGCACCAGCGAGCAAAGTTCCTGCAATCAACCCGATTAAGATTGCAATAGACTTTAAGAAACCATGTGTAAAACGTTGTAAAAGCAAGATAATCAACAACGTTGAAAAACCTAAAATGATATTTTTCATATCGCCGTAGTCTTTTGCCCCTTGTCCACCTGCTACATAGTTCATAGCAACCGGCATTAAATTAATCCCGATGATCGTTACCACACTACCTGTTACGACAGGTGGGAAGAATTTAACAACGTAAGAAAAGACAGGTGCAATTAAGACCACTAAAATCCCTGATACAAAGAGTGACCCGTATAATACGTCCAAACCTTTGGTCTGGCCGATTAATATCATCGGTGCAACCGCAGTAAAGGTACACCCTAAAACAATCGGCAAACCTGTACCTGTTACTCTATTCGCTTCTAAAAATGTGGCTACCCCACACATGAAGATATCGACTGTTACAAGGTACGCGATTTGTTCTGGTGTGAATTTCAAACTCGTCCCGACGATAATTGGAACAAGTATAGCACCTGCATACATTGCAAGTAAATGTTGTAGACTCAAGATGAAATTCTTCATGCGTTCTCTTCACCTTCACCTACTAAAGTTACTTGGTTGCCTTGAAGCGATGCGACTTGGCAAAGTGAAGAAACTTTCAAGCCAGCTTCTTCTAAACGTTTACGGCCTTGTTGGAAACTTTTCTCCACGACAATACCGATACCGACTGTTTCTGCACCTGCTTGTTCAACTAAACGATTCAAACCAAGTGCCGCATCTCCATTCGCTAAAAAGTCATCGATAATCAATACACGATCATTTTCTCCTAAAAATTCTTCAGAGATAATGACACGATTCGTCTTGTTTTTCGTAAACGAATGAATATCTGTCTGATAAAATCCATCTGCCAAAGTACTTGGCTTAGCCTTCTTCGCAAAGAGACATGGTACTTCAAAACGATATGCTGCCATAATAGCTGGCGCAATGCCTGATGCTTCAACAGTTAAGATTTTAGTGATGCCTTGATCTTTAAACTGTTCATAAAATGTTTCGCCAATGTCATACATTAACACTGCATCAATTTGATGGTTTAAAAACCCATCTACCTTCAAGATTTTTTCGCCAATGACGACGCCGTCTTCTTTAACCTTCTTTTTCAACGCTTCCACGCCAACAAACCTCCTAAATTTGTGTATAAAAAAATCCCAAACTACTCTATGAGTTTCAGGATCTATGAGTGGCACAGGCAATACACATCATTATCAATATGAAGTTCACTTTGGAGTCAGGAGGTCAATTTAAATCATCTTATATTTATTAGATATAAGACCATTCTTGTTGACGCCTTCTGTGGTTTAACGCAAGTTCAACCCCTTCAAGCGTGTTGCCAAAGCAACTTATAAATGACGGTTTGAGAAGCTGTTATTGTTCTCCGCGTTTCAAAACTTAATCGCTCGATGTTTGTGAACACTACAATATAAGTCCCATCTCCCAAATAGTCCTCAACTTATATTGTAGAATGAACACGTGTCTACCCGTTTGTTTTGAAAGCACCATTGTGTTGTATTGTATCAGTGACTCATAGTCATGTCGTTAAGGCGACATGGTAGAAACTTCTAAAGCCTAATTCTCTAGATTATATGAGTAAGGTAAATTATTTAATGATAATATCAAATTTCAAGCTTTATTTCAATAACTGAAACTTAATTCATCATATTTCCATAAAATCTAATTGTGCATCGAAGAAAATACGTCCTTGCGTTGATAATAGTGTGAATTTTCTTATATTTATTTGATAGCTTAGCCGTATAATAGTATAATTTAGATGGTTCAATTATATAAAAAAAGGGTATACATTATAACATTAAACATATTTCACAGAGGGGGAGCTTTAACATGGCAAACATTACTGTACTTACATCACAAGACGAAATTTTTGATACTTTAAAACGCAGATTAGATGAGGGGTATACCAAAGACGAGATTTCAGTTATCAGCAAAAACAAATTAAACCTTGGCAGTATAGCAAGCACGGACATGACAGTGCAATCTACAAGCGGAACGTTCAGTGACAGAATTGCTCGCCTTCTAACTGGGGAAGACGGTGAACAAGCAGTCTTATTACAATACGACTTATCAGACACAGAACGTCAAATTCTAAAACGCGAATTACTTAATGGTAATATCGTTGTGCTTGCTGATAAACATGATATCAGCCGAAAAGAGTTCAAAGACGAATACGAAACAAAAAAAGATAAACACGATAAAGAATATGAAATTTAATTTGCATTCATGATAATCAGCAGCTTAGTCTGCTGATTATTTTTTATTTACATATAAGCCCAGTGTATCAATATGCTATAATCAAAAGAAAAATGGGAGGGCAGCGCTATGGACTTTAAATTAGTGAAACAAACATCCGATCCATTGTATGAGGCAGCTTTAAATCTCTTTGATAACTATCAATTCGGAAATGTGTCACAAAAACACCATGTATTCAAACAATCACTTGAAAATAAACGCACCCAAAATGATTACGTCTTCTTAGTCGGTTTAGATAACGATGAAGTTGTCAGTTTTGCCACGGGCCACTACGAAGCTACTACAAATGCAGCATTTATTATGTATCTAGTTGCTGTAGACACACCAGAAAGAAAACGTTATTTAACTGAAACATTAGAGAAGCTCCAAGAAGGATTGGATAATCTAGCCAACCGTGTGCATGACCGCGATGTGAATTTCTTTATGATGGAAGCATTACCGATTCCGGATTCTTTAGATGAACCTGATGCAGATCTGCTTATGCAACGTCACCTTTTCTTAAAAGAACATGGCTTTGAAGAACAAAGAGAAATCGATTATATTCGTCCTGCTATAGAGCCAGGCGGCGAACCAATTCCATTGAAATTATTCTTGCACACACGCATTCCGTTGACTAAAGACATTTACGGTACTAGTGTTAAATCTTGTTATATTTTAAAATATGTTTTCGCAAATCACCTTTCACGCAAAACCGTTTATCCGCTACTTGAACAAATGGATCTTCGAAAATCGTGAGAACCCTTGAAATCAAAAGGAAATCGGGTTAAACTAACATAGAGGTTAGACTAACGTTTGTGTGACGTAAGACATACGTCCCACTTAAAATCATAGAGTGAAAGGATATAGATCAGATGCTAACAAAAGAATTCGCCCAACGCGTCGAATTAAGTGAGAAACAAGTACGTAAAATCGTACAACATTTAGAAGAACGCGGTTACCATTTAAAGAAAACAGAATACCGTGGTCGTGAAGCAACTGACTTCCAAGAAGAAGACATCGAGTTATTCAGAGAGATTGCGGATAAAGTTAAGCAAACAAATAGTTACGACTTAGCTTTCGAAGAATTAGAGAAAGAAAATGATTTCTTACAAATTGTTGTTAAAGAGGATGATCAAAATCAACTTCCTAGCGATCAAAACTTCGCAAAATTATTAAGTGACTTACATAACGACATCACTAAGATGCGTGAAGAACGTCAAATGCTAGGCCAAATGATTTCTCAAGTGCACCAACAACAAAAAGATTTACAAACTTTACAACAACAAATGACAGATAAGCTTGATCAACACGAAAAAACACTTAAAGCGATTGAAACAGCACAAAAAGATCAAGCAAAAGCAGTTCAAGATAACACTGAAGCTATGAAATCTCATACTGAAAAAGTTTTAGCACAACCACAACCTACTGTTGAAACTAAAACTGAACCTAAAGCAGAGGAACAAGTGGCTAAGACTGCTGAAGTCAAAGAAACTAAACCTTCAACGGAAGAAGTTAAAACTGAAACAACATCTTCAGAAGAACAAACTCAAAAAACTACAGAAACACCGCTTTCTGATTATAAAGGTGCCACAGCATCAGCTGAAACTGAACAACCGACACAAACAGAACCAGTTAAATCTGAAAGTACTTCAGAACAACCAGCAGTTGATGCATCTGAAACAACTAAATCAGAAAATGAAACACCTGAGACAGAAGTTCAAGGTACACCAAATTCAACAACACCTGAACCAGAAATACCGATTGACAATCAACATGAACCTACTGTTCCACATCATAAGAAAGAAGAGAAAAAAGGTTTCTTCGCACGTTTATTCGGTATGTAAATTAAACACTATTCAAATCCAATCCGATAATTCGGGTTGGATTTTTTTATTTTGTTCACAGTATTTTTAAAGAAACAGTTAAAAACCGCCATTGACCCTTTCTTATATATACGATATATTTACTATGTATTTAAACGAACTTTACAACTATCCTATACTGTTGTATAAAAAAGTTGATACATATCTGCTAAGTTCAGTTATCATAAAATGAACTTCCTTCTTTGAGCAGTTATTTGAATTCAAATCAAGTCTTATCTTTTGCTATAAGATAAATATTTATGAAAGGAAGTTTGATTCAATTGGGTTTCACTATTCTTAATATTATCATCTTCGTTCTGCTTCTTGCTGGACTTTTTGTTATGGCAAAAAAACACGTTTCTTTCTCAAAACGTGTTTTCACCGCACTAGGTATTGGAATTGTACTTGGCGCTATTATGCACCTGGCTTATGGTGCTGGTTCTAAAATCACAACCACTACAACAGATTGGTTCGGCATTGTAGGTAATGGTTATGTCGCATTACTTCAAATGATCGTTATGCCACTGATCTTCATTTCGATTGTCGCAGCTTTCACTAAAATTCAATTAGGTGAAAAATTCGCGAAAATCGGTTTCTACATCTTTGTGTTCCTAATTGGAACAGTTGCAATCGCAGCAACAATTGGTATTATTTCAGCACTTGTCTTCGGATTAGATGCTTCATCTATTGATTTAGGCAGTGCAGAACAATCACGCGGTACAGAACTTGCTCAGAAAGCAAAAGATATGACCGCAAGTACGCTACCCCAACAAATCTTAGAATTATTACCAAGAAATCCATTCTTAGATTTCACAGGTCAACGTACAACATCTACAATCGCTGTAGTTATTTTTGCGACATTTATCGGTTTCGCATATTTACGTGTCGCACGTAAACAACCTGAAAATGGTCATATCGTAAAACGTGCAATTGAAGCTATCTATTCAGTAATCATGTCAGTTGTGACTTTCGTTTTACGTTTAACGCCTTACGGTATCTTAGCCATTATGGCAAATACCATTGCGACGAGTGATTTCGGAGCGTTATGGACATTAGGTAAGTTCGTATTGGCCTCATATGCGGCTTTAATTACGATGTTCATCATTCATTTAATTATTGTCAGCATCCTCGGCTTGAATCCTTGGCGCTATGTTCGTAAAGTCGCTGAAGTATTAATATTCGCATTCACATCACGCTCAAGTGCAGGTGCCCTGCCATTAAACGTACAAACACAAAAATCACGTTTAGGTGTACCTGAAGGTATTGCGAACTTATCAGCATCTTTCGGTTTATCTATCGGCCAAAACGGTTGTGCAGGTATCTATCCAGCAATGTTAGCAGTGATGGTCGCACCGGTTGCAGATGTTGAAGTCAACTTGCAGTTTATTGTGACACTCATTGCGGTTGTTATTATTTCTTCATTTGGTGTTGCAGGTGTTGGCGGCGGCGCAACATTCGCTGCGATCTTAGTACTTTCAACATTGAACTTGCCTGTCGCATTAGCTGGTGTGCTAATTTCAGTAGAACCATTAATTGATATGGGACGTACAGCATTAAACGTCAATGACTCTATGCTTGCAGGTGTCGGCAGTGCTAAATTAACTGGCAACTTGGATAAAAAGAAATTTAATGAAAATCAATATAATGACTTAAGTACAGACTATTAAGAGATAAGAAGGCCAACTTCTTATAAGTACGAGTTAAATATTAGGCTTAGGCTTTATGTAAAGTAAATCAGCCCTATCGCGTTCACAATTAAAGTGAGCGTGATAGGGCTGATTTTTTAATTTCTCTACTTTTAATCAAGTGTCTGATGAATGAACACTTATTTTTTAATGAAACCTGACTTATGCAGTTCGTCTAACATATCTGCACGTTCTTTCATTGTTAAGAATTGTGCAATTTGTTCTGACCAAGTTTCTTTACGTTCTCCATTTGTACGTTTGTCGTAATATGCGCTGACTTCTTTATCATAATCTTTAATATAACCTAATTCTTCGTCATCGTTTTGGTTGTATCCATTTTCATGGAAGACAGCTTCAAATGGTAAACGTGGTTTTGGTGAACCATTTTCATCATCTGCAGGAACACCTAGTGCCATTCCGAATAATGGGAATGTATATTCAGGTAAGTTCAATAGCTCTTTCACGCGAGCAACATCATTACGTAATGAACCTAAATAAACCATACCAAGTCCTAAGCTTTCTGCCGCAATTGAAATATTTTGTGCAACTAACGCAACATCAATTGTACCGACAAGTAAGCCTTCTGCAGATTCAAATGAACTTTGTAAGTTTTGCTCAACTTCATTGTTGATTAAATCTTGACGGTGATAGTCCATCACAAAGACAAATAAATAGCCGCTTTCTTCAACATAAGGTTGACCTGAAATTTCTCTCAATGCTTTTTTAATTTCAGGGTCTGTAATACCAATAATAGAATATGTTTGTAAGTAGCTTGATGTAGAAGCTCTTTGGCCTGCTTCCACTAACTTTTTAACCGTTTCTTTACTTAAAGGTTCATTTTTGAATTTTCTTACAGAGTGGTGTTTCATCATAATTTGATCGATTACATCTGACATAGAATTTTCATTCCTACCTTTCAAATGATTTTAGCACTCTTATTTTACCCTCTTTTCATAAGTCATAAAAATTTAATGCTTTGAAAGTTAAGACAATAAAAGTTATTCTAATAATAGTAATATTCAGAATAAGGGGAGATACCTATGGTCCAATACAAAAAAGAAATTGTAAATGCATTGTTTAAAGCACAACAAAATCATGAACCGATTGACTTCGTTTCAGAAAAATATGGCATCAGCGAATCGGTAGCCTATCAAATCCAAGATGCTTTAATCAGTGAATTGACACAAGCAAACAACAGTGAAATCGCAGGCTACAAAGTAAGTATGACCAGTGCAGAAACGCAAGCTTACGCGAATACAGATGAGCCGGCTTACGGAACAATTTTATCTGATAAAGTTGTAAAATCAGGTGAAACAGTTCAATTATCTAAATTATTCGCACCGCTTATCGAACCTGAACTCGTGTTCGTGATATTAAATGATATTTGTCCCGATGCATCAGACGAAGATATCTTAAACAGCGTTAAAGTAGCGCCAGGTATTGAAATACCAGATGCACGCTATAAAGATTGGTTCCCTAACTTCACTTTAGGCGACTTAATTTCTGATAACACAGCTTCAGGTTTAGTCGCATTAGGTGAAGCTGCTGATCGTGTCTCATATGAAGACTTTGAAAATATCACTTTAAAATTAACAAAAGATAATGAAGAAATTGCGACAGGTGTTTCTTCAGATGTACTAGGTAATCCAATTGAAGCATTAAAATGGTTAGTTAAAAAACTTGCATCACAAGATAAACAACTGCTTAAAGGCCAAATTGTTTCTTCTGGTACATTTGTTCCACCTGTTCCAGCTGAAAAAGGTACGTATCGTGCAGAATATAGTTACCCAGGCTCAATTGAGGTCACATTTGAATAATAAGTTACAATACCCCTTTCTGTTGTTATAGAGACAGAAACGGGGTATAACGTTATTGTAGAGATTGCGATTAATAATCAGTCATCTTTATTGAGAAAATTAATCTCTAATTGATATTGAGAAATAATTGTTAATTTCCTATGAATTTCTTTGCTTTACACACATTCTAAAAGTCGTTAATATTTCTAATACACTAGTATTTACAGTGTTTTATGCATTATTCCACTTACACAATCACGAGTATTGACTATTTCTGACGATAATGTGATAATAGGAATCAAGGAGATTAGAATTATTATAAATAAATAATTAGGATAATTTAGCTATCCTGATTAGCTTTCTAATCAAAAAAACTTTTTAATTTCTAGGAGGATGTATTTTATGTCATTAATTAACAAAGAAATTTTACCATTCACAGCAAATGCTTATGATCCTAAAAAAGATGAGTTCATCGAAGTTTCAGAAGAAACATTAAAAGGTTCTTGGAACGTTTTAGTATTCTACCCAGCAGACTTCTCATTCGTTTGCCCAACTGAATTAGAAGACGTTCAAAACCAATATGATGAATTACAAAAATTAGGTGTTAATGTGTACTCAATCTCAACAGATACTCATTTCGTACACAAAGCTTGGCATGACCACTCAGATGCTATCAGCAAATTACAATACACAATGATTGGTGACCCATCACAAACAATCACTCGTAACTTTGATGTATTAGATGAAGAACTAGGATTAGCTCAACGTGGTACTTTCATCGTTGACCCTGATGGCGTAGTACAAGCTGCAGAAATTAACGCAGACGGTATTGGCCGTGACGCAAGCACTTTAGTTCACAAAATTAAAGCTGCTCAATATGTACGTCAACATCCAGGTGAAGTTTGCCCAGCTAAATGGGAAGAAGGCGGCGAAACTTTACAACCAGGTCTTGACTTAGTAGGTAAAATTTAAGGAGGCATTCATATAAATGCTGGATAAAGAGTTAAAATCACAATTATCTCAACTTCTTGAATTAATGGAAGGCGACGTGGTTTTAACAGCGAGCTATGATGACAGCGACAAATCTAAAGAGTTGAAAGACCTGTTAGATGAAATTGCTGATATGTCATCGCATATCACTGTTAAAGAGGATACACTGAAACGTACACCAAGTTTCAGTGTAGATACTCCTGATGCGCACACAGGCATAGTATTTGCCGGTGTGCCATTAGGTCATGAATTCAACTCACTCGTATTGGCTTTATTACAAGTCAGCGGACGCCCTCCGAAAGAAGAACAAAGTGTTATCGATCAAGTCAAAGCGCTTGAAGGACCACTTCATTTCGAAACATTTATCAGCTTAAGCTGTCAAAAATGTCCGGATGTGGTTCAAGCATTGAACATGATGAGTGTGTTAAACCCTAACATCACGCATACCATGATTGATGGCGCAGTCTTCAGAGAAGAATCTGAAGATATTATGGCAGTTCCTGCTGTATTCTTAAACGGCGAAGAATTCGGTAACGGCCGCATGACTATTTCTGACATCTTAAACATGTTAGGCAGCCAAGCAGACCCTGCTGAATTCAATGATAAAGAACCATTCGATGTATTAGTCATCGGTGGCGGTCCTGCAAGTGGTACAGCTGCTATCTATACTGCACGTAAAGGTTTACGTACAGGTATTGTGGCAGATCGTATCGGTGGTCAAGTGACTGAAACTGCAGGTATCGAAAACTTTATCACAGTTAAAGAAACAACAGGTCCAGAATTCTCATCTGCTTTAGAGCAACACATCAATGAATACGATATTGATGTGATGGATGGTATCCGTGCTTCTAACGTTGAGAAAACTGAAGACGGCATTGTTGTTACTTTAGAAAATGATGCCAAACTAAAAAGTAAGACAGTTATTATTGCTACAGGTGCACGCTTCAAAAACTTGAACATTCCAGGTGAAGACGAGTTACGCAACAAAGGTGTTGCATACTGCCCTCACTGTGACGGACCTTTATTCGAAGGTAAAAATGTTGCGGTTGTCGGCGGCGGCAACTCTGGTGCTGAAGCTGCTATTGACTTAGCAGGTATTGTAAAACACGTTACACTTGTAGAATACAAAGACTTCTTACGTGCAGATGAGATTTTACAAAAACGTTTAGGTGAATTATCAAACGTTACAATCTTGAAAAATGCACAGTCTTCAGAAGTTCTTGGTGACGATCATGTTACCGGTCTTAAATATGAAGACAACAAAACTGGCGAAACACATCAAATTGATGTAGATGGTATTTTCGTCCAAATCGGTCTATTACCAAACTCTGAATGGTTGCACGGTGCAATTGACACAAACGACCATGGCGAAATTATCGTAGACCGTAAACAAGAAACAAGTATGCCGGGTGTATTCGCGGCAGGCGACGTAACAGACGATCGCTTCAAACAAATTATCATCGCAATGGGTACAGGTGCAGACGCTGCACTGAACGCATTTGATTATATTATCCGTAACTAATCTCTCCCTATCATTTGATTAAGACGGATAACTAATAAGACAGGCAAAGATAAATTTCTTTAAGAAAGCTATCTTTGTCTGTCTTTTTTTATACATATTCATGTTACAATTAATATAATTCACTACAATATAGCTGAGAAAAGGAGCTTTGGTTGTCTATGTTATTATTACTTGTTTCTATAGTTCATCTCAGCCAAGCTTCTCGTTCTACTGTCAATTTTAACAATCTTTTCATCGGTTTGAATCGAACCCGCACGTTTCCTAGAAACCTCAATTGGGAACAGCTGCAACGCTTTTATCAGTCACTGCAAACACGTTACTTCAAACGTCTTTTATACGTCAGTCTTCCATTAAGCGTCCTCGACTTATTTATACTTATCAAATTTGGCCACGCATGGCTTATTTTAGTCGAACTCGGTGTATATTTAGCACTGCTCTTCTTTATACTGCGTAAAGTTGAAAAATATATTCAATCCCATGATTAATCAAACCTATCACCTACCGTTAGGTTTAGTTCATTCCAAAGTAGGATGGCAAAGATGAGACAGTAAGCTATAATTTATCTAAATCAAGAAAGAAAGTTAGGTTTTATTATGAAGGTCCTACATACCAAACATATCGGCATTACCCTCGTTATTTTTATTATTTTAATGCTGCTGGTGAAATTGGACTTCATCCTTATGATAGACGAACCGATTTATAACTTCGTCAGACTCTTACATCAAGTACCATTTATGGACCGCTTCTTAATCGTCTACTCTAACCTATTTCAACCATGGCACTTAGTTGGTTTTATGGCTGTCATTTTAATTATTTTATTCTTCAAGAATAAAAAGCTCTCATTGATAACAATGACTTGGGCAATTGTGACACTTTTATTAGGAATTGGATTGAAGTACTTTATTCATCGCGCACGTCCTGTGGAATATATCTCAGGATTCAGTTTCCCAAGTTTGCATACGTTAACAATTGTCGTTGCGGCAGTGGTCTTCTTAACGTTAATGCGCAAACGTTATTGGCATTATATCGCGTATCTGATGATTTTCATTATGATGGTTTCACGCATTTACGTTCATGCTCATTACTTTTCTGATACAGTCGGTGCTGTGTTATTCGGCTATCTCATGCTGCACGTTGCGCAACATTTCATTGCGAAATATCAACTCGATGTTCCTTTCACTTCAAGACTGGAATCTCCATGGCAACGAGATACTTAACGCATGCTAGGATGTTAAGCTATAATGAAAGTAATCATATAGAACAGTGAAGGAGAAACAAAAGTGAGCAAACTAAAACAACTATTAATCATCGCTTTCACATTAATGTTAGCTTTGACGCTTACAGCTTGTGCACAAAAAGACGAAAAACAAGAACATCACGCAAAATATGCGCCGAAAAATGCGACACCGATTCACAAAATAGAAATCTTTAAAACCTCTGAAAAAGGTAAAGATTTAACTGAACAAGAAACGCGTGATTATTTAAAACGTTACTTAGAAGCGAATAACGATATCATTGATAACAAATACGTCTTACAACATAAGCTAGACCAACAATATGATGGTCGTCAAAAAGTCTCAGATCAGTTAGATACAGATTTACGAGAATTAGCTAACCTTACAACGAAGAATCAAATGAATTTCGAAGCATTCTTAAAAGATAATAAAGTTCCTTCTAATCAAAAAGAAGATATCGAACGTATTAATAAATACTTCAGCGCTGTTAACTATAAAGTTGCACGTGCAGACCAACAGTTAGAAGAGTTGAGTTATAGTCCACAAAAAACAATCAATGTCGTCGATGTTCCTACAAACTACGCAGGTGACGTAAATTTAAAACAACAAAAGAAAATCAAAGCTTTCTTAAAGAAACACAAGCTATC
This sequence comes from Staphylococcus simulans, assembly GCF_025561465.1. Lineage (NCBI taxonomy): Bacteria > Bacillati > Bacillota > Bacilli > Caryophanales > Staphylococcaceae > Staphylococcus > Staphylococcus simulans. Next base: position 2,589,445 of record NZ_CP095100.1, read on the forward strand.
TACTCAAGCGATTGATAAATAATCATTGAACATACAAAAGCGCGCGAACACTCATTAAACAGTGCTCGCGCGCTTTCTTTATACGATATTAAACATTATGTTCATTACCCATTGAGATAGAGAGTCTATTCCAGAAGTTGATTTGATTAATCACAAAGACTAAATCTGTGTATTCTTCTTCTGAGTATACTTCGCGTACGCGGCGATATAGCTCATCAGATACGCCATGTTGTGAAATTAAAGTAATAGCTTCTGTTAATTCTAAAGCCAGTTTCGTTCTCTCAGAATATATATTCGTATCATGCCATGCGTTTAATAAGAAAATTTCTTTCTCACTTACACCGATTTTACGTGCATCGCTTGTATGCATTGCCAAACAAAAGGCACAGCCATTAATTTGAGAAGCACGGATTTTCACTAATTCTTGTAAGTGATGATCGATGCTCGCTTTTTTCAATTGTTTTTCCATTTCGTATAGAATATTAATCTTATCTTTCGCAACGTTTTGATATTGAATTCTATTATCCAATACGATTCCTCCAATGTCTTCGACTCATTTATTATTTTCCCGTCTACCTCCGAGTTTACGCTTATTTATTTTAACGTTCAAAAGTGCGAATTGTTTGAATACTATTATCCGATATTTTACGCTTATATTGTATGAAAATTTATGAGGGAGCTGATGATATGGGTAAATTAACGTCAGATGAACGTATTCATATATTAAGAGATTTAGTCGGTATTGAATCTGTGAACGATAATGAATTAGACGTCGCAGAGTATCTGCAAGACCTTTTCAAAAAACATAATATCGACGCTAAAATTATTAAATTAACAGATACACGCGCAAACCTTGTAGCTGAAATTGGTAGCGGCAGCCCTGTTATCGGGGTATCCGGTCATATGGATGTTGTTTCACCAGGTAACCCAGAAGATTGGCAAACACCACCTTTCAAACTAACTGAAGATGATGAAGGACGTCTACACGGTCGTGGTGCAGCAGATATGAAATCTGGTTTAGCTGCATTTGTGATCAGTTTAATTGAATTACACGACCAAGGCTTACCAAAAGAAGGCACAATCCGTTTACTTGCGACAGTAGGCGAAGAGATTGAAGGTGACGGAGCTAGAGCCTTCTATAAAGATGGTTATATGGATGATGTAGATGCATTGCTTATTTCAGAACCATCTCAAGATAAAATTATTTATGCACACAAAGGTTCTATGGATATCCGTGTCACATCAAAAGGTTCATCTGTGCATAGTTCTATGCCTCAACTCGGTTATAATGCGTTGAATCCATTAGTAGACTTTGTGCATCGCATTAATGAAGCACAAGCTAAAATTACTGCGACAAATGAAGAGTTAGGCGAACCTGTCGCAAATGCGACAATCTTTAATAGTGGTACACAAGTCAACTCTATTCCTGACCGCGCAGTAGTAGAATTTAATATCAGAACAATTCCAGAAGCAGACAATGATGGCTACCAAGACTTATTCGAACAAGTCGCAAAAGATGTTAAAGAAAAATACAGTGATTGTGATTTAGACATTGATACGTATATGTCACGTTCTGCAGTCTTCACAACTGGTGATAATCCAGTAGTAGACCTAGCACAATCACTCGGTAAAAAATATTTAGGTGAATCTATTCCTAAACAAGCTTCACCAGGTGTCACAGATGCGGCTGACTTAATGCTTGATAAAGGAAAAGACTTCCCACTTATTATGTTCGGTCCTGGCGAAACAAGCCAAGCACACCGAATTGATGAATACGTTTATAAAGATGTTTATTTAAACTTCATTGATTTGTTTGAAGAGTTATTACCTCAAGCAATCGACAAATTAAAATAAAATCAATCAAGATAAATGTTAAGCGGTTGAATCCAAAACAAGGGATTCAACCGCTTTTATATGTTTTCAGTATCTACAAGAATCGGATCACAATTCTCAATATGTTTATCGAATAATTCTTCTTCAGTAATTACACCTAAATAATACAAGCAGCAACGTATCCAAATTTGATGCGCCACAATCACTACTACTTCGTCTTTAATATCCAATATATCTTTAAAAAATTCATCTATTCTTCCTAATACATCTGAATAGTTTTCACCGCCAGGTGCACGTTGTGTAAAACTGTTTCGAAAGTCGCTGTATCGTGGATCTTCAAAATAACGACTATAAGCTGGATTGTCACGCAATGTTTCTCTTGGATAGCCTTCAAACTCCCCTAGAGAGCGTTCTCTTAATAATGGCGAAAAAGTATGTGGAATCGCACTGTCAAAACCATTTTCATATGTTTGAATCGTACGGGTTAAATCAGAAATGTAGATATGGTCTATATGTATACCTTCAAAATATGTTTTTAATGCTTGTGCAGAACATACGCCTTCTTTTGTTAAAGAGACATCTAATTGTCCAGTAAAGTATTGATTTCCATGATGATTATCATAGTTTGCGGTTGATTCTCCATGCCGTATCAAATAAAGCTTCACGTTGTGTTCACTCCTATAATCTCGTTATCCTCTGCCGTTTACTCAATTCACTTTACTTCATTATGACACTGAGCAAATAGATTTAACGTAATGATAACATGTTTTTATATAATTTTATCGACTTAATGTTTGTTTGTTATCTAATTTTAACATTCTTGTACGGTCTCTTGTGTACAAGTGATTATATTTTATGTACTTCTTACATTAACAACACCCAAACATTCCTTTCAACCTATACAGATAGCTAATGAAAATAAAATCAGATAAAAAAATCCCTGTAATATTGATATGCATCAATGCTACAGGGTTAAGGTCTCATACATTTTTATTTAACTTTTAAATTTCGTCAAGTTGATTATTTTTCATCAAGATTTTTAAGAATTCACGCTCTACTTCTAATAAATGAACGTAATCATCTGACATAATTTCTTTACTTAATTCAATATTCTTTTCAGAGATAAAATTAACTAACTCTTCATTATCTTTATTGCTTGAGTATTCGCTTTTTGCTTGTGCAAGCAGTGAATCTTCACAAACTAAAATGAAAGAACGACCATAAGCAATATCAACTTTACCACGTTGATAATGAGACTCTAAAAATCTTTTAGCCTCTTCTAAATCATCTGTATGTTCAAAAATACCGAATACTTGTTCAGTCACTTTATCTGATAAGTTAGCTAAACGATCTTTTTCTGGTTGACTATCTGGTTTCACTCTATCTTTAACCAACATTTTTTGTTTTTTGATTTCATCTTCGATTAATTCTAATTCTTTAGTACGTTCTTCTTTTGACCACTTATTTTCATTTTCTTTGTACTCTGTTAATAAATCATTCGCTTTATGCAGATCAAAGTGTTCTTCACTTTTACCGCTATGATCTAATCCTTCGTAGTGCGTTGGATGAGATGTTTCATTCTTATCGTTTTTATTTAATCCTTGTCTACTCATATTAAGATGCTCCTTTTCAACTTGACATTTATTCACTTGTCCAATGTAGTGGATACATTTCAAAAATATTTTACCCGTCCATAAACGCAATAAACACAGTGTACAACTCATCATACTTATACTTTTAGAACACTTAGGGAACGTAACTGTTATTTCCAGAGTCAAAATTTAACAGTTAAGTAGGTTAAATGATGACTTAAGGAATTTTGCGCAATGAAATAGAAAAATCATCTAGAATAAAATTAAGATAAAAAAAGGAGGTTGCTTATCATGATGATCGCAGATATTATTGGTGGTATTATCAAGTTAATCGTGAACTTAGTAGACACTTTTGCTCCTAAAAAATAATCCATAAATACTTAATGACTTTTATAATACGCTCGCGAAGTCGGGCGTATTTTTTCTGTTAAAAAAAACAAACTTTAGAGAATCTTACCTCTTTTAGATTAATATTTTCTATCCTTATTTCGTCCTTTATTATTATTTTTGAACATGAAAAAACCCCGTAAGCCTATGCCTACGGGGTTTATCTATAAGTTTTATCTTAGTTTTCATCTTTAACATATGGTAATAAAGCCATATGACGAGCACGTTTGATAGCTGTAGTCAACATACGTTGATATTTAGCTGAAGTGCCAGTTACACGACGTGGTAAAATTTTACCGCGTTCTGAGATAAAACGTTTTAATAAGTCAGTATCTTTATAGTCGATGTGTGTAATTCCGTTTGCTGTGAAGTAACAAACTTTTTTACGACGACGTCCGCCTCTTCTTGGTCCACCTGCCATGGTTAACTGCCTCCTTTAATCGATATTTTCAAATTTTACGTTCATTACACGTATTAGAATGGTAAATCATCGTCACTGATGTCAATAGGTCCGTTCGTATTTGCGAATGGATTGTCTGATTGACCAGCGTTGGATGAATTGTTGTTTTGATAAGATGACGTATTTTGTCCTTGTTGTTGACCACCATAGTTTTGACCATAGCTCTGGAATTGGTTATTACCGCCAGATTGTTGGCCATGACGTTGGTTTTGTGATTTTGGTTCAAGGAATTGAACACTGTCACATACAACTTCAGTAACAAAGATACGGCGTCCTTCTTGGTTTTCGTAACTGCGTGATTGTAAGCGACCATCAACGCCTGCAAGACTTCCTTTAAACAAGTAATTGCTTACGTTTTCTGCTTGTTTTCTAAAAACAACACAGTTAATAAAGTCCGCTTCACGTTCCCCTTGCGCATTCGTAAACGTACGATTAACCGCTAGAGTAAAAGTCGCTACACTTACGCCTGAGGGTGTCGTTCTGTATTCAGGATCCTTAGTTAAACGGCCTACTAATACAACTCTGTTAATCATTTAAACGCCCCCATTCTGTTTTTACTTATCTTCGTCTTCGCGAATAACCATATAACGAATGATATCGTCATTGATTTTTGCTAAACGTTGGAATTCATCTGTAGCTTCACTGTTTTCAGTGTTGATACGTACAATGTTGTAGAAACCTTCTTTGAAATCGTCGATTTCGTAAGCAAGGCGACGTTTGCCCCAATCTTTTTCTTCAATGATTTCAGCACCGTCGTTAGTTAAAATATTTTTGAAACGTTCAACTAATGCTTTTCTCGCTTCATCTTCAATGTTTGGACGAACAACGTACATAATTTCATATGTTCTCATTTTTATCTGCACCTCCTCGTGGACTATACGGCTTACTCTCAATTGGAGTAAGCAAGGAATAATTTTCATTACTCACAATCAAGAATTATAGCATAGCCATTTACTTTTTACAATCATTTTTATTATGTGAATTCAAACGAATTCTACTTTTTTCATACCCATTAATTTATCTCGCATGCCCATCCATCTTTATCTCCATCCATTTTATCTCTATAAGCCGGATGATCTTTAGACACGCCTCCAGGATAGTCTTTTCTCAATTCTGTACAGTTAGCATAATACTTCGTTCCTCCATTTTGAGACGCACTGTTTTGTGAATGATTTTGAGATCCTTGGGAGCCTGACGGCAGGCTACTTTGATAATTATTTTCTGGGACATTACCACTCCAAATATTCAGATGCTCCTGTTGCGCTAAACGTTGACTCTCTTGTAATTGGTCTAAATACGTAACACTTGGCGGATAAATATAAGCCACTTTTGCTAAACCTTGTCTGACTAATGCATCATTTACCATCACACCATCGGCATAGACATATGCTAGATATCTGCCATATTTATCTGTCTTACCGCCCTTATCAAACTCAACTTCAACCTTAGAAGCATGCATCAACATATTCTTGGTAAAATCAGACGCTTCTTTACCATATGGTTCTACGCCTTTTCTAGGATGTTTCGTCTCCGGTGTATCAATCAACAATAATCTGAAGGCAGATTCTTTTCCTTCATATCTCAATCTTACTGTATCTCCATCTACAGGACGTGTGAATTCAACTTCTTCTCTAACTAAACCATTAGGTTGTGTTTGCGGTTCAGATTTAGGTTCACTCGTTTCTTTCTTTTGGCCATTGTCCGATTCTTGTTCTGATTTCGGAGCTGCTTTAGGTTGTTCTGACTGATTGTCTTTTTGTGTATCTTTCGATTCGTCTTTTGATTGATCTTGTGTTGTATCTGCAGTTTGATTATTCGTTGTTTCAGGCTTTGTATCTGGTTCAGACATTCCAAAGAACATCATACTTAAAATAAATGCTACTAAAGCAATGATACCTGCTGCTTTCTTCTGCTTACCTTTTATCCATAAAAAGACAAACATGGCTATGTAAATTATAAATATAATAAAACACAACACACCTAGTATTCCCAACATCTTGTACACCTCCTCTTTAGCACTTGTTTCTTTCTATTCTAAACTATTTCTTTATTATTAATAAGATTCAATCTACACTTTATAATAAATCCAACATTATTTCTGCCGATTTTAAGTTAAATAAGATATGATAAGTCTGAAGAGGTGTTATTTATGTCAGAAGAACATGCACGAATTTTCAAAACTGAACAAGGTCATGCCGTTACATTGCCTGATACTGTGATAGAATCTTTAAATTTAAAACCTGGAGATCAATTAGTTCACGAAATAATCAACGATACTATCGTTTTAAAAAAAGTAAACCATGAAGATTTTACTAAAGAGTGGAACCGTTTCTTTCAACAGGGCGGCGATTACTCAGATTACAAAACGCATGAATGGGGCGAAGCATCGGAGCGTGAGCAATGGTAAAACAATATCAAATTATAGAAGTTAATCTGAATCCCACACTTGGTCGCGAGAAAGGTAAATATAGACCTTGTGTGGTTCTAAGCAGAAATGAATTTAATCAAAAGACAGGTTTAGTATGGGTTTCTCCTATTACAAGTAGAGCTGTTAAATATCCTACTGATGTTGAACTATATTCTATGGAACATCGAATTAAGGGTACTGTCGATGTCGGTCAAATACGTACTTTAGATTTAAGCTCGAGGCATTATAAAATCGTTGATCGTACAACGCACGAAGTCATGCACAAAATCGACGATATTATTACGCACATTCTGAAAATGGAGCATTTCTAACACACTTTTTTGAAAAAGTGTGCTTTTTTATGAATAATTACGCATTTTTATTCGTTATAGTGTATAATAAATCAAAACCAATGTCTCACACCTTTATTTCTAACCACAAGAAGCAGATTACAATTAAAGCCTAATTTTCAAAATTATAGAATCGCAATTGTTTAGGAATAATTAGAGTTCTGTAAAGTTTTTTAAAACTATATTTATTTCATTGTCTTGAAAAATAAGTCACTTATAATGAAAGTGTAATATATCACAAAGAGGAGTTGTAGTAGAATGCAAAACTTAAGAAACAGACATTTCCTAACATTATTAGATTTCAGCCAAAAAGAAGTAGAATATTTATTAAACCTTTCAGAGGATTTGAAACGTGCGAAATACGCCGGTATTGAGCAACAAACACTTAAAGGAAAAAACATTGCATTAATTTTCGAAAAAGACTCAACTCGTACTCGTTGCGCATTTGAAGTTGCGGCAGCTGACCAAGGTGCAAGCACTACTTATCTTGGACCAACTGGTTCTCAAATGGGCAAAAAAGAAACAGCAGCAGATACAGCACGCGTTTTAGGCGGCATGTATGACGGCATCGAATATCGCGGATTCTCTCAACGTACTGTTGAAACATTAGCAAAAGAATCAGGCGTGCCGGTATGGAACGGTTTAACTGACGAAGATCACCCAACACAAGTCTTAGCTGACTTCTTAACAGCTAAAGAAGTATTGAAAAAACCTTATCACGAAATCAACTTCACTTACGTAGGCGATGGTCGCAACAACGTTGCGAATGCGTTGATGCAAGGTGCAGCAATCATGGGTATGCGTTTCAATCTTGTTTGCCCTAAAGAATTGAATCCTACGGATGAATTATTGAACCGTTGTAAAGAAATCGCTGAAGAAAACGGCGGCGAAATCTTAGTAACAGACGATATCGATAAAGGTGTTAAAGATTCAGACGTACTTTACACAGACGTATGGGTATCTATGGGTGAACCAGACGAAGTTTGGGAAGAACGTATCAAATTATTGAAACCTTACCAAGTAAACCAAGACATGATCGAAAAAACAGGCAACCCACATGTTATTTTCGAACACTGCTTACCTTCTTTCCACAACACTGACACAACAATCGGTAAACAAATTGAGGAAAAACACGGCTTAAAAGAAATGGAAGTCACAGATGAAGTCTTCGAAGGCAAACACTCTGTTGTATTCCAAGAAGCTGAAAACCGTATGCACACTATCAAAGCTGTGATGGTTGCGACTCTAGGAGATATTGGATAATTCAATTTCACTTTATAAATAAAGAAATGCCATGGTAATGGGATTCAATCCCTACCATGGCATTTTCATTTTAGACTACCCTCAGTCTTATTTATCTGTTTTTTCGTTCTTATTAAAGCGTCTTGCGATAAATCCTAAACCAAACAATGTCAACAATGAACCTAATAACGGCATTGATGATGTTTCATTACCTGTTTCAGGTAATGCTTGTTTATTAGGCTTACTTTCTTTTTTATGAGTAAAAGTTTTAGAGTTTAAAGTTGTTGATTTTTTATCTTGAACATCTTTTTTCACTGATTTTGTTTTCACATTTTCTATGTCATTGTGTGTAGTTACTTCACCAGTGCTTTCTTTTGATGTGTCATTGTTTTCAACAGTAACTTCATCATTTTCTTCCTCTTTTTCAGACTCTACTACTGTATCTTCTTTAGAAGGAGAAATTTCAGTAGACGTTTCTTCTGTTTCTTTTACTGGTTCTTTCTCAACTGGAGTCTCTGATCCTGTCGATGTTGGTTCTTCTACCGGTTCCTCTGGCGTCGGTTCTGTCGGTGTTGCTTCTTCCACAGGTGCTTCCGGTATTACTTCTGGTGCCGGTTCTATTGGTGTTTCTGCCTCTGGCTCGGATGGCACTTCTGGAATCTCTTCAACTGGTACTTCCGGTGCTGTCGGTGTTGTTTCTTCTGCCGGTACTTCTGGTGTTACTTCTGGTACAGGTGTTGTTGGCGTTTCGGCATCTGGTTTTGTTGGTACTTCAAGCACTTCTTCGACTGGTATTTCTGGTTCTGTCGGTGTTTCTGGTTCCGGTTCAGCCGGTACTTCTGGCACTTCTTCGACCGGCACTTCCGGCTCTGTCGGTGTTGTTTCTTCCACCGGTACTTCTGGTGTTACCTCCGGTGCTGGTTCTGCTGGTGTTTCTATCTCCGGCTCGGCTGGTACTTCAGGCACTTCTTCGACTGGAATTTCCGGCTCTGTTGGTGTTGTTTCTTCCACCGGTACTTCTGGTGTTACCTCCGGTGCTGGTTCTGTTGGTGTTTCTGGTTCCGGTTCAGCCGGTACTTCAGGTACTTCTTCGACTGGCACTTCCGGCTCTGTCGGTGTTGTTTCTTCCACCGGTACTTCTGGTGTTACCTCCGGTGCTGGTTCTGTTGGTGTTTCTGGTTCCGGCTCGGCCGGTACTTCAGGCACTTCTTCGACTGGAATTTCCGGCTCTGTCGGTGTTGCTTCTTCCACCGGTACTTCTGGTGTTACCTCCGGTGCTGGTTCTGCTGGTGTTTCTACCTCCGGCTCGGCTGGCACTTCAACCAACACAATTTCACTTTCAACTGTATCAGATTGATTTTCCGCTAAATCTTTAGCATATACTTTCACAGTTTCATTACCTATAAGAGATTGTCCATCTAGTAATTCAACATTCCAATTACCTTCTGCATCTGCTTTAGTTTCTAAAATCTTACCATTAGCTAATACTACAAACACTTTTGAATTAGGCTCTGCCGAACCACCTATAGCTTGATCAGTAGATTTAATTTCATTCACAACAGGTGCTTTCGGCGCCACAGTATCTTTGACAGTTTGTGTTGCTTCTGGTGACTTGTTGTTCGCTACGTCTGATGTTACTGCTTTAATAACTTCATTATGTGCTAATGGAGTTTCTAGTGTAGTTGTCCAAACACCTTTATCGTCCGTCTTAACTTCTTCAGTTTTGCCGTTCGGTAATGTTAAAGTTACCGTGCTCAATGGTTCGCTTGTTCCGCTTACTACTTTAGCTCCCGCTTCGATTGCTTTAATTTCTGGAGCAACTGGAGCTACAGTATCTTTTACCGTTTGTGTCGCTTCTGCTGACTTGTTGTTCGCCACATCTGACGCAACTGCTTTGATCACTGCGTCATGTGCTAACGGTTCTGCCAATTCCGCTGTCCACTTGCCGTCTGCATCTGCTTTCACTTCTGTTGTTTTACCGTCTGGCAACGTCAATGTCACTGTGCTTAATGGCTCGCTTGTGCCACTTACTTTTTTAGCTCCCGCTTCAATTGCATCGATTGTCGGAATGGCTGGAACTACTGTATCTTTCACAGTTTGTGTCGCTTCTGGTGATTTATTACCTGCCGCGTCTGAAGCTACTGCTTTGATCACTGCGTTATGTGTTAATGGTTCTGCCAATTCTGTTGTCCACTTGCCGTCTGCATCTGCTTTTACTTCTGTTGTTTTACCGTCTGGCAACGTCAATGTCACTGTGCTCAATGGCTCACTTGTGCCACTTACTTTTTTATCTCCCGCTTCAATTGCATCGATTGTCGGAATGGTTGGAACTACTGTATCTTTCACAGTTTGCGTCGCTTCTGCTGATTTATTGTTCGCCACATCTGACGCAACTGCTTTGATTACTGCGTCATGTGCTAACGGTTCTGCCAATTCCGCTGTCCACTTGCCATCTGCATCTGCTTTCACTTCTGTTGTTTTACCATCCGGCAATGTCAATGTCACTGTGCTTAATGGTTCACTTGTGCCATTTACTACTTTAGCTCCTGCTTCAATCGTATCAATTGTCGGAACGGCTGGTGCTATTGTATCTTTCACAGTTTGTGTCGCTTCTGGCGATTTGTTGTTCGCTACGTCTGACGTAACTGCTTTAATTACTGCATCATGTACTAATGGTGTTTCTAATGTAGTTGTCCAAACGCCTTTATCATCTGCTTTAACATCTTTAGTAGTACCATCTGGTAATGTTAAAGTCACCGTACTCAATGGTTCACTTGTGCCACTCACTTCTTTAGTTCCTGCTTCGATTGTGTTGATTACTGGTACTGCTGGAACTACTGTATCTTTCACAGTTTGCGTCGCTTCTGCTGATTTATTGTTCGCCACATCTGACGCAACTGCTTTGATCACTGCGTCATGTGTTAATGGTTCAACTAATTCTGTTGTCCACTTGCCGTCTGCATCTGCTTTTACTTCTGTAGTTTTACCGTCTGGTAACGTCAATGTTACCGTGCTCAGTGGTTCGCTTGTTCCGCTTACTACTTTAGCTCCCGCTTCAATCTTATCGATTGTCGGAGCCGCTGGTGCTGTTGTATCTTTCACAGTTTGTGCCGCTTCTGGTGATTTATTACCTGCCACGTCTGAAGCTACTGCTTTGATTACTGCGTCATGTACTAATGGTGTTTCTAATGTAATTGTCCAAACACCTTTGTCATCTGCCTTAACATCTTTAGTAGTGCCATCTGGCAACGTTAAAGCCACCGTACTCAATGGCTCGCTTGTGCCACTCACTTCTTTAGTTCCTGCTTCAATCGTGTTGATTACTGGTGCTTCTGGAACTACTGTATCTTTCACAGTTTGTGCCGCTTCTGGTGATTTATTACCTGCCACGTCTGAAGCTTCTGCTTTGATTACTGCGTCATGTGCTAGTGGTGTTTCTAATGTAGTTGTCCAAACACCTTTGTCATCTACTTTAACATCTTTAGTAGTGCCATCTGGCAACGTTAAAGTCACCGTACTCAATGGCTCGCTTGTTCCATCCACTACTTTAGTTCCTGCTTCGATTGTGTTGATTACTGGTGCTTCTGGAACTACTGTATCTTTTACCGTTTGAGTCGCTTCTACTGATTTGTTTTCTGCTGCGTCTGAAGCTACTGCTTTGATTACTTCATTATGAGCTAACGGTGTTTCTAATGTAGTTGTCCAAACGCCTTTATCGTCTGCGTCGACTACTTTTGTTGTACCGTTTGGCAACGTTAACGTAACTTTACTTAATGGTTCACTTGTTCCAGTTACTGTCTGACTACCAGCTTCAATTGCGTTAATCACTGGTGCTTTAGGTGCTACTGTATCTAAAGCTTTGACAGAAATCGGTTCAGATACTGTACCGTGTTTACCTGTTGCATATACCTGTGTAACATCGTTATGTTCTAAAGATGTTCCTTCTGGTAATTGTGTTGTCCACTGCCCATCTTTATCAACTTCTACTTCTGCTTTTTTGCCATTCGCAAAAGTAAGTGTAATTGTGCTTTCTGGCTCACCTTTACCGCTGATGCTTGTCGCACCTGCTTCTACCTTGTCCACAGTTGGTGTATCAACTTGATAAACCGCAACTAATGGGTTTAATATTTGTAGCAATTCTTCCTTAATCGCAGGATCAGCATATTCAACACCTGTGAAGACATTAAATAGTTCTCTGCGATAATCTCTTTCAGGATGATTTTTAATTTCTTCTGCTACGTGTGTTACATCTTTTCTAATCTCTTCATCATAACGACGGTTTGCATCCGCTTGTGTTTCACCATCTACAATAAATCCTTTATCAGTCAGTGTATAAGTTAATGTTTCTTTTTCAGCATTTTGTCTAGAAATCGCTACATTATCTTTGTTTTCATTTCTGACTAACACACGACGAGCCGCTGGTTCACGATGGCGAACGATAACTTTATCGCCATATTCTAAATCGAAAGTTTGCAATTCTGATGCAAGACTTTTGTTACCAACTAATGTTCTATCTAATACTGTCGTACCATCTGCTTTTTGAATAGTTACATGTGCATATTCATCAGTGAAGTATAAATGTGGTTGTCCTGGACTTTGTTTATACGTTACTTGTTTAGTATCTGGATTATAGTTGACTGTAGCCATTTCCCAGTTGCCTAATCCTCTTAGTGAGATGGTTTGTGTAATGTTGTTTTGGATATCATCTTTTTTAGGATAATCAAGCGTTGCTTGATTATTACCGCCTTCTCTAACTACGAGATATTCACTTTCAGGTAATGCGTCTGTTGTTGAAATAGGTGCGACAATTTTATATACACCCGCACGTAAATTAGAGAATGCAGCTTTACCATCTACAACTTCTGCACTCGCAATTTCTTGTGTGCCTTCCATCAAGCTTACTTTGACGTTATCTGGTAAGACTTGTCCATTTAAATTCACATTCACTTGTGCATCTTCATGAATCGCCGTATCAGCTAAATCTGATGATTTTACAAGTTCATAAATCGTAGATAAACCTAGTTTATCTTTGATGCGTTGTTGTTCCTCAGGATTAGTAATCAATGCTGCTAATGGGTATGTGAATGTATTGTTGTAAGTGTCTAAATCATCTTTTAAAGCTTGTGGCATTTTCACTTTGTATAAATCAAAGTAGGCTGTACCATTAATACCGTTATCAGCTAACCAATACGTTGTAATCCATCTTGGTACATCTTGTTCAAATGGTTTACCTGCTTTGCCCATATCCGCTTCTTCTTGACGAATACCTTTCCACATATCCGCAAAGCCTTCAATGCCCGTTAAACGCACCATTTTTGTCATGAAATCAAGACTGCCGCGGAAACCTGCATTATAGAAATTCATTCTTCCATCCATTACGCGCTCATGGAAATCTTTCTGCATGCTTTCTTGTCTGCCTTCATAAGCCCAACCGTCTTTGACACCCATGATAGTCGTTTGATATTGGTTGGCTAAAATATTGTTTTCAATTTCAATTAAATTCATTTTAGGATCATACGTCATTGCACCATCATAACCATGACCGACTTCATGCAGTGCTAACCAACCTCTTTCAAGATAACCTGACATAGATGGGTTATTAGATCCCATATTGTTTGTTGAGTAATAAGCAAGACCTGGCCCATGAGCATCCGCAATCGTAAAGTATTTTTGGCCGACATTATAGTGGACAGAATTAATGTCATCATTTAAGCCAACCCATTTATCATAATGATTAATAACATCCTCATAATAACCGATCATGTCATCTAAGTTCATAAAGCCCCATTGGCCTGGGTTTTTACCTAAGTTTGCGATGCGTTCACGGTCCACATTCGGTACTAAGAAAGCAATTTTATCGCCGTCTACATAACCATAGCTTGTATTACGAGCAGCCCAATCTGCATCAAATGCTGCTTTATCTCCACCTTTACGGTAAGTAGGCAGTGTGACGCCAGCATCACCTTCAACATAGTATTCTACAACTGGTTTTTTAGTTAAACCTGTTGGAATACGTACGAAGGCACCGCTATCCATAGTTGTAGAGATTTGTGTCCAGCTTCCGTCTCTAGAAACTGTCGCATTACGAACTGTTTGTCTATCGTTAGTCATCAAATCTACACGTAAATCTTCTTCATTACTGCCTTGTGCTTGTCTGATATAGAGCTTTTTATTTTGCGGTACAATCAAACCTAAACTTTCTCTTGCTTGATAAATACCACGTTGCATTCTTGCTGTTCTTGCAGCTTCTGATTTTTCATATACAGGAATCTCTTTCGCATAAACTTGCTCATTAATTCCTTGGATTTTTTCAACAGGATGTGCGTTCGCAGCGGGTGCTGGTGCACTTGTATTCGTAATTGGTTGAGCAGGTGCTTCTGTCGTTGTTGTATCGGTAGTAGCGGCAGCTCTTGTCGCAACTTCAGCATCTGCAGGTTGAACAGCAGGTTCTGATGGCGTAACAGTAGTAGCTTTAACTTCAGTAGTCGCAGCTTCTTTTGGCGCATCTGTCGATGGCTCTGTTGCTTTTTGTGTATCAACTTTCGGCGCATCAGTTTGCGTTGTATCTGTTTTTGTAGGTTGTGATACTTCTGGTGCTGTTACAGGTTCAGGTTTTGTTGCTGTTTCGCTTGTTTGATTATCAACAGAAGGTTGTTGAATCGTAGTGTCTTGTGGAGTAGGAGAATCATTCACTGTTTCATTTGTTTGTGTTTTTGTTGACTCCGCAGTTGCAGTGTCACCGTTTGTTTCTGGTTGTGTTGTAGGATTTACAACAGCGGTATCAGTGTTTTCTGCAGCTTGTGCTTGTTGATCCAGGGATGTATAAACTAGTGTTCCAAATAGAACTGAAGCAATCCCTGCGCTAAATTTTCTAATGTGGTATTTATTTCGTAATTCTTTATCGAATAATACATCGTGTTGCTGTTTTCTAGGCATTAAATGTTTCACTTCTTTCGTGTGTAATTGTTCTACACAATTCTATCATTAATTTTTTGTAAGATGTAAAAAAACTTATTGATTTACGCAAGTTTTACAAAAAATTTTAAAACCTTTTAAAAGAGATAACTTCCGACACACTTTTCAAAGCACTTGTGTTTAAAGCGTTTTCAACATAAAACAAAATCAATTAAAATAACTATCAATTCTCATATCAGTTTAAACATAGTAAAAGAACTCATCTTACTAGACTTATATTTCTTTGAAAATGTACAACATAAAACATGAAAAAACTTAGGATATTGTTCTATTTTCAAAACAGAAATCCCTTTATCGCTTGATATAATATGCTTGATATTAATACATACAAAAACACGCCCTCAACACAGCATAATCATATGCTTTGTTAAGCGCGTGTTTTTAGTTAGTTATTTTATTCTAATTTGTTATTAACGTTGAGATACAACACCAATAATAATCCTAATAATACGATAGATTGGAGTAACACTGAGACAATCATGAATGTGTCATTGTCTAAAAATAAGAATACTATATCAGCCAATAGCCAAAAGAATGAAGCGAACACCGTATACATAAATACCTTTGTAGACTGTTCACCATACTCTTTTTGAGCCAGCATCCAATTCTCTTTATTTTTCTTAGACTTTCTTGTTCGAAATCCCCAAAAATGATTAATATCATCTGGCGGTACTTGTCGAAATAATTTTCCTAGTATCCATAGAAAAATACTGCTAGGAAATAACACCATACTTAAAACATCCCTTCTCTGTTTTCTATCTCAGTAGACGTTTCATATCATTTAAGAGAATTGATTAATTTAGCGCAGTAAACCAAAGAAATCTATTATTTTTAATTCTTTTTCTTAATATTATCCTCAAAAATCATATATTTATCTTTAATTCCAAGCGTTATTGATATAGTATTAAACATAGGCGCATTATCTCCTTAATTATTGGTGGTAGGATACTTCTAATTATAGAGATAATTGCGCTTTTTTTGTATCAAAAATAGACTGGTGATTATCACCAGTCCTAAATAGTATAGAGCCAAAAAACACGCCCTCAACTCAGCATGATCATATGCTTTGTTAAGCGCGTGTTTTTTAGTTAGTTGTTTATTTACTTAATTATACGTTGAATCTGAAGTGAACAACATCGCCGTCTTGCATGATGTATTCTTTACCTTCTAAACGCATTTTACCTGCTTCTTTCGCACCTTGTTCACCGTTATTTTCAACATAGTCGTCATAACTTGTTACTTCTGCACGGATGAAGCCGCGTTCAAAGTCAGTGTGGATGATACCCGCACATTGTGGGGCAGTCATACCTTTTTTGAATGTCCAAGCACGTACTTCTTGTACACCTGCTGTGAAGTATGTCGCAAGACCTAACAAGTTGTATGTGCTGCGGATTAAACGGTTCAAGCCAGGTTCTTCGATACCTAAATCTTCTAAGAACATGTCTTTATCTTCGTCATCTAATGTCGCAATTTCTTCTTCAATTTTCGCACTGATGACAATAACTTCTGAACCTTCTTTGTCAGCGTATTCTTTAATTGTTTGAACTTTTTCGTTGTCCGCTTCATTCACTTCATCTTCACCAACGTTTGCGATATAAATCATTGGTTTTGATGTTAATAATTGTGCTTGTTTCACATATTTCGCATCTTCTTCATTGAACTCTAAGCTGCGAATCGGTTCGCCGTTTTCTAATGCTTCTTTAATACGTTCTAAAATGCGTACTTCATTCAACGCATCTTTATCTTTTTGACGTGCCATTTTTTCAAGACGTGGTAATCGTTTATCTACAGATTCTAAATCTGCAAGTACTAATTCCATATTGATAACTTCGATATCATCTAGTGGATCTACACGACCAGATACGTGTGTCACGTTATCATCATCGAATGCACGAACTACTTGGCAGATTGCATCTACTTCACGGATATGAGATAAGAATTTGTTTCCTAGACCTTCACCTTTTGAAGCACCTTTAACAATCCCTGCAATATCAGTGAATTCGAATGTTGTAGGAAGTACTTTTTTTGGATTAACGATATCTGCTAAAGCATCTAAACGTGAATCCGGAACTTCTACAATCCCGACGTTCGGGTCGATTGTAGCGAACGGGTAGTTCGCCGCAAGTGCACCCGCTTTTGTAATTGCGTTAAATAATGTAGACTTTCCGACGTTTGGTAAGCCTACGATACCAGCTGTTAAAGCCATTAGTCATTCTCCTTCTCTTGTGTATCATGTGATACAAGTATTTTCTTTAATTTTTTATTAAACTCTGTACGAGGCATCATAATACTTCGATTGCAATGTTCGCATTTAATTCTGATATCTGCACCCATACGAATTATTTTAAATCGGTTTGCGCCGCAAGCATGCGCCTTTTTCATCTCTACAATGTCATTCAGACCATACTGAGCTGCCATTTACAATCCTCCATCATTATGAATTCTTATTACTGAGATTTTTGTCCATTAAACTGCATCATAATAGGGGTTGGTGATTTAATTCCTTCTTGGTTCAAGAAGTTCGCAACCTCTTTACGTAAGATACGAGCGCCTGGCACAGTATTATTCGGTGTTGTTTCTGCCGCTATTTTCATGATATAAGCATTACCTGTTAAATCCTCGATACCAAGAATTTCAGGTTTTGAGACAAAGATAAAGTAATTGGAATGTAAGGATTCTAAGAAGTCTTTCAGCTTACTTTCTACCTTATCGACATTCTCTTCCATCGCAATCGGTACTTCTATCAATGCTTTACCGTTACTGATTGAGAAGTTGGTAATCTCTGACATTACACTGTTCGGCAACACGGTCAACTCTCCTGTATACGCATGTATACGTGTTGAGCGGATACCGATAGATTGAACTGTACCTTCTGTGATAGGTGCACCGTTCAAGTTGATTTTAACATAATCTCCCACATCAAATTGATTCTCAAATATAATAAAGAACCCTGTGATGATGTCTTTAACAATGGTTTGTGCACCAAAGCCGATTGCTAAACCGACTACACCAGCTCCGGCTAATAATCCTGTGACACTAATTCCGAATTTACCTAATATCGTTGTTAATACAATAAACCATACGACATAACGCACAATATTCTTCAACATCGCACTTAATGTATGAGATCGTTTTCTACCATGTGCATTGCGGTTTTGTAGTTTAAAGAACTGATCAATCGACTTATTGACTAAGTTGATAATAATCATCGCAACGACTACGTAGATGACAATCATGATGAGCTTGTTGAGTATCATTGCGTACGTTTCAGGCTTTGTAAACGGCTCAACGAGTGAGTTGAAAACACCTTGCATTGTATTCCAAAACGTATTCAAAAGTTCGTCCTCCTGTCATTTCACAACAATTATATATTTTACCATGAATACAACATAATTTCTTATGTTTCACTGTGTAATTGTTGAATCAAACGCTTAAATTCTTCTTCTGATTTGAATTCAAAAGTGATTTGTCCTTTATTTCGCTTAGTTGTGATGGCTACATTGGTACCAAAGCGCTCTTTAAGCAAGCGTTCCTGCCGTTCAATCATGCGCGGTTTCTTTGTCTTTTTCTTAGCATCATCTTCTGAAGTAGGTGAAGTCAGCTCTGCAATGTGTTGTTCTAAGTAACGCACACTCCACGCTTCTTTCATGACTTGTTTAGCGATTTGTTTCATTTTGGTTTCGTCTTTTAGTATTAATAATGTGCGACCATGCGCACCTGATAATTTGCCGTCTTTTACCCACCCGGCGACAGCAGACGGTAAATTCAACAATCGCAGCATATTCGCGATATAAGGACGGGATTTACCTAAACGTTCAGCCACCTCTTTTTGTGTGATATGTAAATCATCCATCAGCTTACGATAACTTTCCGCTTCTTCAATCGCATTCAAATCTTCCCGTTGCAGGTTCTCTATAATGGCGAGTTCCATCATCTTAGCATCAGACATCTCTTTGACTATCGCTGGTACTGAGTTCAAGCCTGCTAAATGAGAGGCTCTGAAACGGCGTTCACCTACGACAATATGGTAACCTTGCACCGTTTTGCGTAAGATAATCGGTTGTAAGACGCCATGTTCACGAATAGAAGCTGCGAGATCTGCTAATTTTTCTTGATCAAAATGTTTTCTAGGCTGATAAGGGTTTGGCCGAATTGCATCTAAATCGATATATTCTACATGTCCATGGTTCTCATTTGTTATGTCACGCACGTTCCAGTCACCTCACTTTCGTCACTAAAATAGTGTTACATTTTTAATTTTTGCTCCTCTCTTATTGTAAGGAAAATCATGAATGCAATAAAGGAATTTTCATTCTCAAATTGAAAAATAATGACTGAAAAATGGCTTGATTCAAAAAAATTTTAAAAATTTTTTAGCAACGTCCAACCCTTGATACGCTTATGTTTCTCTCGTTTTTAATTGTCAGTAAAAACCTACTATTCTGAAAATTCTGTTGACAAACAAAACAGAACCAATATACAATGTGGTCATCAACAAAAAACAAACCTTTCAACACGAAAGAGAAACAATTGAATATCGTCTTGAAACACGATAATAAGGAAAGTAGAACTTACACTGCTGACACAGAGAGCTTCTGTCCGCTGAAAGGAAGCACAGAAAGAAAGTTTGAAAATGGCCTTGGAGTGGTGGTGTCGATATGAGGCATCAACGGGGGCGCCCGTTATAGCGCTACAGTATTAACATTTTTGCATAATGGCGTACTGGAATGACGCACACGTTATTGTTATTTACAGCAACAGCTGATACATATAACGGAACCGACCTTCAGTAGCTGCCATGAACAGATTTAGCGTACTGGAAGAGGTTGCT
The DNA here is from genome assembly GCF_025561465.1 of Staphylococcus simulans. Lineage (NCBI taxonomy): Bacteria > Bacillati > Bacillota > Bacilli > Caryophanales > Staphylococcaceae > Staphylococcus > Staphylococcus simulans. The sequence goes on from NZ_CP095100.1 coordinate 2,609,522, forward strand.
TTAGCAATAAAGCAGCGAATTAAGGTGGTACCGCGAAGCTCAAGCTTTCGTCCTTTACATCCGAATCTTTTTTCGGGTTTAAAGGACGGAAGCTTTTTTTTCGTGGTCAGCTTCCCTCCTTAGTTCCAGAACTTCCGCAGCCAAAAGCAATCTCAATAACTAAAGGAGTGTATATGTATGTCACTATCATCAGAAACAAATTTAATTAAGTATCATCAATTCCCGCACATTTTAGCAGCCAACCCGCCACTTTATGACTCATCGACTTTCCCGACAGCATTGATTGGTTCAGAGGTCCCTTACGATTACGCAAGATCAGGCCACCCAAACCGAGCATTGTTAGAAGAAAAGCTTGCAGCACTTGAAGATGCCGAGTACGGTATCGCTTATAACTCAGGAATCGGAGCAATTTCAGCAGTTTTCTTCTTACTGAAATCAGGAGATCACTTAATTATTCCGAATGATGTTTACGGTGGGACATACCGCTTATGCGAACATGTTTTACCAGGATTCAATATCGAAGTCACAGCAGTAGATACGACAAACCCATTAGCAGTTGAACAAGCGATTCAGGAAAATACGAAACTAATTCATCTGGAAACACCGTCAAATCCATTATTTAAAGTGACAGATATTCAAGCCATTGCGGATGTCGCAAAGAAATATAATATCCTTGTTTCAGTCGACAATACATTCTTAACACCCCTATCACAAAAGCCATTGCATTTAGGTGCTGACATTGTGATTCATAGTGCCACTAAATTCTTAAGCGGTCACAGCGACTTAATTGCAGGGGCAGTTGTAACAAACAACGCGGAAGTTGCAGAATCATTACAATTCTTACAAAACACTTTAGGAAGCGGATTATCAGCTCAAGACAGCTGGACACTGACAAAGCATCTTAAAACGCTTTATGTACGATGGAATCAATCAGTGAAAAACACTGAAAAGATTGTTGAATTCTTAAAATCACGTCCTGAAATTACTGATGTATATTACCCAGGAAATGATGAAATCAATCAACGCCAAGCTGAAAATGGCGGTGCAGTACTTGGCTTCAGATTAAGCGAAGCTGAAAAGGTACCGACATTTGCGAAAGCATTAAAAATACCGCAAATCGCAGTCAGCCTAGGCGGTATTCAAACTATCGTCTCTCATCCAGCCACAATGTCACATGCTTCTGTTCCAGAAGATGTGCGTAACGAACGCGGAATTACGTTCGATCTCTTGAGACTGAGTGTGGGCTTAGAAGACCCAGACGAGTTGATTGCAGATTTTGAAGCAGCATTGGAGGAAGCATACTATGAGCCGGTTTCTACAAACTTTGAGCAAGAACGTATTAGTAGCTGACGGTGCAATAGGAACGATTCTCTACTCTGAAGGGATCGATACTTGCCCTGAAGCATATAATCTTACACATCCAAAGAAAATCGAACAAATTCATCGATCTTACATTGAAGCTGGTGCGGATGTCATTCAAACCAATACTTACGGTGCCAACTTCGAAAAGCTTCAAGCTTTCGGATTAGAACACCAAGTAAGAGACATCACACGTGCCGGTGTCAGAATAGCGAAACAAGCAGCCAATGAAGACACGTTTATTTTAGGAACTGTCGGAGGTTTTAAAGGCGTGAAACAAAATGACTTGTCGCTATCGACGATTTTGTATCACACAGATATTCAAATTGAAACACTGATTGACGAGGGTGTTGACGCACTCCTCTTTGAAACTTATTACGATTTAAACGAACTCTTGCAGGTAATCAGAGCGACGAAGAAAAAGTACAATATTCCAGTTATCGCACAGTTAACTGCTTCAAGCACCAACTACTTGCAAGACGGAACAGAAATTAACGAAGCACTTAAACAAGTTGAAGCAGAAGGTGCAGACGTTATCGGCTTGAATTGCCATCACGGTCCGCACCATATGCAACAATCTTTCACACATATTGAGATTCCGCAACATGCGATTCTCTCATGTTACCCGAACGCAAGTCTCTTAGACTTTGAAGATTCTACGATTCACTACAGCGACAACGCTTCTTACTTCGGTAAGATAGCTGAAACGCTAGTGAAAGAAGGCGTACACTTAATCGGCGGTTGTTGTGGTACTACACCTGAACATATCCGCTTCATCAAGCAAGCGGTTGAAGGTTTAAAACCAACTTTAGAAAAGAAAGTTATTCCGATCAGAAGAAAAAGTAATTACCCTTCTATTCCGGTCAAAAAGAATAACTTAACGACTAAAGTCAAAGCTGGTCCGACAGTCATCGTTGAACTAGATACACCAAAGCACTTAGATACAACGAAATTCTTTGCGAATGTCACAAAACTAGACAAAGCGAAAGTCGACGCTATCACACTTGCAGATAACTCACTCGCAACGGTACGCGTTAGCAACATCGCAGCAGCTAGTATTATTAAGCAGAATTACAACATTGAACCGCTGGTCCACATTACCTGCAGAGACAGGAACTTAATCGGTTTACAATCTCACTTACTCGGCTTATCACTGCTTGGTATTAACGAGATACTCGCGATTACAGGTGACCCATCTAAGGTGGGGCATCTGCCAGGTGCGACGAATGTTTATGATGTAAATTCAAGAGGTTTAACTGAACTCGCTGTTCGTTTCAACCAAGGACTTAATATTGACGGCGGCGCATTGAAAACGAAAACGAACTTCAATATTGCCGGTGCGTTCAACCCGAACGTCCGCAAGATGGAAGCAGCGGTGAAACGCTTAGACAAAAAAGTAGACTGCGGTATGAGTTACTTCATTACACAGCCTGTCTACACTGTCGAGCGTATTCAAGAAATTGCTGAAAAGACAGCACATCTTGATACCCCATTCTTTATCGGTATCATGCCAATAACAAGTTATAGAAATGCAACATTCTTACACAATGAAGTCCCTGGCATTTCATTGCCAGATGAAATATTAGATCAGTTCGAAGCGGTTAAAGATGATAAACAAAAAACCAAAGAACTGAGCTTACGCATCTGTCGCAACTTGATAGATGAAATAATCAAACACTTTAATGGGCTTTATATCATTACACCATTTGAACAAGTAGACTTTTCACTCGAACTTACACATTACTTTAAAAAACAAACTGAAAAAAATCAGGAGGCAATAATATGACAATTACAACAGCTAATATCGGATTCCCACGTTTAGGACGCAAGAGAGAATGGAAGAAAGCAATCGAAAGTTACTGGGCAGGTAAAACAAACTATGATGAATTAACAACAACGTTAAACGACTTACACAAAGAAAATTTATTATTACAAAAACACTACAGCATTGACAGTGTACCTGTTGGTGACTTCTCATTATATGATCATGTATTAGACGTTTCATTATTATTCAACATCATTCCAGAACGTTTCCAAGGTCAAGAAGTCAACGATGATTTATTATTCAATATCGCACGTGGTACAAAAGAAAATGTCGCAAGTGCCTTAATTAAATGGTTCAACACAAACTACCACTATATCGTACCTGAATGGGACAACGTAGAACCTAAATTAAACCGTAACGTCTTATTAGAACGTTTCGAATTCGCTAAACAATTAAACGTGAATGCACACCCAGTGATCTTAGGTCCTGTAACATTCGTTCAATTATCACGCGGCGGAGATCAAACATTTGAAGAAAAAGTTGAAGCATTGCTTCCATTATATAAAGAAGTTTTACAATCACTCGTTGATGCAGGTGCTGAATACATTCAAATCGACGAACCTGTATTAGTAACTGACGATGCAGAACAATTACAAGACATTACACGTCACGTCTATGAATACTTCGACAAAGCAGGATTAGCTGATAAATTAGTCATTCAAACTTATTTCGAACATGTAGACTTAGACTTTGTGAACAGTTTACCTGTTAAAGGTTTCGGTTTAGACTTCGTACATGATGGCGGTAAAAACCTTGAACAAATCAAAGCAGGCAAATTATCTAAAGACAAAGCATTATACGCAGGTATTATCGATGGCCGTAACGTATGGGCTGCAGATATCGAAGCGAAAAAAGAATTGATTGAAACTTTAGAAAACTATACAGATGAGTTAGTTATCCAACCATCATCTTCATTACTACATGTTCCTGTTTCATTAGATGATGAAGAACTAGATGAATCAATTGAAGAAGGTTTAAGCTTTGCAACTGAAAAATTAGACGAATTAGACGCATTAAAACGTGTCATCAATAACGGTGACAGTGAAAAATATGACAAATTAAAAGCAGCTTACGAACGCTTCCAAAACCAAGCTTTCAAAAACCTTGAATATGACTTTGACAGCGTACGTACACAACGTGAATCAGCATTCCCTGAACGTAAGAAAATTCAAGATGCACGCTTAAAATTACCAGAATTACCAACAACAACAATCGGTTCATTCCCACAAACGAAAGAAGTTCGTAAAAAACGTGCTGACTGGAAAAACCAACGTATCAGTGATGAAGAATATAACCAATTCTTACGCGATGAAATCGCACGCTGGATTCAAATCCAAGAAGATATCGGCTTAGATGTATTTGTACATGGTGAGTTCGAACGTAATGACATGGTTGAGTTCTTCGGTGAACGTTTACAAGGCTTCTTAGTTACAAAATACGGTTGGGTTCAATCATACGGATCTCGTGCTGTTAAACCACCAGTTATCTATGGAGATGTTAAATGGACTAAACCAATCACAGTGGAAGAAACAGCTTATGCGCAAAGCTTAACTGACCACCCTGTAAAAGGTATGTTGACTGGTCCTGTAACTATCTTAAACTGGTCATTCGAACGTGTAGACATCCCACGTCATGAAGTACAAGACCAAATCGCTTTAGCTATCAATGAAGAAGTTTTAGCATTAGAAGATGCAGGCATTAAAATTATCCAAGTAGATGAACCAGCATTACGTGAAGGTTTACCATTACGCTCTGAATACCATGAAGAATACTTGAAACAAGCGTTACGTTCATTCCGCTTAGCAACATCTTCAGTGTCAGATGCGACGCAAATCCATACGCATATGTGCTATTCTCAATTCGGCGAAATCATCCATACTATCCACGACTTGGATGCAGATGTTATCTCAATCGAAACATCACGCAGCCATGGTGCTTTAATCAAAGACTTCGAGGATGTAACGTATGATTTAGGTATCGGATTAGGTGTATATGATATCCACAGTCCACGTATCCCGACTGAAGAAGAAATCACAGTCGCAATCAACCGTGGTTTACAAGAAATCGACCGTTCATTATTCTGGGTTAACCCAGACTGCGGTTTGAAAACACGTAACGAAGATCAAGTAAAAGAAGCATTAACAGTATTAGTTTCAGCAGTTAAAAAATTAAGAAACAAAGAAGGACAAGAAACAGCTTAATTCACTTGTCATGAGTGGTTTACGAGTGAGCCCGCAGTCTTAAAACTCACTCGTGAATACACTTGTATCAGCCCTACAATTTTAAGCAGTCATGAGGTGTTTATAATGAGTTATCCTTTATGGGATCAGCTGAAAAGTCTAAAAGAAAGTGAATGGGTCGATTTAACCCATACCTTTGACACAGACAGCCCACATTTCAGCGCATTAGAAGCTGCATATATTGATACAATCAGTACCGTTGCAGAAGATGGTTATTTTGTACAAAGATGGAGTGTTGCCACACAATATGGCACACATATCGATGCCCCCATCCACTTTGTCGAAAACAGAAGATATTTACATGAATTAGATTTGAAAGAATTAGTGTTACCGCTTATCGTACTTGATTACTCTAAAGAAGTTGCGGAAAACCCCGATTTCCGTTTAACTCGCGATCATTTACTTGAGTGGGAAGCACAACATGGCCGAATCGAACCTGATACGTTCGTCGCATTCCGCAGTGATTGGTCACACCGTTGGCCGAATGTGGAGCAATTTGAGAATAAAGATGCCGAAGGTAACCCTCACGCACCCGGATGGTCACTCGATGCATTACAATTCTTACTTGAAGAACGCGGTGTACGTTCAGTCGGTCATGAAACATTCGATACAGACGCTTCAGTCGATGTCGCAAAACACGGCGACTTAATCGGTGAACGTTATGTACTCGGACAAGACACGTACCAAATTGAGCTCCTAACGAATTTAGACCGCCTCCCAGAACGAGGCGCAGTGATTTATACAATATGTCCAAAACCGGCAGATGCGCCAGGATTCCCGGTCCGTGCATTTGCGATTAAGCCAAACGCATAGTCATGGACCCGCGATCATCCATGACATGCAGCCATTATTAAATCTTAAAAACGAAACTCCTTTAAAAGTTATGAGTAAATACAATAAAAGTTGGCTACATTGCCCTGGGTCCACAGGAATTGGGGCAATGAATCGCCACTGTTCTTAACCCGATAAGAACAATTCTTTTCATAAATGTTACTATTTTGAACCCGATACAAAATAGTAAGTAAATTCCGATTACCCACTCTCTCGATAATGGGTAATCACTATACTCCTTTTTACTACTTATAAAAAAGCACTGAATATAAAGTACATGTCCCACCACCCCGTGAACAAAAAACTTTATATTCAGTGCTTCATTTTTGTTTAAAAGATAATAAATAATAGCCGATTGTGTTAGAGCACAACCGACTATCTCATAAGCCTAGGTAGAATATGGCTTAGACCATACGCCTAACATTTTTACACTCAGCTACTTTCCAGAGTTCCTGAGTGTTTTTATTACAGTAATATCATAATACCTTTTGAAACTTCTTACAATCAATAATATACGTATAAACGTCTCTATAACAACGTTGTGAGGGATTTTATTCACTACTTAAATAAAAGATGATTCTTTGTACATCGCACTAAGTGATTTCAACCGCTTCGCTGCTTCATCTAATTGCTCATCCTCTAACGCAAGAGACACCCTTACATAATGACGTCCATTTTCACCAAATGGAATACCTGGCGCCACTAAAATAGATTGATCTTGAAGTAAGAATTCCACAAATTGTTCTCCGTCATATCCTTTTGGTGCTTTCAACCATAAGAAGATGCCACCTGTCATCGGTTCATAAGGGATGTTTCCTTCATCTAAAATCGAAGTGAAACGATCGCGACGTGCTTTAAAGACTTCACTTTGTTTATCTAAGAAATAATCATAGTTGTTAAGCGCAAATGTCGCCGCATCTTGAAGCGCACCAAACATACCCGCATGGTGATGTGTATGATATTTCTTCAAAGCTTGAATCACATCTTTGTTGCCGACTGCGAAACCGACACGATAGCCAGACATATTATAGCCTTTAGAAAGTGAATACACCTCGATTGCGACTTCTTTGCCTCCAGCTGTCTGTAGGATACTCGGATTTTTATGGTCAAAACCGAACGCTGCATAGGCAAAATCATGTACAATTTTCGTTTGTGTACCTCTGAACTTTTGAACTACATCATCAAAGACATCTTGTGTAACAGTTGATCCAGTCGGGTTATTAGGATACGTTAAATAAATCAATTTAGTCTGACTTAAGACTTCCCCTGGCACTTTATCAAAGTCAGGTTGATAATATGGTGGTTCTAACTCTAACGCATAAGGTTTCGCATCTGCGAACAACACCCCTGCTAGGTAATCTGTATAACCTGGATCTGGCAATAAAACGTAATCTTCAGGGTTAACAATACAATTCGGCAAACCTACTAATCCATTCTTTGTGCCATATAAAATACAGACTTCATCATCTTTATCCAATTCAACATTATATTGTCGTTTATAGAAATCAACAATCGCTTGCTTAAAGCTTTCTTTTCCATGAAACGCACCGTACTTTTGGTTTTCAGGCACACGTAATGCGTTCGCAAATTCATCGACAATGCCTTTAGGTGTTTCCCCATCTGGGATGCCTACTGCCATATTGATGAGAGGAAGCGGACCATGTTCTATCTTTCTCCCCATTGTTTTTCCGAAATAACTATCTGGTATCTTCGCTAATCTTCTTGAAATCACCATTTAAGTTCCCCCTTTGTTTGATGCGCCTATTAAAAAAGCTATATATCACCTATAAGCGACATATAGCTTTCTATGTATATGGCACCTATCTTTCAAGTTATACTTGTTGGATGTAGCACAGTCAGATTCAATGCCTGGATCTTCTGTTGCTGAAGCGTCATCGGGCCAATTCCCTCTACTTCTCTAGATAAGTTTTAATGACTTCTATTGTACTAAAAATTCTGACATTTATCAATTTAAGTTAAAATGAAAAACTCTACAGCTCACTAAAAGCCGTAGAGTCAATATTCTTTATTCAGGTTGGCCTTTTGAATCAAATTTCTCCACTGAACCATCCGCATTCACAATGTATGATCCTGCTAAATCACCTGATTTATCCACAAATGAGAAGCCCCAGCTTCCATCACTCTTTTGTTCAGGTTCTTTATACGTATACGTGCTTGTATCTAGTTTGTGACCTTCATATGCTTCTACTTTATCAATCACATTCGCACGTGTGACTTTACCTTCAGAAGATGATGAATGACTTTCAGAGCTTGAATTACTGTTACTTTCTTGTGCTGCTGATTGTGCATCTTGATTTGTGATTCGGATTAAATTTGCCACTTGTTTAAAGTTCGGTTCATCTTTGTATTGTTTATATAGATCTTTAATATTATAAACTGCTCCCATGTTTGCTAATTGTTGATATGGATTGATACCTTGTGTTCCTGATACCAACACTTGTGTATCACTCACACCAATAACTGCCGCAAATGGACCTTTAGAGTTAGTTGTGCCATAAATTACCATATTTTGAGGTTTATTTGTTACGATTTCAGAACTACCTGTATAAAGTGTTAATTGCTGAATTTCTCGTTGTCGCGAACCGCCATTCGTATTTTGGACATAGCTGTGGTTTAATAATTCATTTGCTGTCACTGTAAATTCAGCTGTTTTAGGTGCATATAACGCTAAAGCGACCTTTTCTTGTGGTGTCAGTTGGCTGATAGCTTGTTCTGTCGTTTGTTTATGAGTATGTGATTTTTCATGTTTTAATGTTTGTTCATGTTGTGTGTTTTCTTTTTTCTCTGTTTTTTGATGGTTTGCTTTGTCTTTTTCTTCGTGTTTTTGCGTATCTTCTTGTTTTTCATTTGAGCCGCAACCTGCTAGTAAAATTGAAAGTGCTGCAGCGGTAGTCAATACATGTTTAAATTTCATAGATAGCTTGCTCCTCTTTGTATATTTGAATATATAATTTCATTATATAGAAGGTACGGGACACATATTGTCCTGAATTAAAAGAAAGTGATCGAGTTAAGTATGATTATTTATTACTCTTTCAAAAGACACTCTGACAATTTTAATTTAAAAGTTTAAATAAAGAGGATTTTTTACCATAAGTAGCCGACCCTACCAAATACAAAAGTTCTGCAGTATTATACTGCAGAACCAAGTACTACTCTGGTGGCGTACCAAAGTTATCTAGTTTTTCTACTTTTCCATCTTTATCAACTGAATAATTATACTGTGTATGTGTTTCTAAATTTCTAAAATTAACAGTCCATGTATGATCCAATGTGTAATCATCAACGAAATGTCTTTTAGGAGGCCCATTAAATTCATATTTTCGTGGATCTAGTTTATGTCCTATATATTCTTCTACCTTGTGTATTGCAACTTGACTATTCATGTTACCATCTGGTGTATATACATCACCAGGACTTAACTTTCTTCTTTGTTTATTATTTGAAGTAGCATTATCTGTTTCTTTAGAAGAAGATGCATTATCACTCTCTGGATTCCTCACTGATTCGCTTACTTTAACCAAACTTACGACCTTTTTAAAGTTTGGATTATGACCATATTGTTTGTATAAATCTTCTAAGTTATAGATATGAGTCCCTCGATCTTTTAAAATTTCATCATAAGTCTTAGGACTTTGACTACCTGCAATAATAATCTGGTTTCCTGTAAAACCAAATAGCTCAGCAAAGTTTTGCTTAGTTTCTTCAGGTTCATAAAATTTTACGTTTTGTGGCACATTTGTAATTCTTTCAGGTAACATTTTATTTAAATGATACTCTTGAATAGATTGTTTTGTTGCCTCATCGCCTAACATCTTACCAAGAGCTACACCGTGCGTATATCTTATATATGAATGATTCAATAACTCATCAGCTGATATCATATAATTTGTTTTTTCTTGTGGTAAAAACATTGCTAAAGCTATTTTCTCATTGATTGTTAATTGGCTGACTGCCTTCTCTATTTGTTGCTCATCTTTGTTTGCTTCATTTTCCTTTTTGGAAGTTGATTTGTGTTCACTTTTTTTATTATCCGTTTTACTTTTTGCTTCTTGCTTTGCAGAATCATTTTGTTTTTCATTGTGACTACATCCAGCTAATAAAAGGGTTAAAACTGTTGCTGAAGTAAATAAATGCTGTAATTTCATAGATGTCTTAATTCTCCTTCACTTTCAATATCTCATCCTTTTCTATTATATACAAAAAGCTATTAGTTGTTCGCTTTTTATTTAAGAAAATAAAAAACCACTCGCAACGAGGCGAATGGTTGTTAACGTTTATATACTCTGATTTTAATTTCTAAATAATCATCGTGGTCGCGTTCTTTTTGTTCGACACGGATACCGCTTTGTTCGATAGTTTCAAAGCTGTTTTGTAGCGTTTCGCGTGCCTTCGTCAAATCTTTGGCGAATTGAAGCGGCACTGCTTTAACTTTTTCAGGTCCTACTTTGGCTTTGACTCTCGCTTCTGTTTGTTTCACGTTCAAGTGTTGATCAATAATAATTTGGACCATTTCTTCTTGTTCTTCGTGAGATAAACTTAACAAAGCACGTGCGTGACGTTCTGTAATCTTGCCTTCTGAAAGTTTCGCAAGCACTTTAGGGGCAAGTTTCAGTAAACGCAATTTGTTTGCGATAAAGCTTTGGCTTTTACCAACACTTTGTGCTAATTCACTTTGTGTTGTGTCTCCAAGCTCTAACAGTTTCTGATAGGCTTCCGCTTCTTCAACTGCTGATAGATTCTCACGTTGGATATTTTCTATTAAAGCGACGACTGCTGTTTCTTCATCCGTCATATCACGAATAATCACATCTGCATAAGCCATATGAATACTGCTCATAGCTCTGAAGCGACGTTCCCCAGCTATGATTTCATACATTCCTTCTTCAATCGGTCGTACCACAATCGGTTGTAGCAATCCATGTTCTTGGATGGATTCCGCAAGTTCATTAATCTTGCTTTGATCAAAGACTTGTCTTGGTTGATAGCGGTTCGGCACAATCTTTTCAATTTGAATTGATTCAACATGATTATTGCGTTCATCTTCAGTAGCGCCTGTCATTTCTTCATCTTTATTTGTTAAACCGAATAGTTTAGAAAAAGGCTTTTTCATTACGCAATCTCTCCCTCTAAATATAATTATATACTAATATTTATTTTTATTTTAGTAAAGGAGATTTGTTAGGCGTTCCGGCTTTTCTCGGATACTTTTTAGGCGTTTTACTACGCTTTTCAATGATAATAATTTGACGCTCACCTGCATCTTCAGGCAATTCAAAAGTTTCAATCGCTTCAACTCTGCCGCCGAAGACCCCAATCGCAAAGCGTGCTTCTTCTAACTCTTCTTCACCTTTAGAAGATTTCATCGCTACGAAATGACCGCCTGTTTTCACTAACGGCAAGCATAACTCACTTAACACTGTCAGACGTGCAACTGCACGTGCTGTCACAATGTCATAAGACTCCCGGTTGTCTCCACGGGTATTCCCAAAGTTCTCTGCACGTTCATGTACAAAGCTGACACCTTGTAACCCTAAAGCATCGGCAAGATGATTTAGGAATTGGATACGTTTATTCAACGAATCTACAATTGTCACTTTCAGCTGTGGAAAGACAATTTTTAACGGGATACTTGGGAACCCAGCACCAGCACCTACATCACAGATGCTGAGTTCTTTTGTCATATCCACATAAAATGCGGCTGTAATTGAATCATAGAAGTGTTTCAAATATACTTCTGATTCATCTGTAATGCTTGTTAAGTTCATTTTTTCATTCCACTCTACAAGCATTTCATAATAAGTTTGAAACTGTTGTTTTTGTTGGTCGTTCAATGTAATGCCGTGTGTTTCTAGCTTGTTAGCCAACCATTCAACACTCATTTATTTCACCCTTTCAAGCTTACCTTGTTCTAGATAAATCAGTAAAATTGAAATATCAGCAGGGTTAACGCCTGAAATACGTGACGCTTGTGCAATGTTTAATGGTTTAACTTCTGCTAATTTTTCACGTGCTTCACTTGCTAAGCTGTCAATTTTACTATATTCCAAGTCGTGTGGAATTTTCTTCTGTTCCATACGTTTTACTTTTTCTACTTGTTGTAATGATTTATTGATATAACCTTCATATTTCGTTTGAATTTCAACTTGTTCTTCAACGTCAGCTGGAATTTGATGTTCTTCTTCTAAGATATCAAGGATTGCTTGGTAATCCATTTCTGGACGACGTAGTAATTCAATCGCTAAGATACCGTCTTTTAATGGAGAACCGTTACGTGATTTAATCACAGATTGTGTGTGTTCATTCGGTTTAATACGAATGTTAGATAAACGATCAATTTCAGCTTGGATTTGATCACGTTTTTCATTGAAACGCGCGTAACGTTCTTCTGAAATCAAGCCTAATTCATGACCTAGGTCAGTCAAACGTAGGTCTGCATTATCGTGACGTAATAATAAACGATATTCTGCACGTGATGTTAATAGACGGTATGGTTCATTCGTACCTTTTGTAATCAAGTCATCAATTAAGACACCGATATAAGCATCAGAACGACTTAATACTTTTTCGCCTGTGCCTAATACACGTCCTGCCGCATTGATACCCGCCATTAAACCTTGGCCAGCCGCTTCTTCATAACCTGAAGTTCCGTTAATTTGACCTGCAGTGTATAAGTTTTTGATTTTCTTAGTTTCAAGTGTCGGCCATAATTGTGTCGGTACTAATGCATCATATTCAATCGCATAACCTGCACGCATCATATCTGCTTTTTCTAAGCCAGGAATCGTTTGAAGCATTTCACGTTGTACATGTTCTGGCAAGCTTGTTGAAAGACCTTGAACATATACTTCGTTCGTGTCACGACCTTCTGGTTCTAAGAATAATTGGTGACGTGGTTTATCGTGGAAACGCACGTATTTATCTTCAATAGATGGACAGTAACGTGGGCCTTTACCTTTAATCATACCTGAGTACATCGCTGACAGATGTAAGTTGTCATCGATCACTTGGTGTGTCTTATCATTTGTATAAGTTAACCAACATGGTAATTGATCTAAGATATATTCAGTTGTATCGAAACTGAATGCACGTCCTACATCGTCACCTGGTTGAATTTCTGTTTTATCATAATCAATCGTTTTTGAGTTTACACGTGGCGGTGTACCTGTTTTGAAACGTACGACTTCAAAACCAAGTTCACGTAAGTTATCCGCTAGTGTAATAGATGGTAATTGGTGGTTAGGGCCACTTGAATATTTCAAGTTACCTAAAATAATTTCACCGCGTAAGAATGTACCTGTTGTGACGATAACGGCTTTTGAACGGTATTCTGTACCAATATTCGTACGCACACCTTTAATTTCGTCATCTTCAATAATTAATTCATCTACCATTCCTTGCATGATATGCAAGTTTTCTTCATCTTCTAATACACGCTTCATTTCACGTTGGTATAAAGCTTTATCTGCTTGTGCACGTAATGCACGTACTGCAGGTCCTTTACCTGTATTCAACATACGCATTTGAATATGCGTTCTATCGATTGTTTTAGCCATTTGACCGCCGAGTGCGTCGATTTCACGAACAACAATCCCTTTAGCTGGTCCCCCTACTGATGGGTTACATGGCATAAAACCAACGTTATCTAAATTAATTGTCAGCATCAATGTGTTGGCGCCGCGTCGTGCAGAAGCAAGTCCTGCTTCAATACCGGCATGCCCAGCACCGATGACAATTACATCATAATCCAAAGCCATACTTTGTCCTCCTTTTTATTTTCCGAGACAGAACTGACTGAATAACTGGTCAATCAATTCGTCGCTTGCAGAAGCACCGATAATCTCTCCTAAAATCTCCCAAGTTCTAGTTAAATCAATTTGAACCATATCCATAGGGATACCAGCTTCTGCTGCATCTATTGCATCTTGTATCGAGTGACGTGCTTGTTTCAGCAATGAAATATGTCTTGAGTTTGAAACGTAAGTCATATCTTGGTTTCGAACTTCACCGCCGAAGAACAAGTCACGAATTTGTTCTTCTAATTGATCAATGCCTTCTTGTTTTAACATAGATGTTTCAATGACTGGCATATCTCCGACCATATCACGAACTTCATCTAAATCAAGATGTTGTTCTAAATCTGTTTTATTCACAATCACAATCGCATCTTCATTCTTGATGACTTCATATAATTTAACATCTTCTTCTGTTAATGCTTCATTGTAGTTTAAGACAAATAAGATTAAATCTGCTTCACTTAAAGCTTTGCGTGAACGTTCCACACCGATTTTTTCTACAATGTCCTCAGTCTCACGGATGCCTGCTGTGTCGACGAGACGAAGTGGTACACCACGCACATTGACGTATTCTTCCAAGACATCCCGCGTAGTACCCGCAACTTCTGTCACAATCGCTTTATTATCTTGAATTAAGTTATTCAACATAGAAGACTTACCAACGTTAGGCTTACCGACTATAACTGTCGAAAGTCCTTCTCTCATGATTTTACCCTGTGTACCTGTTGCTAAAAGACGATCGATTTCTGATTTGATTTCTTCTGATTTCTCTAATAAGAATTCAGTTGTCGCATCTTCTACATCGTCATATTCTGGGTAATCAATATTCACTTCAACCTGTGCTAGGATTTCTAAAATAGATTGACGTTGACGCTTGATCATATCACTTAAACGTCCTTCAATCTGATTCATCGCAACTTTAGACGCTCGGTCTGTCTTAGAACGAATGAAATCCATGACTGCTTCAGCTTGAGATAAGTCAATACGGCCATTTAAGAATGCGCGTTTTGTATACTCCCCAGGTTCAGCCATTCTAGCACCAGCCGTCATTGTAAGTTCTAATACACGATTAATCGTTAAGATTCCACCGTGACAGTTAATTTCTACGATATCTTCTCTTGTAAATGTTTTTGGTGCACGCAGCACGGATACCATTACTTCTTCTACTACTTCATTCGTATCAGGATCGACAATATGTCCATAATTAATTGTATGCGAATCTACTTCAGCTAATGGTTTCTTTCCTTTATAGAGTTTATCAGTGATTTCGATTGCACGACTTCCTGATAAACGGACAATACCAATCGCACCCTCTCCCATCGGAGTAGAAATACTGGTAATTGTATCTAAATCCAACATGCTGCTTCGCCTCCTCTACTTAAATTTCTAACTCTATAATTGTAATGACTTTTATTGTAAATTGCCACATATGTGTTCGAATTCTATGGAGGTTAGACTGACGTTTGTCTGATATAAGACTTCGGTTAGTCTACTTTATTCTCTTATTGAATAATTTTGCAATTTTAAGTACATGCTCTAAACTTTTTTGAATTTCCAGTACAGTCATATCTTTTGCAGGTTGTCTTGCAATAACAATAATCTTTTTCGCAATCATATCTTCTTTATGTACTTTAAAGTTTTCTCTGATTGCCCTTTTAATACGATTGCGTGTCACTGCATTGCCGAGTTTTTTAGAAACACTGATTCCTAATTGAAAATGAGTCAAATTTTTATCTGGCATGACATAAACGACAAATTGGCGATTTGCGAATGACTTTCCTCTTCTATAAATCGTTTGAAAATCGCTATTTCTTTTAATGCGATATGCTTTTTCCACTTCCATCACTCACTTATTTTTCTATTCTTGCTGCTCCCCTACCCTATCATTAAGTTCTAGTGTAAAGAATCAGAACTGTATTTTCCAACCCGTGTATCTTTTTTACCTGCATGAAAGCAAAAAAAAGACCACTGATAGGTCAGTGATCTTATGCTGATAAAACTTTACGGCCTTTGCGACGACGACGCGCTAATACTTTACGGCCATTTTTAGTGCTCATGCGTTTTCTGAAACCATGAACTTTACTGTGTTTACGTTTATTTGGTTGATAAGTACGTTTTACCATGTAAAAACACCTCCATATCGAATCTATCTTCATTTATAGTCGCTTTCTCATCTTAACAATGTGATGAGAGTCTTGGAAAAGATCTGCATCTACAGCCTCATCTAATATAACCGAGATATTACAGCCTTCTACCAAGTATCACCGAAGTATTTCTACGGTGTCTGCGAAAGGTTAAGCATCTATATCAAAAGGCTTACCTTACTTAGTTCAATTATCAATATCTTAGTCATAATTCAAGCAACTACTAAAATATAACAAATTCAACCTTATAAAGCAAGTACATTTTAAGTGAGATATATTCAAAAAGTTATCCACTTATTCACAGATGAACAGTGACATTCTGTGGATAATTATGTTACTATACACAGACGTTTGCACATAAAAACCACATATCCACAAGAGTTTGACAGGTAGATTTGTTAATAAGTATAATTGTGTGGATAAGTCTTGTAAGGTTTGATAAATAAACGGTTTACAACTTACAATTATCAACATTTTTTCTGTGTATAACGCAAAATTAAATAAAGTTATCCACCGATTGTGATTAACTTGTGGATAATTATTAACAGCCTGTGTGGAAAGTTATCCACGGGGTGTGATTTTGTGTATAAGTCAAAAAAATTTTAAAGAAAGATGGAGTTTAT